>NZ_BLRH01000001.1 GCF_025996515.1 Rhizohabitans arisaemae
GAGCTTTCCGTGGTCGTGAGCTACAACATCGAGATCATCTCGTCAAATCTACCCAGCGAGGCATGAAGGTCCTAAATTTACGGGCATTCCTCCACATGGCGTGAGCAACCCTGATGAGAGGCCCTTCATGACCGCGTGGGAGACCGTGCGCAAGCTGATCGAGCGGAAGGACGCGGACGGGATCGCCGCGTTCGCCGCCGGACTCGACAAGGCCGAGCGCCGTGAGGTCGCCGACAACCTCCCTGGGCATCTCGCGGTCCTGCGTACCCCGAACGACCCGTGGAGGACCGTGGCCCTGTACGGGCTCGCGCTGCGCGCCGCCGGAGCGGCGACGATCGAGGGAGCGGCCGCCCTGGCGACCTGGTTGCACCGGCGGGATCATTCGCCACGCCGGACCGAGGACACGGCCGAGCGCACCAGGCTGCTCACGATCCTGCAGGCCCGGCCGGTCGAATGGCAGGCCGACCTGGCCGGCCGGCTCGCCCTCAAGATCCGCAACTCCAGGTCCTGGGGACTCGGGATCGTTCTTGAGCTGCTCCGCCGTACCGGGGCCGAACCCCCGGCCCACGACGCGCTCGTCGTCGGCTGGGTCGCGACGACCACCCCGTCCGAGGAGGCGGCCAGGCCCGGGTCGCTCCTGGAGCGGATGCTCCCACGGATCTTCGAGGCGGAGGGGGTCGGCCGGGCCCTGGAGTCGACCCAACCGGATGATCCGTGGATCGCCGAACTGATCGCCGATGCGGGCCCGGCCAGGCGGGAGACGCTGCTGAGCGGCTGCGTCGGAAGGTTCCTGCGCGGCGGATCGCCGACCGGCCTGCGCTACTACGGACGGCTGCACGAGGCGCTGAAGCCGACCGCCGAGGAGATCGCCCCGCGGGCCCGCGACTACGTCCGGCTGCTGCCCGCCGCACCCGGCCCCATCGCCGAGCTCGCCCTCAGACACCTGCGCACACTGGACGACCTGGACCCGTTTGAACTCGCCGAGGCCCTGGAGGGAGTGCTGTTCCGGCCCGAGCGGCGGCCGGCCGAATCCGGTCTGGCCTGGCTGGAGGAGTCGGTCCGGCGCAAGCCGGGCCTCGCCGACGACCTGGCCGGAGCACTCGCCGTCGCCTTCGGCCACAAAACCTTCGAGGTTCGGCGGCGCGCCGTACGGCTGGCGCTGAACCTCGCCCCCGGGTTGAGCGCGGAGAGCACCGCCGTGATCGGCGGGGCGGTCTCCGGGCTGCCCCCGGAGCTCGGCGCCGCGCTCGCCGGGGTCTTCGGCGGCGAGGTGGCCGAAGCCGAGGAGGTGTTCGACGACTTCGTCCCGGGAACGCCGCCCGACCCGATCCGGCCGGGCCCGTTCCCCGCCCCGATCGAATCCCCCGAGGAGATCGACACCCTGTTCAAAAGCTACGAGGCCTACACGTGGCGGAACCTCGAACGTATCCTGGCCGCCCTTGTCACCCTCGATCTCGATCGTGACATGCTCACCGGCGATCTCCGCGCCGGATACGTGAGCATACGGAGGCGCTGGAGCAACTCCATGTCCTGGCTCAACGCACTCCACCGGACGCTGCACGTCCGAGTCGGCGAGCACACCCTCCAGTCGCCTCCGTCTTTCCCGGCCAAGCTGCCGGATCCGAGCAGCGTGTCCCCACCCGTCTGGCTCACACTCAACCGCTGCGCCGAGCTCTTCGACGCGCTGGTCACCGGGAACGCCCCTCCGGTCCTGCTCGCCACCCCCACTCGCGACGACGGGCGGCTCGACCCAGGCGTCTTCGTGGACCGGCTCGCCGCCTGCGAGGCCGCGGGCCTCCCGCCGCTCCCCGCCGACTTCCAGCAGGCCCTGCTCCGCGTAGCCCGTACCGTCCCCGCCGACGTCCTCCGGCGGGCCGCGGCTCTGACCTCACCCGAGGGACGGCAGGCCGGCCGATGGCTCGCCGACGGCGGGCTCCCCGACCCGAAGGTGACCCTGGAGTGGTCTGCCGTGCACCACACCCGCTCCGTCCGTTCCCTCCTTCCGGCGGCTACGGAACCCGAAGGCGGTGACCCCGCCCACGCGGGATCGGGGCCGAGTCCCGGGGACGGAGGTCTTCGGCTGTTCCCGATGATCGACTGCCCCGCCACCGGGTACGCGCTGATCGACCGGATCCTCACCGACCCCCGCCGGTGCACCTGCGGGATGACCAATCAACGCATCGAAGACTTCTCGTCGACCCTGCCGGGCCACCGCGAACTGAACGCCGCTCATCTTCTGGTGTTCCTGGGTGACGAACGGTATCGCCGCGCGTACGCCACAAGGGAGCATCTCTTCACACTCGTCCGCTCGGGAGGTGCCTCCGGCGAAGTGTTCTCCGCGGTCCTCGCCCGAGTGATCCTGCCCGACGGCTTCTGGCAGCCGATGCTCCAGATGCTCGCCGAAGACGGGTTCCCGGCCGGTGAACTCGCCTTCCAGCTCGCCCAGCGGGTCAAGCACGGCGGTGAGTCGATCAAGAAGCTGTCCGATGCGCTGGAACAGTTCGCCAGAAAGGGCGCACACCACCAGGTGTGGCCGGTGACCGAGACGGTGTTGCGGCTGCTGCTCCCCGCCGAAGGGGAGAAGGCGGGCACCGGCTTGGTCCACCTGATCACCTTCGCGGCGACGCTCGCCCGCTGGACGGACAACCGGACGGAGATCCCCGAGCTGGCCGCCTTCGCCGCCCGCAAGGGCGACACCAAGGTCCTGCGCGAGGCCCGAGCCGCACACGCCTGTCTCACCCGTCCCTGACCCCGACCGCGTCGCGAGCATGTACAAAGGAGCCCGATGACCGCGTGGGAGACCGTGCGCGACCTGATCAACCGCAAGGCCGCCGACGAGGTGGCCGCGTTCACCGCCGGGCTCGGCGACGCCGAGCGGCGTGAGATCGCCAAGAACCTCCCCGGGCACCTCCCGGTGCTGCCGAGCCTGGACCCGGACTGGCAACCGTGGCACAACCTCATCCGGTACGGGCCCGCGCTGCGCGCCGCCGGAGCGGCGACGATCGGCGGGACCGCGGCCCTGGTGACCTGGCTGTACCGGCGGGACCACACGCCGGGCGGGACCGAGCACGAATCCGAGCGCGTCAGGCTGCTGGAAATCCTCGCCGCCCGGCCGGCGGAGTGGCAGGCCGACCTGGCCCGGCGGCTCTCCCTCAAGATCCGGAGGGCCGACTCCTGGGGGGTCGGCGTCACGCTCGGCCTGCTCCGCCGTACCGGGATCGAACCTCCCGCCCACGACCCGCTCATCGTCGGCTGGGTCGCGACCACCACCCCGGCCGAGGAGGCCACCGAGCCCGGATCGCTCCTGGACCGGATGCTGCCACGGATCTTCGAGGCGGAAGGGGTCGGCCGGCAGCTGCAATGGGCGAAGCCGGACGACCCGTGGATCGCCGGGCTGGCCGCCGAAGCGACCCCCGCCCGGCGGGAAACCCTGTTGCGCGGCTGTGTCGGGAGGTTTCTGCGCGGCGGATCGCCGATCGATCTGCGCTACTTCGGCCGGCTGCACGAGGCCCTTCGGCCGACACCCGAAGAGATCGCCCCACGGGCCCGCGACTACGTCCGGCTGCTGCCCGCCGCACCCGGCCCCATCGCCGAGCTCGCCCTCAACCACCTTCGCAGGCTCGACGACCTGGATCCGTCCGAACTCACCGAGGCCTTGGAGGGTCTGCTCTTCCGAGTGGAGCGGGGTCTGGCCGAATCCGGTCTGATGTGGCTGGAGGAGTCGGTACGGCGTCGGCCCGGCCCGGCCGACGAACTCGCCCCGGCGCTCACCCTCGCCTTCGGCCACAAAACCTTCGAAGTCCGGCAACGTGCGGTACGGATCGCACTCAAGCTCGCACCCCGGTTGAGCCGGGCAGGCGCCACCACGATCGGCGAGGCGGTCTCCGCGCTGCCGCCCCGGCTCGGTTCGACGCTCGCCGCGGCGTTCGGCGGTGAGGTGGCCGAGGCCGAGGAGGTGTTCGACGACTTCGTCCCCGGGACGCTGCCCGGCCCGATTCGGCCGCGTCCGTTCCCCGCCCCGCTCAAGTCCGCCAGGGAGATCGCCGACCTCTTCGCCAACCACGCCGACGACAATCCACGGCGCGTCGAGCGCATTCTGGCGGCCCTCGTCACCCTCGACATCGATCGTGACAGGCTCGCGACCGACCTCATCACCGAGTACCTGCGTAGGCCAGGCACGTTGCGCAACACCCTGGGAACCTGGATCGACCCCCTCAGAGGCATGTTTCACCCGTCCGGCGGCGAACCCTCGGCAGCCGTTCGCCCCCTTCCCACGGCCCCACCACCGTCCTTCGCCGACCTGCTACCGGCCCCGGACAAGGTGCCGACGCCCCAGTGGATCACTCTCAACCGCTGTGCCGAGCTCTTCGACGCCCTGATCGCCGGAAATCCTCCGCCGGTCCTGCTCGCCACCCCCACACGGGAGGACGGGCTGCTCGACCCCGGCGTGTTCGTGGACCGGCTCGCCGTCTGCGAAGCCGCGGGCACCCCGCCCCTTCCCGCCGACTTCCAGCAAGCCTTGCTCCGCGTAGCCCGTACCGTGCCCGCGGAGGTCCAGGAGAAGGCCGCCACCTTGACCTCGCCCGAAGGACGCCAGGCGGCCCGATGGCTCGCCGAGGGCGGGCTTCCCGACCCGAAGGTGACGGTCGAATGGTCCCGCGTCCATCCCCGCCTGTTCCTCCCCCAGTGGCTCGCCGAGCGCGGACCGGTCGAGGGCCGCGCCGACCGGGACTCCGGCGGCTCCCCTCCCGGCGCGCCCGACCAGGCGCCGAATCCCGGGAACAGCGGGACGCTGCGGCCCACCGCGGTTGTCGACGCCCCTATGACCGGCTATCCGCTGATCGACGGAATCCTCACCAACCTTTCGACCCGGGTGAACCCCTGGCTCGTGGAGGACTTTTCGCCGGTCCTGCCCAACCACCGTGAGCTGAGTGCGGCCCACCTGCTCGCGCTGGTGCGGGCAAGCAGGTACGACCCCGTGGCCTCGTCCACGAAACGGCTCATCACCACCGACGGTCCCGCGGGTGCGGCGCTGTCGGCGGTTCTCGCCCAGGACACGCTGTTGTTCGGCCACGACCACACATCGGCGCCGGTGCTCCAGCTGATCGCCGGAGACGAACTCCCCCTTGACGAGCTCGCCGTCCAGTTCGCGCAGCGGATCAAGAACACCGGTGATTCGATCAAGAAGCTCTCGGATGCCTTGGAGCACTTCGCCAGGAACGGCGCACACCACCAGATGTGGACGGTGACGGAGACGGCACTTCGGCTGCTGCTTCCCGCAGAAAAGGAGAAAGCGAGAACCGGGCTGATCTACCTGATCACCTTCGCAGCCATGCTCGCCCGCTGGACCGATACCCGAGCGGAGATCCCCGAGCTCACCGCCCTCGCCGCCCGCAAGGGCGACACCAAGCTCCTGCGCGAGGCCCGGACCCTCCGCGCCTACCTCATCCGCCCCTGACCTCGGCCGCTTTGGAGCAAGAAGGAAGAGTCCGTGACCGCGCGGGAAACCGTGCGTGAGTTGATCGAGAGAAAGGAGCGGACGGGGTCGCCTCGTTCACCGCCGGGCTCGGTGAGGCCGGACGATGGGAGATCTCCAGGAGTCTCCCCGGTCCTCCACACCGGAGGAGTGGCTGAGCCGGCCGCACCGGCTCTGTCACGACTCCCTCGAAGCGGAGGCGGTACGGACGGCTACCGCGGTGTGACGGTCACTTCGACGGTGACACCAGCCCCGCCTCATAGGCGAGGATGACGAGGTGGACCCGGTCACGCGCCTGCAGTTTGGCCAGCAGCCGGGACACGTACACCTTGACGGTGGCGACGCTGATGACCAGGTCGGCGGCGATCTCGGTGTTGGACCTGCCCCGTCCGATCAGGGTCAGGACTTCGCGTTCCCGCTCGGTGATGCCCTCCGGCCCGCGCGGCGCGGGACCGGGGGCGGGGTGGTCGGTGAACGCCTCGATCAGCCGCCGGGTGACGCCCGGTGCGATCAGGGCGTCACCGGCGGCCACCACCCGGATCGCGGTGAGGATGTCGTCCAGGGCCATGTCTTTGACGAGGAATCCGGATGCGCCCGCACGGAGCGCGCCGTAGACGTTGTCGTCCTCGTCGAAGGTGGTCAAGACGATGACCTGGGCCCGGCTGGGGCCTTGGGTGATCAGCCGGGTGGCCTCGATGCCGTCCATGCCGGGCATGCGAATGTCCATCACCACGACGTCGGGGCGGAGGTCCTCGGCCAGCCGGACGGCTTGCAGCCCGGTGGCGGCCTCACCGACGAGTTCGAGACCGGGGGCGTCGGCGACGACCATCTGCAGGGCGGAACGGATCAGCGGCTGGTCGTCGGCCAGGACGACGCGGACGGTCATCGCGTTCCCGTCGTCAGGGGCAGGCGGGCCGCCACTCGGAAACCGCCCTCGGGTCGCGGTTCGGCGGACAACCGTCCCTGCAGCAGAGTGACCCGCTCGCGCATCCCGACCAGGCCGAAGCCGCCACCCCCGGCGTGGTGGGGGCCGCGTCCGCCGTCGAGGACCTCGATGACCACCTCGTCGTCTCGGTACTCGACGGATACCCGGCACCAGCCGGTGCCCGCGTGGCGCACCACGTTGGTGACGGCCTCCTGGATGATGCGGTAGGCCGAGACGTCGATCTCCGGCGGCAGCGGACGCCGTTCCCCCAGCAGACGCACCTCGACCCGAACACCTGCTTCCGTCGTGGCCGCGGCCAGCCGCTCGATGTCCCCCAGCCCGGGCATCGGATCGCTCGGCGGGGCCTCCTCGGGCCGGCGAAGCACGCCCAGCGTCCGGCGCAATCCCGACAGCGCCTCCCGGCCGGCGTTCTCGATGTCTCCCAATGCCTGCGCCGCCCGCTCCGGCTGGGTGTCGATGACCCGCCGCGCCGCACCGGCCTGCAGAGCGATGACCCCGACGCTGTGGGCGAGGGTGTCGTGCAGCTCACGCGAGATGCGCAGCCTTTCGTCGGCGACGGCCTGGGCCGTGGCCCAGGCGATCTTCGACTGGGCGTGTTCACGCGCTTGGCGTACCGTGTGGCCCACCAGCCAGGCGATGACCGCCGTCGTGGCCAGGCCCACCTCCGCCGCGACGCCGTGGGGCAGGCCGAGGGTGAACCAGCCGGCGAGCACCGCGAGCGCGCCGACGAGGGCGATGATTCCGGTTCGGCGCGTCGAATGTGCCGCGACGAAATACAAACCGACATCGACCGTGAGCAGTTTCGCCACCGCCACCGGTGTCTCCGCCACCCCTGGCGGCACGCCCGCGAACATCGCCGCGAGCAGCAGACCCAACGCCGGCAGCGGGCGCCGACGCAGCAGGATGCCACCGGCCAGCACCAGTGCCGAGGTTCCCGCCAGGTACATCCACGCGTTCCCGTGCAGGCCGCGCAAGCCGCCCCGCGCCACGAACATGAAGACCAGACCCGCGCACCAGGGCAGGCTCGTCCAGACGCCGGGCGGCACCCGCTTGCGCAGCGGCAACGGAGGGAGGACAGGCATGACCCGATGGTAACGGCGCGTGGTGGGCGCCGACATCGGACCGCGGGTGTAAGACCCCGGTCTACCGGCGGCAACGCGATGCCGGGCGCAGCCGGACCCTTCGGTTCCGCGCTCGCGTGACAGACTCGGACCTGTCCGGACCCGATACGGCCTTCCGCTTGGGGATGCCGGGAGGCTGCCGGCGACCGTACCTGTCGCGTCGACCCCTCGCCGGTGGCCTGCCCGGGATTTCGTGGAAGCCGATGCCGCAGACGGCAAGGGTGGCGCCGCGGGATCCCGTGCTCCGGTCAGTCCGCCCGTGCCCAGAAGTCGAACGGGTCCCGCCCCGGGCGGAACCCGTGTGCCTCCGCCAGATGCGCCGCCTCCCGGAACCTGCGCGCGACGACCGACGGCTCATGGGCGTCACTTCCGAACGTGATCGCGTGGCCGCCCTCCTCGTGCCACCACCTCACGATGATCGCGTCCAGCGGCACGACCGTGTTGATCTCAAGCGCCCTCCCCGACCGAGCGGTCGCCCGCAGCGCATGCCGGAACTCCTCTTCGAACGCCATGGGCTCGAACGGACCGGCCTCCCGCGCCGGCCAGTAACGCACCGGGTAGTCGATGTGGGCCAGCACGGAGAAGGCATCGTTGTCCTCGACCAGCCTGGTGATCTCCGCCAGGTATTCCCGGACGACCTCAGCCGCGGCTCGCTTCCCAAAGAGGCCGGGCGGCTCCGCGAACCCGTCCCCGGTGGGGAGGCAGTGCAGGGAGCCGAGCACCCGATCGAACGGGCCGGCGGCGAGCACCTTCGCGGCGGCCGCGGCATGCCGATGTGGTTCGCCTATCTCCAGGCCGCTCAGGATCCGCAGACCCGGAAACCGTTCGCGGCATCGCTCGATCGCCTCCAGATAGCCGGATGCGTCGAACCCCGGAGGGGTGAGCAACCCGTCCGGCGTACTCAAGGCCGCGAGATGGTTGTTCCCCTCCAGGGCGTCGCGATCGACCGTCCACACCGTATGGTCAAGATGTTCGGTGAAGACGATCGCGGGAAGCCCAAGCTCCACCGCCCGGGCGCAGGAGCCCTCCATCGAGCCCATCGGCGCGTCCCACGACCACTCGCTGTGCACATGGCTGTCTGGAGGTAATGCCACAGGCCCACCGCTTCCGCACGAATCACCCTTTGGTGCGATCACCCTAAAAGGTAATGCGGGAGAGGGTAATCCCGCGCGACGCATGTGCCTGTGGCTGAGATCGGATACCCGACCTGGAAGGACATCCGAACGCAGGGGTCGCAGCCGGGCCGAACGCGGCACACCCACTGTCGACGACACGTGAGGACCGGCTCTGGCACGAACTTCCCCGGGCTACGCCGCGATCTCGACGCCGCCAAAGCCGGGTTGACCCTGCCCCGCAGTTCCGGGAAGGCTGAAGGCCACGTCAACCGCGCCATCATGGGAAATCCGGGCTGTCAGGCGGACCATGCTGCCCGGCCGTGGATATCGGCTGGCAGATTCCGTCAAGAAACCCGGACAATCGCTTGTCGTGAGCATAGGCATCTCCGGCTTCGAGCCGACCTTTCTCGTCGGTCTTGAAGCCGTCCGTGAGGAACACGGACGAAGACTGGCCGCACTTGGTGGGCGACGTCTGACCGGGTTCGCGGTTGTGCGTTTCATCGAGAACGGGGAATGGTTCGCCGACTGTCCGGTCGTCTTGAACTTCGACGGTGTCCAGGTGGAGATCTGCCACTACAAGCTCGATGAGCTGTCGATCGGCTGGAACAGCATCGATACGACGGCTGTGATCGGTGGCTGGGAGTGGTTCGAGCTGACGCCGGCGTGGTCCGGTGCCGACGAGCGGCTTGAGTCGCTCGTCGGCCAGGAACTCCGTGAGGTTGTTCTGCTGGAGTGGCGTCCCACGAGGGGGAATGACCTGGCGGACGGCACCGTCGCGGTGGAGTTCGTCTTCGATGCGGGTCGTTTCCACATCGGCAACGGTCTCGATGAGAACAGCATCGATGTCGGCGAGGCCCATCCGGATCTCGTGCGGTACCGGCTGGGCCGTTGCACGCAGCCTGACTAGCGCTGTGACACAGGTGGTGTCACAGCACTAGCCGGCGCTCCCTCATCGCGTTGAGGAGAGTCACCCGTTCAGCGCAGGGAGGTTCGCTGAGTACACGTAGACGCTTGTCCAGCGGTCCGGCCCATCGGCGCCTCAAGATCCATGACCTTTGTCGCCGAAAGCCGAGCGCGCGGAACACCTGTCCAGGACCTTCGCAGTCGGCTCGAGGTCCTCGGTCTCCCACTGCTGTGGATAGCACCCGGACACCGCAGGCCGCCTCCACCACGGGCAACCG
Source organism: Rhizohabitans arisaemae (assembly GCF_025996515.1). Taxonomy (GTDB): domain Bacteria; phylum Actinomycetota; class Actinomycetes; order Streptosporangiales; family Streptosporangiaceae; genus Rhizohabitans; species Rhizohabitans arisaemae. The sequence goes on from NZ_BLRH01000001.1 coordinate 9,840, forward strand.
CCGAACGCGCGGCCGGTACGGGCCCTGATCCGTCACCGGCCGCTTGCTCAGGCGATCAAGCCGCCTTCGGCCGTACCGGCTCCCTCTATCGGGGTATGTCCCAGGCGACCGGCTCAGGTACGGGCTGCGCCGAGAAGGTCAGGACCTGGCCAGCTTGTCGAGCAGCTCGGCCAGCTCCGTCGGCTTGGTGATCATCGGCCAGTGCCCGGCGTCAAGGGTGACCAGGTCGTGGCCGGGCGGGGCGATCGGGTCACCGGGGTCGCCCGTGCAGGCGACGAAGGTGCGCGGCAGCGTCTCCACCGCGCCGAGGTCGGCCGGTGCCGAGTCGCGGAAGGTGTTGATCGGGTGGCCGACGCTCCGGGTGTGGAGCCACGCGCGATCCTCGGGGGTGAATCCGTGCTCGCCGAAGTTGGCGTCCATGATCTCATCGCTCATCACCTGGATCCGCCCGTCCACGACGGTCTGCATGATCGCTTCTTCGAACTCCGGCGGCATGAGGTCGAACAGCGACTTACCCCCCTCCGGGACGACGGCCGCGATGTGGACGAGCCGCGCGATGCGATCGGGGATTTGCGCGGCGGCGATGGTGGCCGGGGCTCCGCTGTAGGAGTGCGAGACGAGTACGACGTCACGCAGCCCGGCGTACTCGATCGCGGCTGTGATGTCGCGGACGTGCGTGGCGAGCGTGGTCTCCGCCGAGCCGAGGTGCGCCCGGTCGCCGAGACCGGTGAGTGTCAGCGGGTGGACGTCGTGTCCGGCCGCGGTGAGAGCCGGGGTGACCCGCTCCCATGCCCAGGCACCGAGAAACGAGCCACCGACGAGAACAATGCTGGACATTGGCCTGCTTCCTTCGTTCGAGGTCCGATGGAGACAGGCTATGCAGGATTGTGGACGGTAATTGCCCTAATTTGGATTTGCCCTAATTTAGGATGCCACTATGTCCCGTCCCGCGAACCGGCTGCTGACCCTGCTCGAACTCCTGCAGGACCGCGGGCTGGTCTCGGCCGACGAACTGGCCCGTCGGCTGGAGGTCGACGGCCGGGCGATCCGCCGCTACATCACCTCGCTCCGCGAGATGGACATCCCGGTCGAGTCGGTGCGCGGACGCCACGGCGGCTACCGGCTCGTCCGCGGGCCCCGGCTCCCCCCGGTCATGCTCGCCGACGAGGAGGCCGTCGCCGTGGTGGTCGCCCTCGCCGCCGCAGGCGACCGGCAGGAGGGCGGCGAGCCCTCTCCGACCGACCGGGCGCTCGTCAAACTCAACCGGGTGCTGCCGACGACGCTCCGGGAGCGGGTCAAAGCCCTCGCCTCCGCCACCTCGACGACCTTCACCGGCGCGCGGATCCCGGAGCCGGAGCCCGCGATGGCGCTGGCCGCGGCCGTCCAGTCGCACCGCACCGTCCGGATCGAGCACCCCCGGGGCGTCCGCGACGTGGACCCCTACGGGCTCGTGGTGCACCGCCGCCGCTGGTACCTGGTCGGTCACGACCATCTGCGCGACGCCGTCCGCATGTTCCGGCTGGACAAGATCGCCGAAGTGACCGAGCTGCCCCGCCGGTTCACGCCCCGGAGCGACGTCGACCCGGTGGCGTACGTCCTGCGGTCGCTGACCCTCGGCACGTGGACGCACCGCACCGAGGTCTGGCTCGACACCGACGCGGCGACCGCGCGGGCACAGCTGCCGGCCACCTTCGGCGAGCTGCGGCCCTGCGCGGAAGGCGGAGTTCTCCTGGTCAGCGGGGTGGAAGACCTGCCGGCCATGGCCCGGATCCTCACCGGCCTGCCCTGGCGGTTCACCGTACGGAACCCGCCCGCCCTCGCCGACGCGCTCGCCGCCCACGTGGCCGACCTCGCCGAAGCCGTCACCCGCTCGCACCGGCCTCAGCCGTGACCGGGTGACGCCCGACTGCACCCGACACACCTGATCGTTGCGCTATGCGCACCCGCAGAGGCGCGCACACCACAAGGATCACCCAACATGCCAACCGACAAGCCCGATCCGGCGCAGCCCGTACCCATCTCTCATGATCATTGCGCTATGCGCACCCCCAGCGGTGCGCACACCACAACGATCACCGTGACACCTCGCTGTGCCGAATCGGAGTTCCGGGGAACACACTCTCGCGCCCGCTGATCGAGTGCCGTACAGGCTCCGGGGAAACCGGTGCGGGCCCGCCCGGCTGCTCATGCGCAGGGCGGGTCGACCGGTTCGGGCCCGGCGGCGACCGTCGTGACCCCCTGAAGGGGGCCCACGGTCACGGCCACCGCGGTCCAGGTGCCGTAGATCGGCAGGCTCACGGCCCCGGCGACGGGGCCTTGGCAGCCGTACCGATCCCCTGCAAAGCGGTTACGGCCGCCGCGGCGGGCCGAGGAAGCGGAGGGCGTTGCCGCCGAGCAAGGCGGCCCGGTCGTCGTCGGTGAGGAAGGTCGCCTCGCGGATGAGTGAGCCGACCGGGGACTCCCCGAGCGGGTAGGGGTAGTCGGAGCCCAGCATGACGTGGTCCACCCCGACCGTGTCCACGAGCAGGCGGAGCGCCCGCTGGTCGAACACCACCGAGTCGACGGCGAAGCGGCCCAGGTAGTGCGACGGCGGATGCTCGGAGACCCCGACCAGGTCGGGGCGGCGGTGCCAGGCGTTCTCGACCCGGCCGAGCCAGAACGCGAACGAGCCGCCGCCGTGGGCGAAGCAGATCCGCAGCGACTCGGGGAGCCGGTCGAACACCCCGCCGAGGATCATGGCGAGGATGGAGAGGTGGGTTTCGGCGGGCATGCCGACCAGCCACTGGGCCATCCACCGGTCCAGCCGCGGGCCGCCCGCCATGTCCCAGGGATGCACGAAGACCGGGACGTCGGCGGCCGCGCAGTGCTTGAGGAACTGCACCACCCCCTCGTCGTCGAGGTCCCGGTCCCCGGCGTGGTTCCCGATCTCGACGCCGCGATGCCCGGAGGCCAGGCAGCGGTCCAGTTCGGCGCAGGCGGCGTCCGGGTCCTGCAGTGGCACCTGGCAGAACGGGATCAACCGCTCCGAGGTGCAGACCTCCAGGGCGAGGTCGTTGAAGATCTTCGCTACCCGGATCGCCTCCGCGGCGGGGCGTTCGTAGGAGAAGAAGACCGGGGTCGGGGAGACCACCTGGAGGTCGACGCCGTCGGCGTCCATCTCGGCGAGGCGTTCCCCGGCGTCCCAGCAGTTGGACCCGATCCGCCGGAACTCGTGGTCACCGAGGAGGATCATCGCCTCGCGTTCGGAGTCGACGCGCAGCCGGGGGGCGTCCGGCCAGCCCAGGTCCGGCCAGCCGCCCGGGACGTAGTGCGTGTGGACGTCGACGACCTCGCCCACGCCCGCTCAGCCCTTACCCGGGTGCAAGGCGCCGCAGGAGGGACACGTCCGGGCCTCGACGGAGTCGTAGAAGGACTGGAACACCGGCGGCAGGTCGTCGACGATGCTCCGGACCTGCAGCTCGACCTGATGGACGAGCGCCGAGCACTCCAGGCAGTACCACCGGAAGCTCTCCAGGGTGCCCTCCTCGCGGATCCGCTCGACCAGGAAGCCGACGGAACCGGGCTCGGGGCGCTGGGGGGAATGCGGCACGTTCGCCGGGAGGAGGAACATCTGCCCTTCCCGGATGTGCACGGTCTCCTGGCCGGCGGGGGTCATCACATTGAGGTGCATGTTCCCCCGGACCTGGTAGAACAGCTCCTCGTAGGGGTCGACGTGGAAGTCGGTCCGCTGGTTGGGGCCGCCGACGGCCATGATGACGAAGTTCTCCGACTGCTCCATGACCACCTGCGCGTTGACCGGGGGCTTGAGCAGGTGCTCGTGCTCGTCGATCCACTTGTCGAAGTCGATGGGCGGGATCATCATGGCTGCTCCTTCGGACGGTAGGCGACGGCCTGGATCTCGATCAGCAGGTCGGGGTGGGGCAGCTGCCGGACCGCGACGGTGGTACGGGCGGGGCCGGTCTCGTCGAAGAACTCGCCGTAGGCCGCGTTGTAGGCGGCGAAGTCCGCCATGTCGACCAGATAGGAGGTGGCCTGGACGACGTCGCCGAGGTCGGCGCCGACCGCGCGGAGGATGTCCCGGATGTTGGAGATCACCGCTCTGGTCTGCTCGGCGACGTCCCCCACCCCGGCGATCGAGTTGTCCGCCCGCCTGGAAGAGGTACCACAGACGTACAGGAAGTCCCCGGCCCTCTTCACATGGGGATATTTCCCCAAAGGTTGGGCCTTGCCGTCGATGATCACGCGGACTCCTTCGCGGTGAACGAGACCGAGCCGAGGCCCTCGATCTCGGCCCGGACGTGCACCCCGGGCCGGAGCGGCTCGGCCGCCGTCGCCGCACCGGCCATCAGGATCCACCCCGGCTCCAGGGCGAAGCCGGCGACCCGCGCCAGCCGCGCGGCCTCCGGCAGCGCCAGCCGCGGGTCTCCGAGGATCGCCGCGGTGGAGCCGATCTGGATCGGCCGCCCGTCGAACTCCATGATCACACCGAGGTTGGAGACGTCGGTGTACGGCTGCCAGGGCCCGATCGCGTACCCGGCCGCCGAGGTGTTGTCGGCGATCACGTCGGAAAGGGAGAATGTGAAATCCCGGTACCGCGAGTCGATGATCTCCAGCCCGACGGCCACCGCGACCGGCTGCAGATCGGCGCCGAGCTTGAACACCACCTCGGGCTCCACCCGCGGGTGGATGAAGCGGGTGAGGTCCACGGGGTCGTGCACCGCCATGGCGTCGGTCACCCGGCCGATGATCAGGTCGTCCACGCCCATCTGGACCCGCTTGGCCTGACTGGTGAAGCCGAGCTTGGCCCCCGAGATCCGCTCACCCCGCCCGATCCGGTGCCCGATGATCCGCGCCTGCACGGCGTAGGCCGTCTCGACCGCGAACCCGGCGCCGGGCTGCTGCACCGGCTCCGCGGTACGGGCCGCCTGGTCCAGCGCCTCGGCGAAACTCTCCTCGGCTCTCAATTCCCGCTCCTTGCCACACCGTCCCGCTCCCGAACCAGGTCGAGGGCGACGTCCACGATCATGTCCTCCTGCCCGCCGACCATCCGGCGGCGCCCCACCTCGACGAGGATGGCGCGAGTGTCGATCCCGTACCGCGCCGACGCCGCCTCGGCGTGCCGCAGGAAGCTGGAGTAGACCCCCGCGTAACCGAGGGTAAGCGTCTCCCGGTCCACCTGCACCGGCCGGTCCTGCAACGGCCTGACGACGTCGTCGGCCGCGTCCATCAGCGCGAACAGATCGCACCCGTGGTCCCAGCCGTGCAGATCGGCGACGGCGACGAACACCTCGAGCGGGCAGTTTCCGGCACCCGCCCCCATCCCGGCCAGGGAGGCGTCGACCCGGTGGGTCCCCTCCTCCACGGCGACGACCGAGTTGGCGACCCCGAGCCCCAGGTTGTGGTGGGCGTGGATGCCGATCTGAGTGTCCTCGCGGAGGGTGTCGCGGTACGCCCGGACCCGGTCGCGGACCCCGTCCATGGTGAGCCGGCCGCCCGAGTCGGTCACGTAGACGCACGCCGCGCCGTACGACTCCATCAGTTTGGCCTGCTCGGCGAGTTCCTTCGGCGGTGCCATGTGCGACATCATCAGGAAGCCCGCCACGTCCATGCCGAGTTCCCTGGCCACCCCGATGTGCTGGGCGGAGATGTCGGCCTCGGTGCAGTGCGTGGCGATCCGGACGGAGACCACGCCGAGGTCGTGCGCCCGCTTCAGGTCGTCGACCGTGCCGATGCCGGGCAGCAGCAGGGTGGTCGGCTTGGCGGTGCGCACGGCCGAGACGACGGCCTCGATCCACGCCCAGTCGGTGTGCGCGCCCACGCCGTAGTTGAAGCTGCTCCCCGCCAGGCCGTCGCCGTGCGCCACCTCGATCGCGGCGACCCCGGCGGCGTCCAGCGCGGCGGCGATCTCGCGTGCCTGCGCGACGGAGTATCGGTGCCGGATGGCGTGCATGCCGTCCCGGAGCGTCACGTCCTGGACGTAGATCTGGGTCATCGCGCGATCCTCTCGGCCGTCCGCAGCGCCGCGGCGGTCATGATGTCCAGGTTCCCGGCGTAGGCGGGGAGGTAGTGCGCCGCTCCCTCGACCTCCAGGAAGACACCGACCCTGACCCCGGCCCGCCCGTCGGGGGAGAAGTCCGGTTCGACCTTGTCGAACTGTACGTCCTGCTTGAGCCGGTACCCCGGCACGTAGTTCCGCACCTCGGCGACCATCTCGCCCACGCTGCGGGCCACCTCGGCCTCGTCGCACTCGTCGACCAGGCAGTAGACGGTGTCCCTCATGATCAGCGGGGGGTCGGCCGGGTTGAGCACGATGATCGCCTTGCCCCGGGCGGCCCCGCCGACCTGCTCGATGGCCCGGGAGGTCGTCTCGGTGAACTCGTCGATGTTCGCCCTGGTCCCCGGGCCGGCGGACTTGGAGGCGATGGAGGCGACGATCTCGGCGTACCGGACTGGGGACACCCGGCCCACGGCCGCGACGATCGGGATCGTCGCCTGTCCCCCGCAGGTCACCATGTTGATGTTGGGTTCGGTCAGATGCTCGTCCAGGTTGACCGGCGGGACGACGTACGGGCCCACGGCCGCGGGCGTCAGGTCGATCACCCGCCGGCCGTGCTCGCGCAGGATCCGGTCGTTGTGCCGGTGGGCCTTGGCCGAGGTGGCGTCCAGGACGATGCCGACGTCGGCGAACTCCGGCAGGCCGACCAGTCCCTCCACCCCGTCGCTGGTCGTGGCCACGCCCCGGCGCCGGGCCCGGGCCAGTCCATCGGATTCGGGGTCGATCCCGGCCATCGCCACGACCCGGACCCGCTTGGACAACAGGGCTTTGAACATCAGGTCGGTCCCGATGTTGCCGGACCCGATGATCGCGACAGGGGTGCTCATGACTCACTCACCGTTCGTTCGCTCCGCGCCGTACTCATGTGCCGTACTCATGTGAAGACCGCCCGGACCGAGCCCAGGCCGGAGATGCGCGCGTCGAAGACGTCGCCCGGGCTCACGTCGGCCATCGGGCCGAGTGCCCCGGTGAGCACGACGTCCCCGGCACGCAGCGGATGGTCGGTCCGCGCCATCGTGTCGGCGAGCCAGACCGCCGCGTTGAGGGGATGGCCGAGGCAGGCCGCTCCGGCCCCGGTGGAGACCTCGCGCCCGTTCCGCGTCATCACCATTCCGGCGAGCCGCAGGTCCCGCCCGTTCAGGGAGTACGGGGTGGCGCCGAGCACGAAGGCGCCGCTGGAGGCGTTGTCGGCGACGGTGTCGACCAGGCGGATGTCCCACGCGGCGATCCGGCTGTCGACGATCTCGATGGCGGCGAGGGCGAAGTCCACGGCCCGGATGACGTCGGCGACGGTGTGCTCGCCGTGGGTGAGGTCGTCCTTGAGCACCAGGGCCACCTCGGCCTCGGCCCGGGGCCGGATGAAACGGTCCGCCGGGATCGGCGCGCCGTCCCCGTAGGCCATGTCGGCGAAGAGCATGCCGAAGTCGGGCCGGTCTACGCCGAGCTGGCGCTGGACCGCCGCCGAGGTCAGGCCGATCTTGCGTCCGACCAGCCGCGCCCCGGCCTTCAGCCGCCGCTCGGTGTTGACGCTCTGTACGGCGTACGCGGCGTCGACGTCGGCGACCCGGTCGCGGATCGGCGCGCACGCCGTCCGGGTCTCCCCGGCGGCCCACAGGGTGTCCGCGACCTCGTCGCGCACTTCATCACTGGTCATGGGACTCTTTTCGCGCATGGGACGTCAGCCCAGCCTGATGGTGATCGTGGAAGGCTCGGAGTAGAAGTCGAGGGAGCGGACGCCGCCCTCCCTGCCGATGCCGCTGAGCTTCACCCCGCCGAACGGCGTGCGCAGGTCGCGCAGGTACCAGGTGTTCACCCAGACCAGACCGGCCTCCAGTTTCGGCGCGACCCGGTGCGCCCGGTCCAGGCTCTGAGTCCACACGGTGGCCGCGAGGCCGTACTCGCTGTCGTTGGCCCAGGCGATCGCCTCGTCCTCGGTGTCGAACGGCGTGATGTGGCAGATCGGGCCGAAGACCTCCTCCCGGCAGATCCGGGAGTCCCGGGGGAGTCCGCTGAGCACGGTGGGCTCGACGTAGTAGCCACCGTCGCGGTCGTCGCCGAAGGCCGGGACCCCGCCCCCGGCGTGGACGACGGCCCCCTCCTCGCGGGCGATCCGGTAATAGGAGAGGACCTTGTCGCGATGCTCGGCGGAGATCATCGGCATCATCGTGGTGTCCTCGTCCTCCGGCCGGCCGAAGCGGAGCCCGCGGGCGTGCTCCGCCAGGCGGGCGGTGAACTCCGCGAAGATCGGCCGCTCGACGTAGAGGCGCTCGGTGCACAGGCAGACCTGGCCGCCGTTGGTGAACACCGACCGCGCGGTGCCCGCGACCGCGGCGTCCAGGTCGGCGTCCGCGAAGATCAGGCCCGCGTTCTTGCCGCCGAGTTCGAACGAGACCGGCTTGACCCGGTCCGCCACCGACTTCATGATCGCCGCGCCGGTCCGGGTCTCCCCGGTGAAGGTGACCGCGTCGACTCCGCGGTGCGCCACCAGGAACTCCCCGGCGGAGCCCGGGCCGAAGCCGTGCACCACGTTGAAGACCCCCTCGGGGAGGCCGATCTCCGCGGTGATCTCCGCCAGCAGGGTCGCGGTGGACGGGGTGTCCTCCGACGGCTTGACCACGACGGTGTTCCCCGCGACGAGGGCCGGGGCGACCTTCCAGGTCATCAGGAGGAACGGCAAATTCCACGGGACGACCACCGCGACCACGCCGTACGGCTTGCGCACGGTGTAGCTGAGCGCCCGCTCCCCGCCGGGGATCGACGTCTGGAACGACTCCCCGGGCAGCTGGGCGGCGATCTCGGCGAAGGAGCGCAGGTTGGCGGCGCCGCGCGGGATGTCCAAGGTCCTGGTCTGGGTGACGAACTTGCCGGTGTCGGCGATCTCCGCGGCGACCAGGTCGTCGAAGCGCCGCTCGATCCCGTCGGCCAGGCGCCGCATCCACGCCGCCCGTTCGGCGACCGGCAGCGCGGCCCACCCGGGCGCGGCGCGGCGGGCGGCCTGGACCGCCTCGTCCACCAGGCCGGCGTCGGCCTCCAGGCACTCGGCCACGGCACGGCCCGTCACCGGGTCGTGCACCGGGAAGGGCACCCCCTTACCGGAGAACTCCCCGCCGACGAAGTTCCTCAGAATCCGCAACTGCGCCTCATCTCACCTCGAATTCCCTGTCTACGGTATAGATGTCCGAATGTGCGTGTGACAATATGACGTTCCGTGGGACGGAACATCGATCGCATGTCCATGCTGGAGAAGTCGTGGCTGATCCTCGACTCGTTCCGCCCCACGGGCGGGCCGCTCCGGCTCGCCGACGTCTCCGCCCGCTGCCGGCTCCCCAAGACGACCACGCACCGGCTGCTCGCCGAACTCGCCGAACTGGGCGCCGTCGACCGGCAGGACGACGGGTACATCCTCGGCCGCGCGCTCTTCGAACTCGGCTCCATCGTGCCCCTCGAACGCGACCTGCGGGACGCCGCGCTCCCCTTCATGCACGACCTCTACGAGGCCACCCGGGAGACGGTCCATCTGGCGGTACGGGACGGCCTCGACGTCGTCTACGTGGAGAAGCTCCGCGGGCACGAGGGGCTCGCCCTCCCCTCCCGCGTCGGGGGACGGCTCCCGCTCACCTGCACCGGGGTCGGCAAGGCCCTGCTCGCCTTCGCCGGGGAGCAGCTCATCGAGGAGGTGCTCGGCCGCCCGCTGCGCCGGCTCACCCCGCACTCGATCGTGGACCGCTCCCGGCTGGAGGAGTCCCTGGTGAGCGCCCAGCAGACCGGGCTCGCCTACGAACGTCAGGAGGCCCAGCCCGGAAGCGCGTGTGTGGCCGCCCCGGTCTTCCGCGACGGCGTCTGCGTCGCCGCCCTCTCCGTCTCCACCCCGATCGCCCGCTTCCAGCCCGCCCGCCTGGCCCCCGCCGTCAAAACCGCCGCCCTGGGCATCTCCCGCGCCCTGGCCCGCCACACCCCACCCCGCTGACCACGGGGCCGGAAGCGGCTCCGCCGAGGCCGACCGCCCGTCGGCAAAGGAGTGGCGCGCCACAAGAATCCGTCTTCCCGCCACTGGACCAAAAGGCGTGCACCGGACCCTTCGGCAAGCAGAGCGCCGACGGAAATCGATCGACGCTCTGCGGACTATCGGCCGGATGAAGCCAGACGGTTCCCTGTCCAGAACACAGGAGTCATAGTCACCAGGCCGCTCCGACTCCGAACAACCAGAAAATCGGTTCGATATGGCCTTCCATCAGAGGTCTCTCCCTCTAGATGAAGAACTCTGCCATTTCGCATTCCACTCCTGGAAACGATCTCCTCGGATCCGGTCCACTTTGGCATCGGACCGGGCAATCTCATTCCCCTTCGGTTCGCGTCGGCGATGAATCCCCTGCACATGTTCTCATCGGCGGCTATAGAGCTCCCACACAGGAGCCGTAGATCTCCGGTGCTGGCGGCAGCATACGCCCTTCTGAGCACCTCGATACTCTCCGCCTCAGAGACGTCGAATCGCGCCGTTTCTCGTGCCTCCTCAAGTCGTGCGATGTAGCTCACAGAATAGATTCCTATCCCGATAACCACAGCAGCTAAGAGGACCAGAGAAATCAGCCGACTCATTTAAGTCACCCTATTTTCACCTGGGGATAATTAGCAGGCACCCCCACAGTATATGTAGGAGTAGGGAAATCGGACATTCCACAGAGGCTTGTTTGCTTGAGGCGAAGTCACAGAAATGGCAGACGAAACCTCTCGACTCCCCTGCGCAACACTCCACAGCCCTGCCTTCCAGTGATTCTTGAAATCACCTGGAGTGGCGCCCTTGGACATATCCCACTTTCCGCACATCGTATAGCCCAGGGGCAACTCGACGCCGAAGAAGGCTAGGTTGAGGCCTATGGTAGAGCAATCGTCTGTCTTCTTGTCCGATCTTGGGTTCCAGTCCGTCCAGGCCTTCTGCGTGCCGGCTCCCGACTTTGGAGTGCTCTCGACCCCACAGTCCTTGATCCCAATATCGTAGGCCTCGCTCGTGCAGGTTCCCCAGAGCTCGAGTCCCCAGTAGTCGGTTGTGGGGTTGCCATCATTCCGCTGGACCGTGATCCGATGACAGGTGTCGAACCATGCGTCGACCCCCTGCTGCCGCGCATAACAGTAGTTGGGGAACGCATGTATGTAAGTTGGCGCTAGAGAGGTTTCTCCTGATTCATCAGGAGAAAACCCGAGAGATTGCTGATCCGTCAGCCCGACGTTCGCGCTGAGAACGGACGTTTTGATTCGCGTGTCCGCGTCATAGGTCTCGATGATCTCTACACCCAGCGCGACCTTCGGTGCGACGACAGTCGAAGCCTCAGAACATTGGTGCCGGCAAATGAGTCAACAGATCGATGCGGATTGCTTGCGCCACCTATTGGATCTCCGCAGAATAGATGGCGCCCAGGTTTCTAACTCAATGTAGCGATAATCTTGGAGATTTGATGCCAACAAGCCTGAAGCTCCCACATTCGGATAGATGAAAATTGACTGCATGGGTTGGTTTTTGACACAGTCATAAAGGGTGTTTTGGAAGCTTGTTAGATTTGTCGACGCTGTTTTCCCTTGGGGAGGGTGTGGAGCGCTGGCAAGACGTGTTGCCTGAAACGCGGTGGGCCAGGTGCGTTGTTCGGGGGTGTCGGGGAGGTTAGCCACAGGCTTCAGGCGACGCGAAGCACTCAGACGGCAAAACTTGCCTAGCCGATGCCGAAGCGAAAGGGGACGGCGATGAGGGTGCCGTCGCAGAGCCGTTCTGAGGGCCAGGTGAAGTTGGGGCCGACTGAGCTTGCTCCGCTTTGACGGACACTGGTGGTGTGGTGTTCAGGCTGCTGCGGCTTCGAAGTCGGCGGGACTACGGTAGCCAAGGCTGCTGTGCAGCCGATACAGGTTGTACCAGCCTTCGATGAACTCGAAGATCGCGGTGCGGGCGCCAGCGCGGCCGGGCCGGGGACGATCGCCCGGCATCTCGCACTTGAGAGTGGAAAAGAACGATTCGGCCAGTGCGTTGTCCCAGCATTGTCCGGTGCGGCCCACCGACAACCGGATGCCGGACCTCTCGGCCGGTGCGGCGTAGGCGGTGCCGGTGTATTGGCGGCCGCGATCCGAGTGGAAGATCACCGCCGTGGTGGGACGGCGGTTGCGGCAGGCCGCCTTCAGGGCGTCGGCGACCGGTTCGGGGCGCAGGTGATCGGCGGTGGCCCACCCCACCACCCGCCGGGAGGCGACATCGATGACGGTGGCCGGATACAGCCAGCCCTCCTCCGTCGGGACATACGCGATGTCGCCGCACCAGCGGGTGTCGATCGCGGCCGGGTCGGGGGCGAAGTCCCGGCCGATCAGGTCAGGCCGCAGATGTGCGTGCGGATCGGCGATCGTGGTCGGCTGCCGTCGCCGGCGGTGACGGCCGGCCAGACCGGCCCGGCGCATCAGCCGGGCCACCCGCCGCCGCCCGCAGCCATCTCCCTGGCGTTGCAGCACCGCGTGGATACGCGGGGCGCCGTAGGTGCCCTTCGATCGCTGACGGGCCTCGGTGATGCGCGCGGTCGGGGCCGCGTCGCGCAGCGCGCGAGGGCCGGGAGCGGGGTCGCGGCGGGCGTGGAAGGCGGCACGGGAGACTCCCAGCAGCTCACACGCCCTTTTGACGCTGTGACCGCCCTGCTTCTCCGCCTCGATGAACGGGTGCACGCTCACCGGGTCTCCTTCGCGAGGAAAGCCGTGGCCCGCTTGAGGATGTCGACGTCCTCGCGCAACCGGCGGTTCCCCCGCCGAAGCGCCGCCGGCTCCTCCCGCTCGCTGCCGGTCGGCCCGTCGCGTTCACCGGCGTCGACCTCGGCCTGGCGCACCCGGTCGCGCACCGCGGTCCCGGTTGGATCGAAGTCCGCGGCCACCTGCCTGATCGGCCGGTCACCCCGCCGGCACAACTCGACGATCCCGGCTTTGAACTCCGGTGTGAACGAACGGCGAGACCGAGGCTTCTTCTTCCCCATGCTCTCCATGATGGACATCCTTCCGGGGACGAACCCCTGATCTCGGATGTCCGTCAAACCGGATCAAGCCCACGACATGCCGTCCGCACGCTCGATCACTGCTTCGACCGGTTGGCCTCGGGGCCGGTACTACGACTTGATCGCGGCGCCGCCGTACATGTGGACGTGCGCGTCCGGGACCGCGGCGGCGGCCTCGTCGGGGTGCCAGTGGTTGACGAGCACCACGCCCGGATCGATGAGCTTCAGGCCGGCGAAGAACGGCACCACCTCGGCCTTGGTGCGAGCCCTGACCGGGACGCCGTGGGCCGTGTAGGCGGCGACGCCGGCGTTCACCTCCTCCGGCGCGCTGTCGGCGGTGCACGTGGACAGCGCGAGGACGCTGCCCGGGGCCAGCGGGCGCATGAGCCGGTCGATGAGATCGTGCACTTCGGCGTCGTCCACGATGAAGTGCACGATCGCGAGGAGGGTCAGCGCGACCGGTTTGTCGAGGTCGAGCGTGTCCCGCAGTTGCCGGGAGGTCAGGATTGCGTCGGGTTCGCGCAGGTCCGCGTCCAGGTAGGACGTCTGGCCCGCCGGATTCCCGACCAGGAGCGCGCGGGCGTGCATCAAGACGATGGGGTCGTTGTCCACATAGACGACCCGCGATTCGGGCGCCACCTCCTGGACGACGTCGTGGAGGTTGGGCGCGGTGGGCAGGCCCGTACCGACGTCCAGGAACTGACGGATACCGTGCTCGGCGGCGAGGTGGCGGCCGAGTCGCAGCATGAAGTTCCGGTTGGCTCGCATGGATTTCGGCAGATTCGCCCAACCCTGCGTGATGTTCGCGGCCGCCACACGGTCGGCTTCGAAGTTGTCCTTCCCACCGAGCAGATAGTCGTAGATACGGGCCGAATGAGGCCGGTCCGTCTTGAGGTCGAGGTGCTCCGTGCCAACCCCGTGGATTTCATCCGTCACCGCTGGTAACTCTCCCTCGTTTATCCCATGCGGACCGTCGCCGAAGAGCGAACACGCCCTCGTCTACCCCATCGACGCAGCAGGCGATTTCGCCTGAAAGGCAGCGCTTTCCCCAGAACCTTCGCCGCGCCGTTCCCTCGGCTTTCAAGGATCAAACGCCGATGGCGCCACTCCGGATCGTGCCTCGCCGTGAACACACCCATAATGATCATGGGTGTTGCGACAAGTATCGGAACCACCAAAGGCGCAGTCAACCCGTCGGCGCCCCACCCGTGCGAACCAGGCTTAGAAAGACAAGAATCGGTGGGGACGGGCCGCCCGACGCTCGGCAGGCGGGACCCGCGACACCGGTGGCAGGCCGGCGGGCGGATCAGCCGTGCTTGGGCTCGGGCAACGCGGCGGGCCACGCCCGCTGCTCGGGGGTGTCGGGGACAGGCAGGCCGCGGGCGTGTTCGAGACGGCGCCACGCCTCCTCCGGCGTCACGCCGTTCAGCACCAGCAGGGAGACGGCGAGGAGGGATGCCCGGCCGATGCCGTAGCGGCAGTGCACGACGATATGCGCGCCGGAGCGGAGCCGTCCGGCGAGCCGGGAGAGCACCGGCAGGACCTCGGCCGACGCCGGGACGGCCCGGTCGAAAATGGGGATCCCGACGAACTCCAGTCCGGCCTCCGCCGCGGCCCGGGCCTCACCGGACAAGCCCGTCTCCCGGAGTTCACCCGGGGTGAGCGCGCAAACCAGGACGTCGACCCCGAACGCCTTGAGCGCGGCCATCTCGTCGGGGAGCCAGTCGCCGCCGCGCGGCTTGGCCATCGTGCTCAGGCCGCCCGGCCCTTCGTGAGCGACGGTGTGGAGCATCGGGCGCATCAGGCGAGGATGACGACGAGGCCACTCGACCGCGCCGTCGACGTCCCCTGCGAGGAGGTGTTCGGCGATCTGCCGGTGCTCCTCGGCATGCCGTTCGAGCACCTCGCGGTCGCCCACGACCAAGCGTTCGCAGCGGCACACGCCGAGTCTGCCGAAGGCGGCGATCCCCCCGCCCCCGTGATGGCAGTATCACCATCAGTAGATATATATTTCTTACACATAGCCGCTTTATTGAACATAGACGATATTTATCGAAACAATCATTATATGTCAGATTTACGTGCATTCGGAAGGCTGGCGCACCGGGCCAGAGCCGCGTGGTGCCTTCCTGGACCGTTCAAGCTGGGACTGGCCGTGATACCGGTGATGACCCTGGCAGGAATCGCCAAATTCCTCAAGGTAGTGCTGGGAACGTACAACCTGCGTGAACCACTCGACTGGCTTCATATCTACATCGTGGCCCCCGGTATCGCCATGGCTCTGGGCGCAGCCGCCTGGGGGCTGCTGCGAATGGCCGTGGACCGGAGACGAGACCCGTCGTCGACGGCGGCACCCACGAAGACCACGAGATACGCGCTCCTGGTCGGGGGTGCGATCGTGGCCGCGTCTTGGGGTACCGGATCGATCTTTCTTACCCTCAGTTCGACCGACGGCGCGGACCCGTATTCAACCGGCACGCTGGGCTGGGCTGGATACATCGCCATGAGCATCGGATGTCTGGCACTCATGGCGTTGACCGTCTTGGGCACCCGTATCGCGAACAAGTCGCGGCGTTAGCCGTTTCCCGGCGTCACCGCCGTGTGCCGCAGGCGGGACGGCCTACCCCAGGCGTTCGAGGATGACGGTGAGGCCGCTCGCCCAGTTCCGGTGGAGCGCGTCCACGGCGCCGTCGACGTCGCCGGCGAGGAGGCGTTCGGCGATCTGCTGGTGCTCCTCGGCGTGCCGTTCCAGCACCTCGTGGTCGCCGACGACGAGGCGTTCGTAGCGGTGCACGCCGAGCTTGAGGGAGGTGATCAGCTCCATGAGCCGTTCGTTGGGGCAGCCGCTGAGCAGCAGGTCGTGCCATTCGTCGTCGTACCGCTCGATGACGCCGTGCTCGGCGCGGGGGACGGAGAACCGCTTCGCCCGCTCCAGGAGTGCGGGAGCGATCCGGTGGAGGTGTTCGGGGTCGGTGAGCCGGAGGGCGAACGCCTCCAGGGTGGCGAGTACCGGGATGAGTTCGCCGAGTTCCTTGGCGCTCATCGGGGCGAACCTGAACCCTTTGCCCATCTCGCTGCGGATGAGCCCCTCCATCTCCAGCGCGATCAGCGCCTCCCGGAGCGGGGTACGGCTGACGCCGAGCGAGGTGGCGAGCAGGCCCTCGTTGATCGTCTCGTCGGGGTCGAACTCCCCGCGTTCCAGGCGAAGCCGCAGCTCGTCTTTGATCTGCTCGCGTAGCGGCCTGCGCTCAATCTTCACCTGATCATCCTCTCAAGCCGTACCGGCGCCGTCCACGGCGAGAACCGCGCCGCTGACGAACGCCGCGGAGTCGCCGGCGAGGAACGCCACGGCCTGGGCGATGTCGCGGGGCCGCCCGATGCGGCCGAGCGGCCGGTCGGCGGCGGCGGTGTAGAAGGACTCCACGGGCTCCCCCAGTTGCCGTGCTTCCTCGGCGAGCATGCCGGTGTCGGTGTCGCCGGGGCAGATGCAGTTGACCCGGATCCCGGCCGGGCCGTGGTCGATGGCCATCGCCCGGGTCAGGTTCACCACCGCGCCCTTGGACGCGCAGTAGGCGACGGCCCGCCCGCCCCCCTTGATCCCCCATCCGGAGCCGGTGTTGACGATGCTACCGCCGCGACCCATCCGGGGAACGGCGTAGCGGGACATCAGCATGATCGACTTCACGTTGACGGCCATGACCAGATCCCAGTCGTCCTCGGTGATCTCGGTGACGGTGGACCGGCGGATGATCCCGGCGTTGTTGAAGAGCACGTCCAGGCCGCCGAAGCGGTCCACGGCCGTGGCCACGACCCGTTCGCAGTCCCGCGCCTTGGCGACGTCGCAGGGGACGAACACCCCGCCGATCTCCTCGGCGGCCTCCCGGCCCCGGGTCTCGTCCAGGTCGGCGAGGACCACCGAGGCGCCGAGTTCGACGAAGAGGGCGGCGGTGGCCCTGCCGATGCCGGAGGCCGCCCCGGTCACGATGGCCCGTTTCCCGGTGAGCATGGTCACGTCGCGCTCCTGTACATCGCCGTGCTCCCATAACCGGTGAGCACCCTGACAAACCCTGAGATTTCGTAATCCAACTGCTCGTCTCCGGTGTCGACAAGGAGCGGCCTGCCGCCCAGTGTGGCGAGCTTGGCCTCGGAGCTCACCACCAGCAGCCGCCCCGGGCCGACGTCCCGGACGACCTCGGGGGAGATCTGCTGGTTGCCCCGCCCCAGCAGGAACCCCTGGACCCCGGTCGGGGAGACCACGATCCAGGCCAGACGTCCCCGGACCAGCCGGCGCAGCTCGTCGGCGCCGACGTCGGCGGCGACCACCCCGCCGCGGTCGACCGCGCTCACCCCGGCGACCGGCACGTCCAGGCCGAGCGCGGCCGCGACGGCCCGGGTCGTGGTGCCGGGACCGAGCACCACCAGATCGCCGCCGGCGATCAACGCCCCGATCTCGGCCGCGATGCCGGCCACCGAGTCCGGGTCGGCGACGGTCCCGCCCACCTTGCGCTGCTGGATCCGGGTGGCCAGCGCGGCGACGCACAGCTCGCCGTACAGACGCGGGCTCCCCTCCTCGCCCGCGTCCACCACCTCGGCGGCCCGGACGCCCGCCCGGCCGGTGAGAAAGGCCGCCGCGACCTCACCGGCCGCCCGCGGGTTCACCGCGTACACCGCCGAGTGGATCTTCACCCCGGCCGGGACGCCGATCACCGGCACGACGGGCCGGACCGCCAGGACGTCCCGCGCCGTCCCGTCGCCCCCCGCGAACAGGACGACCTGGGCGCCGGCCTCGACGAGCGCCCGTACGGCGGCACGCGTGTCGGCGCCGTCGCCCGAACGGGGCAGCTCCAGCTCCCGGGCGGGAACGGCCTGCGCCAGCCGTACCGCGTCCGCGCCCAGCTCACCCGCGATCGCGAGCAGGTCCACCCGGGACGCGGTCAGCCGGGAGAGCAGCTCGCCGACGGCGAGCGCGGCCCGAGCGCCCGCCCGGGGGACCGCGCCCCGCCGGAGCGCCTGGGCCTGGACCGCGGCGCCGTCGCTGCCCTTGAGCCCGACCGCCCCGCCGAGCCCGGCCACCGGGTTGACCACCACCCCCACCCGGTACGGAGTCATCGATCCCGCGCAGCGACGTGCTTGCGGCGGTAGGCGCGCCAGGTCACGGCCCAGGCGGACGGATCGTCCAGGGTGTCCTCGCGGTTGCGGTGGACGGTCGAGTTGTGCGGCGCGGTCCGGACCGTCTCGGGGTTCTCCCGGGCCTCCCGGGCGATCTCGGCCAGGATGGCGGCGTACTCGTCCAGGTCGGCCTTGGAGTACGACTCGGTCGGCTCCAGGGTGAACGGCTCGGGCACGATGTGGGGGTGGTGCGAGGTCCAGTAGTGGGTGCCGAAGTCGGCGGCGCGCAGGCCGATGTCGTGGGAGCCCACCCCGGTCTCCTCCGTCAGCTCCCGCCAGCTGTACCGGACCTGTTCGATCCGGCGGCGGCCCGGCGCGTACGGCGCGGAGGCGCCCTTGATCTCCAGGATCCGCTTCATCAGGTAGTTGTTGTTGAGCACGGCGATCTCGGCGACCTCGCGCAGCCCCGCCGCGCCGAGTGAGGTGATCCACGAGTAGGCGCGGACCAGGTTGGGCGCGACCCCGTGGAACGGGCGCATCGGGCCGATCGTGTCCTGCGGGGTGGTGAGGGTGTAGCGGGTGCCGTCGAAGTCGACCACGGGACCGGGCAGGAACCTGGCGAGTTCCGCGGTGACGCCGCAGGCCCCCGCGGCGGGGCCGCCGCAGGCGTGCGGGGTGGAGAACGTCTTGTGCAGGTTGAAGTGGCACAGGTCGAACCCGGCGTCCCTGGCCCGGGTGATCCCGAGGACGCCGTTGGCGTTGGCCTGGTCGTAGGCGCAGAGCCCGCCCGCCTCGTGCACGATCCGCACGAACTCGTGGATGCGCGGGTTGAAGATCCCGGTGTCCTCGGGGTTGGTGATCAGCAGCGCGGCGGTGCGCGGGCCGACCGCCGCCTTCAGCGCGTCCAGGTCGGGGTAGCCGTCGGCGTCCGGGTAGAGGGTGACGACCTGGTATCCGGCGGTCTTGGCGCAGGCCGCGTTGGACGGGTGGGAGAAGACCGTGGTGATGACCTCGTCACGCTGCCCGGCCTCGCCGCGGGACTCGTGATACGCCCGGATCATGGCGACGTTGGCGTAGATCGCCGCCGACCCGGCGCCGGGCTGCAGCGACATCCGGTCCATGCCGGAGATCTCGCAGAGCATTTGCTCCAGCCGGTAGATGATCTCCAGGACGCCCTGGACGGTCTCCTCGTCCTGCAGCGGATGCAGGTCGGCGAGCTTGGCGGACCGGACCAGCCGGTCGTGCACCTTGGGGCTGTACTTCATCGTGCAGGTGCCCTGGCCGACGTCGACGTTAAGGTCGACGCCGAGGTTCTCCTGCGAGAGCCGCAGATAGTGCCGGAGTACATGCAGCTGCGACATCTCCGGCAGGCCGGGCGGTGTGCTGCGGCGCAGCGCGGCGGGCAGGTCCGCCACCGGGTCGCCGGCGACCTCCCGTACCCCGGCGTCCGGCAGCGGCGGGAGCACCCCGCGCTCCCCCGGCGAGGACAACTCGAAGATCAGTTTCTCGTCCCAGCGCGCCTGGTGGAACCGGCGCAGCGCGGGTTTCGCCGCGATCCGCCCCGGGCTCCCGGCCGGAACGCCGTTCACCGATCCGGTACGGCCTGCGGCGGCCTCGTCTCCCCGGTTCATCGGACGATCTCCTTCAGCGCGGCGGCGAGGGTGTCGACGTCGGACCGGGTGTGCAGCTCGCTCACGCAGATCAGGGCGGTGTCGCCGGACAGGATCGCGCCGCCGAAGATGTTCTCGGCGAGGAGGGCCCGGTTCACCTCGGCGGCGGAGATCCCGGGGCGGAACCGGACGGCGAACTCCCCGAAGTGCGGGGCGGAGCCGTACGGGATCCCGACTCCGGGGACCTCGGCGAGGGTGCGCATGGCGTAGCGGGTGTTCATCATGATCGTCTCGCCGATCTCGCGCATGCCCTCGGGGCCCATGAGCGCGAGGTAGACCCCGGCGACGATGCCGTGCAGGGCGGCGGCGGTGCCCACCCACTCCCGGCCCTCCTCCCGGACGGCGAACGAGGTGCGCTCGTAGGCGACGTCGCCGAAGCCGTACTCGCCGTCCACCGCGGTGGGCACCAGGCCGAACAGCCGGGAGGGGAACTCCGCCACGATCCGCTCCTCGTCGCGGCTCGCGATGAAGCCCGCCTGGCCGCCGCCGAACTGCATGGGGATGCCGAGCGGCTGGATGTCGCCGCACACCAGGTCGGCGCCGTAGCCCGCGGGCGGGGTGAGGACGCCCAGGGAGATCGGGTTGCAGCCGACGACGTACAGCGCGCCCGCGGCGTGGGCGAGCTCGGCCAGCTCGGGCAGCCCCGGATCGACGGTGCCCAGGTAGGAGGGCGCCTCGGCGTAGAGGGCGGCCACGTCCGCCCCGGCCAGCGCACGCCGTACCGCCTCCAGGTCGGCGAGCCCGTTCACCGCCGGGACGACCGTCAGGTCGTGCACCGGCCGCACGTAGTCGACGATCTTGGAGAGTTTGGCGGGGTCGACCGCGGAGGCGACGACCAGGCGCCGTCGCCCGGTGACCCGGCCGGCCATCCGCAGGGCGGTCGCTGCCGCCTGGTAGCCGTCGTAGACCGGGACGTTCACCACGTCCATCTCCAGCAGCTCGCCCATCAGGCTCTGGTACTCCCACAGCGCCTGGAACCTGCCGTGGTCCTCGTACGGCTCGCCCGCGTAGGCGGTGAGGAACTCGCTGCGGCCGGCCACCTCGTCGCAGACGGCGGGCACGTAATGCCGGTAGCACCCGGCGCCGAGGAAGCTCAGGGCTTCACCGGCCGAGGTGTTCCGATTCAGCAGCCCCTGGACGTGCCGGACCAACTCGGACTCCGAGCGAACCGGTTCCGGGAGGTCGAGCGGACGCCGAAGCCGGATCGTCTCGGGGACGTCGGCGTAGAACTCCTCGACGCCCGCGGCCCCGACGGCGGCCAGCATCTCCGCTTTGATCGCCGGGACCGCGTTGGGGATGTAGGGGTGGACGAAAGGGGGACGGGCTTGAGCCATGCCGTTCGCTCTCCGACCGTTGATCGTCGTTTGCCCCCACGGTAATGGAGAGTGTTATTCAGTATCTAGTACACAGTATTCAGTGTGTGACATTGTATTTCTCCAGTATCACACTGAACACCGGCGATACAGCATTGCTCCTTTCAGAATCCGCTACACGACCGCCCCTGGGATGACAGCGAGGATTCCCACCGATTCCCGATGCGATCGGCAGCGGCCGGCGTGCCGTACAGGTGATCGTTGTGGCGTGCGCACCCCAGCGGGTGCAGACAGCACAACGATCACCCGGTATCCGATGGCCGCCACGCCAAGCCGACCTTGATCGACCCTCCGGGCCCGAGTGGCCCCAGCCGGCGTGCCGTACGGATGATCGTTGTGGCGTGCGCACCCCAGCGGGTGCAGACAGCACAACGATCACCCTCGTGTGCGGGCTGCGACCCCGCGGCCCTCGGGGCCGCTGCCGGGCTCAGGCCACGCGGGGGTTGGCTCGGCCGGTGTGCAGGAACCCGATGCGGTCCCCGCCGACGAAGGCGACGACCGAGTGCTCCCCGCCCCGGGGTTCGGCGAAGGCGAAGGTGTCGCCGCGCAGCCGCAGCAGGCGGAAACCCTGCGGCCCGCCGCCGTACTCCGCGGTCGCGCCGAGCGGGGTCGCGGTGAGCCGGAGCGAGGCCGGACCGTCCTCGGCGACCTCCCAGGAGACCACGTCGGACAGGTAACGCCCGGTGTACCGGGCCGCGTCCACGGGAAGCGGCTCGGCCGGAGGGACCGCAGGCACCGGAGCCCGGACCCCGGCAAGCTCCTCGATCACCGGGTGGAGCAGGCCGCGCACGATCGGCCCCGGGTCGCCGCCGTTGGTGAGCAGCACGGCGGCCACGTCCGCCCCGGGCACCGTGAGCAGCGTCGCCTCGTGCCCGGGGGTGGTGCCGCCGTGTGCCGCGACCAGGCCGCCCTCCCATCCCCGCAGCTCCCAGCCGAGGCCCCAGGACGACGCCCGGCCGAGGTCCGGTAAGTCGACGCGCGGCTCCCGCATGAGCGGCGCGAGCTCCTCCGGCAGCAGGCGCACGCCGTCCGGGGAGAGGCCGCCGCGCAGATGCGTGCGGGCGAAGTCCAGCAGGTCGCGGGCGCGCATGGCCAGACTCGACCCGGCGGGCTCGTTCGAGCGCATCAGCGACCAGACGGGCAGCGGCTCCCCGGCGGCGTGCCCGACCGCGGTGCCGTACAGGATCGCCTCGTCGGCGCAGGTCGCGATGTGGGTGAGCCCGAGCGGGGCGGCGATGTGGGTGTGCAGGGCCGTGCCGTACGGCGTGCCGCGCAGCACCTCCACGATCCGGCCGAGCACGCAGTACCCGGCGTTGTTGTACGACCACATGGCGCCCGGCCGGAAGAGCTGCGGCGTTCCGGCGAGAAGCGCGACCAGTCTCTCCACCGCGTCGTCGCCCCGGCCGGTGTCGGCGAACACGTCGCCCTCGAACCCGGCGGTGTGGGTGAGCAGCGCCTCGATCGTGACGCTCGCGGCCGCCTCCTCGTCCTGGAGTGCGAATCCGGGGAGGACCGACCGGACGGTCTGGTCGAGCCGGAGCCGCCCCTCCGCGACGAGCTGCATGACCAGTGTGGCGGTCCACACCTTGGCGATCGAGCCGACCTGGAACAGCGAGTCGACACCCGCCGGATACCCGGTCCGGGTGTTGAGCACCCCGGTGGCGGCCTCGGTCACGACGTCCCCACGGCTGAACGCGACGGCGGCGCCGGTGATCCCATGCCGGTCGGCGAGCTCGGTGAGCCTGGCTCCGAGTTCGCCGCCGCCTGCGCCGCGGGCCCGTACCGTGCCGCCGGTCATCGCCCCGCTCCGAAAGCCGGGTCGATCCGGTAACCGGCCGGAGGCTCCGCGCCGATCAGGTGGCGGGTGAGGAAGTCCCACTGGCGCCGCAGCACGTGCGCTTCGGCGGCGCCGTAGCCGTGCGTGGCGTTCGGCACCATGAGCATCTCGAAGTCCTTGTCCTGCGCGATGAGCGCGTTGACGACGCGAAGCGACAGGCCGGGGTGGCAGTTCTCGTCCATTTCGCCGAAGAGCAGGAGCAGCTTGGCCCGGAGCCGCCCGGCCAGCGGGAGGGGCGACCCGGCGGTGTAGTCCTGGGGCGGCGGACCCTGGTAGGTCTCCCCCCAGATCGCGTAGTAGCCGCTGTGGTCGTGGTCGCCCGCCGAGGAGATCGCCGCGGTGAAGAACCCCGGGTGGCGGAGTACGGCGTGCAGCGCGGCGGCGCCCCCGGCGGAGTGCCCGGTCACCCCGACCCGGGCCAGGTCGAGGTACGGCCGTTCGGCCGCGAGCTGCCTGATCGCCGCCACGTGGTCGTCGATGCCGACGGCCGCGGCCGGGTCGCCGTAGGAGGCGTCGTGGAAGGCCTTGGACCGGTACGGCGTGCCGCGGCCGTCCATGACGACGACCGCCAGGCCGAGCTGCGCCAGCATCGGGGCGCCGCCGACCGGGTCGAGCAGGAACGGGTCGATGGAGTAGCCGCGCAGCGTGGTCCGCAGCTGCCGGCTGATCTGCGGCCCGTTGTAGATCGAGTCCAGGATCGGGTAGCTGCCGGAGGCGTCGAAGTCCGCGGGCAGGTGGAGCAGGCCGTACAGGTCGGTCACGCCGTCGGCCGCCTTGACGGTGAACGCCTCCGGCGCCCGGTACCCCGCCTGCTCCAGGGCGGAGACGTCGGCGCGTTCCAGTTCGGCGACGACCGCCCCGTCGGCGTCGCGCAGGACGGTGACCGGGGGCGTGTCCGGCGCCGCGTGGGTGTCGACGAACCGGAGTCCGTCGGGGGACGCGACG
This sequence comes from Rhizohabitans arisaemae, assembly GCF_025996515.1. Taxonomy (GTDB): domain Bacteria; phylum Actinomycetota; class Actinomycetes; order Streptosporangiales; family Streptosporangiaceae; genus Rhizohabitans; species Rhizohabitans arisaemae. The sequence continues at coordinate 33,839 of NZ_BLRH01000001.1, forward strand.
ACGTGGTGGTCGGTGTCCTCGGGGGTGAGCACGACGACGCCGGTCCCGTCCAGGTCGGCCCGGCACAGCCGGCGGTGGTAGGGGTTGGTCCCGTGGCCGCCGGAGAGGAAGTAGACCCGCCGGGCGCCCCAGTCGAGGTGCACCAGGTCGCGGACGAGCCATTCCCCTTCGGTGACGGCGTTCTTCAGCTCGCCCCGCTCGTACCGGTACAGGTGACCCCAGCCGGAGCGGTCGGAGTACCAGAGCACCTCGTCGCCGTGGGCGCGGACCAGGGGGAACTCCACCACGGTCGGCGAGGAGTTCATGATGGTTTCGCCGGCCTCCTCCAGGACGACCTCGGCAGCGCCGGTCCGCGCGTCGATCCGGTACAGCCGCGCCCCTTGATAGCCGCGGGTGCCGTACAGCATCCAGAGGGTCTCGTCGTCCTCCCACCAGACGCGCCCGATGCCGAGCGGGGCGTCGTGGGTGAAGGTCAGCGGCTCGATCACGACGTCGACCCGCTCCCCCGTCTCCGCGTCGAAGACCACCAGCCGGAAGACCGGCAGCGGGTCGCCGGGCATCTCGTAGTGGACGGTGCGGACCAGCGGCCGCGGGCTCCCGTCCGGCGGGCACGACTGGGTCATGGTGAGCGTCGGCACGTGCCGCTGGTCCACTCGGTGGGTGACGAACCGGCGCCCGTCCGGTGCCCACTCCACCTGCGGCGAGGTGGCCATGCCGTTCTGTACGGCGACGATCGGCAGCGCGCTCTGGTCGCTCGGGAGCCCGTAGGCGTGGCCGGGCTCGCCGTCGGCGGTGATCGGCGCGCCGTTCACCGCCAGGTTCCCCGCCGTGACGGTCACGGTGTACTCCCCGCCGGGGGAGACCCGCATCCCGGTCACCTCCGCGGGCAGGGCCGGCTCGCCGCCCGGGTCCTCGATCTCCCACCGCTCCCCCGTCGTCGCCGACACCCGGACGCACCGGGGGCCTTCGAGGGTGTTCACCCGGTACCGGAAGGTGTCCCCCTCCCAGATCGGGACCACCGTCGCCCGGTGGATCAGGGCGTCCTGGCGGGCGATGTACAGCGCCTCGGCGCGTCGATAGTTCTCGTTCACTTCGGGTTGACTCCGATCGCGTGGTCGATCAGGGCGTCGAGATCGCCCATGAGGGTGGTGCGCAGGGTGCCGATGAGCAGCGAGCCGCCGACGGCGGGCAGGAGCAGCAGGAGCAGCGCCCCGCGCAGGTCGAGGAAGGCGGTCGCCAGGGCGAGCAGGCCGGCGCCGATCAGGCCGCCGAAGGCGACGATCAGGCCCAGGGTGGCCATGGCGTGTGCCCGGTCTTCGGGCCTGACCACCGACAGGCCGCCGATGAACAGACTCGGCCCGATCACCGCGAGCAGCGCCTGGCCGAGGGCGAGCAGGGGCAGCGCGAACCAGACGCCGGGGACGAGGGCCGAGGCGGCGAAGGCCGAGGCCGCCAGCGCGAGCGCCCCGCCGCAGAGCATCATGAAACGGCCGGGACCCGCGCGGTAGGCGGCCTCGGCCCGCCCGCCGAACAGGGCCAGCGCCAGGATGGAGACCGCGGCCGCCGCACTGGAGAAGAGCCCGCGCTGCCCGGCGGAGAGCCCCCACTCCTCGTCCAGCAGCGAGGAGAGCACCACCCCGTACGGCACGGCGAGCGCGCCGATCGCGGTGAAGCCCAGCGACATCCGCCGGACCGAGCGGATCCGCATCACCCGCCGGACCGTGGCGAAGAACCCGGGCAGATCGCCGTGACCGGTCGGCGGGCCGGTCCCGGCCCGCGAACTCAGCTCGGCCACGTCCCAGCGCCCGAGCGCCGGCTCGCGCAGCCGGGTCGCGTAGAGGCAGGCGAGGACGGAGATCGCGCCGAGCACGACGAACACCCCCCGCCAGTCCAGGCCGGGCCAGGTGACCAGGCCGGCGATGAACAGCGGGACGAGGATGCCCGCCAGCGGGGTGGCGGAGGAGTAGAGCGACATGATCCGCATCCGCGCTCCGGGCGGGTAGGCGTCCATGAGCAGCGGCGGATGGAGCAGCGCCACCGCGCCGGTGGTGGCCCCGTTGACCAGCATCAGCGCGGCCAGCGAGCCGGGCCCGTGCACCATGCCGGTGAAAAGGGTGGTCGCGCTCCAGGCGAAGCCGGTGGCGAGCGCCAGCCGTACCCGGTGCGGGTAGCGGCGGAGCATCGCGGCGATCGCGAACGGGGCCAGGCCCGCGGCGACGCCCTGGACGCCGATGACGCCGGAGATCGTGCCGAGGTCCACCCCGAGGTCGGCGGAGATCTCCGGGGTGAGCACGGTGAAGACCTGGGTCTGGAAGCCGTCGACGACGGCGAGGAGGGTGAGCCCGGCCATGAAGGTGAGGCCGGTGCCGTGTTCGCGCAGGGTGCGCAGGAGCGGCGCGGTGTCGTTGGCTCTGCCCGTCACCCCGAGCACGGCCCGGGCGTCCTCCCGGGACAGCGGGGTGGATGGATCGTTCATGCGGCCTCCTGGTGAGGGACTTCGAGGTTCCCGCCGGGAGTACGGCCGCCACCAGCCGCGGAAGATCTGTACGGGCATCGCCAAAGTAGGGTGGGTGCCCCTACTTTCGTCGGTGTTCGCCCAGGTGAGGGGGGAAATCGCCGGATCGGCGGGTACCGTGGTCGCATGCCGTCCCACACCTCCGCCCGCAAGCTGGCCGGGGACGTCCTCCTCGCCTGCGCCGTGGGCGCGGTGGGCGTGGCGAGCGACCTGGTGATCAGCGGGGTGGTCCCGCTGGTGCCGGTGCCGGACTTCCCCTGGCGGGGGGTCCTGATCCAGGTGATCGCGGCGGCGCTGCTGCTCGTCCGGCGGAGCCACCCGCTCCAGGTGGCGCTGCTGACGATCCCGCTCGCGTATCTGGAGGCACCCGTCGCGGTGCCCTTCGCGCTCTACTCCCTCGGCGCGCACCTGGGCCGGCGCCGGCTCCTCATCGGCGTCGCGGCCGTGACCATGCTGGCGATGTCGCGTGTCTGGGAGGCGCAGACCCTGGCGACGGCGATCCAGCTGATCTCCGTCAGCGGGCTGTTCACGATCCCGGCGACCCTGCTCGGCCTCTACATCGACAGCACCCGGCGGCTCAACCGGGCGCTCGCCGAACGGGCCGAGCGCGCCGAGGCGGAGCAGCGGCTCCGGATCGAGCAGGCCCGGGCCGAGGAGCGCACCCGGCTCGCCCGTGAGATGCACGACGTGGTGACCCACCATGTGAGCCTCATGGTGCTCCAGGCCGGGTCCCTGCGGATGTCCGCGCCGACGAAGGAAGTCCGGCGGGCCGCCGAGGAGCTGCGCGCGACCGGGCGGCGTGCCCTGGACGAGTTGCGGGAGGTGGTCGGCGTCCTGCACGACGCCGAACCGGTCGAGCTCGCCCCCCAGCCCACCCTGGTCGACCTGTCCCGGCTGGTCGCCGAGTCCGGCGTCGCGGCCGAGCTCACCCAGGACGACGGCATCACCGTCTCGGCCGCGCTGGGCCGCACTGCCTACCGGGTCGTCCAGGAGGCGCTGACCAACGCCCGCAAGCACGCCCCCGGCGCCCCCGTCCGGGTCCGGGTGAGCCGGGACGGCGCGGGGCTGCGGGTGAGCGTCAGCAACCCGGCCGCCCCTCGGGAGAGCCGGCCGGTGATGCCGCCCTCGTCGCGGACCGGGCTGCTCGGGCTGCGGCAGCGGGTCGAGCTGGTCGGCGGCGCCTTCCACGCGGCGCCCACCCCCGAGGGCGGTTTCGAGCTGACGGCGAGCCTCCCGGCGGTGACCCGGTGATCCGGGTGCTCCTCGTCGACGACGAGCGGCTGGTCTGCGCACATCTGCGGGCGATCCTGTCCCGGGCCGGTGACCTCGAGGTGGTCGGGGAGGCCTACGACGGCGCCGAGGCGGTGGAGGCGTGCCTGCGGCTGACGCCCGACGTGGTGCTGATGGACATCCGGATGCCCGGGGTGGACGGGCTCACCGCCGCCGAGCGGATCTGCGGTGTGCCCGGGGCGCCGAAGGTGATCATGCTGACCACCTTCGACGTGGACGAGTACGCCGTACGGGCGCTGCGGGCCGGGGCCGTCGGTTTCCTGCTCAAGGACACCGACCCCGAGGATCTGATCGACATCGTCCGGGTCGGGGCCGAGGGGCACGCGATCGTCTCCCCCGCCCTGACCCGGCGGCTGATCAACGCCTTCGCCGCCGCCGAACCCGCCCGGGACCAGGCGCGGAGCCTCGTCGCCGAGCTGACCGAACGCGAACGGGAGGTGCTCACCTGCCTGGGGCAGGGGCTGTCCAACGCGCAGATCGGCGGACGGCTGTTCCTCAGCGAGACGACGGTGAAAGGGCACGTCTCCCGGCTGCTCGCCAAACTCCGCTGCGCCAACCGCACCCAGGCCGCGCTGCTCGCCTACGACGCGGGTCTGGTCAGCCGCTGACCCGCCGGGCGGCGAACGCCCCGTTGAGGAAGCGCGTCGCGCGGCCGTCCGGGCCGGGGACGAAGGCGACGTCCCACCGGTGCATGCCGCCGAGCCGGTCGTCGGCCGGCTGGAACCGGTGGTCGCCGAGCGGCAGCAGGTCGCAGGTGAGTCGCTCCCCGTCCGATTCGGCGGTGACCGCGAGGCCGCCCGGCCGCTCCGTCACCGCGTAGCGCGTGTCGTAAGTCCGGTAGACACCGGTGTAGCGGGAGGCGTCCACGGGAAGCCCGAGGCCCGGCTCCGCCCGTACCGGCACGGCCAGGCCCAGCAGGTCGGCGCAGACCCCGGCGAAGACCGCGTCCGCGAAGGGGTAGCCCTGCGACGGGGTGTTGACGGTCACGGCGAGCGCCGTGTTCCGCTCCGGGATCCAGACCAGGGTGGAGGAGCCGCCGAGGTTGGTGCCGCCGTGGCCGTACACCGCGGTCCCGTCCCAGACCTTCCGGTACGGCCCGGCGCACCACTGCTCGGCGAACCACCGGGCCTCGACCTCGGTGTGCGGGGTCTGCATCGTCGCGACCGCGTCCGGCGACAGGACCCCGGCGCCGCCGCCCAGGATCATCACGCCGAACCGGGCGAGATCGCCGGCGGTGGCGCACAGGGTGCTCCCGGCCGGGCCGAGGCCCCGGGAGAAGCACCACGGCCGGACCACCTCGCCGCCGACGGTATGCCCGACGGCGACCCGATGATAGACCAGGTCCTCGTCCCGGCTCACGGTCCGGGCCAGTCCCGCCGGGCCGGCCAACCGCCGCTGCAGCGCCTCGTCCCAGGTCAAGCCGGTGAGGCGCTCGATCAGCAGCCCGGACACGACCGTCGAGGCGTTGGAGTAGCCGAACCCCTCCCCCGGCGCGAAGACCGGGGGGATCTCGGCCAGAAGCTCGGCGTAGCGGGCCACGCAGTCGTCGCCGCGCCCGGTGTCGACGTACGGACCGTTGTCCAGACCGCTGGTCATCGACAGCAGGTGCCGGGGGGTGAGCGTCCCTTCACCGGGGAGCCTCAGCTCCGGCAGATACTCCGAGACCGGGGCGTCCAGGTCGGCCCGTCCCTCGTCCACCAAGCCGAGAACGAGCGCCGCGGTGTGCAGTTTGGCGGTGGAGCCGATCTGGAACAGCGTGTCGGGGGTGACCGGCGTGCCCAGTTCGGCGTTGGCGACACCGGTCGCGTACTCGGTGAGCTCCCCGTCCACCGCGATCGCCAGCTGGGCGCCGGTGATCCGCAGTCGCGCCGCGGTCTCGGCCAGCAATTCGTCCATGGACGCCACTGTCGCCGGGGTCGCGCGGGCCGGACAAGGCCGTCCGCCCAGGACACGCCTTTCGCCGGCCCGATCCGTGCTTTCGTAGGGCACGCCCCCTACGGACGTTCCGCCGGCCGCCGCGGGCGGGACACCGGGCCCGCCCGCCTGACCCGCGGGCAGCCGTACGGACCCGGTGCCGCTATCCGGCCCGCGGGGGACGAATCCGAAGCCCCACCCGCCTCGGCTCAGCCCCGCGGTGCCGCCGTACGGACACCGTGTCGCGCGGCAGGGTCAGTCCCACTCCCAGCGGATGCCGTGCACGCCGGGTTCCACGTCGAACTCGATCAGGTGTGCGGAGTTCCACCCGTCGAGGGAGAGCTCCGCGAGGTCGATCTTCTCGGAGTTGGCCCGGGACTGCCACACCCGGTAGGTGCGGGTGGGCAGGGCGGTCGGGTCGAAGAGGACCTGGAGCAGATACTCCCGGACGGGGAACCGGAACCCCCTGCTGAACTCGACCTCCTCCGGTCCGGTGGTGGCGTAGCCGAACTCGTACTCCAGGACGTAGGTCTCCCCCGCGCGGAGCGGGCGGTCGAGCAGGAGCTCCACCGCGACCAGCCCCGCGTCCGGATCGGCCCGGACCCGGCCCGGCCGGCAGAAGGTGACCCGCCGTGCGCTCGGGAGCGCCCCGCGGGGGTTGTAGTGGATCGCGACGTGCCGGTCGACCCCGTCACGGCGCGCCTGGAAGACGACCCGGCTCTGGACGACCAGTTCCTCCCGGGCGGCCCCGATCCGGACGCGGTCGTGATGGCTCAGCCAGGCGAGCTGCCCGTCGACCGGGCTCTCGATCTGGGTGAGCAGATCGTCCAGGTTCGAGTAGACGGGGCAGAGGTCCTGGAAGGTGAGGGAGCCCGGCACATGGTCGAGCCATCTGCCGCGGGGGCGTCTCGGGCCGAGCAACGTCACCAGGGCGTCGTTCGGAAGGCCGAGGATGTCCTCCAGGAATCGGACGGCGAGCAGGGAGGTTTCGCGCTCGGGCCGGGAGCGTCCCCGCTGCCAGTTGCTCAGACTCGCCAGGCTGACCGTCACGCCGCGCTCCCGGAGCCGCGCGTGGATCCGTTCGAGGCTCAGGCCGCGCGACTGAATCGCCGACCTCAAGGCATGCTCGAACGGACCGGTACGGAGCAGACTCGCGAGCTCACGTTCGGTGACCCGGCGTACACGTGTTGGCTCAAGCATCCTGCCACCTCAAAAGGACATCGGCCGCCGGGTGCCTTCTCGGCGGTCTTTGTCGCGCCCTTACTTGGACTGTCATTCGGATAGATTTCTTACTTATTTCCCGGCCACACCTATTGATGTGACACAAACCCATTACGCATATCTCAATGGGTTTTGAACCACACCAATAGCCGTGCCGTATCGGTTTCCGTCCTTGTTCTCTTCGGCCGCTTCGCGTCCGCCGATCGGCGTAGACACGATCCGGCCCGGCGGGCCCGGCCGGAGATCCCCGGCCGGGCCCCGATCGTCCCGGCTTAGCGGGTGATCCGTACGTCGTCGATCCCGGCCTCCACCAGACTCGCCGTCGACGCGTCCGCCGCCTCGATCAGAATCCGCACCGACTGACCCGCGAACCCGGACACGTTCGCCGTCGCCGTCGCCCACGCGCCGTTGCGGTTGGACGCCGCACCCAGCTGCTGGAACACCTGCGTCGTCGACGAACCCACCACCTTCACCCGCAGGAAGTCAGCCGACGACGCATTGGACCCGTGCGCCAGATACCACGAGAACGACAACGTCAACGTCCCCGACGCCGGCAACGCGATCGACGGCGACCACACCGACGTCACCCCGCCGTCCACGTCGTAGGCACCCGCCGACGCACCCGCCAACCGGCCCGTCACCAGACCGTTCACCCCCGACGTCGTCGTCCCCAGCTGCTTGGCCCCGCTCGACGTCGTCGCCTCCGGGTCACCCCGCTCGAACACCCCCGACGTCGCCGTGTCCGTCCCCGACGGATTCACCGCCCACCCCGACGCCACCTCGAAATCATCGGAGTACACCGTGATCGGAGGCGCGGGCGGGGCCACGGCCACATCCCAGACCGCGTCGGCGATGGCGTCGGCGTTACGGTCCAGAGCCGTGTCGTTGATGTTGGACGTGGTGTCGCAGACCCGGTGGTAGCAGCCGTCGAACGCGGCGCCCGCGGTGCCGCCCCAGAGGGTGGCCTGCGCCGCGGACTTGATCCCCTCGGCACCGGTGAAGGTGCCGCCGGCCGGGATCCCCACGGCGATGAACGGGCCGTAGTCCGAACGGCCGTCGAAGTCGGTGCCCCGGGTCGAGACCCCGATCGAGCCGAAGTAGCCCTGCAGCACCGACTCCAGGTGGGCCGAACCCGCCGGGCCGGGACCGGAGCCGACCCCGTCGGAGTTGTCGCCGTCGTACACGAAGTAGCCGGCGTTGGGCGAGCCCACCATGTCGAAGTTGTAGTAACCCTTGATCTTGGTGCGCTCGGCGGGCGGCAGGTTGGTCACGTAGTACTGCGAGCCGCGCAGACCGAGCTCCTCGGCACCCCACCAGGCGAACCGCACGTGGTTCACCGGGGTGACACCCTGCCGGGCCAGCTCCAGGGCCACCTCCAGGATCGCGGCCGAGCCCGAGCCGTTGTCGTTGATCCCCGGTCCCGCCGTCACGCTGTCCAGGTGCGCGCCGGTCATGATGACGTGGTTGGGGTTGCCGCCGGGCCAGTCGGCGATCAGGTTGTAGCCGGTCGCTCCCCCGTAGGTGAACGACTGGATCGCCGTCGTGTACCCGGCCGCGTCCAGCTGGCTCTTCACGTAGTTGACCGAGGCTAGGTACCCGGGACGGCCGTGGGCGCGGTTGCCGCCGTTGGCCGTGGCGATCGACTGGAACTGGGATAGGTGGGCCTTGACGTTGGCCAGGGAGATGTTCGGCGGGGCGAGGGCCTGCCCCGCCGACGCCGTCACCGAGGTCGCCGGGGCCAGCACCAGAGCCAGCCCGGTGGCGATGGACAGCAGCAGTCGTTTCACTGACGCTCCTTGGGGGGTAAGGAGATACGAACCGTGTGTACGGGCCGGGCGCGCCCGGCCGATCCTGCAACACCGGAGCGGTGCGGGCGCCGGTCCCGCCGGAGCCCGCACCGCGAAATCACCGAGTGATCCGTACGTCGTCGATCCCGGCCTCCACCAGACTCGCCGTCGACGCGTCCGCCGCCTCGATCAGAATCCGCACCGACTGACCCGCGAACCCGGACACGTTCGCCGTCGCCGTCGCCCACGCGCCGTTGCGGTTGGACGCCGCACCCAGCTGCTGGAACACCTGCGTCGTCGACGAACCCACCACCTTCACCCGCAGGAAGTCAGCCGACGACGCATTGGACCCGTGCGCCAGATACCACGAGAACGACAACGTCAACGTCCCCGACGCCGGCAACGCGATCGACGGCGACCACACCGACGTCACCCCGCCGTCCACGTCGTAGGCACCCGCCGACGCACCCGCCAACCGGCCCGTCACCAGACCGTTCACCCCCGACGTCGTCGTCCCCAGCTGCTTGGCCCCGCTCGACGTCGTCGCCTCCGGGTCACCCCGCTCGAACACCCCCGACGTCGCCGTGTCCGTCCCCGACGGATTCACCGCCCACCCCGACGCCACCTCGAAATCATCGGAGTACACCGTGATCGGAGGCGGACCGGTACCGCAGTACTGCGCTTCCTTGCCGATGATCCGGTAGACGCAGTCGGAGTATTCGAGCAGGCGGAGCACGGCTTCCCGGTTCCGGGAGGTCTGGGCGGGGATGACCTCGTCGGGCGGGTAGAAGCCGCCGCCACCCGAGGAGGGATACATCTCGAACGTGTAGTTGAAGATCTTCTGGGAGCCCCAGAGCCAGTCGTCGATCGTCCCGTCGGTGATGTAGAGGTCGCTCGCCTGCTCCGGGGTGTAGCCGTTGGTCGTCGCCATGTTCTGGCCGAGCGCGGCGTGCGCGTCCCGGTCGTCCTGGGTCAGGCCGGGCCCGGTGTCGTTGTAGGTGTAGCCGTACGGCCACAGGATGAGCTGGCCGTAGGTGTGGAAGTCGATGGCCGCCTTGATCTGCTGCCTGCCGCCGACGACCCGGCTGCGCACGAAGTTCGCGACCGCCCGCACCTCGGGTGCCGACTCGGCCGACGGGCCCCGGTAGGTGTCGCTCGACGTGCTCGACGACGAACCGCCGCAGCAGCCCCAGTTGTAGGCCCAGTTGCGGTTGAGGTCGGTGCCTATGCTGCTCGACCCGGAGTTGGGCTGCCGGTTCTTCCGCCAGGAGCGGTAGGTGCCCGCGGCGATGTCGTACTCGCCGCCGTCGGGGTTGAGGTCGGGCAGGATCCAGATCTCCCGCGAGTTCACCAGGCCGGTGATGCGGGAGTCCGTCCCGTAGTTGTCGGTGAACAGGTTGAGGAGGTAGACCGCCATCTCCTTGGTCAGGTGCTCACGCGCGTGCTGATGGTGCGTGAACATGACCTCGGTCTCGTCCTCGTCGACGGCCACGTTGTCACTGATCTTGACGGCCATCAGGTCGCGGCCCTCGTAGGTGGTGCCGACGCTGATCTTCCGGGCGATCGTCGGGTGGTCGGCCACGACGCGGTCGACCGCCGCCGTCAGCTCGGCGAAGTTGTGGTAGTTGGAGTCCGCCGGGGGGAAGTCCTGAGCCTTGGGCACCACGGGGGACAGTTGGCGGGGGATGAGGGTGACCTTGTAGCCGAGGCGTTTGATCGCATCGGCCTCCTCGGCGGTCGCGGAGACGACCACCGCTCCGTGCGCCACCTCGTCGATCGCGGCACCGGTCCTGGCGATCTCGGTCCGTTGTTGTGACGTGCTTGGGCCGTCAACCCGATACTGCCTGTTTGCCGGTGGTTCCGCGGCCGACGACGCGCTCGGTCCGGTCAGTGCGGTCGCACAGAGCACCGCCAGCAACGTGAGCCCCGTGAGCAGAACATTGCGTTTCACGACAGCCTCCTTCTGCCGGGAGACTCGGACCGCGCGCATCATCCAGCAAGGGGCATCAGTCAGACATCGCCAAAACTGTGAACAAAAACTTAGAACCCGACAAGCAGCGCGAAAGGCCCGCAGCTGGCGTGATCCGCTGGGTCGGGTAGTTCAGACTTATCTCTTAATACTCTGATTTTTCATGTCTTCCGAGTAGGAAGCTCTTAATAGTCAAATTCATGGCGATGTCTCAGCGAAAACGACATCTGATACCGGTACGGCGGCCTTCGCGCGATCGCCCGGGAAACCCGGCGACCGCCCAGCTCAGTCCGGCATCCGGCGTCGGCGCCGAAGCGAACCGTACAACACCTGAACACCGCGGCCGACAAGTGATCGTCAGATCGGCTGACACCGAACGGCGCGCGGCCGATCCACCCCCCGGCGGCGGCCGGGTCAGCGGGCGGCCTCAAGGCGGTAGACGCCGCCCTGCAGGCTCAGGGCGTACAGCTCACGTCTGTGATCCTCGCCGAACGAGCTGAGCTGTTCAACCCTGCCCAGCTCGGTGGGCTCCCCCACGCCCTGCGGCCGTACCTCCACCGAACGCACCCAGCCCGCGCAGAAGTCGCCGTACAGGTAGCGCCCCCCAAGCCCGGGGATCGCCGTGCCCCGGTAGACGTATCCGCTGATCACCGAGCAGGTGCCGTTGTCGTTCAGCTGGTACTCCAGGACCGGGTCGACCGCGTCCGCGGGCTTGTCCCCCCCGTTGAATGGGTGTCTGCCCTCACGCTTGTTCCAGCCGTAGTTCTCCCCGCCCTTGGAGGTGCCGGGCTGCCGGTCGACCTCCTCCCACGCGTTCTGGCCGACGTCCCCGATCCACAGGTCGCCGGTCTCGGCGTCGAACGAGAACCGCCAGGGGTTACGGAGCCCGTACGCCCAGATCTCCGGCTTCGCCCCCGCCCGTCCGACGAAGGGGTTGTCCTCGGGCACCCGGTACGGCGTGCCGCCACGCGGGTCGATCCGAAGGATCTTACCGAGCCAGGTGCCCAGGTCCTGGCCGTACCCGTGCGGATCCCCGCCGCTCCCCCCGTCGCCGAAGGCGATGTAGAGGTAGCCGTCCTTGCCGAAGGCGAGCTGCCCCCCTTTGTGGTTGGGGTACGGCTGCCGCTGGGTCAGCACGTCTCGCCGGGCCGAGGCCTTGCCCCCGGCGAACGACCACTCGGTGACGTGTGTGTGCCCGTCCAGGTCGGTCCAGTCCAGATAGAGACGGCTCCCGTCCGGCGAGAACGCGACCCCGAGCAGCCCCTGCTCGTTGCCGTCGCTCACCTCCCGGCTGAGATCCACCACCGGAACCGGGTCGACCTTCCCGTCCCGGATCGCCCGCAACCGCCCCGTCTGCTCGGCGACGTAGAGGGTGTCCTCCCCCTTGCGCACCGCGAACGCCACCGGGGACTCCAGCCGGGCGATCTCGGTGAACCGGACCGCGACGTCCCCCGGCGGCGCCCCGGGGCCGCCCGGCGGTTCGGGCCGCTCCGCCGACCGCACGCCCACGCACCCCGTCGCGAACAGTCCCGCGGCAAGCAGCCACGCCGCCGACTTCATCCACCGGTTCGCCGCCATGCGACTCCTCTCCCGCCCTCACCCTAGTCCGCGGTCCCGGCGCGGACACGCCCGACAACGTTGGACGACCGGTCAGCCGGAAAAGTTGATGATCTCCAGGGCCGGGGTGAGGGCCTCGGCGACGGCCACACCGGTCCGGCGGTAGGTTTCCGGCGGATGGCCGTACGGGTCGTCGATGTCCTCGTCGTCCTTGGCCAGGACGGGGTCGTCGCCCCGGAGCAGGGCCACCTGGCGGATCAGGGCCCGGGCCCGGTCGGCCGGGTGGGGCAGCCGAACGATCCCCCGCCGGTCCGTCTCGGCGACGAGGGCGGCGAACTCGCGCATGGTGTAGACGCGGGGTGCCAGGGAGGACGCGGCCCGCACGGTGTACGCGCGGTGCTCGGCGGTCGCCGTCAGCACCAGGTCGGCCTCGGTGAGGAGCTCCGCCGTGACCGGCTGGGAGGCGAACCCCTCGGCACTCCCGCCGAGCTCTTCGAGGACGTCGACGGCGAGCGGGGTCATCGGCTTACCGGAGACGGCGAACGTCCCGGCGCTCCGTACCCGGAACCCCTCGGTGCCGGGGCCGAGCCGGGCGCGGGTCAGCCGCTCGGCGAGCGGGGAACGGCAGATGTTGCCCGTACAGACGAAAAGAAGGCGGAAGCTCATCGGAGACCTTCCCGCGAGGAGATCCGAAACTCGAAGTGCCGTCCCGGACCCGAGACGGGACGGCACCCAATGCGGCTTAACGCGACATCTTCACCGCATTCACCGGCCACTGACCGGCCGGCCGAGCCACGCGCCTACCCCGTCCGCCCGGTGTCGGGCGGACGGGGGGCGGCGAGGAATCAGCCCCGAACGTTGGCCGGGTGGCCGATCGCCAGGCCGGACTCGGGGTCGAAGAAGTGGAGGTTGTGCGTGTCGACGACGAGCTCGAGGTCCTGGTTCGGCCGGACCTGGCTCCGCGAGTTGACCCGGGCGGTCCACAGCGACTTGCCGCCGCCCAGCGGCAGCGACCCGTCGGCCTCGTCACCCGCCGCGTCCTGGGCCAGGGCCAGGGCGTCCTTGTGCATGACCGGCGGGGCGTCGATCGTGAACAGGACGTTGATCTCGCTGCCCAGCTCCTCGGTGACGCTCACCCTGACCGGGATGCGCGCCCAGCCCTCGTTGTGGCCGTTCGCGCTCCTGGCGTCCTCGAAGTCGGAGGGGCGGACGCCGACGATGAGCTTGCGGCCGATGTAGTCGCCGAGACCCGGCTTGTCGGTGAAGGTCGAGGCGGGGATGGGCAGCCGGTAGTTGGCGAAGGCGATGCCGTCACGAACCAGGTCCGCGGTGACGAAGTTCATCGCCGGGGAGCCCATGAAGCCGGCCACGAACAGGTTCACCGGCCGGTCGAAGAGGTTCTGCGGGGTGTCGACCTGCTGGAGCACGCCGTCCTTGAGGACGCACACCCGGTCGCCGAGGGTCATCGCCTCGACCTGGTCGTGGGTGACGTAGACGGTGGTGACGCCGAGGCGCTCGTGCAGCTGGTTGAGCGAGGCGCGCATCGAGACGCGGAGCTTGGCGTCGAGGTTGGAGAGCGGCTCGTCCATGAGGAACGCCCGCGGCTCGCGAACGATGGCGCGGCCCATGGCGACACGCTGCCGCTGACCACCGGAGAGCGCGGCGGGCTTGCGCTTGAGGTAACCCTCCAGGCCGAGCATGTTCGCGGCCTCCACCACCCGGCGCTGGATCTCGGCCTTGGGCATCTTGCGGAGCTTGAGGCCGAAGGCGAGGTTCTCCTCGACCGTCATGTGCGGATAGAGGGCGTAGTTCTGGAACACCATCGCGATGTCGCGATCCTTGGGCGGCAGGTGGTTGACCACCTTGTCCCCGATGTGGATCTCACCGCCACTGATGTCCTCCAGGCCGGCGATCATCCGCAGCGCCGTGGACTTGCCGCACCCGGAGGGGCCGACGAGCACCATGAACTCGCCGTCCTTGATCTCGAGGTCGAGCCCGTTCACCGCTTTCACGCCACCGGCGTAGATCTTGTCGACCCCTCTGAGAACGATTGATGCCATGACGGTCCCTCGATCGATGGATACGTTTTCACCGAACCTCACCAGAACGGCTTATATATGTCAAGAGGGCACTTCAACCGACCCATGAAGTGGAACCTCGGTGGAATCTGTGCTGGAATCGTTTCCATGATGGACCACAGGGCGACGATCAAAGACGTGGCGGCCGCGGCGGGAGTGGGGGTGGCCACCGTCTCCCGGGTGCTCTCCGGCAACGGTTCGGCCAGCTCACGGACGCGGGAGAAGGTTCTGGAGGCGGCCGCCAGACTCGACTACCGGCCGAGCGCCCTGGGCCGGAACCTGAAACTGCGGCGCACCGGCGCCCTCGGCCTGCTCGTCCCGGACATCACCAATCTCTTCTACTCCCGGCTCGCCGACGGCGTGCTCTCCTGCGCGAGATCCATGAACGAACACGTGATCGTGGGGACCACCGGCAACGACCCCGAGCGTGAGGCCGAGCTCATCGGCGGGTTCGTCGACCAGAGCGTCGACCGCGTCATCGCCGTGCCCTCGGGTGACGCCGAGGCCTGGATCCCCGTCCTTCGCGCCGACATCCACCTGGTGTTCGCCGACCGGCTCCCCCTCGGCCTGTCCCCCACGCCGACCGGCCGGGACGCCACCGCGCTGCACAAGGTGCCCGCGGTCCTCGCCGACGACCGGTCCGGCATCCACGCCGCCGTCGGCTACCTGGCCGGACTCGGGCACCGCAGGATCGGCTTCCTGGGCGGGAACGGCCGGCAGCAGGCCTTCCGGGAGGCTCTCACCCACTCCGGGGTCCCCGCCGACGACGAGCTGATCGTGACCGCCCGCGGCGCCCGGGACACCTCCTACGCGGCCGCGGCGAGCCTGTTCCAGCGGCGGCCCGACATCTCCGCGCTGCTCGCCGGGAACAACATCCTGGGCGAGGCCGCCGTCCTGGCCGCCCGTGAACTGGACCTGCGGGTCCCGAAGGACGTGTCGATCGTCATGTTCGACGACGTCCCCTGGGCCGAGCTGTGCAGCCCCACCCTGACCGTGATCTCCCAGCCGGCCCGGGACATGGGCTACCGCGCCGCCGAGCTGGTGCTGCGCGACCCGCGCGCCACCCGGACCCGGCCGACCGTGCTGCCGACCGAGCTCGTCGTCCGCGGCAGCTGCGCGCCGCCCACCGACGGGGCCGGGCGGGGCCGGTACGGCACGGACCCCCGGGACCGGGGGCTACGCGGGTGAGCGGAGTTCGAGAAGGCTGATCTCGGGGGGCACGCCGATCCGGACCGGGATGTTGGAGAAACCCGCGCCGCTGGTGACGTAGACCCGGGTGCCGCCGACGGCGCCGAGCCCGGCCACCACGGGCTGGCTGAGCGCGGCCAGATAGCCGAGCCCGGCGACCTGGCCGCCGTGGGTGTGGCCGGAGATCTGCAGGTCGACGCCGTGCTTGGACGCCTCCTCCGCCTGCAGCGGCTGGTGGGCCAGGAGAACGACCGGCCGGGACTCGTCGCGTCCGCCGAGGGCGGCGTCGAAGTCGGGCCCCCGGAGCCCGGGGATCTCCCAGGCGAAGACGTCGTCCACCCCGGCGAGGTCGAGGGTCGACCCGGCCCGGGTGAGCTCGGCCCGCTCGTTGCGGAGCGCCCGGATGCCGAGGCGTTCCACCTCGATGCTCCACTCCCCGGCGTTGTAGGCGAACTCGTGGTTGCCGGTCACGTAGAACGAGCCGAACGGCGCGTGCAGATCGCGGAGCGGCTCGGCGTCCCGGCCGAGATGGGCGACGGTGCCGCTGGCGAGATCCCCCACGACGGCGATCAGGTCGGGCTCCAGCTCGTTGATCATCCGGACCACCCGCTCGGTGTGCCCACGCCCGAGGTACTGGCCGATGTGGAGGTCGCTCACCGCGGCGATCCGGAAGCCGTGGAAACCGGAGCCAAGCCGGGCCAGCTCGATGGGCACCCTTCTGATCTCCGGCGGGGCGAGCGCCCCGCGCACGCCGTACACCGTCGTCCCGGTCGCCGCCACGGCGGCGATCAGCGCGGCCGACCGCCCGAGGAAAAGCCGCCTGTCCGGCTCCGCCGGCCCCCGACGCGGGTCCGGTGCGCCGGGTACGGCCGCCTGCTCGCCCTCACCCGCCGGACGGCCGTCCTCGGCCCCCGGGACGGCCGCGCCGGGTCCGCGCCGGCCGGTGGACGCGGCGGGTTCCAGGACGGCCTCGGGCCGCTCCCCCGGGGCCGGGGCGGCTCCGGGGGCGGCACGCCTTCGACGGCGGCGCAGGACGATCAGCCGCGGGACCTCCAGCAGGAGCAGGGTCAGGGTGAAGAAGGCCGCCAGACTTCGGAAGACGCCGAGCGGCCAGGTGACCCAGCGGGGCAGCCCTTCGACGAGGCCCACCAGCATCGAGGCCGTCCCGACCGCCGCGAGCACGGCGAAGACCCACACGACCAGGCGGCGCCGGGGTCCCGGCGCGACGGTACCGGGGACGAGACGTATCCATAGATAGCCCGCGGCGACCCCGCCTGCGAGCAGGAAGGCGAGGATCTTCAGGACAGCAGCTCTTCGACCTGGGAGATCAGCGCGGAGTCCTCCGGGTCGACCCCCGGCCGGAACCGGGCCACGACCCGGCCGTCCCGGCCGACCAGGAACTTCTCGAAGTTCCACTGGACGTCGCCGGCTTCCCCGGCCGCATCCGGGGTCTGGGTGAGCACGGTGTACAGGGGGTGCCTGTCCTCCCCGTTCACCTCGGTCTTCTCCAGCAGCGGGAAGTCCACCCCGTAGGTGGTGGCGCAGAACGCCTCGATCTCCTCCGCGCTGCCCGGCTCCTGGCCCATGAACTGGTTGCACGGCACGCCGATCACCGACAGTCCCCGGCCGGCGTAGCGCCGGTGCAACCGGACCAGCCCGGAGTACTGGGGCGTGAGGCCGCAGCGGGAGGCCACGTTGACGATCAGGGCGGCCCCGTCGCCGAGCAGACCGCGCAGCGTCGCCGGGTCACCGGCGAGGGTCCGTACCGGAATGTCGTAGACGCTCATGACCGGCAAGCCTACCCAGGACCCCTCGCCGGTGCGGGGACCCGGCCGCCTTCAACATCACCTTATGTGTCCAATATCACGACATAGCGGCCGTCGTCTCCGGCATCCGGTTAAACCCGCGGGACACCTTGAGTCACCCCATCGGCGGAGAAGATGCACCACGGCCATCACGGCGTAACGAGACCTCCAATCTTCCCCATGTCCGGATATCCGGTCGTGCTGCCCGCCGTACCGGACGTATTACAAACCGCGTAGAGAACTCGTCGCGGCGCCCTGGAAAGCCGCCCACGAGACGCCGCGGAAAAGCGCGGGCGTGTCGGGGAGCAAACGGTCCTGGGGCCACGCGGGACAGGCCGACACGTCGTCCGAGCCATGGGCGCCGCGGCGGTCGCGTACGGCGCGAGCCGGCACGCGCGTCCGGCACGCGACCCGATGACAAGGATCACCTTGGTAATCAATCGCGCGTTGCGCAACGTCAGTGCGACCGTCCTCGCCACCGCCCTGGTCACCGTGGGCACCACGGGCACCGCGGGGAACGCCGCCGACACCGCGTCGGCCGGCCGGTCTTCCGGCCCGGTGAGCCGGCCGGTCGTCCATCTGGGGGTATGGAAGACGAGTTTCATCCCCAAGACACCGAAACGGCCGATCACCGTGCAGGGGAGAAACAAGGCGTTCGCCTCACGCCTCATCACCCGCAGAGAGTGGCCTACCACCCAGTTCCGCTGCCTCGACCGGCTGTGGACCCGGGAGAGCAACTGGAACCACCGGGCGACAAATCACTCCTCGGGTGCCTACGGCATTCCGCAGGCGCTGCCCGGCTGGAAGATGAGCGGAGTGGGCCGGGATTGGCGCACCAACCCGGAGACCCAGATCCGCTGGGGACTGAAGTACATCAAGATCCGATACCGCACCCCGTGCGGGGCCTGGGGCTCGTTCCAGTCACGCGGATGGTACTGATCCCCCGAAGGATCCGCTCCGATACGTCCAGGGGAAGGGCGCGTATCGGAGCCCGGCTGAGCCGGCGGTCGCGCGGGACGGACACCGCCCGCGCGACCCCGGGCGACATCGCCCCGCGCCGCCGACGGAAGCTCCCCCGAGTTGCCGATCAGAGGCAGGAACTCCGCTGCCGGCCGGCAGAATTCGAAGTGATCAGGGAGAGATCGCCGGCACCGTCACGGAGGTCACCCGGGGGACCGAGGCCCAGGCCTGCCGGGAGGGGACGCCCTCGGCGCCCCTCCCCTTTCGCACGGACGCCGTCCCGCGCCGTTCTCCGCGCGGTGTCAGACGGCGGACGCCGGTTGTCGCCTCATTCCTCTATCTGTGCCTGCTCGGCGGGCACCGCGGAATTCAGGAGGTCCAGCCGGCTACGAACCGCACGCGGTCGCCAGCTTCTGGCTGCTCTCCTGGATCTTCGTGATCTCGGCCGCGGCCCCGGCCGGGTCGCTGATGTTGATCTTCTTCCAGCTCGCGCCGACATCGGTGAGCACCTCCTTCAGCGCGGAGTCGGAGGTCTTGGCGCCAAGGTCCTCCAGCTTGGTGCCGAGGTCGGTCGCGGCCTTGTTGAACGCGGCCGGATCGGTGGCGGCGCCGCCGGCCTTACTGGTGAACTCCGTCAGAGCCTGCGTCGCCGCTGTGCAGGTGGCCACCTTGTCGGCGACGCTGCAGCCGGCCGTGAGTGTGATGACGGCCACCGCTGCGAGGGGAGCCAGACGGCGGATCAGAGCGTGACGCATGGGGAGGATCCTTTGGTGTCGGGAAACACGAACGTCAGGGAGCCTAACGCCCGCCGCCGACACACATGCGGCGAGTAAGGAAATCGTCAGATCTGCCGACTTTCAAACGTTCCCAGACCCTTACCAGGCCCGATGATCCTCCTCCGGATACCGTCCCCGGTCCCCGGAGGGCTGATAGCGCTCCCCGGTGCTGAACGGCACGCCCCCGGAGCCGTCCGGGGGAACCCGCTGTTCCTCCGACTGGGGGACGTAGGGGCGGACCTGCTCGTGGGAGTAGCCCTCCCCCGGGTAGGGCGCCTCTCCCGGCGCCTGGTAGCCCTCTCCCGGGTAACCCGGGCCAGGATTGTAGTACTCCGGCCCCGGGTTTCGGCCCTGGTAGGAGTCCGCCGCCGGAGGAGGAGCCTGCGGGGCCCCCAGACCCGACAGGTTGGCGACGAGACGGTCGTGCTCGGCGAGCCCGGCGACCATCTGCTCGCGCGCGTTCTCACCCGGGGCGGGGTACGTCGGCGGCTGGGCTCCCCTGCCGCCCTGCGGATCCTCCGGGAGCAGGTAGCGCGGATCGAACGCGTTGGTCTTCAGCGGGTCGGCGTGGGGGCCCGCGTGGGGATCGGCCGGGATCTGGTAGGCGCCGGGTGGCGGCGTCCCCTGGGTCTCCGGTTCCCACGTCCGGGTGACGCCCAGCGGGTCGGCCGCCGTGGGCAGCGGGCCGTTGAGCGGATCAACCTCGTACGGCGGCGGCCAGGAGGAGGGCGCCGGGTCGTAGCCGGCCGCGGGCTGGTGGCCCGGGTGCGGATTCTGCTCGTACGGCGCCGCGGCCGGATGGCCCTGATGGGCGGCGGGCTCGTACGGCGCCGCGGGCGGGTGACCCTGGTGGGCGACCGGCTCGTACGGCGCCGCAGGCGGGTGACCCTGGTGGGCGACCGGCTCGTACGGCGCCGCAGGCGGGTGACCCTGATGGGCGGCGGGCGCGGGAGCGGCCGGCTCGTAGGCGTTCTCGTACCCGTGGTCGTAGGCGGCCGTACGGGCGAGCGGGTCCGGCCTCGGCTCGGGCCGCTGGTCGCCCAGCGGGTGGCGGCCGTCCCCGAGCGGCAGCGGGTCGCTCAACGGGTCGGGGCGGGCGTCGGGCCCGGCGTACGCGGGGGCCGGGGCCTCGGACCCGGCCGAGGGGGGCCGGCGGTCGTACATGCCGGTGCTCACCATCCCCCCGGCGACGAGGACGTCGTTGGGGCCGACCGTCGAGATGCGCTCCCCCTCCGGGTGGTCGGACGCGCCCACCGCCCCGAGCACAGCCGTCGAGCCGTCCTCGGTCCGCTCGTCCTGCCCGTCCTCGTAGGCCTGCCCGTCCTCGTAGGTCTGCTCGGCTTCAAGGGCGTCGGCGAGGCCGGCGTCGAGGTTCTCCAGGAGCCGCTCCACGTCCCCGAGAGGCATGCGGAAACTGGCCGAGCAGATCTCCCCGCGCCACAGGCTCAGGACGAGTGTGCCCGCATGCCAGGTGACCCGGAGCACCCGTTCCTGGCCGCGCGCATCGAAGAACACCTCACCGAACGAGGGCAGCGGGACAACTTCCGACATGCCAGACATATTGCTTTAACCAGCCTTTAGTAGTCCAGTCGACTTGAGCAAACCCGCCTCTGACCAGCCAAGACGGACCGCGCCCGCCCCTTCTCCTACCCCCACGCCGTCACGATGCCCCGATGAAGCGGCCGGCTGTCATACCTGAATACATCATGCCGCCCAGGACGGCCGGTTCGGTCCCACATTCGCCACAGGCATGGAGAAATGATGCCGTGCCCGGTCCCACGATCTCATCTCGACCGCCCGCCTAGCGGATCCGGGCCGGATCCCCCTGCGGCCCGGACGGGCGGCCGAATCCGGGAGCGGACGCACCGGAACCCCGTCCGCCGCCGGGCGACGACGGGAACACGAGTACGGACTGATATGTCCGCATTCGACGCGGCTCCGGTCGCCCGTACCCCGTCCACGCAGGTCACGCCGGCGTACCGCCGAGGGTGGCCACCGAGCGGAACCGCCTGTATGGGAAATCGAGTTCGGATTTCCCCCATCTGAACGGCCGATGCGGTCCCCGCAGTCCGCCGGGCCCGATAGCGTTGGCCGACGTGCCCGATGCTCTTCCCGACACGACGACGATGCTGGCCGCCGCGGTGGCCGCGCTGGGCGGCGCGGAACGCCCCGGCCAGGTGAAGATGGCGGAAGCCGTCGAAACGGCCATCGAGCGCGAGGAACACCTCGCGGTGCAGGCCGGTACCGGCACCGGCAAGTCCCTGGCCTATCTGGTGCCCGCGATCCGGCACGCCGTCGACGCGAAGAAGACCGTGGTCGTCTCCACCGCCACCATCGCGCTCCAGCGGCAGCTCGTCGACCGGGACCTCCCCCGTCTCGCCGAGACGCTCACCCCGCTGCTCCCCCGGCCCCCGCGCTTCGCGATCCTCAAAGGGCGGCGCAACTACCTCTGCCTCCACCGGATGGCCGTCGGCGCCCCCGACGAGCCCGAAGGGGAGACCCTGTTCGACGCCACCGCCACGTCGCCGACGGGACGTCAGGTGCTCCGGGTCCGGGACTGGGCCGACGAGACCGAGACGGGGGACCGGGACGAGCTCAACCCCGGGGTGACCGAGCAGGTGTGGAACCAGTTCGCGGTGACGGCCAAGGAATGCCTCGGCGCGGCCCGGTGCGTCTACGGCACCGAGTGCTTCGCCGAACGGGCCAAGGAGCAGGCCGCCGAGTCCGACATCGTCGTCACCAACCACGCGCTGCTCGCCATCGACGCGCTGGAGGAGTTCAACGTCCTGCCCGAGCACGACCTGGTCGTCGTCGACGAGGCCCACGAACTGGTGGACCGGGTCACCTCCGTCGCCGGAGGCGAGGTCACCGCCACCGGCGTGCAGATCGCGGTACGGCGCTGCGCCAAACTGATCCCCGAGGACGCCGCCGAGCGGCTCACCGGCGCCGGGGAGGACCTGAAGGCGATGCTCGGCGTCACCCCGCCGGGCAGGCTCGACGCGATCCCCGAGATCCTCGCCGGCTCGCTGGAGGCGGTGCGCGAGGCCGCCGCGCACTGCCGGCGCGCCCTCGGGCCCCGGCAGAAGGACTTCGAGGACGCCGAGCAGGTCGGGCAGCGCCGGGCCGCGTTCTCCGCCCTCGACGAGCTGCACGACACCGCCGCGCGGATCCTCGGCGCCTTCGACGGGGACGACCGCTTCGACGTGGTCTGGCTCGAAGGCGGGGACGGCAGGCGGCCCCCGTCGCTGCGGGTGGCCCCGCTCTCGGTGGGCGGCCTGCTCCGCGACGCCCTCTTCGCGGAACGGACGACGGTGCTCACCTCGGCCACCCTCGCCCCCGGCGGCTCCTTCCGGCAGATGGCCGTCGAATGGGGTCTGGCCGAGCCGCCGCCCGGACGGGGTACGGCCCCCGGCGCCACCGCCGCGAAGGGGGACGGCGAAGCCCGTACCGCGCCCGGGTGGACCGGCCTGGACGTCGGCTCCCCGTTCGACTACCGCAGGAACGGGATCCTCTACATCGCCCGGCACCTGCCGCCGCCGGGGCGGGACGGCCTCCCCGAGGCGTACCTCACCGAGCTGGCCGAGCTGATCGAGGCGGCCGACGGCCGTACCCTCGGGCTCTTCTCCTCCATGCGGGCCGCCAAGGCCGCCACCGAGGCGATGCGGGACCGCCTTCCCGTCCCGATCCTGTGCCAGGGAGACGACGCCACCGGGCTGCTGATCAAACAGTTCGCCGAGGACGAGGAGCGCTGCCTGTTCGGCACCCTCTCCCTGTGGCAGGGCGTCGACGTGCCCGGCCCGTCGCTGCGCCTCGTGGTCATCGACCGCATCCCGTTCCCGCGCCCGAACGACCCCGTCTCCTCGGCCCGCCAGCGGGAGACCGAACGGCACGGCGGCAACGGCTTCATGACGGTCGCGGCGACCCACGCGGCGCTCCTGCTCGCCCAGGGTGCGGGCAGGCTCCTGCGGTCGAGCGGGGACCGGGGCGTGGTCGCGGTCCTGGACCCGCGCCTGGCCACCGCGCGCTACGGAGACTACCTCCGCGCCTCCCTCCCCCCGTTCTGGACCACCCACGACGGCACCGTCGCCCGAGCCGCCCTCCGCCGCCTCACCACCTCCCCCTGACCCGGTAGGCACGGTCACGGAGACGACCTGACCGTGCTCACCGCGTTAAGCACGGTCGCCGCCAAGAGCCTGTATTTTTGGCCGAGCCTCCGCTCGGCCGGCTCGAAACGCCTGAAACCCGCGTCTTCCCTCGCCTTTGCGGCGCCGCTCCGCGGCGCCGCAAAGACTCAGTCCAGATCGCGGGGGCGTTTCGAGCGTGCACGTGGCCGACCCGTAAGAGTGAGCCGGAAAAGGCCACAGGCGGTAGGCCGGGGTTCCGGGTCCTGGTGGTGAGTACGGCTGGATCTTAGGCGCCGGTCGCGCTACGTCGGCACTTCTCGCGCCGCGTACTCCGCGGCGCGAGAATGCGCGCGGCTGTTGGTGCCGGACGCCCTTTGTCCGGCACCAACAGCCGCTGTCAATGTCAAAAACACTTGTGAGCCCGGCTTCACCTGACGGGGTACCGCACGTCCAAGGTTGTCACCCTGATTGCCCCTACCGGCCCGCCCCGGGCAATGATTCGGCCACCCCGGGTGACCGGCCCGCGGATTGCGGGAAGGCCCGTGGGCATGGCGGACGGCGGGGAGGGGACGCGGCACGGGGTCTGGGTGACCATCGGGGCGTTGATGCTCGCCTTGCTGCTGGCGGCGCTGGACCAGACGATCGTCTCGACCGCCCTGCCGACGATCGTGGGGGAGTTCGGCGGAGTCGACCATCTCTCCTGGGTGGTGACCGCGTACCTGCTCACGGCGACCGTGTCGACGCCGCTGTGGGGCAAACTGGGCGACCAGTTCGGCCGCAAGGGCCTGTTCCAGAGTTCCGTGGTCGTCTTCCTGATCGGGTCGGCGCTCTGCGGTCTGTCCCAGGACATGGCCCAGCTGATCGGCTTCCGGGCGCTGCAGGGGCTGGGCGGGGGCGGGCTCATCGTGCTCACCCAGGCCATCGTCGGGGATGTGGTGCCGCCCCGGGACCGAGGGCGCTACCAAGGGGTCTTCGGCGCGGTGTTCGGGGTCTCCAGCGTGATCGGGCCACTCATCGGAGGTCTGCTCACCGACCAGCTCAGCTGGCGCTGGGTGTTCTACGTGAACCTCCCCATCGGGGTCGTCGCCCTGGCGGCCATCGGCTCGACCTTGCGCGCCCGGCCGGAGAAGACCCGGCACACGATCGACTACCTGGGCACGGCACTGCTCGCCGGTGCGGTCGTCTGCCTGATCCTCGTCACCTCCTGGGGCGGCACGGTCTTCGCCTGGAACTCACCGGAGATCATCGGGCTGGGCGCGGGGGCGATCGCCCTGCTGGCGCTCTGGTGGCGGGCCGAGCGGCGGGCGGCCGAACCGGTGATCCCGCTCAGGCTCTTCACGGTCCCGGCCTTCTCGGTCACCGCGGTGCTCGCCTTCATCACCGGCTTCGCGATGTTCGGCGCCCTCACCTACCTCCCGCTCTACCTGCAGGTCGTGCACGGGGTCTCGGCGACGGTCTCCGGGGTCTACCTGCTGCCGATGGTGGCGGGCATGCTGCTCACCTCGGTGGGGAGCGGGCAGGCGATCAGCCGTACCGGGCGGTACAAGGTCTTTCCGATGACGGGCATGGCGGTCGTCGCGTTCGCGGCGTACCTGCTCTCCCGGATGGACGAGCACAGCTCGACCCTGCAGATGAGCGTGAACCTGCTCGTGCTCGGAATCGGGCTCGGCCTCGTCGTCCAGGTTCTGATCATCATCGTGCAGAACGCGGTGGGGTACGAGGACCTCGGGGTCGCGACCTCGTCGGCGACCTTCTGCCGCTCCATCGGCGGGGCGTTCGGGGTGTCGGTGTTCGGCTCCCTCTTCGCCGCCCGCCTCGCCGAGAACACCCGGGCCGCGCTCGCCGGGGTGCCGCTGCCCCCCGGCTTCGACCCCGCCTCGGTCCAGGGGAGCCCCCAGCAGCTGAAGACGCTCCCGCCCGACGTGGCCGGGCCGGTGATCCACGCCTACTCGGAGTCCGTGCAGAGCGTCTTCGGCTATGTGGTCCCGGTGGCCCTGCTGGGTTTCGCCGCCGCCTGCTTCCTGACGGAGGTTCCGCTCCGGACCGCCTCCCGGGCGCAGGAACCCGGGGAGTCGCTGGTCGCCAACCCGGTCGAGCGATCCTCCCGGGAGGAGATGGAGAGCGCCCTCACCCGGCTCATCGCCAAGGACCCCCGGGCGTCGCGGCTCTACGCCGACCTGGCCGGGCAGGCCGGTTTCGACTTCCCCGCCGCGACGGCCTGGGTGCTGTGCCGGGTGGCCCGGCAGGGCCGCGCCGGCCGTGCCGAACTCGCGGCCAGGGCCGGAGTGGCCCTCGACCGATGCTCGCCCCACGCCGACACGCTGGTGAAACAGGGTCTGATCACCCGCGAGGGCGACGACCTGATCATCACCGAGGCCGGGCGACGGGCCGCCGCCCGGCTGGTGGACCTGCGGCGGCGGACCCTCACCCGCTACCTGGAGGGCTGGTCGCCCGAGGACCACCCCGAGCTGGCCGAGCTGGTGGGCCGGCTCGCCGCCGCCACCGTGGGGGACGACCACGACGCGCGGGTGCTCCGCGCCGGGGACGGGACGGTCACGGGAAGGGCCGCAGGTCCGGGCGCTTCGCCGTGATCTCGTCGCCGGAGGATCGTCCGGTGAGCCTGCGGCCGACCCACGGGACCAGGTGCTCCCGCGCCCACCGCAGATCACCGCCCCGGCCGGCGCCGCGTGTGGGCGGACGGCGCCAGTCGTCGTCGCAGGGGACGCCGAGGACCTCGCAGACCCGCGCCGCCACCAGCCGATGCCCTTCGGCCGACAGGTGCAGCCGGTCCCGGCTCCAGGCCCGCCAGTCCCGCAGGGACTGCATCGACCACTGGTCGACGAGGTGACAGCCGTGGATGTCGGCGATCGAGCGCAGGTGGAGGTAGAAGACCGCGGCTCTGCCCCTCATCTTGTTGATCAGAGGGGCGTCCCGCGGATCCACCCCGGTGAACAGCAGCACCTCGCTGCCCGCCGCGCGGAGCCGCCGTACCGCGCCGGCGAACGCCTTGGCCAGCGCGTCGGGGTCGGCCCTCGGGCGGAGCAGGTCGTTGCCCCCGCCGACCAAGCTCACCAGATCCGGCTTGAGCTCGATCGCCCGTGGCACCTGCTCCTCGATCACCTGGCCGAGGAGGCGTCCGCGCACCGCCAGGTTGGCGTACCGGAAGGAGGGGTTGTCCACCGCGAGCCGTTCGGCGACCCGATCGGCCCAGCCCCGCATCCCGCCGTCGGCGCGGGGGTCGTCCAAGCCTTCGGTGAAACTGTCACCGATCGCGATGAAAGACGTGATTCTCATGATGGGTCGAGCATATTGCGGCGCTCACTTGGCGTCCGCGTAGCACCCCACCTCGGCGGTGCCGAGCGGGAACCGCACCGGTGTGTCCCCGAACACCAGCCGCCGGGCCCGCTCCCCCGCCTCGGTGAGGGCGAGCCGCACCTGCGGCACCAGCTCCCGCGGCGCGTGCACGATCACCTCGTCGTGCTGGAAGAACACCAGACGCGCGGGCGCGGGCAGCAGCCGGCGAAGGGTGACCAGGAGGACCAGCGCCCATTCGGCCGCGCTCGCCTGGACCACGAAGTTCCGGGTGAACCGGCCGCGGTCCCGGGCCGCCCGGGCCCCCTCGGGCCGGGTGACCAGCTCCCGCCACCCCTCCTGCGGCGGCGGGCAGGCGCGGCCCAGGTGCGAGCGGACCACCCGGCCCTCCTCCCCCGCGCGGGCCGCGGACTCCACGTAGGCGTACGCCTGCGGGAAGCGGGTGCGCATGATCGCAAGCAGCCGGAGCGCCTCCCCCGCGGCCCCGCCGTACATGGCCGAGAGCAGTGCGATCTTGGCTTGATCCCGCCGCCCGCCGAACGCCCCCGCGAGCGCCTCGTACAGATCGGCCCGCTCCGCCGCCTCCCCCAGGCCCCGGTCCCCCGAGAGCGCCGCCAGGATCCTCGGCTCCAGCTGGGCCGCGTCGGCGACGACCAGCGTCCAGCCGGGGTCGGCGACGACCGCCCGCCGCACCACCTTGGGGATCTGCAGGGCGCCGCCGCCGTGGCTGGCCCACCGGCCGGAGACCACGCCGCCCACCACGTACTCCGGCCGGAACCGCCCCTCGCGGACCCACGTGTCGGCCCACGCCCAGCCGTGCGCGGCGTGCAGCCGGGCGAGCTCCTTGTACTTCAGCAGCGGCGGCACCGCCGGGTGGTCGACCGTGCCGAGCTCCGCCGACCGGGTCGAGCGGACCGCCACCCCGTCCGCGGTGAACGCCTTCATCAGCTGCGCGGGTGAGTCGGGGTTGACGGTACGGCCGAAGGCGGCGCCGACGGCGTCCGCCAGCTCCTGCAGCCGGGCCGGGCGGCGCCCGGGGGCGGGGCGGGGCCCGAGCAGTTCGGTGAGGAGCGCGTCGTGCGCGTCGAGCCGCCACGGCAGGCCTTCACGGGTCATCTCCGCCGCAGCGAGCGCCCCGGCCGACTCGGCGGCGGCGAGCAGGGTCAGCCCGCGCTCCGCCGTCCGGGATCGCTGGTCGGCGTAGACGGCCGCGACGGTCTCCAGGGTGGCGGGTCCGGGGCCGGAGTCGAAGAGGGCGGGCTGGGAGTCCGCCTTCGCCCGGTGTTCGGCCGGTACGGGCAGGCCGTTGGCCCGGGCGTAGGCCGCCTCCGCCGAGCGGGGTTCCCCGAACCGCCCGTCCCGGGCGAGCAGGAGGCCTTCGGTGAGGGCGACGTCGTGGCAGCGGGCGACGTCCGTCCCGGCGTGCAGGAGCGCGGGATAGATCTCCCGCGCGTCGGCCCACACCCATCGGGGCCCGTCCCGCCGTTCCCGGTCGCGCACCGCCCCGGCCAGGTCGGCGACGACCTCCGGTCCCCCCACGGGGACGCCGTCGGCGGAGAGCGGCTGCAGCGACCCGCCGCCCTCCCCGTCCGCCGTCACCGCGATCCGCATCAGGCCAGGGTAACCGCACCCACCGACAAGCGATCTTGTAGGCTGCCGGGTCGCGGGACCGGAAACCGCGCCCGGTGATCCCCTGACGGAACTCCGCCCGGCCGACGACCCTCCGCCCATGGCGCGCACCGCGGCGACCGTGCGCACCGGAGGCCGGGGATGCCGACCCGTCCGTGTGCCCGGATGCCGCGCCGACCGTACGCCGCCCTGCGGGCCGAGGCGCCGACGTGCCGCCTGGTTCCTGGTTCCCGGCTTCCGGCGAACACCACGCAGACCGTGCGCGACGCGGCCGTGCGACTCCTCCCCACGCCGTCGGCGCCGTCCCCGGATCGGTTCACGTCTCCCCCTGAGGGACACAACCTGCGGCGTATCCGACAGGGCCGCACATGCCGTACACATCCCGTCGGCGGCCCGACCCCGTGCACCCCCCATCAGGCCGGGCGCCGCCCGTACCTGCACGCCGCTCCCGCCCTCTCACCAAGCGCCGCGGACGCCGTACGGAACCGGGGGACTCGTGGTTTCCCGGCGGGTCAGTGGCGACGGAGGCCGGTCAGGGGGTGGTGACGGGCGGGCGGGTGAGCGGGATGAGGACCTCGTCCTCCAGGGGCGGGTCGGCCTCGTGCTCGCCGCAGCCGGTGGCGGCGAAACATCGGAGGGCGAGCGTGTCCGGCGTCACCTGGACGTGGAGAAAGCTCTTGAAGAACGGGGGTTCGTCCCAGTCGAAAAGCTCCGAGATCCAGCCGCCCACGAACCTCTCGACGGGCAGGCGGCCCGGGAAGGGGAGGCCGCCGAGGAGACGGGCCGCCCAGCGCTCCCGGCGGGTCACCCGCTCCTCGCCGGTGAGCGGCCGGACCGGGCGGTTCCCGATCCGGTCGGACATGATCTTCATGGCCTTCTCCGGGGCGATCTCCAGCCACGGTGCCCGGAAGAGCCGGCGGTAGAGACGGCTGTAGAAGGCCAGGGAGTCGCCCCGCAGCGGATAGCAGCGGAAGTCGTCCTCGTCGACCCCGCCCGCGGTCACCCGGGGGATCGTGTGGGTGGCGTGCATGAACGCCCCGCCGCCGCCCGCGACCAGATACTGGATCCGGCGGCCGCCGACGTCCACCGGGTAGCGCTGATAGTTGTGGATCTCGCCGCCGATCACCGCGACGTAGTTGTGCCCGGGCTCCCGGACGATCTCGTCGACCGTGCCGCCGCCCTCGATCGGGCACGGCTTGTAGTGGTTCCGCTCGTAAATCGGGCTTCCCGTGATCAGCATCTTGGGGCGGGGGTCACGGGAGACCGATCTGAGCCACTCGCCCTGGTCGGCGTCGAGAGATCCGCCGATACCGGTGTCGATCCCCACGATCAGCAGCGGACCGGTGTCCAGCACCCAGTACGACCCGGGCTGCCGGGCCTGCTGCGCCGGGGCCGCACGCCACCCGCGGGCCGCGGCGAGCGCCACCTCGTCCACCCGCTCGGGGCGGCGCCAGAGCAACCGGGCGAGCAGGCCCGCCGGGCGGGCCCGCTCCCGGGGCAGGGCCGGCGCGTCGCAGAAGACGCGCATGAAGCCGTGGAGGCCGTCGTACCAGTCGTGGTTCCCGGGGACCGCGTAGATCGGCCCGGGATAGTCCCGGTACGGCCGGAAGAACTTGTCCGGGTAGTCGTTCCCGCCGCCCGCGGGATAGATCACGTCGCTGGCGACGACCGCGAACGCCGTACCCTCGCCCATCCTGAGCAGTCCGGGCACGACCGCGTACTGCGAGGCGTCACCCTCACCGGGGTCGCCGATCACCAGGAACGAGAACGAGTCCCCCAGGTCGAGCGAGATCGGGGTACGGGGGTCACGGCCGCGCTCGCGCAGCGCCGCGACCCACGCCCGTCTGATCACCGGCGCCGGATCGCCGAACCACCCGGCGAGCACCTCGTTGCGCGAACGCCAGAGCGTGACCGGCCGAAGCCAGGAGAACCTTCGCCGATCCGGACGGAGCCCGGCGAAGGAGCCCGGAGTCTGACACGTGCCCCACCCGGCGCCGGACGCGGATCTCCGGGACGACCGCTGCACTCCGCGCTCGGCGGCCCGCGCCACATCGACCATGCGGCAATCCTGCGGTCACGGACCGGCCGTCGTGAGCGATTTCCCCAGACGACATGGAGTTGTGATCGATTGCGTCCCACCCCAGGGGGCGGTGTGGACGGACTACCGGATGACCTTGGTCTTGGCCGAACCGTAGTTGTTGCCGGTCTTGTGGTCGTAGGACTTGGAGGTCAGGTAGAACTCGCCCTTGAGGTTGCCGGACGCCTTGCGGTTGACCTTGGCGGTCAGAGTGACCGTGAGGGTGCGGTGGGCACGCAGGCTACCGACGGTGCACTTGGCGCCGCGGCTGACGTAGACGCACTTCATCCCACGGGGCAGACCTCGGTAGGTGTGCCCGTAGGTGTTCTTCGGGAAGAAGACGTTCAGCACCACCCCGCGGGCGGAGTACGGGCCTCGGTTGCTCACCTTGAGCTTGTAGGTGATCTTGCCGCCCCGGCGGACGTAGGTGTTGTAGCTCCCGGTGATGCGCAGGTCCGCGCCGGTGGCGACGACGGCCGGGGCGGTCGCCGGAACCGTCACGGTCTCGGCCGTGGCGTCGGCGGCGGCCGGGGCGGAGGCCAGCAAGGTCAGCCCGACGGCGGGCGCGGCGAGGGCGAGCGCGGTGAAGAGCGTGGCGGATTTCCGCATGGTTGTCCCCCCAGGACGATCTGGAAAAATCACAAAATTTCGTGACACGGGGAGAACCTACCGCGCGCTTATGCGCGTTTTATGGCGAAAAACTTACGGAACCAGAACGCCGCTTTTGGACGGCCGTAGACTCCGCATCCTGGCCCGGGAACCCCCGGCGCTCCCGCATATGACCTGAAACCAACCCGTGCGACCGGAGGGGGATCCTCGTCTCGCCTCGCAGGGGCGGAGAAGCAAGCCGCAGTGAATTAGGTTAGTCTTGCCTAAGTTACGTCGCGGCTCGGGGGACAGACGAGCCCGCTGAAGGACCACGGCCGATCTCAACCGCCCGGAAGGGAGTGAGGCGGAGCCGGTTTCAACGGACCAGGGGGACGTCTTGAGGTTTCCGCGCAGTTGCGAGCACGCGTGTGGCTCCCACACCGGGGAGGCCCCCGTGCTCGCCAGCGCGACGGTCGGCGCCCGGTCCTGGCTCCTCATCGAGCACCCGGGCCCGTGGGCGGCCTACCTCGACGAGTGCACCAGCCTCCCCCGGCACCTCCGCGACCTGATCGAGCACGCCAAGGACCTGGGCATCCGGCCCCAGCTCATCCGCAAGCCCGGACGCCGCCGCGGGGCCGGCGTCCCGCGACTGATCGGCGGCTGGTCCGCCGGGGACGATCCGTGGCTGGCAGAGGGTACGCTTGAGGCGCCAGACCTGGAGCCGTTGGCGCGAGGCGAGGTGCCGCCGCGGTGGAAGCGGATCTTCAGTCCGATCTTCCTCGTGTGCACGCACGCGAAGCGAAACGCCTGCTGCGCCCGTCTGGGACTGCCTTTGGCCCGATCGCTTCACGCGATCTGGCCGGACAACGTATGGGAAACGACACATGTTGGTGGCGATCGGTACGCCGCCAACCTGGTGTGCTTGCCTCACGGGCTTTACTACGGCAGCATGTCCCAAGCTGCCGCGGTCGCGGCAGCCGAAGCGTACCGGCGCGGCGAGGTTGTCCTTGACCGTTTCCGGGGACGCTCAGGCATCCCAGAACCACTGCAAGCCGCCGAGCACTTTGTGCGTGCCCATACGGGGGAACTCACGCTTGGCGGAGTGGTCGTGGAATCCACCGGAACAGACGGCGACGCCACCGTTGCACTCGTGCGGACAACCGCACGAAACGGAGGCGGCGCCCGGTACCAGGTTGTGATTGAGCGTGTGGCGTACGCGGCGCCGTGCGACACTGTCGGTGCTTGCGCCGACGCAATCACCACCTACCGGCTGGTCGAGCTGTCGCAGTTCGCCACGTCTGCTATGGCGTAAGTCTCGCCTCTGCGGGAACACCACGGCCTATTCACGCGTTGGACTCAGGGACGCACATGAGCGTCTTATGCGGCACAAAACGTGAAATAACTCCTACCTCACTTTCTAAGGTGGTTCACTCATGTCTCAGGTACGTCGGCAGCTCAACCGCCCTCGTCCCAGCTGGGGATGGCAGGATGATGCCGGGTGCCGGGGAGAAGACCTTGTGCTGTTCTTCGGCCCGGACGGCGAGCGTCAGCCAGAGCGCGAAATCCGTGAGCGCAAGGCGAAGGCGATCTGCGCCCAGTGCCCCGTCCGAGTCGAATGCCTCGATTACGCGCTGTCCCGGCCGGAGAAGTACGGCACTTGGGGCAGCCTGAACGAGGACGAGCGCGCCTCCGAGCGTCGCCGTCGTATGCGTCGCGCCGCGAGCGCCGGTGTCAGCGCCGCCTGACCCCGGCACCTCGGGCCGAAGTTCTTCACCGCCGGCATGTGACGAGACCCCGCATCCCACCGGATGCGGGGTCCTTCGGCGTTCGGATCACGCCGACCGTCCTCACCCGGGAATGTGCTGAACCCCGATCCGCCGCCGGAACACCCAGTACGTCCACGCCTGGTAGGCGAGGACGAGGGGAAGAAAGATCACGGCGACCCATGTCATGATCCCCAGTGTCTTCGGGGTGGCCGCCGCGTTCACCGTCGTCAGGCTGTGGGCGGGGTCCACCGTGGAGGGGAGCACGTCCGGATAGAGCGCGGTGAACAGCGCGACCACCGTCAGCCCGATCGTCACGGCCGAGAAGGTGAAGGCCCAGCCCTCGCGCCCCACCCGGTTGGCGGACAGCGCCGCGACCAGGGCGGCCACGGCGATCGCCGCGAGCACCCACGTCACCGCGTGGCCGTGCCGCACCTGCGTCCAGATGAGGAAGCCGGCCGTGACGACCAGCGCGGCCGTCCCGGCCCGCGCCGCGACCGTCCGGGCTCGTTCCCGGATCTCCCCGACCGTCTTGAGCGCGAGGAAGACCGCCCCGTGCGCGAGGAACAGGGTTAGGGTGACGGCCCCGCCGAGCAGGGCGTAGGGGTTGAGCAGGTCGAGCACCGTACCGGTGAAGTGGTGCCCGGGGCCGAGCGGGACCCCGCGGACGATGTTGGCCAAGGCGACCCCCCAGAGCACCGCCGGGATCAGCGAGCCGAAGAAGATCGCCGCGTCCCATCGGGCGCGCCAGGCCGCCGAGTCGCGGGTACCCCGGTACTCGAACGCCACCCCCCGGACGATCAACGCCACCAGGATCAGCAGCAACGGGAGGTAGAAGCCGCTGAACAGGGAGGCGTACCACTCGGGGAAGGCCGCGAACATGGCCCCACCCGCCGTGATCAGCCAGACCTCGTTGCCGTCCCAGACCGGGCCGATCGTGTTGATCATCACGCGCCGCTCGGCGTCGGAGCGGCCGAGCACCGGCAGCAGGATGCCGACCCCGAAGTCAAAGCCCTCAAGCACAAAGTAACCAAGAAACAGCACCGCGATGGCGACGAACCAGACGTCGGTGAGCTCCACCGGACTCCTCCCTCCGACTCAGCGGGACCACGCTCAGTAGGCGAAGGAGAGCGTGCCGCCCTCCTCGCCGGGTTCGGCCGGGACGACGTCGGCCTCGGCGGGCGGCCCGGCCTTGGCATACTTGATCATCAGCCCGGCCTCGACGACCGCGAGGACGCCGTACACCACGGTGAAGACGACCAGCGAGGTGATCACGGCCCCGATCCCCACCGCGGGCGAGACGCCGTCGGCGGTGCGCAGGAGCCCGAAGACCACCCAGGGCTGCCTCGCCATCTCTGTAAAAATCCAGCCAAAACTATTGGCGAGGAACGGGAGGACCACCGAGAGCACGGCGATCCGCCACAACCACGGGCGATCCGGCAGCCGCCCCTTGCGGGTCAGCCAGAGCAGCACCACGGCGACGATCATCGCGAGAAAGCCGAACCCCATCATCAGCCGGAATCCCCAGTAGGCGATGGGGATGTACGGACGGTAGTCGCCGGGACCGTACTTTTGCACGTACTCCCGCTGCAGGTCGTTGATGCCCTCCACCCTGCCGTCCAGGCTCCCCGTGGCCACGAACGAGAGCACGCGGGGAACGTCCAGGGTGATCACCGGCTCGGTCCCCGAGAGGGTCCCGATCGTGAAGAGGGAGAACGGCGCCGGCTGCGCGGACTCGTAGAGCGCCTCGGCCGCGGCCATCTTCATCGGCTGGGTCTCGGTCATCACCTTGCCCAGCAGGTCACCGGAGATCAGGATCCCGAAGGCGGCGATGAGCGTGGTCACGAGCCCCAGGCGGAGCGAGGGCAGCATGACGTCCAGATGGCTGCGGCGCGCGAGATGCCAGGCGGCGACCGCGAAGACCAGCACCCCCGCCGTCATCCAGCAGGCGAAGAGGGTGTGCGGCACCGTGGCGAGCAGGACCTTGTTCGTGAGGACCTCGGTGAAGCTGCTCAGCTCGGCGCGGTCGGCGGCCGGGTTGAACCGGAACCCCCGGGGATTCTGCATCCAGGCGTTGGCCGCCAGGATGAAGAAGGCCGAGACCGCCGAGCCGACCGCCACCGTCCAGATGCAGGCGAGGTGGACGGCCTTCGGGAGGCGATCCCAGCCGAAGATCCACAACCCGAGGAACGTCGACTCCAGGAAAAACGCGACGAGCGCCTCCATGGCGAGCGGCGCCCCGAAGATGTCACCGACATAGCGCGAGTAGGCACTCCAGTTCATCCCGAACTGGAACTCCTGCACGATCCCGGTGACCACTCCCATCGCGAAGTTGATCAGAAAGAGCTTGCCCCAGAACTTCGTCGCCCTCAGGTAGACGGTGTTACCGGTCCGCGCCCAGGCCGTCTGCAGGATCGCCACCAGGAGGGACAGGCCGATCGACAGCGGGACAAACAGGAAGTGGTAGACGGTGGTGATCCCGAACTGCCAGCGGGCGAGATCCAGCGCGTCCACAGGCGGTTCCCCCCAAGCACTCCCCGAAGAGGCGGTCGACCACATACCGCAATACAACGATCACCGTAAGTCGCCGGATGTCGATCGGAAGCGGAGACACGCCGATCAGGTGGGACGACTCCCCCGCAACAGGGCCAAGACCTCCGCGTCCTCGACCTGGTCGAACCGCTCGTACCACAGGGCGACCGCGTGGAAGTCCACCGGGGTGGCGAGGGCCACGATCTCGTCGGCCTCCCCGCCCAGCGCGCCGAGGCTGTCCGGCGCCGCGACCGGCACCGCGAGGATCAGCCGGCGCGGCCCCGGACGCATGTCCCGCAGCGCGCGGAGCGCGGCCCGCGCGGTGACCCCGGTCGCCAGCCCGTCGTCGACTAGGACGACGTCGTGGCCGGCCGGATCCGGTGACGGCCGCCCGTCCCGGTAGAGGTCCACCTGCCGGATGATCTCCCGCCGCTCCCTGGCCACCGTGTTCGCCAGGTCGTCCGGGTCGAGCCCGATCAGCCCCAGCAGATCGGGGTCGTAGACCGGCTCTCCCCCCTCCGCGACCGCGCCCACCCCCAGTTCGGGCCGGCCGGGACATCCGACCTTTCGGGTGGCCAGGATGTCCAGCGGGGCGTCAAGCGCACGCGCCACCTCGGCGGCCACGGCCACCCCGCCACGGGGAAGGGCCAGAACCAGCGGATTCTTCGGACGCATGGCGCGCACCCGCTCGGCCAGCAGCATGCCGGCCTCGGCACGATCACGGAACGGAAGACGGACCCCGATCCCCGCAGGACCCTGAAAACGGCGACCCATAGAGCATCACCCTCTCGACAAGCCCTACCCACCTCCCCGGGACTCACCCCCGCTCCCCCGCGTACACCGCTGAAGCGCGGCGCCCAAGGACCACCGTCAGACGCCGGTACGGGCTCAGCCGGACCACTCTCCACGGCGTACAACCGACCCGGGCGGCGCCGCCTGAGGCCGTACCCTTCGCCCCGGCCCAAGCGGCAGCAGCCCGTACATCGCCCAGACGATCGTTGCGACATGCGCACCCCACGAGGCGCACACAGCACAACGATCACCCGACACCGGGCGGGCCCGCGACGATCAGGGGCGGCTACGGCCGGGGCGACGCATCTCCTTGGAGATGATCTTCCACTGGCGTGCCCGCTCGACGGCGAGCCTGGCGTCGGCGCGGCTGGCCATCCAGGCGGCCTCCCTGAGGAGCTTGCGCCAGCTCTCCAGCCGCCGCGGAGGGATCTCGCCGGAGGCGACGGCGGCCAGGACCGCACAGCCGGGCTCGCTTTCGTGGCCGCAGTCGGCGAACCTGCATCCCTCGGCGAGCTCGTCGATGTCGGCGAAGACCCGGTCGACCCCGTCGTTGATCGCGTAGAGACCGACCCGTCTGATCCCGGGCGTGTCGATGATGAGTCCCCCGGAGGGGATCAGGATCATCTCACGCCGGGTCGTGGTGTGCCGTCCCCGCCCGTCACCCGCCCGGATCTGCTGGGTCTCCATCACCTCGGCTCCGGCGAGCGCGTTCACCAGCGTCGACTTGCCCGCCCCGGACGCGCCGAGCAGCACCGCGGTGGATCCCCGGGTGAGGTATCCGCGGACGAGCTCGACCCCGTCCCCGGTGAGCGAGCTGAGCCCGTGGACGTCGACCCCGGGCGCCACCGCGGCCACGTCGTCCAGGAGCGCCGGGAGCGCGTCCCCCAGCAGGTCGCCCTTGGAAATGAGGATCACCGGCCTCGCCCCGCTCTCCCAGGCCAGCGCGAGCAGCCGCTCGACCCGCCCGAGATCCGCGGTGTCCGTGGCGTGCATGGCGGGCTCGACCACGAACGCCAGGTCGACGTTCGCCGCGAGCACCTGGCCCTGGGAGTCGCCGGAGAGCCCGCCGCGGGAGTCCCGCCGGACCCCGCCGCGGACCAGCGTGGTACGCCGGGGCAGGATCTCGGCTATCTCCCGGCGTCCGCCGGGTGAGACGTGCAGGGCGACCCAGTCACCCACGCACACCAGCGAGACCGGGTCCTTGGCCGCGTCACGCCGTACCCGGGCGCCGAACTCCGCGCGCTGCGGCCCGTCGGCGGTGACGAGTTCGGCGGCGCCCCGATCGACCCGGGAGACCCGGGCCGGAACGCAGTCCGGAGGGATCGGGAGCGAATCGGTCCAGCCGTAGAAAGAAAGATCGAGCGACAAGGTGGAACACCCTTCGGGAAACCGGGTGTTCGCGATATGTCACGGTGAGGCGGACACCCGGGAGGACAAGGACGGCGAGCGCGCGAAAGAGACCCGCATAGTCCTCACCTCCTCAACTCCGGCGTCCCGCGTTCCGAGAACGTCTGGCGATCACGATAGTCGGCTCCCCACCGCCCGGCAAACGGGTTTTCCCGCGGACTCCCGTCCGCGATGCTCGGCGACCCGCACCCGGTTGGCGCAGCGCAGGGAGCAGAACCGCCGCCGCCCGTTGCGGGAGACGTCCACGTACACGATCCCGCAGCCGAGCCGGTCACAGCGGCCGAGCCGCGACCCGTCCTCGCAGACGGCGTGCGCCAGGCCGACGGCCGTGTACGCCTTGACCCGGTCGACGATCGGCTCCCGGGTCCCGGCGTAGTGCAGATGCGGCGGGCGGCCGTCGTGCCGGGAGATGAAGGGCCGGATCGCGAGGGCGTCGGCGAGCAGCTCGTTGACCAGGTCCACCTGGCGGTCCCGATCGGGCTCCCCGAAGACCGGGCGGAGCCGTCCGGCCCAGCGACCCAGTTCCACGGCCTCGGCGGCGCCGGCGGTGGCCCGAGGCCCGTAGTCGTGGGCGCGCAGCAGCTCGGTGATCGACGTGGCGGTGGCCGGCACGGTGTTCACGAGTCCGGCCGCGATCTCGGCGGCCAGTCCCCCGTAATGGTTGAAGTGCACTAGACCATGACAACATCCTTCAACCATGACGATCAACCGCTCCGCGCGGCGGACACCGCGCTGCCCCTCCTGCGGATGGCCGGCGACGTCGCCGGTCTCGACCCATCGAGGTACCGGAGAATGCGTCGCGTATCAGCGATGCGTCTGCGGTCAATGGCTCGTCATCCAAGCCGGTCGCGTAATCGGCACGGCCGGTGATTCCCAGCTCACCTGATGTCGGTCCCGCCGGCGGAGGCACCCGCCGGCGAGTCCGGAAACCTAGCTCAGGCCCGGTGCCGGGAACCTGGAGGTGAGCTCGGTCACCTCGGAACGGACCCGGTCGACCACGGTCTCCACCTCGTCTCCCTTGGCCAGGGCGGTGACGATCTCGTCCATCCAGGCGCCGATCTGCCGCATCTCCGCCTCGCCCATCCCCCGGGAGGTGACCGACGGCGTGCCGATCCGGATCCCGGACGGGTCGAACGGCTTGCGGGTGTCATAGGGCACGGAGTTGTAGTTCGTCTCCAGCCCTGCCCGGTCCAGCAGCTGCGCGGCCGGCTTGCCACCCACGCCCTTGGACGTCAGGTCGATGAGGAGCAGGTGGTTGTCCGTGCCGCCCGAGACGAGGTCGAACCCCCGTGCGAGCAGCTCCTCGGCGAGGGCCTTGGCGTTCGCCACCACCTGGTGGGCGTACGCCTTGAACTCCTCCGTCGAGGCCTCCTTCAACGCGACCGCGATCGCCGCCGTCGTGTGGTTGTGCGGGCCGCCCTGCAGGCCGGGGAAGACCGCCTTGTTGAGCGCGGTCGCGTGCTCGTCCGACGACGCCATCAGCATCGCCCCGCGTGGACCGCGGAGCGTCTTGTGCGTCGTGGTGGAGATCACGTCGGCGTGCCCCACGGGCGAGGGGTGCGCCCCACCCGCGATCAGGCCCGCGATGTGTGCGATGTCCGCGGCGAGCACCGCGTCCACCTCACGGGCGATGGCGGCGAAGCCCTCGAAGTCGATCGTGCGGGGGATCGCCGTCCCACCGCAGAAGATCAGCTTCGGCCGGTGCTCCAGCGCCAGCGCGCGAACCTCGTCCAGGTCGACGCGGCCGGTGTCCCTGCGGACGCCGTACCGGACCGGGGTGAACCACTTGCCGGTGGCCGAGACCGAC
Organism: Rhizohabitans arisaemae; assembly: GCF_025996515.1. GTDB lineage: Bacteria > Actinomycetota > Actinomycetes > Streptosporangiales > Streptosporangiaceae > Rhizohabitans > Rhizohabitans arisaemae. The sequence continues at coordinate 72,930 of NZ_BLRH01000001.1, forward strand.
CAGCCGTGGGTGAGGTGACCGCCGAACGGCAGGCCCATCCCCATGACCGTGTCCCCCGGCTGCAGGAACGCGAGATAGATCGCGAGGTTGGCGGGCGAGCCGGAGTACGGCTGCACGTTCGCGTGCGCCACGCCGAACAGCGCCTTGGCCCGCTCCACCGCCAGGGTCTCCACCTGGTCGATGACCTGCTGGCCCTCGTAGTAGCGCTTACCGGCGTAGCCTTCGGAGTACTTGTTGGTGAGCACCGTGCCGGTGGCCTCGAGAACCGCGCGGGATACGTAGTTCTCCGAGGCGATCAGCTTGACGGTGCCCGCCTGCCGGCGCTCCTCGGCCTCGACGAGCGCGGCGATCTCAGGGTCGACATTGGCGAGTGAACCCATACTGTGAGTCCTCTCCTCATCGATGAAGCGTGGACTCAGGCGCACGGCCCACGCGATCTTCGCTCCGATGGGTCACCCCACCTCGGTGACACGGCAGGTATGCCGCGCCAGCGCCAGCCATGACGTCTCAGACGATAGCGGAACCGCTGTCGGCGAGCGCGTGCAGGCGGCCCGCCCGGACCACTCCGACCTGGGCACGGCCGCGGATCCCGATCGGCCGGGGGACTTTTCGCTTGCGCGTTAAGTTTAGTCGGCCCGCCATCAGGGAGTAGCCGGGTGTTCTCCGGAATTGAGCGTGCCGGCGGCCGCCGTACCGGCCCGTGTCAACCGGCGTGTCCGTGCTGCTTCGCCAGGGCGCGTGCGCGAGCCGTCCCTTCCACCGGCCACAGCCGGTCGATCTCCGCGTTGAGCGTCGCGCCGATGAGCACCGCGAGCGCGGTGATGTAGAGCCAGAGCAGCACCGCGATGGGCGCCGCGAGCGAGCCGTAGATCGACAACGGGGTGAACCAGGCCGCCAGGACCAGGCGCAGCACCGCGGCGCAGGCGATCCAGATGAGGAGTGCGAGGACCGCGCCGGGCAGCTCCCGCCACCACCGCGTCCGCACCGGCACGCTGATGTGATAGAGCGAGGTCAGCATGAGAACCGAGCCGATCACGACAACCGGCCAGTAGAGCAGGTCGATGGTCCCCGCGTAGTCGGGGAACCATCCGGCCATGAGGGTGGGCCCGACCACCAGGACCGGGATGAGGACGATTCCCACCACCAGGGCGACGAGGTAGAGCCCGAACGACATGATCCGGGTGCGGATGATCCCCCGGGACTCCCCCAGGCCGTAGGAGACCGAGATCACGTCGATGTAGACGAACAGCGCCCGCGACCCCGACCACAGCGACAGCAGGAACCCCAGGGAGATCAACGGCACCTGTCCCCCGCGGAGCACGTCGTCCAGGAGCGGCTTCACCACCGAGTCGACGGTGCCTCCGGTGAACAGGGTCTGGGACTGCTCGATCACCCAGGCGCGGATGTCGGCGACGGTCGAAGCGCCGAGGATCGAGTTCAGATGGCCGATGGTGCCGATCACCCCCAGCACCAGCGGGGGCAGGGAGAGCAGCGCGAAGAAGGCGGCCTCGCCCGCCAGCCCGGTCACCCGGAGGTTGAAGGAGGTCACGGTGGTTCCCTTGACCACCCGCCATACGGCGTCCAGGCGCAGGAGCCTGCGCACGCGCTCCACAGAGCGGCCGGTCTCGCTCAGGGTGGTCACAACACTCCCGGGTACTCGCCGATCGCGTTCCGTCTACCCGCGAAACACGTGATCGGTCATGTGGTCACTGGCACGATTCTCGCGCCCAGCGGTAACAACGAGATGGGGATCAGCTTGAAGTTGGCGATGCCCAGCGGGATCCCGATGATCGTGACGCAGAGCGCCACACCAGTGACAACGTGCCCGGCGGCGAGCCAGATTCCCGCGACGATCACCCAGATGACATTGCCGATCACCGACGGTGCCCCCGCACGGGGGTCTCGCTCGACGGTGTAGCCGAACGGCCACAGGGCGTACCGGGCGATTCTAAACGAGGCGATGCCGAACGGGATCGTGATGATCAGAATGCAGCAGACCACCCCGGCGACCACGTAGCCGAGCGCCAGCCAGACACCCGCGAAGACCAACCAGATGATGTTGAGGAGTGTGCGCATATCAAGAACAATGCCCAACTTGCAGGTTTGACGTCCTTATCAATGCAGTGTACGGGCTCCGCCCGTCGGCCCAATGTGGGCTTGACCTGGGAATCGGCGCACAATGGACACTGTGATCTGCGATCGGTGCAAGGAAGACAGGCACGAGGAGTGCCCGGGGGGAAGCTGGTGCGACTGCCAGCACCGAAAGCTTGACGAGGAACCCCCGGAGCCACCGCTCGGCTGGGTCCGGCAGGGCTGAGCGCGGTCCAGCCCTGCTGCGACTCACTTGACCAGACTCGCCAGAATGACGTTGATCCGAGCCTGCCCCGCCAGCAATTCGTTGGTGTTCTCCTGGACCATCCGCAGAGTCTCCTTCATGCTGGAGGTCGTCTCTTCGAGAGCCCCGGTCCGTTCGGCCAGGTTGTCCACCTTTGACTCAAGCCGGTCGACCTTGACCTCAAGGTTGTCGACCTTGATCTCAAGGTGGTCCACCTTGGTCTCGACCCGGATGAGACGCTCATCCATCTCCTCCACCTTGGTCTCGACCCGGATGAGACGGTTGTCCATCTCCTCCACCTTGACCTCAAGGCGGTCGACCTTGGCCTCGACCCGGACGAGACGCTCATCCATCTCCTCCACCTTGGTCTCGACCCGGATGAGACGCTCATCCATCTCCTCCACCTTGGTCTCGACCCGGATGAGACGGTTGTCCATCTCCTCCACCTTGACCTCAAGGCGGTCGACCTTGGTCTCCACCCGGACGAGACGGTTGTCCATCTCACCGACCTTGGCGTCCAGCTCGCCGACCTTGACTTCGAGGCGAGCCTGGCCCTCTTCGAGCCTCCCGACCCGCTGATCGACCTCGTGGACTTGCTTGCTCAGCCCGTGAACCTGGTCGCTCAGGCCGTCCACCTGCTTGCCAAGCCCGTGGACCTGCTTTCCCAGGCCGACGACCTCGTGGCCGACTCCGTCGAACCGGCGCCCGAGCCCCTCGAAGTGGTGGCCGATCCCCCGTACCGTCTCCAGGATCTCCACGGACACGCGGGCGCCCTCCTCGGATTTCTCATGGAGGTAGGTGAATCCCACCTCCAGTAACTGGACCTTCTTGTGCATCTTCTCCACGTCCACGGTCACGATGTTCTCCTGTTGGATTTCGCCTCAGGCTCTCGGGCCGGGCCGGCCCATGGGGGGGGAGCGCTGAGCGCGTGACCGCACCACTATCCCACCACCCTCCGACACCTCCGGATTGCGGAGAGTTACAAAATCCCACATTTCGGGCGGACACCCCCCGGGGATTGGAGATTTTCCTACCCCAAGGTATGGTTTTCTGTATGCCAGCGGATCCGCTTCTCGTCGTGCGACGCCACGTCGACTTCCTCCGTGTCCGCAGCGCCATCTGTATGTGACGCCTTAGCCCTGCTTTTTTCTATGGGCGCGTGACCACGCCAGGCGTCACATTTCCTCATCCCCTTCCGCTCAACGGCGAGCCGACCCAGGGTGTGTCCTGCCTGCATCACGTGTCCCGAACCACCGGACCACCATCTTCCGCTTTCGGGAAGGACGCGCCATGACCACTCCGGCGAGGCCGGCGAGCCGCCACCACAAACGCCCGCGCGGCGAGGGCCAGTGGGCCCTCGGCTACCGCGAGCCGCTCAACAAGAACGAGGAACTCAAGAAGAACGACGACGGCCTCAACGTCCGGCAGCGGATCATCGACATCTACTCCAAGGCGGGCTTCGACTCGATCGACCCGGCCGACCTGCGCGGGCGGATGCGCTGGTACGGGCTGTACACCCAGCGCAAACCCGGGATCGACGGCGGCAAGACCGCGATCCTGGAGCCGGAGGAGCTGGACGACCGCTACTTCATGCTGCGGATCCGGATCGACGGCGGGCAGCTCGACCTGGAGCAGCTCCGGACGATCGCCGACATCTCCAACCGGTACGGCCGGGGCACCGCGGACGTCACCGACCGGCAGAACATCCAGCTCCACTGGATCGAGATCGAGAGCGTCCCGGCCATCTGGGAGGCCCTTGAGCGCGTCGGCCTGTCGACCACGGAGGCCTGCGGTGACACCCCGCGGGTCATTCTGGGGTGCCCGCTCGCCGGGATCGACGACGGGGAGCTGATCGACCCGACCCCGCAGATCATGCAGACCTACGACAAGTACGTCGGCAACCCCGAGTACTCCAACCTGCCCCGCAAGTTCAAGTCGGCCATGAGCGGCTGCCCGGCGCACTGCACCGTGCACGAGATCAACGACACGGCGTTCGTGGGGGTCGTCAACGAGCACGGCGAGACGGGCTTCGACCTCTGGGTCGGCGGCGGGCTCTCCACCAACCCCATGCTGGCCAAGCGGCTCGGCACCTTCGTCCGCCCGGAGCAGCTCCCCGAGGTGTGGGCCGGGGTCATCGGCATCTTCCGGGACTACGGGTACCGCCGGCTCCGCCACCGGGCCCGGATCAAGTTCCTCGTCAACGACTGGGGCGCGGAGAGGTTCCGGGAGATCCTGGAGACCGAGTACCTCGGCTACGCCCTGCCCGACGGCCCGGCCCCCGAGCTTCCGCGCGGCGGGCGCCGTGACCACGTGGGCGTGCACCGCCAGAAGGACGGGCTCTTCTACGTCGGTTTCGCCCCCAAGGTGGGCCGCCTGGACGGGGACCGGCTGCACCTCATCGCCGACATCGCCGAACGGCACGGCTCCGCCCGCATCCGCACCACCGTCGAGCAGAAGATGGTCATCCTGGACGTCGCCGAGGAGCAGGTGGAGAGCATCGTCCGGGAGCTGGAGGCCAACGACCTCCAGGTCTACCCCTCGACGTTCCGCCGGCAGACGATGGCGTGCACCGGCATCGAGTACTGCAAGCTCGCCATCGTGGAGACCAAGGGCCGGGCGGCCACGCTCATCGACGAGCTGGAGAAGCGCCTCCCCGACTTCAAGGACCCGCTGACGATCAACGTCAACGGCTGCCCCAACTCCTGCGCGCGGATCCAGGTGGCCGACATCGGGCTCAAGGGCCAGCTGGTCACCGACGCCCAGGGGAACCAGGTCGAGGGCTTCCAGATCCACCTGGGCGGTTCCCTCGGGGTGAACCCGGGCTTCGGGCGCAAGGTGCGCGGCCTGAAGGCGACCTCCGAGGAGTTGCCCGACTACGTGGAGCGGGTGCTGCGCAACTTCACCGCGCAGAAGAACGACGGGGAGACCTTCCACGAGTGGGTGCAGCGCGCCGCGGACGAGGACCTGAAGTGAACGCGTCGGAGAGCCCCGCGGGGAGGCGGTCATGAGTGAGCGCGCGGTTCCGTTCCACTGCCCTTACTGCGGTGAAGAGGACCTCGAACCCTATGAGAACACCCACGGCGGCTGGTACTGCCGCTCCTGCGCGCGTGCGTTCGTTGTGAAGTTCATCGGAGTGGGAGTGCGAATATGAGCATGCTTGCGGAGACCCGACCGACTCTCGACCTCCAGGACATCGTGGACTCCGCGGCGAAGGCGCTGGAGGACGCCACCGCGTTGGAGATCATCCGCTGGGCGACGGCCACGTTCGGCGACCGGATCTGCCTGACCTCGTCCATGACCGACGCCGCCCTCATCCATCTGGTCTCCCGGGTGAAGCCGGGGATCGACGTGCTCTTCGTCGACACCGGTTACCACTTCCCGGAGACGATCGGCACGCGTGACGCCGTACAGGCCGTCTACGACGTCAATGTGATCAACGTGACCCCGTCGCGGACGGTTGCGGAGCAGGAGCGTGATCTCGGACCACGCCTCTTCGGCCGCAATCCGGATCTGTGCTGCTTTCTCCGTAAGGTTGAGCCGCTCAATCAGGCGCTTGAGGGATACATGGCCTGGTTCAGCGGTATCCGCCGGGAGGAGACCGTCAACCGCAAGCACACCCGCGCGGTCGAATGGGACGCCAAACGCGGCATGGTCAAGGTGAACCCCATCGTGGCCTGGACGGCCGAGGACCTCGGCAACTACATCACCGACAACGGGATCATCGTCAACACCCTGCAGTACGACGGCTACCCCTCGATCGGATGCGCGCCGTGCACCCGCCGGGTCGCGCCGGGTGAGGACCCGCGGAGCGGCCGCTGGGTCGGCACCGGCAAGACCGAGTGCGGACTCCACCTGTGAGCACCCCGCTCAGCCCGCTGATCGCGGTCGCCCACGGCAGCCGCGATCCGCGGGCCGCCGCGACGGTCGAGGCGCTGATGGCCCGGGTACGGCTGGCGCGACCCGGTCTGACGGTCCGGGCCGCCTACCTCGACCACGCCTCACCCACCCTCGCCGAGGCCATGGCGTCGGTCCGGGCGCGGGAGGCCGTGGTCCTGCCCCTGCTGCTCACCGAGGCGTACCACAGCCGGATCGACCTGCCCGCCGCGCTCGAGGCGGCCCCGCCGCACCTGCGGATCCGGTACGGCGGCACGCTGGGCCCGCATCCGCTCCTGACCCACGTCATGGAGCGGCGGCTCGCCCGGGTGGGGGTGACCGCGGGCGACCCGTCCACGGCGGTGGTCCTCGCCGCCGCGGGTTCGAGCGACCCGGCGGCCAACGCGGTGATCGCCGCGATGGCGCAGGCCTGGCGGGCCCGCGGCTGGTGGTCGGTGACCGCCGCCTACGCCTCGGCCGCCTCCCCCACGCCTGAGGAGGCGGTGGCGGCCCTGCGCGCGGCCGGGGCGCCGCGGGTGGTCGTGGCGCCGTATCTGCTGGCCCCCGGATACTTCGCCGACAAGGTACGGCGTACCGCGGTCGCGGCGGGCGCCGCGGCGGTGGGCGAGGTGCTGGGCGCCGCACCCGAGATCGCACGCGTCGTGCTGGAGCGCTATCTGGCGGTTCGCGCCCCGGAGTCCGCGCTGGCGAGCTGATCCCGCCCGCCGGCCGGGGAAGGCGCTCCTTCAGTGGAAGACCGGTGACCTCGCGGTCACCGGTCACACCGGACTAGCTCCAGTGGACGGGTGGCGGCGGGGGAGGCTGGTGCCCGTGGGGCGGGTGATGCCCGTACGGCGGGTGAAGCGGCTCCTGCACGTGCGGCGGGGGAAGCGGCGGGGGGTATCCGTGCATGGACGCCTCGATCCGGGCCTTCCAGTGCTCCCGCCAGGCGCGGAACATCGTGCCGGACCGTTTCTCCGCGGCCTGTTCGCCGAGGACTTTGACGTCGCCCATGAGCACGAAGGCGTTGACCCGGACCCGCGGCACGGTCCTTCCGGGCGGCGCCTCGGCCACCTTGACGCGCTTGTCCCCCATGATGGAGATCCCGGAGACGTCGACGTCGACCCCGTCCGGCACGATGATCGTCACATCTCCCATGATCGCCGTGGCCGCGATGTCGACCTCGCCGGAGATCAACTCGGTCTCGCGCAGATCCAGCAGGACGTCGCCCATGACCGCCACGGCCCCGAGCTCCTGATCGACCTTCCAGCGGCCGCGCCGCTTGGTGTCCCCCATGACCGCCACGAACCAGCGCCGGCCGCGGCGCGGCGCCCCCTCGCGCGCCGGATACGCGGGAGCGTGCGGCGCGACCGAGGAGCCGGGGAGGTCGGCCGTGATCGCTCTGAGCTCGCCCAGCGTGACCGCCGTGTAGGCGGCCTCCGTCCGGTCGGTCAACTCTCCGAATGTGAGCCGTCCGTCCACCGAAGCCACGCGCAGCTGCTCGACGACGGCCTCACGTTCGGCGTCGGACGCGCGAATGTTCATGGGATCGTTCACAATACGAGGGTATATCGCGGTGTGCGCACACCCATCCTCCTCAAGGAGGAGGGATGGGGCAGGTCAGGGCCGCGAGAGGTCGTGGACGGCGAGGCCGCTGCGGCCGCTCACCAGGAAGCAGAACTCCCTGGCGTCGGTCATCGGCCGCAGGTGGACGTCGTCCGGCGAGGAGAGCGCCCGGCCGAGCACCGCCGCGATGTCCTCGGTGTGGATCCAGGTCTCCAGCGCCCGTGAGGCGAGGTGGTCCTGCACCGACAGCCGGAACCCGCCGACCCCGACGATCTGGTCGGCGAGCTGCGGACCGGACGCCCCGACGCGCTCGCACAGGCTGCCCGCCTGGCCCCACCAGTCGTCGCGCGTCCGCTCCGGCGGCCTGCCGTGCGAGTCAACGATCATGACGGCGGTCCTGGCGAGCCGGTCGTCCCCGGAGATCGGCGGCCCGACGACCCGCGCCCCGAGGGTCGCGGCGACCAGTCCGTCGACCGCGGTGAGGTGGGCGATCAGGTCCTGAACCGTCCATCCTTCGAGGATGACCCTGGCCCAGTCGTCCGTGGCGAGGGAGCCGAGCAGTGAGTCGAGTGCGGCGACGCGTGCGGCGTAAGGCTCCGCGTACGATGGAACGGTGGCCAGGCGATCTCGCACGTGGCACCACACTCCTGTCCCTGGCAAGGGGAGTCAAGTAATGACGGATCGATCATGACATCTTTTATCGGCGAAGTGACGAAAAACCCGTAAAGGCTCAGGGATTCACAGCGGACGTTCAGCTTCCCGGGAAGCCGCCGGTCAAACCCGTCCCGCTTGCGATCTTCCAGCCGCCGGGGCAGGGCCCGGCGATGTGCATGCCATATAAGCACGGAGTCCTCCCGGGCGCGAGACGACCGAGCGAAAGAACGGGATTCACAGCCGACGTTCAGGTTTCGGTCGGAAACCCCTCCACCGACCCTCGGCGCCGCAGACCTCCCGGACCGCCACAGGGTACGGGCGCAAGCAGGGCCGGGGAGCGGCCGCCTCAGGCCGTACCCTCCCGGACGGCTCCCGGTCGGCGGGGTCGCGCACGGCATGGGGTCGCCGGCGAGCGGCGCGCGGGACGGGGGCGCCCTCAAGACCGCCGGACCACGCCGACCCCTAGGCTAGGGCCCATGGCTACTACACGTACAGCGACGACCCAGTGGAAGGGCGCGCTCCTCGACGGTTCAGGCACGGTCTCGCTGGACTCCTCCGGGATCGGGACCTTTGAGGTGAGCTGGCCCTCCCGCGCCGAGCAGGCGAACGGGAAGACCAGCCCCGAAGAGCTGATCGCGGCGGCGCACTCCTCGTGCTACTCGATGGCGCTCTCCCACGGCCTGGCCGGGGCCGGGACCCCTCCGCAGTCGGTGCAGACCAAGGCCGACGTCACCTTCCAGCCGGGCGAGGGCATCACCGGCATCGTCATCTCGGTCCGCGCCGTGGTCCCCGGCATCTCCGAGGCGGACTTCCAGGCCGCGGCGGAGAACGCCAAGAAGAACTGCCCGGTGAGCAAGGCCCTGGCCGGCACGACGATCACGCTCAACGCCGAGCTCCTCGGTTCCTGACCCCGGCATCGGCGGTTCTGCGAGGACACGACACGGTGTTTTCGCAGGACCGCCCTGAACGAGAGCGGTCTGGGAGAATCAGGTCACATGCGTGATGTCTGGCCAGGCGAGCCCTACCCCCTCGGCGCGACGTGGGACGGCGAGGGGACGAACTTCTCGATCTTCTCCGAGTCCGCCGAGCGGGTCGAACTGTGCCTGTTCGACGACGACGGCGTCGAGACCCGGGTGGACCTGCCGGAGGTGGACGGCTTCGTCTGGCACGGCCGTCTCCCCGGCGTCGGACCGGGCCAACGGTACGGCTACCGCGTGCACGGGCCCTACGACCCGGCCCGGGGCCTGCGGGGCGACCCGTCCAAACTCCTCGTCGACCCGTACGGCAAGGCGATCGAGGGCCGGGTGACCTGGGGCCAGGACCTGTTCTCCTACCGCTTCGAAGACCCGCAGCGCGCCAATCCCGCCGACAGCGCCCCGCTCATGCCGCGCAACGTCGTGATCGACCCCTCCTTCGACTGGGGCGACGACCGGGCGCCGCGCACGCCGTACCACGAGACGGTCATCTACGAGGCCCACGTCCGCGGGCTCACCATCCGCCACCCCGAGGTGCCGGAGGAGCTGCGGGGGACCTACGCGGGGCTGGCCCATCCGGCGATCGTCGACCACCTGCGCGACCTCGGGGTGACCGCGATCGAGCTCATGCCGGTCCACCAGTTCGTCTCCGAGCACGAGCTGGTGACCCGCGGGCTCGTCAACTACTGGGGATACAACACGATCGCCTACCTGGCGCCGCACAACGCCTACTCCTCCTCCGGGCAGCGCGGCCAGCAGGTGCGCGAGTTCAAGTCGATGGTGAAGGCCCTGCACGCCGCGGGGATCGAGGTCATCCTGGACGTGGTCTACAACCACACCGCCGAGGGCGGCCACCTGGGCCCGACCCTGGCGTACCGGGGGATCGACAACGTCGCCTACTACCGGCTGCGCGAGTCCGATCCGCGGTACTACCTGGACTACACCGGCTGCGGGAACTCGCTCAACGTCCGTTCCCCGCACGCCCTGCAATTGATCATGGACTCGCTCCGCTACTGGGTCGTCGAGATGCACGTCGACGGCTTCCGCTTCGACCTGGCCGCGGCCCTCGCCCGCGAGCTCCACGACGTGGACCGGCTCTCGGCCTTCTTCGACCTGGTCCAGCAGGATCCGGTGGTCTCCCAGGTGAAGCTGATCGCCGAGCCGTGGGACGTCGGGGAGGGCGGCTACCAGGTCGGCAACTTCCCGCCGCTGTGGACCGAGTGGAACGGCAAGTACCGCGACGCCACCCGTGACTTCTGGCGCTCCGTCCCCGCGATGCTGCCCGAGTTCGCCTCCCGGCTGACCGGCTCCTCCGACCTCTACGCCACCTCCGGCCGCCGGCCGGTCGCCTCGATCAACTTCGTCACCTGCCACGACGGGTTCACCCTCACCGACCTGGTCTCCTACGACCGCAAGCACAACGAGGCCAACGGGGAGCACAACCGGGACGGCACCGACGACAACCGCTCCTGGAACTGCGGCGCCGAGGGCCCCGTCGAGGACCCGGGGATCCAGGCGCTCCGGCGCCGCCAGCGCCGCAACCTCCTGACGACGCTCTTCGTCTCCCAGGGCGTGCCGATGCTGCTGGCCGGGGACGAGATCGGGCGTACCCAAGGGGGCAACAACAACGGCTACTGCCAGGACAACGAGATCTCCTGGGTCGACTGGTCCCGCCTCGGCGAGGAAAAGGAGCTGCTTGAGTTCGTCCGGGAGCTGACCCGTCTCCGCCGCGCGCACCCGGTCTTCCGCAGGCGACGGTTCTTCCACGGACGCCGCGCCGGCGGCGGGATCCGCGACATCGTCTGGCTCACCCCGGCGGGTGTGGAGATGACCTCCCGGGACTGGCACAGCGGGTTCGGCAGGTCGCTGGGCGTGTTCGTCAACGGCGACGCCATCACCGAACCCGGCCCCCGGGGCGAGAAGATCACCGATGCGTCGTTCGTCCTCCTGATCAACGCGCACCACGAGGACCTGGCGTTCACCCTGCCCGGCCCGGAGTTCGGCCGGTCCTGGGAGACGGTCGTCGACACCGTGTGCGAGGGGACCGTGGACCGCCGCGAGCGCATCGGACCGCACGGCTCGGTGACGGTGGGGGCCCGCTCCATGCAGATCCTCCGACACGCCCCGGGCTGACCGCCCCCGCCGTCAGGCCCCGCCGGCCCCGGTCGCCGCGGTGAGCAGGACCAGGACGAACGTGGCGACGCCGACCAGCCCGTGCAGGAAGACCGCGAGCACCGGGAACCGCCGCCCGGCTCCCCTGGCGTGCCGGCCCCGGCCGAGCAGCCAGCGGGTGAGCATGGTGAAGCCGAGCAGCGCGGTGACGACCAGGATCGCCAGCGACGTCCAGACGTAGACCCGGCGGGAGGTCAGCAGGTAGGCCGTCCAGAACCCAAGGCCGCCGAGGGCGAGCAAGGGGTGGACGAGGGTCAGGAGCGCCGGGAACCGGGTGACCTTGGTCGCCTGCCGCCGCAGACCGCCGTCGGCCAGCCAGACGATCAGCAGATAGAACCCCATCCCGGTGGCGAGCAACCAGGTCACCGTGGTGGCCAGCTTCACGGCATCCCTCCCACACCCTTGTGTCGCGGCTCCGCGTGCGAACGGTACCCAGCCGACCCCCGCGCCACGGGCCGTTCGGGGAAGGTGTTACCCCGCGGTGACCTCCCGAACGAGCCGGTCGGAGCCGTATGTCAAGGTGGGAACGTGCGTCGTATCTTTCCTGAACCGGCCGTCGACATCGACCTCGCGCAGGCCTACGCCTACGCGGACGGACCCTGCGTGCGGGCGAACATGGTGGCGAGCGCCGACGGCGCCGCCTGGGTGAAGGGTCTCTCCGGCGGCCTGTCGGGCCGGGGTGACCGCCGCGCGTTCGCGGTCCTGCGCGGTCTCGCCGACGTGATCCTGGCGGGCGCGACGACCGTGCGGTCCGAGGGCTACGGGCCGGTCAGGCCGCGGGACTCCTGGGCGGGGCTCCGCGCGGGCCGGACGGCGGCGCCCCCGATCGCCGTGGTCACCCGCAAGCTCGACCTCGATCTGGACGGCCGTCTGTTCACCGAGGCGGAGCCGTACGCGCGGACCATCGTGATCACCACGGAGTCGGCTCCGGCCGATCGCCGGGCCCGGGCGGCCGAGCTGGCCGACGTGGTCGTGGCCGGCGACGACCGGGTCGAGCCCGCGGCCGCGGTACAGGCCCTGCGGGATCGGGGGCTGCCCCATGTGCTGTGTGAGGGGGGTCCCCGGCTCCTCGCCCAGTTCGGCGCCGCGGACCTGATCGACGAGCTCTGCCTGACGATCAGCCCGATGCTGGTGGGGGGTGAGGCGTCGCGCATCCTCAACGGTCCCGCCGCGCGCTCGCGGATGCGGCTCGTCCACGTCCTGGAGGAGGAGGGATTCCTGCTGTGCCGATATCGCCGATGAACCCGATGCGGCTGCCGGTGACCCCACCGGTGGCGCCCATGCTCGCCAAGGCGGTCAAGGTCTTGCCGGAGCAGAGCGGCGACCTCTGTTATGAGCCGAAATGGGATGGTTTCCGATGCATCGTCTTCCGGGACGGTGACGAGGTCTACCTGGGGAGCCGCAACGAGCGGCCCTTCACCCGATACTTCCCCGAGCTCGTCGAGGCGGTCCGGGCGGAGCTGCCGGAGCGCTGCGTCGTCGACGGCGAGATCGTGGTGCGCAACGGCCCGGTCCTGGACTTCGACGCCCTTCAGCAGCGGATCCACCCCGCCGCCTCCCGGGTGGCGATGCTGGCCGGGCACACCCCGGCGATGTTCGTCGCCTTCGACCTGCTCGCCGTCGGCCACGAGAACCTGATGGGCGCCCCGTTCGCCGAGCGGCGCCGCCGGCTCGTCGAGGCGCTGCGCGGCGCCGGGAGATCGGTGCACGCCACCCCGCTGACCCGCTCCTACGAGCAGGCCCGCGCCTGGTACGAGGACTTCGAGGGCGCCGGACTGGACGGGGTGGTCGTCAAGCCGGGTGACCTGCCGTACCTCCCGGACAAGCGGGCCATGGTCAAGGTGAAGCACGAGCGCACCGCGGACGTGGTGGTCGCCGGATACCGGGAGCACAAGTCCGGCCCGGTGGTGGGCTCGCTCCTGCTCGGCCTCTACGACGACGCGCACACGCTGCACCACGTCGGCGTGGCCGCGGCGTTCACCATGCGACGCCGGGCCGAGCTGGTGGACGAGCTCGCCCCGTACCGGGCCGGCGACCTCGCCGGGCACCCGTGGGGCTCCTGGGCCGGGGAGCGGACCGAGTCGAGCGGGCGGATGCCGGGGGCGGTCTCCCGGTGGAGCGCCGGCAAGGACCTCTCCTTCATCCCGCTCCGGCCCGAGCTCGTGGTCGAGGTGGCCTACGACCACATGGAGGGCACCCGGTTCCGGCACACCGCGCGCTTCCTGCGGTGGCGCCCGGACCGGAGCCCCGCCTCGTGCACCTACGAACAGCTGGAGACTCCGGCGGGGTACGACCTCGACGACATCCTTGGAACGATCCAAAAATAGTGCCCGGTACGGCTGCGCCGCGCGCGGTACCGTGTGCTCATGGACAAGGTTGTGAAGAGCGAGGCGCAGTGGCGGGAGCAGCTCACTCCCGAGGAGTATCACGTGCTGCGCGAGGCGGGCACCGAGCGCGCGTGGACCGGGGAGTACGTCCAGACCAAGACGGCCGGGGTGTACTCCTGCCGGGCGTGCGGGGCCGAGCTCTTCCGCTCGGCGACCAAGTTCGACTCCCACTGCGGCTGGCCCTCGTTCTACCAGCCGTCCGAATCCGACGCCGTCGTCCTGCTGGAGGACCGTTCGCTCGGGACGATCAGGACCGAGGTCCGCTGCGCCCGGTGCGACTCCCATCTCGGCCACGTGTTCCACGGGGAGGGCTACCCGACCCCGACCGACGACCGCTACTGCATCAACTCGGTCTGCCTGACCCTCCTGCCCGAGTGAGACCCCTCAGGCGCGGGGAGCGGGGTGGGTGACCCGGCAACTCCGATCGCTCCCCCCGATGAGGTTGGCGACCACGGGGTTGCCGTTCTCCCCGGATCGCGCCTGGACGAACAGGACCGGCCGGTCGACGCCGACCTCCTCGACGAGGTACCGCCGACCCCGCTCGCAGAGCGTGATCGCATCCGAGGAGTTGCCCGCCGACTCCGGCAGATCCGTGTAAATCCGTAAATATCCGCCGACAGAACGGATGTCCTTGATGCGGTTGGCGGGCCGATCAGCCCACCGGGCCCGGAAGTAGGCGATGGCGGCGACGTCGGAGTCCACTCCCCGGACGACCTCGGAGCCGACCCGCTTCCCGCCCTGCCCCGACGAGGAGACCCGCCGCTTCGCCGGCGGGCCGGACGGGGAGCCGGCCGACGGCTCCGCCGGTTCCGGTGCGGGGCTTGTGGCCACCCCGCCCGTAGGCTTGACGCCGCCCTGCAGACCGGTCGTGAGCTCGTTCTCGGGCACCGGGCCGGGCTCCGGTCCGCCGAGGCCGACCAGGACCAGCCCGGCGATCACGACCGCGGCGACGCCCCAGCCGACGGCCCCGCGCAGGCTCGGGCACCGGAGCGCACGTTGCGGAGCCCGGCGAGAACCCTGTCTTCCCCGTCCATGACGTCCAAGCCCTCGCACCTCGCGCGCCACCTCTCCCACTCCGGCATCTCTCGGACGGAGTATGCCAAAGGTAACGGGACGGCAACGGCGATATCAAAAATCGCCTACGTCACGGAAGCGCGGCCACCAGCTCCGCCACCGGCTTGCGCGTCCCGGTGAAGAACGGGATCTCGATCCGGGTGTGCTCCCTGGCCTTGGCCCCCCGCAGGTGCCGCATGAGGTCGACGATCCGGTACAGCTCGTCGGCCTCGAAGGCGAGCATCCACTCGAAGTCGTTGAGCGCGAAGCAGGCGACCGTGTTGGCCCGGACGTCGGGATAGTCCCGCGCCATCAGCCCGTGCTCGGCGAGCATCGCCCGGCGCTCGGCGTCCTCCAGGAGATACCACTCGTAGGACCGGACGAAGGGATAGACGCAGACGAACGGACGAGCCTCCTCCCCGGCCAGGAACGCGGGGATGTGGCTCTTGTTGAACTCCGCCGGGCGGTGCAGGGCCATCGCCGACCACACCGGCTCGCAGGCGCGCCCCAGCCCGGTCCGCCGGAATCGGCCGTACACCTCCTGGAGGTCCTCGGCCGCGGGCGCGTGCCACCAGAACATCAGGTCCGCGTCGGCGCGGAAACCCGAGACGTCGTAGCAGCCGCGGGTCACGACGTCCTTGGCCCCGGCCTGCTCCAGCAGGTCCGCCACCTCGCGGGCCACCCGCTCGCGATCCTCGGGGATCCGGTCCCGGACCCGGAAGACCGACCACATCGTGTAGCGGATCACCTGGTTGAGGTCGCGGGCCTTCGGCTTCCGGCCGCCCTCCGTCTGACTCACCGTCGTACTCTCCTTAATCCGCCGAAACCGACTCGTCCGCCCGGTGTGGTCACCCGGCGACCCGCAGCACCCGCTCGGTACGCCATTCTCGCCTGGGGTCCAGATGGTCGAGCACCCGGGCGGCCGCCGCCCGCGCCGTGGCCGTGATCGCCGGGATCCCGATGCCGTCGTAGGCCGCGCCGCAGAGCGCCAGCCCCGGCTGCGTCGCCTCCGCGGCGCGAATCCTGGCGATCCGCTCCAGATGCCCCACCTCGTATTGGGGAAGCCCCCCGCCCCATCGGGTCACCCGGGTGTCGCGGGGCAGCCCCCGCGCCCCCGACGTCTCCGCCAGCTCGGCCACGGCCAGGGCGACCAGCTCGGCGTCGTCGCGGTGCAGGAGCCGCTCGTCGCCGAACCTGCCGAGCGAGCAGCGGACCACGACCGGCGCCGTGGCGGACCGGGCCAGATGCGGCCACTTCACGCTGCTGAAGGACACGCCTTTGACCGCGCGGTCCTCGACGGCGGGGACCAGGTAGCCGCTGCCCAGCAGCGGCTCGGGGAACGCCTCGCGAGGGTAGGCGAGCGTGACGACCGCCATGCTCGCGTACTCGATCCCGGCCAGCTCGGCCGCCGCGGCCGGGACCTCGGCGGCGAGCAGCCGGCCCGCGGGGGCGGCGGGCACCGCGACGATCACCGCGTCCGCCTCCACCGTCTCCGGCGCCCGCGCCGGTCCGACGGTCAGCCGCCACCCCGACGGCGTGCGGCGCAGCTCCCGGACCACGGCCCCCGTCCGTACCGTCGCCCCCGAGGCCGCGGCCACCGCCCCGGGCAGGGTGCCGAGGCCGCCGACGACCGTGGTGAACACCGGCCCCGGGTCGCGGGGCGCGCCGTCCCGGATCTCCCGGACGGCGGCGAGCACGGACCGCCGGTCCCGCGCCGCCGCGGCGATCTGCGGCAGCGTCGCCGCCAGGGACAGCCGCTCGGTCCGCCCGGCGTAGACCCCGCCGAGCATCGGCTCGACCAGACGGTCCACGACTTCGCGACCGAGCCTGGCCCCGAGGTAGCCGGCCACGGAGACGTCCCCGGTGAACAGGGTGGGGGCGAGCACCTGGTCCATGGAGGCGCGGATCAGCCCGGTCGGGGAGAGCACACCGGACGCGGCCAGCGTCGCCAGATCCCCCGGAACCCCCAGGACGTGCCCGTGCGGAAACTCCCGGAGCGCCCCTCTGCTCCACACCCGGGCGAGGAGGGTCGCGGGGTACACCAGCTCCGGCCCGAGGCCGGCCTCCCGCGCCAGGGCCTCGCCCTCGGGGCGCCGTACCAGCATCGCCTCGGCCCCCTCGTCGACGGCGATCCCGGCGACCTCGGAGACCGAGAGCTTGCCGCCGATCCGGGGCGCCCCCTCCAGAACCGTGACCCGCACCCGGTCGCCGCCGTCGCGGCGCAGGAACCAGGCCGCGGCGAGCCCGGCGATCCCGCCGCCGACCACGACGACGTGCCGCCTGCTCCCCCCGATGTCTTCCATGACACCGACGGTACCCGCCGGGGTTCCCGGTCCGCGATTCACGGTCGCGGTACCGCCCTTTCCGCCGTGACGCCTTTGAGACCAGGGCGAACGCAACCCCGGTGTGCCCGGTGCCGTCTCCTTCATATGAAACGCATTCGCATGTCGGCCCTCGCCGCCCTGGGCCTTGTCATGCTGCTGTCCGGCTGCGGGGGCGGATCGCCGGATAACACCTTGTCGAGTGGAAACTACGCGGAGCCCCAGGCCCCCGCCAAGGCGGCCCCCGAGGCGGAGGGCGCAGGCGCCGCCGATCGGGCGGACGCAGGCGCCCGGAATCCGGCGCTCCAGTCCAAGCCCGAGGCCGACGGGGGCCAGGAGATCAAGCTCGCCAAGAGCGCACAGTCCGTCATCTACACCGCCGAGATGACCGTGCGCGTCGCCGAGGTCTCCGGCGCGGCGGAGAAGGCCAAGACGATCGTGAAGGCGGCGGGGGGACACGTCTTCGGGGAACGCAGCTCCGCCCACCAGGAGAGCGAGGCCACCTCGACGATCATCTTCAAGGTCCCCCCGCCCAAATACGAGGAGGTGCTCGCCGCACTCAGCAAGGACCTCGGCAAGCTGGAGGCCCGGCAGCAGGACGCGGAGGACGTGACCGTGCAGGTCGCCGACGTCGAGAGCCGGATCAAGTCGACCACCGCCGCCATCGACCGGTTCAAACTCCTGCTCGGCAAGGCCGAGAAGATCGGTGACCTGCTCAACATCCAGCAGAACATCGACGCGCAGCAGATCGAGCTGGAGTCGCTGCAAGCCCGGCAGAAGGCGCTCAGCGCGCAGGTCAGCCTGACGACCATCACGGTGAACATCGTCGGCCCGACCGCCCGCGCGCCGGTCGTGGAGGACGAGCCGGACGGCTTCCTGGCGGGTCTGGGCGACGGCTGGAACGCCCTGGTGACCACGGGGAAGGTGCTGTTCACCGTCCTCGGCGTGCTGCTCCCCTGGCTCGCGCTGATCATCGTGCCCTGGGTGGTGATCCGCCTGGCGATGCGCCGCCCGATCATCCCCCGGCGCAGGCGGCCGCGGCCGGGCGGCGGACTGGAGGCCACCCAGGCGGGATGACCCGGGGTCAGCGGGCCGAGTAGGCGTGCACGAACTCGGTGAGCCGCAGGAGCTGGTCGGGGTCCGTGGCGGGGAGAACGCCGTGACCGAGGTTGAAGACGTGGCCGTGGGCCGCGCGACCCCGGTCCAGCACGCCCCGGGCCCGCCGCTCCACGACCTCCCAGGGGGCCAGCAGGATCGCCGGGTCCAGGTTGCCCTGGAGCGCCTTGTCCGGTGCGACGCGGCGCGCGGCCTCGTCGAGGGGGACCCGCCAGTCCACTCCGACGACGTCCGCGCCCGCCTCCCCCATCAGCCCGAGCAGCTCTCCCGTGCCCACGCCGAAGTGGATGCGCGGCACCGCGAGGCCGGCGAGGGAGGAGAAGACCCGCGAGGTGTACGGCAGCACGTGGGTGCGGTAGTCCTCGGGTGCGACCGCGCCGACCCAGGAGTCGAAGAGCTGGATCGCCGAGGCGCCCGCGGCCACCTGGATGCGCAGCCACTCGACGGTGAGGTCGGTGAGGCGCTCCATGAGCGCGCCCCACAGCGCGGGCTCGCCGTACATCATCGCCTTGGTGTGGTCGTGTGACTTGGACGGCCCGCCCTCGATGAGGTAGGAGGCGAGGGTGAACGGCGCGCCCGCGAACCCGATCAGGGGTGTGGGGCCGAGCTCCTTCACCAGGGTGGAGATCGCCTCGACGATGTACGGGACGTCGGCCGCCTCCACCGGGCGGATCGTGCGCACCGCCTTCTCGTCCCTGATCGGCGAGTCCACCACCGGCCCGACGCCGGGACGGATGTCGAGGTCGATCCCGATCGCGGTGAGCGGCACCACGATGTCGCTGAAGAAGATCGCGGCGTCGACCCCGTAGCGCCGGACGGGCTGGAGCGTGATCTCCGTGATCAGCTCGGGGTCGGCGCAGGCCTTGAGCATGGGGACCCCGGCGCGCACCGCGCGGTACTCGGGCAGCGATCGCCCGGCCTGCCTCATGTACCAGACGGGCGTATGAGGCACGCTCTGCCCTCGGCAGGCGCGCAGGAACGGCGAATCGGCGAGCTCAACGGTCACCCTCCGATCGTGCCACACCCGCGTACCGCTTCCGCCGGGAAAGAGGTGCGACTCAATTGAGACCTACGCTTTTGGGACACGCCGAGCGTGTTCCACAGAATTGCCGGTCCGGCGTGCCACCGTCGGGGGCGATGCGCACATCCCTCTGCCAGAAAAAGATCCATCCGATGAAAGGGCACGTCGATGTCGGTGTCTCCCCCCTGTCTCAACCGCGGGCCCACGCGGCCCGCGCCGGCGGCCCCGGGCGCCGGGAAAGCACCGGCCCAACCCTGCGGCGCGGACGCCCCGCGCCCTGCCCCGGCGGTCCGCTGAGTGGCTCAGATGACGATTTCCGACGCGCCCGTGGCGACGCACGGGATATATTCCGGTACCGCTTCAATCTACGCTTCGGTCATGACGCATCTCGGTGACGACGCGCACGGTCCGGCGCCCTTCCAGCGTGCCGTCTCCAGCCTGCGTACGGCCGAGATCCGGCCCGAGGTGGAGCTGGAGGACATCCCCGCCCCGCAGCGGCTCGCCCCGTACTCCGCGGCGCTCGGCGCGTCGGTCTACCGCGGCGACGAGGAGCTGGCCATGGGCCGGCTCATCGTCCTCTACGACCCCGAGGGCCAGCGCGGCTGGGAGGGACCGTTCCGTCTCGTGGCCTACCTGCGCGCCGACATGGAACCGGAGATCACCTCAGACCCGCTGCTCGGGCCGGTGGTCTGGAGCTGGCTCACCGAGGCCCTGGAGTCCCACAACGCGCGTTTCGCCGCCGCTAGCGGCACCGTGACCAGGGCCGTCTCCGAGGGCTTCGGCGGCAAGCGCGACGAGCCCGTCTCGACCGAACTGGAACTCCGCGCCTCGTGGTCACCGCTGGAGGAGGACCTCTCCGGCCATGTTTCGGCGTGGAGTGATCTCATGTGCCTCGCCGCGGGTATGCCTCCCGTACAACCCGGAGTGGCGACCCTGCCACCCCGGTCCGACGACGGAGGCCATGACGGACGGTAGCAACGACACCGTGGTTCCCCTGCTCGAACCACGGGAGGGCATCCCTTCGGTCATCGAGCACGAGGCGGACCTGACGGTAACCGTGGAAGCCTTCGCGAAAGGCTCCGGGCCGGTCGCGGTGGACGCCGAGCGTGCCTCGGGATACCGCTACAGCGGCCGCGCCTACCTGGTGCAGCTGCGGCGGGCGGGCGCCGGGACCGCGCTGATCGATCCGATCACCTGCCCCGATCTGCGCGCACTCGACGGGGCGCTCGCGGGGGTGGAGGTCATCCTGCACGCGGCCTCCCAGGACTTGGCCTGCCTGGCCGAGGTGGGGTTCAGGCCGCACATCCTGTTCGACACCGAGCTGGCCGGGCGGCTGCTCGGCTACGAGCGGGTGGGCCTCGGGACGATGGTGGAGAACATCCTGGGGTTCCGGCTGGAGAAGGGGCACTCCGCCGCGGACTGGTCCACCCGCCCGCTCCCGGAGGACTGGCTGCGCTACGCGGTGCTCGACGTGGAGATGCTGATAGAGCTGCGGAACGCCCTCCACGACCAGCTGGTCGAGCAGGGGAAGCTGGAGTGGGCGCACGAGGAGTTCGCGGCGGTGCTGTCGACCCCGGCGCCGGGTCCGCGCACCGACCCGTGGCGGCGCACGTCCGGCATTCACCGGGTGCGGAGCCAGCGCGGCCTCGCGGCGGTCCGGGAGATCTGGACCATCCGCGACGAGGTCGCCCAGGCGATAGACCTGGCCCCCGGCCGGGTCCTGCCCGACTCGGCGATCGTCGCGGCCGCGCTGGAGATGCCGCGGACCCCCAAGGCCCTCACCGCGATCGCCCCGTTCACCGGGCGGGTGGCCCGGCGGCACCTGCAGACCTGGCTCGCCGCGGTGAACCTCGCCAGGAGCATGGACGAGTCGCTGCTTCCGCAGCCGGGTGGGCCGGGTGACGGACCTCCGCCGACGAACCGCTGGGCGGACCGGGATCCGGCGGCGGCCAAGCGGCTGGCGGCGGCGCGGGCGGTCGTGGCGGCCCTCGCCGACGAGCACCACATGCCGACGGAGAACCTGCTGCAACCCGACGCGGTGCGGCGCCTCACCTGGGAACCCCCGGAGGAGGTGGCCGACGACTCGGTCGCGGAGCGGCTGCGCGAACTGGGCGCCCGGGAGTGGCAGATCAAGCTGACCTCCCATCCTCTGGCGAAGGCGCTACAGCGCCTGGAGATCAAGGGCGAGCTCTAGTCCCCGACGCGGAAGCGGGGCGGCGCGCCTGCCCGGCGCGCGGCTCCGCCGCAGGGAACACTCGGTTCGTTCCGGGCGGACCTCCTCGTTACATCGCTAGTTACCGGCGAGTAGCATAAGGGGCGGAAGCCATCCCTACCCAAGGAGCGGGCCGTGCCTTCACGTGAGGTGGTATTCGTCGACGGCGTGCGAACGCCGTTCGGCAGGTCGGGGCCGAAGGGAGTCTACGCGGAGACCCGCGCCGACGATCTGATCGTCCGGGTCGTGCGGGAGCTTCTCCGGCGCAACCCCGCGCTGCCCCCCGAACGGGTCGACGAGGTGGCGATCGCCGCCACCACCCAGATCGGGGACCAGGGGCTGACCATAGGCCGGTCCGTCGCGGTCCTGGCGGGCCTGCCCAAGTCGGTCCCCGGCTACGCGATCGACCGGATGTGCGCGGGCGCCATGACCGCCGTGACCACCGTGGCGGGCGGCATCGCGTTCGGCGCCTACGACGTGGCGATCGCCGGCGGCGTCGAGCACATGGGCCGACACCCGATGGGCGAAGGCGTCGACCCCAACCCCCGGTTCCTGGCCGAGAAACTGGTCGACCCCTCCGCGCTGGTCATGGGGATGACCGCGGAGAACCTGCACGACCGGTACCCCTCGATCACCAAGGAGCGCGCCGACGCCTACGCGGTCGCCTCCCAGGAGAAGTTCGCCAAGGCCTGCGCCGACGGCCGGATCCAGCCCGACCTGGTCCCGACGGCCGTCCGGGGGGCCGAGCGCGGCTGGGGGCTGGCCACCGCCGACGAACCCCCTCGGCCGGGGACCACCCTGGAGGCCCTCGCCGGGCTGAAGACCCCGTTCCGGCCGCACGGGCGGGTCACCGCCGGCAACTCGGCCGGGATCAACGACGGGGCCACCGGCTGCGTCGTCGCCGCCCGCGAGACCGCCGAGGAGCTGGGGCTGACCGCGCGGATGCGGCTCGTCTCCTACGCCTACGCCGGGGTGGACCCCGAGGTCATGGGGGCCGGGCCGATCCCCGCCACCGAGCGGGCCCTGCGGCTGGCCGGCCTCTCCATCGGCGACATCGGGCTCTTTGAGGTCAACGAGGCCTTCGCGGTCCAGGTCCTGGCGTTCCTGGAGCACTTCGGCATCGCCGACGACGACCCCCGGGTCAACCGGTACGGCGGCGCGATCGCCGTCGGGCATCCGCTGGCCTCCTCCGGGGTACGGCTGATGACGCAGCTCTCCCGGCAGTTCGCCGAGGAACCCCGCATCCGCTACGGGATGACGACGATGTGCGTGGGCATGGGCATGGGCGCAACTGTGATCTGGGAGAACCTGGCATGAAGAACACCGAGGAGATCGTCACCCGCGCGCTCGCCCGGGACGTCGACCTGCCCGGCGGCGCCGGGACGATGGTCCTGATCACCCTGGACAACGGCCACGACCACACCAAGCCCTCGACGTTCGGCGCCGGGGGCCTGGCCTCCCTGGACGAGGCGCTCACCGCCGTCGAGGGGCGGACCGACGTCGTCGCGGTCGGGCTGACCGGCAAGCCGTTCATCTTCGCGGTCGGGGCGGACCTGAAGGGCGCGGCCGCCATCACCACGCGCGAGCAGGCGCTGGAGGTGGGCCGGCTGGGCCACGCGGTGTTCCGCCGGCTCGGCGAGCTCGGGATCCCCTCCTTCGCGTTCGTCAACGGCGCGGCGATGGGCGGCGGCCTGGAGGTCGCGTTGCACTGCACCTACCGCACGATCTCCTCCGGGGTGCCGGCGGTGGCCCTGCCGGAGTGCTTTCTCGGGCTGATCCCGGGGTGGGGCGGCACGCGGCTCCTCCCCCACCTGATCGGTCCCGAACGCGCGCTCAAGCTGATCATCGAGAACCCGCTCTCCCAGAACCGGATGATCAAGGGGCCGGAGGCGTTCGCCCTGGGGGTCGCCGACGCGATCTTCGATCCCGCCGACTTCCTGGAGGAGTCGCTGCGGTGGGCCTCGGCCGTACTCCGCGGCGAGATCACCGTGGATCGCCCGGCCTACGCCGACCAGGACTGGAGTGGGCCGATCACCCAGGCCCGCGGGCTCGTCGACCTCAAGCTGCGCGGAGCCAGCCCGGCGCCCTACCGTGCCCTGGACCTGCTGGCCGCGGCGCGGACCGCGACCCGGGACGAGGGGTTCGCCCTGGAGGACGAGGCCCTCGCCGACCTGATCGTCGGGGACGAGCTCAAGGCCGGCCTCTACTCCTTCGACCTGGTCCAGCGCCGGGCCAAGCGACCGGCCGGAGCCCCGGACTCGGCGCTCGCCCGGCCCGTCACCAAGGTCGGGCTGGTCGGCGCGGGGTTGATGGCCTCCCAGCTCGCCCTGCTGTTCGTCCGCCGGCTCCGCGTTCCCGTCGTGCTCACCGACCTCGACCAGGCCAGGGTCGACAAGGGCGTGGACTATGTACGGACGGAGGTCGACAAACTCCTCGCCAAACGGCGGATCACCTCCGACGAGGCGAATCGCCTGAAGTCCCTCGTCTCGGGCTCCCTCACCAAGGACGCGTTCGCCGACGCCGACTTCGTCATCGAGGCCGTGTTCGAAGACCTCGCCGTCAAACGGAAGGTCTTCGCCGAGGTCGAGGAGGTCGTCTCCGACACCTGCGTCCTGGCCACCAACACCTCCTCGCTGTCGATCACCGCGATGGCCGAGGGCCTCCGGCGTCCCGAGCGGGTGGTCGGCTTCCACTTCTTCAACCCGGTCGCGATCCTGCCCCTGCTGGAGATCATCCGGGGGGACGAGACCGACGACGCGACACTGGCCACCGCCCTGGCCACCGGGAAGGCGCTGAGGAAGTCCTGCGTCCTGGTGAAGGACGCGCCCGGCTTCGTGGTCAACCGCCTCCTCACCCGGTTCATGGGCGAGGTGACGGCGGCGGTCGACGAGGGCACCCCGCTGGAGACGGCCGACCACGCGGTCGACCCGCTGGGCCTGCCCATGTCGCCGTTCGCGCTGCTCCAGCTGGTCGGCCCCGCCGTCGCCCTGCACGTGAGCGAGACGATGCACGCCGCCTATCCGGCGCGCTTCCCGGTCTCGGAGAACCTGCGCAAGCTGGTCTCGGCCGGGAAACCGGGTGTCTTCCACCCGGACTTCACGCCCGACCCCGAAGCCGCCGCGCTGTTCACCGGCGGCGACTCCCCGTCGGACGCCGAGGCCGTACGGCGGCGGGCGCTGGCCGCCCTCGCCGAAGAGGTCCAGATCATGCTGGAGGAGGGGGTCGTGGCCGCACGCGAGGACATCGACCTGTGCATGCTCCTCGGCGCCGGGTGGCCCTTCCACCTGGGCGGCATCACGCCGTACCTCACCCGGGTGGGCCTGCTGCCCTGACCGAGCCCGCGTGATCGTCGTGGCGTGTGCCCCCTTTCGGGGTGCGCACGCCACAACGATCACACGAGCCAGGGGGTACGGGCCACATCGCACCCCGACCCACCTTCAGCCGTACCGAACGCGACACCCGTGATCGTTGTGTTGTGCGTTCCTCGCGGGGTGCGTACAGCACAACGATCACCAGAAAGCCCCGAGCAAGCCCACCATGCGCCACCCACGGCCGCACCAAGTTCAACACCCCGTGATCATTGTGGTGTGCGCACCCCGCAGGGGACGCACAACACAACGATCACGCGAGCCGACACGGTACGGGCCACCGCCACACCCCGCCCCACCCACAGCCGCACCGAACACCGCGCCGTGATCGTTGTGCTGTGCGCACCGCGAGAGGAACACACACCACAACGATCACCAGAAAGCCCCGAGCCGCCCACAGCCGAACCCCGTGATCATTGCGGAATGCGCACCCCGCAGGAGACACACAACACAACGATCACCAGAAAGCCGTGAGCGAGTACCACAACCCGAGCCGCCCACAGCCGCACCCTGTGATCGTTGGAGAGTGCGCACCCCGCGGGGGACGCACAACACAACGATCACGCGAGCCGACACGGTACGGACCACCGCCACACCCCGCCCCACCTTCAGCCGTACCGAACACACACCCCGTGATCATTGCGGAATGCGCACCCCGCAGGAGACACACAACACAACGATCACCAGAAAGCCGTGAGCGAGTACCACAACCCGAGCCGCCCACAGCCGCACCCTGTGATCGTTGGAGAGTGCGCACCCCGCAGGGGACGCACAGGACAACGATCACCGGAAACCCCGAGCCGGGGTACGGCCGACGGACGGCCCGCCGCGCCGAACCGGGTGTGCCAGGCGCGCCGGCGCAGCCCGTACCGGGATCAGGTCAGGAGTTTGTCGAGGCGGATCGGGAGGTCGCGGACGCGGATCCCGGTGGCGTGGTGGACCGCGTTGGCGACCGCGGCGGCGGTGCCGACGATGCCGATCTCCCCGATGCCCTTGGATCCCATCGGGTTGAGGTGCGGATCGGACTCCTCGACCCAGTACGCCTCCACCGCGGGGACGTCCGCGCAGGCCGCGACGTGGTACTGGGCGAGGTCGTGGTTGAGGTAGTCGCCGAACTCCCGATCCAGCACGCTCTCCTCCAGCAGCGCCATGGACAGGCCCATGGTCATCCCCCCGATGAACTGGGAGCGAGCCGTCTTGGGGTTGAGGACCCGGCCCACGGCGAAGACGCCGAGCAGGCGGCGCACCCGGGCCTCCCCGGTGTCGCGGTCCACCCCCACCTCGGCGAACTGGGCGCCGAAGGCGTGCCGGGCGAACCGCGACGGCTCCCCGTTCTCCTCGGTGGTGTCGACGCTCACCGTCACGCCGGTCGAGGGGGTGCCGCCGCGCCGGTCGAGTTCGTCCCGGAGCGCCTCGCAGGCCCGGGTCACGGCCGTCCCCCAGGAGGCGGTGCCCGACGACCCGCCCGCCAGCGAGGCCCGGGGCAGCGCGCTGTCCCCGATCGCCACCCGGACCCGGCCGAGCGGGACGCGCAGCACGTCGGCGGCGATCTGGGTCAGGACGGTACGGGCGCCGGTGCCGATGTCGGCGGCGGCGATCCGCACGGTGAAAATGCCCCCTGGCTCGGCCCGGGCCGTGGCCTGGCAGGCGCTGCGGTACACGGGGTAGGTGGACGCCGCGACCCCGGTCCCGATCAGAAGCCGCCCCCGCCGCCGGACCCCCGGGGCGGGGTCCCGGTCCGCCCAGCCGAAGCGCCGCGCGCCGTCGCGCAGGCAGGCCACGAGGTTGCGTGAGCTGAACGGGAGCCCCGTCTCGGGATCGACCTCCGGCTCGTTGCGGATCCGCAGCTCGATCGGGTCCAGACCGCAGGCGGCGGCGAGTTCGTCCATCGCGGACTCCAGGGCGAACATGCCCGGGGCCTCGCCGGGGGCGCGCATCCAGGACGGCGTCGGCACGTCCAGCCGGACCAGCCGGTGGGTGGTCCGCCGGTTCGGCGCGGCGTACATGATCCGGGTGGGGGTCGTGGTCTGCTCGGCGAACTCGTGGATCGTCGAACTCTGTTCGACCGCGTCGTGCACGATCGCCGTCAGATGCCCGTCGGGGTGGGCGCCGAGCCGTACCCGCTGGATGGTCGGGGTCCGGTAGCCGGTGACCGAGAACATCTGCTGCCGGGTCACCGCGAGCTTCACCGGGCGGCCGGTCCGCCGGGCGGCGAGGGCGGCGAGCACCACCGGCGGGTGAGGCTCGCCTTTGGCCCCGAAGCCGCCGCCCACGTGCGGGGCGATCACCCGTACGCTCGACGGCTCGATCCCGAACAGCGGGGCGACGGCGTCCCGGAGGCTGGTCGCCCCTTGGGTGGAGTCGTACAGGGTGAGGCCTTCGGCGTCCCATCGGGCGACCGTGGCGTGCGGCTCCATCGGGTTGTTGTGCTCGGCGGGCGTCCGGTAGACGGCGTCCACCGTGACCGGGGCCGCCGCCAGCGCCGTGTCCGGATCCCCCTGCTGGACGTCGGCGGGAAGGTCGGGGTTGACCCTTTCCGGACGGTACAGCCGGGGGTGGTCGGCCCGCAGCCCCACGTCGTGGCGTTCCACGGCGTACTCCACCCCGACCCGCAGCGCCGCCTCCCGCGCCTCCTCCAGCGTCTTCGCGATCACCACGGCGATGTACTGCCCCCGGTAGGCGACCCGTGGCGACTGGAGCACGTGGAGTTCGGCGTTGCCGACGCGCTCGAGTTTCGGCGCGTTGCCGTGCCACAGGACGTCGATCACCCCGGGGAACGTGAGCGCCTCCGCCACGTCGACCGCGATCACCTCGCCCCGGGCCACGACCGACGGAACGGGCGCCGCGTAGACCATGTCCTCGATGGGGTGCTCGAAGGCGTACCTGGCCCGGCCGGTGACCTTCTCCAGCCCCTCGACCCGATCCGCCTCCGTGCCGACCGCGCGGGCGGCGACGGTGGTCACGAGACCCCCACGAGGTCGAGCAGGGCACGGACCACGACGTTGCGGACGAGTGCCACCTTGAACCCGTTCTCGGTCAGCGGCCGGGCCGCGGTCAGTTCGGCGTCGGCGGCCCGGCGGAACGACGCCTCGGCGATCGGGGCGCCGCGCAGCTCCGCCTCGGCCCGTTCGGCCCGCCACGGGACGGGCGCGACCCCGCCGAGCGCGATCCGGCAGTCGCGGATCGTCCCGCCGGACTTGTCCACCGCGGCGGCCACCGAGACCACGGTGAAGGCGAACGACGCCCGGTCGCGGACCTTGCGGTAGCGGGAGCAGGCGGCGTACGGCAGGGCGGGGATCTCGACCGCGATGATCAGGTCGCCGGGCTCCAGAACGGTGTCGCGCTCGGGTTCGTCCCCGGGCAGCCGGTGCAGCCCGGGCATCCGCACGGTGTACGGCCCCGCGGCGCCCTCGACGTGGACGACCGCGCCGAGGGCGGTGAGCGCGACCGCCATGTCGGAGGGGTGGGTGGCGACGCAGAAGTCGGAGTAGCCGAGGATCGCCAGATTCCGGTGGTCCCCCGCGCGGGCCGGGCAGCCGGTGCCGGGCCTGGCCTTGTTGCACGGCTTGGAGGGGTCCTGGAAGTAGGCGCAGCGGGTGCGCTGGAGCAGGTTGCCGGCGACCGTGGCCATGTTGCGGATCTGGCCGGAGGCCCCGGACAGCAGTGCCTGGGCGAGCATCGGGTAGCGGCGCCGGACCGCCGGGTGGGCGGCGAGGTCGGCGTTGCGGACACCCGCGCCGATCCACAGCCCGCCGTCCGGGCGTACCTCGATCGCGTCCGAGCAGGCCCGGGTGACGTCGACCAGCGTCCGGGGTGCCAGGACGCCCAGCCGCATCAGGTCCACCAGGTTGGTGCCGCCGCCCAGGTACATCGCGCCGGGCTCGGCGGCGAGCTCGGCCAGGGCCGTGCGCGCGTCGCCGGGGCGCCGATAGACGAAGGGTCTCATCGGGCCACCTCGGCGATGGCGGCGACGATGTTGACGTAGGCGCCGCAGCGGCACAGGTTGCCGCTCATCCGTTCGCGGATCTCCGCCTCGTCGAGCCGGGCGTCCACGGACCCGCCGTCGGCGGTGACGATGCTCGGCCAGCCCGCCCGCGCCTCGGCGAGCATGCCGACGGCCGAGCAGAGCTGCCCCGGGGTGCAGTAGCCGCACTGCAGGGCGTCGTGGCGGACGAACGCCGTCTGGAGCGGATGCGGGACGCTCCCGTCGGCGAGTCCTTCGACCGTGGTGATCTCCCGGTCGTCGAGGGCGACCGTAAGGGTCAGGCAGGAGGTCACCCGGCGCCCGTCCACCAGGACGGTGCACGCGCCGCACTGCCCGTGGTCGCACCCCTTCTTGGCCCCGGTCAGATCGAGCCGTTCGCGCAGCGTGTCCAGGAGCGTCTCCCGGGTGTCCACGGTGATCGGGTACCCGATGCCGTTGACCGAGAGCCGCATCTCCATCGTCACCGGTGCCGAGAGGTCCTCGTCGTCGTTCACGGGCGAGGTCTACCCATCCGGCGCCGGACCCATCGCCCACCTGCGAGTATTTGACCATTCCCGGATATGTCCCAGAAAGACGACCCGATCCTCCGGTCCGACGCCGATCCCGTACGGCGCGCACGGCCCCGGCCGGACGCCGCCCGCAGGCCGTACCGCCCGCCCTCGCCGCCCCGTCCCGGAACCGGCGAAACATCGTGGATCCGGTACGGCGACCGCGGCCCGGGCCCTCCGTCCCCCGCCTGGCCGAGCGCCGCCCGCAGGCCGTACCCCTCCGGACTCTCGCGGGAACGCGCCTCAGCCGCGGGCCTCGTCGGCGGCGAGGCGGCTGTGGCGGTAGCCGTACCAGCGGTAGACGAACAGGCCGATCACCATCCACACCGAGAACCGGATCCAGGTCTCGACCGGCAGGTTGAGCATCAGGTAGAGGCTGGCCAGGCAGGACAGGATCGGCAGCAGGGGGACGTACGGCGTGCGGAACGCCCGATGCAGGTCGGGGCGGGTCCGGCGCAGGACGATCACCCCGGCGGCGACCCCCATGAAGGCGAACAGCGTGCCGATGTTCACCAGCTCGGCCAGCTCCGACAGCGGGATCAGGCCCGCCAGCACCGCGGTCACCGTGCCGATCAGGAGGGTCGTCCGGTACGGCGTGCGGTACTCCGGGTGCACCCGGGCGAGCCGCTCGGGGAGCAGCCCGTCCCGGCTCATCGCGAAGAGCACCCGGCTCTGCCCCATCATCAGGATCATGACCACGGTGGTGAGCCCGGCGAGCGCGCCGATGCTGATCACCGTGGCGAAGACGGGCTGCCCGACCGCGCGGAACGCGTCCGCCAGGGGGGCGTCGGGGTTCAGCTCCCGGTACGGCCGCATGCCCACGACCACGAGGGAGACCGCGACGTACAGGGCGGTGCAGGCGGCGAGGGAGACGATGATGCCGATCGGGAGGTCCCGCTGCGGATTCCTGGTCTCCTCCGCCGCCGTGGCCACCACGTCGAACCCGATGTAGGCGAAGAAGACGATCGCCGCGGCGGAGACCACGCCCAGCCAGCCGAAGGCGACCGGCGTGATCCCGAAGAGCACCTGGATGAGCGGCGCCGCGAGCCCGGAGACCGCCGGGGTGGGCTGCGCGGGCGGGACGAACGGCGTGTAGTTGGCCGTGTCCACGAAGAAGAGCCCGGCGACGATCACCAGGAGGATGACCGAGAGCTTGACGAGCACGATGACCAGGTTGATCCGCGCCGACAGCTTCACCCCGACGGTGAGCACCGCCGTGAGCACCGCCACGATCACCATCGCGGGGATGTTGAGGATCGCCTTCTCCCCGACCATCGACGCCGGCAGCTCCACCCCGAGGGTGGCCAGCAGGCTGGCGAAGTACCCCGACCAGCCCACCGCGACCACCGCCGCGCCGAGCGCGAGCTCCAGCATGAGGTCCCAGCCGATGATCCAGGCCGGGAACTCCCCCGCGGTGGCGTAGCTGAAGGTGTAGGCGGAGCCGGCGACCGGAACGGTCGAGGCGAGTTCCGCGTAGCAGATCGCGGCCAGCCCGCAGACGACCGCGGCGATCACGAACGAGATCGCGACCGCCGGTCCGGCGTTCTCCCTGGCGACCCGGCCGGTGAGCACGAAGATGCCGGTGCCGACGATGACGCCGATCCCGAAGACCGCCAGGTCGAGCGCGGACAGGCTGCGGTGAAGCCGGTGCTCGGACTTCTGGGCGTCCAGGAGCGAGCGCTCCACCGCCTTGGTGCGCCAGATCCCCACAGCCGCCCCCGATCCGCTTGTCGACCTGCGACGTTCCCGGAGAGCAGCCGTTCGTAACGGTCAGGAGCGGGGCGAGTAGTCCTCGTCCTGGAGTTCCTGGGAGCGCTTGGCCACCGCCTCGGTGATGCTCCGGGCCAGATCCTGGCCGGTGAGCCCGGCGTCCGCGAGGATTTTGGGCCGCTTGGCGTGGTCGAGGAACCGCTGCGGCAGGCCGAAGGTGCGGACGGGCACGTCGACGTCGGCGTCGCGCAGCAGCCGGGCCACCGCGTCCCCCACGGCGCCCACCCGGCCGTTGTCCTCCACCACGGCCACCAGTTTGTGCGTCCCGGCCAGGTCCGTGAGCGCCTCGTCCAGCGGCTGCACCCAGCGCGGGTCGACGACGGTCGTGCCGATGCCCTGGGCCTCCAGCAGCGCCGCCGCCTCCATCGCCGCCTGGGCCATCGGCCCCACCGCGACGAGCAGCACGTCCGGCTCGCTCTCGCGCAGCACGTCCATGGAGCCGAGCCGCCGGACCGCCTCCGCCTCCGGGGGTGTCGCGCCCTTGGCGAAACGCACCACCGTGGGGCCGTCGGTCACCTCGACCGCCTCCCGCAGCAGCGCCCGCAGCCGTACGGCGTCCCGCGGCGCGGCCACCCGCAGCCCGGGGATCACCTGGAGGATCGACAGGTCCCACATCCCGTTGTGGCTCGCCCCGTCGTCGCCGGTGGCCCCGGCCCGGTCCAGGACGACCGTGACGGGAAGCCGGTGCAGGGCGACGTCCATGAGCAGCTGGTCGAAGGCCCGGTTGAGGAAGGTCGCGTAGACGGCGACGACCGGGTGGAGCCCGCCGAGCGCCAGGCCCGCCGCGGAGGTGAGCGCGTGCTGCTCGGCGATCCCGACGTCGTAGCAGCGCTCGGGGAACGCCTCGGCGAAGGGGGCCAGCCCCACCGGGTGGAGCATCGCCGCGGTGATCGTCACGATGTCGGGCCGGACGGCGCCCAGCCGGACGATCTCCTCGCTGAACACGTTGGTCCAGCCGTGCGGCTTGGGCACCTCCTCCCCGGTGATCGGGTCGAAGGGCTGCGGGCTGTGGAAGCAGTCCTCCTCGTGGTTTTCGGCGGCGGCGTAGCCGAAGCCCTTACGGGTGAGGACGTGCACGATGACCGGCCCGCGGAAGTTGCGGGCCTTGCGCAGCGCCGACTCCACCGCCTGCTCGTCGTGGCCGTCGATCGGGCCGACGTACTTCAGGCCGAGGTCCTCGAACATGGCCTGGGGGGCGAGGATGTCCTTCAGCCCCTTCTTCATGCCGTGCAGCGTGCCGTAGAGCGGCTGGCCGACCATGGGCGTCCGGGTCACGTTCTTCTTGAGGAAGTCCAGGACCTGCTCGTAGTTCTGGGTGACCCGCAGCGAGGCGAGGTGGCTGGCGAGGCCGCCGATCGTCGGCGAGTAGGACCGGCCGTTGTCGTTCACCACGATGACCAGGGGAAGGTCCTTCACCCCGGCGATGTTGTTGAGCGCCTCCCAGGCCATCCCGCCGGTCAGCGCCCCGTCGCCGATGACCGCTACCACGCTGCGGTCCCGCTCGCCGCGCAGTTTGAACGCCTTGGCCATGCCGTCGGCGTAGGAGAGCGCGGTGGAGGCGTGCGAGTTCTCTATGACGTCGTGCTCGGACTCGGCCTGGCTCGGATACCCGGACAGGCCGCCCTCCAGGCGGAGGGTGTCGAAGCGGTCGGCGCGGCCGGTGAGCATCTTGTGCACGTACGCCTGGTGGCCGGTGTCCCACAGGATCGGGTCGCGCGGGGAGTGGAACACCCGGTGCAACGCGATGGACAGTTCGACGACCCCCAGGCTCGGCCCGAGGTGCCCGCCGCGGCGGGAGACCGAACGGACCAGCAGGTCGCGGATCTCGACGGCCAACCGGGGTAGCTGCTCGACGCGCAGGCGCCTGAGGTCTTCCGGTCCCTTCACCGACGCCAGCAGGTCGCCGGGTTCACCCGTCCGCTCGCTCACACCGATCCCCTCTGTTCCACCTCGGCTTCAGGGTGAGTCTAGTTCGAGGTATGCGCGAAACCTCCGGCTAACGCTGCTGAATCTGTATTGAACCCACCTTTACGTGTTGTTTGTCACACCCATAATCTGAGCCGCATTATGCGCGCATTTCACCATTTTCGCCGGTCTGTACCGGTGGTCGCGACCCTCGCCCTCGTCCTCACGGCGGGACCCGTCGCGAACGCGGAGGCGTCCGGCCGGACCCGTGAGGAGACGAAGAACACCGCCACCGCGGCCCCGCCGCCGACGGGCCGGGCCGCCGCCGTCGCCAGCCCGCTGTACCGGACCGGCCGCCTCGCCGTCACCGCCTGCGCGCCAGGGAAGATCAAATCAGGGAGCGCGGCCTCGTACCGGCGGTTCATGACCTCGCTCACCCGCTGCCTGGACCGCGCCTGGGCCCGGCAGTTCAAGTCCGCCGGCCTCCCCTTCGCCAAACCCGGGCTGCGCTTCCTCACCCGCCCCGCCGCCACCCCGTGCGGGAAGTGGCCGAAAGGCGCGACCGGGATCTACTGCTCCGCGGGCCGCACCATCTACATCTGGGTCGACGCCCGCTCCGTGCGTGAGGCCTTCGAGCTCGGCCAGGCCCAGTTCATGGCGCACGAGTACGCCCACCACGTCCAGGAGCTCGGCGGGATCCTGGGCTACTACTGGAGCCGCCAGAACGGCGTGGGCAAGTCCGCCAAGCTCGCCCTGTCCCGCCGGTTCGAACTCCAGGCCGACTGCCTCGCGGGCGCCTTCCTCGGCGCGGCCGAGGCCGCCCTCCCCGTCAACCGGCTGGAGTGGGAGAGCACCGTCGACTGGACCCGGCAGAACGGCCACAAGGGCTGGCCGGTCAACGACCACGGCAAGGGCGCCACCCAGGCGTACTGGCTCACCCATGGCTTCGGCGCGGCCTCCCCCACGGCCTGCAACACCTGGACCGTCGCCGCGTCCAAGGTCGCCTGACTCCTGCGACCGCGAGGTCCGCCCCGAACCGCCGTACGTGCCGCAACCCCGAAATCCGGGCGTCGAGCACGGTCGGACAAACACCCTCGACCCGGCCTCACCCACCACCCCTGGCACCACCGAGAAACAACCGCCCCGAGAACCTGCGGTGTTCCCCACAGAACGCGCCTGGGCCGGCCACTCCCGTCAGGCCCGGCGCTCAAGCCGCCCAAGGCCGTACCCACCGGTCGACCCCTGCTGATCATTGCGCTCTGCGCACCCCGGGAGGAACACACACCACAACGATCACGTAACCGGAACGGGCACAGCCCACCCCGCCCCAACCCATCACCCACGCCAAGGCCGTACCCCCTGTCGGCCCCTGATGATCGTTGCACTCTACGCATCCCGGAAGGAACACACACCACAACGATCACTGACCAGACACGGCCCGCCCCATCACCACGCCAAGCTCCGCGCCCAAGGCCGTACCCACCAGTGATCCTTGCCCTCTGCGCACCCCGGAAGGAACGCACACCGCAACGATCACGTAACGGGGACGACATGGCCGTCCGGCCACAACGAAATCCGCGGCGTCGGCGACTCAACCTCTTGAAGGACTTCATGGGTTGTAGGGGTGACGACGTCGAAGGAGCGGCCGGTGGCGGACCACGAAGGGTTCCGGGAGTTCGTGCTCGCGCGGGGGCCCGCGCTGTCACGGACGGCGTTCCTGCTCACCGGGGACCACGCCCTCGCCGAGGACCTGCTGCAGGAGACGCTGGTCAAGACGGCCGCGCGGTGGCGACGGGCGATGAGGGACGGCAACCCCGAGGGGTACGTCCGCAAGATCATGCTCAACCAGATGCGCACCTGGCGACGGCCGAGACGGTTGACGTTCCTCACCGTCGGCGAGGTCCCCGAGACCGCCGCCGGAGCGGACGAAGCCTCCCAGGCCGAGCGGAAGGTGCTGCTGAAGCGGGCGTTGGCGGTCCTGGCGCCCAGGCAGCGGGTCGTGCTCTACCTGCGCTTCTACGAGGACCTGACCGAAGCCGAGACCGCCGCACAACTGGACTGCTCGATCGGCACCGTCAAACGGCACGCCCACGACGCCCTGAAACGACTGCGAAAGGTCGCGCCGCGGCTACTCGCGGAATCCGACATCTCGGAGGTGCGCTCATGACCACACCACTGAACCGGGTCTATCGGGAGCTGGAGCAAGACGCCCGCGACTACGCCGACCCCGACCGGGCTCTCGCCGCGCTCCGCCGCCGCCGGACCCGGCGCGGGCTCACGGCCGCCTCTCTGGCGATCGTGATCGGGGTGGGTGGCGTCGTCCTCCACGAACGGGCCCCCACGCCGGCGAACCTCGCCGTACCGGCCCTGCAACCCCCAGGGGTGATCGAGCCGCCGGGTAACGCGGTGGCCCTGCCGGCCGGAACCGCCGTGGGAAGAGGCGTCCTGATCTACAGTCCGTGCCGGAACTGCGCCAACTTCCTGGTCACCGCCGACGGAAGGCAGTACCGGCTGGACTCGACTCCCGCCTCCGGCAACTTCACGCTCTCTCCGGACGGGCGCTACCTCGGGATGCCGGTGGGCGAGAACTACCGGTCGTTCGACCTGATCGGCGGAGGGACGGCCGATATCAGGAGGGATGCCGTGACCGAGCGACCAGGCTACGTCCTCAGGCCGTGGGTGTGGACCGCCGACCCGAATTTTCTGGTCCTGGCGGCCCACAGGGACGGAGACGTCGACTCCTACGTCATGATCGACATGTCGGTCCCCGGCGCGAACATTCATCGGTTGCCCCCGCCGGCAGGCCGTAAGATCACCATCGGCTACATGGCGTACGGGTACTTGAGCACCGGAACACCCCTCGAGCTGGACGAGAGGATCCACGAGCAGACACCGTTCTCCCGCCAAACCGAGGGCGTCGCGTTCAAGGAGGTACCGCTCAGCAACGGGAGCACGCTCAAGGCGGAGCACTCCCCGTCGGAGACCTTCTCCGACAAGGACCACGGGCTCCAAATCCAGGTCCGCGGTGAGCGGATCTACGCCGTCACCTACTCCGCCGAGGGCACCGCCGTGGTCCAGTACGACCTCCGCGGCCGGCGGCTCGCGCGGATGCCGCTGATGGCCGACGAGACCCCGCTCGGACCGTCGGAGTACGGGTACACGGTCATCCGCGGCCAATACGGCTCCGAGGGGTCCCAGACGTTGGTCTCCCTTTCCCCCACCGCGGTCTCCCTCTCCTCCACCGGGGTCTCCCTCTCCTCCACCGGGCGGCGAGAGCTGCTCACCCTGCCCGGCACCGCGACGGTCGTGCTGCCGGGTATGGCCCGGTACTGACCCCTTTACAAAGTAGATCTCCTGCGGGATCCGGCCGGGTCTCACCCGGGGATCGGGATGCGCAGGGACTCCCGCGCCGGGGGCGGCGGGGCGGTGACGTCGGCCGTGAGCATCGTGGCCACCGTGTACAGATGCCAGGCGAGCGCCGGCCTGCGAACCGGGCCGTCGGCGAAGAGCGCCTTCACCCGCTCCGGCCGGACGATCCTCTCCAACGCGGCGCAGCCGACCACCCCGTCGCGGAGTATCCCGCTCAGCTCCGCATTCGGATGCGTCCGCCAGCTCCACGCCTTGCCCGCGGGCGCGGGCGGCGGCTTCGGGGCGGCCGGCTCGGGTGCCCGCAGGATCCGCTGGAGCAACCCCGGCCTGCTGCGCCTGGCGGCGTCGGCCTCGAAGCGCCACGGCCCGCCCTGCAGCGGGATCCCGATGAGCCCCGGGCAGAACTCCGCGATCAACGCGTGCACGACGGCCTCGGATCGGCGCCAGAGCGGATCGAGCACGAGCGCGGAGCCCACCACCCGGTTGTCCAGGAACGGGGTGATCGACGTGCCGCGCCGCAGCGCCCCGGCCCGGGCCGCGGCGTGCCATCGGCCCACTCGGTGGATCACGTACATGTGGTCCATGGTCTCCGGCCCCCGGGTCGCGGCCCGCTCCCGCCAGAAAGCCGC
Source organism: Rhizohabitans arisaemae (assembly GCF_025996515.1). GTDB lineage: Bacteria > Actinomycetota > Actinomycetes > Streptosporangiales > Streptosporangiaceae > Rhizohabitans > Rhizohabitans arisaemae. The sequence continues at coordinate 110,188 of NZ_BLRH01000001.1, forward strand.
GAGGCCGGCCGCGTGCGCGTTCGCCTCCTCGGTGAAGAGCCGGTCGTCGCCGAGGAAGAGGCCGGAGACCTTCCGCTCGATGCCGCTCTGGACCACCGACGCCATCCCGCTGAGGTAGCCGCCGCGCAGGATCTCCCCGCTCTGCCCCGACATCGTGGGCTTGGCGGAGTACGGACCGTAGTCCACGATGCTCTCGTAGGCCGAGGTCATCCCCTCGCAGACCCGGATCACGTCCAAAGCCCGGTCCAGCGGGTGCGGCGCGACCACCTCCGTGCGGGCCGCGGAGCGCGCCGGGGGGATGACGCGGTGCTCGACGCCGAGGGCGCCGGCCACCCGGCGGGCGAGGACCACGTCGGGGTTGTCCTCCAGCCCGTAGGTGGTCGCGGTGAAGGGCACCCCGGCCGCGTGCAGCGTCGCGGCGATCAACCGGCTGTCCCGGCCCCCGGTGAGCGCGAGCGCCACCGGCTCCGTCGCCGCCCGCAGCGGCCGTACCGCGGTGATCAGCGCCTCGGCGAGCTCGGCGACCTGCTCCCCCCTCCGCCGCTGCCCGCCCGGGACCGCGCTCGGCAGCGTGGCCGAGGTGAGGGTCCGCCGGCCGTCCTCGACGGAGATCTCCGTGGCCGCGGGGAGCGTGGACACCCCGGCGAACGGGGTCTCGTCGGAGAGGAGATAGCCCTGGCGGACCATGGACTGCAGGGCGAGCTCGTCCCACTCGACTCCGCGGTGCCCGTCCGCCGACCGCGCCACCAGGTGGACCAGGAGCGCCCGGGATCCGACCAGGTGCAGTTCGGGGGTCTCGGCGTAGTAGACGGGGTGGGCCCTGGTCATCCCGGTCACGGCGGTCACCCGGGTCCGGTCGGCGCGGAAGGCCGCGAAGCATCCGCCGGTACGGCCGGCGTCGGCGAACAGCCCGCTCAGCTCGCCTGGGTCGACGAGGTATCCGTTCAGGCCGACGGCGGCGTCGTGGGTCCGGGTGAGGATGTCCGGCGAGGTCCGCTCGTTGGACCAGGCGAGCAACGCGAGGTCCCCGGCCGGGGAGTGCCATTCGTCGGCGGCGACGGTGTCTGCCGGGACGGGAAACGCGGTGACGACGGCCTGCCTGGCCGCGGCCGCCGCTCGGCCCACCGCGGCGCCGTTCCGCTGTTTGGCGGCCACCGCCAGGAACACCCGCATCCCTGCCCCCTCCGATTCGCGGCGCGACGACCGGGTTCCGTGATCTTCAATGCGTGACCGTATCGCAGAAGAAAGCGCCAAATAGTGGGAAATGAGCACCAGGCCGGGTCCCCACCCCCGCGATCATTCGCCCGGCCTTAATCTTTGTTTACTCATTCCATGACATTTCATAGCCTTAGGCCTCTATGTCCTCCACTCCCCCGCCGAAGCCGAACCGGCCGCTCGCCGCGGTGATCATCGCCGTGCTGGCCTGCGCCGTCGTGGCCGTCACCGTCTACCGGTACACGGCGGAGAACGTGGTCGGGCGGTCCGCGACCGTCGAGTCCGGCGACCGGACCCCCGGTCCCGTCGACGAGGCGACGCCGTCGCCCTCGCCGTCGCCGGCCGCGCCGAAACGACCGAAGGCCCGGCCGCTGACGGGCCGGGCCCTGGCGACGTCCAGCCCGCTCTACCGGACCAACGGGATGTCCGCCGGAAACTGCCGGGTGAAGCCCTTCCAGGCGGGCGTCCTCGCGTCGGCCCGACGCTACGCGCAAGGGCTCGCCGTGTGCCTGGAGCGCGCGTGGGCCAAGCAGTTCGAGGGGGCCGGACTGGACTTCTGGGCCCCCAGCTTCAAGATCATCGCCAAGCCCGCCCGCACCTCCTGCGGCCCGTGGTCGAAAGACGCCCAGGGGATCTACTGCGACGAGTCACAGACGATCTACATCCTGCTCGACCGGGACATCCTCGACGACCCGGGCGACCTCTTCCTGGCCAGCCTGGTCGCCCATGAGTACGGCCACCACGTCCAGCTTCTCACCGGGATCCTGTCCTACTACGATGTGACCTTCCCGCCGACCAAGGCCGGTGAGCTCACCCTCTCCCGGCGGCTGGAACTCCAGGCGGAGTGCCTGGGCGGGGTCTTCCTCGGCAGCGCCCGCGACTCCCTGGCCATCGGGGACGCGACGTGGCAGGAGCTCCTGGAGACGATGCGGGCGAGCGGCGACGAGGCGTTCAAGGAACGCGACCACGGCAAGGGCGCCAACATCGCCCACTGGCTGGACCGCGGTTACCGCTCGGCGAACCCCTCCGCCTGCAACACCTGGACCGCCGCCAGGCGCAACGTGAGCTGACCGCCGGTCGCGATTCCGGTACGGCGCCGCGGCCCGCTCCGGCCGGGCCTCCTTCGGCGGACCGTCCGCGCCCACCCTGATCGGGTACGGGCTCCGCCGGGCCGATCCGCACGGCGCGAGCCCACAGCCCGAGCCGCCATGCGGCCGTACCCCACAGGGTCGATCACCCCGCGGATGACGGTCCGAGGCGCCGTCCGACGACGCCCTCACCGGGGCGCCGCGTCACTGTGATCATTAATTTGTTTCCATATTTCATGACATTTCATAGCCTTGGGCCTCTATGTCCTCCACTCCCCCGCCGAAGCCGGGCCGGTCCCGCGCCTCGGTGATCATCGCTGTTCTGACCTGCGCCATCGTGGCCGTCTCCGTCTTCCGGTACCTGGCGGGGAACACGACGGGGCGGCCCGCTCCCACCGAGACCGGCAACCCCACCCCCACCTCCACCCTCCCCCGTGCCCGGCCCGCCGCCGAGCCGGCACCGTCACCGATCGCGGCCAGACGGGCCAAGCCCGGCAAGCCGCCGACCGGCCGGGCCGCGGCGGTGTCCGGCCCGCTCTACCGGTTGGGCAGGCTACCTGCGGTGGAATGCCGGGTGGAGCCCTTCCGCGCGGGTGACCTCGCCTCGGCCAAGCGCCACCTGCACGGGCTCAACGGCTGCCTGGACCGGGCGTGGGCCCGGCAGTTCCGCGAGGCGGGGCAGAGATTCCGGGCCCCCAGCCTGAAGATCGTGACCAAGCCCGTCCGCAGTTCCTGCGGGTGGTGGGTGAAAGACGTCGCAGGGACCTACTGCGGTTCCTCGCGGACGATGTACATCCTGATCGACAAGGATTGGCTGACGGACCCCGGTTACCTGTTCCCGGCAAGCGTGGTCGCCCACGAATACGGCCACCACATTCAGCTTCTCACCGGAATCTCGGCCTACTACGACGCGACCTTCCCGCCGACCAAGGCAGGTGAACTCGCCCTTTCCCGCCGGTTCGAACTCCAGGCCGAGTGCCTGGCCGGGGTCGCCCTCAGCACCGTCCGCGCCGGCCTGCCCATCGAGGACCGGAGGTGGCAGGAGCTCCTGGAGACGACGCGGGAGAGCGGCGACGAGGCGTACAAGGACAACGACCACGGCAAGGGCGCCAACATCGCCCGCTGGCTGGACCGCGGCTACCGCTCGGGTGCCCCGTCCGCCTGCAACACCTGGACGGCGTCCAAGCGCAGCGTCGGCTGACCCGCCCCGGGACGTTCCGGTACGGCCCTACGGCGATCACCCCACCGCGACGGCGAAAGCGAAGTCATGCGGAATCATCGAGCGGGACCACGGGAGGGCGGCCGAAAGCCGTACCGCGTCAGCGGGCACATCCGCCGACGGGCCCGGGAAACGACCGACGGGGTGGCGCCCTGCGATTGGGCCGCCGGAGAGCTGTACCCGCGAGGACGCCGCCGCGATTCCGGTACGGCCCGCGCGGCCCGATCCGGCACCGCCGCCCGGGACACGGCGCACGTGCTCAGGCGGGCGTCGAACCCCGGGCGACCCGATCGGGGTACGGGCTGTCGCCGGGCCGACGGCGCGGTATCGCGCGAAACCCGAGCCGCCGGGCGGCCGTACCACATCGGGCCGGCCGCGCCGGGGACGGTCCGACCGCACCGGCGTGGAGGGAGCGGCTCCTACCCGTAGTAGGAGGAGGTGGAGGCGCCGAACAACGCGAAGCCGAACACCCCGAAGAAGAAGATCGCGAAGAGGAGCCAACCCGCGAGCACGATGTAGGACGTGACGAGTCCGGCGACGGCCATCCCGCGCCCCTCCTCACCGGATCGCTTGAGCTGGTTGAGGGAGACGTGGCCGAGGATGACGCCGACCACGCTGGTGACGCCGCAGGCGAGCAGCCCGACCAGGCCGCAGATGAGCGAGGCCACGGCCATGCCGTTGGTCGCCCGCGGCTGGTGGCCGTACTGCGGCCCGTACCCGGGCTGCGCGTACGCCTGCCGGCCGTAGGGATCGGCCGGTGGGGGCTGGCCCTGGTACCCGGGCTGGGCGTAGCCGCCCGAAGGGTAGCCTTGCTGGCCGTACTGATCGGTCTGCGGAGGCTGGCCTTGATACCCGGGCTGGGAATAGCCGCCCGAAGGATAGCCCTGCTGGCCGTACGGGTCTCCGGCGGGACCTTGCCCGGGGTGCCCGCCGGGCTGCTGCCACTGGCCCCCCTGCTGCTCGCCGTAGGTCATGTCGGCGCCCCCTGTTCAGATCGGAATCAGCGCAGCGTAACGACCTTCGGTAGTGATGACAACCGAAACGCCCGACCTGTCCTCATGCTGTAAGCAACGGACACGGCACCGCCGCCGGAGGTCGGCCCCCGGCGGCGGTGTACGGCCCGATCGGGCTCGGTCTTTGGCGAGCGGTGAGCGCGGGATGTCCGATTCCACGCCGCCCGCGATCACGCGTGCCCCCGCGGACGCGTCCCCGGACGGGTGAGGCCGAACTCTCCCCGAGGACCCGGCTTGGTGCCGTCGGGGACACCAAGCCAGGTCACGCGTCATCGGACTGTCAGCCCACCGGACCGTTGACCACGATGTTGTCCACCGCTATGGCGCCGCCGTTGTGGAGACCCCAGATCAGGTAGTAGTCGTCGAACGCGCCCGTGGTGAACGTCACCGACCTCATCTTCACCCCGGACCCGGCCTTCTCCGTCTCCATCTTCCATCCCACGTCCTTGGCGAGTCCCCCGGTGTCGGTACGGGCCAGGAAGTAGTTCTCCACCGAGGTGTTCTCCGAGCCGAGGATCCGGTACCGGTAGGTCACCGTGTAGGTCGTCGAACGCTTCAGCTTCAGCTTGTTCTTGTCGGTGTAGAGGAACTGCGTCCATTCGTGCTGGGGATGCCACTGGGCGGACACGGAGTAGGTGCCCGACACCACCTGCGAGGGGTCCGAGGTGATCTTGCCGTTCGGGCCCGGCCAGTACGCCGTCTTGTCAAGGGTGCCGTTCTCGAAGTTCTCCCCGACGCAGCGGCACGGCGCGGCCGATCCGTCGTACTTCATCTTGTATTCGACTTTGCCGTCGCGTGGACCGACGCGGCCGACGTTCTTCGGCTTGACGGTGATCGTTTGGTCGTCGAACGCGGCCGGAATCGTGGTCTCGAAACCGTGCAGACCTCCGTATTGAGGATGGGCTGCACCGATGTCGTCACGCTGGGAGCCGGCGGTCACCGACTTGACCGGCTTGCCGTCCGCGAGGATGTCGACGTCGATCGGCGCGCGCGTGTCCGGGTCGATCGCCCAGCCCCTGATCAGAACGTTCTCACCTTGCCAGCGCACCTCGTCCAGTCCCCCGAACGGATCGTGCAGGGAGACCTCGGTCTCACAACCGAGCCGCGTCGCGACCCCGCCCGAGGTCGCGTCCACGCAGAGCTGATGCGGGACGCCTTCGACGCCGTCGTGTTTGATCCACACCTCCCAGCCGTGGTTGGGGCCGAAGGTGGGGTACCGGGCGGCGATGTCCGGACGAGGAAGCAGGGCGCCGAGGTCGCGGTAGACCTCCTGCGAGTCCCGGAACACGTCGAACCTCGCGGGCGCGGCCGTGTAGGGATCGATCATCCAGCCGCTGAGCACGGTGTAGGCGCCCGATTCGACGACGACGAGAGGATACCGGTGTTCGATGACGCCGAACGCCCGGGTGTCGTACTCAAGACAGCCGAGGCTGATGTACCTGGTCTGATACACAGCACTGACGCAGGCCTGGTGTACTCCTCTGGTCTGCGACACGGGAACGTCGAAGTTGAAGCCGTGCCAGTCGCCGACCGTGGGATTGGGCCTATGGGTGTTCGCCCAACTGAAATACCGCGTCCCCGTCCCGGCGATGACAAACACCTGGATGGACTGAGCAGGGGCCGCAGGGTCGGCCGCCCATCCTTTGACACGGAGCCGTCCTGCCGCCTCCAGGGCAACCCCCTCAAGCGCTCCCGTCACCGTACCGGTGGTCACGCCCTGGGGGGATGCTCCGGACTTCACCGGCGGAGGCTTGGGGAAACCGTCGGGGACTCGGTCGAGCAGCCGCGCCCTCGGCGGTACGGTCGTCTTCGGTGTCCCCGAGACAGCGGGGAGCCGGTTCCGATCGAACACGTTCGGCGTGTACGGGGTCTTTCCCTTCGAGCCCGCCTTCGGCTTCTTGGGCTTCGGATCCTTCACCGTGAGGGACCCGAGCCCCTCCGCGGATTGAACCAGCGTGGACGAGCGGGCCTCGCTCGGCGCGTAGGCGGTGCCGCCGGCGGCGGCCTGCGCCGGCGACGCCAAGGGGAGAAGCAGCAGCGAGAACAGTGCGCTCGCGGCTCGCAGGGTGTTCTTTCCTCTTCGCATACTCATTTCCTTCGACTGTCCGGGCACGTTGGGACGGGGGTGGGAATCGGCGGAACGGCCAAGGTCGTCGAGGCCCTTCACGAGGCGGTGGCGTGGACCACGGTGTCGAACGCCCTCAGCAGGCCGGCGGCTTCGGTCACCGCGGGGATCCCCTCGGTGTAGACCTTCTTGGCCAGCCGCTCCGAATGCGCGTCGAAACGCCCCCGCAAC
>NZ_BLRH01000002.1 GCF_025996515.1 Rhizohabitans arisaemae
GTTGCGGGGGCGTTTCGACGCGCATTCGGAGCGGCTGGCCAAGAAGGTCTACACCGAGGGGATCCCCGCGGTGACCGAAGCCGCCGGCCTGCTGGAGATCGCGGGCATCGTGCTCCACACCCCTGCTTCATGACCGACTGAGGCCACACGAACCACACCGGGTAGCCGGGCCGGGACGCCCACGACACCGTTCCGGCCCGGCCATGACCGGATCCGTCCTGGCGGATCCGAAGGAGGATGATCGGTGAGATCGAGCAGAATCCGCGGCTCCCGCTCCCGTAGGGGACCGGCGGCAGCCTCGGCGATCAGGGCGGTGGGAGCGTTGCTCACCTTCGTGCTGACCGCTTCGCTGCTGCACGTCCCGCCCGCGCTCGCCGCATTGTCGGCCGACGTGCGGCAGCGGCTGGAGGTCGGGCTCCACGCGTCCACGATGCATCTGCGCAGTCCGCAGCTCTTCAAGGACGTCGTGCTCAGCCTGCAGCACACTGCCGAGGCCGCACGCAATCCCAACGCCGACGAAACGCATTACACCCAAAACATCAACGAGCTCTCCGCTGATATCGACAAGGAGTGGGATAAGGCGCGTACATCTACCGGACATGAGGTCAATGCCCTGATCCGAATCGTCGACCTCGTGCGCGGCAAGCCCAAGTATCGCGACACCGCGCTGGCTCTCAAGCAGGTGGTGGGTGATCTGCCCGCGGGCGACGGCCGGATCTTCGCCAGCTGGCGGGATTCCCTGGCCGGCCTGGGCTACGGGCAATCCGAGGCGGGGGCCCTTCTGCGGGCGCTGAACGAGAAGGCGGCGGGAGCGGTCCGGGCGCTCGGCGCTCAGCGCGGAGCCGACCACCCCGCCGTCAAGGCCTGGAACGCCGGGATCGGTGCCAAATCCGGTGTCACCGCGGTCGCGACGACCGATGAGCTGGTGAACAGCTCACCTTTGAAGGGCGTCGTCGACTTCTCCGCGCTCATGAGGTATCAGCCGGGTGACGTTCGGTACCGGCAGGAGATCTCCGGGCAGATCCAGCAACTGCTCCAGCGGAACAACGAGGTCATCGGCATCTCGGTGATCGCGATCAACGATCTGCAGAGCAGATACGGGGGCGCTTACCTCTGGACCACCGTCGCGCCGCCCGCACCGCCCAACGCGTACGAGATCGCGATGGCGGAGGCACAGGCGCGGCAGAAAGACATCGACGGCTTCGCCGACGGACTCCGGCTGATAACCGGGCTGCTCGGACTGGTCAACCCGGCGGAGGCGGCCAAAGCTGTTGTCGTCTGCGATTCGGTGATCAAGTTCGCCACAACCGTCAACGCGTACGTGCCCAAGCTCGTCGGGAAGGGGTTGAAGGAGGCGATCTTCCAATCCGCGACCGTGGACGTCGCCAAGGGCCTCTACGAATTGGTAACCGCGCTGCTCCCGCTCTTCCTCGCCAATGAGCCGAGTCCGGCCGCCATGATCCTCTCGCAGGTCAGCGGAGTCCGCGAGCAGGTGGCGAAGCTGCACAACACGATGAACGAGCAGTTCAACCGGGTGAACAAGAATCTCAACCTCATCTTCAAAGACATGCTCGCGAAGTTCGACGAGGTCCTGAAGCTGCAGATGACGACGATCGTCCAGCTCACCGAGATCCAATTCCAGCTGCACGCGATCGAGCAGAGGATAGACGCCTGGTCGACCGAGATCATCAAGGCGCTGCAGAACGACGCCCTGAAAGATGCCAGAGCGAAACTGACCGAATTCATCGGATACCGCATCACCCGGGGGGAGCCGATTCCGAGCGTCGACACGTTCGACGGTGCCATCAACGAGGTGCACAGCGCGGCGGTGAACATCGTCAACAAGACACCGTTCGTTGTGAGCCCGGGCAACTATCAGACCCACAAGAATGATCCGCTCGCGGCGATCAAGCCTCATCTGGGGACCGGGGGTGCCGCCGGGTTCCTGAGCTGGTACGGGAAGGAGAAATACCAGTGGCCGGACCAGGTGGCGGTGGTGCCGAACGCCGCGGCCTGGCTGTCGATGGCGAACGGCTACCGCCGGCTCTCCGTCGAGAACCCCGATTTCGCGGCACAGATGGATCCCGTGCGGACCAACCTTGTGGCCGAGGGCGGGGAGGACGTGAACGCGGCGGTGCAGAAGTTCAGTCAGGCGCTCGATAAGCCGGGCGCGGACGGTACCTACACCAACGCTCTGTACCGGGGGCTGGTGGCGGACTACAAGACGGCGGCCGGG
>NZ_BLRH01000004.1 GCF_025996515.1 Rhizohabitans arisaemae
CCGGCGCGGCCGGCGTCGTGGGGGCGGGGGCGGTTCGGCGTCGCAGCGGGATGACGAGTTCGAGGACGTGCCTGCCATCCGGGCCGTCCAGAACGGCCCCGGCTGAGGGGTGACCGGTTCAGCCCAGCCAGAAAGCAGCGAGTGACCATTCATGAACGCCGCTGGTGGAGCCGTCGTAGGGCAGAATTTCGGTTGGTGCGATGTATCCCTGACCGGGCTCAAGGCGGATTCGCAGGCATCGCAGCGGATGTCCCTCAGCGACGTAATGGCGAACGTCGTCTGTGTGCGGATAGTGGTGCTCCTGGGCACGGTCCAGGACACGGCAGACTTCCATGATGTCCCGGTCACACACCAGGAGATAGCGTGAGCCAGGGCCGAAGTTCAGGCACAGACGCCGACTGCTGTTCAGTCGGCTCCCGTACGGCAGCCGGTCCCAGTTGTCGATGTGCAGGCCGATCCGGCGGTCGATGCTGGTGTCCTCGCTGGTGGTGAGCCAACCGGGTGGGCTGGCCGTGTAGACGAAATGCCTGTACGGCCAGCGGCCGCCGAGTGGGTCGAGAGCGGCCGCAGCATCCGCACGCTGCTGGGGCTCGCTGGAGGCGAAGACAGGTAGCGATTGACTGATCAGCTCGAGGACGACATCGGCCGGGGTATCGGCGTCGGGTCGTAGCTGCTCGGCTTCCTCGCCACTGATGGGCTTCCAATCTCCGAGAGGGACGACTGCCCTGGGGTCGTCGTAGCCGGGTTCGTCGCCGACCTGACCCACACTACTGATGTCGATGCGTCCCTCGACATCAGCGAAGTCGTTGAACAGCAACTTGAGGCCCATGGCTTGCCTCCCACATGGCTAGCTTTCGTCAAGGTCCTCGCCGAAGGTGACCTCCAGTTCAGCCGCCAGTGCCTCGGCGAGCTGCCGGGTTTGCCATCGGTCGATGATGATCCCTTTGAGAGAGAACAGGCCGCGGATGCTGGACAGGTCGGTGCCGCGCACATCGAGGTTGCGGTACTTGCCGCCGTCGAACTCGGCCAAGGTGAGGTCGCAATCGTCGATAGCCACGCCGCTCAGATCAGTTGCGGCGAACGTGGTCTCACGTAGGGAGCAGGAAGAGAAGATGACGGGTTCGGCAGCGCGCACACGGGCGAAGACCGTGAGATCGAGTTTGCACCTCTCAAACAGCACGTTGCCGAACGTGATCTCCTCCAGCGTCGCCCCGAGAAGCTTGCAATCTTGGAAGACAACTCGGGAGAGTTTGCTGTCCGACCAGTGGAGATTGGACAGGTCACAGCCGGAAAACACGACCGAGTCCACGCGGAGCTGCTCCAGCCGGACACGCTGTGCGGTCAGGCCTGTGATGCGCCCGTCGAGCAGGTGGGTCCCGCTTAGGTTTAGCTCTCGCAGACGAGCGCTGCCGACGTAGCTGAACTCGTCCAGGTCGCCGTCGATCGAATCGACCTCCCCCAGATGGGCCTCGTCGATGACAGGTAGTGCGACGTCAGTCCGGCGCACCGTATGCGTGATCTCCATGGTCCTTAGCCTCTCAGCGACGGCACCGGTCGTGGGCGCGCTTACGTGAACCGGCGCGCCCACCAGGACCAAGAGCTACTTCTTGCTCCAGTTGTCCCACGAGGGTCTGTTGTCGAAGGGGCCTGGGCTCTTGGACCAGTTGTCCCACGACGGCTGGTTGTTGAACCCGGCCTGCATCGGCACGGGACGCTCGGGAACGTAAAGGCGGATCAGATCACGAACCACATCCGAGGTCGTGGTGACCAGATACTCCAGGACAGGCATGAGTTACTCCACGGATGCGCTGGTGGACAGGGCGGTGATGAGGGCTTGACGGGTGAGGCGACAATAGGCCGTCTCCATGGTGGAGAGGCTGCCGTTTTCGAAGTACCTGTTGCCTGCCTGCGCGCCACGGCAGAAGTTCCAGAAGTCGCATTCAGCCTGACATCGGGAGAGGCCGACCATGAATTCCTGGACGTAGAGCAGTCGATGTGCCTGCGCCAACATGGTGGAAATGGTTTGTTGGCGAATGTTCCCGGCTAGGAAGTTTCCGTAGGCGGCATCGACGGTGTCGGCCAGCTCGGGCGACAGCAACACCACGTCCCCATCGCAAGACACGGTGGGGATTGGGTCGAGGCGTCGATTGTCCCAGCTGTCGCGATGTCCGCTGTGGACCAGATGGAGGTACTCGGCAAGTCGCTCCATCTCCCGCACCACCGGGACGCCGTTCCGGTGGCGTGACCAGTCGAAGACCCGTACCCAAAACCGCTCAGCCTGCTCCTGGGTTATGGGGACCGTCGAACGGTTGACGCCCTCCATTTCCTCTACGTTCAGTCCGATGGTGTGCGGGCCGAGGCTGGCGAGGAAGTTCAGGAGTGCTTCCGGCGCGGTGACGCCCTCGGCTCCTACGACGGCGATGACCGAGAAGGGAATCCCGTGGGCGCGTAGCAGCTCGATCCCGCGCAGAATCCGGTCGAAGATCGGCAGGCCTCGCAGATCGACCCGCCGGGCGTTCAAAGCCGTCGGCCCGTCGATGCTCACACCAACTCGGAAGTCATGGCGGATCAGCAGTTCGCACCATTGATCGTCCAAGAGGGTGGCGTTGGTCTGAATGTAGTGCCGGATCCTGCCTGCTTCGAGCAGGCCCTCGAACGGCGCGAGTAGATCGGTTAACTTGGGTCGGCCGAGCGCGAGCGGTTCTCCACCGTGCCAGACAATACCGAGTGGGCCGCCGTTCTCGGTGAGTTGGGCTGCCGAAGTGGCCACGGCCGTGGCGACCTCGAGTGGCATCTCGTGATTGAGGCGTCGGAATGGCAGGTAGCAGTAGCTGCAGTCCAGGTTGCACAGGGTTGTCGGTTGAAGTACCAGGGTCGCCGGTCTGCCGAACCATCGGTCGAACTCTGATCGTCCATCCATCTCGTGTTCCTTACAGGGAGGGAAGGAACTTCTTTATGTTCTATGGTCCCGGAGAGCACTGGCTGTCATCCCGGCTGGAGTCCCACGCTCTGGGGTTTCGATCTGACTTACCTCGTTCAGTTGAATGGAGATGGGTTGGGTCATGGGCGTGATTTTCAGGTGCTCTATCTCGGCTACGGCCATCGAGTGCCGTAGCTTGTCGGGGGTGCTGGCGTCCACAATTACGCCGACGGGCGAGTCGCCTAGATAGAACGCGGTGTAGCGGCGCCTGTAGGGCCGCCACATGACCAGCCATAGGCGGGTGCGCTGTTGGAACGCTTTGGCCTGTTCCCGCTGCACAGCGTCGGTGTCATAGAGGGAGCGGGCCATACTGGCTTCCCCACGGTGAGGACGCGGATTCACACGGGAAGCATCCGCCCGATCCGCCGTAGGGAGGGGGACAGTTCAACCCCCTTCGTCGAGGGGGACACTTTGTCCCCTCCTGAGAGGGACGTTTGCTAGGCGGGGGTCAACCCCAGCATCCGCGCGAGTTCCCGGGCATCATCTCGAACGGTGGCGCCGCCATTGGACGTCAACTCCTGTACGGCGCTGCGGGCGAACAAGTTGTAGTTGATGGTGTCGGGCGAGATTTCGTGAGCCTTCTTGAGCAGGTGAACGGTGGCGATGGGCTCTCGCTTGAGGTGGTAGGCGCGTGCGACTTCGATGATGTGGAAGCTCCGACGCGTCGCCGATGGTATTCCGGTGACGGTAAGCCGGTCTGCGTGGCGAGTCGCGGTGTGCGCGTCGGTGAGGTCGGCGTACATGGTTACGGCATAGGCGTCCACCATGTCTTGCCCGAACATCAGCCACGGGTGGTGGTGGTCGAGAGAGCGTGCGGCCTTGTCTGCTTGGTCCCAATGACGTTCGGCGTCACCGCGGCGGCCGGTTTTGGCGTATGACAAGGCGATGGCCAGGTGAAGCAATCCCCACAGGCGGCGGTCCTCGTCGCTGTCGGTCGGCCGCAGCAGCTTCTTCGCTTGATGGGCGAGTTCGATCCGTGCCTCGGCCTGCTGTCCCGCATCGCGGAACACGTGGTTCATGTACCAGGCGGCGGCTGCGATGGCCTGCGGGTTGTCCGCGTCCTGCGCGGCCAGCATCGCGCGGTCTCCGGTCAGGTAGACCAGCTGGGGGAAGGGCTGGAAGGCCAGGTAGAGCTGCGTGAGGTGGTAGACCTGTGCGAGCGCCACCTGGGCTCGGCGCCGCTCGATTCCGTCCAGGAACCGCGCGCTTGTGCGGGCGTCGTCAAGCAGGCGGGGCAGGATGGAGGCGATCGTGGTCCGCTGGTGTGGTGAGCCGTGCCAGAGCATCCAGGCTTGGGAGACATTCGCGGCCAGTGTGTCAGCAGAGACGGGTTCCTGATCAGTGCTGGTGAGGGGGTAAGTGGCGATGGATCGCGCGATACTCTCGGCCTTTTCGTGGATGTTCTTCGTGTAGACCGCGGTTGCGAGTCGCTGCTCACCGGTGAGTTCCGGAAGCTCGACTTGGAGAATCGCGGCCATGTGCAGCAGGAGAGGCATTCGCGGCATGAGGAGCCGCCCTGTTTCGATGCTCTTGACCCAGTCGCCGGACCTGCCGCAGAGTTCCCCAAGCAGGGGTCTGGTCATGCCGAGTCGGTCACGGAAGAATCTGACGCGCTCGCCGAAGCTCATCGGCGCGGGCGTATTGCCATCGTTCATAGGCCCTGCCCTTTCCTGACGATCTCGCAACCTCAGGCTAAGACGTGGCGCTCGCCTCGTGGAAGGTGAACCTCGGCCCGGCGACGTCGTCGTACGCGGATTCGTCTTCGACATGCCCTCGGTCTTCGAGGACTTCGTCACTGTCACCCTGCGGCAAGCCCTCGTCGGCAGCGGTGGACGCTGCTCCGTACGGGACACCATGTATCTCGACGACCGCAACGCGATCCGCATGCGCCCGGACTTCGGGTGGTATTCCGACGGCGGTACCCCCCTCGCCGTGGCCGACGCCAAATACAAGGTCGGCAGCCGTATGGGGTACCCGGACGCCGACCTCTATCAGATGCTCGCCTACTGCACCGCCCTCGGCCTGACCGAAGGCCACCTCCTCTACGCCAAGGGCCACGCCCCGCACACCGCCCACCGGATCAAGCGCGCCGGCATCACCCTCCACCAGCACGCCCTCGAACTCGACCAACCCCCGGCCGGCCTCCTCGCCGACATCCAAACCCTCGCCCACCACCTCACCTCAGCTGTACCCTGACCTGCCGTTCCCGGCGGCCGGAACCGATCGGTTAGCAGGCGTCGAGGCGCTGTACCGTATCGGACACCGAGCTCCGACAAGCAAGAGCGAATCAACTCGGTAACAGGGCTGCGCATTGCACCCTTCTACGACCGAGACCCCCCTCCTGCTGAGGGCCGAAGATCGCTGCTCGGGGGAAACTCGCCGCAGCCGACTTGGATGGCCCTTGGCCGGGTGTGCATCGAGTGTTCTCAAGGTTCTTGCGCCAGATCATCGGCGGCTTGTCGCATCAGTGCGGCGAGGGGCGTCACGCGCCCGGTACGGCGTGCGGCGCGTTCGACGTTCGCACACAACAGAAGGCGCGACAGCTGACCTGCGCGGGTGTCCACCACATCACCGAAGGTATCGAGCTGGGCTCGGGCGATTCCGGCGATGCCGTAGCACCAGGAGGGCCGGGGTCGCTCGGCTCGATCGTGGGTCACGTAGCCAGGCCACCATGGGTCGTCCTGGTCCTGTTTCCACAGGTCGACCCAGTCGCACATCCGTTCGATCGCTTCGGCTGCGCCGGGAGGTGGCGCGCCGTTCAGCGCGGCGAGCGACAGCAGCGCCAGGACGGCGGCCCTATCTCGGATGTCAAGCACTCTCTCGCAGGTCCAGGTAGCTGCGGGCCTACAAGACATAAGGCACATCGAGCGAGGTTCGGTAGCTCAGAGTGGCGGCCACGATCATCAAGACAGCAGGCTGCGGATGCGACCGAGGACCTCTTGGCCGGCCTGGCGTTGAACTACCCTTCGAGGGGTGGACTCTCAGGTGTTGAGCTCGTCAGGTCCCAGCGCGACGGAACTCCGCGAGGGGATGGTCGGCCGGTTGCGCGGCGAGGGAGCGATCCGTTCAGCGGCGGTGGCGGCGGTGATGGGGGAAGTCCCCCGTGACGCGTTCGTACCGGGCTCGGCGTTGGCGGAAGCCTATGGTTCTGGGCCGGTAGTGACCCATCGCGATGAAGCGGGGGTGGCGATCAGCTCGGCGTCGGCGCCGGGGGTGGTCGCGACAATGTTGGAACAGCTCGATGTTCGCGAAGGCCACCGGGTTTTGGAGATCGGGACAGGCACGGGCTATAACGCGGCGCTGCTCACGCGCTTGGTCGGTCCATCGGGCGCCGTCACGAGCATCGAATACGACAAGGACGTCGCCGACAGCGCGCGAGGAGCGCTGAGCCGTACGGGTTACGAGGTAGAGCTCGTCGTCGGTGATGGCGCGGAAGGTTGGGCTGCGACTGCCCCCTACGACCGGATCATCGTGACGGCCGGGGCCTGGGATGTGACTGCAGCGTGGCGTGATCAGCTCGCGGACGGCGGCATTCTGCTGGTTCCGCTGCGGATGGCGGGGCTGACCCGGGCGGTCGCGCTGCGGCGCGACGGAGAGGTGCTGCGGAGTGAGTCGCTGGAGCCGTGCGGGTTCATCCCGCTACGGGGTGTCGACGCGGTCGCGGAGCAGAACGTGTGGGTGGGCGGGCAGAACGGCGACCTGCTGCTGCGGATCGACGACGGCGGCCTGGTCGACGTCGAGGCCGCGGGCCGGGCGCTGGAGTACCCGGGCGCGATCGTGTGGACCGGGATCGAGTTCGTCATGCCGGAGATTCTGGACTTCTGGCTGGCCCGGTTGCCCGGCTTCTGTCGGGTTCTGGCCTCGCGCGACGCCGTCGAGGCGGGCCGGATCACGTCCCCGCAGTTCCCTTGGGGCAGCATGGGTGTGGTCAGTGGCGGGACGGTGGCGTACCTGACCGTCACGGCGGACTTCTCGCAGCTCGGCGTAGCCTCCTACGGGCCGGACAGCCAGGAGCTGGCCGAACAGGTCTCCGCGCAGATCCGGGAGTGGAAGGCCGACGGCGGGCCACGCATGAGCGTGTCGGTGGAGGTCCACCCCGCTGGCGCGCAGCCCCAGCCGGACACGTGGCTGCTGCTGGTCAAGAAGGACAGCACCGTCATGATCACCATGCGTGGCGGGGACCTACGCCAGTAGGAGCAACACCTCCCACGGGTCGGCGCCAGGCGCTGCGGGTATCGCGCCGTGGTCGGCGAGGGCGAGCGCGGCACCGGCCGCTCCGGTCAGGAAGCCAGGATCTTCGCTGGTCTCAGACGGCTTCGCGGCACGGGGGAACCCGAACCGGTCGCTGTTGTTGAATAGTGCTATGACGGCTGCGGCCGCTTGGTCGTCGCGGGTCGCCTGGAGCACGCCGGCGTATCCGTGGCACAGGGCTGGGCCTGCGACGTCCCAGCAGGCGGCCAGTCGCGCGATCAAGGCGCTCCGCGCGTTATCGGCGGCTTCGCCGAGCGCCGGGTCGCCGATGGCGCGCGCGGCGGCGGTGAGGGCACGGTGGATTCCCGGGGTCCCGTAGCACCAAGCGTCGCGGCGGCCGGAGACCGGCGCCGCGATCCCGGTCGTGAGTTCGGTTTCGGTGACGTAGGGCGGCCAGTCGCGGGTGTCGGAGATCTGCCAGCGCAGCAGCCAGGCTGCTGCCTCCCTGATCGCTTCGGCTTGTCCGTCGACCTCGTGTCCGGCCACGCGGGCTTGGGACAGCAGCATTAGGGGTCCGGCGATGCCGTGGGCGATGCCGGTGGCCGCGCAGGGTGCCTCGGTCGGGGTGTTGGACGACCACCAGCCCGGCAGTGGCCCGTGCCGGGTGTGGATCATGGTGGTGAGGCTGGTGAGCGCGGCGAGGAGTCCGGGTTCGGCGTCGTGCCCGGTGCGGACGGAGGCGAGCAGGACACGGCCGATGCCGGTGAGGCCGGTGATGACGTCGTAGACGTGGCGGGGCGTGCCGATCTCACCGGCCGCCTGGTGGGCTTGGTGCTGGCCGGCGAGGTCGACCGCTTGGGCGGACATCCAGCGGGCCGCCCGTTCGACCGCCTGGTGGCGGGATTCCGGGGCAGGCAGGTACGCCGTACCGATGATCAGGGAGGCAGCCAGGCCGCCGGGGTTGTGGTAGACGCCCGGGCCTTCGTATCCGGTGGGTCCGGCGTAGGCGGCGGCCTTGGCCCAGTGGTGGTCGGCGGCGGCGGCGAAGACCGGGTCGGTGGCCGACAGCCGGGCGTGCAGGAGAGCGGTTCCGGCCAAGCCCCGGGCCAGGGACGCGGTCCCTGGCCCGGGGACCGCGGCGGCGACGGATTCGGGGTCGAGGAGCCGTTCGGCGACGGCGAACGCGATCTTCGCGCTGTCGGCGGTGGTCGTCACGGCTTGGGCCTGGCGAGGAGGTCGGTGGCCAGCGCCCTGGCCAGGCGTTCGCTGTCCAGGTCGCCGAGCAGCCGGTTGCAGTGCATGTGGATCAAAGAAGACGCGCAGTCGGGACGGCGTTCGGCGGGCACGGCGTCCCGGTAGGCCTTCAACGCGGCGTCGCGGTCGTGCCACACGGCCTCAACACCCGGGATGAGCGCTCCGGGACCGGTGTCCGCGGCGTTCCTGGTGAGCGGGCGCAGCCGGGTGGCGCGGCGGCGGGCGGGCCGGTCCAGGCCCCCGACGTCCACAGCGGCCCGGGTGCTGTCGG
>NZ_BLRH01000005.1 GCF_025996515.1 Rhizohabitans arisaemae
GTGGCTGGGTCTTCTGGCGGGGTCCGCGTTTTCGTGGTCTTGGTTTGGCTGGTTGTTGTTCGGGTGTCGTATGTCCGGGGTCGCCTGGCGAGGCAACCCTCTTGTTTTGGTGGTGCTGGTGCAGATTGAGCTGGGCGGAAGTGCCCCTAGGTGCACGGGCTGTTCAGGATCACGACGGCGTTCTCCTGGCCGTGCGCGGCAGCAATGGGGTGAGCAGGGCTGCGACCAGGAACGCGGCCGCGTTGTACCAGAGGGTCGTCGGGGCGGCGGTGACGGGGTGTGCGCCGCCGGAGGGGTCGGCCAGGCCGGCGTAGATGAGGCCCACCAGGGCGATTCCGATCGCGGTTCCGAGCTGCAGTACGGCGTTGAGCACGCCGGACCCGGCTCCCGCGCTGTCGGCCGGTATGTCGGCGACGATCACATCGGTGAGGAGGGAGACGCACATGCCCATGCCGAGCCCGGCGGCGAGGAGGGGGAGGGCGATCTCCCACGCGGAGACCGCTGTTCCCCGCGCGGTCATGACGGAGATGAGCACCGTCGTCGAGGCGGCCATGACGAGCAGCCCTGAGCCGATCAGCAGCCGGCCGTGGGTGGAGGCGAAACGCTGGGCGATCCCGGTGGTGAGGGTGATTCCGATCGGCCAGCCGAGGCCGGTGAGCGCGGTGGTGGTGAGCGTCCAGCCCAGGCCTTGCTGAAGCCCGTAGTTGAGGATCAGGAAGAGCGAGGCCGGACCGGTGAACAGGATGAGCATCAGGACGAGCCCGACGGTGAACGTCCGTTCCCTGAACAGCCCGGGTGGGACCAGCGGGGAGTCCGCCCGCCGCTGACAGCGGGCGAAGAGGACGAGGATCGGCGCCGCCGCGATCGGCATGAGGATCGCCCAGAGCGGCCGGCCCGACTCCTGGCCTTGGATGAGCGGGAACATCAGGGTGAACGAGGCCAGGCCGATGAGTGCGATGCCCGGTATGTCGATGCGGAGTGGCTGTTCGGCGCGGGACTCGGGCATGTACCGGACGGCGCCCGCGAAGGCGATGAGGCCGATGGGGACGTTGACGTAGAAGATGGCGCGCCAGCCCAGTCCGAGGAGGTCGTTCTGGGTGAGCAGGGCGCCCAGCAGCGGCCCGCTGACGTTGGCCAGGCTGAGCACCGCCCCGTACAGTCCGAACGCCTTGGCTCTGCTCCCGGGGTCGAACATGATCGTGATGATCGAGATGGCCTGCGGCACCATGAGGGCGGCCATGGCGCCTTGCGCGAGCCGGGCGCCGATGAGGAGGGCCGGATCGGCGGCGGCGCCGCAGACGACCGAGGTGAGGGTGAATCCGGCGAGACCGATCAGGAAGATCCGCTTGCGCCCGTAGACGTCGCCGAGGCGGCCTCCGGGGATGAGGGTCAGCGCGAAGGTGAGGGAGTAGCCGGCCAGGATCCACTGCGCCGCGGCGAAGGAGGCGGCGAGGTCGGATTGGATGCGGGGAAGCACGATGGCGACGATGGTGCCGTCGACCAGGTCCATGAAGACGGCGGCGAGCACCACGCCGAGGGCGAGCCGGCGGTGGGGCGGGGCGTCGTGCGCCACGGCGGAGGTCGTCAAGGAGGTCTCCGTATACTATCAACAGCACAGATTTTGAGTTTCACGAGATTCGAGTATCTCGATTTTAGAGAGATTATCATCATGTCGACACAACGTGCTCGGGTCGTCTCGGCCTTGTACGACGAGAAGCGGCTCGCAGCCGGCCGCGCGGTTCAGTTCCATGCGGCGGTGGCCGCCAGAGCCGGGCTCAACGTCACCGATGTGAACTGCATCGCGCTTCTGGACAAGGAGGGGCCGATGACGGCGGGGGAGCTCGCGCGGTGGATGGGTCTGTCCCGAGGGGGCGCGGTGACCGCGGTCATCGACCGGTTGGAGAAGGCCGGGTTCGTCCGGCGCCGCAGGGACGCCGCCGACCGGCGTCAGGTCATCGTCGAGCTGGTCCGCGACGGCGCCTACACCGGGTTCCAGAAGACCTTCGACGACTTCGGCGCGGCGTACACCGCCCTGATCGAGGAGTACACCGACGAGGAGCTCGCCGTGCTGCTGGACTTCGCCCGCCGGGCGAACGAGATCGTCCACCGGACGGCGCTGGAGATCGGCAGACCCTGACGACCACGGGGCCGGAACATCCGGCGAGGCCGGGAATTCCCAAGTGGGACGGTTCACCGAGAACGCTTGGTAGGCTACAGGAAAAGCGGGCCATCCTGAGTGGGTGGCCTTCGTCGCGTACGAGGGTCATCGCGTACGAGGCGGCGATGCGGGGCATGAAAAGCCGGGGAGCCCGGCGCCCGAATCCGGTGCCGGGGTGTGGCCTCGGCCGCTGCTCAGCCAGGCGTAGCGCGACCGCGTGGTGAGCTACCTATGAATGGAACAAAGTGAACAGAGACAATCGGCGCGACGGCGACGGTCCGCGCCAGGGTGGCGGTTACCGTCAGGGTGGCTCCGGCTCGGGTGGCCGATCCGGCGGACAGGGTCGTGGCTATCAGGGTGACCGGGGCGGACAGGGCAGGCCCCACCACGAGGGCGAGCGGGCTCCGTATCGGGATCGCAGGTCCGGAGACGACCAGGGCGAGAGTCGTTCCGGGGACCGGGAGAGCTGGTCCCGCGGCCCGCGCGGTGATCGGGAGAACGACGAGCGCGGCGGCCACGGTTCGCGGGATCGCGGCGGCTTCTCCGGCGACCGCGGTGAGCGGCGTTTCCCGCCGCGTGACCGAGGCGACCGTCCCTATGTCTCGCGCGGCCAGTCGGATCGCCCGTCGGGTGATCGCGGTGGGCGGCCGTTCCCGCCTCGAGACCGTGGGGATCGGCCGTCCGGCGACCGCCGTCCGTATGGCGACCGTCCCCAGGGTGAGCGTCGTTCCTTCGGTGATCGCGGGGATCGCCCGTCGGGTGACCGTCGTCCGTACGGCGATCGCGGTGACCGTCCGCAGGGTGAGCGTCGTCCGTATGGGGATCGTCCGCAGGGTGAGCGTCGTTCCTTCGGTGGGGACCGGCCCTCTTATGGGGATCGTCGGCCTTACGGCGACCGCGGGGATCGTCCGCAGGGTGACCGTCGTCCGTATGGCGACCGTCCCCAGGGTGAGCGTCGTCCGTATGGCGACCGTCCCCAGGGTGAGCGTCGTTCCTTCGGTGATCGCGGGGATCGCCCGTCGGGTGACCGTCGTCCGTACGGCGACCGCGGTGACCGTCCGCAGGGTGAGCGTCGTCCGTACGGTGACCGTCCGCAGGGTGAGCGTCGTCCGTACGGTGACCGTCCGCAGGGTGAGCGTCGTCCGTACGGTGACCGTCCGCAGGGTGAACGTCGTTCCTTCGGTGGGGACCGGCCCTCTTATGGGGATCGTCGGCCTTACGGCGACCGCGGGGATCGTCCGCAGGGTGACCGTCGTCCGTACGGGGATCGGCCGTCCGGCGACCGTCGTCCGTATGGCGACCGTCCCCAGGGTGACCGTCCCCAGGGTGAGCGTCGTTCCTTCGGTGATCGCGGTGACCGGCCTTCGGGTGAGCGTCGGCCTTACGGCGACCGCGGGGATCGCCCGCAGGGTGAACGCCGCTCGTTCGGCGACCGCGGTGACCGTCCGCAGGGTGAGCGTCGTCCGTACGGCGATCGGCCGCCGCACGGCGAGCGTCGCCCGTACGGGGACCGTCCTTCGGGGGACCGCAGGCCGTACGGCGACCGCGGCGACCGCCCGTACCCGCCCCGCGACCGTGGTGACCGCCCCTCGTACGGCGACCGCGGCGACCGCCCGTCCTACGGCGAGCGCCGTCCGTACGGGGACCGTCCTTCCGGGGACCGCAGGCCGTACGGCGACCGTCGCGACGAGGGTCGCGCTCCGGGCGTGCGCGAGGGGCTTCCGGAGCTGCCGCCCGATGTCACGGCGGACGAGCTGGACAAGGAGGTTCGCGACGAGCTCCGCGCGCTTCCGCCGGACCTCGCCGATCTGATCTGCTGCCATCTGGTGGCCGCGACGCGTGCGCTGCCGGAGGACCCCGAGGCCGCGTACGAGCACGCCAAGGTGGCCCGCCGGTTCGCGGCGCGGATCGGTGTCGTGCGGGAGGCGGTCGGGATGGCCGCGTACCACGCCGGGCACTACGCCGAGGCGCTGAGCGATCTGCGCGCGGCGAAGCGCCTGACGGGTTCGGAGTCCTTCCTCCCGGTGATGGCGGACTGTGAGCGTGGTCTGGGACGTCCGGAGCGCGCGCTTGATCTGGCGAAGGCCAAGGAGGCCGAGCGGCTCGACCGCGCCGGGGTGATCGAACTGGCTATCGTGGAGTCGGGCGCCCGGCGTGACCTGGGTCAGCACGACGCGGCGGTCCTCACCTTGCAGCGGATCCCCGAGCTCCGCGACCAGCGGCCCCACCCGTGGTCGGCGCGGCTGTTCTACGCCTACGCGGACGCGCTGCTCGGCGCCGGTCACTCGGACGCCGCGGCGGATTGGTTCGCCCGGGCGAGCGCCGCGGACGAGGACGGCGAGACCGACGCGGAGGAGCGGTACGCCGAGCTCTCCGGTACCCCGCTGGGGGACGGCGAGGACTTCGGCGACCTTGAGGACATCGAGGAACTCGACGACGAGTCGGACGTGTCCGAAGCGGACGATGAGGTCGATGAGTCAGACGAAGACGACGAGGTCGATGAGGTCGATGAGTCAGACGAAGACGACGAAGACGAAGAGACCGACGAGGTCGACGAGACCGACGAAGGCGACGAGTCGTCTCCGGAGGCCGGTACGGGCGAAGCCGCCGAGCCGGGTCCGGCGGCCGCCGAGGCCGTGCCGGCCGAGGGGGAGAAGGACTGATCAGGAGGGGACGCGGTCGAGCCAGTGGAGGATGCCCGCGACGTTGGACTCCGCTCCGCTGAGCAGCTCGAACCTCTCCCTGTTCTCCTCGTCGCCGTCGAGGGCCCGGTAGCGGGTCCGGGTCCGTTCGCGCACCATGGCGACCGCGTGATCGAGGTCCAGGCCGTCGGCCTGGGCCTCGCGCGTCAGATCCACCCAGACGCGGAGCTCTTCCGCCGAGCGGTCGAGGGTGTCGCGGACGGCGTCGACGGGCCCGTAGTGGCTGAAGAGCAGCCGCTGCGGGGCGAGCGCCTGGAAGAGGGACAGTGAGTTGAGCGCCGTCTCCAGGTCGAAGTCCGGGGGCGGTGTGGCGGGGCGCAGGTCCCCGGTCTCGGGAAGGTACACACCGGCCGCGTCGCCGACGTAGAGGTCTCCGCTGACGGTGTCGACCAGTCCGACGTGGTGTTTGGCGTGTCCGGGGGAATGGTGGCTCTCCAGGCGGCGTCCGCCGCCGAGGTCGATCGCGCCGGTGTCGCCGAGGGCGCGGATGCGGTGGGCGTCGGTGGGCGAGAGGGTGCCGAACAGGGTGTCGAGGCGGTCGCCGTACACCATCCGGGCGCTCGCCATCAGCCGGGCGGGGTCGGCGAGGTGCCGGGCGCCCTTCTCGTGCACGACGATCTGGGCCTTCGGGTAGAAGCCGGCGATGTCGCCGACGCCGCCGGCGTGGTCGAGGTGGATGTGGGTGACGACGACGGTGGCGAGGTCGGCGGGTCCGACCCCGAGGTGGGTGAGGGCGTCGCGGACGATCGGCGCCGAGGTGGACGTCCCGGTTTCGACGAGGCACGGGTGGTCCCCGAGGATCAGGTAACCGGCGGTGATTCCCCGGTACCCGGCCATCCGGGTGTCGATCTCGTAGATGTCGTTGCCCAGCGCTCGCACGTTCTCCACTGGCGATCCTCCCGCTCCCGGTGACCTCCCTTCCATCGTAGAAGGGTCCCGGAGCCGGGGATCAGCCGGCGGAGAAGGTTCGCATGACGAAGCCGGTCCGGGGTTTGGGGCTGAACGAGGTGGATTTGCGGATCACCCGTTCGCCTCGCGCGGCGACGTCGAGGACGTCCCGGATGAGCAGGGGCCGGAGGACGACGGCGACGCCGGCGGTCCGTTCGGCGAGCCGTACGGCCGCCTCGGGGTCGTGATGCACCATGAGCACGGAGCCTTCGTCCTCTTCGATCCCCCAGAGCCGGGGGATGAGCAGCTCGTGCAGGATCGAGGTGCCGAGGGCCCGCCAGCGCGACGACCGCTCCCGCGGCATCGCCTCGGCGAGCACCAGGGGGTCCGGCTCGTCCAGGAGCAGCACGCGCCCGTCTCCGGCGAGCAGGAAGGAGGGGTCGCCCATCGCCTCCAGCGCCTGCGGCAGGCCGGGGAATTCGCGGATCCGGAAGACCCCCTGCGCTTTGGCGGCGGCTTCCTCGACGGTCAGGCCGGGGACGACCCGGTGGATGGCCTGCAGCCCGGGCGGGTGCACGGTCGAGTCGACCAGGAGCGCGAGGCCGTAGTCCCAGGGCCCCGTACCCTCGCCGGCCTCGTGCCGTTCGCGCTGGAGTGCCCGGTACGTGGCGTAGCGGTGGTGTCCGTCGGCGATGAGGGCCCGGCGGCCGCCGAGGTCGCGGTCGATGCGGGCGAGCAGTTCCGGGTCGGCGATCGACCAGAGCCGGTGCCTGATCCCGTCGTCGGTGACGGTTTCGGTCAGCGGCTCGCCGGCGGTGCCGAGGACGGCCTCGGTCAGCGGCTCGTCGGGGGAGTCGCCGGCCGGGGGTTCGGCTCCGCCGGGGATGCCGAAGGGGGCGAGGGAGTCGCCGGTGTCCGGCTCCGGGCCGCCGGCGGGGGTTCCGGCGACCGCTTCGACGATCCGGGAGGTCTCCCCGCCGCCCTCGTAGAGGAGGAAGATCGGTTCGAGGTTCGCCTCGGTGGTGCGCATGAGGGCGAGCCGGTCGGCGACGGGACCGGGGAAGACGTTCTCGTGGGGGAGGATGACGCCTTGCGCGGGGTCGGCCAGGCCGACGGCGCCGATGAGCCCGCGCTGGGGCGGCCCGGACGGGCCCTGCTGCTCGTAGAGGTACAGGGCGGGGCGTTCGTCGACGGTGAGGATCCCCGCGGCGAGCCATTCGTCGAGGGTGGTCCTGGCCTCGGCGTAATGGGTGCCCGGAAGGATGAGCCGGACGACGTTGTTGGGATGAGCGTCGAGGAGGTTCCGCACCGTTTCGGTGTCGATCAGGTCATACGGCGGTGAGGTGATCGCGGCGATGTCGGGCACGGTAAACCGGACACCGCGGATGGGACGCAGGTGAAGTCCTTCTGGGACCGGTACCTCAGAGTTCATATCGGTCATGGTGGGAATCAAGGTTATATCGGCCCGGTCCCCGAACTCCCGCTCGCCGTCTGTCGATGAAAGAGGCCACACACTATGACCCAAGGACGGAACGGTTCGTCTGATTCCCCAGATCTTGAGGGTGGAGCCCCCGAGGGGGGGATCTACGAGTGGTACCGGCGTGGCTGCAAGTTTCTCCGCGAGGGAAGCCCCGCGGCCGCCGCGTCGCTCCTCGCCCGTGCCGCCGAGGCGGAGCCCGGGTCCCGGAGCATCCGGGAGGCCCTCGCGCGGGCGCAGTTCGACTCACGGCGGTACGCGGAGGCGGCCGACAACTTCCGGGTGATCGTCGAGGCCAATCCGGCCGAGGACTACGCCCATTTCGGACTGGGCATGTCGCTGTGGCGCACCGGTGACATCGAGGGCGCCCAGGAGTCGCTGGCGCTGGCGGTGGCGATGCGACCCGACGTCCGGCACTACGTGAACGCACTGCGCAGCGTCCGGGCCACCCTGCGGGCGAGGCAGCGGTGACGGGTGCGACCCCCTCGGTGCTCGCCGACGACTACGACGTGCTCCTCCTCGACCTCGACGGGGTGGTCTACCTGGGGCCCGCGGCCGTACCCGGCGCGGTCGAGGCGCTCGCCGAGGCCCGTCGGCGCGGGACACGCCTGGCCTATGTGACCAACAACGCCTCCCGGACCCCGAACGCGATCGCCGAGCACCTCACCTCGCTCGGCGTGCCGGCGACGGCCGCGGACGTGGTGACCTCGGCCCAGGCCGCGGCGCGGCTGGTGGCCGAGCGGGTCCCCGCCGGGTCGCCGGTGCTGGTCCTCGGCGGCATGGGACTGCGGCTGGCGGTACGGGCCCTCGGCCTGCGGCCGGTCTCCACCGCGGGGGAGTCCCCGGTCGCGGTGGTGCAGGGGATGACCCCCGGGATGTCGTACGGGCTCCTCGCCGAGGGCGCGCTGGCGATCCGCCGGGGCGCGCTCTTCGTGGCGGCGAACGTGGACGCCACGATGCCGACGGGGCGGGGCGAACTGCCGGGCAACGGGGCGCTGGTGCAGGCGATGCGGACGGCGACGGGGGCCGACCCGCTCATCGCCGGCAAACCGCGGCTTCCGCTGCACCGGGAGACGATTCTCCGCACCGGGGCGCGGCGTCCCCTGGTGATCGGGGATCGGCTCGACACCGACGTGGAGGGGGCGAACAACGCGGCGGTGGACAGTCTCCTGGTCCTGACCGGGGTGGCGAGACCGATCGACGCGCTGTGCGCGCCGCCGCGATGGCGCCCGACCTTCATCGGGGCGGATCTGGCGGCACTGCTGACCCCGCAGCCGGCGGTGACGTCGGCGGACGGGGTGTGGCGGGGCGGCGGCTGGGAGGCGCGCTGGAGCGACGGCGCGCTGGCGCTCACCGGGCTGGGCGACCCGATCGCCGGGCTCCGTACGGCGTGCGCGGCCACCTACGCGGCGGTCGGCGACGGGCGGGCCGACGAGGGGGCGGTCAAGTCCGCGCTGGCCACGCTGAACCTCCCGGTCTAGAAGGCCTTGCGCAGCCGGAGCAGGTCGCCGAAGCTCGCCTCCACCTTGATGCGCCCGGTGAGCAGGGCCCGGCCGAAGTCGAGCCGGCCGTCGGCGAACGCGACCAGGTCGTCGCTGCCGATCGTGAAGCGGATGTCGGTGGCCGGCGCCCCGCCGCCGGGGTGTTCGGCCATTCCGTCGGCGCCGTGCGCGTGGATCCGGCCGGTGAACGTCACGTCGAGGTCGGTCACCCGGCAGCCGACCGTCCGCTCGATCACATGCTTGCGCCTGGTCGCCGGATCGAGCTCCGCGAGCTGATCGACGAGGCTGCTCAGTGCGGTCCTGCACTCCTCCACGGTCGCCATGCGACCATTCTTCCCGATAAACCGCAGGTGCGTGGTGCCACCCCGGCGTGGCCCGGGCGGTAGCGTTCCCTGTGCACGCCGGATGCGCACGGCGAGGGCGTCCGGAACACGGTGTTCGGCGAAGCGAGGAAGAGGAGTCAGGCGTCATGACGGCATGGAGGGAGCGGACGGCCGAACCCACCGGTGTCGAGCCGACCGGCGAGGAGCGGATCGACGCGGCGCTCGCCCGGCTCGGCGAGCTGGACGGGCTCGGCACGGCGGAGCACGTCGGCGTCTTCACGGCGGTGCACGGGGAGCTGGTGGCCGCGCTCGACGAGACGCGGGACGAGGCGGCCCCGGACGCGATCCCCGCGGCGCTTCCGCGGTGACCCGCCGGGGCAGGCTCGACAGCGAGCTGGTGCGCCGGGGGCTGGCGCGCTCGCGGGAGCAGGCGGCGCAGCTGATCGGCGACGGCCGGGTCCTGGTGGCGGGCCGGACCGCGGTGAAACCGGCCACCCAGGTGGACACCGCGGCGGCGATCGTGGTGGCGGCGGCGGACTCCGGGCCGGAGTACGTGTCCCGGGGCGCGCACAAGCTGCTGGGGGCGCTCGCCGCCTTCGCACCGGCGGGGCTCACGCCGGCGGGCCGGCGATGCCTGGACGCGGGCGCCTCGACCGGCGGCTTCACCGACGTCCTGCTCCGCGCCGGGGCGGCCCACGTGGTCGCGGTCGACGTGGGGTACGGCCAGCTGGCGTGGTCGCTGCGGACCGACGCGCGGGTCACCGTCCTGGAGCGCGTGAACGTCCGCGACCTGTCGCCGGAGCAGGTGGGGGAGCCGCCGAGCCTGGTGGTGGGGGATCTGTCCTTCATCTCGCTGCGGCTGGTGCTCCCGGCGCTGCGCGCGGTGGCCGCGCCCGGCGCGGACTTCGTGCTGCTGGTGAAACCCCAGTTCGAGGTGGGCAAGGGTCTGGTGGGCGCGGGCGGTGTCGTCCGCGATCCGGAGCTGCGCGCCGGGGCGGTCCGGGAGGTGGCGCACTCCGCCGCCGGTCTCGGGCTCGGGGTGCGCGGGGTGACGGCGAGCCCGCTCCCGGGGCCTTCGGGCAACGTGGAGTACCTGCTGTGGCTCAGCGGGGACCCGGACGCGCCGCCGGTGGACGACGTCGAAGCCGAGATCGGCCGAGCTGTGGCGGAGGGACCGCGATGAGCAGGCGCACGGCGATGGTGATCACACATACGGGCCGGGGCGCCGCGCGGGAGAGCGCCCAGCTGGTGATCAAGAGACTTCAGGAGGCCGGCGTCCGGGTGCGGGTCCTGGAGCAGGAGGCCGACGAGCTGGACTCCGCGGACGTCGAGCGGGTGCCGGTGGGCGAGGAGGCCGCCCGGGACGCCGAGCTCGTGATCGTGCTCGGCGGCGACGGGACGCTGCTGCGCGCGGCGGAGCTCGCCCGCCCGGCCGGTGCGCCGCTGCTCGGGGTCAATCTCGGCCATGTCGGATTTCTCGCCGAGGCGGAGATCGAGGATCTCGCCGAGACCGTGGACCGGGTCCTGGACCGCAGGTACGACGTCGAGGAGCGGATGACGATCGAGGTCCTGGTCCGGGTGAACGGTACGCTCGTCTGCTCCACCTGGGCGCTGAACGAGGCCTCGGTGGAGAAGCGCGAGCGGATGCTGGAGGTGGTCGCGGAGATCGACGGGCGCCCGCTCTCCCGCTGGGGGTGCGACGGGGTGATTCTCGCCACACCCACCGGCTCGACCGCGTACGCGTTCTCCGCGGGCGGCCCCGTCGTCTGGCCGGAGGTCGAGGCGCTCCTGCTCGTCCCGATCAGCGCGCACGCCCTCTTCGCCCGGCCGATGGCGGTCTCGCCGCGTTCGGTGCTCGCGGTGGAACTCCTCCCCGAAGGGCCTCCCGGGATCATGTGGTGCGACGGCCGCCGCCGCTTCGACCTGCCGCCGGGCGCGCGGGTCGAGGTACGGCGCGCCGCGCAGCCCGTACGGCTGGCGCGGCTGCACGGGGTGGAGTCGACGGGCGCGCCGTTCACCGACCGCCTGGTGGCCAAGTTCGACCTGCCGGTCCAGGGCTGGCGCGGCCGGGCGCGCCCGTAGCCGGAAAGCCCTCCGGCGCGGGTACGGCCTGCGGACGGCGGTGTCCGCTCGCCCCGGACACGCCACGGGAATCCCCCGGAAACCCGCTTTCACCGCGGAGTCCTCCCTTCCGACACAGGGCGGGGTGATCGGGTGTGCCCCGGGAGCGCGGTGGGGCGATTCGGCATAGGATCGTCCCGGCGCACGCCGTACACCGCGGCGTTTCACGAGGACCACACAGGGAGGCACCGCGTGCGGCCCAGGGTCGAAGAGGTCCGTATCCGGGGTCTCGGAGTGATCGACGAGGCGGTGCTTGAGCTCTCCGCCGGATTCACCGTGGTCACCGGCGAGACCGGTGCGGGCAAGACGATGGTGGTGACCGGGCTCGGCCTGCTGTTCGGCGGGCGGGCGGACCCCGCCCGGGTCAGGCCGGGGGCCGATCGGGCCACGGTCGAGGGCACCCTCGTGGTCGACCCGGCGGGCCGGGTGGCCGCCCAGGTGCTGGAGTCCGGCGGCGCGGTCGAGGACGGCGAGCTGATCATCTCCAGGACGGTGTCGGCGGAGGGCCGCTCGCGCGCCTGGCTCGGCGGGCGGACGGTCCCGGTCGGGACCCTGACCTATCTCGCCGACGACCTGGTCGCCGTGCACGGGCAGTCGGATCAGCAGCGGCTGCTCCAGGCGGGCAGGCAGCGGGCCGCGCTGGACCGGTACGCGGGCGAGGCCCTGCAGAAACCGCTGCGGGACTACGCGGCGGCCTACCGGCGGCACCGGGAGGTCGTCTCCCTGCTCGCCGAGCTCACCACCCAGGCCCGGGAACGCGAGCGCGAGGCCGATTCGCTGCGGTTCGGCCTGGAGGAGATCGAGAAGGCGGAGCCGCGCGCCGGGGAGGACGTGGACCTGCGCGCCGAGGAGGAGCGGCTCGCCCACGCCGACGCGCTGCGGATCGCCGCCACCACGGCGCACGCGGCGCTGCTCGGCGATCCGATGAACGCCTCGGACGCCCCCGACGCGGTCGGCCTGACCGGGCGGGCCCGGTCGGCGGTGGAGGCGGTGCGCGAGCACGACCCGGCGCTGGCCGAGCTCGCCGATCGTCTCGCCGAGGCCGGGTACCTGTTGTCCGACGTGGCGACGGAGCTGGCGGCGTACGGCGAGTCGGTGGAGGCCGACCCGGCGCGGCTGGCCGCCGTACAGGAGCGCAGGGCGCTGCTCGGCGGCCTGACCCGCAAGTACGGCGAGGACGTGACGGCGGTGCTGGCCTGGGCCGAGCGGGCCGCGGCGCGGCTGACCGAGCTCGCCGGCGACGACGAGCGGATCGACGGGCTGACCCGCGAGCGGGACGAGCTGCTCGCCACGATGACGGAGCTCGCCGGGGAGCTGACCCGGATCCGCACCGAGGCGGGCGCGCGGTTCGGGCTGGCGGTGACCGAGGAGCTGACGGCGCTGGCCATGCCGCACGCGCGGGTCGAGGTGACGCTGGCGCGCACCGAGGATTTCGGCCCGTTCGGGGTGGACGACGTGGAGCTGCGGCTGGTCGCCCACCCGGGTGCCCCCGCGCTTCCGCTGCACCGGGGGGCCTCCGGCGGTGAGCTGAGCCGGGTGATGCTCGCGATCGAGGTGGTCTTCGCGGGCGCCGATCCGGTGCCCACATTCGTGTTCGACGAGGTGGACGCCGGGGTAGGCGGCAAGGCGGCGGTGGAGATCGGGCGGCGCCTGGCCCGGCTCGCCCGCGGCGCCCAGGTCATCGTGGTCACCCACCTCCCCCAGGTCGCCGCGTTCGCGGACCAGCATCTGGTGGTGGAGAAGGCCGGCGACGGCCGGGTGACCAGGAGCGGAGTCGTCACCCTTGATCGGCCGGGACGGGTCCGGGAGCTCTCCAGGATGCTCGCCGGACTGGAGGATTCCGAGCTGGGCCGGGCGCACGCCGAGGAGCTTTTGGCCATTGCGGCGAGTGATAAGGCGAACACGCAGTGACGTGAAGCCCATCTCAGGTGCCGACCTCTGGCAGGATGGACGTCGATGAAGGTCCCAGCCATGAAGGTTCCGGGCCTCCGCCGGGGCAAGACGCCTGATCTGCCCGGTGTCACGGGTGTGGTGAGACTCGACCGACGGACGAAGCGGCTGACCAAACGCTTGCGCTCCGGCGAGATCGCGGTCATCGACCACGTGGACGTGGACCGGGTCAGCGCGGAGGCTCTCGTCGCGTGTGCCCCGGCGGCGGTGCTGAACGTCGCGGCCAGCATCAGCGGACGCTATCCCAACCTCGGCCCCCAGATTCTCGTCGAGGCGGGGATCCCGCTGATCGACGACGTCTCCGGCGAGGTCTTCGAACGGGTGCGCGAAGGCCAGGAGGTGCGCCTCCACGACGGGGCGCTGTACCTGGGCGAGGAGATCGTGGGCAAGGGCGTCGTGCAGAGCGCCGAGATGATCGAGGCCGCGGTCGAGGAGGCCAAGGCCGGCCTCTCCATCCAGATCGACGCGTTCGCCGCGAACACCATGGAGTATGTCCGCAGGGAGCGGGAGCTGCTCATCGACGGGGTCGGCGTCCCCGACATCAGGACGACGATGGAGGGACGGCACGTCCTCATCGTGGTCCGCGGCTACCACTACCGGGAGGACCTCGCCACCCTCCGGCCCTACATCCGGGAGTACCGCCCGATCCTGCTCGGGGTCGACGGGGGTGCCGACGCCCTCCTGGAGGCGGGCTACCTCCCCGACGTCATCGTCGGCGACTTCGACTCGGTCTCCACCAGGGCGCTGACCTGCGGCGCGGAGCTGGTCGTGCACGCCTACCGGGACGGCCGGGCCCCCGGACTGGAGCGGGTGCACGCGCTCGGGCGGGAGGCGGTGGTCTTCCCCGCCGCCGGGACCAGCGAGGACATCGCGATGCTGCTCGCCGACGACAAGGGGGCGAGCCTGATCGTCGCCGTCGGCACCCACAACACCCTGCTGGAATTCCTGGACAAGGGCCGCTCCGGGATGTCCAGCACGTTTCTCACCCGGTTGCGCCTGGGGAGCAAGCTGGTCGACGCGAAGGGGGTAAGTCTCCTCTACCGGAGCCGGATCTCCACCTCCTCGCTGCTGCTGCTGGTCGCCAGCACCTTGCTCACCTTCGGCGTCGTCCTCGCCGTCTTCTCGGTGTCCCCCGTCGGCTCGGTCTGGCTGGACGGGCTCAAGGACACCTGGAACGGCTTCGTCTTCTGGCTGGTCGGACTCTTCTCGTGATTGACTTCCGCTATCACCTCGTCTCCATCATCGCGATCTTCCTCGCGCTGACCCTGGGCATCGTGCTCGGCAGCACGGTGCTGGAGGACCCGCTCATCCGGTCGGCCGAGGCGACCAGCAACCAGCTCTCCCAGACCAACGAGGAGCTGAGGGAGCAGGTTCGCGGGCTGGAGGCGCAGTCCCAGGGCGCCCAGACCTTCATCCAGAGCGCGATGGGGCCGCTGGTGAAGGAGAAGCTCACCGGCCAGCGGGTCCTCCTCGTGGAGGCCCCCGGCGCCGGTTCGGCCCAGCGGGAGTCGATCGGGGCGGCCATCGAGGCCGCGGGCGGCACGGTGGTGGGCCGGGTGAGCTTCACGGAGAAGTTCCTGACCAAGGCCGACGCCGGTGTCGTCGACGAGATGAGCACCCGGCTCCGGCCCTCGTCCATGACGTTCCCCCCGGCCGCCACCCCCTACGACAAGGCCGCGACCGTCCTCGCCGGCGCGCTCATGCTCCCCACGGTCCTGCCGGAGGGGAAGGAGACGCCGCCGAGCAAGACGATCCTGGCCACCTTCGAGGAGGCGGGCTGGCTGACCCTCGGCGAGAACCGGGAGCAGCGGGCCACCCTCGCCGTGGTCGTCGCCTCCGCGCTCCCCTACGAGGGCGAGACCGCCGCCGAGCAGACCGCGGCGGTCGTCTCCCTCGCCGTGGGGCTGGACACGGCGAGCCGCGGCGCGGTGCTCGTCGGCCAGCAGGCCGCCGCGGCGGAGGGCGGGCCGATCGCCCTCCTGCGGGACGCGGAGGCCAAGTCCGCCGTCTCCACCGTGGACAACATCGACATGGCCTCGGGGCAGCTCGCCATGGACTTCGCCCTGCACGACCAGATCGAGGGAGTCACCGGCCACTACGGGCTCGGTGACGGGACGACGGCCTTCGCGCCCGCCCCCGCTCCCGCAGCCACCCCGACCCCCGATTCCGGAGGATGATCGTGAGAGCTCTCCTCGGCGCCCTGGCGGGCGCCGCCCTCGGCGCCGTCGCAGCCCGTACGGCCTACGCGGCGCTGACGCGCAAACCTCCGCGGTTCGGGGACTGGGACCGGATGAACCACCGCAAGGAGCCGGTGACCCTGCTGGAGGGCCCGGCCTTCGTCGTGGGGGCGTGTACGGCGGCCGCGGCGATGCCGGGTCTGCCCGCGCGGATCCGGACGGGCGCGGTCCTGGCCGGTCTCGGCGGGGGTGCGCTCGGGGTCTACGACGACCTCGCGGGCTCGGGCTCCTCCCGGGGCTTTCGCGGCCATCTGTCGGCGCTCGCCCGCGGTGAGGTGACCAGCGGAGCCGTCAAGATCGTCGGAATCGGCGCCACCGGGGTCGCCGCCGCGGCGCTGGCGGGCGGACGGACCGGCGGCGGGCCCGTCGCCAAGGCCGCCGACACCCTCGTCAGCGGGGCGCTCATCGCCGGGAGCGCCAACCTCGCCAACCTCTTCGACCTGCGTCCGGGGCGCGCCATCAAGGTGGGCCTGCTCGCCGGGGCGCCCCTGCTCGCGGCGAGCCTGCGCGACCCCCGGACGGCGGCGCTGACCGCGATCCCGCTCGGCGCCGCGGCCGCGCTGCTCCCCGAGGACCTCGGTGAGCGGGCGATGCTCGGCGACGGCGGGGCCAACGCGCTCGGCGCGCTCCTCGGGCTGGCGGCCGTCACCAGGCTCGGCGCCAAGGGCCGGATCGCCACGCTCGCCGTGGTGGCCGGGCTCACCGCGGCGAGCGAGAAGGTGAGCTTCACGAAGGTCATCGCCGCCAATCCGGTGCTGAACCGGATCGACATGCTCGGCCGGCGTGCCCCCGCGAGCGCCCCGGCCGTACCGACCGACCCGGCCCCCGCCGCGCCGGAGGACACCCGGGCGCAGGCCTCGCCCCCGGTGGAGCCGGCCGCGTCGGCCGAACCCGGGTCCGCCGCGATCCGGGGTCCGGTGGCCGCCACCGCCGTACCGAGCACGGTGATCTCTCCCCTCCCGGAGATCCGTGAGCCCGACGTCTCACCCGCGTGAACCGTCCCCGCCCGGCGGAAGGACGCACCCGGCACGCTGGGAACGTCTGGGCAGAGGGGTAGCCGGAGCGGCCGTCCTCATCGGCCTCGTCACGATTCTGGCGCGAGCCGCCGGGTTCGGCCGCTATCTGGTTTTCGCGCGGACGGTGGAGACCGGCTGCCTGTCCACGGCCTACTTCACCGCCAACCAGGTGCCCAACATCGTCTTCGAGGTGGTGGCCGGGGGTGCGCTGGCCGGGGCCGTGGTGCCGGTGCTCGCGTCCGCCGCCTCCCGGTCGCCCGGCGAGGCGGACGCCCGCACCGAGGTGGACCGGGTCACCTCGGCCCTGCTCACCTGGGTCCTGCTCCTGCTGGTGCCGTTCACCCTGCTGGTGATCGTGTTTGCGAGCCCGATCGCGTCCTTCCTCGTCGGTAGCCCGCCGGGGTGCGACCCCGCGGCGACGGTCGAGGTCACGGCCCGGATGCTGGTGGTCTTCGCCCCGCAGATCCCGCTCTACGGCCTCGCCGTGGTGCTCTACGGGGTGCTGCAGGCCCACCGCCGGTTCGCGGGACCCGCCCTCGCCCCCCTCGTCTCCAGCCTTGTGGTGATGGCGGCGTATGTGGTCTTCGTCCCGCTGAGCGGGGGGGTGGACGACCCGGCCGGGGTACCCCGGCCGGCCGAGCTGGCACTCTCCGTCGGCACCACCCTGGGGGTCGCCGCGCTCGTGCTCACCGTCCTGCCGGCG
The DNA here is from genome assembly GCF_025996515.1 of Rhizohabitans arisaemae. Taxonomy (GTDB): domain Bacteria; phylum Actinomycetota; class Actinomycetes; order Streptosporangiales; family Streptosporangiaceae; genus Rhizohabitans; species Rhizohabitans arisaemae. Next base: position 17,078 of record NZ_BLRH01000005.1, read on the forward strand.
ACGGCCGGGCTCCGTCCGCGGATCCGCCCGGCGCTCGCCTTTCCCCCGGGGGTCGGCACCCGGGTACGGCGTCTCGCGCTCGCCGGGCTCGCCGCGCTCCTCGCCCAGCAGGTGTCGACGGTCGTGGTGGTCCGGCTGGCCAACGCCGAAGGCGGCGCGGGGGCGCTCACCGCCTACAACTATGCGTGGGCGATCTTCATGGTGCCCTACGCCGTCCTCGCCGTCCCGATCGCGACCAGCGCCTTCCCGGTGCTCTCGGCCCGCGCCTCGGCAGGTGAGGAGGACGGTTTCGCCACGCTGACGGCGTCCGCCACCCGCGCCGTCGTCCTCGTCTCGGCCGCCGCGGCCGGGATCCTCGCCGCCGTGTCGGCCCCGGTGGCACGGGTGTTCCTCGACGGAACCCACAGCCAGGTCGACCCGGGGAACTTCGCCGCGGCCGTCGCCCTCTTCGCACCCGGGCTGGTCGGGTACGGGCTCGTCACACATCTCGGGCGGGTGCTGTACGCCCGGGGGCGGGGCCGTACCGCCGCCGTCGGAACCGTGGCCGGCTGGTGCGCGGTGATCGCCGTGCAGACCGCGCTCACCCTCACCCTGCCGCGGGAATGGACGGTCGGCGGTCTCGCGCTCGGGATGACGGCCGGCATGACCGTCGGAGGCGGGCTGCTCCTGGTCTCCGTCGCCCGGGCCTGCGGTCGCCCGGCGCTCGCCGGGCTCGCCCGCGCCGGCCTCGCCGCCGTGCTCGGCGGATCCGCCGCGTTCGGTACGGGCTACGCCGTGGCCGGGCTGTTCGCCGGGGCCGGTCCGGTGACCTCGGTCTTCGCCGCCGCAGGGGCGGCCCTGGTCTCCGGCGCGGCCTTCGTGGCGGTGGCGTACCTCGTCGACCCCCGCGACCTCCGCGCACTGCTCCGGCGATTCGCCGGAGGAACCCGGTGAACCGAACCCCCGATCCCCGTGCGGGCCGCGTTCGGACGGTCGCCGGCGGGCCGGCGCCTGGCGACGGGGCCGGGTCTGAATGATCGGGATTGACGGGATGTCGTTAGCAGGCGGCCGTGCCTTCGCGGGGTGCGGGACGCCGACGTCGGAGGAGGGTGTGGGGCGATGAGACTGGCATTGGTGCTCGGGACCAGCGCGGGCGGGGTCGGGCGGCATGTCCGGATGCTCGCCGAGGGGATGGCCGGGCGCGGGGCCGACGTGGTCGTTGCGGGTCCGGCGTCGACCGAGGAGCGGTTCGGGTTCACCGCCGGCGGAGCCCGCTTCGCCGAGGTCGAGATCTCCGATCGGCCGCGTCCGGCCGCGGACGCGCGGGCGGTCCTGCGGCTGCGCACGGTGCTGCGGCACGCGCACGCCGTACACGCCCACGGTCTGCGGGCCGGGGCCCTGGCCGGACTCGCCCTCATCGGGGTGCGCGGCCCGGCCCTGGTGGTGACCCTGCACAACGCCTCGACGGCCGGGGGGGCGGTGGGGGCCGTCTACCGGGTGCTGGAGCGGATCGTCGCGGCCCGGGCCGCGCGGGTGCTCGTCGTCTCGCCGGATCTGGGGGAGCGGATGCGGGCCTGCGGCGCTCGGGTGGTGGAGGCCGCGATCGTCCCGGCGCCGCCGCTCGGCGCGGCGTCGCGGAAGCCGGCGGAGGTCCGCGCCGAGCTCGGCCCGGCGGATCGGCCGCTCCTGCTGGTCGTGGCGAGGCTGGCCCAGCAGAAGGGGCTGGACGTCCTGCTCGACGCGGCGGCCCGGATCCGGGGCGCGTCGATCGTCGTCGCGGGGGGCGGACCGCTGGAGGGGACGCTGCGGCGGCGGGCCGAGGCGGAGGGGCTCCCGGTCCGGTTCCTGGGCGAGCGCCACGACATGGCCGACCTGCTGGCGGCGGCCGACGGCCTGGTCGTGCCGAGCCTGTGGGAGGGGCAGCCGCTGAGCGTCCAGGAGGCGTTGCGGGCGGGCGTGCCCGTGGTGGCGACCCGGGTGGGGGGTGTTCCGGACCTGGTGGGCGACGCGGCGCTGCTGGTGCCGCCGGGCGACCCGGCCGCCCTGGCGGAGGCGGTCGGCCGGTTCGCGGCCGATCCGGCCCTCCGCGACCGCCTGGCGGCGGCCGCCGCGCGGCGCGGGGCGGCGCTTCCGGGGCGGCCGGAGGCGCTGGACGCGGCCGGACGGGCCTACGGGTTCGCCGACGTCGGAGGGTGAGCAAGGTCTCCCGCGCGGTTGCAAGATCGGTACCGGCGCACGTAACCGTATCTCTGTATACTCCGTTCGTCGGGGAGGGGAGTATCCCTTCGCGGCAGCGTCGTCATCACGATCTCGGGCCTCACGATCTCAGTGAGACCGGATCCGGCGCTGTCGGTCCGGAGTCGTCCGGGCGGGAGAGACCTCCGGCTTCATTCGAAATAGGCCGGAGGTTTGTCGATGCTGGATGTAGCGCCCTGGGTGTGGGCGGCCGTCATCATCGGGTTGATCGTCGTTCTCGCCTTCGACCTGTGGATCGTCGACCGCGGTGAACCCCGCGAGTTCACGATGCGTCAGGCGGGTTTCTGGGTTTCGTTCTACGTCACCCTCGCCGTGCTCTTCGGCATCGGGCTCCTGATAGCCGGCGGAGGCGACGTCTCGGCGAAGTTCTTCGCCGGGTACCTGACGGAATACAGTCTCAGCGTCGACAACCTGTTCGTCTTCTACATCATCATGACCAGGTTCGCGGTGCCACGGGCCCATCAGCACAAGGTGCTGCTCATCGGCATCCTGATCGCGCTGGTCATGCGAGGGGCCTTCATCGCCGTCGGCGCCGCCGCGATCGCCCGGTTCAGCTGGCTCTTCTACATCTTCGGGATCTTCCTCATCTACACCGCCGTGCAGATGATCCTGAGCCACAACAAGGAGGACGACGTCCCGGAGAACGCGATCCTGCGTTTCGCCCGTCGCGCCCTCCCCAGCACCCCCGACTACCACGGCGCGAAGATCTTCGTGAAGATCGACGGCAAGCGTCTGGTCACCCCGATGCTCATCGTCATGATCGCGATCGGGACCACCGACCTGCTTTTCGCCATCGACTCGATCCCCGCGATTTTCGGGCTCACCACCGACCCCTTCATCGTCTTCACGGCGAACGCCTTCGCCCTTATGGGGTTGCGGCAGCTGTACTTCCTGCTCGGCGGGCTTTTGGAGCGCCTGACCTACCTCAGCTACGGCCTTGCGTTCATTTTGGGTTTCATTGGGGTTAAGCTGATTTTGGAGGCCTTGCACACCAGTGGGGTGCACTGGGCTCCGGAGATCTCCATCTGGGTGTCTCTGTCGGTGATCGGTCTCACGATGGTGGTCACGACCGTGGCCAGCCTCATCAAGCTGCGGCGGGACAACAAGGCGGCGGCGTCGGAAGCCGCCTCGATCACCTCCAAGCGAGGCTGACGAAATCCGGGAGACGACGCGGTTTCCTTAGTTCGTTGTTCTCGTACCAACGCTGCCGGGTCTGTACGATCCTTGATCAGACAGGCAAGCGCATACAGGCCCATTGCGGCTAAGAACAACAAAAGGTTCTCCGTGTCGAATGATTCACAACCTCCCATAAAGCTGGCAAAAGGCACGTCGCCCTGGTTGCTGCCGGTGGTCGCGGCCGCCGCGATCGCCACGGCCAAAGCGCGACGTTCCCGGAGGTGGGCGGCGGTCGCCGTACCCCTGGTCGCACTGACGGGGGGAATGTTGTGGTTCTTCCGCGACCCTGAGCGGACCCCCGGGGAAGGCCGGCTGCTCTCACCCGCCGACGGTGTGGTGCAGAGCATCGACTCCCGGGCGGACGGGCGCACCCGGGTGGCCATCTTCATGAGCCCCCTCAACGTCCACGTCAACCGGGCGCCCCTGAGCGGGACCGTCACCTCGATCGAGCACGTCTCCGGTGGCTACCTGCCCGCGTTCAACAAGGACAGCGAGCGCAACGAGCGGGTCGTCTGGCACCTGGCGACCGAACTCGGCGACATCGAGCTCGTGCAGATCGCCGGTGCGGTCGCCCGGCGCATCGTGCCGTACCTCACCGCCGGCACGAAGGTACGGCGGGGCGAGCGGATCGGCCTGATCCGGTTCGGCTCCCGCGTGGACGTCTATCTCCCGGACGGCATCGCCCCCGCGGTGACGGTCGGGCAGCGGACCATAGCCGGGCAGACCCGCCTTGACCGCGGCTGAGGCGGCCCCGGACCAGGGCGAGGAGCTGAGGGGCCCGGTCGGCAAGGCGTTCCGGCTCTCCGGAGCCGACGCGCTCTCCCTCGGCAACGCCGTCTCCGGCTTCCTCGCGGTCTGCGTGATGGCGGCCTCCGCCATCAACCAGCTCCGCGAGGGCGGAGACCTCGTGGTGGACCCGCGCTACTTCGCCACCGCCGTGGTCCTGCTGCTCATCGGCGCCACCTGCGACCTCTTCGACGGCCTGGTGGCACGGCGGTTCCGGGCCTCGGCGATGGGCGCCGAGCTCGACAACCTGGCCGACGTGATCAGCTTCGGTTTCGCCCCCGCGTTCATGGTCGTCGCCTGGGCGGGGTTCTCCAACAAACTGCCCATCACCGTCGCCGTCACCGCCGCGGGCGCCGTGCTGCTCGCCGGGGTCGTCCGGCTGGCGCGTTTCGCCTGCGTCAAGACGAAGAGCGGCGACTTCATGGGGCTCCCCATCCCCATGGGTGCGATGACCGTCGTCGCCATCGTGCTGCTCGCCGAGCCCTCCTACCTGACGATCACCGGGATCTTCCTGGTGGCGTGGCTGATGGTCAGCCGGATCGAGTACCCCAAGCCGAAGGGGAACCTCGCGGCGATCGTCCTGGCCTGGATCATGGTGAACGTGGCCTGCCTGGTGATTTGGGCGGCCAACCTCGCGGGCGGCGACCAGCTCATCAAGGTGGGCGCGAGCCTGCAGATCGCCCTGGTGACGGTGATCCCGCTCCGCGCGGTGATGTTCCGCCGGGAGCGGCGGCGCAACGAGCGCCAGGAGTTCGCCGTCGGGGACGTGGACGGACCGGTGAACGGGGTGCCCGCCGGAGTCGAGGCACCCTCGGGACGGACCCACCGGTGGCGCCGCGCCCTGGCCACCCGGGTCGGCCGCCGGACCGTGCAGGCCGCCCCGCGCATGCGGCGCAGCATGCTCTCCCGGGTACGGCCCCGGCGCCGCAACGGCTGATCTCCCCACGCCGCCCCGGCGCCGGGTCTACCAGCCGCGTTGCTCCCATTCGGGCAGCGACGGGCGCTCGGCGCCGAGGGTGGTGTCCTTTCCGTGCCCCGGGTAGACCCAGGTCTCGTCGGGCAGCCGGTCGAAGATCCGCTCCACCACGTCGGTGAAGAGGCTGGTGAACCTGGCCGCGTCACCCTGGGTGTTGCCGACCCCGCCCGGGAAGAGGGAGTCACCGGTGAACAGGTGCGGCCCCTCGGGGGACCGCAGGAGCAGGGCGACGGAACCCGGGGTGTGCCCGCGCAGGTGGACGACCTCCAGCGTCGTCTCGCCCACGGTCACCGTGTCGCCGTGCTCGACGGGGTCGGTGACCGGGACCGGGAGGGCCTCGGCGTCCCGGGGGTGGGCGATCGTGCGGGCGCCGGTGGCGGCGACGACCTCCTCCAACGCCATCCAGTGATCCTGGTGGGCGTGGGTGGTGACGATCTTCGATGGCGTGCCCAGCGCGAGCAGCCGCCCGGCCTCGTTGGCCGCGTCGATCAGGAGGGTCTCCCCGGTCGCCCGGCAGGTGAGGAAGTAGGCGTTGTTGTCGAACGGGCCGACGGCCACCTTGCTGACGGTGAGCCCGGGCAGTTCGCGCACGTCGGGCGGACCGCCCACGGTCACATTTCCGGAATAAGCCATATTTCCTCCTGGGTCACGCCGTCTCTGGGGCATCACTGGTATCACCGTAGCCGTCGCCCGCCGTACCGGCCGTACCCGCACGTGATCGTTGCGCTGCGCGCACCGGTGCGGGTTCGCACAGCGCAACGATCATCTGCTGGTGGGGGTACGGGCTGCGCCGGGTCGGGCTTGGCGGTGTTCCCGGTGCCGGGCGGCTGTGGCCCGTGGGTTGTCTGGGTGATCGTTGTGGTGTGCGTTCCCCGGGGGGTGCGCAGAGCGCAAGGATCATCTGAGTGTTGGGGTACGGGCTGTGCCGGGGCCGCCTGGGGCCGTGCCTGCTTCGCCGGTCGGTTTGGAGGGTTTCGCGGTGGACCGCAGGCCGTACCGGCGGGGTCTGGGATTGTCACGTCCTGGATCGAGCGGGGTACTGCTGTCGGCCGTCTGTGGGGGTCTGTCCGGATTTTTGGGGGGTTGAAGTGGGGACGAGGGGCGGTGGGCCGGTACGGGGGCGGTCTGCAGTACTCGATCTGATGATCGGGTTTCTCGATCTGCGGTGCCCGATCGCCCTCGGCTGGGCGGGGGTCGTGCGAGGACGGTCGGCGGTTGCCCTGCGTAGTGGTGAAATGCCAGGTCATCGGGGGTTTGGCGGCCGGGGAGGCGTCCGGTCGGCCGGACGCGTGAAAAGGATCTTCAATTTTCCGGGATCGGGTCCCGAGACGCGGTCTGCGGGGGAAGAAGTCCAGGTCAACGGGTGTTCATCAGATAACCCGCCGGATGGTGCGGCTGTCGGGGTCCGCTGGAAATTCGGACGACTCCGAGAAAGTTGTCGGAGCCCGCGGTTAGCATGGCAGGCGAACTCCCATTCGACTCACGAGAGACTGCCGTGGCTGATCGTCTCATCGTTCGCGGTGCGCGCGAACACAACCTCAAAGACGTCTCGCTGGACCTTCCGCGGGACGCTCTGATCGTCTTCACCGGCCTCTCCGGCTCGGGCAAGTCGAGCCTGGCCTTCGACACGATCTTCGCTGAGGGTCAGCGCCGCTACGTGGAGTCGCTCTCCGCCTACGCCCGGCAGTTCCTCGGTCAGATGGACAAGCCCGACGTGGACTTCATCGAGGGGCTCTCCCCGGCGGTCTCCATCGACCAGAAGTCGACCAGCCGCAACCCCCGTTCGACGGTCGGCACCATCACCGAGGTCTACGACTACCTGCGGCTCCTCTGGGCCCGGATCGGCAAGCCGCACTGTCCCGCCTGCGCCCGCCCGATCGCCCGGCAGAGCCCCGAGCAGATCGTCGACCGGGTGCTCGAACTCCCGGAGGGCACCCGGTTCCAGGTGCTCGCGCCGGTGGTCCGCGGGCGCAAGGGGGAGTACGCCGAGCTCTTCCGCGAGCTGCAGACCAAGGGCTTCGCCCGGGCCCGGGTGGACGGGGTCATGGCCCGGCTGGAGGAGCCGCCGGTCCTGAAGAAGTACGAGAAGCACGACATCGAGGTCGTGGTCGACCGGCTCGCGGTGAAGGACGGGTCGAGGCGCCGGCTCACCGACTCGGTGGAGACCGCGCTCGGGCTCTCCGGCGGGACGATCACCCTGGACTTCGTGGACCTGCCGGAAGGCGACCCGAACCGGGAGCGCTTCTACTCCGAGCACCTCTACTGCCCCTACGACGACCTCTCCTTCGAGGAACTGGAGCCGCGCTCCTTCTCCTTCAACTCGCCCTTCGGCGCCTGCCCGTCCTGCACCGGGCTCGGCACCCGGATGGAGGTCGACCCCGAGCTGGTCGTCCCCGACCCGGAGCTGTCCGTCGCCGAGGGCGCGCTCGCCCCGTGGGCGGGCGGCCACGTCAGCGACTACTTCCTCCGGCTGATCGAGGCGCTCGGGGACGCGCTCGGCTTCGGGCTGAACACCCCCTTCGGGCTGCTCCCCAAGAAGGTGCAGAAGGCGCTGCTGCACGGGCACGACGAGCAGGTCCACGTCCGGTACCGGAACCGGTACGGCCGCGAGCGGTCGTACTACACCACGTTCGAGGGCGCGGTCGTCTACGTGCAGCGCCGGCACGCGGAGTCCGAGAGCGACGCGACCCGGGAGAAGTTCGAGGGTTTCATGCGGGAGGTCCCGTGCGCCGAGTGCGGCGGGGCCCGGCTCAAGCCGGTCTCGCTCGCCGTCACGGTGAGCGGCCGGTCCATCGCCCAGGTGGCCGCGCTGTCCATCGGGGAGTGCGCGTCCTTCCTCGGCGACCTGCAGCTGTCGGATCGGGACCGCCAGATCGCCGCGCGGGTGGTCAAGGAGATCAACGCCCGGCTCGGCTTCCTCCTCGACGTCGGTCTCGACTATTTGAGCCTGGACCGGGCGGCGGGGACGCTCGCGGGCGGGGAGGCGCAGCGGATCCGGCTCGCCACGCAGATCGGCTCGGGGCTGGTCGGCGTGCTCTACGTGCTGGACGAGCCCTCCATCGGGCTGCACCAGCGGGACAACATGCGCCTGCTGGAGACCTTGATCAGGCTCCGCGACCTCGGGAACACGCTCATCGTGGTGGAGCACGACGAGGACACCATCGCCGCGGCCGACTGGGTGGTGGACATCGGCCCGGGGGCGGGTGAGCACGGCGGGCAGATCGTGGTCTCCGGGACCGTGCAGGAGCTGCTGGACAGCCAGGACTCGCTGACCGGCGCCTACCTGTCCGGCCGGCGGGAGATCGCGGTCCCGGCCAAGCGGCGCAAGCGGGAGCGGGGCCGGTCCCTGGTGGTCAAGGGCGCCCGGGAGCACAACCTCAAGGGCGTGGACGTCGAGTTTCCGCTCGGGGTCTTCACCGCGGTCACCGGTGTCTCCGGCTCGGGCAAGTCCACCCTGGTGAACGACATCCTGTACACCGCGCTCGCCAAGGAGCTGCACGGGGCGCGGACGGTGCCCGGGCGGCATTCCCGGATCAACGGGGTGGACCATCTGGACAAGGTCGTGCACGTCGACCAGTCCGCCATCGGCCGTACCCCGCGCTCCAACCCGGCCACCTACACCGGCGTCTTCGACCATGTGCGCAAGCTGTTCGCCCAGACCACCGAGGCCAAGGTCCGCGGGTACCAGCCGGGCAGGTTCAGCTTCAACGTCAAGGGCGGGCGCTGTGAGGCGTGCGCGGGCGACGGCACCATCAAGATCGAGATGAACTTCCTCCCCGACGTCTACGTCCCCTGTGAGGTCTGTCACGGCGCCCGGTACAACCGGGAGACGCTGGAGGTCCACTACAAGGGGAAGACGATCTCCGAGGTGCTGGACATGCCGATCGAGGAGGCCCTCGGCTTCTTCGACGCGATCCCGGCGATCCGCAGGCATCTGCAGACCCTCTTCGACGTGGGTCTTGGCTACGTACGGCTCGGTCAGCCGGCTCCGACGCTCTCCGGCGGCGAGGCCCAGCGGGTCAAGCTCGCCGCCGAGCTCCAGCGGCGATCCACCGGACGGACCGTCTACGTCCTGGACGAGCCCACCACGGGCCTGCACTTCGAGGACATCCGCAGGCTGCTGGGGGTGCTCGGGCGGCTCGTCGACGCCGGGAACACGGTGATCGTCATCGAGCACAACCTGGACGTCATCAAGACCGCGGACTGGATCGTCGATATGGGACCCGAGGGCGGTTCGCGGGGCGGTCTCGTAGTCGCGACCGGGACTCCCGAGGACATCGCCAAGGTCGAGGAGAGCCATACCGGCCTGTTCCTCCGTAAGATCCTCGCAAATCAGCGTTGATCGGAGGACACGGACTTTGACCGACGAGTACGCCGCAACGGTCAAGCGGAACTGCGCCAGGACCCTGTCCTGGTACAAGACGGGGACGATGCGCGAGACGCTCACCGCGCTCGCCGGACTGGAGGAGGCGGACGGGCCGCCGGACGTGTACGGCGAGGGCGGCCCCGTCGCCGTCCTGGAACGGGAGACGGCCGCACTGCTCGGCAAGCCCGCCGCCAGATTCGTGGTGAAGGCGACGATCGCCCAGCAGACGGCGTTGCGGGTCTGGTGCGATCGGTCCGGGTCCCGCCTGGTGGCCGTCCACCCCAGGTCGCACATCGACGCCGACGAGGGGTCGGCCTACGAGCTGCTGCACGGGCTGCGCGGAGTCCGGCTGGGCGACACCCGGCCGTTCACGGTCGCCGATCTGGACGGGGTGGTCGAACGGCTCGGGGCGGTCACGGTGGAGCTGCCGCTCCGGGGAGCCGGGTACCGCCTCCCCACCTGGGACGAGCTGACCGGCATCTCGGCCTGGTGCCGCACCCGGGGGATCCCGCTCCACTTCGACGGCGCGCGCATGTGGGAGGCCACGACCTACTACGGGCGTCCCCTGCACGAGATCGCGGACCTGGCCGACTCGGTCTACGTCTCCTTCTACAAGGGGATCGGCGGCCTGGCGGGCTGCGCGATCGCCGGGGAGCCGGACCTGCTCACGGCGATGGGCCCGTGGCTGGACCGGCACGGCGCGGGCGTCTACGCCCTCTATCCGTACGCGCTGTCGGCGCTGGACGGCCTTCGCCGCATGCTGCCCGCGATGCCGGCCCGGGTGGCGCGGGCGCGCTCCCTCGCCGCCGCGCTCACCGCGGTCGAGGGTGTCCGGGTCGCCCCGGAGCCGCCCCAGACGAACGGGTTCCGGGTGTACCTCCCGGGTGAGCCCGCGGCGCTGGAGCGGGCCCATCTGGCGCTTGCCGAGGAGACCTCGGTCTGGCTCTTCGGGCGATTCACGGAGACCGAGCCGCCCGGGCTGACCGCGGTGGAGGTCGAGATCCACGAGGGCGCCGCCACGCTGACCGACGACGAGGTGGTCGTGCTGGTGAAGCGTCTGCTGGAGCAGGCAGGCAACTGACCCGTGCGGGTGGACCGGGCGTATGGGCAAATAGGCTGACATAGTCGGTCGATGGCGGCCGGGCCGGCCGCGAGCGCCGTACGCCCGGGTTCCTTATCACGGTCAGACGTCGAGTCTGGCACGCTGAGCCGAACGGCCCGGCCGATTCGGCCGGGCGCCGTCGCGCCGTACCTGGTCCGTGCCCCCGGGAGACCCGCCGGGCTCCCGAGCGGCAGAGAGAAGGAGTTTTCATGACGATGGACGGGAATCCCTCGCGGCGCAGGGTTCTCGGCACCGCGGGGCTCGCCGCGTGCGGGGCTGCGCTGTCGGCGTGCTCGACCGGGACCGTGCCCGCGACCCTGCCCGGCGAGATCAAGGGCAAGGAGATCGCCAAGGCCGCCGACATCCCGGTGGGCGGGGGGAAGGTCTTCTCCGAGTGGAAGGTCGTCGTGACCCAGCCCACGCAGGGCGTCTTCAAGGCGTTCACCGCCAACTGCCCGCACAAGGGGTGCGCGGTGAACCGGGTCCGGGACGGCGCGATCCTGTGCCCCTGTCACGGGAGTGAGTTCGCGGCGGACACCGGTGAGCGGCGCAAGGGCCCGGCGTCGGGGAACCTCGCCTCGTTCACGGTGCGGGTGGAGGGGGACGGGCTCATCGTGACCTGACTTACCCCAGGCACCCTTTGCGGATATTTCATGAACTGAACCGGAAGCGGGCTTCGTCCGTATCAGAGGGTACGGCCGGTGAAGGCCGTGGGACACCGGGATACTGCTGGGGAGTGTGGAGTTTGATGGAGAACTTTGACGGCGGTGCGGCTCACACGCGCAGGACGGTCGTGTTCGGAGCCGGCGCGGCGGGGCTGACCGCGGTCCTCGCCGGGTGCAGCACCTACGAGCAGCCCTCCCAGGCCGTACCCGGGCCCGCCGCCTCCACCGGCGGCTCCTCGGCCTCCGCCCCGGTCGCCGCGGACCCCTCCGCGGCGCCGGACGCCGCGGCCCTGGCCAAGACCGCGGACATCCCGGTGGGCGGGGGCAAGATCTTCCCCGCGGAGAAGGTGGTGGTGACCCAGCCGGTCGCGGGGGAGTTCAAGGCGTTCGCCGCGGTCTGCACCCACAAGCAGTGCGCCTTGGACCGGATCGCCGACGGCATGATCCACTGTCCGTGCCACAAGAGCCAGTTCAAGATCGCCGACGGTACTCCGGTCGCCGGCCCGGCCAAGGACCCGCTCCCCCCTGCCAAGATCACTGTCACCGGCGACGCGATCGCGCTCGCCTGACCGGGCCGCCGGCCTGACCGGCCGGGCCGCCGTCGCGATCCCTTCGTCCACCGGCCCCGCGTACCCGCCGTCCGCACCCGCCCCCGGGAGCCGGCCGGCGCGTCGGCCGACGAGCGGACCGTCGGCGGCCCGGCCCCACCCGACGTCCCCGGCGTTGGGCCGAGGCGCCGGCGCGGCCTGTGCCACGCCGCGACGACCGGGTATGAGCGGCGTGAGCGTCGTGCCGAGCCCGTACACGGCGGCCCGGGGTACGGTTTCCCCGCCCGGTAGGCGTGCGCCCGTACAGGTGCGGTGGTGTGTCCGGCGAGCCGGCCCTGAGGCACGCACCGGTGTTCCGGGCCGCTCTCGGGAGACCGGGGTCGCGGCCTGGCGGCGGTCCGGCCGTGGTCGCGGAGAACACGCCGAGGCCGTAGCCACTAGGCTGAGGAGGTGGCAGATCCGGCGACTTACCGACCCCCCTCCGGCTCGGTTCCCGACTCTCCGGGGGTCTACCGCTTCCGGGATTCGCACGACCGTGTGATCTACGTGGGGAAGGCGAAGAGCCTGCGTTCCCGGCTCAACTCGTACTTCACCGACTTCGCGGCGCTGCACCCCCGGACGCAGACGATGCTGACGACCGCGGCCCGGGTGGACTGGACCGTGGTCGGCACCGAGGTCGAGGCGCTTCAGCTGGAGTACTCCTGGATCAAGGAGTTCGACCCCCGGTTCAACGTGAAATACCGGGATGACAAGTCCTATCCCTACCTCGCCGTGACGATGGGGGAGGAGTTCCCGCGAGTCCAGGTGATGCGCGGGGCCAGGCGGAGCGGCACCCGGTACTTCGGGCCGTACTCGCACGCCTGGGCGATCCGGGAGACCGTCGACCTGCTGCTGCGGGTGTTCCCGGTGCGGACCTGCTCGGCGGGGGTGTTCAAGCGGGCGCACCAGGTCGGCCGGCCGTGCCTGCTCGGCTACATCGGCAAGTGTTCGGCGCCGTGCGTGGGGCGGGTGAGCCCGGAGGAGCACCGGGCGCTCGCCGACGACTTCTGCGACTTCATGGCGGGGAACACCGGCCGGTTCCTCAAGCGGCTGGAGCGCGAGATGCGCGAGGCCGCCGCCGTGGAGGACTACGAGCGCGCCGCGCGGCTCAGAGACGACCTGCAGGCGCTCCAGCGGGCGCTGGAGAAGCAGGCCGTGGTGCTCGGCGACAGCACCGACTGCGACATGATCGCCTTGGCGGAGGACCAGCTGGAGGCGGCCGTCCAGGTGTTCTACGTCCGGGGCGGGCGGATCCGGGGGCAGCGGGGCTGGGTCGTGGACAAGGTGGAGGAGATCACCCAGGCGGAGCTGGTGGAGCAGTTCCTGCTGCAGATGTACGGCGACGCGCCGGCCGAGGCGGTGCCGCGGGAGATCCTGGTGCCCGAGCTCCCGCCGGACGTCCATGCGCTGACCGAGCTGCTGGCCGAGCACCGCAAGGCGCGGGTCGAGGTGCGGGTGCCCCGGCGGGGCGACAAGAAGTCGCTGATGGAGACGGTGGCGCGCAACGCCAAGGAGGCGCTGACCCAGCACCGGCTGCGGCGGGCGAGCGACCTGACCGCGCGCAGCCGGGCGCTGCAGGAGATCGCGGACGCGCTCGGCCTGGACCAGGCGCCGCTGCGCATCGAGTGCTTCGACGTCTCGCACACGCAGGGGACCGACGTGGTGGCCTCGATGGTGGTGTTCGAGGACGGGCTGGCCAGGAAGGGCGAGTACCGGCGGTTCTCGATCCGGGAGGGCGTCGACGACGTCGCCGCGATCCACGGGGTCGTGTCCCGCCGGTTCAAGCGGTATCTGGAGGAGCGTACGGCCACCGGCGAGCTGGGCGCCGAGCCGGCCCCGGAGGAGTCGGCCGACGGCGCGGGGAAGGCGGGTATGCCGATCGACCCGGACACGGGGGCGCCGCGGAAGTTCGCCTACCCGCCGGGTCTGCTGGTGGTGGACGGGGGGCCCGCGCAGGCCGCCGCGGCGCAACGCGCGCTGGACGAGCTGGGCGTGGACGACGTGGCCGTCTGCGGCCTGGCCAAGCGGCTGGAGGAGGTCTGGCTGCCCGCCGAGCCCGATCCGGTCATCCTGCCGCGCGCCAGTGAGGCTCTGTACCTTCTCCAGCGTGTCCGGGACGAAGCACATCGATTCGCCATCACCTATCACCGGGCAAAACGATCCAAGGCGGTTGGGGTCAGCGAGCTGGACTCCGTACCCGGCCTTGGGCCTGCGCGGAAACAGGCTTTGCTGAAACACTTTGGTTCGGTGCGGCGCCTGCGAAACGCGACGATCGCGGAGATCCTTCAGGTCCCCGGAATCGGCCGGGCGACGGCGGAGGTCATCGTGGCGGCGCTGGGGGGAGAGAGATCGTGAGTACCGAGACCACAACTCCGGAGTTCGTCATCGTCACCGGCATGTCGGGGGCGGGCCGCAGCACGGCGGCCAAGTCGCTGGAGGACCTCGACTGGTTCGTCGTGGACAACCTGCCGCCGGGGTTGCTGGCCACCATGGCCGACCTGGCCGGGCACACCCACGGCGCGGTGACCAAGCTCGCCGCGGTGGTCGACGTGCGGAGCCTCGGCTTCACCACCGACCTGCGTACGGCGGTCGAGGAGCTGGAGGGGCGCGGCGGCAGCGTGCGCGTGGTGTTCCTGGAGGCCAGCGACGAGGAACTGGTCCGCCGGTTCGAGAGCGTGCGCCGGCCGCATCCGCTGCAGAGCGACGGGCGGCTGGTGGACGGGATCGCCCGGGAGCGGGGGATCCTGCGCGAGGTCCGGGCCCACGCCGACCTGGTGATCGACACAAGCAACCTCAACGTGCACGAGCTCCGCGCGAAGATCGTCGGATACTTCGGCGGGGAGGCGCGTTCGAGCCTGCGGGTGACCGTGGTCTCGTTCGGCTTCAAGTACGGCCTGCCGGTTGACGCCGACCTGGTGGTGGACTGCCGGTTCATCCCCAATCCGCACTGGGTGCCGGAGCTGCGGCCGATGACCGGGCTGGAGGTGCCGGTACGGGACTACGTCCTCTCCCAGGTGGGGGCGAAGGAGTTCCTCGACTCCTACGACGAGGTCATGAAGATCGTGGAGGCCGGCTACCGCCGGGAGGGCAAGTCCTACGTGACGCTCGCCGTCGGCTGCACCGGGGGCAGGCACCGCAGCGTGGCGGTGGCCGCGCAGCTCGGCGCCCGTCTGCGGGATCGGGGAGTCGAGGTCCAGGTCACCCACCGTGACGTGGGGCGCGAGTGACGGTCAAGGTGGTGGCGCTCGGCGGCGGCCACGGACTCTACGCGTCGCTGTCCGCGCTGCGCCGGGTCACGGATCGTCTCAGCGCCGTGGTGACCGTCGCCGACGACGGGGGTTCCAGCGGGCGGCTCCGGCGTGAGCTGGGCGTGCTGCCCCCCGGCGACCTGCGGATGGCGCTCGCCGCCCTCTGCGGCGACGACGACTGGGGACAGACCTGGAGCAGGGTCGTCCAGCACCGCTTCCGGAGCGAGGGCGAGCTGCACGGGCACGCGGTCGGCAACCTGCTCATCGTGGCGCTGTGGGAGCTTCTGGACGACCCGGTGGCCGGGCTGGACTGGGTGGGGCGGCTCCTCGGCGCGCACGGCAGGGTGCTCCCGATGGCCTCGGTGCCGCTGGACCTGGCGGCGGAGGTGGAGCTCGGCGGCGAGGTGACCACCGTGATGGGCCAGGTCGCCTGCGCCCTGACCCCGGGACGGGTCCGGGCCATCTCGCTGATCCCCCCCGACCCCCCGGCCTCCCCGGAGGCCGTGCAAGCCGTTCTGGACGCCGATTGGGTGGTCTTCGGCCCCGGTTCCTGGTTCACCAGCGTCCTGCCGCACCTCATGGTGCCCGAGCTGGCGCGGGCGCTGGTGGAGACGCGGGCCCGTCGGCTGGTGGCGCTGAACCTCGCGCCGCAGCCGGGGGAGACCGACGGATTCTCCCCGCAGGCGCATTTGGAGGTGTTGCAGGCGCACGCCCCCGATCTCACCGTGGACGTGGTCCTCGCCGACGGGGGCGTGGTGGAGGACCGGATTCCGCTGGAGCGGGCCGCCAAGGCCCTCGGCGCCCGGCTCGTCCTCGCCGACGTGGCGAGTTCCGACGGTTCACCGCGGCATGACGCCCCCCGGCTTGCCGTTGTCCTGGACGAGATTTTCCGGGAGCAGCGGTGATGAGCGCACGATCTGGCGCCCGGGTGCGAGAAGCTGTGCCCGGGGGCGGCCGCGGTGCCCGGCGATCGCGGTGCGAGAGCCCGGCGACATCGGCCGCCGGGTGCCGGTAAAGGGGGAGGATCTGTCCAATGGCGATGACCGGCGTGGTGAAGGACGAGCTGAGCCGCTTGTCCATCCTGAAGCCGTGCTGCCGTAAGGCCGAGGTGTCCACGCTTCTGCGGTTCGTGAGCGGCCTGCACCTGGTGGGCGGCCGGATCGTGATCGAGGCGGAGCTGGACACCAGGGTGGCGGCTTCGCGATTGCGCAAGGACATCGCGGAGGTGTTCGGCCATTCGTCCGATGTGGTGGTGCTCGCGCCGAGCGGACTCCGCAAGGGCAACCGGTACATCGTGCGGGTCTACCGGGACGGCGAGGCCCTGGCCCGCCAGACCGGGCTCATCGACAACCACGGGCGGCCGGTCCGGGGTCTGCCCCGGCAGGTGGTCGCCGGGGCGGCCTGCGACGCCGAGGCGGCCTGGCGGGGGGCGTTCCTGGCGCACGGTTCGCTCACCGAGCCCGGGCGGTCCATGTCCCTGGAGGTGACCTGTCCCGGGCCGGAGGCGGCGCTCGCCCTGGTGGGCTCGGCGCGGCGCCTGAAGATCCACGCCAAGGCGCGTGAGGTCCGCGGGATCGACCGGGTGGTGGTCCGGGACGGCGACGCGATCAGCGCGCTGCTCACCCGGCTGGGGGCGCACGACAGCGTCCTGGCCTGGGAGGAACGCCGGATGCGGCGGGAGGTCCGGGCCACGGCCAACCGGCTGGCCAACTTCGACGACGCCAATCTGCGCCGGTCGGCCCGGGCCGCGGTCGCGGCGGGCGCCCGGGTGCAGCGGGCGCTGGAGATCCTCGGGCTGGACGCGCCGGAGCACCTGGTGGTGGCGGGGCGGCTCCGGCTGGAGCACAAGCAGGCGTCGCTGGAGGAGCTGGGGCAGGTCGCCGACCCGCCGCTGACCAAGGACGCCATCGCGGGCCGGATCCGGCGGTTGCTCGCCATGGCGGACAAGCGCGCCGTCGAGCTCGGCATCCCGAACACCGAGGCCAGCCTGACCGCGGACATGCTCGCCCAGTGACGGTCGTCGGCCCGAGGGCGGGGCGATGGCTCCTGTTCGCCACCGTCCTCGGTTCCGGCCTGGTTTTCCTGGACGGTTCCGCCGTCAACGTCGCGCTGCCGCATCTGGGCAGGGATCTGAACGCTCCGATGGCGGGGCTCCAGTGGACGATCAACGCGTACATGCTCACGCTCTCCGCGCTGGTCCTGCTGGGCGGGGCGCTCGGGGACCGGTACGGGCGCCGCCTGGTCTTCCTGATCGGCACGGTGTGGTTCGCCGGGGCCTCGCTGCTCTGCGCACTCGCCGGTGACGTCGTGGTCCTGGCGCTGGCGCGGGCCCTGCAGGGGGTCGGCGGAGCCTTGCTCACCCCGGGTTCCCTCGCGCTCATCCAGGCGTCCTTTCCGGCGGGGGAACGGGCCCGGGCGATCGGGATCTGGTCGGGTTTCTCGGGCCTGGCCGGGGTCGCGGGCCCGCTGCTCGGCGGCTGGCTGGTCGACGTGGCGAGCTGGCGGTGGGTGTTCCTGATCAACCTGCCGCTCGCGGTGCTCGTGGTCGCCGTCACGCTCCGGCACGTCCCGGAGAGCCGGAGCGAGGAGGGAGGCGGGAGGTTCGACGTCGCCGGGGCGGCGCTGGGGGCGCTGGGGCTGGCCGGGCTGACCGTCTGCCTCATCCAGGCGCCGGAGGCGGGCTGGGGCTCCCCGGCCGTACTGCTCTCCGGTTTCGGGGGTCTGGCGGCGATCGCCGCCTTCGTGCGGTGGGAACGGCGGACGTCTTCGCCGATGACCCCGCCGCTGCTCTTTCGCTCCCGCAGGTTCACGGGGGCCAACCTGGCGACCTTGTGCGTGTACGGGGCGCTGAGCGGTGTCTCGTTCTTCCTCGTGGTGGAGCTTCAGGTGGTGGCGGGTTTTTCGGCCCTGCGCGCCGGGCTGGCGATGCTGCCGGCGACCGTGCTCCTGCTGCTGCTCTCGGGGGCCTCGGGGGCGCTGTCGCAGCGGATCGGCCCGCGGCTGCAGATGACCGTTGGCCCGCTTGTCTGCGCCGCGGGTACCCTGATGCTGTTGCGCGTCGGTCCGGGGGCGGGCTACTGGGGGCACGTCCTTCCCGCGATGACGGTCTTCGGGTTCGGCCTCGCCGCCACCGTGGCCCCGCTCACCGCGACGGTGCTGGCGGCGGCGCCCGACCGCTACGCGGGGATCGCCAGCGGGGTCAACAACGCGGCGGCGCGGGTCGCCGGTCTGCTCGCCGTGGCCGGGCTCCCCGCGCTGGCCGGGGTCGCCGGGCTGGCCTATGAGCATCCGGTCGTGTTCGATCAAGGCTTCCGGGTCGCGATCCTCGTCTGTGCCGGGCTTCTCGTCCTCGGGGGGGCGATCTCCCTGGCCACGATCGGAGGGAGGAGTGAAGTGGTCTAAACCAATTTGCGTCCGATAGGGTTCCATGAGGCATCAGCCAGCTCCGCCGCCGGTTGCCCCGGCGCTTCACGCATGAGGAGATCCGAGCCGTGACCATTCGGGTAGGCATCAATGGCTTCGGCCGCATCGGCCGTAACTTCTGGCGCGCCGTTCAGGCCAGCGGCGCCGACATCGAGGTCGTGGCGGTCAACGACCTCACCGACAACGCGACGCTCGCGCAGCTGCTCAAGTACGACAGCATCCTCGGCCGGCTCGCCGGTGAGGTGAAGGCCACCGACGACGAGATCACCGTCGACGGCAAGGCGATGAAGGCGTTCGCCGAGCGCGACCCGGCCAAGCTCCCCTGGGGTGACCTGGGCGTGGACGTCGTCGTCGAGTCGACCGGCTTCTTCACCGACGCCAACAAGGCCCGGGTGCACGCCGAGAACGGCGCCAAGAAGGTCATCATCTCCGCGCCCGCCAAGAACGAGGACGTCACCCTGGTGATGGGCGTCAACCACGACGCCTACGACCCCGGCAAGCACACGATCATCTCCAACGCCTCCTGCACCACCAACTGCCTGGCGCCGATGGCCAAGGTCCTCAACGACACCTTCGGCATCGAGCGCGGCCTGATGACCACGATCCACGCCTACACCCAGGACCAGAACCTGCAGGACGCCCCGCACTCCGACCTGCGCCGGGCCCGCGCGGCGGCGCTCAACATCGTCCCCACCTCGACCGGTGCCGCCAAGGCCATCGGGCTGGTGCTGCCCGAGCTCAAGGGCAAGCTGGACGGCTACTCGCTCCGGGTGCCCGTGCCCACCGGCTCGATCACCGACCTCACCGCCGACCTCTCCCGTGAGACCACGGTGGACGAGGTCAACGCGGCGTTCAAGGCCGCGTCCGAAGGCCCGCTGCGCGGTTACCTCACCTACAACGAGGACCCCATCGTCTCGGCCGACATCGTCACCGACCCGGCCTCCTGCATCTTCGACGCCCCGATCACCAAGGTGATCGGCAACCAGGTCAAGGTGTACGGCTGGTACGACAACGAGTGGGGCTACTCCAACCGTCTCGTGGACCTGATCAAGCTGGTCGGCGCCGACCTCTGAGCCGCGGAGGGTGAGAAGGGAAGGACCACGGTGAGCGTTCGGGGGATCGACGACATGGATGTGGCGGGCCGGCGCGTTCTGGTGCGCGCCGACCTCAACGTCCCCCTCTCCCAGGGTGAGATCACCGACGACGGCAGGATCAAGGCGTCCCTGCCCACGATCCGGGCGCTGAGCGAGCGCGGCGCCCGTGTGATCGTCTGTGCACACCTCGGCCGCCCCAAGGGCGAGGTCAAGCCGGAGCTGTCCTTGGCGCCGGTGGCCGAGCGGCTCGCGGAGCTGCTCGGCCGGCCCGTGCGGCTCGCCGCCGACACGGCGGGCGAGTCGGCGCGGGCGGCCGCGGCCGGGCTGGCCGACGGCGAGGTGGCGCTCCTGGAGAACCTGAGGTTCGAGCCGGGCGAGACGAGCAAGGACGACGCCGAGCGGGCCGCCTTCGCCGATCGGCTGGCGGGCCTGGCCGAGCTGTACGTCGGCGACGGCTTCGGGGCGGTGCACCGCAAGCACGCGTCGGTGTACGACGTGCCGCGGCGGTTGCCGCACGCCGCGGGCGGGCTGGTCCTCGCCGAGGTCGAGGTGCTGCGCCGGCTCACCGAGGACCCGGCGCGGCCGTACGCCGTGGTCCTGGGCGGGGCCAAGGTCAGCGACAAGCTGGGTGTGATCGCCAGCCTGCTGGACCGGGTGGACCTGCTGCTGGTCGGCGGCGGGATGATGTTCACCTTCCTGGCGGCGCAGGGCCACGGGACGGGGTCGTCGCTGCTGGAGGCCGATCAGATCGACCGGTGCCGGGAGTTCCTGGCGTCCGGCAAGATCGTGCTGCCGGTGGACACGGTGGTGGCCGACCGGTTTGCCGCGGACGCCGACCACCGGGTCGTGGACGTCGACGCCATTCCGGACGGCTGGATGGGGCTGGACATCGGCCCGCGTACCGCCGCGCTCTTCGCGGAGCGGCTGGCGGACGCCCGTACCGTCTTCTGGAACGGGCCGATGGGCGTGTTCGAGTTCGACGCGTTCGCCAACGGCACCCGGGTGGTCGCCGAGGCGCTGGTGAAGTCGGACGCGCTGACGGTGGTCGGCGGAGGGGATTCGGCGGCGGCCGTACGCGCCCTCGGTCTGCCCGAGGATGGTTTTTCTCACATTTCGACGGGTGGGGGCGCGAGCCTTGAGTACCTCGAAGGCAAGACCCTGCCCGGCCTGTCCGCCTTGGAGGCATGATGGCGGTTCGTAAGCCGCTCATGGCCGGCAACTGGAAGATGAACAAGAATCATCTTGAGGCCATCGCCCTCGTCCAGAAGCTCGCCTTCGGCTTGAACGCGCGGGACTACGAGGCGGTGGAGGTGGCGGTGCTGCCGCCCTTCACCGACCTGCGCAGCGTGCAGACCCTGATCGACGCGGACAAGCTGCACCTGGTGTACGGGGCGCAGGACGTCTCCGCGTTCGAGAAGGGCGCCTACACCGGCGAGATCTCGGCGTCGATGCTGGCCAAGCTCGGCTGCACGTATGCGGCCGTGGGGCATTCGGAGCGGCGCCAGTACCACCGCGAGGACGACGCCCTGGTCAACGCCAAGGTGAAGGCGGCCTTCGGGCACGGCCTGACGCCGATCCTGTGCGTCGGGGAGGGGCTGGACGTCCGGAAGGCCGGCGGACAGGTGGCCCACACCCTCGCCCAGGTCGACGGCGCCCTGGCCGGAGTCTCGGCCGACCACGCCAAGAAGATCGTGGTGGCCTACGAGCCGGTCTGGGCGATCGGAACCGGCGAGGTGGCGACCCCCGAGGACGCCCAGGAGGTCTGCGGGGCGATCCGCGGGCGACTCGCCAGCCTCTATACGGCCGAGCTGGCCGAGCGAGTACGTATCCTCTATGGAGGGTCGGTCAAGTCGGACAACATCGCGGGCATCATGGCTCAGCCGGACGTGGACGGGGCTCTTGTCGGCGGGGCGAGCCTTGATCCTGAGGAATTCGTCAAGATTTGCCGCTTTGGCGCTTAAACTGCCTTAGAGTACGAGGTTCGAGCAGCACGTATGGGCGCGAGGCCGTACGCTCATAAGGCAAGCTTGAATCGTCACGCAACCACTGGCTGCTAGGGAAACTGGTCAACGGTGATTATCGGAATCTCCATCGCACTGATGCTGGCGAGCGCGATCATGATCCTGCTCGTGCTGCTGCACAAGGGCAAGGGCGGTGGCCTGTCGGACCTGTTCGGCGGAGGGTTCTCCTCCTCGTTCGGCTCGTCCTCGGTCGTGGAACGGAACCTGGACCGGCTCACGATCATCACGGGCGTGGTCTGGTTCGTCTGCATCATCGCCCTCGGCTTGGTGCTCAAGCCCTGAGTGCTCCTGTCCCCGGCCACCGCGGTGGCCGACGTTGTTGTTCACCGGTCGCCCCACGCGAGTGGGGCGGACCTTGCGAGGAGTTGTTCCGTGGGTAGTGGTAACGCCATTCGTGGAAGCCGCGTCGGCGCGGGCCCGATGGGAGAGGCTGAGCGAGGGGAAGCGGCTCCTCGCGTCAAGGTGGCATTCTGGTGCGCGAACCTGCACGAGACTCGGCCCAGCTTCGCCAGCGATGCCGCGATCCCGGAGTTCTGGGACTGCCCGCGTTGCGGGTTCCCCGCGGGGCAGGACCAGGACAACCCGCCGGCGCCGCCGCGCAACGAGCCCTACAAGACGCACCTCGCCTATGTGAAGGAGCGCCGGAGCGACGCGGACGGGGCCCAGATCCTCGCGGAGGCCTTGGAGCGCCTGCGCAACGCGCGCCCGCTTTACTGACGCAGAGTGACAGGCCCGGTCACCCCGGTTCGGGGATGACCGGGCCTTTTCATTTCGCTGACTCCCTTGTCATGACCAAGTTTTGGCGACCCCTAGAAAATAGGAAAGTTTCCTATTAGATTTCGGGGCTGAGTGGACGTCACGCCGAGGAACCGCACTCCGGCCCGGGTGAGCGATCCCTCACGCGACCTTGTCATGAAAAAGTTGGAGAAAGCAGGTGTTCCGTGGACGCTGGCCGACGCGCGGGTAACCGTAGCCCCGAGTTGCTGCGCCTTGCCGATAACGTTGTGCAGCCAGGGTTCGAGGGCATCACTCCCCCCGACTGGGTACGCCGCCGGCTGGGCGAGGGCCTCGGCGGCGTGACGCTGTTCACCCGCAACATCGCCGGTCTCCCGCAGTCCGCCGCACTCATCGCCGAACTCCGCGCGGAGAACCCCGATGTGATCATCGGCGTGGACGAGGAGTCGGGCGAGGTCACCCGGCTGGAGGCGTCCCACGGCAGCTCACGCCCCGGAAGTTACGCGCTCGGCGTCGTCGACGACCTCGACCTCACCGAGTCCATCGCCCGTGACCTCGGCAGGGACCTCGCGCAGGTCGGTCTGACCGTCAACTTCGCGCCCTCCGCCGACGTGAACTCCAACCCCGACAACCCGGTCATCGGCCTGCGGTCCTTCGGACCCAACCCCGACCTGGTCGCCCGGCACGTCGCCGCGTGGGTGCGCGGGCTGCAGTCGGCGGGTGTGGCCGCGTGCGCCAAGCACTTCCCCGGTCACGGCGACACCTCCGTGGACTCCCACCACACCGTGCCCAAGGTCACCGCCTCCCGCGAGGAGCTGGAGGAAGTCGCCCTGCTCCCGTTCCGCGCCGCGATCGAGGCGGGCGTCCGCACCATCATGAGCGGCCACCTGGTCGTCCCCGCCTTCGACCCGGACACCCCGGCGACGCTCAGCCCGCGGATCATGCTCCAGCTCCTCCGGGAGGAGATGGGCTTCGACGGGCTCATCATCACCGACGGCATCGAGATGGCGGCGATCGCGGCGGCCTACGGGATCGCCGGCGGCGGCGCCCGGGCCATCGCGGCCGGCGCCGACCTGGTGTGCGTCGGCGGCGAGCACAGCGACGAGGGTACGGCGACCGCGCTCCGGGACGCCATCGCCGACGCGGTGGTGGAGGGGTGGCTGCCCGAGGAGCGCCTCGCCGACGCGGCCCGCCGGGTGAAGGAACTCGCCGATTGGCACGCCCAGGCCGTCCGGGACGCGGTGCATGTGCCCGCGTCGCAGAACGGGTCGGTCCCGGTGGGGCTGGCGGCCGCACGGCGCGCCCTGCGGGTGGTCACCCACCCGGGATCCGCCTTCCTTCCGCTGCCCACCGCCCCGCACGTGGTGGAGCTGGTCCCGGTGATGAGCCTCGCCATCGACCGGGGCACCCGCTGGGGGGTAGCCGAGCCGCTCGCCGCGCTGATGGAGGGGACGACCTCGGTGCGCCTGCACGCCGGTCAGGTCGACGCCGGCAAGCTGACCGAGGTCGCCCTGACCCCGGCCGCCGGACGTCCGCTCGTGGTGGTCGTCCGGGACGTGCACCGGTTCGACTGGATGGAGGCGGCGCTGGAGTTCCTGCTCCGCTCCCGTCAGGACGCGATCGTGGTGGAGATGGGGCTGCCCCGCAAGGCGGGCCAGGGCGCGGTGCACATCGCGACCTACGGCGCCGCCCGGGTCTGCGGTCAGGTGGCGGCGGAGGTCCTCACCGGGGCGATCACCCCCGAGCGGACCTGGTAGCCGTCTCCTCCACCGGATGAGCCGGGGTGGGGTCTCCCCACCCCGGCTCGACCGTGTCCGGGGTCAGCCGGTCGGCCCGTCGCCGGGGATGAGCCGGGAGTGGCCGCTGAGCCCATGCCTGACCAGGGATATCGCGGTCGTGCTGATGGTGTCGAAGGACCCCTCTTCGGGGTTCCACCACTCCGCGGCCCAGTTGAGGGCGCCGAGCACCAGAAGCTGGGCGATCCGCGGGTCGAGTTCGGCGCGGAGCCCGCCCGCGGCGTCGAGGTCGCCGATGAGCTGGGCCCACAGGGCGCCGTACTCGGCTTCCTCGGCGAGCTGGCGGGCGCGGAGGTCTTCGGGGACCTGGCCCGAGTTCCTGATCGCGGCGGTCGCGAAGTCCGACAGCTCCAGCTCGACGTGGAGATGGGCTTCGACGGCGGCGCAGATCCGGTCCATCGCCTCGGTCTCGGGGTGCAGGCCGTCGAGGACGTCGGTCACATGCTCGCGCAGGCGGTGGACCCCGGTCCACATGACCTCCTCGATCAGCTCCTCCCGCGACCCGAAGTAGTAGTAGATGGCGGGTGCCTGGATCTGCGCCTGTTCGGCGATGTCTCCGAGGCGCGTCCCGGAGTAGCCCTTCCTACTGAGCACATGCGCCGTCGCATCGAGGATGCGCTCACGGGTTCGGGCGGATTTGGAGCCGGAGTCCTCCGAAGTCGGAGGAATCGTCGCTTTTTTCGGCACCCAGTGATCATACGGCGTGGGTCCGCGGCACGCGGCTGCCGTGGAATATCCGGTATGGGGTCAGACGGGCTCGCCGTCGACGAAGGTCATCGACACCTTGGCGGTGCAGATCTCGGCGGGGTCCAGTTCGAAGAGGTCACGGTCGAGGACGGCCAGGTCGGCGGGGCGCCCGGCGGCGATGACCCCCGCGGGGGAGCGGTTGAGCCACGCCGACCCGGCCGTGTAGGCGGTGAGCGCGGTCGCCAGCTCCAGTCGCTGCCCGGGGAGGAAGGGCACCGCGGCGGTCGGGTAGGACGCGTGCACCGAACCGGCCGGTTCGGTCCGGTTGACCGCGACGTGGATGCCCTGGATCGGGTCGGCGGACGACACCGGCCAGTCGCTTCCGGCCGCCAGGTGCGTCCCGTGCCGGAGCAGGTCGGCGAACGGGTACTGCCACGCCGTCCGCTCGGGGCCGAGGAAGGGGATGCACAGCTCGTCCATCTGGGCGTGGTGGGTGGCCCAGAGCGGCTGGATGTTGGCCGCGACGCCGAGGGCGGCGAACCTCGGCACGTCGTCCGGGTGGATGATCTGGACGTGCGCGATGTGGTGCCGTGCCTCGCCGGTGCCGCCCGCGTCCCGGGCCGCCTGGAGCGCGTCCAGCGACTCCCGGACGGCCCGGTCGCCGATCGCGTGGAAGTGCACCTGGAAGCCGCGCCGGTCGAGCTCGGTCACATGCGAGCGGAGTTCGGCGGGGTCGACGTAGGACAGTCCGGTGTTCGGCGGGGCGCATTCGCAATACGGCTCGATCATCCCGGCGGTGAAGTTCTCCGGGATGCCGTCCTGCATGATCTTCACCGAGGTGGCCTGGAAACGTCCGCCCGCGGGGGCGAGGGAACGCCGGTGCTCCAGCTCCTCGATCTGCTCGGCGCCCCGGGCCCGGTCCCACCAGAGGGCGCCGACGACCCGGGCCCGGAGCCGCCCCGACTCGGCGGCGGCGAGGTACACCGGGAGCTGGTCGTCGGAGCCGGCGTAGGAGCCGACGATCGCGTCCTGCCAGCCGGTGACGCCCAGGGAGAACAGGTGGCGCTGCGCGTCCATGAGCGCGGCCTCGGCGTCGGCGCGGGTGGGCCGCGGGGTGAGCAGGCCCACCAGGTCCATCGCGCCTTCGTGCAGGACGCCGCTCGGGGTGCCGTCGGGGTCGCGCTCGATCCGGCCGTCGGCGGGGTCGGGGGTGCCGGCGTCGATCCCCGCCAGTTCCAGGGCGCGGGTGTTGACCCAGGCGGCGTGGTGGTCGCGCTGGATCAGGTAGACGGGGCGGTCGGGGACGACCGCGTCGAGCTGCGAGCGGTGGGGGAGTCCGCCCGGGAAGGCGGACATGTCCCAGCCGCCCCCGTCGATCCAGCTCCGGTCCGGGTGCGCGTCGGCGTAGCGGCGGATGCGGCTCAGATAGGCGTCGACCCCGTAGTCCTCCGCGAGGTCGCACCGGGAGCGTTCCAGCCCGGCCTGCACCGGGTGGATGTGGGCGTCCGTGAATCCGGGGATGAGCAGGCCGCCGTCGAGGTCGACGGTCTCGGTCCGGGCCGGTGCCGCCCGGGTCACCTCGGCGGCGCCGCCCACGGCGGCGATTCGGCCGCCGGACACCAGGACGGCCTCGGCGAACGGGCGGGAGGGGTCGGCGGTGAACACGCGTCCACCCTGGAAGATCACGGAGCGCATGCCTCATCCTCCCGCAAGATCGAAACGAGGCCTCACCCGGCCTCGGCGTCCGGGGGAACGCCCATGGCGTCCAAGCGGCGCTCCAGCCGGGCGACGGACTCCTGCAGCCGGTCGAGGCGTTCGACGACGTCGGCCATGCTGTACGGGCGCACCACGCCGGTGACCCGGACCCGGGGGTCCTCGGTCCCGGCCGCCGCCCCGTTCCGCGCCGCCTCGACGATCCGCTCGCGGAGTGCCTCCGGAGCACCGGTGAGCCGGCGCAGCACCTGGGCGGCCAGCCCCTCCCGCTCCTGGATCAGGCCGAGCAGGATGTGCTCGACGCCGATGTGATTGTGGCCGAGGTGCAGGGCTTCGCGAAGGGAGAGCTCGAGCACTTTCTTCGCCCGCGGCGCGAAGGGGATGTGTCCGGCCGGCGGGTGGTCGCCCGCACCGACCTCGCCCGCGATCGCGGACCGGATGGCGGCCGGGTCCGCGCCCGCCGCGCTCAGGACCTCGGTGACGGGGGTGGGCGCGTCGGCGAGGATGCCGAGCAGCAGGTGCTCGGTCCCGATGTAGGTGTGCCCGTACTGCCGGGCCTCCTCTTGGGCGAGGACCACGACGCGGCGGGCCTGGTCGGTGAACCGTTCGAACATGGAGCCTCCCGAGGAGGGGTTGAGAGCTCCATCTTGTGCGACGGACGGCGGTTACGCGCGTGCTACGGCGCCGGGGATTCGGCAAAGGACGGGGGGAGCTCTCCGGCGGCGGCCCGATCGAGCAGGAACCGGGTCGCGCGCCGGCCCCGGGCCCCGGACGCGGGCACCTGGGCCGGCCCGGAGTCGGCCAGCGCCAGCCGTACCGCCTCCGCCTTCTCCGCCCCCGCGGCGATGATCCAGACCTCCTGGGCGGCCTGGATCGAGGCGAAACCGAGGGAGATCCGGGTCGGCGGGGGCTTGGGCGCGTCGTGCACCGCCACCACGGGCCGCTGGTCGTGGGTGGCGGGCGTACCGGGGAAGAGCGAGGCCACATGGGCGTCGGGACCCATCCCCAGCATGAGCACGTCGAACGAGGGGACCGGCCCGGCCGCCTGGCGGAGCTCCTCGGCGTAGGCCGCCGCGGCGTCCTCGGGCGACAGGCCCGAATCGGTCGAGGGCATGGCGTGCACCCGGGCCGGGTCCAGGTCCACGTGGTCCAGGAGCGCCCGGCGCGCGCCGGTCTCGTTGCGCTCCACGTCCCCGCTCGGCAGGTACCGTTCGTCGCCCCACCAGACCGCCAGCCGCCGCCAGTCCACCGCGTCCCGCAGCGGCGAGGCCGCGACCTCGGCCAGGACGGCGATCCCCACGCCGCCTCCGGTGAGGACCACCGAGGCGAAACCCCGCTCGGCCTGGAGGTCCAGGATCCGCGTGATCAATCGGGCGGCGGTGGCCTTGGCCAGCAGATCGGCGTCGCGGTGGACGACGACGGACGGAGCGGTCACGAACCGGTTCTCTCTCTCATCGGGGTCTTCAGGCGGATACGCGGTACGGCCCGCGGCGCGGTCGCCGGCGTCAGGCGGGGTCCCGATCGGGGCGCGGGAGCCGGGCGACGGCCACCGCGTAGATCTCGTCGGGGTCGAGCCGCCGCAGCTCCTCGGCGAGGAGGTCGGCGGTGGGCCGCCGGGCCAGGGCGACCGTCCGCTCCGGCTGGTCCGGCCGGGTGAGCTGGGCGAGCCGGGTGTGCGGCCGGCGGGAGATCCTCACCTCGCCGTCCGCCAGGGTGAGCCGTACCGCGGAGATGCCGGGCCCCGTCGAGACGGCCGTCTCGACGGGGACGGCGAGCCGTTCGGTCAGCCAGCCGGCCAGCAGCGGGGCGCTGGGATTGTCCGCCTCGGCCTCGACCACACCGGCGACGACCGGGGCGGTCGGCAGGTCGAACGCGGCGGCGAGCAGGCTGCGCCACCGGGTGAGGCGGGTCCAGGCCAGATCGGTGTCGCCGGGGGTGTAGCCGGGCGCCCGGGAGGCGATGGCGGCACGCGGGTCCGGGCAGGCCGCCGCGTCGGTGATCCGGCGCTGCGCGAGCGCCCCGACCGCGTCGGCGCCGGGCACGGCAGGCGCCTCGCCCGGCCACCAGGCGACGACGGGGGTGTCCGGCAGGAGCAGGGGGGCCACCACCGAGTCGGCGTGGTTGACGAGCTCCCCGTAGAGCCGGAGCAGCACCACCTCGCCCGGCGCGGACTCCCCGGTACGGATCTCGGCGTCCAGCCGGGTCTCCTCGCCCCGCCGCCGCGGGATGACCACCAGGATGCGTGAGGGGTGTTCCCTGGCCGCGCCGGTGGCGGCCTGCACCGCGTCGTAGTGGTCCGCCTCGTCGCACAGCACGACGAGGGTGAGGACCATTCCGACGGCCGGCGCACCCATCCGATGCCGGATCTGGGTGAGGTGCGCGGAGATGGCGGACGCGGTCGTGTCGGTCAGCCCGATGTTGGTCACGGTGTCTCCAGTTCGCCCATGCTCTAAAGCCTCCGCCAGGCCCGGCCGTCGCGGGACATCATCTCGTCCGCGGAGCGGGGACCCCAGGTACCCGCCGGGTAGGCGTCGGGCCGCCCGTTCTTCGCCCAGAACTCCTCGATCGGGTCCAGGATCCGCCAGGACAGCTCGACCTCCCGCTGGTGGGGGAAGAGCGGCGGGTCGCCGACGAGGACGTCCAGGAGCAGGCGTTCGTACGCCTCGGGGGAGGACTCGATGAACGACTCGCCGTAGGCGAAGTCCATCGAGACGTCGCGCACCTCCATCGCGGTGCCGGGCACCTTCGACCCGAACCGCACCGTCACCCCCTCGTCCGGCTGAACCCGGATGACGAGGGCGTTCTGGCCGAGGATCTCGGTCTCGGTCTGGGTGAAGGGCAGGTGCGGGGCGCGCTGGAAGACCACCGCCACCTCGGTCACCCGCCGGCTCAGGCGCTTGCCGGTCCGCAGGTAGAAGGGGACCCCGGCCCACCGCCGGTTGGCCACCTCCAGCTTGATCGCCGCATAGGTCTCGGTGACGGAGTCGGGCGGGATGCCGTCCTCCTCCAGGAAGCCGGGGACGGGCACCCCGCCCTGCCATCCCGGCCCGTACTGTCCCCGGGCGGTGGAGAGCGCGAGGTCGTCGGGGAGCCGGACGGCTTTGAGGACCTTCTCCTTCTCCCGCCGGAGCGAGCTCGCGTCGAAGGAGACCGGGTCCTCCATCGCGGTGAGCGCGAGCAGCTGCAGGAGGTGGTTCTGGATCACGTCGCGGGCGGCGCCGATGCCGTCGTAGTAGCCGGCCCGGCCGCCGATCCCGATGTCCTCCGCCATGGTGATCTGCACGTGGTCGACGTACTGCCGGTTCCAGATCGGCTCGAAGAGCGTGTTGGCGAAGCGCAGCGCGAGGATGTTCTGGACCGTCTCCTTGCCGAGGTAGTGGTCGATCCGGAAGACCGACGTCTCGGGGAAGACCGCGCTGGTGATCGCGTTGAGCTCCTGGGCGCTCGCCAGGTCGTGCCCGAACGGCTTCTCGATGACCACGCGCCGCCAGGATCCCTCCGGGGCGTCGGCGAGGCCGACCCGGCGCAGCTGCTGGACGACGAGCGGGAAGAACTTCGGCGGGACCGACAGGTAGAAGGCGTAGTTGCCCCCGGTGCCCCGGGTCCGGTCGATCTCATGAAGCGCCGTCGCCAGATCCTCGAAAGCGGCGTCGTCGGTGAACTCGCCCTGGCAGAAGCGGATGCCCTCGCTGAGCTGACGCCACACCTCCTCCCGGAAGGGGGTGCGGGCGTGCTCCTTCACCGCGTCATGGGTGACCTGGGCGAAGTCCTCGTCGGCCCACTCCCGCCGGGCGAAGCCGACGAGGGAGAAACCCGGGGGCAGCAGCCCCCGGTTGGCCAGGTCGTAGATGGCGGGGAGCAGCTTGCGGCGGGCCAGGTCGCCGGTGACCCCGAAGAGCACCAGCACCGACGGCCCGGCGACCCGCGGGAGCCGCTTGTCCCGCGGGTCTCGGAGCGGGTTCTCCACGGTCACAGTGCCTCCAGCAGTCGCGCGAGGCCTGCGGCCCGGTCGGTGAGGTGCAGCCGGACCGCGGGGCGCCCGCGCTCGCGCAGCGCGCCGAGGTCCCCCAGGGCCTGGGCCGTCTGGAGCCGGCCGAGGGTGAACGGCCGGCCGGGTACCGGCAGGTCGTCGGCGACGGCCCCCGTGATCTGCAGGAAGACCCCGTTCTGCGGGCCGCCCTTGTGGTACTGGCCGGTGGAGTGGAGGAACCGGGGCCCCCACCCGAAGGTGACCGCGTGCGGGGTGCGGTCGGCGAACGCCGCACGAAGCCGGGCCGCTTGGGCGTCCCCCTGCCGGTCGAGATAGGCCATGATCGCCAGGTAGCCGTGTTCGGGGATCGCGCCGAGCAATCCGCGCAGCACACCGGGCAGTCCGCCGGAGAGGTCCCCGTCGTACCCGAACACCTGGACGGGCCCGTCGGTCAGCACCGGCTCCTCCTCCGGGAAGCCGGACTCCAGCAGGCGCGCGGTGTTCTCCTTGGACTCGGCGACGTTGGGCTGGTCGAAGGGGTCGATGCCGAGCATCCGCCCCGCCACCGCGGTGGCGTACTCCCACGCGAGGAACTGTGCGCCGAGCGGTCCGGAGACGCTCAACGGGGACGCCGACCGGCCGATCGTGGTCTCCAGCGCGTCCGGCGCCCCGGTGAACGCGGAGGCCGACTCCACGACCACGGGGAGCAGCCCCCGGCCCTGCTTTCCGGTGGATTCGGCGATGAGCTGCTCGACCCAGTCGCCGAGCCCGGTGATGCCCGACCCCGCGTCGGCCAGGACCAGCTTGTCCCGCCCCGCGAGGGCGGACGCGCCGAGCGCCGCGCCGAGCGTCAGGGCCGGGTTGTCCTCGTCCCGGCCCAGGGTGGCGTGTACGGCGGCCGCCTCGTCGAGCAGCCGCGCGACGTCGGCCCCGGCGAGGGCGCTCGGCACCAGCCCGAACGCGGTGAGCGCGCTGTAGCGCCCGCCGACGTTTGGGTCGGCGAGCACGACCAGGTAGCCGGCCCGCTCGGCCTCCTCCTCCAAGGGGGAACCCGGGTCCGTGACCACCACGATGCGGTCCGCGGGGTCGATCCCCGCGTCGCGGAACGCCTGCTCGTAGATCCGCCGGTGGCTGTCGGTCTCGACGGTCCCGCCGCTCTTGCTGGAGACGACCAGGACCGTGCGGTCCAGGCGGTCGGCCAGCGCACGCCGTACCTGCCCCGGGTCGGTGGTGTCGACCACGGTGAGGGGGACGCCCTCGGTGGCGCAGATCACCTCGGGGGCCAGGGAGGAACCCCCCATCCCGGACAGGACCACGTGGTCCAGCCCGCGATTGGCCTCCTTCACCCGGTCGAGCACCGGCAGCAGGTCGCGCGAGGTCTGCGCGAGGTCGATCCAGCCGAGCCGGATCGCGGCCTCCGCTTGGGCCGCCGGACCCCACAGCGTCGGATCCCCGGCGGCGAGGGCCGACGGCACCCCGTCGGCGGCGAGTCGCCCTACGGCCTTCGCGGCGCCCTCCGCCAGGTCCGCGTCACCGATGTTGATCTCGACCATGGTCAGGCCTTCTCCAGCTCCGAGGAGACGGTGTCGAGCAGCTCTTTCCACGAGACCTCGAACTTGTCGACGCCCTCGTCCTCCAGGACCCGCACCACGTCGGCGTAGGAGACGCCCAGGGCCTCCAGGTCGGCGAGGACCTGTCGGGACTGCTCGTAGGTGCCGTGCACCGTGTCGCCGGTGATCTGGCCGTGGTCGGCAACCGCGTCGATCGTCGGCTCCGGCATGGTGTTGACGGTGCCCCGCACCACCAGGTCGTCCACGTACATGGTGTCCCGGTAGGCCGGGTCCTTGACGCCGGTCGACGCCCAGAGCGGACGCTGCGGACGGGCCCCCGCCTCCGCCAGCGCCGTCCAGCGCGGTGTGGAGAACCGCTCCTCGTACAGTTCGAAGGCCAGGCGCGCGTTGGCCACCGCGGCCTTGCCGCGCAGCGTCCGCACCTGAACGGTGCGCGGGCTCGGCGCGGCGAAGCCCTCCACGATCGCCTTGAGGCGCTTGTCCACCTCGGTGTCGACCCGGCTGACGAAGAACGAGGCGACCGAGGCCAGCACGGTGAGGTCGACCCCGTTCGCCTTCGCCCGCTCCAGGCCGTCCAGGAAGGCGTCGATCACGGCCCCGTACCGCTCCAGGGAGAAGATCAGCGTGACGTTGACGCTGATGCCCTCGGCCAGTACGGCGCTGATCGCGGGCAGGCCCTCGGCCGTCGCCGGGATCTTGATGAACAGGTTGGGCCGGTCCACGGCCGCCCACAGGGCGCGCGCCTCGGCCACCGTCGCCGCGGTGTCGCGGGCCAGCCTCGGATCGACCTCGATGGACACCCGCCCGTCGACCCCGCCTGTGGCGTCGTAGACGTGGCGGAGCACGTCGCACGCCTCGCGGATGTCGTGCGTGGTGATCGCGCGGACCGCCTCCTCCACGGTCGCCCCGGCGAGCCGGAGCTCGTGCAGCTGTGCGTCGTAGGCGTCGCCGGAGCTCAGCGCCTTGGCGAAGATGGTGGGGTTGGACGTGACCCCGACGACGTGCCTTTTGGAGATCAGCTCGTCGAGGTTGCCGCTGCGCAACCGCTCCCGGCTGATGTCGTCGAGCCAGATGGACACGCCCTCGTCGGAGAGACGCTTCAGGTTGTCGCTCATCGTAGGTCCTCAGTTCCCCGCGGCCGGGCCGGGCCGACGGAGGCCGGCTCGGCCGCTGCAGTGATCTCCGGCCGGCGTGAGGCGGTCACGCCGGCCGCTTGGTCGTCGCTACTTTGTTCAGTTTCCGGTTGTCTCGCCCTTATCCGTCCCGAGTGCGGCCAGACTCGCCTTCGCGGCGGCCACGATGCGGTCCGCGGTGAAGCCGAACTGCTCGAACAGGGTCGCCTGCGGAGCGGAGGCGCCGAAGTGCTCCAGGCTCACGCATTCCCCGTGCTCGCCGACGAACTCCCGCCAGCCCAGCGCGACGCCGGCCTCCACCGAGACCCGGGCCCGGACCGAGGGGGGCAGGACCGTCTGCCGGTAGGCGATGTCCTGCTCGTGGAACCATTCGACGCACGGCATGGACACGACCCTGGTGGTGATCTCCTCGGCCTCCAGCCGCTCCCGGGCCGCCAGGGCGAGGTGGACCTCGCTGCCGGTGGCGATGAGGATCACCGAGGGCTGCCCGTCCGAGGCGTCCTCAAGGACATATCCTCCACGTCCCACTTTATCGACATCTGCGGTTCCGGCGTAGGTCGGCAGGTTCTGCCGGGTGAGGCAGAGCGCCGACGGCCGGTCGACGTGCTCGATCGCCTTCTGCCAGGCCGCCGCCGTCTCGTTCGCGTCCGCCGGCCGGATCACGTCCAGGCCCGGGATCGCCCGGAGCGCCCACAGGTGCTCCACCGGCTGGTGGGTCGGCCCGTCCTCGCCCAGGCCGATCGAGTCGTGCGTCCAGACGTAGACCACCGGCAGCTTCATCAGCGCGGCGAGCCGGACCGCGGGGCGCATGTAGTCGCTGAACACCAGGAAGGTGCCGCCGTACGGGCGGGTGCCGCCGTGCAGCGCGATGCCGTTGAGGATCGCCCCCATCCCGTGCTCGCGGATGCCGAAGTGCAGCGTCCGGCCGTACCGGTTCCCCGGGAACTCCTTGGTCTGGAACTCCTCCGGGATGAACGACGGCTCACCCTTCATCGTGGTGTTGTTGCTCTCCGCCAGGTCCGCGGAGCCGCCCCACAGCTCGGGCAGGAC
Organism: Rhizohabitans arisaemae; assembly: GCF_025996515.1. Classification (GTDB taxonomy): domain Bacteria; phylum Actinomycetota; class Actinomycetes; order Streptosporangiales; family Streptosporangiaceae; genus Rhizohabitans; species Rhizohabitans arisaemae. Next base: position 51,412 of record NZ_BLRH01000005.1, read on the forward strand.
CGGCGCGAGCGCGCTCAGCACCTCGCCGGAGGCCTTCCGGGTGGCGACGTCCGCGCCCTCCTTGAAGTGGGGGAACGCCTCGGTCCAGCCGGCGGGAAGGTGCCGGTGGGAGATCCGGTCGAACTCGGCCGCGCGGTCCGGATGGGCCGCCCGCCACGCCTCGAAGGCCACATTCCACTCGGCGCGCTCGGCCCTGCCCCGGGCGACGGCGCGGTGGGTGTGCTCGATCACCTCGTCGGGGACGTCGAAGCTCTTGGTGGGGTCCATCCCGAGGACCCGCTTGGTGGCGGCGACCTCCTCGGCGCCGAGCGCAGAGCCGTGGATCTTGCCGGTGTTCTGCTTGTTCGGCGCGGGCCAGCCGATGATGGTCCTGAGCTTGATCAGGGACGGCCGGTCGGTCTCGGCCCGCGCCTCCTCCAGCGCCGCGTACAGCGCCTGCACGTCCTCCTCGTACCGCCCGGTGGCGGTGAAGTCCACGCTTTGCACGTGCCAGCCGTACGCCTCGTAGCGCGCGGACACATCCTCGGAGAGCGCGATCTGGGTGTCGTCCTCGATCGAGATGTGGTTGCTGTCGTAGATCACGACCAGGTTGCCGAGGCGCTGGTGGCCGGCGAGCGAGCTGACCTCGTGGGAGATGCCCTCCTCGATGTCGCCGTCGGAGGCGACGCACCAGATCATGTGGTCGAACGGGCTCTCGCCCTCCGGCGCGGAGGGGTCGAACAGGCCGCGCTCGCGGCGGGCGGCCATGGCCATGCCGACCGCGTTGCCGATGCCCTGGCCGAGCGGCCCGGTGGTGGTCTCCACGCCGACGGTGTGCCCGTACTCGGGGTGCCCGGGGGTGACGCTGCCCCACTGGCGCAGCCTGCTGAGGTCCTCCAGCGTCAGGCCGTACCCGGCCAGGTAGAGCTGGATGTACAGGGTGAGGCTGGAGTGCCCGCACGACAGGACGAAGCGGTCACGGCCCACCCACTTCGGGTCGGACGGGTCGTGACGCATGACTCGCTGGAATAGCAGGTATGCGGCCGGGGCAAGGCTCATCGCGGTGCCGGGATGGCCTGAGCCCGCCTTCTCGACGGCATCCATCGCCAGAGCGCGGACCACGTCGACAGAACGCCTGTCGAGGTCGGTCCACTCCAAGCCTGACACCAGTTCGCTGCTCAACTCTCGATCTCCGGATCTAGATTGTGGTTTCGAAGCACGGTTCGCGCCATTGCGGTGTTCCCCCACCTCGGACCTTAACGGTTCCGTCGGTTCACATGGGGCAGGCGGCACAGGAAGGTCCCATTCGCCAAGATCGGCATAGGGCGCCGGAAGGCCGTTCGGCCCCGGTTCAGGATCCGACCCCTTCGCCGACTACAGTGACTCTCCAAGCGTGGCGTCTGCCACGCTCTTCCATGGACCGCTCGTTTCAGAGGTTACGCGTTGACCCCGCACGTATTGGACGCCCCGTGACGGTGCTCACCAACAGACCCGCGACCCCCGTCGGCACGGCGAGTCGCTCGGAGCAGGTCTCCGAGACGGCCGCGGAGCCGGTCGGGCCTCGGTCGTTCGGCGCCACGGTCCGCACCTACGTCGCGCTGACCAAGCCGCGGATCATCGAACTGCTGCTCATCACCACGCTCCCGGTGATGTTCCTCGCCGCGCGCGGGCTCCCCCCGCTCGGCACCGCCGTCGCCACCCTGGTCTTCGGCACCCTCTCGGCCGGCAGCGCCAACGTGCTCAACTGCTACATCGACCGGGACATCGACAAGGCCATGCGCCGCACCCGGCGCCGCCCGCTCGCCCGCGACGTGGTCGAGCCGCGCAACGCGCTGGTCTTCGGCGTCGTCCTCGGGGTGCTCTCCACCCTCGGCCTCGGCCTCGCCGTGAACTGGCTCGCCGCCGGGCTCTCGCTCGCCGCGATCCTGTTCTACGTCTTCGTCTACTCCATGGTGCTCAAGCGCCGCACCGCCCAGAACGTGGTCTGGGGCGGCATCGCGGGCTGCATGCCCGTCATGATCGGCTGGGCGGGGATCACCGGCCGGCTCGACTGGGCCCCGCTCATCCTGTTCGGCGTGGTCTTCTTCTGGACGCCGCCGCACACCTGGACCCTGGCGATGCGGTACCGGGAGGACTACGCCGCGGCCGCCGTACCGATGCTCCCCGTGGTCGCCGGCGACCGCCGGGTGGTTCTGGAGAGCATCGCCTACACCTGGGCGACCGTGGCCTGCTCCCTGCTGCTGTGGCCGGTCGCGGGCACCACCCTCTTCTACCCGATCGTCGCCGCGGTGCTCGGCGCGATCTGCCTCGTCGAGGTCCACCGCCTCCACTTCCGGGTCCGCGCCGGCCTCACCGGCGTCGCGCTCCGCCCGATGCGGTTCTTCCACTGGTCCAACGCCTACCTGGCCCTGCTGTTCCTCAGCGTCGCCGTCGACGCCCTCCTGACCTGACCTTCCCGGCCGATCGGGCCGGGTGCGCGGCGCCTTCTCGACGGGCGTGGCGTCAGGGGGCCTCGGGCAGGGCTTCGGCGCCTATGGCGCCGGCGGGGGGAATCGGGCGGCGGGGTTCGCGGACGCCGGCGTTGCCGGGGTCGTCGCGGAGGGTGACGGTGACCACGGACCAGCGGGGGACCCGGGTGCCGGGGAAGGGGTGCTGGCCGACCACACGGCCGTGGGTGAGCGGCTGGGGGCCGTCGGGGTCGGGACCTTGGAGGAGCAGGCCGATCTCGTGGCCGGCCAGCCAGGCGTCCAGCGCCTGCATGCCGCGGAAGTCCGGGACCGTGATGTCGGGATCCTCCGTCTTGCCGGGCTTCCGTCCTTCGCCGTTCGGGGGAGGCCGCGATTCCTGCACCGTCCATGGTTGTTACACCTGTCCGGAAATTTCAAGCAATAGCACACTTTCGCTATCGGTGGCTGTCGCGAGACCGGCCGGGTGCCCGCCGGGACGGTCGACCCGGCGATATCCCGCCGCCACCGGCGGAGGTGTCCCCCCCTCGCCTGGCCGGTCCCGCCGGCGGTACGGACTCAGGCGCCGCCCGTACCCGTGCGGTGGAACCCCTCGCGTCACATCGCGATGGGCCTGCTCTCCGCAGTTGACAGCGGTGTATGTGGAGAAGGTTCGCGTCGTCGCACCTCCCCAGGACCTCGAGTCCCATCCGACACAGCAGAACATGACTGAGTGAAATACCTCTCAGTCAAGAGAATCCCCTTGGCGTAAGGGCATGGCGTCAGAGGTATCCGATACGCTCGCCTGGTGACGAGAGCCGAATCTCGGGCGCTGGACGAAGGGCAGCCCTCCCGCCGGCCGAGCCGGAGACTGATCGTCGGTCTCGTCGTCGCCGGACTCTGCGCGCTGGTCTCGCTCGGCTTCGACGTGGTCAACGGCGGGGCGGTCAACTTCACCATCGCGCTGGCGCTCGCCATGGCGCCGGTGCCCCTGCTGCTCGCCGCGGTCCTCGCCCTGGACCGGCTGGAGCCCGAGCCGCGCGGGAATCTGATCTTCGCGTTCGCCTGGGGCGCCGGGATCGCGGTCCTGGTGGCGGGGCTGCTCAACACCCTCGGGCTGCTCTACCTCGTCAAAGAGGTCGACTTGAACCCCACCCAGGCGCGCAGCCTGGCCGCCACCTTCGGCGCGCCGGTGGTCGAGGAGACCCTCAAGGGCCTGGTCCTGCTGGGGATGCTCCGCTTCCGCCGCCAGGAACTCGACGGCCCCACCGACGGGATCATCTACGCCTCGATGGTGGGGCTCGGCTTCGCCATGAGCGAGAACGTCGGCTACTACGCCTCCGCCCTCAACACCGGGGCCGCCGACCTGGCCGTCACCGTGGTCCTGCGCGGGCTGCTGTCCCCGTTCGCCCATCCGCTCTTCACCTCCCTGATCGGCATCGCGGTCGCCTACGCGGCTCAGCGTCATGGGCCGATCCGCATCTGGGTGATCGCGGCGGGCTGGGCGGGCGCCATGATCCTGCACGGACTCTGGAACGGGCTCGCCTCCTACGCCGGATACGTCGGGCTCATCACGGCCTATCTGATCCTGATGGTCATCTTCGTCCTGCTCATCGCGATCGTCATCGCCGAGCGCCGCCGCCTGCTCCGGCTCATCGCCCGTTACATGCCCGCCTACCAGGGCACCGGGCTGGTCGGCTCGGTGGACCTGTTCATGCTCTCCTCGCTCCGGGCCCGGCGCGAGGCCCGGCAGTGGGCCCGGGCGCACGGCGGCGTCGCGGCGGCCCGCGCGATGGGCGACTACCAGCAGGCCGCGACCGAGCTGGTCCTCCTCCACCAGCGGCTCGAACGCAAGGTGGTCGACCCGCCGGGCTTCTCCGTCCAGCAGAGCGGTCTGCTCCACGCGATGGCCGTGGCCCGCGCCGCGTTCCCGAACGTCGCCTAGGCGGCTCAGGGGGCGGAGGCCAGCGCCGTCGTCAGGGTGGTCTCCGGGGGTCCGGGGAACCGGGGTTCGGAGCGGAGGACCACCGCGTCGAGGAAGCCTTTGCCCGCGGCGAGGAACTCCCGGGCCGCGTAGCCGTACGTGAGCTCCGGCCACACCCGCGCCGAGTCGTCGCCCACGCCGTACGCCTCGAGGCCCGCGGCGCGGCAGAGCGCGACGGCCCGGGGGAGGTGGAAGTTCTGGGAGACCACGGTGAGGCGGTGCGCGCCGAAGACCTCCCGGGCCCGGACGCAGGAGTCCCAGGTGTCGAATCCCGCGTAGTCCAGGACGAGCTTGTGCGCGGGCAGGCCCCGGGCGGTCAGGTAGTCGCGCATGACGGTGGGCTCGTCGTAGTCCTTGCGGCCGTTGTCGCCGGAGAGCAGGATCGCGCGGACCTTGCCGGTCCGGTAGAGGTCGGCCGCCAGGTCGAGCCGCCTGGCGAGCATCGGCGAGGGGGTTCCGTACGGGATGCCCGCGCCGAGGACGAGCGCGACGGGGGTGGCGGGGACGGCGGCCGCCGGCCGGGTGTGCGCGGCACCGGTGAGCCAGGCCCAGGTCATCGGGGTGAGGGCGAGGGCGCTGAGGACGGCCGACGCCTGGTAGGCGCGGCGGAGGCGGGCGCGTCGGGGGTTCAGCCGGACACCGCCTCCGCGAGTGGGCGCGACGGTGCCGCCGCCTCGACCGGGTCGCGCTCTCTGAGCAGGTAGACCACCCGCAGGGTGGCGATCCAGACCAGGACCGCGCCGAGCACGTGCAGACCGGCCAGGAACGCGGGCAGCGCGGTGAAGTACTGCACGTACCCGATCACCCCCTGGCTGAGTTCCACCAGGAACAGGGTGAACGCCGCCTGTCTCGCCCGGCCCGGCGCGTTGCTCACGTGCAGCGCGAAGAGCAGGGCGAAGGTGAGGCCGGCCACGGCCCAGACGAAGTCGGCGTGGATCCTGGCGACGGTCTCGATGTCGAAGTCGAAGCGGGAGGCCCGCTCGTCGCCGGAGTGCGGCCCGGTGCCGGTGACGACGGTGCCCGCGAGGAGGAGGCCGAAGACCGCGATGACCAGGACGTGTCCGAGGCGCCGGATGTCCTGGTGCACGATCCGCCGGGGCGGCCCGTCGCCTTCCCCGGCCCGGACGTACAGCCCGACGCAGGCCGCGATGAGAGCGATCGAGAAGACGAAGTGCATCTGCACGGTGACCGGGTTGAGGTTGGTGCCGACCACCAGACCCCCCCAGAGCCCCTGGACGGCGACCCCGAGCGGCTGCAGGGACGCCAGGCGGACCAGGGTACGGCGGCGCGGGGCCAGTCGGAGCGCGGCGATGAGGGCGGCCACCGCGAAGGCGAGGACGACGAAGGTGAGCAGCCGGTTCCCGAACTCGATCGCCATGTTGAGCGGCGAATGCTCGGGGTGGGCGACGGGGATGTAGCTGTCGGCCGTGCATCCGGGCCAGGTGGGGCAGCCGAGGCCGGACTTGGAGACCCGCACCACGGCACCCGTGACGGTGATCCCGGCGTTGACCACGATCGACCAGAAGGCGATCCGGCGCATGGACTGCGGGGTGGGGTTCCACACGGCGGATCGGATCGCGAGCCAGAGGGCGACCAGGGGGGCGGCGAGGCGGGTGAGGGTGGGCACGCTCTTCATGGTAGGGGGAGTGACCGGTGGTCACCGATCCGATCCGGGCGATTCCCGGATCCGGATGAATCGGACGTCCCCTCACCGGTTCCGGGGGTGTGTTCCCTGCTTAACCTGGGCGGGTACCGGTTGATCCGACAGACGCTATGTGACATATTACTGTGTGTCGCCTGGAGGGAAGCCGAGGAAGCGTGCCTGACGTCGTCGTGATCGGATCGGGGGTCGTCGGCGCCGCCTGCGCGTACTACGCGGCCCGCGCCGGCCTCACCGTCACCGTCGTCGACCGGGGTCCGGTGGCCGGAGGCACCACCGGGGCGGGGGAGGGGAACATCCTCGTCTCGGACAAGGGACCCGGGGCCGAGCTCGACCTCGCCACGCTCTCCGCCCGGCTCTGGCGCGACCTGGCCGCCGAGGTCGCCGGCGGTGCGGAGCGGCCCTTCGGCGACCTCGTCGAGTACGAGCCCAAAGGCGGGCTCGTCGTCGCCGAGACGCCCGGGATCCTGAACGCCCTGACCGGCCTGGCCGACCGGCAGCGGGTCCACGGCGTCACCGCGGTCGCCGTACCCCCCGAAGACCTGCGCGCCTACGAGCCGCACCTGGCGGGCGGGCTCGCCGGGGGCGTGCACTACCCGCAGGACGCCCAGGTCCAGCCGATGCTCGCCGCCGCCCACCTGATCCGGCTGAGCGGGGCGCGGACGCGGACCGGGGCCGAGGTGACCGGCCTGCTCCGCGGGGCCGGGGGACGGGTGACCGGGGTCCGTACGGCGCGCGGCGACATCCCGGCCGGGGCCGTCGTCAACGCGGCCGGCACCTGGGCGGGCGAGATCGCCGCGTTCGCCGGACTCACCCTGCCCGTGCTGCCCCGCCGCGGCTTCATCCTGGTCACCGAGCCGGTGCCGCCGCTCATCCGGCACAAGGTCTACACGGCCGCCTACGTGGCCGGGGTTGCCAGCGACGACGCGGGGCTGGAGACGTCCGCGGTCGTCGAGGGCACCAAGGCCGGCACCGTGCTGATCGGCGCCAGCAGGGAGCGGGTCGGCTTCGACCGGACCGTCTCGCTCCCCGTGCTCGCCCGCCTCGCGGCCCAGGCGACGGCCCTCTTCCCGCGGCTCGCGGACGTCCGGGTCATCCGGACGTACTGCGGCTTCCGCCCGTACTGTCCGGATCATCTGCCCGTGATCGGGGCCGATCGGCGGACCCCCGGTCTGTTCCACGCCTGCGGGCACGAGGGCGCCGGGATCGGCCTCGCCCCCGCCACCGGCAGGCTGATCGCCGCCGCGATCGGCGGCGCGGAGCCCCCGGTCGACCCGGCCCCGTTCCTGCCCGGGAGGTTCGCCGCGTGAATCCGCTGGAGCTGGTGGGCGCGAGCCCCGAGCCGCCCTTTGAGATCGTTTTCGCCGGGACGCCGGTGCCCGCGTACCCCGGGCAGAGCATCGCCGCCGCGCTGCAGGGCGCCGGCATCCGCGCGTGGCGGACCACCCGGGTACGGGCCCGGCCGCGCGGCCTGTTCTGCGGCATCGGGGTCTGCTTCGACTGCGTGGTCGTCGTCAACGGCTCGGCCACCCTCCGGGCCTGCCTGACCGAGGCCCGCCCCGGAGACGAGGTGGAACCCGCGTGAGGCCGTACGATCTGGCGGTCGTGGGGGCCGGCCCCGCCGGGCTCGCCTGCGCCGTGGCCGCGGGCCGGGCCGGACTCCGGGTCGTCCTCGTCGACGGCGGGCCGCGGCTCGGCGGACAGTACTACCGCCACGCCCCGCCGTCCTACCGGGCCACCCGGCCCGGGGTGCTGCACCACGGGTGGCGGACGTTCGCGGCGCTCGCCGCCGCGCTGCCCGCGCTCGACGTCGACGTCCGGCTCCGGCACCGCGTCTGGGCCGCCGAGACCGCCCCGGACGGACTCCGGCTGCACTGCCTGGCGGGCGACCGCGAGGAGACCCCGGTGACGTTCCCCGCCGCCCGCCTCGTCGTCGCCACCGGGGCGCACGACCGGGTGCTCCCCTTCCCCGGCTGGGACCTGCCCGGGGTGCTCACCGCGGGGGGCGCGCAGGCGCTGCTCAAAGGCGAGCTCGTCCTCGCCGGGCGCAAGGTCGTGGTCGCCGGCACCGGGCCCTTCCTGCTCCCGGTCGCCGCCGGGCTCGCCGCCGCGGGCGCGCGGGTCCGCGGCGTCTTCGAGGCCGGCCGGACCGCCGGCCTCGCCGCCCACCCCGGCATCCTGCTCGCCCACCCCGGCAAGCTCGCCGAGGCGGCCGGGTACGGGCTGACGCTCGCCGCCCACCGGGTGCCCTACCGGGGCCGGCACGCCGTCGTCGCCGCCCACGGCAACACCGCGCTCACCTCGGTCACCGTCGCCAAGGTCGACGCCGGCTGGGGCCCGATCCCCGGCACCGAGCGGATGGTGCCGTGCGACACCCTCGCCGTCGGATACGGGTTCACCCCCCAGCTGGAACTCGCGCTCCAGCTGGGCTGCGCCACCCGGACCGACGCGGACGGCGGCCACATCGTCGCGGTCGACGCCCGTCAGGCCACCGACGTGCCCGGCGTCTACGCGGCCGGGGAGTCCACCGGCGTCGGCGGTGCCCCGCTCGCCCTGGTCGAGGGCCGGATCGCCGGACTGGCCGCCGCCGGGCGGCCGGCGCCCGCCCGGCTCCTCCGCCTCCGGGCGCGGCTGCGGGAGTTCGCCCGCGCGCTGCACGCCGCCTACCCGGTGCGGGACGGCTGGCGGGGCTGGCTCCGCGACGACACCGTGGTCTGCCGGTGCGAGGAGGTGCCGTACGCGCGCCTGCGCGAGGCCCTCGCGCTCGGCGCCGCCGACGCCCGGTCGGTCAAACTCCTGGCCCGGCCGGGGATGGGGCCCTGCCAGGGGCGGATGTGCGGGTACGCCGTCGGCCGCCTCGCCGGTTCCCCCGAAGGACTCGGACACCGCCCGATCGCCCAGCCCATCCGACTCGCCGACCTCGCCCGTTTCGAAGGAGACCCCACATGAGCGCCGACCGCAAACCCTGGCACGGCGTCCTGACGGCCGTGGCGCTGCCGTTCCGGGACGACCTAGACGTCGACTGGGACGCCTACGCCGACCACCTGCGCCGGCAGGTCGAGCTCGGCTGCGACGGCGTCGTGTGCAACGGATCCCTCGGGGAGTACCAGACGTTGCGGCCCGCGGAGCGGGAGCGGGTCGTGCGGACCGCGGTGGAGGCCGTGGGCGGCGACCGGGTGATGGCCGGGGTCGCGGCCTACGGCGCGCGCGAGTCCCGGGACTGGGCCGAGCGGGCGGCCGAGGCGGGCTGCGCGTCGGTGATGCTGCTCCCGCCGAACGCCTACCGCGCCGACGGGCGGGCCGTGCTCGCCCACTACGCCGAGGTGGCGCGGGCCGGGCTGCCCGTGGTGGCCTACAACAACCCCTACGACACCAAGGTCGACCTGACCCCGGCCCTGCTGGCCCGGCTGTTCGGGGCGGGGAGCGTCGTCGCGGTGAAGGAGTTCAGCGGGGACGTCCGGCGGGCCTACGAGATCGCCGAGCTCGCGCCCGGCCTGGACCTTTTGGCGGGCTCCGACGACGTCGTGCTGGAACTCGTCCTCGCCGGCGCGGTCGGCTGGATCGCCGGGTACACCAACGCGCTGCCCGACGCGTGCGTCGCGCTCTACCGGGCCGTCGCCGCGGGGGACCTGGAGACGGCGCTGCCGCTCTACCGGACGCTGCACCCCCTGCTCCGCTGGGATTCCAAGACTGAGTTCGTCCAGGCGATCAAGCTTTCCATGGACCTCGCCGGGGTACGGGGCGGGCCGTGCCGCCCGCCGCGGGTCCCGCTCACCCCCGAGCAGGATCGGTCGGTGACCGCCGCGACGGAGACGGCGCTCGCCCTGGGCCTCGGCGCGGTGAGCCGGTGATGGTGCGCACCCGGAACGTCTTCCACGCGGTCGACTCCCACACCGAGGGGATGCCCACCCGGGTGATCACCGGCGGGGTCGGGCCGATCCCCGGGGCGACCATGGCCGAGCGCCGGGAGTACCTGATGGCCCACCTCGACGGCCTGCGCACCCTGCTGATGTACGAGCCGCGCGGGCACGCGTCCATGAGCGGCGCGATCCTCCAGCCGCCGACCCGGCCCGACGCCGACCACGGCGTGCTCTTCATCGAGGTCTCCGGCTGCCTGCCGATGTGCGGGCACGGCACGATCGGCGTGGCGACCGTCCTGGTGGAGACCGGGATGGTGCCGGTCGTGGAACCGGTCACCGAGGTCCGGCTGGACACCCCGGCCGGGCTTGTCGTCGCACGGGTCCGGGTGGAGAACGGCGCGGCCAAGGCCGTGACCATCCGCAACGTGCCGTCGTTCAGCGTGGTACGGGACGCCGTGGTGGAGGTGCCCGGCTTCGGGGAGGTTCGCTACGACCTCGCCTACGGCGGGAACTTCTACGCCATCCTCCCGCTGGAGCGGCTCGGCCTGCCGTTCGACCGGGCGGCCAAGCAGCCGATCCTGGCGGCCGGCCTGGCGATCATGGCGGCGATCGACGCGGCGGGGGAGCCGGTGCACCCGCTCGACCCCGGCATCCGGGGCTGCCGCCACGTGCAGCTCCTCGCCCCCGGCTCCACGGCGTCGCACTCCCGGCACGCGATGGCCATCCACCCCGGCTGGTTCGACCGGTCGCCCTGCGGCACCGGGACCTCGGCCCGCCTGGCCCAGCTGCACGCCCGGGGCGAGCTGGCGGTCGGCGACGAACTGGTCAACGAGTCGTTCATCGGCACCTCCTTCACCGGCCGGATCGTCGAGGAGACCGAGGTGGCGGGGTGGCCCGCGGTGGTCCCCGAGATCACCGGGCGGGCCTGGATCACCGGGACCGCGCAGTACTTCCTCGACCCGGAGGACCCCTTCCCCGCCGGGTTCCTCCTGTGACCGTGCCCGGCGGGCCGCGGTGGATCGATGCGGCGGCGCTCCGGCGGGCCGTCCCGACGGAACGGGCCGTGGCGGCGATCGGCGCGGCCCTCGCCGGAGGGCTCGACCCCGAGGACGGCCCCGATCGGACGGCCGTGCCCCTCCCCGCCGGAGAGTTCCTGATCATGCCCGCCGCGGGTGCCGGGTACGCGGGGACGAAGGTGGCCACCGTCGCGCCCGGCAACCCCGCCCGGGGCCTCCCCCGGATCCAGGGCCTCTACCTGCTTTTCGACGCGGGGACGCTCACCCCGCTGGCGGTGCTGGACGGGGCCGCGCTCACCCTGCTGCGGACCGCGGCCGTGTCCGCGGTCGCCGTACGGCACCTGGCCCCGCCGGAGGCGTCCCGGCTCGTGGTGTTCGGGACCGGGCCGCAGGCGTGGGAACATCTGGCGGCGCTGCGGGCGGTACGTCCCCTCACCTCGGTGGGGGTCGTCGGCCGCGACCCCGACCGGACCCGGGGATTCGTCCGGCGCCTCGCCGGGGCCGGTCTGGAGGCGGAGGCCGTCGCGGCCGAGGCGGTCGCCGGGGCGGACCTGATCGTCTGCTGCACCACGGCGCGGGAGCCGCTCTTTCCCGGCCGGCTCGTCCCCGGCCACGCCGTCGTCGTCGCCGTCGGATCCCACGAGGCCGACGCCCGCGAGGTCGACGGCGACCTCGTCGCCCGCGCCACCGTGGTCGTGGAGGCGCGCTCCGCGGCGCTGCGGGAAGCGGGGGACGTGATGATCCCGCTGAAGGCGGGTACGATCGGGCCGGATCATCCGGTGGGTGATCTCGCCGAGCTCGTCCGGGGCTTTGTGAAGGTTCCTGCGAATCGACCCCGTCTGTTTAAGAGCGTGGGAATGGCCTGGGAGGACCTTGTCGTCGCCGCCGCGGCGCATGAGGCCCTGAGCGAGGAGGAGCAAGGGGATGGGGACACAGCACCGGCTCACCCTGCCCGCGGTGGGGGGCCGGCAGAGCCTGCGTGAGCAGGTGGCGCAGGCGCTCCGCTCGGCCTTGATCGCAGGCGAGATGCGCCCGGGGACGGTGTATTCGGCTCCGGTGCTCGCCGCCCAGTTCGGCGTCTCCCCGACACCGGTCCGCGAGGCCATGCTCGACCTCGCCAAGGAAGGCCTCGTCGAGGCGGTGCGGAACAAGGGCTTCCGGGTCACCGACCTGTCCGAACGGGATCTCGACGAGATCGCCGAGATCCGCGCCCTGATCGAGGTCCCGATCGTGGCCCGCCTCGCAGACCCGGCGCGGGCGGAGGAGTTCGCGGCGCTGCGTCCCGTCGCCGAGCGGATCGTCGCCGCGGCCGAGACGGGCGACCTGGTCGCCTACGTCGACGCCGATCTCGGCTTCCACCTGGGCCTGCTCGCCCTCGCGGGCAACCGGCACCTGGTCGAGGTGGTCCGCGACCTGCGCAGCCGCGCCCGCCTCTACGGCCTGGCCTCGCTCGTCGAGCGCGGCGCCCTCGCGCATTCGGCGGTCGAGCACCTGACCCTGCTCGACCTGCTCGCCGCCGGGGACCGGGCGGGTGTCGAACACCTGATGACCCGGCACATCCGGCACGTCCGCGGCATCTGGGCCGACCGTCCCGAGGACGACTGACCCCGTTTCATCGCGTTTCCCGACTTTCCCGGGGGTACGGCCGAAGGCCTTCTGCCTGGAGCGGCCCGTACCCCGGCTCCCGCGTGCCGATTCGCGGGTCAGGTCCGTCGGGTGCTCCTTCCCACCGGTGGACGGCCGACGTCCCGGGCCCGGCGTAGCCCGTACCCTCCCTGGTCGTCCTTTCAGGCGGGTGTGGCCGAAGGTGTCCGTTCTGTACCCGGCTGTGAGTTCCGGTACCCGCGATCGGCCGACACGAGGGACGATCGGCGGTGTCGGGTGCCGTACGGGAGCCCGGTGAAGTCATGAGGGGCGGGTGTCATCCGGATCGGGGGGCCGGGCGGTATTTACCGGCAGAAGACACCTGAGGACGGAGACGGAGTAGATGTCTGATGGATTCGCCCGGTACGTAACGGAGCGGCATGACCGGCTGTGCCGGATGGCGTACCTGCTCACCCGGGACTGGGCGACCGCCGAGGACCTGGTGCAGACCGCGCTGGCGAAGGCGTGGGCGGCCTGGCGGCGGATCGAAGGGGATCCCGACCCGTACGTGTACCGCATCGTCGTGAACACCCACATCTCGTGGTCACGGCGGCTGTGGCGGCGGGAGGTCCCCACCGAAAGCCTCCCGGAGGCCGCGGGGATCCCCGACTTCGCGGGCCGGGTCGCCGAGCACGACGCGCTCTGGCAGGCGATCGGGACGCTCTCGGCCCGGCAGCGGGCGGTGATCGTCCTGCGCTACTACGAGGACATGACCACCGAGCAGGTGGCGGCCGCGCTCGGCTGCTCCATCGGCACGGTGAAGACCCAGCTGAGCAGGGCACTGGCCCGGCTGCGGGTGGACGGCGAGATCAACATGATGAGACTGGGGGTCGCCCGATGAGCGATTACACCGAGAACGACCTGCGGGACGTCCTCGCCGACCGGGGCGAGGGCCGCACACCGGGGATTGTGCGGATCGACGAGATGGTACGGCGGGGGCGGAGCCTGCGCCGCCGCCGCCGGGCCGCGGGCGTGGGCGCCTTCGGCGGGCTCGTCGCCGCGGGGATCCTGCTCCTGCCGACGATCCTCGGCGGGACGGCCGGTACGGACCAGACGTCGTCCCGCTGGCTCGCCGTCCCGTCCAGCAGCCCCGGGTTGGCCCCACTGGAGCTTCCTGAGTTCATAAACCACAGCGAGGCCGGGAAACTCTCCCTGATCCACGATGAGCGTCACCCGTTCGTCGACGGAAAGACGATCACCTACATTCCGAGGAGTGAGAACGCGCTCACGCTTATCAAATGCACCGATCCGAAGGCTTTGGTGATCACCCAGACGTGGGTGCCCTCCTGGCGTGAGTCGGAGTTGAACGACGACGGCGCGAAGAAACCGATCCCGGCCGCGACGGAAGAGCCGACGTCGGCGGCGACGGGATCGATCGATGCGGACTCGGGGGGAGTCCAGGGGTTGGTCAAGGGCGACGGACGTGCCAAGGGCCCGTCGACGTCGCTGATGCAGTGCGGCGACGCGGGAACCATGGTCCCGCGCTTCATGATGCCCATCGGCCCGGACGGGGAGGGGGGCGTCAGGACGCCCACCGGCCCGGACGGGGAGGGGAAGGTCCGGACGGTGAAGGTCTGGGTCCTGCCCTCGGCGGTCGACTTCAACGTTGGCCCGAACACCCCGGCGGACCCCTCCGATGCCCCGGGGGACCCCTCCGACGCTCCCGCGGGGAACACCGAGCCCCGGGACGCGGACTCGGCGACACCTCCTCCGAAGCCCGGCGTGATCGGCCGGTGGAGCGGCGGATCGGATGAGTCGTCGGGCACCGTCGCGGGCGGGATCGAGTCCACGGCGAAGGTGCAAGTGCTGGGTGAGACATTCGACTTCGATTTGAACGACCCGGAGAAGTCGGTTGCCGCGATCGTCGCGAAGCTGGGTGACGCCGCCAAGGCACCCGGCCAGGAATGGGTGATCGGGATCTACGACGTCCCGCAGCAGGAAAGCACCGGATGACCTCGGCGGTGTGCGCCGCCGCGGTCGCGCACCGGTGACCTACCCGGCACCCCAGGTCCGTGCCGCCGTCCACCGGCGGTGCGGACCGTCGCCGTGGTGGTGGTCCTTGGCGGCATCCCGCCCGAAGGTGCTGTTTCACCCCACCTCTGGGCGGGAGGGCAACCACAAGCGCGTTCCCGGAACCGCGTTCGGGTCGAAGCCGGCCCCGTCGTCCTCGGCGGCGGGCGCCGTCGAGGCTCCCGGTCCGGCGCGGTGGACAGGATTCGCGACGTCTCATGGCGCGGAGCATCGGTCGACCATGGGCAGGCTGTTCCGCGGACCGAGGTCTTCGCGGTGTCCCGGACCCGTGCTCGGGTACCCCGCCGGGAACACGTGATCGACATTCCACATGATCGGCGGTGGTGTGCGTTCGCGGGGGCGTACACCACCGGCGTCGCGGAACCCCGACCCGGCCGTCTCACCTGTCCGCCGCCGAGGGGCCGTCGCCATGTGTGCATCCGCGGGCGCACACGACGACTCACCGATCGACTGACCCGCTTAGCCGTTCGGTGCCTAGGTGTGATCGCGCCAAGGGGAACGGCCCGCCGGGCCATGGCCGCGGCGGGTCACTCCCAGCGGAAGGTGCGGGCGGCGAGGATGAGGGTGAGGGCGGCCCAGGCGAGCAGGACCGCGACGCAGGCGATCGGCGGCGCGGAGCCGTCCCGCAGGACCGCCCGGAGCCCGTCGGTGAGGGCGGTGATGGGGAGGAGTTCCACGATCGGCTGCACCGAGGCGGGGAGCTTCTCGACGGAGAAGACCACCCCGCCGCAGCCCAGCAGGATCAGGTAGACGAGGTTGGCCCCGGCCAGGGTGGCCTCGGCACGGAGGATGCCCGCCATCAGCAGGCCGAGTCCGCTGAAGGCGGCGGTGCCGAGGAGGATGAGCGCGGCCGCGCCGAGCGGGGATCCCGCCGGCCGCCAGCCGAGCAGGAAGGCGACGACGACGATCGCCGCGACCTGGAGCACCTCGACGGCGAGCACGGCGACGGTCTTGGCGAGGAGCAACCCGGATCGGGAGAGCGGGGTGGCGCCGAGGCGCCGCAGCACGCCGTACCGGCGCTCGAATCCGGTCGCGATGGCCTGCCCGGTGAACGCGGTCGACATGACCGCCAGCGCGATGATCCCGGGGGTGAGGAAGTCGACGCGGGTACCCGGGACGTCGATGAGCGGGGCGACGGAGAAGCCGGCCAGCAGCAGGATCGGGATGACCATGGTGAGCAGGAGCTGCTCCCCGTGGCGCAGGGTCGCCTTCAGCTCGGCGCCCGCCTGGGCGAGCACCATCCGCGGGAAGGGCGCGGCGCCGGGCCGCGGGGTCAGGTCGAGGGCGGTCAACGCAGTTCCCGTCCGGTGAGTTCGAGGAAGACGTCTTCGAGGGTACGGCGTTCGACGGAGAGGTCCTCGGCCAGCACGCCTTCGGCCGCGCACCAGGCGGTGACGGTGGCGAGGAGTTCCGGCCCGACCTGACCCTCGATGATGTAGTGCCCGCCGGGCGATTCCTTGGCGGCGCTGCCCACGGGCAGCGCGCCGAGGAGCTCGTCGAGGTCGAGTCCCGGCCGGGCGCGGAACCGGAGCTGCCGTTCGGCGCCGGTGAGCTGGGCGGGGCTTCCCTCGGCGACGACCCGGCCCCGATCGATGATCACGACGTGGTCGGCGAGGCGTTCCGCCTCCTCCATGTGGTGGGTGGTCAGCACCACGGAGACCCCGGCCGCCCGCAGCTCCCCGATCAGCTCCCAGCACGCGTGCCGGGCCTGCGGGTCGAGCCCGGCGGTCGGTTCGTCGAGGAACACCAGTTCGGGGCGGCCGACGACGGCGGCGGCGAGGGAGAGCCGCTGCTGCTGCCCGCCGGACAGCCGCCGGACCGGGGTCCGGGTGTGCTCGGCGAGGCCGAGCCGGTCGAGCAGGGCCACCGGGTCGAGCGGGTGGGCGTGGAACCGGGAGACCAGCCGCAGCCAGTCCCCGGCCCCCGCCGCCGGGGGCATCCCGCCCGACTGAAGCATCACCCCGACCCGCGGCTTGAGGTCCCGCGCCTGGCGTACCGGGTCCAGGCCGAGCACCCGGACGGTCCCGGAGTCGGCCCGGCGGAAGCCTTCGCAGATCTCGACGGTAGAGGTCTTCCCCGCCCCGTTGGGGCCGAGAACGGCGGTGACGGCGGCCCGCTCCGCGGTAAGGGAGAGGCCGTCCACTGCGATCTTGGAGCCGTAGCGTTTGACCACGTCGGTCAACTCGACGGCGGGGGAGCTCATGACCCACGAGTTTAGGCGCGCCCGGGTGAGGCTTCGCCGCGTCCCCCCGCGAAACCCGGAAGGCGCGGGATCTCGGTGGCGCACGCCCTTTCCGGTACGGCCCCAAAGCGGCTCAAGCGTCTGCGCCCGTCTCGCACATGCCCGGGTCTCACATGATCTTTGTGATGTGTGCGCTTCCGGAGGTGCACAGATCACAACGATCTTCTGGTGATAGACGGGCGGGGGTGCGGTGGCGGAGTTCCGGTTCGGGCTTTGGCTACGCAGCCCTTGCGGGCCTTGGTTTCAAGTGATCGTTGTGGTGTGCGCGCCCTTGGGGGTGCGTGGATCGCAATGATCACCGGGGCGCGGTGGCGGTGGTCTGGTTTGGAATGTGGTCGCGTAGCCGTACCTGCCTTGTTGTGGATGACCTTTGTGATGTGTGCGCCTCCCGGGGTGCCTGGACCGCGACGATCACAGGAGGTGGCGGGTGAGCACAGTAAATGTTCCGGACATAACCACTCACGGTCGCCTATATGGCCATAAGCCCATGCTTACGCTGGATCTATGGTGCAGGTCAGCGCGTACGAGCCGGGTATGCCGTGCTGGGTGGATCTGTCCAGCCCGGACTTGCCCGCCTCCGTGGAGTTCTACTCGGCCCTGTTCGGCTGGGAGGTCGCCATGGACCCCCGTCCGGAGGCCGGGGGGTACGGGCTGTTCACCCTGCGCGGGCTCCGGGTCGCCGGGATCGGGCCGATGTTCCAGCAGGAGACGCCACCGGTCTGGAACACCTACGTCAGCTGCGGCGACATCCGGGCCGTCACCACCGCGGTGCGGGATCACGGCGGCTACGTGTTCATGGAGCCGATGCGGGTGCTGACCGAAGGGGACATGGCGGTGTTCGCCGATCCGAACGGCGCGGTCTTCCTGGGGTGGCAGCCGCGGGCGAACCCCGGGGCGCAGCTGGTGAACGAGCCGGGGACCTGGTGCTGGAACGAGCTGGAGACCCGGGACGAGGACACGGCCAGGGAGTTCTACTCCGCGGTGTTCGGCTGGGGGTTCCGGACGGGCTCGGCGGGCGGGTTCGACTACACGGAGTGGCTGCTGGGGGACAGGCCCGTCGGGGGCATGATGCCGATGGGGTCGTTCTACCCGCCCGAGGTCCCGCCGCACTGGATGACGTACTTCCACTGCGCGGACTCCGACGCCACGGCGGCCCGGGCGGTCGAGCTGGGGGCCGAGGTGCTGCTCGCGCCGATGGACACCCCGGCCGGTCGGGTGGCCATGCTGGCCGATCCGCACCGGGCGGCCTTCTCGGTGATCGCCGGCATGTCGGCGTAGGGCAAAATCTCTGTCTTTAATCGGGAATGCGGCTCCCCGTAATACGGTTGTGCTCTTCCGGCTCACGTCATCTCGCGCCCGCGAGACCAGGGACGGCCCGAAGGGTGGGGATCGCGGATGACCGGCGTCACCGAGGCCGGGTCGCGGCTGGATCAGGTGGCGCCGAGCGCCGGACGACGGGTTCCGATGCTGATCGTCCTCGGGGTGGTCTCCGCCATCGCCCCGCTCTCCGTCGACCTCTACCTGCCCGCCTTCCCGGCGCTGGCCGCGGAGATGTCGGCGGGGCCCTCCCAGGTCCAGCTGACCCTCACCTTCTTCCTCATCGGCTTCGCGGCGGGCCAGGTGTTCGCCGGGCCGCTCAGCGACGTACGGGGCCGCCGGGGTCCGCTCCTGGGCGGGCTCGCCGTCTACGCGCTCGCCTCCGCCCTGTGCGCCTTCGCCCCGTCGGTGGAGGTGCTGATCGCCCAGCGGTTCGCCCAGGGTGCCGCGGGCGGCATGGCGGTCGTCATCGTGCGGGCCGTCGTCCGGGATCTCTACAGCGGCCCGGCGATCGCCCGGATGTTCGCGAGCCTGCTGCTGGTCAGCGGGCTCGCCCCGATTCTGGCCCCGGTGATCGGGGCGGAGCTGCTGCGCTTCACCACCTGGCGGGGGCTGTTCGCCGGGATCGCCGCGGCCGGTGTGGTGATGATCGTGCTCGTCCTGCTGCTCGTGCGGGAGACGCTTCCGGCCGATCAACGGGCGGGCGGGGGAATGGGCACGAGGGCGGCCGTCTTCCGGGGGCTGCTGCGGGATCGCTCCTTCATGGCGTACGCGCTGGCGGCAGCCTTTGGATTCGCACAGATGTTCGCCTTCGTGGCGGCGTCGCCCTTTGTGTTCCAGCAGGTCTACGGCGTCACACCCCAGACCTTCTCGCTGATCTTCGGGCTCAACGCCCTGGTGATGGTGATCGCGGCTCAGGTGGGCGGGCGGCTCGCCGGGCGGTTCCGCCAGCAGGGGATCCTGCTCACCGGCCTGCTGATCGCGCTGGTGGGTGCGGCGGCGATGGCGGTCGTCACCGCGGCCGGAGGCGGCGTCGCCTGGTTCACGGCCGCGCTCGTCGTCGCGGAGATCGGGGCCGGGCTCACCCTGCCCGGTGCGGGCGCCCTGGCCCTCGGCGGTCAGCCCGCGCAGGTCGCGGGGAGTGCCTCGGCGCTGCTCGGGGTGTTCCAGTACGGCTGCGGCGCGCTCGCGGCCCCGCTGGTCGGACTGGGCGGGCCGGGTACGGCTGCGCCGCTGGCCGTGGTGGTCGGCGTGTTCGCCGTCGCGGGCCTGGTGATCTATCTGATCCTCCGTCCGCGAACGGGTGTTTCCGCAGGTTAGGTAAGGCTAACCTGCGTGATGAATTCCACCGGGGGATCCTCGGAGACCGTTTGTCGGCGGGAAGGAATTACGTCACACTGATGTTGTGAAAAGCGTGACAGGGATGACTGCCGCCATGACCGAGCGCGGAACGCGCGCCCGGGTGGCACGGCTTATCCTGGAGCACGGCCCCGTGACCGCCGCCGCTCTGGGAGAGCGTCTCGGCCTGACGCCCGCGGGTGTCAGGCGGCATCTGGACGCCCTCCTCGGCGAGGAGATGATCGAGGTCCGGCAGGCCCGCACCCGGGGGCAGCGCGCCCGGGGACGACCGGCCAAGCTCTTCGGCATCACCGACGCCGGCCGGAGCGCCTTCGAGCACACCTACGACGACCTGGCCACCGGCGCGCTGCGCTTCCTCGCGGAGCGGCTCGGGGAGGAGGCCGTCGCCGAGTTCGCCCGGGAACAGGTGTCCGACCTCGAACGACGCTACCAGCCGGTCGTCGACGCCGCACCGCGGGAGGCGCAGGTCCGCGCACTCGCCGAGGCCCTGTCCGGGGACGGATACGCGGCGAGCGCGTCGAAGGCGAGCGTGGGCGGCGAGCAGCTGTGTCAGCACCACTGCCCCGTCGCGCACGTGGCGGCGGTGTTCCCGCAGCTGTGCGAGGCCGAGACCGAAGCCTTCGCCCGATTACTCGGAACGCCTGTGCAACGACTTGCGACCATCGCCCACGGCGACGGGGTGTGCACGACCCATGTGAGCCCCGACGCCTTGTCCGTACAGAACGCCAGCAAACGCCCCCGCATCAGAGAGGGAGGGGAGACCAAATGACCGTCCGCGCGCCCCTCCACCCCCGTGTGGGTCCACCTTCGTCCGGAGGGACCTCCTCATGACAGTCACCGACCGTCCCGAGCTTGAGGGCTTGGGGAACTACAAGTTCGGCTGGGCCGACTCCGACGTGGCAGGAGCCGCCGCACGCCGCGGGCTGTCCGAAGAGGTCGTGCGCAACATCTCCGAGCTCAAGAACGAGCCGCAGTGGATGCTCGACCTGCGGCTCAA
Organism: Rhizohabitans arisaemae; assembly: GCF_025996515.1. Lineage (GTDB taxonomy): Bacteria > Actinomycetota > Actinomycetes > Streptosporangiales > Streptosporangiaceae > Rhizohabitans > Rhizohabitans arisaemae. The sequence continues at coordinate 71,945 of NZ_BLRH01000005.1, forward strand.
GGGCCTGAAGCTCTTCCGCAAGAAGCCGATGCCGACCTGGGGGTCCGACCTCGGCGGGATCGACTTCGACAACATCAAGTACTTCGTCCGCTCGACGGAGAAGCAGGCCACGTCCTGGGAGGAACTGCCCGAGGACATCAAGAGCACCTACGACAAGCTGGGCATCCCCGAGGCGGAGAAGCAGCGGCTGGTCGCCGGGGTCGCCGCGCAGTACGAGTCCGAGGTCGTCTACCACAAGATCCGTGAGGACCTTGAGGAGAAGGGTGTCATCTTCGTCGACACCGACACCGGGCTGCGCGAGCACGAAGAGATCTTCAAGGAGTACTTCGGGTCGGTGATCCCGGTCGGCGACAACAAGTTCGCCTCGCTGAACACCGCCACCTGGAGCGGGGGCAGCTTCATCTACGTGCCGCCGAACGTCAACGTGGAGATCCCGCTGCAGGCCTACTTCCGGATCAACACCGAGAACATGGGCCAGTTCGAGCGGACCCTGATCATCGTCGACGAGGGCTCCTACGTGCACTACGTCGAGGGCTGTACCGCGCCGATCTACTCCTCGGACTCGCTGCACAGCGCCGTGGTCGAGATCATCGTGAAGAAGAACGCGCGCTGCCGCTACACCACGATCCAGAACTGGTCCAACAACGTCTACAACCTGGTCACCAAGCGCGCCGTCGCCTACGAGGGCGCCACCATGGAGTGGGTCGACGGGAACATCGGCTCCAAGGTGACCATGAAGTACCCGGCGGTCTACCTCATGGGCGAGCACGCCAAGGGGGAGACCCTCTCGGTGGCCTTCGCCGGTGAGGGCCAGCACCAGGACGCGGGCGCCAAGATGGTGCACCTCGCGCCGAAGACCTCCAGCACGATCGTCTCCAAGTCGGTCGCGCGCGGCGGCGGGCGGACGAGCTACCGCGGCCTGGTCCAGATCGAGGAGGGCGCGGCCGGCTCGGCGTCCACCGTCAAGTGCGACGCGCTGCTGGTCGACCAGATCAGCCGGTCCGACACCTACCCCTACGTCGACGTCCGCGAGGACGACGTCTCCATGGGGCACGAGGCCACGGTCTCCAAGGTGTCCGAGGAGCAGCTGTTCTACCTCATGAGCCGCGGCCTGAACGAGGACGAGGCGATGGCCATGATCGTACGTGGCTTCGTGGAGCCCATCGCCCGTGAGCTGCCGATGGAGTACGCCCTGGAGCTCAACCGTCTCATCGAACTCCAGATGGAAGGAGCCGTGGGCTGACCATGGGGCTGGAGACCAAACCCTTCGCCACCTCGCTGATGCGCCGCGCCGGCGGTGTGGAATCCCGGCCGTCCCTGGCCGACTTCCCCGTCCCCGGCGGCCGTGAGGAGCTGTGGCGGTTCACGCCGCTGCGGCGCCTGCGCGGCCTGCACGACGGTACGGCGGTCGCGGGCGGGGCCGTCACCGTCGCGGTGGACGCCGCGCCCGAGGTCACCGTCGAGACGGTCGGCCGGGACGACCACCGGATCGGCCGGGCGCTGCTCCCGCCGGACCGGGTGAGCGCGCAGGCGTACGAGGCGATCGAGAAGGCCACGGTCATCACCGTGCCCAAGGAGGCCGTCGCCTCCAGGCCGACCACGGTGACGCTGCACGGCGAGGGCCTGGGCGCCGCCTACGGCCACATCGTCGTGGAGCTGGAGCCGCTCGCCGAGGCCGTCGTGGTCCTGGACCACACCGGGAGCGCGACCTACGCCGACAACATCGAGTTCGTCGTCGGCGACGGCGCCTCGCTGAAGGTCGTCAGCCTGCAGGACTGGGCCGCGGACGCCGTACACGTCTCGTATCACCACACCCGGCTCGCCAAGGACGCCACCTTCAAGAGCTTCGTGGTGACGCTCGGCGGGGACCTCGTACGGATCTCGCCCACGGTGGACTACACCGGGCCCGGCGGCGACGCCGAGCTGATCGGGCTCTACTTCGCCGACGCCGGCCAGCACCTGGAGCACCGGCTGCTCGTCGACCACACGGTACCCAACTGCCGGAGCAACGTGCTCTACAAGGGCGCGCTGCAGGGCGACGGCGCGCACGCGGTCTGGATCGGCGACGTGGTCATCCGGGTCGAGGCCACCGGCACCGACACCTACGAGTACAACCGCAACCTGGTGCTCACCGACGGCGCCCGCGCCGACTCGGTGCCGAACCTGGAGATCCTCACCGGTGAGATCGCCGGAGCGGGCCACGCCAGTGCGTCCGGCCGACTCGACGACGAGCACCTGTTCTACCTGTGCGCCCGGGGGATCCCCTACGAGGAGGCCCGGCGGCTGGTGATCCAGGGGTTCTTCGCCTCGCTCATCGAGCGGATCGAGGTGCCCGAGGTCCGCGACCGGGTGTCGGCGGCGGTGGAGCGCGAGCTGAGCGCGACCCTGGCCGAGGCGGCGGTCCGATGAGCTTCGAGAAGGTGTGCAAGATCAACGACATCCCGGAGGACGGGGTGATCGGTGTGGAGATCGGCGAGACCCCGGTCGCGGTGGTGCGCACCGGCGACGGTGTCTACGCGCTGCACGACGTGTGCTCCCACGCCGAGGTGACCCTCAGCGAGGGTGAGGTCTACGACCACACCTTGGAGTGCTGGCTGCACGGCTCGTGCTTCGACGTCCGTACCGGCAAGTCCACCGGGCCGCCGGCCACCAAGCCCGTTCCCGTTTACCGAGTCAAGATCGAGGGCGACGACGTACTCGTCTCGCTCGACCAGGAGCCCTAAGTGTCTACCCTTCAGATTCACGACCTGCACGTCGCCGTCGAGACCGCGGACGGCCAGATGGAGATCCTTCGCGGCGTCGACCTGACCGTACAGTCCGGGAAGACCCACGCGATCATGGGTCCGAACGGGTCGGGCAAGTCCACGCTCGCCTACGCGATCGCCGGTCACCCCAAGTACACGATCACCGGCGGGCAGGTCCTGCTCGACGGGGAGGACCTGCTGGAGATGAGCGTCGACGAGCGTGCGCGCGCCGGGCTCTTCCTGGCCATGCAGTACCCGGTCGAGGTGCCGGGCGTCTCGGTCTCCAACTTCCTCAGGTCGGCCGTGACCGCCGTCCGCGGTGAGGCCCCCCGGCTGCGGGACTTCGCCAAGGAGCTCAAGGGCGGGATGGACGCGCTCGCGATCGACTCCGCGTTCGCGCAGCGCAACCTGAACGAGGGCTTCTCCGGCGGGGAGAAGAAGCGGCACGAGATCCTCCAGCTGGAGCTGCTCAAGCCCAAGATCGCGATCTTGGACGAGACCGACTCCGGCCTCGACGTGGACGCGCTGCGGGTGGTTTCCGAGGGCATCAACCGGTTCCGCACCTCCGGTGACACCGGCGTGCTGCTGATCACCCACTACACCCGGATCCTGCGCTACGTGAAGCCGGACTTCGTCCACGTCTTCGCGGGCGGCCGGATCGTGGAGGAGGGCGGCCCCGAGCTGGCCGAGCGGTTGGAGGCCGAGGGCTACGCCCGCTACGCGGGCGACGAGAGCACGAAGGCGCCTGCGTGACACGAGCGAATCCGGCGGCGGAGGCGGTCCGGGCCACGGCGCAGACCGTGGACTCCGGCACGCCTCCACAGCCCGCCATCCCCCCGCTCGACGTCGACGCGATCCGGAAGGACTTCCCGATCCTGTCCCGGCTGCTGCCCGGCGGGCGCCCCCTGATCTACCTCGACTCCGGCAACTCCTCCCAGAAGCCCGTCCAGGTCATCAACGTCATGCGCGAGCACCTGGAGGAGCACTACGCCAACGTCGGCCGCGCGCTGCACACCCTCGGCAGCGAGTCGACCGACGCCTACGAGTCCGCCCGGGACAAGGTGGCGGAGTTCATCGGCGCCCCCGCCCGGGACGAGGTGGTCTTCACCAAGAACGCCTCGGAGGCGATCAACCTGGTCGCCCGGTCCTTCCGCGGCCGGAGTGAGCCCGCCGCCGGGTTCGGCGACGAGCGCTTCCGGCTGGGTCCCGGCGACGAGGTGCTCATCTCGGAGATGGAGCACCACTCCAACATCGTGCCGTGGCAGATGCTCTGCGAGCGCACCGGCGCCACCCTGCGCTGGTTCGGCGTGACCGACGAAGGCCGGCTCGACATCGGGGATCTGGACGAGCTGCTCAACGAGCGCACCAAGATCGTCTCGCTGACGCTCCAGTCCAACGTCCTCGGCACCGTCAACTCGATCTCCCCGATCGCCCGGCGGGCCCGCCAGACCGGCAGCCTGCTCATGCTGGACGCCTCCCAGGGCGTGCCGCACATGCCGGTGGACGTGGTGGAGACCGGCGCCGACTTCGTCGCCTTCACCGGGCACAAGATGCTCGGCCCGACCGGCATCGGGGTGCTCTGGGGGCGTGCGGAGCTGCTCGACGCCATGCCGCCGTTCCTCGGCGGCGGGGAGATGATCGAGACGGTCTCCATGGAGGGTTCGACCTACGCCCCGGTGCCGGCGAAGTTCGAGGCGGGCACCCCTCCGATCGTGGAGGCGATCGGACTGGGCGCCGCCGTCGACTACCTCTCGGCCGTCGGCATGCCGTCGATCAAGCAATACGAGCAGGAGCTCACCCGGTACGCCCTCGACGCCCTCCAGGACGTCCCCACCTTGAGGATCATCGGACCGAGCAACCCGATCTCCCGCGGCGGGACACTCTCATTCGTCCTGGGTGACATACATCCGCACGACGTGGGGCAGATCCTCGACGACGAGTTCGGGATCGCGGTACGGGTCGGGCACCACTGTGCGCGGCCGTTGCACCGGCGCTTCGGAATACCGGCGACGACCCGTGCGTCTCTGTACCTGTACAACACCCGGGACGAGATCGACGCTCTGGTCCGGGGCCTGCACCACGTCCGCACTATATTCGGTTAGGCGCCCAGCCCAATGATCGCTGAGTCGATGTACCAGGAACTGATCCTGGAACACTACAAGCACCCGCAGGGACGCGGGTTGCGTGAGCCGTACGACGCCGAGGTCCACCACGTCAACCCCACCTGCGGTGACGAGGTGACGATGCGGGTGAGGTTGACGGAGGGCGGCAAGGTCGACGACATGTCCTACGACGGTCAGGGCTGTTCGATCAGCCAGGCCTCGGCCTCGGTCCTGCACGAGCTCACGGCCGGTCAGAGCGTCGCCGAGTCGCTGGTCCTGATCGAGGAGTTCACCCGGCTGCTCCAGGGGCGGGGGAAGGTGGAGGCGGACGAGGCCGTCCTCGGGGACGCGGTCGCCTTCGCCGGGGTGGCCAAGTACCCCGCCCGGGTCAAGTGCGCCCTGCTGTCGTGGATGGCGTTCAAGGACGCGGTGGCGAGGGCCGGATGAGGTGCCTTCCACGGTTCGCCGCGGCGGGCCCCGACGAGGAGAGAGTATGAGCAAGCCAGTGGAGACACCGACCCAGGCGGCGTTCGACGGAGAGGTGACCGTCGACGAGGTGACCGAGGCGCTGAAGGACGTCGTCGACCCCGAGCTGGGGATCAACGTCGTCGACCTGGGGCTGGTCTACGGGGTGAACCTCGACCCGGCCGAGGCGGGCCCGGTGGCCACCATCGACATGACCCTGACCAGTGCCGCGTGCCCGCTGACCGATGTGATCGAGGACCAGACGCACGCCGCGCTGGACGGCATGGTCTCCGACGTGAAGATCAACTGGGTCTGGCTTCCGCCGTGGGGGCCCGACAAGATCACCGATGAGGGGCGGGAGCAGCTGCGTATGCTGGGGTTCAACGTCTGAGCACGCGCGGCGTCGCCGTCGGATGGGCGCCCGGGTCCCGATGTGGGACCGGGGTGCTTGTGATGTGGCTCCCATTCCCCCGTCCGCCGGTTCGGTTGTGCTTGAATCGGTTTTAGATTTCACGGTATTGCTAGTACCATAAGTGTTTTTGTGGGCCGGGAAGAATTCGGCACGCATCTCCCGTGCTGATAACTCGGACGGACCAGGGTACGACCGGTCACGGTTGGATCCTGGATTATCCCAGGTCATCGACGATGTCGATGGCATCAGCGCGACGCGGGGGCCTTGAGCCTCCGCACCGCGCCGCGTCCCAAGGCGACGCGTCGCTCCATGGCTCGTCCTTTCGCAGAAGATCCTTTCTCAGAAGAGGCGTGCCGCTGGCGTCTCTGCGAGAGAAAGGCACCACGCTTTGACTACGACCGCGTTCGATGCGGCCATCCTTGTTTCCGGCGACAACGCCCTCGACGCCGAGGAGGCGACCGGAACCCCCGGCCGCCCGGTGATCGGGTTCGCCGAGCTGGGTCTCCCCAAACCCCTGGTCGGCGCACTCGCCCGGGCAGGCATCACCAGTCCGTTCCCCATTCAGCAGGCGTGCATCCCCGACATCCTGGCCGGGATGGACGTGCTCGGGCGCGGCCAGACCGGGTCCGGCAAGACCCTGGCCTTCGGGCTGCCCACGCTGGCCAGGCTCGGCGGGGTCAAGGCGGCCCCCAAGCGCCCCCGGGCCGTCGTGCTGGTGCCCACGCGCGAGCTGGCGATGCAGGTCAACGACGCCCTTGAGCCGCTCGGCCGCGGGCTCGGGCTGCGGATGAAGACCGTCGTCGGCGGCACCTCCATGGGGCGCCAGATCGACGCGCTCCGCCGGGGGGTCGAGATCCTCGTCGCCACGCCGGGCCGGCTCACCGACCTCGTCCAGCAGGGTGTCTGCCAGCTGGACGACGTGGAGATCACGGTTCTGGACGAGGCCGACCACATGTGCGACCTGGGATTCTTCCCGGTCGTCACCGCCCTGCTGGAGAAGACCCCGGCGACCGGGCAGCGGCTGCTGTTCTCCGCCACCCTCGACGGCGACGTCGACAAGCTCGTCCAGCGGTTCCTGAGCAGCCCGATCACGCACTCGCTCGCCCCGCCGACCTCCAGCGTCGAGACGATGGACCACCACGTGGTCCAGGTGAACGCGGCGGACAAGTTCGCCGTGGTGGCCGAGATCGCCAACCGGGAGGGCCGGACGATCCTGTTCGTCCGCACCCAGCACGGGGTGGACAAACTGGTCAAGCAGCTCGCCCGGGTCGGCATCCGCTCCGGTGGCCTGCACGGCGGCAAGCGGCAGAACCAGCGGACCCGGACCCTGGCGGAGTTCCGCGAGGGCCGGCTCGGGGTGCTCGTGGCCACGGACGTGGCAGCGCGGGGCATCCACGTCGACGACGTGAGCCTCGTCCTGCACGTCGACCCGCCCGCCGACCACAAGAGCTACCTGCACCGCGGCGGCCGTACGGCGCGTGCGGGGGAGCGGGGCACCGTCCTCACCCTCGTGCTGCCGAACGAGCGGCGCTCCACCGACGCGCTCACCCGGCGCGCCGGGATCAAGCCGTTCCGCCTGAAGGGCACCCCCGGCCACCCCCGCCTGTCGGAGGTCGCCGGGGCCAAGGAGCCGAGCGGCGAGCCGATCGTCCTGGACGAGGGGCCTCCGCCGCGGACCCGCCAGGGTGGCGGCGCCCGCCGTCCGCACCGCGCGGGCGGCCCCAGGCGCACCGAGCACCGCGGCCGGCGCTTCGGCGAGCCGCGGGAGCGCGGGGAAGGGCAGGAGGGGTCCGGGTACGGCGCCCAGCGGTCGCACGGCTCGGTCGGCGGTGACTCCGCGGGCGAACGCGGCCAGGGCCGCGGGCCGCGCCGGGGCGCGCCGCGCGACGGCGGTGCCCGCCGCTTCGGCCGTACGGCGCCGCGGGACTGATCGGCGGCCGATCACGCGGGTCGCGGGGTGGGACGGCGTCTTCTCCGTCCCACCCCGCTAATCTGGAAGCACCATCGCCGCCGATTCCGAGAGAGATCATGAAGACCTTCGACGAGCTGTTCGACGAGCTGTCCGAGAAGGCCCGCACCCGGCCCGCGGGCTCGGGGACCGTGGCCGCGCTCGACGCCGGGGTCCACGCGATCGGCAAGAAGGTCGTCGAGGAGGCCGCGGAGAGCTGGATGGCGGCGGAGTACGAATCGACGGACCGCGCGGCCGAGGAGATCTCCCAGCTGCTCTACCACGTCCAGGTGCTCATGCTGGCGCGGGGGATCCGTCTCGATGAGGTCTACAAGCATCTCTAGGCCTCATCCAGGCCTGCCTCAGCCCTCGCCGACCTCGTGTGAAAGCTGGTCTTCCCATGCTCCGTCTCGCCGTTCCCAACAAGGGCGCCCTCGCGGAATCCGCCCAGTACATCCTGAAGGAAGCCGGGTACCGGTCGCGTAAGGACAGCAAGGAGCTCGTCCTCGTCGACCTGGAAAACTCGTGTGAGCTGTTCTTCCTCCGGCCCCGGGACATCGCCGTCTACGTCGGGGAGGGGACGCTCGACGCCGGGATCACCGGCCGGGACATGCTCTTCGACTCCGGTGCGCCCGCCGAGGAGGTCATGCCGCTCGGGTTCGGCCGGTCCACCTTCCGCTTCGCCGCCAAACCCGGCACGCTCAAGAGCCTTTCCGACCTGAACGGCCTGCGGGTGGCCACGTCCTACGCCGGATTGCTCGACAAATACCTGGCCGAGCACGGGATCGACGTGCGGGTGATCAAGCTGGACGGCGCGGTCGAGACCGCGATCCGGCTGGGGGTCGCCGACGCGGTGGCCGACGTGGTGGAGACCGGGACCACGCTGCGCAACGTCGGCCTGGAGGTCTTCGCCGAGCCGATCATGCAGTCGGAGGCGTTGCTGATCAAGCGGGAGGGCGCGCAGGAGCCGGCCGGGCTGAGCCAGCTCATCCGGCGGCTGCAGGGCGTCATGGTGGCGCGCGACTACGTGATGATGGACTACGACATCAAGGCCGAGCGCATCGAGGAGGCGATCGCCCTCACCCCCGGGATGGAGGGGCCGACGGTCTCCCCGCTGCACCGGGAAGGCTGGGTCGCGGTCCGGGCCATGGTGCGGCGCAAGGGGCACCAGCAGGTGATGGACGCGCTCTGGGACATCGGCGCCCGCGCGATCCTGGTCACCGACATCTACGCGGCCAGGCTCTGACGGCCGGCGCTCAGACGAGTGCCGCCGTCGCCTTGATCGCCAGATCCACCTGGGCCGGGCTGGTGACGATGCTCGGCCCGAAACGCAGGTAGACGTCCCGGTACGGGGTGATCCCCGCCACCACGCCGTGCTCGTCGCGCAGCCGCCGTACCACGGCGGCCGGATGGTCGGAGGCCACCGCACAGCAGACCAGGCCCGCCGAGAGCGCGGGATCGCGGGGGGTGATCAGCCGCAGCCCGCCGATCCCGGCGAGTCCCTCCTTCAGCCGGGTCGCGAGCTCCCTGGTCCGCTCGGCCACCCGGGCGCGGCCGATCGCCTCGTGGAAGGCGAAGGCCTCGGTCACCGCCCATCGGTGCTCGAACGAGTGGTATCCCCCCGGGGTGTGCGGGTTGTCCGGGCCGGAGAAGCTGGGGATGACCGGGGTCACTGCGTCCCAGGCCCGTCCCCAGACCAGGCCGGTGCCGCGCGGGCCGAAGAGCCACTTGTGGGTCCCGGAGACCAGGAAATCGGCCCCGAGGTCGTCGACCCCCGCGTCCACGGCGCCCAGGCCGTGAATGCCGTCCACGCAGAGCAGCGCCCGGTTCCGGGGCTCCAGATCCCGGTTGAACTCGGCGAGCATGTCGGCGACGGCCTTCACCGGAAGCCGTACCCCGGTGCCCGAGTGGACCCAGGTGATCGCGACCACCCGGGTGCGCGGGGTGAGGCGGGCCCGAAGGCGGGAGACGATCTCGTCGACGGTCGCGCTCGCCGGGTCGTCGTAGAGACGGGCTCGGTCGACGGCGACCCCGTGGCGGGAGGCGGCCAGGGCGATGCTCTCGTGGGTGGCGTAGAAGTCGTGCTCGGTGGTGAGGATCCGCTGCCCCGGGCGGAGCTTCAGGCCGGTGTAGAGCAGCCCGAGCCCCATGGTGGTGCTGTCGGTGAGGGCGATGCGGCCGGGGTCGGTGCCGAGGTGGCGCGCGGCCGCCTGGCGGACGGCCTCCTCCCGCCCCTGCGCGTTCTCGCCTCCCGTCGCGCCGTGCAGGTATAGGTCGGTGTCGGCGTCGAGGCCCTGGCGGTGCCGCTCGACGGCGGCGCGCACCGGAGCGGGGTGCGCGGCGAGGGTGAAGGCGGCGAAGTGCGCGAGCGCCGGGTCGAGGGCGAACTGGGCGCGCACCGAGTCCCAGTCGGCCGGGTCGAACGGGGCGGCGGTGTCCTTCCGAGGGGGTTGAGCGGGTTCGGAACCCGTGGCGGTACATCCGGCGAGCCCCGCGACGCCGGCGAGGACTCCACCGCCGAGGAGCGCGCGCCTGGTCGGATTCGCGGTCACGGCATCCTCCTGGGTGTTTGTCGTGCCTGTCCAGGCGGGCGACGGACCGCCCGGGGCCACGATAGGCGGTGACCGTCTCCGCCTGGGCTCGGCAGAGTCACGATCTTCTGTCAACTTCAGATCTACATTGTAAAGCCGCAGGCCGTACCGGTCCGGGATCGTGCACTCCGTCAGACGGCATGACCACCGCGCGGGGATCCCACCAAGACCTTCCCGTCACGTGTGCTCCCCGGTGCCGGGTGATCGTTGTGGTGTCTGTTCCCCGTGGGGAGCGCAGAACGCAAGGATCACCCGGGCGGGGCGGGGTGGGGCGGGGGTTGTGGTTGTTTTGGGCTTGCTTGTCGCGGTTTGAGCTCCTGGTGTCGATGATCGTTGTGGTGTGTGGGCTTCCTGGGGTGCGCAGAGCGCAAGCATCACCGGGGATGTCAGGTCGGCCGTGGGCGCTGGAGTCGGGGTCGGTGGGGTCGGCCTGTCGCGGGGTGCGCGCCCCTGTGTTGGGTGATCGTTGTGATGTCTGTTCCCTGTGGGGTGCGCAGAGCGCAAATGATCACCCGGGATTTCGGCCGCGGTCGCTCGGGTCGGGCGTGGTCTGCGTGCCTGGTCTTAGGTGATCGTTGTGCTGTTCGCACCTCCTGGGGTGCGCAGAGCGCAATGATCATCCGGGCGGGGTGGGGTTGTGGCTTTTCTGGGTTTGCTTGTCACGGTTTCCTGGCGCTGATGATCGTTGTGGTGTGTGGGCTTCCTGGGGTGCGCAGAGCGCGAGGATCACTCGCGGTCGGATCGGGTGCGGCCTGGGCCGGGGTGCCGGGTCCGGTCCGGGGTGGATCCGGGTGGAGGGCGTCGGCGGGGCCGAAGCAGGGGAGCGGGCGCTACCCTGGTCGGCCATGAAGGGACGACCCGCCGCGGGGGGCGGACGCTGGATCGAGGTGGCGCCCGAGCGCGTCGAGCGGTGGATCGAGGGGTTCGCGGCGCGGCACGGGCAGGGTGGTCCGGTGGAGACCGAGGTCACCCCCGAGACGGTGCGGCTGCGCGGCGCCGACGGGGCCGTGGCCGAGCTTCACGTGCCCTTCCCTCCGCTTGAGGGGACCCTGGCCGAGCACGCGGCGCGGGAGCGGCGGGTCGGTGTTCTGCTGGTCCGGCTCGGCGGCTACGCCTCCGGGGTGTTCCACGGCACCCGCCTGATCGCCTCCAAGGTCGGCTCACGGCAGGTCCACGGCCGCAGCGCGGCCGGGGGGTGGTCCCAGCAGCGGTTCGCCCGGCGCCGGGAGAACCAGGCCGCCACGGCCCTCGGCGAGGCGGCGGACGTCGCCGCGCGCGTGCTCGGCCCCGCGGTGCCGGAGCTGGACGCCGTGATCCTGGGGGGTGACCGCAAGGCCGTCGACACGCTCCGGGGAGACCCCCGGCTCACCCCGGTGTTCGCCCTCGCCGCCGAGCCCTTCCTCGCCGTCCCCGACCCCCGCCTGGCGGTCCTGGAGGGCACTCCCCGGCTGTTCCGCGCGGTCCGCGTACGCATCGTGGAGTAGCGGGACGGGTGCCATGCGGAGCGGACTCAACCGGCAGGGTTTGCGAGCGCGTAGACTGATCGGCATGTCCGCTCCTGTCGATTGATCGACTCTCGCCCCGGTCCCTTTCGTCGATTTTCGCTGCCCAGGAGCGTTTCCCTCCCATGATTATCGCAACCAGTCTCGAACTCCGCGCCGGTTCCCGCCTGCTCATCGAGGGCGCCGGCTTCCGGGTCAACCCCGGAGACAAGATCGGGCTCGTCGGCCGAAACGGCGCGGGCAAGACCACGCTGTGCAAGGTCCTCGCGGGTGAGGGGCAGCCCGCCGCGGGCGCGGTGACGCGCAGCGGCAACGTCGGCTACCTGCCGCAGGATCCCCGGACCGGGGACCTTGAGGTGCTCGCCCGGGACCGGATCCTGGCCGCCCGCGGGCTCGACGAGGTCCTGCGGGAACTGCGCACGGCGGAGCTCGGCATGGCCTCCGACGACGAGCGCCGCCGCGACCGGGCCGTCCGCGCCTACGGGCGGCTGGAGGACCGGCTGCACGTCCTGGGCGGGTATGCGGCCGAAGCCGAGGCCGCCTCGATCGCCTCCAGTCTCGGCCTGCCCGACCGGGTGCTCCAGCAGCCGATCGGCACCCTCTCGGGGGGGCAGCGGCGCCGGGTCGAGCTGGCCCGGATCCTGTTCAGCCAGGCGGAGACTCTCCTGCTTGACGAGCCCACAAACCACCTGGATGCGGACTCCATCTCGTGGCTCCGTGAATTTTTAAAGTCTCATCAAGGTGGCTTGGTCATCATCAGCCACGATGTTGGCCTTCTTGACGCGACGGTCAACCGGGTGCTCCACCTCGACGCGAACCGCTGTGTCATCGACACGTACAACGTCGGCTGGAAGACCTATCTGAGCCAGCGGGAGACGGACGAGAAGCGGCGGAAGCGGGAGCGGGCCAACGCCGAGCGACAGGCGTCGGCGCTGCTTTCTCAGGCGGATCGGATGCGGGCCAAGGCCACCAAGGCCAAGGCGGCCCAGGACATGGAGCGGCGCGCCAAGCGCCTGCTTGGCGGCGTGAGCGAGGAACGCCGCTCCGACAAGGTGGCCAAGTTGCGTTTCCCGCAGCCCGCACCGTGCGGACGTACCCCGCTGACGGCGACGGAGCTCTCCAAGTCCTACGGCTCCCTGGAGGTCTTCACGGACGTGAACATGGCCGTGGACCGGGGGAGCCGGGTGGTGATCCTCGGGCTGAACGGCGCGGGCAAGACGACCCTGCTCCGCCTGCTGGGGGATGTGGAGAAGCCCGACACCGGCGAGGTGGTGCCGGGCCACGGCCTCCGCCTCGGCTACTACGCCCAGGAGCACGAGTCCCTGGACCCCGAGCGCACCGTCCTGGAGAACATGCGCTCGGCCGGGGCCGAGCTGACCGACGGGGACCTCCGCAGCGTCCTGGGGTCCTTCCTGTTCTCCGGCGACGACGTGGACAAACCCGCCGGGGTCCTGTCCGGCGGGGAGAAAACCCGGCTGGCACTGGCGACCCTGGTCCTGTCCGCGGCCAACGTCCTTCTGCTCGACGAACCCACGAACAACCTCGACCCGGTCAGCCGGGAGCAAGTGTTAAATGCACTTAGGTCCTATTCTGGGGCAATTGTCCTCGTAACGCATGATGAGGGTGCTGTGGAGGCTCTCCAACCGGATAGAGTGATCTTGCTTCCTGACGGTATAGAGGATTCATGGAGTGATGATTTTTCCGATCTCGTCGCTCTTGCCTGATCTTTTTTTGACGGGTACGGATCTTTTCCCGTGCAGTAGGTAGCCGATCCGGCTGGAATGACTGATCATGGCGTGGGTAACGCTGCGGAAGACTGGCATTACAGGAGGTACTTGTGGCCGAGACTCTGAAGAAGGGCACCCGGGTGACCGGGGCCGACCGCGACAAGCTCGCCGCGGAGCTCAAGAAGCGCTACACGGCGGGCGAGAGCATCCGTGCTCTGGCCGCCGCGACAGGTCGTTCGTACGGGTTCATCCACCGGATCCTCAGCGAGTCCGGGGTGACTCTGCGGGGTCGCGGGGGTGCGACTCGCGGCAAGACCAAGCGCTAACAGTCGGAAAAGTGCAAACGCAGCCGTCCGTCCTGCGTCGTCGCGTTCGAAGGCTGACTGCGGTGGGGTCAGAGGCTGAAGCCGCCGGGTTCGAACGCGACGGCAGGCGAGCAGGAGAGAGCGATGGCGGACACAATTGGGGGGAGCCGGGGGACCGTCTCGGCGACGGAGTTCGCGGAGGCAGGTCTCCATCTCGACGTGGGGGGCGGGCTGGCGACGATCACGCTGAACCGGCCGGAGCGGCGCAACGCCATGACGTTCGCCACCTGGTCGGCTCTGGCCGAGATCGGAGCCGGTCTGCCGCCGGATGTTCGCGTGGTCGTGCTGCGGGGGGCCGGTCCGTCGTTCTCCGCGGGTGTCGATTTGCGGATGTTCCAGCCTGAGGGCGTGCCCGGTCAGGGCTCGTTCCCGGCGCTGGCGCGTCTGGACGACGCGGAGTTCGACCAGATGATCGCAGCCGCGCAGGAGGGGTTCACGTGGCTGCGCCGACCGGACGTCGTCTCGGTCGCCGCCGTCCAGGGGCATGCGATCGGCGCGGGATTCCAGCTCGCGCTCGCCTGCGATCTCCGGGTGCTGGCGGCGGACGCCAGGCTCTGCATGAAGGAGCCGACGCTCGGTCTGGTGCCGGATCTCACCGGGACCAAGCCGCTCGTCGACGCCGTGGGGTACGCCAGGGCGCTGGAGATCTGCCTGACCGGCCGCGTGGTGGGCGCCGAGGAGGCCCGTGAGCTGGGCCTGGCCGAGCTGGTGGTGCCGGGGGACGGGCTCACCGAGGCGGTGCGGGACCTGTGCGCCGCGCTCCTGGCCACGGACCGGGACACCGCGACCGCGACCAAGCGGTTGCTTCAAGGCGCCGCGGGACGTACCTTGACGGAGCAGGCCGCCTGTGAGCGGCGTGAACAGGTCGCCCGGATGAAGGCGCTGTTCGGCGCGGGACGACCAGGTGCGTGACCGGTCCGCAGACGTGATCTCGGGCCTGGTGGGTCTTCGCCTGCTGTCGTACTGTGGGGCTACTCGCGCGTAGCGGCGACGGGTGGGGGGATTTCCGCAGTTTCCGGCGGAGAAGGCCCGATCCGAGGATGGCCGCGCGGAGAACTCGGGAGACGCCCGAGGACACGTCGGTCACGATGTTCGCTTTCGGCGGAGTCCACCGCCGGAATCTTCGGGATATCTCCGCCGCTGCTTCGAAGCGAGGAGGTTCCATGATGGATTCCGGTCGCGGCTACGGCCCTTCGCCCATGCGCTCGTTCAGCCGGGACAGCTCGGTCACCCGGCAGCGCCTGGCGCCGGGCACGGTTCGCCGGATCGCCGGATACGCCAGGCCGTACATCCGCCAGATGGTGGTGTTTCTCATCCTGGTGGTGGCGAGCGCCTTCGTGATGATCGCCAACCCCCTGCTCCTGAAAGCCGTGATCGACAACGGCATCCTGCCCAAGGACACCGGCCTCATCGTCACGCTCGCGATCGTCATCGCGGTGCTCGCCGTGGTCGACGCCGTGCTCTCCCTGGTCCAGCGGCTGTACTCGGCCCGCATCGGGGAAGGCCTCATCTACGACCTGCGGACCCAGGTCTTCGACCACGTGCAGCGGATGCCGCTGGCGTTTTTCATGCGGGCGCAGACCGGCGCGCTGGTCTCCCGGCTCAACAGCGACGTGATCGGCGCCCAGCGGGCGCTCACCTCCACGCTCGCCTCGGTCGTCTCCAACGTGGTCAGCCTGGTACTGGTGCTGATCGCGATGATCGTCCTCTCCTGGCAGGTCACCCTGGTCGCCCTGGTCCTCCTGCCGATCTTCATCTTCCCGGCGAAGTGGGTCGGGCGGCGGATGCAGGAGGTCACCCGGGAGCAGATGCAGCTCGGCGCCGAGATGAGCTCGGTGATGACCGAGCGGTTCAACGTCGCGGGGGCCATGCTCGTCAAGCTGTACGGCCGTCCCGGCGACGAGGCCGAGCTCTTCGACGGACGCGCCGCCCGGGTCCGGGACATCGGTGTCGTCTCCGCCATGTACGGCACGGTCTTCCGGGTCGCCCTCGGCCTGGTCGCCGCCCTGGCGATCGCCCTGGTGTACGGCGCCGGAGGTCTGCTCGTCGCGGGCGAGGCGATCGAGCTCGGCACCCTGGTCGCGCTCGCCGCGCTGCTCATGCGCCTGTACGGTCCGCTGACCAGCCTGTCCAACGTGCACGTGGACGTGATGACCGCCCTGGTCAGCTTCGACCGGGTCTTCGAGGTGATCGACCTCAAGCCGATGGTGGCCGAGAGCCCCCGGGCCAGGCCGCTGCCGGACGGGCCGGTCACGGTCGAGTTCGACGAGGTGGGTTTCGCCTACCCCTCCGCCGAGGAGGTCTCGCTCGCCTCGCTGGAGTCGACGGCCAGGCCCGACGGGGGAGCCGGGCAGCGGGTTCTGCACGGCGTCTCCTTCGAAGCCCGGCCGGGGGAGCTGGTCGCCCTGGTGGGCCCCTCGGGCGCCGGGAAGACGACGATCATCAACCTGGCCTCCCGCCTCTACGACGTGGACGGCGGCGCGGTCCGGATCAACGGCGTCGACCTCCGGGACGCCACCCTGGAGTCGCTGCACGACACGGTCGGCGTGGTGCCGCAGGACGCCCACATGTTCCATGACACGATCGCGGCCAACCTTCGCTACGCCCGTAAGGACGCCACCGACGCGGAGATCGAGCAGGCCTGCCGGGCGGCCCGGATCTGGGATCTGGTAAGTGCGCTCCCCGACGGCCTCGACACCGTGGTCGGCGATCGCGGATACCGGTTGTCGGGCGGGGAGAAGCAGCGGCTGGCGCTGGCCAGGCTGCTGCTCAAGGCCCCGGCCGTGGTGGTGCTGGACGAGGCCACCGCCCACCTGGACTCGGAGTCGGAGGCGGCGGTGCAGCGCGCGCTGAAGACGGCGCTGGCGGGGCGGACCTCCCTGGTCATCGCGCACCGGCTCTCCACGATCCGGGAGGCCGACCAGATTCTGGTGATCGAGGACGGGCGGGTGGCCGAGCGGGGCCGGCACGAGGAGCTGCTCACCCGGGGCGGTCTCTACGCGGAGCTGTACCGGACCCAGTTCGAGCACCAGGCCGTGCGAGGGGACGCGCTGCAACCGGCGGGGGAGGCCTGACCGCGGCGCCGCGGGCGATCGCGGTCAGTTGATGTACCCGAGCCGCAGGAGCTCGGATTGGGCGATCTTCTCGATGAGCGCGGCGTCGTCCGGCCGGAGCCGGGTGCGCCAGGCGCCGGTGACCGGCCCGCCGGCCACCGCGCTGCCGCTCGCGCCGAGGGTGGTGGTGGCGCCGATCGCCCCGTGCAGGGCCACCAGGGAGACCCGGGCCTCCAGGAAGCGGGAGACCGACTCGATCACCGGGTTGGGCTGGGTGATGAGGTCCTCGTAGCGGACGGTGAGGAGCTGGTCGGCCGGGAGTTCGGCGCGGAGCCGAGCCGAGATCCGTACGGCGTTGCGCCAGCGCAGCGCGCACTTGCCGGCCGTGGGCAGCGACGACCACTTCTCCCGGTGCTCGGCCTTGTTGATGCCGAGGAACGGGTTGGGGAACTCGGTGCCCTCGGCGAGCAGCGCCGGTTTGAACCAGGCGAGGCACGCCGGGTCGGCGAGCATGTCCGCGGCCACGTCCCGGCCGTCCCGGATCAATTGGATCAGCCGCGCGTCGGGGAACGCCTCGAGCAGGACCCGGGCGCTGTACAGCAGATCCGGGCTGGCGTCGCCGAACCGCGAGATCCCGCCGCTGGTCACGCAGGCCCCTTGGGTGGTGAGGCCTCCGGCGTCCCGGCAGAGCGCCGGGCAGTCCTGGCATCCGCCCGGGGTCAGCTGCCAGGACTCGGCGAGCGCGTCCCGCAGCACCCGGGTGGCGCCGGTGCCCTTTCCGTTCGGGATCGAGGGGCGCCGGGCGAAGGCGTAGACGACCCGGGCGACGCTGGGTCTGCCGACCGTGAGGTGGAAGCCGAAGGACCGTTTCAGGGCACGCGCCAGCAGGTCCGCGCCGGAGTGCGGGGCGCCGAGGACGAACACCGGCCGGCGGACCTTGATCCCGTTGACCACCAGGATGTGGGGAGTAGGTCTCATAAGCGAACACAGTCTGACACCGTTTGCGAGTGGAGACGGAGCGGCCGCGCCAGCGGAGTGCCTGATCAGCCGTGGGCGTCCGGATTGATATCGAATCGTGCCTCCTGACCGGGCCTCCCCGCGATCCGAGGGCGCCTTGTGTCAAGCGCCCCTGGAGGCGGGTCAGCCGGTGGCCAGGTCGACGGTTCCCGGGCCGGAGAGCGCACACGCCGTGTGGATCAGGGGAACGTGGCTGAACGCCTGCGGGAAGTTGCCGACCAGGCGCCGCAGGCGCGGGTCGTACTCCTCGGCGAGCAGGCCGACGTCGTTGCGGAGTCCCAGGAGGTGTTCGAACAGCTCGACGGCCTCCTCCCGCCGGTTCAGCAGGGCGAGGGCGTCGGCGAGCCAGAAACTGCACGCCAGGAAGGCCCCCTCGGTCCCCGGGAGCCCGTCGACCCGGTTGGCGTCGGAGTCCGAGGTCGCGTACCGCATGACGAGCCCGTCGACCGTGAGCTCTCGCCGCACCGCCTCGACCGTGCCGATCACCCGGGGGTCGGTGGGCGGGAGGAAGCCGACCTGGGGGATGAGCAGGAGGGCGGCGTCGAGCTCGGATGAGCCGTACGACTGGGTGAAGGTCCCCCGAACCGGGTCGAACCCTCGTTCGCAGACCTCGGCGTGGATCCGGTCGCGGGTCCGGCGCCAGCGCTCCAGCGGGGCGGTGTGCCCGAGGTGCCGGGCCGCGTGGAGCGCCCGGTCCAGCGCCACCCAGGCCATCACCTTGGAATGGACGAAGTGGCGGCGTCGCCCGCGGATCTCCCAGAGGCCCTCGTCGGGCTCGGTCCACTTGGTCTCCAGGTAGTCCATGAGGCTGCGCTGGATCGCCCAGGCCCGGCGGTCGGGGGGGATCCCGGCTCTGCGCGCCAGATGGAAGGTGTTCATGACCTCCCCGTAGACGTCGATCTGGAGCTGTTTCACCGCCCCGTTCCCGATGCGCACCGGGCGGGAGTTCTCGTATCCGGGGAGCCAGTCGAGCTCCAGCTCGGTGAGGCGGCGTTCCCCCGCGACGCCGTACATGATCTGCAGGTCCTGGGGCCGCCCGGCGATCGCGCGGAGCAGCCATTCCCGCCACGCCTTCGCCTCGTCCACGAACCCGCAGCGGATCAGGGCGTCCAGGGTCATGGCCGCGTCGCGGAGCCAGCAGTAGCGGTAGTCCCAGTTGCGGACGCCGCCGATGTCCTCCGGGAGCGAGGTGGTGGGCGCGGCGACGATCCCGCCGGTGGGTTCGTAGGTGAGCGCCTTGAGCGTGATGAGGGACCGTACGACGGCGTCCCGCCACGGGCCGGTGTAGGTGCAGCGGGAGACCCACTCGTTCCACAGCAGCTCGGTCTCCTTCAGCTGCCGGAACGGGTCGATTTCGGGGGGTCGCGGTTCGTGCGAGGGGTGCCAGGTGACGACGAAGGCGAGCCGGGTGCCGGGTTCGGCGGTGAAGGCGGCGCGGTGGCACAGGTCGTGGCCGTCGAGCGGGACCGGGCTGCGCAGCCAGACCGAGTCGGGTCCGCCGATCGCCTGGATGTGGCCGTCGATCCGGCGGACCCACGGCACGATCCTGCCGTAGTCGAAGCGGAGCCGGAGCTCCATCCGCATCGGCACCCGTCCGGTGACGCCCTCCACGATCCGCACCAGGTCGGGGGCGCGGTCGCGGTGCGGCATGAAGTCGATCACCCGCACGGTGCCGGTCGGGGTGTCCCACTCGCTCTCCAGGATGAGGGTGTCACCCCGGTATCGGCGCCGGGTGGCGAGCGGGTGCCCGGCCCCGGGGTCGCCGGCGGGGCCGATCCGCCAGTGCCCGTGGGATTCGGAGCCGAGGAGGGCGGCGAAGCAGGTGGGGGAGTCGAAACGGGGTGTGCAGAGCCAGTCGATGGAGCCGTCCCTGCCGATGAGGGCGGCGGACTGCATGTCGCCGACGAGCGCGTAATCCTCAAGCCGCATGCGGCCCATCCTGCCCGCCGTCTGGCGAACCTCACATCTTCTGGGCGACTCTCGGCCGGAAGAGCGGCATGAAGAACTGGGTGAGCGGTCCGATGCAGAGGGCGACCACCAGGGTGCCCAGGCCGACGGTGCCGCCGAGGAGCCATCCGGCGGCGAGGACGATCACCTCGATGACGGTCCGGGCGACCCGGATCGACCAGCCGCGGCGGGCAAGGCCCATCATGATGCCGTCCCGGGGGCCTGGGCCGAGCCCGGCGCCGATGTAGAGGCCGGTGGCGGCGGCGAGGATCGTCATCCCGGCGAGCAGGGCCAGCCACCGCAGCGCCAGGGTCTGCGGCGTGGGGATCAGCCAGATCGCCAGGTCGGCGAAGACGCCCACCAGGAGGGCGTTGCTGACGGTGCCGATCCCGGGGCGCTGGCGCAGGGGGATCCACAGGAGCATGATCGCGACGCCGACGATGACCAGCCAGACGCCGATGGACCAGCCGGTCAGCTTGGCGAGACCCTGGTGGAACACGTCCCACGGGCTGAGGCCCAGGGTCGATTCCACGGGGAGGGCGATGCCGACGCCATAGAGTGCCAAGCCCAGATACAGGCGTATCAGTCGTCCAAAGAGAGGGATCTTAGGGGGAGTTCCATCCATAATGGTTATATTCTGGAAGTGAGATGGTCTGGGATTAAAGAGCCAATTGACGAAAGTGGCCTGATGAATGGTGGGCAACGATCGATCAGCGCCGCCCAGCTCGCGCGCCTGACCTCGATCAACGCGGAGGCGAGACCGTACTATCGCGCCCTCGCCGACGCCGTACGCGCTCTGATCATGGACGGGCGGCTCCCGCTGCACGTCAGACTCCCCGCCGAGCGGCATCTCGCCGAGGCCCTCGGCGTCAGCCGCACCACCGTCACCGCCGCCTACGACCGGCTCCGGGAGGGCGGGCACATCGAGAGCCGGCAGGGATCGGGGAGCTGGACCGCGCTCCCCGCCGTCGTGGCGCCGGGTGCCGGCCCCTGGGCGGTCCCGGCCGACGACTCCCTGATCCAGTTGCAGGCCGCCGCGCCGCCCGCCCCCGCGATCCTGCGCACGGCGATGGCCGAGGCGTTCGCCGACCACGCCGAGTACGAGCCCGGCATCGGCCTTGAGCCGCTGGGGGTGCCGGCGCTCCGCGAGGCCGTCGCGTCCCGGTACACCGAACGCGGGCTCGCCACCCGGCCCGACCAGATCATCGTCACCTCAGGCGCCCAGCAGGCCGTCACCCTGCTGATGAACCTGCTGGCCGGCCCGGGGGACCCGGTCCTGGTGGAGTCGCCCACCTACCCGCACGTCTTCGACATGATCCGCCATCGGGGCGCGCGGATCGTTCCCGTCGGGGTCGGCGACGACGGCTGGTCGCTCGACCTGCTGGGCAGCGCGATCCGGCAGGCCGCGGTCCGGCTCGCCTACCTGATCCCCGACTTCCACAACCCCACCGGCCTCCTCATGGACGACGCGGACCGGGCCGCGCTGGTCGCCCTGGCCCGGCGGCACGACACCACCCTGCTGGTCGACGAGTCCTGGGTGGAATGCGGCATCGACGCCGGCGCGACGGCGACCCCGCTGGCCTGTTTCGACCACGACGGCCGGGTGATCTCCATCGGCTCGGCCGCCAAACTGTGGTGGGGCGGTATGCGCATCGGGTGGATCCGGGCCACCGCGGCGATGATCCGGAGGATCGCCGACCATCGCGCCGTGGTCGACATCGCGAGCCCGCTGTTCGAGCAGCTCGTCGTGGCCCGGCTGTTCGCCCGGATGGCCGAGTCCAAGGCCGAGCGCATCCCGGCCCTGCGCGCCTCCCGGGACACCCTCACCGAGGCCCTCCGCACCGAGCTCCCCGGCTGGAGCTTCCGCACGCCGAGCGGCGGCGGGTTCCTGTGGGTGCGGCTCGACGGCCCGGTGGCGACCCAGGTCGCCGAGGAGGCGGCCCTGCGCGGGGTACGGCTGACGCCGGGTCACTGGTTCGGTGTGGAGGGGACGCTCGAGCGCTATCTGCGGCTGCCCTTCACCCAGCCCCCCGCGGTGCTCGCCGACGCGGTACGGCGAATCGCGAGTGCCCACGCCATGGGACCGTTCACCCCGCCCCGCTCACTCAGCCCAACCGTGTGATCTCCCACCGGGCCGTACGGCGTCCGGAGCGGGCGGTCCTCAGGTCTTGTCGAGGCCGCGGGCGATCGGGGCGCGCCAGCCGTACCGCATGGCGGCCAGCCGGAGCGCGAAGCCGAGGAGCGCGGCCCCGAGGGTGAGCGGGAAGCCGTAGGCGCCGAGGCGGAAGGCGATCGTCACCGCGACCGCGCTGAGCAGCGCGGGCAGGATGTACAGCTGCCGGTCGTACAGGACGTTCGGCACCTCGCCCGCGAGCACGTCCCGCAGGATTCCGCCGCCGACGGCCGTGCAGACGCCGACGATCATCGCGTGGACCGGCCCGAGTCCGAAGGTGAGGGCCTTCAGCGTGCCGCTCGCGGCGAACAGGCCGAGCCCCGCCGCGTCGAACACCAGGACGGCCGGCATGAGCCGGGTGACGTGCGGGTGCCAGAAGAAGGCGATGCCGGCGGCGATCAACGGCACCACGACGTAGCCGATGTCGGTGAAGGCGGCCGGGGGGACCGCGCCGATGACGAGGTCGCGCAGGATTCCGCCGCCGAGAGCGGTGATCTCGGCGAGGACGGCCATCCCGACGACGTCCAGCCGCTTGCGCACCCCGAGCAGGGCACCCGAGATGGCGAAGACGAAGATGCCGACGAGGTCGAGGACGGCGGATGCGATCACGCGCCGAGATTATCCTTCCGCGCCCGGTACGGCGCGCGCCTGCGGCTTGGGGAGGGAATGGCGTTCTGTGAGGTGTCGATGGCCGGTCCATTGCGGAGCCGCTTCTAGCGTCGTGATCAACGTCGAAGGAGGGGGACAAGGGTGAAGGACATCGTGATGGTGGTGGCGGCGTCGGTGGCGTTCGCGGCTCCCGCGCACGCAGCGGCGGAGACCGGCCCGGAGATCAGGTCGGTGACGGTGCGGCCGGATACGCCGGTGGTCTACGACGGGGGCTCGGTGCGGGTGGTGGTCGAGGTCGTGGCACGAGGGGTGACGGAGAAAGGGGTGAAGATCACCGTGGAGCCGGATCGGCGCGGCAAAGCGTCCCCGGCACCGAGGCCGACGCCGAGGCCGACGGTGCAGGCGACGCCGGTGGTCTCCTCGTCGCCGTCCCGGACGGGGCGGCGGTCGAGCGGGGAGTGGCAGACGTGGCGGTTTCTCCCGGCCAAGGCCCTGGACAAGCGGTATCCGCCGGGCCGCTGGACGGTGACGGTGACCGCCACGGACGACGCGGGGACGTCGGCGACCCGGAGCGTGCACTTCTGGCTGAAGCGCAACGCCGGGATCACGGGTTTCTCCGCGGATCCGGAGCCGGTCCGGCGGAACGGCCAGCTGACGCTGCGGGGAAGGCTCACCCGGCTGGAGCCGTCGGTGCACGGCGGGTACGTGAACTGGGGCGGTCAGCGCGTCTACATCGAGTTCCGGGAGCACGGGGGTGAGACCTGGGAGCGGGTCGCCTCGGCGGTCACCGAGCGTGACGGCCGTTTCACGGTGACGTTGCGGCCGATCGAGGACGGGACCTGGCGCGCGGTCTTCCCCGGGACGGTGGAGTACGCGATGGAGATCAGTGAAGGGGACGCGGTGAAGACGCGCTGACCTGCGTCAACCACATCCAGGCAAACCAAAAGTAAGATTTTTTTCCCGATTTAGCAACTTTTCTGAGGTTTAGGTCGTCTCTTACGTAGACGCGGCCCGCCCGGGCCGTGTGTGTGTCTACGGGGAGAGGAACACCCTCATGTTCAAACGCCTCGCTGTCGGCCTGACGGCTGCCGCGGTAGGCGGGTCGGTCATCGCCGGCTCCCTACCGGCCATGGCGGAGCGTACGCCCGTCCCGGTCAGTGTGGATATCGTGCGGGTTCAGCCGGATCCGGTGGTCGTCAAGGGGAACAAGACCACCTATGTCTCGATCGACGTGCTCGCCAAGGGCTACAAGGACGTCGAGGTTTCGGTCAAGCCGGACGGCGTGTACACCATTCAGTCGCACGAGGAGAGCCGGTGGCGTCGGCACGGTGACTGGCTCCGGTTCACGGCCGAGTTCGACGGCAACGACCCCAAGGGCCGGTGGATCGCCACCGCCACCGCGGTCGACGCCAACGGCAAGAAGGTGACCGACGACCACCGGTTCACGGTCGAGCACGAGCCGGTGGACGAGGAGCTCGACACCCGGATCGTCGGCTTCGACGCCGGTCCCGAGCCCATTCGGAAGAACCGGACGCTCCACATGAGCGGCCGCCTCCAGGCCTACGACCACGGCTGGGAGGGCTACGAGAACCAGGAGGTGGAGATCTACTTCCGCGCCAGCGGCTCCAGCACCTGGAAGTACATCACCCGGACCGAGACCCGTTGGGACGGCCGGTTCTGGGCGAAGGCCCGCGCCACCAAGAGCGGTACCTGGCGCGCGGTCTTCGACGGCAACGACGAGGCCGAGGACTCCCGCAGCGTGGGCGACTTCGTCCACGTCCGCGGGTGGAACCCCATCCCGCGTTGACCTTCGGCTGATCCACGGGATCTGACGGGTTGAGATCCGGCTCGCGCGGTTGCGCGGGCCGGATCTCTCGTTTTAATAACATTGCCCACCTTTGAGACAACCTTTACCAAGTCTTGAGCGTCTATGACGTTAGGCGCGGCTCATTCACGAGCCGCGTTGGTTCAACGGGGAGAGGAAGATCCTCATGTTGAAACGCATCGCCACCGGTTTGGTGGCGGCTGCTGTGGGCGGCACGGTGCTCGGGGTGGCAGCTCCGGCGACGGCTTCGCCCGACCCGGGTCCCGTCATCGGGAACATCTCGGTCAACCCCGACCCCGTGGTCATCCGTGGCTGGGATTCGGTTCAAGTCGTCGTCACCGTGAACACGCGTGGCGCCGACCGGGTGTCCGCCGACATCTCTCCGGCGGGGGGCGGCACGCCGCTCTCCACCAAGAGCGATGATCCGGTGCCCGACCTGCCCAGGGGCGTCGTCGAGAAGCCCACGGGTCACGGGGACTGGAAGCGGTCGGTGTTCTCCTGGACCCTGGATCGGAATGACCCGGCGGGACGGTGGAACGTCAACGTCACAGCCCGTGGCGCGGACGGGAAGGTCGCCAACGACGGGCGGTCCTTCTATGTGAAGCACGTCTCCAAGCGGTACCCGCACCCGACGGGGCCTCGGGAGACCAAGCTCTCCTTCGACGCCTCGCCCGAGCCCGTGAAGAAGGGGTCGTGGCTCAAGCTCGCCGGCCGTCTGACGGTCAGTGACTGCTACGGCCGCTACGGCTGGGACGACTCCGCCTGGGAGTGGGACGGCTGCCGCGACGACGACTACGTCGACGGCAACGTCCACGTCTACAACTTCGGCGGCTGGCACGGCTGGCGGGGTTACGGCAACCAGGATGTGGCGCTCTTCTTCAAGCCCGACGGTTCGCACCGTTGGCAGCACGTCGACACCGTTACCACGAGCTGGAAGGGCTACTTCCAGACCAAGGTACCGGCGTGGAAGTCGGGCACGTGGAAGGCCGTCTACAAGGGTCACCGCTGGGTTGACGACGCTGTCGCCTACGACCACGTCAAGGTCTACCGGCACTAACCCACAGCACTGAGAGGCGCCCGGTCCCCGCAGCCCGCGGGGACCGGGCGTCTTTTTGTGCCGGTACGGGCTTCGCCCCGTTCAGCCGCCCGCGAGCAGGTTGACCGCCGCGCGGAACACCACGGGAAGGCGGTGCGCCGCGGGGACGATGAGCCGGGCCGAGGCGGGGTGCCGCCGCGCGGTGAGCAGCGCCCCGGTGAGGACCCGGTGGAGCAGGGAGAGCCGCCGCCACGCCCGCTCGTACCCCTCCGGCCGTCCCGCCCGCAGACAGCCGACGAGGGCGCGGGCCGAGTGGAGCGCCAGCGAGATCCCCTCCCCGGTGAGCGCGTCCACGTAGCCGGCCGCGTCCCCGACGAGCAGCACCCGCCCGGCCACCCTGGTCCGGGCCCCGCGACGGAGCGGACCGGCCCCGAGGACGCGGGAGGGGACCGACCCGCCCAGCCGGTCCAGCAGCCCGGGGAAGTCCGCCAGATGCTCGGGGTAGCCGCGCCGCCGGGCGCTGAGCACGGCCACCCCGACCAGGTCGGGGCCGACCGGGGTCACGTACGCCTCGCCGGCCGCCGCCCAGTGCACCTCCACGAAGTCGGTCCAGGGCTCCGTCCGGTAGTGCCGCCGCAGGCCGTACCGGCGGGGTGCGGGGACGGGCAGGTCGAGCCCGAGGCCGGCGCGGAGCGGGGAGTGCAGCCCGTCGGCGGCGACGAGCCACCGGGCGCGCAGCCCGGCGGCCTCCACCCGGTCCGCGTACTGCCGTGGTCCGGTCACCCGGCCGGGGACCGTCCGGACCCCCAGGTCGGCGGCGCGGCGGGCGAGCGCGGCGTGCAGGACGGTACGGCGGACGCCGAGCCCCGCCCCGTCCCGGAAGTCGGCCTGGACCTGCCGGCGGCCGTCGAGGTAGCGGATCCCGCGCAGCGGCCGTCCGTCCGGCTCGACGCCGATCGCCCGGAGTCCGGCGGCCCCGCTCGGCATCAGGCCCTCGCCGCACGCCTTGTCGACCGGCCCCGGCCGGGGTTCGACGACGACGGCCTCCATCCCGGCGAGGGCGGCGTGGATCGCGGTGGCGAGTCCGGCGGGCCCGCCGCCCGCCACGAGGACGTCGATCACGCCGGAGCCGTGCCCGCCGCGGCGAGGGCGGTCTGCTCGCAGCGGATCCGGACCACCATGAGGGCGGCGTTGCACACGGTGAAGACCACCGCGGTGAGGTAGGCCCCGTGCACGAGGGGGAGCGCGGCGCCCTCGACGGCGACCGCGACGTAGTTCGGGTGCCGGAGCCACGGATACCGGTACGGGCCCGCGGTCACCAGGGGGAGTCCCGGCACGACGATCACCTGGGTGTTCCAGCGCGGCCCGAGCGCGCGGACACACCACCAGCGCAGCCCCTGGGCGGCGATCACCAGGGCGAGCATCGGCCAGCCGAGCGCGGGCGTGAACGGCCGGTCGGCCAGGGCCGTCTCGGCCAGGCATCCGGCGAGCAGGCCGGTGTGCAGGGCCACCATCCACGGGTAGTGGCCCCGTCCGCTGATCCGGGCGCCCCGGGCGAGGCTCCACCCGGTGTTGCGCCGGGCGACGACCAGCTCGGCGAGGCGTTCCAGCCCGACCAGGGCGAGGAGCACGGGATACCACGGCGACATGGGCACCTACCAGCGGAGGAGGACGAGTTCGGAGCAGAAGCCGGGACCCATCGCGAGCAGGAGCCCCGGGGTGCCCGGCGGCGGGGGCCGCAGGGCGAGGGTGTCCCGCAGGACGTACAGGACCGACGAGGAGGAGAGATTGCCGATCTCGGCGAGGGAGCGCCAGGTCAGCTCCAGCGCGTCCGCGGGCAGGTCCAGGGCCTCCGTGACGGCCTCCAGGACCTTCGGGCCGCCCGGATGGCAGACCCAGGCGGTGACGTCCCGCGTGGTGAGGCCGTGGTCGGCCAGGAAGGCGCGCACGTCCGCGGCGAGGTGGGTGCGGACCAGGTCGGGGATCCCGGCGTCCAGCACGATTCGGAAGCCGTCGTCGCCGACGTCCCACCCCATCGTCCGCTCGGTGCCCGGGTACAGGCGGCTCCGCGTGTCGACGACGACCGGGCCCGGGGCCGCCTGTCCCCGTTCGGCCCCGAGCGCGACCACGGCGGTGGCCCCGTCGCCGAAGAGCGCGGACCCGACGAGGTTGGCGGTGGAGACGTCCTCGCGCTGCAGGGTGAGGGAGCAGAGTTCCACCGAAAGCAGGACGGCCGCGTGGCCGGGCCTGCCGAGCAGGTGGTCGTGGAGCCGGGCGATCCCCGCGGCCCCGGCGACGCAGCCCAGCCCGAAGATCGGTAGCCGCCGCACGTCGGGGCGGAACCCGAGCCGCCCGGCGATCCGGGCGTCGATCGAGGGGGCGGCGACGCCGGTCACCGAGGTGAACATGATCAGATCCACGTCCCGGGGACCGAGCCCCGCCTCCTCCAGCGCGGCCGAGACCGCCTGGGTGCCGAGGTCGAGCGCGGTGGCGATGAAGGCGTCGTTGGCGGCGCCGAAGCCGTCGAGTTTGGCGTAGTCCGCCAGGGGCAGCGCCAGATTGCGGGTCCGGACGCGGGCGCTCGCGTGCAGACGGTCGAGCAGCCGCCGGTCGGTTCCCGGGGGCAGGCAGAGACGGGCGAACGCGTCGGTGATCTCGGCTTGGGAGTGGCGATTCGGGGGAAGGGCACCGCGGACGGCGGCGATACGGGTCATGGGCGTTCCCAACCGGCGGGCAGCTGACACCTCCCTCATGCCCCACCGGACGCATGCGCACCCCTGATTCCGCGTCCGTCACGTGATCGTTGTGGTGTGCGGCCGCGTGGGCCGTGACGATCGGCCGCCGACGGCCTACGATCGTCCCCGTGCTTCAGCGTCCGGCCGCGGGGCCCGTGCTCTCCGGCCTGGTGAAGGCCTGCCATCCCGGGCCGACCGCGGCGGTGACCGTCCTCGTCGCCACGCTCGCCGTGGTCGCCGGGCACGGCGCCGCGGGCACCGCGCTCGTCGCCGCCGCGGTGCTCGTCGGCCAGCTCTCGGTGGGCTGGTCCAACGACGCGGCCGACGCGGCGCGGGACGCCGCCGCCGAGCGGGCCGACAAGCCGATCGCGACCGGGGCGGCCGACGTCCGGACGGTGCGCGCCGCCGCCCTGGCGGCGCTCCTGCTCTGCGTCCCGCTCTCGCTGGCGGTGGGCCCGCTCGCGGGCGCCGTCCATCTGGCCGGGGTCGGCGGGGCGTGGGCGTACAACCTCGGCGTGAAGGCCACCCGGCTGTCCTGGCTGCCGTACGCGGTGGGCTTCGCCGCGCTGCCCGTCTTCGTCACCCTCGGCCTGCCCGGGCAGCCGTGGCCCCGCTGGTGGGTCGTCCTGGCGGCGGCGCTGCTCGGCTGCGGGGCGCACCTGGCCAACGTGCTGCCCGACATCCCGGCGGACCTCGCCGCGGGCGTCCGGGGCTGGCCGCAGCGCCTGGGCGCCGCCCGGGTCCGCGCCGCCGTCCCGCTTCCCCTGCTGGCCGCGACCGCCCTGCTGGTGTTCGGCCCGCCGGGACCGCCGGAGGGTACGGGCTGGGCCGGGCTCGTCCTGGCGGCCGTGCTCACCGGGGCGGGGGTGCTGCTTGGCGGGCGCTCGCCCCGGGCACCCTTCCTGGCAGCCGTCGCGGTGGCCGCGGTCGCCGTACTCCTGCTGCTCGCCGACGGGGCCGCACCCACCGCACGCTGACGTCGGATGCTGATTGTGTGGTGAATTGTCGGAGTTGTGGTAGCGCTGAACCAAGGAGTCCGGCTGGGGGATGTCCACCCCGTCGACGAGGTCCGAGAATGGGTGGATGCCGGCGTCGGATACGGAATTGGACGGATCCGCGATCTGGAACAGTGCGGATCCGCTTCGTGATTGACCCCTGACGACCCGGCATTCTTCTAGTTGCCCGCGATAAACGAGGAAAATAGAACAATTGGGACCGAGATGTGATTTGTACGGCTAAGCAGCGATAGAAGAGCCAACTGAAGGAAGGGGTCGCCGATGACGGGCTATGCGCGGTGGCGGGACATCCGGGGTGAGCAGGTCGAGCGAGCGGGCGGTGAGCAGGCCGCGGCGATCGGCAAGGAGGCGCTGCTCGCCGAGGTGCTGGGCCACCGGCCGGCGGAGATCCGGCGCACCCGTGGGCTCACCCAGCGGGAAGTCGCCGAGCGGATGGGCGTCACCAAGGGCCGGGTGTCCCAGATCGAACAGGGCAAGGTGTCCGGCCGAGAGGTCATGGTGCGCTACATCGAGGCGCTCGGCGGTCGGCTCCAGGAGGCGGTGTACTTCGACGACGGGGTCGTGGCGTCCATCGCGTGACCCCCGCCGCGTCACCCGCGGAGGGCTAAATGGGTTGCCCCGGGGCGGTCGTCTCTGGCGTCATGGAGTCATGTTCACCGAGACGCATTGGAAGGCGCCGGTCCGCATGTGGGCGGACCCCGCCGAGATCGAGTCCGCGGCGATGGATCAGTTGCGTAACGTCGCGAACCTGCCATGGACCCATGGTCTGGCGGTCATGCCGGACGTGCATTACGGGATGGGCGCCACCGTCGGCTCGGTGATCGCGATGCGTGACGCGGTGTCCCCCGCCGCGGTCGGCGTGGACATCGGCTGCGGGATGACCGCGGTGAAGACCTCGCTCCGGGCGGAGCAGCTGCCCGACAACCTCGGATACCTGCGGTCCAGGCTGGAGCAGGTCGTCCCGGTCGGCTTCGGCATGCACAAGCGGCCGGTCGACTTCACCGACCTGCACGGGCTCAAGACGACCGGCTGGCGGGAGTTCTGGAAGGGCTTCGACGAGCTCGCGCCGGCCGTACAGGACCGGCGGCAGCGCGCCCAGGCCCAGATGGGGACGCTCGGGGGTGGCAACCACTTCCTGGAGGTGTGCGTCGACGACGACGGCGCCGTCTGGGTGGTCCTGCACTCGGGGTCGCGCAACATCGGCAAGGAGCTGGCCGAGTACCACATCGGGGAGGCCAAGCACCTGCCGCACAACCAGGATCTGCCCGACCGGAACCTCGCCGTCTTCGTGACCGGCACCCCGGAGATGGAGGCGTACCGCAGGGACCTGTTCTGGGCCCAGGACTACGCGCGGCGCAACCGGGCGGTCATGATGGCCCTGGTACGCAACGTTCTGATCAAGCACTTCCCGGAGATCCTCTTCGGGGAGGACATCTCCTGCCACCACAACTACGTGGCGGAGGAGATCTACGACGGGGTCGGGTTGCTCGTCACCCGTAAGGGGGCGATCCGTGCGGGTAGCGGAGATCTTGGTATCATCCCCGGGTCGATGGCTACCGGGACCTACATCGTCCGCGGGCTCGGAAACGAGCGTTCGTTCAACTCCGCTTCGCATGGGGCGGGGCGACGGATGAGCCGGACGAAAGCGAAGAAGACCTTCAGCCTGCAGGATCTTCGTGAGCAGACCGAAGGGGTCGAGTGCCGTAAGGACGCCGGGGTCATCGACGAGATCCCGGGGGCCTACAAGGACCTGGAGTCGGTGATGGCGGCGCAGACCGACCTGGTCGAGGTGGTCGCCCACCTCAGGCAGGTCATCTGCATCAAGGGCTGACCGGCCGCACGTCGCGACGGGTGGGCCGATTCGGGGGCACGGCCGACCGGTGGCTTGTCGGCACGACGAAGACGGGCGGCGTGCCGAGGCCCCGCGATGGCGGGCCCGTCCGGGCCGTGCACGGGGTACCCCGTGCACGGCCCGCCGTATTTCCCCGGCGTCCACCCCGCGGTTGGGAATTCTCCAAATTAGACGGGTAAAACGGTTTAACCTCGCCCCTAAAGAAGTATTCGGTCTGGCGGAAGAAGGCCAAGCATCGAATAATCGGGGGATTTGTCGGAGTGATTCTTGAATTCGCCGTGCACAATGCGGATGCTAGCGGCATGACCGCAACCGCGTGGATCCGCGCGGGTTCCGCTGGATTCTCGTGAACGAGAGGAATCTCCCCATGGCTTCCGTGCTCAAGCGGGCCGCCCTCACCCTCGCCGGAATGGCATTGGCCGCCACCTCGGCGGTGGCCGCGGCGGGACCGGCCTACGCCTTCCCCCCGATCTCCGTCGGCGAGAGATGCGGGGTCTACGCGGCCGCCCCGCAGGGAGGTGGCGGCGGCTTGTACATCTACTACAAGAACTGCCGGACCACGGACTGGGAGTCGGTCCGGGTCACCTACCACGCCAACCCGGCGGTGATGCGCTGTCTCCCCCCGGGCATCACCTACTTGGGCCACAACACCAGCACCAGTAACCCCGGCTACATCCTGTGGGCGGGTCGCAACGGCCTCTGCCTCATCGTCGACTGATCCGCGGGGGGAGTGGCCCCCGAAAGCCCGGGGGCCGCTCCCCGCCGTCATGATCCGTCGGTGTCCGGCCGTACGCTGGGGAGTATCCCTCGACATTGGAGGTCGCCCCGGTGCTGGTCGATTCCTTCGGACGGGTGGCGACGGACCTGCGGGTGTCGCTCACCGACCGCTGCAACCTGCGGTGCGTGTACTGCATGCCGCCCGAAGGGCTCCCTTGGCTGCCCAAACCGGAACTGCTCACCGACGACGAGGTGATCCGCCTGGTGAGCCTGGGCGTGCGGCGGCTGGGCATCGCCGAGGTGCGCTTCACCGGGGGTGAGCCGCTGCTGCGCCGGGGACTGCCCGGCCTCGTGGCGGCGACCTCCGCGCTCTCCCCCCGCCCGGAGATCTCCCTCACCACCAACGGGATCGGGCTGGAAAGGCTCGCCGCGCCGCTCGCCGAGGCGGGACTGGATCGGGTGAACGTCTCGCTGGACACCCTGGACCGGGACGTCTTCGTCCGGCTCGCGCACCGGGACCGGCTCGCGGACGTCCTGGCCGGGCTGGCGGCCGCCGCGGCGGCGGGGCTGACCCCGGTCAAGGTCAACGCGGTGCTGATGCGCGGGATCAACGACCACGAGGCCGTACCGCTGCTCAGGTTCTGCCTGGAACACGGGTACGACCTTCGGTTCATCGAGCAGATGCCCCTTGACGCCCAGCACGGCTGGCGCCGCGAGGACATGGTCACCGCCGACGAGATCCACCGGGTGCTGGCCGGATCGTTCACGCTCACGCCCGACGACCCGGCGGAGCGGGGCAGCGCTCCCGCCGAGCTGTTCCTGGTCGACGGCGGCCCGGCCCGGGTCGGGGTCATCGGCTCGGTGACCCGCCCGTTCTGCGGTTCCTGCGACCGGGTGCGCCTCACCGCCGACGGGCAGGTGCGCAACTGCCTGTTCGCCACCGAGGAGTCGGACCTGCGGGGGGCGATGCGGGCGGGTGTCGACGACGACGAGCTGGCGGCGCGGTGGATCGCCGCAGTCGGCCGCAAGCGGGCCGGTCACGGCATCGACGACCCGGCGTTCCTCCAGCCCGACCGCCCGATGTCGGCGATCGGCGGCTGAGCGGTGTGGAGCCCTTCGACGCGGTGATCCTGGCCGGCGGCCGCGCCCGCCGGCTGGGCGGGGTGGACAAGCCCGGCCTGACGGTCGGCGGGCGGTCCCTGGCCGAGCGGGTCGCGTCGGCCGTACCCGGCGCGCGGCGGCTGATCGTGGTGGGCCCGGAGCGGGGCATCCCGGGGGCGCGTCACACGCGGGAGGACCCTCCGGGGGGCGGGCCGGTACCCGCGCTGGCGGCGGGGCTCGCGCTCGTGGATGCACCGTGGCTGGCGCTGCTCGCGGGTGACCTGCCGTTTCTGTCGGCGGACCACGTCGACGCCCTGCGTGCCGCCGCGGGGAGCGCCCGCGGCGCGGTCCTGACCGACGACACCGGCCGGGAACAGTGGCTGATCGGCGTGTGGCGGACCGGGGTGCTGGGCGCCGCGGTTGCCGCGTACCGGGGTGACTCGCTGCGCGGGCTGCTCGCGCCGCTGGATCCGGTACGGCTGGCGCCGGCCGGGCGGCTTGCCTGGTTCGATTGCGACACACCTGAGGATGTGGAGCGGGCGAGGAGAGAGCATGGACGAGCTGGATGAGTGGACGGCCCTGGTCTGCCGGGAGCTGGGCCTGGACCCCGACGAGGCCGATCTGGCGGAGATTCTGGAGCTGACCCGCGAGGTCGCGCACGGGGTGGAGCGGCGGGCCGCCCCGTGGACGGTCTATCTGCTCGGTCTGGCCCAAGGGAGGGGATCGGCGCCGACCGACGCGGTGGACCGGCTGACGGATCTCGCGCGGGGTCGGGAGCCGCAGCACGGCTGAGAAAACTTGACCGGATTTTTACCTGAAAATAGAGGCGACGCCGGGTGGTTACGGGGGCAAACCACCCGGCGTCGCGTTCATCGGCGTTCCGACGGGGGCCCGGAACGCCGGCACAAGCGCTCCGACGGGGGACCAGAGCGCTTATCTAAAGCGTACACCTAGTCCCCGTGGTATGCGTCAAGAGTTCGTCACGACCCGATCTCGCGTCGATGCAGTGGTATCTCGTTTTGGTCAGGTTCCTGGGGTGTGTAGACCGACAGATCGGGCGTATTGCTTGGCTCGCGCCCCGCGTTGGCAAAGATCACGGCAAAATACGGCAAGAAGATCGCGCCCGCGGCGAAAGCCCATCGCAGCCAGCCGTCGACCACGACGATCATCAACAAGCAGACGATTCGGATCCCCATCTGGATCAGGTATCGCCGTTCACGGCGTCCGATGTCCTCCGTGAGCGACGGCTGCGCGTCGGTCACCGTGTAGACCTGCGGACGCTGCCTCCACAACCTCACACCTCCACGGTATTCCGCGGCCCCCTCGGTGTCACGCCCGGCCCGTGCGACCATGGAGGGATGACTGACAGGACCTATCGCGTCACCGAAGTCGTCGGAAGCTCTGGGGAGAGCGTCGACCAGGCCATCCGCAACGGCGTCCGCCGGGCCTCGCAGACCCTGCGGCACCTGGACTGGTTCGAGGTGACCGAGATCAGAGGGCAGATCGTCGACGGGGAGATCGCCCACTTCCAGGTGGGGATGAAGCTCGGCTTCCGCCTGGAGGAGCCGAGCTGACCTTTCTCCGGCGGGGTGGCGTCCCGGCGGCCGATCGATCACACTTCACACCATGGGGATCCCGGGGACATCCCGACGCCGGCTCCTGGTGACGGGCGCCTGCGTGGCCGCGGTCGTCGCGGCCGTGACCTTCGTCGAGCCGTCGCGGCCTAAAGGGTCCGACCCCGGGCCGCCGGTTTCCGCGGCGGTGGCCGAGCCGGCCGGGGAGGACGGGGTGCTGCGGCAGAGCCGAGCCGAGATCAAGGCCACGGTCGCCGGATTCCGCAAGGTCGACGACCACCCCCTGTACGAGATGACCTACCACGGCGGATACGACCGGGAACGGGAGGTGACCGCCGACCGGCTGCGACGCAGCACGCGGGACTGGGCGTGCTCGCTCTTCGTCTCGCACGGCGCGGCCCCGGTCTACGGCCGCAACTTCGACTGGCAGCGGAGCCCGGTCCTGGCCGTCCGCTCCGATCCCCCCGACGGATACTCCTCGTTCTCCCTGGTCCACCTCGCGGTCCTCTTCGACGACCCGGCCGCCGCCCTCGCCCTCGACGACGCCGCGACCCGCACCCGCCTCGCCCACGCCGTGCTCATCCCCTTCGACGGGATGAACGAGAAAGGGCTCGCCGTCGGGATGGCCCAGGTGCCCGAGGGAGGGGTTCCGGCACCGGATCCGGCTCGGCCGACGGTGAACAGCGTCCGGATCATCAGGATCATGCTCGACCAGGCCGCCTCCGTCGACGAGGCGATCGCGCTGTTCCGCCGGTACAACGTCGACTTCGCCGGCGGGCCGAAGATCCACTACCTGGTCGCCGACGCGACCGGGAAGTCCGCGGTCCTGGAGTTCAGCGACGGCGAGCTCAAGGTGCTGCCCGGTACCGGTACCTGGCAGGCGGCCACCAACTTCACCCAGGCGGAGACCCCGCCCGCCGACTGGCGCGCCGATCGCCGGTACGGGCTCGCGGCGCGGAGACTGGAGCGGGGCCCACTCGACTGGAAGGGGGCGATGAACCTGCTGGAGCAGGTGTCCCAGCATCACACCCGCTGGTCGGTCGTCTACGACCTGAAGGGGGGCACGGCCCGGGTGGCCATGGGCAAACGCTACGGAACCGTGCACACCTTCAAACTCGCCGACCTCGACCCCTGACGCCGGGCGGCGTCGATCAGGAGGCCTGGCTCACCGTGGACATGTGGAAGTCGGGGATCCGGATCGAGGGCATCGCCGTCCGGGTGAAGTAGTCGTTCCACTCCCGGGGCAGGGTCCGCTCGCTCCGGCCCGTCTCCGCCAGGCGCCCGAGCAGGCTCACCGGGCTCTCGTTGAAGCGGAAGTTGTTCACCTCGCCGACGACCTCCCCGTTCTCCACCAGGTAGACCCCGTCCCTGGTCAGCCCGGTGAGGAGCATCGTCTGGGGGTCCACCTCCCGCATGTACCACAGGCAGGTGAGCAGGAGCCCCCGGCCGGTCGAGGCCACCATGTCCGCCAGGGACCGGCCGCCGGCCGGGCCCTCCATGAGCAGGTTGTCGATCGCCGGGGTGACCGGGAGCCCGGTGAGCCCGGCCGAGTGCCGGGTCTGGAGCAGGGCCCGCAGCTCGCCGTCGGCGATCCAGTCGGTCGGGCCGAGCGGTGTGCCGTTGTCGAAGACCGAGGTGTCCCGGCCGGAGGTGTGGGCCACCGTGAAAGGCGCGCACTCCAGACCGTCGGCGCAGGGGTCGCTGTACAGCCGGACCGGCGTCGTCGCGAGCCGGTCTCCGACCCGGGTCCCGCCGCCGGGCCGGGAGAACGCGGTACGGCCGTCGGCGGCGTCCCTGGCCCCCGCGCTCCAGTACAGATAGATCATGAAGTCGGCAACGGCGCTCGGCGGGAGCAGCGTCTCGTAGCGGCCCGCGGGGAGGTCGATCCGGCGCGACGCCCACTCCAGCCGGGTGGTCAGGCTCGCGTCCAGCG
Source organism: Rhizohabitans arisaemae (assembly GCF_025996515.1). Taxonomy (GTDB): domain Bacteria; phylum Actinomycetota; class Actinomycetes; order Streptosporangiales; family Streptosporangiaceae; genus Rhizohabitans; species Rhizohabitans arisaemae. The sequence goes on from NZ_BLRH01000005.1 coordinate 108,389, forward strand.
CCGCGACGTCGACGTCGCGGAAGTCGGTGGTGGCGACCCCGGTCCAGGCCGAGCGGGTCATGTCCGGGGACTTGGCGTTCAGCTCCAGCCGCCCGGTGGGCTGGTCGTGGCGGAGGCGCAGCCCGCGCGAGCTGCCGAGGAACGTCGTGGTGACCGAGTGCTCCGCGAAGCCGTACAGCCGGCGTCCCCGGGCCTCGGCGTCGGCGAACACGTCACCGAGGGCGGGGGCGAACGTGCCGAAGACGCCGATGGAGGTCGGCAGGGCCGGTTCCGCCCAGGAGGCGGAGGAGCCCATGCCGGACACCGGCGGCTGGACGTCCTCGGCGGGTGCGGCGTCCTTGGCCGCGGCGTCGGCGGCGGCGACCAGGTCGGCGAGCTGATCGCCCCGGACCCCGGAGCGGGAGATCACCCCGACGCCGGAGCCGACGATCGAGATCACCGTGAGCTGGGAGGAGTGGGCGACACCGTTGGTCGTGAGCGTGTTGCCGGCGAAGCGCAGGTTCGCGGTGGAGCCGACGTCGGCGATGACGACGCAGTCGTCGGCGCGGGAGAGTGCCAGGGCCCGCTCGACGGCCTCCTGCGGTGCGTGGATCGGCGTCATCGGCCGCCCTCCTGAACGGTGTTAAGGATCTTGATGTCGCGGAAGAGGGCGGACGGGCAGCCGTGGCTCACCGGCGCGACCTGGCCCGGCTGGCCCTTGCCGCAGTTGAAGGCACCGCCGAGCACGTAGGTCTGCGGACCGCCCACGGCCTCCATGGAGCCCCAGAAGTCGGTGGTGACGGCCTGGTAGGCGACGTCGCGCAGCTGGCCGTCCAGGCGCCCGTCCCTGATCCGGTAGAACCGTTGCCCGGTGAACTGGAAGTTGTGACGCTGCATGTCGATGGACCAGCTCTTGTCGCCCACGATGTAGACGCCCCGATCCACCCGCGAGATCAGCTCCTCGGTGGAGGGACCGTCCGGGGCCGGCCGGAGCGAGACGTTGGCCATGCGCTGAAGCGGCATGTGGCCGGGGGAGTCGGCGAACGCACACCCGTTCGACGCGCCCAGCTCCTTGAGGTGCGCCATTCTGCGGTCGAGCTGGTAACCGACGAGGATCCCGTCCTTGACGATGTCGAAGGTCTCGGTACGGACGCCTTCGTCGTCCCAGCCGATCGTGGCCAGGCCGTGTTCGGCCGTACGGTCACCGGTGACGTTCATCGGCTTCGAGCCGTACCGCAGCTCGCCGAGGCGGTCGAACACGGCGAAGGAGGTCCCCGCGTAGGCGGCCTCGTAGCCGAGGGCGCGGTCCAGCTCGGTGGCGTGGCCGATCGACTCGTGGATCGTCAGCCACAGGTTGGACGGGTGGATCACCACGTCGTAGGAGCCGGCCGCAACCGACGGCGCGGCGAGCTTCTCGGCCAGCAGCTCGGGGATCTCGGCGAGTTCGCCGTCCCAGTCCCAGCCCGTCCCCGAGAGGTACTCGTAGCCGCGGCCGACCGGCGGGGCGAGCGTGCGCATCTCGTCGAAGACGTCGTTCTCCACCCGCATGGCGCTGAGGACCGGGTGGACCCGGACCCGCTGCTGGGTGGTGACGGTGCCGGCCCCGTCGGCGTAGAACTTCTGCTCCTTCACCTGCATGAGGGAGGCCTGCACGTGGTCCACCCGCCGGTCCCGCAGCAGCCGCTCGCTCCATTCGGTGAGCAGCGCGGTCTTGTCCTTGAGCGGGATGTCGAAGGGGTCGACCTCGTAGGCGGAGACCCAGGTGACGTCCCCGTACACCGGCTCGGGCGCGAGCTCGATCCGCTCCCGGTTCACCGCGGCGGCGACCCGGGCGACCTCCACCGCCTGCTCGGCGACGGCCGCGGCGGCGCCGGGGGTGAGTTCGATGCCGGCGGCGAACCCCCAGGTGCCGTCCTTCACCACCCGTACGGCGAAGCCGAGGTCGTCGGCGTCGATGGAGCCCTCCGGCCGGGCGTCGTAGAGGTGGAGGGTCTCCGCGCGCACGCGTTCGAGGCGGAAGTCCACGTGCTCCACGCCGAGCTCGCGGGCGCGCCCGATGGCCGCGTCCGCCAGGGATCGTAGGGGCAGTCCGAGAAAGTCGGGGTCGATCTGACGCATACTCGTGATCCTAGGCGTGGTTCCCCGCACCATTGGGGTGTGTTGCGGGGAACCGACAAAGAACCCGGATGAAACTTGCAAGATCGCACGTACGCGATTACCGACAAGTAGCCGATAGCCTCACCGCGAGGAAAGGGGTTGTGAATGAGCCGCTCTGCACTGGTCACCGGGGGAAACCGCGGGATCGGCCTGGCGATCGCCCGTGAGCTGGCCGCGGCCGGCGACTCCGTCGCCGTCACCTACCGGTCCGGCGAGCCGCCGGAGGGGCTTTTCGGGGTGCGGTGCGACGTGACCAGCGCCGAGGACGTGGACGCCGCGTTCGACAAGGCGGAGGCCGAGCACGGCCCGGTCGAGATCGTCGTCGCCAACGCCGGCATCACCAAGGACATGCTCCTCCTCATGATGAAGGAGGACGACTTCACCTCGGTCCTCGACACCAACCTCACCGGCGCCTACCGCGTCGCCAAGCGGGCCGCCCGGGCGATGATGCGCATGCGCAAGGGGCGGATCATCCTGATCTCCTCGGTCGTGGCCATGCTCGGCTCGGCCGGCCAGACCAACTACGCCGCCTCCAAGGCAGGCATGATCGGGTTCGGCCGGTCGCTCGCCCGGGAGCTCGGGCCCCGCAACGTCACCGTCAACGTCGTCACCCCCGGCTTCGTGGAGACCGACATGACGGCCGAGCTGGACCAGGCCCAGCAGGAGCGGATCCTCGGGCACATCCCCCTCGGGCGCTACGCCAAGGCCGACGAGGTCGCACGGGTGGTCAGGTTCCTGACGAGCGACGACGCCGCCTACATCACCGGAGCCGTCATCCCCGTGGACGGCGGCATGGGAATGGGACACTAATGGGACTTCTTTCAGGTAAGCGACTCCTCGTCACCGGCGTCCTCACCGACGCGTCGTTCGGCTTCTCCGTGGCCAAGCTCGCCCAGGAGGAGGGCGCGCAGGTGGTCCTCACCGGGTTCGGCCGGATGAGCCTGGTCGAGCGGATCGCCAAGCGGCTGCCCGAACCGCCCCCGGTGCTTGAGCTGGACGTCACCAACCAGGAGCATCTGAACTCCCTCGCCACCCGGGTCGGCGAACACCTGGACGGGCTCGACGGCGTGGTCCACTCGGTGGCGTTCGCCCCGCAGAGCGCCCTCGGCGGCAACTTCCTCAACACTTCCTGGGAGGACGTGGCGACCGCGGTCCACGTCTCCACCTACTCCATGAAGTCGCTCGCCGTCGCCTGCCTCCCGTTGATGAAGGAGGGCGGCTCGATCGTCGGGCTCGACTTCGACGCGACCGTCGCCTGGCCCGTCTACGACTGGATGGGGGTGGCCAAGGCCGGTCTGGAGTCGACCTCCCGCTACCTCGCCCGGCACCTCGGCCCGCAGGGGATCCGGGTCAACCTGGTCGCGGCCGGCCCGGTGCGGACCATGGCCGCCAAGAGCATCCCCGGATTCCAGGAGTTCGAGGAGATGTGGACGACCCGGGCACCGCTCGGCTGGGACCTTGGCGACCCGGTCCCCGCGGCCCGCGCCTGCGTGGCCCTGCTCTCGGACTGGTTCCCCGCCACCACCGGCGAGATCGTGCACGTGGACGGCGGCGTCCACGCGATGGGAGCCTGACCCGGCCGCTGAGCGAACGGCGCTCGACCTGGAGGTCGCCGCCGTCGACGGCTCGCACATCCGCGCGCTCCATATCGGGCCCTCACCGGTCGATCGGGGACGGCCCGGAGCCAAACACCACCTGATCGTGGATGTGGACGGCACCCCACCGGCGGCATCGGTGACCGGCGGCGACCGCCACGACGTCACACAGCCGTCTCCCGCCCATCCGCGGAGTGCGCGGCCGTCCCGGCACCTGTACGCCGATCACGGCCACGACCACCCCGGCGGCCGGTGATCCGCCTTTCGCCGGCGAGCGCGGGCGGCTCCGCACTCGGGGTGCGGTGACGGGGACGCGCCAGGGGCGGGTTTTCACGCGGCAGGGGTGCGCGGCAAGTCCCATGGGTCGTTGCCCCCGCTCATAGAGTAATGCCCTGAAATTTAGCAACTTTCGGGGCAACCTGTCCGGTTTCCTGCGTCCGGTCACAGATGGATCACCATCTGACGTAGACACCAAAAA
>NZ_BLRH01000006.1 GCF_025996515.1 Rhizohabitans arisaemae
CCCCCACAAAAGCAGAAAAGGGCCAGCCTACACGGCTGACCCCTCCCACAAAAATTGTCCGGCGGCGTCCTACTCTCCCACACCGTCCCCAGTGCAGTACCATCGGCGCTGAAAGGCTTAACTTCCGGGTTCGGAATGTAACCGGGTGTTTCCCTAACGCTAAAACCGCCGAAACCCCTCGAAACACACAACCATGCGGCTGCTGTCTCAGAATCACACAGTGGACGCGAGCAAACACCTCTCCGCGCAACCCGCGTGCGCCCCGAAGGGCAGCGGACACAGACGACGCGAACAGAAC
>NZ_BLRH01000007.1 GCF_025996515.1 Rhizohabitans arisaemae
CGCGAAGCTGAGAATCTAAGCGCCGGTAAACGGCGGTGGTAACTATAACCATCCTAAGGTAGCGAAATTCCTTGTCGGGTAAGTTCCGACCTGCACGAATGGCGTAACGACTTCCCCGCTGTCTCAACCGCAGACCCGGCGAAATTGCATTACGAGTAAAGATGCTCGTTACGCGCAGCAGGACGGAAAGACCCCGGGACCTTCACTACAGCTTGACATTGGTGTTTGGGACGGTTTGTGTAGGATAGGTGGGAGACTGTGAAGCCTTCACGCTAGTGGGGGTGGAGTCGTTGGTGAAATACCACTCTGGTCGTTTTGGATGTCTAACCTGGGTCCGTGATCCGGATCAGGGACAGTGTCTGGTGGGTAGTTTAACTGGGGCGGTTGCCTCCTAAAATGTAACGGAGGCGCCCAAAGGTTCCCTCAGCCTGGTTGGTAATCAGGTGTCGAGTGTAAGTGCACAAGGGGGCTTGACTGTGAGACCGACGGGTCGAGCAGGAGCGAAAGCTGGGACTAGTGATCCGGCACTCACGTGTGGAAGTGGTGTCGCTCAACGGCTAAAAGGTACCCCGGGGATAACAGGCTGATCTTCCCCAAGAGTTCATATCGACGGGATGGTTTGGCACCTCGATGTCGGCTCGTCGCATCCTGGGGCTGGAGTAGGTCCCAAGGGTTGGGCTGTTCGCCCATTAAAGCGGTACGCGAGCTGGGTTTAGAACGTCGCGAGACAGTTCGGTCCCTATCCGCTGCGCGCGTTGGAGACTTGAAGGGTGCTGTCCCTAGTACGAGAGGACCGGGATGGACGAACCTCTGGTGTGCCAGTTGTTCCGCCAGGAGCATGGCTGGTTTGCTACGTTCGGTCGGGATAACCGCTGAAGGCATCTAAGCGGGAAGCTTTCCTTGAGATGAGGTCTCCCACCCGCTTGACGGGGTAAGGCTCCCAGCTAGACGACTGGGTTGATAGGCCGGTGGTGGAAGCATTGTGAGGTGTGGAGCTGACCGGTACTAATAGGCCGAGGGCTTGATCGCATAGTTGTTCTGTTCGCGTCGTCTGTGTCCGCTGCCCTTCGGGGCGCACGCGGGTTGCGCGGAGAGGTGTTTGCTCGCGTCCACTGTGTGATTCTGAGAC
>NZ_BLRH01000008.1 GCF_025996515.1 Rhizohabitans arisaemae
CCTTGCCCCCCTTTTGGGTTGGGGTTCTTGCTGTGGGGGTTGTTGCCCCCACGCCCCCGGGCGGGCTTTGTCCGGTCTTCTTCTGCGGTTGGGGTTTGTGGTGTGGGTTTGGGGGCTGTGCCCCCTTGCCCCCCTTTTGGGTTGGGGTTCTTGCTGTGGGGGTTGTTGCCCCCACGCCCCCGGGCGGGCTTTGTCCGGTCTTCTTCTGCGGTTGGGG
>NZ_BLRH01000009.1 GCF_025996515.1 Rhizohabitans arisaemae
GAGTTCTCAAGGAACGCACGCACACCGCTCGGTCTCCACCGGAGTCTCGACCGCCCGGAGCGTCTTCCGTTCTGTTGTGACTTAATTCTACATTTTCCCGATCCGGTGTCAAATTCACCCGGTTGAGAATCTGTGGGAATTTCGCCCGCCCCTTTCGAGGGCGACCCCTTTAAATTAGCGCCCTTTTTAGCCGCTGTCGAATCAACGACACGAAGCTGTGGGAGCCGGTTCTCGGGGTTGCCATCATGAGGGTACGCGACGAGGCGCCACCCTCCAGGGCGAACTGAACAATAAACGCCGTCCGATCGAGCGTCAAATCATGCTCGCCGACAAAACCGCAGGTGGGAGCGGGATGGCCATCCCGCTCCCCTGCTTCGCTACCAAAACGTTACTGTTTACCCGGCTTCTGTTGACCTTAAACCAAAGCCGAAACCCCGATTCAGGGCTCAGACCTCCACGCCGCCGACGGCCCGCTTGCCCCGGCGCAGCACGAGGAAGCGGCCGTGCAGCAGATCGTCGCGGGTGGGCACGTACGCCTCGTCCGTCACCTTGACGTTGTTGAGGTACGCCCCGCCCTCCTTGATCGCTCGACGGGCGGCGGACTTGCTCTCCACCAGGCCGCTCTCGGCGAACAGGTCGACCAACGGGGGCAACTCCCCGGCGACGACCGCCTTCGGCACCTCCGCGAGCGCCGAACCCAGCGTCCGCTCGTCGAGCTCCTCCAAGGCTCCCTGGCCGAAGAGCGCCCGCGAGGCCGCGACCACCCGGGCGAGTTCGTCGGCCCCGTGCAGCAGCACGGTGAACTCCTCGGCCAGGGCCCGCTGGGCCACTCGCGCCGCCGGCCGTTCGACCGTCGACTTCTCCAGCTCGGCGATCTCGCCCCGCGACCGGAAGCTGAAGATCTTGAGGAACTTCACCACGTCCCGGTCGTCGGAGTTGAGCCAGAACTGGTAGAACGCGTACGGCGACGTCATTGAAGGGTCGAGCCAGACGGCTCCCCCGGCGGTCTTGCCGAACTTCGTCCCGTCCGCCTTGGTGATCAGCGGCACGGTCAGCGCGTGGGTGTGCGCCCCGGTCACCCGGCGGATCAGGTCCACCCCGGCGGTGATGTTGCCCCACTGGTCGCTGCCGCCCAGCTGAAGCCGGCACCCGTGCCTGCGGTACAGCTCCAGGTAGTCGTTGGCCTGCAGGATCTGGTAGCTGAACTCGGTGTAGCTGAGGCCTTCACCGCCCAGCCGGGCGGAGACCGACTCCCTGGCGAGCATGCGGTTGACCGGGAAGTGCTTGCCCACGTCGCGGAGGAAGTCGATGGCGGACATTCCCGCGGTCCAGTCCAGGTTGCTGACCAGGAGCCCCCGCTCGCCGGAGGTCAGGTCGAGGAACTTCTCCACCTGGACGCGGATCCGGGCCACCCACTCGGCGACGATCTCGGCCGAGTTGAGCGACCGTTCCTCACTCTTGCCGCTGGGGTCGCCGATGAGCCCGGTGGCCCCGCCGACCAGGCCGATCGCCCGGTGGCCGGCCCGCTGGAGCCGGGTGAGGGTGAGCAGCGGCACGAGGTTCCCGACGTGGAGCGACGGCGCGGTCGGGTCGAATCCGCAATAGACCGTTATCGGGCCCTCGGCCAGCTCTTTGCGCAGTGCGCCGGCATCGGTGGATTGCGCGATCAGGCCGCGCCATTCGAGCTCGTCGAGGATATCGATCACAGCGGTTGCTCTCCGTCGGTCCGATTGGGTTGCCGATCACAGCCTGCCCGATGTCCCACGCTGTTCGCCACTCGGCTTTCTGGCCCGGGGCTGATGCGCACGGTACGGCGAAACGGTGGGCTCGCCGTCGATCCAGAAGCGCCAGGGTGTGTCGGCTCCGGCGGCCACCCCGGTCCGCGGGCCGTACCGAATCATGTCCGGTACGGGCGGTTCGCCGGCGACCACCCGGATCACGCTCTCCGGCGCACAGCAGTCGAGTCCGTTGTGCTCCATGGCCAGGCCGAACGAGACGGCGAGCCGGGCGGGGCCGCGGGCGAGATCCCGGTCGGCGATCATCCGCCCGGCTCCGGCGCTGCGCCGGGTCCGCGCGTGGTCGGCTCCGTGGATCAGCTGTGCGGCCCGGAGCAGCACCCCGGACCCCTGCCCCTCCGGCAGGCAGACCAGGTTGGCGCAGAAGTGCATGCCATAGGTGAAGTACACGTACAGATGCCCGGGAGGCCCGAACATGACCGCGTTGCGACGGGTGGGCCCGCGGTAGGTGTGGGAGGCGGGATCCTCGCCGGGAAGGCCGTACGCCTCGGTCTCGGTGATCCGGGCGATCACCGGGCCGTGGACGAGCAGGTGCCCGAGGAGGGCGGGGGCGACCTCGTGCGCGGGCCGCTCGAAGAACTCCCGCGCGAGGCCGTCCCGCCCGGCTAGTTCCCGCTGGCCCACTCGGCGTACCCGTCGACCGCGACCCGGAGCGACACGAGCTGCTCCCGCACCCGGTCGGGCGCGGTCCCGCCGTACGCCTTCCTGGCGGCGATGGCGCCGGGGACACTGAGCACCTCACGGGAGTCGGGGGTGAAGTGCGGCGAGACCTTGATCAGCTCCTCGTCGGTGAGGTCCTCGAAGTCCTTGTCGTTCACCTGGCACCAGACGACCAGGTGCCCGACCGCCTCGTGCGCCTCCCGGAACGGCACGCCCTTACGGACGAGAAGCTCGGCGAGGTCGGTGGCGAGCGCAAACCCGTCGGGAGCGGACGCCTCGACCTTGGAGACGTTGACCCGCATCGTGGACACGAGTCCGGCCACCGCGGGGAGCACGAGGAGGAGGGTGTCCACCGAGTCGAAGACCGGTTCCTTGTCCTCCTGCAGGTCCCGGTTGTAGGTGAGCGCGAGACCCTTGAGCGTGGTGAGCAGCGACATGAGGTTGCCGACGAGCCGCCCGCTCTTACCCCTGGCCAGCTCGGCGACGTCGGGATTCTTCTTCTGCGGCATGATCGACGAGCCGGTGGAGTAGGCGTCGTCCATCTCGATCCAGCGGAACTCCTGCGACGCCCAGAGCACGATCTCCTCACCGAGCCGGGAGAGGTGCACCCCGGTCAGCGCGGCGGCGAACAGGAACTCGGCGGCGAAGTCCCGGTCGGAGACGGCGTCCATCGAGTTGGGCGACGCCGCGTCGAACCCGAGTTCGGCCGCCACGGCGCGCGGGTCCAGCGGGAGGGAGGAGCCGGCGAGCGCCCCGGAGCCGAGGGGGCAGACGGCGGCGCGTCTGTCCCAGTCCTTGAAGCGCTCGATGTCCCGGCTGATCGAGTGGACGTGGACGAGCAGCTGGTGACCGAGGGAGACCGGCTGGGCGTGCTGCAGATGGGTCATCCCGGGCGCGACCGTGTCGACGTGCCGCTCGGCCTGGCTCATCAGCGCGGTCTGCAGGTCCACGAGCCGGGAGACGATCGTGCGGACGTGGTCGCGCAGGTAGAGCCGGAAGTCGGTGGCCACCTGGTCGTTGCGGCTGCGGCCCGCGCGGAGTTTGCCGCCGAGTGTGCCGAGCCGCTCCAGCAGGCCGCGTTCGAGCGCCGTGTGCACGTCCTCGTCGGCCACCGTGGGACGGAACCGCCCCGCCTTGCACGCCTCCTCCAGGTCGTCGAGCGCCCCGATCATCCGGCCCAGCTCGTCGTCGGTGAGCAGCCCGGCCCGGTGGAGTACCCGGGCGTGGGCGCGGGAGGCCATCAGGTCGTACGGGGCGAGCCGCCAGTCGAACTGCACGCTGACCGAGAGCCGGGTGAGCGCGTCGGCGGGTCCGCCCTCGAATCGGCCACCCCACAGGCGCATCGGGCCTCCCGGCCGTTCCTGGTCTCGCTCCACCGTTTTCTCCTCCCCGTGCGTGCTCAGGGCACGCGTGTTCGTCTGGCTCGCCTGTCCGGCCTTCATCGCCTGAGGTGTCGCACTCACCGTGCAGCATGACAGCATGCGGGAGCCGATGTCGTCGCCGGGTTCGTGCTGCGACCGCCTCGCCGATGCGACCAAGTCGTGGATGTGCACACCGTATCGATGAGTCCGTGGTCGACGCCAACGCGCCGACCCGAGTCTCACCCCGGCCGGATCCCCATTACAAGATCACAAGTCCGATCGGACGCGGTCCCACCCTGCCCCGACCGCTCATGCGGAAGGCTTGGGCCTGGTCAGGTTCAGAAACGACTCGGCGAGGGCCTCGCCGCCGAGCGGGTCGCGGCTGATGACCAGGATCGTGTCGTCTCCGGCCACCGTGCCGAGCACCGCCCGCAGGTCCGCGTGGTCGATCGCCGAGGCGAGGAACTGGGCCGCCCCGGGCGGCGTCCGCAGGATCACCAGGTTGGCCGAGGCCTCCGCGGAGACGAGAAGCTCCTCGGCCACCCGCCGCAGCCTGGCGTCGGGGGTCTCGCCCGTGTCGGTACGGGCCCGGGGGATACGCCCTCCGCCCTCTCCCGGCAGCGTGTAGATGAGCGTGCCGTCGTCGGCCCGCAGCTTCATGGCGCCGAGCTCGTCCAGGTCGCGGGAGAGCGTGGCCTGGGTGACCTCGACCCCGCTCTCGGCCAGCAGGCGGGCGAGATCCGGCTGGGACCGCACCTGGTTGCGTGCGAGCAGCTCGACGATGCGCGCGTGCCGGGCGGTCTTGGTGAAGGGAATCGTCATGGTTGCTCCAGCAAAAAGGCTAATAGCGCTTTCTGCGCATGCAACCGATTCTCCGCCTGATCCCAGACCGCGCTGCGCGGACCGTCCAGCACCTCCGCGGTGATCTCCACGCCGCGATAGGCCGGCAGGCAGTGCAGCACCATGACGAACGGGTGCGCCGATTCGAGCAGACGCGCGTTGACCTGGTACGGCATCAGCGCCGCGATCTTCTCCTCGCCGCCGTCCTGCCCCATCGAGACCCAGGTGTCGGTGGCAATCACCTGGACGCCCTTCGCACCCTCCTCGGGGTCGTGCGTCACCCGCACCACACCACCCGTCCGCTCGGCGATCCGCCGCGCCCGCGCCACGACCGCCGGGTCCGGCGCGTACTCCTCGGGGGCGCAGACGCAGACGTTCATGCCGGCCGTCGCCCCGCCGAGCAGATAGGAGTGGGCCATGTTGTTGGCGCCGTCACCGAAGTAGGTGAGGCTCACCCCGGACAGCGAACCCAACGCCTCCTTGACGGTGAGCAGGTCGGCGAGGATCTGGCAGGGGTGGTACTCGTCGGTGAGGGCGTTGATCACCGGGACGCGGCTCGTCGCCGCCATCGCCTCCAGCCTGGACTGCTCGAAGGTGCGCCAGACGATCGCCGCCACCTGCCGTTCCAGCACCTTGGTGGTGTCCGGTACGGGCTCGCCCCGGCCCAGCTGGGTGCTGCCGGAGTCGATGATCAACGGCTGGCCGCCGAGCTCGGCGATGCCGACGGCGAAGGAGACCCGGGTCCGGGTGGAGTGCTTGTCGAAGATCACGGCCACGGTCTTGGGCCCGAGCAGCGGCTGGACGCCGTACCGGGACTTCTTCATCGCGACGGCCTGCTCCAGCACCAGGAGCTGCTCCTCCGGCGAGAGGTCGTCGTCGGCCAGGAAATGTCTGGTCATCTGGCACCCTCCAGGATCGCGGGGAGGGCGTCCGTGAAGGAGGCCACCTCCGCCGAACTGATCACCAACGCCGGGGCGAGGCGCAGCGCGTCTGGTTGGACCGCGTTCACCAGGAACCCCGCCTCCTGGGCCGCGGCCTGCACGGCACCGGCCACCGGCCGGGTCAGCGTCGCGGCCAGCCACAGCCCGCGCCCGCGCACCCCGGACAGGAGCGGATGCTCCACGGCGGCGATCCCCGAGGCGAGCTGCGCGCCGAGCTCGACGGCCCGGCCGAGCAGGCCTTCGGCCTCGACGGTGTCGAGTACCGCGAGCGCCGCCGCGCAGCTGACCGGGTTCCCGCCGAAGGTGCTCCCGTGGTCGCCCCGGTCGAAGAGCAGTCCCGCCTCGCCCACGCCGATGCACGCCCCGATCGGCATGCCGCCGCCGAGGCCCTTGGCCAGGGTGAGCACGTCGGGGACGAAACCCTCGTGCTGATGGGCGAACCAGGCGCCGGTCCGGCCGATCGCCGACTGGATCTCGTCGGCGACGAGCAGGGCGCCCGTCGCATCGCAGATCTCCCGCGCCGCCGTGAGGTACCCGGCGGGCGGGGGAACCACCCCGCCCTCGCCGAGGGCTGGCTCCAGGAAGACGGCGGCGCACTCCTCGGTCACGGCCTCCTTGAGCGCGTCCGCGTCGCCGTACGGCACGAAGCGCACGTCCAGCCCGAAGGGCCCGAACTGATCGCGAATGGATGGTTTCCCGGTCAGGGCGAGCGCACCGAACGTCCGCCCGTGGAAACCGTTCTCCGCGGCGACGAGGAACCCCCGCCCGCGCGCCTTGCCGTACTTGAGGGCGAGCTTCAGCGCGCACTCGTTGGCCTCGGTGCCGGAGTTGGCGAGGAACACCCGGCCGGGTACGCCCAGCAGCCCGAGCAACCGCTCGGCCAGGAGCACCTCGGGCTCGTGCAGCAGCAGATTGCAGGTGTGCGCGAGTTTCGCCACCTGCGCGGAGACGGCCTGGACCAGCGCCGGATGGGCGTGCCCCAGCGAGCTCACCGCGATACCCGCGAACATGTCGAGGTACTCGCGGCCCGCCACATCCCAGACCTTGGCCCCCAGACCCCGGCTGATCGCCAGCGGCGGAACGCCGTAGTTGGGCATGAACGCCGCCTCGAACCTGTCGTACAGGCTCCCAGTCCCGGTCACTCGCCGTTTCCCTTCGCTCCCGGCCCGCCCACTCCGCCGGCACCGGACCAGTCGTCCGCCGAGCCGGCCGGCACGGCGGGCTCCCCGCCCACCACCATCGTCCCGATCCCCTCGTCGGTGAACATCTCCAGCAGGATCGAATGCGGAACCCTGCCGTCCAGCACGTGCGCCTGAGGCACCCCGCCGAGCACCGCGGTGAGGCACGCCTCCATCTTGGGCACCATCCCCGCGGACAGACCGGGCAGAACCTTCTTCAGCTCATCCGCGGTCAAGCTCTTGATCAAGTTCTTCCGGGCCGGGAAGTCGGCGTAGAGCCCCTCCACGTCGGTGAGGACGATCAGTTTGGCCGCGTTCAACTCCACCGCGAGCGCGGCCGCGGCCGTGTCGGCGTTCACGTTGTAGACGACGCCGTCGTCACCGCGGGCGATGCCCGAGACCACCGGGACCCGGCCGTCCGCCAGCAGCGCGGTCACCGCGCCCGGCCGTACCCGGACGATTTCCCCCACCTGGCCGATGTCGACCTGCTCCCCCTCCACCACCGCGTACTTGCGGCGCGCGGTGAGCAGGTGCGCGTCCTCGCCGGACAGGCCCACCGCGAACGGGCCGTGCCGGTTGATCAGGCCGACGACGTCCCGGTTGACCTGGCCGACCAGGACCATCCGGACGATGTCCATCGTCTCGGGGGTGGTCACCCGCAGCCCGGCGGTGAAGACGCTCTCCACCCCCAGCCTGCTCAGATGCGCGTTGATCTGCGGGCCGCCGCCGTGCACCACCACCGGTTTGATCCCCGCGTACCGCAGGAACACGATGTCGTCGGCGAAGCTCCGGCGGAGCGACTCGTCGGCCATCGCGTGCCCGCCGTACTTCACCACGACCGTCTTCCCGTGGAAGCGCTCCAGCCAGGGCAGCGCCTCGATCAACGTCGCGGCCTTGAGCCGCGCGGGGATCTGCTCGACGCTCATGAGGAGTACGCCGAGTTCTCGTGGACGTACTCGGCCGTCAGATCCGTGGTGTGGATGGTGGCCGCGTGCGGTCCGGCGGAGAGGTCGACGGTGATCGTGACGTCCCTGGGCCGGAGGTCGACCTTGGACCGGTCGTCGCCCACCGAGCCACCGCGGCAGATCCACACCCCGTTGATCGCCACATTGACCCGTTCGGGCTCGAAGACGGCATCGGTGGTGCCGACGGCCGACAGCACCCGGCCCCAGTTGGGGTCCTCGCCGTGGATCGCGCACTTGAGCAGGTTGGACCGGGCGATCGCCCGGCCGACGGCGACCGCGTCGTCCTCGCCCGCCGCGCCGACCACCTCGATGGCGATCGCCTTCGTCGCGCCCTCCGCGTCCACCAGCAGCTGGCGGGCGAGGTCCGCGCACACCCCCCGGACGAGGTCGGCGAACTCGGCGGGGTCGGGGGCGACCCCGCTCGCACCGCTCGCCAGCAGCAGCACCGTGTCGTTGGTCGACATGCAGCCATCGGTGTCCAGGCGGTCGAAGGTGACCTTCGTCGCGGCCCGGAGCACCTCGTCGAGCCGGTCGGCGGGCACGTCGGCGTCCGTCGTGATCACGCACAGCATGGTGGCCATTCCGGGGGCGAGCATGCCCGCGCCCTTGGCCATGCCGCCCACCATGTAGCCGCCGGCCCCCCGCCTGAAGGCGATCTTGGAGACCGTGTCGGTGGTCCGGATCGCGTCCGCGGCGGCCAGCCCGCCGTCCCGGGACAGCCCCGCGGCGGCCGTCTCCACCCCGGCCAGCAGGGCGTCCATCGGCAGCCGCTCACCGATCAGCCCGGTGGAGCACACCGCGATCTCCCCCGCCGAGTCGCCGAGCACCCCGGCCGCCTTCTCCGCGGTGGCGTGCGTGTCCTGGAACCCGGCCGGGCCCGTACAGGCGTTCGCGCCACCGGAGTTGAGCACGACCGCGCGGAGTCGCCCGCCCCGCAGCACCTGCTGCGACCAGAGCACGGGCGCCGCCTTCACCCGGTTGACGGTGAAGACGCCCGCCGCGGCCCTGGACGGGCCGTCGTTCACCACGAGCGCCAGGTCACGGCCGTCGCCGGACTTGATGCCCGCGCTGATGCCCGCGGCGCGGAACCCGAGAGGTGCGGTGACGCTCATGAAGCCTCCTGGCCTATGGCATTCTCCTTGCCGGTCCGTCCGTTCACGGAGCGACTCCGTGAACGGGCAGGCCCAGCTCTTCTGACAGGCCGAGGGCGAGGTTGGCGCTCTGGATCGCGCCACCCGCCGTGCCCTTGGTGAGGTTGTCGACGGCGACCACGGCGACGATCCGCCCGGCGCGCTCGTCGAGGACGACCTGGACGAGCGCGATGTTCGCGCCCAGCGTCATCGAGGTGGCGGGCAACCGCCCGCCCGGCAGCAGGTGGACGAAGGGTTCGGCGGTGAAGGCGTGCTCGTAGACCTCCCGCAGCGCCGCCGCGGTGACCCCCGGCTTCGCCTTCGCCGTGCAGGTGGCGAGGATCCCCCGGCTCATCGGGGCCAGCGTCGGGGTGAAGGAGACGGTGACCCGCTCCCCGGCGACCGTGGAGAGCGTCTGCTCCATCTCCGGGATGTGCCGGTGCACCCCGCCCACGCCGTACGCGCTCATCGAGCCCATCACCTCGCTGCCGAGCAGGTTCGGCTTGAGCGCCCGTCCTGCGCCGGAGGTGCCGGAGGCGGCGACCACGACGAGATCGGGGTCGGCCAGCCCCGCCTGGTACATCGGGAACGCGGCGAGGGTGACCGCGGTCGGATAGCAGCCCGGGACGGCGATCCGCCGCGCCCCGCGGAGCACCTCCCGGTTGCCCGGGAGTTCCGGCAGGCCGTACGGCCAGGTGCCGGCGTGGTCACCGCCGTAGAAGGCGGCCCACGCGGCCGGGTCGGCGAGCCGGAAGTCGGCGCCGCAGTCCACGACCAGCGTGTCCGGGCCCAGTTGCTCGGCGACCGCCCCGGAGGCCCCGTGCGGCAGCGCGAGGAAGACCACGTCGTGACCCGCGAGGTTCTCCGCCGTGGTGGGGAGCAGCTGCCGGTCGGCGAGCGAGAGCAGATGCGGCTGATGCGCGCCGAGCGGGGTGCCCGCGCTGCTCGCGGCCGTGAGTGCGCCGACGGCCAGCTCGGGGTGACCGGCGAGGAGCCGGAGCAGCTCGCCTCCGGCGTATCCACTCGCCCCGGCGACGGCTACCCGCATACCCATGCATCACTCCTCATCTTGATGCAATGATTATGCATCAAGCTGCATGAAGATGCAAGGGAGGGAAGCCAAGAGTGCCCTGCCAGAGAGGCATGAATGGCAGGACCACAGCCGGTAGGCTCGAAGCTCCCTTACAGAATCCCCAGGTCGGGTCGTCAGTACGACTGGATCCTAAGGTTGTGCGCGCTACGTCCGCACTTCTCGCGCCGCGTACTCTGCGGCGCGAGAATGCGCGCGGCGGTTCGCGCCGGGCGCCCTTTGTCCGGCGCGAACCGACCGCGGTCAATGTCAGGAAACACTGTTCTTGTAAGCGTGATCGCGCCTAACGGGGTACCGCACGTCCGTTGTCGTCACGCTTGGCCCATGCCTCGAGGGAAGCCCCTTCTCAGCTGCCCAGGGCCAGGGCGATGAAGTGGGCCACGGCGTCCAGGTCCACGCGCTGGCCCGTCAGCTGGTGGAGGTTCTCCTGGTACATCAGGACGGCGGCGAACGTGGCGGCGGCGACCTCCAGCCGGGCCATGTCGCCGGCGGCGCCGGGGGCGGCGAGCTTCAAGGCGCCGAGCGCGCGCCGGACCACCTCGCTGTTGAGCCTGCCGAGCACGTCCCGGACCGAGCGGTGGGTGTCGACCTCGCGGAAGAGGATCCGGCGCATGGCGGGCGAGGCGCGAAGCGGAAAACGCCGCGCCAGCCGTACCAGCGTCCCCGCCGGATCCCCCGGCAGGGCGTCGGACTCGGACTCGGGGAGCTCCACGACGAGGGCCCGCTCGTCGACGAGCGCCACGAGCACATCGATCTTGCGGGGAAAGTAGTGGAAGACCAACCCCTTCGGCACTCCGGCCGAGCCCGCGATCCTCGCGGTCGGGGTGGCCTCGTAACCGGTCTCCGCGAACAGCTCCTCGGCGGCGTCGAGAATCCTGGTCCGTGAATCGGGGTCGGCCGCCCGGTCCCCGGCCGAGCGGCGACGACCCCACCGGGATACCCGGCTCACGCGTTCGCGGGCGTGCTCCGCGTCTGAAGGACTGCCCACAGGCCGACGATAGCGGCTACGCCGCCCGCGATCCATGCCGTCCACGCGGCGGACGCGCTTGAGGTGAACTCAAACGCCCACGGGGAGAGGAAGATGAGTACGGCGAAGGCGGTGGACGCCCAGGACGCGGCGCCCGCGGCGCCGAGGAGGCCGTAGAGCCCGGAGACCGCGAGCAGGGCCCCGAGGACGATCAGGGGCTGCTTGACTCCGGCGGCCCCGGAGGCCCAGATCAGGGGTGCGAGAAGCGTGGCGAGACCCGCGACGGTGGCGACAAGATCCTGTAGGCCGAACTTGCCCATGTGCTCACCTTTCCAACTAGGTATGCCCGGATGGTGAACCTGATTGACCGCCCGGTCAATCACCGCTAAGGCAAGAGGAACCTGTCCTTCCCCTGGTCAGGCATGGGGGAGCCCCCGAAGCCGACACGGGCTCCGGGGGCTCCCCAGGTCACTGCGGCGGTCAGGCGCCGCGCAGGCGGGCTCCGGTGAGCTCGGCGGCGCGGGCGATCGCCCCGTCGCGGGCCGCCGTGATCTCCTCCGCGGTCAGCGTCCGGTCCAGGGCGCGGAACCGCACCGTGTAGGCGAGGGACTTGTTCCCCTCCCCCACCTGCTCACCCGTGTAGACGTCGAACAGCCGGACCGACTCCAGCAGCTCACCCGCCCCTTCGGCGAGCGCGGCCGCCACCGCGGCGACCGGGGTCTCCGCAGGCACCACCAGCGCCACGTCCTGGATCGCCACCGGGTACGGGGAGACCCGGGGCGCCTGGGCGACGCCCTCGGCCCGCGCCCCCAGACGCTCCGGCTCCAGCTCCATCGCGCAGGTGCGCGGCGGCAGCCCGTACGCCTCGACGACCCGGGGGTGCAGCTCACCCGCGTGCCCCACCAGAACGTCGCCCCGGTAGAGGGCTGCGCAGCGTCCCGGGTGCCAGGGCGCGTGCTCGTCGGCGCGGACCTCCAGCTCGACGCCCGCCTCCCGCGCCACGATCCGGGCCGCCTCGACCGCGTCGCTCCACGAGACCTGACGCCCCGAACCCCACCAGCCGGACCGCTCGGCCTCGCCGCAGAGCACGACGGCCACCCGGAACGGCTGATCGGGGAGGGCCGCGTCCACGGAGGCGACCTCCTCGGGGGTGGGCCCGCGGTCCACGGAGAGGATCGGCGCCCGCTCCGGGGCACCGGGACGCGGACGGTAGACGAGACCCGTCTCGAACAGCGCCACATCGTGGAAGCCACGCCCCACATTGCGGACGAGCGTCTTCAACAGGCCCGGAAGCAGCGACGTCCGCAGGAACGGCTCGTCCTCACTCAGCGGGTTGAGCAGCCGTACGGCGACCCGGCGCGGGTCGTCCGCCGGAAGCTGAAGGGCGTCCAGATCCCGTTCGCCGACGAACGGGTAGGCGAGCACCTCGGAGTAGCCCGCGCCGGCCAGCGCCCGGCCGATCCGCCGGCGCAGCCGCTGGGGCTCGGTGAGCCCCGCGCCCGCCGGGGCGTGCGGCAGCACCGAGGGAATCCGGTCGTACCCCTCCAGCCGGATGACCTCCTCGGCGAGGTCGTTCGGGTCGGTCAGGTCGGGCCGCCAGGTCGGCGGGGTCACGGTGAGCACGTCCTCCCCGCTCACCGCGCAGCCGACGTCCGCCAGCCGCCGGACCACGGTCTCCCGCCCGTAAGCCACCCCCGCCACCCGGTCCGGGTGGTCGGCGGGCATCGTGATCACGGTGGGCGGGGCCGAAGCCGAAACGTCGGTCACGCCGGGCACGACCACGGCGTCGCCGAGCTCGGCCAGCAGCCGAACCGCCCGCCAGGAGGCGATCGGCGGCAGCTCCCGGTCCACCCCGCGCTCGAACCGCCGGGAGGCCTCGCTGACCAGACCGTGCCGCCGCGACATCCGGGCCACCGCCGTCGCGGAGAAGTGCGCGGCCTCGATCACCAGCTCGGTGGAGACGTCGGAGATCTCGGTGTCGACGCCGCCCATCGTCGCGGCCAGGGAGATCGGGCCCGACTCGTCGGTGATCAGGATGTCGCCCTCGTCGAGCACCCGGACCACGTGGTCGATGGTCTCCAGCTTCTCCCCGGTGCGCGCCCGCCGTACCGTGATCGGCCCGCTGAGCCGGGACCAGTCGAAGGCGTGCAGCGGCTGACCCAGCTCGATCATCACGTAGTTGGTCACGTCGACGGCGAGGGAGACCGGCCTTACCCCGGCCCGGGTGAGCCTGACCTGCATCCACATGGGGGTCGGGCGTTTGGGGTCGAAGCCGTCGACCCGGCGGAGGACGAACCGGTCGCACCCCGTCGGATCGGCGATGGAAGCCGGGTAGGACTCCTCGGCCGTCGCCGGGATCTCGACGTCCGCCGGGTCACGCCAGGGCACCCCGTACGACGTGGCCAGCTCGCGGGCGACACCCCGGACGGACAGCGCGTAGCCCCGGTCCGGGGTGACCTCCAGCTCCAGGACGTCGTCCCGGAGGCCGAGCAGCTCCACCACGTCGGCGCCGATCGGCGTGTCCGCGGGCAGGATCAGAATGCCCGAGTGGTCCTCGCCGATCCCCAGCTCACGCGCCGAGCAGATCATTCCGTCGGAGATCCGGCCGTAGGTCTTGCGCGACCCCACCGCGAACCCGCCGGGCAGCGTCGCGCCGGGGAGTGCGACCGGGACCACGTCGCCGGGGACGAAGTTGGTCGCCCCGCAGATGACCCAGCGGGGCTCGGCCTCGCCGACCTCCACCGAGCAGTACCGGATCGGCTTCTTGAACTCGCTGAGCTCCTCCACCGTGAGCACCCGGCCGACCACGACGTTCGTGATGTCGTACCCGAAGGACTCGATCGACTCCAGCTTCAGCCCGGCGGCGGTCAGCCGCTCGGCGACCTCGTGCGCCGCGGCGGCGGGAAGGTCGACGTACTCACGCACCCAGGAGAGGGGGACCTTCATCAGACCTCCATTCCGAAGGGGAGCGTGAACCGCACGTCACCCTCGACCATGTCGCGCATGTCCTCGACGTTGTGGCGGAACATCAGGGTCCGCTCGATGCCCATCCCGAAGGCGAATCCCGAGTAGCGGCTCGGGTCCACCCCGCAGGCGATCAGCACCCGGGGGTTGACCATGCCGCAGCCGCCCCACTCGATCCACCCCTCGGACTTGCAGGTACGGCACGGCGGCGCGCCCGGGGACGCCGAGGCGCCGCGGCAGACGAAGCAGCGCAGGTCCATCTCGGCGCTCGGCTCGGTGAACGGGAAGTAGTTGGGCCGGAACCGGGTGGAGATGCCCTCGCCGAACATCACCTCGGCGAACCGGTCCAGTGTGCCCTTCAGATGGGCCATCGTCAGGCCCTCGTCGACCGCGAGCCCCTCCACCTGGTGGAAGACGGGCGTGTGCGTGGCGTCCAGCTCATCGGTCCGGAAGACCTTGCCGGGGCTCACCACGTAGACGGGCAGGCTCCGGTCGAGCAGGGCGCGGATCTGCACCGGCGAGGTCTGCGTCCGCAGGACCCGGCCCGAGTCGGCCGACCCGACGAAGAAGGTGTCGTGCTCCGAGCGCGCGGGGTGGTCCGGGGCGATGTTCAACGCGTCGAAGTTGAACCACTCGCCCTCCAGCTCGGGGCCTTCGGCGATCTCGTAGCCCATGGCGACGAACGCGTCGCCGATCCGCTCGGCGAGCGTGGTCAGCGGATGGCGGGCGCCGCGGGGACGCACGTCCCACGGCAGGGTGACGTCGACGCGCTCCTCGACCAGGACGCGCTCGTCGCGCTCCCGCTCCAGCTCGTCGTGGCGGGCGGCGAGCGCTTCGTTTATCGCCTTACGGGCGGCGCCGATCCGTTTGCCGGCCTCCGCGCGCGCGGCGGGCGGCAGGGCGCCGATCTCGCGGTTGGCCAGCGCGATCGGGGATCGGTCCCCCGCGTGTGCGAGCCGGACCTGCTTGAGGTCGTCGAGGTCCTTCGCCGCGGCGACGGCCGCGAGGGCGTCGTCGACCGTGCGCGCCAGCTCGTCGGCGTGCAGCGGCGTGACCTCGACCGGGTCGTAGTGTGAAGTCATGGGTAGCTGGGCTCCTGGGAAGGGCGTGACAGATCGTGAGTCTAGGTCGTCGCCCGCCGTGTCCGCGCCTTGATCAGTCCCAGGCAGGGGTGCCGGCGGGCAACATAAATCGAAACTCGGCCCCGCCCTCGGGACCCCGCTGAACGGTGATCGTGCCGCCGTGGGCCTCGACGAGCCCCTTGACGATGAACAGCCCGAGGCCCGTGCCGCCCCTGCGCCGACTGTTCCCCCGCCAGAACTGCTGGAACACCCGTGGCGCGAGCTCGGGCGCGATGCCTTCGCCCTCGTCTCTCACGGACACGGCTGCTCCCCACGGTGTCTTGTCTCCGGTGCTCCCCGCAACCGGTTCCACCACTACTGTGACGGTACCATCCCCGTGGCGCAGCGCGTTTTCCAGCAGATTCCCGAGAATCTGGTCGAGCTTGTCCGGGTCGACCCACATCTCGGGGAGTTCCCCGGTGTGCCGGATCCGGAAGCGGTCCTTCGGCTCGCCCGCGGCCACCCGGCCCTCGATCATCTTCATCGCCCGCGCCCGGATGTCGACCACCTGGCGGCGCATCTCCAACCGGCCCGCCTCGATCCGGGAGACGTCCAGCAGCTCGGTGATGAGCCGGGTGACCCGGTCGGCGTCGGCGTTGACCGTCTCCAGCATCACCCGCTTCTGGTCGTCGGTGAACCGATCCCAGCGGGCGAGCAGGGTCGCGGTGAAGCCCTTCACACTGGTCAGCGGGGACCTGAGCTCATGCGCCACGGTGGACACCAGATCGGCCCGGCTCCGCTCCTGACGGGCCCGGGCCGCGGCGTCCCGCAGGCTCACCACCACCTTCACCACGTCGCCGCAACGGGCGGGCTCCCGGACGAACCTGGCCGCGACCAGCAGCTCCGGGCCACCCGGCAGGTGGAGGGGACGTTCGACCTGACGGGTCCGGGTGCGCAGACCGGCATAGGGGTCCAGGCACTTCCACCAGTCCCGGCCGTCGGTGTCCCGCAGCGGAAGCACATCCCGAAGATCCCGGCCGAGGGCGCGGTCCTGCGGGATCCCGGTGAGCCGCCGCGCCGGGGCGTTGAACACGACCACCCGGCCTTCGCGATCGGCGATCACCAGCCCGTCGGGCAGATCGTCCGGGTCGCAGGGGAAGGCTCCCTCCGCGTGCGGGGAGCGGGGACCCACACCCGAATCCTCCCGGTCCCGGGAGTCGCCGCGGGAGTCATCCCGACCCACGACAGCCTCCTTGAAGTCGGGGCCGAAAACGCGAAATCCTCGGCCCGGTAAGCCTTCCTGGGGCGACAATAGCGGTTACCGGGGAGCGGCGGCAGCCTCGGAGGCGCGGGGGACCGGCCTCAGACCCCCCGCCGCAGGGCGCGCGCGGAGGCGTAAAGGCAGACCGCCGCGGCCGTGGCCAGGTTGAGGCTCTCCGCCCGCCCGTAGATGGGCACCCGCACCACCTCGTCGGCGAGGGCGAGAAGCGGCTCGGGCAGCCCCCACGCCTCGTTCCCGAAGATCCACGCCGTGGGCGCGGCGAGGTCGACGTCGTCCAGGGTCCGCTTTCCCGACCCGTCCGCGGCCAGGATCCGCAGCCCGCTCTCCCGGAGGGCGTGCACGGCCCGCTCGACGCCGACGTCGGGGACCACCGGAAGGTGGAAGATGCTGCCGGCCGAGGCCCGTACACACTTGCCGTTGTAGGGGTCGACGGAGGCGTCGGTGAAGATCACGGCGTCCGCGCCCGCGGCGTCGGCGGTGCGGAGCACGGTACCCGCGTTCCCGGGGTCGCGGACGTGGGCGAGTACGGCTGCGAGCCTGACGCCGGGCCGCACCGCCTGGTCGAGGGGGACGTGGACGAAGCGGCAGACGGCGAGGAGCCCCTGCGGGGTCACCGTCTGGGCGAGCTCGGCCATGACCTCACCGCTCGCCCGATGCACCGGCACCCCCGCCTGGCGCGCCGCCGTCACCAGCTCCGGATGGCGCAGCTCCGCCTCGGCGGTGGTGAACAGGTCGGTGACCGTGCCGTCGAGGGCGAGCGCCTCCCGTACGGCCTGCGGCCCCTCGGCCAGAAAGGACCGGTCACGCTCCCGGAAACTCCGTTTGGCGAGCCGGCGGGCGGCTTTCACCCGCGGCGACCGGATGTTCGTCAGCTCCGAGCTCATCGAGGATTCCTTCAGCGTGACGGCCCCGCCGCCGCGCGGGACAAGGACGTGGGGCGGGTTCCGGCGCACGGGGCAGGCCGCTCAAAACGAGCGCCGGGGGCATCGCGGCGATGCCCCCGGCGTGATGCGCGTGAGACGCTCAGGCGCTCGCGGCGTTGACGTCGGCGGGCAGGGCCTTGCGGGCCGCCTCGACGAGGGTCGCGAAAGTCTGGCTGTCGTTCACCGCGAGGTCCGCGAGGATCTTGCGGTCGACCTCGATGTTCGCGGCCTTCAGGCCCTGGATGAAGCGGTTGTAGGTGATGCCGTTGAGCCGGGCCGCGGCGTTGATCCGCTGGATCCACAGGCGGCGGAACGCGCCCTTGCGGTCCTTGCGGTCGCGGTAGGCGTAGGTCATCGAGTGGAGCATCTGCTCCTTGGCCTTGCGGTACAGCCGGGACCGCTGGCCGCGGTAGCCACTCGCCCGCTCGAGTACAACCCGGCGCTTCTTCTGGGCGTTGAGAGCCCTCTTCACGCGTGCCATGTTCTTTTCTCCCCGGGGTGGTTACTTGGCGAGCAGCTTCTTGATCTTCTTGGTGTCGGCATCGGAGAGCACGACCTCGTTGAAGAGCCGGCGCGTCCGCCTGGACGACTTGTGCTCGAACAGGTGCTGCCGGTTGGCGCGGCGGCGAATGACCTTGCCGGATCCGGTCACCCGGAACCGCTTGTTCGCGCCGCTGTGCGTCTTCATCTTCGGCATGATCGCCGTGTCTCCCTCATCGTCGTCCCCCCCGGTGACCCAGGTCGGGGCATACCTCACCGCGAGGCCATCGGCCGGCCTCGCATCTCCTTAGGACCATCACCCTGGCCGTGGGGCGACCGCGACGGGTTCAGCTCTGCTCGTCGGCCCTCTGCTCGTCGTCCGACCCCTCGATCAGCTCGTCACGCGGTTCGCCGGTTTCCCGCCGCACACGAGCCGCCGCCTTCTCGGCCTTGGCTTCGCTCTTCTTCTTGTGTGGCCCGATCACCATGATCATGTTACGCCCGTCCTGCTTCGGCTGGGACTCGACGAAGCCGAGCTCCGTCACGTCCTCGGCCAGCCGCTGCAGCAGCCGGAACCCGAGCTCGGGCCTGGACTGCTCCCGGCCGCGGAACATGATCGTGACCTTGACCTTGTCCCCGGCCTTCAGGAACCGCACGACGTGACCCTTCTTGGTCTCGTAGTCGTGCGGATCGATCTTCGGCCGAAGCTTGATCTCTTTGATCACCGTGTGCGCCTGATTGCGACGCGCCTCGCGGGCCTTCATGGCCGATTCGTACTTGAACTTGCCGTAGTCCATGAGCTTGCACACGGGCGGCCGTGCCGTCGCTGCGACCTCAACCAGGTCAAGGTCGGCCTCTTGGGCCAACTTGAGCGCGTCCCCGATGGGGACGATGCCGACCTGCTCGCCGTTCGGGCCGACGAGGCGGACCTCGGGCACCCGAATGCGTTCGTTGATACGGGGTTCGGCGCTGATGGGACCTCCTAGGAACCAAGCGTGTGGGCTTGTTCGACTGAACGCCTGGGGTCAAACGCGAAAAACCCCGCACGTCGCGCGTGCGGGGCCACCTGACTCATCGCTGAGTCCGTCGAGTGCGTCAGCACTCGGTGTGAACCTTGACCCGTCGGCCTTTCAGCCGCTCAGGTGGGAGCTGGGCTCCGCTTGCGCATCCGGCAATCACACCGGACCGATCGAACAGCAAGACTACCATCACTTCGCGACACCCTCCAACCGCGACACCGTGTGGCGGATCGGCCGCGAGAGCTTGACCCTGTGTTTACACTCAGTGACCCGTAGAACTGGGTGACGACGGGTGAACCACCTGCTCGACACCAACGTGACGTCGGAAGTCTGCAAGCGGAACCCCGACCCCCATGTCTCCGCCTGGCTGGACACCGTCCCCGGGCCCACGCTGTACATCAGCGTCATGGTCCTCGGTGAGCTCCGGCAGGGTGTCGAGCGCCTGCGCGGCAGGGACGCTGCACGCGCCGCCGTCTACGAGAGCTGGCTCGACCAGATGTCCAAAGAGTTCGGCGACCGCATCGCCCCGATCACCGGCGAGGTCGTACAGGAGTGGGGGCGGATGAACGTCCCCGAGTCGTTGCCGGTGGTGGACGGGCTGATCGCCGCCACCGCCAGGGTGAACGACTGGATTCTCGTCACCCGGAACACCAAGGACTACACTCGGACGGGCGTCCGCCTCCTCAACCCGTTCATCCCGGCAGGCTGATTTCACCTCGCATAGTCATGTCATCTGTATATAGTGGATGGCATGACAGAGAGGTCCATGCAGGAACCCACGTTCCTTATACTCACCGCGCTGGCCTCCCGGGAGAGGAATGCGCCCCAACGTCGGGATCCAACGCCCCTTCGGCCCAGACCGAACCACCCACTGGCAACGCGCCTTTCTGGTTGCCGACCTGATCAGCCTGATGATCCAGGGCACCTCCGACTTGCGGCTCTCCGCCCAATCGCTCGTCTGCCGCTGTTCCCACGCTGATCCCCGTTGCGTGTTCCTCCCCGAGCAGGGGTGGGCGATCGGCCCGAAGGATGTCATGGTGAGGAGGACCGGAGATCTTGCCGGAGCCCGCCTTCGGGCGGTGGCCGAGGTCGCCGCGATGGCCAGGCAGGCGGGCGCTGACACGGTGTCGCTGTGTATAGCTGTTTCGCTCGCGCGTGAACTGCCCCAACGAACTCGTTCCCCACGTCGTGGCCGCCGTTGTTGTGCAGGAGCTCGCTGACGGCCACCAGCTCGGCGAAGCGGCCTTCTGGCGTGTCCAGCACCGGGAGTGAACGGCGGATGGACGCTGCCGCGGATGGCTGGAGAAGGCTGTTGGTGTGGAGGACGGCTGCGTCGTAGCCGACGGGCGCGAGCCCCCACCCCTCCCAGTCCAGGATGAGCAGTTGCGGACCGCACACATTGGCGAAGTGGAAGTCACCGTGCGCCGTGGACCAGGCCGACACCCGGGTATCGACTCCGGCGCCGAGGTGTCGGGGCATGATGTAGCCGAGCCAGTGCTGGTGGACGGTGAATCGCCTGGTCGGGACCTGTTCGACTGCGGCGAGGGCTGCCCGAACATCGTTCCACCAGGAAGACGGTACGTCGAGCGCGTCGCGCAGCACGGGATTGTCGGCGATCGGTCTGCTGGCTGCTCGCTCGTAGAGTTCGGCCCGGTAGCGGAAGGGCGCTTCGGCCCAGTCGTGCCAGCCGAGGAGCCGCAGCCGGGGCACGGAAGGCGGGATGGCGGTCTCGGCGTCGAGGTTGCCGTTGAAGAACGTCAGGTCGGCCTGGTCGAGAGGGTGGCAGGCGAGGCGCAGCCAGGAGGCGCCCGCCGCAGTGGTGACCGGCAGGCCGAGCGTCCGGCCTCTCCATCCCCACGCCGGCACGGCGTCCGGTTCGAGAGCGGCGTGGAGGGCGCGGCGGCCGTGTGCGTGTGCTGCTCGCATCCGCTCGGCGATGAGGCCGGGTACGGCGTGGCCATTCACGGGCCGTCCATGATCGTGTCGCGGGCGGCGCGGGCGAGGATGGCCTGGGTGCGGTCGGGCAGGCCGATCCGGTTCCACGAGAAGATTACGTGGTGGGCGAGGACGGAGCGGATTCCGCGCTCCAGCCGCCCATCACGGTGCGCTTCGGCGAGGCGGGCTCCCTGCCGGGCCAGCGCGTCCGCCCACGCGGCTGCGAAGCCGAGCGGCCCGTCCGCTCGGGGGTCGAGCGTCATCAGGCGGCGCACGTCGGCGTGCATGGGCAGGGTCTGCCCGGGGTCGACGTCGCCGGGCAGCGGGCGCAAGAGCGTAATGCGGTGCCAGATGTCGCCCTGCTCGTACCAGTCTTGGCCCGCTGCGCGAAACAACGCCGAGCACAGGATGAGGGAGAGTTCGCGGCGGCCGATCGCGGTCGTGTCCGCAGGGTCGGCGAGGTAGGTGAGCAGGGCGCTGCTGTCGGCGGCGAACAGCGCGTGGGCGATGTCGATCCCGGCCGGGCCGCCGAAGGCGAAGGTCTCGGGTTCGTAGACGCCGGGCTGGTGGCCGGTGATGTGGCCGGCGGCGAGCAGGCCGCCGGCCAGGACGTCCACGACGAATCGGGCTTCGGCGGGGTCGTGGCCGGGGCGGATGCGCAGCCGCCAGTCGGGGGCCTTGCGCAGGAACCACCAGTCGCCGATCCGCCCGGCTTGCTGGGCGCGGGTGAGCAGCGGGCCGATCATCGCTGCGGCGATCCGCTCGGCGTCCTCCCACACGGTGATGCGCAGCCGGATGTGCAGCCAGTCCGGGCGGTGCGTGAGCAAGGCGGCACGGCCGGCGGCGGTGAAAAGCGCGATCGCGTCGCTGAGTTCGGTTTCGTCGAGATCGGCCGGGACGGCGCTGACGGGATCGGCCAGGACGGCGAGAACCGCGTCGGCGAACCGCTCCGGCTGCTGGCCCGGCCGGTGAGCCGGGGTACTGAGCGTGCTGGTCATGCCTACCTCCGTCAGTTGATGAGCATGAGGGCGTCCCATCCCGACCGGATCGGCTGCTCTTCTTCCCCGCCCCGGGTGGACAGGAGGGTGAGCGCGGTCCCGGCCGCGCCTTCCAGCAGCCCGGGGCCACCCGCCGCGCCAATGCGGTGCAGGCAGGTGAGCGCACCGGAGAGGCGGGCGGTGAGCAGGCCGGCGAGCTGGGGTATGGCAGCGTCGCGGGCGGCGCGCCCGGTGGTCTGAACGATCCCGGCCCAGCCGTGGCATAGCCCGGCGTCGGTAATCATCCGTGTCTGGGCGGGGTCGGCCAGGCACGCGGCCAGGGTGTGTTCGGCGTCCATCTGGCGGCGGGTGTCGCCCGTGGCGATGGCGGCTGCCTGCTGGGCGCGGGCGATGCCGGGGGTGCCGTAGCACCAGCTCGGCCGGGCCGGGCGCCGCTGGTGGGAGTGGCCAGTAAGCAGTTCGTCGAAGGTCAAGTAGTAGGGCCACCACGATCCGGTGCGGCCGGGCTGTTTCCAGGTGTCGAGTCGGCGCAGAATGGCGGTGATCGCCTCGCGGTGGCCCGGGACGGTGACGCCGCGGCGTGCGGCGGCGGCCAGGAGGGCCAGGGGGCCGGTGATGCCGTGGGCAATCCCGAGGTTGGCGTGCCCGGCTCGCGGGCCCGGCATGGGCTCGCGGCACGGGTCGTGGGCGACCCACCAACCCGGCAGCCGTTCGCCGTCGAGAAGGATCTCCTCAGTGACCAGCCGTACCAGGTAGGCGAGCACGCCGGGCAGGTGTTCGCTGCCGGGCCGGTGGTGCAGGAGATGGGCGCCGATGCCGGTCAGGCCGGACAGCAGGTCGTACTCGCCGAAGGTGCCCGGCCGTCCCTGATCGAGGCGGTCGTGGGCCAGTTGGAGGCGGTGGCGGGTGAGGGCGTCGACCAGGTCGTCCATCTGGGTTCGTGCGCTGGCGTAGCGGTCGAGGCCGTCGGCGCGGGCGGCGTGCAGGACGAAGGCGAGGGCGGGCGCACCGTACATGAGCGCGATGCCCGCGTCCGCCCGGACCGGGTCGGCGGCGGCGAGCCGGACCCACCGGTGGGCGGCGTCCCATGGCCGGTGCCCGGCGAGGGCAGCTTCGATGTGTGCCAGGGCGATCCCGGCCGCGCCGTCGGCGAGGGACTGTCCGGGGCTGGTGCAATGCTGCGGGTCGATGCCGTCGAGGAGGCGCAACGCCGAGGCCGCCGACCGGGTGGCAGCCGGAGAGCCGGTCATGGGCGTGCCCGCTCGGCCAGCGCGCTCTGGCGGAGCGCGGCCGCGCGGACCAGCCGCAGCACCACGTGCTCGCGGCCGGGGTCGACGCCCAGGGCGCGGTGGTGGTGGGCGCGCAGCAGGACGCGAAGGAGCTCATCGGTGTGCCCGGACGGGTGGAGCCGGTGGTAAGCGGCCAGCACCGGGCAGCGCCGGGCCCAGGCAGCGAGCACGTCCGCGCCGCCGGGCAGGCGGGCCAGGTCGCTCCAGCCGGTGTGCGGGTTGGCCAGCCGGACCGCGTCGGCGCGGAGCGCGTCTTCGGCCTGCCGCGTCTCCGGGCGGCGTCGTCCCGGCAGGAGGTCTACGAGCCGGCGCAGCCCCTGGCCGGGGGTGGCCGAGAAGCCGAGGGCCAGGTCGAGCATGCTCGCCGCCGCGAGCACCTCCCCCGCAATGCCTGCACGGGTCGCCGTCTGGATCTGGGCGGCGGCCGCGGCGGCGTCGGCGGCGAACACCTGATGCGCGGCCCGCATCGCGGGCCCGTCGCCGAAGCGGCCCTCCTGCGGCTGGTAGGAGGCCAGCTCGACGTCCGCGGCGAGCCGGGCTTGCCGCAGGTCCGCGGCCCAAGAGGCGACCCGTGCGGCAGCGGCGCCGTAGGCTCCGGGACTGCCGTCCAGCTCCAGGTACAGGCTGAGGTGGCCGCCCCGGTCGGGGTGGGCCAGGTCCCGGAAGCGCTGCCACCACCACAGCCGTCCGTCGACGGCGGGGCAGAAGGAGGCCAGATACCCGGCGACGATCTCGTCGTGCCGGTGAGGATGGGCCAGGACTCGGGCGTGCAGCCAGTGAGGCGAACCGGGCAGATGGCCGATGTCGGGGCCGGTGGCTCGGGCGGGAGCGTGCTGGAGCGCCGGGGGCGGGATCGGGGTGGGGCGGGTGGCGTGCAAGCCGAGGACGAAGTCGTGGGGGCGGCCGACAGCACCGAGCTCGCCCGGGGTGCTGCCTTCGCGCAACTCGATCCGGTTCACCCGGTGCAGCCGTTCGCGCAGCAGACCACGGTGCCCTTCCTGGCCAAGATCGAGAGGCAGGCGCTGCTCGTGCTGGCACAGCTCCACATGGGCCGGGACGCGCGCCCGCTCCCGCCAGGCGGTGAAGGCGCTTTCCCATTCCCGGTGCGGCGCGGACATGCCGGGCAGGTCGGCGGCGGCCAGGAGCCAGCGTGCGGGCGACAGGACCGTCCTGCCGTACCGCAGGCGCGGCAGGTACGGCAGCCGGGCGGCGGCGCCCCAGTCGAAAGCCTGGTAGACCGCGCAGCGGGCGATCGGGAGTTCGGCCAGGAAGCGGGCCAGCGGCGGGGTGAGTGTGCCGGCCTCCAGCGGGTGGAGCACTCGGGGCTCGATCAGCGTTCCGGTCGAGCGGCGCAGGAGGTACATCTGGCGGGTGTCGGAGGTCACCGCCAGGTCGTCGAGTGCGATCGTCGCGCAGCCTCCGTCGATGGGCTCGTTCACCGCGATCGCTGATTCCAGCAGGCGCGGGACGCGGGTGACGTTGCTGCTGTGCCAGCGCCGCGCGGGGAAGGAGAGCTGGGCGGCGGCCGCGCCGGGATGGCTGGTGGCGGCGTAGGAGGCGGTGAGCGCGGCCCGATCGCGTTCGCCGCCCAGGGCGGCGAAGCGGCCCATCATGCTACTGGCCGGGCGAGGCACACCGGTGACGGCCAGGCGGAAGCGGCCCGCCCTCACGTCGGCGGGCGTGGCGGCATGCAGGCGGAACGCCAACTCGATTCGAGGCGGCACCAGCATGTCACCGGGGTCACCGACCGAGAGCTGGCCCAGCAGCGCCTGGTCGAGCTCGATCTCGGCGGCGCCGTCGAGGCCAGCTTCCTGCACGAGGGCGAGCAGCCGGTGGTCGCGGCCGGTGACCGGCTGCGGTGGATGGTGGTGGGCGGAGCCGCGGTAGTCGGCGGGTAGGCCGAGCCCGCTGTCGGCGACCAGGTCGGCCAGCGGCACGATCGCGCCGGGCCCGTATCGGCGGCGGAACGCCAGGTGGTAGCCCTTCCAGCGAGGGTGACCGTAGGGGTATGGGGTCAGCCTGAGCAGCGCGTCGGCAGCGTTCTGCGCCTCGCCGATCACGGCCGCCGGAACTGTGACGTCGGCGTCGAGTTGGACGGTGACGGCCAGCGGCTGCGGGGCCGTGCCGCAGAGGCCGAGCATCCGGTCGCCGGCGTGCAGGCGGAGCAGGTGGGCGGTCTGAGGGTGATGGCACAGGGCGTACCGGTTGTACCGGGCGAGGTCGTCTTGTGCGGCGCGCAGCTCTTTGACCAGCGGCCCGATCTCGGGAACCTCGTCAGCGCGGACGCGGGCGAGTTCCCGGTTGACGTGCGCGAGGGCGTCGGCGGCGGTCTGTGGCGCGGTGAGACGGGTCTGCAGGAAGCCGTTGGTGACGAGCCCGGCCACCAGCGCGGCGATCTGCTCGCGGCCGGTGGCGGGATAGCGGCCGGCCAGCAGCTCCGTCAGGTCAGAGAAGGGGATGGGGCGGCGGGAGTGGTCCAGGACGAAGCGCACGGGGCCGGTTATCCGGGCGGTGACCTGCTCGGCGGCCAGGACGGTCCGCGAGCTCGTCGGCGGCCGTCCGTCCGCGACCAGCCGGCCGCCTCGCTCGGTGGTGGTGGCCGCGACGACGGTGAGCCGGTCGAGCAGGTCGGGACATGCCTCTAACCGCGTGGTCACCGCGGCGAGCCAGAGGGCGTCAGCGCAGGCGGTAGCGCGATGGTGCGGCCCGAACCTGACTGAGATCTCCGTGCCGGTCTCAGCCCACGCCGCGCCGGCGAACAGGCCGAACGGGGTTACCCGGCTGTGCCAGCGCAGCAGGTAGCAGGCCAGAGCGGCAGTCAGGCGACGCGGTGCGAAGGGCCTGTCCTCGCTCAGGGTCTTGCCGATCTCGGCGGCGAGGCCGGGGTTGGCGTGCTCGACGAGACGGCGGACCCCCGCCGTCGTCCACACCTCATCAAGCCAGGCCCGGCACGCGTGGGCGTCGCCGTGCAGGTCAGGTAGTCGCGGCAGGTCGAGACCGTCGCGGGTGGTGGCGCGGAACAGGGTGGTGCCGTCGTGCCGGTACAGCGTCATCGTCTGCCTCCAGCCGGTTCCCGGGTCGTGGCGCCGCACCGGCGCGCCCCTCGGGAAAATGAGGCGCGCGCCGGTTCCGGCTTCTCGTTAGGAGACGTCCGACATGGAGGTATTGCAGGCGGTGCCGCTGCAGGTGCTGCCGCAGTTGTCGCTGGTGGAGCGCTGCAGCGCGGCGACCGGCTGGTCGGCCCAGACAGCGCGGACGTCGAGCGTGAACTCATCGGCCGAGGCGGGCATGGCGGCGGCGAGCGTGGCGTCGGCGGTGGGGGCCATGATGACTCCTTCTCTGGGTCGGGTGGTGCCATCCACCTGGCGGTCAGCCTGGGCGGGAGCTCAGGACTGCGGCCAGGAGATCAAGAGGCGGCGGTGCCGCTTGGTGAGGACGAAACCGCCGGGCATCTGCTCGACGGGGGTGTCGGCGGGGTAGGCGGTGATGGCCGGGCCGGGGCCGTGCCGCTGCTCGGTGTCCCACCGGGCGACGCTTCCGGCCAGCCGCTCGGCCAGTGGGGGCCCGGCCGGACCGTACCCGTGTGCCCCGAACTCGACGCCGGCGTCGCCAGCGGGGCGGACGGCGAGGTGGGCGAAGCTGTCACCGGCGACGATGGCGGGCGAGGCGATCCGGTTGTTCGGCGCGACCGCGCCCGTGTCGAGCTCGGGGTCCACCGACATCGTGGCGAACCCCGCAAGGGTCGAGGCCAGCCAGAGCTGCAAGCCCGCGAAAGATTCGCTGCGGCCGACGGTGACGCCACTCCACGCCTCTGCGCGGGGGCCGTCCAGGGCGCCGGTCAGCAGGTAGGGGTCTGCCGGCTCGCCCTCGTCGAAGCGCAGGCCGACCTCCCTGCCGCGTAGGAGGATGAGCTGCTCGTTGTGCTCGCCGATGCCCTGCATGGCGACGAAGCCGCAGATTTCAGCGGAGTCGGCGACCAGTACGTCGCCCTGCTTGCGGAAGGCGATGGAGCGGGTCAGGCCGTTCATCCGCAGCGGGACGGTGAGGATGCCGTCGTCGGTGAGCTGGTCGGTCCAGGCGGGCGGGATGTCCCAGGCGCCGACAGTGACGATGATCCGGTCGTACGGCGCGCCCGTCGGGTCGCCGAGTTCGCCGTCGGCGAGCTTGACCGTCGCGGTGTAGCCGGCGCGTTCGAGGCCGACGTGCGCGCGGTCGATGATGTCGGGGTCGATGTCGATCGTCGTGATGGTGCCGTCGGGACCGACGATCTCGGCCATCAGCGCCGCGTGGTAGCCGCCGGAGCCGATCTCCAGGGCGCGCATCCCGCGGCCGAGCCGGGACTGCTCCAGCATCGTGGCCTGGATGCTCGGCGCGCTGATCGAGCTGATCGAGACGCCGTGCTCGTCGCGCTTGGTGATCAGCGCACGGCCCCCGTCATAAGCCTTCTCGATCGACACCTCGGGCGCGAACAGGTGCCGCGGCACCCGGCGGAAGGCCTCCTCCACCTCTTTGGAGGCGATCATGCCGCTGTCGACGAGCGCGTCGGTCATCTGGTCGCGCAGTTCCTGGTCGCGGGTGCTGCTGGTGGGTTCGGCCACCTGGGTTCCTTCCCCTTGCGCCCCGGAAGGGGGCGTGATCGTGGATGTCCTGGCTGCTTCGGCTCGGCCGGCGGTCAGGACGGTGAGGTACTGATGGTGGCGGCCGGTCGGGCCACGGTGCGGGCATCTGCTGCAAAATCCGAGACGCACTTTGTACTACATACTGCATAACCGACCTCCGGGGCGAGGTCAATGGAGTATGTAGTACTTATTCGCGTTAGGGTGTGCCCATGAGCCCCAGCAGCTACCACGAGGTCGCCGACGTCATCCGCGCCGCGATCGCCGACGGCCTCTACCCGCGCGGCACGCTGCTGCCTACCGAGGACCGGCTCGCCACCGACCTCGGCGTCCACCGCGCCACAGTGAACAAGGCCCTCAAGATCCTCAAGAACGAGGGACTGCTGCACGTGGAAATGGGTGTCGGCACCCGCGTCCACCCACTGCCGCCCATCCTGCGCAACGCCGCCACCCGGCACAGCCGCGCCCACCGTGAACGCGGAGGAGTCCGCGGCGCCCTCGCCGCCGAGCTCGTCGACCTGGCCTACGAGCTCGACTCCGTCAACACCATCGGCCCCGGCAGGCCGCCCAAGCACATCGCCGCCATCCTCGGCGTCGACCCCGACAGCGATAGTGTCATCGTCAGGCACCGCCGGATGCGCGCCCAGGACGTCCCGATCCAGATCGCCATCAGCTACATCCCGCGCGCCATCGCAGACGGCACCCCGATCGCCGAACGCGACCCCGGCATCGGCGGCATCAGCAGCCGCTTGGCCGAACTCGGCCACGCCCAGGTTGAACTCGAAGAACAGCTGCGCGTCCGGCCCCCGACCCGGGAAGAGGCGGCGTTCCTGGGAATGACCGTAGAGCAGCGGGTCTACGACGTCATCCAGATCGGCTGGACAGCAGACGAGCGGGCCGTCAAGGTGACCCGCTACATCCTGCCGACCTACCAATGGGACCTCGCCTACCGCTACCCCATCGACCCCGCCTGAGCAGGCGCGGGCCACCGGCATGCCCGGGCCGCGACGATCGCTCTCTCCCGCCCCGGGCGAACCGTGGAACGCGATCCTCGACATCACGAACTCATCCCGCGTGCGAAGGCGTAGTCAGGAGAGCGGCAAGGGCATGGGCTTGGCCGCACCGCAGATCGGCATCGGCCATGCCACGGCGATCATGATCCCCCCGACCCCGACCCCGACGCCGAACCGATCCTGCTGCTCAACCCACGAGTAGTCGCCGAGGCCGCGGACTCCGACGAGCAGTACGAGGGCTGCCTGAGCTTCTTCGACGTGCGGGGCCTGGAGGTCGAGCACACCATGCCGAACGGGCAGCAGATGATCACATGCTTCGTGGACGGCCAAGCGAGACTCGTCGCGCACGAGGTCGACCGGCTCTACGGACGGCTGTACACCTCCCGGATGCGTCCAGGGGTCCACCCGATCCCTGTCGAGGAGTATCGAGAAAGCGGGCAGCCGTGGACCACCAGGCGGAGCTCGGGCTGAGCAGGAGAGCTCGGCAGCGCCAACCGGCCTCCGCTGAAGCCGATTCGATTCCCGCGCTCGAACTCGCCTCCCCGGCCCTTTCGCCGCGGCGGCCGTTGCGGGGTGAGGGCAGAGCGCCCTACCGCGGGCGGGTGCGGAGGGCGGTGAGCGCACTCTGGTAGGCGCTGTGCGGGTCGTCGCTCGCCGAGGCGACGAGTTGCCAGTCGTGGCCTGCGGTGGCGAAGGGATACCACCGGCTGTCTTGCCCGTGACGGATCTCGATGCCGGCGGCCGGGTCGGTGACGTGGTTGTCGGCAATGCTCAGCGGCACGGCCGGGTCTGGGCGGAGTGGGGCGATGGCGGCGGCAGCCTGCTGAAGGACTTGAGGGTCGTCCGGGTAGAGGTGGCGGGCGGCGTGGATACCGGGTGTGCCGGCCAGATCGTAGGCGGCTACGAGGCTGCGTAATGTGTGCAGCTCCATGTCGAGCCGGTAGGCCACGATCTCGGCGCGTTCTGCGGCCGGTAGGGACGCGATGAGGCGGACGGCGTCGGCGACCGGGTCGGTCTCGAACAGGGCGCCGTCGTCCAGGACCTGCTGGGCTTGGCGGGCGGCTTCGGCCGTGAGGTGGCTCAGCAGCCGCAGGGGCGGGGCGGGCGCTGGCGGCTCGGGCAGCTCGGCGTCCGCGAACTGCGCAGACCGCGCGCCATCGCTGCTGTCGACGGCGGTTTCGCGCGCGGGTACGGGCTGGGGCGGGACACTGGGGTCGTAGCCGCGGTACGCCTGGTGTGCGGCGACATGGGGGCCTGCCGGGCGTGGAGGACGCGTCGGGGTGCACGGTTTGTCATGTTGTGCGGGCGTCGCCGGGGCGGCGGGGGCCGGTGCTTGCAGTAGGCCGGTCAGGTGCCGGTGGGGCAGGCCGCGCAGGGTCGTCATCAGGGAGGGGTTGGCTTGCAGGCGCTGGGTGAGGGCGTGGCCGAGGGCTGCGGTGTGCCGGCAGGGCGCCTGCCCGCAGTCGCAGGCGAACGACAGGTGCTCGGCGCGGGGTGCGATGGGGATGTCGCCAGTGTGGGCGGGGTCGGTGAGCGCGGCGGGTCGCTGTCCTTTCAACAGGGCTGGCTTGTGAGGGCCGGCGGCCAGGGCGGCGGCGATGATCTGCTGCTCGTCCGGGCTGAGCAGGGCGATGCGGATGACGGCGCGCACGGGCTCGGCGTGGCGAGGGGTGACTTCGGCGCTGACCTGGCCGGGTTCGGTGCTCAGGGCGGCGGGGACGCCGCCCCCCGCGTGGATCGTGTGACCCTGCTGGAGGATGACGTCGCTGCGGGTGGCCTGCTTGTGCGCTACCGCCCAGACCAGCGCCCACGGTGAGGTGATGCCGGTCACGAGCGTGCTCCCAAGGCGATGAGCTCGACGAGCTCGCTGTCGGTCAGGTCGGCCAGCGCGGTCTCCCTGCCGGTCAGGACGGCGTCGGCCAGGGCGCGTTTGCGGGCCAGGAGGGCGTCGATGCGATCCTCGATCGTCAGCTCGGTCTGCAGCAGGTGCACCTCCAGAGCGCGGCTCTGGCCGATGCGGTGGGCGCGGTCGATGGCCTGGGTCTCCACGGCCGGGTTCCACGGCCGGTCGAACATGATCACGTGGGCGGCTTCGGTCAAGGTGAGGCCGGTGCCGCCCGCGCCCAGGGTGAGGATCATGACCGGGTTGTAGCCGGTCTGAAAGGCATCAACGAGGCCCTGGCGAGCCTGCCCGGGCGGGATCTTGCCGTGCAGGAACAGCGGCTCGATGCCCTGGACGCGCAGATGGGTTTCCAGCAGACGGCCCATGGCGGCATAGCCGGTGAACACCAGAGCCTGTTCCCCCGCAGCCACGACGTCGGCGAGGAGGTCGTCGAGCGCGGCCAGCTTGCCCGAACGGCGCCGCTCGGCGGCGGGGTCATAGCGGTCGGG
The DNA here is from genome assembly GCF_025996515.1 of Rhizohabitans arisaemae. Taxonomy (GTDB): domain Bacteria; phylum Actinomycetota; class Actinomycetes; order Streptosporangiales; family Streptosporangiaceae; genus Rhizohabitans; species Rhizohabitans arisaemae. The sequence continues at coordinate 30,900 of NZ_BLRH01000009.1, forward strand.
GGCTGGGGTTTCGCGCAGGTAGTGGGCGGGGGTGTTGCAGATCTGGCGCAGGTGCGTGAGCAGGGTGAGGACCAAGATGGCGCGCTCGCCCACGTGGGCGGCGTGGATCTGCTCCATGCTCTCGCGCGCCACCACCTCGTAAAGGCCGACCTGTTCGCGGGTGAGGGGCACGCAACGCCGGTTGGTGATCTTGGAGGGGAGTTCGGTGAGGATGTGCGGGTCACTCTTGCGGCGGCGCAGCAGGAAGGGGGCCAGTACCCGGGCCAGGCGGCGGGCGTGCTCGCCGCCGGGGTCGAGCTCGATGGGGCGGGCGTAGCGGTCGGCGAAGGTGCGAGGGCTGCCGAACAGGCCGGGGTTGGCCCAGTCCAGGATCGACCAGGCCTCCATCACGCTGTTGGAGACGGGGGTGCCGGTCAGCGCGATCCTCACCTTGCCGTTCAGCGAACGCAGGTGCAGGGCGGTCCGCGACAGGTGGTTCTTCACCTGCTGGGCTTCGTCGGCGATCAGGAGGCCGAACGGCTGTGCGGCCAACAGGTCGGCGTCGCGTTGCAGGGTGCCGTAGGTGGTGATGACCACCTCGTCCGCAGACAGGTCCGCCAGGGTGCGGCCGTGACCGTGGTAGCGGCGGACGCGGACGGCCGGGGCGAAGGCGGCGAACTCGCGTTCCCAGGTGACGAGCAGGGACGCCGGGCAGACGATCAGCGTCGGCGCGGCGCGTTCGGCCTGCTCGCGGCGGTGCAGGTGCAGGGCGATGGCGGTGATGCTCTTGCCGAGGCCCATGTCGTCGCCCAGGCAGGCGCCGAAGCCGAGACGGGTGAGGTTGGCCAGCCAGGCCAGTCCTCGCTGCTGGTAGTCGCGCAAGGTGGCCGTCAGCGCGGCGGGCGCGGGGACGGGCTGGTGGGTGCCGACGCGCAGGAACTCCACCAGGTCGGCGAGCGCGTCGAGCGGCTCGCATGCCACCAGGTCGCCGTCGATGGCGAGGCTGCCGGTGAGCGCCGCGGCCAGGGCCTCGGCCGCGGGCAGCGTGCCGAGGTCGCGGTGGGCGGCGCGGCGGGCGGTCTGCTCGGTGACCAGCAGCCACTGGCCGCGCAGGTGCACCAGGGCGCGGCCGTCGGCGGCCAGGATGTCCATCTCGTCCTCGGTCAGGCTGTCGCCGTCGACGGTGAGCTGCCAGCGGAAGTCCAGGACGTTGTCCAGGCCGAACGCGGCTTCGCGATTGCTGCGGGTGGAGCGGGCGCCGATCAGGGCGCGCACACCCAGGGCGCGGGCCCACTGGCCGGGCCAGGCGATCTCGATGCCGACACGAGCCAGGTCCTGGCCTCTCTCGCCGAGCAGGAGCGCGGCTTCGGCGGCATGCACGGTGCAGCGGGCCGGGCGGTCCTGTTCCAGCAGGCGCGCCAGCGGCGGCCACAGCCGGGCGGCGGCGCGCAGCGCCCGGCGGACACGTTCCAGCTCGCCGGGGTCGGCACCGTGCCAGGGCAGGTACTCGGCGGCGTCGACGAGCCGGGCCTGGCCGCCGGGCGTGGTGGTTCTGACCCGTAGCACCGCCCACAGCAGCTCGGTGTCGTGCGGGCTGTTGGCGGGCGGCGGTTTGATCGTCACGACCAGGCCGGGCGGCGGAAGCGGGTCGAGGATCGTGGTGACGCGGTCGGTCCAGGAGAGAAGGTCCGCGGTGTGCGGGCGCCGGGAGGGGGCAGTGTAAGGGGCGGCGCCGAGAGCGTACGCAGTGCCCGGGCCGCGCACGACCGCGTCGGCCAGAGCGTCCAGGACGTGCCGTACGACGATGCGGGGCGCCCACAGCCGGTAGGGGGTGCGGGCGGCCGGGACACAGTGCGCGTACGGCGGCATCGCCGCAGCCAAGCCGGCGGCGGTCGCGCGCTGGCCGGGGGTGAGCGGTCCGAGCTGCCAGGCGTCGCGCCCGCCCGGGTCGGTGCCCGGGTAGACGCGCTGGCCGGCGATGGCGTCCAATCCCAGGCAGATGACGGCACGCCAGGTGGCGGCACTGGGGTGCAGTCCAGTCTCGGGCAGCCGGGCCAGGATCCCTGCCAGCAGCCTGAGCGGCATCGTCCAGGCGGTCATCATGCGGACGCGCACGCCGACGCCCATCCCGGGCAGCACCAGCTCGACGTTCACCGCCCGCACCGTCGCGGCCGGGTCGAGGCCCGGCAGCGGGCTGCCGTCCAGGTGGTAGATCAGCAGCCGCGCGGGGCTCAGGTCGGGGCTCAGGTCGGGGCTCAGATCCGCGCTCATCGCGGCCCCCGCCCGCAGAACATCCTCCACCAGCCGCACGACCGCCATCGTCTGGGCGGGCGACACAGTGAGCGCCTGGGTGGTGGCCGAGCGCGGGGACGGTACAAGCTGAGGCTCCGCCGTCGCCGGAACCGCCTGCGGCTCTGAAGCCGTCGGGGCCACGTCCGGCTCCGAGGTCGGGGTGGGGAGGGCGGGGATCAGCACGAGGCTGGCGATCAGCGCCCGCGCGGCCTCCTGGTAGGAGGCGCGTTTGCTCGCCGCGCGCCCGAGGGCGGTGACGGTCTGGCCCTGGTGGAGGCATGACAGGGTGCACGTGAACACCTGCCGGTGCGGCAGGCCCGAGGTCGCATACCGCGGGTCGACCTCGGCGATGACGCCGGTCTGGCGCAGCCAGTTCAACCGCCTGAGGGGGTCCTTGCCCGCAGGCACCGGCTTGACCGCCGACACCGCCCGCACCGGCGTCTCCGGCGGGGCTTCGTCATCGGCGACGACCAAAGCCAGCAGCGCGCGGGCGGCCTGCTCACGCGCCGCACTCTTGCTCAGTCCCTCCCCCGCCGCCTGAATATCGCGGCCATTCGAACGGCACACGGCCCGGCAGGTGAACAGCGGCTGGGCGCCGCTGATCCCGGTCGAGACGTCGAACGCCAAACCGGTGACCAGTTCGACGTGGACGAGATCGTTCAGCGCGCTGACCGGGTGATCGGGCGCCACCCTGCCCACCGGCGTCGCCGCCTTCGGCGTGCCCGAGTACAGCGCGAGCGGCAGTCCGGCCACCTCGGCCAGCAGGGCGGCCGTGGCCGCGCGTCGGGCCTGCTTCCTCGACCGCTTCGGCCCGCCGCTCACCAGCAGGATCCCGGCACCGGTGCCGGGATCGTAGCTCACCCGCGTCTGGAACCGCGTCGTCTCCGGGGTGGCTCCCGGAACGGTGATGTCCTCGTAGACCGGCGCGGGCCGACCGATGGCGTTGGCGTGGAGGTTGAGGATCGTGGCCGCGGGCCCACCTTTGGCGGCGATCGTGTCAATGATGGCCTGGCGGGCTGACTCCCACTGCGGCGCCGCCGCCTGGAAGAGCACCAGGTGCAGGGCCTGCGGGTCCAGCGCGCCCGCGCGGACGCGGGCGATGATCTCGGCAACCACAGCCGGCGCCACGACGGCTTGCGCGCATACCCGCTGAAGCTCGGCGAGGAAGCCGTCGGTCGGCGGCTCGACCGCCACCGGCGCGAATGCGCCGCCGGCGCCGACGGGCGCCCAGTGCGCGCCGTCGCCGGCCTCCTGCGCCACCGGCTGGACCGCACAGAGGTGCCCGAGCAGGCTCAGCGCGGCGCGATGCTGAGCGGCTTTGCGCTGGTCGGCGTAGGCGGCGAGGCCGTGAACGAACCCGCCGGGTGTCCGCCACCCGGCCTGCACCCCGAACCAGCCCGTCCCGGCCTCGCTCGGCAGAGCACGCACCAAAAGCACCGCCTTCACCGCCTGGATCTGCAAGGTGAGAACCGCCGTGGCACGCTCAGGGGTCAAGGCCAGCGCCACCCAGGCGGCCTTCCGTATCGGCCACACGCGCTGGGGCTCGATCGCGCTGTCGAGCAGCAGGGCCCGCAGATCACGCGTCCGCAACCGGCCCGCCCCGGCCCGCCGGGTGACTTCGGCGGCGAACGCCTCAGGCAACAGATCATCCGCGCACGCCCTGGCCAGCAGACGGCTGAACTCCCGGTCGTCCAGCCCTCGGAACCCGGCCGCGTCACAGCGACGCAACTCCCGGCGTTCGTGCTCCTGAGTACGCAGCCTGAGGGCATCGACGATCGTCAGCGGGGTGGGCTGGGTCGTCACTCTCGCCTCCTCCTGATGTATGCGGCAAAGGCAGGACACGGTTCGATACGATCAGGGCAGAACGGGCGTCTATGCCCTCAGATCCTGTGGCGCCGGCCAGATCATGTGCCAGATGAGGGCTGGTTCATCGCCCGACGATAACCGAGGCGCACCCGCCACGCAGCCCCTTCATCACAGCCCCCAGGCGAGCCCTTCACCCCCCGACGCCTTGACCGCGTACAGCCGTCGGCCCTCCGCCGCCGATCTCGCTCCTGCCACGCCTTGGAGAGCATCGCCGCGTACGACCGCGACGGCGCCCGACCGAACGCCGCGAGAATGCGCGAAGAGTTCGGCGACCGCATCGCCCCGATCACCGGCGAGGTCGTACAGGAGTGGGGGCGGATGAACGTCCCCGAGTCGTTGCCGGTGGTGGACGGGCTGATCGCCGCCACCGCCAGGGTGAACGACTGGATTCTCGTCACCCGGAACACCAAGGACTACACCCGGACGGGCGTCCGCCTCCTCAACCCGTTCATCCCGGCGGGCTGATTTCACCTCGCATAGTCATGTCATCTGTATATAGTGGATGGCATGACAGAGAGGTCCATGCAGGAACCCACGTTCCTCATACTCACCGCCTTGGCCTCCGGGCCCCAGCACGGCTACGCCATCATCACCGAGGTCACCGGCATCTCCGCGGGCCGGGTGAAACTGCGCGCGGGCACCCTCTACGCCGCCCTCGACCGGTTGCAGACCGAAGGGCTCATCGCCGAGGACCGGGAGGAGATCGTCGACGGCCGGGTCCGCCGCTACTACCGGCTCACCGGCGAGGGAGCCACCCGGCTCGCCACCGAAGCCGAACGGCTCCGCCGCAACGCCGCGGAAGCCGTCGCCCGGCTCCGCACCGGTTACGCGGGAGGCACAGCGTGAACGAAGGACTCCTCCCGCTGCCCGCCTCCCCCGACCCCTGGGAACAGGACGAGGCCGCGCTCACCCGGCGCTACCGCAAACTCCTTGCCTGGTACCCCAGGGACCATCGGGCCCGCCACGAGGAGGAGATGATCGGGGTGCTGCTCGCGGGGGCGCATCCCGGTCAACGCCACCCAGGGCTCGGAGACACCGCCGACCTGGCGAAGGGCGCCCTCCATATCCGGCTCCAACGCGCCTTCGGCCCCACCCGGGCCGCCGACTGGCAACGCGCGTCGCTGATCGCCGGCGTGATCGGTCTCGTGCTTCAAGCCACCGTGGGCCTGGGTGCCATGGCACAATGGGCGATCGTTTCGCGGGTCGAGGACTCTGATCCCGCCTTGATGTGGACCTTTACTTCAGCGCTTGCCCTCTTCCCGTTGATCGTCATCGGGGCGATGCGTACCAACCGGCGGTGGCTCGTCGCCGGGCTCGCCTGGACTCTGCTCGCCGCCGAACAAGCCGTCACGTTCACCGTGATGGGCACCTACCTCATACCCGCGCCCGAGATGATCGGGCCAAACGACCCGCTGCTCCAGTGGCCGACCGTGCTCTCCGCGGCCACCGCGATCTCGCTCACCCTCGCCAAAGAGCCATGGCACTCGCTGAAGTCCCTACGGTGGAGCCGGATCACTCCGGTGCTCGGGGGCCTGATCGCGTACGGCACCTGGGTGGTGTTCTTCGGCCACATACCTGTCGGTGTCCTGTACGACGAGCTGAACCCCCAGCTCTTCGCCACCGCGTTGGCAGCAGGCCTCGCCCTGCGATCGGCGACCGGCCGCCGCGCCCTCCTCTTCCTCTCCCCCGCCCTTGTATCCCTCATGTACTTCGCCTTCTTCGGGGACTTCAACCCCCCGATCGACCTCCTCACGATCGTGGGCCTGATCGCGCTGGCGGTCACCGCCTCCAGATTCCGCCGTGCCCGAGGCGACCAAACCGGTGAGGTCGGCGACACCGGCCCCGGCACCACCGGAAGGCGAGCGTGAGCGACGGACGGCACAACGTGCCCGCCGTTGCGGTGGGACCTCCAGGCGAAGCACTTGCCTGCCGCTACCGGCGACTGCTCGCCTGGTACCCCAAGGAACATCGGGCCCGCCACGAGGAGGAGATGATCGGGGTACTGCTCGCGGGGGCGCACCCCGGCCAACGCCACCCCGGCGTCCGCGACACCGCCGACCTGGCCAGGGGTGCCCTGCTCATCCGGTTCGGGCGCGCCTTCGGCCCCAACCGGACCGCCCACTGGCAACGCGCTCTGCTGATCGCCGCCCTCATCGGCCTGACGATGCAAGGTCTCCAAGGCATGAGGTGGCTCACCGGCCTGGTCACCGACCGCACGGGTGACATCCTTCCCATCGCGGAATGGCCTTTCATCGTCGCATCCGCCCTCCTGCCGATCGGCGGCCTCCTGTTGATGGGCGCCGGACGACGTTGGCCGGCGGCCGGTCTCGCCTGGGCTCTGATCGCCGTCGAGGAGACGTTCGTCTACTTGATGGTGCTTGAACACAGCATCCCCGCCCCCGGACCGCTCGCCCTGGCCACCTATCTGACCACCTGGGAGAAGCTGGTCCCCCTGGTGGCCACCGTCTCCCTGACTCTCCTGAGGGAGCCACGACGTGGGCTGAAGTCCCTGGGGCCTGCCAGGTTGGCATTGGGCTTCGCCGGGCTGCTGACCGCGTTCATCTGGGTGGAGGAACTAGCCCGCTTCACCCCCGCCTTCCTCGCGGGGCTCGCCGTCTTCGCCGTGACCGCCGGTCTCGCACTCCGATCGGCGACCGGCCGCCGCCTCCTGATCCTTCTTGCGCTGCCCTCGTTCGCCTACATGGCCTTGCTCCTCCGGTATTTCGATTCCGGACTCGTCGCGGTCGTCGGCATGGTCGCGCTGTGCGCCGTCACCGCGGTGTTTCCCCGTCAAGGTGATCCTCGGGCACCCGAGGCACGGCGAGCGGAGCCGTAGGCGCCGGTGAGGTGTCCCCGGCCTCCTGGCCTCGGCCGGCGAGCGAAATCACCCGGACCGGCCGCGCGGTCGAGGAAAACGACCGCGTGGCCGGTTCAGGGTGAATCCGGCCTGAAACAGAGGCTCGACAGGTGCTCAGGAGCGGGCGGCGAGTTCCTTCAGGCCCGCGGCGCGCATCGCCTCGACCGGGACGTCGTGGCGGCCGGTGATCAGCTCGACCTGGCGGGCCGCCTGGTGCAGGAGCATCTCGAAGCCGCCGACGACCGTGCCCCCGGCACGCCGTACCGCCTCCGCGAGGGGGCTCGGCCAGGGGGCGTAGGCCACGTCGAACACCGTGGGGGCCGATGCGGCGATGCGCTCGGCGTAGGCGTCGGCGCCGCCGGACGGCAGGGTGGAGATCACCAGGTCGGCCTCGAACGAGGCCTGAGCAAGCGGTTGTACGGCTGCCGCGACGCCGAGGCGTTCGGCGGCGGCGAGGGCCTCCCCCGCCCGGGTGACCTCCCTGACCAGCAGGGTCGCCTCGGAGAGGCCGAGTTGCTGGAGCGCCGCCAGGGCGGAGCAGGCGGTAGCGCCGCCGCCGAGGACGATCGCGGACCCCGGTTTGCCGGCCCCGGCCTCCTCCAGCGCGCGCACGATGCCGTACACGTCGGTGTTGTCACCGCGGCGGACGCCGCCGCCGAGCAGGACGGTGTTGGCGCCGCCGACGGCGACCGCGAGCGGCGACACCTCGTCCAGCAGCGGGAGCACGGCCCGCTTGAGCGGCATGGTGAGGGAGAGTCCCGCCCAGCGGTCGTCGAGTCCGTCGATCAGGGCGGGCAGGCCCGCCTCGTCGCATTCGATCGCGGCGTACCGCCAGTCGTCCAGGCCCATCGCCGCGTAGGCGCCCCGGTGCAGGGCGGGTGAGAGGGAGTGCGCGATCGGCGACCCCAGCACAGCGCAAAGGGTGAGCTGCGGCATGCACATCGGTGCCTCACCCGCCGCCGGTGGCGCGGTTGAACTCGCGCACCCACTGCTGGTGCTGGGCGTAGTCGTGGGTGAACTTCGTGGTACCCGTCTTGGGGTCGACCGTCACGAAGTAGATCCAGTTGCCGGGGGTCGGGTTCAGCGCCGCCTTGATCGCGTCCTCGCCGGGGTTGCCGATGGGCCCCTGAGGGAACCCGGTGACGTAGTAGGTGTTGTACGGCGACTGGGTGGCCGTCTCCTTGTGGGTGGCGGCGAGCCCGAACTTGCCGAGCGCGTACATCACCGTGCTGTCCATCTCCAGCTTCATCGGCGGGTTCTTGGCCATCCGGTTGTAGATGACCCGACTGATCTTGCCCATGTCCTCGACGCTGCCCGCCTCCGCCTGCACGATGCTCGCCAGGATCATGATCTGCGCCGGAGTCAGGCGGACCTGCTTGGCGGAGGACTCCAGGTCCAGCTCGTCGGCCGCGTGCTTGTAGCGCTGCACCATGGCGGAGAGCACGTCCGTCGCGGTCTTGCCCGGCTCGATCTGGTACGTGGCGGGGAAGGCGTATCCCTCAAGACGCCCGCCGGCGTAGGACGGCAGGCCCAAGGCGCGGCCGTTCTTCGCCGCCTTCTCGAATTCGGCGAGCTTGATGCCGGTCTTCTTGGCCAGCTCCGGCAGGATCTGCTTGAGGCGCCAGCCTTCCTTGATCGTCACCGTGGTCTGGAGGCGCTTGTCCGGGTCGAGCAGCGGGACGACACCGGCGGCGGCCATGCCCTTGCGCACGCGGTACTGGCCCGGCTGGAACGAACCGTCCTTGCCCTCCGCGTCAGCCGCCTGCGTGAACGCCTTCGCGCTGGCCACCACCCCGAGCTTGGCCAGGCTGTTGCCGATGTCGGTGGTGGTGTCCCCGGATTTGATGGTGACCACGACGTCCCCGCTGCCGGGCCCGGTGAAGTCGGGGACGTGGAAGACGCCGCGGACCCACTGGTAGCCGTAGTATCCGCCGCCGCCGACGACGACGGCCAGGACGAGCACCGCGAGCAGGGGGGCGATCCAGCGGCCGGAGCCGCCCCTCCTGCGCCTACGCCTGGTACGCCGACCGGCGGATCGCCGACCACCGGAGCCTCGCCCGCCGGCCGGGCCGCGGCCGTCGCCGCGGGACCGGCGGGGGGATCCCCGTCGGGTTCGGTACTCGTCGTCTTCGCCGTCGAAGAACTCGAAATCGTTGTCGCTCATAGATGCGCTGGCCAATCTCCCTGGTCAGCAGCCTCCGCGTCAAGCGGAACAGCCCGACTGCCCTCCGTGCGGGCGCGAGCACCGATCCCCGAACGGCCCGAGGTGAGGCCGCCGGACATCAGTGCCGCCTGGGGTAACGACTTAGCTCTGTGCGAAATTTCACAAATTCACTCTCTATGTCAGTGAACTTCGTGATTCTATTCGCCGGGTCGATGGTGACCAACCCGAAGCGGCGGGCCCTCACCCGCCGGTCTGGACGAGGCTGCCCGGCTCCCGTCCCGTGGCCCGCTCGGAGTCGAGCGCGGCCTGCAGCAGCACGATCGCCGCGGCCTGGTCCACCACCTTGCGCCGATCCTTGCCCTTCACCCCGCTCGCGCGCAGCGACTGCTCGGCGCTGACCGTGGTCAGCCGCTCGTCGACGAGGCGGACCGGGACCGGCGCCAGTCGCGCGGCCAGATCGCGGGCGAACCCCCGCGCCGCCGCCGCGGCGGGCCCCTCCTTACCGGAGAGCGACACCGGCAGGCCGACCAGCACCTCGACGCACTCGTACTCGGCCACGAGCTCGGCGATCCGGTGGAGGTCGCCGCGTCCCCGCGGAACGGTCTCCACCGGAGTGGCGAGCAGGCCGGAGGGGTCACTGCGGGCGACGCCGACACGCACGGTGCCGACGTCCACCCCGAGCCGGGTCCCGACTCTCATCGGCGCCCTAACCGATCCGCAGGCGAATCGCCTTGTCGACCGCGTCCAGGGCGTCCTTGATCGCCTCAGGACGGGTGCCGCCGCCCTGCGCGAGGTCGTCCTTGCCGCCACCGCCACCTCCGAGTGCCCTGGCGGCGACACCCACGAACTCCCCGGCCTTGAGCGACCGCCGGCGTCCCGCCTCGTTGACCGCGGCGACCACGACGGGCCGATCAGCGGGGACACCGGCCAGCACGACCACCACAGCGTGATCGCCGGTAAAGCGACTACGCACATCGACGGCAAGTTTACGCAGGTCATCAGCGTTTGTGCCGTCAGGCGCGCGGTGAATCACCACCGCGACGCCGTTGACGTCCTCGGCGCCCTTGACCAGCTCGGGGGCGATGGCGAGCACCTGGGCGGCGCGGAGCCGGTCCAGATCCCGCTCGGTGGCCTTGAGCCGGGTGACGATCCCGTCGATCCGCTCGGGAAGCTCCTCACGGGGGGTCTTCAGCTGCTCACTGAGCTGGGCGACGAGCACGCTCTCCCGGGCCAGGAAGCGGAAGGCGTCGATCCCCACCAGGGCCTCGACCCGGCGGACCCCGGTGCCGATGGAGGACTCCCCGAGGAGCTTGACCAGGCCCAGCTGCCCCGACCGCGCCACGTGGGTTCCCCCGCAGAGCTCGCGGGAGTAGTCCCCGATCTCCACGACGCGGACCTGGTCGCCGTACTTCTCGCCGAACATCGCCAGCGCGCCCATCTGGCGCGCCTCCTTCATCGAGGTGTGGAAGGCGTGTACCTCGTGGTCGTTCACGAGCACCTCGTTCACCTCGTCCTCGATGTCCCGCAGCACGTTGACCGGGACCGCGCCGCCGGCGGTGAAGTCGAACCGGAACCGGCCCGGCGAGTTCTCCGAGCCGGCCTGGGCGGCCGACTCCCCGAGCGCCCGGCGCAGGCCCGCGTGGACCAGGTGGGTGGCCGAGTGGGACCGGGAGATGGCGCGGCGGCGCTCGACGTCGATGTGGGCCTGCGCGTCGGCGCCGACCCGTACCTCACCGGTGCGGACCACGCCCCGGTGCACGATCAGCCCGGCGAGCGGCGACTGCACGTCGGCGATCTCCACCTCGGCGCCGTCGGAGGTCCGGATGGAACCCCGGTCGGCCAGCTGGCCGCCGCCTTCGGCGTAGAACGGCGTACGGTTGAGGACCACCTCGACGGCGGTGCCCTCCCCCGCGGCGAGCACCGAGGCGCCGTCCACGATGAGGCCGACCACCTCGCTGTCGGAGTCCGACTCGTCGTAGCCGAGGAACTCGATCCGGCCCGCGAGCTCAAGCAGCTGCCCGAAGACCGAGATGTCGGCGTTGCCGGTCTTCTTGGCGAGCGCGTCGGCCCGGGCGCGGGCCCGCTGCTCGGCCATGAGGCCGCGGAACCCCTCCTCGTCGACCGCGAGCCCCGCCTCGGAAGCCATCTCCAGTGTGAGGTCGATGGGGAAGCCGTAGGTGTCGTGCAGCTGGAACGCCTGGGCTCCGGCGAGCGAGGTCCGGCCGGCCCGCTTGGTCTCCTCCACCGCGGCGTCGAAGATCGCCGTCCCGGTGCGCAGCGTGGAGAGGAACGCCTCCTCCTCGGCGTCGATCACCGTGTGGATGCGGGCCGCGTCGGTGCCGAGTTCGGGGTACTGCTCGCCCAGCGCCTTGATCGTGGTGTCGGTCAGCGCGTGCATGTAGCGGTCGTCCCCGGCGCCCAGCAGGCGCAGGTTGCGGATGGCCCGGCGAAGCATGCGCCGCAGGACGTACCCGCGGCCCTCGTTGGAGGGGGCGACGCCGTCGGAGACGAGCATGACACCCGCCCGCAGGTGGTCGGCGACGACCCGGAGCGATACGTCGGTGCGGTGGTCCCGGCCGTACTTGGAGGAGGTGAGGTCGGCGGCCCGGTCCAGGATCCGGTAGGTGGTGTCGATCTCGTAGATGTTGTCGACGCCCTGCAGGATGGCGGCCATCCGCTCCAGGCCCATCCCGGTGTCCACGCTCTTGGCCGGGAGCTCGCCGAGGATCGGGAAGTCGGACTTGGTGCCGCCGGCCCCCCGCTCGAACTGCATGAAGACGTTGTTCCACACTTCGAGGTAGCGGTTCTCGTCCGCGATCGGGCCGCCCTCGCGGCCGTAATCGGGACCGCGGTCGTAGTAGATCTCGGTGCAGGGGCCGCAGGGTCCGGGGACCTCCATGGACCAGAAGTTGTCGGCCATGCCGCGCCGCTGGATGCGCTCGACGGGGATGCCGACCACCCGGTGCCAGATGTCGGCGGCCTCGTCGTCGTCGAGGTAGACGGTCACCCACATCCGGTCCTCGGCGAAGCCGAAACCGCCCTCGGACTCGGGCTTGGTGAGCAGCTCCCAGGCGAAGGGGATGGCGTCGGCCTTGAAGTAGTCGCCGAAGGAGAAGTTGCCGAGCATCTGGAAGAAGCTGGCGTGCCGGGTGGTACGGCCGACCTCGTCGATGTCCAGGGTGCGCATGCACTTCTGCACGCTCGCGGCCCGGGGGTAGGGCGGGCGCCGCTGACCCAGGAAGTAGGGCTTGAACGGCACCATCCCGGCGTTCACCAGCAGGAGCGTCGGGTCCTCGGCGATCAGGCTCGCCGAGGGCACGACGGTGTGCCCGCGCTCTTCGAAGAAGCGCAGGAAGCGGCGGGAGATCTCTGCCGACTCCATCTCAGCGGCCGTCCTTTACGTATTGGTGGGTGGATAGACCGGATATACCGGAAACGGTGTCGAGGCCCAGCTCCGCGCGCAACTCGATTTCCCGACGCGCGGCGCCTTCCCGTACGTCGGCGGCGAACTCCCGCGCGGCGCCCAGCACGCCCAGCGCTCCGTGCGCCGCCCGATGGGCGAGACCGCCGGGGCTCAACGATTGAAGTTTACGCAAAGCCCAGATCGCGATCGCCGCCCCGAGGCTCATGTAGAAGAGCCGGCGGATCATCGGCCGCGCCCCTTCTCCAGCTCCGGGCGCCGCCGTGCCGCGACGGCCCCGCGGACGCCGGCGGCGAGCGCGGCCAGCTTCAGCACCGGCGTGGTGACCAGCAGGTTGAGCACGGCGGTGAGCCGGGCGAGGTTGCCGCTGACCACTTTGGCGTCGTCGCTGATCGCCTCGGCCCCGGCGAGCCGCCGGTTGGTCTCGGTCACGGTCACGGAGACGTCGTCGAGGAGGGGGACCACCCGCTTGTTGAGCTCGGCGACCATCCGGGTCGTCTGGTTGAGCAGCCGCGCCAGCTTGATCAGCATGACCACGACGAAGCTGACCAGAATCGCCCAGAAGACGGCGACGATGAGGCCCGCGACTTCTCCTGCGGTGAGCATGGGTGATCCGTCCCCTCGACGACGACCCCGGGTGGATTCCCAAGACCTTATCGTGCCCGGCCGTACCGGCTTCTCAGATGGCCGACATGGCGCCGGTGAGTTCCCGGGTCACCCGGGCGGGCGGAGCAGGGCGCGGATCCGGCTCCAGCGCTCGGAGATCCGCGCCTCGGCGCCGTGCCCGGTCGGCTCGTAGTAGGCCCGGCCGGCCAGCGGGTCCGGGAGGTACTGCTGGCGGACGACCCCGTGCGGGGCGTCGTGCGGGTAGCGGTAGCCGACCCCGTGCCCCAGTTTGGCCGCCCCCGGGTGGTGCCCGTCGCGCAGGTGCGGCGGCACCTGGCCGATCCCGCCGCGCCGTACGTCCTCGATCGCCGCGCCGATCGCCTTCACCACGGCGTTGGACTTGGGGGCGAGCGCGCAGTGGACGACCGCGTGGGCGAGGTTGATGCGGCCCTCGGGCAGCCCGATGAGCGCCACCGCCTGCGCCGTGGCGACCGCGGTCTGCAGGCAGGTCGGGTCGGCCATCCCGACGTCCTCGGAGGCGAAGATCACGATCCTGCGGGCGATGAAGCGGGGGTCCTCCCCCGCCTCGATCATCCGGGCCAGGTAGTGCAGGGCGGCGTCCACGTCCGAGCCGCGCATGCTCTTGATGAAGGCGCTGATCACGTCGTAGTGCTGGTCGCCCTGCCGGTCGTAGCGGACGGCGGCCTTGTCCGCGGCCCGCTCCAGCACCTCCACGGTGATCTCCCGGCCGTCCTCCACCAGCAGGGCCGCCGCCTCCAGGTAGGTCAGCGCCCGGCGCGCGTCCCCGCCAGCCAGCCGCACCAGGTGGTCCAGGGCCGCCCCGGCGGGCCGTACCCGCCCCGCCAGTCCCCGCTCGTCGGCCAGGGCGCGTTCCAGCACCCCGCGCAGGTCCTCCTCGGCGAGCGGCTCCAGGGTGAGCAGCAGCGAGCGGGAGAGCAGCGGGGAGACGACGGAGAAGAACGGGTTCTCGGTGGTGGCGCCGATGAAGGTCACCCACCGGTTCTCCACCGCGGGGAGCAGGGCGTCCTGCTGGGCTTTGTTGAACCGGTGGACCTCGTCCACGAAGAGCACGGTCTGGCGCCCGGTCATCGCGGCCGCGCGGCGGGCCTCCTCGATCGCCGCGCGGACCTCCTTGACCCCGGCCGAGACCGCGGAGATCTCCACGAAGCGCCGCTTGGTCACCCCGGCGACCACGTAGGCCAGGGTGGTCTTGCCGGTGCCCGGCGGCCCCCACAGGAAGAGCGACATGGACGCGTCGCCCTCGACCAGTCTGCGCAGCGGGGTTCCCGGCCCGAGCAGATGCCGTTGCCCGGCCACCTCGTCAAGCGTGCGGGGGCGCATCCGGACCGCGAGCGGGGCCTGGGCCCGCTCCGCCTCCTGCGCGGCCTCGTCGAACAGACTCTCCACCGATGCGACTCTACCGGCCCCAGACCGCCGTCGCCCCGGTGTGCCCGGCCCGTACGGTGAGGAAGAGCGCCACCAGGCCGGCGAGCACGGTCGTCACCGTGAAGATCAGGCTCAGGACGCGAGGCCCCCGGGCGACCGCGTACAGCAGGACTCCCGCGCTGAGGCCGAGGCCGAGGGCCGCGAACAGGGTCGGCGAGCCCAGGTTGGCGTGGGTGACGACCCGCTCGCCCAGCTCGCCGGGGGGCACGCCCCGGGCGAACAGGCTGTCGTAGAAGGCGGTGCCGCTGAGGTACGCCGCGGCGGCCGACGCCGGCGCCGCCACCGCGAGCGCGGCCACCGCCCAGCCGGTCGCCGCCCGGATCCGGGGGATCAGCCCGTAGGCGGAGGCCAGCAGGGCGAGCAGCGGGATGAGCACCACCGCCGCGTGCACGAGCAACGGGTGCGCGGGAAGATCAAGAATCTGTTCGAACACTCTGGGCTCCTTCGTCTCATCCCTCACCACGGATCCCGCGCCCCCTCGGTTCCGAGGTTCGGAATTCTGCCTGCTTTTCATGACGCAAGTGACCGAACGTTTGTTCACCACATCGCGGTAGACAGTGATTACACCGGGATGCAGAGCATTTATCGCCGGTAGGACGCTTGCCGTGGGCGAGCCGGGAGCGGCCGCGGAGCGGGGTTACCGTCGGAATTACCTTGAAAGACCGGGGGGTTTTCCATGTGCACCTGCCACGAACCGACTCCCGCTCCGGTGGCCCGGATGCTCGCCGGCTACCGGCGGCTCCTCGCCGAGCACGGCCCCACCTGGGGCCAGCCGAAAGCCAGCACCGTCCCACTGATCACCTCGATGCGGTTCGCCTCCGCCTGGAGTCTGATCGACACCGCGGTGAAGCGGATCTCCGCCGACCACCCTCGGGAAACCCGGGCCGCGTGGCTCGACCGCACCCACGCGCTCGACTTCGAGGCCGTCCTGCGCGACACCCTCGACGGGGCCCTGCCACCCGGCCTCATGGCGCTCCGCCTCCTCCCGGGCGGCGTCCGCCTCGAACCCGGTACGGCGCGGCCGGCGCTCCCCGGGCAGACCGTCGCCAGGACCCTCCTCGTCGACTCGCGCCGCCCCGAGCCGGCCACCGTGGCGGGAGAGCCGATCCCCGCGTACGGCGCCCGGCTGATCGAGGTTCCCGTCCCGCCGGACGCCGACGCCGTGATCGAGGTGGACGGGCGGCCCGTCGCCCTCCCCGGGGTGGTCCGCCGGATGCCCGCCGCCCGACTGCGCCTGCGCGCCGGGATGCCCTGCCGCTGGTCGGTCTCCGACGACGGCACGGGCGAGGCCTGGTACCCGGAGGGCGCGCCCGCCAAGCGGGACTGGCACGGCCACGGCTACTTCCACGGCGACGACCTGCTCGTGGCCGTACCCGCCGCGCCGATCACGGTCACGGTGACCCGCGGCATGGAGTACGGCGTCACCGTCACCCGCCTCACCCCGGGCCCCGGGGAGGAGATCCTCGTGGAGTCCGCCCCCGAGCGGCTCTACGATCCCGTCGCCGACGGGTGGTACGGGGGCGACACCCACGTGCACATGAACTTCGCGGGCGACACGGTAGCCGACCCCCACCTCGCCGAAGCCATGCAGCACGGCGAGGACCTGCACGTGCTCAACCTGCTCGCCGGGAACTACACCTCATCGCTGATCTTCGAGCGGGAGGCACTCGACGTCTGGGCGGGCCGGGACCTGCCCTGGTCCGACTCCTCCCACATCGCCCGCATGGGCGTGGAGTACCGCGCCGAACTGTACGGGCACATGTACGCCTTCGGCCCCGCCACCCCGCCGCGCCGCTTCTACAGCGGGCACGGGGCGAGCGACAACCCCGAAGACTGGCCGGGCAACAGCGCCGCCTGCCGCGAACTCCGGGGGCTCGGCGCCGTGCTCGGCTACAGCCACCCCTTCTACCTGCCGATGGGCGAGGACGACCCGCCCGCCCCGATGTTCGACACCATCCGCCGGTCGGCGGAGGCGCGAGGCCTCGTCGTGGACGCGGCGCTCGGCCTCGTGGACAGCCTCGACGTCCTCACCCACGCCTCGCCGCAGACCACCGCGGTCGTCTTCCGCAGGCTGCTGGGCGCGGGAAACCGCCTCGCCGCGACCGCCGGCACCGACGTCTTCCTCTCCTACACCCGCTGCGGCACCCAGTCCAACCCGCCCGGCTGGGCCCGGGTCTACGCCCGGGTCGACGGCCGGCTCAGCGCCGAGTCGTTCGCCCGTGCCATCCGGGCGGGCGCGACGATCGCCACCAACGGACCCTGGCTGGAGCTCACCGTCGACGGTCACGGTCCGGGCGACACCCTCGACCTCGTCCCGGGGACCGCGGTGCTGGTACGGGCCAAGGCCGTGGGGCCCGAGGTGGGGCGGGTGGAGATCCGCACCGCGGACGGCGTCCAGGCCTGCGCCGACTTCAGCGGGGAAGGCGGCGAACTCCAGACGGTGCTGACCGTGACCGAACCCACCTACATCGTCGCCGTGGCGGAGGGGCCCGCCCACCCCCGGGTCCTGGGGCCCAGCGCCTACGCCCACTCCAGCCCCGTCTACCTGGACGTCGCCGGAGCCCACGTCGCCCGCCAGAAGGACCTCATGTGGTGCCTGGACTGGCTGGACCGCCTGGAACAGGCCCTGCTGACCCGCGGGGTCTTCCACACCGCCGAACACCTGGACGACGTCCTGGCCGACCTCGAACAGGCCCGCGCCGTCTACCAGGCCCGCCTCGGCTGACCCGCCGGAAGACGTGTCGTGGGGCGCGCCCCTGAGAGCGCGCCCCACGACATCCGCTTCCGTCCGGGTCAGGCGTTCTGGGAACGGCCGTCCACGCCCGCCTCCTTGCGCTGCTCCGCGGTGATCGGAGTGGGGGCGCCGGTCAACGGGTCGAAACCGGAGGCGGTCTTGGGGAACGCGATCACGTCGCGGATCGAGTCGCCGCCGGCGAGGAGCATGCAGATCCGGTCCCACCCGTAGGCGATGCCGCCGTGCGGGGGCGGACCGAACTTGAATGCCTCCAGGAGGAAGCCGAACTTGCTCTCCGCCTCCTCCTTGGAGATGCCGAGCACGTCGAAGACGCGCTGCTGCATCTCGGCACGGTGGATCCGGATGGAGCCCCCGCCGATCTCCATGCCGTTGCAGACCATGTCGTAGGCGTAGGCGAGCGCCTCGCCGGGGTTGTCCTGGAAGTTCTCCGCCCACTCGGGCTTGGGCCCGGTGAAGGGGTGGTGCACCGCGGTCCAGCCGGTCTGCAGGGTCTTCTCGTCGGTCACCGGCTCGAACATGGGGGCGTCGACGATCCACAGGAAGTTCCACCGCGACTCGTCGATGAGGCCGCACCTGCGGCCGATCTCCAGCCGGGCCGCGCCGAGCAGCTCGCGGGAACCGCGCGCCTCCCCTGCGGCGAAGAACACCGCGTCCCCCTCGGCCGCGCCCACCGCCGCCGCCAGCCCGGCGCGCTCCTGCTCGGAGAGGTTCTTGGCGACGGGACCGCCGAGTTCGCCGCCGGCCTGGACGAGCACGTAGGCGAGCCCGCGGGCGCCGCGGGCCTTGGCCCAGTCCTGCCAGCCGTCGAGCTCCTTGCGGGTCTGGGACGCGCCGCCGGGCATCACGACCGCGCCGACGTACTCCGCCTGGAACACCCGGAAGGAGGTGCCGGCGAAGTACGCCGTCATGTCCACGAGCTCGCAGTCGAACCGCAGGTCCGGCTTGTCGGACCCGTACCGGGCCATGGCGTCGGCGTAGGTGAGCCGGGGCAGCGGGGTGGGCAGTTCGTAGCCGATGGTCTCCCGCCACACCCGGCCGATCAGCGCCTCGCCCAGTTCGATCACGTCGTCCTGGTCGACGAACGACATCTCGATGTCGATCTGGGTGAACTCGGGCTGGCGGTCCGCGCGCAGGTCCTCGTCCCGGAAGCAGCGGGCCAGCTGGTAGTAGCGCTCCAGACCGCCGACCATGAGCAGCTGCTTGAACAGCTGCGGGGACTGGGGCAGGGCGTACCAGTTGCCCGGCTGGAGGCGGACCGGCACCAGGAAGTCGCGGGCGCCCTCGGGAGTGGAACGGGTGAGGTTCGGGGTGTCGACGTTGAGGAAGCCCCGCTCCCCCAGGACCTGGTGGACGACGCCCGTCGCCTGTGAGCGCAACCGGATCGCGCGGGCGAGCTCCGCCCGCCGCATGTCGAGGTAGCGGTACTTCAACCGCGCCTCCTCCGAGACGCCGGAGGAGCCCTCGATCGGGAACGGCAGCGGCGCGGACTCGCTGAGGATCTCCACCTCGTCGGCGACGACCTCGATCTCACCGGTGGGGATCTCGGGGTTCTCGTTGCCCTCGGGACGCAGCCGTACCTCTCCGGAGATCTTCACGCAGAACTCGGACCGGAGGTCGTGCGCGTGCTCCTCCTCCCGGAAGACCACCTGCGCGGTCCCCGAGGCGTCGCGCAGGTCGATGAAGACGACCCCGCCGTGGTCACGGCGTCTGGCCACCCAGCCGGCCAGGACGACCCGAGTCCCCGCGTCTGTCCCGCGCAGCGAGCCCGCCGTGTGCGTGCGGATCATTTACCCAGCCTTTCCTTCAGCTTCATCACGATCTCAGTCAGGGGGACTTCGCTCTGCTCGCCGGTCTCCAGCGTCTTGACCTGTGCGGACCCCGCGGCGAGGTCCCGCTCGCCGAGGATCACCGCGAAAGCGGCACCGGAACGGTCGGCGCCCTTCATGGCGCCCTTCAGGCCCTTGCCGCCGAACGCCATGTCGGCGGCGACCCCGGCCCGGCGCAGTTCGGTGACGAGACCGAACACGGCGCGGGCCGCCCGCTCGCCGAGCGGGACGCCGTACACCTCGCAGCGGGCCTGGCCGGCCGCGCCGGGCCCGTGCTCGGCCTCCACCGCGAGGATGATCCGGTCGACGCCGACCGCGAACCCGATGCCGGGGAGCGGGGGGCCGCCGATGTCCTCGGAGAGCCCGTCGTACCGCCCGCCGCCGCCGATGCCGGATTGGGCGCCGAGCATCGGGTGGTCGAACTCATAGGTGGTGCGGGTGTAGTAGTCCAGCCCGCGCACCAGCCGGGGCGTGTCCTCCCAGGGGATGGAGAGGTCGGCGAGCAGCTCCCTGACCTGGTCGTGGTGGGCCTTGCAGGAGGCACAGAGGTGATCGGTGATCAACGGCGCGGCGTCCACCTTCGCCCGGACCTCGGGCCGCTTGTCGTCCAGGACCCGCAGCGGGTTGATCTCGGCCCGCTGCCGGGTGGCCTCGTCCAGGTCGAGGGCGCGCAGGAAGTCCTGGAGCGCCGCGCGATAGAGGGGACGGCACTCCTTGCACCCCAGCGTGTTCAGCAGCAGCCGGACCCGGGACAGCCCGAGCGCCTGATAGCCGTCCCAGGCGATGGCGATCGTCTCGGCGTCCACGGTGGGGTCCTCGGTTCCGATCGCCTCCAGGTCGAACTGCTGGAACTGGCGGTAGCGACCCGCCTGGGGACGCTCGTAGCGGAACGCGGGACCGGTCGTCCAGAGCTTGACCGGGAGCTGCCCGGTGTGCAGGTTGTGCTCCAGGACGCTGCGGAGCACCCCCGCGGTGAACTCCGGGCGCAGGGTCAGGGAACGCCCGCCGCGGTCCTCGAAGGTGTACATCTCCTTGGAGACCACGTCGGTCGACTCGCCGACCCCGCGGGCGAACAGCTGGGTCTCCTCGAAGACCGGCACCTCGATGTAGCCGTAGCCCGCCCGCTCGGCGGCGTCGGCGAAGGCCGTGCGCACCGCCGTGAGCGTCGCCGAACGCGGCGGCCAGAACTCGGGAACCCCCTTGGGGGCCTGAAAGGTCATGGTGGTTTAGAGTCCCCTGCTCGGGCCGGCGCCACGCGGACCCGCGTCGGCGTCGTCGGCCAGTTTGACAAGGTAGGGATTTGTCGCGCGCTCCCGCCCGATCGTCGTCTGCGGCCCGTGTCCGGGCAGCACGACGGTCTCGTCGGCCAAGGGCAGGCACACCCGCGCCAGGCTCTTCAGGATCGTCGGGTAGTCGCCGCCGTACAGGTCGGTACGGCCGATGGACCCGGCGAAGAGCAGATCCCCGGAGAACATCACCTGCTCCGCGGCGAGCCGGAAGGTCACCGACCCGCGGGTGTGCCCCGGAGCGTGGTCCACGACCAGCTCCAGGCCCGCGAGGCCGAGCGTCGCACCGTCGGCGAGCTCACGAACCTCGTCCGGCTCGGTGAAGGTCACCTTCCCGCCCATGAACTGCTGCTTGGCCGCGAGCGAGAGCCCCTTGCCCGGGTCGGTGAGCAACTCTCGGTCGTCCGGGTGAATCCAGGCGGGAATGTCCCGCGCGCCGCACACCGGGGCCACGGACCACATATGGTCGACATGTCCATGGGTGAGAAGTACGGCCACCGGCTTGAGGCGATGCTCCCTCAGCACGTCCTCCAGGCCGTCGACCGCATTCTGACCTGGGTCGACGATCACACACTCCTCGCCCGGAGCGGGTGCGAGGACATAACAATTGGTGGCGAAGGCTCCTGCGGGAAACCCGGCGATCAGCACGGAACTCATCCAAGGCGTCAAGGAAATCGGATGTGAATGTAACCGAAGGGTACCGGTGCCGGTCGGCGGGCTGCGAATCTTTACCCGACTCCCGGTACGATTCGCCCACCTCATTATCGCGCAGGAGCAACTCGACCACAGTCTCGGGAGGGCGTTGCGGTGACCACCGGCAAGGACCGCCAAAGGAAGCTGGCACGGGAGCATCACGAGCGTCAGATGGCCCGCCGTGCGCAGCGTGAGGCCAAGGCGAAGCGGAACACGATGATCGGGTCCGCCATCGGCGTGATCGTCGTGGTCGGCGGGATCGTGGCCGCCACCACCCTACTCGGAGGCGGCGACAGCGAAGCCGGCGTCAACGCCGCCGCGACCCCCACCCCGACGGCGCCCACCGCCCCGCCGTCGCCGACGCCGACCCCGAGCCCGACCCCGCTCGACCAGGTCCGCTGCGACTACAAGGCGGAGGCGGCGGGCAACGTCAAGAAGGTCGGCGCGCCTCCGGCCAAGCCCGACCTCAAGGCCAAGACGATCACGTTCAAGACGAGCCAGGGTGACGTCGTCGTCGAGTTCAACACCAAGCAGACGCCCTGCACGGTCAACTCGTTCGTGCACCTGGCGAAGGAGAACTTCTTCGACGGCACCAAGTGCCACCGGCTGACCGCGTCCAAGGACACCGGCCTGGACGTCCTCCAGTGCGGCGACCCCCTCGCCAAGGGGGACGGGACCCAGCAGGACGGAACCGGCGGGCCGGACTACCGATTCGGGGACGAGGCCCTTGGCTCTTCCCAGTACGAACCGGGTACGGTGGCCATGGCGAACAGTGGCCCGAACACCAACGGGAGCCAGTTCTTCTTTGTCTACGGGGAGTTCCCTGTAGCGCAAATCGGGGCGAACTACACCCCCTTCGGCAAGGTCGTCAAGGGCATGGACGTCCTGAAGAAAGTCGCCGAGGGTGGAAACATCACCCCGAAGCAAGGCGATGGAGAACAGGGGCCGACACCCCCCAAGCTCCCCGTCGAGATAAAAGACGTGACAATCTCCCACAAGAGCTGACTGACGTAATAACGTGCAGACGCGTTGGACGAAGCAGGAGGACACGGTGACCACCGACCCGTGGGGCCGAGTAGACGATGACGGCACCGTCTACGTGCGTACGGCTGAGGGCGAACGGGCCGTCGGGTCCTGGCAGGCCGGGGAGCCCGAGGAGGCCCTGGCCTACTTCAGGCGCAAGTACGACGCCTTGGTGACCGAGGTGGACCTGCTGGAGCAGCGCGTCCGCGGTACCGAGCTGCCGCCCGCCCAGGCCCAGCTCGGCATCACCAAGCTCCGTGAGGCGATCACCGACGCGCACGCCGTGGGCGACCTCGACGCGCTGCTCGGACGGCTCGACGGGTTGACGGAACTCGTCGGAAAGCGCCGGGAGGAGGTGAAGGTCGCCCGGGACCTGGCCAGGGCCGAGGCCCGCGGGGTCAAGGAGCGCATCGTGGCCGAGGCGGAGGGCATCGCCGAGGGCGCCACCCACTGGAAGTCCGGCGGGGAGCGTCTGCGCCAGCTCGTGGAGGACTGGAAGGGCGCCGAGCGGATCGACCGGGTGACCGAGGCCGCGCTGTGGAAGCGACTTTCCGCGGCACGCACCACCTTCGCCAAGCGCCGGAAGACCTACTTCGCCGGGCTGGACGAGGAGCGCGAGTCCGCCCGTTCGGTGAAGGAGCGAATCGTCGTCCAGGCCGAGGCCCTCGCCACGTCCACCGACTGGAGCCAGACGGCGACCGCCTACCGCGACATGATGCGGGACTGGAAGTCGGCCGGCCGGGCCTCCCGTGAGGTCGAGGACGAGCTGTGGACGCGCTTCAAGGCCGCCCAGGACCAGTTCTTCCAGAACCGTTCCGCGGTCTTCGCCGAGCGCGACGCCGAGCTCCGGGAGAACGAGACGGCCAAGCAGCAGCTGCTCACCGAGGCGGAGAAGATCCTTCCCATCACGGACGCGCGGGCGGCCCGTACGGCGCTGCGGCAGATCCACGAGCGCTGGGAGGCCTACGGACCGGTCCCCCGCGAGTCGCGGGACCGGCTGGAGGGCGCGCTGCGCAAGATCGACGAGACCGTGCGCAAGGCCGAGGACTCGGAGTGGAAGCGGGCCAACCCCGAGGCGCGGGCGCGCGCCCAGGGGGCGGTGGCGCAGCTCAAGACCTCGATCGCCCAGCTGGAGGCTCAGCTGGAGAAGGCCCGGGCCGCCGGCCGCGACAAGGACGTGAAGAACGCGGAGGAGTCGCTCGCCGCCCGGCGCTCCTGGCTGGTGGAGGCCGAGCGCACCCTCGCCGAGTTCTCCTGACCGTAGCTCCCGCCCCGACTACGGAAAACGCCTGCCGCGCATTGCGCGGCAGGCGTTTTCCGTTGGCTGAGGGATCACTTCCGGGACACGGTCAGGTCCTTGACGATCAGCGGGATCTTCGGCGGAGTCGGGCCCTGCTCGCCGTGCTCCTTCTCCGGGATGGTGTTGCCACCCGCTGCGATCTTGTGGATGATGTCCATCCCCTTGACGACCTTGCCGAAGGGGGTGTTGTTCGCTCCGATGTTCTCCACCGGGAACTCCCCGTGGACGACGAAGAACTGGCTCCCGTTGGTGTTGGGCTCGCCGTTGTTGAGCATCGCGACCGTGCCCACCGCGTAGTCGGAGGTGCCGAGGGCCTCGTCGGCCACCCGGTAGTCGGGGTTGCCCGTGCCGTCCTTCTCGTTGCCGTCGCCCTTGGCGAACGGGTCCCCGCACTGGAGCACGTCCAGCGCGGAGGTGCGCGCCTGGGTGAGCCGGTAGCACGGGGTGTTGTCGAAGAAGTTCTTCTTGGCCAGGTGGACGAAGGAGTTGACCGTGCAGGGCGCGTTCTTGGCGTCCAGCTCGATCACGATCGTGCCGTGGTTGGTGACGACGGTCATCGTCTTGGCGGACACCGGCTTGGCCGGGGGCGTCCCGACCTTCTTGATGGTCCCCACGGTCTCGGCCGGGTACTCGCAGCGAACCTGGCCCGGCGGGGTGGGGGTCGGGGGCAGGCTGGGTGTCGTCACCGAGGGGGTCGGGCTCGACGCCGCCAGCGGCTTGGCCTCGCTGTCCCCGCCGAGGGCGACCCATCCGACGACCGCCCCGACGACCAGCACGACGGTGGTCACGGCGGCGATGACAGGGGCGCGCCGGGACTTGTTCCGCTCCCGCTTCAGCTTCCGCTCATTGTGCTCACGCGCCAGTTGGCTCTTGCTGTCCTCGCCGGTCACCGGGATTCCTCCACCTATCTCGCGCCACAAACAAAGGCAAGTTTCTATCAAATGGCCGGTAAAATTGGCGTAATGCCTGATCATCTCCAGCGTCCCGACGACGCGACCGGCATCGTAAACTCCGCACAGGGATCGTACCGCTCATAGGGTGCGTACAAGGACTTGAGCGAAAACACCCCTTATGATCGTTGGCTCGGCGGCGCCGTGACCTCGACGAGCGCGCCGAGTGAGAGACCCACACGTGTCCGCCGCCCATCCGCCTTGACATGAGGCTCTCCCGCATGGGAGAGCGAGGGCGAAGCCGGAACACGGCCGTACCGCCCCCGGTCAGGAGCCGCTGGTGTCCCGGTAGGCGTCGTAGACCCCGGGGACCGAGCGCACGGCCTTGAGCACGTGGCCGAGGTGCTTGGGATCCCCCATCTCGAAGGTGAACTTGCTGAGCGCCACCCGATCGCGCGAGGTGGACACCGAGGCGGAGAGGATGTTCACATGCTGATCGGAGAGCATCCGGGTGACGTCGGAGAGCAGGCGCGGGCGGTCCAGCGCCTCCACCTGGATCGCCACCAGGAAGACCGAGTCCTCGGTCGGCTGCCAGGTCACGTCGACGAGCCGGTCCGGCTGCTCCCGCAGCTGCGCGACGTTGGTGCAGTCCACCCGGTGCACGGAGACCCCGTGACCCCGGGTGACGAATCCCACGATCTCATCCCCGGGAACCGGGGTGCAGCACCGGGACAGGCGCACCCAGACATCGGGTTCGGCCGCGACGATCACCCCTGCCCCGGTGGAGGAACGTGAGCGGCTCCTCGACCGAGTCGGCGAGGCGGTCTCGGCGATGTCCTCCTCGGCGCTCTCCACGCCGCCCAGGGACTGCACGAGCTTCTGTACGACCGCCTGCGCGGCCAGATGTCCCTCGCCCACGGCGGCGTACAGCGCGGACACGTCGGCGTGGCGCAGGTCCCGCGCGAGGGCGAGCAACGCCTCCCCCGACATGAGCCGCTGGAGGGGGAGCCCCTGCTTGCGCATGGCCCGGCCGATGGCCTCCTTGCCGGCCTCGATCGCGGTCTCCCGGCGCTCCTTGGAGAACCACTGCCGGATCTTGTTCCGTGCCCGGCCGCTCTTGACGAACTTCAGCCAGTCCCGGGACGGGCCGGCGTCCGGCGACTTCGAGGTGAAGATCTCGACGGTGTCCCCGTTGTTGAGCCGCGACTCCAGGGGGACGAGCCGCCCGTTGACCCGGGCGCCGATACATCGGTGCCCGACCTCGGTGTGCACGGCGTACGCGAAGTCGACCGGGGTGGCCCCTTCGGGCAGCGCGATGACCTGCCCGCGCGGGGTGAAGACGAAGACCTCCGAGACCGAGAGGTCGAAGCGCAGCGACTCCAGGAACTCGCCGGGGTCGGCGGTCTCCTTCTGCCAGTCCAGGAGCTGACGCAGCCAGGCCATGTCCCCGGCGGGCTTGCCCTTGGCGGGGGAACCCCCGACGTCCTCCTTGTACTTCCAGTGGGCCGCAACGCCGTACTCCGCCCGGTGGTGCATGCCCCGCGTCCGGATCTGCAGCTCCACCGGCTTGCCCTCCGGGCCGATCACCGTGGTGTGCAGGGACTGGTACATGTTGAACTTGGGCATCGCGATGTAGTCTTTGAAGCGCCCGGGGACGGGGTTCCACCGGGCGTGGATCGTCCCGAGGGTGGCGTAGCAGTCCCGCACCGTGTCGACGAGCACCCGGATCCCGACCAGGTCGTAGATGTCGTCGAAGGCCACGTCGCGGGCGATCATCTTCTGATAGATCGAGTAGTAGTGCTTGGGGCGGCCCTTGACCGTCGCCCTGATCTTCGCCTCCCGCAGGTCTCCGGAGACGTCCTGGATGACCTCCTGCAGGAAGAGGTCGCGGCGCGGCGCGCGCTCGGACACCATCCGGGCGATCTCGTCGTAGCGCTTGGGGAACATCGCCATGAAGGCGAGGTCCTCCAGCTCCCACTTGATGGTGTTCATGCCCAGGCGGTGGGCGAGCGGGGCGAAGATCTCCAGGGTCTCCCGCGCCTTCTGCTCCTGCTTGTGCCGGGGCAGATAGCGCAGGGTGCGCATGTTGTGCAACCGGTCCGCCAGCTTGATGATGAGGACGCGGATGTCGCGGGACATGGCGACGACCATCTTGCGCACGGTCTCGGCCTGCGCCGCGTCGCCGAACTTCACCTTGTCCAGCTTGGTCACCCCGTCGACCAGCAACGCGATCTTGTCGCCGAAGTCGCCGCGCAGCTCGTCCAGCCCGTAGGCGGTGTCCTCGACCGTGTCGTGCAGCAGCGCCGCGCAGAGCGTCTCGACGTCGGTGCCGAGCTCGGCCAGGATGGTCGCCACGGCGAGCGGATGGGTGATGTACGGGTCGCCGCTCTTGCGCTTCTGATCCCGGTGATGGTAGGCCGCGACCTCGTAGGCGCGTTCGATCAGCCGAACGTCGGCCTTCGGGTGCGTCGCGCGCGTGGTCTTGATGAGTGGTTCAAGGACAGGATTCATCGTGGCGCCCCACTGCCCCCCGAGCCGGCCGAGCCGCCGGCGGACCCGTACGGTGGAGGAGCCTGCGGCCCGGCCCGAAGGGGCCTGCTGCCGTCCCACCGATCCGCCGACCGCCTCGGTCCGGCGAGTCTGATCGACCGGGGAGCGCTCGGCCTGACCACCGTCGGCCGTCCCGGGCTCGGTACCGGATTCGCTCACGGGGGTCCGGGCGTCGTCGTCTCGCGACGCCGCCGGGGCGGGCGATACCAGTTCACGGGCCACTCGGTCTCCTTACGCCTGCGCTCCGTCGATCCTCAGTTTATCGTCGTCGATTCCGAGGACTCCGGGGCGGACGGTCAGACGACGACCAACGATCTCACCAGGAGGCCGGGCAGCCGCTCCCGTCCATTAAGAAACGACAACTCCAGCAGGACCGAAATTCCGACGACCTCGGCGCCCGCCCGCCGTACCAGCTCGGCTGTCGCCTGTGCAGTCCCTCCGGTGGCCAGCACGTCGTCGACGATCAGCACGCGGTCACCCGGGGCGAAGGCGTCCTGGTGCACCTCGACCGTCGCGGAGCCGTACTCCAGATCGTAGGACTCCTCAAAGGTCGCTGCGGGCAGTTTCCCCTTTTTGCGTACCGGAACGAACCCTGCACCGCTGTGGTAGGCGACCGGCGCGGCGAGGATGAACCCGCGCGCCTCGATCCCGACGACCTTGTCCACCCCGTTCGCGTGCACCTCCGACAGCTCGTCGATCACCGCGGCGAAGGCGGTGTGGTCGCCGAGCAAGGGGGTGATGTCCTTGAACAGGACCCCCGTCTTGGGGTAGTCGGCCACATCCCGGATCCGGCTCCGGATGAGCTCGCTCGCCTTGGTCATCGTTCTCCCTCGCTCGACTGATCGGACTCTTCCCGGAGACGACTGTGCAGGGGCCCGGACGGACCCCTGCACGTCTGTCTCAACGCTCCGGCTCGGTCAGCGCCGCTTCTTGCCGCCTCCCGGCGGCTTCCGCGTGCCGGCCGACCGGCTTCCCTGCTTCCCCGGACCGGTGCTCACGCCCGGCAGGGTGTGGGACTGCTCACTCGTCGCCACGACCGGTGAGCCTACCGTCGCCGTGGCGGTGGCCGGGGTGGTCGCCTTCGCCCCGGACACCGTGGCCTTGGCCCCGGCTGCGGCGTTGGCCGCCACCCGGCGCGCCAGCGCCTGGTACTTCGGCTCACGCTCCTTGAGCTGCGCGAGGAGCGGGGTGGCCACACAGAGCGAGGAGTAGGTACCGACGATCATTCCGACGAAGAGCGACAGCGACAGGTCCTTCAGCGTGCCCGCCCCGAAGAGGGTGGTGCCGATGAACAGGATCGAGGCGACCGGCAGGATCGCGACGAGCGAGGTGTTCAGCGACCTGATCAGGGTGGAGTTGAGCGCCTTGTTGGCCGCCTGGGTGTAGGTCTGCTTGCCCGTGGAGCCGAGCGGCGCGGTCACCTCCTTGATCATGTCGAAGACCACGACCGCGTCGTACAGCGAGTATCCCAGGATCGTGAGGAAGCCCAGGATGGTGGCCGGGGTGACCTCGAACCCCGTCCACGCGTAGATGCCGGCGGTGATCACCAGGTCGTGGACGAGGGCGACCACCGCGGCCAAGGCCATTCGCCACTCGAACGCCATCGTCAGATAGACGATGATGACGATCATGAAGACGATAAGGCCGATGAGCGCCTTGTTGGAGACCTCACCGCCCCAGGTCGGGCCGATCACCTGAGAGCTGACCTGGTCCGGCTGGATGGAGAACCTCTTCCCCACCGTCTCCTGGATCTTGGTCACCTCGTCGGCCGGCACGCTCCGGGTGGTGACCCGCCAGTTGGAGTCGGTCTCCTGGACGATGGCCGTGTCGTGGCCGACCTCCGCCATGGTGGAGCGGACCTGCTCGATGCTCGCCGCGGGCGCCTTGAACGAGAAGACCGAACCTCCGGTGAACTCCACACCGAAGTGCAGTCCCGGGATGGTCAGGCCCGCGATGGAGAACACGATGAGCGCGGCCGAGATGCCGTACCACAGCTTGAGGCGTCCGACGAAGTCGATGTTGACCTCGCCGCGGTACAGCTTGGACGCGATGAGCCGAATGCCGGACATCAGGCCTCCTGGGGGGTCGTGCGGACTGCGGAGACACTGCGCAGGCGGTCTTGATCAAGCCCGGAGAGCTTGTGTCCCTGAGCGAAGAACTTCGTCCGGCACAGCAACGCGACCAGCGGCTTGGTGAACAGGAACACCACCGCGATGTCGATGAGCGTGGTCAGGCCCATGGCGAAGGCGAAGCCCGCCACACCACCCACCGAGAGGAAGTACAGCACCACGGCGGCGATGAAGGTGACCGCGTCGGCGACGAGGATCGTCCGCCGCGCCCGGCGCCAGGCGATCTCCACCGCGGGCCTGATCGGACGGCCCGCCTTGAGTTCGTCGCGCAATCGTTCGAAGTAGACGATGAACGAGTCCGCGGTGATACCGATCGAGACGATCAACCCGATGATGTGCGCCAGCGAGAGCCGGAACCCGATCCCGTGTCCGAGGATCACGACCGACTGGTAGGTGAGGATCCCTGCGATCAGGAGGCTGAGCACCGAGACGACGCCGAGTCCCCGGTAGTAGAAGAGCGAGTAGATCACCACGAGGATGAGGCCGATGCCGCCGGCGAGCAGACCGCCGTTGAGCTGGTCGGCGCCGAGGGTGGAGGAGACCGACTCGATGGAGCTCTTCTCGAACTTCAGCGGCAGCGCGCCGTACTTCAGCTGGTTGGCGAGGTCCTCGGCGTCCTTCTGCTCGAAACCGCCGGAGATCTGCGCGGTCCCGCCGGGGATGGGCTCGTTGATGACCGGCGCGGAGATGACGACGCCGTCCAGCACCATGGCGACCTGGTTCCGCGGGCCCTGGGGGATCTGCTGGAGGTTGACCCTGCTGGTGAGCTGGGCGAACTTCTTGCCGCCCTCGTTCTTGAACTCGACCTGGACGACCCACTCGTTGCTCGTCGGGTCGATGCCCGAACTCGCGGTGGACACCTCGGTGCCGACGATGTCGGCCTTCTCCAGGATGTACTTGCCCGCTCCGGCGTCGTCGCAGGCGACGAACTGCTTGCCCGGGTCGTCGACCGTACCCTGGCCGCGGTCCTTGGCCGTGCAGTCGAGGGTCTTGAACTGCTCCAGGACCGCCGGGTCGATCCCGGTGGTGTCGATCCCGGCGAGCGGGTCGGCGGGCACCGCGGGAGAGGGGGTCACCGTGGGCACGCCGGTCGGGTCGGCGGTGGAGCCCGGCTTGGGCGTCTCGGCCGGCTTACCGGTCCCCGTGGTGGAGGGGGAGGGTGTCGGGGGGTGGGAGGGGTCGGCGAGCGCCTCGGTCAGGGCTCGGCTCTTGGGCTTGGCGCTTTCGGAGGGCGTGGGGGCCGGCTTCGCGGAGGAGCTCGCACTCGCGCTCGGGGTCGGGGTCGGCGCCTCGGTGGGGAGCGTGGCCGGGACCACCGTCGGCGGGCCGTAGGCCAGGACCTGCCGGAACCGGAGCTCGGCCGTGGTTCCGACGAGGTCGACAACCTCCTTCTGCCCGGCGCCCGGCACCGAGATGATGATGTTGTCGCCGCTCTTGCCGACCTCGGCTTCGGAGATGCCGCTTCCGTTGACCCGGTCGCGGATGATGTCGACCGCGCGGTTGATGCTGTTCTCCGGCGGCGCCCCACCCCCTTGCAGGGGCACCGGTGACAACGTCACCGTGGTACCGCCTGCCAAGTCCAAGGCGTACAACGGGGTAACCTTCTGTTGAAGGGCCATCACCCCGCCCAGTGCCAAAATCAGTGCCAGGAGTACCAGGAGAGTTCGTCCTGGCCTACTCGGGGTGCTGGTAGGACGGGCCACTTGTTGTCTTTTCTCTCGTCAGGGGGAAACGGGATGTACCGCTAGGACGAGCGCTTGCTCGAATCCTCGTCCTTGCGGGTGTCTTCATCCTGGATCTCCGCCTCCGCCTCCGCCACCGGCTCGGGTTCGACGTCGGTCTTGTCGTCCTCCACCGGAGTGAGAACCCGGCTGACAGCCGCCTTGACATAGCGGCTCTCGACACCCGGGGCGATCTCCAGGATCACATCGTCATCATCGACCAGAACGACCGTGGCGAACAATCCCGCCGTGGTCATCACGCGTGCCCCAGGCGCCAGGGAATTCTGCATCGCGATCGCTTCCTGCTGCCGCTTGCGCTGCGGTCGGATCAGCAGGAAATAGAAGACCACGATAATGAGCAGGAACGGCCACAGGCCGGCAATCGCTTCCACGGGGCTGCCCTTCCAATGAGTCGCCGGTAAGACACCGGACTATTTATCTGAACGGCTAGCGCACCGGAGCACACTCTTCAGCCAAGTCACGGAGTGTAGGCGAGCCGGTGAAACCCCGGCAACGAACCGACGATCCGCCGCGCGGAGAAGTTCCCGATTTGAGATATTAGCCGCATTCACCGACCTCGGTCGGCATACTGGTTCCAAACGCATGCGGCGGCGGTGTCATTCCCATGTGTGTCCAGGCCAGCGCCGTGGCGACCCGTCCGCGGGGGGTTCTGGCGAGCAGTCCCTGCCGGACCAGGAAGGGTTCCGCGACCACCTCGACCGTCTCGGATTCCTCACCGACCGCGACCGCCAGGGTTGACAGGCCCACCGGACCGCCGCCGAACTTGCGCAGCAGCGCGTCGAGGACGGCCCGGTCCAGCCGGTCCAGCCCCTCCTCGTCCACCTCGTAGATACCCAGCGCGGCCGAGGCGCTCTGCCGGGTGATGACGCCGTCGTTGCGGACGTCGGCGTAGTCCCGGACCCGGCGGAGCAGCCGATTGGCGATCCGGGGCGTGCCCCGGGACCGGCGGGCGATCTCGTGCGCGCCGTCGGCCGGGAGCTCCACGCCCAGCAGGTGGGCGGAGCGATGGAGCACCGTCTCCAGCTCGGAGACGTCGTAGAACTCCATGTGCGCGGTGAACCCGAACCGGTCACGCAGCGGCGCCGGCAACAGACCGGCCCGGGTGGTCGCCCCGACCAGGGTGAACGGCGCGATCTCCAGCGGGATCGCGGTCGCCCCCGGCCCCTTGCCCACCACGATGTCGACCCGGAAGTCCTCCATCGCCATGTAGAGCATCTCCTCGGCGGGCCGCGCCATCCGGTGGATCTCGTCGATGAACAGGACCTCGCCCTCGGACAGCGTGGACAGCACCGCGGCCAGGTCGCCCGCCCGCTCCAGCGCGGGGCCGGAGGTGATCCGCAACGGCGCGGAGAGCTCGGCTGCGATGATCATCGACAGCGTGGTCTTGCCCAGGCCCGGCGATCCGCTCATCAGCATGTGGTCCGGCGCGCGACCCCTGCGCATGGCGCTCTCCAGCACCAGGGAGAGCTGCTCGCGCACCCGGGCCTGCCCGATGAACTCCGAGAGCCGCTTGGGCCGCAGCGCCGACTCGATCGCCCGCTCGTCCCCGTCGGCGCCGGGCGTGAGCAGATCGCGTTCCAGGTTCATGCCGCCTTCCCCCCACCGGGCCGGTCGCACCGCGGCAGGGCCCCGGCCCCCGCGTCGCCGCGGGAGGCCCGGCCCGCCCCCGGCCGTACCCGACTCGGTCCCCCGTCACCGACGGTGATCGCGGTCACCGGACGCTCAGCTTCCGCAGGGCCGACCTGAGCAGGAGGGCGACGTTGGGGTGGTCCCCCGCCTCGGGGGCGACGGCGGCGACGGCCTCGTCCGCGTCCTTGACCGACCAGCCGAGGCCGACCAGACCGGAGTGCACCTGCTCGCGCCAGGCGGTGTTCGCCTGGCCGCCGAGGGCGGCGTCCACCAGTCCGTCCGGGCTGCCGAGACGGTCCTTGAGCTCCAGCACGATCCGCTGGGCGACCTTCTTGCCGATCCCGGGAACCTGGGTGAGCACGGACAGGTCCGCGCTCGCGACCGCCGTTCGCAGGGTGTTCGGGGAGTGTACGGCGAGCATCGCCAGAGCGAGCCGGGGGCCGACCCCGCTCGCCGTCTGGACCAGCTCGAAGACGTTCCGCTCGTCCTCGGTGGCGAAGCCGTACAGGGTGAGCGACTCCTCCCGCACGACGAGCGAGGTGACGAGGCGGGCCTGCTCCCCCATCCGCAGGGTGGCGATCGTGGGCGGCGCGCAGAGCACGAGGACCCCGATCCCACCGACCTCCACGACGGCGCCGTCGGGGGCGATCGAGGCCACCCGGCCGGCGACGGATGCGATCACTTTGCCACTCCTCTCGTTCTGGCCAGCGCCTGCGCGAGCCGGTGCTGGGCGCCGCCCCGCCACACATGGCAGATCGCCAGGGCGAGCGCGTCCGCCGCGTCGGCCGGCTTGGGGCGCTCGGTGAGCCGCAGCACCCGGGTGACCATGGTGGCGACCTGGGCCTTGTCCGCGGTCCCGCTCCCGGTGATGGCCGCCTTGACCTCGCTTGGGGTGTGCAGGGCGACCGGGAGGCCACGCCGGGCCGCGGCGACGATGGCGACGGCGGCGGCCTGGGCGGTGCCCATCACGGTGCGCACGTTGTGCTGGCTGAAGACCCGCTCGACGGCGACGGCGTCGGGGTTGACCCGGTCGAGCCAGCGTTCGATCTCGGCCTCGATGGCGACGAGCCGGGCGCCGATCTCATCGCCCGGCGGGGTGGTCACGACTCCGACGGCGACCAGGGTGAGGGCCCGGCCGGGCACGCCCTCGACGGCACCCAGCCCGCACCGGGTCAGCCCCGGATCCACGCCCATCACCCGCACGAAGGAACCTCACCGTCCACGAACATCTGTTCGGAGGGACTCTACCCCGCCGACGCCTCCCGCGCACCGCGAACACACGTGGCCGACGGCCCCGCGGGCGCCGCGCCGACCCCCGGAACACGGTACGGCCTGCGGCTCGCGGCCGCAGGCCGTACCGGATCCGCATCGGGGATCAGAAGTAGTCGATCATGTACGGCTTCGCGGCGAAGACCCCGTCCAAGACGTCGTCGGCGGCCCCGTCGCCCCCGGTGAGCAACCCGGCCCTGCGCAGGGTAGCGGTGCCGACCCCGCCGTACAGCGCCGACATGCCGCCCACGGTGAGCCGGCCCGCGACCGGCCCGTCCCCCGGCGTCAGCGTGCCCCGGCCCGACGCCACCCGCAGCCGCCACACCCCGGTGTTGGCGGGCCGCCGCGGATCGTCGACCGCGAGGTTCAGATCGGCGGACACCGACGCGGGGAACCCCCGGGCGGCCACCGCGGCGGGGACGTCGACCAGGCGGAGCATCCAGCGGGTCTGCCTGACCTCGTCATGGGTGCGCTCCCGCAGCAACCAGAAGACCGGGTCGTCCGGCTCCACGCAGGCCGTGACCCGCTTGGCGATGGACGCGGCCGAGCCCAGCAGGCCCCAGAGCGCCTGGGCGGTCGCCGCCGAGGAGGCCACCAGGTTGTCGACGTCGAGATCCTTTCCGTCCCAGCGGTAGAGGAGGAACCCGTCCTCGGCGAGGTAGGCGAAGTCCTCCTCCTCGGCCAGCCAGAGCCGCCAGTCCCGCTCGCTCCAGCGCAGCGGTCCGCTCGGCCGGGTCCGCTCGTACACGCGGTCGACGACCTCGACGACCTCGGCGGCGTCGTCCACCCCGGCCCGGCGCAGCTTGACCTGCTCGCCCCCGCGCGACAGCCCTCGCAGCGACTCCGCGGGCAGGGTCGCCTGAAGCTGGGCCCCCACATGCTCCCAGCCGAGGGACCGGTAGATCGGTGTGGTCGCGGGATAGAGGGCGGAGACCGGATAGCCGAGCACCCCGCACCGCTCCAGCACCGCCTCCATGAGGAGCCGTCCCACACCCCGGCCCCGGTCCTCGGGGGCCACCGTCACGCCCGCGACTCCCCCCATGGGGACCCGGCGCCCGTGCCACCACTGGTCGTAGTCGTTGATCCGTGCCGCCGCGACCAGCCGCGAGCCGTCGACGACGCCCAGATAGCGCCGTTCGGCGAAGCTCGGCGCGACCATCGTGCGCCAGGCCGCGACGTCACCTCCCGACAGCGGGCCGAAGGCACGCGTGCGCAGGTCGAGGATGGCGTCGCCGTCGTCGGGGGTCAGGTCGCGTATGTCCACAATCGCCCAAGGTACGCGCCGACCGACGGAGCGGGCGAGTGCTTTTCCCTCCTCGCCGTCAGGGCTCCCCCGGTCTCGGGTGATCGTCGCGCTGTGTGCGCCCGGTGGGGTGCGCAGAGCGCAGATCACGGGGGTCGGGTACGGCGTTCGCGCCCCGGTTCGGGTGATCGTTGTGGTGTGTGCCCTTCTTAGGGTCCGCACAGCGCAACGATCACCCAAGCACGGGTACGGCCCGCGGGGGCCGTGCTTGGGCGGTGCCGTTTGCCCGTTACGGCACACCATGATCGTCGCGCTGTGCGCCCCTTCCAGGGCACGGACAACGCAACGATCACTCGGGTACGGGTACCGCCGGGGTTCAGGTGGGGTGGATATGCCCCTACTGCAGGGCTTTCCTTACCCGCTCGCCTACCTCGCTGAGCGACGTGATGTCCTTCCACGAACCTTTGACCTCACCCCAGGCGTCCGCGATACCGGGGCGGCTCAGGTCCGTGCTCTCCACGAGAATGCCCTGCGGATCCGCGATCGTGAGTTCCGTCCCAGGCGGGCGGCCGTTCTCCGCCCCCTCGATACGGCCGGTCTTGTAATCGCGTCCCAGGAAAAGCATGAGCCGCGTACCGGCCGGTAGAGCGGCTCGCCAGTCATCCAAGGAGCGTTTCGGGATCCCATCGGAATACAGTCCGCCTTGATACATCTCCAGGTACACATAGCCGTCTTTGACATATCCCCGGTCTTTGAACGACTCGGCGACTTTGACGTGAACCACGACGTATTTCTGTGGGGTCGGACTCTCTTCCGTCCGGTATATGTCCCGCCCCTGATTGATGGCAGTGACCTCGCCGATCACGATGGCGACATGATCACGACCTTTCACCAGCTCCTCGGGAGAGTTGTAGTAGGTGAAGAGGAAAGACTGCGAAGTCAGCCCGGCAAGATCGACAACGCGTGATGGATTGGTCTTCGAGACTCCTGCGGATGGGCCTACCGCCTGGTCGCTCTTCCGTGAACCGTCGCCGCACCCAACGGTCAAGGTCATCAGGATCGAGACCACCAGAGCGCCCATACGAATCGGCCTGCCTTCGACCTGGGTCACCATCTAGAACCATCCATCTATGTGGCCGACGTCATGGGCACTGTAGGTCCTCCAGGCAGTGCTCCCGGAGTCATTAGCCGGGCCATACAGTTCCCGTTATGGCGGGAAACCCCCGCCGAATGGCCCGGTTCAGGAAACGGCGCGTTCGTGTATTGATTGTCCGGATTTCCGCTTCACCAATATACGTCAACCGCAAGATACAGCAATTCCCACAGACAGATGACAAAAATCATCCGTGTACAGCAAATGAACCGCAACACGAAATATGGATCGCCGATACAAGGAGTCGAATCGGCTTCCGCCAAGCAGGTCGATGACGCCGGTCGTACGGGTGTCAGAGGCCGAGGAAGGCGCCGAGTTCGTCGACGATCCGGGCGAAGGCGGTGGCGCGCTCGTCGACGGCGTTCTCCAGTTGGCCGAAGAGCTCGAAGCTCACCCAGCCGAAGAGGCCGGACCACGCGGCCAGCGCCCGGAACACCGTCTCGTCCGGTACGCCCGGCATCAGCTCCCGCATCCGGTCCGCGTCGGCGGCCAGGGACGGCGCCACCGCGGGACCGCGAACCGCCGCCGCACCTGCGGCATGCGCGTCCGCGACGATACGCCCGAAGACCGTCACGTCGCGGACCCGGGCCGCGATCGTCTCCTGGGGCGCGTGGTAGCCGGGGACCGGGGAGCCGTAGAGCAGGGCGTACTCGTGGGGGTGGGCCAGCGCCCAGTCGCGTACGGCGCCGCAGGCGGCCCGCCAGCGTCCGGAGTGGTCCCCGCGCGGGCATGCGGCGTCGGCCCGCTCCACGGCCTCACCCAGGGCGTTGTAGCCCTCGATGATCAGTGTGGTGAGCAGGTCGTCCCGGGACGGGAAGTACCGGTAGATCGCCGAGGAGACCATGCCCATCTCGCGGGCGACGGCCCGGAGGGAGAGACCACCGGCACCCGCCGTGGCGAGTTGCCGCCGCGCGATGTCAACGATCTCCCTGGTCAGCTCGGTTCGAACCCGTTCTCTGGCGGTGCGGCTCGCGGTCATGGCATCCACCATAACAGAGCAGCGCTAAAAATCGAGAGCACCGCTCTTGACAAGCGGCGCCCACAGAAGAGAGCATTGCTCTCGAAAATGAACAACAGTCTCGCGGAGGTCGCGGGCTCCCGCACCCGGAGGGCCGCGCCGCCCCGCGGTCGCCTATCCCGTCAACGCCGCCCCGCGGCTCGTCTGGAAGCAGATCTGATCATGGGAAGACACGTCGTCGTCGGTTCGGGCCAGGTCGGCCCGCACGTCGCCCGCAAACTCGCCGAGCGCGGTCACGAGGTCGTGGTCGTCAGCCGGTCGGGCCGCGGCCCGACCGGCCTCACGACGGTGGCGGCCGACATCGTCGACCCGGCCCGGCTGACCGAGATCACCGAAGGCGCTGAAGCGATCTACAACTGCGTCAACCCCGCCTACCACCGGTGGCTCACCGACTGGCCGCCGATGGCCGCCTCCTTCCTGACCGCCGCGGAGCGCACCGGCGCCGTGCTCGTCATGACCGGCAATCTCTATCCGTACGGGCCGGTCCGCGGACCGATGACCGAATCGCTCCCTCTGGCGGCCACCAGCCCGAAAGCCCGGGTCCGGGCGAGAATGTGGGAGGACGCGCTGGCCGCCCACCGCGCGGGCCGGATCAGGGCCACCGAGCTCCGCGGCTCGGACTACTTCGGTCCGGGTTCCACCGACCAGTCCTACCTCGGCGACCGGTTCACCGTTCCGCTCCGGGCGGGCAAGACCATCCGCACCCCCTGGCCGATCGACCAGCCGCACTCGTGGACCTACCTCCCGGACGTGGCCGAGTCGCTGGTCGTCGCGGGCACCGACGAGCGGGCGTGGGGACGGGCCTGGCATGTGCCGAGCGGGCCGCCGCTCACCTTCCGTCAACTCGGCGACGCCATGGCCTCGATCCTGCGCCTGCCCTCCCCCACGATGAAGGCGCTGCCGTGGCCGCTGCTCCGCGCCGCCGGCCTGTTCTCCCCGATGCTCGGCGAGCTGGCGGAGGTCCGCTACCAGTTCATCGCGCCGTTCGAGGTGGACTCCTCCTCTTTCCAGCAGACCTTCGGCGTCGGCCCGACACCCGTGGACCAGGCACTCCGCGCCACCCTCGGCCGGTGAGCACCCGGGTTCCGTACGGCCCGGTTCTCCAGAAACACGGGCAAACCCTCCAAGATTAGTAAGATCTGGTTGTGCCGCATTCGGAGCATGGTCAGGCGGAGCGAGGGAGGCGACGCCGGTCCCCCGAACGCCTTGCGATCACGACGATCATCGCGCTCGGCGCCGGCATCTGGATCGTCTTCGGCGAAGAGCACATCGTCGCCATCGGAGCCGTCGTTCTGGGCATGGCCTTGGCGGTGCTCGTCCGATT
The DNA here is from genome assembly GCF_025996515.1 of Rhizohabitans arisaemae. Classification (GTDB taxonomy): domain Bacteria; phylum Actinomycetota; class Actinomycetes; order Streptosporangiales; family Streptosporangiaceae; genus Rhizohabitans; species Rhizohabitans arisaemae. Next base: position 69,382 of record NZ_BLRH01000009.1, read on the forward strand.
CCTGGTGACGGCTCTGCCGGACGCGCTGCCGCCTCAGGTGGGCGCCGGCCGCCGGCCAGGCGTCGTCCCCCGCCACGCCCGCCCCGACGGAGCACCCCCACCCCACTCTGAGGACGATCGGACGGAGCGGGACCCACGACGCCGCTCCCCGGCTCAGAACATCTTGCTGACCGTCCTCGTGCTCGCTGTCATGACCTGGTCCTTCCTCGGCGACGGACTCGCCGCCGACCTCTCCGTAGGCCTCGTCCTGGCCCTGTGGGCATTACTCGAATTCCGGAGAAGGTCTCGGTGAGGATCTCCGCACCCCTGTCGGGAACCCGCCGGACGGCCGTGGATCGCAGGGTGGTCGACGGCCGCGATCCGATGGGTCTCCGTCGGTCACGCTCAGGCGATCACAGGATTCGCCAGCCGTAGCCCATGGCCCTGTCACCGACGTCGCAGCGGGCGATGCCCTGGCCGGGCACCGGCCAGTCCCGGATGTGGTAGTACGGCTGGTTGTAGCGCCGCATGCAGGCGGCGGTGGTCCGCAGGGTGGCCGGATCGCCGGTGCAGGTGACCAGCAGACCCGTCGAGACAAGTTGTTCGGTGCAGGTGGTGGCGGCGTGCGCGGTCCCCTGACCGAGCAGCGTCACACCCGCCGTGACGAGGGTGAGGGTGGTCAGCACAGCCGCGATCCGTGTTCTCATCCGAACTCCCGGGAGCCGATACGGCCGCCGGCGCCCGATCCGGCGCCGACACTGTCCACGCCATCAAATAAGGTAAGGCTAACCTAATCAATAGCCATCCCAATGGATGGGCACTCCACACCCACATCGACTGTCGAGCGCGACAAGCCGACAAAGGCGGAAGACCCCACCCGTCGTTCGACGGATGGGGTGCGAGGCCGCCGGGAGGCTACAGAAGCCACCACCGGCCCCCCATCATCAGGTCACCGTAGGAGCATTGGGCGATGCCCTGGCCCGGCACCGGCCAGTCGCGCGTGATCCCGTACCGGTACCCGCTGCGGCGCATGCAGGTGCTCGACGTGCGCAGGGTCGCCGGATCCCCGGTGCAGGTGACCAGGAGACCTGCCGGGACCTGCTGGTCGGTGCAGGTGGTGGCGGCGTGCGCGGTCCCCTGACCGAGCAGCGTCACACCCGCCGTGACGAGGGTGAGGGTGGTCAGCACAGCCGCGATCCGTGTTCTCATCCGAACTCCCGGGAGCCGATACGGCCGCCGGCGCCCGATCCGGCGCCGACACTGTCCACGCCATCAAATAAGGTAAGGCTAACCTAATCAATAGCCGTCCCAACGGATGGATATCCGGAGGGCGGCAACGACGAGCCCCCGGCGGAACGTCCACCGGGGGCTTGCCGGACTCAGGCGTCGAGCTTGGCGAGGATCTCGTCGGAGACGTCGAAGTTGGCGTAGACGTTCTGCACGTCGTCGCTGTCCTCCAGCGCGTCGATGAGACGGAAGACCCTCTTGGCGTTCTCCTCGTCCAGCGGGACGCTGATCGTCGGCAGGAAACTGCTCTCCGCCGAGTCGTAGTCGATCCCCGCATCCTGGAGCGCCGTGCGCACCGGGATCATGTCGGAAGCCTCGGAGACCACCTCGAAGGACTCCCCGAGGTCGTTGACCTCCTCGGCGCCGGCCTCCAGCACCGCCATGAGCACGTCGTCCTCGGTGAGGGACGCCTTGGGCACGATCACGACGCCCTTGCGGTTGAACATGTAGGAGACCGAACCGGGGTCGGCCATGGAGCCGCCGTTGCGGGTCATCGCCACCCGGACGTCGGAGGCGGCGCGGTTGCGGTTGTCGGTGAGGCACTCGATGAGCACCGCGACCCCGCCGGGGGCGTACCCCTCGTACATGATGGTCTGCCAGTCGGCGCCGCCCGCCTCCAGGCCGCCGCCGCGCTTGCGGGCCCGTTCGATGTTGTCGATCGGCACCGAACTCTTGCGCGCCTTCTGGATCGCGTCGTAGAGCGTGGGGTTGCCGTCAGGGTCGGGGCCACCGGTGCGGGCCGCCACCTCGATGTTCTTGATGAGCTTGGCGAACAGTTTGCCGCGCTTGGCATCGATGACGGCCTTCTTGTGCTTTGTGGTAGCCCACTTGGAATGGCCGGACATCCTTTAACGCTCCCTCACCATCTCGACGAAGTACTCGTGGATCCGCGTGTCCCCGGTCAACTCGGGGTGGAATGACGTCGCCAGCAGGTTCCCCTGCCGGACGGCGACGATCCTATCCGTCCCCGGGACCTTGCCGAGTACCTCAACACCGTCTCCCACCGACTCCACCCAGGGTGCGCGGATGAACACGGCCCGGACCGGGCCGCCGGCGACGCCCTTCAGCGTGATGTCCGCCTCGAAGGAGTCGACCTGGCGACCGAAGGCGTTTCTGCGGACCACCAGGTCGAGACCGCCGACGGTCTCCTGTCCCTCGATGCCTCCCTCGATCCGGTCGGCCAGCATGATCATGCCCGCGCAGGAGCCGTACGCGGGCATCCCTTCCTTGATCCGTATCCGGAGCGGTTCGAGCAGGTCGAAAATGTCGGCGAGCTTCCACATCGTGGTCGACTCCCCGCCGGGGATGACCAGCGCGTCCACCACGGCGAGCTCCCGCGGACGCCGTACCGCGCACGCGGTCGCGCCGGACGAGGTCAGCGCCCGCAGATGCTCGGCCACGTCTCCCTGAAGGGCGAGCACACCGATGACAGGAGTCACAGCCGGTTTCCCCCCGCAGTCGTGGTGGTGCCGGTCACCAGCCGCGGGTGGCCAGGCGCTCGGACTCGGGCAGGGTGCTCACGTTGAGGCCGACCATGGCCTCGCCGAGCCCGCGGGAGACCTTGGCGATCACGTCGGGGTCGTCGTAGAAGGTGGTGGCCTTCACGATGGCGGCGGCCCGCTTGACCGGGTCACCGGACTTGAAGATCCCGGAGCCGACGAAGACGCCCTGGGCGCCGAGCTGCATCATCATGGCCGCGTCGGCGGGGGTGGCGATCCCTCCCGCGGTGAACAGCACCACGGGCAGCTCCCCGGTCCGGGCGACCTCCTTGACCAGATCGTACGGCGCCCGCAACTCCTTGGCCGCGGCGTAGAGCTCGGCGTCGTCCAGCACGCCCAGGCGCTTGATGTCGCCGCGGATCTGCCGCATGTGGCGGGTCGCCTCGACCACGTTGCCGGTCCCGGCCTCGCCCTTGGAACGGATCATCGCCGCGCCCTCGGCGAGGCGGCGCAGCGCCTCCCCCAGGTTGGTCGCGCCGCAGACGAAAGGCACGGTGAAGGCCCACTTGTCGATGTGGTTGGCCTCGTCGGCGGGGGTGAGCACCTCGGACTCGTCCACATAGTCGACGCCGATGGCCTGGAGGACCTGGGCCTCGGCGAAGTGGCCGATCCTGGCCTTGGCCATGACCGGGATCGAGACGGCCGCGATGATGCCGTCGATCATGTCGGGGTCGCTCATCCGGGACACGCCGCCCTCGACGCGGATGTCCGCCGGAACCCGCTCGAGCGCCATGACGGCGACGGCCCCGGCGTCCTCGGCGATCTTGGCCTGCTCGGGCGTCACGACGTCCATGATGACGCCGCCCTTGAGCATCTCCGCCATGCCGCGCTTGACCCGCGCGGTGCCGGTCTCAGGAGCGGTGGTCTCTGCGGAACTGCTGGTCGACACGGGTGTTACCTCACGATGCGAATAGACGGCCGCCCCCACGGCTGGCCCCTCGGTTTCATCGTAGGCGCAGCGCGATACCCGGTTTAACGCCACATGTCGTCATTTTCCGGAAACCACTTTGGACATTTGGTATGGCGGACGCTAGGGAACCCCCGAAACTACGGCGAAACCGGCTTCGGGCTGGCAAGCACCACCCAGACCTGGCCCGGCGCGAAGTTCAACGGCTCCCCGGCCTCGGTGGTGAAGACGGTCCCCTCCTTCTCGGACGGCCGGGACCAGCGCGCCTTGTACGCCATCCCGTCCCGGAGCACGACCGCCTTGCCCTTGCCCTCGGTGTGGATGAGGGGCGTGTAGCTCCCGTTGCCGTCGTGGAACTGCGAGCGCGTGGTCTTGACGTACTGGACCACCACGGTCTCCCCGCCGAGCCGCCCGCCCTCGGCCGCCGTGCTCGGCGTCCCGTCCTGGGTCACCAGCCAGCGCTTCTCCGTCGCCGACCAGGTGAAGGTGAACCTGGCCGCCGGGTAGCGCACGCTCACCGACTTCTTCGGCGTCCCGCCCTCCGGGGCCTCCCCGAACGTGAACCCGACGTCCGCGGCCTTGGTCGCCTTGGGCGCCTTCGCCAGGAGCTGCTTGGGTTTGGCGAAGAGGTTGTACGGCGCCGGCCGCCCGGGCTGGCGGAAGTACGCGGAGAACGCCGCGCTGTCGGAGACGTCGAAGAGCGGCGCCGCCGCGACGAGCGGCTTCATCTTGGTCTGGACGCCGGAGTAGGCGAGCGCGGGCTTGCCGAACTGGGTGAGAATGTGCAGGTCGGAGATGCGGGCGCTCCGTACCGGCCCCACCTTGGCGGGGAACTTGGAGGAGAAGATCACCATAAGCCGGGTGAGCCCGCCCTCGACCTGCTCCACGTAGACGATGTCGGCGCTGCGCAGACCCTGCTGAGGCTTGGCCGCCGGGGTGTTGTCGATTTTCACGGCGAGCACCGGCTTGCCCAGGCCGCCGGGTCTGCCGGTGAACGGGTGGCCGGGCGGCGGCTCCGGGGTCGGGGTCGGCGAGGCGCTCGGCTCCTGACCGCCCGCGGCGGCGGGCGGGGTCTCCGCCGACGAGCAGGCCACCGCCGGCACGGTTACGGCGATCCCTGCGAGAGCGACCGCCACTGCCCGAGATATCCGCACCGTGTCCTCCTCGATGTGCCCCGAAAAATCGCCACGAGCTTACCCGGGGGACCTTAAAGACAGCCGGAGAACGAAAAATCATGAAATCTGGCTGGAAAGTCCCTCCGGTGGGGTGTCGTCCATATCGAAGAACGACGGCATCGGGGTGTGACCCTCCAGGCGGAGCAGCCGCGCCAGGAGACGCCGCCGCGACGACCGGGTCACCGCGACCGCGTTGTTGTAGAAGCGACGGGAGTAGAGCACCTTCGCCGAGGCGGCGTCCAGATCGGCCATCAGCTCGGCGCCGACCTCGTCCCCCGCCATGCGCTCCCGGAACCGCGGCTGCTCCACCACGGCCCGGAGTGTCCTGGACAGGTTGCTCTCCGCCAGCTCCCGCTCGTCGCCCCCGGCCGTACGGGCCTCGTGGGCGGAGGCGGCGAGCACCAGACTCGTCGCCGGGTCGAGCAGGCGGGAGGCGGCGAGCTCCAGCGCGGTCGCGCTCCGCCGTACCAGCGCCGCGTCGAGCGCCTCCCAGGCGGTCTCCAACCGGATGTGCAGGCGGTCCAGCCGCCCGGCCCGCCAGGAGATGTAGACGCTGGCGAACACGAGCAGGGCGAGGACCAGCAGAATCTCAGTCATCGCGCGCGGTCGTCCTCCACCACGCCCGCGGACGTCACCGCGACCGTCTCGTAGACGCGGACCACGTCACGGGCCACCGTCGACCAGTCGTACCTGCGGACCGCGTGCCGTGCCTCGTCGGAGAGCTTGGCCCGGCGCTCGGGGTCGTCCAGCAGGAGCGCCGCCTCCCGGGCCAGCGCCGCCGCGTCCCCGACCGGGAACAACGCCCCCGCCTGCCCCTCGCCGAGCACCCGCCGGAACGCCGGGATGTCGCTCGCCAGAATCGGCGCCCCCGACGACATGGCCTCGGTCAGCACGATGCCGAAGCTCTCCCCGCCGAGGTTGGGGGCGCAGAACACGTCCACCGAGTGGTAGGCGCGGATCTTGTCCTCCTCGCTCACCGTCCCAAGGACCACGACCCGCTCCCGCAGGTCCGCGGGGACCTTGCCCCGGACCTCCTCGACGTCACCGGGGCCGGCCACCAGCAGGCGCAGCCCGGGCCGCTCGCGGGCGAGCGAGACGAACGCCTCCAGCAGCACCGGGAGGCCCTTGCGGGGCTCGTCCATCCGGCCGAGGAAGCCGATCGAGCTCTCGCCCGGCCAGCCGGCGAGCGGCTCGGCCTCGGTGTACCGGTCGACGGTGACCCCGTTGGGGATGAGCACGGCGTCCCCGCCGAACTGCTCGACCAGGCTCTTGCGCGCCGCGTCGGAGACCGCGATGCGGGCCATGACCTTCTCCAGCGCGCTGCGCAGCACCGGCTCGGCCACCGCGATCGCCCGGGAGCGGGCGAAGGAGGCGTGGAAGGTCGCCACGATCGGGCCGCGCGCCACCCAGCAGGCGAGCACCCCCAGGCTCGGCACGAGCGGCTCGTGGATGTGCAGCACGTCGAAGGCGCCGTCCCGCACCCACCGGCGCACCCGGGAGGCGGTGAGGAAGCCGAAGGACATCCGGGCGACCGACCCGTTGTAGGGCACCGGCACGGCGCGGCCCGCCGGGACCACGTACGGCGGCAGCTGGGCGTCGTCCGCGGCCGGGGCGATCACCGAGACCTGGTGCCCCTGGCCGATCAGGGCCTCGGCGAGGTCGCGGATGTGCTGCTGCACCCCGCCCGGGACGTCCCAGGAGTACGGGCAGACGATGCCGACCCTCATCGGTCCAGGTCCCGCAGCCAGAGGCGCTGCATCATGTGCCAGTCCTGCGGATGCTCGGCGACGGCCTTCTCGAAGACGCCGGCCAGCGCCTGGGTCATCGCGGCCGCCCGCTCCGCGCGGGTGCCGTCCTCGGGCCGGACGATCTCGTCGTGGATGGTCAGGCCCGTGTACGGGCCTTCGTACCACATCGTGGCCGGGAGGAGCGTCGCGCCGGTGTGGATGGAGAGCAGTGCCGGGCCGGCCGCCATCCGGGTCCGCTCGCCGAAGAAGTCCACCTCGACGCCGCTCTCGGTGAGGTCCCGGTCCGCGGGCAGGCAGACCACCCCGCCCGCGCGCAGCCGCTGGGCGAGCGTGCCGAAGGTGTTCCCCTGGCCCCCGGTGAGCGGGAGGACCTCCATGCCGAGGGTCTCGCGGAACTCCTTGTACCGGTGGTACAGCGCTTCGGGCCGCAGCCGCTCGGCGACCGTGGTGAAGCGATGGCCCCGCTGCACCAGCCAGGCCCCGGCGTGATCCCAGTTCCCCATGTGCGGAAGGGCGAGGACGAGCCCGCGTCCGGCGGCGACCGCCTCGTGGATGCGTTCCTCCCCCGTGACCCGCATCCGGGCCACGACCTCGGCGCCGGAGAGCGCGGGGAGGCGGAACACCTCGTGGAAGTAGCGCAGGTAGGAGCGCATCCCCCGGCGGGCCAGGATCCGGACCGCGGGGTCGCCCGGATGGCTGCCCCGGACTTGGGCCAGATTCGACTCCAGCCTGCGCACCGAGGGTCCGCGCCGCCGCCAGGCCTCGTCCGCGACCCAGTCGAAGGCGGCGGACGCGAGCCGTTCGGGCACGCGGGGGACGACGGCCCAGCCGGCGGCGAAGGCCGCGGCGACGAGACGTTCCTTGAGGGGTGGTTTGTCGGTCATCGGTCTCCCGGTACGGCCTGACGGTAGACGGTGATCAGACGCTGGTAGACGGTGAAGGCGCTCGCCGCGGCGAGCAGGGCGAGGCCGATCGGCAGCAGGATCGGGAGGAACTCGGAGAAGGCGGTCGAGACCAGGATCACGATCAGGCGCTCGGGCCGCTCCGCCACCCCCACGTCGCAGGTCATGCCGAGCCCCTCGGCCCGGGCCTTGGTGTAGGAGACCACGGCCCCGGCGACGAGGCAGAACAGGGCCAGGGCGCCGACCAGCGGCCGGTCGCGGTCCATCGCCCACAGGATCAGGCCGGAGAAGATCGCGGCGTCGGCCACCCGGTCCATGGTGGAGTCGAGGAACGCCCCCCATTTCCCGGTGGAGCCGGTGATCCGGGCGACCACCCCGTCCAGCAGGTCGAGTAGGACGAACACGGTGATGACCACGCTGCCCCAGAAGAACACCCCGCGCGGGTAGAAGGCGAGCGCTCCGCCGACGGCGCCGAGCGTGCCCACCACGGTGATCACATTGGGGCTGATCCCGTGGTCGGCGAGGGCCCGGCCCAGCGGGTTCAGGACTCGGGTGACGGCGGGACGGAGAACTTTCAACATCGCGGTCCGATCGTAGGACACCCCCGAGACGGGCCGGTCACAACATGCAGACCGACAACTTGCCAAACCCCTCTTGTGATATGCGCCACATCGGGGAAAGGTGAGACGACCGCGACCGTTTCGCCCGGCTCGCGAATCAGATCGCTCCGCTGTGGGCGTACACGGGCGCGGCGCAAGGTACGTACGGCCGGAAGGCCGTCCGACTCTTGATCGCGGGAGGCGATGCTCGTGGCTGAAAAGACATCGGCGGGCCCTGGTGGAGCCGCCGGCAGGGCACCCGAGGCCGACCGGCCGGACATGATTCGCAACGTGGTGCTGGTCGGCCACTCCGGTGCAGGCAAGACAACCCTGGTCGAGGCCCTGCTGGCCGCGACGGGGACCATCCAGCGAACCGGCCGGGTCGAGGACGGCTCGACCGTCAGCGACTTCGACGAGGTCGAAGTACGGCAGCAGCGTTCGGTGAACCTCACCGTGGCACCCGTGGTCCACAACGGAATCAAGATCAACCTCCTCGACACCCCAGGCTACGCGGATTTCACCGGAGATCTGCGGGCCGGATTGAGGGCGGCCGACGCCGCGCTCTTCGTGATCTCCGCGGCCGACGGCGTGGACGGCCTCACCCGCATGCTCTGGGACGAGTGTGCCACCGTGGGCATGCCCCGCGCGGTCGTCATCACCAAGATCGACCATCAGCGGGCGGACTTCGACGAGACGCTCGCCTCGTGCCAGGCCGCCTTCGGCGACGGCGTGGCGCCCCTGTACTTCCCGGTCTCCGGCGACGGTCGCGTCCACGGCCTGGCCGGGCTGCTCTCCCGGCGGTTCTACGACTACACCTCCGGCACGCGCACCGAACGGGAGCCCGACCCCGACCACCTGGAGCGGATCGCCGACCAGCGCGACACGCTGATCGAGGGGATCATCCAGGAGAGCGAGGACGAGTCGCTCATGGAGCGCTACCTCTCCGGCGAGGATATCGACAACAAGGTCCTCATCGACGACCTGGAGAAGGCGGTCGCCCGCGGCAGCTTCCACCCGGTCCTGGCGGTCTGCGCGGCGCCCGGAACCGGGCCCGTCGTCGGGATGCCCGAACTCCTGGAGATCGTCACCCAGGGCTTCCCCTCACCGCTCGAACACCCCATGCCGGAGATCACCACCATCGACGGCAAGCCGGTCGGCGGGATCGTCTGCGACCCGGCCGGCCCGCTGGTGGCCGAGGTGGTCAAGACCACCAGCGACCCCTACGTCGGGCGGATCAGCCTGGTCCGCGTCTTCTCCGGCTCCATCCGGCCCGACATGACGGTGCACGTCTCCGGGCACGGCCTCGCCGACCGGGGGCACGAGGACCACGACGTGGACGAGCGGCTCGGGGCGCTCTCCTCCCCGCTCGGCAAGCACCAGCGGCCCATGTCCAAAGCCGTGGCGGGCGACATCTGCGCCATCGCCAAGCTCTCCCGGGCCGAGACGGGCGACACGCTGTCCGACAAGGACCGCCCGCTGCTGATGACGGCGTGGAGCATGCCCGACCCGCTGCTGCCGCTGGCCGTCCGGGCGCGGTCCAAGTCCGACGAGGACAAGCTGTCGCAGGCGTTCGCCCGTACCGTCGCCGAGGACCCGACGCTGCGGGTGGAGAACAACGCCGAGACCCGCCAGCTCGTCCTGTGGTGCATGGGCGACGCCCACGCCGACGTGGCCCTGGACCGGCTCTCCCGGCGACACGGCGTCGAGGTGGACCGGATCCCGCTGCGGGTCCCGCTCCGCGAGAGCTTCGGCGGCAAGGCCCAGGCGATGGGACGCAACGTCAAGCAGACCGGCGGCCACGGCCAGTACGCCATCTGCCACATCGAGGTCGAGCCGCTCGCGTCCGGGGCGGGCTTCGAGTTCGTCGACAAGATCGTGGGCGGCGTGGTGCCCCGCCAGTTCATCCCGTCGGTGGAGAAGGGCGTGCGCGCGCAGATGAAGCGCGGCGTGCTCGCCGGATTCCCGGTGGTCGACATCCGCGTGACGCTGTACGACGGCAAGGCCCACTCGGTCGACTCCTCCGACATGGCCTTCCAGATCGCCGGCCAGCTGGCGCTCAAGGAGGCGGCCGGCAAGGTCACCCCCCTGCTGCTCGAACCCATCGACGAGGTCTCGGTGCTCGTCGACGACGCGCACGTCGGCACGGTGATGTCCGACCTGTCCGCCCGGCGCGGCCGGGTCCTCGGCACCGGGCCGATCCCCGGCGGCCGGACGCTGGTCAAGGCCGAGGTCCCGCAGCTGGAGATCACCAGATACGCGATCGACCTGAGATCCATCTCACACGGGACGGGGACGTTCAGCAGGTCCTTCCAGCGATACGAGCCCCTTCCTGCGCATCTGGTGGAGAAAGTCCGCGCCGATCAGCAGGCGGACAACTCCGGGTGACGAAAACGGCTCCGCGAGATGTCGGATACCGTAAACACCGGGCAACGTTGATGTAACACTGAGGTCAATGCGTACTGGAAACCTGGCGGAGCGCCGCCTGCTCGCCGCCGCGGTCCTGGCCGGCCTCGGCGCGAGCGCGACGATCATCCATTTCACCGGCACCGCCACGCCGTCACCCGGCGTCCCCGTGAGCGCGGCGAGCGACACGGCGGCCCCGGCGGCGGCGGGCGGCGCCCCGCCGGCGAGCTGCCCCGCGGACCCGCTGTATCCCAAACGGCAGCTGCGCGGGGTCTGGATCGCCACCGTGCGCAACATCGACTGGCCGTCCAAGCCGGGCCTCACCCCGCAGCGGCAGCGCGCCGAATACCTGAGGATCCTCGACAACGCGGCCAAGCGCCGGTTCAACGCGGTGTTCGTCCAGCTCCGCCCGGCCTCCGACGCCCTCTACGCGTCGCCGTACGAACCCTGGTCGCACTGGCTGAGCGGGAAACCCGGCAAGAGCCCCGGATGGGACCCGCTGCCGTTCCTGATCGCCGAGGCGCACCGGCGCGGCATGGAGTTCCACGCCTGGTTCAACCCCTACCGCGCCGCCCCCGACGACAAGACGGCCAAACTCCCCCGGACGCATCCGGCGCGGCTCAACCCCTCCTGGACGGTACGGCGCGAGGGGAATCTGTACTACAACCCGGGCCTGCCCCAGGTGCGCAACCACATCACCAAGATCGTCAAAGACGTCGTCTCCCGCTACGACGTCGACGGGGTGCACTTCGACGACTACTTCTACCCATACCCGGGCAAAGGCACAAAGTTCGACGACGACGCCGCCTACGCGCGGTACGGCCAGGGCAAGACCCGCGCCGCCTGGCGCCGGGACAACGTCAACCGCCTGATCGCCCAGGTCTCGGCCACCGTACGCCGGACCAAGGAGCGGGTGAAGTTCGGCGTCAGCCCGTTCGGCATCTGGCGGAACGCCTCCACCGACCCGACCGGGTCGGACACCCGGGGCATGCAGTCCTACGACGACATCCACGCCGACTCGCGCACCTGGATCAGACGGGGCTGGATCGACTACGTCGTCCCCCAGCTCTACTGGCCGCGCGGCCTCAAGATCGCCAACTACGCCAAGCTCCTGCCGTGGTGGGCGAACGAGGTCAAGGGCACCCCCGTGCACCTCTACATCGGCCAGGCCCTCTACCGGGTCGGCGCCACGGACAGCCCCGCGTGGACCAGACCCGGGGAACTCCCCGCCCACCTCACCCTCGGCCGCAAACACCCCGAGGTACGCGGCGACGTCTACTTCAGCGCCCGGCAGCTCGCCGGCAACCCGCTGGGCGTCCTCGACCTGCTCACCCGGGACCACTACGCCCGCCCGGCGCTGCTCCCGCTCATGACCCCGCGCGGCGGCGCCGCACCCGCCGCCCCCACCGGCACCCGGATCGAAGGCGGCCGCCTCACCTGGACGGGCTCGGCCGGCGCGCGGTCGTACGCCGTCTACCGGGTCCCCGGCGAGGTCGGCGAGCCCGGCTGCGCGCTCACCGACGCGAGCAACCTGCTCGCCGTCGTCCCCGAGACCACCTACACCGACGGCAGCGCCGACCCGGCGCGCAAGTACACCTACTTCGTCACCGCGCTCGACCCCCTCCAGCACGAGAGCGCCCCGGCGAGCCCCGGATCTCGCTAGGGTTTGCCTTCACGTCTCGGGGAGGTCTGAGTGAAGCGCGCGCTCGCGTCGACGTTCTTGGTTCTGGGCTGGGTGCTCATGCTCGCCGGCGTCGCCACCCCCGCGGGCGCGGAGACGACCGGACTCCCGGTCGGGCGGGTCGCCCTCATCGGGGTGTCCGGCCTGTCGTGGAGCGACCTCGACGCCGCGAACACCCCGAACCTGTGGCGGTTGACCGGAGAGAGCGCCCTCGGCTCCATGTCCGTGCGCACCGTGGGCACGGTCACCTGCCCCTACGACGCCTGGCTGACCGTCTCCGCGGGGAGCCGCTCCGCCGTCGGATACCGCTGCGGCGCCCCTCCCACCCCGCAGCCGCAGGGCACCGGCGCGGTCATCCCCGACTTCGACTGGCTCACCGAGATGGCGGAGCAGAAGTACACGGGCACCCTGGGCACCGCGGCCCGGGCGGCGGGCAAGTGCACCACCGCGATCGGGCCGGGAGCCGCCCTCGCCCTCGCGGACCGCGCAGGACGGGTCGACGTCTACGCGCCCACGCCCACGGCCCTGGACACCGCCGCCTGGTCCCGCTGCGACCTGATCGCCGTCGACGTGGACGTCCTCGTCGCCCCCTACCTCAAGAAGGACGGGCACCTGAGCCGCGAGTCGGCCGAACCGATCCCGGCGGCCGAGCGGGCTGCCCTCGTCCGCCAGGCCGACACCGTGGTCGGCGAAGCCCTGGCCAGGATTCCGGCCGACGCGACCCTGCTGGTGGCGGGGGTGTCCGACCATGCAAGCGTCCCCCACCTGAGGGTCGGCATGTGGCGTACGGCCGGCGCGGCGGGTCACCACCTCGGCTCGGCCTCCACCCACCGCGACGACATGGTGATCCTGCCGGACATCACCGCCACGATGCTCGCCACCGCCGGAATCGCGACCCCGGACTCGGTGGTCGGCGTGCCCTGGGAGATCGGCCGCGCCGCGGACCGGGACACCGCGGTCACCGTCCTCAAGGGCGCCGACGTCGCCGGGCAGACCATCCGCGCGCTGGGAGCCGCCTTCTTCACCACCCTCGCCGTGCTCCAGGTGGTCTTCTACCTCCTCGCCTACCTGCTGCTCCGCCGACGGCGCTCCCGCCCGCTGATCCGGATCGCCGGACTCGCCCTGGCCTCCCTGCCCGCCGCCACCTACCTGGCCAACCTCATCCCCTGGTGGCGGTTCCCCGCCCCGCTGGCCGGCCTGATCGGGGGCATCCTCGGTTTCGCCGCCCTGACCTGCCTGCTCGCCCTCGCCGGACCCTGGCGGAGGCACCTGCTCGGCCCGCCCACCGTGGTCGCCGCGGTCACCGCCGCCGTCCTCGGCGGCGATCTGCTCACCGGGACGACGCTCCAGCTCAACAGCGTCATGGGCTTCAACGGGGTGAACGGCGCCCGCTACTACGGCCTCGGCAACATCCCGTTCGCCCTCTTCGCCACCTCGGTCCTGCTGGTGTCGGCGGCGATCGGCCAAGCGCTGATCAACCGGGGGCGCCGCCTCGCCGCCGTCGCCGTCATCCTCGTCCTCGGCACCTCCGCGATGATCCTCGGGGGATGGCCCGGGGTCGGCAGCGACTTCGGCGGCGTGATCGCCTTCGTCCCCGGCATCGCCGTCGCCGCGCTCCTCATCGCCGGGCAGCGGGTCTCCCTCGCCAAACTCGGCGTGGCCTGCGTCGGCGGCGGGGTCACCGTGATGGCCATCGCCTACCTGGACTACCTGCGGCCCGCGGCCTCCCAAACCCACCTCGGCCGCTTCTTCGGCCAGGTCCTCACCGGCGAGGCGCTCCCCGTCATCACCCGCAAACTCGCCGCCATGCTCGGCACCCTGCTCAACCCCAACCTGATGCCGATCGTGATCGCGGCCATCGCCTTCCTGGTGTTCGCCGTGGTACGGCCCGGGGCGGCCACCGCCGGCGCCCTCCCCGCCCTGTTCGAACGGGCCCCCGTGGTCAAGGCCGGATTCATCGGCGCCCTCATCAGCGGCGTCCTCGGCACCCTGGTCAACGACTCCGGCATCGCCGTCCTGTCCATGGCCCTCGCCCTCGCCGTCCCCCTCACCCTCGCCGCCGGCGTCCTCGCCCTCCAACACCAGGACTCCCCCACCGGCACCACCCCACCCCTCCCCACCGAACCCGCCACCACCTAGCCGACGGACCAGCGCGAACACAATCCGACGGCATCGAAAGGAGGAGCAAGCCACCCGCGGTCCCATGGATACCGCCGTACACCAAGCGCATCGGACGGCGACGCCACATCACAAGCAGAACCGAATCGGATGATCAGGCGGAAACCTCCGCCACGCCGAACCGTTCAGCCGAGACGGGCACGGCCTGAGTCATCGAGGTCGACCTCGGGAAGCCGCCCCAGCACACCCTCCGACACGAAGAACTCCCGATCGAGAAACCGCCCGGTGATCCTCCCGATGACCAGCAAATACTGCTCCAGCCGCTCCGCGAAGGGCAGAAAGTCGTCGGAGTCCAAGTCCTCCATGAATTCGTGGTACTCCTCCTCGATGAAAATGGTCTCCATCCGCATCCCGTCACGGGCGTAGTCCGGAACCTCCACCTCCCCATATAGGTAGCCGATCTCGATCACCCGCTGCCCGTCTTGGCTGAGCGCTTCCTGCGACGGCATCACCCCGCCCGTGAGAAAAACGACGACCGACCACCCGGGAGAAAACGGCGCCACCCACACCCACCGCGACCGCTCATCCGAAAGAGAGAACGAACTCCGCGCCTCCCGAAACCCACTCCCCCGCACCGTCTCACCAACAAGACTCAACCGCCTGACCACCTCGTCCACATCCCCGACGCTGACCCACTGCACCGAGAACCACGTCTCGACCCCGTGCTCGACCAGAAGACCGTATTGACTTTCGGCGGGAAAAGCGTTCACGACGAAACTCCGGATTGTTGTCGAGGACGAGGGGCGAGGAGTTCGGTACCCGAGTCTGGAGTAGAACCGACCCGAAGTCACCACTCAGTGCCGAAAAGCAACACGAGTGGTGACCGCAAGCCTACGACCGGTTCACTGACCGAGGTCGTCCCACTCCTGGAGGAGGTGGGCCGTGGCCGCCGCGGGGGCCGTGAAGGACCAGCGGCCCGGGGGCAGGTTCAGGGCGCAGCCTCCGTCGGCCAGCCTGGTGGTCGGCAGCTGCTCGCCGAGGCCCATGAGGAAGGTGCCGTTGACGGTCATCCCGTCCCACGCGCCGCGCACGGGCAGCACCGCGCGGGCGGTCACGCCCTCAGGGACGGCGAACGTGAACTGGACCCCGTCGGGCCCGGCCCGCCAGCCCGACTCGACGGTCCCCGACGCGCTCTGGTAGCGGGCGTGCGCCTGGCGCAGCAGCGGGACGGGGCCGGGGCGCAGCAGCAGCTCGCCGAAGCCGCCGCCCGTCCCGCGCGGGTCGTCGCCGAGGCCCGCCACGTGCCGGAACAGCCAGTCGCCCACACAGCCGTAGGCGTAGTGGTTGAAGGAGTTCATGGCCGGCGTCTGCAGGCCGTGCCGGTGGTGCCAGGCGTCCCAGCGCTCCCACATGGTGGTCGCCCCGGCGCGGAGCTGGTAGCGCCAGGACGGATAGCCCTCCTGGTTGAAGATCCGGCAGGCCAGGTCGTGGTGGCCGGTCTCCGACAGCACGGGCAGCAGCAGGGCGGTGCCGACGAAGCCCGTCATGAGCCGGTGCCCGTCGGCGCGGACCAGCTCGGCCAGCGCCTGCGCCGACGCGGCCCGGTCCTCGGGCGGGACCAGGTCCCAGGCGAGGGCGACGGCGTAGCCGGTCTGGGTCTCGGTGTGCAGCCTCGGCCCGTTAAGGAAGGCCCGCTGGAAGGCGCCGGACACGCGGGTGAACGCCTCGCCGTACTCCGGCGCGTGCGGCTCGCCGAGCACGTCGGCCACGTGGGCGATCAGGCGGAGGCTGCGGGCGAGGGCGCCGGTGGCGATGAGGCTCTTGGGCGTCTCGACCGTGCCGGGGGCCAGCCAGTCGCCGAGGGCCCTGCCCGGCCTGATGCCGCCTTCGGCCTGGGCCAGGCAGTAGCCGGCCCACCGCCGCATCGGGTCGTAGGCGCGGCGCAGCGTGCGGTCGTCGCCGTAGCGCCGCCACAGCAGCCACGGCACCTCGACCAGCGCGTCGGACCACACGGGGGAGTCGTATCCGTACTCGGGCAGGACCGGCGCGACGTGCGGGATCGCGCCGTCGGCCCGCTGCCCGTCGATCAGCGTCGTCACCCAGGCGGACAGGAACGCCTGCGTGTGCCGCAGGAAGCTGAGCGTCGAGCCGAACACCGAGATGTCCGCCGTCCAGCCGGTCCGCTCGTCGCGCTGCGGGCAGTCGGTCGGCACGCTCACCAGGTTGCCGTCCGCCGACGCGCCGATGTTGGCGACGAGTTGCCGTACGGCGGGATCGCTCACGGTCAGCGAGCCGGTGGCGGCGAGCGCGGTGGACAGCAGCACCGCCTCCAGGTCGTCCGGCGTCAGCGCGCCCGGCCAGCCGACGACCTCCGCGTAGCGGAACCCGTGCAGGGTGAACGCGGGCTCCACGACGTGCGAGCCGGGGCCGAGGACGAACTCGTCACGCTGGTCCGCGGTGCGCAGGTTGTCGGTGTAGAGCCGCCCGGTCGCGGTCAGCTCCTCGCCGTGCCGCACCGTGATCCGTACGGGGCCCGGCGTGTCGACGCGCAGCCGTACCCGCCCGACGACGTTCCGCCCGAAGTCGGCCACCTGGACGCCCGGCACGGGTTCGGTCACGGACACGGCGGGCACCGTGCCGATCACCCGCACGGGAGGGGCGGGGTCGGCCTCCACCAGGATGTCCGGGATGGCCGTCGTATCGGCGGGTACGGCCTGCGGGGAGGGGGCCTGGACGGTCTCGCCCATCACCAGGTCGGCGCGCGGGCGGCCGAGGTCCCGCCGGGTCCAGGCCGCGTCGGTGGCGAACACGCGACGGACCCCGTCGTCGTCCCGCGCGAGCACCTGGGCGCTGGCGGCGGGCCGGTCGCCGTAGCGGCCCGGGCCTCCACCGGCGACGTGGCCCGCGTACCAGCCGGGAGCGAGCCACAGCTCCAGCTCGTTCTCGCCGGGGACGAGCAGCCCCGTGAGCTCCAGCAGCCGGTAGCGCGTCCGGTGGCCGTAGTCGGTCCAGCCGGGGGCCAGTTCCTCCTCGCCGAGCCGTACCCCGTTGAGCAGCGCCCGGTAGACGCCGAGCGCGGTGGCGGCCAGCCAGGCGCGCCCGGTGGCGGGCCGCCATGTGAACGACCCGCGCAGGCTGACCGCCGCCCGGGGGTCGCCCGCCAGCCAGGGGGCGTCCCACTCACCGCGAGCCCGCAGGCCCGTGGTGAACGCGCCGGTGGCGTGCCCTTCCACCCGCCACGTGTACGGCGTCAGCGGAGCCAGCCGCTCGTCCGGCACGTCCACGGTGTGCGATCCGGCGGGCACGGCCGCCCGCCACACCTCGCGCCCGTCCGAGGACACCACAACGGTGGCCTCCTTGAGCAGCCGGGCGTCCCACGACAGCCGGGGCGACGGCTCGTCCACGCCCACCGGATCCGCCAGGCCGCACGTAAGGCCCGCCCGTGAAGCAGGCGGGGCCGAACGGATGAACGGCGCCTGCGCGCCTGAGACCTGCACTCCGAGGACCCCCGAATCCCGGTTCACGCATCTAGCCCGGTGGTGAAGGCGTTGTGCAGGCCGTCGACGTCGACGCCGGACAGGTGCGGCGCCATCACGTTGATCAGCAGCACGAAGCACGCGTCCTGCTCCGGGTACATCCACCACTGGCAGCCCGAGGCGCCGCCGTGCCCGTACAGCCGCCGGTCGAGCAGCCCGGGAGCCGAGTGGCGCAGGTTCCAGGTGAGGCCCCAGTCCTGTCCGGCGTTGACCGGGTCGGGCTGCAGTTTGACCAGGCCCGTCGTCTGCGGGGTCGTCATGGCGGAAAGGGTGGTCGGGTGGATCAGCCTGCGGTCGCCGCGCAGCAGCGCCCCGCCCAGCGCCAGGAGGTCCTCGGCGCGGGAGAACAGCGCCCCCGCCGGGTGGCGGAGCCGTACGAACGCGTCGAAGTCGAAGCCCGCACCGAGCAGGTCGAGGCCGTGGACCTCGGCCGCGTCGCACGCCGGGTCGAACGTGATCCGCCCGCCGCCGGGCACCAGCGTGTTCAGGTCGGAGTCGATCACGTCGGCCACGTCGCGGCCCGTGACGTCGCGGATCATCTCGGCGATCCCGGCGAAGGCCAGGTTGGAGTAGTGGCTGAGCGTGCCCGCCTCGAACAGCGAGGGCGCGGTGACGAGGTGTTCCACCAGGTCGTCGGGCGTGAGCGTCTGCTCGGCGATGCCGCCGGTGTGGGTGAGCAGGTGCCAGAGCGTTACGTCGGGCCGCGCGAAGGCCGGCAGGACGTCCCGCAGCGGGCGGCGCAGCGACAGCAGCCCGCGCTCGACCTGGCGCAGGGCGAGCAGCCCCATGAGCGGCTTGGTCACCGAGAACAGCGCGAAGTGGTCCTCGGTCCTGGTCCCGCGGCCGTCGTGCTCGCCGAACGCCTCCAGCACCTGGATCCCGTCGGAGGTGGCGGCGCCGAACACCGCGCAGGGCAGCCGCCCCTCCTTGATCTCGCGCCGGACCCAGTCGAGCGCGATGTCGTGAGTGGTCATCCTTTGAGGGCACCTTCCGTAAGGCCGGCCAGGACGCGCTTCTGCGCGACGACGTACACCGCCACGAGCGGCAGCGTGGTGAGCAGGACGTGGGCGAAGACGAGGTTCCAGTTCAGGCTCTGCAGGGTGCCGGAGGCGAACTGGAACAGGCTCAGCGGCAGCGTGGCGTTCGCGCTGCCCTGGAGCAGGAAGAGGGCGAAGAAGAAGTCGTTCCAGACGTTGATGATCAGGATCACGCCGCCGACGAACAGCACCGGCCGCAGCAGGGGCAGCAGGATGCGGACGAAGATCTGCAGGCGGGAGGCGCCGTCGATGGCGGCGGCGTCCTCCAGGTCGCGGGGGAACGCCCGGAAGAACCCGGTCGCCAGGAAGATCACGATGCCCAGGCGGCAGCCGGTCATCGTCAGCACGTAGCCGAGCGAGCCGCCGTCCAGCGACAGGGCGCGCAGCAGGTAGACGGTCGGGATGATCGACGGCGGCAGCAGGATCGACAGCCCCATCGTGAAGTAGGCCGCCTGCAGCCACCGCGACCGGCTGCGCCCGAACGCCCACGCCGCAGCCGCGCCGAGGAGCACCACGGCCACCATGATCGGCACGGTCACCTTGAGGCTGTTGAGCAGCCCGGTCAGGTAGCCGCCCCGGTCGAACACGATGCCGTAGTTCTCGGCGATCGCCCACGTCCTGGGCAGGCCGAGGCCCAGTTCGGCGGCCTCGCCCGCGGGTTTGAACGAGTTGACGACCACGAGCCAGATAGGCACGAGCACCCACGGGATCGCGAAGAGCGTCAGCGCGGTGTACTTGAGGACCGCCCTCATCCCGCCACCTCCCTGCGCCGCAGCCACCACACGAGGGGCACGGCGGTGGCGATCACCAGCAGGGTCACGGTGAACCCCAGCGCGCTGGCGGAGCCGAAGAAGCCCTGCCCCCACTGCTGGCGCATCACCACGTTCAGGGCCCGCGTGTGGTCGCCGGGCCCGCCGCCGGTGGTGGCGGCGATCACGTCGTACGCGCTGAGCGCGCCCACCAGCGTGACCGCCACGTTGAAGGTCAGCGCCGGGGCGAGCATCGGGAACACCACCCGCCGGAACCGGGTCCACGGCCCGGCCCCGTCGACGGTCGCCGACTCCAGCAGCGACTTCGGGATGGAGTTGAGGCCCGCGATGTAGACGAGGGTGATCAGCCCGCTCCACTTCCACGCGTCGATGAACGCGACCACCACCAGCGCGGTGGACGGTTCGCCCAGCCACGCCCACTCGATGCCGAGGGAGGTGTTGACCGCCCCGTCGGGGGCGAGCAGCCCACGCCAGATGTATCCGGCGGCCAGCGGCGAGATGAGCGTGGGCAGGAAGAACGCCGAGCGGAAGACGGTGTTGATCCGGCTGGTCCGCTGGAGGGCGAGGGCCAGCGAGAGGCTGACCGTGTTCTGGATCGCCATGCACAGGATCGCGTACAGCACGGTCACGGTGACCGCGTTGGCCAGCAGGTCCTGGTCGATCAGCGTGCGGAAGTTCTCCAGCCCGTTCCAGGTGATCTCGGCCCGGAAGCTCGTCCAGGAGGAGAACGCGAACCGGACGTTGAGCAGGAACGGGGCGACGAAGAAGACCGCGACCAGCACGATCGCGGGCAGGGCCCACAGCAGCCACGCCGCCCTGTTCCGTATCACCATCCGGGCAGCCCTGCCGCCTTGGCCGCCTGCTCGACCTGGGCCTGCAGCTGGGTCGCCGCCTTCTGCGGGTCCTTCTGCCCGGCGATCAGCTCGGACATGAGCTGGGCCAGCCCGCCCATGCCGGGGATGTCGGAGTTGAAGGCGATGACCGCGCCGGTGTCGTACGCCTTCTTGACGTCCTGCAGCACGGACGGGACGCCCTGCGGGTCGGGCACGTCCGTAAGCACGGGGAAGGTCTTGGACGCGGTGATGTAATCGGCGTAGGCCGGGCCGGTCATGAAGCGCACGAAGTCGAGCGACGCCTTCTCCCGTGCCGCGTCACCGGTCTTGGGCAGGTAGAACGTGCCGATCGGGCCGGGTGCGTAGGTCACGAGCGGCTTGTCGCTCGACAGGCCGACGAAGCCGACGGACTCGTCGACGGTCTTCTGGTCGCCGCCCGCGGCCGCCAGGAGTGCCGGGAGCATGTCGGAGTGCTGGGCGACCATGGCGGCCTTGCCGGTCACGAGGGCCTTCATGGAGTCCTCGAACTTGGCGGTGACGATGTCCTTGTTGAAGCAGCCGTCGGACTTCAGCTTGGCGTAGGCGGTCAGGCCGGCGACGAAGGGCGAGCCCGCGTCGGCCAGCGTGGCGCCGCGGCCCGCGATGGCCTTGCCGTACGCGTTGGACTGGTTGGCGCCCGCCAGGTAGAGGATGGGGAGGATCTGCACCGGCCAGATCGACCCGCCCGACTCGAAGACCGGCGTGACCCCGGCGGCCTTGAGCCCCGGGCAGGCCGCGGCGAGCTCGGCGAAGTTGGTGGGCGGGGTCAGGCCGGCCGCGGTGAAGACCTTCTTGTTGTAGTAGACGCCGAAGACCTGGGGGAAGCCGGTGATGGCGGCGTAAACCTTGCCGTTGACGGCCCCGGCGGCCTGGTAGAGGTCGCCGGACCTGGCGATGTACGCCTCGCCGGTCAGGTCGCGCAGGTTCTCGGCCGGGTTGAGGGCGAGCAGGCCGCTCACCGTCGCGTGGTACTCCAGGATGTCCGGGCGCTCGCCGGTGGCCCACTTGGTCTGGGTGGTGTCCTCGAAGCCGTCGGACGGGATCGCCACAAGCTCGATCTTGTGGCCGGACTGCTTCTCGAACTTCTTGTACATCTCCAGCAGCGGCGCCGGATCCGCGCTGTTGTGCCAGAGGGTCAGCTTCACCTGACCGGTCCCCTCCGGGGCGGACGACCCGCAGCCGGTGAGGGACAGGGCGAGGACGGCGCCGATCGCCGCGCCGAGCAGACGAGATGGTGCTCTCACGCCCATGCTCCTGTTCACGTTAGGGAGAACTTTGTAGAACGTTCTCCATTGTTAGGCCACGAGATATTCGCCCGTCAAGAGGTAGACCTGAGTGGTGTTGGCGAGCTAGCCTCACCTTTCAGAAAAGTGTGTAGTTCGTTCTACGAAGACTCCATGAAGGACTGCATGTGACGAGCGGACGGGTGACGATCGCCGATGTGGCCAGGCGAGCCGGGGTTTCCACGGCCGCCGTGTCCAAGGTGGTGCGCGGGGCCTACGGCGTGAGTGCGGAGATGCAGACCAAGGTTACGCAGGCCATCGACGAGCTGGGCTACCGCCCCCACGCCGCGGCCCGCGCCCTGCGTGGGCGCACCTACACCCTCGGCGTCATGCTCTCGGACACCCGCAACCCGTTCTTCCCCGACATCATCGAGGGCGTCACCGGCCGGCTGGGCGACACCGAGTACCAGGTGCTGCTCGGACCCGGCGGGATCGAGCCCAAGACGCAGGCCAGGATGACCGACGCCATGATCGACCGGAGCATGGACGGGCTCATCCTGATCTCGCCGGTCATGACGGACGCCGAACTCGCCGCCATCGCGGCGGCCGTCCCGGTCGTCGTGGTGGGCAGGCACGGCGGCGCCGCGGCCTACGACGCGGTCGTCGACGACGACGTGATGGGGGCAAGGCTCGTGGTCGACCACCTGGTCGGGCTCGGGCACACCCGGATCGCGCACATCACCCACCTGGAGCGGGCCCGCGCCCAGGGCCTGCCGCACATGGTGCGCGCCGAAGGCTACCGTCAGGCGATGCGCGCCCACGGCCTCGCCGACGACGTGCTGGCCACCTCCTTCACCGAGGAGGGCGGCTTCGAGGGCGCGCGGGAACTGCTCGCGCGCGACGACCGCCCCACCGCGATCTTCGCCGGGGCCGACATCGCGGCGCTCGGCGTGCTGCGCGCCGCCGACGAGGCGGGCCTGTCGGTGCCGGAGGATCTCTCCGTCGCCGGATACGACAACATCGGCATCGCCTCGCTCAAGCGCATCTCACTCACCAGCGTCGACCAGGACGGGCACGTGATCGGGGCGACCGCCGCCCGCCTGCTCGTCGAACGCATCGAGGGACGCACGCGTTCGGTGACGTCGTCGGTGTCGCCCACGCTGATCGTCCGCGGAACCACAGGACCGCCTCGCCGCTGAGAACCGACCGCTCGTCGGCGGCCCCGCTGGGCCGCCGACGCCTCTGAGAAACCAACCGCACGTCGGGGGATTGTCGCGGGCCACGGATTAAAACGATTCAATGGAAGGACCCCCACGTGAGACGACTCGCTCTCCTCGCCCTTCTCCTCCCACTGATGGTCGCGCCCACACAATCGGCGGCCGCCCAGGCCGCCACTCTGAACTGCCCGGTCAGGGTCGACCCCGCCGCGTTCGCCTCCGAAGCCCGCCTGGGCACCCTGGCCGAGCAGCAGGAGGCGTTCGGCCCCAGGCCGACCGGTTCCCCCGCGCACGCCGACTACATCGACTGGCTGGAGGCCGAGATGGCGGCCATCCCCGGCCTCCAGTTCTCCTCCCTCCCCTACGCCATCGACCGCTGGGACAGCCTCGGCACCGGTCTGACCGTCGGCGGTACGGCCGTACCGGTCGCGGCCCCCGTACCGTTCTCCTCCTCCACCGGCGCGGGCGGCGTCTCGGCGCCGCTCGTCCACCTGGCCGCGGGGACGAACATCACCGCGGCCAACGCCGCCGGGAAGATCGTCGTCCGGGACCTGCCGTGGACCAACGTGCCCAACCTGCTCTTCTATCCGCCCACCCTCGGCTACTCCATGTACGACCCCGGCCTCACGATCAACCTGCTCGGCTCGGAGTCGATGGAGGCCCCGGCCGCGACCGACGCCGACCTCAAGGCGGCCGCCGCCGCGGGCGCGGTGGGCGTGATCGAGGTCAGCCAGCTCCCGCACGCCCAGATCCAGGGCATGTACGCGCCCTACGAGGGCCTGCCGTACGGCGTGCCGGGCGCGTACGTCGGCGCCGACCAGGGCAAGCAGATCAAGGACGCGCTGGCCGCCGGGCAGCAGGTCCAGGCCACGCTGACCGTGAACGCCGCCTGGACGCCGACCACGACCCGCACCCTGCTCGCGACGCTTCCCGGCGGGAGCGCCCAGAAGATCGTCGTGGAGAGCCACACCGACGGCATGAGCCCGGTGTGGGACAACGGCCCGCTCACCATGATCGAGATGGCCCGCTACCTGTCGTCGCTGCCGGTGGAGTGCCGTCCGCGCACCGTGCAGTTCGCGTTCGTGACCGGCCACCTCTACCAGCACCTGACCGGCCCCGACGTCCGCGAGGGCGGCGCGGGTCAGCTCGCCGCCCAGCTCGACGCCGAGTACGACCAGGGCGGGGTCTCCTCCGTCGTCGTGGTCGAGCACCTCGGCGCCAAGCGCTACGACGCGGTCGCCAGGCCGAACGGCCTGCCGGGCAAGCAGCTCGTCGCCAACCCCACCCTCACCGAACTGCTGATGGTCCCCGTCAGTGAGAGCACGCCGCTGCGCGAACTGGTCAAGGGCCACATCCAGTACTGGGACGTACGGCGCACCGCGATCCTCAAGGGCCTGTCGGCGGCCGACCTCGCCACGGTGCCGCGCCACTGCAGCTTCGGTGGGGAGGGCACGCCGTACAACCAGCACCTGCTGCCCGTCATCTCGCCCATCGCCGCGCCCAAGACGCTGTTCTCGCCGCAGTTCGGCGCCGAGGCGATCGACCTGCCGATGATGCGCAAGGCGTCGCTCGCCTTCACCGACGTCGTGCTCGACCTCGGCCCGATGGCCCAGTCGGCCGTCGCGGGCGACGTGACCGCCATGCGCCAGCAGCGCACCTCCGGCACGCCGGGGTGTGCGTGAGCGTCGGCACACCGTCGGGCCGCAGATCTCACCGATCGCACTTCCCGCTCTTGGAAGACGTTCACGTCTCCCCACAACCCACGAGGTGACCATGGAGAACTTCACCCGCCGGCAGGCGTTGCGGGCAGGGGCGCTCGGCCTCATGTCGGCCGGATTCCTGTCGTGGACCACCGAGGCAGGCGCCGCCTCCACCATCGAGACGATCTACAAGGCGGCGGGTCCGTGGCCGGTCGCCACCGGCACCTCGGGCGGCCACCGGCTCTACTACCCCGCGACCCTGGGCTCGGGCGGCGTCACCCACCCGATCGTCACCTGGGGCAACGGCTCGTGGGCCACCCCCGACAACTATCCGGGGCTGCTCAACCACCTCGCCTCGTGGGGCTTCGCGGTGGTCGCCTCCACCGACACGACCACGGGCACCGGCGCCGAGATCCTCGCCGCCGCCCAACACCTCGTCAGCCTCGACACCGACCCTGCAAGCGTCTTCCACGGCAAGCTGAACACCACCCAGGTGGCCGCCGTCGGCCATTCCCAGGGCGCGGGCGGGTCCGTCAACGCGGCCAACGACTCCGCCGGGCTGATCAAGACCGTGGTGCCGATCGCCGTGCCCGCGCCGTGGATGGCGAGCCCGGGAGACGAGTTCTCCGTCGCCGACCTGACCTGCCCGGCGCTCTTCCTCAGCGGCGCGAACGACTGGCTGATCTCCTCGGCCGCGACCCTGCAGGGCTACTACGACCAGGCCGGCGCCGGAGCGGGCAAGGCGCTGCTCAAAGGCGCGGGGCACAACGACATCCAGAACACCGGCGGGGCCTTCCTCGGCTATGTGACCGCCTGGCTGAGGTACCGCCTCCAAGGCGACACCCAGGCCCGCGGGGCGTTCGCCGGCGGCACCCCCGAACTCCCCACCAACACCGCCTGGCAGAACCAGGCCCTCAAGAACCTCACCTAGGAACCACGAAGGCGGATCCGACGCGGCGTGGATCCCTCACCGCCGGCGCTCGACGAGACGAGCGGCTGGGCCAACCTGGTCGCCACCGAGCAGGGGAACGCCATGACCCGGCTGAGGAGCGACCCGACCAGGTCCCCCTTGGCCGGGCCGTCCCCCGAGCCACTCGTCGCCGGACAGCCGCCCCCGGCCGTACCGGCGATCCCGGCCGGCCACCCGGGCACACCATGATCTTCAATGAACGCACCGACCGGAGGTTGTGACATGCAGTCCTACTCGAGCGGGGTGGCGGCGACCCCGCTGCTGGGCGAGACCATCGGCGACAACTTCGAGCGGACCGTACGGCGCTTCGGCGACCGCGAGGCGCTCGTCGACGTACCCTCCGGCCGTCGCTGGACCTACGCCGAGCTCGACGCCGACGTGAACCGGCTGGCCCTCGCGCTCCTCGCCTCCGGCATCGCCAAGGGCGACCGGGTCGGCATCTGGGCGCCCAACTGCGCCGAATGGATGATCGTCCAGTACGCCACCGCGAAGATCGGCGCGATCCTGGTCAACGTCAACCCCGCCTACCGCGCCCACGAGCTCGACTACGTCGTCCGGCAGTCGGGCCTGCGCCTGCTCATCAGCGCGCTCACGCACAAAGGCAGCGACTACCGGGCGATGGTCGAGGAGATCGGGTTCGCCGACGTCGTCTACCTCGGCGACCCCGGCTGGGACCGGCTGCTGGCGCTGGCCGCCCCTAAGGAACGGCTGCGCGAGCGCATGGCGTCGCTGAGCGCCGACGACGCGATCAACATCCAGTACACCTCCGGCACGACCGGCTTCCCCAAGGGCGCCACGCTCTCGCACCACAACATCCTCAACAACGGGTTCTTCGTCGGCGAGCTCATCCACTACGACGAGCACGACCGGGTGTGCCTGCCGGTGCCCTTCTACCACTGCTTCGGCATGGTGATGGGCAACCTCGGCGCCACCTCCCACGGCGCGTGCGTGGTCATCCCCGCGCCCGGCTTCGACCCCGAGGCGACGCTGCGGGCCGTACAGCAGGAACGATGCACCTCCCTGTACGGCGTGCCGACCATGTTCATCGCCGAGCTCGCCCTCGCGGGGCGGTACGACCTGTCCAGCCTGCGCACCGGCATCATGGCGGGGTCGCCCTGCCCGGTCGAGGTGATGAAACGCGTCGTCACCGAGATGAACATGGCCGAGGTCGCCATCTGCTACGGCATGACCGAGACCTCACCCGTCTCCACCATGACCAGGTCAGACGACGGCCTGGAGCGCCGCACCGAGACCGTCGGCCAGGTGATGCCGCACGTCGAGGTCAAGATCACGCACCCGGAGACCGGGCTGACCGTGCCGCGCGGCGAGCCCGGCGAGCTGTGCACGCGCGGCTACTCGGTGATGCTCGGCTACTGGAACGAGCCGGAGCGCACGGCCGAGGCCGTCGACGCCGCCCGCTGGATGCACACCGGCGACCTGGCCACCATGGACGCCGACGGCTACGTCAACGTGGTCGGCCGGATCAAGGACAT
This sequence comes from Rhizohabitans arisaemae, assembly GCF_025996515.1. Taxonomy (GTDB): domain Bacteria; phylum Actinomycetota; class Actinomycetes; order Streptosporangiales; family Streptosporangiaceae; genus Rhizohabitans; species Rhizohabitans arisaemae. The sequence continues at coordinate 96,498 of NZ_BLRH01000009.1, forward strand.
GGTCATCAGGGGAGGCGAGAACGTCTATCCGCGCGAGGTCGAGGAGTTCCTCCACCGCCACCCCGACATCGCCGACGTGCAGGTGATCGGCGTGCCCGACGAGAAGTACGGCGAGGAGCTCATGGCCTGGATCGTCATCCGCCCGGGCGGCACACCCCTGACCGCCGAGGCGGTCAGGGAATTCTGCGCCGGCAAGCTCGCCCACTACAAGATCCCGCGCTACGTCCACATCGTCGACGGGTTCCCGATGACGGTCACCGGCAAGATCCGCAAGGTCGAGATGCGCGAGGAGGCCGTACGCCTGCTCGGGCTCGACCAGGTATGAAGATCTGGATCTCCACCCGAGGCGGGGCGTACCTGTTGCCGAGTACGCGTCAGGCTTTCGCCTGCATGATGGTCGTCATCCACTCGCGACGCTTGCTCACGACGAAGCGGATCCGTTCGCCGCTCCCCAGCGTGACCTCCATGCCGTTCGGCACGATGCCGAGTGTGTTGACGGGCGCGACCGAGGCGATCTCCTCCAGTGGCCATGTCCCGACACCCGTTTGATTGTTGAAGGAGTGTGAACGGAAGACCAGCCATCTGCTGGTGAGCCAGAGCCTGCCGCCCACGGCTTCTTTCCCGCGCCACAGATTCGCGTTGCCCTTGCGGAGCAACGTTTCGCCGGGCAACGCGACAATCTCCGTGTTTCGGAACACCTCATCTAATTCGGGTTCATGCACGGTCATATACCGCCTATCACCGCATGCCGGGGGTCAACGTTCAGCGGGGGGAGAGCATCCGCTGCGGCGGTCGCCATTCCCTGCCCACAGTTCGAGTCTATTGACGATCAAGCGATCCGCGCGGCACCGCACGGTTTCCAGACCTGCCACCCGGAGGCGAGACGCCGGGTGGCGAAACTCTCCGGGATCCCGCGCGGCAGGGTATCGCGCAGCCACTTGACCGGCACCATCTGGTGGGCGGCGCGGCAGGGCTTGGACGCAGACCGTCCGGCACCGTCAGGGGTCGCCGTCGGTTTCAGGAGATGAGGATGCCGATGCCGTCCCCGAGCAGTTTCAGGCCGAGGACGAAGAACAGTACCGCCATCACGGCGACGTTGTGCTGTGCCGCCCAGTCTTTCCATCCGCCGAGCACGCTCTTGGCCCGATCGCCCAGGAACAGGAAGACCGCGAGTGGGGCCAGGATCCCGAGAGAGCCGATGATCACGAAAACGCCCAGGGACACGATCTGTTGTCCGGTCGCAAGCCCGGACGAGCTGATCGAGGCGGCGGCGGCGAGGGTCAACGGCGCGTTCTTGAGGTTCGCCGCCGACAGGGCCAGCCCGAGCCCGACGACCTTGACCGGGCTGAAGCGGTCGATCGCGGCCATCCACTTCGGCAGCTCCGCCTGCGAGGCACCGGTGGGACGGTGCCGCCACTGCCGGAGACCGAACAGGACGAGCAGAACGCCCAGGACCAGCTTGAGCACTCCCACCCAGGTGGCCGGCTGATGGTGGGCCGAGGAACCTCCCGCTCCCCCGATCGCCAGCATCACGCCGCCCAGCGCCGACAGTCCTACCACCCAGCCGAGGGTGAACAGCGGCCCGTTCAGACGTCCTTGCGGTGTGGCCAGAAGGAGGATGATCGCGACGATCGGGAGCGGACTGACCGCGACGCCGGCGGCCAGACCCAGAATGTCTCCGAGAGCTTCACCCATGACTGTCTCCATGTGCCGGTCGGGATGACCTGGTCGGTACGGCGCCGCGGACCTGACCCGCTGAGCTCTCCAGCGCGCGCCGTACGGTTGACCAGGGCGTCCTTGGAGCCCTTCTCGCCAATCGTCTCACCCGGCGTGTCGCGCCCCGGGCGGTGCCCGATCCGGCGCGAATCGTTGAGTCAAGCGCGAATGGGTGGCGGCGGGGTAGGGCATGAATGAGCGATCTTTTGGTGATCCTCTGACAATTTGACCGCCAAATGGCTGTCTTCGAGCCCGCTTTCGGCTCATCCGCCTGCCTACGCTGAGCCGTGACCTGGGACTACATGTGATCCTGCCGCCCCTGGGTCTGAGCTGACATTGCTGTCCCGCAGCCGCGCGGCAGGCGAGCGGAGATGATCGAGCGCATGCCATCGCGATTCACCCCCTACACACCGGATGTCGAAGCCGCTTCTCCGCGATTCGACGAGATGCTGCCGACGGTGATCGCCAAGACCGAGCGGTTCATCGCCGAATCGGTTGACACCGAGGGCACCGGCCTGGCGGTCCGTGACGCGCACGCCAAGGGGTACGGGGTCGTCAGGGGCGAAGTCGAGATCCTCGACGGGCTTCCCGCCGAGTACGCGCAAGGCATCTACGCCACGCCGGGACGGCATGACGCGCTCGTGCGCTTCTCCAACGGTTCGCCGCACGCGGGCGCCGATGCGCGGCTCGGCCGCGCGACCGGGCTGGCGTTGAAGATGTTCGGCATCGGTGGCCCGACCCTGCTGGAGGACGAGCCCGACACCGATACCTTCGACTACGCCCTCATCAACGCGCCGGTCTTCTTCTGCAACACCGTGGAGCACTACCTGTTCATCCAGGAGCTGTTCCTGGACGCGCCGAAGTACTTCGCTCAGGGCGCGCCCGGGCGGCATCGCTTCTACCGCGAATTCGTGACCGGCAAGGGGAGCCTGGACCCTGACGAGTGGGCGTGGGAGGAGTTCCTGGCCTTCCTCGCGGTGGCGCAGCGGCCGTTGGTGAATGTTCTGCTGTCGACCTACTGGACGATGGGCGCGGTACGGCACGGCGACTACATCGCCAAGGTGCGCGTCGCGCCCGACCCCGCCTGCGCCGCCGCGGTGGTCCGTCGCGCCATCGATGTGACATCGGCGGACGAGGTCTTCCGGCCGGCCTTGGTGGCCGAGATGCGGGACCGGCCTTACGCGTTCGACGTCCAGGTCCAGCTCTGCACCGACCTGGAGCGCATGCCGGTGGAGGACCTCACCGTCGAGTGGCCCGAGCGGCTGTCCCCCTTCGTCACGGTCGCCAAGCTGCACCTGCCGCAGCAGGACCTCTCAGATGAGGGAACCCTCACGAAGATGGACGCACTCTCCTTCACCCCGTGGCGGGTCACGGCCGAACACGCCCCGCTTGGCGAGATCATGCGGGCACGCAAGGAGGTCTACCGTCGCTCCTCCCTCCAGCGTCACCGGCTCAACCGTCAACAGCGCCGGGAGCCACGAAGCGCAGATGAGGTATTGCCGTGATGTCTTCACCGGACGACATCAGAGCACCGTACTGAGACAGCGCTCCGGCCCCACGTGGGCGCATGCTTCCCGCTGCGCATCGACGATCCGGCAGACGGTCGCCCGATACCTGCCCGCCTGGCCTCCGGAGCCAGGCGTGGCATCTCGCGTGTCGGGGATGAACCGTGCCGCCATGACGTCGGTCTCTTCTCGGAGATCGAGGTGGTGATCTCAGGGAGTTGAACAGGCCCTCAGTCCTCCGGTTCGGAAAGCCAGCGCAGGGCGCGTAGACCGGGCAGGAAACAGTACTCACCGCCTCGGGTGACCACGAAGCTGGGCAGGTTCCGCAAGCGGCGCCGGATCGGCTTCTCCGGGATGGTGATGCTGCCGGTTCCGCCGTGATGCCCGGCTACCGGGTCCTTTTCGCCGGGAAAGCCGATGAAGTTGCCGTCGTTGATCCACTCGGCCTTGATGAATTCAAACTGCCGTTCTAGATGGGCTCCGATGAAGACCCCGACCAGGCCCCGGTCGGCGCCGTCGTCTTCCAGCACGCCCTCGGGCAGCGGCGGACCGTAGCTGGTGCCGCGGCGGATGAGGCGGTGCATCCGTGCGTCGCCGATGATGTCGGCGTCGCGGGGGTTGGTACGCCGGATGTGCGCGCCGGCGGGGCACCGGAAGCCGCGATCGTCGTTCTCCCGGTACAGGAAGTCGTTGTTGCGGTGTGGATCGGCGCCCAGTGCCGCGTCGTCGTGCTCCGGGGACAGCGTCAACGGCGCCCCGCTGGGCCAGCGTCCGACCATCTTCGCCGCCAGGAGCGCCTCTTCCTGCGCGCTGGAGGTATTCGCGCGCAGGAACCGGCGCCAGGCCGCCACCTTGGTGTGAAGCTTGCGCACGGCAATGTAGGTCCCGTTGCGCCCCAGCACGTCGGGGCTGGGCATCGGCGGCAGACCGCCGGTTTCATCGGGGTAGCCGAGGATGAACTCGCCGGCCTTGAGAGGGGCTTCCCGTGGGTTGGAGCCGGGCAGCCCGAGACCCTCGATGTTCGGATGGCTGATGCCGTCGCGGAAGCCGAAGGTGGTGCGCCCGGTCGGGAGCTGGCGGACCTCCTGCTGCCAGATCACCTGGACCCCAGGCGTGTCCCGGCAGGCGGCGCGGGCCCGCTCCAAGGCCTTGTCCAGTCGCGCCTCATCGGGCGAGAGTGCACTCAACGCGATATGCACATCGGCCGTTCCGAACGGTGGTTCCCAGTTGGCCGGAGCACTCTCACCCACGTCACCGATCAGGTCCGCACGCGCTGCCATGCCCTGGCGAAAAGGTTGCGGAAAGCTGTCCAGCGACTCCTGCGGGACACCTAGGGCCCGCAGTCCCCGATAGGTGAACGCCACCGCCACCCATGCATCCCGGCTCGGGTCCACGCTGGAGAAACCGCCCTCGATCGCCGGGAGCAGCCGTCGCAGCAGCGAACGCCCGGCATGGCGGTCATCGACACGCAGGAAGACGAACCTTCCCACGTACGGCGCAGGCCGTGGATGCAATGCCCCGCTCTGGATGTCGTCGATCTCAATGCGCGCACCGGCTCCGCCCGCGCTTGCCGTCGCGTTCATGATCGCTTGTGCCTCCGCATCGGTCTTCACCTGGACAACCCCGCGGCGACCCGCTCGCGGTCCGCTACGCGCCGAGCTCACCGCTGCGGCATCGTGCGCTCTGGCGCTGCCCGTTTCGCCCCCCGCCGCGACGTTGGTTCGGCCCTTGGGGGTTGGTTGTCCTCAGGGTTAGCCTGCGGCTTCCTCCATCAGTTTCTGGAAGGCCGGCGTGGCCAGCAACTCGGCGTTCGCCGGGTCGTCCAGTGCCGCCCGGAACTCGGGGGTGTCCAGCACTGCCTGGAATGCCTCGTTCACGCGTTGGTCCTTCCAGATCCGCTGAACGGTCAGATCGGGATAGGAACTGACGAAGACCCCCGCGGGTGCCTGCCGGGCGACGAACCAGTCCTTCACCCCCGGATCGGCGACGCCAGGGAACCCTTCGGTGTGCGAGAAGACCTTGTCGAAGCGGGCCCCAACCGCCGTCTTGCCGAAGTCGTCGATGTAGGTGTCCCAGGAGCCGTCGAAGACGCTGGCGAACATGTGCCGGGTGTCGTTGTCGAATATCACGTGGCGTGCGTCGTGCAGGGTGCCGATCTGGCGCAGCGCCGCACGGGCTTCCGCGTCGGCCGACCCGTCGGCGAGCTCGGCGAGATCCTCACGCAGCGCATCCGCATGACCCGGCTTGATCTTGGTAAATACGGTGAACTCGCTGCACACCCCATCCTTCATGCCCGGGCGCTCGGGCTGAGCCGATGGGGTTGCGTCTGGTGTCGCAGCCATAGTGAACCTCTCCTGCCACGGATCCGTCCGACGGTCGCCAGGCGCTCAGAGATGAGGCGCCATCGCTCTCATCTCCCCATTCTGACCACACAGAACCCAACGTCCGACCAGCACCGGCCACAGTCTCGGCCCGCATCGGACCGACAGGGTCAATCGAGGGCATAGGTCCGCCGGCGACTTCCGCCGCACGCGATCAACCTCACCGGATCGGCCTTCCCCGCCCTGTTCGAGCGGGCAGCCGACCTCTGCCTCAATACCGGCGCCATCCCACCCCTCCCCACGAACCCGCCGCCACCTGGCGGAAGGAAGGAACCCGTGATTTAGCGGTGACGCAGTGAAGATCAGATAGCTCCCGAGCAGAAGATGGTCAGAATGCAGTGGCGTCCGATGACATTGGCCACACCCGGCATAGCATCGGCGATTCGTGCGACCATCCGGTACTCCGCACCGGGTTTCAGGTACACCTGGAATGACTCCGGCATATCTTCCAGTCGGAAGGGCCGAACGTCGAACCCGTCCCGCGCAAGACTTTCAAACGCTTGGTGCGCATCCCGGAAGACGACCTCTTCCACTTGCGGCAACGCGAGAAGGGCTAGCCTCAACCTCTCCCGCTGTTCAGTGGTGATGACTTTTCCCTTGCATTGGGGATATAGCGTTCCCTTCCTGCAGTGGTACACCGCAATCCGCCGATAGTCGGATCGACTCTCTTTCGCCGTTGTGGTTGACGTGACGAGGGTCGGGATCTGCGCAATCCGCTTCACGGCGGGCGCCGGTCGCCCGGCGAACCAGATAACTGTGCTCGCGACGAGAACCGCGACAGCCGTCGCAACGAGACCTGTGACAACAAGGGTCCGCTTCCGGGTCGGTCCGGTGGCGGACGACTCAACCGGAGGGGCCGGTTGTGAATTCTCGGGAGGTTCGCCCACGTCTTCCCCCACACAAGGGACTCTGGGTGATCTTTACCGAGAGAGTAGGCCCGACGGCATACGACCGGCATCGGGTTTTCCGATCCTGCCGCCTACACCCCGGAGCCGGAGGGTCCCCGCCGGAGACTGTGCTCTGACAGATCATGGCCGGTACGGTGCGGCTATGGCTGATTTCGAGGCGTGGGCGCGGTTGTCACTGTGGAAGCAGGCGGATCTTCTGGTGAGCACCGCCGAGATTGTGATCGATCGTCCTGCCGGTTCGGCTCATCCCAAGGTGAGGAATTTCGTTTATCCAATTGACTACGGCTTCTTGAGGGACACGCAAGGAGGTGACGGTGAGGGGATCGATGTATGGGTCGGGTCGGCCGCCGCCCCATCCGTCTCCGCCGTGGCGTGCACCGTAGATCTGGTGAAACGGAACTCCGAGGTCAAGTTCCTGTGGCGATGCTCGCCGCAAGAGATCGCGATGGTGGAGCGCTTCTACGAGCCGCAGCCTCAAGCCGCTGTGGTGATCCGGCGACCGGACTGAGCGCGTGAAGAAGATCCGCTTGGTTTGGGCCTGAGGGGCGCGGCACTGCGGGGATCCGGTAGCGTCGGAAGGGTTCCGGGGGTGCGTCGCCACGGTGGAGACGCTTCCCGATCGTCCGTGAGAAGGCCGGAGGGATCGTCGTGCTGTACCGGGTCGCCGTACACGCCTGCGGGCTGGTCACGGCATGAGCGCGACCGAGGCGAGGGCGGGTACGGCTGTGCGGCGGCGGGTCACGCTGTTCGGGACGGCTGCGGTGCTGGCCGCGGTGCTGATGGCGGCCAAGTTCGCCGCGGACCGCTTTCTGGCGGACGGGCGGACGGTCGACCTGGTGTTGATCCAGCTCCGGCTGACCTTCAATTCGGGGGTGTCGTTCAGCCTCGGCTCCGACCTGCCGGGCTGGATCGTGCTCGCCGTACCGTCGCTGATCACCATCGGCATCTCGGTCTACGGCTGGAGGCAGGCCCCCTCCATCGGAGGGATCCACCTGGGCGCGGTGACGGCCGTGCTGGCCGGGGCGCTCGCCAACGTGCTGGACCGGGCCGGCGACGGGCTGGTCACCGACTATCTGCACACCGGCTGGTTCCCGACCTTCAACCTGCCTGACAGTCTCATCGTGTGCGGGGCGATCGTTCTGGTGCTCGCCACCTGGCGGGAGGACGCCGCCGCGCAAAAGACCAAGAGGGCCGCCGAACCGGACTCCGCTTCCTGACGGTCACGCCTCGGAGATCACTCGGAGGACGGCCAGGCCTCGGCGAGCAGTGCCCGGGTCTCCCTGAGCAGTTCGGGCAGGACCCTGGTCTGGCCGACGACCGGCATGAAGTTGGTGTCGCCGCCCCAGCGGGGGACGACGTGCTGGTGAAGATGGGCGGCGATGCCGGCTCCGGCGACCATGCCGAGGTTCATCCCGACGTTGAAGCCTTGGGCGCCGGAGACCTTGCGTAGCGCGGTCAGCGCCTGCTGAGTGAAGCTCGCCAGCTCCACGGTCTCCCGTTCGTCCAGCGCGGCGTAGTCGGCGACATGGCGATACGGGCAAACCATCAGATGCCCGGAGTTGTACGGGTAAAGGTTGAGAACGGCGTAGACGACGGAGCCGCGGGCCACGATCAGGCCGTCCTCGTCGCTCATCCCGGGGATCACGCAGAACGGGCAGCCGTCCCCCGCGTCCGACCCGGTCGGCTTGTTCTCACCTTTGATGTAGGCCATGCGGTGCGGGGTCCAGAGCCGCCGGAAATTGTCGGGGACCCCCGCGCCTGCCTGCTCCACCCGTGATTCCGGCTCCTCCATACAAGGCAGCATAGGGGGCGACCGATGCCCGCCGCCCCACCGGCCTCCGCGCGAGCCGGAGATCACGCCTTCAGGCCGTACCGGACTCAAGGGAAACCGGGGCCACCGGAGTGGCCCCGGGAAGGGTCAGCTCTGGGAGCCGCCGACGACCTGGAGCCTGCGCTCGACGGCGTCCACGATCTCGGCGATGGCGCTCTCCACCGGCACGCCGTTCTTCTGCTCCCCGGAACGGTAGCGGAACGAGACGGCGCCCTGCGCCACATCGTCGTCCCCGGCCAGGAGCATGAACGGGATCTTCGCCCGCTGCGCGTTGCGGATCTTCTTCTGCATCCGGTCGTCGGCGGTGTCCACGTCCATCCGGATGCCGCGCTCCCGCAGCCGCTTGGCGACGTCCTCCAGGTACGGCGCGTGCGTGTCCGCGATCGGGATCCCGACCACCTGCACCGGGGCAAGCCAGGCGGGCAGCGCGCCCGCGTAGTGCTCCAGCAGGATCGCGAAGAACCGCTCCACCGAGCCGAAGAGCGCCCGATGGATCATGTACGGCCTGCGGCGGGAACCGTCGGCGGCCTGGTACTCGATGTCGAACCGGACCGGGAGCTGCAGGTCCACCTGGAGCGTGGAGAGCTGCCAGCGCCGGCCGATGGCGTCCTTGATGTGCACGTCGATCTTGGGGGCGTAGAAGGCGCCCTCGCCCTCGGCCACCACGTACGGCAGCCCGGACTGCTCCAGTGCGATCCGCAGGGCCTCGGTCGCCTCGTCCCACTCCGCGGGCTCGCCCACGAACTTCTCCGGCCGGGTGGCCAGCTCGGCCTCGAACTCGGTGAGCCCGAAGTCGCGCAGCAGGCCGATGACGAAGTTCAGCAGCGAGGAGAGCTCCTCGACCAGCTGCTCCGGCGTGCAGAAGATGTGCGAGTCGTCCTGGGTGAAACCGCGCGCCCGGGTCATCCCGTGCAGCACGCCCGACTTCTCGAACCGGTAGACGGTGCCGAGCTCGAACATCCGCAGCGGCAGCTCACGGTAGGACTTGCCCCGCGCCTTGTAGATCATGATGTGGAACGGGCAGTTCATCGGCTTGGGGTAGTACGCCGCGCCCTCCAGCTCCATCGGAGGGTACATGCCGTCCGCGTACCACCCCAGGTGGCCGGAGGTCTCGAACAGCGTCGACTTGGCGATGTGCGGGGTGACGACGAACTCGTACCCCGACTCCTCGTGCCGCTTGCGGGAGTACTCCTCCATGATCCGCCGGACCAGGGCCCCCTTGGGGTGCCAGACCGCCAGGCCGCCGCCGATCTCCGGCGGGAAGCTGAACAGGTCCAGCTCGGCGCCGAGCTTGCGGTGGTCCCGCTTCTCGGCCTCCTCCAGCATGGTCAGGTACTCGTCCTGCCGCTCCCGGGACTCCCACGCGGTGCCGTAGATCCGCTGGAGCTGCGGGTTCTTCTCACTCCCCCGCCAGTAGGCGCCGCCGGTGCGCATCAGCTTGAACGCCGGGATGTTCCTGGTGGTGGGGACGTGCGGCCCGCGGCACAGGTCCTTCCAGCACAGATCCCCGGTCTTGGGGTCCAGGTTGTCGTAGATCGTCAGCTCGCCGGAGCCGACCTCCACGCTGGAGCCGTCGTCCGCCGAGGCCCCGCCCTTGAGGCCGATGAGTTCGAGTTTGTACGGCTCCGCGGCGAGCTCCGCGCGTGCCTCGTCGTCGGAGACCACCCGCCGGGAGAACCGCTGCCCCTGCTTGACGATCTCCCGCATCCGCTTCTCGATCCGCTTGAGATCGTCGGGGGTGAACGGGGCGTCGGTGTCGAAGTCGTAGTAGAAGCCGTTCTCCACCGGCGGGCCGATGCCCAGCTTGGCGTGCGGGAACAGCTCCTGCACGGCTTGGGCCATGACGTGCGCGGTGGAGTGGCGCACGATCCCCCGTCCGTCGGCGCTCGCGATGTCGACGGGTTCGACGACGTCGCCCTCGGCCAGGGCCGCGGCCAGATCCCGCAGCTCCCCGTTGACCCGGGCGGCGACGGCCTTCGGCGAGTCGATCAGCTCGCCCGCCGTCGTCCCCGCCGCCACCGCACGCTCGGCTCCTTCGAGGGTGACGCGTAGTTCGGCAACGGCAGACACGGATACTCCTGAATGGTGTGGATGCGAGGCCGGCGGTCACGCGAACGCCGACAATGAGTCCAGACACCGATGCTACCGGCAAGGTCACCGCTTCTCGGCCCAATGGCCCCACCCCACCCGCGACGCCCTACCCGCCCGCCTGCGGAGTCCCGGCCGGGCCGCACGGCTTCCAGCCGCTTCCGCGGCAGGCGGCCAGGTCACGTCCCAAGATGAGGTGGGATTTGCGAAGGCCGGTGTTCAAGACCGTCTCGTGAGATGAGCCGTCCTGCCGGGCCGGGTTCACCCATCCGCGACGATCGCCCGCCGTCGGCTCGAATCCCATCGCGGGAAGGGGGCACCGTCGGCGGTTGCGCCCCTGCGACGGGGTCGGACCACCGATCCGGGCCAGGTTAACGAGCAGACCGGCTACCGCCGCCGTTCGGTACGGGCCCGTACCCCCACTCGGTACGGGCCCGCGAGGCTCCGTCGATCGGACCGCCGTGTTTTCCGGGCGTGCCCCTCGTTTCTCCGGGCGTGCCTCTCGTGTCCGCCGGTCACGTGCCGGCGGGAACCCGGACACCACCGGGCCACCCGACCGGTCTGTCGCCAACCCGATGCCCTGATCGGAGAATCGGTCATGACAGACCGATGTCCCGAGGTCTTTCAGCGGTAGAGAACAGGGCCGCCGGACGATCCGGCGGGGAACCGCGGGACCACGTTCGGGTGATTTTACGCAGGCAGCTTCTCCAAGCCACCGCCCATAGTGCCGCTCTCCATACACTGCGCTTCCGACCCGCGTCGGTCGCCGGCCCACCTGATCTCACCGTACACCCGGTACACGGGGCCGTTGATAATAATGTTCTTGCAGTCAAGGTAGGCGCGGTAGCTGTCCGGACCGTTTCCGTCGCACCAACCCCAATACGACTTGACGAAAGGTTGGTAATCGAGGTATCCGCGACATGGCCCGTACCAGGCGGCCGCAGGAGTGGCGGTGACCACAACGGGCCCGACCGCCAGAACGAATCCAGCCCCGACCATTACGGCCGCGCGGCGCAGTTTCCGAAAACTCATGAAATTCCCTTTCCCTTCCTCTCTGTTGTGCGGATGCAGCTAAGATCACCGAATCATTACCGCACGGTGATCCGCATTCTTGCTGGACGACTCATTTCATGGAAAGTGCGACAAGAACCACCGCACCGAGTCGCGAAGGCTCTACGCAGGAAGCTTCTCCAGGCCACCACCGATGACGGCAGTGCCCACCTGGCACCTCGCCGTCGATCCGCGTCGGTCGCCGGCCCACCTGATCACGCCGAAATCTCGGTAACTGGACTTGGTGGAAACCCTCAAGCAATCGACGTAGGCGCGGTAGCTGTCCGGACCGTTTCCATCACACCAGCCCCAATAGGCCGTGGGGATGGGGTGCGCATCGTAGCCTCCGTAGCATGCCCCGTACCAGGCGGCCGCGGGAGTTGCGGTGGCCACGACAGGCCCGACCGCCAGGACGAATCCGGCCCCGAACATCGCAGCCGCGCGGCACAGCCTTCGAAAATTCATTAAACTCCCATCTTTTGCATTGCAATCTGCGATCCGAGTTCTTTTGCATTGCAATCTTTGGGACAAGTCAAGATCCCTGCCGACTCACCATCCACTTCTTTGTCGGACGACTCATTTCGCGAAATCATAATCGAGCCATCGGCTATGGGAAAGCCTTTCTCGCGAAAACGAAAACTTGATGATGAGCTTTCCGAACCACATGGCCGAGAGTGTCTTTCTCAAATCAGCCGTAAAATCCAGTGGCTCAGCCACCGGCTCGGCGCACCGAAAGCTCGGTGCTCGGCCGCCGTACCGGATATTCCAAGATCCGGCACCGGGGCGATCCCTCGGGCTGTGACCAGGGGTGGGCCTCCGCACCCGCCGCCGCGGATTCCATCGGCCCACCATGACGGCCGACCCCGTCGCCGGCCGCCCACCCATCGTTCCCACGGTTCCGAAATGGGTTCTGCCGTGCCGACGGCAGCCGGACCTCCCGGGAAGTCCCATCTCAGCGATGACCAGGGACCTCACGGACGGGTCAACCTGGATCCGGCCACGCGCACCGGAACGTACGGGCTCTGCGAGGCCAGGCGACAGCCCGTACCGAACCGTCCCGAATCCTGCCGTCGCACGTACCGGAGATCTTGGGAACGGGCAGGGCGATGGCCCCGCGGGCCATGAAGCGGGGCCGGGGATCGGCCGATCCGTGGCGGCCGTACCCGATCTTCCCGGGGGGTCGCCCGGCATACGGCGATCGCGTATGCCGGACGGCCTCCGTGATCGGGTCGGGGGCGCCGCGGCGGTCAGTCCTCCGCGGCGGCCGTCAGGGGGATGCCGCGCTCCAGCAACGCCGCGCGGAGCGCGTTCTCCGCGGCGTCGGCCGCGGCCCTGGCGAAAACGGCGTGGGTGTGCGCGCGGTTCATCTCGCCCAGGCCGATGCAGTCGAACGCGACCTGCGCGTCGTGACTCGCGAGCCGGAGCTGCCGCGCGGCCTCATCCAAGTCAACCATGGGCGTTCCTTTCCGGGGGGTTGAACCTCTCTCCCCCAAGGGTTTCCCGGAATGCGCGTCTCACACTGCCAGTCTGAACTGACTCTCGGTCACGGTGATCGGATAGTCGTTCTCGTTGCTGACCCGGAACCGGACCCGGTACCTGGTGTCGAGCTGGTCGAAGGTGTACAGCGACACCGTCATCGGGCCGCCGTCGCCGATCCGGTCCTCGCGGTGGATCTCCGGGCCTTCCGCGCCGCTCGCGTCGTCGATCCGGATGAAGTGCAGGACGACGACGTCGCCCTCCTTCAGGCCCTGGATCCCGGCGCGCGCCCACAGGTGGTAGTCGCGCTTGGTCTTGGGCGTGATCGAGGAGCCGTTGGGGGCGTGCAGGTTCTCCGGGTCGAGGATCTCCACCCGGTACTCGATCGCCTCGGCGCCTTTACCCGCGACGACCTGGGTCTCCCCCGGCGACATCCCGAGTACGCAGATCCGCTTCACAGTCTCCTCCTTGATAGCCGAACTCGGCCAGTGCCCGTCTGGTCCCCGCGTACACGTTGCGGTTGACCGGGACGGACGTGTATTGGTGGACGGCCCACTCCCGCCAGGGTGCGGGAACCTCGGGACGTCCGGGCGGTCCGAGGTGGGCCGCGATCCACAGCGGATACCCCTCAAGCCCGGCGCAGTTTCCGCCGTGGGCGAGCCAGGAGTGGGTGTAGACGAAGGGCGGAACCCGCAGTTCGGTACGGATCCGGGCGCACCACCGCCGGGCGAACTCGGCGACCTCGTGGGGTGGGCGCCCGTCGAGGACGGTGAGGTCGAGCGCCAGCAGGTCGCCGCGTTCCGGGCGCACCGTCCGGAGGAAGTTCGCCACGTCGCCGTCGGCGTCCCCGCCGGGTCTGGCCACGTGGTAGGCGCCGCGCACCAGGCCACGCTCGGCCGCGAGCCGCCAGTGCCGCACGAAGCGGGGATCTGTACGCTTTGCCCCTTCTGTCGCCTTCACGAAGACGAAGTCGACCCGCTCACCGGCTCGCCGGACGGCCCATTCGTCCGTCTCCTCGCGAGCCGAAACGTCGATGCCATGCAGCATGGGGTGTGCGAAGTCTCTTCTCGGGGGTGGAAACCGGCGGCTTATGATCCGCACTAAACCCAGATTCTACGCACAGAACCCCTTGTTCCATTGGGCTCCCGGTCTATCCGGCCCGCCGTCGGCGCGGCCGGCGCGCCCCGCGAAGATCGTGTACGGCGACCTCGACCACGCGGGACTCCGGCTGGTCACCTGCGGCGCCTTTCACCGCGCCACCGGTCACCGCCGGAGCAACGTGATCGTCTACGCGGGGCTCGCCCGACCGCCGGCCGTCAGAACTCGTCGGCGGAGAACGGGGCGAGCTCGGTGCGCAGGGCCGCGTCCAGCCGTACCGCCGCGCCGGGGGTGTACTCGGTCGCGAGGCCGGCCCGTACCAGCCTGGCCACACCGGCGTCCCCCAGGTAGACCGAGGCCAGGTCGCGGACGTGCAGGGCGAGGTCGGCCTCCTCCTCCGACCGGCGGCACGTCACGCCTCCCTCGGTGACGGTCAGGCGCCATCGGCCGTGGTTGGCGGGGATCCGGTCGTCGGCGACGTCCAGGACCAGGTCGACCGGCTCGGCCCAGCCACGTCCCGCAAGCGCCGCCGGCAGGTCCACCAGGCGGAGCCAGAGCGCGGCCCAGCGGCGGGTCACCGTGACCCGGTCGACGTCGGCGACGAGGGTGGGCAGCAGGTCGTCCACCGGCCGGGCGAGGCTGCGTACCTTGCCGGTGAGGTCGATGGAGCACAGGTACCGCCAGAGCGCCGCCTCCGTCGCCGTGTCGTCCGCCTCCAGCTCGACCAGGTGGACCTCGGTGTCGTCGTCGACCCGCTTCGTGCGGTAGACCGCGTACCCGGAGTCCCCGATCACCACCACCCGCGGCTCCGAGAGGTCCTCGTCCTCCTCGTCCTGCTTCGTCAGGACAACGTGCTCCCACCACCCCTCGTCCCGGCCGAACTGCCCCGGCCTGCGGGCGCACGCCCGCTGATAGATCGGCGCGAGCACTTTGGGCGCCTCGGTCGTCGGGACCAGCCGCGGCCGCCGGGGATCGGGCTCGATCCGCAGGTCGATCGGCCGATCGGAGGAGACCTCCAGGTGCAGCGCGTGGTTGGCCGGGCCGAACCCGTACCGTCCGTAGATCAACCCCTCGGAGACGTACAGCGCCGCGAGCGGGGCTCGGGTGTCCGTCCAGAGCCTGCCGAGCATGGCGGTGAGCACCCCGGTCCGCCGATGGGTGGGCATGACCGCGACCCAGGTGACCCCGGCGCACGGCAGGGAGCCGCCGGGAACCGAGATCTCCATCGGGATGGCGACCGCCAGCCCCACCAGCACGCCCTCGTCGTAGGCGCCGATCCGATGCGACCGCCGGAGCAGCCACTCGAACCGCTCCCGCGCCTCCTCCTCGCTCCGCTCGTGGAACGCCAGGTCGCTCAGATCGAGGGCTTCGGGGATGCCGGACTCGGAAACTTCTCGTACGGTGAACACAAGGTCCGACGTTAACCCTGTTCAGCGACCTCTTCCATCGAATTTCCCGTCGGCGGGTCCACGTCGGCGAGCGCCTCGTAGGTCTTGTCCCGCCAGATCCGATCGTCCTGCTCGGTGAAGAGGTCGAGAGCCCGCTCCAGCTCCGCGCGGGCGCCGTCTTCATCGCCCGCCTCCTTGAGCGCGCAGCCGAGCTCGTAGAGCACCGTGCCCCGGCGCCAGTGGTCGCCGGCCGCGACGAAGTACCGGAGCGCGCTCCGGTAGTGGCCGGCGGCGTCCGCCCAGCGCCGGAGGGCGACCAGGTCCCGGCCGGCCTCCAGCAGGCTGAGGCCGAGACCCAGTTCGGTCTGGGTCGGCGGGATCCCGTTCGCGGGGTCGCGGTAGATCGCCTCCGTCCGGCGGTGCAGCTCCAGGGCCTCCACCGGATCCCCCAGGTCCCGCACGACCTCTCCCAGCTGCCGCAGGGCGACGGTGTAGCCGACCAGGTCGTGCAGCGATTCGAAGACGGCGACGGATTCGCGCAGGCAGTCGGCGGCCTGTTCGTTGTGGGACAGCCCCCGATGGGCGTTCGCCGCGTAGGTCAACGCCCACGCCTGCTCGCGCCGATCGCCCACCTGCCTGGCCAGGGCGAGCGCGTTCACCGCGGCGTTCAGGGCCTCCTGGTGCCGCCCGAGGCAGCGCGACCAGGCCCAGGCGAGGTAGTTGAGGTGGATCGTCTCCTCACCCCGGCTGCCGAGCCGTCTGGCCGCCGTCGCGGAGAGGGAGAAGAGCTCCTGCCAGCCCTCCCAGCGCTGCCGGGTGTCGGAGTACCAGTGCATCGCCCTGGCGACGTCGAGGACCTGCCGGTGCCGGCCGTTCGCCGCCGCGTCGCGAACCGCCCCGAACCAGTTGGCGGTCTCCTCGTCCAGCCAGGCCATGGCTTCGGCCCGGGATCCCAGGCGGGCCTCCGGCAGGTTCGCGTCCCCGGGCTCCGGAGCGGCCACGGTCCCGTGGGTCGGGTCGAAGCGCTGACCCGCCGTGATCGCGTTGCCCAGGAGCCATCCGGCCATCCGCTCCTCGGTGGCCTGACGGACGGCGGGCGTCTCCTCCTCGGCGAGCTGCCCGCGCGCGAACAGCCGGACCAGGTCGTGGAACCGGTAGCGCCCGCCCGACTCCTGAAGCAGGCCCAGCTCCACCAGTTCCTCCAGCGCGAGCTCGGCCTCGGCCGTCTTCACCTCGGCGAGTACGGCGGCCAGCGCGGCCCCGGCGTCGGGTCCGGGCACCTGCGCGAGCCGTCGGAAGACCGTACGGCCCACGGCGGTCAACTGCCGGTAGGAGAGGGCGAAGGCGGTACGGACCTGCAGGTCCCCCGCGGTGAGGGCGGCGAGCCGGTGTTCCTCGTCGGCGAGCTGCCCGGCGAGGTGGCCCATCGTCCACCCGGGTCTGCTCGCCAGGCGGTTGCCCGCGATGCGCAGCGCCAGCGGCAGGTTCCCGCAGAGCCGTACCACCTGCTCGGTCGCCCCCGGCTCCTCCTGGGCCCGGCCCGATCCGGTGATCCTGTCCAGGAGATCGGCCGCCTCGTCCCGGAGCATCGCCTCCAACCGCAGGCGGTGGACGGCCTCCAGGCCGGCCAGGGAACGACGGCTGGTCACCACCACCAGGCAACTCCCGCCGCCCGGCAGCAGCGGCCGGATCTGCGACTCGTCCGCGGCGTTGTCGAGGACGAGCAGCGCCCGGCGCCCGGACATGAGCGAGCGGTACAGGTCGGCACGTTCATGGTGGCTCGGCGATATCCGGCTGTCCGGGACCCCGAGCGCGCGCAGCAGCCTGGTCAGGCCCTCCCCGGGCGCGAGCGGCAGGGCGTCCATGCCGCGCAGGTCCAGAAAGAACCGCCCGTCGGGGAATTGGTCGGCCAGCGTGTGGACGGCTTGCAGGGCCAGGGCGGTCTTGCCGTACCCCGGAGGGCCGGAGATCACCGCGATCACCGCGGTACCGTCCGTCGCGGGCGTGATCTTGGCCAGCCCGCCCAGCCAGGCCAGCTCCAGCCCCCGTCCGACGAAGTCTCCGAGCCTGCGGGGGAACGCGCACCGGGAGGCGTACAGCGCGTCGATCTCCGCGTCGGATGCGGCTCCACGCCGCCCGTCCCGGGAGCGTCCCGTCCTGGCCAGGTCGAGCAGGAGCTCCTGATCGCCCTCCGCGAGTCGCAGGGCCCCCGCCACCGCCTCGACGCAGCGCCGGTGCGGGCTCCTGCTCCGCCCCCGCTCCATGTCGCCGAGGGCGCGCACACTCACCCCGGAGGCGTCGGCGAGCTCCTCAAGCGTGAGTCCGGCCGCGTGCCGGTGCCGGCGTAGCAGGGCACCGAACCCCTCCGCCTCGGGACGCTCCGGCTGTCCGCCGTCCACGGGTTCCGTCCGGGCGGCCACACGCGTCTCCTCGAACCTCAGGGTGCATTGACATATCGGTAGATCAGGCGCTTCGGCGGCAGTATTCCATATGCCAACTTCTGCCGGTTTTTCCGCCTGGTGAGAGAACTTGACCGCGTGCTGTTGTTGGCCGCGCAACCTGTCGTCAACAGAGGAGAAAGGACGCCGGTGAAACTCTCACGTTTCGCGCGGTCACCCCTCGCGGCCGTGGTGGCCGCGGGCCTGATGGTCGTCGGCCCCGCGATGCCGGCCATCGCCGCCCCACCGGGCTCAGGCGCCGGAGACCACTGTGTCGTCGCGGCCGGCACCACCACGCTCACCTGCTTCGACACGTTCCGGGAGGCGGTCGCCGCAGCGACCGGCGGCCGGGTCGCCGACGCGCCGGAGAACGTCGCCAAGGCCCTCGAAGACCCCGAGGTCACCGCCAAACTGAACAACGTCGCGCCCGGTGAGAAGGGCAAGGCGCCCACGACTGCAAGCTCCGGCGGCACCGACCGGAGCCGCCCCGCTTCGGGAGCCGCGGCGGACCCCACGGTCAGAAGCACCCCGCGCGCCACGAACGACCCCCTCGCGGGTGTGCTGGAGCGACCCGGCTCGGTGGGGGCCGCCGCGAACGTCATCCTGGGGATCGCCTGGGTCGACGGCTGGTTCACCGGCGCCTCACTCACCTTCTACGGCGCCAGGGCGTGCACCGCGTGGGTGAGCACCGGATTCCCCCGACTCCAAGGCCAGTGGAACGACTCGATCAGCTCGTTCAAGACCTACAACGGGTGCGGCGCCTCCTGGTACAAGGACTGGGACTACGGCGGCGCCGCGACCGCCCGCCAGTTCCACGGCGATGTCGGCTGGATCGGCGACGACCTCAACGATCAGGCCGGCTCGGTCAAGTTCGACGGAATCGTGAACATCGACGAGATGCTCAAGGACTGCGGCGGCGCGGCGGGCTGTGAGTTCGTGCCCCAGGGCAACCTGACTTACTGGACCACCCACCAGACGAACATCGGACACGGGGTCAACTGCGCCTCCACCACCCAGACCGTGACGGCGGGCATCCACAAGACGACCGGCGGCTCCCATTCCGTGGGCACCGAGGTGAACGTCGGCGTCGAGTTCGCCGAGATCTTCAAGGCGAGCGTGAGCCTGCGCTACGGCCGCGAGTGGAGCTGGTCCGACACCCTCGTCGACAGCGCCACCCTGCACCTGGCGCCGAACCGGTACGGCTGGGTCAACCGCAACGCCGCCATGATGACCGCAGAAGGCCAGTGGCAGATCCGCTACGGCAGCCCCAAGTGGGGGCATTACCACTGGTATCTCAACAACTACCGCGGTCACGGCCCCAACGTCGCGCTGAAGAAGTCCGGCTACACCTTCCACGACCGGGCGATGACCGCGCAGGAGCGGGTGAACAACGGGTGCGCCCCCAACGAGGGCGGCCACACCTCGCCGATCCGTTCCTCCGCCCACGCGGGCTTCTGCGTGGACATCCCCGGGGCGAACGGCTTCAACGGCGCCAGGATCCAGCTCTGGAGCTGCAACGGCACCCCGGCCCAGCAGTGGAGCCGGAGCGGCCGGTCCATCACCGTCATGGGCCGCTGCCTGGACGTCGAGGGCTGGGGAACCGGCAACGGCACCCCGGTACAGCTCTGGGACTGCACCGGTGGCGGCAACCAGCAGTGGGACCACCACAACGGCGGGTTCCGCAACGCCCACTCCGGCAAATGCCTGGACCTGCCCGGCAACAACCCCTCCCCGGGGAACAAGCTCACGATCTATGACTGCCACGGCGGTCCCGCCCAGCGGTGGAGCGCGGGCTTCTAGCCCGCTCACGCCGTAAAGCCCGCCCAGGAGGCGAGGTCCCCGCCGAGTCGCACGGCGGGGACCTCGCCGTGCCAAACCCTGCCGAGGACGCCACCGTTCCAAGGGCTTCGCGATCGCGGCGACGGCCGCCGCAACGGCGAGAACAGTGATCACGACGGATACGTCCGCCGCGTTCGACGACCTCCCCGGAGTACGGGCGCACGTCGTCACCCGTTAGCCGACCGTGCGGCCCTGGCGATGTTCCCCGGCATCCGGCCGAAGATCAAGCCGTGGAAGGGCCGGAGCGCCTGCCAGTAGAGGTGGCCGAGCAGGCCGTGCGGGTGGAAGACCGCCCGCTGGCCGTACCGGGTCCGTCCGTCGCCGTCCCGCAGCACGCTCAGTTCCAGCCAGGCCAGCCCGGGCAGGCGCATCTCGGCCCGCAGCCGGAGCAGCCGCCCCGGCTCCACCTCCTCCACCCGCCAGAAGTCGACCGAGTCCCCGGCACGCAGCCGCTTCGGGTCGCGCCGCCCGCGGCGCAGTCCCACCCCGCCCACCAGCCGGTCGGCGAGTCCCCGGAGCCGCCAGGCGACCGGGAGCGAATACCAGCCGTTCTCCCCGCCGACCCCCTCGATCACCGCCCAGAGGGCTTCGGGGCGGGCGTCCACGACCAGGCTGCGCTCGTCGGTGTACAGGCTGCCGCCGGCCCAGTCGGGGTCGGTGGGGAGCGGATCGCTGGGAGCGCCGGGGGTGGACGCCGAGCACCAGCGGGTGGCGACGTCGGCCTCCTTGATCCGCTGCAGGGCGAGCTCGACCGAGCGGCGGAATCCGATGAGGCCGCCCTCCGGGTCGGGGACGTACCGGGCGATGTCGTGGTCGCCGCAGACGGCCTCGTTGCGCAACGACTCCACCAGCGGGCGGGCGATCGACGCGGGCACCGGTGTCACCAGGCCCACCCAGAGGCTGGACAGCCCGGGGGTGAGCATCGGCAGCGGGACGATCAGCCGCCGGGGCAGGCGCGCGACCTCCGCGTACCCCTGCATCATCTCCGCGTAGGTCATGACGTCCGGGCCGCCGATGTCGAAGGCCCGGTTGAGCCCGTCCGGCAGCTCCGCGGCGGCCACGAGACAACGGAGCACGTCCCGGATCGCGATGGGCTGGGTCCGGGTCCGCACCCAGCGCGGCGTGGTCATCACCGGCAGCCGCTCGGTGAGGTACCGCAGCATCTCGAACGAGGCCGAGCCCGACCCGATGATCATCGCCGCGCGCAGCACCACCGCCGGCACCCGCGCGGCCAGGAAGATCTCCCCGACCTCGGCCCGGGACCGCAGATGCGGGGAGAGCCGCTCGCCCGGATTCAGGCCGCCCAGGTAGACGATCCGCCGTACCCCGGCCTCCTCGGCGGCCCGGGCGAAGACGGTCGCCGCCCGCCGGTCCGCCGCGGCGAAGTCCCGCTCCCCGCCCCCCATGGCGTGAATGAGGTAGTAGGCGACCTCGACCCCCTCCAGGGCGGCCCGCACCCGATCGGGGTTGCAGGCGTCGGCCGCGACCGTCTCCACCCGGTCCGCCCACGGCTGATCGCGGAGGCGGCCGGCGCCCCGGACCATGCACCGGACCCGGTGGCCCGCCTCCAGCAGCCGGGGCACCAGGCGCCCGCCCACGTACCCCGTCGCCCCGGTCACCAGGCACAGGCTCATCCGTCTCTCCCCCCGGTTCGTCCCTTCCCCCAGTCTCCGCCGACACCCCGGGCGCCCATCGACCCCCTCCCCTTCCCTGCGATACCCCCTGCCTTGGCCGGCGACAACCGATCCGGTGCCCGGGGTGATCATTGCGATGTGCATCCCCGGAAGGGCGCGCACAGCACAACGATCACCCGAGCCAAGCGGGGTACGGGCTACGCCGCACTCCGACCCGCCTTCGGCCGTACCGAACGCCACACCGTGATCGTTGTGCTGTACGCACCCCACAGGGGACACACAACACAACGATCACCAGACGGCACCGAGCCGCCCACAGCCGCACCCGTGATCATTTTGGAGTGCGCACCCAGCGGGGGACGCACAGGACAACGATCACCGGAAAGCCGTGAGCGAGTACCACACCCTGAGCCGCTCACAGCCGAACCCCATGATCGTTACGGTATGCGCGCCCCGAAGGGTGCGCACAGCACAACGATCACCCGGAGCCGGGGGAACGGGCCCAGCCCGGCCGATCCCGGTGGCACCCCCCGACCCGAACCGCCCCAGCCCGCACACCGCCCCCTGATCATTGCGATGTACATCCCCAGAAAGGTGCGCACAGCACAACGATCACCCGGAGCCGGGGGTGCGGGCTGTGCCGGGCAAGGATGTGGGTCCGTTTGAGCCGCGCCCCGAGGTGTGACGCCCCTGGGTGCCGGTACGGGCTTCGCCGGCGTAGGCCCGTACCGGCTCGTTATGGGGGCCGTCGCGCGGCAGGATGGTCGTCGGTTCCCCGCCGGGGGCCGGGCGTTCCTCCGGCTGCCTCCGGTGGAAGGCCACCAGGGGGGTAGGACCTGCGTACGGGCTTCACCGATGTTCTTGGAGGCAGCCATGTCGGACGAGTTCGACGTGATCGTGGTCGGGGCGGGCCCCGCGGGCGAGAACGCGGCGGCGCGGGTCGTCCGGGGCGGGCTCAGCGCGGCCGTGGTCGAGGAGGAGCTGGCGGGCGGCGAGTGCGCCTACTGGGCCTGCGTCCCCAGCAAGGCGCTGCTCCGTCCGATGGAGCTGGCCGCCGAGGTCGGGCGGCTCCCGGGCCTCCACCTCGGCGAGACCGACGTCGGGGCGATCCTCCGCCGCCGCGACGCGATGACGGCGAACCTGGACGACTCCGGTCAGGTGTCGTGGATCACGGATCTGCCGGCCGTGTTCCTGCGCGGGCGGGGACGCCTGGCCGGTCCGCGCCGGGTGGAGGTGACCGCCGCCGACGGCTCCGTCCGCACCCTGCGCGCCCGGCACGCCGTGGTCCTCGCCGTCGGCAGCAGGCCGGTGATCCCCCCGATCCCGGGGCTGGCCGAGGCGAAGCCGTGGTCGAGCCGGGAGGCGACCTCGGTACGGGTGGTGCCAAGGCGCCTGGCGGTGCTCGGGGGTGGTGTCGTGGCGTGTGAGATGGCGCAGGCGCTGCACGGGCTCGGCGCCCGGGAGACCACCGTGATCGTCCGCGGCGGCGCGCTGCTGGAGCGGATGGAGCCGTTCGCCGGGGAGCTGCTCGACGCCTCGTTCGCCGAGCACGGCATCGACGTGCGCTACCGTACGGAGATCACCCGGGTGGACCGGCGGAAGCCGGACGGGCAGGTCACGCTGCACCTGAGCGAGGGGCCGCCGCTCGTCGCGGACCAGCTGCTCGTCGCCACCGGCCGGCGTCCGGCGACCGAGGACGTGGGGCTCGCCACCGCGGGACTGCCGGAGCGGCGGGCGGTGGAGGTCGACGACAGCATGCGGGCGCTCGGGGTCGACGAGGGCTGGCTGTACGCGGTCGGGGACGTCAACGGCCGGAGCCTGCTCACCCACATGGGTAAGTACCAGGCAAGGATCTGCGGGGACGTCATCGTCGCCAGGAGCCGCGGGGAGTGGGACGACCTCCCCTCCATGCGGGACTCCGCCGACGCGGCCGGTCCGCCGCAGGTGGTCTTCACCGATCCGCAGGTCTGCTCGGTCGGGCGGACCGAGGCGGCGGCGCGGCGCGAGGGCCTGCCGATCCGTACGGTCGACTACGACATGGGGCGGGTGGCCGGGGCCTCGCTGCTCGGCGACGGGTACACCGGCCGGGCCCGGGCCGTGGTGGACGTGGAACGGCAGATCCTGGTCGGGGTGACCTTCGTCGGTCCCGGCGCCGCCGAGCTCCTGCACGCCGCGACGATCGCGGTCACCGCCCGCGTCCCGCTGTCCGAGCTCTGGCACGCCGTGCCGTCGTTCCCCACGGTGAGCGAGGTGTGGCTCCGGCTGCTGGAAACCTACGGACTGTAGAACTTTCTCGAACCGTGATTGGTGTGGAGCATAGCGGGCATGGCCGGAAATACATGGATAAATCCGACCAAGGGGGAACAGTGCTCACCCTTACCGACAACGCCGTTCAGGTGATCCGGGACCTCAGCTCCAGCTCGCTGGACGCGCCCGACACCACCAGGATCCGCATCTCGTCCCAGGCCGACGGGGAAGGGTCGCTGGTGCTGTCGGTGACCGAGGCCCCCGAATCCACCGACCAGCTGATCCAGGCCGAGGGGGTCCAGGTGTACCTCGACCAGCAGGCCGCGGCGATCCTCGACGACAAGTCGTTGGACGCCGCGGTGAACGAGCAGGGCGGCGTCGCCTTCCTCATCTCCGAGCAGCGGTCCGGGGGGCACGACGACATCGAGATGTAGCACCCCGCGCGACCCCGTCCGGGGCGGCCGCCGGCCCGGGGCCGCGGCCGCCCGGTGGGGCGACCCCGCCTGACCGACGCACGCGCGAATATGCAATCATATCCACTTCACTATGTGGAACGTGCCACCGTTTGCTTTCCCAGAGCGACCGACAGCGCACGGATCGAAATCATTAGCAAGTGTGCTTACAGTATGAAATCACTTAGTTTCCATCTGCACCATCATGCACGACTTGCATAATCACTATTGACTCAATACGGTCATGGCACCAAACTCATGCCTAACGATCACTTTCTCTTGACACAGGCGATTCTTGGGCATGCAAAAAGAGAGGTTCACCATGACCAAAAGCGGAAAAAATCCGCTCGCCGTTAGAATGCTCCTGATCCCGGTGCTTCTGATGTTTGGCCTCACCGTCGCCGTCCCGGCCCACGCCGCGACCGAGCCGCCCGCCCCCGAAATCGGCGGCTTCACCGCCGAACCGGTGACCCACTGCGTGAAACGACTGGGCGAAGGCGCGCGGACGACCTGCCACACCAGCTTCAGGGAGGCCATCTCGGTCGCCACCGACGGCCGTATCCCCGACGCCCCCGAAGACGCCAGGTCCTTTGTGAAAGACCCGGTCTACACCGCGCGGGTCAACGAGCTCGGAACCGAGCGCTCGCAGTTCGGAACGTCCTCGGCGAGCCTGATCGTCAGTATCGAATACCAGCTCACCGGGCATCGTGGTCTCACCCTGACCTACACCAACCCGACCCCGTGCACCAGTTCCAAGTCCGACGTGGAGTTCAGCGACGACCTGACCGGAGACGGCTGGGACAACAAGATCTCCGCGTTCCAGGGCTACAACGGCTGCTACGTGAACCACTTCCAGCTGAGCGGTTTCGGCGGTGAATCGACGGGATTCAGGAACGGCTCCGGCAACCTCGGCTGGATGGACAACCGGACCACCTCGCTTCTGTGGACCTGACCGCCGGGTGAAACGCCAAGCCGAGTCGGCCCGTGTCACCCCGGGGTGCGGGCCGGTCGTCGGCTCTCGAATCGTTTGATATCCGGGCTAAAGCCTGCGAATATCGCACGTCCCGCCGGTTTCCGGTTTCCTTAACCTCGGCACATCGCCTTGACGGTTTCTTTCGCTAAATACCATCGCTAATTTGCACCCGGGTGGGAGCGACCACGGGGATACGTCAGACTTGGCGGTATGTACTGGTATCCGGACATCGGGCCACGAGGAGCGCGAGGAACCCATGGTTCATGACCACGCAGGTCTGCCCGCACGACCGTCCGACCTCGTCGACGTGCCCCGCCTGGTCACGGCGTACTACACGCTCCGCCCCGACCCGGAGCAGGCCGACCAGCGGGTGGCCTTCGGAACCTCCGGACATCGCGGCTCGTCGCTGAAGACCGCCTTCAACGAGGAGCACATCCTCGCCACCACCCAGGCGATCTGCGAATACCGTGCGCGGCAGGGCACCACCGGACCGCTCTTCCTCGGCGCCGACCCGCACGCCCTCTCCGAACCGGCCCGGGTCTCCGCGCTCGAGGTGCTCGCGGCGGGCGGCGTCACCGTGCTCATCGACGCCGAGGACGGGTACACGCCCACCCCGGTGATCTCCCACGCGATCCTGCGCCACAACCGCGGCCGCCGTACCGGACTCGCGGACGGCATCGTGGTGACCCCGTCGCACAACCCGCCCTCGGACGGTGGCTTCAAGTACAACCCGCCGGACGGCGGACCGGCCGGCTCCGACGTCACCGCGTGGATTCAGGACCGCGCCAATCAGCTGATCTCCGACGGGCTGAAGGAGGTCAGGCGTATCCCGTACACCCGTGCGCTGGCCGCCGGCACCGTCCACCGCCACGACTTCCGCACCGCCTACGTCGACGACCTGGGTTCGGTGCTCGACCTGGAAGCGATCTCCCGCTCCGGGGTCCGGATCGGGGCCGACCCGCTCGGCGGCGCCTCGGCGGCCTACTGGGGCCGGATCGCCGAACGGTACCGGCTCGACCTCACCGTGGTGAACCCGCTGGTGGATCCGACCTGGCGGTTCATGACGCTCGACTGGGACGGAAAGATCAGGATGGACTGCTCCTCGCCGTACGCGATGGCCTCCCTGATCTCCGCCCGCGACGCCTTCGACGTCGCCACCGGCAACGACGCGGACGCCGACCGGCACGGTGTCGTCACCCCCGACGCGGGTCTGCTCAACCCCAACCACTTCCTCGCCGTGGCGATCCGGCACCTGTTCGGGAACCGGCCCGGCTGGCGGGCCGACGCCGGGATCGGCAAAACCCTGGTGAGCAGCGCGCTGATCGACCGGGTCGCCGCCGACCTCGGTCGGCCGCTCGTCGAGGTGCCGGTGGGGTTCAAGTGGTTCGTCCCCGGGCTGCTCGACGGATCGCTGGGCTTCGGCGGAGAGGAGAGCGCCGGGGCGTCCTTCCTCCGCAAGGACGGCTCGGTGTGGACCACCGACAAGGACGGCATCGTCATGGCCCTGCTCGCCGCCGAGGTCATCGCGGTCACCGGCCGCTCCCCCGGCCAGATCTACACCGAGCTCACCGCACGGTTCGGCGCCCCCGCCTACGCCCGTACCGACGCCCCGGCGAACCGCCGGCAGAAGGCGGCGCTGGCCGCGCTCTCCCCCGACCGGGTCTCAACCGGCACGCTCGCCGGGGAGCCGATCACCGAGATCCTCACCGCCGCGCCGGGCAACGGGGCGCCCATCGGCGGGATCAAGGTGTGCACCGAGAACGCGTGGTTCGCCGCGCGGCCCTCCGGGACCGAGGACGTCTACAAGATCTACGCCGAGTCCTTCCACGGCCCGGACCACCTCCGCCTCGTCCAGGAGGAGGCCCGCGCCCTGGTCGACACCGTGCTCGGCTCCTCCGCCTGAGCCGCCCCGCCGCCGGAACCGCCCCGCCGGTTCCGGCGGCGGCACCGGCCGGCGCACGCCGTACCGAAGCGGTCTCTCCGGACGCGCGCCAACTGCGCAGCGTCGAAGATGCGGCTCCGGGGACGTCAGGACACCGTGGCTCGTGTCAGGCGCCGTCACCGGAGCGAGGTTTGGAAATGGCGACAACGACAGCGCGGGTGTCCCCGCTCAACAGCCGCTACCACAAGGCGGCACTCGGCGTGTATCTCTTCATCGTGGTGGCGCACTGGGCCGAGCACGTGGCCCAGGCCGTCCAGGTCTACGTCCTGGGCTGGTCGCTGCCCGAGGCGCGAGGCGTGTTCGGGATCCCCTTCCCCTGGCTGGTGACCTCGGAGTGGATGCACTACGGCTACGCGCTGCTGATGCTGGCCGGCCTGATCATGCTCCGCCCGGGTTTCACCGGCCGGTCCCGCACGTGGTGGAACATCTCGCTGGGCATCCAGGTCTGGCACCACTTCGAGCACCTGCTCCTGCTGATCCAGGCGCTGGCCGGGGCGAACCTGCTGGACCGTCCGGCCCCGGTCAGCATCGCCCAGCTGATCGTGCCGCGGCTGGAGCTGCACCTGTTCTACAACGCCCTGGTCTTCGTGCCCATGGTGGTGGCGATGCTGCTCCACCGCCGTCCCCGGGCCGACGAGCGGGCCGCGGCCCCCTGCCGGTGCGCCCTCTCGTACGCCCGTTAGGCGGGCGATGACCACCGTGAAACGGCGGGGCGGCGCCTTCACCGTCGTGCTGGCGCTGCTCGGCCTGCTCCTGCTGTACGTCGCCGTCCCCCAGCTCGGCCCGGCCGTCCGCGCCGCCCGCGCGGACGGGGTGACCGGGACGTTCACCGCGCGCGAGCTCGCGTGCGTGCAGCACCCGGGCCACGAGTCCTGCACCTGGACGGGGGATTTCGTCTCCGACGACCGGCGGGCCGTCCGGGCGGGGATCGAGCTGTACGGGAGCGACCGAGACACGCTCGCGGCCGGAGCGGCGACCAGGGCCGTGGACACCGGGCGGGCGGGCCGGGTCTACGGGCCCGGCGGCTCGCGGGAGTGGGTGTTCACCGTGCTGATCGTCGTGGTGGGGCTGGCGACGACGGGGGGCGCGCTCAGCCGTTCGCCGTGGCTTCGGCGAGCAGGCAGGTGAGCCGGTCCAGCCGGGACACCATCGGCCAGTGACCGGTCTGCAGGGTGTGGAAGGTCCAGTTCGGCGCGGAGCGCATGGCCTGGACGTCGGCGGCGATGGCGCCGTCGAAGTGGTCCTTCTCGCAGACGATGTAGGTCGCGCTCAGCTCCTCCAGCGGCCGGGAGAGCACCGCCGGTTCGGAGATCGTCCGCCCCGGGTGCCCGACGAACCGGGCGACGAGCGAGCGCGCCTGCCGTACCGACAGGTCCTGCCCGTCGGCGGCGACCATGACGGGCGGGGCGGGCCAGCGCCCCCCGTTGTCGGCGATCGCCTGGAGCTCGAACTCGCGCACGCCCGCCGGGAAGGCGTCCAGCATCGACCGCCCGTAGTGCGGCAGGAACGCCTCGATGAAGACCGTGTGCGCCACCCGGTCCGGCGCCCGGTCGGCCACCTGCCCGACCACGACACCGGAGTACCCGTGCCCGACGACGATCACATCGCGCAGGTCGTGCTCCTCCAGGACCGCGAGCACGTCGTCGACGTGGGTGGCGAGCCCGATGGACGACACCTCGGAGGAGGCGTCGTCCAGCCCGGAGAGGGTGACCGACCTGGCCTGGTGGCCGAGCGCGCGCAGCCGCTCCGCCACGGGTTCCCAGACCCAGGCGCCCATCCACGCGCCGGGGACCAGAACGTAGGTGCGTTCCACGGCGACCTGCCCCTCTCCTCCGCGGCCCCGGAGTCGGCCACGACGGTGCCGACACATGCGCGTCCCGGCCCGATCGTCCGCGGCTTCACCCTATCCGCGGGCCGCCGGGCCGACCAGCCCGGGCGCCGGATCACCGGCTCCGGGACGGTGTGCCGACGGTTCGTTCCCTCTTTGGCACCGATTCCGGATTTCCTTGGAGTCGTTCGCGCCGATCGCCGACTTCGCGTCGGTGTTTCACCGTTCGGCGCTGCCGATTTCGCGTTATCCGGTCATTGTGCCGGGCTGTTTCCCACCACCAATCTGCGTCTTTTTCGGTGGGCGGAGTAGGAAAACCGCTGGCAGCATGCTGACCGCCGGCGGCAGTTTGCTGTCGCGGTCCCCGGCCCGACCCGTACGGCCCTGAGCAGCCGAAGAGCCTCGCAGGGTGATCGAGCCGCGACGGGGTGTGAGGTCGCCGCGACCCCCGGTCGTACCTGTCGAGGCCACCCGGGAACGGCTTCTTGCAAACCGCCATGTCGGGCTCTTTTTATTGAGTCCGCGACAGTCCGTGTGCTCTATTTGGTGTCAAGCGATACGCGGCTCGGATAGCCGGTCGATTGAAGGGAGCCGATCCCGCCTACACGGCCGTGGAGGTGACCTATGGATATGTCCGTCCTCGGGGTTTCGGCGGAGGCCTCGGAGATCTACCGGTACTTCCTCCGGCGCCGCGGCGACGGGGTCGGCGAGGCGCGCCAGGCCCTCGGCATCCCTCCCGACCGGGCCGAGGACCTCGTCAAGGCGCTCGCCGAGCTCTCCCTGCTGGACATCACCGACCGGCACCGGGTGATCGCCACCGAGCCGCGGGTGGGGATCGAGCGGCTCATCGAGCGGCGCATCGACGAGCTGAACACCGAGATCCGGCGGGTCCTGGCGGCCCGCGACGCCATCGCCCTGCTGGAGGACGAGAGCCGGGCGGGCCGGGACTCGGCCGCGGCGCTCGACATCGAGCGGGTGGACGGGGTGGACCAGGTCCGGCGCCGGATGGACGACCTGGGGTTCTTCTCCTACAAGCATGTGCTCGCCCTGTACCCGGGCGGCCCCCCGACGCCGGCCTACATCGAGGGGGCGCGCCGGGTGTACCTGCGGAGCCTGCGGCGCGGGCTGGCCGTCCGGTGCGCCTACCACCCCCGGGTGCTCGCCGACCCGGCGGCCGAGGCCTGGCTGCACGAGCTGACGGCGCTCGGCGCGCAGGTCCGGATCACCGAGGATCCGATGGACCGCCTGGTGATCTTCGATGGCGTCGCCGTGGTGGCGACCGACCCCAAGGAGAGCGCCAAGGGTGCGCTGTTCGTCCGGGAGCCGGGGCTGGTCTCCCAGCTGATGACGTACTTCGAGGGACGGTGGCAGGTGGCGGTCGACCTCCGCGAGCACCGCCGGGTACGGCGGAGCGCGGCGGAGCTTTCCGAGCTGGAGAAGCGGGTGCTCAGCGTGATGGCGACCGCGGACAAGGACGAGATCGCGGCGCGTGAGCTGGACGTCTCGGTGCGCACCTACCGGCGGTACGTCGCCGACCTGATGGGCCGTCTGGGGGCGGTCAACCGGTTCCAGGCGGCGCTGCGGGCCAAGGAGGAGAACTGGATCTGAGCCGTCAGAGCGGGACGTTCCCGTGCTTGCGGTGCGGCTGGGGCTTGCGCTTGTCCCGGAGCATGGCCAGGCCCCGGGCGACGGCGGCGCGGGTGTCCGCCGGGTCGATCACGTCGTCCACCAGCCCCCGCTCGGCCGCGTACTGCGGATGAACGAGCTGCTCGGTGTACGCGCGGACCAGCTCGGCCCGCAGCGCCGCCGCGTCCTCGGCCGCGGCCAGCTCCCTGCGGTGGATGACGTTGACGGCGCCGTGGGCGCCCATCACGGCGATCTCGTTGGTGGGCCAGGCCAGGGACAGGTCGGCGCCGATCGATCGGGAGTCCATCACGATGTAGGCGCCGCCGTACGCCTTGCGGAGGATGACCTGGACGCGGGGGACGGTCGCGTCGCAGTAGGCGTAGAGCAGCTTGGCGCCGTGCCGGATGATCCCCGAGTGCTCCTGGTCGGTGCCGGGCAGGAACCCGGGCACGTCCACCAGGGTGACCAGCGGGATGCTGAACGCATCGCAGAACCTGACGAAGCGCGCGGCCTTCTGGGAGGCCGGGACGTCCAGGACCCCGGCCAGCACCATGGGCTGGTTGCCGACGATCCCGACGACCTCGCCGTCGATCCGGGCGAGCGCGCAGATCACGTTCGGCGCCCAGAGCTCGTGCACCTCCAGGAAGTCGCCGTCGTCGACGAGTTCGGCGACGACCAGGCGCATGTCGTACGGCTTGCCGGGGTCGACGGGGACGATCTCGGCCAGCCGCGGCCTGGTGTCGCCGGCGGCGCCCCGGGACGGCAGCCGGGGCGGGAGCTCCATGTTGTTCCCGGCGAGCATCGAGACCAGGTAGCGCACCTCCTCCAGGCACGTCTCCTCGTCGTCGTGGACGAACGTGGCCACCCCGGAGAGCCCGCCGTGCACGTCCGCGCCGCCGAGCGCCGCGTGGCTGACCCGCTGTCCGGTGACCGCCTCGACGACGTCGGGCCCGGTGAGGTAGAGCTGTGCGGTGTCCCTGACCATGAAGGTGAAGTCGGCCAGCGCCGTGGAGTAGGCCGCGCCGCCGGCGCACGGCCCGAGGACCACGCTGATCTGCGGGATGACCCCGGAGGCCTGGACGTTGCGCCGGAAGATCTCGCCGTATCCGTTGAGGGACATCACCCCCTCCTGGATCCTGGCCCCGCCGCTGTCGTTGAGCCCGATGAAGGGGGAGCCGGTGGCCAGCGCGAGGTCCATCACCTTGTGGATCTTCAAGGCGTGCGCTTCGCCGAGCGACCCGCCGAAGACGGTGAAGTCCTGCGCGTAGACGAACACCCGGCGCCCGTGGATCGTGCCCGAGCCGGTGACGACGCCGTCGGTGTACGGGCGCTCCGCCTCCATCCCCAGGCCGTGCGCCCGGTGCCGGCGGTACATGTCGACCTCGACGAACGTGCCCTCGTCCAGGAGCAGCTCCAGCCGCTCGCGTGCGGTGCGCTTGCCCAGCTTGTGCTGGCGCTCGGCCGCCTCGGGACGACCGCGCAGGATCCGGGCGCGCAGCCGGTCGCGCCGCTCGCGCAGCGCGTCCATCGTCTGGCCCGATCCCTGCCCGGCCGACCCGTTCCCGTTCCGCTCGGAGGCGAAGTCCGGAATCCGATCAAGCTCGGAGATACTCATGGACGCTCCTTCTGCAACTGCTCGCTCATCCATCAGTGAACGACGGAGGGCGCCCGGTCACATCTCCCGCTGTGCTTAATGGGGCCGTGCTCAACGAAAAAGCGAAGCCAGCCGCGCGGCGAACTCCCGCGGATGGGTGACGTGCCCGAGGTGGGCGCCGGGGAAGCCGGTGAGCGGGAGGCCGAGCCGCTCGGCCACGACCACGATGGGGGTGTGCGGGAAGCCGTCGGCCGAGTCCAGCCCGTGCGCCGGCACCAGCCGGTCCGACACCGCCCCGAGCGCGGCCAGGTCGATCACCTCGTCGGGGAAGGGCAGCAGCTCGTGCTCGAACCAGAACAGCTCGTTGCGCCGGAGCCGCTCCCTCAGCTCCTCCAGCTTGTCCGGGGGCAGCACCGCGTCCTCCGGCGGACGGGACTCGCCGAGCTCCAGGGTGCCCTTGAAGAGCTCCTTGGCTGCGGCCACCCCGGAGGCCCGGTAGACGTCGTACAGGTCCTTGTGGAACCGGGACCACTTCTCGGCGTCGGGGAGCACCGAGGCGAGCGGCGGCTCGTGCGCCACGAGCCGCCTGATCCGCCCGGGGGCCCGCTCCAGCAGGGCCAGCGCGACGGTCGCGCCGGAGCAGGCGCCGTAGACGTAGGCGGGATCGCCGGAGAACCGGTCGATCAGGGCGACGGCGTCCGCCACGTCCTCGGCGAGCCGCCCGGCGTCGTCGATCGGCCCCTCGATCGGGCTGCGGGAGAAGCCGCGCCGGTCGTAGGTGACGACGGTGTACCGGTCGGCGAGGGCGTCGGCCATCGGCCCGTACGGCGTGGCGTCGCCGTTGCCGGTGGCGATCAGCAGGAGCAGGGGGCCCGAGCCGCGCACCTCATGGTAGAGGCGGGCGCCGGGCACGGGGAGAACACCGGTCGTCGGGGTGGGCATCCAGACCTCCACGAGGCGTGCGCGTACGGGAAACCGCCCGGCGCGAACGCCGGGCGGTCGGATGGCCGGAACCGACGGTCAGTCCGCGTGAGCCGTCAGCCGGCCGCTTGAGGGTGCGGTGGCGGGATGTCGCCGGGCGGGCACACCACGCCGGTGTTGTACGGGTTGAAGATCCCGGTCGGGTTGTAGGTGTACAGCCACATGTGCCGGTCGAAGTGGATCGGGAGCCAGCTGCCGTCCGGGAGCGGCTCGTGGCCGAGCATCGGGCCGTCGAACGGGCTGCCGATGATGGCGGGCCGGTCGCCGTCGGTGGCGAGGTTCTGGTCCTCGTCGAGTTTGGCCCACTCCACCGCGCCGAGCCGGAGCCCGCCGGAGCCGTTCGGCACGTAGACGAGCACGTGCGGCTTCGTGGTGTCGTAGACGCCGGTCTGCATGGTCTGCTGCAGGTTGGCGACGTTCAGGAAGTGGTATCCCATCGCGCCGGGGCCCGAGACGTTGACCACGCAGTACTGCGGGCCGGGCAGCTGGGCGAACCCGTCGGCCCGCGCGACGTCGAGGTCCAGGTACTTCGCGGTCGCCGCGTAGATCCGCAGCAGTTCGGCGGCCTTGCCGCTGGAGGCGACCTGCCGGGCGATCTCGTAGGCCTCCCCGACGTGGCGGAGCCGTTCCGGGAGTTTGCGGTACGTCGCGGCGATCTGCTCCGGCGTGACCTTGGTCGCCGTGAGCCGCGGGCCGTCGCCGCCGTGGTTTCCGTGGCCGCCGCGCGCCGCGGCCGAGGAGCCGAGGGCGCCCGACGTCGCGAGCACGGTGCCCGTGACGACGGCCATGACGCCGAGAACGTTGTAGATCCTTCTGCGCTTGGACATGCGGTCCGGTCTCTCCCTGGGGTTCCTGTCGTGGGGTGCCGGTGACGTCCGCGGGTCATGCCCGCCGATGGCGCCGACCGCGGTGTCCCTGCCCGCGTATCGTCGCGGCGGATCGGCCCGGCGCGCATCTTCGTGATTGCGCCTTCGCGCGGGACCGGCCGTCGCAACCACGAAGATGCGGGGCCGCCGGGGGTGTGGTGACGTGGAGGCCACCGCGTGCGATGGGAGGCCGGGATGGGGCAGATGGTGATGATTCCCGGGGGGACGTTCCTCCAGGGGTCACCGCACTGGATGCTCGACTGGCTCGACCAGCCCGGCCAGACGCTGCCGCGGATCTGGTTCGGCGACGAGACCCCGCAGGTCGAGCGGACGCTCCGGCCGTACCGGATCTCCCGCTATCCGGTGACGGTGGCCGAGTTCGCCGCGTTCGCCGCGACGACCGGGTACCGGACGGACGCGGAGCGGCACGGCTTCAGCATGATCTACGACGAGAACGGCTGGCGGGAGCGGGAGGGCGCCTGCTGGCGGGCCCCCGGCGGCCCGGGCACCGGCAACGACGGCAGGCTGGACCACCCGGTGGTCCACGTCTCCTGGCGGGACGCCGTCGCGTACGCCGAGTGGGCGGGCGGGCGGCTGCCGACCGAGGCCGAGTGGGAGTTCGCGGCGCGCGGCCCGGACTTCCGCATCTGGCCGTGGGGCGACGAGTGGGATCCGGGGAACGCCAACACCGCCGAGCTGCGCGCAGGCCCGCTGAGCTCGCTGGAGCAGTGGCGCGCGTGGTGGGCGTCGATGTGCGCGAAACACGGGCCGGTGCCGCAGACCACCCCCGTGGGCGCCTTCTCCGGGCACGGCGACGGCTACTTCGGCTGCGGCGACATGGCGGGGAACGTGTACGAGTGGACGTCCACCCCGTCCCATCTGTACGCCGAGACCACCGTCTGCGACCCCTCCGTCCGGATGGCGGTGGGGCACTACCGGGTGATCCGCGGCGGCTCGTGGATGAATTTCCGCTACCAGACCCGGTGCAGCGAGCGGATGCACGGCGATCCCACCGGATGGTCGTCCTTCGCCCACGGGTTCCGCTGCGCGCGAGACGAGTGACGCGATGAGGGAGGCACCATGGTAAAGATCATCGTTCCTTCGGTGTGGGCGCCGGACGGCCGGACCGAGTTCGAGGGCTCGGAGGGACCGCTTCCCACGGTGATCCAGCGGTTCGCCGCCGACAACCCCGCCTTCCACCGGCGCCTGTTCGGGCCGGACGCGCAACCGCTGACCTATGTGAACTTCTGTGTCGACGACGACCTGGTGCCGCGGCAGCGCCGGGCCACGACCGTGGTGCCGGCGGGGAGCACGCTCACCATCATCACCCCGATGGCGGGCGGCTGAGGTCCAGGCGTCGAAACGGCGGGCCTCCCGGATTTCCGGGAGGCCCGCCGTCGCCGGTTCAGGGCTCGGCGACGACCAGGTCGATCCGCCCGGACAGCAGGGCCAGGTGGACGCGGGCCGGCCACGGCTCGGCCGCGCTCTCCTCGTCATGCGGCCGAGCCGCCCAGTCGTGGGGGACGCCGACCGCGACGGGCAGCCCCGTCTCGGTCCCGACCCGGTCGGCGTGCCGGAGGACGGCGTCCCAGCCGTCGCCGGCCGGCGAGCCGCGGAGGAGCACCCCGTCCACCCCCCGCTCCCGCAGCTCGGCGGCGTGCCGCACCAGGGCGTCGCCCTCCTCGGTCCACTCGGGGGCCGCGGGGACCTCGATCTCCGCGAACCGCGGCCGGGACGCGTCCGCGTCGGCCGCCGGCCCGAGTGACCCCAGCGGGCCGGTACGGCCGGGGGGCGGGGCCGCTCCGTCGCGCACCAGCACCAGGCCGTCCCCGGGCGGCGCGTCGGGGTAGACGACGGCCCGGCGATGCGGCAGCCGTACCCCGGCCAGCGGCAGCGGGGCGTCGGCGGCGTCGGTCTGCGCCCCGTCCGGCGGGTCGCCGAGGCCGCACTCGCGGCGGTAGACGGCCTCCGCCTCGGCCAGCCGCTCCGGGCAGCGGCGGCGCAACCCCCGGTGGCCGACCGCGCCGGTGCGGGTCATGAAGTGCAGGCCGAACCGGGCCGGCGGCAGGTGCAGGCGCCTGCCGTACGTCTCCCACCAGCGCATGCTCGGCTCGGCCAGCCCCTGGGTGCGGGAGACCGGCTCGCGCCGGTCCCGCTCGTAGGCGGTGAAGGCGGCGGCCGGGTCGTCGTGGCCGCGCAGCGCGGACGCCAGGCCGATCGCGTCCTCCAGGGCCATCTTCGTGCCGGAGCCGACGGTGAAGTGCGCGGTGTGCGCGGCGTCCCCGAGCAGCACCGTGTTCCCGTGCCACCAGCGTTCGTTGGTCACCACGTCGAACCGGCCCCAGCGGCTCTTGTTGCCGACGAGCTTGTGCCCGTCCAGGTGGTCGGCGAAGATCTCGGTGAGCAGGGTGAGCGAGGCGTCGTCGATCTCCCCGTCCCCGGCGAAGCCGGCGTTCCGCCAGACCGCGTCGTCGAGTTCGATCACCACGGTGCTCATCCCGGCGGCGTAGGGGTAGCAGTGCGCCGCCATCGGGCCGTACGCCGTCCGGACGAAGGCGAGCACGATCGAGTCGCCGAATCCGTGCGACGTGCCGAGCCAGACGTACCGCGCCGCGCCGGTGTACACGCGCGTGCCGAAGTCCGCCCGCCGGGCCCGGCGGTGCGCCGAGCGCGCGCCCTCGGCGACGGCGATCACGTCGGCGTCGAGGTCCTCGGCGCGGGCCCGGCTCCCGTAGCGGATGACGGCGCCGACCTGTTCGGCCTGCTCCCGCAGGATCGACAGGAGCGCGTGCCGGGAAACGGCCAGCAGCCCGAAGCCGTCGTAGCGGAGCGCGGCGCCGGGCGGCCGCAGCTCCAGGCCCGAGGTCGTCACGCTCGCCTCGACGATCCGCCGGTGCGTCTTGGGGTCGTTCCGGGCCAGTCCGTGCATGGTGCGGTCGGACAGGCTCACGCCGAAGCCGAAGACGTCGCCGGGTTCGCCGCGCTCGTGCACCTCGACGAGGGTGTCCGGCCGGGTCAATCCGATCATGCGGGCCAGGAACAGTCCCGCCGGACCGGCTCCGATTATCGCTATGTGCCGTGCAGCGCCCATGTTCGTATTCACACCTCCTCGCCCCATCGTCCTCAGCGGGCCCCGAAACGGGTAGCCGACCGAAGAAATCGCGCACGCTCCAACAAACGGAAAGCACCGCGCATTTACGGAGACGACTCCGCCGACAAGGCGATATCACGATGGCACACCTTCGCTCCGCCGTCACCATAACCGGCTGGGGGCGGACAAAAAAGCGCACGATCCGACAAACACCGATCCCAGAAACGTCCCGCAATTACGAAGGTGCGTCCGGCAATAGGGCGAGATCACGATGAGAAATAAACCCGGTCCACTCGTAGTCGAGCTCTCTCGCGACCAGAGACTGGCCTGCGACGAGCAACGGAGGGCTGCCGTTAATGAACTCACGCGAACCCATCGCCATCATCGGAATGGCCTGCAGATTCGCCGGAGGCATCGATTCGCCGGAGAAGTTCTGGACCCTTCTGCGCGAGGGCGCCGACACCATCGGAGAGCTTCCCGAAGGACGCTGGGATTGGTATGCGATGCAAAGTCGCGAAAACGCAGCGGCCCTTCGTGACGTGACCAAGCGCGGCGCATTCCTCGACGATATAAAGGGTTTCGACGCCGCGTTTTTCGACATCACCCCGCGCGAGGCGTCGCTCATGGACCCGCAGCAGCGGATCATGCTTGAGCTGACCTGGGAGTCGCTGGAACACGCGGGGATCCCGCCGCACACGCTGAGCGGCACCGACACCGGGGTGTTCGTGGGGGTCGGCGCGGACGACTACGGCCGCCGGCTGCTGGAGGACCTGCCCCGGGTGGAGGCGTGGACCGGGATCGGCGGCGCCTACTGCGCGGTGGCCAACCGGGCCTCCTACACGCTCAACCTGCGCGGCCCCAGCGTGGCGGTGGACACGGCCTGCTCGTCCTCGCTGGTCGCGATCCACCTGGCGGTGCAGGCGCTGCGGGCGGGCGAGTGCCCGGTCGCGCTGGCGGGCGGGGTGCTGGTGATCGCCGGGCCGGGCCTGTCGATGGTGCTCGACGCGGCCGGGGCGACGGCGCCCGACGGCCGGTGCAAGTCGTTCGACGCGGCCGCGGACGGCTACGGCCGCGGCGAGGGCGGCGGCATGCTCGTCCTCAAGCGGCTGTCGGACGCCGAGCGCGACGGGGACCGGGTGCTCGCGGTGATCCGCGGCAGCGCCGTCCATCAGGACGGCCGGACCAACGGCATCATGGCGCCCAACGGTGAGGCGCAGGCGCACCTGATGCGCCGTGCCTACCAGGCCGCCGGGATCGACCCGGCCACCGTGGACTACGTCGAGGCGCACGGCACGGGGACGCGGGCGGGCGACCCGCTGGAGGCCGGCGCGATGGCCGAGGTGTTCGGCCCGGGCCGGGAGCGGCCCTGCCTGATCGGCTCGGTCAAGCCGAACATCGGCCATCTGGAGGCCGGAGCGGGCGTGGCCGGGGTCATCAAGACCGTGCTCGCGCTGCGGTACGGGGAGATCCCGCCGAGCCTGAACTGCACGACGCCGAACCCGGCCGTGGACTGGGAGGCCGCGCGCCTGCGGGTGGTCACGGAGCCCACCCCGTGGCCGCACGCGGGCCGGCCCCGGCGCGCGGGCGTGTCCGGGTACGGCTACGGCGGCACGATCGCGCACGTCATCCTGGAGCAGGCCGAGCGGGTCCCGGAGCGGGTCCCCGCCGCCGCGGGGAAGCCGTCCCTCTTCCCGATCTCGGCGGCGAGCCTGGCCGCGCTGACCGGGTACGCCGACCGCCTCGCCGACCGCCTCGCCGGCGGCGACGGCCGGGCCTTGGCCGACGTCGGCCACACCCTGGCCCATCGCCGTACCCATCTGCCGCACCGGGCCGTGGTGGCCGCCGCCGGCCGCGAGCGGCTGGTCGCCGGGCTGCGGGAGGTGGCCGCGGCCGGCTCGGCGTCGACGACCGGGGCCGTGCTGCCCGGCGCGCCGCGCGGCCTGGTCTTCGTGTTCTCCGGGCACGGCTCCCAGTGGATCGGCATGGCCCGCGAGCTGCTCGCGACCGAGCCGGTGTTCGCCGCGGTGATCGAGGAGATCGAGCCGATCTTCGTCGAGGAGATGGGCGTCTCCCCCACCGCGAAGATCCTCGACAGCACCCCGCAGCCGGTCGACGTCGTCCAGCCGATGATCTTCGCGGTCCAGGTGGCGCTGGCCCGCCTCTGGCGCGCGTACGGCGTGCGGCCCGCCGCGCTGATCGGCCACTCCGTCGGCGAGATCGCCGCCGCGGTCGTCGCCGGGGTGCTCACCCTGGAGCAGGGCGCCCGCCTGGTGTGCCGCCGTTCGCTGCTGCTGCGCCGGGTCGCGGGCCAGGGCGCGATGGCCATGGTGAGCCTGCCCCCGCACGAGGCCGGCGCCCGGCTCGGCGACCGCGACGACGTGGCGGTCGCGGTCGCCGCGTCCACCGGCTCGGCCGTGATCTCCGGGGACGTCGCCTCCGTCGCCGAGATCGGCGAACGCTGGCGGGCCGACGGGGTCGTCGTCCGCCCCGTCGACTCCGACGTCGCCTTCCACAGCCCCCGGCTGGACCCGCTGCTCGCCCCGCTCGCCGCGTCCGTCGCGGACCTGACGCCCCTGCCGCCCGCCGTCCCCCTCTACACCACCGCGCTGGCCGACCCGCGCTCCGCCGCCCCCCGCGACGGCGCCTACTGGGCGGCCAACCTCGGCGGCCAGGTCCGCTTCGCCCAGGCCGTGACCGCCGCGGCCGAGGACGGCCACCGCCTCTTCGTGGAGGTCTCCCCCCACCCGGTCGTCGAGCACTCGATCAGCGAGACCCTGGACGACCTCGGTTTCGAGGACGTCTACGTCACCCACTCGCTCCGCCGCAACCGGCCCGAGCGCGAGACGCTCCTGGCCAACCTCGGCGCGCTGTACTGCCACGGCGCCGAGGTGGACTGGTCGGCGCACTGGCCGGACGGCGGGCTCGCCGATTTGCCGACCACGGTGTGGCAGCACCGGCCGTACTGGGCCGAGGAGCCGGCGCGCGGCTCCGCCCTCACCGAGCAGCACGACCCGGAGAGCCACACCCTGCTGGGCGGCCGGGCCACGGTCAACGGCACCACCCCGGCGCACGCCTGGCTGACCCGGCTGGACCGCGACTCCCGCCCCTACCCCGGCGACCACCCCGTGCGCGACGTGGAGATCATTCCGGCCGCGGTGCTGCTCAACACCTTCCTCACCGCCGCCGCCGGCACCGGGGCCTGGCCCGACCTGACCGACGTGGCGCTGCGCATGCCGGTCAGCGTC
Organism: Rhizohabitans arisaemae; assembly: GCF_025996515.1. Taxonomy (GTDB): domain Bacteria; phylum Actinomycetota; class Actinomycetes; order Streptosporangiales; family Streptosporangiaceae; genus Rhizohabitans; species Rhizohabitans arisaemae. Next base: position 136,695 of record NZ_BLRH01000009.1, read on the forward strand.
ACCAGCCCGCGCGACCTGCAGGTGGTCCTGCAGGGCGGCACGATCCGGCTCTCCTCACGGCTGGCCGAGGACGCCGCCGACGTCGGATGGCTCACCCACACCACGGCCGTGGTCGAGGCGCAGACGCCGCTCGGCCGCGCCAAGGCGGCCAGAGCCCCCGCCGGCGAGGAGCTGCCCGCCTCCTACCCGGTCGAACGCCTGGCCGAGCTCGGCGTGGCCGCCATGGGCTTCCCCTGGCGGGTGGAGTCGATCCGGCGCGGCGAGCAAACCCTGACGGCCGTCGTCACCGCCGACCCGGACTCCGGCCGGCCCCCCGCCACCTGGGCGCCCGTCCTGGACGCCGCCCTCTCGACGGCGTCGGTGGCCTTCCCCGGACCGCCGGTGCTGCGCATGCCCGCCCACATCCACCGGGTCACCCTCGCCAAGGCCGCCCCGGCCAAAGCCGTGGTCACCGTGCGGATGAACGGCGACGACGCGGTGGACGTGGAGATCGCCGACCTGGACGGCACCGTGACGGGCCGGCTGACCCGGCTGCGGTACGGCCTCCTGGACGGCGGCGTCGGCGTGGTCAGCGACCCGCGCCGCCTGGTGCACAAGGTGGTCTGGCGGCCGGCCGACCGCAGGGAGCCGGCCGCCGCGCCGACCGTCGTCCTCGTCGGCGACAGGACGCCGCTCGCCCGGGCGCTCACCGACCGGCTCACCGCCGCCGGCACGCCGTACCGGACGGTCGGCACCCCGGAGGAACTGCGCGAACGCGACCTCACCGGCGACCACGCCGTCCTGGTGGTCCCCCCGGCCGGGGTGCCCGGCGAGGTGGAGGAGACCGCGGTCCGGGCCACCTGGCTGCTGGCACGGACCGCGCGGCGGCTGGCCGGCGCCCGGCTGTCCAACCCGGCCCGGCTCTGGTGCCTGTCCCAGGGGGTGCGCGAATGCGTGGACGAGGCCGCGCTCGGCCACGGCGGGCTGTGGGGCCTGGCCCGGGTCGTCGGCGGCGAGCACCCGGAGTTCTGGGGCGGGCTCATCGACGTCGACCGCTCGGCCCCCGACCTGGCCGGGGCCCTCGACGTCCTGCGGACCGTCCACGGCGAAGACCTGATCGCGATGCGGGACGGCGCGGCGCTCGTCCCCCGCCTCCTCCCCGTGGACGGCCGCCCTGCGTCGCCCCCGAGCACCTGCCGCCCCGACGGCACCTACCTGATCACCGGCGGCCTGGGCGCGCTCGGCCTGGAGATCGCGCAGTGGCTGGCGAGCCGCGGAGCCCGGCGGATCGTGCTGGCGGGCCGGCGGGCGCTCCCGTCCCGGGACCTCTGGGACGAGCTCACCGACCCGCGGGAGCTGGCCCAGGTCGAGGCGGTCCGGTCGCTGGAGCGGCTCGGCGTCACCGTGGTCACCGTCGCGGTCGACATCGCCGACCCGGTGGCCGCGGCCAAACTGCTCTCCCTGTCCGTGCTCGGGCTGCCGCCGTACCGCGGGGTCGTGCACGCGGCCGGCGTCCTGGACAACCGGATGCTCGGCACCCTGGACGAGGACTCCCTCCGCACGGTGCTCCGGCCCAAGGTCAACGGCGCGCTCGTGCTGCACGGCCTGTTCCCGCCGGGCAGCGTCGACTTCCTCGTGCTCTTCTCCTCCAGCGGCCACCTGCTGGGGCTGCCCGGGCAGGCCAGCTACGGCGCGGGCAACAGCTTCCTGGACACCCTCGCCGCGCACCGCCGCGCCCTCGGCGACACCGCCGCGATCAGCCTGGGCTGGACCTCCTGGCGCGGGCTCGGCATGTCGACCTCGTCGGAGGCGATCGACGCCGAGCTGGCCGCCCGCGGCGTGGCCGACATCACCGCCACCGAGGCGTTCGACTCCTGGGAGCTGGCCGAGCGGTACGGCATGCCGTACGCGGCCGTCCTCCGGTCGATCCCGCTGGAGCCGGGCGGACGCCGGCCCGCGCTTCTCGGCGAGTTGAGCGTGGAGACGCCCGACCAGGAGGCCACGCCGACTTCGGCCGTATCCCCCTGGATCGGTCTGGAAGGCCCCGAGCTGCACAAGTTCCTCACCGAGGAGGTCTGCCGCCAGGTGGCCGCCGTGACCAAACTCTCGGCCGACGAGGTGGACCCCCGTCAGCCGCTGGTCGAGATGGGCCTGGACTCGGTGATGACCCAGCGAATCAGGCGGGCGCTGGAGCGCAGGTTCCGGCTGCCGCTGCCGGTGACGCTCCTGTGGGACCGGCCCACCATCGACTCGGTCGCCGCTCTGCTGACCGAGCGGATCAGCGAAGGGAGTGCGTGATGACACTCGACGGCGTGGTGTCCTGGCCTGCCGACGTGGCCGAGCGGTACCGGGAAGCCGGCTGCTGGCGCGGCCTGCCCCTGGGCGCCTGGCTGTGGGAGTGGGCCGGCCGATGGCCGGACCGGGTCGCGCTCGTCGACGGCGACCGCCGGCTGACCTACCGCGACCTGGCGGTCAAGGCCGACCTGCTGGCCGAGCGCCTGGCCGGGCGGGGACTCGGCCGGGGCGACACCGTGCTGCTCCAGCTCCCGAACCGCTGGGAGTTCCTCGTCGTCACCCTGGCCTGTTTCCGGCTCGGCACCGTGCCGGTGATGATGCTCCCGCCGCACCGCGAGCACGAGCTCGGCTCGATCGGCGCGCACGTACAGGCCAAGGCGCTCGTCGTGCCCGACGTGTGGCGCGGCTTCGACCACCAGGAGCTGGCCCACCGGGTGGCGGCCGGGCTGCCGGACCCCGCGGAGGTGCTGGTGGTGGGTGACTCCGTATGGCCGGAGAGCGTCGACGTGCGCGGCCTCATCGCGGCCGAGGCCGAATCCGGGGACGTGGCCGGACGGCGGGCCCGGCTGGACGCGCGGGCGCCCGCCGGGTCGGACGTGGCCCTGTTCCTGCTGTCCGGCGGCACCACCGGCGTGCCCAAGGTGATCGGCAGGACGCACGACGACTACGGGTACAACATCAGGTGCGCCGCGCGGGCCTGCGGCTTCGGGCCGGACACCGTCTACCTCGCGGTCCTGCCCGCCGGGCACAACTTCCCGCTCGCCAACCCCGGCATCCTGGGCGCGCTGTACTCGGGCGGCCGGGCGGTGCTGCTCCCCTCCCCCCGGCCGGAGCCGGTGTTCGCGGCGATCGAGACCGAGCGGGTCACCGCCGTCTCGGCGGTCCCCGCGGTGGCGCTGCGCTGGGCCCGGGAGGCCGCCGCCGGCGACCGGGACCTGTCGAGCCTGAAACACGTGCACGTCGGCGGGTCGGTGCTCACCCCCGAGCTCGCCGCCGGGATCGGGCCCGCGCTCGGCTGCCGCCTGCAGCAGGTGTACGGCATGGCCGAGGGGCTGGTCTGCTACACCCCGCTCGACGCGCCCGACCACGTGGCCCACGGCACTCAGGGCGTCCCGATCAGCCCGTACGACGAGCTGCTGGTGGTCGGCCCGGACGGGGCCTCCGTGCCGCCCGGCGAGATCGGCGAGCTGCTCACCCGCGGCCCCTACACCCCGCGGGGCTACTACGGCGTGCCCGAGCAGAACCTGCTGTCGTTCACCCCCGAGGGGTGGTACCGCACCGGCGACCTGGTGCGGATCACCCCCGAGGGGAACGTGGTGGTGTGCGGCCGGGTCAAGGACCTGATCAACCGGGCGGGCGAGAAGATCTCGGCCGGGGAGATCGAGACGCTCATGCAGGAGCTGCCGGAGGTCGCCGAGGTGGCCGCGATCGCCGTACCCGACCCGGAGGTGGGTGAACGGGTCTGCGCCTTCGTCCGCCTCCACCCCGGCCGGCGTCTCACCCTGGCCGGCGTTTCCGCCGCGCTGACCGCGCGGGGGCTCGCCGCCTTCAAGATCCCGGAGCTGCTGGAGACGGTGGCGGAGTTCCCGTACACCGCGGTCGGCAAGCCGGACAAGAAGGCGCTGCGCGAACTGCTCGCGACCCGGGTCCCCTGACCCGCCCCCACACGAACAGCCCGCGGGAATCCCGCGGGCTGTCGGGCGTCCGGGCGGTCAACCCCCCGGCACGTGGACCGTCGGGATGTACAGGATCCACCGGCCGCCGGCCTCGGTGAAACCGGTCTCCTTGGCCATGATCTCCTCGGCGTGGTTCCAGGCGAACAGCACCGCGTAGTCCGGGTAGTCGGCGGCGAACACCTCGGGCGGCAACACCGGGATGTGCGACCCGGGCACCAGGTGGCCCTGCTTCTCGGGGGTCGAGTCGCAGACGTACGGGAGCAGCTCCGGCCCGATCCCGCAGAAGTTCGTCACCGTGGTGCACTTGGCCGGGGCGCCGTACCCCACCACCCGCCGTCCCTGCGCCTTGAGCCGCCGCAGCAGGTCCGTCAGGTCCTCGCGGACGCCCTCGACGATCACCCGGAGGCGCTCCAGCGTCTCCGGCTCGTTCAGCCCGCGCGCGTGCTCCTCGGCGAGCAGCCGCGCCACCGAGGCGGACGGGACGCGCCGGCCGGGCCTGGCGATCGTGTAGCGGATCTCGCCGCCGTGCATCCAGATCGGCTCCGCGTCGACCAGCTCGAAGCCGTAGTGGGCGGCGATCGCCTGGACCGAGCGGACGGTGAAGTAGAAGATGTGCTCGTCGTAGATCTGGTCGAAGGCGGTCCGGTCCACGATGGTGCCGAGGTAGGGCTCCTCGAAGACGAAGACGCCGCCGTCGGCCAGGAGCGCGTCCACCCCGCGGAACACCGACCCGATGTGGGAGATGTGGCAGATCGTGTTCGCGCCGAAGATCACATCGGCCGGGCCGTCGCCGTCCCGGACGGCTTTGGCCGTGGTCTCGTCGAAGAACTCGCCCAGCACCCGGACGCCCTTGGCCGCGGCGACCCGCGCCACGTTCCCGGACGGCTCGACGCCGAGATGCCGGACGCCGGCCTCGGCGATCGCGGCGAGCATGACGCCGTCGTTGCAGCCGATCTCCACGATGAACGGGTCGGGCCCGGTGAGCTCGGTGTCCATGAAACGCCGGGCGTTCTCGGCGAAGTGCCTGCGGTGCCCGGCCGATCCCGACGCCTGGTACCGGTACCCGTCGTGGTAGCGGACCTCCTGCTTGACCTCCTCCAGAAGCTGGACGGTCGTGCAGCGGTCGCACCTGCCGACGGCCAGGCGGAAGAAGAGTTCCGACTCGATCTCGTCCGGCCGCAGAAACCCGTTGGCCGTGGGCTGGCGGCCCAGGTCGAGGGCGGCCTCGACGTCACCGCCACACACCCGACAGTTGATCCGCATCTGTTTGGTCCCTTCTCGGTATCAGGCCGCGCCGCTGTCGGGCAGGTCGAGCCACCAGCGGTTGTCCCGGGCCCAGGCGATCGTCGACTCGACGCCCTCGCGCAGCCCGGTCGGGCACGACCAGCCGAGGAGTTCGGACGCCTTGCCGTTGTGGGGGATGCGCCGCGACAGGTCCTCGTACCCCTTGCCGAGCTTCTCGCCCGTGGCCACGTGCACGATCTCCTCGACGCCGGTCAGCTCGGCGACCAGCCCGATCGCCGCGCCGACGGTGTTCTCGACCATGCTGCCGATGTTGAACACCTCGCCCACCGCGCGCGGGTGGACGCCCGCCAGGACGGTGCCGGAGACGGCGTCCCCCACATAGGTGAAGCAGCGGGTCTGCCTCCCCTCGTCGTAGACGACGAGCGGGCGCCCGTTGAGCGCCCGATGGACCGACCGGCTGATCAGGAAGGCGGGCCGCTGCCGCGGGCCGTACACGTTGAAGTAGCGGACGATGGAGGCCGCGAGGCCGTGCCGGCGGGAGAAGGCGAGCACCAGGTGCTCGGTGAGGGCCTTGCTCGTGGAATACGACCAGCGGTCGGCGGAGGTGGAGCCGAGGACCCGGTCGTCGTCCTCCCGCCAGGGCACCGCCGGGTTCTTGCCGAAGACCTCGCTGGTGCTGGCCGCGACGACCCTGGTCCCCGCGGCCGCGGCGGCCTCCAGCACGTTCCTGGTGCCGGTGAAGTTGATGTCGATGACGTCCAGCGGGCGGGCCAGGTACTCGTCCACGCCGACGACGGCGGCCAGGTGGTAGACGACGTCCGTCCCGGGCTCGACGGCCTTGGCCAGCGCGTCGGGGTCGAGGACGTCCCCGGGCACGAACCGGACGTCGGCGGCGACGGGGCCGGCCGGGGGGACGGCGTCGAACACGGTGACCTCGTCCCCGCGGGCGAGCAGGCGGTCCACCAGGTGGCCGCCGACGAAACCGCTGCCGCCGGTGACCACGACCCGGGACGCGCTCACCGCCCGACCCCCCGGTAGTGGTAGCCGAGCGAGCGGAGCTCGTCGATCTTCTCCCGCGAGTAGTAGGCCCGGCCGTCCAGGACCAGGCACGACTCGGCGACGGGCAGCGTGGCGAAGTCGATGGACTCCAGCTCGCGGTGGAGCGCCAGGACGGCGACGCAGGACGCGCCGCGCACCGCCTCCTCCAGGCTCGGCGCGAGCTCCCGGCCGAAGAGGTCCTCGGCCTCGGCCCGGTCCACCAGCGGGTCGTAGAGGGTCACCTCGCCGCAGGCGCGGGCCAGCTCCGCCACGGCGCCCAGGGTCGGGGTGGCCCGCAGGTCGCCGGTGTTGTTCTTGAAGGCCAGCCCGAGGACGGCCACCTTCGACGTGGCCGGATCCTTACCGATCTTGGTGAGCATGTCCACGGCGAGCTGGGCGGTGTAGGCCGGCATGCTGTCGTTGGCGGTACGGCACGCGGGCACGGTGTGGATCTCCAGGCCGCGCTCCCTGGCCGACTTCCACACCATCCACGGGTCCTTGGTCAGGCAGGAGCCGCCCACGCCCACGCTCGGCAGCAGGATGTGGACCGTGCCCTTGCCGACCGGCATGGAGTTGGCCGCCCTGATCACGTCGAGCACGTCCACGTCGTACAGCGCGGCGAACTTGGCCAGCTCGTTGCCGAGGGCGATGCTCAGGTCGAACCACCAGTTGCTGGCGAGCTTGACGATCTCGGCCGCCTCCAGGGAGTCCAGCTCGATCACCTCGACGTCCAGCGCCGCGCGCCAGAACTCGGCCGCGTGCCGGGCGCACTCGGCGTTCAGCCCGCCCGCCACGATCGGCAGGGTCCGCAGGTCGTGCAGCGCGGTGCCCTCCGACAGGCGCTCGGGGGTGAAGGCGAGGCCGAAGTCCTCCCCCGCGGTCAGCCCGCCCCACTCCAGCAGCGGCAGCACCAGGCTGCGCACGGTGCCGGGCGGGACCGTGCTCTTGAGCAGCACCAGCTGGCCGGACCGAAGGTGCGGCCCGAGGTCGGCGCAGGCCCGGGCGAGCTGCTCGTCGGCGAGCGACCCGTCCGGCCGGACCGGCGTGCCGACCGCGACCAGGACGACGTCCGCCTTGGCGACCGCGGCGTAGTCGGTCGTCACCCGGAGCCTGCCGCCCGCGACGGCGGCCGCCAGCAGTTCGGGCAGTCCCTCCTCGGCGAAGCGGCAGTGGCCGCGGGCGAGTTCCCCGATCAGCTCGGTGTTGGTGTCGACACCGATCACGTCCAGACCGCGGTCGGTCAGGGTCGCCGCGAAACACGAACCGACGTACCCCATGCCGACGATGGCGACACGCGGGGCACGGTCCTCCGGTAAAAAGCGCATAAATCCTCCACTGCCAAAGGAACTACCGCATTGGGCTGATTCGATAGTGTTCCGGGTGGATTGTTGATGGCATCTCCGTGCGTGCCGGTCAGGCCGCCGAGGTGACGGGATCGGGGAAAGGCAGCCGGCGCCGGTGTTCGATCACCCGCACATCGGTGCGCATGGCGTCCACGGAGAAGACCAGCTCCACGGCGTCGTCATTGGCCAGCAGGGCGTCCACCTCGGGGAACGCGCCCGGATCGGCGAGGAACTCCAGCCCGGCCCGGGTGCCGAGACCGGTGGTTCCCGCGGTGAAGAAAATGGTTTTCCGATGGTCGGACGGGTGTTCGACCCGGGAAATCACCCCGACGTCGCCACCATTCCGATCCGGATATATGCGCTTGTCGTTATGCCGGTCATACACATAGCCCCGGCCCGCGTCGCTCTCCATAATCCAGCGAATTTTCGAGATTTTGTTATACATATCCCGGACGACAACGCTGGAGCCCGGCGTCCCGGCGAGCAGGAGGTCCCCGTCCAGCGTCTCGTCCGCCACGTCGGCGCCGTTGGCGAAGATCTCCCGAAAGGGGACCCGGGTGCCCCGCCAGGCGTCCGCGAACGACCGCCGCAGCCGGTCGCGCCCGAGGTTGAGGTGGAGCTCGGCCGAACGGGACTCCGCCGACGGATAGAGCAGGGTGACCGGCGAACCGCCGGCCAGGGGCGACCAGAGCCGGTGAAACGGCGACTCCGACATCATGATCGCGGGCCGGACGCCGCGGACGGCCCCCGCCTGGTGCCCCACCTCGAACGCCTCGGCCCTGTCCAGCCGCGCCGCCGCGCCGAGCCTGGACTCGTATCCGGCCAGATCCATCCGGTTGATCGTGCCCTGCTGGGAGACGTGTACGGCGAGCGCGCGGCTCTTGAACGCGGCCCGCTCCGGGGTCACCTCGACGAAGACCTGCGGGTCGAACCGGCTCGGCTCACCCGAGACGTGGATGGAGAAGTGCAGGAACGCGGTGTCGCGGAAGGACGCGTGCGCGAGCCGGTGCGCCTCGACGTGGTCGTTGTGGCTGTCGGCGTCGGTGTGGGTGACGACCACGTCCGGCCGCAGGCCGGGGAGGAGCCTGCGGATGTGCTGGACCGTGGCCCGGCTCACCCGCAGGTGACCGTCGTCGAGCCCGGCGAACGACACCCGGTCCCCCGGGATCCCCATGGCCTCGGCGGCGGCTCTGGCCTCCTTGCGGCGGACGCCCGCGAGGACGGGGTCGGGGACGTCGGTGAGGACGAGCAGGGACACGTCGTGACCGGCGGACAACGCCTTGCAGAGCAGCGCACCCGCCCCGATCTCGATGTCGTCCGGGTGGGCGCCGACGGCGAGGATCCTGAGCGGCCCCGCGGCCCCGGGACGGCGGCTGGCGGACAAGGTGACCTCCTTGACTGGCCGCGCGCGTGCGAACGCGCGGCCGGACACATGGGCGAGTGGCCACGCCTCCCGTGGCCACCCCGATACCGCGCGAGAACCCGGGCCGTCAGCCGACCGGGTGGAGGCGGGCGCCCGCGTCGACCGCGACCTTCATCAGGTGCGCGCCGTAGTCCGACTTGGCCAGCCGCTCGCCGAGCGCGTAGCACCGCTCGGCGTCGATGAAGCCCATCCGCAGCGCGATCTCCTCCAGGCAGGCCACGCGCCGGCCGGACCGGCGTTCGGCCAGCCGCACGTAGCGGCTCGCGTCCAGCAGCGAGTCGTAGGTCCCCGCGTCGAACCAGCGGTACGGCTCGCGCAGCGTGACCACCCGCGCCCGGTCCTGCTTCAGGTAGGCGGCGCAGACGTCGACGATCTCCAGTTCCCCCCGCCAGGAGGGCTTCAGGTCCTTGGCGAACTCCACCCCGTCGGCGTCGAAGAGGTACAGCCCGGTGGCGGCCAGGTCGGACTTCGGCCGGGCCGGCTTCTCCTCCAGGGAGAGCAGCCTGCCGTCGGCGTCGACCTCCGCGACGCCGAAGCGCTCGGGGTCCGGCACCTGGTAGCCGAAGAGCAGGCAGCCGGTGTGGTCCTTGGCGGCCTGGCTCATCAGCTCCGGCAGGCCGGGCCCGTCGAAGATGTTGTCCCCCAGGACCAGCGCGACCGGCTCGTCACCCGCATGCTTGGCCCCGATGATCAGGGAGTCGCCGTCGCCGCGCGGGACCGGCTGCTCGGCGTAGGACAGCGCGAGCCCGAGGTCGTCCCCGTCGCCCAGGAGCCGCCGGAGTGCGGGGAGCGCGTCGGGGGTGGAGATGATGAGGATGTCCCGGATTCCCGCCATCATCAGCGTCGACATCGGATAGTAGATCATCGGCTTGTCGTAGACCGGCAGCAGCTGCTTGTGGGTGCCCAGCGTGACCGGATAGAGCCGTGTCCCGCTCCCCCCGGCGAGGATGATTCCCTTCATCGCCGTTCTCAGAGGTACATCGAGTTGGGTTCGAGCCCGCACAGGACCCGTCCGTACAACTCGTAGTTGGTGTTGGCGTGCATCAGCGCGTGCAGGTTGAGCGCGTGGACGTCGCGCTGGATCCGCTGGATCGGCACCGAGCGGTAGAGCGAGGAGCCGCCGCTCGCGGTGGCCAGCACCTCCACGGCCTGCTTGGCCAGGTCGAAGGAGCGGCCCAGCCAGACCCGGGCGCTCACCCGCTCCTCGATCGTCCAGGGTTCGCGGGTGGCGCCCTTGCCGTCGAGCAGGTCGGCGACGCGGTAGGCGTTGAACTGGGCTTCGTCGATCTTCAAGGTCGCCTCGGCCACGTTCAGATGGGTCACCGCCGCGTCGGCCTGGGCGGTGTAGCTGCTGTAGGTGATCTTCCTGCCGGGGAGCCGGTCGAGGAACTGGGTCCGCGCCGCCCTGGCCAGGCCGACCGCGACCCCGGCGAACCCGGCGCAGCCGGTCGGCACGAGCGGGGCGCTGAACACCGGGGAGCCGGCGTTGAGCTCGGAGGCGTAGTGGCCCTGGAGGACCACCGGGAGCGGGAGAACCCGGTCGCCGGGGACGAACAGGTCGCTCGCTGCCGTGGTCACGCTGCCCGTGGCCGCCAGCCCGGAGGTGTACCAGTCGTCCACGATCTGGAGCTGGGACATCGGCACCACCGCCAGCACCGGCCACATACTGCCGTCGGGGGCCGGGGCCATGGCGAGGATGACCTGCCAGTGGCTGTGGTGCGCCCCGCTGATGAACTGCCACCGGCCGTTGACGACCAGGCCGCCGTCGGCGGGCTCGGCCATGGCGGTCGGGCTGAGCACCGCGCACACCCGCGCGCCCGGCTCGGCGAAGACCTCGTCCTGCACGTGGTCGGGGAAGAGACAGGCGATCCAGTTGCTGATCGACCAGACGGCGGCGTTCCACGCCGTCGAGCCGTCGGCGCCGGCCAGCGTGGCCAGGACGTCGGAGAGGGTGCGTGAGTCGGTCTCGTAGCCGCCGTAGCGCAGGGGCCGTCGCATGTTGAAGATCCCCGCGTCTGCCATCGCCTGGACGACGTCGTCGTGCAGGCGGCGGTTCTGCTCCGACCACTCCGCCTTCGACGCGATCAGGGGCAGCAGGTCGTTCGCCCGCTTGAGCAGCTCGTCTCGGGAGCCGACGCCGGTGCTTTCGGACACGGTGCTGTGGGACACGGGGTCCTCCTCGTGTTCTTCGCGGTGCGGGTAACTGATTCGTCCTCTATCGGAGGATGCTGCGCCCCGCGCGCGGGCGCATCTTCTCCGTTGCGGCGGCGCACCGGTAAGAGCAATTCCGAGGATGCCGAAGTCACCTGTTTTTCTGCACTCTCCTCACAGAACCACCCACACCAGGAGGAGGACCACATGTCGATCACCCAGAGGGCAAGCGTCGACGGGGAGACCATCGCCGCGGTGCGCGAGGTGCAGCAGCAGATCGTCCAGGCCTGGGCCAAGCACGACGCGGACGCGTTCGCCGAGGTGTTCACCGAGGACGGCACGATGATCCTGCCCAAGAACGTATTCTCCAAGGGCCGGGCCGAGATCCGCGCCTTCATGGCCGCCGCGTTCGCCGGGCCGTTCAAGGGAACCCAGGTCACCGGGGCGCCGGAGCAGGTCCGCGTCCTCGGCCCCGACGTCGCCGTCCTGGTCAGCCGGGGCGGGGTGCTCGCCCCCGGCGAGACCGAGGTCGCGGGCGAGCGCGAGGTGCTGGCGACCTGGCTGCTCCAGCGGCACGACGGCCGGTGGAAGCTCGCCGCCTACCAGAACACCCCGGCCACCGCCTGACCGAAGACGCGGCGCCACCCACCCGACCCCGCGGTACGACTCTCCCTGATTCGCCCCCCAATCGAGGAGTTCACCCCCATGCAGCCCTTCCAGATAGAGATCCCCGACTCGCACCTCGCCGATCTGCGGCAGCGGATCGGGGCTACCCGGTGGCCGTCCGCCGTCGACTCAGGCCCCGGCTGGGAGCGCGGCGTCCCGCTGACCTACCTCAAGGAGCTCGCCTCCTACTGGCAGGAGGAGTACGACTGGCGCGCCGCCGAACGGGAGATCAACCGGTACCCGCAGTTCACCACCGAGATCGACGGCGCGCCGGTCCACGTCCTGCACGTCGCCTCGGCCGTCCCCGGCGCCCGCCCGCTGCTGCTCACCCACGGCTGGCCCAGTTCGATCGTCGAGTTCCTCGACGTGATCGGCCCGCTCACCGACCCGGCGGCGCACGGCGGCGACCCGGCCGACGCCTTCCACGTGGTGGTCCCGTCGCTCCCCGGTCACGGGTTCTCCGGCCCGCTGCGGGCGCCGGGGTGGGACGCGCGGCGGATCGCGGGGGCCTGGGCCGAGCTCATGCGCCGCCTCGGCTACGACTCCTACCTCACGGCCGGTGGGGACTGGGGGTCGCTCATCTCCCTCGAACTGGGCCGGCTGGACCCCGGCCACGTGACCGGGGCGCACCTGACCATGCTGCTGACCCTGCCCTCCGGCGACCCGGCGGAGATGGCCACGCTGACCGAGGAGGACTTCGCCCGGCTCGGCAAGCTCTCCCGCTACGACGCCGAGCTCTCCGCGTACCTGAGGCTCCAGTCGACCAGGCCGCTGACGGTCTCCTACGGGCTCACCGACTCCCCCGTGGGGCAGCTCGCCTGGATCACCGAGAAGTTCCGCGAGTGGACCGACTCCGCCAAGACGCCGGAGGACGCGGTCGGCCGCGACCGGCTGCTGACCAACGTGAGCGTCTACTGGTTCACCGGCACCGCGGCCTCGGCCGCCCAGCTGTACTACGAGTCCGCCCCCGCCCTGGGTGCGCTGTTCACCCCCGGCGCCCGCCCCGAGCCCGTCCCCGTGCCCATCGGCGTCGCCGCCTTCCACGGCGACCCGGTGACGCCGGTACGGGCCTTCGCCGAGCGGGACTACCCGTCGATCTCGTACTGGTCGGAGATCGAGAAGGGCGGCCACTTCCCCGCCATGGAACAGCCACGGCTGTTGGTCGAGGACATCCGGGCCTTCGCCCGGACCCTCATCGCGTAACGCGACCTCCTCGGGTGTGAGCAAGAAGGAACACGACATGACACAGACTCGGCTGGATCACACCGCCCCCGCCCGCGCCGCGCTCCCCTGGTGGCGACGGCCGTGGATCATCCCCCTCGCGCTCGTGGTCGCGCTGGTGCTCGCCTACATCTGGCCGCACTACATCACCCTGGACCCCGCGACGGCGACCGTGCCGGTGCCGCCGCAGTATCCGTACAAGTACCCCCTCCTCGTCGCGCACATCTTCTTCGGATCCGTCGCGCTGATCGCGGCGGTGCCGCAGCTGTGGCCCAAGCTCCGGCGGACCAAGCCGCACCTGCACCGCCTGTCCGGGCGGATCTACGTCTTCGGCGGCGTCCTGCCGGGCGCCGTGATGGCCGCCGTCCTGCTGACCTACATCGGCGGGCCCGGCTGGATGGGCCGGATCGCCCTGGAGGTGCTCTGGGTCGTCACCACCGTGGTGGGGTGGCGGATGATGCGGAAACGCCGCAAGGCCGAGCACCGGCGTTGGATGATCTACAGCTTCGCGTTGACGATGGACGCCTTCACCACCCGGTTGATGATCTTCGTCATCGCCTCGGCCGCCGGCCCGCGCCTGGACCTGGCGCTGTTCCTGGAGACGGTCGCCTGGACCGGCTGGCTGATCAACCTCTGTGTCGCGCACTGGTGGATCGAGCGGACCAGCCGGCCGGCCGTCCGCCGTACGGCCTCCCGGGTCCCGGAGCCGGCCGAGGCCTCCGCCGACCCCGACGAGCCCGGACGCTCCCCCGCCGTGGCGTGAGGACCGCCCACTCAAGGAGGTCGTATTGTCAAGCACCGTCGAGCATCGGGACCGGCGGCGCCCCACCCCCGCTTCACGGCGCAGGCCGTGGGTGGGGCTGCTCGCCCTGCTCGTCGTGGCGTTCCTCTTCGTGGTCTGGCCGCCGTACCTCACCCTGGACCGCACCCTGTCCAGGATCCCGCTCAACCCCGACCCCGGCCACATCCACTACGCGCTCGTCGTCGCGCACATCTTCTTCGGCTCGGTCGCGCTGATCGCCGGCATCCTCCAGCTGTGGCCGTGGCTGCGCCGCGGACACCCGCGGACGCACCGCGCCGTGGGGCGGATCTACGTCTTCGGCGGGATGCTGCCCGCGGCGGTGGGCGCCCTGGTGATGATGCCGATGGGGGCGCTCAACACCCTCGGAATGATCGGCACCGCGATCTGGGCCGTCCTGGCGCTGAGCACCACGTTCCTCGCCGTCAGGGCGGCCAGACGCCGCCGCTACGACGAGCACCGGCGCTGGATGATCTACAGCTTCGCCCTGGCGCTCGCGCCGATCAGCAGCCGCCTGTGGTTCTTCCTCCTGCTCGCCGTGGTCCCCGGAGCCGAGAACATGATCGGCCTCGTCGGAATCGTCGGCGCGTTCTGGCTGAACTGGATCGGCAACCTCGCCCTCGCCCACTGGCGGGTGCGCCGTATTCCCGTCCTCGCCCGCCGCTGAAACACACCTGAGCATTCTCGAAAAAGAAGTCGGCATTTTCGCGAAACCCATCCGAGAACCTCGCGGATGGGTTTCGCCGCGTTTCCAGGGTGGGCAATACGCGAGTTGTCGCCGTCTAATCGCCGTCTGAGCATGGAATGGTACCGGCGATTGACGCGAGGAGGCTCGGTGTCGACATTTATCGGTTCGCTGCGCCGGCTGCTGCTGGCCCCCAGCCTAGCCGAGGTGACTTTCGAAAGACGCGGCTTTCCCGTGACGCCGTCGGCGGCCACAAGAAAGCTGGAGGCAATTCCCCAGGCCGTGGTGTGCGGGTTTGAATGGGGGATCGACGCACGTGGCCAATGGGAGGTCGAGCGGCGCCTGGAGATGGTGGAGGAGGAGCTGCGCGGATTCGCCTACGAAGGCGCGACGATGGCTTTCACCGTGCTGGACGCGATGGGCGGCGGTCGCGGCCGCCGCACCCGCGACCTGCTGCTCGGCCCCGGCCACCCGCACATCTTCCTCACCTACATCGGCATCGGCTTCGCCATGGCCAGGCTCCCCCGGCCGCTGTGGAAGAAGGTGCTGCCCGACCTGTCCGGCTCGCCGTACCACCCGACGATGAGCTGGCTCGCCGTCGACGGATTCGGGTTCGACCGCGCCTACTTCGACACCCGGGAGTGGGTCGACGGGCAGAAGACGCCCGCACCCTACCCCTGGCAGGGCTCCGCCGACTACTTCCCCCGTGCGTTCGACCAGGGCGTCGGCCGGGCCCTGTGGTTCATCCACGGCGCCCGGACGGCCCAGGTCGCCGCGGCCGTGCGCCGTTTCGCGCCGCACCGGCACGCCGACCTGTGGAGCGGGGTCGGGCTGGCGTCCGTCTTCGCCGGCGGCTCCGACGCCGAGTCGCTCGCCGCGCTGCGCGAGGAGGCCGGCGAGCACGGGGCGGAGATGGCGCAGGGCGCGGTCTTCGCGGTGAAGGCGCGGCACTACGCCGGATTCGTCCCGGAGCACTCCGCGGCCTCGACGGCAGCGCTCACCGGGTTGTCCGTCGCGGACGCGGTGGCGCTCGCCGACGACACGGCCGTGGACCCCGGTGCCGTGGGCTCCGTCCCCCCGTACGAGACCTGGCGGCGGCGGATCCGCGGCCGTTTCGCCCGCAGCGGGTCCCCGGCCTGAGCCCGTCGCCGGAGCACGTCTTCGGGTCGAGCGGTCCCGGAAAGACACTCCGAAGGGTCGACCGGGCCTTTCCCGGCAAGCCGGATCCGCATGCCCGGACGGCATTCCCCGCATGACGGCCGGAAAACTCCGGCGATTTATCGGGCTTCTCGCCACGAGGAGCCCGATTTCGTATGTCCGGAATCAATTCACCGGACTGAGCAAGCGCGGAGTTGAACAACGTTCCATGCTCTGGATAATCAATCCGGCTTTTTCCAAGAAATGCCTTCCCCGACCTGCGTGGAAACCGTTGACCCAACTGAGCAAGCGCGGAGTTGGGACGTTTCCGAACCGCTCGGTAATTTGTCGGAAAACTCCCTTGGACAGGGCCGGATCAAAGGGTGGAGACAGAATTGTCCAGCGCTCTAAGGTCACTGAGACGGCGCGTTCTGACGCCGAACGTATCGGAAACCAAACTCGCGAATCGCGGCTTTCACGTAAAAAGCCGCGAGGCCCGGGCCTCGCTGGAGAACATCGGCGAGACGTTCCTGACCGGCTTCGCCGCGGCGGTGGAGGCGCGCACGGTCGCCGACGCGGAGGAGCGGCTGGAACAGCTGCCCGCGGCCATGCGCGGCTTCGCCTACGAGGGCGCGGGAATGGGCTTCGGGGTCCTCGACGCGATGCCCTTCACGAGCGGCCGGAAGAACGCCGAATTCATCGCCGGACGCGGGGCCGCCCACGTCTACATGGTCTACGTGGGCATCGGCTGGGCGATGGCGCGGCTGCCGCGCTTCCGCTGGCCGAAGAGCGAGGGGCTGGATCCGCTGCTGATCGGGCTCGTGCACGACGGGTACGGGTTCCACCAGGCGTACTTCCACACCCGCAAATACGTGCACGAGCACTACCAGGCCCCCCGGTTCCCCTGGCCGGCCCACGATCCGAGCGGCTACAACAACCGGGCGGTCGACCACGGGATCGGGCGGGCCCTGTGGTTCGTCGGCGGCAGCGACGTCGACCGGGTGTCCACCCTGGTGGAGCGGTTCCCCGCCGCCCGCCACGGCGACCTGTGGGCCGGGGTGGGCCTGGCCGCCACCTACGCGGGCGGGGCCGGCGACGCCGAGCTCCACGAGCTCCTCGACCGGGCCGGCGTGCACCGCCCCCAGCTGGCCCAGGGCAGCTCCTTCGCCGCCGAGGCCCGGATCCGCGCCGGTCTGCTGGTGCCGCACAACGAGCGGGCCACCCGGATTCTGTGCGGCATGAATCCGCAGGACGCGGCCCGGGTCAGCCAGGAGAACCTGCCCGACGGGCCGTTCACCGGTGACCTGCGGGCCTTCCAGATATGGCGACAGCTCATCGCCGATCAATTCGTATCCATTGGAGGTGTCACCTCATGACCACGACAGCTGGCTGGCTGCGCCGGCAACTGCCGGGCATCGTCGCCCTCGGCCTGATGGCGGCCGTGTTTGTGGTGGGAAACCCGCGCTTCGCCTCGGCCGACGAACGGACCGAGCTGGCGAGCGCCTACAAGTTCACGCCGATGAGCGTCGCGATGCCGGGCGGCTTCCGGGAACAGACGATCCGCAAGGTCAACCAGGACTACAAGAAGATCAACGCCTGGATCTCGTCGGTGGGCGCCTCGATCGCGATGAACGATCTGGACGGCGACGGCCTCGACAACGACCTGTGCATCGTCGACACCCGGACCGACCAGGTGGTGGTGACGCCCACCCCGGGTGAGCGCGACAAGCGGTACCCGGCGTTCACGCTGACCACCGGCGGCCTGCCGATGGGCCACGCCATGGCCCCCATGGGCTGCGCGCCCGGCGACTTCAACGAGGACGGGCGGATGGACCTGCTCGTCTACTACTGGGGCCGCACCCCGATCGTCCACCTGCGGGCGCCCGCCGCGACCAGGCTCGACGCCGCGGCCTTCCCGGCGGCCGAGCTGGTGCCGAACTCGGGGCGCACGCCGTACGACGGCCCGGTCTGGAACACCAACACCGCCACCGTCGCCGACTTCGACGGGGACGGCCACGTGGACCTGCACATCGGCAACTACTTCCGCGACGGCTCCCCCGTCCTGGACCACACGATGGCCGGCGACGTGGAGATGAACGACTCCCTGTCCCGGGCCTTCAACGGCGGCCACAACCACGTCTTCCGCTGGACCGGGGCGTCGGCGAACTCGGTGACCTTCGCCAAGGTGGAGGGCGTCCTGGACGAGGACGTCTCGCGCGGCTGGGACCTCGGCGCCACCTCGGTGGACCTGGACGGGGACAACCTGCCCGAGCTCTTCCTCAACATGGACTTTGGCCCCGACCGGCTGCTCCACAACCGCTCGACCCCGGGGAACATCCGGTTCGCCCTGGTGGAGGGCTCGCGGGACGCCTTCACCCCCAAGTCCAAGACGCTCGGCATCGACTCGTTCAAGGGCATGGGCTCCGACGCGGCCGACCTGAACCACGACGGCCTCCTGGACCTGTTCGTCAGCAACATCACCACCCCGTACGGCATCCAGGAGAGCAACCTGCACTTCCTGTCCACCGCCAAGGACCAGGCCGACCTGCGGCGGCAGTTCCTGGCCGGGCACGCGCCGTACGAGGACCGCAGCGGCCCGCTCCGCACCGCCTGGGGCGGCTGGAACTGGGACGTCAAGATCGAGGACTTCAACAACAGCGGTGAGCAGGTCATCACCCAGGCCGCCGGGTTCGTCAAGGGCTGGGTCAACCGGTGGGCGCAGCTGCAGGAGCTCGCCACCGCCAACGACATCGTCACGCACAGCCCGCTCTCCTGGCCGGTCGCCAACGAGGCCGCCGACATCGCCGGCCAGCAGCCCATGGTCTTCTTCGTCAAGGACGGCAACGGCGGGTACGCCGACATCTCCAGGGAGCTCGGCCTGGCCGTGCCGATCCCCAGCCGGGGCATCGCCACCGGGGACGCCAACGGGGACGGCCTGATCGACTTCGCGGTGGCCCGGCAGTACGGCGCGCCGGAGTTCTACCTCAACGAGAGCCCGTCCCCGGGCGCCTTCCTGGGGCTGCGGCTCCGGCACGAGGGCGGCGCCGGCACCCCGGCCGCCGGGGCCCTGCCCGCCGCCGGCTCCCCCGTGATCGGCGCCCAGGTGAGCGTGACCACCGCCGACGGCCGCCGGTTCCTGGGCCGGGTGGACGGCGGGAGCGGCCACTCCGGCAAGCGCGCCCAGACCGTGCACATCGGCCTCGGCCAGAACGTGACCGGACCGCTCAAAGTCCGCCTGACCTGGCGTGACCGGGCCGGCCAGGCGCACAGCCAGGATCTTCAGCTCACGCCGGGATGGCACAACCTCACGCTCGGCTCGATGGCGAAGGAGCAGTGACATGGGCGCAAACGACGCCGCCGTCAGTCCACCGCGTCACGACCAGAAGGTCGTCACCGCGCTGCGCAGGTTCGCGATCTCGATCACGATCTTCAACATCCTCGGCTACTCGTGGTGGGGTTTCGAGCAGGGGTACATCTGGCCGTTCGTCGCCCTGGCCACCGGCTACACCACCGAGATCGTGCTGGAGGCGATCGGCGCCAGGTCCGAGGGGCGGGCGCCGCGCTACCTCGGCAACGGCTTCCGCGGGCTGATGGAGTTCCTCTACCCCGCCCACATCACCAGCATCGCCGTGAACATGCTGACCTACGTCAACGACCAGATCCTGATCATGATGTTCGGGGTGGTCTTCGCGGTCGGCACCAAGTGGGTGTTCCGGGCGCCGGTGCGCGGGCGGCTGCGGCACTTCATGAACCCGTCCAACTTCGGCATCGCGATCATCCTCGTCCTCTTCCCGTGGGCCAGCATCGCGCCGCCGTACCAGTTCAGCGAGCACGTCGGGAACCCGGTCGACTGGATCATCCCGCTGGTGATCATCACCTTCGGCACCATGCTCAACGCCAAGCTGACCGGCCGCATGTGGCTGATCGCCTCGTGGGTGATCGGCTTCGCCGTCCAGGCGATCGTCCGCGGACTGATCGTCGACGACATCTCCATCCTCGGCGGGCTGTCGATGATGACCGGCATCGCGTTCGTGCTGTTCACCAACTACATGATCACCGACCCGGGGACGAGCCCGTCCAAGCCGCTCTCGCAGGTGGCCTTCGGCGGCGGGGTCGCGCTGGTGTACGGCCTGCTCACCGGTATGAACATCCCCTACGGCATCTTCTTCGCCACCGCGGTGGTCTGTCTGGTCCGCGGCGGATTCCTGTGGGCGCTGCACATCGTCAACAAGGCACGTGAGCTGGACGCCGCCAAGGTGCAGGCCGAAGCCGCCAAGGCGCTCCAGTCCGTGGAGACGGAGGCCGCGAAGATATGACCAGAATCGCGATTGTCGGTATGGCGTGCCGATATCCGGACGCCTCCTCACCCCGTGAGCTGTGGGAGAACGCCGTCGCCGGACGCCGGGCCTTCCGCCGGCTCCCCGACGTTCGCATGCGGCTCGAAGACTACTGGGACGCCGACCCGGCCGCGCCCGACCGCCTCTACAGCCGGACCGCCGCGGTCATCGAGGGCTACGAGTTCGACCGGCTCGGCTACAAGATCGCAGGCAGCACCTACCGCTCCACCGACCTGACCCACTGGCTGGCGCTCGACATGGCCGGCCGGGCGCTGGCGGACGCCGGCTTCCCGGGCGGGGAGGGCCTACCGCACGAGCGCACCGGCGTCATCGTCGGCAACAGCCTGACCGGGGAGTTCACCCGGGCCAACGTGCTCCGGCTGCGCTGGCCGTACGTACGGCGCACGCTCACGGCGGCGCTCGCCGCGGAGGGCTGGGACGACGACCGGCTGGCCGGCTTCCTGGCGGAGCTGGAGACCGCCTACAAGAGCCCGTTCCCCGAGGTGGACGAGGACACCCTCGCCGGCGGTCTCTCCAACACGATCGCCGGGCGGATCTGCAACCACTTCGACCTGGGCGGCGGCGGCTACACCGTCGACGGCGCCTGCTCCTCCTCGCTGCTGGCGGTGGCCACCGCGGCCAAGGCGCTCTCCGACGGCGACGTCGACGTGGCCGTCGCCGGGGGCGTGGACCTGTCCATCGACCCGTTCGAGCTGGTGGGCTTCGCCAAGACCGGCGCGCTGGCCAAGGGGGACTTCCGCCTCTACGACCGGCACTCCAACGGCTTCTGGCCGGGCGAGGGCTGCGGGATGCTCGTGCTGATGCGCGAGCAGGACGCGGCCGAGTCGGGGCGCCGCGGCTACGCGAGCGTGACCGGGTGGGGCGTGTCCTCCGACGGCAGGGGCGGCATGACCCGGCCCGAGGTGGCCGGATACCGGCGGGCGCTGCGGCGGGCCTACGAACGGGCCGGGGTCGGCATCGACACCGTGTCGTTCTTCGAGGGCCACGGCACCGGTACGGCGCTCGGCGACGCGACCGAGCTGGCCGCGCTGACGGCCGAGCGGACCGCGGCCGACCCCGCCGCGGCACCCGCCGCGGTCGGCTCCATCAAAGGCATGATCGGCCATGCCAAGGCCGCGGCCGGGGTGGCCGGTCTGATCAAGGCGACGATGGCGGTCCACGAGGAGGTGCTGCCGCCCACGCTCGGCTGCGTGGACCCCCACCCGGTGTTCGGCCAGGAGCCGGTGGCGCTGCGCGTGCTGCGCAAAGCCGAGCCGTGGCCCGCGGGCGCCCCGATACGGGCCGGGGTCACCGCCATGGGCTTCGGCGGGATCAACACCCACCTGGTACTGGAGAAGACCGAGCCGCGGCGCCGTACCGGCGTCTCCAGCCGCACCCGGTCGCTGGCCGCCTCGCTCCAGGACGTGGAGCTGCTGCTCGCGGACGCCGCCTCGCCGGAGGGCCTGCGCGAGCGGCTGACCGAGCTGGCCGACTTCGTGCCGCAGCTCTCCTACGCCCAGCTGGCCGACCTCGCCGCCACCCTCCAGGGCGAGCTGCGCGACCTGCCGTACCGCGCCGCCGCCGTGGTGTCCTCGCCCGACGAGGCCGAGCAGCAGCTGCGCCGGCTGATCCAGGCACTGGACGCGGGCGAGCAGCGGGTCTTCGACGGCGGGGCCTTCCTCGGCCGCGCCGCGCGCAGGCCCAGCGTCGGATTCCTCTTCCCCGGCCAGGGGTCGGGCCGGGGCACCAGCGGCGGCGCGCTCCGCCGCCGGCTGGCCGAGGTGGAGGAGATCTACCTCAAGGCGGCGCTGCCCACCTCGGGGGACATGGTCGCCACCCACGTCGCCCAGCCGCGCATCGCCACCGGCTCGATCGCCGGCCTGCGCGCGCTGTCCCTGCTCGGGGTGGAGGCCGACGTCGCGGTCGGCCACAGCCTGGGCGAGCTGTCGGCCCTGCACTGGGCCGGGGCGATGGACTCCGCGCGGCTGCTCCGGCTGGCCGCCGGCCGCGGCCGGGCCATGGCCGAGCACAGCGCCTCCGGCACCATGGCCGGTCTGCGGGCCACCCCCGACCAGGTGAACCGGCTCATCGCCGGCCTGTCGGTGGTGATCGCGGGATACAACGGGCCGGAGCAGACCGTCGTGGCGGGCACGGTCGAGGAGATCGAGACCATGGCGGGCCGGGCCGCGGGCGAGGGCGTGCCCTGCATGCGGCTGCCGGTCTCGCACGCCTTCCACTCCCCGCTGGTCGCCCCGGCGGCCGAGTCGTTCGGCGCGCGGCTCACCCGGGAGGAGTTCGCCCCGCTGAGCGGGCGGGTCGTCTCCACCGTCACCGGGGACGAGCTGTCGGCCACCACCGACCTCAGGGAGCTGCTGCACCGGCAGATCACCGACCCGGTGCTCTTCACCCAGGCCGTGGAGCGGGCGGCCAAGGACGTCGACCTCTTCATCGAGGTCGGCCCGGGCCATGTCCTCACCGGGCTGGTGACGGCCGCCGTCGACGTGCCCGCGGTCGCCCTCGACACCGACGACGAGTCGCTCACCGGGCTGCTGCGCACGGTGGCCGCCGGCTACGTGCTCGGCGTCCCGGTCCGGCACGAGGAGCTCTTCCACGGCCGGCTGATCCGGCCGCTGCGGGTGGGGCAGTCCTTCAGCTTCTTCGCCAACCCCGCCGAGCAGGCACCCGCGGTGGGTCCCCAGGCCGTCGTACGACGTGCCGCCCCCGAGGCGGAGGGGCGCGAGGACGGCCCGGCGGAGACGGCCGAGTCCACGCTGGACATGCTGCGCCGCCTGGCCGCCGCCCGCGCCGAGCTCCCGCTCGACATGGTGAGCGGCGACGCAAGACCCCTGGACGAGCTGCACCTCAGCTCGGTCACCGTGATGCACCTCATCGACCAGGCGGCCAAACGGCTGCGCATCCCCGCCGCCCAGGTGCCGGTGAACCTCGCCACGGCCAGCCTGTGCGAGCTGGCCACCGCCCTGGACACGCTGTCGGAGGCGACCGGCGTCGCCGACTCCTCCCCCGTCCCGGCGGTGGCCGGGGCGGCCCCGTGGGCGCGGGCGTTCGCCGTCGACCTGGACGAGATCCGGCTCCCCAAGCAGGTCGCCGCCGAGGCGGGCGGGACCTGGCGGGTGTTCGCCCCGGGCGGGGCGCCGCTCGCGGCGGCGCTGCGCGGCGCCCTGGAGAACGGGCAGGTCGGGTCCGGGGTGCTGGTGTACCTGCCGCCGGACTGCGCGGAGGAGGACCTGGAGCACGCGCTGCTCGGCGCCCAGGCGGTCCTGTCCGCGGCCCGCGGCACCCGGTTCGTGCTGGTGCAGCACGGCAGGGGCGCGGCGGGCCTGGCCAAGACGCTCTCCCTGGAGGCACCGCAGCTGCGGGTCACCGTCGCGCAGGTCCCGCCGATCCCCGAGGCGGTCGGCTGGGTGGTGGCCGAGGTGGCCGCCACCACGGGCTTCTCCGAGGTCCGGTACGACGAGGCGGGGCTACGGCGCGTGCCCACCCTGCGCGCGCTGCCGGTCCGCCCCGGCCGGGTCCAGCCGGTGCTCGACTCCTCCGACGTGTTCCTGGTGACCGGGGGCGGCAAGGGCATCACCGCCGAGTGCGCCCTGGCCGTCGCGGGGGACAGCGGCGCCAAACTGGCCGTGCTCGGCCGGTCCGACCCGGCCCGGGACCCCGAGCTCGCCGGCAACCTGCGGCGGATGGCCGAGGCCGGGGTGCGGGTGCACTACGTCCGGGCCGACACCGCCGACGCCGACCGGGTGCGCGCGGCGGTCGCCGAGGTCGAGGAGACGCTCGGCCCGGTCACCGCGGTGCTGCACGGCGCCGGGCGCAACGAGCCGGCGGGGCTCGCCACGCTGGACATGGCCGCGTTCCGCCGTACCTTCGCCCCGAAGGTCGACGGGATGCGCAACGTGCTCGCGGCGATCGAACCCGGCCGGCTGCGGCTGCTGGTGTCGTTCGGCAGCATCATCGGCCGGGCCGGCCTGCACGGCGAGGCCCACTACGCCACCGCCAACGAGTGGCTGGCCGACCTCACCGAGCAGACGGCGGCCCGGCACCCGGACTGCCGGACCGTCTGCATGGAGTGGTCGGTCTGGTCCGAGGTCGGCATGGGCGAGCGGCTGTCGGTCGTCGACGGCCTGACCCGCCGGGGCATCGTCCCGATCGCCCCCGAGCAGGGCGTGGAACTGCTGCGGCGGCTGGTCGCCGACCCCGGCGTCCCGGCCGTCGTGGTGATCAGCGGCCGGACCGAGGGAATCGGCACGGTCCGCCGGGACCTGCCGGACCTGCCGCTGCTGCGCTTCGTCGGCAAGCCGCTCGTCCGCTACCACGGGGTGGAACTCGTCACCGAGGTGGAACTGGGCTCGGGCACCGACCTCTACCTCGCCGACCACCTGCTCGACGGCAACCTGCTGTTCCCCGCCGTCTTCGGCATGGAGGCGATGGCGCAGACGGCCGCGGCGCTCACCGGGCGGGACGCGACGCCGGTGATCGAGCAGGCGGAGTTCGTCCGGCCGATCATCGTGTCGCCGGACGGAAGCAGCACGATCAGAATCGCCGCGACGGTCGTGGACGACGACACCGTGGCCGTGTCGATCAGGAGTGCGGAGACCGGCTTCGACGTGGAGCACTTCCGCGCCCGGCTGGTGTACGGGCTCGGGCCGGCTCCGGCCGGGCCGCCGGACCAGACCGCGCCGGGGCTGCCCGGCGTGCCGCTCGACCCGGCCACCGCGATGTACGGCGACGTCCTCTTCCAGGGGCCGCGCTTCCATCGGCTCCGCCGGTACCATCGCGCCGCCGCCCGGCACGTCGACGCCGACGTGGCGGCGGTGGCGGACGGCGACTGGTTCGCCGGGTTCCTCCCCGGTGAGCTGCGGCTCGGCGACCCCGGCCTGCGGGACGCGCTCATGCACGGCAACCAGGTGTGCGTCCCCGACGCGACCCTGCTGCCCACCGGGATCGAGCGGATCCACCCCGGCGGCCCCGACCTGGCGCGAGCCGGGGAGCTGCGCTACTGCGCGGTCGAACGGGAACACCACGGCGACACCTACGTCTACGACATCGCCGTCCGTACGGCCGGCGGCGAGGTCGTGGAGCGCTGGGAAGGGCTGCGCCTCCAGGCGGTGCGCAAGAAGGACGGCCGCGGCCCGTGGGCCGCGCCGCTGCTCGGCTCCTACCTCGAACGGACGCTGGAAGACCTGGTCGGCACCCGCGTCGCCGTCGCGGTGGAGCCGGACGAGGCGGCGCCGGCCGCCCTCGCCGCCGGGCGGGCACTCGGCCGCCCCGTCCGCCTCGCCCACGTCGGAGACGGTGAGCACGCCGTCGAGGACGGCCGTACCGTCGCCGTCGCCCACGGAGCCGGGACGACCCTCTGCGCCGTCGGCGAAGGGCCGCTGGCCTGCGCCGTCGAACCGGTGACCGCCCGCCCGGCCGAGGCGGCGCACGCCCCGCTCACCGAGGAGACCGCCGCGCTCACCCGCGAGGCGCCGGAGACCGCGGACACCCGGGTACGGGCCGCGCTCACCTGCCTGCGCCGGGCCGGGGCCGCCGGCGGCGACGTCCGGATCGACGGCGTGCGGGACGCGTGGGCGGTGTTCGCCTCCGGCGGCCTGCGGGTCGCGACCCTCGTCACGACCCTGCACGGCGTCCCGGATCCCATCGTGTTCGCAGTTCTCACCACAGGCGGTGACCGGTCATGAAGAAATACTTCGAGTACACCCACACCGTTGGCTTCGAGGAGACCAACATCGTGGGCAACGTCTACTACGTCAACTACCTGCGCTGGCAGGGACGCTGCCGGGAGCTCTTCCTCAAGCAGGCCGCGCCGGAGGTCCTGCGCGACCTGCAGGACGACCTGAAGCTGTTCACCCTCAAGGTCGACTGCGAGTTCTTCGCCGAGATCACCGCCTTCGACGAGCTGTCGATCCGGATGCACCTGGTCGAGCTGGCCCAGACCCAGGTCGAGTTCACCTTCGACTACGTCCGGCTCGACCCGGGCGGCGGCGAGACGCTCGTCGCCCGCGGCCGGCAGCGGGTGGCCTGCATGCGCGGGCCGAACACCCGCACCATCCCCTCCCGGGTGCCCGATTCGCTGGTCCAGGCACTCGAGCCCTACGCGGCCTGATGGCACCCCAGGAGGCCGGCGTGAGTATCGACCAATCCATCTCCTCCCGCGACGTCGACGTGAAAGCGTTGCGCCAGGCGCTGGGCACGTTCTCCACCGGGGTCACGGTCGTGACCACGGCGACGCCCCCGCACGCCATGACGGCCAACTCCTTCACCTCCGTCTCGCTCGACCCGCCGCTGGTGCTGATCTGCGTCCGGCGGGACGCGATCATGCACGGCTGCCTCTCCATGACCGGCCACTTCGGCGTCTCGGTGCTCTCCGCCGACCAGGAGGGCGAGGCCAAGCACTTCGCCAACCGCTGGCGGACCCTCGGCGCCGCGCAGTTCGAGGAGGGCGCCTGGCGGCCGGGCGAGGCGACCGGTGTGCCGCTGCTGGAGAACGCCGCCGCGTGGTTCGAATGCGAGCTGTGGCGCTCCTACGACGGCGGAGACCACACCGTCTTCATCGGCAAGGTGCTCTCGGTGCACCGGCGGCCCGACGCCGACCCCCTGCTGTTCTGCCAGGGACGGTTCCGGCGGATCGCCCCCCAGCCCAGCGAGGTGGCCGGATGAAACCGACCGCCAAGGCCGCCCCGCCCGGCCCCCCGATCTCGGCCACGTTCGGCCTGTACCGGCAGCTGGTGACCGACCGGCTGGGCATGCTGACCTCGGCCGCCGACCGGTACGGCGACGCCGTGCGCATCACCGTCGGACCGCAGACCCTCTACTACTTCAACCACCCCGACCACGCCAAGCACGTCCTGGCCGACCACAGCGGCAACTACCACAAGGGGATCGGCCTGACCGAAGCCCGCCGCGCCATCGGCGACGGTCTGCTGACCAGCGAGGGCGAGCTGTGGCGCAAGCAGCGCAAGATGATCCAGCCGGTCTTCCAGAACCGCCGGCTCGCCGTGCACGCCCAGGCGATCGCCGAGGAGGCGGCGCACCTGGTCACCCGGCTCCGCGCGCACGAGGGCGGCCGGCCGATCGACCTCTCCGCGGAGATGACCGGCCTCACCCTCGGTGTGCTGGGGCGCACCATCCTCGACGCCGACCTGGGCTCGGTCGGGCTCATCGGGCACGCCTTCGAGGCGGTGCAGGATCAGGCCATGTTCGACATGGTCACGCTCAGCAAGGTGCCGCGGTGGCTCTCGCTCCCCAAGGAGCGGCGCTTCCGCCGGGCCCTGCGCGAACTCCACCGGGTCGCGGACGGGCTGGTCGCCGCGCGGCGGGCCGACCCGCGCCCGGACGGGGACGACGTGATCTCCCGGCTGATCGCCTCGACCGCGGACGACCCCGACCGGCGGGCCGTCCGCCGCCGGATGCGCGAGGAGCTCATCACCCTGCTGCTCGCCGGGCATGAGACGACCGCCAGCACGCTGTCGTGGGCCTTCCTCCTCATCGACCGGCATCCGGAGGTACGCGAGCGGCTCCGGGCGGAGGCCGCCGAGGTGCTCGGCGACCGGCCGCCGACCTACGAGGACCTGCACCGGCTCCGCTACACCGCGATGGTGGTGGAGGAGGTCATGCGGCTCTACCCGCCGGTCTGGGCGCTCACCCGCAAGGCCGTGGCCGCCGACGAGGTGGGCGGGTACCCGGTCGCGGCCGGCACCGAAATCATGATCAGCCCCTACACGCTCCACCGGCATCCGGAGTTCTGGGAGGCGCCCGAGCGGTTCGACCCCGAACGGTTCGACCCCGCCCGTCCCGCGGACCGGCCCCGGTACGCCTACATCCCGTTCGGCGCCGGGCCCCGGTTCTGCGTCGGCAACCACCTGGGGATGATGGAGGCCGTCTTCGTCATCGCCACGGTCGTGCGGGAGCTCCGCCTGTCCGCCCGGCCCGGCTTCAACCCCTTCCCCGAGGCCATGCTGGCGCTGCGGATCCGGGGCGGGTTCCCCGTGACCGTGAGCTCGGTGGACGCCCTGCCGCGGGGTCCGATGCCGGCGCGACGTCGTTGAAGGCGTGAAAAAGCCTCACGTGGTCCGGCCACGTGAGGCTTCTTCGTGTTATCGCACCAGGTCGCGGAGGGCGAGCAGGGACGGCGCGTCCAGCGGCTTCATCGGCCGCAGCCGGACGTCGAGCCGCGCCTTCGCCGCCTCGCCGTTGATGACGATCGGGCCGCTGTGCCCGACGAACAACGCCGTGTCCCCGCCCGGGGGGTGGTCGAACGCGTCCTCGCGCCCGTCCACGACGGATTGGGTCAGCACGTGCCAGCTTCCCTCGGGCACGTCCTCCAGGACGAAGGATCCGGGCTTGTTCAGGACCGTGTATCTGACCGGCCATCCCTCCAGGATCCGGTTCGGGAACAGTCCCACGAAGACCGGACGCCCCCCGAGGGGAGAGGCGACCTCCCCCTCGATCCGGGCGGATTCGAGTCCCTTGAGGTCCCGGCGGTACCCGATCAGCTCGCGCGGCACGACGCTGCGCAGCTCCCGGTACATGCTCGGGGCCGTGCCCACGCTGCTGGTGAAGCGCGAGCTGAAGGTGCCGACGCTGGAGTAGCCGACCATGTGGCTGATCTCGGTGACGGTGGATGAGGTGGTGACCAGCAGCCGTTTGGCCTCCTGGATTCGCAGCGCGGACAGGAAGCGGCCGGGCGAGAGCCCGGTGACGCGCTGGAAGACCCGGGAGAAGTGGAACTTGCTGAACATCGCCGTGCTGGCCATGTCGTCAATCGTGAGCGGCTTGTCGAGATGCTCGTGCATGCTCAGGATCGCGCATAGAACGGATCTTTCGATAACCATCGCTGCTCCCGAGTTTCGGGGAAGGCAAAGGCGGGGCGCGTGACAGCGAAGACTTCTTATTCCGAAGCCGCGACCATGACTTTGTCACTTATTTCGCCAGCGTAACCGCGGCCCGGTAGGCCCGATAGGGCTCAAACCGTTTTCTCGGGTGGCCCCGGACAAGGATAGTGAGGAGGAATAGGGGTTGTAGGGGGTCCCTCTCGGCCGCGATATACGAGGTCCGAGCCGCCTGCAACCACAAGCACCAGGCCCGATACAGAGAGTAATACATTTCCTGGGGAAAGCAACAGAAAAGATGCGGCTCCCGTTACATAAATTAGACGATAAGCCGGACCGAAGACGACCCATTAGATGAGGAATCTCTATGCGGCCGCAAACCTCGGACGGATACACAAAAAGAACGATGACGCTTGAGGCGTTCTCGGACACCATCATCCCGGGCGAGAGGCGATTCCCCGGCGACCGGGCCGTGGCCGGGGCGGCGAGCGGCGGGGGCGCGGTCGCCGCCGGGGCCGTCCAGCTGCTGGAATGGGACGCGACCGGGGTCACCGCGGGCCTGGACGACTTCGCGGCGCTGCTGAACGAGCACGCGCGCGCCTACGCCGGACAGAGCGGGCTCACGCTCGACGACTCGGTACCGGAATTCGTGGCGCTGTCGTTCGAGGACCGGACCGAGCTCGTGCGGCGCCTCGTCGCGCCCGGCCACCCGGAAAAGCAGATCTGGATCAGCATCGCCCTCTTCGCCAACATGGCCTACGACTCGGCGGCCCACATGGACACCGCCGAGGCGATCGCCTCCGGGCACCCGGGTCTCACCGCGATGGGCTTCGCCCTCCCCGAATCCGACGGCCTGTGGCGGTTCCGCGACTACTCCTACGGCCGACCGCTGGCGGCACTCCACCCCGACACGACCCCCTCAGGGAGCCCGGCATGACCGCGACGGAACGTACCGACGTCCTCATCGTCGGCAGTGGCTTCGGCGGTGCGATCACGGCCTACCACCTGGCCGCCGGCGGCGCGCGCGTCGTCGTCCTGGAGCGCGGACCGTGGCTGACCTCGAAAGACTTCGAGCACAACTTCAAGCTCGGCTCCTCCTACACCCGCATCTTCGACTTCGTCGTGGGCGACGGGATGAGCGTGCTCGGCGGCAACTGCGTGGGCGGCGGCAGCGTGGTCTTCTTCGCCGCGCTACCCCGCGCGCCCGGCTTCGTCTTCGAGCGGCGCGGCAGCATCGGACGGCGGATGTGGCCGGCCGCGATCAGCCGCGACACCCTGGAGCCGTGGTACGACCGGGTGGCCGAGTCAATCGAGATCACCAAGCAGGGCTGGGAGGACGTCTCCTATTCGGGCGGCCTGTGGGCCGCCGCGTGCCGCCACGCCGGACGGACCGCCAACCCGGTGCCCGCCGCCGTCGACACCGGCTCGTGCACCAACTGCAACTGGATGATGGCCGGCTGCCGGTTCGACGCCAAGCAGTCCCTGCAGACCAACTACCTGCCCGCCGCGCTCTCCCACGGCGCGCAGATCCGGCCGCTCCACGAGGTGCAGCACATCTCCAAGACCGAGGACGGCCTCTACCGGGTGCACTACAACCTGGTCGACGACGAGGACTACCGGGTGACCACCGGGAACGGCGTCATCGACGCCAAAATCGTCATCCTCGCCGCCGGAGCCGGGGCCACCCCCGTCATCCTGCAGCGCAGCGCGCCGACCCTGGGCCCGATGCCGCACGCGGTGGGCCGCTACTTCTCCGGGAACGGGGAGCGGCTCAACACCGCCGTGTTCGACGAGGACCGGGTGCGCGAGGTGCTCGGGCTGTCCCACGGCGACGGCCTGGCGTACGCGGCCAACCAGATCGGCAAGGGCCCGACCGTGGCCAACTGGGACCGGCTGGACGGCTCGCTCCCCGAGTACACCCGGTACTCGCTGGAGCAGCTGTACTTCCCGCCCGGGCTCGGGACCATCCTGGCCCAGGCCGCCGACGGCGACGGCCTGGCCTGGTTCGGGGTGAAGAAGAAGGAGATGCTGGAGCGCTGGCGCTCCTGGCTGATCATCTTCCAGATGATCGAAGACGACAACGAGGGCGTCTTCGGCCCGCCCCCGGCCACCGGCAACGCCGACCGGATCTCCCAGCAGATGCTCGGCGTCGGGCGCCTGCAGTACCACCCGACGGCCAACACGCTCCGCGCCTGGGGGCTCGCCGACGCGGAGGTGAAGGACATCCTCGAACGCGACGGGCTGGCCACGGTGACCCCGTGGACCAACGACGTGGTCGGCGCCTACACCGTGCACCCGCTGGCCTCCTGCCGGATCGGCGACGACCCGGCCACCTCGGCGCTGAGCGACGAGCACGAGCTGCGCGGGCACCCCGGCATCTTCGTCACCGACGGCTCCGCCGTCCCCGGGGCGCTGACCGTGAACCCCGCGATGACCATCTCCGCGCTCGCCGAGCGCGCCGTCCCCGCGATCGTGCGGGCGGCGCGGGAGCGCGGGATCGAGGTCTCGTACGGCGCCCCGGCGCCGGACGGCTCGGTGGGCGGCCGTCGCGGCGTGGCCGGGCTGATCCCGATCCTGCCGCGGGTCTAGGGGACGCCGATGGGCAAGATGCTGGCGCGCGCCACGCTGTCGGAGATGCTGCGGCAGATCCGGCACGTCGTCCCGGTACGGCCGGGCGGCGCCACCGGGCTCGTCGCCGAGGTCTACGGCCAGCTTGAGCGCGACTTCGGCATGCTCGCCCCACCGGTCATCCTGCACTCCCCCGCCCCCGAGGCGACGGCGGCCTGCTGGATGGTCCTGCGGGAGTCGCTCATGGCCGACGGGCGGGTGCCCCGGGCCGCCAAGGAGGCGGTCGCCGCCACGGTGTCGCGCGGCAACGACTGCCCCTACTGCGTGGACATCCACGGGTCGACGCTCCGGGCGCTCACCAAGGGGAGGTACGACGGCGACCGGCTGGACGCCGCCGGCGACCCCGCCCTGGGCCCCTCTGTGACGTGGGCCCGGGCGAGCGGGAGGGCGGACACGGCGGCCCGGTCCGACCCTCCTCCCGCCGACCACCTGGCCGAACTGGCCGGTGTGGTGGTGGCCTTCCACTACTTCAACCGGATGGCCGCCCTCTTCCTCACCGGCTCCCCGTTCCCGCGGCCGATGCCGGACGCCGCCCGCGGGACGGCCCTGCGGATGCTCGGCCGGGTCATGGCGGTCCAGGCCCGGCGGGGCGTCTCCCCCGGGCTCTCGCTCGGCCTGCTCCCCGCCGCGGCCCCGGCGGCCGACCTGTCCTGGGCGGGCGGGTCGCCGACGGTGGCCGGGGCCCTCGCCCGGGCCGCCGCCGCCCTGGACAGGGCCGGCGACCGGTCCGTGCCCGCGGGGGTCCGGGAGCTGGTCGCCGCGGAGCTGGCCGCCTGGAACGGCGAGCCGCGCGGCCCGAGCCGTTCCTGGGTCGAAAGGGCGACAGCGGTGCTGCCGCCCGCGGAGCGCCCCGCCGGGCGGCTGGCGCTGCTCACCGCGCTGGCGCCGTACCAGGTGGACGGCCCGGTCGTCGAGGGGTTCCGCGTCCGTGACCCGGACGACTCGACGCTGGTCGAGCTCACCGCCTGGGCCGCCTTCGCCGCCGCGAGACGGGTCGGCGCCTGGCTGCCGTCCCCGTCCGTCAACCGATTGATTCCCCACAGGAGGAGTGACCCGTGATCGAGCTGGACAGCGTACTCAGGGATCTGACCGCGGAAGGCGAGGAGCTCGACCGCCTGGTGAGCGGGCTCGGCCCGGAGCAGTGGCGGTTGCCCTCGGCCGCGCCGGGCTGGACGGTCCACGACCAGATCGCCCACCTCACCTTCGTCTTCGGGATGGCCAGGACGGCGGCGGCCGCTCCGGACGCCTTCAACGCGATGGCGGCCAAGGCCGCCACCGTCGGCTTCACCGCCGTGGTGAACGGCGCGCTCAAGGACTACGAGGACGACACCCCCGAGGTGCTGCTCGACCGCTGGCGGGAGGCGCGCAAGACCGTCGTCGAGGCGCTCGCCGCCGTACCGGCCGGGCAGACCGTGCCGTGGCTCGTGAACCCGCTCCCCCCGGCCATCCTCGCCTGCGCCGGGATCATGGAGCAGTTCGCGCACGGCCAGGACATCGCCGACGTGACGGGCATCCGGATCGAGCGGACCGACCGGCTCCGGCACCTGGTCGGCTTCGTCGTGCTGACCAGGGACTTCGGCTACCTGTCCCGGAACGAGACGCCGCCGGCCACGGAGTTCCGGTTCGAGATCACCAGCCCGTCGGGCGAGCTGTGGACGTTCGGCCCCGAGGCCTCGACGGAGCGGATCACCGGCTCCGCCGTGGACCTCTGCCTGCTCGCGACCAGGCGGCGGCACCGGGACGACGTGGACGTGGTCGCCTCCGGGGCCGAGGCCGATCACTATCTCGACATCGCGCAGTGCTACCGCGGCCCGGCCGGCGAGGGCCGCCGGCCGGGCCGGTTCGCCGAGGCCGGCGCCTGATCCGGTGGCGGCCCCCTCCCCGTCGGGGGCCGCCACCACACCCGATAGAGCAATACGGAAGAAGCGCCGGAGGCGACACTAGGCAAAGATGCATGGATACGCGATGCTGTCCTTCGCATACGGATAGCGAGGGGAGAGGGAATGAACCGGCATAAAATCGGCACTCGTGACGAGTGGCGCGCGGCCCGCATCAAGCTGCTGGAAGCCGAGAAAGAGCTCACTCGCCGGAGCGACGAGCTGACCCGGCAGCGGCAGGAGCTGCCCTGGGTGCCGGTGGAGAAGGAGTACCGCCTCGAAGGCCCCGACGGGCCGGTCTCGCTGCGCGACCTCTTCGAAGGACGTTCCCAGCTCATCGTGTACCACTTCATGTCGACCGGCTGCCCGAGCTGCTCCTCCTTCATCGACTCGCTGGACGGCACCGCCACGCACCTGCGCAACCACGACGTGGTCCTGGCCTGCGTGCTCCGCAACCCGATCGACGAGGTGACCGCGTTCCGGAAGCGGATGGGCTGGCAGGTCCCGTTCTACTCCTCGCCCGACGGCGAGTTCAAAGTCGACTTCGGCACCTCCTTCACCGACGAACTGGCCGCGGAGGGGCCGGAGTACAACTACTACCGGCTGCCGCCCATCCTGCCGGACCCGAGCATCTTCCCGCGGGACATGCCCGGCCTCACCTCGTTCGTGCTTGAGGACGACGTCGTCTACCACACCTACTCCAGCTACAGCCGCGGCAACGACGTGCTGTGGAGCATGTTCCAGGTGCTCGACCGGGCGCCCAAGGGCCGCAGGGACCACGCGCTGAAGCTGCGACTGCACGACGAGTACGGCGAGGGCTGACGGCTCGGCGCGGCCCGATCGGCCCCCGGGTCCTTCGGGCGGCACGGCTCTTGAGCGTCCGCATGCCCGCCCCCGATCGCGCGGTGCCCGTCACGGGTACCGCGCCGTCGTCGTGCCCGCTCGCCGGCGCCTTCCCGCAGGCGTTCCCGGCAAGCGCGCGGGTTGTTCCGGGAACCGAGGGGAAAGACCCCCAATAACTCGGTGAAGCCATCCCGATAACAGGTTCCCGTAAAGCTAGTAAACACCAGGGGTCAGCGAAAGACGGCACCTGGACCCGGCACCCCCGACCACGCAGGTGACCATCGATGCCATCGCTGTTCAAGCCCCCGGCACCACGGACACCCCACCGCCCGCGACCCGCCGATCGGACGACCCCGGCGGGCGGGCCCGCAAACCCTTGGCCGACCATGTCACGATCGGCCGCCGTCAACGATGGAGTAAGCGGGGCCGGGCGCGCGCACAGCCGGTCATAGTCAGTCGATAGCCCTACGATAAGGACACCCTCTACCCTCCGACCGGAACCGCTGGGGGGGATTGGCGAAGATCATGGAGAAGATGGGATACGGCAGCGCACACCAGATCGGCCGCACGGAGGCGGAACAGCCGATGAGCTTGATCGAACGGGACGACGAGCTTGCCACCCTGCGGGCCACCCTCGGCGCGGCGATGGCGGGTAGAGGACGATGCGCGCTGGTCAGCGGTGTCGCGGCGACCGGCAAGAGCGCGCTGTTACAGGCGTTCACCGACCACGCCCTCCAGGTCGGCGCGGTCACCGTCACAGCGATCACATCGCGGATGGAGCGCTGCCTGCCCCTGGGCGTGATCGGCCAGCTCATCCGGGACGCCCCCCTGATCGGCGAGGAGCGCACCCGGGCCCTGGCCCTGCTGGACGACGGGGTGCGCTCGGTGATGTCCCTGCCGTGGGAGCACGAGACCGAGCAGCAGATCGAGCCGCAGGTCGTCCACCTGCTCTGCAGCATCCTGCTGGAGCTCGCGGAGAAGCAGCCGCTCGCCGTCGTGGTGGACGACGTCCACCACTCCGACCGGGCCTCGCTGATCTGCCTGGCGTACCTGAGCCGCCGGGCGCGCTTCGCCCGGATCGCGGTGGTCCTGACCGAGTGCGACCACGGGCGCTACACCGACGGCACCTTCCAGGCGGAGCTGCGTCAGCCGCTGTGGGAGAAGATCGAACTCAACCATCTCACCAGGTCCGGTGTGGCGGCCATGGCGGCCGGCCGCGTCGGCGCGGAGGCGGGCAAGCGGTTCGCCGGCGACTGGTACGCCCTCAGCGGCGGCAACCCGCGCCTGGTCGCGGCGCTCGCCGACGACCACCGGGACTTCGTCCGCTTCGCCGAGAACCGCGAACCCGACACGGTCGTGGTGGGCACCGAGTACGGCAGGGCCGTGCTGGCCTGCCTGTCCGGAGGCGACGACCAGACCCTCCAGGTGGCGCAGGGGCTGGCGATCCTGGACGACGCCGAGCTCCTGGACCAGCTGCTCGGCCTCGGCGCCGATGTCGTCGGGCGGGAGCTGCAGACCCTCACCGCGACCGGCCTGCTCGCCGGGGGACGATACCGGCACGAGGTGGCGGGGCGCGCGATCGTCGAGGAGATGGGGGCCGAACGGTCGGCGAAACTGCACCGCCGCGCCGCCGAGGTGGCCTACGGCGCCGGCGCCCCGCCCGACGTGATCGCCGGGCATCTGCGGTGGACCGAGCCGCTCGACGTCCCCTGGGGCGTCACGATCCTGGAGCAGGCGGCCGTCCACGCGCTGCGCGGCGGCTCGACGGAGGCCGCCGTGTCCTTCCTGCGCAGAGCCGCCCGCGAGTGCGCCGACGACGAACAGCGCGCCCGGATCACCAGCATGCTGGTCCGCGCCGAATGGCGTCTCAACCCGGGGGCCGCGGCCGCCCACCTCACCGCGCTGATCGACGCCGCCCACCGGGGTGACCTGCGTGACGACGACGCGGTCGCCCTGGTCCGCGCGCTGCTCTGGCACGGCCGGACCGAGAGCGCGCGGAGCGTGCTCGACCACCTCGGCAAGTCCGCGGGTCCCGAACTGGTCGCCACCCGGCTGTGGCTGCGGGTCACCCACCCGGATCTGCTGACGCACCTGAGGCAGCCCCCCAGGGAGGAGGGCCTGGCGGCGGTCACCTCCGTGGCGCTCAGCAGGCGGCTGGAGTCGGCCCTGGCCCTGGCCGAGAGCGTCACCCAGGGGCTCGGGCCGAAGGAGCTGGACACCGTCGAGCGGATCCTGGACGGCTCCCATCTGGACGAGATGTCGCTGGAGACCGTGGAGAACGGGCTGCTCGCCCTCGCCTACGGCGGGCATCCCGACCGGGCGGCGTCGTGGTGCGGCAGGTTCGTCGGCGAGGCCGCCTCGCGGCAGACCCCGAGCCGGAGCGCCCGCCTGCTGGCCGTACGCGCCGAGGTCGCCTTCCGCCAGGGGGACATGCCCGCCGCCGAACGGTACGCGCGCAAGGCGCTGGAGATCATCCCGCTGAGCGGCTGGGGGGTGGCCGTGGGCGGTCCCCTGTCCGCCCTCGTCCGGGCCCTGACCGCGATGGGCCGGTACGACGAGGCGCGCGAGCAACTGGACCGGCCCGTCCCGGAGGCCATGCTCCAATCCCGGTACGGCCTGCACTACCTGCACGCCAGAGGCCGGCACAGCCTGGCCACCGGCTATCCCGCGCTGGCCCTGCGCGACTTCCACCTGTGCGGCGAGATGATGTCGGGCTGGGACGTCGACACCCCTTGGTTCATCCCCTGGCGCACCGACGCGGCTGAGGCGTGCCTGCGGATGAACCGGCCGGAGGAGGCCAGGCAGCTCGCCCAGGCCCACCTCGACCGGTGCGCCCCGCGCAACCCCCAGGGCCAGGGCGTCGCGCTCCGGTTGCTGGCCGCCGTCTCCGCCGCGGAGCTCCGCCCGGCCCTGCTGCGGCAGTCGGCCGAGTTCCTGCAGGTCGCCGGAGACCGGTACGAGCTGGCCCGCAGCCTCAACGACCTCGCCGTGGTCTACGAGGAGCTGGGCGAGCACCGCCGCGCCGGGATCATCGTCAACCGGGCCCGGGCGGCCGCCGACGAGTGCGGCACCGTGCACCTGCACCGGACGATGCCCGAAGGAGCCGAGCCGGGGCTCCCCGCGTCCGACAAGTGGATCAGGAGGCTCAGCGGCGCCGAGCGCCGGGTGGCCGCCCTGGCCGCGGCCGGCTACACCAACAGCGAGATCGCGGCGAAGCTGTTCATCTCGATCAGCACGGTCGAGCAGCACCTCACCAGGACGTACAAGAAACTCTCGGTCTCCGGCCGCGAAGGCCTCCCGGCCAACCTCGGCCTCCCCGCGCAGCAGGCGGCGTGGCCGGCCGACGGCTCCGCACACGAGCGCATGCAAGAAGTTGCGGGAAGCCACGGGTAAAAGCGATCTTCGAAGTATGCCAGGGCACGGTACTCCGAAGGTGGTGCGGGGCAATCCGGGACCGGACGACGTGGAGGCGGTGATCGCGGCCCTGACCCTGCTCGCCGCCCGCGCGACGGCCGAGCCGCCGCGTCGGGCCGACCGCTCCGGTCTCCTGCGCCGCCCGTTCTTCACCGCGCCCGGCTCCTGGCGGACCGTCGTCTGGTCCCGCTGAGGCGCTTCCCCATCCCGGTGAGGAGACACACCATGGCCATCAAGCGAGCGGCCGAAAGCGTCCCCATTCCCCCCATACCCTCGTCCCCGGCCACCTCCACGCTGGTCAACGGACACTTCCCCCGCCGCCGAGGGCTGGTCCTGGCGATCAGCGGCCTGGTCGGCCTCCTGCTCACGGTGGTCTGGTCGGCCGAGTTCGTCGACCGGACGATCGGCGACAACGTCGCGAACACGCTGCTCGGCCACGACGCCAAAGCCACCCCGATCACCGGCGTGGCCGCCGGCATCGCCTTCGCCTTCGTGAGCGGCGTCGCCGGCACCTTCACGGCGTGCAACATCGCCGCCTTCGGCGCGATGGCCCCGATGATGGGCGGAACCGGCCGCTCCCGCAGACTGCTGTACGCCCTCAAACCCCTGGGCTGGCTGTCGGCCGGCATGGTCACCGTGTCCGCGGTCTACGGCGCGATCGTGGGCCTGGTGGGCACGGCGATGCCGCAGTTCTCGACCGCGCCGAACGTGCCCGGCACGCTCTCCGCACGCAGCGTTCAGTCGCTGGTCATCTTCGGCCTGATCGGACTGATCATGTTCTATCTGGGGCTGGCGGCGCTCGGCTACGTCCCGGACCCGTTCGCCCGGATCTCCCGGCGTTTCCCGAACGCGCCGATGGTGGTCATGGGCGCGCTCATCGCGGGCTTCCTGATCGGCAGACCGTTCCCGCTGTTCCGGCAGATGTTCCGCGACGCGGCCGAGAGCGGCAACCCGCTGTACGGCGCGGCGGCCTTCGTCCTGCAGTCGGCCGGCAACATCGTGATCATGGCGGTGCTCTTCCTGGTCCTGATCGCCGTGGCCGGCACCCGCCTGCAGCGGTGGCTGACCGCCAAGCCGAGCAGGCTCGCGGTCCTCACCGCCGCATCGCTGATCGTCGCGGGTGTGTTCACGTTCTTCTACTGGGACGTACGGCTGCTGGCGCGCAGGGAGATCATCCCCTGGTATCCGGTCGCGCCCTGGGCCTAGTGAGAAGCCCGGCGGGGTGACCCCCGCCGGGCTTTTCGCTCCCTCGTTCACCGACCCGGCCGGAGCACGGCCTTGCCGATGGACCGGCGCGACTCCAGGTCGGCGTGGGCGAGGGCCGCCTCGGCGAGCGGGTACTCGGCGTGGATCCGCGGCCGGAGCCGACCGGCGAGGACGTCCCCGAACACCGTGCCCGCCCGGCGCAGCATCTGCTCCCTGGTCCGGTCGTAGTGGCCCAGGGAGGCCTTGGTGAGGAACAGCGAACCGCGGGCGCCCAGCTCCTGCGGGTCGGCCGACCGTACGGCACCGCTCGTCTGCCCGTACAGCACGAACGTCCCGCGGGGGCGCAGGCAGCCGAGCCCGGCCGTGAAGGTGGCCTCGCCCACGGCGTCGTACACCACGGCCACTCCGGCGCCGTCGGTGATCTCCTTGACCCGGGCGGCGAAATCCTCCCGCGTGTAGTCGACCACGTGGGCCGCTCCGGCCGTACGCGCCGCCTCGGCCTTCTCCTCGTTCGACACCGTCGCGATCACCGTCGCGCCGCGCGCCGTCGCGTACTGGGTGAGCAGCCCGCCGACACCGCCCGCGGCGGCGTGCACCAGGCACACGTCGCCGGCGGCGAGCGGCACCACGTCGGTGGCGAGGACGTGCGCGGTCATCCCGTGGATCAGCGCGGCGACCGCGACGACGGGGTCCATCCCGTCCGGCAGCGGCACCGTCTTGTCGGCCTTGACCACGCAGTGGGTGGCGTACCCACCCGGGGAACCCGCCCACGCGATCCGGTCGCCCTCGACGATCCCGGTCACCGCCGGCCCAACCCGCTCGACGACGCCGGCGCCCTCGAAGCCCGGGGTGAACGGGAACTTCACCGTGTAGGTCCCGGACCGCTGGAACAGGTCGACGTAGTTGACGCCGGCCGCGGTCACCCGGACCAGCACCTCGCCGGCGCCCGGCTCGGCCACCTCGGCGTCGACGACCCGGAGCACCTCGGGCGGACCGTGCACGGCCATCGTCACCCGCTGCGGCCCGCCGTTGACGGAATCGGTCATGGCACCTCCATAGCGTGCTCTGTGCAAGCGGAAGACCCGATGGCGATGCCGCACACATCGCCATCGGATCCCGGGATACGGCTCGCGCCGTCAGACGGAGAGCGTCAGGGTTTCGAGGACGGGGACGAGGTCGCGCGGGCTGGGGGCGGCGATCTGGTCCTCGTGGAGGCGGTTCGCCCCGGCCTTGTACGACGGCTCGGTGAGCACCCGCATGACCTGGTCGCGGATGCCCTCGACCGAGGCCTTGCTCATGTCCAGCACCCCGCCCGCGCCGTGGTCGGTCACGTACTTCCCGGTGGTCGGCGCCAGCGCGTACCGGGTGGCGCCGACGACGCCGTCCTCGGAGGTCTCGGCGATGACCGGCAGGTCCAGGAAGTCCACCACGAGCTGGGGCACCCGCGCCGACGCGGCGCCCGCCATGGTGGCGAGGCCACCGTGGTGGATCACGGCCGAGCAGGTGGGGGCGAGCTGGTTCAGCGGCACGTACTCCACCACCCGGACGTTGTCCGGGATCTTGGTCACGTTGGCCAGCTGGTTGTCGTTGAGCGTGGCCACGACCTCCACGTCGAGTCCGCCGAGCGCGTCCAGGAGCATGGGGACGTAGTTCCAGTCCGCGGCGAGGAAGGCCCGCATCGACACCCCGAGCGAGAGCGCGACCCGCGGCCGGTCCGGCACCGGGTACAGCCACGCGGGGGAAGCCGACTGCTTGGAGTGGGCCAGCCAGCGCACCGGCACCATCCTGGTGTCGACCGGCAGGTGCGCCTGCACCGACGGCGGCATCGGGTTGATCGTGAAGTTGCCGAGCAGGGTCTCCCGGTCGATGGGGACGTCGTACTTCTCCCCCATCGCGCGCAGCGTCTCCACCATCGGGTCGGCGATCGGCGGCACGTCCGCCTCGGCCGCGATGCGCTGGAACGTCTCGATGGACCAGCCGACGATGTCGGGGCCGGAGAAGCGGGCGTGCCGTGCTCCGCAGGCGCGGGCGGCGACGCCCGCACCCGGGAAGCACGGGTCCCAGATGACCAGGTCCGGGCGCCATTCCCGGAAGAAGCGCACCATGCCGTCCATGACCGGCATCGAGTCGGTCGCGGAGCCCCGGTAGCGGGTGAAGTCCCACATGGACGGCAGGAAGAACTGGCTGAAGGTGTTCCAGTTCACCAGCTGGTCCACGGGGAGGTTCATCGCCTCCGTGATGCGTGCGATCTCGGCGCGCTCCTCGGGGTACACCCCACCCGGGCCGAAGGGTGGCGGCACGTCGGGGTCGCAGATCGCCGCGAAGGACAGGCCTTCCTCGGAGACCGCGTCGCCGAAACAGGGGTGGGAGACGACGAACACCTCGTGTCCGGCGGCCCGCAGCGCCCACGCCAGCGGGGTGAAGGGGTAGAGGTGGGCCGGGGCCGGCCACATCGCGATGGCGACACGCATGGGGACTCCTTGACTCGAACGGATCAGGTCAGCTTGGAGCGGGTGCCGCGGCTTCGCTCTGCGCCGTTCCCTCCTCCGCCGAAGGCCCCGGCGGGGCGCCGATCGGCGGGATGTGCCGGAGAGTGAAGTAGGCGAGCACGGCGAAGCCGAGGAACAGGACGATGCAGATGACCGCGACGGAGGCGTAGGCCGAGTTGAACGCCTCGCGCCCCACCGCCAGCACCTGCGCGGCGGCCTCGGGCGGCAGCTGACCGGCGGCCGCGGCCGCGTCGGCCATGCTCTCGCCGACCGCGGGCGGAGCCCCCGAGGGGAGCTGCACCGTCCCCTGGTAGAGGAGGGTGGCCAGGCTGCCGAGTCCGGCGATGCCGAGGGCGCTGCCCAGTTCACCGGCCGTGGTGGACAGGGACGCCGCCGATCCGGCCTTCTCCGGCGGGGCCGACATCAGGACCAGCTGGTTCACCAGCGCGGGGATCGGGCTGACGCCGAGGAACACCACGGAGACGCCGACGACCAGGATCGGGAGCCCGTTGGAGGCGCTCACCTGGGTGAGGATGCCCATGCCGACGATGCCGACGAGCGCGCCCCCGGCCATGACGAACCCGGGGCGGTACTTCTTGGCCAAGCCCATCGAGAACTGGATACCGAAGATCACGACAACCGAGGGGATCAGCAGCCACAGCGCCGTCGCCAGCGGCGAGAGACCCTCGACGAGGAGGAGATGCTGGGTCATCAGCAGGCCGTTGCCACCCTGGATCACCCCGGCGAGCAGGTACAGCGTGAGTCCACCGGCAACGGCGGCGATGCCGAAGAGCCCGAAGTCCAGCAGCGGGTCGGGGAGCCGGCGCTGCCTGCGCGCGAACACCGCGCCGATCGCGAGGCCGACCACGATGGCCGCGCCCGACTGCCACGACCAGCCCACCCGGGCCAGCTCCTTCAGGCCGTAGATCACCGGAAGGATCGCGGCCAGCGACAGCGCCACGCTGAACAGGTCCAGCGGTCCGGACTCGGTGCCGGGGCGACGGCCGGGCAGGAGGAAGGGGCCGGTCACCATGAGCAGCAGCATGATCGGCGCGCCGATCAGGAAGATCGAGCCCCACCAGAACGAGTTGAGGAGCAGCCCGCCGACGGTCGGACCGAGGGAGATGCCCAGTACGGCGGCGCCGGACCAGACGCCCATGGCCGTACCCATCTGCTTGGGGTCGGTGAACATGGCCCTGATCAGCCCCAGCACCGACGGCATGATCGTCGCGCCCGCGATGCCGAGCAGGGCGCGGACCGCGATCAGCATCTCCGGGCCGGTGGAGTAGGCCGCGACCACCGAGAGCACGCCGAAGACGGCGGCGCCGATCAGCAGCAGGTTGCGGTGACCGATCCGGTCACCCAGCCGGCCCATGGTCACCAGGAAGCCGGCGATGAGGAATCCGTAGATGTCGGTGATCCACAGAGCCTGGACCGGGTTCGCCCCCAGGTCGGCGACGAGCTGGGGCAGCGCCAAGATCACGACGCTGAGGTCCAGCATCGCGAGCATGGTGGGCAAGGACAGTACTGCCAGTCCGATCCACTCTTTCCGCCCAGCGCGGGAAGGTGTTTCTTGGAGGGACACGCTGCAGCCCCTTTCTCAATCGAGTCAAGACACGTCTGTGCGCTGGTTCAGCAGTGTCCGCCGGTGCGCGCTCCCTGGCATCTCCGAGCATGCGCACTTCGCCGAGTCAATGGGGAATTTTCTCTGTGGCACCGTCAGTGTCCGCCGGGCGTCCGCCGCCATGCATCTTTGAGCATGCGCTCCCCCGTCCCGGCCCGGGCCGCCGGTTTCGCACCGGAAACGGGAGGCTGGATTTCCCGGAAACCGGGTATGCGATACCCGGCGACTACAGACCGGGCACCATCCTGACATTTGACACAACAGCACGTTTGGCGGGTTTGTGAAACATCGGCCTGTGAGAGACGATAACCTCTCGAAGCGAAACCGATAACGCCTTCCATTACATCTGGGAAAGGGCTTGGCCGCCCACCGTATGCGGCGACGCCGGCCGTGCCCTGTCGGGTAACCCGCCGGGACGCCACCGATAGATGGGGTGACCGCGCATGGGGATCTCTGTACAGGCTCTGGACGCTGTGTACGGCCGGCCGGCGGCCGGCGTGCGGACGCGCATCGAACGTTCGATCAACGGTCGTTGGAGCGCCTGCTCCGACGCCGAAACGGATCAACGGGGCCATGTCGGAGAGTGGAGCGGCCAGAAGTTCGAACGCGGGCTGTACCGGATCGTCTTCGAGAGCGACCGATACTTCGTCAGCCTCGGCTACCGGGCGGCCTACACCGAAATCGTGGTCATGTTCCGCATGCAGGACGAGGCCGACTCCGCCCAGATCCAGGTGCAGTTCTCCCCCTACTCCTACTCGACCTATCTGGGGTCGTTCGGCTGACCGCCTCCGCTCACCTGGAGAAGCGGGGATCCATCCCCTCGCTCAGCTGGAGCGCCCGAGCCATCGCCGCCTCCGCCGCGGCGTCGTCGCCGACCGCCTGACACGCCTCGCAGAGCAAGGTGAGGGTCTGCGCCTCCTGCAGGGGCATGTTCATCACCTGGAACAGGTCGGTGGTCTGCCGGAAGTAGGACGCCGCCAGCATCGGGTCGCCGCTCGCCAGGGCCAGCTCGCCGAGCCCCTCCAGCGCGTCCGCCTCGGCCAGCCGCTGCTGGGCGCTGGTGGCCAGCTCCAACGCCAGGTGGAGGGCCCGGGACGCCGCGACGCGCTCACCCTGGCGGAGCCGCGCCATGCCGAGACCGTGCTGGACGTACGCCTCGCCCGTGGTGTCGCAGATGTCGCGCACGATGGCCAGTGCCGCGGTGAACGCGTCCACGGAGAGGGCGAACTCCCCGGCCTGCAGGTGGGCGCGGCCCATCCGGTGCAGCACCTGGGCGTTCACCCTCCGGTTTCCGCCGGACCGGCTGTGGATCAGCGCCTCCCGGAGCAGCCGCTTGGCGTCCTCCACGTTCCCGCAGTCCAGGTGGAGCTGGGCGAGGGAGTGCAGGGCGAAGGCCGCCGAGACGTGGTCGCCGGTGGCGCGGAAGATCGCGATGGCCTGCTCCGAGCGGTCGACGGCCTCCTTGAGCCGCCCGTTGAGCCGATCCATCAGGGCCAGGGCACTGGTGGCGAGCGCGAACCCCTGGCTGTCGCGGATGTCGGTGAAGAGCCCCATGGCGGTCTCGAGTTCGCGGCGCGCGTCGTCGAAGTGCTGCTCGGTGAAGGACAGCATCCCCATCCGGTACAGCACCATGGCGTGGCCGTGCCGGTCCCCCGCCTGCGCGGTCGCCTCCCGCGCGATCTCGTGGGTCTCCCGCCA
The DNA here is from genome assembly GCF_025996515.1 of Rhizohabitans arisaemae. Lineage (GTDB taxonomy): Bacteria > Actinomycetota > Actinomycetes > Streptosporangiales > Streptosporangiaceae > Rhizohabitans > Rhizohabitans arisaemae. Next base: position 181,318 of record NZ_BLRH01000009.1, read on the forward strand.
GTCGTCGAGGTAGACCCGGGATTCGAAGAACCTCGTCGCGGCCACCGCGAGGCTCCAGCAGATCTCCACCAGCCCCGCCTGCGCGGCCTGGCGGATGCCGGACACCAGAACGAGGCGTTCCCGCTCGAACCATTCAAACGGTGTCGCGATCAGCCGGTCGATCAGCTCCTTCGAGGGTGACCAGTGGATGACCTCCCCGGGGATCGGGACCGTGGTGCCGAATTCCCGGCACTGGGCGGCGTCGGCCAGGACGAGCAGCGCGCTCAGCGCCCGGCTCAGCGTCGCGGTGCGCTCGGGGGCCGGCTCCTCGGCGGCGAGCCGCTCGCGGGCGAACACCCGGATGAGGTCGTGGAACTGGTACTGGGTGTACGCGCCGCGCCCGGCGTGCACGACCTCGATCAACTGCGCGTCCACCAGGTCGTCCAGCAGATCCTGGGCGACGGGGAACGGCTGGTCCAGCAGCGGCGCCGCGATCCAGGCCGGAAGGACGTGCGAGTCGAGGATCGCCAGCCGCCGGAAGAGCCGCCGGGCCTCGTCCCCAAGGCCCTCGTAGGTCAGGGAGATGCTGGCCCGGATCCCCATCTCGCCGTGGATGAGCTCGTCCAGCCGGCGGGTCTCGTCCCGAAGCCGTTCCGCCAGCTGCCCGATGTTCCAGTGCGGACGCGCCGCCAGCCGTGAGCCGGCGATGCGCAGCGCCAGGGGCAGCCGTCCGCACAGGTCCACGAGCATGGAGGCCGAGTGCGTGTCCGCGTGCACCCGCTCGACACCGGCGATCCGGGAGAGCAGCTCCATCGAATGGGCGGCGTCGAACACGTCCAGGTCCACGTGGGTCACCCCGGCGAGCCCGCCGAGCCGGCTCCGGCTGGTGATGATGATGGCGGCCTGGGGGTTGCCCGGGAGCAGCGGGAGGACCTGGCTCTCCCCGCTCACGTCGTCCAGCACGATCAGCACCCGGCTGTCGGCGATCAGGTTCCGGTAGGTCTCGGCCCGCTCCTCCAGGCCGTCCGGGATCGCGTTCCCCGGCACCCCGAGCACCCGGAGGAACCGCTCCAGCACCTGCATGGGGCTGACCGCCCGGGGGGCGACCCCGTGCAGGTCGGCGAAGAGCTGACCGTCGGGAAAGTGCTGGGCGACGTCGTGCGCGATGTGGACCGCGAGGGTGGTCTTCCCGATCCCGGCCCGTCCCACGATCGCGATGATGGGGACCGCGAAGCGCGCCGAGCCGCTCGGGGCCGTGGTCAGATGCCGGCGTATGGCGGTGATCTGCCGGTCCCGGCCGGTGAAATCGGCGATGCCGGTGGGCAGCATGCACGGCACGCCGACGGCGGGCTCGACGGCGACCTTGGCCGGAGGGTCGGGCAGGTTGAGACTCTCGCTGGCGGTGAGGATGGCGTATTCGAGCTGCTGCAGGCGTTCGTTGGGTTCGATCCCCAGCTCATCGATCATCACGCGGTGCGCGTTCCGGTAGACCTGCAGCGCCTCCGCCTGCCGGCCGGATCGATAGAGCGCGATCATCAGCTGCCCCACCAGCCGCTCGCGCAGCGGGTGCTCCTGGACCAGCTTGGTGAGCTCGCCGACAAGCTCGTGATGCTTGCCGAGGTCGAGTTCGAGCTGGATGCACGCCTCGTTGGCGGCGATCCTGAGCTCGTTGAGACGGTTCGCCTCCACCTGCAGCAACCTGCTCTCGATGCCGTCCAGCGCGGGTCCGCGCCACAGTCCGAGCGCCTGGCGGAACAGCGTGACCGCTTCGCCCGGGTCTCGCTTGTCGCGGGCGCAGCGGGCCCGGAGGATGAAGTCCTCGAAGCGGAACGCGTCGACGCGTTCCTCGTCCACCTGGAGCAGGTAGCCCTGGGAATGGGTGACGATCGCGTCGCAGTACCCGTGGGCGGTGAACATCCGGCGAAGCGCCGAGATGCAGATCTGCACCTGGACCCGGGAGGTGGCGGGCGGGTTGTCCCCGTAGATGACCTCGGTCAGCCGGCCGATGGAGACCGGCCGGTTGGCGTGGAGCAGCAAGGTGGCCAGAACCGCCTGTTGCCGGGTACCCCCCAGGTCGAGCCTGCGTCCGCCTGCGGCAGCCTCGAGCACCCCAAGAATGCAGAAATCCATGCATTACTCCTGACGGCTACCGGTGGCCCGGGGACGCAGGTCACCCCGCGAGGAGGTGAAGCCACACCGATGGCATGTTCGAGAGCCGGCGGGCGTGGTCAGCCTCAGTGCGGGATGTGTGCCAGCCAGACCTCTTCTGGTTTTTCTTTGTCAAACAAGTCGAACTATAAGTAAGCAATCATCGTGCGACAAGATCGAGGAGGCCACCCGGAGACCCCTCGTTCCCGCAGGTGTGGAGGCGGCCGTCACGCCGTCCCGAGGTGGGCGCGACGACCCCTCGGAACCCTTCGCACCAGCGACGACGCCCGCCTCCCCCCTCGCCGGGGGAGAAACCCCCGGCATTCGGCGATCTTGTGGAGCCACCGGGAACCCTCGCCGATCCGCTAGGACCCGGATCCCGGCTTGGCGAGCACGGGCGTGCCGGCGACACCCCCTCGGCACGCCGTACTCGAACCGTCGAACCGTGTCACGCCCTCGCCTGGGCCGTCTCGGGGTTGTTCAGTTCCACGGCTCGGCGAACGCCAGGAGTAGCGGTGCCTGGGCGGGATCCGCTGTCTGAGCGACGGTTGCCGATGGAACGATCTTGCTCAGGGCAATACCTGCGAAGGCGGCGGCGGACACGGCCAGGACAAGGGTGAAGTGAGTGACCCGGCCCCTCATATTGCGGATCATCGATTCCCTACCTCGTGCTCGAGTGGAGGCACTGCTCGGTAGCGTCGAACGACGCTAGCCACACCATGACAGAAGGCAATATTTCCGCGTTATTCCTTCCTTTCTGGGGCGACATTTACACAGGTCGAAGCGGCCCATTGACCGGACAACGTCAAGACGACTCCGCCTCCAAGCACTGAAAAGCACCTCTGACCAGGACATCCGCGAGCCTGCTCCATCCTCGGGCAAGCGACGGCTTCGCATTCGAAAAGGTGCGAACCCCATCGGACGCGATCAAGCTCGGTGGAGACGTGACGTCGAGACCGGCGAACACCCAGAGCGCCCACCTACGGAGGAGATCCATGGCCACCAGCGGCAGCGTTACCGTCACGGACGCCGACTACCTGCGGATCCTCATTCACGGCACCACCGCATTCGAGTTGCTGCGCACCGGGCTGGAGTTCGGCCTCTTCGAGCGTCTGGAGGAGTCGGGAGGGATGGACCTGCCGCAGGTCGCGGCGGCGCTCGGCGTCCGGGAGCAGCCGGCCCGCGTCCTGCTGCTCGGGCTGACCTCCCTGTTCCTGCTGGAGAAGCAGGGTGAGAAGTACGTCAACGCCCCGATGACCCGGCGCAAGCTGCTCCGCGCCGGCCCCCGATTCCTGGGCGAGCTCGTCGACATCCAAGCCAAAATCATCAACGCCGGCATGGCGGACTTCGCGGAATCCGTCCGGCGGGACACCAACGTGGGGCTTCGCCACATCGACGGCCCGGGCACGACGCTGTACGAGCGGATCACCGCCCACCCGCACCTGCAAGAGGTCTTCTACGCCAACATGGGGAACGCGTCGCGCAAGGCGTTCATCCAGATCCTCGACCTCTACGACTTCTCCGCCGCCCGCCACGTCATCGACATCGGCGGCGGCGACGGCACCAACAGCGTCGAGCTCGCCAAACGGTATCCGAAGCTGGAAGTCACGGTGTTCGACCAGGAGAGCGTGACCGAACTCGCCGCCCAGCGGATCGCCGACCCGGACCTGCGCAAGCGGGTGCACTTCCACGCCGGCGACCTGCTGACCGACGCCCTGCCCGAAGGCGCGGACACGATCCTGTTCTTCCACATCTTCGAGATCTGGTCGCTGGAGCGCAACGTCGAACTGCTCCGCAGATGCCACGCGGCGCTGCCCGCCGGGGGCGTGTGCCTGATCTACAACTTCACCTCCAACGACGAGGGCACCGGATCGATGAGCGCCGGACTGCTGTCGCCGTACTTCCTCACCCTGGCCTCCGGGGAGGGCATGGTCTACTCGCCGGACGACATGGAGCGGGCCATCCGCGACGCGGGCTTCTCCCGCGTGGACCGGTACCAGAACCTGGGGTTCAGCCACGCGCTGGTCGTCGGCCACAAGTGACCGGCCCGGAAGCGGAACGGCGCCGGAGCAGGCCTGCCCGGCGCTACGCCGTACCGGACGTCCGGTGCGGGCCACCGCGGTAGAGCGAGTCTGCATCAGGTGACATTTGGGGATTTCATTTAGGCGGACGTTGGCCTACAGTACCGTGAGCGTCAGTGTCGTCACCGTGAGTGAATCGACCAGTCGGCTCCGAGAGAGTAGGCACGTGCATGCAGGCATTCACCCTGCCCGACTTTTACATGCCTTATCCGGCCAGGATCAACCCCCACCTCGAACGCGCACGGGAGCACAGCAATCGGTGGGCCGCCGACATGGGGATGCTGGACGCCCCCAAACCGGGCGGTGGCGTCGTCTGGGACGAGGCCGCGCTGGCGGCGATGGACTACGCGCTGATGTGCGCCTACACCCACCCCGACTGCGACGGCCCCATGCTCGACCTGATCACCGACTGGTACGTCTGGGTGTTCTTCTTCGACGACAACTTCCTGGAGCACTTCAAGTACTCCCGGGACATGCACGGGGCCAAAGCCCATCTGGACCGGCTCGAACTGTTCATGACCGCCCCCGGCCAGACGCCGCCGGAACCGGAGAACGCGGCCGAGGCCGGCCTGAAGGACCTGTGGGAGCGGACGATCCCCCTGATGTCGGACGCTTGGCGGGAACGCTTCACCACCAGCACCCACAACCTGATGGTGGAGTCCATGTGGGAGCTGGAGAACATCGACCGGGGCCGGATCGCCAACCCCATCGAGTACATCCAGATGCGCAGACGGGTCGGCGGGGCGCCGTGGTCGGCGAACCTCGTCGAGTGCGCCGCCCGCGCCGAGATCCCCGACGCGATCGCCGGGACCAGACCGATCAAGGTCCTGACCGACACCTTCGCGGACGCCGTGCACCTGCGCAACGACCTCTTCTCCTACCAGCGGGAAGTCCAGGAGGAGGGGGAGAACTCCAACGCCGTCCTGGTGTTCGAGCGTTTCTTCGACTGCCCCACCCAGGAGGCGGCCGACCTCGTCAACGAGCTGCTCACCTCCCGGCTGCAGCAGTTCGAGAACACCGCGTTGATCGAGGTGCCCCGCCTCCTCGCCGAACACGCCGTCCCCCCGGACCGGCAGCTCGGCGTGGCCGGCTACGTCAAAGGCCTGCAGGACTGGCAGTCCGGCGGACACGAATGGCACGCCAGATCCAGCCGCTACATGAACCAGGGCCTGGCCACCGCCCCCACCGCGGGCCTTGGCGGCCCCACCGGACTCGGCACCGGCTCCATCACCGCGCTGCTCTCCCCCGGCAGGCTCGGGCTCACGCGCCGGGCCCGGCAGCACGCGCACGTGCCGTACCGGCCCGTCGGCCACCTGCCCCCGCCGGACCTTTACATGCCCTTCCCGATCCGGACCAGTCCCCACATCGACGCCGCGCGGCGCGACTCGGTCGACTGGGCCCGGCGGATGGGCATCTTCGACTCGGTCCCCGGTGTCGAGCACGGCGGGATCTGGGACGAGCGGCGCTTCCGCCTCATCGACCTCGCCCACTGCGCCGCGATGATCCACGCTGACGCGGACCCCGAGGAGCTCAACCTCTCGACCGACTGGCTGACCTGGGGCACCTACGGGGACGACTACTACCCCGTCGTGTTCGGCCAGGCCCGCGACCTCGTGGGGGCCGCCCTCTGCAACGAACGGCTCGCCGCCTTCATGCCGCTCGACGCGGGCGAGACCCCGGAGCCGGCGAACCCCCTCGAACGCGGGCTGAAAGACCTGTGGGAACGCAGCACCGGGAAGATGGGCACGCACGCCCGGGCGCAGTTCCGCGCGTCGATCGAGGACATGCTGGCGAGCTGGCTCTGGGAACTGACCAACCAAGCACAGAACCGGGTGCCCGACCCGATCGACTACGTCGAGATGCGGCGCGCGACCTTCGGCTCCGACATGACGATGAGCCTGGCCCGGCTCACCGCCGCCGAAGCGGTCCCCCCGGGGATCTTCCAGACCCGAACCATCCGTGAACTGGACACCGCCGCCCAGGACTACGCGACCTTCACCAACGACCTGCACTCCTACCAGAAGGAGATCGAGTTCGAGGGTGAGGTGCACAACATGGTCCTGGTGGTCGAGAACTTCCTCGGGGTCGACCGCATCCGGGCACGGGACACGGTCGCCGACCTGATGGCCGCGCGGATGCGGCAGTTCGAGCACATCCTCGCCAACGACCTGCCGGTCCTCTTCGAGGACTACGCCTTGGAGGAGCCGGCCCGTCAGGCTCTCCTCCGGCACGCGGAGAAGCACAAGGAGTGGATGTCGGGCATCCTGGAGTGGCACCGCAAGTGCGCCCGCTACACCGAGGCGGAGCTCCATCGCCTGCACCGCCCCACGCCGCCGGTGGACTTCACCTTCCCTCCCACCGGCCTGGGGACCTCCGCGGTGCGCCTCGCCGCCGCGGGGAAAGGCACGCCCCCGGGGTGACACACGGTCCCCTGAAATGCCCGGCGTCAGCGGATGCCGGGCATCGGGAACGATCGTGATGGCGTCTCGCACTTCCGGGGCCGGACGTCGCGGTGTGAACGGCGTGGAGCGGTTCAGGCCTTGGGACCGAGGGAGAGGAGCATGTCGGAGGAGTTCCGCCGGATGGCCGCGGCGGCGAACGGATCGAGCACGTCACGCAGGACCGGGATACCGATCTCGAAGTCGACTTCGAGGGTGACCGAGGTGATGCCCTCCCCTTCGTCGAGGACCTGCCAATGACCCGAGAACCGGTCCATATCACCAGCGACCTGCTCGAATGTCACGCGCAACCGGTCGGGCTCGTGACGCTCGCGTTCCACCCAACGCAGCACGGAACCCTCCAGCTCGACCTCCCAGCCGACCACGGACTCCGTGCTGCCGTCCGCGTGGCCGACGTGGTCGAGGAGCTCGATGAGCAGCACGCATTCCATCAGCTCGGGATACCGCTTCACATCCAGGATGAGATCCCAGACGGCCAGGGGCGGTGACTTCAGGCGTTCTGTGACCACGATCAGCGGCATGTTCTCCCCCGGTTCCCCGTTGTCACGACGCTCACCTCGCGGCGGCTTTCCATGGTGTGAGCTCCCGGCACGCCCGGTCGGGGTGGCGATCCGCCCAGTAGTCCACGCAGCGGTCCAAGCAGTCCTCCAGCGGCTCGACCGGCCAGGTCACCGCGAGTGAGTGGGGAATGGACATGTACGGAACGAACGGCTCAAGCGTGTCCAGGACCCGCTGCTGGTGGCGGGTCAGGACACGACCCGCCAGCGGGCGGAAGAACCGGTACCACTGTTCGGGAGTGAGCAACCGGGGCCGCTCCAACGGCTCCGCTCCCCGGCGGGCCCTCCAACGGTCGAGCCGCCGGAGTGTGCGCTCGATCAGTTCCCCCACGGTCATCGCACCGAGGCCGCGACCCTGGACGTGCACGGTGGTCGTCGCGGGCCGTCCCGCCGCGGCGACCTCCAGGCAGCAGGACACCACATCCGTGCTGGACACCATCTCCAGCGGCGACTCCTTCTCGCAGACCAGCGCGGGAAGCGTACCCGAGGTGATGGCGGTGAGCCTGCTGTACAGCCCGGAGAACCGGGCGACGGCACCATCGGACCTACGGCCGACCACGAGCGGCGGCCGAATGATCGTCGCGGGGCCGAACCTCCCGCGGACGGTGCGTTCGGCGCCGGCCTTGGACCATTCGTAGGTGTTCCGGTAATCGCCGACCTCCGGGCTCTCCACGTCGCCGTTGAGGCCGATGGCCCAAGCGGTGGACACGAAGACCAGGTGGGTTCCCGGCCCGAGGAGCTCCGCGAGCGGATCGAGCGGGGTTACGTTGGCCCGCCACGCCTCGACCGCGGGCAGCGTCCATCGCGTGCTGGCGGCTGCGTGCACAACCACATCCCAGTGGCGCCGGAGCACCGCCGGGGCAGACTCGTTCATCATGTCCCACGACACCGATCCGGCGCCACCCCTGCGTGAACAACCGACCACGTCCCAGCCCGCCGCACCCGCCCCACGGACGATCTCGGCGCCCACCACGCCGGTGGCCCCGGTGACCAGCATGCTTCCGGAGTCGCCACCCCGAACCATTTCGCCTCCCGGAGTTTCAATGTTTTGTACATACGCGTTTCTTGACATGCTAGAACCGCCGTGACGCAATTGAACACCGCAACGTTGAACAGCAAATCTGGAGCGGTCGATGAATTCCGATCCGATGGCCCCCCTCTCATATGCACAGGAGGGAATCTGGTTCACGCAGCTCATGAATCCGAACAGTCCGCAGTTCAATATCGTCACGGGTCTGGGGCTGCGGGCCGATCCCGGACGCGCGGCCGTGGAGCAGGCACTCCGCGCCGTCGCCGACCGGCACTCGATCCTGAGGACCGTGTTCGGCAGCCCGTGGGACCCTCCTCATCAGCGGATTCATCCGTACGAGCGCTTCGATGTGGATCTCGTCGAGGCGGATCTGTCCACCGCCGGTTCACCCAGGGACGCGGCGGCGGAGATCGTGAAGGCCAGTGTGGCGACGCCCTTCGACGTAAGTGCGGCTCCGCCGTGGCGCGCGCATCTCCTCCATCTCAACAAAGGAGAGCATGTCATCGCGATTGTCGCGCATCATTTGATCGCCGACGACAGATCAATGGAGATATGGGCGGACGAGCTCGATTCCCTGATTTCGGGAAGAACGCCGGAATCACTGCCGGAGTTGAACATTAAATACGATGACTTCGTGTCCTGGCAACGGGAGTGGCTCGACGAGCCTGAACAAGCCGAGCTTTTCCGGTATTGGAGGCACGCGCTTTCCGGTTATCCGTCGTGGTCCGGGCCGTGCCCCGACCTGCCGAAGGGCGCCGAGCCGAGCAGGGTCGCGCGGAGCTTCCCCGCCGACGTCGAGACCGTCGAACGGGTGCGCGCACGCGCGCACGAGGCGGGCACCACGCTGCTGGCGGCCTGGGCGACCGTGGTCGGGGCGGCCGTCGCCCGCCATACCGGTGGCGACCGGGTGCTGCTCGGCTGCGTCACGACCGGCCGCACGCTTCCGGAGCTCCAGTCTCTGATCGGGTGTTTCAGCAACATCGTCGTCCTGCCGATCGATCTGGGCGGGGACCCGAACTTCCTCGACGGCCTGGCCGCGGGAAGGCGGGCGCTGCTCAGCGCCCTGCAGCACGAGGACGTGCCGTTCAGCCGGGTCGTCGAGCTGGTCAACCCACCCAGAGGCGGCGTGCGCGGACCTATCGCGCAGGTCGGCGTGCAGGTCACGGAGCGGTCGTACCCCCTGCCCGGAGTCCGCGGCGAGGAGGTCGCGGGGGTCGCGGCCGGAACCGCCGCCGGTCCCTTCGACCTGGAGTTTCAGCTCCGCGCCGATGACGGGAACGCGATCGCGACCGTGCTCTACCGGGCCGACCTCTACTCCCGTGACCTGATCGAGGAGCTGGGAGCACAGGCCCTCGGCCTGCTCGACCAGGCGGCCGGGCATCCGGACAGGCCACTCATCCCCGCAAGAGCCGCAGCGCCGTACCGGCCCGCCGGCGGCGAGCCCTCGACGGTGGACGGACTCATCGCGGCACAGGCCGCACGTACCCCGGACGCGACGGCGGTGCTCTACGACGACCTGCGCCTGAGCTATGCCGAGCTCATGACACGGGCATACGCGATCGCCGCCGGGCTGCGGGACGGCGGAGTCACCGCCGGGACCCCCGTCGGCGTTCTCATGGAGCGCTCGATCGACCTCGTCCCGGCCGTCCTCGGGGCCCTCGCGGCCGGTGGGGTCTACATCCCGCTCGACCCCGGCTACCCCGCGCCGCGTCTGCGTCAGGCGGTGGAACGCGCGGGGTTGAAGGTCGTACTCGGTGACCGGACCACGGCCACGGTGGCCGGGCGGATCGGGGTCCACCTCCTGAAGGCGAACGGGCTCACCGGCCTCGGGCCTCAGGTGGACGGCCACGACGAACACGACGCGGCGTACGTCATGTTCACCTCCGGATCCACCGGCGTGCCGAAGGGCGTGGTCGTCGAGCACCGCTCGGCGGTCGCGACCATGCGCGCGATGACCGAGGAGATCGGGCTGGGCGCGGACGACGTGTGGCTGGCCGTCACCCCGATCTCGTTCGACATCTCGGTGCTGGAGCTGCTGCTCCCGCTGACCGTCGGCGGCACCGTGGTGGTCGCGCCCCGCGAGGCGACCCGCGACGGCGAGCAGCTCTGCGCGCTCGCCCGGCGCAGCGGCACGACGGTGATCCAGGCCACCCCCGCCACCTGGCGCATGATCCTGGCCGCCGACGATTCGGACGGCCTCAAGGTCAGCGTGCTGTGCGGCGGGGAGGCGCTCGCCCCGGACCTCGCGGCCCGCTTGCGCGGGTTCGGGCGGGGGCAATGGAATCTCTACGGCCCGACCGAGACGACCATCTGGGCCTCCGCGTGGCGGCTGCACGAGGCCGACGGGCGGCGGGTGTCGATCGGCAGGCCGCTGGCCGGTGCGGAGTTCCTGATCCTTGACTCGGACCGCACCCCCGTGCCCACCGGCTCCCTCGGCGAGCTGTACATCGGCGGGCCCTGCGTGGCCAGAGGCTACCTGGACGATCCGGCCACCACCGGCGAGCGTTTCGTGTGGCTCGGCACCGGCCGCCACTACCGCACCGGAGACCTGGTGCGGCGGCTGCCGGACGGCATGTATGAGTTCGTCGGCCGGAACGACGCACAGGTCAAGGTACGCGGATTCCGGATCGAGCTACCCGAGGTGGAGACCACTCTGCGGGCTCATCCCCTGGTCGACGACGCGATGTGTACGGTCGTCCGCGACGACAGCGGCGAACACCGGCTCGTGGCCCACCTGGTGACGGCCGTGACCGAGACCCCCGCGCCGGATGAGTTCCGCCGTTTCCTCGCCGAGCGGCTTCCGCCGTACATGGTGCCGTCGTCGTGGTTCGTCATCGACGCGGTCCCGCTGACGCCCAACGGCAAGGTCGATCGCGGCGCGCCGGGTACGGCGAGCCGGCGGCTCGGCCCGCCGTCCACGCGACCGGCGACGATGTCGGAGGTGGAACGGGAAGTCGCCAGGATCGGGGCGGAGTTGCTCCGGCTCGACGCTCTCGGCGCCGACGAGGACGTGTTCGCGGTCGGCGGGCACTCATTGCTGATCGTGCATCTGCTCGCCCGGCTGCGTGCCCACTTCGGGGTCGCCGTCCCCCTCCGGGCGCTGTTCGATCGGCCCACGGTACGCGAGATCGCCCAGACGATCGAAGCGCACCTCACCATGGCACGTGCTTCCGAGGCGCCCAAGCTCGTCCGCCAACCCCGAAGCCGGCCTCCTTCCTCACCGGATCGGGCGGATCCGGCGACGAGCGGTTGACGGGGTGAAAATCAGGGCCTTGGCGAGCCTGCCGGGGCGGGCGTGTTCCAGGACCGTCGCGATCGGGACGTGGCGGTCCAGCGCGTCGGAGAGGCGTACCGCGACCTGCGCGGCGAGCAGGGAGTAGGAACCGACCTCCAGCAGATTCTCGTCCGGGTCCACCGTCTCCCGGCCGAGGGTCTCCGCCCAGGCGGACAGGACCGTCTCCATCACATCGGCGGTGCGAGGCTCCGGTTTCGGGGTCCTGCGCGGTGACGGCCTGAGGGCGATCAGGTCCTGAAGCGCCGTCTTGCGGATCTTGCCTGTGGGGGTGAGGGGAAGCGCGTCGACGATCGTGATGCGGGAGGGCCGGGCGTGCGCCGGAAGCCGCTCGGCACAGTGACGGTACAGCTCGGCGGTGCTCGCCGGGGCCTTGAGGGTGACCACCGCGGCGATCGTTCTGCCGAGCATGGGGTGCGGAACACCGATCGCCGCGGCCGCCAGCACCGCTGGGCTCTCCGAGAGCACGGCCTCGACTCGGGTGGTGGACACGTTGTGCCCGGCGATCACGACCGTGTCGTCGCGCCGGTCCACAAAGTAGACGAATCCATCGGCGTCGGCATAACCCAGGTCACCGGTGGCGACCCAGCCGTCGTCCAGGATCCTGGTCGCGCCCTCCCCACCGGGCGGCGACAGGTGGTGCCGGGGCGGTATCCCGACCGGCCGCAACCAGATCTCACCGGTCTCCCCCACCGGCACCGCGTCGCCCAGGCCGTCCACGATCCTCAGTTCGGTGTCCTCCCCCGGCCGGCCGATCGACCCGGACCTTCCCGACTCGTGATCGTGGACCAGGGAGACGCCCTCCGTCAGCGTGTACGCGTTGAAGACCTTGGCCCCCGGAAACGTGACGGCGAGCCGGTCGAACAAGACGGGCGGCAACGGCGCCGAGGAACTCACCACGCACCGGACCGAGGAGAAGTCGTACGGCACGGCATCGGCGGCGGCCAGCAGCGCCGCGGCCGAGGACGGCACCAGCCCGACCACACGCACCCGGTGCTCCTCGATCAACTCGCAGTGCCTGGCCGGATCGAACCGGGACGGGACCACCAGTTTGGGCCCTCGGACACAGTCGTGGACCAGGCCCTGGGTGGCCTCGCCTCCGATGCTCACGGTCATCAGCACGGCGGGTTGCTCCGCCAGGCCGGAGAGCATGTCCTCCACGGGGTACAGCGCGGCCAGGCCGGCGTGCGACACTGCGACGATCTTGGGCCGTCCGGTTGTGCCGGAGGTCCGCACCAGGTACGCGAGGTCGTCGGGGTCAACGGCGCCGGCGTCCCCGTCGCCCCCTTCCCCGGCCCGTTCCAGCCCGGCCAGCGTCACCGCGTGACCCGTGAGCCGCCCGCCGACGTCGACCACCAGATCGGCCGCGGTCTCGTCGAAGGCGGCGGCGAGCTCGTGATCCGGCAGGTCGGCGGAGAGGGGCACCGCGGCGGCCCCCGCCTTGTAGACGGCGTAGTGCGCGACCACGAAGCCGTCCCACTCCGCGTCGGCCGCGACCAGCGCCACCCGGCTGCCCCGGCCCAGGCCGCGGGCGCGCAGCGCGGAGGCGGCCAGTCCCGACCTCCGGTCGAGGTCGCCGAAGGTGAGGGTGCCGCCACGGTCGACGACGGTGGCGATCGCGTCAGGCCGGTGGCGGGCCGCCCGGCGCAGCTGCCGCAGGACGGTGACCTCGAACGATCGGGGCACGGTCATGTCAGGCACCGCGCCAGCGTGCCCAGCCCGGCCAGGACGTCCGCGTCTTCGAGACCGAAGTCGACCAGGCAGGCGATCTCATCCACGCCGACGGCGGCGAGTCGCTCCACCAGCTCCCGGCAGCGTGCGGGGGTGCCGATCAGCGAGTCCGACGCCATGTATCGCCGGGCGGCGAAACCCAGCAGCACGTCCCAGTCGTCCGGGGACAGCTCGCCGGTGGGCACGTCCACCCCGAGCCGCGCGAGCGAGGCCGCGGAGAGCCCGAACGAGCTGCGGAGATACCCCTTGAGCGGCTCGGTCGCAAGCCGCTCGGCCTCGCCTTCCCCCTCGTGCACGAACGTGTGCAGCATCAGCGTCACGTGACCGGGTCCCACGCCGGAGGAGCGCGCGCCACGGTAGGCGGCGACGGTGTCCCGCAGCTCGTCGATGCTCTGGCCGAGCAGATGGGTAAGCAGGTTGGCACCGGCCTTGCCCGCGGAGACCGCCGTCTCGGCCGAACCCGCCGTGGTGATCCAGGTGGGCAGCTCCCGTTGGATCGGCGGCGGGAAGACCTTCGGCAGCGACTCCTCGCCCTCCGCGTCCACGAACGCGACGGGCTCCCCACGCCACAGGGCCCGGACGGCTTCGACCCCCTCCCAGAACACCTGATGCCGCTCCGAGTAGGGCTGCCTGGCAAGCGTGAAATCCCCACGCTGCCAGCCGGAGGCGAACGAGACTCCCACCCGGCCCCCGGACAGATTGTCCACGACCGACCATTCCTCGGCCACCCGGATGGGGTGGTGCAGCGGCATCACCACGCTGCCCGCGCGGATGGCCACCCTCCGGGTGCGCACGGCGAGCGCCGCACCGAGTACCGAGGGGTTCGGATAGAGCCCGCCGAACCCGTGGAAATGCCGTTCCGGCGTCCATACGGCGGTGAAGTCATTCTCATCGGCGAACCGGGCACACGAAAGAAGCAGATCGTAGCCCGCAGCCGCCGAGGTGGAACCGGTCGCGGCAAAGAAGAACAACCCGAATTGCACGCGTGCCCCCTTGTGAAAGTTATTCCTTAGAACCCCTCGAACAGATAAAGATCGACCGTGGGCTGGCTGAGCCCGAGTAGCCGGAGTCGATCCTCCGAGGCGTCGGTCACGGCCTCGGGACAGATCGGCAGTTCGGCACCCGTCGGCTTGATGAACCAGAATCCCCACAGCAGCGCGACTCCCCTGCGCGGCCGGTTGGACCGGTTACGGCCCCGGGAATGCACCAGATGGCTGTTGAACAGCAATGCCTCGCCGTACTCGAGGGGGATGGCGACCTCGTCCGGATGCGGCTCGGTGGAATGCTCGGACACCGCTGCGTATCTGCTGCGGTGGCTGCCCGGCAGGACGACGGTCGGGCCGGACCGATCCTTGGTGTCATCCAGGAAGAGCAGCATGTTCAGGGTGAGCGGGCGGGCCGGATCGGCACCCACGAAGCTCACGTCCCGATGCCAGTCGCGCTCTGTCGGTACGGTGTACTTCGGGGTCCGCCAGCGCGACGCCCCCGGCTGATAGGTGAGCCAGTAATCCAGCAGCTGCAGGTGCGCACCGTACACCGAACGGGGGGCCGCCAGCGCCGACGCACTGTCGATGAATTCCCGGAACGCGGCATACCTCAGCAGATGCAGCCGCTCGGTAATTCCGCTCTCACCTTCATCCCAGGCCCGGTCATAGGTGTCTCGCATAGCGTCCAGCATTGAGTGATCGGCGATATTCGTTAATTTAACAAAGCCCAGATCCTCCAAGGCTGAGCGCTGTTCAAGGGTGAGCCCTCCGGTGACTGAGGTCAAACCGCCCTCCCCGATTATGCGATCAATTCGGAGTTTCGCGACGGAACGCAATCCTGCATTATTGTCCCCGGACATTCAAGCCACTGCCCGGGGGTCACATGAACCTGAACGGCATTCGCACGTCCTTGCACCGTCCTTCACCCAAGGCCTTTCGCGACGGGACCGACAGGAGCGTGTCCCCGGAGGAGACACTGGCCCGGGTGGCGCCGATCGCCCGCGCCGCGGGGGTGACCCGGGTCGGGGGTGTCGGCGGGCTGGACCGCATCGGAATACCGGTCTACTGCGCCTTCCGCCCGGACTCACGCAATCTCGCCGTCTCCCAGGGCAAGGGCACCACCCGGCCCGCGGCCCGCGCCTCCGCCGTGATGGAGGCGATCGAGCTGTGGCACGCGGAGCGGCACCGGCTGCCGGTACGGTACGACACCGCGGAGCGGCTGGCGGGCTCCGGTGAGCGACCGGCGGACGTCGCCGGGATGGTGAAGTGCCCGTGCCACGAGTTCGCACCGGACCGGCTGCTGCGATGGGTCCGCGGACTGGAGATGCTGGAGGAGGAGCCCGTCTGGGTGCCGTACGAGTCTGTGCACTGTGACTGGAGGTTGCCGACGGCGTACGGCGAGCACTCCTTCCAGAACGGATCCAACGGCCTGGCGTCGGGGAACACGATGGCGGAGGCGGTGGTGCACGCCCTGTGCGAGGTGATCGAACGCGATTCGATCGTCCGTTTCGACCGGCTCGCCCCGGAGGCGTCCGCCGCCAGGAGGGTCGATCCGGCGACCGTCGACGACCCGGAGTGCCACCGGCTGATCGGCCTCTTCGAACAGGCCGGCATCGAACTGATCATCTGGGACATGACCTCCGAGCTCGGTGTGCCGACCTACTCCTGCGTCGCGGTGGAGGTGGATTCGCCGTGGTACCGGCCTCTGCCGCAGACCCAGGGGTCCGGTACGCACCCGCTCAGGCGGATCGCGTTGCTGCGTGCGATCACGGAGACCGCGCAAGCGCGGGCGGCCGTCATCGCCGGATCCCGCGACGACATCTTCGACGAGCGCTACGAGCTGTACTTCGACGGTTCCGCACGGGATCGCGTCGCCGCCGAGGTCACGGTGTCCGCGACCCGGAGCTTCCACGACCTGCGGGACGCCGACCACGGCACCGCGAACGAGGACCTGGCATGGCTGCTCGGCGTGCTGGCCGGCCACGGACACCGCCAGGCCGCCGTCGTGGATCTGACCGACCCCGCGTACGGCCTGCCGGTGGTCAAGGTCGTGGTACCCGGTCTGGAGTGGCGCCCATGGGAGGAGTGAACGGCGACGTCGTGGTCTTCGTCGGCCCCACGTTGCCACTGGAGGAGGCGCGCGAACTGCTCGTCGCCGATTACCGGCCGCCGGCCAGGATGGGGAGCGTCTTCCGCGCGGTTCGCGACGGCACGCGAAAGATCGGGATCATCGACGGATACTACGAACGAGTGCCCGCGGTGTGGCACAAGGAGATCCTGTGGGCCATGTCCTGCGGGGTGGCGGTGTACGGATCCTCCAGCATGGGGGCCTTGCGCGCCGCCGAGCTCGACGTGCACGGCATGGTCGGTGTGGGTGAGATCTACCGGTGGTACCGGGACGGGGAGATCGAGGACGACGACGAGGTGGCGCTCTTCCACGCCCCGGCGGAGAGCGGGTACGCCGCGGCGTCGGAGCCCCTGGTCAACATCCGGGCGACATTGCGCGCCGCCGTCGCCGCGGAGGTGATCGGCCGGACGACCGCCGCCGATCTGATCGGCCTGGCCAAGGCGATGCACTATCCGGACAGGACATACCCGCCGATCATCGGCACGGCACGGGAGATCGGCCTGCCGCCGTACGAGCTGGCGGCGCTGGAGGCGTGGCTGCCGGGTGGGCGCGTCGACCAGAAGCGCCGGGACGCGGTCACCCTGCTCCGGGAGCTCGTCCGTGCCGAACCCGGTGGGCGCCCGCAACCGCCCGGGTTCGAGCCGACCTGGATCTGGCAGGACCTTGTGCTCGCCCAGGAAGCCCGGGACGCCGGCCGAGGGAGGGGCTGACGTGCCGCCGGGCCGACTGCGCCGGTTCGCCCGCGGACTCGGCCGTGAACTGATCGAGCTGATCTCCCCCATCGATCAGAAGTGGTCGATCGGCATGTACGCGGGTCCCGCGCCGCATGAGCTGAGACCGGTGGAGGCCGGACCGGTGCTGACGCGCCGCGACGTCACCGATCGAGACGCCGACTTCGTCGCCGACCCGTTCATGATCCGGGCGGACGGCGAATGGTGGATGTTCTTCGAGGTCTACGTGCGCAGCCGGGGCCGGGGCGAGATCGGTGTGGCGTCGAGCCCTGACGCACGAAACTGGTCATACCGGCGGATCGTGCTGGAGGAGCCGTTCCACCTGTCCTATCCCCAGGTCTTCGCGTGGGAGGGCATGTACTACATGATCCCGGAGAGCTATGCGACCCGCTCGGTTCGCCTCTACCGCGCGACCGGTTTCCCGTGGCTCTGGGAGTGCGTGGCGACCCTGCTCACCGGCGGCGTCCTGCTGGATCCGTCCCTGTTCCGGTACGACGGGCTCTGGTGGCTGCTCGTCGAGACCGATCCCGAACAGGGCTACGACACGCTCCGCCTCTTCTTCAGCGAGTCCCTGGAGCACGGCTGGCGCGAGCATCCGGCCAGCCCGGTGGTGGCCGGCGACCGGCGCGCGGCGCGGCCCGGCGGCCGGGTGGTGCTGTGGAACGGCCGCCCGGTGCGGTTCGCCCAGGACTGCGAGGGCGGGTACGGCCTGCGGCTCCGCGCGTTCTTGATCGAGGAGCTGACCGGCGAGTCCTACCGGGAGCGCCCCCTGGGGGTGGTTCTCGAGCGTGGCCGGGACGGCGACGACCTCGGCTGGAACCGGCGCGGCATGCACCACACGGACTCTCATCCGGACGGCCGAGGCGGCTGGATCGCCTGCGTCGACGGCTGGCGCTGAGACGGCTACACGGCGGGATAGCCGAAGAGCTTCTGAATCCCGCCGACCACCCTGCCGCTGACCTGCGAGCGGAACCAGAAGCCGAGCCGGGATCGCAGGGCCAGTGAGAGCGGTGTCCAGGTGTTGTCCACCGAACGCCAGAAAAAGGTCACCGACGCGCTGAGTCCCTGATTCTCCGTGACGTGACTCCAGAACAGCGGGATGAACAGGGCGTCGCCCTGCTCCAGGACGCACTCGTACGGCCGGGCGCGGCGAAGCCGGGCGTACCGCGTCTCCGGCTCACCGGAGAGATCCATGTCACTGAAGTTGAACCGGTAGGAGAACGGGTGCGCGTAACGCAGGTTCCGATAGTCCTCCGGGGCGTAGAGCACCACCTTCTTTCGCCCGCTGATCTGGCAGAGCAGAGCCTCGTCCCGGCTGTGGTAGTGCAACGCGGTGATACTGTCCCTGCCCAGGAAAGCACCGGCACCGATCCCGTCCTGACCGTCGAGAACAGCGGGAACCGGCACGTCGTCCACCAATTCCGGCAGGTACTCGTCCACCTTCGCCTGCGCGAGGTAGCACATCTCCGGTGCCCCCTCGGATTCCAGGATGTCGATATACCGGTCGAGCCGCATGGACACCGTCGTCCACTGCCCGTACCAGCTGCCGCCGGGGTAGAACTCGATCGGCACGACCCGGTGGCCGGACTTCTCCCTGATATACGCCGGCGACCATTCGCCGAGCGCCGGCCACTTCTCCGTGGCCCCGCGAACGATGACCGGCTGTCCCGCACGGACGATCCGCATGAAATCCTCGCGGCCCGGATTGTCGATGACGGGGACTTCGAAACTCACGACTGGCATTGTCGAAAGGCCTACCTCTCGTTACGTGCCCGATGTGTTTTGGCGGAGAGCAGTTCCATGACGCAGCGGTTGGCCACTATCGCGGTGATCTCCGATTGGTCGTACGGCGGGGAGACCTCGACCACGTCGAACCCCACCACGTCGAGATTGCGGGCCAGGATCCGTACCGCGCTGAGCAGTTCGCGGCTGGTCAGCCCGCCGGGTTCGGGGGTGCCGGTTCCCGGCGCGTAGGCCGGGTCGAGCGCGTCGATGTCGATCGAGAGGTAAACCGGTCCTGTGACCTGCATCAGGACGCTCTGGATCACCTCGTTGAAGCCGAGTTCCTCGATGGTATCCATCGACCAGACGGTCAGCCCGTTCTCCTCGCCCCACCGCAGCACCTCGCCGAACGGGCCGTAGCCCCGAATGCCGATCTGGTGCCCGCGCCGGATCAGGCCCTGCTCGACGGCCCGGCGCACCACGGTCGCATGAGTCAGTTTGGGAGTCCGCTCACCCCACGTGTCGGTGTGCGCGTCGAAGTGCACGAACGCGACCGGTCCGTGGCGCTCGGCCACCGCCTCCATCACCGGCAGCACGACCGAGTTGTCCCCGCCCAGCGTGACCAGGCAGCCGGTGTTGGAGACGACCTCCCGCGCCTTCTTCCGCAGGTTGTCGATCGATTGGACGTGCGATGCGATCGAAACGTCGCAGTCGCCGACGTCGACCACCGCCGTGTGTGCGAAGACCTGGGTCTCCAGCGGAATGTGAAATATCTCGCCGGACAGATACGGTGCGTTCCTAATGGCATCCGGACCGAAACGCGCGCCAGGACGGTCGGCGGCGCCCAGATCTATCGGCGCACCCAGGATCGCGATATCGGTCGAACGTCCTTGGATCCGTCCGTCATCGGATTCCGGCACACCGTGAAAGGTCTTCATTCGCATACGCATCTCCCAACGTCGATCATCGAAGTATCCGACCTTCGCCGTATCAGATCACGGAACGACATCAACGGTCGAGACAATTCGCCGGGGTCCATTTTCCACTGATCAGGCATAATTGCGATACGTTCGATTTCGGTCGCCACGGGGAGTGCCATGCATAAACACATGCATAAGCAGGGCGCCACTGCATTCGAGTCGGCGTTCGCATTCGACCACGAGACGGGTGACCGGGTCCGGCACGTGGTCGGCCTCTCCGAGACCTTCGGGGCCGATTACTCCCTCGCCCGGCTGGCGCTGCTGCTGTCCGCGCCCGCCCTGACCACGGGCACGGCGGTGGAATCCCCGTGGTCGGGGGTGCGGATACGGCGGCCCTCGACCGAGCGGACACGGGCCGCCGTCCGCCCCGAACCGGCCGAGGCCGCCGCGCGGATCCGCCACGCGCTCGGGAACCACGAACGGGCCTCCGTCCTGTACACCGGGACCCCTGCCGACGTGGTCCTGCTGCATCACACCGCCTCGGCCTGCCGCGACGACGCCCGTGAACTGCTCGTGCTGGTGCCCGAAGGGCTGGGACCTCCGGAGGGCACCAGCCTGGCCATCGCGGCGACGCCGTTGCTGGCCGCGCTCGCCCCGCGCGCCGACATCCGGATACTCGAGCCCCACGTCCAGACCGCCGACACCGCATGGCGTCCGGCGCTGCCGGCCATCGCCCCCTGGGAAGGGGCACTGGGGGCCGCGCTGACGGCCGCGCGTGACTGGGCCGCCGGGGTGCTCCTGACCTCGGGCGGCGCGGACGACGCCTACGCCTGCCCGCCCTACCTGCGCCCGACGCCCGGCGGGCTGGCGTTCCGCATGCTCCCCTTCGCCAGGAGGTCGATCCTGCGCGCCCGGCGAACGGACACAGGACCGGTGGGTGCGCCCTACCGGCAGGCGGTCTCCGCGTGCTCCGCGGCCTGGTTCGCCGGCCTCGCCCGACTGAACCGGCGCGGCTGGAACCGGAACCTGGAGGTGACGGCGGCGGACCTCCGCCTCATCGGCCGTCAGCCCTGGTACGACGGGGACGGCGCTGAGCTGCCACCTGTCGCGGTGCCGCTGCTGGATCCGGACCTGGCGGGCGCTCTGCTCGGCTCGGCCGGGCTGTACGACCGCCGGGCGGCCACGCCGTACCGGCGGACCCACGCGGCCGTCGCCCTGCTCATGCCCCCTGAGCTGCGTGACCGGCTCCCCGCGGCTCCTCCGCCGGATCCGCCCGAGCCGGTACGCGCCGGAGAGCTGGTGCTGGTGGAGGCGTCCGGTCTGGTGGACCCCTCGCTGTTGCCGGTGCCCGGCGGAACCAGGCTGGCCTCGGCGCTTCGGGGGGTGGAGCGTTGGCTGCGGGCGGTGGGCAGATAGGCGGCCGGGCGTTTCGGCAGCGACGCGGCCGTGGACGCCACCGGACGACACGCCGTCCCGGCTCGCCGGTACCCGGCGGACGGGATCCGGCTCAAGACCCTCCGACAGGGGAGAACGGACCGCGGATCGGCTCGATCCGGGTCTACACCCGGTCGATGGCCCTGCTCTGGACCTGCGCCCGCCCCTACGTACTGATCACCGGGGTACTGCTGCTGATCACCGGGGTGGGGGCCGGGCTGCGGGTGCTGCTGGCCAAGTGGATGATCGACCGTCTGATCGATCCGGCCACCCGCACCTTCGGCGACCTGCTGCCCCTGCTGGCCGGCCTGGGCCTGCTCATCGTGCTGATCGAGTTCGCGATCGGGATCCGGCCGCATGTGATGCGGCTGATCGAGGGGGCACTGACCCGGCACACCCAGGAGAAGATCTTCGACGTCAGCGCCAACGTCCGGTACGGATGGTTTGATCGGCCCGGCTTCTACCAGCTCTTGGAGCGCGCCCAGCAGGGTACGCAGACCAAGACCCAAGCCGTGGTGCAGGGCGTCGAGGCCCTGCTGGACGGTCTGGTCGGGCTGATCTCGCTCCTCGCCGTCCTGATCGTGATCGACCCGCTGCTCGCGGTCATCGTCGTGATCGCCTACATCCCCGCGCTGATCACCAGCCTGCGCAGCGGCAAGGGCTACTACGAGTTGCAGCAGTCGCTCACCGAGGGCGACCGCCGCCGGAAGTACCTCACCACCCTGCTCGCCGACCGCGCGGCGGCCAAGGAGATCCGGGTCAACGGGTCGGGGGGACATCTGCGCGGGCTGCTCAGAGGACTCTGGGACGAGCGCATCACCGAGCTGTCCCGGCTGGTCAGGACCAGGATCCTGGCCGCTTTCCTGGCGGCGTTCAGTGCCGGGTCGATCACCTTCGCCGCCGCCTTGCTGATCGTCTTCGGGGTCGTCAGCGGCCGGTTGACCGTCGCCAGCGCGGCGGCGGCGGTCCTCGTGCTGTGGGAGGCGGGAACCAACCTCCAAGTGCTGAGCTGGAGCGCCGGGCAGCTTCGCGAGGTCGGCCTGTTCGTCAGCGACTACGAGGCGTTCCTCCGATTCGATCCGGACGCGCCCGCCCGGGGTGAGCCGGCCGGCCCGGCCTCCCTCCGGGTCGAGACCGTCGAGATGCGCGGCGTGTACTTCCGCTACCCCGGCGCCACGCGGGACACGCTGCACGGCGTCGATCTCCGTCTGACACGCGGCAGCGTGGTCGCCCTGGTCGGGCTGAGCGGGGCAGGCAAGACGACCCTGGTCAAGCTGCTGTGCGGGTTCTATCCGCCCTCTTCCGGTCAGATCCTCTGGGACAGCCGGGACTTCTCCGCCGAGGGCTCCGAAGCGCTGCGGGACAGAATCGCGGTGATCTTCCAGGACTATGTGCAGTACGCGTTCTCGGCCAGGCACAACATCGAGCTGGGCGCCCCGGACCGGCCGACCCCCGCCATGACCGTCCGGGAGGCCGCGGCGGCAGCCGGGGCCGACGGTTTCCTGCACGCTCTCCCCGACGGCTATGACACGATGCTGTCCAAGGAGTACTCGAACGGGGTGGATCTGTCCGGCGGGCAGTGGCAGCGGGTGGCGCTGGCCCGCGCACTGTATCGGGACTCGCCGTTGCTGATCCTGGACGAACCGACCTCCGCACTCGACCCGCTTTCCGAGCGAGAGGTCATCGACACGATCCGGCGGCGCTGCCGCGACAAGGCGGTGCTGCTCATCTCGCACCGGCTGTCCGCCGTGAGCATGTGCGACCGGGCGTATGTGATGGAGCACGGCAGGGTGGTGGAATCGGGCCGGCACGACGACCTGATCGCGGGCGGCGGCGTCTACGCGGATCTTTACCGCACCAACGGCCGCCGCCCGGGGTAGCGGCGGGACCGATCAGCCGACCGACCAGCGCACCGGGTCGAATTCGTCGTCCGTGAAGTCGCACATCACCTCGACGCCGAGCGCGCCGACCCGGTCGGCCAGTTCCGCGGAGATCGTCAGCGGCCGGGTCGACTGGTATCGGTACCAGCCCGCCGCGATCAGGCCGAAGACGATCGGCCGCGGTACGGCGGAGGCGTTGTGCGTCCCGCAGTGCCAGGTCCGCACATCCCGGACGAGCAGGTCACCCGCGTCCATGGGGACCTGGAGCGGTGGCGCGACGCGGGCCAGCGCCTCGGCCCGGACGGTCAGCGCGCCCGGAGTGAATTCGTCGACGACGCGGTGTGAGCCGGGCCAGAGCCGGATGCTGCCGTTGGTCTCGTCGGTCGGCACCAGAGCCAGGTTGTAGGCGAGCAGAAACGGCGGATGGTAGCCGGGGTGCCCGGGCCACAGCGGCCCCCAATCCGCGTGCGCCGGCTGCGTGCCGGAGCCGGGCAGGACGGTGTGCCCCATGTAGTTGGCCATGTAGCGGTCCGGCCCGAGCACCTCCCGGGACAGATCGAGCAGGGCGCGGTTACCCAGCACGTCGAGCACCCGGCTGTCCGTCCCGGTGTGCGGATACTGCCGGAGATGGCCGTGCGCGTAGACGGTGAGCTCATCGAGGTGCGGCAACAGCAGATCGAGCTCGCCGAGCATCTGCGCCGCGGTCACGCCGGCCGATTCGGCCAAGCCGGTGCCGGTGAGCACCACGGCGCCGTCCCTGTCGAGCGCGGTGACGGCTTCCGTCAGCCGGTCTCCGCGTACATCGACCCGGTGCAGCGCGGATCGGCGTGCGGCGGCTCTGATCCTTACCGGCATCCTGCCTCCTTCTGATCATGGATGGGAGAGCGCGAAGCGATCCGTCAACCGAGCACACAGCAGGTCGTACCGGCTGGACCAGCTCAGCTCCGCCCCGCGTGCGGCGGCCTGCCGCCGGTAACGGGCGCGCGTCCCTGCGTCGCGTACCAACGGCTCCAGTGCCCGCCGCAGGTCACCCGGCCTGCGTGGCCGGAACAGCCGGGCGACGCCGTCACCGGCCTGTTCCGGCATCCCGCCGCGCCGGGACACCACGCAGGCCAGCCCGGAGGCCAGCGCCTCGGACAGCACCAGAGGGCAGGCGTCCTGGCAGGTCGAGGGGGCACAGAACACGTCGGCCGACCGATAGGCCGCGCCGATGGCCAGCCGGTCGGCGAACGGGACGAACTCCACCCGGTCCGCGAGGGGCGCCGCCGACCGGCGCAACCGCCGCTCGTAGCCGCTGAGCCCGCCCTCACCGGATAGACCGGCACTGCCCACGATCCGCAGTCGCAGGTCGTATCCGTCGGCGACCAGCCGGCGGCAGGCACGCACCAGCAGATGTGCCCCCTTGTCCCGGACCGTACGGCCGACGAAGAGAATCACCGGCGGGCCGTCGTGGCTCCGCTCGCCGGGGAAGAACTGCCCCGGATCGGCCCCGTTGGGCAGGACGAGAACCTTCCCATCGGGCACCCGGATACCTCGGGTAAGTCTGTCGGCGACGAACGTGCTCACGCAGACCACCAACGCGCACCGCTCGATCACCCGGGCGCGCTCCCGGCGGCCAAACGTCCTGAACAGGTCGTTGTGCAGATAGAGGCAGAGCCTGGCCCGGGGGCGCAGCCGTACGAATCCGGCGACCGCCGCCAGGGCGTTGTGCAGCAGCACGGGCCCGTCGAAGTCAGGCGGAACGGCGCGGATCACAGGCTCCAGCGCGGCCTCGGCGTGTGCGCGCCCTCGGCCCGCCAGGGCGGACGCGGCGTCGCGGTAGAGCTGAAGCCGGGTCACCGCCACCGGACCGCTCGGATAACGCAGCAGCGTGGCCCCGCGCGGCTGGTGCGGGAGCCCGTCCTCCACGACGACCGAGGTATGCCCGCCCCGCGCCGCGTGCTGACGCGCCAGCTCGGCCACGACGGTCGGCATCGAACTCCCCCCGGCCGACGAGTAGAGGTCTCCCGGTGGCGGCACATGGATCCAATGACCGACGCCGGTCATGGCGTCGATCCCGCCTGGAGCACGGCGGATCGGCCCGCCGGGACGGCTCCCCGGTCCAGCGCGCCCCTGATCCAGGTCTCGCAACTCATGGTCATCGCGATGTCGAAGGCGTCCCGGCAGTGCCGACGCCAGTCCGGCCGGATGAGTCCCAGCTCGAGGCTGTGGTCCGGTTCCCGGACCACAGCCTGCCAGTAACGCCGGTAGGCCTTGTAGCAGCGCTGCCGCCGCCCGGCCAGCACGGTCTCGAACCCGGCGGGGAGCAGCCGGGCGACCAGCCCCTTCCCCCGCATGTACGCGTTCGGCTGCTCCGGGGCGAACCGGGCGGTGAGCGGGAGATGGTAGGAGTACCGCGCGAACGTCGGATCCAGGAACGGCATGATCTCGGGGATGTCCCCCGCGTCGGCGAGCAGGTCGTAAGGGAACAGCCGGTGCATCAGGGTCGCCTCGGCCCAGGTGGCGCGGGCGGCGACGGTCACCCGCAGGGACTCCTCCTGAAAAGCGGACATCCATTCGCGTACGGGGATCGCCGCCTGGTCGGTCAGCACCGGGGCGCCGCGGTCGGTGGTGAACCCCGGCCACGCCGTGGCCCAGTAGAGCTGGGCGCGGGCCGCGCCACCGATCCGCCCGGTGGCTGCCAGCAGCCGGTTGATCCCGCCGCCGTCCGCCGTGTCCGCGCGGTAGCTCGCGCCCGCCCGCCACTCGCGCCGCCGGGCGAACTCGGCAGCCAGGTAGAGCGGTACCTGCAGGAGCTGATCGGCCCCGTTCCCCTGCAGGAGCACGGTCGCGCCCCGGTCGGCGGCGGCCTGGACCAGGCCGGCGTGCAGTCGCGGCCACGCGTCGAAGCGCGGCCCGGCGGGACCCCAGGGCGGTTCCGGCCACATCGAGGCCTGCGCGGATACCGCCACCAGCTCGGCGTCGGCCCGCAGGAACTCAAGCTGCCTGGCCACCAGGCTTCGAGTGCGCCGTCCCGTGTCGTCGGCGATGTCGAGCACGACGACGATCAGCCGCCGGCCGTCCCGCCGGCACAGCCGCGCCGCCGTGTCGATCAAAGCGGCCGAGTCCATGCCGCCCGACCCGGCGATCGCCACGTGGTCGTGGTCGCCCATCGCGTCGGCCACCGCCGCGCGGAACCGGTCGGTGAACTCCTCCGGATCGGAGGTGCCGTCAGGTCGGGGCGGCGCCGGCCGTACCCGCTCGGCGCCGGCCCACGGCGGGATCGGGTACAGGTCGCGGGTGAGGCCGGGCAGTCCGAAGTAGACCGCCAGGTTGTTCACCGAGAACTCCCCACCGAGTTCGTTCGCCGCGTCCCGGGAACGGAGTCGGGCGTCGAACGGGTCCTGGCCGGGCCCCGGCCGGCTGTAGCGGAACATGGTCACACCTCACTGCCTTCGGAATCGACTGCGCAGAAAGCGGTCCACCAGCCGCGCGAGGATCACCCGGTTCGCGGGCCTGCGGATGCCGTGTCCCTCGTCGGGGAAGACGGCGAGGCGGCACGGGCTGCCGGACTCGCGCAGTGCGGCCGCCATCCGCTCGGCCTGGGTCACGGGCATCAGGCGGTCCCGCGCGCCGTGCACGAGCAGCACGGGAGTGTGGCAGGCGGCGGCGTGGGTGAGCGGCGATCGCGCGGCCAGCAGGTCCCGGTCCCGGTCCGGATGGCCCAGCCGGTGCAGGAAGAGCGCGTGCAGGTACGACCGTTCGCGGGTGAACGGCTCGGTCAGCGCGACGAGGTCGCTCGCGGCGCAGACCGCCACCGACGCCGCGAACACCTTCGGTCCCATGGTGGCCGCCGCCAGGGCCGCGTAGCCGCCGTAGGAGGTCCCCATGATCGCCAGTCGTGCCGGATCGGCATACCCGGCGGCCACCGCCCAGCGCACGGCGTCGGTCAGGTCGGACTGCATGCGCCCGCCCCAATCCCGGTCCGCGGCGTTCATGTGATCGACGCCGTACCCTTCCGAGCCGCGGAAGTTGAGCTGGAGGCACGCGTACCCGCGGCTCGCCAGCCACTGCACATCGGGGTTGTACTCCCAGTCGTCCCTGGCCCACGGCCCGCCGTGGGGCAGGACCACAGCCGGTCCCGGCCCACGCTTCGGCAGGGTCAGGTATCCCTCCAGCGGCAGCCCGTCGGAGGCCTCGATCCGGTACGGCCGGGTGCGGGCGAGCCGCCGGGCGGCGACGGTCCGCCGGTGCCGTGGGACGGGATGCGCGCTCCGGTTCCGCCGATCCCACACGACATAGCGGGGCGGCATCCGGTCGGCGTCGTACCGGACGAGCCATGTCTCGCCGTCGGCGGAAGTCGCGATGACCCGGTAGTCGGCCGGGTACAGGGTGCCGAGCCGGTGCAGGTCCGCGGCGGCGCTCGCGGTGAGCGGCAGATGCCCGCGGCGCACGCCGACCGTCCGGATGGCCATCGGGTGCTGATCGACGGGGTGCAGCAGGACCGCGTCGGCGTCTCTGCCCGGCTGCTCGGCCACGATGCGGAGCGTGCCGGTGCCGAGATCCAGTATGGCGAGGCGCAGGTGCTTGGCCCCGAGCGGACCGTGCAGGAAGAGCCCGGCGCCGTCCGCCGTGACGTCACCGGGATGGGTGAGCAGCGAGTCGGGCGGAGCGAACCTGCGCACCTCCGGCCACCGGCCGGTCGCGTGATCGCGGCTGAACACCACGAGGGTCCCGTCCGGATCCCAGCGGATCCCGCAGCGAGGCTCGTCCCGGCGGTCGAACAGGCAGCGGTCCACCTCCGGTGGCACGTCGATCGGGATGACGACCGGCCCCCGGCCGTCGCCGGGGACGACCCGGTGCAGTCCGCCGCCGGTGCGGACCACCACTCCCCGCGCCCGGTGCAGATCCGGGTCCATCAGGGTGGGCTCGCCGTCGAGTGCCACCGGCGTGAGAGGCCCGGCTCCGAGCTCGGCCATCAGGAGCCGTTCCGCTCCGCCGGGGTCGGGGCTGCCGGTGAGGAAGATCGTGCTGTTGTCCGGGCACCACGCGTGGGCGCTGATTCCCCCGGAGAGGGTCGCGACGGTGGTCCGGACGCGGCGCCGCCAGTCGAGTACCGTGAGCCGCCCCCCGTACGCGTGGTTGGTCACCACGCCGACCCTGCTGCCGTCCGGGGCGAGCCCGATGCCCGCCACGTCGCAGTCGGCGTAGAGTTCCGCCGCCGAGGGCCCGCTCAGCATGGTTCCGCGCCGAAGGCCAGCGCGCCGCGGATCCACTGCTCCACATTGCGCAGGGCGGCCGGCAGCCTGGGGTGGATCCGGTCCAGATCGCGCTTGTCCAGTGGCCGGACCAGGCCGAGGTCGACGCTGACCAGGCCGTCGTCGGGCAGCATGTCGAGCTCGTACTCGCGGAAGATGTGCGAGTAGCTCTGCTTGTACGTGGGCGCGACGGCCAGGTAGGACTCCGGAAGGAGCCGGAAGTGCAGTGGCTTGTACCAGTGGTACGGCGGAGCCTTCGAGTAACGGAAGCGATCGGCGATCGGCAGGCCGAGGGCGTACCGGATGAACGACGGCTCCAGAAAGGGTGACGCCTCGTAGATCGGCACACCGGCCGGGTGCGCCGCGTAGGCCAGCGGGTAGATCGAGTCCCACAGCGAGGCCTGGGACCAGGTCTGCCGGTCCGCGGCGAACCGCTCGAACCGGGCCCGCCGCCACCGGCGCGCGGCCGCCTCCACCACGGGCCGGAACCGATCGGTGACCACGGGACTCGGCAGAGGACGGAGCTGACGACCGAAGGCGAACGCCGCGTAGAGGTCGAAGGACCGCTCCGGGGGAAGCGCCCGGGCTCCACCGCTGACCACCTCGGCCATGAGCTCGACGACGGTGTCGCCCTTGACGAAGCCCAGCTGGTAACCGCGCAGGTCGCGCCACCGGCGAGCCGCGACGAGGTCGGGAGTCATGAACTGCCAGGCGGCGAGCACCTCGTCTCCGCCCACGCCGGTCAACAGCACCTCGGCGCCCTCGGCGGCGACGAGGTCGACCATGGCCCGGTGCAGCCGGGTGTAGTAGTCGATCCGGATACCCGCCGGACTCCAGCCGGGTTCCGGCAACGAACGCCAGTCCACCGGCATGACCTTCAGCTCGCAGGGCACTTCCATGGCTTTGAGCTGCCGGTGTGCCAGCTGTCCCGTCGGCACGCCGTACTGATCGTCCAGATTCCACACGATCGCCAGTAGCCGGCGGCCCTCCGCCCTGCAGATCTCGGCGGCGGTGACCAGGACGCTGGTGGAGTCCAGGCCCCCGGAGTACATCACGGCGACCACGTCGGCCTCTCCGATGCACGCCTTCACCGCGTCCCGGAAAGCGTCCCGCAGGTCGGACACCGAGGAAGAGCCGGGCCGGTGACCGGAGACCGGCTCCTCCAGCCGGGAAACCCCCTCCCACGGGCAGGCCGGTGGAAACTCCGCTTCCAGAAACGGGTTCTCCAGATTGATCGCGATCTTCTCCAGGGAAAACCGCGGAGTGCCGTCGATCAGCGACAGCGGGTCGTTCGCGGTCTCGCCGGTACGGTCGGCGATGAAAACCGGCCTCTGCGCCAGTGGAGTTCGCGCTTGCGCCATATCCCGCTGCGCCGTGTCCGTCCGTACCGCGCGCGCCTGTATGGGGCGAGGGGAGCCACCGCGGTGGCCCCCCTCGTTGGGAATAGGCATTATTCCCGGTTACCGGCCTCTACGGAGGGCGATCGACGAGCGAACACTCGCCACGATCTCCGTTACCGCACGCAGAT
The DNA here is from genome assembly GCF_025996515.1 of Rhizohabitans arisaemae. Classification (GTDB taxonomy): domain Bacteria; phylum Actinomycetota; class Actinomycetes; order Streptosporangiales; family Streptosporangiaceae; genus Rhizohabitans; species Rhizohabitans arisaemae. Next base: position 211,161 of record NZ_BLRH01000009.1, read on the forward strand.
TACGCGTAATCGAGGACTCCTTCTTCGCCGGAGCCGCAGTGGAAACCAGCAGGTTTCCTCCGCAGCGCCGTGCCCCGCCACAACTGTCGCGGGGGTCATCGGAATGGCTCATACCATTTCCTTTCCCTATAGAAGGTGAGCGGTTGCAACCATTCCGCAGATTAGAAGGCAGGCGATAATGGGTCAAATATTGCGCCCATCGCCCTCATTCATGAATTTCATCGATATCAATAGCTAATTCCGCGTGTCGCGGCCCGGCGCCGATGGACGGTGGGTAACCCCGGACCGAATTCACGCCGTACGAGAACACCGGACACACCGCGACCTCCCAGCCCGGCATCGGAAATCCCCGGTTGATCACCGGGCTAGGTCGCGTCCACGTTCCTGAAGCTCCTTCGCGAAGTCGCGCCAGGTCTCGGCGCAGTACATGGCCAGATCCGCGACGATGAGCGTGAGATGCGGCGGCACGGCCTCGATCATGTCCGAGCGGCGGTCCTCGGCATGCCCTTGCACGTGCAGCCAGCGAAGCAACTCCCTGCCCGCGTCCGTGAACCGCAGTGACGGATCCTTCTGCAACGACCGCAGCCGCGCCAGCGCCTTCCGGTCCTCGTTCCGCCGCGCTTCCGCGAGAGCCGCCGCCTCAAGCCCGAGCACCGCGGGATCGGACCCGTCCTCTCCGCAGCCGTCCGTTCCCAGGCCGTTGACCGGCCGGTTGACTCCGTCGCCGACATGGGCTCCGCCCCGGCCCTTGAGCGCGACCGGATCCTCTCCCCGGCGCATCCGCTCTCTGACGTCGTGCGCGGTTCCCAGGGACACCTCGGCGTCCTTGGCGATCTCCCTGAGCGTCGCACCCGGACGGGCGGCTATCACATCGGCGGCGCGGCGCCGGCCGTCCACGGCGCTGAGCGGCCGGCGTCTCCCGTCCTTGCCGAGCCTGCTGTTCGACTGAGGATCCTCCTCGGTTGAATGCCGGCGTAACCCCGCAACCGTCTTGGCGGACAACCCTGCGGCCTCCGCGATCGCGCGATCGGACATGTGCGGCTGCGAGCACAGGATGCGCAGGGCGGCCGCCCGCCGATCCGCCAGCGAGAGTGGCATCCCGTGTGCGATGTTGGCCTTCACCGCGAGGATGAAGGCGTCCTCCTCGCAACCGTCGAAGAACTCGACCTCGATCGAACGATGGCCCCTCAGGATGGCCGCCCGCAGGCGATGCATACCGTCGATGACCTTCAAGGTGGGCTTGTGGACGAGAATCGGCGGCAACGTGGCGTCGGTCTCGGCGAGCCGCCGGATGTGCGCCTCGTCCTCTCCCGACAGGCGAGGTGAGTCGCCGGGGTGCAGCAAACCGATCTCGACCCTGCGCGTCTTCTGTGGATACGGCCTCGGGTGCCGATAGCGGTTTGGCCCCGAAGTGTCATGGAGTACGCACGGATCGTCGTCCGACGAGCCTTTGACGGTTGGCAGCGATTTTAGTTCTGGTTGAACACTCACCTTTCCTCCCCCGTAGCAGTCAGGAACAGTGAAATGGCCAAGCCCCCCACCGTGGCCTCGGCAGACTCGAAACACCGCGCGTAGAACTCGGCGCTGCGCGAGGATCCACCCGCACACCGCTGGAGACGGTTCAACATGCGCGGCGGCCACAGCTGCTCGTCACATCATGGGGCGTAGTGATGTGATCGAGATAGACATATAAGAACATTGCCCCGCACCCGAAGATGTCCCTGGATTACGGACATGCCCTCCCGATTCATTCGAGAGTGGACTGAGTGCTTTCACTCGTGATAGCTCCGTACCGTGCATCGAAGCCGGGAAGAGTCGGTGACCACACCGATCACCAACACAGAGATCAGACCGCTGGCCTCGGGTGATATAGAGCAAGTCAGGCTCCTGTGGGGAACCAACGTGCTCGACGATCTGGAGATCCTCTCCTACGACCGCTGGGGGCCCGGTGTCGCGGTACCCGCGCGGACGGACGTCGCCGAGGTCAAAGTCCAGACCCTGGACCCCAAGGAGGGCATGACCCGCCTGCTCGAACACCTGCTCACCGCGGAAGACGCGTTCTGCCTGGTGTCCGCGGAGGGCGATGACGTGCACGGATACGTCGTGGCCGGCATCCACGACCAAGGCGTCAACGATTTCCGATCCGGCCGGATCGACGAGCTCTACGTCCGGGAGGACCGCCGACGCCGCGGCATCGCCACCCGCCTGGTGCGCGCCGCCCTGTCCGAGCTGCGGAACAGGGACGCCTGGGTCTTCAAGGTCGAGGTGAACAAGACCTGGCAGCACGGAAGGCGGTTCTGGGACGCCCAGCGGTGGGAGCAGGACGCGGTGGTCTACAGGTTGTACGACTGAGGGAGGACGAACGGGTGGACGACGAGGTTGAACTCGGCGCCGGCGGGGAGACCGTCAGGGCACGACTCAGAGACCACGGCTACTTCGTCGTACGCGGGCTGCTGCCCGCCGACGCCGTGCACGCCGTACGCCGGGACATATCCGCGGTCTACGGCGCCCACGGGTGGCTGTCTCCGGACGCCGATCCCAGTGATCTTTTGCCGGACGCGCGCCGCCGGGACGGCGCACCGGGATGGTGGCGATTCGCCGAGGACATTCAGCGTCTGGAGTCCTTCCATCGCCTGGCGCACCACCGGGCGCTCGGTTCACTGATGGCCACGATCATCGGCGGCAACGTGCTCAACCATCCCCGGCGCCACCTCACGATCGTCAATCCCGAGTTCTGGGTGCCGCCGCATCAGGAGTACACCTACATCCAAGGCACCGTGGACTTCTTCACCGCGTTCGTGCCCTTCACCACGCTCACCCCCGGCGCGGGCGCCCTGCGGATCCTCCAGGAGGACGACCTGCGCCGGATCAGGCCGCTGCGGATCCTCCCGACCCGTGGTGTGGAGGCTCGCGTCGACGAGACCGAGGGCACCTGGGCGGAGTTCGCACTGGTGCCCGGCGACGTGGTCGTCATGCACTCACTCGTCACCCGCGGGCTGGCCGAGAACACCGGGCCCGCGATCCAGCTCGCCGCCCAGTACCGCTTCCAGTCACGCCGTCTCCCCGTGGTCAAGGCCTCCTTGAAGCCGGAGCACTACCCCCGGCTTCCCGATTGGCCCCAGATCACCAGGGGATGGTCGTCCCGAAAGTGGATCACGCCGCCGCTGGTCCCCCGGCTGGTGCCGTACACCATGCCGTCGGAGCTGGAGACCTGGCACGAGACCCTGGCCACGCCGGTCTCGTCGTACCTGGCCTGAACGTCCTCATTCCGTCATCGCGAACCGCTCGTACACGCGGCGCAGCGGCCGGGGAGCCCACCAGTTGGCGTCCCCGGCCAGCCGCATCACCGCGGGCACGAGCAGGCACCTGACCACCGTCGCGTCAACGACGATCGCGAGGGTGAGCCCGACTCCGATGAGCTTCAGATCGACGATCTCAGAGGTGGCCAGCCCAACCAGGACCACGCAGATGAGAGCCGCGGCGGCGGTGACGATTCCTCCCGTGCGCTCCAGCCCGAAGGCCACGCTCTCGGTGTTGCGACCGGTCTGCGTGTAGCGCTCACGCATCCGCGACAGCATGAACACCTCGTAGTCCATGGACAGGCCGAACGCCATGCAGAAGATCAGCACCAGCACGTTCATGTCCAGATACCCGGTCACCTGGAAGCCGCCCAGCAGCTCGCGCAGATGGCCTTCCTGGAACACCCACACCGCGGCACCGAAGGTCGCCATCAGGCTGAGCAGGTTCAGTATCAGAGCCTTGATCGGGATGAGCAAGCCGCCGGTGAAGAGAAAGAGCAGGACCAGCGTGGTCACGACCAGGATCCCCAGTGCCCAGGGCAGTCCGCGTGCGATGGCCCGCTCGGTGTCGTGGAGCTGCGCGGACTCGCCACCGACCCAGGCCTTCGCCGTCGGCGGAGGGGCAACGGCACGCAGCGCGCGTACGGCCTCGCGCCCACGATCGGAGTTGGGGTCCAGCGAGGTGCTCACCGAGAACCACACGGTCTTGTCGGCCGCGTACCGGGCGGCGGCCTCGTCCGGCTCCCTGGCGGACACGCCGCCCGCGAACCGCCCCGCCACACCGTCGACGCCGGTCACCCCCGGCACCTGGGACAGCCGCGCGGCATATCCCGCCAGCTCCTGAGCGTGTGCCCCGGGCGACCCGAGGCCGGTCAGCACAACCTCGTACAGCCCGCTGGTGCCGGGGAACCGGGTCCGCATCGCCTCGTGGACCTGGCTCGACTGCGCGCTCGCGGGCAACTGCCGGTGGTCCGCCTGCCCGAAGGTGATGTTGAGGAACGGCAGGCCGAGAGCGATCAGCAGCGTCGCGGACGCGATCAATGTGACGACCGGCCTGGCCATGATGGACGTGGCCAGCCTGCGCCAGCCCGGAGAGGCGGCGGTGGCGGCCTGGCCGGTCCTCGGCGGCAGCCCGCGCAGGCGGCGCCAGCCGTTCCGCACGTCCAGCAGCTCGATCCGGCGGCCGAGCAGGGCCAGGATCGCCGGGAGCACGACAAGCGTGACGACGGCGGTGAGCGCGACGACCGCGATGCCCGCGTAGGCGAACGAACGCAGGAAGTACTGGGGGAACACCAGCAGTGCCGACAGCGCCAGCGCCACCGTGACCGATGAGAACAGGACGGTACGGCCGGCCGTACGCACCGCGACCCGCACCGCGTCCGGCGCCTCGCGCCCGGCCCTCAGCTCTTCACGGTATCGGCGCAGGACGAACAGGCTGTAGTCGATGGCCAGGCCGAACCCCAGCACGGTGAGCAGGTTGAGCGAGAACACCGACACCGGCGTGAACATCGTGATCACACGCAGCACCAGCAGCGTGGTGACGATGGAGAACACGCCCACCACCACCGGCAGCAGTGCCGACACGACACTGCCGAAGATCAGTAGCAGGAGCAGAAAGGTGATCGGCAGGACGATGAGCTCGGTACGGGTCAGATCCTCACCGGTCTGCTCGTCGATCGCCCGGTCCACCTCGGCCTTTCCGCCCACCCGTACGGCGAAGCCGGGATCCGAGGCGGCCAGCCTGCCGCTCAGCGCGGACACCCGGTCGGCGACGACCGCAGGGTCCACCGCGCTGACGCCGAGCACGAGTGCCGACCTCCCGTCGGTGCTCCGCAGCCGGGGGTCCTGGGTGGACCAATACGACATCGCCCCGGCCATGCCTTCGATGCCGGACAGGTCGTCGACCACCGCCTTCCCGACCTCCGCGGCCTCCGGGGTGTCCACGCCGCCGGGGGTGTCGACAAGCAGCACGAGATTGGGCCTGCCCGCGGGGAACCGGGTCTCCAGCAGATAGTTGGCCTGCGTCGACTCGGCCCCGGGATCGACCATCCCTCCGCCGACCAGTTCCTCCCCGACCGTGACGCCGAAGACGCCCGACACGGCGAGCACCAGGCCGGCCAGGGCCAGCACCAGTTTGGACCGTCTGACCGTCAGCCGGCCCAGACGATCCAGCCATCCCCCGGCTCCCCGCGCGGCCAGAGCCTGATCTCGCACGGCCGTCATCGCACGTCACCCGCAAGTCGGACCACCACTGAGGTCTCCTTAGACATTGGTTGCCCGGCATCTTATAAACGCACTTCTCGCAACCGGTAGGCGTTGACAAACGATGGAAATCACAGCAAAGCTGAATTACATTCGGCCAGATGTCGGAACCGAACTCCCGTGGCGACGGAATGACGACACCAGAGCCTTCTTCTTATTCGGAGGCATATCCGGAGCTCAAACGATGGCCGATGTCCTATGCACAGCAGATGCTGTGGTTCCTCGGTAAGCGATGGCGCCACTCCGAAATGCCCAATCGACTCACCGTGTCCATGGTCGAGACTTTTACTGAGCCCGTCAACGTCGGCGCATTGCGGCTGGCACTTGCGGACCTGATTTCCCGGCACGAGGTGTTGCGATCGGCCGTGGTGGTCGACGAGGATGACCCTTGTCTCGTGGTGCTCCCCGAAGTCGAGGTGCCGATCGCCTGCCACGACCTGCGCGGCCGTCCCCCGGCGGAGCGGCCGACAGCCGCCGAAGGGCTGCTGAGCGACGCGTTCCACGCTTCCGTTTCGGCATTCGAAGCGCCGGCGATCAGGTTCACGCTGGTGTCGGTCGCCGACGACCTGCACCACCTCGCCGTCACCGCCCACCACCTGTTCTTCGACTACTGGTCGGCCCGGCTGCTCAGGCGGGAGCTGCGCGAGGTGTACGCCGCCTTCCTCGCGGGGGAGAAGTCGCCGCACGCCGCCTCCGAGATCCAGTACGTCGACTTCGCCGTCTGGGAGCGCGAGATGGTTCGCACCCCGGCGATGCGCGACGGCGTCGAGCATTGGAGCGCCACACTGGCCGACCTGCCCACGCTCGCCCTGCCCACCGACCGCCACCGGCCCTGGCTCCCCACCGGCGAAGCCCGCCGTGCGACGGTGCTCGTCCCGGCCCGGCTCGCCGGCGACATCAAGATCCTGGCCGAGCGGCACCGGGCTTCTCCCTTCATGGTGCAGGCGGGGGTGTTCCTGTGCCTGCTGTCCAGGCTCACCGGACAGGCGGACGTCGGCATCCCGACCCTCTTCTCCGGCAGAACGCACCCGGAGACGTGGAACCTGATGGGCTACTTCGACCGCCTGCTCTTCCTGAGACTCCGCTGCGACGAGACGGAGACGGTGTCGGCCATGCTGCGCCGGGTCCGGGAGAACGTGGTGACCGCGTACGAGCACCACGAGGTACCACTGCTCCGGGTGATCGAGCATCAGCCCCGGCTGCTGTTCCTGCTGGGTAACCCGGTCAATGTCTGGACCCTCTTCCACCTGGAGGTGGACCCCCATCGGCTCCGCCCGGAGGCCCTGGGCACCCAGGTCCCGGGTGACGCGCCGACGGACTTCGGCGGGGACGGCGAGGACGAGGAGAAGGTCTACTCCTTCGGTGCCGACATCGACGTGACGTTGCGGGAGACCGGCAACGGGCTCTACATCCGCGCGCTCTACAACGCGGACCTCTTCGACGGATCCACGATCAGCGGATGGCTGCGGCATTTCCGCACCGGCCTCCAGCGTGCCGTCGACAACCCCTCGATCAAGGTTGGCGACCTCTTCCCGATCCCGTGACACGTGCCCTGCGGCTGCGGCCTGGCGATAGGGTTCCCCCCATGGACCGAGACGGCGTGGGGCAGCTGCTGGCCGACGCGGGGATGGACACCAGGCGGTTCCGCACGGCGCTGGCCTTGCTGTGCGACGGCGGCTGGTGGACCCTCGCCGACCTGGTCCGGGAGACCGCCACCTCCAGACGGAGCATCGAGGCTCTGCTTCGGGAGGTGGCGCCGGAGCGGTCCGGTGAGCGGTTCCGGCTCACTCCAGACCAGATCCGTTCCTGCCGTGACCTGCTCGCGGACGACCCCGACCTCGCCGTACCTCTCGGCCGGGGGCCCGTACCGGGCCCGCGGTCCCACGGGCCGGCCGACCCTGTCTCACATCTCCTCCCCCACCACCGCCAGGTGGTGGAACAGCTGGCGAATCTGATCGCCCAGGCGCCGCGTGGCCGTCACGTCCTGGACCACGTGGCCGCGACTCCGGAGACGGTCGTGCGCCGGGCGCTCCTGCTCGGCGCCAGGTTCTGGCTGAGGGGCGCGCGGCTCCTGTGCGTGGGCGACCACGACCTGACCTCGCTGGCGGTCAAGCTGATCCACCCCGAGGCCGACGTCACCGTGGTCGACATCGACGAGCGGATTCTGGCCTACATCGACGAGCAGGCGGAGCGGATGGGCTGTACCGTGCGGACCCGCTGGGCGGACCTGCGGCTGGGTCTCCCACCGTCCACCCGCGACCAGGCGGACCTGGCCCTCACCGACCCTCCCTACACCCCCGAGGGGGTCGGGCTGTTCGTTTCCCGGGCGGTTGAAGGGCTACGCGACCCCGAGAAGGGCAGGGTGATCCTGGCCTACGGAGCGAGCGAGCGAACCCCGATGCTGGCGCTGAAGGTGCAGAATTCCCTGCACGACCTCAATCTCACCTATGAAGCGATTTATCCCGACTTCAACCGCTATTTCGGAGCAGAGGCCATCGGCTCGGCCGCCGACCTCTACTTCTTGCGTCCCACCACCAAGACCCGCCCCGCCGTCTCCGCCAGAGTCGACCACTACGGCACGGCCATTTACACGCAGGGCCCCCAGTCCGTCGAGTCCCACCGGCCTTCCGGCGCGGCGGACACGGCGGCCGCCGGCCCCGGCTTCGAGCCTGGCGTTCTGGTCGGAGACTGGCCGAAGGACGTTTCGCCCAAGACTCCCAGGGCCCGTCTGTCCACCTGGCTCGCCAAGCCGTACGCCAGCGCACCCCAACACGTCGCGATAGCCGTACCCGCCGGCCTTGAGGCCGCGATCCCCCGCCTCCTGCTGGCCGCCCGCGCCCGCCACGTCCGGGTATCGCTGGCCGAGTCCCCGGACGACCTGGCCGCGCTGTCCGAGCTGCTCTCCCCCGTCTACCGGATCACCGCCCGCGGCACGGTCCTCGATGCGGTACGGCTGGCGCCCCCCGAAGACCGGGCGGGACGCCTTCTGCGCGGAATCCTGGACAACGCGCACGGCAAACTCGCCAATACCTGGCGCGAAGGGCTGATCCGAGCGAACGCCGAGCTCACGAAGAAACAGGCCCGTGCGATCATCACCGAGGTCGCGCCCTGGGCCGACGACGTCACCCTCCTGGAACTCCCGGTCCACCGCCTCCGCGGCGTTCGAGCCGCCGTGATCGCCTCGCTTGGCAGCGTCACCGGCTCTCACTAGGATCAGGGCGAAGCACCGGATTCGCCGAACCTTCGCACCGTTGAGGCCATTTCCCCGCGCCCTCCGGCGAGTGCGCATTCGACGGCCCGGAGCCGACGCTCTTAAGCCGTGAGCCCTTGGAGAGACGGCCGGTGCCGTCGTCCGGCGATATGCCCCCGCGATGCCGAGCCCAGCGGCTCCAGGAATCCCTACAATCACCGCATGTTGCACATCGGAACTATCGTGCTGGGTGTCTCCGACGTACGGCGGGCGGCGGACTTCTGGGGTCGGGCCCTGCGTTACGTCCCCCGTGACGGCGAGGCGAAGGACGACTGGACCGTTCTGGTGCCGACGGAGGGGTCCGGTCCCGCGCTGGCACTCGACCTCAGCACGGTCCCCGTCCAGCCTGTCCCACGGGTCCACCTGGACCTGTACGCCCGCGACACCGCCGACCAGGCGGCCGAGGTCGAACGGCTCGTCTCCCTGGGCGCCGAACGCGTCGACTGGCACCTCTACCCGGAGAACCCGGACTTCACGGTGCTCGCCGACCCCGACGGCAATCGCTTCTGCGTCATCGACCCCACCCATTGAGCGCGTTGAGAGCCATGCCGAGCAGCTGACCGGTATCGGTCGACCGTTGCCATAAGCAACGGCTGGCGCTCCGGGTGAAGGATCGCACCATGACGTCGACGAAGCGGCGGACTTCCCGGGTTCTGTCGGTCGACGAGCGCGATCGCCTGCTTTTGCCGTGTGCTCGAGACCCCCGTAGTCCGGGTGCGCGAGGGTGGTTCACGGTCGGCGCACGGCTCACCTTGCAGCTGCCGGCGACCCACCTCGCCGAGGCCGTGGCCCGTCGTCCGTGGGGCACTGCCCTTAACCGCGCCTTTACATCGTAGATCTTAGAATCGACCCATACGGCTGCCTGTGGAACGGTGGATCGGAAGACGGCGTCACCCGCGGCGTGTCCCCGGGTGACGCCGTCTCGTCTCGGATCCGACAGCCGCCGAGAACCGAATTCCGCTCTATCATCAGAAATCTGATGGGCATCTCCTACGACCTGCTTCGCACCTTCCTCATCGTCTACCGGGCCGGGTCCGTCACCAGGGCCGCCGAGATCCTCGGGCTCTCCCAGCCCGCGGTCACCGCCCAGATCAAGGCGCTGGAACAGGCGCTGGCGCGGCCGCTGTTCGAGCGGCTGCCGCGCGGCATGGCTCCGACCCCGGCGGCCGACCAGCTGGCCCGGCGGGTGGCCGACCCGCTCGACGCCCTGCAGGGACTCGTCGAGGGAGACCTCGGCGGACCGGCCGAGGCGTTCGGTCGCGCCGTCCACCTCGGCGGACCGGCCGAGCTGATCTGCTCCCGGGTCCTCCCCTCCCTCGCCGCCCTGGTCGCCGACGGCCTGCAGCTACGGGTCACCCTGGGGCTACCCGACGACCTGGTGACCGCGCTGGCCGGGGGCGCCCTTGACCTCGCCGTCACCACGCTCCGCCCACGCCGGCGCGGCCTGCGCGTGGATCCCCTGTGCGATGAGGAGTTCGTCCTGGTCGCCGCGCCGGTCTGGACTCGGGACCAGCTGGACCGGGCTCCGCTGGTCGGCTACGCCGAGAACCTGCCGATTCTGCGCCGCTACTGGCGTACGGTGTTCGAAACCCGGCTGACCCGCGGGCCGGCCCTGGTCGTCCCGGACCTGCGCGGCGTGCTGGCCGCCGTCGTCGCCGGCGCCGGCGTCACCGTACTGCCCCGCTACCTGTGCGCGGACGAGTTGGCCGACGGCAGGCTGCTGGCGTTGCTCGATCCCGAACCGGCCCCGCTCAACACCCTGTTCCTCGCCTCCCGAGCGGGCACGGCGCACCCGGAAGCGGAGTCCGTCCGCAACCATCTGCTGCTGCAGGGACCGACCTGGGACTAGAACGCCGCAACGGGAAATCCGGTAGCGTCATGACCGATCGATTTTCGTCCGACCTGCCATAAATAGATTTATTGGTCCTTGAGCGGCTACGTCCATACCGTGTGGCCCGTGAAGACAACGTTGATCACAGGGGGATCCAGCGGTATCGGGGCCGCGCTCGCCAAGCGACTCGTCGCGGACGGACAGGCGGTCGCCGTCACCGGCCGCGACAAAGCCAGACTCGCCCGGATACCCGGGGTGCTGCACCTCCCCGGGGACTCCACCGACTACGACGCCGTCCTGGACGCCGTGACGGCCACGGTCAAGGAGTACGGGAGGCTCGACCACGTCGTCGCCAGTGCCGGCTTCGCCACCCACGACCGGCTCACCGAGACCGATCCGGACCGGCTGCGCGACATGATCCTCACCAATGTGCTCGGCCCCGCCCTGCTGGTCAAGGCCGCCCTGCCCGCACTGCGCGAGACCCGCGGCCGGATCGTGCTGGTCGGCAGCGTCGCCGGGTTCATCCACTCGCCGGGCAACATGTACTCGGTGACGAAGTGGGCGGTGACCGCGCTCGCCGAGAACACCCGCATGCTCGTCACCGGCGACGGCGTCGGCGTGACGCTGATCGCCCCCGGCCGGGTGGACACCCCGTTCTGGCCGGACGGTCCCCCCGCCGGCCCGGCGCTGAGCGGCGACGACATCGCCGGCACCATCGCCTGGGGCCTCGCCCAACCCCCCGGCGTCGACGTGAACACCGTCGTCGTACGGCCCACAGGCCAGCCCACCTGAGTGTCGCCGAACCGGTCCAGGCTGGAACACCTCCCCGGACAAGGGCCAGGGGACGGGGTTTGCGGCCTCATCCCCTGGCACACAGGGCCGTACGCCCCTCACCTTCGCCGGTTGCGGTCCGTCCGGTTCGGCTGCAACCACCTGACGTCGCCCCCGGCGGCTCAGGCGTCCGGGGCGGGGTCGGCACGGCGGGCGAGGCGCACGTGGGTGACCGTCTTGGAGCTGATCATCTCGGTGACCTCGTAACGTTGCAGAGCGTCGTCCAGATCCTCGAAGAGCCGCTCCCCGCCCCCGACCAGGATCGGCGCGATGACGAGGTTCAGCTCGTCGACGAGCCCGGCGCGGAGGAACTGCCGGATCGTCGCCGCCCCACCGGCCAGCAGGACGTCCTTGCCGCCCGCGGCGGCGAAGGCCTCTTTCAGGACGGCCCCGGGGGTGGCGTCGACGAAATGGAAGACGTTGCCGCCCTCCAGGTGAAACGTGGGCCGCTCGTGGTGGGTCAGCACGAAGACGTCGTTGTGGTACGGCGGATTGTCACCCCACCAGCCCTTCCACGACTCGTCCTCCCACGGGCCGCGGAACGGGCCGAACATGTTGCGCCCCATGATGGTGGCGCCGGCCCCTTCCCCGTGCCGGGCGACGCGTTCGTCGTCCAGCCCATCCTCGCCTCCGTCCAAGCCCTGGCCCGCTCTCGCCGTACGGGTGGCGAACATCCAGTCGTGCAGCCCCTCGGTCCCGTCGCCGAACGGCGCGTCCAAGCGCTGGTTCGGACCGACCGCATAGCCGTCCAGGGAGATCGTGAAGCTGTCCACTCGCAGCTTTGGCATCGCAGCTCTCCTTCACCGAGGGTGTCCGCGGGTGATCGTCACAGATGAGTCGGAGCCGCCCGCGACATCTGCACATCCGGCCGCGAACTCGTCCCGCCCTCCTGTTCGTTGCGACTGCAACCTTGACCGTCTCTCCGCTATTCCTCCCGAAACAGCCATGCTCCGACCTGCGAGAACGCTCCTCAGCCCACTGGCCCGGGCCTACGCCGAGCCGACGACACGGCGCAGGCACCTGAGAGGAAATCGCCGGAGGTCTACCCACCGCGCCCTGGACCGGATTCGCTGGTAGCGGAGCCCGTCGGCCCGTGCCGCCGCCATCGACGGCGTTTCTTGGGGCAGGGTGGCCTGCCCGAAGGCCGTCTGACATGTCAATGAGGGTTGTGGTAGCGGCTGAGCACCCCCATGGCATTCAGTCGATCGACGATCTCGGTTCTGATGGGGTGGTAGGAGATCCCTAGACCGGTGAGGATCCGGCAGGCGCGGCAGTCGTGCACGGCGAGCAGGGCGAGCAGGATGTGCTCGGATCCGACGTAACCGTGTCCGGTCTTGTTCGCCTGTCGCGGCGCGCCTTTGGCCAGGACGAACGCGGCGTGATCGCTGAAGGCGACCGCCTGCGATGCGCGGGTCTCACCCTTGGGCGTGGCGGTGGTGACGGCCGATTCGACGGCCTCCACGCCACCGGCCAGATCGTCCAGGATCTCGAAGGCCAGGCCGCCCGCCCCGTCGTCGAGGAGCCCCAGCAGCAGATGCTCGGTGCCGAGCACGCTGTGCCTTCGAGATCGGACGTGTTCGCGCGCCAGATCGACTACGTGGCGCGCCTGGCCGCTGAATGAGTCGAAGGTGACCACCTGCGTTTGCCTGGCGTCGATTTGCCGGTCCAGGTCACGGGCGGCATCGGTGTAGCTCTTGCCCGTGTGCGCCCTGTGCTCTCTGATGGCCTTCTTGCGGGCGGAGTCCTTGACCACGGTCTTCATCCTCTCGGGCGGCGTCCTACGCACCCCACCGGGAACCGTGTCCACCGAGGGAAGACTTGTCATGAAAACAGGAACGCCGATCCGATGGACCTTGTCCTCTTCACCGGGTGGCGTAGGCACCACGGCTCGGAACGGGCGAAACGCTCAACCGCCTCTGATGTGGAGTCTACGCGCTGTCGACGACCTGCGCGCGGGTGCAAAACCCCACGAAAAAGGCCCCCGAATGGGCGTCTAAGTAGACGTCCCCGTCCTACTCGGGTCGCAATGAGTGGCTACGTCGATGAGTAGCGATGGTGTTTGTCGTTCAGTCCAGGAGGCACCGCGCTAAGTAGGCAGCTGGTATCGCTGAGTTTTGACGGCACGCACGGCCTTGCGGTGAGACGATTGTTGTGCCAGTTCGACGGCACCCACTTCGTCACGGTCACCCAGCACTCGCTGCGTGACTCCGGCTACCGCCCCTCTTTCGACTGCCGCCGAGAGGATTCAGGAGACACCCGATGTCATCTCCCGCCGAGCGCGGCCTGCTGGTCGGTCTCGTGATCGACCTGAACGATCCGGAACACCTCGGCCGGGTGAAGGTCAGCTATCCGGAACTGGGCGACGCCCGCAGCGACTGGGCCAGGCTGGTCACCCCGATGGCGGGGAACCACCGGGGAATGGTGTTTCGGCCTGAGAAGGGCGACGAGGTGCTGGTCGGCTTTCTCCAGAGCGACAGCCGGGAGCCTTTCGTCCTCGGGGCCGTATGGAATGACCAGGACCCGCCCCCGCCCGGCGACGGTAAGCCGGCCGAGAACAACTGGCGGTCCATCACCTCCCGTAGCGGCCACGTGATCCGGTTCGACGACACCCCGGGCAAGGAAAAGATCGAGGTAATTGACAAGGGCAAGAACTGCTCGGTGACCATCGACAGCACCAGCGACCAGATCACCATCAAGGCGGGCTCCGGTGGGATCAAGCTGTCGGCGCCGGACGGCGCAATCACGCTGTCGGGCAAGACCATCGAGCTGGATCCTCCACCTCGCTGAAGGCGAAGGCCGGGCAGGCATCGGCCTGACCGCGGGCACGTCTGGGTTGGATGCTCGCGGCCGGCCGCGGGTGGTCGCGAGCAAACCAAGCCGCTGCTTGTCGGCTGATCTCGTCCTGTGCGTCCACCTCAAGTCGTCGCAAGTCCTGGCCAGCCAACCGCCGATGGTGAGCGTTTCCTTGGCCGGGCGCCGCATACCGCAATCGGTCGCGTTGGCGTTGGCTGCGCACGAACGGGCTTGACGCACTGATGATCGACTTCCGTTTCACCACGAAGAACCTCGACTGGCGGGTTGTCGCCGTCGTCGCGGGCTTCGTCCTGGCCATTGTCATGCCCCGCACGTCGTCCGCATTCCGCGCCTCTCCCTCGCCAGGGCACGGACACAGATGTGGAATGTCTGGCACACCGACCCCGAAGATCACTCAGCGAACCCCCACGAAAAAAGCCCCCGCAAGGGGGCTTCCAATTAGGCGACCCCGACCTCCAGGCTCACCGCAAGCATCGACGCCCGCAAGCGCGTCCAGCCCCACCCAAAGGTGGCGGCGAAGCCACCACACCGAGGGCCCGGGGTCGCCCCCGGAAAAAATCGCAGGCCACCGCGAAAAGCCCCCGCCGGAAGCTCCCAAGGAGGCGCCCCCAAAATCCCTTCAGGCCTCACGCAGGCGTCAACGCCCACAAGGGCGTCCAGCAAACCACCCAAAGGTGGCGGCGAAGCCACCACACCGGAGGCCCCGGGGTCGCTCCCCGGAAAAAAATAGCGGGCCACCGCGAAAGGCCCCCGCCGGGAGCTCCCAAGGAGGCGCCCCCAAAATCCCTTCAGGCCTCACGCAGGCGTCAACGCCCACAAGGGCGTCCAGCAAACCCGCCAAAGGTGGCGGCGAAGCCGCCACAGACGGGGTTCCAGGGGTCGCCCCCTGGAAAAAATAGCGGGCCACCGCGAAAAAAGCCCCCGCAAGGGGGCTTTTGAGTAGGCGAACCCGCCTCGTGGGCGATACTGGGATCGAACCAGTGACCTCTTCCGTGTCAGGGAAGCGCTCTCCCGCTGAGCCAATCGCCCGGGTGTTCGAGCGGAAGACGGGATTCGAACCCGCGACCCTCACCTTGGCAAGGTGATGCTCTACCACTGAGCCACTTCCGCGTGCCGCTTCGGCTGTTTCACCTTGGCGTCGTGAAGAGACTTTAGCCGATCCTTGCGGATGGTCAAACTCGGTTCAATGCGGGCCGGGTGGTTGGCCGGGCTTGGGCACCTGCCGTCGAGCACGATCGCGCCGTGTGGACAATAGCCCCATATGCCATTACCTGACGACCGTATCGGCATGACCGGGCCACGAGGAGGTGAACACGATCGTGCACACGTCCTACGCCCATGTCGCGGGGATGCTGGCCACCGGGCTCCGTGACATGACGACGGATCTCGGCGCGTTGGACTCGCGTGGCTGGTGGGCGGTCGTGGTGACCTACGAGGGAAAGGTGACCTGCGCCCGCTTCGATCAGGTACGGCGTGCGCCGCTCCCCCAGGGTGCCCCGTGGCGGGGTCCCGCCGCCGGCGCGTGGACGACCTCGCTCGATCAGGACGCCTATGAGCGCGGGGTACGGCGTATACGCGACCACATCGAGCGCGGCGAGGTGTACCAGGCCAATCTGTGTCGGGTGCTCTCCGCGCCGCTCCCCGGGCCGGTGGATCTCCGCGGACTCGCGGTACGGCTGGCCCGGGGGAACCCGGCCCCGTACGCGGCAGCCGTACAACTGCCCGGTCTGTCCGTCGTGTCGGCCTCGCCGGAGCTCTTTCTCAGCCGGGACGGATCGGTCGTCGAGTCCGGGCCGATCAAGGGCACCGGGGAGACCGAGGCCGATCTCCTGCCCAAGGACCACGCCGAGAACGTGATGATCGTCGACCTCGTCCGCAACGATCTGGGCCGGGTGGCCGAGGTCGGCGGGGTGAGCGTGCCGGCGCTCTGCGCGGTCGAGCGCCATCCGGGCCTGGTCCATCTCGTGTCGACCGTGCGCGCCCGGCTCGCCGAGGGAACCTCCTGGCCGGAGCTGTTCGCCGCGACCTTCCCGCCCGGTTCGGTGACGGGAGCACCCAAAGCCGCCGCGGTGGAGATCATCAACGCGCTGGAGCCCCGGACCCGGGGTCCGTACTGCGGTGCGGTGGGCTGGGTGGACGCCGATCGGCGGCGTGCGGCCCTCGCCGTCGGCATCCGCACCTTCTGGATGGAGGACGCGGAACTGTGTTTCGGCACCGGAGCGGGGATAACCTGGGGTTCGGACCCTCGGCGGGAGTGGCAGGAGACCGAACTCAAGGCCGCCCGTCTCATCGCCCTCGCATCCACCTGAGGAGTTCTCGATGTCGATCTATCCGGATGGCGCCCCGGTCTGGGTGAACGGACGTCTCGTCGACGCCTGGCAGGCCGTGGTGTCCGTCTTCGACCACGGGCTGCTGGTGGGGGACGGCGTCTTCGAGACCGTGAAAACGGTCGGCGGCCGCCCGTTCGCGCTCACCCGTCACCTGGAGCGCCTCCGTACCTCGGCTCGGCGGATGGGGCTGGCCGACCCCGACCTGGCCCAGATCCGGGACGGAGTCCGTACCTGCCTCGACGCGGCGTCGCCCTGGGAACTCGGGCGAATCCGGATCACCCACACGAGCGGCGTCGGCCCACTCGGCTCCGCCCGAGGCGACGAGGGCACCACCACGATCGTCATCGTGGCCCCGCAGCCTCCGCTGCCGCCGGTAGGGGACGTGGTGATCGCCCCCTGGGCCCGTAACGAACGCGGTGCCCTCGCCGGAGTGAAGAGCACGTCGTACGGCGAGAACGCGATCGCGCTCGCCTACGCCAAGGAGCACGGCGCCGGCGAAGCGGTGCTGGCGAACCTCAAGGGGGAGGTCTGTGAAGGCACGGGGAGCAACGTCTTCGTGGTCCGGCAGGGCCGCCTGTTCACCCCGCCGCTCACCTCCGGTTGCCTGGCCGGGGTGACCAGGGATCTCGTCCTGGAGTGGTGCGGCGGGGAGGAGGCCGACCTGCCGATCGAGGCGCTGCGCGAGGCGGAGGAGGCCTTCCTGACCTCCACCACCCGTGACATCCAGCCGATCCGCCGGGTCGACGGCCGTGAACTGCCGGCGTGTCCGGGGCCCGTCACCGCGAAGGCGATGCGGGTGTTCGCCGAGCGATCCACGGCCGACGTCGACCCGTGACGGCTTACTCGTTACTCGGGGTAGGAGTACTGGGTCTGGGCGTTGAGCTCGGTGAGCCGCACCTGCTTGGCGGGGGCCGCCACGGGATCGGTGAGGTCGAGCACGTCCAGGCCGAGGGTGATGTCGCTGGAGTAGATGTAGCCGTTGTAATAGTAGGCCGACCATGAACCGCCGAACTTGACCGGGGGACGGTCGAAGTAGGCGATCTCGGTGGGCTTGTCCGGGTCGGTGAAGTCGACGACGGAGATCCCGCCCTGGTACCACCCCTGCACCATGATGTCCTTGCCGGGCACCGGGATCAGCGACCCGTTGTGGGCGACGCAGTTCTCCCCCGCGGCCTGGTTGCGCGGGATTTTGAAGTAGCCGCGCCGGACCAGCTTGCGGGCGTCTCCCTCGCCGACGATGTCGTACACCGCGTCCGCGCCGCGCTTGGGGCCGGTCTCGGCGTCGCAGTGGGCACCGAGACCACCGCCGAGTTCGTCGGTGAAGAGCACCCGGGTGCCCTTGTTGTTGAACGTCGCCGAATGCCAGATCGAGAAGTTCTCGTCATCGGTCACCCGCTGCAGCACCCTGGGACGGGCCGGGTCGGAGATGTCCATCAGAAATCCGTCACCCAGGCACGCACCGGCTGCGAGTTTCTTCTCCGGGTAGACGGTGATGTCATGACAACCGCTCTGGTCTTCCGGTCCCCCGTCACCGCTTTCGCTGTCGGGGATCGCGGGCCCGCCGATCACCTTGGCCTTGGCCGGGTCGTCCAGAGGTACCTCGACGACGGAGAACCTGCCGTCGCCCACCCGGCATTCCGGCAACAGGGCGATCGGGGAGATGTACAGATAGACGTTCTTTCCCGGGGTCCCGGGAACCAGGGTGTGCGTGTGTGATCCGCAGGGCGTGGAGACCGCTCCGACGAAACGCGGGCTGGCCTTGTCCTTGATGTTGAAGATCCGGATCCCCGCGAACGACTTTCCTCCGGAGGGGCCGGACTCCTTGCTTTCGCAGGAGCTGCTCTCGCGTGGGCTCTCGACCGAGAGGAACATCAGGTCGCCGCTCACCGAGACGTCGTTCTGCGCGGCGGGGCAGGCGAGCTGACTGACGATCTTCGGAGCCTTCGGATCGGCGATGTCGTAGATCGTCACGCCCCCGAAGTTGCCGACGAACGCGTGGTTCCCTTGGAAGGCGAGGTCGGAGTTCCACGAGTTGGGGTCCGTGAAGGGGGCCTTCAGCGGCACGTTCGCGACGAGCTTGAGATTGTCACTCTGCCGTACTGCTCCCGGATCGGCACTCGTGGCCGCCGGTGGAGGAGCCGGACTTGAACTTCTCGCCGCGGGGCTTGGTGTTCCTGTGGAGCACGAGGACACCACCATGGCAAGAATGCCGATGAGTGCTGGAACCATCGCACGCCTCGCTGATGCCACGT
This sequence comes from Rhizohabitans arisaemae, assembly GCF_025996515.1. Lineage (GTDB taxonomy): Bacteria > Actinomycetota > Actinomycetes > Streptosporangiales > Streptosporangiaceae > Rhizohabitans > Rhizohabitans arisaemae. The sequence continues at coordinate 230,030 of NZ_BLRH01000009.1, forward strand.
GTCCTCACTTAGTCTGGAGATCTAGATTTTGGTCCAGTATGTCGGAGGGACAGGGCTTTCGCGGATGAGATCGCGCTATGTCGGTATAGCAGCGCTGCTTTCGGGCGGCCTGCTCGCGGGAAGCCTCACCGCGTGCACGGGCGCTTCGCCCCAGCCCACGGTGATCGGGACGGATGCCCCGGTCATCGTGCCCGCCGGACCCGGGGAAGCGGCTCGAACCGCCCGGCCGGGCGAGACCTACGCCCCGCCGAGTTCGACGGCGAACGCGGCCGACGTCCGATTCATCGAGGCGATGATTCCGCACCACCGGCAGGCGCTGGACATGACGGCACTCGCCCGGACCCGGGTCGGCGACGGCAAGGTACGGGCGCTCGCCGAACGGATCGACACCGCGCAGAAGCCGGAGATCTCGACGATGGCGACGTGGCTGCGCGCCCAAGGCCGTACCGTCCCCCAGGGGCACCACGGCGGTGCGCCCATGCCGGGGATGGCCACGGCGGGGCAGCTGGAACGGCTACGCGGGCTCCGGGGGCCGTCGTTCGATCGGCTCTTCCTGGAGTTGATGATCGTCCATCATCAGGGCGCGCTGACGATGTCCACCGAGGTGCTCAAGGCGGGTTCGGACCAGGTGATCCGGCACTTGGCCAGGGAGATCGTGTCCGGTCAGGGCATCGAGATCAACCGGATGAGGAAACTGCTGGCCCGGTTATGAGCTCCACAGCATGTTGTCGAGCTCGTTGTCCAGGTCCATGAACTCGCTCTCCCGGCCGGCGGGGACGATCTCATACGTCCGGTGCAGGAACTCCGTGAGCGGAGTCAGCGGAACCTCGAACAGGGCCTGACCGAACGGCGAGGTCAGGCAGATGTTCAGGGTGCGCTCACGCTCGGTCCGCGCGGGCCACACCTGGACGTCCCCCTCACCCACCTTGCGGACGATGCCCACGGTGAGCAATTCACGGGCGAAGATCCACTCGACCGGTTCGTCGTTCCCCACGTGGAAGGCCATGCGGATCGCGTACGGATCCTCGGCCGAGTAGCTCAGTCCGGCGAGCAGGGGGACGGTGGTACGGTCGGGGACCACAAGCCGAAGGCCCAGCTCGGCAAAGACGGTGGTGCTGTTCATCGTCAGCCAAACCTTTTCATCGTCGGGTCCCCTCTACGGGGCTTTCACTGCTCCAACGGACTTCGTCCAGAGCTATGACGCGGGAACGAAGAAACCACTAGGAAAGATTCCGCTTCCCGGGCGTTCTGTAACACAGATCACACTACGACATTTGGGTGATGACCTGGTTAAACACCTGCAAGATGGCCGTGAGGACCGTGGTTTTTCCGTCAGCGAAGCCCATCCGGATGGCAAAGGACGAACAGAACAACCTCGATCATCCTCGGCCATACATGTGATCTTCTGGACGGTCACGACCAACGGCACCTCGGGGACGAATCCGACCTGCCGGCTGGGTGTCCTCACCGTCGGCTCCCTAGCAGTGCTCACCGGGTTTGATCATGAATGCGGCGCGAGCGCGAACTCCGCCACGTCCGTCGCCCACCCGGCAGTCGCGGTGCTGGTCGCAGTCTATGCGCCCAGCCCACGGTTTCGCAGTCCCATCATGTGCCCGAGGTGCGGTATGGTTTTCTCCGTCGCCCCCGAACGACCGGGGAACGACAGGCAAGGGCGATTAGCTCAGCGGGAGAGCGCTTCGTTCACACCGAAGAGGTCACTGGTTCGATCCCAGTATCGCCCACGTGGCGGATCACGCTACTCAAAAGCCCCCTTCGGGGGGCTTTTTTCGCGGTGGCCCGCAATTTTTTTCCAGGAGGCGACCCCTGGAACCCCGCCTGTGGCGGCTCCGCCGCCACCGTTGGACCCGGTCGCCGCCCTGGGCGCCCTTGCGGGCGCCGACGCCTAGTGGGTGACCGACCCACCTCAACCACCCTTGTCAGACGCTGCTCCTCATCGATCGCGACTGCTTGTCCAAGGGGTAACCCGGGACCAGGTCCCCTGCTTGGCTTAAAGATCGACGCGCTTCCTCCGAGGGCGTCTTCGGGAGAAACGGTATGGCGGCTACTGGCGCGGACCAGTCGGTCTGAGCCGTGTCCTGAGGTGTCAACGCCCGCCAGGTGGCTACCCACGGCACTGGGCCTGCGTCGTGGCCTGACTTTGGACCGGGTCGGCCTGTTTGCGACCTGCGGGTGCCGCACATTGTTGGTCGCTTCCGCCTTCATGCTCCGGAGACTGATCACGGTTTGTATGTCTTCGTACCGAATTCAGCGATCTCTTTGGTGGGGTTTGGCGGACGGTGGTAGGTATCGCGGGTGAATACTGATCATGCTGAACCCAAGGATCTTGAGGTGCTCCGCGCGGCCTTTGACGTCGATCGCCGTGCCGCCCCTCTGGGCTGGGACGCCGTACGGGCTTTCGAATCGCTGCATGGGATCGTGCTGCCCGAGCCGTATCGGACCTTCGTCGCGGAGATCTGCAACGGGTACAAGGACGGGCCCCCCGGCTATGGGCTCATCTCCCTTGAAGGGATGCCCGGCAGCTGGGGGGAGGGCCGCCCTGAGCGGGACTTGGCCCAACCGTTCCCGCTGACCGAAAGCTGGTACTGGGAGACCGATCCCGAGTTCGACGACGAGGACCTCCTGGACCCGATCCACAACCACGGGTCGATCGTCTTGGGCACGGACGGGTGCGGGTTGAACTGGCACCTCATCGTGGCCGGCCCGCACCGTGGACACATGTGGGAGATCAGCGGTGAAGGAGCCCTTGCTTTCGGAGCACCGCCGTTCGGTTTCACCGACGCCGATCCGGGGTTCGCCGGATGGGTCAAGCATTGGGCCGCGAAGAAACCATGGTGGAACAATGACTGAATGAGGATCCCGGCATCTCGGCCAGGCAAGCGGGTCCCCGCGCAGTCTCGATGCGGAATCGCCCGCGCCGGAGAATCCGCCCGCCGAGCGGCCTGCCGGCGAATCCCGCCAGGGAACCGCTTTGGTGATACCACCCTGACGGGAACCCGTACCAACCAGGTACCCCTGTCTCCTCTGCTCCGGTGATCGACGTTGAGAAGAGGGGCCGGCGGTCACCCCAGTGGAGGTCTAGGTTGGTGAACCCCGCAGCCGGACGTGGTGGGTATTGTGCGACGCGGCCGGGGCCGTCAGACCCCGGCCATACCGGGGTCTGACGGCAGATGACATCGCAATCCTGCGCGTGATGTACCGCCACCGGCGGCGAATCCGGCCGGCCCGCCGTCAGCGCCACCCTGGAGCTCGCCGACAGGGATCAGCATGTTGGCCACGTTGAGCGAGGAAGCCTCACTCCACCACGTCGGGCGGAGCTTCTCCCCGATCTCCATCATCACCTTCATGGGGAGCGCCCTCCTCCATGGGATGACCGGTCCCAGCTGATCGATCAGGATCCGACTCCGGTGGCCAACGGTGCCTCAAGTCTTCGGCCTGCTTTGGACGTCCGTTCGAGGCGAAACTGGCCGCCATCTGGTGGATCACCAGCTCATGAAGCGGATCACTCTCCGGAATGTCAACCGCCACCAGGTACGCGTCCAAATGATCGATCGCGGACGCTCCATCACCATTGAAACGTCGGCTCGGCCCATCAGCCGGGTTCTCGTCGAACTCGACCCGCGCGAATCGGTGCAGATGTTCCGGGATCTCCGTTCCGGTGGCCGCCGATAGTTTGACAAGAAGCCCGATCTCCTGCGCTGTCCTCGCCAGATTCTCGTCGTTTCTGGCGAACTGCCACCGTACGAGGCCAGGGAAGTCCTTGAATGCCGTGCTGCTGAGATACTCCTGCCTGAACTGTTCGTTCTGCTGGAGATGCTCCTGAAGCGCCCGGGTCTTGCGCAGAGTCGCGAGTTCCTCCAGTCGCTGCCGATCGGCAGCGGAGAGCACGAGTTCCACCGATTCGGCCATCGCCAGGACGGTCCGCGTCTCATCGGGTTCCATCGTGCCCAGTACGCCGCTGAGTTCGTGCTGAACATAGGAGAAGTCCTCCGGCGCACGCTTCTCAGCGAGCCTGCGCGCCCGTTCCACGACGGCCTCCGCCGCCAGCGCGCCCGGGTTGACGAGCGACTCGTCCACCGCGTCTTCGAACGGACGCCAGAGCACCTTCGCCGAGAACAGGAACTGGTAGTCCGGCTCGCTGCTCGGCAGCAGGGCCCTGACGATAGGGCGTGCTTGACGGTCCCGCGACATCACCGGCACATACCGGCCGGACCTACCCGGGTGCGGATAATGGGATCGACGCCGAACTCCCCGAATTGCACGCACCGCTAGGAGCACCAGCAGAAGTACCGCGATCAGCACCACCGACACCTGCCAGGGCGCGAATATCGCCAGACCGACCAGGAGCGCTCCGCCGACGAGGGCGAAGAAGACGGCCACCAGCTTGCGGTCAGCGCTCATGACGCTGCCTCCATCTTGTTTGTCGAACAACAGAATTGACGATCTACGCGACCTGGGCGCACTGCGCGGCAGTGATCTTCTCCAGGACGCGGTTGACGAATGCCGTATGGCTCTCGCGCCCGTCCGTCGCCACCCAGGGCAGACTCCGGGCGGTCTGGTACAGGAAAGCCGGAGCCTTCGTGGTCCGTACAGCGGCGGTGACCATGACGTCGAGGAGCCGATCCCGGTGCCACTCGTCGGCGGAGAGCGCCGCTCGCAGCCAGCGCTCCGCAGGACGGGCCCACGTCTGGTGGTCACGGCGCTGAAAGACGACGCTCCAGCCGCAGGTCAGCTGATCCCGTACGACGTCGTCCGCACTGAGCGCATGATCGCGCTTGCCCGCCTCGCTGAGCTGAACCGGGTCACTGATCGCGAGAAACAGGTCGGTGTCTGCGTCAAGGTTCTGGGTGCGTTGGCTGAAGGTGTGATGGAACCGTGCCAGAAGGCGGTGGTGGAACTGGAGATTCGGGCCGATCAGTTGCGCGAGCGCGTCCCTCGCCCGGGTGGTGCCACGCTCGCGCCTGGCCAGGTGGTGAAGGCGGACCAGCGCCTGGTCAGGATGGCGCAGGGCGATGACCTGGGTGCACATCTCGACGATCAGTTGAGCGAGCGCACCAGGGATCCTCTTGTCCTTCGACCAGTTGTAGAGCTCCCGCCGGAAGAACCGACCGTGGACCTCATGGTGCAGGCCCACCTTCAGAACTTGGGCGGCCGCGCGAAGACGCTGGTCGTTCCTGGCCTCCCCAGTCCACTTCGGAACGAGGTCTGTCAGCGTGCTGAGGTATCTCTCATGGAGGCACAGTTCGGTGAATCGGCGGATCAGCCGTTCGCCATCCTCCTGGTCCAGATTCGGAACGGCGATGACATCACCGACCCATTCGGTGAAGTCGGTGCGAAGCTGCGGAACCTTCCTCCAGAAGTGGCTACGGACCGCAGCGTCGTATCCCAACTTCGTAAACCGCACGATGCCCGATTCATCGAGTTCGGCCTCCACATCCTTAAGCCGAACCTCAAGATCGTCCTGTTCGAGCGGGAACTTGTCCTCTGCGTACTCGTGAATCCGGAGGAGTTGGCCGGCCGCCTGATGCACAACGTCGGAATGCGCTCCGTGCAACATGGCAACGGTGAGCAGAAGTCCACGCTGCGGCGCCGTGGTGAGCCTACGCATGTGTCCGGTGATGTCGATCTGTTCGGTCAACGCGTCCCGCGCGGTGGCGCACCACTCGGCGAATCCCCGGGTGTTTCCGGCGCTTTCCCGTGCTGCCACGACCAACTCAGCGAATCGGGCGATCTTCCGCATCGGCTGGTTCATGCCCAAGTGCCTGGCGACAATCGATGCGGGTGCACTCGTCTCGGCGTAGGGAATACCCGCGGCCCGAAGATGCTGTTGGAGCACCTGGTCATCCGCTGGGCGCTTGATCTCGAAGCGGTACTGAACGAGCTCCGGTGGGATTTCACGCTCTCCGACCGCCGGAAGCGCGACCACCAGCTGCGCGGCCTGCTTCTCCACAACGTTGCGCAGCGCAGGTAGCAGACCCTGAGCTTTGCCCCAATCGCCCGCCTGATCTGTGGAGAGGTCGAGTAGCAGCCGCTCTCCATGCTGAATGGCCCATGCGTCCAGGTAGTCCGTCACACCGTCGTCCAGCAAAAGCTCCCGGAAGACTCTGCCGCTTTCACCCAGGTCGTAGAGGAGAACCTTGGCGGCGGCGCTCCGCCCGCTGCCTCGTGCTCCGTCCAGGAGTACACATCCGCAGGCTTGCAGGGCGGCACGAGCCATGCCGAACCCGGGGGGGTCGAGGAAGCGTTCACGCAGCCAGCGCAGGTCGGCGAGCGCGACCTCTCGGGGAGTCAGTCCCTTTGAATCCTTCAGCAACCCGAGAAAGAAGGCGTTCAGATCTCCGCTACCCGTGTGGACGAATCCTTGCGCGTTGGCGATGAGTGTGGCGAAAGAGTCACTCATCGGTCGTCGTCCCTGTCGCCCCGTGAGCCACCGAAACGGTGGCCAAGGCTGCCGTGATGGTCGCCGGTGATATTCGTTCCGCCGTCTCCCGAGAAATGCGGGGAATTGTCGTAGCGGTAGTTGTTCCCCTTTCCGGTGTGCAACTGCCCGGACATGTTGTGGACGACGGTGCCTATGGCATCCCCAAGAACGTCACGGTTCTGGATGACTGTGCCGTGGACGTCGACGGTCGAGTTGGTCACGGTCCCGCCCTCCTCAGAATGGGAACGCTCCAAAGCCTTGAGCGACGGCACCCGGGTGGCGACCGTGTTGCCGATGCGGGTGAGGCCAGCTTGGGCGTCGTGCAGGTCGAAGCAGACTGACTGCATTTCCGCCAGCCGAGCGAGCTCCGCCGGGAGGTCGGCGGGGTTCAGCCGGTCGGTCTTCCTTCCGTCCAGGATGGGGATGACGGGTTTGCCGGCGGACAGGGCCTCCAGGATCTCCCGCCGAACCCAGTCGCTCTCGTCGTGGAGCCCTGGGTGCCGGGACCAGGCGGGACCGACGACGGCGAGCAGGACCGCGCATCCCCGTACCCCGTTGAGCAGGTACTTCGGGTAGGGGCTCCCTGGCGGGATGGTCGAAGACGCATGAAAGATCGCATCGTTCCCGAAGCGATGGGAGAGTGCCGTGGCAAGAGTCCCGGCGGTCTTCTCCCCGTCCCCGGTGCGGTAGTTGATGAACACTTCGTGCATGGGCTTTCTCCTTCTCCAAAGCGAAATCGGCGAGGGTGAATCGGTTCCCCTCGCCGATCGAGGCCCTATCCGGCGACTATCTGGCTGAGTACGGGGTTGATCTCCCGAACCGAAGCGTTGCCGGGGTGGCGGGCCAGCACCCGCGCGAGGCTGCGCATGTCGGCCTTGACGGTGGCCGACCGAACGCTGCGGGCGGCGTCGAGCAACCGGCCGGTCAGGTCACAGGCGTGCTCGACCTCTCCGGCGGCGGCGTGGGCGAGCGCGCGGCGGACGCCGTACCGGACCTGGGTGCGGAGCGCCCCGGGTGGCACCTGGGCAAGCTGCCTGTCGATGACCTCGGCCGCCTCACGCGAGCGGCCGAGGTCGTGGAGACACCAGCCGGAGATCATTGCTGCCGGGTCGGACAGGTTGGTGGTGCCGATGACCGGCAGATTCGGGTCAGGGGTGTGGCGGGCGAGGAGTTCCCTGGCCCGATCCAGGCTCCGCATACAGGAGTCGTAGTCGCCGGCGAGGGCATGGCCTTGCGCCTCCCGCTGGGCGGCCAGTCCTCGAATCCTCGGCGGCAGGGTTGCGCTCTGTGCCTGCCGGGCCAGCTCGATCGTCTGCTCCGCGTCATTCCGATAGAGGGTGACCAGCGCACGCCGTACGAGCCCGTAGGCCGCGAGGTCGTCATCGCCCCCGGCCGCGGCAAGGTCGACGGCACGCTGCGTCCACCACAGCGCGCCTTGATCGTCTCCGGTCTCCTGGACCAGCCAGCCCACATACTCGGCGTATCGGGATCCGAGTCGCAGTAGCTCTTGGCGGGTCCGTGAGCCGGCGTGGGCGGACTGTTCCCGGATCGAGTGGGTGTGCGTGATGAGGCCAGGAAGCAGAAACCCCGGATCGACCTGCTGCCCGAGTGATCGGTAGTGGTCGAACAGCGATCGGAAGGCTCCGAGCAAGGTCGTGTCTTCAGCGTCGGACGACGGCCCCTGCCTTCCGATACTCATCCCCGCGACCGATACGGCTCCCGCGGCGATCACCTGCCGCCGACCTATCGGCTGGAACCAGCTCTGCCCGCCTCTGGACAATTGCATCAGCCATACCCCCTCGTCACCGTTGATGGCCTCGACGGGCTCCTCCCGGAGAAGCTCCTTGCGGACGAGGGCGATAAGCACTCCTCCGGCTTCGAGTTCGTCGTCGCACCGACGAGCCAGGTCGAGGCTTGGTGCTTTGAGTCCTCGCTCGACTTTGCTCAGCTGGCCTTTGCTGAAAAAGACCTGCCTGGCTAGATCAGTAAGACTGAGTCCCGCCTCGAGGCGTCGTCTCCGCAGTTCTTCACCGAATCGGATCGGCTGCCGGACCACATGAACCTCCGTCACCGCCCGTCCGGGCAGCCGTGGGTTCCCGCGTGCAAGCGTGCGGCACAGGCCATCGGACAGACAAGGCTGATTCCGGTGTTTCCCGTTTCCAACTGTGACGGCAACGGGCAACCACGCCGATTGCCGTCACGGCTACAGGTCTGGGCCGGGGATGGTCATGTCGCGCTGTGACCGGCTTTGGAGGATGGCGTGAGCAGTGTGGTTCCGCGGGATCGGCTGTCCCCCCGCTTGGCGTATCGCGGCGCCAGTGATTCGGCGGATAAGCGATCCGACATGCTCAGGAGATCTCCGCACCGTTTGTGGGGCTCGGCCGCGATTCGGGCGAGCAGCCGGAGGTATTCGTCGATCCATTCATTCGAGGTCCGCCCTTGATGTTCGGCGGTTCCGAATCCGGCGGGAAGCCTGAGGTTCCCGCGGATGGGTCTCCCGTACGGCGCCGGAGGCCCGGGGGTGGTGTCGACGGTGAGGGCGAGTCCGCGGTCAATGCCGGCGATCTCCTCGCCGCGCATGAGCAGTCCGCCGTGGAGCTTGAGTTCCGGAAACCTCGGTGCCGCCGGACCCGCCGTGACAAACATCGTCGAGTCATCGCCGAAGTGGTCGCGTCGTGCCTCGATCAGCGGGCCGTAGGGGATCCTGTCCTGGGTCAGCGCGGTGTCCAGGCTGTCGCGCACCCTCGCCAGCAGGGTGGTGAACGGCGGGTCGCCGGTCAGGTCCAGCGGGACGGCGAGCAGCTCGGTGAAAGGGCCCACCTGATCGCCGGTCCTGTGGTCGGGAACCCCGACGACGAGGTGTTTCCGGTTCGAGCGTGTGCCGACGACGAGCCCGAACGCGCCGAGCAGCAGGGCGAACAACCCGGTCCCGGCGACCCGGACCAGCCCTGCCGCCGTCGGTGCGGAGATCGTGAACCTGCCTCCCGGTTCCGTTCTACCGGTCGCGGTCCACGGGGACTCGGCTTCGCCGGAGCCCAAAGGCCCGGTACGGCCTGCGGCGGCCCCCACGAAGGCGGACACGCCACGGCCACCGGCGGCACCGGGCGCCTGGCGGACGGCGAGCGCGTCGTACGCAGCGGCCAGCTCGGTGTAGAGGATCTCCACGGAACGCCGGTCGGCGACGAGGCGGTGGACGCGGATCAGCAGGAGGTGGTCTCCGCCGGTTTCTCGAAACAGCCGTATCCGATATGGCGGACCCTGAATAAAGGTAGACGGAATACTGAGTTCAGCATGTATCGCTGCGGACAGGTCAATCGGGTCGACCACGGATAACGGGATATCGGAGTAGGGCTCGATGATCTGACGCAGTCCGTCGTCGCTGACCACCATTCGCGCGGAGAGCACCGGATGCGCGCGGATGACACGCCGGACGGCTGCGGCTACGGCGGCGACGTCGATCGGTCCGCAGAACCAGATCGCCAGGGATATGACCAGGGATATGTCGTCGGCGCCGTGTTCCTCGACACGCCAGAGCCACTCCTGAAGCCGACTCGCCGGGGTCGGCCAGCTCTCCGGATCATCGACCAGGTTCATCGCGGTTCCCCCAGGAGGGAGCGGCCTCCGGGAGAGGCCATGCCCTCCGGCCGGATCGCGCCCACCGGAACGGTCCGAAACAGGGACGACCCGGTGATCGATGCTTCTCCGACGCCGAAAGCCATGACAGCCGGGAGCGGGGGGAGGCGAGGGCGCGACACATGACAGGCAGTGTTGACGCCACTTTACTTATTGTCAAGATCCTTGTCGACATCCCTTGACCCGGAGAGCCGACTGAAATCTCATGGTGGACATATCGCGGGGTCCGCTGAATCGCCGGGTAAACCGGGGAAGCCCTCCGAAACCCCGACTGCCCGGCTCACGCCGGGATAACCCCCACACTGGAGCGCGAGTCCAGTAATAACCGTGACATCCACACTCTAATTCACCGACCCCGGAAGCCCAACCACCTCTGTGAGCCCCGCCCGGGGATCCGGCCATGTCCCCCATAGCCATCCAGGACGTGCTGAACCGGAGCGCCCTAAGCACTTCGAGGGCCGGCGCGTCAGCCTCTTGTCCGGACCTTTGGACTTGCCGACGCCTTTATGACCCGCGCCGCCGGAGGGTCACGGATATAAAAGCCTGTGAGCTGCACCCAGCGTGCTCACCTCTATCCGATTCCGGCCAAGCGGAGGCCACCGTGACCCACGTAGGCGAGCTCGTCGACGACATCGGCTCCGAGGAGATCGACCACAGCGTCGCCATGCCCTACCTCGGTCACATGCGGGTCGTCACGCGGACCGGAACGCTCACCCCGGAGCTGCTGCTGCGGAGCCGCCGGCACCCCCCGGCCGGAGGCTGGCGCCGGTTGGTCCACCGGCTCAGCGGCGGGCGGGTCCACCCCGGGGAGTCCAGCGCGGAGCTGTGGCGCAGGGAGTTGACCGGCCGGGCCCGTACCCCCGTGGCGGGCGGCCATCACCGTGTCGCCGTACTCAGCCTCAAAGGCGGCGTCGGCAAGACCACCACCACCGTCGGGCTCGGCTCGACCCTCGCCGGGATCCGCGGCGACCGGGTCATCGCGGTCGACGCCAACCCCGACCACGGCACGCTCTCCGACAAGCTGCGGCTGGAGACCCCGGCTACCGTCCGGGACCTGCTCGCGGAGCTGGTCGGGATGGACAGCCCCCGGTACGCAGACGTCCGCGCCTACACCTCGCAGTCGGCGTCGAGCCGACTGGAGATCCTCGCCTCGTCGCGGGATCCGTCGCTGTCGGAGACCTTCAGCGCGGAGGACTACCTCACGGTCTCCACGTTGCTTGAGCACTTCTACTCGATCTGCATCACCGACTGCGGCACCGGGCTGCTGCACTCGGCGATGTCGGCGATCCTCGGCGCCGCGGACCAGATCGTGCTGGTCACCACGCCGTCGGTGGCCGCGGCGCGCTCCGCGGGGGCGACGCTGGACTGGCTTGAGGCCCACGGTCACGCCCGGCTCGCGCACGCGGCGACGGTGGTGCTCTCCGGGGTCCACCCCAAGAGCAAGTCGACGGTTGATCTCGCCGCACTCCGGAACTACTTCGACGAACGCTGCCAAGCGGTGGTGAGCATCCCCTTCGATCCGCATCTGGAGGAAGACGCGGAAATCGAACTCGACCAGCTCGGCGAGGAAACCCGGAACGCCTACCTCACCCTGGCGGCCATCGTGGGCGACGGCTTCAGCCGCCCCCGTCTCCGCAAAGTTTGAGGTCGTCGCCCCTTTCCCGGCAGACTGATCGTGTGCGTCAGACGTTGACGGTGATCTACACGGCTCGACTGGAGGAGTGCACGCTCTTCTACCGCGGGCTGGGGTTGGAGTTCGTCCGGGAACGGCATGGTTCCGGACCCGAGCACCATGCGGCCGTACTCCCCGACGGAACGGTGTTCGAGCTGTATCCGGCTGCGGACGGACGATCCACGGGCGCCCTGCGACTCGGATTCTCGCTGGACGCTCCACCCGACGGATCGGCCCTCGAGCCGGGCCGCCAGGTCCTGCGCGACCCCGACGGGCGTGCCGTCGAGATCCACATCACCTGACACACCGCTTCTCAGCGTCCGGTACGGGCTGCGCCTACCGCACGGGTGCGGCGCCGACGGCCCGCATCGGCCGGGGATAGAGGTCGTGCAGGTTGAGCGGGGCGGGCGGCGGCAGAGGCACGGCCAGCTCGACCCGGTCGGCGCGGAAGGCGTCGAGCAGATACGCGACCAGCCGACGGGACGCCGACGGTGCCGCGTCGGCGAACTCGGCCGCCATACCCCCGTTGGCCATGAGCAGCAGCGTGAAATCGGCCTCGGTGAAGTCGGTGCGCAACCTGCCGCAGGCTTTGGCCCGCCGTATCAGTTCCGCCAAACCCGCTAGGGCACGGTCCCGTATCCCCGAATCGATCATGTGGGGAAACGATTGAACGACCGCCCGGAAACCTCGATCCACGGCCTGCACGGCGCACACCTTCTCGATGACGCCGCAGAATCCCCGCCACGGGTCGGGATCGGCCAGCCCGTCGTCCACCGCCTGCACGCATGCCGCCAGCCGGTCGGCGAAGACCTCGGCCACCAGTGAGTCCTTGGTGGGGAAGCGACGGTAGAGCGTCGCGACGGCGACACCCGCGCGCCGGGCGATCAAGGCCGTCGGCACGTCGAGTCCCCGTTCCGCGAACAGTTCCCGGGCCGCTTCGACGATTCGGTTGCGGTTGTGCAGCGCGTCGGCACGCAACCCCGCCACGTCGCCGCGGGCGGCATCGGACTCCGGGCGCAAATGAAAGGTTCCGACGTTCATCTTTCTCACTTCCGGTCGAATGGATGAGGTCCGCGATTTTCCATACTAACGTGGAAGCTGTCCGGAGAAGCGACTGCAATGGTATCCCGTCTGAGGGAAACCGTCGACGATCGGATTGCCTGTGAATTATCAGGACGTTAAGCAAGGCAGCAGTACGAATTTAAGGAAATGCGCCCACCCTCTACGAACGGTGGGGGCCACCGTATAGGTCCGCTAGGAGGGCGGGGTCCGGTACCCGACCCCAAGTCGGCGAGATCCTGGATTCGCGGCCACGCGAGCAGCACAAACGGGGTGATCTGCCTGAGCAGACCGGGCAGCTTCGGCTGCCGACCGGGCTTCGTTTCCCCAAGGCCGTCGGCATCGCCTTCGTCGCAGAGACCGTCGAGATCGGCGCGACAACCGACCGGCTGCGAAAGGCGATTAAGTGTTGGATTACTCGACGATCTTGCCCGATACATCAACACCCGCGTTCTCACGTCATCGAGCTCGCCTGATAACCATGGCATGAAGCCGTCGTGAACGCTCCAAGAATCACACTCAACACCACTCGGTACCCCTAACCAGTTCAGGAGACTTGAGATGGCAGAAGTATCGCATTCCGAATACAACTTTCCGCTGGAAAGAACCTGTCCGTTCACACCGCCGCCCGAATACCGGAAGATCCGCGAAGAAGAGCCGATCACAAAGGTCGTATTGCCGAACGGCAACCGGGCCTGGGTCGTCACCAGGCACACGGACGTCCGCCAGGTGCTCAACGACCACCGGTTCAGCGCCGACCGAGAGCATCCCGCATTCCCCCACCTGCTGGAGGGAGCCTTCGGCCGTGGCCCGGACGCCGAGAAGTCGATGATCTCGATGGACGGGCCGGAGCACACGACCGCCCGGCGTCTGGTGGTCGGCGAGTTCACGGTCCGGCGACTGGAGGGGCTGCGCCCGCGAATCCAGGCGATCGTCGACGAGTGCGTCGACGCGATTCTCGCCGGACCGAAACCCGTCGACCTCGTGCCCGCGCTGGCTCTGCCCGTACCGTCCCTGGTGATCTGTGAGCTGCTCGGGATCCCCTACGCCGATCACGATTTCTTCCAGCGAAACTCGGCGAAGATCCTCCTCCGGGGAGGGCCCCCGGAGGAACGCAGAGCCGCGTTCGACGCCCTCGGCCGGTACATGAACGAACTGATCGCGAAGAAGGAGGTCGACCCGGGAGACGACCTGCTCAGCCGGCAGATCGCCAAACGCCGCGAGAACGGTGTCCACCGGCGTCCGGCGCTGGCCGAACTGGGCTTCCTGCTGCTGGTCGCCGGACACGAGACCACCGCGAACATGATCTCACTCGGCACCGCCGGGCTCCTGAAACACCCCGATCAGCTGGCGGTGATCCTCGCGGATCCGAGCAAGACCCCCGGCGCCGTCGAGGAACTGCTGCGGTTCTTCACCATCGTCGACACGGCCCAAGCGCGGCTGTGCGTCGAGGACGCCGAGATCGGCGGGGTCACCATCCGGGCGGGCGAGGGCGTGCTGGCGCTCGGCTACGCCGCCAACCGGGATCCCGAGGTGTTCGAGGATCCGGATTCACTGGACGTCGAACGCGGGGCACGCCATCACGTCGCCTTCGGCTTCGGGCCGCACCAGTGCCTCGGCCAGCATCTCGCCAGGATGGAGCTTCAGATCGTCTTCGACACCCTGTTCCGGCGGATCCCCACACTGCGGCTAGCGGTAAGGATCGAGGACCTGCCCACCAAAAACGACGCCGCGGTTTTCGGACTGCACCGGCTTCCGGTGACCTGGTGAGGACGCGATGAAGATCGTCGTGGATACCGGAAGGTGCGTCGGCGCCGGTCAGTGCGTCCTGACCGCCCCCAGCCTGTTCGACCAGGACGACACGGACGGCGTGGTCGTCGTCCGCGACCGCACCCCGAATGGTGCCGCCGCCGAATGGGCCCGCGAAGCCGTGCGTGTTTGCCCAAGCCGTGCGCTGTCACTCCACGAGTAAACATCTATGCGCCACCCGAATCCTGAATCAGGTTTCACATCCCTGAAAAGGATCTTGTGGTCCTGAAGCGTATCCGGCCACTAGATTCCCTCTCATGGTGGACGAATCTCACCATTTCGCACAGGCTTCCTCCACTGGAGAGCCTCGACGAAGGGAGCCACTCCTTCAGGTTTGATCACGCGCCCGGTCGGCGCGAGCGAACAAGGGAAGTCGGGGGATTGCCACATGCGCACGAGACGGGACGACCATCCACAGGGTGAGGCCGGTACCGGGCCGGACCCGGCGAAGCCCGTACCGGCCGAACGAAGCGGCCGATGACCGCGGGGACCGAGCCGATCGGATTCGATCGGGAGCAGGTCGCCGAACTGATCGCCGAGATGGAAGCCGCCGGAATCAGCCTCTGGGAGGACGCGGGGGAACTCCGATTCCACGCCCGCCGAGACGCCCTCACCCCGGAGCGCCGCGCCGCCCTCGCCGAGGCCAAACGGTTGATCCTGGCTCATCTCCGCGCGGGGTCCACGCTGTCGATCCGGCCCACCCCGGACGCGCGGTTCGAGCCGTTTCCGCTGACCGACGGCCAGCTCGCCTACCTGCTCGGACGGCACGACATGTTCGGGTACGGCGGCGCCGCGTGCCACACCTACCTGGAGGTTCGTCACGCCGACCTCCAGCCCGCGCGCGTCCAGGCGGCCTGGCGGACCCTGATCCGGCGCCACGACATGCTGCGCGCCGTGATTTATCCGGACGGACGCCAGCGGGTCCTCCCGGAGGCACCCGACTACGAGATCCCCGTCGTGGACCTGCGCGGGACCGGCCCCGCCGAGATCCAGGCGGCGATCGTCGGCGCAATCCGGGAGGAGATGACCCGCACCGTCTACCCGGCGGGGGCGTGGCCCCTCTTCGAGCTACGGATCACCCGTACCGACGACGGTGCTTTCCTTCACATATCGGTTGACCTGCTCATCGCCGACCTGACGAGCGTCCGGCTCCTCCTCGCCGAACTGCAACGGCTGTACGAGGATCCCGCCACCGAACCACCGCCTCCCCCGGTGACCTTCCGGGACTACGTGCTCGCGCTGCGCGCACAGCGGGAGACCCCGAAGTACGACCGGGATCGAGACCACTGGCTGGCGCGTGTCGACCGGTTCCCGCTCCGGCCGGAGCTTCCCACCCTGGGAACGGACCAGGGATCCGAAGTCCGATTCCATCGCATTACGGGCGTGCTCCCGCGAGAGGAATGGGCCGCCTTGTGCCGTACCGCCGCTCGCCGAGGAGTCACGCCGTCGCAGACGGTGCTCGCCGCATACGCCGAGACAATCGGCCGTTGGAGTCGCCGCCCCGGGTTCACGCTCGCGCTGACGCTGCCCAACCGTCCGCTCCTTCATCCGGTTCATCCGGGAATCGAACTGGTGGTGGGGAACTTCACCACGTTCAACCTGCTCGTCGTGGACACCACCCCGGAGGCCACCTTCGAAACGCGGGCTCAGGCACTCGCGGACCGGCTCCGCGACGACCTGGAACGCCACGAATACACCGGCATCGAAGTGATCCGCGAGCTGACGCGGCGCCGGGGCCGGGACGCCGGGCTCATGCCGGTGGTTTTCACCGATGCGATCGGCCTCGAAGACGACCGGTGTGAGCCGACCCACGGGCTCGGCCAGCCACCCCAAGTGTGGATCGACTGTCAGGTACGGGACCACCAGGGAGCCCTGCGGATCGACTGGGACGTTCGGGAAGGCGTGTTCCCAGCCGGGCTTGTCGACGACATGTTCCACGTGTTCACCACATTCCTCAGCGAACTCACCCAGGAAACCCCGTGGTCCGAGCACTCCCCCATGAACACCCCCGCAGGCCGGCCCTCCGACGATCCACCCCATGAGGACACCCCCACCGCCGAACCCTCCCCCGAACCCGTCGAAGAGGAGCCCCAGGACGAGCTCGAACGGCGACTCACCCGACTCTGGGCGGAGCTACTCGACCGACCACACGTCAGCCGAAACCAAGACTTCTTCGCTCTCGGCGGTGACTCCCTCCTCATCTGGCGGCTGGCCGGCCTCGTCCACGCCGAGTTCCACCAGACCCACGACCTGGACCAGGAGAGCCTCGTCCGCCGGCTCGTCCGCCGGCCGACGGTCGCCGCCCTCGCCTCCCACCTCCGGCAACCCAGCGCGCGAAGCTCAACCCGAACCCCCGTCCGATCCCTCACCCGCCTGGCCGACGGAGAAGGCGTCCCACGCGTCCTCATCCACGACGCCAGCGGCACGCTGACGCCGTACCGGGCACTCGTCCCCGCGCTGACCGGACCCATACTCGGATTCGAAATCGACGACGCCCTCCCCTACCTCGAACTGGACCCGACCCTCGCCGCGGAATCCGTCGCCGACTCCTACGCACGGCTCCTCCACGACGAACCCGGTGACCGCTTCCACCTCATCGGATACGGCATGGGCGGGCTCATCGCCACCGAACTCGCCCGCCGCCTCATCGAGACCGGGGCAACCGTCGAAAGCCTCACCGTCATCAGCAGCGCCCGACTCCCCTACCAGGTCGACGACGAACTACTGATCGAGTACGGCTTCGCGCAAACCGCCGGAGCAAACCCGACAGCGCTCGGCTATCCCGACGAACGCGACCTCGCGCTCACCCTCAGAGCCGTCCTCGCCGCCAGCCCCGGCATCATCGGCGGAGGCAGCCTCGCCCTCCTCAACACCGACGTAGGCCGACGCTTCAGCGACCTGGCCGGCTGGTCACAGCAGGAACGGCTGGCCTCCATCGCCCAAGCCGTCGGCAGGGCACCCGAACAGATCGAACTTGACTACCGGGTCTTCCGGCAGAGCTTCAAAGCGGTCACCCGCTACGAGCCGGCACCCTACCCCGGCGACATCACCCTGCTCCGCCAGCACGGCACCACCAGCCCGATCCCCACCCTCCAAGACGACGCAGCCGCCTTCTGGCGAAGCCTCTGCCTCGGCCACCTCACGGTGATCGACATCCCCGGCAACCACTTCACCTGCCTCACCCCACCCCACGCCGAAACCATCGCCCGCCACCTCAACCACGTCTGAGCCGTTTCACCTGAATCCAGTACGGACCAGGTCGGCCTACCCTGGCTCCACGTAAATGCACGCGTGGCCATCACTGGGGCCCTCATCACGATGCCGCCCATCTACCCTCGTTGCCTTGGTCGCGGGACCAAGGGCGCTGATCAACACCCATCCCTGCAACAGCCTTACCAAAGCACCACCGAAACTTCTCCGGAGCCAAGCACGGTCGATCGTGAGTCACTTCGCCATTCGTACCTCCTACCGGACGACCTGTAGCTCCTTAGAAACATTCACCACGGAAGCACCAGTCCCCAGCGGGGACGAAACCGGTTCCCCAACGTATCCCAGACAGTTCAGGCCTAGGTCTCGTCAGCCACGCAGCTCATAGCAGGGTCAGCGCAACCGACGCTGGGGGCCTCCGTGCTACCAGGCACTAGCGACTGACCTGCGCTTACACACGCACACCCAACTACCACGCCGACCGAACAATCATCTGTTCTGGTCCCGTATCCGACATTTGCCCGAATAGCACACTTGGCTCCTCGACTCCAACTATACTACCCTTCAATCCCATTTCATGCGCTTTATACATGCTTAGAATTCGGCCTCTAAATCTTGAGACCAGCCCCAAAGGCTGCATAGAGGAGGCCACCGCCAGGGCCGACGCCTCCCAAATCTCTCCACAATAGAAAAGCACAACGACTCACCTAGCACAACGATTGGATCCACGGGATAATCACCCTGAGCCGCTAATAGCCCCTCCACCGGTCCACAAACGCACAAGTGGCCGCCTCGCCAATCTGAGCGTAATCACAATAGATCAAACTACAACCCAAGATCCCCTATGAGGGAGAGGTCCATGGATCATCAACCCATTCTTGGCTTGTATGACTCAATACTCACCCAGAAATTAGCAAAACAGATCGACCAATGGAGAGAGTCTGGACTAATCGCCGGCATTTCCGAAATCAACGAAGAACAGCTTCCTCTTCTAATCGGGCGCTATGTCGGAAAGATAGTGACCGAACTCCTCTCTGGCATTCGAGAACCACAAACTCAGATCCAGTTAGCAAATGATCTACTCGCCACTCTTGAAAACGCGGACCTCATCAGCGAGAATCCGCTGAAGCTCACCTCTCTCATTAGAGACGAGCCAGGATCAGCACCCCCTGATCATCCACTCACTACACTTTCCGAAACTGCCCTCCTGACGAATGCAAAAGATGATCCAAACCTCTCTCATGAGCTAGCTCTAGAATTGACTAGTGCCGACCGAGTCGATATCATCTGTGCATTCATTAAGTGGTCCGGTCTGCGCCTGCTGAAAGATCCCTTCGAACAGCTTCGGCGCCGAGGTGTGCCAGTTCGCATCATCACCACTACCTACATGGGCGCAACTGAGCGGCGGGCTTTGGATCGCCTCGTCAATGAGTTCGGCGCCCAGGTAAAAATCAGCTACGAGGAACGCTCCACTCGCCTGCATGCCAAAGCTTGGCTTCTGCGACGCGATACAGGCTTCGACACGGCATATATCGGAAGCTCAAACCTCTCGCGTGCAGCATTAGTAGATGGTCTGGAGTGGAACGTTCGACTCTCGCGAGAGGTAACACCTCGGCTCATCAGTAAGTTTGAGGGAACCTTCGACTCGTACTGGAGCAGAGCAGAGTTTGAGCGCTACGACCCTACAAAAGATGCGGAGCGCCTCGACGAAGCACTTGCCTCGAGTAGGAACGGTCAACAGCTAACAAGCGTTTCTCACAGAGTCCCGATTCCTTATCCTCACCAAGTAGAGATGCTCAACGACCTTGAAGTCGAGCGAGTCATGTACGACAGGCACCAAAACCTGCTCGTCTCGGCAACTGGGACTGGGAAGACGGTCACCGCTGCATTCGATTATCGAAACCTCCAAAAGGAACTGCGCAATCAGCCGTCACTGCTCTTCGTTGCGCATCGTCAGGAAATCTTGCAGCAGGCGATGCAGACTTACCGACATGTACTTGCTGCACCGGACTTTGGCGAGTTACATGTTGGAGAAGATAAGGCCTCCCACTGGCAACATGTGTTCGCCTCAGTCCAATCAGTCAGCCGAATAGTCGACCAGCTCGATCCACATAGGTTCGATGTGGTAGTCATTGACGAGTTTCATCACGCTCATGCCCCCACCTACCGTCGTATCATTGAACATTTACGACCCAAGGAGTTGCTCGGACTCACCGCCACACCTGAGCGATCAGATGGCACCTGGGTCCAGGATGAGTTCTTTAATGGACGTATTGCGTCTGAACTGCGTCTCTGGGATGCGCTCGATGCTGACCTTCTCTGCCCATTCCACTACTTCGGCATTGATGATGAAACGGATCTCAGCAGCATTTCCTGGTCTCGTGCCTCGTATGACACACGAGAGCTCGACAATGCCCTGGCAGACAACCGAGCACGCGCGCAGCTAGTATTCAACGCTCTACTTGACAAGAGCGGTGACCTCAATAGCCTGCGTGGCCTTGGCTTCTGTGTTTCGATTCGACACGCTCATCATATGGCAAAATTCTTCACTGAATCAGGCATACCATCTCTAGCTGTCGATGGTGGAACCTCAGAGATCGAGCGTAAGACCGCCCTTAATGCGCTACGCTCCGGAACAACTAGGTTCCTGTTCGCTGTGGACCTCTTCAACGAGGGCCTCGACATCCCTGATGTAAACACACTTCTACTTCTCCGCCCAACAGAGAGCGCCACAGTATTTCTTCAGCAACTTGGACGGGGCTTGCGCCGCACTTCAACCAAGGACGTACTTACCGTACTGGATTTCGTGGGCCAGCATCGCAGGGAGTATCGATTCGAGAATCGATTCTATGCACTCACCGGTTTCCAACGTAATAGGTTAAAGGCTCAGGCAGAGAGTGGATTTCCCGTACTCCCTCCTGGCTGTCAGATTATCCTCGACCGCGTTACGAAGGACCGGTTGATATCTGGCCTTCAAGAGCACCTCAGAACCACTGTCACAGTCCTCTCCCGAGAGATTAAGGCATACGACAAGATTGGGTTAGCCAATTATCTTGAAGCTAGTGGTCGTGATATCTACGAAATCTATCGAAGTAAATACTGGACCAACCTGCTACGAAGAACCGGTCTCCTTGAGGGGCCATCATCTGCCCTGGAGGAATCCCTCGGCCGACGCATCAGAGTATTTCTTCACGTGGATGACCTTCATCGTGCAGAAGCTTATGCGGCTCTGCTCAAGCCCAATGATCGACGCTATGAGGACTGTTCACCTATCGACCAAGCGTTCATGCGAATGTTGTTCTTCTCTCTATGGCGTGACGGGGGCGGATTCAAGAACTATGACGAAGCGCTCACGAGTCTACGGTCTGAGACTGCAATTGCCCATGAGATTCAGCAGGTCATTGAGCTTGGCGCAAACCGACCTAGGCATGTCACTAAGCCACTAGTGGGCGAATTAGCTCATCTCCCCCTAGCAGTTAACGCTCGGTACTCCGCAGACGAAATCCTTGCTGCCATCGGATGGGCTAGTATCGGCGGCAGCTTGCCGTCCACCATGCGTGAAGGGGTCGCGTGGGCTCCGGCGACTCGATGTGATGCGCTACTGGTGACGCTGCGGAAGGATGAACGGGACTTCTCACCTCGGACGATGTACCGTGACTACGCGCTTACATCTGACCTCTTCCACTGGGAGTCACAGCACCGAACTGGTGCGAACACGACAACCGGACTTAGATATCAGAATCACGTTAAGGAAGGCAGCCATGTCCTCCTTTTTACCCGCGTAAGTAAGCAAGAAAATGGAACAACTGAGCCATTTGTCTTCCATGGCACCGTACGCTATGTCGAGCATGTTGGCGAAAGGCCTATGGCGGTGACTTGGAAGCTCGACGAAGAGATGCCAGTGGATCTATTTCGGCGTGCGGCAATGGCCACCTGATCGCAGTACCTCTAATCCCCCACTCCCCTGCCGATGACCAGATTGCCGGACAATCCGGTGACGTAAGGCTGTTGGCAGGGGAGGATGGCGGGTATGCGGATTGATCCACCGGTGATCGCCGGGGAGCGGGAGATGCTGGTTTCGTGGCTTGAGTGGCATCGGGCGACGCTTGCGTTGAAGTGTGCGGGGCTTGACCGGGAGCAGCTGGTGCTGCGGTCGGTCGCCCCGTCGAACATGTCGCTGCTCGGCCTGGTCCGGCATATGGCCGATGTGGAGAGGATCTGGTTCCGCCGCGTGCTCGCGGGGGAAGACGCTCCCGGCATCTGGTGGACGGAGGAGCAGCCAGATGGGGAGTGGGAGAACGTCGACCCGGCCGATCCTGAGGAGGCGTTTGCCTCCTGGCACGCCGAATGTGATTTCGCCAGGCGTGCGGTGGAGGAGGCTCCGTCGCTGGACGTGACCGGTGTGCGCCACGGCCGAGACGTCAGTTTGCGCTGGATTCTCGTCCACATGATTGAGGAGTACGCGCGGCACAACGGTCATGCCGACCTGCTCCGGGAGCGGATCGACGGATCCGTCGGCGAGTAGCCCACGGATCCGGGTGAACCCGCAATGGAGATCAGAGGCGCCTCAGCCTGACGGTGAGGAAGGAGGGCTTCTGGTGCAGCCTGTCGTAGGCGGGTTCGTCGATCTCGCGGAGGGCGGGTACCGGACGGGGCTCGACGAGTCGTTCCAGGGTAAATCCGGCGGACATCGCCTCGCCCAGGAAGGTCTCCAACGGCATGCGCTGGAAGCGGATCGAGTGTGGACCGCCGCCGAGGGAGAGGTCGACCCAGTCCTCGGCGAAGTAGGAGCCGCCGAAGTGCTGCCAGTCCGCCGCGGGATGGGTCGTGGACATCAGGAGCCATCCGCCGGGCCGGAGCACTCGGCGCAGTTCGGTCAGGAGTTGCGCGCGCCGGGTGACGTGATGGAGCACCAGCGCGCACACGACCCCGTCGAACGACGCGTCGGCGGCGAAGTCGAGTGGTTTCTCCAGGTCGTGCAGGAGCAGCGTGGCCTGCTCCCCCACCCGTGTCCGCGCGTGATCGAGCAGCGTGCTGCTTCCGTCCACCGCGACCACGTCGGCGCCGCGGGTGAGCAGTTCGGCCGCGTAGTGCCCGGCGCCGCAGCCTACGTCGAGGATTCTCAGGCCGGAGACTTCGCCGGCGAGTTCCAGCATCGCGGGGCGGTCGGTGTAGGCGTTGTACGGGCTCACGTCGGCATGCCGGGCGAAGTGGTGGCCGAGGGCGTCGTGGTACGCGGTCTCCGGAGGCATTTCCCTATCATGGCGAGAAATCCGACCTGTCGCGAAACAGCACAACAACGATCGGCTCACCGCCATTGCTCAGCCGGACTCGTCGGCAATTCATGCCCACACGCCCTATGCCCAGGTCCGCCACGAACCGGACCGCGTACGCCGTACATCCTTGGCCGGTACGGCCTGAGGCCGCGCACGCTGGACATCGTTTGATGTGGCAGGGCGGCATGTAGCCCCGGGTCGCTCGTGGCGCGTGCGCCGTACAGCTTGATCAGATACGGCCTGAGGCGGCGAAGGCCCTACGCGACAAAGCCTTGGTGAAAGGGGCGCGACCAAACCTACCGCGCCGACCCAGCCTTCGGCCGTACCGGAATCGAGATCAGGTACGCAGACCCGGGTTGCCGGGCGTTCGAGGGGATGGGATCATGCCGGGCATGGCTGAGAGAATCGAGTCTCCCGTTCAACGGTGAGCGCGATCGGCGGGCGCAGTGCGCTCGACCCACGGATGTCCCTCTTCGACCACGTGTCCCGGCTGCATGCGCGTGCACCCGATCTGCCGCTGCCGGGCGGTGGCCACCCCTATCCCGACGATGCCGACCATTGGGACCGCCCCTACGGCGATGAGGAAGCCGACCATGCGGTTCTCCTCACCACGGTGCGGGAGTTTTTCGCCGACGGTACCCGGCCGGTCGAACGGCTCCACGACGACCTGCGTGACCTGCTGGTCCGCGCGGAGCACGCCGCCAATCTGGCATGGCCGGCAGACCCGCCGTGGCCGACCCCCGATCGTGCCCGGACGACCGGGTTGTGGCTGGTTCGCAACTCCACCGACCGGGTTCCGGCGCTGGTCGGACTGTTCCTGCTGACGGGGACGGCCCGTCCGGAGGACATGTCGTCGATCAAAGTCTTAGGCTTGCTGAGCTGTTTCACGCCTGCCGTGGTCCAGGTTCTGCGGGCGATCCCCGGATCGCCGGACGCCCTGATCTGGCTGGTGGAACGCTCGCGGATAGGCGGCCGGTCCGAGGCTCTCCGAGCCCTATGCCGGTTGCGTGACCCGAGCACCTTCCCGTGGTTGCTCCGCCGGGCCGTCGACGACCGGGTCCCGGCCCGCATGCTCGCGAAGGAGATCGCCGACGCGGTCGACCTGGCGGAGCTGCTCCAGGAGGCCGACGACCCGGTGATCACACAGGGTGGGGTACTTCTGGCGGCGCTCGCCGACGACCCGTTGGAGGATCAATACCCTGAGCTCCCTCGGGCGGTGGCCGGCTTCTCCCGGCGGGCCTCCGGCGCCACACGGTCGCTTGACCTGCTCGCGACGGCGATCACGCTTACGGAGGAGCTGCGCACCGGGCGCCTCGCCTGCCTCGACTGGCCGGAGCGCGAACGCGCGACCACCTTGGCGCGTTTCCTGGACCTGTTGAGCTCCCCCTCCTGGGATCCGGTGCTCGCGGAGGCGTCGCATTCCCCGCAGCCGCTCACCCGGGGACGGGCCGATTGGGCCCGGTGGGGCAGGGAACGCGCGCTCACCTCTACTCCGGTACGGCCGCAGGCCGGAGTCCACAGCCGCCTTGCGGTCGGCGTCGTGGTGCCCGACCCGGCGTCCTACCGGGAGGTGCAGACCCGGCTGCTGGTGGATGATCGACCGTTGATCGCCGAGGCGTTCCCGCTCGGTGTGCCGGGCACCCCGGAGACCTTGCTCCGTGAGTTGCCCGCCCGTTCGCAGGCCCGCGAGGTCCGGCTGGCCGGCGTGGCCTGTGATGAAGGGTGCTGCGGCGCGCTCTACGTCACGATCGTCCTGGACGGAGACACGGTGATCTGGCGTGACTGGCGTAACCCGCGGGAGAAGGTCGGCCTCCCGGAACTCCGCTTCGCCGCGAGGCCGTACGCCATGGTGATCGAGGAGGCCCTGCGGGACGACCGCTGGGAGTGGCCTGCCCGGACCCTGGCCGGGCGGCTCAACCGGCTCATTCGGGACGAGAACCTGCTCGGTCCCTGGAACTGCGAGCCGGGCGGGGTCTGCGCACGTGCCCACGCCCGGGACCGAATGGAAGTGATCTTCTGGCACCCCCGTGAACCCGGGGACGAGGACGACGAGCCCTGGCTTCAGTTGGAGTGGATCGTGCCTGTTCGGGATGGCGAGGACCCGGAGGCGCAGCTGGTCCGGATCGCGAGTCACCTGCGCGGCGTCGACCCCCGAGACTACGCGACGGTGATCGCCGGAGCGGAGGCCGACGCCTACCGGCTCGGCTTCCCCTGGCCCGACCCCTGATCACTCACCGGCACGGGCGTGCACGGGCAGCACGACTCCACCGGCGTCCTGAACGAACCTGCATACAGCAGACACACTCCCCTGAACCGATGGAGAGGGACAGTCGCCGGATTCCCTTGTCGTACGGGCTGCGCCGGGCCGATCGTGGCGGCACCCCACACCGAGGAGCCGTGACCCCGCCGCTCGCGTGATCGTTGTGCTGTACGCCCCCCAGAAAGCGCGCACACCACAACGATCACCAGCCCGATGCCGTACGGGCTGCGCCGGGCCGGTCGTGATGGCACCCCGCACTGGGGAGCTGTGACCCCGCCGCTCGCATGATCGTTGTGCTGTGCGCCCCCCAGAAGGCGCGCACACCACAACGATCACGGGTCCCGGCGACCGTGGGCCGGATACGGCTTTTGCGGCGTCCTTGGGCCGTACCGGCGGACTCCGGAAGACCACCGAACCGATGTCGGCAATCCCCGCCTGAAGACACCGTCGTCGTGCGTCGTGCGAGGAAAGATCCGCAAGCGGAGACAGGTCGGCATGGACCTGGCCAGGCTTCGCTCCCTCGCCGAGGGCACTCCCGGGACGCCCTCCCGCGAACCGCCGAAATAGGGCTAATCCCCCTCCCGCACCCGTCCGTACGGCCGGACCAGCCGGACCGGCCGGATGAACGGCCCGGTCAGACCGCGGCTCGGTCGGCGTGCGCCCGGCGCAGCGCGTCGAGGAAGGTCTCCACCGGCTGGGCGCCGGAGATCCCGTACCTGCGTTCGACGACGAAGAACGGGACGCCGGAGGCGCCGAGCTCCACGGCTGCCCGCAGGTCGGCCTGGACTTCGGCCCGGTAATCGTCGCCGGCGAGCACCCGCTCGGCTTCCTCGATCGGCACGCCCGCCTCGCCCACCAGCCGGACCAGGGTCCCCCGGTCGGAGAGGTCGGCGCCCTCGGTGAAGTACGCCTTCATCATGCGTTCCCAGGCCGCGTCCGACAGTCCGGCGGACTTCGCCAGGTGGAGCAGGCGGTGCGCGTCGAAGGTGTTGACGGCCAGGGCCCGGTCGAAGTCGATGGCCAAGCCCAGCTCGGCGCCGATCGCGGTGACCCGGTCCAGCGCGGCGCGTGCCGCCGTTTCCCCCATCCCCCGTTTCTCGGCGAGCATCCGGAGCACCGGTTCGGCGACGCCGACGGGCGCGCTCGGGTCCAGCTGGAAGCTGCGCCACTCGAGCTCAACCTCGGCGGCGTGCTCGAAGCGGTCCAGGGCCTGCTCCAGTCGCCGTTTGCCGATGTAGCACCAGGGGCAGACGATGTCCGACCATATTTCGATCTTCACGAGTCACCCTCCGTCGCCGATTCGCCGCCGGTCGCGCTCTGCTTGTCCGGTACGGACCATGTGTCCGGTACGGCGCAGACTCCGTCCACGCAGAGGTCCGCCTCGCCGCCGAGGAACAGCAGCGGGCCCCCGGGTTGTCCGGATGATTCAGTGTTCGGACGTGCAGCCATGTTCAGCCCCAACTTCACATGAGACCCAGATATTTCGCCTGCCCATGGCGAGCCTGCCGGGAGTCCTACCCGCCGCTCCGCAAAGGCGTCCCACCCAACGGAGAGTGTTCTGTCATGAACCTTCCGTTTTATCGATTAGCTTGGTGATCCACGTGAATGATGGATGTATGTCCGGCACACGGGACGGCATGGGCGTCCGCCCACGCAGAACGTCCGTGCCGGCGGAAAAGGAGAAGGTGCGATGGCGACGCCTGATCCGGCGGGGCGGCGTGGGACGCCGCTTCGGGTCACCCCCACCCCCGACGACGGAACCCGCCTCAGCGCCGAACGCCTGTGGGACGAGAACTCACGGCCCACCCGGCCCGTACCGGACCCCGACCGGCTCTTCACCCCGCGCGAGCAGGAACCCGCGCAGCACCTGGTCGACATCCACGACGGGCTCCGCGAGGAGCTGACCCGGCTGCGTGACCTGATCGAACAGGTCGCCGCCGGCAACGCCGAGGTGGGAGCCGCCCGCTCCTTGATCAGCACGATGACGATCCGCCAGAACACCTGGACGCTCGGGCTGTATTGCACCACCTACTGCAGAATCCTCACCGGGCATCACACCCTGGAGGATCGGAGCGTCTTCCCGCACCTGATCAAGAACGACCCGGACCTCGAACCTGTGATCACCCGGCTTGAGGAGGAGCACCACGCCATCGCCGCGGTCCTGGAGCGGGTCGACCGGGCGCTCGTCGCCCTCGTGGCCGAACCCGGCGGCATCCCCCGGCTCCGCCGCGAGATCGACCTGCTCACCGACGCGCTCCTGTCCCACCTCGCCTACGAGGAACGTGAACTGATCGAGCCCCTCGCCCGGTTCGGCTACCACTGAGCGTTCGGTACGGCCTCAATGCGGGTCGCCGCGGCGGCCGTACCGGATCAGGGAACCCCGGTGTCAGGAGCGCAGGAAGGGGAGCGGGGACTTCAGCCACTCCCAGTGGATGCCGAACCAGCCGCCCACCAGGCTGAACACGTTCAGCATGTAGATCGTGGTCAACACGACCAGGCAGGTGAGGCCCATCACGAGCAGCCGGACGGCGAGGTGCTGGCGTCTGAGCCAGGCCACCCAGCGGTCGTACTTGCCCTTGGCGAAACGGAGCACCCGCTCGGCCCAGGCGAACTCGGTGGCAAGGATGGCCAGCCCGGCGAAGACGATCAACCAGCCAGGTCCCGGATAGGGGATCGCGAAAAACCCCAGCACCAGCACAGCGCCGCCGACCACACCGACGCCGACCCGGTAGGCGATGTTCAGCCCGGGATTCCGGCGCAACCGCTCCCGGAATCCGAGCTTCCCGGCGAGCCCGCCGAGCAGGTCGTCGCCGTCGGACGGGTCGAGCATGCCCTTCCCGTCCTGATTCCCCTGGTTGACACCTGGTGTCGTGCTCACGCGCCCATCCTTACCCGATTTCCGCAACTCGTGCTCCAGATCCCCGACGACGGACGGGCGCGACGCCAGACCGCTCCAGTGGTGGGGGAATTTCCGCTCCCCCAAGCGTAAGGCGGCAAGGCCGCCTCCGCGTACCACACCGCTCCGCCGCGTTGCCGGACGCCGGCCGATGTCGCCGGACCGGATCCTCGGCAACGCCACCGAGGAAGCAACCCAAGGTTGCCGTCAGGGCCCATTGAGGGCGCACCGAACACCACGACGGACCGCCTTGTTTCCGTACCTCCGGGTAGACGGCGCTCCAGAGACGTTTGGATCGGCACTTCTCCTGATACTCGCATCGGTCTTCACCCGGGGAGCGAATGGCTTCCGGTCGGTTTTCAAGGCGACGGGGTGACGGCGTCCCTGCGAGCGGTGGGAGTCGAATCGGCGGCGGTCGGCCACCGCCTACGGGTAAACCCACCCCGGCCTGGTACGACGGCTCGCCATCGCGAGATGGACGAGGACACCGATCTTTCCGGATCCCACCAGACCCTGGGACGTGACCGACGGGGTCCCATCGAGTGGTGGGAATCGAGTTGATGACGATCGATTGCCGTGCGCAGGCAAGCCCGGCGCACAGCGCGTCTCACGACCCGGGCGGGGACACCGCTCTTCCCGAGTTCCACCACTCCACGGGGTCGCGTCCCATGGAATGGTGGTCTTTGCGCAGACCGGTGTTCCCATACGTCCCGTACGGCGGACCGTCGTGCCGGGCCGCACCGGGTTCACCCGTCCGCGGTGGTCATCATCGGCTCGCACCCCACCACTTGGGGGACACCGTCCTCCACGGGACGTGACCGTTCAGAACGGGGGAACTTCCTCTTCCGTGACGGCGACGGTTTCCGTGACAGCGGCGATGAACGATGGGATCGAGAGCCTTGGAACGGCTACGTCGGCACGGAAGCCGATCATGATGGGATGTTCTTCGTCGGCGTCGGGGAAGAACAAGGCTTCCATCCGGTCTGTGGTGAGCCCTGAAGAGGCGGCGGCACGGGGTAGGGGGTCGGGGACCGGCGCGATGACCGGACGGTTCGGCACCGTGTAGGTGTGGCCGAGGGAGCTGGTCCACTCGGTGGCTCCCGCGGTGCGGGTCACCGTCCATCCCCCCTGGTGCTTCAGCCGGTGGTCGTGACGGCACTCGGCGGCCAGGTTCCCGGCCGTGGTCGCCCCGCCCCGCGCCCGGTCGTGAACGTGGTCCAGGTCGCAGTCGACGCTCGGCATGCGGCAGCCCACGCCGGTGCACCGCCGGTCGCGCACCTGCACCAGGCGGCGCAGGACCGCACCGGGAAACCGTGCCCCGGGGTCGGTTCCCCGGCCGGGCCCGTCCCGCCCGGCCTGGCGGAGGATGTCGGCCACCACCGGCGCCCACGGCCCGGCACGCGCCGGGTCGCGGGAGAGAAGTCCGAGATCGGCCTGACGGATCTGCACCTCGACCAAGCCCCCGGCGACGGCAGGAGTCCGGAACCCCGTGAGCCGGGCCGCATAGGGCTCCTGCGCGGTAAGCCGGGCATCACCCGGAGACCGGGGACCCAGGGAAGCCGATCCGGCCGGACCGGTGAGAACCCGCCCTGTGGCGGGAACCGGTCGTACGCGGGTCACCCCGCAGCTCCGAAAGTTCCCGTCGTCATCGGTGAGGACCCAGCGCCACTCCGCCCGGGACTGAGCGGCGGCGATCCGGCGGGCCAGCGCGGCGTGAACCGGCCCCCAGCCGGCGAGCTCGGCCGGGCGCTCGTCCAGACCGGCCAGGGTCGTCAGCTCGGCGCGCAACTCACCCGGCGCGTGACGCCCGGCCGACACACCGTTGGGCGGCGGGTGCGCCGACTCTCTTGTTGTGGGAGGCGCGTCTGCTCCGAGCTCAGGCCGGGGAACCCCTGCCGCAGCCAAAGCCGCGACCGGCGAATCTCCGCCCAACTGTCTCTCAGGCTGTCTCTCAGGTTGTGGCTCGGGCTCGAGTTGTGGCTCGGGCTGGGGCTCAGGCCGTCTCTCAGGTTGTGGCTGGGGCTGGGGCTGGGGCTGGGGCTGGAGCTCAGGCCGTCTCTCAGGTTGTGGCTCAGGCTCAGGCTCGGGCTCGGGCTGGGGCTTCCTTTCGGGCTGTGGCCTGGACGCCTGCATTTGGGACGCTCCAGTAATGGCGCTCAAATCGCCCAGGCTCTCCCGACCAATCGCCACCGGCGAACTCCTCGACCGATTCGCCGCCAACGACGCAGTCGCTCCAGGCCGGAGAACCCCGAGTGCCATCTCAGCCTGAGGCGTTGAGTCATCTCTCCCGGGCCCCGAGGGCACCTTTGCCGCTATAACCATCCCGGCGTGCACCGGTCCGGCCGCGATCACCGACAGCTCAGTCGACGAATGCCCCGCCACCGGATCCCGCGAAGACCCCCCACTCGCGGCGGCGACCCTGCCGGGACCCCACGGATCCGCCGCAACCAGCGACCCACTGGGCCCACACACCACCACAGGCGAGGCCACCGCAGCCCCATGACCGGCCCCCTGAACCTCAGACAAGGTTGACTCACGGACCGCCTGCCGTTCCTCACCCCACTCGATCCGGCCGTCGGCGGCAAGCCGCTCCGCGATCACGTCATCGGCGAGCCCGCCGAACCGGCCGTCCAGCAGCCCCAGGAAGACCTCCGACCGGATCACGTCGATCCGTCGCGGATCACCCGCCCGCTTGGCCGACCGGGCCAGCGCCGTGACCCGCCCAGCCGCCGCCGCGGTGTCGTCCAGCGGCTGATCGCAGGCGGACAAATTCGCCGTCCCGTCGGGGTTGCGCGACCCGATCACCCGGCGTCCCCGCACCGCCTCGTGGTAGCGGCGCTCCGCCCAGGCCGGGTCGACCGCGACCGCCGCCCGCTTCAACGCCTCGACCAGCTCCCCCACCGTCATCCCCGGCGCTCCGGGCAGCAACCCCCCGCACACGGCGCGGGCCTGCCCGTCGGTCAGCCCGGCGGTCCACTCCGAGAACGCCTTCCCCTTGAACTCGTCCACCAGACCACACAGCATCGCCCGATGCACCTCGGGCAGACGCCGGGTCAGATCGAAGGCGAGCGCGACCCGGGCATCGGCGCGAGTGCGGGACCAGCGGAGCGCCGCCCGCGTCTCGTCCCCGGAGAACTCGTGGAGCACCTCGCCCCGCTGGGCGGTCAGGTCGGCGCCGGGAACCCGGATGCCCGTCTCGGCCAGGGCCTCGTTCAGCCGGGCGGTGTCGTGGACGAGCTGCCGGTGCAGAGCCTGGAGCAGAACCACCACGTCGAAACCGCCAAGCAGGTCCGGGCGCACGCCCTCCAGCAGGCGTGCCAGCTCCGGTCCCGGAGGCGTCCCGGCGATTCCGGCCGGCAATTCGACGGTGTCCACGAGAGCGATTTTACCGCCCCATTACCCGCCCAGTCGAATTTGAATTCGACTACATCGCCAACCGATGCCCGGTATGCGAGAAAATTAGAGCAGAAACTTCCACCGCACCTCCCTACGATCGAAATGCGAGCTTGCCTTCCTACTTCCACTTATCCACATTTGACCGGCCTATCGGCAAGTTTCGTGAGATCCGGGACATGACAAAAATGCCATCCGTGAAATCGTGCAGTCCACAAAGTCGAGACACGGCGTGCCGTCGGGCTTGCCACTCACCACCGGCCTTGCCAGCACGCCACCGATCCACTTGAAGGAGCCGGCGAGCCAGACGGTCTGCGACAAGGTGAAACATGGTGGCCTTGTCGGCTCGACCTTGCGACCTCAACGGCCCTTGTGCTGTTTCCACCCCGCATAAATGCCACCCAGGACGCCGCGGCTGCGCTCTTAGCCGTCTCCCAGTCGACGGTGAGCCGCAACGGGACCTGGTCCGGCCGGTCCCGAAGCGCTTCGTTCCCATGCTCGCCGAGGTGGCGGGGGCACTCTGGCGAACGACACGTCCCAACTCGTCCTGAATTGGGGTCAATGAAAGGGGTGTACGCGGGAAACAACGCCAGACCGGCCTCACTAGCGCGGTCACGGTCAACCCGGCGTTGGGGCGACGACCGTTCCGGTCCCCGGCGCTCCCGCACGACGCCATCGCCTACGAAGAGGCCGGGCTTTCCTCGATAGCCGCCGGCATGCATGGGATCCGCGACAAGGGACGTCAGGGGCGCCGACGCCAGCTCAGCCAAGACGGGAAGGTCCTACGTCGGACGTAGATGCCGAGGACACCCGAGTAGTGAACGCGTTTCGCGCATTGAGCGAGCGTTCGATATCCCAGCCGAACAACCGGAGTACGCTCCCGGTTCCCTGCCGCCGACTGTCGGAAGAGCTCCAGGCACTGAAATCGCTGACCGCGTTACTATTCTTCCAATGACTCTCCCCAACGGGCTCATGAACAGGTCTCAACGGACTGAAAATGATTGATTCGCTTCAACGTTATGAGCTGCTGCAAAGCATGGGTCTAGATCAAGTCGACGCGATAACATGGTGCAGTTACGCTACGCCCCGCCAAGTCCTGGATGTCTATGGCGTAGATCCAGTGACTACAGTCCGGGCGACGGTCGACCAGGTGAGCGATCCGGACTACTGGGACGAAACGGATCACGACCTTCTTACCGCCATCGTCATCGGGAATCTCGGGCACGGGTCACTTATGTTGCACACCTCGGGATACCCAAGCGACGATCTTTTGTCACGACTGGCCCGTACCGGACCGTGCTTCTCAGTGATATGGAGCGACTTCTGCCCGGCGGCTGCCACCCTTTTCCGCCAAGA
This sequence comes from Rhizohabitans arisaemae, assembly GCF_025996515.1. GTDB lineage: Bacteria > Actinomycetota > Actinomycetes > Streptosporangiales > Streptosporangiaceae > Rhizohabitans > Rhizohabitans arisaemae. The sequence continues at coordinate 263,030 of NZ_BLRH01000009.1, forward strand.
AGGCGACTACATATCTTTCAATTACATCTCATGGGATTGCCTGCTCGATCCGGATGAAGCAAGCGTGGAATCCTGGATCCAGGCCACACCACCAGGAACACAGGGCTGGCTTGGCCATCGGAAAGTTGCCATCCTTCTCACCGGGGAATCCTTGTGTGGCGGCGTGATAGACGAATCATGGATGGCCGCGGAGCATGCGGTTTTCCCAATTTGGGAAGAGGAAACGGAGGATGACGGGTGACGGAATGCGTTGCCCTACCGCCCACTGGTTGATCTACCTGTCCGGTGCGAGTCCAGGAGGACGCCGACGGCAACCCCTCCTGGATCGGGCCCGCCGAGAGGCCGGAGGGTGGCTAGAGTCCTGGCATACGCGATGACGGGAGGGCTCTATGGACCACGTCAGGCTCGGATCGAGTGGGCTTAAGGTCTCACGGATCTGTCTGGGCATGATGAGCTACGGCGACCCCGCCAAATGGGGTGAGTGGGTCCTGGACGAGGAGGGCGCGGAGCCGATCGTCCGGAAGGCCGCCGAGGCGGGGGTGACCTTCTTCGACACCGCCAACATCTACTCGCTGGGGGCGAGTGAGGAGGTGACCGGGCGGCTGCTCTCCAAGGTCTTCGCCGACCGGGAGGACTACGTCCTGGCCACAAAGCTCTTTTTCCCGCTCGGGGCGGGCATGAACGCCGGCGGGCTCAACCGCAAGCACGTCCACGCGGCGATCGACGCCTCGCTCAAGCGCCTCGGCACCGACTACGTGGATCTGTACCAGATCCACCGGTGGGACGAGAGCACCCCGATCGAGGAGACCATGGAGGCCCTGCACGAGGTGGTCAAGGCCGGCAAGGTCCGGTACCTGGGTGCCTCCACCATGTTCGCCTGGCAGTTCGCCAAGGCCCAGCATGTCGCCGAGCGGAACGGCTGGACGAGGTTCGTCTCCATGCAGAACCACTACAACCTGCTCTACCGGGAGGAGGAGCGGGAGATGAACCCGCTCTGCCGGGACCAGGGGGTGGGGTTGATCCCGTGGAGCCCGCTCGCCCGAGGGCTGCTGGCCCGGGCCGCCGCGCCGGGGACGACCACCCGGACCGGCTCGGACTTCCGGATCGAGCAGTTGTACGGCGGCCCGGCGGACAAGGAGATCCTGGACCGGGTGGCCCGGACCGCCGAGGAGCGCAAGGTGCCCGCGGCCCAGGTGGCGCTGGCCTGGCTGCTGCACAGGCCGGGGGTCGTCGGGCCGATCGTCGGCGCCACGAAGGTACGGCATCTGGAGGACGCGGTCGCCGCGGTCTCGCTCTCCCTTTCGCCGGAGGAGATCGCTTTCCTGGAGGAGCCGTACCAGCCGCAGGCCGTACAACACTGATATTTACCCCCATGCCACGAAATTTCGCATTCTGTAGGCAGCAAGGGGGTTTTGCGGAGAAGCGCCGATAATCGTGGGGAGCATCGCTTCGGAACCCGGAAATCGGCCCGTGTCGGGGAATGGAGCGATGTGACCTGCGAGATCACCCTCCGCGGTTCATGAATCCCCGGAGGGCCGACCGTATTCTGCGGGCATGGCCACGAAATACGAGGAGATACAGGTCGGGGAGCGGCTCATCCGTGTTTCCAACCCCGACAGGCTGTATTTTCCGCAGCGCGGCCTGACCAAGCTGGACGTCGTCGGCTACTTCGTCACGGTCGGCACCGGGCTGCTCCGCGCCGCGGGAGAACGCCCGACGACCCTGGAACGGTGGCCGTCCGGGGTGTTCGAAGGGGCGAAGCTCTCCACCCGTCAGGACAACCGGGGCGACGCCTTCTATCAGAAACGGATCCCGCGCGGCGCCCCGGACTGGATCGAGACCGCCCGGATCAGCTTCCCGAGCGGGCGGCACGCCGACGAGGTCTGTCCGACCGAGGAGGCGGTCTTCGCCTGGGCGGCCAATCTGGGCACGCTGACGTTTCACCCCTGGCCGGTCCGCCGGGGAAACGTCGACCATCCCGACGAGCTGCGGATCGACCTCGACCCGCAACCGGGCACCGATTTCTCCGACGCGGTCGCCGTCGCCGGTGAGCTGCGCGGGCTCCTGGACGAGCTGGGCTGGACCGGGTACCCCAAGACCTCGGGCGGGCGCGGGGTGCACGTCTATGTGGCGATCGAACCCCGGTGGACGTTCACGGAGGTGCGCCGCGGCTTGATCGCGCTGGCCCGGGAGCTGGAGCGCCGGATGCCGGACCGCGTCACCGTCAACTGGTGGAAGGAGGAGCGCGGGGAGAAGGTGTTCGTGGACTACAACCAGATGGCGCGGGACCGCACGATCGCCTCGGCGTACTCGATCCGCCCCAATCCGCATGCCACGGTGTCGGCCCCGATCACCTGGGACGAGCTCCCCGCGGTGACGCCCCGGGACTTCGACGTCACGACGATGCCCGCGCGTTTCGCCGAACTCGGCGACCCCCACGCGGGGATGGCCGCGTCGCCGTACTCCATCGACGTGCTGCTGGAGTGGGCCGATCGCGACGAACGCCAAGGAGACGGCGATAAACCATATCCGCCTGAATATCCAAAGATGCCAGGCGAACCCAAGCGGGTTCAGCCGAGTAAGGCCAAGAGGAACTAAACCGCCCATGCCGCCGATCGGCTCGGCAAACGGAACGCGTATATTCTCGGATCATGGCGACGCCCCGAGTGCTTGCGATGGTGCTGGCCGGCGGTGAGGGAAAGCGGCTTATGCCCTTGACCGCCGATCGAGCGAAACCCGCCGTCCCGTTCGGCGGAATGTATCGGCTGATTGATTTCGTCCTCTCCAATCTCGCCAACGGCGGCTATCTCCGAGTCGTCGTGCTGACGCAGTACAAGAACCACAGCCTGGACCGGCACATCTCCAGCACCTGGCGGATGTCGGCCCTCCTCGGCAACTACGTGACCCCGGTCCCGGCCCAGCAGCGGCTCGGCCCGCACTGGTTCTCCGGATCGGCGGACGCCATCCGGCAGAACCTCAACCTCATCTACGACGAGAACCCCGACCACGTCCTGGTGTTCGGCGCGGACCACATCTACCGGATGGACCCGCGCCAGATGGTCGACGCGCACGTTGCCTCCGGCGCTGGGGTGACCGTGGCGGCGATCCGCCAGCCGCTGGCGATGGCCGACCAGTTCGGGGTGATCGAGGCCGACGGCGATCGGATGACCGGATTCCGGGAGAAGCCCGCGGACGCGGTGGGCCTGCCCGACGCACCCGGTCAGATCTACGCGTCGATGGGCAACTACATCTTCGAGACCCAGGCCCTCATCGACGCCGTCAAACGGGACGCCGATAATCCCGACAGCAAGCACGATATCGGCGGTGACCTAATCCCCGCGATGGTCAAAGCGGGCAACGCCTCCGTCTACGACTTCTCTCGCAACGTCGTCCCCGGGTCGACCGAACGGGACCGCGGCTACTGGCGGGACGTCGGGACGCTCGACGCCTACTACGACGCGAACATGGACCTCATCTCAGTCCATCCCATCTTCAACCTGTACAACCGGCGGTGGCCCATCTACACGGGGCACGAGTCGCTGCCCCCGGCCAAGTTCGTCTTCAGCGAGCCCGATCGGATCGGGCACGCGCTGGACTCCATGGTCTCCCCCGGGGTGATCGTCGCGGGTGCGACCGCGGAGGGCTCGATCCTGTCGCCGGGGGTACGGCTGGACCCGCGCTCCCTCGTGCAGGACTGCGTCCTCATGGACAACGTGCGGGTCGGGGAGCGGGCCATCGTCCGGCGGGCGATCATCGACAAGAACGTGGTGATCCCCGACGGGGAGCGGATCGGCATCGACCCCGAGCAGGACCGGCGGCGGTTCACGGTCACCGAGGGCGGTGTGATCGTCATCGGGAAGAACGATCGGATCGTCCCGCTGTGACCGGGCCGAGGGAGGCGGTGGTCGATCTCTTCCACCGCGTCGCCGCGACGGTCCCGGCGTACGGCGACTTCCTCTCTTCCCACGGGGTCACGCCCAGCAGTATCCGGACTTATGAGGATTTTGTACGGCTGCCACTGACCGACAAAGCGGGCTACACCCGGCGCTATCCCCTCCCCGAGCTCTGCCGGTACGGGGATCTGACCGCCTGCGACATGATCGCCGTGTCCTCGGGCTCCACCGGGCAGCCGTCCTTCTGGCCACGCGCGTCCTACGACGAGCAGGGGATCACCGAGCGCTTCGCCCAGGTCTTCGAGGCCTTCGGGGCCCGCGAACGCCGTACCCTCGCCGTGGTCTGCTTCGCCCTCGGCACCTGGGTGGGCGGCCTGTACACGGCGGCCTGCTGCCGGCACCTGGCCGCCCGCGGTTTCCCGATCACCGTGGTGGCACCGGGAAACGACAAACGGGAGATCCTCCGCGTCATCCCCGACCTGGCCCCGCACTTCGACCAGGTGGTGCTCCTCGGCTATCCCCCGTTCCTCAAGGACGTGATCGACACCGGAATCGCCGACGGCGTCCCCTGGTCCGAGTACCAGCTCAAACTCGTCACCGCGGGCGAGGTCTTCAGCGAAGAGTGGCGCACCCTGGTCGGGGACCGCGCGGGCATCGTCGACCTGAGCCGGGGCACCGCCTCGCTGTACGGCACCGCCGACGCGGGAGTCCTCGGCAACGAGACCCCCGGCTCCATCGCCATCCGGAGGTTCCTCGCCGCACGCCCCGAACTCGCCCGGCAGATCTTCGGCGGATCCCGGCTGCCCACCCTGGTCCAGTACGACCCGCGGCAGCGCTTCTTCGAGACGACCCCCGAAGGCACCCTGCTCTTCTCCGGCGACAACGGGATCCCGCTGATCCGGTACCACATCGCCGACGAGGGCGGAATCCTGGAGCACGACGCGTTGCTCGCCACCCTCGCCGAACACGGGTTCGACCCGCTCCCGGGGCCCGAGCTCCCGTTCGTCTACGTCTTCGGGCGGACCCACTTCGCGATCTCCTACTTCGGGGCGAACGTCTACCCGGAGAACGTCACCGTGGGGCTGGAACAACCCGGGGTCAGCGCCTCGGTGACCGGCAAATTCGTCCTGGAGGTCGTCGAGGACGCCGACCGGAACCGGCGCCTTGCGGTCACCGTGGAACTCGCCCCCGGCGTCGCCGGCACCGACGAACTCCACCGCACCGTCCGATCCTCGATCCTCACCCACCTGCTCCGGCTCAACAGCGAGTTCGCCCACTACGTCCCCGAGCCCTACCAGGGGCCCGAGGTGGAACTCCGCCCGCACGGCGACCCCGCCCACTTCCCGCCGGGGGTCAAACACCGCTACACCCGGGGCTGAGCCGCCGATCCGGCTCAAGAGGGCCGCCGAATCCGCTAGAGTCGTAGGTGATGACGCCGGGGTGCAAGCCCCGGCGGTCACGCGGAAGTGGCTCAGTGGTAGAGCATCACCTTGCCAAGGTGAGGGTCGCGGGTTCGAATCCCGTCTTCCGCTCCAACCTCCGTAGGTTTCCTTCCTTGCCAGTCCGATGACCTCTGATCCGGACCATGCCCTACCTGTACGGCCGCAGGCGCCGAAACCAGGACACCAACCGCCGTGGCCTACCGGGTGGGCACCTTCGAACCCTCCTGAGCCGGTACGGCCTGAAGGCGGCCCGGGGCCTTCCACGAGCGGGCCGGCGCAGCCCGTAACGGAACGAAGCCCGGCTCCTCCGCGACCGGTGGAAGCCCGACCGGAACGGCCATCGCCGACCACGTCGTCGCGACCGATCCGAATCGTGGCCCTTACCCGCCGGAGGGCATGCACGCGAACCGCAGGAGGGGAGGATCTTGGCTATTGCGCAAGAAGGTTTCCTAATCAATACTGCGGAGAAGCTCGGCAAGACCGGCCCCGGGCCAGACCCGATCGCCCGGCGGCATCCCTGGTCACGGCCGGAATCCCCATCGGACACCCTCGCCGTACCCCCCGGTCCCTGGAGGTTCCCATGCTCCGACGTGTTGTCGCACTCCTGTTCGCCGCGGTGATGTCCTTCGGCGTCGTCGCCGTCACCGCCGGACCCGCCGCGGCCAATCCCCCCAACGACACGACCCTGGTACCGCGCACCCTGGGCGACATCTGCAAGTCCCTCGTCGACTCCCGGTCCTACATCGGGCTCTACCGGGGCGGCAGCAGCGTCCCCTGCTACCGGATCCAGAACTCCGTCCCCATCCAGGTGGGACAGATCGGGACCAGGACTGCCTGCGAGTACGGCAACACCTCGGTGATGCGCGGATACCGGCAGGGGCCGGGTCAGGCTCTGATCTGCGAGTACTACACGGACGTGTTCGAGACCACCTACAGCCCGGTCTCCGTCGGTGAGTACTGCCGCGCCCAGGTGAACCCGCAATCGAGCGTCGGCCTCTACCGCGGGAACGCCATCGAGTGCTACAACTGGCCGACCCACGTCGGGAACGGCACCCCCACCGCGGCGTGCCAGTACTTCGCCTCCTTCGGCAACCACACCGTGCTGGGCGCCTGGGCCGGCGGCAGCGAGTCGCTGGTGTGCCGATTCGCCCGCTGACCCACGACCTGAAGCCCGGATGCCCGTCGGCACCCGGGCTTCAGGTCGGTCGGAGTCGGTCGAGGATCTTCTTCAGCTGGTCCACCTCGGCCTGCTGGGCGGACTCAGGCGCCGGATCTCCTGGAGCGGCGCCGACGGTGCCGCCACGGTGACCGCGTTCCCACCGGCGACAGGTGGATCGTCATGCGTCCGTCTCGGCAGCGGGAAGGATCTTGGCTATTGCATAAGAAGGTTTCCTAATCAATACTGCGGAGAGCTCGGCAAGACCGGCCCCGGGCCAGACCCGATCGCCCGGCGGCGTCCTTGGCCATGGCCGGAATCCCCATCGGACACCCTCGCCGTACCTTCCCTGTCCCTGGAGGTTCCCCATGCTCCGACGTGTTGTCGCACTCCTGTTCGCCGCGGTGATGTCCTTCGGCGTCGTCGCCGTCACCGCCACACCCGCCGCGGCCAATCCCCCCGGTGAGACAACCCTGGTACCGCGCACCCTGGGCGACATCTGCGGCGCCTTCCTTGGGATCTATCAGGGCGGAAACTCCGTATCCTGCTACCGGCGCGAGGGCAGCACCTTGATCCCGGTCGGACAGATCTCGACCAAGACCGCCTGCGAGTACGGCAACACGTACACGATGCGCGGATACCGGCAGGGCCCGTACGCGGCGCTGATCTGCGAGTACTACACCGAGATCGTGGAGACCACCTACAGCCCGGTCTCCGTCGGCGAGTACTGCCGCGCCCAGGTGAACCCGCAATCGAGCGTCGGCCTCTACCGCGGAAACGCCATCGAGTGCTACAACTGGCCGACCCACCTCGGGAACGGCACCCCCACCGCGGCGTGCCAGTACTTCGCCTCCTTCGGCAACCACACCGTGCTCGGGGCCTGGGCCGGCGGCAGCGAGTCCCTCGTATGCCGATTGGCCCGCTAATCCACAACCTGCCCATGAAGCCCGGGTACCGTCGCGGCACCCGGGCTTCACACCGGTCAGAGCCGGTCGAGGATCTTCTTGAGCTGGTCCACCTCGGTCTGCTGGGTGGACCCGATGGTCGCGGCCAGGGCCTTGGCCTCAGGGTTGGCACCCTGGGCGACCTCGGTCCGGGCCATCTCGATCGCCCCGTTGTGATGGGCGATCATCTGCTCGGCGAACAGCTTGTCGAACGCGGTGCCCTTGGCTGCGGCCAGTTTGGCCAGGTCCTCCGGGGTCATCATGCCGGGCATGCCGCCGTGCGCCCCGTGGCCGCCGGCGTCGCCCTCGGCGGGCACCGGCTTGCCCCACGAGGTCAGCCACCCGGTCAGGGTGACGATCTCCGGGTCCTGCGCCGCCTTGATCTTGGCGGCGAGGTCCTTGACCTCCTTGTCGGAGGCTCGGGTGGCGGCGAGGTCCGCCATCTCGACCGCCTGCCGGTGGTGCGGGATCATCATCTGGGCGAACATGACGTCGGCCTCGTTGAACGCCGCCGCCGGCGCGGAGGTCGAGGGGCTCGCAGCGGCCGAGCTCTGCGCGCCCGAATGCCCGCTCGGGGAGTGCGTGCCGGTGTCCGAGCCGCCGCAGGCGGCGAGCAGGGTGAGTGCCCCGGCGCCCGCCGCGACGGTGAGGGTGAGTCTGCGCACGGTCGATCGATCGTTGAACATGGTGGTCTGGTCTCTCCGGTCGGTTGTCCTCCGTTGATCGGCTCGTCTGCGGGCATGGCGAAGCCGCCCGCGCGGACGACGGCCTATATGCGGAGGACGACCAGCCGCGCCGGGTTCGCACGCCGACGCCGAGGAGGTGGACGGGCGACCGCGGACGCCGAGGTGCGTTCCGCCCCGGCCGCCCATGGATCGGATCGCAGCCACCGCGCCGCCATGGCGATGATCAAGGCGAGGAGCGCGGTCAGCACGGCGAGGCAGACGGTGGTGGGATCGAGGTCGGGGAGCGCGCCGCCCGGCGCCGACCTCACCTCGGATTCAAGGGACCCCGCGGACGCCTGCGCGTGTCCGGCCACGGCGACCTTGCCGTGCGCGCCGTGCCCCATGTCGGGATGGCCCAGGGTGTGCATCGTGACGACGCCGAGGAGCAGCGTGCCGAGCAGCATCCGGCACCACACGCCTGCCAGGCGTCGCCGCGCCGAGCCTCCCATCCCCTCCCCTTCGTCCGAAGCGGTCATCCCGTACCCAGCCCACAGCCTACCCAGGCGAACGGTGTACGTCGGATCCCTCGGCGTCTTCGACGAAATCCTCGCGGTGAACGTCAACCTGTTCTGGGTACGGCCCCGCGGAGCGGGAACTCCGGCCGGTCGCCGACCTGCTCCGGCCGGACGGGCGCCCGACCTTCCGCTTCGACGGCCCGGACGCCGACAAGCTCGCGCGGTTGGGCGTCACCCTCACCGAACGCCTGATCCGGGCCGGCCTCCGCGACCTGACCCCACGAAAGAACGCGAACCCGGCGCTGCTCGCGGTGACCGGTCTCCGCCCTGCCGCCCTCTGAGCGGCCCGGTGCCCTGAACCCCGATGCCCCGGTGCCCCGAACACCGGGGCATGGGCCTACCCGGGGCCGGAGCGCCGCACCGGCGGATCCGCCCGGCGCCGGTCCGGGGCTTTCGCCGCCGATCGGCCGTACCCCGCCATGGGTCGTGGAAGGCATCGGAACGCCCTACCCGATCGAGGCGCCATGTGTATCCAATCCCACATTTCTACGGCACCAGAGATCTATTGACCCACTAATTAGAGGGTGAATAATGTAGCCAGATCTAGCGGAACAGTCGATGACCTGGGCTTTGACGGGACCTGGGCGGACCCTTCACCCGCCGCACGCCCGATCGTCCCGCCGATACGTTCCAGAGAGGAATCACCGTGAGCGAATCCCCCCTGCGGATCTCCCTGCGCCTCCCGCACAGCTACGCCGTCGCCGGCCCCAAGGCGATCCGCCAGGTCGCCGAAGCCGCCGAGGCCTACGGCTTCTACGGCGTGTCGGTGCAGGACCACATCCTGGTCGACCCCAAGGCCGCGCCCTGCGGGGGCGACGGCGACAACCGCAACCTCTATGAGGCGCTGCAGACCCTCGGCTGGGTGGCCGGGGTGACCGAACGGGTCAAACTGATCACCACGGTGCTGGTCGCGGGTTTCCGCCACCCGGTGATGCTCGCCAAGGAGACCGCTTCCCTGGACGCCCTGTCCGGCGGTCGGCTCATGGTCGGCGTCGGGGTCGGCGCGGGCCGTACCCGGCAGTCCGCCGAAGGCTTCAAACTCGCCCATCACGCGACGATCGCGACAAGGGAGTTCGACGCGCTCAACGTGATGGGGCACCGCGGCAAGCTCGCGGACGAGAACCTGCAGATCCTGGACGCCATGTGGACCCAGGACTCGGCGAGTTTCCACGGCGAGATCTATCAGTTCGAGGACATGGACGCCTACCCCAAGCCGGTGCAGAGGCCACGTCCCCCGCTGCTGGTGGGCGGACGTTCGGAGGCCGCGATCCGCCGGGCCGCCCTGCTCGCCGACGGCTGGTGCCCCAGCCACGAAAGCCCGCAGCATTTCGCGGAGAACCGCCTCAAGTGCATCGCGATCGCCACCGCGGCCGGCAAGCCGGCACCGAAGTGGTGGGGCACCAACATCGACCTCGCCGTGGCGCGGACCGATGAGAAGGCCCAGGATTTGATGGGCCGTTGGTTCGGCAAGATGTTCGAGACCCGGCAGGCGATGGTCGACGCCACCCTGACCGGAACCCCGGAGACGATCCTGCGCCAGCTCGGCGTCTGGCGCCGCGCCGGGCTCAACCTGGCGGACGTCAAGATCACACCGCGTGATCTGGACGAGACCCTGGAGCAGATGCGGATCCTCGGTGAGGAGGTCATCCCGGCGTTGCCCGGTCTGGACGCGGAGCTCGGCCCGGACACCCGGGACAGCCGATGACCGTGATCACCGTGGGCATGCGGCTGCCCGACCCCGGCCACCTGGCGCCGCTCCTGATCGGGACGGACCGCGGTTTCTACGCCGAGGAAGGGCTGGAGGTGCGGACCGTCGTGACCGAGGACCTGGTCCCCGGGATCCTGGACGGCGGCCTGACCTTCGCCGACATGCCTTCGACGGCGCTCCTCGGCGACGCCGGGAAGCTCCCGATCCGCCTGATCTCCGGGTGGCACGGCCGGCGCGACTACTGGATGGCCGTCGCCCCCGGGGTGTCCGTCCCGGCCGACCTCGCCGGTCGCCGGGTGATCCTCGGCGCCCCGTCCGACCAGCCGGTTCGGCTCCGGCTCCTCGCCGAGGCGGGTTTCCCGCTCGACGGCGTGGACTGTGAGCCGGTCAACCCGCCCGGCGGGTCCGACGTCTGGATCCGGCAGCTCCTGTCCGGGGAGGCGGGCATGGCCCCGATCTTCCTCCGGCATCGGCGGGAGATCCTCGACGCCGGGTGCCGGCTCGTCCTCGACGTGTCCAAGGACTGGCCGTCCAACTCGGTCGGCGCCTCGACGGCCTTCCTCGCGGCCAACCCCGCCGTGGCCACCGGCTTCCTGCGGGCCACGCTGCGCGCCATGGAGATCTGGATGGACCCGGGGAACGCCCCGGACGTGCTCGAGATCTGGGCGAAGCACGGCATCCGGATCACCCCGGAGCAGCGGGACACCTACGTCGAGGGCTTTCTGCGTCCGTACGGGCGCGCGGACCTGACCCTGCGCGAGGACGAGTTCGCCGAGCTGATCGCCATGGCGGGCCTGCCGCAGGTGCCCTTCTCGGCCTACACCGATCCGCGCTACCTGCAGGAGGCGCTCCGCCGATGACGGGTCCTCTCCGCGATCTGCTCGTGGTCGACCTCGCCCGGGTGCTGTCCGGGCCGTTCGCCGCGATGCTCCTCGGCGACCTCGGCGCCCGGGTCGTCAAGGTGGAGCGTCCCGGCGACGGGGACGACACCCGGAGCTGGGGGCCGCCGTTCGTGCGGGGCCAGAGCACGTACTTCATGTCGATCAATCGCAACAAGGAGTCCCTCGAACTCGATTTGAAGGACCCCGGCGACATCGAGGTCCTCCACGAGCTGCTCCGGCGTGCGGACGTGGTGATCGAGAACTTCCGGCCGGGGGTGATGGAACGCCTGGGCCTCGGCCATCGGGCGCTGCTCGCGCTGAACCCCGCCCTGGTGATCGTGTCGATCACCGGTTTCGGGCACGACGGGCCGGAGTCCTCGCGCAGCGGCTACGACCAGATCGTCCAGGGTGAGGCGGGGATCATGAGCATGACCGGGAACGGCCCCGGTGAGCCGGTCAAGGTCGGGGTGCCGATCGGGGACGTGCAGGCCGGGATGTTCGCCGCGCTCGGCGCCCTCGCCGGGCTGCACGAACGCACGCGCACCGGGAAGGGCGGCGTGGTCCGCACCTCGCTGCTGGCCGCGCTCGTCTCCACCCACGTGTTCCAGGGCACCCGCCAGCTGCTCGCGGGCGAGACGCCGGAACCGTCCGGCAACCGCCATCCGACCGTGGTGCCGTACGGCGCGTACGACTGCCGCGACGGAATGATCCAGATCGCGGTGGGCAGCGACGGGCTGTGGCGGCGTTTCGCCCCGCTGGTCGGCGTCGACCCCGACGATCCGCGGTTCGCGTCCAACGCCGACCGGGCCGCCTTCCGGGAGGAACTCGACGCACTGATCGTCCCGGCCTTCGCCACGGAATACACCGACGTGTGGCTGGCCCGCTTGGCGGAGGCCGGGATCCCCGCGGGGGAGATCAAACCGCTCGACCGCGTCTACGCCTCGGAGCAGGTCCGATCCCAGGGTCTGGTGGTCCAGGTCGAACACCCCGAGATCGGCGTCGTCCCCCTGCCCGGGCCCGCGCTCAGGTTCGACTCCTTCCCCGGGCTCCGGCATCGTCCGCCGCCCCTGCTCGGCGAGCACTCCTCGGCCCTGCGCAGGTGGCTGGCCACCGGCGGGGAGGCGGGCGCCGGACCGGACCGGGCCGGTGAACCGGCGTGATCACGGAGTTCACGATCGACGCGCCCGGCCGCGCGAACGCGCTGGGGCCGGAGACGACGGCCCGGCTCGACCGAGCCCTCGCAGACGCCGTCGCGCAGGGATCCGCCGCTTTCGTCCTCCGGGCGGCGGGCGGCACCTTCTGCTCGGGGTTCGACCTGGGCGACCTCCCCCGGCTCGGCGACGCCGACTTGCTCGCCCGGTTCGTCACGATCGAACGGCTGCTTGAGCGGATTCGCACCGCGCCGCTGCTCACCATCGCCTGCGTCGGCGGCCCGGCGGTCGGCGCGGGCGCCGATCTCGTGGCCGCCTGCGACTACCGGCTGGGCACCGGGGCGGCCTCGTTCGCCTTCCCCGGGCCCCGCTTCGGGCTGCTGCTCGGCACCGCGCACCTGACCCGGCTCGTCGGCGGGCAGCCCGCCCGCGACCTGCTGGTACGGCGGCAGCGGGTCGACGTCGAGGAGGCCCTCCGGATCGGCCTGCTCAGCCACCGGGTGGACGAGCTCGGCCCGTTCGCCGCCGAGCTCGCGGCCGCGGCCGCCGCGCTGGATCCGATCACCCTGCGCGAGCTGCTGGCCGTCACCCGGGGCCGGGCGACCGCAGACCCGCTGTCCACCCTTGTCGCGTCCGCGGCGGACCCCGGTCTGGCCGACCGGGTCCGCGCCTACCGAGGAGAGAGCCAGATGCAACAGCTGATCAACGGAGTCGCCGCCGCGGTCGCCGAGGGCGGCGGCGAGCAGGCGGTGACCGGACGGGTCGCGAAGGTGCTGCGCGCCGCGCTCGCCAAGGGCCTGTCGCTTCCGCCCGGCGTCATGGTCCCCCACCCCGAGCGATACGTCATGTATCCGCTCCACGTCGCCCCGGACGGTTCGTTCTCGATCGCCTCGGCCGTGTGGAACGTGGGTCAGCGGACCCCGATCCACGACCACGGCGTCTGGGGGGTCGTCGGTATCCACTCGGGGGTCGAGCACGAAGTCAGGTACGCGCCTCCGGCCCCGGCGGGTGCGCCGCGGATGATCGACGAGAGCCTGTGGCGGCCGGGGGAGGTCACGGTCTGCTGTACCACGGACCAGGACCTCCACCAGGTGGCGAGCGGCTCGGACGAGCCCTGCGTGGGCATCCACGTCTACGGCGGGGACATCGGGACGATCCAACGCAGGTCATACCATCCGGAGACCGGGGAGGTCGGCTACTTCACCTCGGCGTGGACGACCCCGGCCTCCTGAGGGACCACGGCCGGGGAGGCCACTTCGCCGTACTCCACCTCGGGGAGCGAAAGTGCCACCCAAAACCAGCTAAAGGATTTTTCTTTATTTCTCAACCGCTCTATTTATCTTTTGAGCTTATATAAATCATTTTCACGCCATAAATGCCGTTGATTCGGGTCAAGGCCGATCGACCCATCACTCTTCCCCGAGCGGGAAACGGCTCCCAGGCCACCACAACCCTTTGGGCGTTTTATCCACTTCTAACCGATATGTGTTTAGTTGCACCTTTCAGGGGTAGGGCTGCCGCAGGCATGGGAGCCCGTTTCCGTGCAGGTCGCTTCACTCGCCACGGCTCCGCCGCAGGTGCGGAGGCGACCCACGAGGGTAAGGAGCGCGGGTTATGAAAGGCAGACTGCAACTGGCGCTTGCGGTCGCGGCAGGCTACTTCCTCGGGCGCCGGCACAAACTGCGCTGGGCCACGGCCCTGGCGGCCGCCGGGGCGGTCGGCGGGATCGGCCACGTCGCCGGCGGCGGCATCCTCGGCAAAGGCGCCAAACTGCTCGGCGCGTCCCCCGAGATGGAGGAGATGGTCGGCCGCCTCCGCACGGAGCTGACGGAGGTGGGCAAGGCGGCGGCGGTGGCCGCGGCCGGCAAGCAGATCGACACGCTGACCACCAAGCTCCACGATCGGGCCGAATCCCTGCGTACGCCCGCGGTGCCCGCTCCCCGCGCCGAATCCGAGGAGGGGGCCGAGGAGCCGGAGTACGACGAATACGACGAGTACGAGGAGGGGGCCGAGGAAGAGGAGCCGGAGACCCGGAGGCCGAAGGCCAAGACCCGCCGCGGACGTCCGGTCCGGACCATCAGCCGCTCGGGGAGGTGAGGTCGGTGGCCACCCAAGCCAGTCGCGGACCGGCCGGCAAGGCGACCGGGAAACTCGGCACCGCCCTGCTCAAGCACGAACTCCGCAACCTCGCCGGGGCCATGCTGGAGAGAAGGCTCTCCTCCCTCACCGAGAAACTCACCGCGATGTCCGGACGCCTCACCGACTACGCGGACGGCAACGGCAAGAGCCTGATCGGCGCCGTCACCGGATCCGGCGGCAAGGGCGGGAAGCTCGGCGGCCTGACCTCGCTGCTGGCCACGGGGGCCAAGGCCGCGTTCAAGGGCGCCCTCGGCAAAGCCGGCAAGGGGGGCGGCAAGCAGAAGGTCACCAACATCGTGGAGTCGATCGACGTCGGTGCCCCGCTGCGGATCGCGTACCACCAGTGGACCGAGTTCCGGGACTTCCCGAGCTACATGAAGAAGGTGGAGAGCGTCCAGCAGAAGTCGGACGAGAAGCTGAACTGGAAGGCCCAGGTGTTCTGGTCGCACCGCACCTGGGAGTCCCACATCCTGGAGCAGGTCCCCTACGACCGGATCATCTGGCGTTCCAAGGGCGCCAAGGGCCACGTGGACGGGGCCGTCACCTTCCACGAGCTGGCGCCGAACCTCACCCGGATCCTGGTGGTCCTCGAATACCACCCGCAGGGTTTCTTCGAGCACGTCGGCAACATCTGGCGTGCGCAGGGCCGGCGGGCCCGCCTGGAGCTCAAGCACTTCGAACGCAACCTCATGATCAAGACCATGCTCCATCCCGAGGAGATGGCCGAGAACGGCTGGCGCGGTGAGATCCACGACGGCGAGGTCGTCAAGGACCACGAGACCGCCCTCCGCGAGGAGAAGGAGAAGACCCCGCGGACGGAGAAAGCCGAGCGTGAGGAACCCGAAGAGGTCGAGGAAGAGGCATACGAGGAGGCCGAAGGGGGCGAACCCGAGGAGCCGGAGAAGGCCAAGGAGGCCAAGGCCCGGAAGACCACGCGGGTCGAGGAGGAACACCGGCCGCCCCGGCAGCGCGGCAGGAGCGAGGCCGAGGACGACCGGCCGGCCCGACGACCGGTACGCCGCAGGACCGTGAGCACCCGCGGCACCTGACGTCCGGCCGGACCAACACGGCAGGAGGAAGGGAATGACCGTTCAGCCCGCCACCGGAGGAGTGGCCCGGCGTCCGTCGTCCGGCAGCCTGGCCGATGTGATCGACACGATCCTGGACAAGGGGCTGGTGATCGACGCCTACGTCCGGGTCTCGCTGGTGGGGATCGAGCTTCTCACCATCGACGCGCGGATCGTCGTGGCGAGCGTGGACACCTATCTGCGCTTCGCCGAGGCCGTGAACCGGCTGGACCTGGCGGAGACGGGACACCAGCAGGGGCTGCCGGAGCTCGTGGAGAACATGACCCAGCAGGTGAGCAGCCGCAAGGGCAAGGGTGTCGTCCAGGGAGCCCTGGAGGGCGCCCAGGAGAAGCTGCACGATCTCGTCGGCGACTCCGACGAGGAGGAGCCCGCGGCCCCGTCCGGCCGGCGGCGGCATCGGGAGGACAGGCGATGACGTCCCAGACCGCCAAGCCGCGGCACACCGCCGCGAGCACGAACCAGGGCTGCTACGTCTACGGCATCGTGCCGGCCGACGTGGAGGTCGAACCCGGCACGCCCGGGGTGCACGGCCCGTCGTCCGAGGTCGGCCTGGTCACCCACGGGGAGATCGGCGCCCTGGTCAGCGAGGTCCCGCTGGATCGCCCGCTGGGGACACCGGACAGCCTCACCGCGCATCAGCGCCTGCTCGACGAGGTCGCCGCCGAGGTGCCCGTACTCCCCATGCGCTTCGGCGCGGTGATGTCGAGCCCGCAGGCCGTCGTCCAGGAGCTGCTCACCCCCTATCACGAGGAGTTCCGCACCGCGCTGGCGGAGCTGGAAGGGCACGCCGAGTACGTGGTCAAGGGCCGGTACGTCGAACGCCACCTGCTTGAAGAGGTGCTTGAGGAGAATCCGGAGGCCCGGCGCCTGCGGGAGGAGATCCGGGAGCTGCCCGAGGACGCGGGCCGGGAAGCGCGAATCGAGCTGGGTGAACTGGTGAACCAGGCGGTCGCCGCGAAACGGGACGCCGACACCAGGGAGATCGCCGAACGACTCGTACCGCTCAGCGTCCTGGTCTCCCCTCGGGAGCCCTCCCACGAGCAGGACGCCGTCCATCTGGCCCTCCTGGTGGCCGACGACCGGCGCGCGGACCTGGAGCGGACCGTCGACGAGTTCGCCAGGCGCTATCGGGGGCGGGTCGACCTGTGGCTGCTCGGGCCGATGGCGCCGTACGACTTCGTCGTGTCGTCGAAACCGGGTGATGAGGAATGGGACTGATCTCGCTTCTGGTCACCTGGCCCGCCGCGCCGATCCGGGTGGTGATCCGCCTCGGCGAACTGATCGAGGAGCAGATCGAGCGCGAGGCCCACGACCCCGCGGCGGTCCGGCGCCGCCTGGAGGAGATCGAGCGATCCCGCGCCGCCGGGCTCATCTCCGCCGAAGAGCAGGAGGAAGCCGTTGAGCAGGTCCTTCAGGAGATGGTCGGCCGACCGGCCCTTATGGACGATCCCGAGGCAGGTGCGGAGGGAGAACGGAGGTGAGGTCATGCCGACCCGGCAACGCCGTCCCGAACCCACGGACTCCGGGACACGCGCCGAACCTCGTCACGGGGCGCTGTCCGCGGCGGCCGCCGGTGAGACCGGACTCCGGCACATAGCCGAGCTGACCGCCCGCGAGGTCGAAGGGGTCACGCTCGTGAAGCCGGCGGAGGAGGGCTGGCTGGTGGACGTGGAGGTGGTCGAAGATCGGCACATCCCGTCCTCCGGCGACGTCCTGGCCCTGTACGAGGCGGAGCTGGACTCCGAAGGCGACCTGCTCTCCTACCGCAGGCTCCGGCGCTACCGGCGAGGCAGCGGCGACGACGGCGGGGCGACGCGATGATCGAGCCGAGACGTCCGGAACCCATGACCGGCCGGGCCTACTCCGGCTCGGTGTCGCGGCGCGAACCGGCGAACCTCGGCGACATCCTGGAGCGGGTCCTGGACCGGGGGATCGTGATCGCCGGGGACATCCGGGTGAACCTGCTCGACATCGAGCTGCTCACCATCAAACTGCGCCTCATCGTCGCCTCGGTGGACACCGCCAGGGAACTCGGCATCGACTGGTGGGAGCACGATCCCTGGCTCACCGGCGGCAAGCGGGACCTGCTCCAGGAGAACCGGCGGCTCCGGCGCCGGATCGCCGCCCTGGAGGAGGGTCGTCCCGCACTCGAACCGATCCAGGGCCACGCGGAGGAGGTGAGGGAGGATGACCGCTGACACCGGCGTCTATCTCTACGCGGTCGCGCACGACCTCGGCATCAGGGAACCGGAAGGGCTGACGGGGGTCGACGGGCGGGCCGTCCGGGTGATCCCGCACGCGGACCTGGTGGCCTACGTGAGCACCGTCCCGCTGGATCGGTTCGGGGAGGAGGCCCTCCGGCGGTCCATGGAGGATCTGGACTGGCTGGACGCGACCGCGCGCGCCCACCACCACGTCGTCGAAACGGTGGCGGAGGCGGCCCCGGTCGTCCCGGTGCGGCTGGTCACGGTGTACGGCGGCGAGGGTCCGGTGAAGGAGCTGCTCGATCGGCGGCACGACGACTTCGTCACGGTGCTGGCCCGGGTCACCGGACGCCAGGAGTGGGGGGTCAAGGCCTACGCCCGTGCCCCGGCCTCCGCCGGCGCGCCGGGACGGAAGGCGGAGGAGGCGACCGTCGGCCCGGGTACCGCCTATCTCCGGCGGCGGCGCAGCGACCTGCACGAGCAGGAGGAGGAGAGGCGGCGGGCCGCCGTGGGCGCCGAGCGGATCCACGAGGTCCTGGCCGCCTCCGCGGTGGCGAGCCGGCTGCATCGCACCCAGGATCCCCAGCTGTCCGGGCGCACCGAGTGGATGGTGCTGAACGGGGCCTACCTCGTCGACCGGGACCGGGCCGAGGCGTTCCGCCGCGTCGTGGACGGGCTGTCCGAGCCGGGGGTCGAAGTCCAGCTCACCGGCCCGTGGACCCCGTACTCCTTCACCGTCCTGGACGAGGCGGACGGAGAACGCCCATGACGCTCCCCGATACCCGCGGTGGCGTGCTCGCCGCCGAGGGTCGGTTGCCCTCCGAGCGGGTGGCGCTGGTCGACCTGCTGGATCGGCTGCTGGCGGGCGGGGTGGTGGTGAGCGGGGACCTGGTCCTGTCCATCGCGGACATCGACCTCGTCCGGATCTCGGTACGTGCGTTGATCATGTCGGTCCGGGAGTCGGGCCTCGGGGACGATGAGCCGTTCGAGGGGTGAACCGGGGTGGGCCCGGCCGGTGCGGAGAGGCCGGGCGGGCCGGCTCAGGATCGAGGCCGACCGGCAGGCGGTGGAGCGTGACCTCTCCCGGCTGGTGCTGACGCTGGTGGAGCTCGTCCGGCAGCTTGTGGAGCGCCAGTGCCTGCGCAGAATGGATCGGGGAGACCTGTCGGAGGAGCAGATCGAGACGCTGGGCGTGACCCTGATGCGGCTGGAGGAGGCGATGGCCGACCTGTGCGACCGCTTCGGGCTCGACCCGTCCGACCTCAACATCGACCTGGGGCCGCTCGGCCCGCTGCTCCCCCGGCAGGAGCGTCGCGCCGCCCGGCTGGAGCCGCCCGGCGACCTCTGACCTCGCGGGCGTGACCTGCTCAGCCTGTTCCCCGTCGGCACCGCCCGGCGGTGGACGGCCGACGCCGGCGGGGCCGGCCACGTCGTTCCGGCGTGGACGACCCTGGCCGGCTGCCCCCTCATCTCCGGGTCGTGGACGGGTGGCGGCCCGGCTCCGGCCGGGCCGTGTCGGCCGGCCTCCCGTTCCGGGAGGCCGTCCTCACTGTCTGCCGAGAAGTGCCAGGGCGGCGTCCTGGTACTTACGGGTCATGATGTCGGCGCAGGTGAGATCCTTGCGCAGCACGCCGAACTTCTTCGCCGTGGCGATGCTCCTGTCGCAGATCGTCTGGTCGATTCCCCCGTTCACCGGCCACATGTCGAGCTCCTCGATGAACATCTTGTAGTCCAGCTTCGCCTGTTCCTCGGTGAGGTCCCGTACTTTGGACATCGCGAGTTTGACCCACTCGTCGGGGTTCGCCCGAGCCCAGCGGGCCGACTTCAGCTCGGCCGCCACCAGGGCGAGCGCGAGGTCGCCGTTCTCCCGCAGCCACTCCTTGCCGACCGTGTAGAGGTTGTGGAACTGCGGGTTGGCGTCCGCCCCCCGGCACAGGACGTTCCAGGTGTCCTTGGTTTCCAGCCCGAACTCGATCCGCACATAGTTGGTGGCGACCCCGGCGGCGACCGTTCCCTTGAGCAACGCCTCGGTGATCTGGGAGACGTTACCGAGATGGATCAGCTGGAGGTCCTTCTTCACATCCATGCCAACCTGATCGAAACAGGTCGTCGCGGTCTGGCCGACGATCGAATTGAGGTTCTGGGAGACCGCGAAGGGCTTGCCCCGGAGGTCCTCGAGTTTGGCGATCGGCGCCTTGGCCAGGATCTCGTAGGCGTTCTTCTGGGAGTTCACCCCGATCGCGACCAGCGGCGCGCCCGCCTCGATCGCGCCGAGCATCCCGCCGATGGAGACGTGACCGATCTGGATCTGACCCGAGATCAGGGCCGCGTTCATCGGCGAGGAGTCCATCACCCGGTAGTCGGATTTCACGCCGAAGTCGCTGTTCAGAATCTCCAGTGTCTTGTGCATCGTGGTGAAGGTGGGGTTGGTGAAGCCGGCGCTCGCCACCGAGACCGTCTTCCCCTGGACCTTCTCCCGCAGCGCCGCCTCCGAGGCCGGCACCGCCACCTCACCGGCCACCTCGTCCGGGCCGGCGTCGGTGAGGTCGACACCCCCGCATGCGCCCAAGGCCAGCGTCATCGCCACAACGACCGCCACACGCCTGCTCCGCGGCGTGGACCTCCATCCCCCCGGGTACGCCGGTTTCGCCATCGGCATCTCCTCATCTTGACCTCAGCCAAAATTTGCATCCTGTATCCAATCAATGCACACCATGCCCGGATCGCAAACTAAGGCTTTTTAAGAGGGAAGACTCTTTGTATCCAATCCCTACTTCAGACTCGCCTCCGCACGCGGACCGACGGCTGGAGCAGGCGAGCCGGCATCCTTCCGTCTCCGGGGGACGGACCCGTCCGACGACCTCGACAGGGATTCCCGCGACACGGGGTGCGACGGACCGTGGCGACCTCTGACATCACCGGCTGATTCGTTCGTATTATTCGCCTGTGTCCGCCTACCGATCCCCCAGCGGTCGTACCCCTTACCCTCCGGAACGGCCGCCGCGCGGCAGTCGCCTGGCCAAGATCTGGGCGCTGGCCCCGCTGCTCACCCTTGGCTTCGCGACCCCGCTGGTGATCGGGTACGCGGCGGCCCGGCTGGGCAGCCGGCGGCTTGGGCTGGCCGCAGCGGGCTACACGACCCTGTTCTTCCTGTACCTGTCGATGGTCGACTACTTGACCAAGGCGGGCACCGACAGCTGGCAGAACAACACCGCCGCCACCATCTGGTTCATCGTCGAATGGCTGGGCGGCACCGTCCACGCCTTCCGGCTCCGGCGCGCCGTCTTCCCGGTCCCCCGGTTCGACCACGTTCCGCCCGTGTCCTCGTACGGCAACGCGGCTCCCTCCCCGCCGCGCGATCGGCACCCGTCTGCCACGCCCCCCGCTCAGACCCCCTGGAACACCGGCTCGCATCCCACCTCGCGGAGGGTCCCCGCAGAAACCTCCTGGAACACCGGCGGAGGCCCGGTTCCCCCGTCCACCTCGATTCCCCGGCAGATCGGGCCCTACGTGCTGACCCGCAAGCTCGGCGAGGGCGGGCAGGGCACGGTCTACCTCGGGCAGGCCCCCGACGGGCAGCCGGTGGCGGTCAAGCTGCTGCACCAGCGGATCAACGACGTCGCGGCGGAGCGGGACGGGTTCATCCGCGAGGTCGCCGCCGCCCGCCGGGTGCCGCCCTTCTCCACCGCGCGGATCATCGATGTGGACGTCGTCGGGGACCGGGCGTACATCGTGAGCGAGTACGTGCACGGCCCGTCGCTGGAGCGGCTGGTCCTGGAGGAGCGGCCCCGGGACGGCGCCGGGCTGACCCGGCTGGCCATCGCGACCTCGGCCGCGCTCAGCGGCATCCACTCGGCCGGGGTGGTGCACCGCGACTTCAAACCCGCCAACGTCCTGATCGGCCCAGACGGGCCGCGCGTGATCGACTTCGGGGTCGCCAAAGCGCTGGACCGGGTCACCATGACCTCGGGTCACGCCAAGGGGACCCCGGCCTACATGTCCCCCGAGCAGGTCGCGGGCGGTCCGGTCGGTTCCGAGTCGGATGTGTTCAGCTGGGCCTCGACCATGCTCTTCGCCGCCACCGGCCGCTCGCCCTTCGAGGCGCCCACCCTCTACCAGGTGCTCAAGCTGATCACCGAGCACCGGCCCGACCTGTCCGCGCTGCCCGGGCCGTTGCGGGCCCCCGTCGCCGGATGCCTGGACCCCGACCCCCGGAACCGCCCCACGGCCGCGGAGCTGATGGTCGCCCTCGCCCGCTGACCCGGTCACCGCTGCCGGAAACACCGCTCCTCTCCGGTACGGGGCCGCGCCGGACCTATCACCCGGCGGGTCCGGCGCTGTGCCGCCGCAGGCCGTACCGGATCGGTGGTTTCCCGGCGCCCACCCGGCACGGCAAGCGTCACCCGGGGGAGAGCAGGGTACGGGCTGCGCCGGGTGGCCAGCCGCCCCAGGTGAGCGCGGCGGCGTGCAGGTGGACGGGGGTCAGACGCCCCTCGATCACCCCCGGTAGGGCGGGGAGGTCCCGGACCCAGGGGATCAACCGGTGGAACACCTCCTCCGCGTCCCCCGGCCGGTTGCGGGGGTCCTTCGCCAGCAGGGCCATGACCAGTTCGTCGAACTCGCCGGGCAGCGCCGGTTCCGTTTCCCGGAGCGGCCGCGGCTCCCCCTCGACATGCCCGTTGATCTCGGTGAGCAGGTTCGCGGACTGGAAGACCCGGCTCCCGGTGGCCATCTCGTACAGGACGCAGCCCACCGCGTACAGGTCGGCGGAGGCCGTGACCTGCGCCCCGCGGTGCTGCTCGGGAGCCATGTAGTTGCCCGTCCCCGGCCGGTCCGAGGAGCGTGTGATCACCGAGTACTCGGGGGAGTCCAGGACGGTCGCGATGCCGAAGTCCAGCACCACGAGGGTCCCGTCCGGCCAGATCATGAGATTTCCGGGCTTGAGGTCGCGGTGGATGACCGAGCGGGCGTGCACCGCGGACAGGACCGCGCAGAGCTGGGCCCCGATCATGGCGGCCCAGGACAGCGGGAGCCGCTCGTGCAGGTCCAGGACATGGGTGAGCGTCCAGCCGTCGACAAGCTCCATCACCAGGAAGTAGTCGTCCCGGCTCCGCCCGAAGTCGTAGATGGCGGGGATACCGGGGTGGCGGAGCTGCGCCATGATCCGCGCCTCCCGCCGGAATCGCCGCGCCGCGTCCTCCGACAGCCGGTCCCGCCCGATGAGCTTGACCGCGACACGCCGGTGCAGCCGGGTGTCGACCCCCTCCCACAGCTCCCCCATCCCGCCGCGGCCGATCACCCGATCCAGCCGATAGCGATCCGTGTCCAGCATGGCGGCTCCCTCACTCCGAGGAGACATGGTCGATCCACCTTGGCACAGTCACGGATACACCTACCGGCCAGACCCGGTAGGTCTCGTCGCGGTGACAATCCGGAGGTGCTCACCGTGTCAGGCATGGTCGCCGTCAAGAGCCGTGCCTTCGGGCCGAGCCTCCGCCCGGCCGGCTCAAAACGCCGGGGAGGCGGCATCCTCCCTCGTCAGAACGCGCCGTCGGCGCGAGGCGCCCTTCCTCAATCCGGATCGCCGCCGCGTTTCGCGCGTGCACGTGCCCGGCCCGTAGGAGAAACCGCCGGTCCCCGCACACGCCCCGGCGGCCACCGGTGGCTCGCGAAACCGCAGGCCCACCTGGTACGAGGTCCAGCGGAACCGCGCGACCCGGCCCGTACGGGCGACGCCGGACCGCTCACGCCCCCGGCCTCACCCGGAAGCCACCCCAGGCCGTACCGGAAACGGAACGGACCGCCGCACGGGGTCGGCCCCGCACGGTGGCCCTCTCAGATCCGGTCAGAACGTGCGGTGGCCGAGGTCGTCGTGCCGGCACGGGCCCGCGTCGACGTGCCGGAGAACGTGCCGCTCGTAGTCGACGTCGATGGTGATGAGGGTGCTCCAGCGCTCTTCGAACGGGAGCGCGGGATCGGGGTGGCTGCACACGCCCGCCCCGTCCTCGGGGTGACGGCGCAGGAAGGCGAACCGGTCGTCCGGCCGGGGAGAGCGGAGGAGCTCCCGGCGCTGTTCGAGCACCGTCCTGCGGGCCCACGTGTCGGAGGTCTTCCACGCCAGGTCGCCCCGGGCCAGTCCGGGGTCGACGAAATGGTTGGTCTGGACGAGGATTCCCCCCTCGTCCGGGGTGTGGACCGCGACACCGGCCGGGCTGATCTCCAGGGTGACCGCCCACGAGCGGCCGGAGGTGAAACCCACCACGGTGAGCGCCGACGACGCCGAGACGTCGGCCGACCGGGCGATGGCGACGGCGCTCTCCGGGGAGTCCGCGCATTCGAGCAGCCGACGCGCGACCGTGTGGACCGGCACGCCGATCCCCTCCCCGTCGCTCTCGTGGCGGAGCATGTTGAGGTGGACGCCGACCGCCCCGTCGCCCGCGCGGGAGGCGAGGCCGATCTTGCCGGTGATACCGGCCTCGGTGAAGTAACGCAGCCGCGCCCCGCCCTCGACCTCATGGGTGACCAGGTAGAGAGCGCCTCCCAAGGCTTCGTTCCAATCCCAGGTCTGGACGCTGCGGGGCGCGCCCTCCTCCGGGACGAACACCGCGGCGGAGCACTCCGCCGCCTCCGTCAGCTCCCCGGTGGCCAGGATCTCGGTCCGCGCGTTGAGCATGCCGATCTGCCACAGGTCGACGGCCGCGCCCGCCGCGATGCCCTCCCATTCGCGCACCAGGCCCGGCGCCCATCCCGCGACGCGATCGATCGCGGCGGCGCCGAAAGCGGGCAGGTCACCGCGGCTCACCTTCACCGCGTCGAAGAGAAGTCCGTAGGAGCGGAGGTTGTCGGCGATCGCGCCGGCGGTGGCCCGGCCGATGTGTTCACCCCGGGCATAGGGGTCGAGCGCGTCGATTCGGAGATGGTGCACGGTCATCGGGAAACCCTCCGATCCGCCGTACCGGCCTCTCCGCACGGAAAGCCGGACTCCAGATGTTCCGCCCGATACCCTCGGCCGATGGTCGGCATAGCCCTCCTTGTGCCTCGACCGGATTCCGGCACATCGATCCGGCCCTGTCGACTGACGCCCGACCCTAGCCGCCTTGGGAGACGGTGAATATGTTCGTCATGTAAAGGCGAGATCGTCGCTTTCATCGCTTCGGATAAGGAAGCGGTACGGGCGAGGCCGCCCACGGCCGTACCGGAAACGGAACGGGCCGCCGCGCGGGGTGAGTCCCGCACGGCGGCCCGGCCGCCGAGCCGGTTAGCGGAGACCGGCGTCGAGGGCGTTCATCAGGGTTCCGGTGTCGCCGGACATCTCCCAGATCATCGCGCCGAGCATGTTCTTACTCTTGAGCCAGGCGGTCTTCTGCTGGATCGACCAGGCGTCGTCGAAGGTCCACCACTCCCCGCCGTTCCCGGTGAAGCAGTAGGTGGACACCGATTGCGTGTCGTGCCGGACGCCCGTGCCGTTGCACGCGGGGACCATCGCCATGAGGTTGCTGTACCCGCGGGTGCCGGCCTCCTCCTGGAACTGGCCGTTCGCGGCCCCGGTGGCGGCCTGCCACTCACCGGCCTTGCCGCCGTCGGTGACGCCCTTCCAGCCACGTCCGTAGAAGGCCATGCCGATGGTGAGCTTGCGTGGGTTGATCCCGGCCTGGAGGTAGACGTTCACCGCGTTCTCCACGCTGAACTTGAAGTTGTAGGGGTCCTCGGTGTCGGTGTACAGGTTGCCCTGGTGGCCGGTCCGGTTCGGCTCCCAGGAGTTGTCGCTGCCCGCGCCGTGGAAGTCGTAGCCCTGGATGTTGAAGATGTCCAGGGACTTGGCGACCTCGGGCAGGTCCCAGCCGGCCGCGATCTTGACGGGGTCGGCGGGGGTGAAGGCGGTGAGCTGGTAGCGCTTGCCGGTCTGCTCGGTCAGCGCGTCCAGCTGGCGGCGGAACTCGGCGATCAGCAGGGTGTTGTTCGCCTTGTCGTTCGGGCCGATGTGGTTGCCGGCGTGGCCCTCGGCACCCGGCCACTCCCAGTCCAGGTCGATGCCGTCGAAGACCCCGAGGGCGCTGCCCGGCCCGCCGGAGGCGTTGACCACCGGCAGGTTGCCCTTGATGTAGATGTCGATGCAGGAGGCGACGAACTTCTTCCGGGCCGCGTCGGTGGCCGCCACGTCGGAGAAGTACTTGGAGTAGGTCCAGCCGCCCAGGGAGATGAGGACCTTCAGGTGCGGGTGCTTCACCTTGAGCTTCTTGATCTGGTTGAAGTTGCCGCGGAGCCGCTCCCACCCGGTGTCCGCGACGCCGTCCACGGACTGCCCGGCGCTGAACGGACGGCCGTAGTCGGCCTCGGCGTCACCCGCGCCGTCACCCTGGTTGGGGTCCTGCGGGTTCGGCGAGGTGCCCTTGGTGACGCCCTGCAGACAGGTGAGGTTCACCGGGTCGATGTTGGCGAACGCGTAGTTGATGTGGGTGAGCTTGGCCGCGGCCCCGGTGGTGTCCAGGTTGCGGATGAAGTACTGGCGTCCGTAGATGCCCCACTGGACGAAGTACCCGACCCGGGCGTAGCCGGGGCCGATGACGTCGGAGGTGTTCGCCACCACGCTGTTGCTCTGCGCGGAGACGTTGTCGTAGGTGTCCCGGGCCCGGACGGTGAAGGTGTACCGGGTGGACGGGGAGAGCCCGTTGACGGTGGCGGAGGTGCCGGTGACCGTGGTCTTCAGGACCCCGTCGAGGAAGACCTCGTAGCCGAAGACCCCGCTGTTGTCGGTCGAGGCGCCCCAGGAGAGGTTGACCGACGAGGCGGTCACCGTGCCGGCCTGGAGGTTGCCCGGCACGGTCGGCGCCTGGGTGTCGTTGGCGGGGTTGTTGGTCGTCACCTGCAGCGCCCCGCTCGGCGGCGAGGCGTTGTTCCGCCGGTCCTTGGTCCGCACGGTGAAGGTGTACGGCGAGTTCGGGGTGAGCCCGCTGATCGTGGCGGTGGTCCCGGTCACCGACGCGGCGAGGGTGGCGCCGTTGTAGACGTCGTAGCCGACGATGGGCAGGCTGCCCGGGGTGGCCGCGTCCCAGGCGAGGGCGACGATCCGGGTGGTCTTGGCGGTCACCCGCAGGTTGGTGGGCGCACCGGGCCCGACGTCCGGGGAGCCGTCGCAGTTCACGTCGTTGATCCGGCAGCTGGTCGGCTCGGCGCCGGCGCTGCTGACCGTGAACGAGGGACTGTACGGCTCGGTGGTGCCGTTCGCCGCGACGTTGGTGTTGTAGTGGAGCGGGGTGAGGGTGACGATGCGCCCGCTCTGGCTCAGGGTGGCGTTCTGCGCGTTGCTCGCGGTGACCCCGACCGGGAGCTCGAACACGATCGACCATCCGTTGAGCACGGTGGCGGTGTTGTTGGCGACGACGAACTTCGCCTGGGTGCCGTTGACGTCGTAGGTGGCCGAGAGCGGCGCGGGGGGCGGCGGCGGGTCGCCGCTGCCGTCGCAGTTGGCGTTGTTGATCTTGCAGCTCGTGGGCTGGACCGCCGAGCTGAGGGTGATGGTGGGGCTCCACGGCTCGGTGCTGCCGTTCGCCCGCACGGTGTTGATGTAGAACGCGGGGTTCAACCGGACCCGCGTGCCGTTCTGGCTGATGGTGGCGTTCTGTGGATTGCCGGCGGTGACCCCGGCCGGCAGGTCGAACACGATCGACCATCCGGTGACGGGGGTGGGGTTCGGGTTGCTCACCACGAACTTGCCCACGGTCCCGTTGAGGGTGAAGGCCGCTGTCAAGCGAGTGGCGGCCTGCACGGGGGCGGCAAGAGCGGAGGCGACGATCATGACCAAAAGCACGACGACGAATCGGCGCATGGGAGGACTCTTTCTTTAAGGAAAGTTTCCTAATAGTTGAGCGGATCGTAAACCTGCGCTCCGATCTCGGCAAGACCCAAAACGGATCAATGAGACAGAGGCCGCACTCGGCGCCGACGGCGTGATACCGCTGCGCCGATCACCCTCCGGCGCGGGCCCGCAGCACCTCCAGGGCGCGGTCCGCGTGCGTCTGCATGTTCGTCTCGCTGTGGATGGTCTCCAGCAGGCGGCGGTCGACGTCGACGACGAAAGTCATGCGCCGTGTCAGGAACGGTCCCAAGGCGAAGGTCCGCCGCGCGCCCAGCCGCCGCGCCACGAAGCCGTGCCGGTCCGAGAGCAGCGGATAGGTCAGGTGGTACCGCTCCGCGAACCTGCGCTGCTTGTCCACCGTGTCCCTGCTGATCCCGACCGGCGTCGCCCCCACCTTGGCGAAGGCCGGGGTGAGGTCGCGGAAATGGCAGCTCTCCAGGGTGCAGCCGGTCGTCATGGCCGCCGGATAGAAGAACAGCACGACCGGTCCGTCCTCCAGGAAGGCGCTGAGCCGCCGCGGCGTACCGGTCTGGTCGGGAAGCTCGAAGTCCTTGACGACGTCTCCGACCCTGGGGTTCGCAGCCACGATAGGTACCTCCCTGAATTCACACGCTCCGGCCCCTTGTCGCGCCACCCCGTGATGCTTTGGGCCGGAGATGGGCGCCTCCGGGTGATTCTTGCGTAATCGACCGACTTCGGCGGACAAAAAGTCGACCTGACAAACATTCATCGAACTCCTGTCTAGTCCAGTCAGTTTTCCCGCCGTCTCCGGCCCCGAGGCCGGCTTGAGCCCGCATTGGCGGTACGGCTCGCGCCCGGCCCCTCCGTCGCCGACACCTCCCGAACCCACCCGGATCCGGCGATCCGGAAGTGTGATCCGAATCAGCCCGATCCCATCCCCCGCCCGGCCTTTCTCCCGGCAGGACCGCTCCCGGCCGTAGAGAACAGCCGGCAAATCATCCATCTTTCTGAATAACTCTATAAATAGAATATCCCGGATATAATGATTTATCCCAAATGCCACACTTGGTCGATATATCCGATTATCCTACCCCGAGGATTGATTCACTTTCCAATTGACATGCGCCGCGCGATTGCAGCAAACTAAGCGCTGTCTGGAGATGGGTTGACGCAGCCCGACAAAGACCCCCACACCATGTCACAGCTCTGCCGATAAACGCATGCCCACGCCCCGATGACAGGCTGATTCCACGCATCATCAATCCAGGCCGAACCCGCAATAAACACTAACCCGCATTTTCGCGAATAACCAAGATTGGTAGTGTGTATTGTGACCCAACCGGTTGAGACAGACGTCCAGCGGGCGCAGACGGCTCTCAGTACCGCGGCCGCCAAAAACCTGGCCACCACCACCAAATCCGTCCCCCAAATCCAGGAGACCACCTCCCGCTGGCTCCTGCGCATGCTCCCCTGGGTCCAGGTCACCGGCGGCACCTACCGCGTCAACCGCCGCCTCACCTACGCCATCGGCGACGGCCGCGTCAGCTTCACCACCGCCGGGGCCACCGTCCAGGTCATCCCCGCCGAACTCGTCGAGATCCCCCTCCTGCGCGGATACGACGACCCCGACACCCTCCAAGCCCTGGCCACCCGCTTCACCCAGCACGAAGTCGAAGCCGGCCACACCCTGGCCCACACCGGCCAGACCGCCGACCGGATCTACCTCATCGCCCACGGCAAGATCACCAAAACCGGCGCCGGCCCCTACGGCGACCAGGCCACCCTCGGCGTCCTGGCCGACGGCGACCACTTCGGCGACCACGCCCTCACCGACGAGACCGCCACCTGGCCCTACACCGTCACCACCCTCACCGCCTGCACCCTGCTCAGCCTCCCCCGCCAGGCCTTCGCCGAACTCACCGACCAATCCCCCACCCTCCAAGCCCACCTGCGCAACCTCCACGACAACCCGCCCAAACCCCACAACCGCCACGGCGAAGCCGCCATCGAGCTCGCCGCCGGCCACACCGGCGAACACAACCTCCCCGCCACCTTCGCCGACTACGAGACCACACCCCGCGAATACGAACTCAGCGTCGCCCAGACCGTCCTGCGCATCCACAGCCGGGTGGCCGACCTCTACAACCACCCGATGAACCAGACCGAGCAGCAGCTCCGCCTCACCATCGAAGCCCTGCGCGAACGCCAGGAACACGAACTCGTCAACAACCGCGAGATCGGCCTGCTCCACAACGCCGACCTCCGCCAGCGCCTGCACCCCCGCACCGGCCCACCCACCCCCGACGACCTCGATCATCTGCTGAGCCGCCGCAGACGGACGAACTTCTTCCTGGCCCACCCGCAGGCGATCGCGGCGTTCGGCCGGGAGTGCAACCGGCGCGGGGTCTACCCCCAGAGCGTGGAACTCGACGGGCACAGGATCCCCGCCTGGCGCGGCGTCCCCGTCCTGCCCTGCAACAAGATCCCCATCACCAAGACCCGCACCACCTCCATCCTGGCCATGCGCACCGGCCAGGAGAACCAAGGCGTCATCGGCCTCCACCAGACCGGCATCCCCGACGAATACCAGCCCAGCCTCTCGGTCCGCTTCATGGGCGTCGACGACAAAGCCGTCATCTCCTACCTGGTCAGCGCCTACTACAGCGCCGCCGTCCTGGTCCCCGACGCCCTCGGCATCCTGGAGAACGTCGAACTCGGCCACTGACCAAGCAGCGCGGAAACCACGTCGTAGAAAGGGGACGGGCGGATGGCCGGAATCGAGATGACCGCCGAGGCACGCCAGACGGGCGAGGTGCTGGGCTGGAGCCGCGAACTGATCGACCCCGGTCTCCGCCGGGCGGTCGACACCCTGCCCGCCGCGATGCGGCACATCACCGGCTACCACTTCGGCTGGTGGGACGAGCACGGCACGCCCGCCGAATCCGACGGCGGGAAGGCGATCCGTCCCGCACTCGTCCTGCTGGCGGCCGAGGCCGTGGGCGGCGAGCCCGCCGCCGCCGTCCCGGCCGCGGTGGCGGTGGAACTGATCCACAACTTCTCACTCGTGCACGACGACATCATGGACGGGGACGTCACCCGGCGGCACCGCCCGACCGCCTGGACCGTGTACGGCCTCGGCGCGGCGATCCTGGCCGGGGACGCGATGCAGACCCTCGCCTTCGACACGCTCGCCGGAATCGGGCACCCGCGGTTGCGGGAAGCCGGGCGGATGCTCACCGCGACCGTGCTGGACCTGCTAGAAGGCCAGAACGCGGACGTGAGCTTCGAGCGGCGGCACGACGTCGGCCTCGCCGAATGCCTGACCATGGCCGAGCGCAAGACCGGCGCCCTGCTCGGCTGCTCCTGCGCCCTGGGGGCCCTGCTGGCGGGCGGCACCGCCGAGCAGGTGGCGCACCTGGGCGATTTCGGGCGGCTGCTGGGGCTGGCGTTCCAGCTCACCGACGACCTCCTCGGCATCTGGGGCGACCCCGCCGTCACCGGTAAGCCCGTCCACTCCGACCTGCGCAGCCGGAAGAAGTCGCTGCCGGTGGTCGCCGCCCTCACCTCCGGGAGCGAGGCCGGGGCGGAACTCGCGGCGCTCTACCGCCGGGACACCCCCCTCACCGACGCCGAGCCCGCCCGGGGCGCCCAGCTGATCGAGGCCGCAGGCGGACGGTCCTGGAGCCGCGCCCGGGCCGACGAGCTCCTCGCCAAGGCCCTGCACCACCTGCGATCGGCCAGGCCGGCGGGGCGGGCGGCGGGCGAACTGGAGGCCCTCGCCCGGCTCGCCACCCGGCGCGACCGCTGACCACATCCAGGCACCCCCTGGCGACCAGACGACCGACCGAGTCGAGGAGCCCCGCAGATGACAGTCCGTGACATCCGGCCCGTGCCCGTCGGCGCCGCCTCCGGCCCACCGGCACCCACGTCGGCGCTCGTCGCCGACACCTTGATCGGCCCCGGTCCGGCGGTGGACTGCCCGGCCGCGCCGCTGCTCGCCGGTGAACTGCGCCGTCGTGGGGTGACCGCCGTACGAGGCCCCCTCCCCCTCCCGTCGCCCGGTGGGCAGGGGGAGGACTCGGCGGCGCTGGCCGTCCTGCTCCGGGCGACCGGCGGGCCCGCGGGGCTCGGCGTGGCCGCAGACACCGGGGCGCGCCACCACGCCAGGACGGCCCTGGCCGCCTGGCTCGCGGCCACCGGGGAGCGGAGGATCCTGCTCGCCTCGCCGAGGTCGTTCTGCGCCGGGGTCGAACGCGCCATCGAGACGGTGGAGAGCCTGCTGACCCGGGAGAGCGGTCCGATCTACGTCCGGCGGCAGATCGTGCACAACACCCATGTGGTGTCGGACCTGCAGACCCGCGGCGCGGTCTTCGTGGACGAGCTGGACACCGTCCCGGACGGGGCGACGGTGGTCTTCTCCGCGCACGGGGTCTCGCCGGAGTTGCACGCCGAGGCCGACCGGCGGGGGCTCCGGGTGGTCGACGCGACCTGCCCCCTCGTCACCAAGGTGCACATCGAGGCCCGCCGGTTCGCGGCCCGCGGTGACACGGTGTTCCTCATCGGCCATGCGGGACACGAGGAGGTGGAGGGCACGATGGGTGAAGCCCCGGCGCAGACCGTCCTGGTGGAGCGGGTCGAAGACGTCGACGGCCTGGTGGTGCCCGACCCCCACCGGGTGTCGTACCTGACGCAGACCACGCTCGCGGTGGACGAGACCGCCGAGGTGATCGACGCCCTCCGAGCCCGGTTCCCCGCCCTGCGCGGACCCGCCTCCGACGACATCTGCTACGCAACGACCAATCGCCAGGAGGCCCTGAAGGACGTCGCCGACGAGGCCGGGCTGATCCTGGTGATCGGGTCGGACAACTCCTCCAACTCCCGCAGGCTGGTGGAGCTCTCCCACCGGCGCGGGGTCCCGGCCCATCTGATCGACGACACCGGGGACATCCGGCCCGAATGGCTGGCGGGGGTGGACAGCGTCGGGTTGACCGCCGGGGCCTCGGCGCCGCCGTACCTGGTCGCCGAGGTCGTCCACGCCTTGGGCGGCCTCGGGCCGGTGACCGTGGTCGAGCGTGCCGCGCCGCCGGAGAACGTCCGCTTCACCCTGCCCACCGCCGCGCGCTAGACCGGGGGCAGCGGGTCGTACTCCATCTCGCGACGGATCTCCCGGGCCCGCTCCACTCCGGCGAACCTCGCCACCAGGTGCAACGACATGTCGATGCCCGCGGAGATCCCCGCCGAGGTGACCACGTCCCCGTCGTCCACAAACCGGTCCTCGCGCCGCACCTCGACGCTCGGGTCGAGCTCGGCGAGCAGGTCCAGGCAGCTCCAGTGGGTGGTGGCCGGACGCCCCCGGAGCAGGCCCGCGGCGGCGAGGACGAGGGAGCCGGTGCAGACGCTCGCGATCAGCGGTGTCCGCTCCCGTCGTTCCCGCACCCAGTCCAGGTGCCCGGTGTCCTTGAGCAGCGGACGGGTCC
The DNA here is from genome assembly GCF_025996515.1 of Rhizohabitans arisaemae. Taxonomy (GTDB): domain Bacteria; phylum Actinomycetota; class Actinomycetes; order Streptosporangiales; family Streptosporangiaceae; genus Rhizohabitans; species Rhizohabitans arisaemae. The sequence goes on from NZ_BLRH01000009.1 coordinate 296,170, forward strand.
CCCTGCCTCCCGGGTAGACCAGGACGTCGAGCTCCCCCACGTCGGCGAAGCCCCGGTCGGCGTGGAAGGTCAGGCCGTGGGCCGCGCGGACCGGACCCGGCGAGGTGGCCAGGGAGACCACCGACGCCTCGTCGGGGCAGGTGGTGGCCCAGAGGCCGAACACCTCCCACGGCCCGGCCGCGTCCAGCTCCTCCACCTGGTCGAACAGCAGAATGCCAATACGTTTCATGTCCGCGATTATCCGGATAGGCCCAGGCAGGATCACCGGCTTTTCCGCCGGACCGACCTCACTCCTCGGGCGTCGAACCGATCTTGGCGACGGTGAGCAGGACCGCGGCGTCCTCCATCGCCTCCAGTGAGTGGCGCATGGGCGGGACCACGATCAGCGCCCCGGTCCGCCCCTCCCAGGAGACGTCGCCCGCGATCAGCCGCACCCGCCCGATCAGGACCTGGACCGTCGCCTCCCCGGGGTTCTCATGCTCGTCGAGGGTGATCCCCGAGGTCAGCGCGATCACCGTCTGGCGGAGCACGTACGCGTGACCGCCGTACACGGTCTGCGCGCTCCGCCCGCTCGAGGTCATGGCAGCCCGTTCGAGCTGGTTGCGTGCGACGGCCTCCAACGACACCTTGTCCATGCTCGAACTATAAGCACGGCCTTCGATCACACCCCGTGACGGCACGCTGAGCCACCTCGATTCGGTCAGCCGCCCCCGCCGCCGAGGATCCGGGCGAACGCCGCAAAGGTCGGCGTACCCGGCTGCGGGTCGAGCACCGCGAAACAGACGTGATCGAATCGGGGCCGTCCGCCCAGCGCGGCGGCGAAGGCCCCCGCCACCACCGTCGGATCGTTGCGGAACACCCCGCACCCCCACGCCCCGAGCACCAGCCGGCGGTGCCCGTGCGCGGCCGCCACGTCCAGCACCCGGGCGGCCCGCGCCCGCAGTGTCGCCGGGAGCGAGGCCACCGCCTCCGGCCGCTCCCGCCCGACGGCGCCCGCGTTGGGCGCCGCCGCGGTCAGGAAGGTCACGCGGTACGGCTCGTCCAGCAGCTCACCCGAGTCGTCGCGGAACACCGGCACCCGCGGCGAGTGGACGACGTGGTCGCTGTACCGAGGATCCTGCCGGGCGCGATGGTGGTCGTGGAACTCCGGGACCGCGACCAGGCAGGGGTACAGCGCCGACGACCTGGCCAGGCTCTCCTCCTGCGCCTGGGCGCCGTTGAGGAATCCGCCGCCGGGGTTCATCGCCGAGGCGAAGACGAGACAGGCGACGTCGGCGTCGCCGGCCGTCAACCGGCGCCCGGCCACCAGGGTGGACTCGTTCACCACCTCGATCCGCTGCTCCGGCCGGGCCTCGCCGCCCGCAAGCACCTCCCCGGGCGGATGGAGCCGGGTGCCCGCCACCGCACGGGCGACGTCCTCGGCCAGGGAAACCCGCCGCCCCGACCGGGTGGCGTACCCTCCCGCGTCCAGGATGTCCACCGTCTCCCGCGCGATCTCGCGGAACCTCGCCCTCATGAGGCGCCATCATGACCGGGCACCGATCCGTCGCACAAACCGATATCCATGCGGGTACGGCTGACGCGGCCCCTCGCGGCAGCCGGCCCGGCCATCCCTTTGAGGCGGATCTCCGGCTCCGCCCGTACCGGATCCGCGGGAAGGGGTATGCCCGTACCGGCCCTACGGCTGGAGGACGCCTTCGGCGAGTCCGTCGAAGCCGAGTCGGACCAGGGAACGGGCGAGCGAACCCGCCGCGCGGACGCCGTCCTCGAACTCCGTCAGGCTCCGGAACGCCGCGCCGTACGCGCGCTGCTCCTCGATCGGCAGACGCGGGATCCGCACCCGCCTGGCGTCGATCCTGGTCGAGGCCGACGAGGCGCGAGCCGTCCCCGCGCCGCCGGCGATCCGCAGGAACCCGGCGAGGAAGTGCGGGTCCACCCGTTCGGCGTCGACCCGGAAGAGCAGCAGCTGCGGGCCGAGGGCCACCCCGCCTTGGGAGATCACCCGCGCCACCGGATCGGTCGGGGTGAGCGGGGTGACGACGTCGCCGGGCTCGGTGAGCACCGTGTCGGGCGCGGGCACGGTCCGCCCGCCGGGTTCGCGACCCTCGACGAGGTCGGCCACGGTCAGCACCGGGAGGTCGCCGCCGTCGACCGGGGTCTTCTGCGGCGCCTGGTGGACGGTGACGACCCCCGCTTTGACGAGTTCGCCGACGCTGGTGGCCGGCAGCTCCCGCCGCTCCCGGCGGACCCCCAGGTCGGGGACGGTGGTCGTCAGCATCGCGGCGAGCCGATCCCGCAGGTCGGGGAAGCGTGCGGCCGGGACCGGGACGGCGGCCAGGTGCCGGGGGGTGGACAGGTCGACCTCGTCGTCGAGGAGGTCGATGATGCGGACGACACGGCTGACGCCGGGGAGCTCGGTGCCGTCGGTGTCGTAGGCGTGCCAGGCCCGCTCCACGGCGGCCAGGTCCGGGCCCGCGTCGACCATGAGCACGCCGGAGGGGAGCGTCTCACCGGCGGCCGGACGGCGGAGCACCCACAGGTCGGGGGCGGAGGTGGAGCCCGGGGCGGAGCCGGGCGGCAGGGTGACGACGGCCCGGAGCGCGCCCGAGCGCAGCAGGTTCCCGCGGACCCTGCGGCCGGGGCGGCGCGCGGCGGCGGCCGTCGGCATCATCACCACGACGACGCCGCCGGGCCGGACGTGCGCCAGGCAGTGCTGGACCCAGGCGAGTTCGGACTCGCCGCGCGGCGGCAGCCCGTACTCCCATCGGGGGTCTCCGGCGAGTTCTTCGTACCCCCAGGTCCGTTCGTTGAACGGCGGGCTGCAGAGTACGGCGTCGGCGCGCTCGCCCGGGAAGGCGTCGCGGCGGAGGGAGTCACCGGTCCGGACGACGACGTCGGCGTCGCCGCGGAGCAGCAGGCGGACGGCGGTGAGCCGCGCCGCGGTGGGGTCGATCTCCTGTCCGATGAGGCGGGGTGCCTTCGAGGCGGCGAGGAGCGCCCCGATCCCACAGCAGGGGTCGAACACGGTCTCCCCTCCGGCGATGGCCGCCATGACCGCGGCGATCGGCTCCGGGGTGACGAGGAGCCGCCGGGAGTGGGCCTCGGTGTACCGCTCGCACAGGAAGTCGAACGCCGCACGCGGCCCGACCTCGGCGGACCATTCGGCGACCGCTCGAAGGAGGTCTTCCTCCAGTTCGGTGTCGATCCCGCCGGGCAGCCCGGGTACGGCCGCGGGGGCGGCACCGTCGCCCGGGTGTTCGCGCAGGTGGAGCAGGTAGGCCCCCACGTGTCCGACGAGGTCGCCGAGGCGCAGGTCGTCGTCGATGCCGCGCAGTCGCTGCCAGATCAAGTCGCCCGGGGAGGCGACGAAGGTCTTGTCGTGGCGGGTCGCCCAGCTTTCGACCTCCCGCAGGGAGAAGAGTGGGCTTGAGGCGGTTCCGCCGACGGGCTGGGGGAAGTCGTCGTACCGTTTGCGCCAGTTGCTGACGGCCGCCCGGCCTACGTCGGCGAGGCGGGCGATGTCCCCGGCGTTGACGGTCATGTCCTCGGCCATGCCCATCCTCCGTCTCTGCTCGCTGTGCCGACGTCGCGGCGGTCGTAGTGGACCTTACGGCCCGGGTACGGCTCCCGCCCGCGAAACCCGGTCCGGCTCGCGGGCTCCCCGCCGAATCGGGGCGGGGCCGTACCGGGAGAGATCATGCCAGCCCGCCGTATGCCGCCGGTCGCCACGGTCCCGGCGGTTCGGCCGCGTGGGTGGCGTCCGCTGTGATAGGGCTCTTCACGAGCGGGTTCTTCCCAGGCCGAACCCATCACTAACCGGGTTAGAATCAGCATTTTGCTTGTGAATGGCAATCACATGTGCTTCCCTGATACTGCTCTGTGAGAGACGAGGAGGCACATGAGCCGGACCCTCCACACCGCGCTGACCGGCAACCCCGGCACCGTCCGGCTGTCGGCGAGCATGCTCGACCGGAGCGCCGACGACTGCGGGGACTTCGCCGCCGCCAAGGCCCGCCCCCAGATGTGGCCGAGCACCGGCGGGCGCCGCCGCTACGCCCCGTGGGAGACCTTCCCGCTCGGCCTGGTCATGAGCGTCCTCGACGCCGTCGAATTCGGCGGGGCCGACCCCGCCGCGGCGACCGCGGCCGCGATCGAAGGCAACCGCAACCCGGTGCACCCGGGGGCCGCCGCCTGGATCGCCCACGCCTGCGACACCTATCTTGAGGCGGCGGAGAGCCTCGCCGCGGAGCTCGCCGCGGACGGCGTGCCGATCGAACCGGAACGCCATCCGCGGATCGTCCAGGGCGGTGCCTCCCCGGCCGAGATGCGCGCCCTCACCGCCTGGGGACGCTGGTACGGCTCCCCCGACGGCACCGTCGTCGAGTTCCGGCGGTTGCGGATGCGCCACCCGATCGGAACACCCGACACCCCCTCGACCCTGGCCATGGGCTACATCGCCGCCGCGGGACACCGGGCGGCCAACCCTCAGGACGTCTACCGGACGATCCCCGTCCCGCTGCTGGAGCGCGGCCCGCGGCCCGAGCGGGTCCGCGTGGTGGAGATCGGGCTGACCGGCGGCGGCGTCAAAGTCCTCCTCGACGGTTCCCCCGAGGACGTCCACCCGCTCTACCGGGCCACGGCCGTACCGGTCGCCTCCGGCCTGCTGGACGGCGGGCCGCGCTCCCCCGGACGGGACTGCGCCGAATGCAAGCTCCTGGGCTCCTGCGACACGCTCGCCCACACGCCCGGCCTGCTCGGGCTGCGCGGCCGGGGAACCCACCGCCGCACCTGGTCGATGACGACGGACCGGCAGTACCAGATCTGCCCGGCCCAGGCCCACCTGCGCGAGCTGCACATCCCCGGTGCCGAACCGGAGAGTACGGCGGTTCGCCGCGGCCTGCTCGTGCACCGATGGCTGGAGGTCGCGCACAGTCGTCCCGGAGCCCCGGCCTGCACGCGGCGGGACCTGCCCGCACCCGGCGAGCCGGACCTCGGCCTCGCCGAGCCCCTGATGGCCCCGGACGAGTACCGGGAGATCCTCCCCTTCCTCCGCAACCACCTGCCGATCTGTCCCCTGGACGGCCCCGGCCCGATCACGGAGGTCGTCCCGGAGCCGAGGGTGGCCTCCTACGACGCCGAGGCCGACGTCGTGGTGATCGCCAGTCCGGACCTGCTGCGCCGGGCCGGGGGTGAGCTGGTGTACCGCGAGCAGAAGACCTCGGACGCGCACCGCGGCATCACCGCGGAGAACGCCCTCGAACTCGTGCCGCAGCTCGCCCTCGCCGTCTGCCTCATCGCCGACGGCGCGCTGGGCCCGGCGGGCGACTCCGGCGGGCGGGTGGAGCTGGAGCAGCTCACCCCGGTGTCCGGAGACCTGATCACGCTCCGGGTGTCGGATCCCGGGGTGCTCGCCACCGCACGGCGGATCGTCTCCGACCGCGCCCGCGGATGGCATGGGGAGACCGGTTTCCGGGCGACCCCCGGCCCGTGGTGCCGGTTCTGCCCGGTCTCCCGGTGGTGCGCGGACGCCGAACCGGCCGACTCCACCGCCACGACGCCGCTGCGCCTGGACGGGATGACGATCGACCCGGTCACCGGGGAGGTCCTGCGTGACGGTCCGAGCAGCAGCCGCGCGGAGGCCCTCGCCGCCGCCGTGACCGAGCCGGAGGACGACGAGGAGCCGCCGTTCTGACGGCCGCGCCCTTTACAAAGTAATCCGATCGCGGCCGTCCGCACTATGATCTTGGGATGACCGCCCCCGCCATCCGGGCCAGTGCCCGGGTCCTGCTCACCGACCGCCGTGACCGGGTCCTCCTGCTCCGCCACCGCCCCGACGGGAACGATCCGGCCCGGCACGTCTGGTTCACCCCCGGCGGCGGTGTCCGGGCGGGCGAGGCCGTCCCGGAGGCCGCGGTGCGGGAGATCCGCGAGGAGACCGGCTACCCGCTCACCCCCGAGCGGCTCGGGCCGGTCGTGGCGACCTCCTCCGGACCGGCGGTCCTGGACGGGCAGGCCACCCACGCGATCAACTCGTTCTTCTTCGTCCGCGTGGACCGGCTGCCGCTGGACGTCTCCGGGCGCGAGCCGTACGAGCGGGAGTTCATCGTCGGCCACCGCTGGTGGACGGCGGAGGAGCTGGAGTCCACCGAGGAGACGATCCTCCCCGACGGCCTGCACCATCTCATGCGGATGCTGCTCGGCGGCGGCCTCCCCGCCGTCCCCGTGGTCCTGCCCTGGCGCCCGCGGATCTGACACCGCCGGAAGACGTGGCGTCAGCCCACGGTGACGTCTCCCCCTATGATCCGTCATCGAGATCACGACAAGGAGAGACAACCATGGGTGCGTGGGGATATGGCCCCTTTGACAATGACGGAGCCTTGGACGGGCTCGGGAACCTCAACGGCAGCACCGACCTGGAGCGTGACATGAGCGCCGTGATGGAGGCCGCCCTGAAGGACGACTACGTGGAAGGTCCGGAGATGTCGGAGGCGATCGCCGTCGCATGCCTGATCGCCGCCCAGTACCTGCCCGCCGAGGAGAACCCCAACGCGGCCAAGTGGCTGGCCGACAACCCGTTCGAGGTCACCGACGACCTCCGTGACCTCGCCCACTCGACCTTCGAGCGCGCCCTCGACCCCCAGGACAACGAGCTGTACGACCTGTGGGAGGAGGGCGGTTCGCTGGACGAGTGGCGGGCCGAGCTCGCCCCCTACCGCCAGGCGATCGCCTGAACGCGACGCCTCCCGCCGACCTCACGCGACGCGGTGCCCCCCGCGCACCGCGTCGCTTTCGGCGTTCTCCGGACCCGGGCACCCGTCCGTGGGAAGAACCGTGTGATCGGAAGGCCTGGACGGACTGATTCCCGTAATACCTGACGTGCCGGAATCCCACGGTCAATTGATCAACCCGGCGATACGATCGGGGCGCTCAGATCGTGTCCGGTACGTCCGATCGGAAGGGGGAGGTCACCCATGACCTCCAAATCGTGGGACGGGGTATTCGAGCGGCTCGTCACCGACGAAGTGATCAGCCGGGACCAGGCGGCCTCGGTCCGGCGTGCCCTCGACGAGAGCCGCCTGGCCACCCGGATCGGCTGGCCCGAGATCATCGGCTATGTCGGCGGCGGCCTCCTGCTCGTGGGCACCGCCACCTTCATCGGCTCGGCGCTGTACGGGCTCTCCGACATAGCGAAGATCGTGACCATGCTCGTCCTCACCGCAGGCCTGATCGCCGGCGGGTGGTTGAACGTGGGCGGCTTCCCGAGGCCGGCGCGGACCGGATCACCGATCCGAGTCCGCTTCACCGGCGCCCTGTTCGCCCTCGCGGCGGTGACGGCGGCGGTGGCCGCCCAGTTCCTCGTCGCCGAGCCCGTGTACTTCGACGGATCCGGAGCCGTCGCAGATTACCGGGGGCTCATCACCGGGGTGGTCGGCCTGGTGACGGCGCTAGCCGGCTACACGGTGATTCCCACGGTCTTCGGGGTGTTCGCCGCCGTCGTGTTCAGCGCGTTCAGCGTCTCCCAAGTCATCGCGTTGTTTCCGGAAGCACCGTTCTTCGTGGTCGGGCTGGGGATCACCGCAGTGGGTGCGGCCTGGGTCCTCATCGCCCTCTCGGGCATCCTGCCGCACCGAGGGTTCGGCATCGGCGCGGGTGTGCTGCTGGCCCTGCTGGGCAGCCAGTACAGCGTGGCGGACGGAGTGGGGGCGTGGACGTATGCGCTGACCTTCCTCATCGCCGTCGGCAGCCTGGCCTGGTTCCGCCGCGAACGTCTCTGGGCGCTCCTCATCGGCGGGATCCTCGGCGTCACCGCCTCGGTGACCCAGGCGCTCTTCGACCTGACCGACGGAGAGATCGGTGTCGCGCTCACCCTCATGGTCGCGGGCTCCGTCCTCATCGGCACCAGCGTGGTCGGGCTACGACTGCACCGCCGGGCCGAGGGCGGCCGGTCAGCCGGCGATCCGGAGGCCGACCAGGCCGAGGCGGCCCAAACCCTTCCGGACGACCCGCCGGTTGCCGCCGAACCCGAGCGATGACGTCGGCTCCCCGCCGGTTGTCCGCCCCGCGGAGGGATTCGGCCGCCGAGACGGGCGTGTAAGCCGCGCGACCGCGGCGAGAAGGGTGTTGCATGGCGGGAAGCGAAGGGAGACTCCGATGACCTGTCCGCGACCGGCGGTTCTCACGGTCCTGCTGACCACCCTCATCCTGACCGGCTGCGGCGGCGAGCGGGGTTCCTCGGCCGACGCCGCGCGGACCGTCGAACCCGGGGCCGAGTTCACCCTCGCCCCGGGCGAAAGCGCCCGGCCCGCCGACGGCTCCCTCACGGTCACCTTCGACAAGATCACCGAGGACAGCCGCTGCCCGAAGAACGTCACCTGCGTCTGGGAGGGGGACGCGATCGCCGAACTCACGATCGCCACCCCCACCGGGCGCGCCGTCCACCGGCTCCACACCAACGCCCGGTTCGCCACCTCGGCCGACGTCGGCGGCCACCGCGTCCAGCTCGTCAAGGTCACCCCCGAGCGCCTGACCGCCGACCCCATCGCACCCGGCGCCTACCGAGCCGTCCTGACCATCCGGAAAGCCTAGAATCCCGCCATGTCCTCGGCCCGGCCCCTCGTCCTCCTCGACGTCGACGGCGTCCTCAACCCGACCTCCCGGACCTCCCTGCGGCTCCGGCGGCACGAATGCGTCGTCGACGGCCAGACCTACCGCGTCCTCCTGGACCGCCGGCACGGCGCCTGGCTCCTCGCCCTCGCGGGCGACACCGGCGCCGAACTCGTCTGGGCCACCACCTGGGAACACCACGCCAACGAGCACATCTCCCCCCGGCTCGGCCTCCCGCCGCTTCCGGTCGTCGACGTCAACCGGGACGGTGTCTCCCACTACGGCGAAGGCCACAAGACCGGCCCGATCGCCGAATACGCCGGCTCCCGCCCCTTCGTCTGGTTCGACGACGCCGTCGGCGGCGGCGACCGCACCTACCTCCTCTCCCACGAGCAGGTCGGCGACTTCCTCATCGTCAAGATCCCCCCACGCACCGGCCTCACCCGCGACCACCTCACCCAAGCCCGCACCTGGCTCACCCGCCGGCCCGGCTGAGCGCCCACGATGGCGTGAATGTGCTCTCCCGATTCGGCAACACCGCACGACCAAGTCACCGGAACGGCTCCATGACATCTCGACAACCTGTTGCCTAATCAAATTGATCGTTCCAGGACGGTTGTCTAGCGCGGGTCAACGACACGGTCCGGCCTCTTGGCGCGTTGCCGCATGACCTAGCCCGGCCGGGGCCTCCCGAGTGTCCCTGGAACCCAGGTTCAGGCCAGTTGCGCGCACTCAGCCGCAGTTTCGCCGACCGTGAAGCCGCACTCGCGATCTTCACCGAGGAACTGCAGGAACCGAACCACGGGCCCCGTGTGCTCAATGTCACCGGCGTAAGCGGCATGGGCAGACCCCGATTGCTCCGGGAGTTCGAATGACGAGCCAAAGCGCCCTTCTCAGCGCGACGCTCGACCTGTAGATTCCCGCTCATCGCCAACACGAGGACGCCCTAGTGTCCTGATTGTGAGCGGCGGATACTGCAGCAACGGCAGCAGGTCTCCTCGACACCGCAGACACCGGCCTTGTGGTCACGAATCGTGCCGACGTGCGCGGAAATAGATGACAACGGGTTACCCCGTGCGGCCGGTTCGGCGGCTTGGCAGATGGGTGTCACCACCGAGACGGTGTGCAAATGGCGTGCCCGGTTCGTGCGCAACCGGCCGGACAGGCTGGGGGACGAGCCTAGGCCTGCCGTACATCTGCACAGAATGACCTACCGGCCCGACGAGCGCGATGTGATCCTCACTCGTTGGCCGGCGTGATTCCCGACGTGTGCACCGACGACTGGGAGAAGATCTTGAGCTCTACCTCGACTACGACCAGCTGAAGTCCGCCGAACCGACATGGCCCGCAATGCGGAACTCATCACAATCAGACCGCTCACCGCCATCCAAGAACACGACCCGATCTCCAAACTCACCGCATGCTCAATACGACAGGTCAGACATGGCGATAACTTTCTCCTATCTCACCCAGAAGAGAGCAATCTGCATGAATCGACCCAAAGAGCCTGAATAGAATCAAAGATGATCATTCGCCGAAACATGACGAAGGACTACAATCCTTCATGATTATCCTACGAGATCAATCAAAGCCGCCACGGATCCTTGCACATCGGGCACAATTGTCACCAATTCTTCTCGACAAGGAGTTTGTATGTCCCCACCTGCTTCGGACCGACCAGAGTCGGAACCTACGCACCTCAACCTGAACCAACCAGTCGATAATCACATGGGACCGGCCCATTCCTGCCAGTGCCAAGCGGCCATCGTCCGGCTGATCGGCTTCGATCCCATCGCCTCATGGCCGCCAGCATGTCGTGCCGCCACAAGCCGAACCAGCCCCCCGATCCCGCGAACACGCTCCGATGCCCTCAATCGCGAACTCCGCGCGAGGACGTTCCGCGTCCTGAAGGACCTTGACCGCGAGCAGGGGCACGTCACCTTCCCGCTTGTGGCTCACCGGGCTCGGGTATCTCGCTCCTGGCTGTATAGTCAGCCCGACATTCGAGACGAGGTGGAGCGGCTGCGTGCGCGCTCCTCGAGCTTGTCGTCCCCAGCAAAGCCCTCCCAAGATCGGCCCAAGGCCGCTGAGTCCACGTGGTGGCAGGGACATCGGATCTCCTCGATCACGATCCGATTCAAACACTAGCTTGCCCTGTATCGCCACGTATTCCAATGACCGCCGAGACGTTCGGTCCGGGATTAGCAGCACTCCTAAGTAGAGGCCGAGGATCTCCAGGATCCCGACAAGTGCCGACTGAGGCTGGCAGTAGCTGACGCCAAAGACGGTGGCAGCCCCAGCTTGGTACCATGCTGGGGCTGCCACCGTAGCGGTGGCAGCCTAGGCCAGCGGTGGGTCAGCGAACTCACGGTTAGCCGGATTGAAACCGCACCAGCACAACTCGTGGCCAACTCCTTTATGGACCAAAGTCATTATCTCCAAGGAGATAGCAACATTAGGGGTTGTTTCAGTATGAGGTGTGTTGGTGTCGGTTTCACTAGTTCCTTGAGAAGACGTTCATCCACCACACTGCCGCCGCTTACTTATCGTGGGCACAACGGCAGGCTGTCCATCGTACGGTCGTATGTGCCACTTTTGGAGCGAAGCTACGCTCGCGCACGCGAGATCACTACCAGGAGTGCCACACCAACGAGCAATTCTCCCTCAAATCACCCACCCCGGCGCCCGGTCCCACATTAACTGGGAAGGAGCCTCCTATTGCCGAGGGCCACAAGAAACGCTCCCATCGAGAAATAGGTCTGGTCACCATGACTCATGGTGTCTCATCCAGACGAAGGGCGTGAGTTGGCTCATTCGACTCTCCCAGAGACGAGCGGCGACTTGTCTGTGGCCATGCAAAAGTGACTCTGGCCCACTTTCCATGACCGCCCAATTCCAGGTTCGCGATCATGTTGAGACGGTTGCAGGCCGGTGCCAGCGTCGAGACTCTGTTGTGTCGATCACGGGGCTGCAGACGGTCTGTTCCTACATCTTGTCACCGTTCGTGTCGAGGGGGGTATCGGATGGGCGCGACCGTGCAGGTGAAGGCCGCAACGATGGAGCCGAAGGGCAGGTGTCCAGTCTGTGGCTGCGAGTCGGTGCAGGCTAGCAGCAGCCATCAGCGGTGCCCGGCGGATCTGCCGGTGGCCGGGGAGGTGGCTACCCCAGGTACAGGTGCGCCGCTTCCGTTGTGAAAACGCTGCCTGTGACAAGCGGACTTGCGCCGAGCAGATTCCTGACCTGACCGGCAGTCACGGCCAGCGCGCAGCAGGGCCGCTGGCGATGCTGCGGACGGTGGCGCAGAGCTCTGGGCCGCGTCCCACGCACCGGCCTCACCCGCGACCACCTCACCCAAGCCCGCACCTGGCTCACCCGCGATACCGCCTGATCCCGTTCGGGCGGCGGCCGACCGGACCTCAGGCGATCACCTTCCCCGAGGCGGAGATACGGTGACCGCGATGAGTACCGCCGGGAGGGCTAAGATCCCCGGCTAACGATCTTTCGACGTAGAACGGGGCGGTTTCGACGACCGTCCGCCGGAGAAGGAGGCCAAGGGTGGCGGTTGACCCTGTGCAGCCGGGGTTGTGGGATCACGTGATCACGATCGGGGCGCTGGTGCTTCTGCTCGCGGTCAGTGTGGGGATCGTGGTGGGGATTCTCGCGTTGGTGGTCCGGCTGGGACGGAAACTCTAGCTCCACCCCCTTCTTCGGGGTGATCCGCGCACGGGGTCAGGCGTATCGCCGCTCTTGCGGGTGGGGGTATGATCGTGAGCTTCGCGCTCCACTGGTTCTTTCGGGGGCGTGAACGGCGATCGGTGCCCGCGGATCGACGGCGGGAGTCGCGGTCCGGGCCGACCGGAGAACGGAGAGGCCTCGGGCGGCGGCAGGGAGCCGGCGTCGCGTCGGTGGGCTGCGGCGCAGGTCAGAGGATGGTGGAACCGGTGTACGGATCGGCACGGAGTGTGGCGTTGCCGTTTCCAATGATCCTTCTCATTGGTAAGATCACGCTATAGATATATATTGTCCAATATATGTATAAATAGCGGAAAGCGGGAGATATGGCGGCGGATGAGCGGTCAGCCCCTGTCGGAATTGATGTGACCATCCCCAATGGTGCGCGGATTTACGACTATCTCCTTGGTGGCAAGGACAACTTCGCCGCGGATCGCGCCGCCGCCGGGCAGATGCTCGCGGCCTGCCCCTCGGCACCGGCCACGGCCACGGCCAACCGCGCCTTCCTTCAACGGGCCGTGCAATACCTCGCCAAAGAGGTTGGCATCCGGCAATTTCTCGATATCGGCAATGGGCTCCCGGCGCAGAACAACGTGCACGAGATCGCCAAGCGGGCGGCGCCGGACTCCCGGGTCGTCTACGTCGACAACGACCCCGTCGTGATCGTGCACGGTCAGGCGCTGCTGACCAAGGCCGACTCCACCGCCGTGGTCCAGGGGGACCTGCGGCGTCCGGGTGAGATCATCGCCGATCCCGAGGTGACGGCGCTGATCGACTTCAGCCGGCCGGTCGGGGTGCTCCTCCTCGCCGTCCTGCACTTCATCACCGACTCCGAGAACCCCGCCGGGGTCGTCGCCACCCTCAGGGACGCGATGGCGCCGGGGAGCCACCTCGTCCTCTCCCACACCGAGGACGTCGGCCAGAACGACGCCATGATCGCCGCCAAGCGCGGGTTCCGGAGCGCGGGCGTGCCGCTGACCCCGCGGTCCCACGCCGAACTCGTCCGGCTCCTCGACGGATTCGAACTGCTCGACCCCGGCCTGGTCGACATCCACCGCTGGCGCCCCGCCGACTCCGATCCCAGCGGCGGCGACCCGGACTGGATGCTCCTCGGCTGCGTGGCGCGGAAGAACTGAGCGAGGCCCCGGACCCGCGTGAGCCGTCCGGTGCAACGCGGCCGGGACGGCGGAAAAGGTCCGGCCCCGGGCGGCGCACGCCGTACCGCATCCCCGGCAGGCGGCCGTACGGAACCCGGGATGAGTCGATCAGGCCGCCGGGGGGTGGGGCAGAATCTGGCGGAGGCGGCCCGGCGGGACGGGTCGGGGGCGCCATTCGCGGGGGTAGCCGAGGGAGACCTCCTCGAAGCGGACCCCGTCGTACCAGGTGGTCCTGGGGATGTGCAGATGCCCGTAGACCATGACCGCGACGTTGTACCGGATGTGCCAGTCCGCGGTGAGCTCGGTCCCGCACCACTGGGCGAACTCGGGGTAGCGCAGGACCCGGGTGGGTTCGCGGACGAGCGGATAGTGGTTGACGAAGACCACGGGCAGCCCGCCCGCCTCGGCGCTCAGCCGGCGTTCGGTCTCGGCGACCCGGGCCCGGCACCAGGCGTCCCTGGTGGGGTAGGGGTCGGGGTGGAGCAGCACCTCGTCGGCGCAGACCACGCCGGACTCGTAGGCGACGGCGAGCGACTCCTCCTTGGTCGAGGCCCCCTCGGGACGGAACGTGTAGTCGTAACCGAGGAAGAGGGGGACGATCAGGGCGGGGCCGTCGGCACCCTCCCAGATCGGGTACGAATCCTCCGGGGTGGTCACCCCGAGGCTCCGGCAGACCTCGACGAGACGGCGGTAGCGGGCCTCGCCCTTCAGCCTGACCGGGTCCTGGCGCGCGGTCCACAGCTCGTGGTTGCCCGGAGCCCAGATCACGCGGGCGAACCGCTCGCGGAGCAGGCCGAGCGCCCATTCGACCTCGCCCACGGTCTCGGCGACGTCCCCGGCGACCAGGAGCCAGTCGTCGCCGGACTCGGGCCGGATCCCCTCAGTGATCTTCCGGTTCTCGGGGTGGGAGACATGGAGGTCGCTGATGGCCAGCAGCTTCCCCGACGTCCCAGGTTTCACCGTCATCGGCGTGATCGTAGCGCGGAATCCCATGTGTACGGGATAGGTGATGACGGTGCTCCAGCCCGCCGCCAATCCCTAAGATCCTGCGTATCGCGGATAATCCCCCCTTTGAAAGGCCCGCAATGACGCACGTGCTCACCCTCGGCGAGGCGCTCGCCGTCGTCGCCACCGAACCCGGCGACCGGCTCCGCCATACCGACCGGCTGCGGCTCGACATCTGCGGCTCCGAGACCAGCCTGGCGATCGGGCTGATCAGATTGGGGCATCGGGTGACCTGGATCGGCAGGGTCGGCGACGACGAGCTGGGCCGACGGATCCTGGCCACCCTGCACGGCGAGGGCGTCAACGTCCGCGGATGCCGTACGGACACCACGTCGCCGACCGGAATGGTGCTCAAGGAGCTGCGTTTCGGAACGTTCCCTCGGCTCACCCACTACCGGGCGGGCACGGCGGGCTTGGGGCTGTCGCCGCTGGACGTCCCCACGGGGGCGGTCAGGGAGGCCCGGCTCCTGCACATCACCGGCATCACCCCGGGTCTCAGCCCGAGCGCGTACGAGGCGGTGAAGCAGGCGGTGTCGACGGCCAAGGACGCGGGGGTCCCGGTCTCCTTCGACGTGAACTACCACGCCGAGCTCTGGCCGGAGGCCAACGAGGCGGTGGACGTCCTCTCGTCGCTGGCCGCGAAGTCGGACGTCGTCTTCGCCAACCAGGACGAGCTCATGCTGATCGAGTCCGTCTTGAACCGGATCCCCGAGCTCGTGGTCACCCGTGGGGAGAAGGGGGCGAGCGTCACGGTGGGCGGGCTCAGATTCGACACGACGGCGGTCCCGGTGAGCGTCGTGGACCCCTCCGGTGCGGGTGAGGCGTTCGTCGCCGGCTACCTGAGCGCGCTGCTGGAGGACCTGCACCCGTCGATGCGGCTGCAGCGGGGGGCGCTGCTCAGCGCGTTCTCCTTGGCCAGCGCGAGCGCCTGGCACGGCCTGCCGAGCCGGGACGACCTGCGTCCGGTCAACCGGGACCTGGTGCGCTGAGCTGGGCGCCGGGGACCCGGTCCGGTGGTCCGGGTCCCCGGGCGGCGACTCGGCGGCAGGCGCCCGGGACTCAGCAGTAGGCGCCCGAGGCGATGCGGTCCATGACCCCGCCGAAGGCGCCGAGGTAGTCGGCCCGATAGTCACCGGCGCCCGCCAACCGGGCACCGTGGAAGTCCCCGCCGGGGTCGTCCCCGGTGTCGATGAGGCACGCCCGGGTATTGGCGATGAAGGACCCGACGTGGTCGACGAGGGCGGCGGCCCGGTCGCCGAGGAACACGTTTCCCTGGTTCGGGGTCCACACGTACGACGCGCCGGTGTAGTTCGGCCCGGACCAGAGGCAGACGGCTCCGTACGGGCAGGCGGGCGCGGGCGAGGCCTGCGCCACGCCGGGCAGGGCCACCGCCGCCGCGGCGCCGAGTCCCGCGAGGATCGCTCGTAAGCCGGTCATGGGTCTTCCTCTCGGTCACGGTCGAACGACCACGCTCGCGATCATAACTTTCGGCGATTCAAATATCACTCTTCGTGATGACATGCCGCCGTGGCCTGATCGTGAATTCGACGACAACACGTACCAATCCTGTGCATATTGCCGTATGTAACAGGACATGCCGGATATTGTGGTGGATCATGTTCGACCCACCACGCCAGGGAATCAGCTCCCGGAGCCCTGCCGTCCAGATGCTGATCGCCCTGTCGATCATGGCGGCCCTGACGATGACCTTCGGCGCGGTCCTGGTCTCCATCGCCGACACCGTCTCCCCGCCGAGGCCCAACCTCGCGGCCGCCGCGACCGCCTCGCCCACACCGGGGCCGGGTGCGGGCCCGCGGGTCAGCCCCGTCTCCACCGCGCCCACCACCACGCCGCGACCGGGGGCCGTACCCTCCCCCGACGCCGACCAGCGACGGCGGCTGCTGATCGTCCTGGAGGCGGCCGCCCCGTCCCTCACCGGCGCCACGGCGATCCACCGGGCCAGGCTCACCTGCGCCGAGATGCTCCGGGGCATGGCCGTTCCCCGGGTCGTCGAACGCGCGCGGGTACGGTTCGCCCCCGCAACCCCCGGTCAGGCGAGGCGGATCGTCACCGCGATCGAGCAGATCTTCTGCGCCCCGCGCTGACTGCACGCTGCGCTGATTACCAGTCGTTCACCAACAAACCAGCAAATCTCCAGCGATTCTCGACATGACCCCGGGAATAATGCGGTTCGGCCGTGCCGATAAGACGGCACGCGGCAGCAAGGGTAGGTGAACCGGTTATGGCAGAGAACACCTGGCACACCCCCGATTACGAGGTCATCGAGACATCGCTCGAAGTGACCGCTTACTTCATGACGAACCGCTAGATTCCAACACCGCCATGCAGTTGCGCGTTCTCGGAACCGCGGCGGGTGGCGGCATCCCGCAGTGGAACTGCGCGTGCCCCGGATGCGCCGGGGCACGCGCACATCCCGCCCGGCGGCGATGCCACGCCTCGATCGCGGTGCGCTCAGGCCCCGGCAGCTGGTACATCGTCAACGCGACCCCCGACATCACCGCCCAGATCGAGGCGTGCCGGCCCCTGCACCCACCCGCGGGCGGCCGGGACACCCCGGTGCGCGGGGTGATCCTCACCGACGCCGAACTCGACCACACCCTCGGCCTCGCCCTCCTGCGGCAGGCCGGGGAGACCGAAATCCTCGCCGCCCCCGCCGTACGGGACGCGCTCCTGGACCGTCTGCGGCTCGGCCGGATCCTGGACCCCTACACCACACTCACCTGGCGCGAACTGCCCGAGGACCGCCCGCTCCGGCTCGGCGGCGCCGGATCGGTCACGGTCCGCGCCATCCCGGTGTCGGGCAAACGCCCGCGATACGCCGTGGACGGTACGGCCGGCGGCGCGCCCTGGGTGATCGCGCTCCTGCTCGCCGACGCGAAGTCGGGCGCGTCCGCGCTGTACGCCCCCGCCGTGGGCACCTGGTCGCCGGAGCTGGAGCGGGCCGCGGCCGACGCCGACTGCGTCATTCTCGACGGAACGTTCTGGGACGATGACGAACCCCGCAAAACGGGAATATCCCCCAAGTCTGCGACGGAGATGGGGCACCTCCCCATCGACGGCCCGGACGGCACGGCCACCCGACTGGCGCGCCTGCGCGCCGCACGCCCCGGAAACGGAGGACGCCACCTCTACACCCATCTCAACAACACCAACCGGCTCGTCGACCCGGCCGCTCCCGAGCACCGGGTACTCGCCGAAATGGGCATCGAGGTCGCCGGCGAAGGAGCAGTGATCGAACTATGAGCGACACACCGTGGAGCCCGGCGGAGTTCGGCGAGCGCCTGCGTGCCGTCCCCGGCGAGCGTTACCATCACCTCCACCCGTTCAACCTCCGTATGCACGCGGGTGACCTGGACCGGGGGGAGATCCGGGGCTGGATCCTCAACCGCTTCCACTACCAGCGGAACATCCCCATCAAAGACGCCCTCATCCTGGCCAAACTGGAGGACCGCGAACTCCGCCGGATGTGGATCCGCCGCATCCACGACCACGACGGGGGACCCCACGTCCCCGGCGACCCCGACGGCGGCGGCATCGAGCGCTGGCTCCGGCTCGGCGAGGCCGCCGGACTCGACCGCGCGCTCCTGCTCTCCGGCTACTCCGTGCTCCCCGGGGTGCGTTTCGCGGTCGAGGCCTACGTCAACTTCTGCCGCCTGCGCACCACGCTGGAGGCCGTCGCCTCCTCGCTCACCGAACTGTTCGCCCCCGACATCATGCGGACCCGGATCGACGCGTTCGAACGCCACTACCGCTGGATCGACGGCGACGGCCTGAGGTACTTCCACACCCGGATCGGCCAAGGCAGACGGGACAGCGGCGAGGCGCTCGACCTCGTCCGCTCCTGGGCCCGGACCCGGGAGGAGCAGGAACGGGCCGTCGCCGCGCTCTCCTTCAAGTGCGACGTGCTCTGGTCGCTCCTCGACGCCGTCCAGGACGCCTACGGCCCCGAGGGCGGAAGGCGGCCACGCGAGGGGGAGTTCGCCCATGGAAACTGACTGGAGACCGGCGCTCGCCCCTGCGGTCCTGCTCCGCCGGGACGGGGTGACCGGGGCCGACCTGCTGGTGATGCCCGAACGTGTGGTCGTCCTGAACGAGCAGGCCGGAGCGGTGCTCCGGCTCTGCGACGGGGCCAGCACCGTGACGCAGATCGTCGACCGGCTCCTCGCCGACCATCCCGGCGCCCCGGTCGCCGAGGAGGTCCCGGTCTTCATCGACCGGGTCCGGGGGGAGGGCTGGGTACGGTGACCGGCCTCCCCCGGCCGTGGGCGCTGCTCGCCGAGCTCACCCACGCGTGCCCGCTGCGCTGCCCGTACTGCTCCAACCCCGTCGAACTCGTCCGCCGATCGGCCGAACTGACGGCCGCCGACTGGGCCAGGGTGTTCGGCGAGGCGGCCGGGCTCGGCGTCGTCCACACCCACCTGTCCGGCGGCGAGCCGCTGCTCCGGCCCGACCTCGCCGAGATCACCGCCTCGGCGGTCCGGACCGGGCTCTACACCCAGCTCGTCACCAGCGGGGTCGGGCTGACCGAGACCAGAATGGCCGAGCTCCTCGACGCGGGCCTGCACAGCGTGCAGCTCTCCGTCCAGGACGCCGACCCGGTCTCCTCCGACCGGATCGGCGGCCGGCGGTCGTTCCCCGCCAAGGAGCGCGCCGCGCGGCTGGTCGTCGAGTCCGGGCTCCCCCTCGGGCTCAACGTCGTGCTGCACCGGCACAATCTGGACTCCCTCGACGAGATCATCGCCCTCGGCCTCTCCTGGGGCGTCAGCCGGATCGAGCTCGCCAACACCCAGTACTACGGATGGGCCCAGCTCAACCGCGCGGCGCTCCTGCCCACCCGGGAGCAGCTGGCCCGGGCGGAGCCGACCCTGCGGCGCTGGCGTGACCGGCTGGCCGGTTCCGTCGAGGTGATCTGGGTGGTGCCCGACTACTTCGAAGGCATCCCCAAGCCGTGTATGGGCGGCTGGGGGTCGCTCTCCATCACCGTCGGGCCGGACGGGACCGCGCTCCCCTGCCCGGCCGCGTACGCCCTGCCGGGGCTGGACCCGCCGAGCGTCCGCGACCGGCCGCTCGCCTGGATCTGGGAGAGCTCCCCGGCGTTCAACGCCTACCGGGGCACCGCGTGGCTGCCCGAGCCGTGCGCCGGCTGCCCGCGCCGGGAGATCGACTTCGGCGGGTGCCGTTGCCAGGCATTCGCGATCACCGGGGACGCCGGGCGGACCGATCCGGCCTGCGCGCTCTCCCCCGACCATCACCTGATCAAGGAACTCACCGAGGGCGGCGACCCCGCGGCGCCGGCCGAGCTGGTCTACCGCGGCCCGCGCCGGCGGCGGGGAGCCGTCGGTGAAGTCATGGTTTCGGCTCCACCCGAACAACCAATAGGTTGATCGTGACACCCCGCCCCCGCCGGGCGGGGTCGCGTCGACGTCGCCGGCAGGACGGAGCCATGCGGTTGAGTCGTGTGCCCACGCCCCACATTCCCGATCCGACACATCGGACGTATATTACGCATGCGGAAAAACAGCAACTAAACAATTAACGGAGTCATCTTCACCTTTCTTCACTTATACATTGCCTTATATCGGCATGAAATTTGACATTTCAACCAACCACAGCGTAAAGCTGTGATCAACAGATATAGACTTATCAATATGTCTTCATGGAAAATCAGAACCTCGGCGGGGGTGCTTACGGCATTCACCGGGCTCCTCCTGCTGACGGGCTGCTCCGGCGACGCGAACGGCGCGGACACCCCGCGGGACGTCGTGGACGCCTATGTCACGGCCCTCAACGAGGAGGACACCGAGGCGCTCAACCGGCTGATCCCCCCGGGCAACAACGCCGACGCCGAGATCGAGGAACTGCTCAAGGCCCACGGCGGCAAGGAGATCACCCTCAGCGAGGCCGCGATCACCAGCGAGGACTTCCGCAAGGTGGCCACCGCGCGGCTCTCCGGGGTCGGCACCGCCGGCTCGTACAGCGAAACGCTGACGATCACCCAGAACGGTGATCGCTGGTACGTCGCGCTCGGCCGGAACCCGGACCCCAACAAGATCCCGACCTCGTCGGTCGACCGGCCCACCTGATCGGCACCGCCCACCCTCGCGGGACCCACGTAGATATGGGTACCGTGCCCCAGATTCCTCCCGATCAGAGAGGCGAACACCCCATGACCCAGACGGTCGACGCCGGAGACAACACCCCCACTCCGGCCCACGACGTCGTCATCGGACTCCGTGAGTCCTTTCTCACCTTCACCGTGCTGGCCGCGTTCGCCGAGCACGGCATCGCCGACCGCCTCGCCGACGGCCCGCGCACCGCGGCCGAACTCGCCCACGACTGCGGCCTCGACGCCGCCGCGCTCACCCGGGTCCTGCCGATCCTCATTCCGGCCGGGATCCTGCACGCCGACGCGCAAGGCCGCTACCGGCTCACCCCGGCCGGCGAGACCCTCAAGGAGGGACCGGACTCGCTGCGCGCGACGATCCGCCTGGCCATCGAGCCGGCCTGGTGGACGACCGCGGGCAACGTCGCCGAGACCCTGCGTACCGGCAAGTCCGGCTTCATCGCGCGGTACGGCAGCTCCTGGAACTACCTGAGCACCCGGCCCACCTCGCGTTCCCTCTTCGACCACTGCATGATCGACCGCTCCCAGTCGATCGGGCGCGACATCGCGGGACGGCACGATTTCGGCGACATCCGGTCGGTGATCGACGTGGGCGGCGGGGCGGGCACCGTCCTCTCCGAGATCCTCGGCCCCCACGGCCATCTGACCGGCACCGTCCTGGACCTGGAACCGGCGATCCCGTCGGCCCGGGACCACCTCACCGCCCAAGGTCTGACCGGGCGTTTCCGGACCGTCGCCGGGGACTTCTTCCAGTCGGTTCCGGGTGCGGACGAGCATCCCTCGGCCTTTCTGCTCGCCAGCATCCTGCACAACTGGGACGACGACCACGCCCAGCGGATCCTGAACAACGTCGCGGCGGCGATGGGCCGGCAGGATCGGCTGCTGATCGCCGAAACCCCGCTGCCGGACGACCCGTGTGCCCCGCATCCCGGCCGCCTGCTCGACCTGCGCATGCTGATCATGTTCAACGGCGCCCGGGAACGGACCGAGTCCGAGCTTCGCGGACTCCTCGACACCGCGGGTCTGCGCGTCACCGGCATCGTCCCGCTGCCCTCCGGGCCATCCTTGATCACCGCGGAACGCGTCTGACCGACCGCGCCGATCGGGTGCCGGCGCTCCGCGCCGCGACGGCCGGCGCGGGGCGATCGACATCCGGAGTGCGGTGTACGGCCTGCGGCGGCGACCGCCGCAGGCCGTACGGCGCGCTCGCCGACGGCGGGAACGCGCCGAACCGGCCTGCCGTGCTCCCGCGACGGGCCGGCGATCCGACGTCCGCGGAGATCGCGGCGCACGCCGTACACCTCATCGGAACATGCCGGTTAAGGTGTGGATATGCGCTTCGCGGGCCTCCAGGCCTTTTGGGGGTTCATCAGGCGTCCCCGGGTCCTCGACACGATTCTGGTATCCGTCCTTTTCACGGCGGGGGCACTCGCCGCCGTCGCCTCCGTCCACGACCATCCCGAGCTCGCCCTCGGTGCGGGCGTCTTCGCCGTCTCCGCCCTCCCCCTGCTGGTCCGGCGGAGCCACCCGGTGATCGCCGCGACGATCACCGTGGTCCTCGACGTCGCCGCCTCCCCGCTCTCCCAGCAGCCCGCGCCCGGCCTGACCGCGTCGATCGCCCTCTACAGCGTCGGCCGGCACAGCGCGGGCCGGACCTCCTTGATCGTCGCCATCCTCGCGGGCGCCGCCAACATGGGCAACGCGGCCGTGCTCCGCCTGGTCCGGGACGGGTCCGAGAACCTCGTGGGCGAGCTGCTGAGCGCCGTGGTGGGTCCGGTCTTCTGCGTGTGCGTGGGCACCTTCTTCCGGCTCCGCGGCGAGATCCGGACGCGCCGGGTGCAGCAGGCGGCCGAGGAGGCCGTCCGTACCGAGCGGCGGCACATCGCCAGGGAACTGCACGACGTCGTCGCCCACCACATCAGCGTGATCAACGCCTTGGTCGGGGGCGCCCGCGCCGCCATGGAGGCCAACCCGTCGGGGGCGCGCGACGCCCTGCTCTCGGCCGAGGAGACCGCACGGCAGGCGCTCGCGGAGATGCGGCAGCTGCTCGACGTCCTCAGAGCCGACGGGGACACCGAGACGACACCCGCCGCGGGGGCCGTGGGGCTGCCCGGCCTCATCGAGCAGGCGGGGAGCGCGGGGCTGCCCGCCCGGCTGGAGATCACCGGTGAGGTCGTGCCGCTCCCCGCCCTCGTGGACCACGCGGTCTACCGGATCGTGCAGGAGTCCCTCACCAACACCCGCAAGCACGCCGCCGGGGCCCGGGCCGACGTCCGGGTCTCCTACGAGTCCGACGCCGTCGAGGTCGAGGTGCTGGACGACGGGATGCCGGTGGAGCGGGCCGTGGGCGGCTTCGGCCGGCAGCCGAGCGGATTCGGCCTGGGCGGGATGGCCGAGCGGGTGGCCATGTGCCACGGACAGCTGCAGACCGGGCCGCGGCCGGACGGGGGCTTCCGGGTCTACGCCCGATTCCCCCTCCCGGTACTCCCCCGGCCGACCGTGCAGGAGGCACATCGATGATCAGGGTGCTGCTCGCCGACGACGAGGCGCTGGTACGCACCGGGTTCAGGCTGCTTCTCGGCTCCCAGCCCGACATGACCGTCGTGGGCGAGGCCGCCGACGGAGCCGAAGCCGTCCGGCTGGGCGGGCGGCTCCGCCCGGACGTCGTGCTCATGGACCTGCACATGCCCGGGGTGGACGGGGTGCAGGCGACCGAGCGGATCGCAGCCGAGCTGCCGGAGGTGCGCGTGCTCGCGCTGAGCACGTTCGACCTCGACGAACACGTGGTGGCGATGCTCCGGGCGGGGGCCGCCGGATTCCTCCCCAAGGACGTCTCGCCCGAGGAGCTGGTCGAGGCGGTGCGGGTGGTGCACCGGGGCGAGGCCGCGGTGGCCCCGCGGCTGCTCACCCGGCTCATCGGCACGTTCGTCCGGGCCTCCCGGCCACGCCTGGCCACCACGTCGCCCCGGGTGGCCGACCTCACCGAGCGGGAACGGGAGGTGCTCACGCTGATCGGGCGGGGACGGTCCAACCCCGAGATCGCCCAGGCGCTGCAGGTGTCGCCCTCGACGGTCAAGAACCACGTGACCAACCTCTTCGGCAAGATCGGTGTCCGGGACCGGGCGCAGGCCGTGATCGTCGCCTACGAGACGGGGCTCATCGATCGGAAGGCGTAGGACTCCGGCCCCAGTCCGCCGCCGAAGGGACCGTTCTCAGGCTCGATGAATCCCGGCCGTCGTCCGGGGAAGCTGGACACATGACGGCAATCACGGCGACAAACCTCACCAAGCGCTACGGTGCCACCGTAGCGGTGCAGGACCTCACGTTCGAGGTCCTGCCAGGTCGGGTCACCGGCTTCCTCGGGCCCAACGGGGCCGGGAAGTCGACCACCATGCGGATGATCCTCGGCCTCGACCGCCCGACGAGCGGATCCGTCAAGATCGACGGCCGCTCCTACGCGGAACTCCGCAGACCCCTGAACAAGATCGGCGCCCTGTTGGACGCGAAGGCGGTCCACGGCGGCAGGACCGCCCACAACCACCTGCTCGCCCTGGCCCAGAGCAACGGCATCTCCGCCAAACGGGTCACCGAGGTCCTCGACATCGTCGGGCTGACCGAGGTGGCGGGCCGGCGCATCGGCGGGTTCTCCCTCGGGATGGGGCAGCGGCTCGGCATCGCCGCCGCGATGCTCGGCGACCCGGAGATCCTCATCTTCGACGAGCCGGTCAACGGGCTGGACCCGGAGGGGATCCTGTGGGTCCGCACCTTCATGCGCAAGCTCGCGGCCGAAGGCCGTACCGTCTTCGTCTCCAGCCACCTCATGAGCGAGATGGCGCAGACCGCCGACCACCTCATCGTGATCGGCAAGGGACAGCTCATCGCCGACGCCGAGGTCGGCGAGTTCATCGGGCTCAGCTCCCAGGGATACGTGCGGGTCGGCTCGCCGCAGCTCTCCCAGCTCGCGCCGCTCCTGGGCGGCGAGGCCGTCCTGCACGGCGACCATCTGCGGGTCACCGGCGTCACCGCCGCCGAGGTCGGCGAGACGGCGGCCCGCGCCGGGCTCGTCCTGCACGAGCTGACGTTCGTCCAGCCGACCCTTGAGGCGGCGTACATGGAACTCACCAAGGGCAGTGTCGAGTATGAGGCGGTCGCGGCATGAGCACGCTTGTCCTTCGTTCGGAGTGGACCAAACTCCGCTCGGTCCGATCCACGATGTGGACGCTGATCGCGACCGCGGTGACGATGCTCGCCTTCGGCATCCTGCTTCCGCTCGCCGTCGCCAACTCCTCGAACCCGGCTGAATCCGGTCTGAACGGCACCGACCTGAGCCTTACCGGTCTCGGCCTCGCCGCGCTGACCATCGCCGCACTCGGCGTGCTGACGATCAGCGGGGAGTACCGCACCGGCTCCATCCGGACCTCGTTCCTGGCGGTGCCCGGCAGGGTGAACATGCTCGCCGGCAAGGCCGTCGTGTTCACCGTCGTCTCCCTGGTCGTCACCACGGCCGCGGCGTTCCTGTCGTTCTTCGCGGGACAGCTGGTGCTGGACGGCACCGGGCTGGAGACGACGCTCGGCGCCCCCGGCGTGGTACGGACGGTCGTCGGCGCCGGGCTCTACCTCACCGCGAGCGGCCTGCTCGGGCTGGTGCTCGGGGCCCTCATCCGGCACACCCCGGGCGCGATCGTCTCGGCCATCGCCCTGATCCTGGTCCTGCCCCAGATCTCCGCCCTGCTGCCCGGTCAGTGGGGGGAGACGGTCCGCACGTACCTCACCTCCAACGCGGGGCAGCAGATCGCCCTCCTCGAAACACGCCCAGGCATGCTCGAACCCTGGGCCGGGCTCGGCGTCTACCTGCTCTGGATCGCGGTGATCGGGATCGTCGCGGCCGTCCTGCTGCACCGCCGGGACGCCTAGCGGGGCGCAAGCCCACCCGGCGCTTCGGCAGAGAACGTCGCCGCCGTCCCCACCGGGCCCGCCGTGAACCTCGCGGCGGGCCCGGTGTCGTGCGGACGCGTTCCGGGGAGAGGACCTCGGGGTATGGCGTGGTGACGGACCCCGGCGAACGCCGCCGTACAGAACCCACGCCCAATACATCACCGTTTGTACTTTAAAAGTTACAGAGAGTGTTGAATACCTGTGTGGGGGCATATGGGCATACGAGAGGGACGGTAACTCGACGGCATCGACGCCGCTTACGGACAGTCCGGGGGATGTTTTGCACACCCAACGACCACAGGCGAGCACGGACCGGACCCAGGCACGACGATTCGGCACCCCTCGCCCGGCGTCCCGGCGGCGTCGGACCGGCCGGGCGCGAGCCGTACGGCTCACCTTCATCCTCGCGATCGGCCTCAGCGTGCTGACCCCGCTGTTCGCCCCGATCCCCGCGAACGCCGGGAATCCGCGGGACCGCGGGGACCGAGAGCGTTGCCTCCATCGAGGAAAAAGATGTTGTCCGTGCTACGTGCCCGGAAGGGGCTGGAAATGCTGCCCTTGCTGTGGACCCGGCAGGCGGGCGTGCATGAGCGCCAAAAGCAAGGCCGGATCCCGCCGGCATCCCCGCGCCCGCGGCGGCGTACCGCAGACCCCCACCGTGATCAGCACCGGCTGGACCGCGCCCTGGGAGATCGCCTGGCTACCCGACGGGAAGTCCGCGCTCGTCACGGAACGGGACACCTTCAACGTCTTCCGGGTCACCCGCAAAGGGGTGAAAACCCAGATCGGCCGGATACCGCATGGAGTTCCCGGTGACGGCGGCATGATGGGGTTCGCCCTATCGCCAACCTGGAACGGCACCACCGACCAGGACGTCTTCTTCATGCACGCCGCCGACGAAGGCAACCGGGTCGCCAGAATGAGCTTCGACGGCACGTCTCTCAGCGGATACACCGTGCTCCTCAAAGGGATCGCGAAAAACCGGTACCACAACGGCGGCCGGATGCGCTTCGGTCCCGACGGCTACCTCTATGTGGCGACCGGCGACGCCATGCAGACCTACCTCCCACCCGACCTGAACTCGCTCAACGGCAAGATCCTCCGGATCACCAAGACCGGGGCCCCGGCGCCGGGCAACCCCTTCGGCACCGCCGTCTACAGCTACGGCCACCGCGACCCGCAGGGGCTCGCCTTCGACTCGGCCGGACGGCTGTGGGCCACCGAACTCGGGAACACCCGGCGCGACGAGCTCAACCTGATCCTGCCCGGGCGCGACTACGGCTGGCCGGTCTGCGAGGGATACTGCGGCAAACCCGGGAAGGAGAACCCGAAGGCCACCTGGCCGGTGGGCACCGCCTCCCCCAGTGGGATGACCATCGTCAACGACACCGTGTACATCGCGTCCCTGCGCGGCCGGCGGCTGTGGCGGATCGAGCTGAACGGCACCGAGATCGGCGACACCTCGTGGTTCTTCCCGGACATGTACGGCAGACTCCGCGCGGTCGCCCCGGTACCCGGGAGGCAGACGCTCTGGTTCTCGACCTCCAACGTCGACAACGGCGGCGCGCCAAGCGGCTCGGACCGCATCATCCGCACCGACCTGCGCTGACCCGGCCCGGACGCCTGCCGGTGTCCTGCCCACGCCCGGACACCCGGCCGCGGGCCCGGGTGTACTCCGACGCGGATCGGCACGGCCTCGGCCGAACCCGCCGCCGGGTTGGCGATCGCGTGCCGTCCAAGCCGGAAGCACGTGCGCCGATCGGCCGTACGGGTGCTCATCAGGTGGCCTTGCACCCCTCAGCGGACATACATCAGGATGTTTCCCCTGATCGGCTACCGTGTTGAATCCCGCCGGCCCGCGCCTGGCCGTAGATACCCTGCGAAAGAGACCCTGATGGAGTACACCCGGACCATCGAAGGCCGCCTCATGCCCATCCCCGGGGCCTGGGTCTTCGTCCACGGCACCAGCTCCGCCGGATTTCTCATGCGCCACCTCGGCATCGCCAAACTCCGCGGAACCTTCCGGGCGTTCGCCGGAATCATCGACGTCGGCGAGACACTCCACGACACCACCGTCTCCCTCGGCATCGAAGCCTCCAGCGTCGACACCGGCCTGAGCGCCCGCGACGCCGCGATGCGCGACGAAGACTTCTTCAACGTCGCCGCACACCCCCTCATCACCTACCGAAGCACCAAAACCCACGTCACCGAAGACGGCGACCTGGAAATCCACGGCCACCTCACCATCGCCGGAGTCACCCAGCCCGCCGTCCTCGGCCTCGACTTCCTCGGGGTCGTCTCCGTCCACACCGGCGAATACCGGGCGGTGTTCAGCGCCACCACGATGATCGACCGGCTCGACTTCGGGCTCGTCTACAACAAGACCCTCGACACCGGCGGGAAAATCCTCGGCACCCAGATCAAACTCGAACTGGAGATCCTCGCCGTGCGGCAGGACTCCCCCGTCCACACCCACGGTGACTGACCCCATGACCCGCCTGCCCGCCGCCGTCGCCGTCATCGCGACCCTCGCCGCCGGACTCGGCATCCGAGCCTGGACCGACGGCCCCCTCGCCAAATACGGCGGCGTCGCCCTCTACACCGTCCTCGTCTACACGCTGATCATCCTCATCCGGCCCCGGACCCGCCCCCGCACCACCGCCGCGATCGCCCTCGCCCTCAGCTGGGCCGTCGAATTCGCCCAGCTCACCCCGGTACCCGCCGCGCTCTCCGCGCAGAGCACCCTCGCCCGCCTCATCCTCGGCAGCACCTACCACCCACCCGACCTGCTCGCCTACGCGCTCGGCGCACTCCTCGCCCTCGCCGTACACGCAGGTGTGGCACGCAGACGTTCAAGCGTCACACGGAGTCGAAGAATCCGCTAGAGTTCTTCTCGTAAGACCGCGCAAGCGGCACGCGGAAGTGGCTCAGTGGTAGAGCATCACCTTGCCAAGGTGAGGGTCGCGGGTTCGAATCCCGTCTTCCGCTCGGAGAGGTCCACGGACCTCCTCGGTGGAGTGGCCGAGAGGCGAGGCAACGGCCTGCAAAGCCGTCTACACGGGTTCAAATCCCGTCTCCACCTCGAACAATAAGGGCGATTGGCTCAGCGGGAGAGCGCTTCCCTGACACGGAAGAGGTCACTGGTTCGATCCCAGTATCGCCCACGCGTGGCGGGTTACCCTACTCAAAAGCCCCCTTTGGGGGCTTTTTTCGCGGGGGCCCGCGCAGTACTTTCCCGGGGGGCGACCCCCGGACCCCCGGTGTGGCGGCTTCGCCGCCACCTTTGGACCCGGTCGCTCCGCTGGACGCCCTTGCGGGCGTCGACGCCTACTGAGTGACCAGCCACGAGGCGGATCACCTTGCCCAAAAGCCCCCTTTGGGGGCTTTTTTCGCGTTGGCACGCGTGCAGTGTTTTTCCGGGGGGCGACCCCCGGACCCCCGGTGTGGCGGCTTCGCCGCCACCTTTGGACCCGGTTACTCCGCTGGACGCCCTTGCGGGCGTCGACGCATTCTGGGTGACCAACCACGAGGCGGATCACCCTATTCAAAAACCCCTTCGGGGCTTTTTTCGCGGGGACCGCGCAGTGTTTTTCCGGGGCACGACCCTCGGACCCCCGGTGTGGCGGCTTCGCCGCCACCTTTGGGCCCGGTCGCTTGGACCCGGTCGCTCCGCTTGATGCCTTGCGGGCGTTGACGCCTATTCAAAAGCCCCTTTTGGGGGCATTATCGCGGGGGCCATGTGGTGTTTGCCGGGGGGCGACCCCCGGATCTCCTCGGTGTGGTGGCTGTGGCGCCGCCTTGCTGGTCATCTCGCTCCGCTTGATGTCCTGCGGGTGTCAGCGCCTGTGGGGCCGCCTGGAAGTGGGGTTGCCAGAGCTGCGCGGCACATGGGTGCGGATTCAGCAGGCCGTCGCAGCACAGCCCCGGCATCCGGTTGGCGTGGCGGATCACCTTGCTCAAAAGGCTCTGCGGGGCCGAACAGACTGCAAGCCGACGGCCCGGCGTGCGCGAAGTCCGCCGGGCCGCCCGAGATCAGTTGACGATCAAGAAGCTCCCGATACTGAGGTGACACGTCCGGAAGACTCGGAGAGGGGCATGGGTGACGAAGAGCAGATTGGTATGCCCGCCGGCAGCGAGGCATTCCGCCTCGTTGGTAGGCAGGTTGGAGACGGGGGCCGCTGACGCGGTGGGCGCGAGGGCGGCGAGCGCGGCGGTGGCGGCAAGCAGACCGCCGGCCAGTTTCACAGCGATGGGCATCGCAGAACGCATGACCTCTCCTTCACAGGTCGACTGTCACTCATAGCGAGCAATCAACTACTTACCGCAGTCAGGCTCGAGGGAAGCCTCAGTCCGCTTTCGAACCCCCTAAGGTGAGCGCCCTGTGTCGTAGGAGATAGCCAGGCAGAAACCCGCGCACAACCAGAGACGCATGGCGGGCCCCGTACGTCCCATTTGGGTCGCGATTCCGGACCGCGGGGCGGCGGTGGATTCGCTTGGGCCTCTATAGCATCGCGAACTATGAGGTTCTTGGATGAACCGCCCCTGTTTGCCGCTTTGAAGGATGCTCAACGGGTGCTGATCGCCGGGGCGGGGGGCGGCTTCGATGTCTATGTCGGTCTCCCGCTTGCGTTTGCGCTGATGCGGCTCGGCAAGAGTGTGCACCTGGCGAACCTGTCCTTCAGTGCGCTGGATCTCATCGGCACCGACGCCTGGGTCGCGCCGAACCTGGCCGCGATCACGCCCGCGACCTCGGGACACGACCGCTACTTCCCCGAACGCACCCTCGCTCGCTGGCTGTCCTCCCGCGGCCTGAACCCCATCGTGTACGCCTTCGACAGGATCGGTGTGCGACCCCTGCGCGCCGCCTACCGCGCGTTGGTGCGGACGTTGGACATCGACGGCATCGTGCTGGTCGACGGCGGCACCGACATCCTGATGCGCGGCGACGAGGCGGGCGTCGGCACCTTCGAGGAGGACATCACCAGCCTGGTCGCGGTGGCCGGGGTCGAAGTGCCGGTACGTCTCGTCACCTGTGCCGGCTTCGGCATCGACGCCTACCACGGAGTGTGCCATGCGCATGTCCTGGAGAACCTCGCCGCCCTGGACCGCCGGGGCGCGTACCTGGGCGCGCTGTCGATCCCCCGCCACAGCGAGGAGGCGGCGCTCTATCTGGACGCCGCCGCCCACGCCCACGCGCACACCCCGGCGCGGCCCAGCATCGTCAACGGCCAGATCGCGGCGGCGGTCCGCGGTGAGTTCGGCGACGTCCGCGTCACCGACCGAACCGCGGGCAGCGAGCTGTTCGTCAATCCGCTGATGGCCGTGTACTTCACCGTGGACCTCCCCGCACTCGCGGACCACCTCCGGTATCCGCCGCACCTGAACGACACCGACACCCAGCACGAGGTACGCGCGATAGTCGAAACGTTCCGCGCCGGAATCAAGCCACGCCCGAAGCGTCCCATCCCGCACTGAGCGACCGGAACATTCACAGACCGCGACTGCACGCCCCTTGGACTTGCTTCACGTGCTCGGTGTTTCCGGAGGATCTCGCCCTGTTCGCGAGCTTGGCCGGATCGGGAGCGAGGCGTGTACCGGCCAGCCCGCCAAGTCCGCGGTTGGGGCCGGATCCACGCGGTCGAACGGTTCGGCGAAACGGATGATCCGAAGATCGAGGCATGGCTGCTGCGGGACGGATTCCACCACGGGTGCCGATACCGGCCTTAGGTCCGTACGGGCATTCGCCGGGTTTCACCATGCCGCTCCAAGGAGGAGCGGTCGTCCGCAGGTCGTCCGTTGTCGGTCACGGTGAGTAGTGTGAGCGGATCGACTGAGGGGAGGTGGCGACGGTGAGATCTCCGGCGACGGACGGACGGCGGCGGGCCGACGGGCCGGAAGCCCGGCTGGAGGGCTTCCGCGGTGAGCTGATCGGGTACTGCTACCGGATGCTCGGCTCGGCGTTCGAGGCCGAGGACGC
Source organism: Rhizohabitans arisaemae (assembly GCF_025996515.1). Classification (GTDB taxonomy): domain Bacteria; phylum Actinomycetota; class Actinomycetes; order Streptosporangiales; family Streptosporangiaceae; genus Rhizohabitans; species Rhizohabitans arisaemae. The sequence continues at coordinate 327,725 of NZ_BLRH01000009.1, forward strand.
GGTGCAGGAGACGCTGGTCCGGGCGTGGCGTGGTCTCGACCGGTTCGACGCCGCCCGGGGATCGTTGCGAACCTGGGTCTACGCGATCGCGACGAACGTCTGCCTGGACATGCTGCGCAGCGCGCAGCGCCGTGCCCTGGCCATGGACCTCGCACCCGCGGCACACCCCGGCGCCGACATCGGGCTGCCGCTGCCGGACTCCGCCTGGGTGCAGCCGATCCCCGACAGCCTGATCTTTCCCCTCGGCGGGGACCCGGCCGACCTGGTCGCGCGGCGGGAGACGGTCCGGCTGGCGTTCATCGCCGCGCTGCAGCGGCTTCCTCCCCGCCAGCGGGCGACGTTGATCCTGCGGGACGTCCTGTGCTGGAAGGCCGACGAGGTCGCCCGGCTGCTGGACACCACCGTCGCGTCGGTCACCAGCGCGTTGCAGCGGGCCAGGAGCACCCTCAAGGCCGTCGAACCTCCCGCCGCCGACCCCTACGACCCTGCCGACCGGGTGCAGCGGGACCTCCTCGACCGCTACTGCGACGCCTTCGAACGCCACGACGTCGACGCCCTCGTCTCGCTGCTCCACAAGGACGCCACCACGTCGATGCCGCCGTTCCTCTGGTGGCTGCGCGGCCGTACCGGGATCCGGGAGGTGCTGAGCGCCGCCGAGCTGCCCTGTGCCGACGCCCGGCTGGTGCCGACCGTGGCCAACGGCTCCCCTGCGTTCGGTCAGTACTGGCCTTCGGAGGGCGGATACCGGCCGTTCGCCCTGCTCATCGTGGAGGTGTCGGGTGACGTGATCACCTCGTGCACGACCTACCTGGAGACCGCGAGGCCGTTCCCCCTGTTCCCGCTGTTCGGCCTGCCTGCGGAGTTGCCCTGAAAAGTTTCTTCCGATCCGGCGATGAGTTCCGGGGTCGCGCTCCGTATCACCCCTGAACGGAATGTACGGCGACGGCCTCAAGGCTCGTCGCCGCGATCGGAAGGCACATCCATGGCTGACTACGCACAGGTCAACGGCGCACACATGTGGTACGACGAGCGGGGCGACGGCGAACCGGTGGTTCTCCTGCACGGTGGCCTCACCGACAGCAGGAGCTTCTTCGGGAACCTCGACAAGCTGGGCGACCGCTTCCGGCTGTACCTCCCCGACCGCCGGGGCCACGGCCGAACCGCCGACGTCGAAGGACCCATCACCATGGAGGTGATGGCCCAGGACATCATCGCCTTCCTTGACGACGTCGTCGGCGGACCGGCCCGGCTTGTCGGCTACAGCGCCGGTGCCGGGGTGGCACTGTGGGTGGCCGCGCGCCGCCCCGACCTGGTCACCAGGCTCGTCCTCATCAGCGGCACCTTCGATCCCGAGGGACTGATCGTACGGCCGGTCGCCGGGCTCGAGCCCCCGGCGGAGCTCCTGGCCCACTACGCCGAGGTCTCGCCGGACGGCGCGGACCACTTCTCCGTGGTGATCAACAAGATCGTGGAAAGCACCGACTCGGAACCGGGGCTCACCACCGGCGAGCTGAACACCGTGACCTGCCCGGCACTCGTCATGGCCGGCGACGACGACATCGTCACCCTGGAGCACACGATCTCGCTGTACCGAGGCCTGCCGAACTCCCAGCTCGCGATCATCCCCAACGCATCCCACCTCCTCCTTTTCGAGCGAGGCGACCTGTGCGTGAAACTCGTCACCGACTTCCTGACCCAGGATCCCACCCCGACCTTCATGCCGATGCGTCGCTCCCCCCGGCCCGTCGAGGTGGCCTGATGACCCGGACCGCACGCACAGGTGCCGAGCAGGACGCGGACTTCATCGCCGGATTCGGCGAACCGGCGCGGCGTGCCCTCGCCGGCGCCGGATACACCACCCCCGGGCTGCTCGCCTCCGCCGACGCCGCCGCGGTCCTGCGCCTCCACGGCATCGGCCCCAAAGTGCTGAACCGCATCCGCGAAGCACTCGCGGAACAGGGGCTGTCGTTCGCCGACGAACGCTGAAGTACCAGGTCAACGCATCCGCACCGGGTGGCACCGCACAGGCCACCCGGTGCGGTGCCACCCACATGGCGGACTCCCCCGTCCGGCTCACCCTCCAGGGGGCGATGCCGCGCCTGTCCGGCCCGACGACAGGAATCCGGCTGCCGCTGCGGCGGTGGAGAAAGGCCGGTTCCGCGGTGCGGATTCACCCCATGGAGCGTCCGGTCTCGCGTTCACCGGTTTCCGCCGCCCCGGATCCGGTTACCGACTCATGGCGGATCACCGGGGACAGCAGGCTCCGCTGAACATCCGGCGCGCGGCTCCACGGCATCCGGCATCACGATGGGCCGGACCCGCCGCCCGGCGCCGTCTGCCGACGCCGGTAGTGCCGGGCGGCTCGGGCGCGATTTCCGCAGGAGGGTTTGCACCACTCCTGCCGACCATGACTTTTCAGGAAGTATCGGATGCAGCGGGGTGCCGTACAGGCGTGGAGTTGTTCCCGCTGCGGACCGGTGAGAAAGTCGATGGCCGCGCGGGCCAGCGCCGCGAGCAGCCGTACATGCGGATCGGTCTCGGTCGCCATCAGCCGGGCCTTGGGCGCCTCACCAGGCGGCCACTCCATGCGCAAGATCACCGGCACCCGGGCGGCCACCTTGTTGATGTGGGCCAACGCCTCATCCGCGGGCATCAGACGACGGGCATCCGCCGGACTCGGAGGAGCCGGGCTGACCGCCCGGGCGAAGAGTGCGCGAACCGCCTGACGCAAACCGATGACCTCGCTCCGGAAACGCTCGTCGACCAGTACTCCCCCACCCGGAGTACGGCCGGCCAGCAACTCGCTCTGTTTCTCGATCCACAGCGCGGTTCCCCGGAGTGTGAGCAGGTCGTCGGCGATACCGCCGCTCCCGTCATGGCGGATCGTGCTCGCCAGTTCCAAAGCCAGAAAGCGCTCCACAAAACGCCTCTCTTCTCGCCGCGTCCGGCTGCAAACCAATTGATCACATCCTCGCGTAAAGCCTAGAGTTCCTAACGGAAAACCGGGAAACCCCGTTAGGCCGGGATCGATTCCGGAACGACGCGGCACACGCCCGCGGCAGGAGGCGGTGCACCGATGACCGCGCTACCCGCGCACATCGGCGACCTGCATCTGGGTGACTCCTTCGCTCCCTGAAGGGAGCGGCTTCTCGCTAAGCCGCTTGCGCAGCCCGGCGAAGGGCAAGCCCTGCCCTCAAGATGTTCTTGGCTGCGTTGACGTCGGCGTGCGCGGTGTGCCCGCATGCCGTACATCATGGAAGCGACGGAGCAACCCGCCGCGTCACCCGCGTCATGGAGTACCTGCGGGCTCCGCCCCGTACCGTGTCTTCTGGTCGTCGGAGACGTCGCCGACCATGGTGCGAAGGTGAAGTGCGGGGAAGCGGCCCGGATGCCGGCCGTACCCTTCCCGGAAGGACGCCGGTCGGCGCCTTCGGCATCCGAAGCACTCGCCGGGTTGCGCCATCCCGACCTGGAGCGGCGTCGCCCGGGGTCACGGAGCCATGCCACACCACGCCGGTACGGTTGCCTATCGCGAGGATTCACCTGAGAACAGGCTGAGGATGCCGCCGGTGATGAAGTCGACCAGACGCTCGCTCTCGATGATCTCGGAACCTTCGCGCTGCGCACCCGACGTTTGACGCCGGGGCCACTCCACCGCGGTGAACACCCCGGACTGATGGAGGCTGAGCAGCCCCAGCATGCTGGTGTAGGCGAAGCGGACGTCGCCCTCGTCGCGGCCGGGCAGCGCACGGGCCATCGCCGCCAGGTATCGCCCCTCCACCCGGTCCACCTGATCGGCGAAGATCTGACGGACCCGCGGATCCGATTCGCCCATCATGCGGCCGATGAAGCGCTCGACGACGGAGCCGTTCACTCCGTGGCCCGTCGTCAGAGCCACACCCGGTTCGACGAAGGCCCGTACCAGCTCGGCCACCGACGGCACGGGGGATCGGGCTTCAAGCTCGTCCAGCCGGCGGCGGCGCTCCTCGTTGACCGCCCGCATCGTCCCGTCGATGACGGCGCGCAGCAGGCCTTCCTTGGAGCCGAAATGGTAGTTGACCGCGGCGACGTTGCTGTCGGCGGCGTCGGTCACCGCACGCAACGACGTCGCTTCGAACCCTTTCTCCCCGAACAGCCGAACGGCCGAGTCGATCAGCCGGTCCCGCGTGGAGCTCCCTCGCCCAGCCGCCTGCTCCTGCTCGGCCACCCGCGCCTCCTTCGCCTTTGCCGCCGTCAACGGAATCATATAGCATCCGTTTGAAACGAGTGTTTGAAACGATCGTTTTACGGAGGTGTCCACATTGCGTCCGAGCAACACGGCGATCGTCGTCGGCGCCGGGATCGGCGGCCTGACCGCGGCTCAGGCCCTGCGGCGTACCGGATGGCGGGTGACGGTCTACGAGCAGGCCCACACCATCGCCCCGGTCGGCGCCGGAGTCGGCATCGCCCCAAACGCCGTCAAGGCCCTGGACCACCTCGGGCTGGGCTCGGCTCTGCGCGACCGCGGCCGACGTCAGGAGGCGATGGAGATCCGCTTACGCAACGGCCGACAGGTCGCGCGCGTATGCGCTTCGGACATCGAGCGCCGTTACGGCGCCCCCTTCTACGCCCTGCACCGGGCGGAGCTCCACCGTCTTCTCCTGACCGGCTTGGACGCGGCCACGCTACGCACGGGTCACCGCGCCGAACGAATCGTCTCCGAGCCCTGGAGCGCCACGGTCGTCTTCCGTACGGCCGACGGCACGGTGTCGGAAACCGCGGACCTGGTGGTGGCGGCCGACGGGGTCGGCAGCGCGCTGCGCACCACCCTGCTCCCCCGCTATCCCGGCCCGGCCTACGCCGGATACACGGTGTGGCGCGGCATCGTCCCCGCCGATCGGGCCGCCGCCCTACGCGTCCCCCCGGTCTTGGCGGAAAGCTGGGGACGCGGCGCCAGGTTCGGCATCGCGGCGATCAACGACGGCCAGGTCTACTGGTTCGCCTGCGAAAGCGTCCCCGAGCACACCGTCCCCACCCATGACCTCGGCCTCCTCGCCACCCGATTCAAGCGCTGGCACGACCCCATCCCGGCGCTGCTCAGGGCGACCCCGGAAGAGACCTTGCTCCGCCACGACGTGTACTACCTGAGGGCCAGGCTCCCCGGATTCACGCACGGCCGGGTGGTGCTCCTGGGTGACGCGGCGCATGCCGTCACCCCCGACATCGGTCAAGGGGCCTGCCTGGCCATCGAAGACGCGGTGACCCTCGCGACCGGGATCGAAAACTCGGGAATCGACGCCGGACTCCGGATCTACGACGCTCTCCGGCGCCCTCGCACCGAGCGGATGGCCCGCACCTCCGGCAGACTCGGTCGCATCATGCAGACGGCCAACCCGGTGGCGGCCCTGCTCCGGGACAACCTCGCGGCGGCCGTACCGGCCTCCTTGCTGATCCGCGGGATAGGAGCCGCCTTCGCGTGGCAGCCACCCATGCCGTTCACGGATCATCCGCCGATCACGACACGTGAGTAGCGCGGTCGGAGCGTCGGGGGAGGTGAAGACGATGAGGTCCTCTACGGACGCGTGGTGTGGGAAATGATGTCCGCCTTCTGGCCGCAGGCCCAGCAGCACTCGACACACGATCACGACCTGGCTTTCGCCGCTCCGGTTCACCCCCCGGCGGGCGTGACGAGGGGGCTCTTTCGGCTTTCGGCCTCTGGGTTCACCCTCACGGGCGTGGGCAAAGGGTCCAAAGGTCGCACGGGTACGCCTCGCTGGACGGTTCACCCCCACGGGCGTGGGGAGCGGGCTTGCTGAACTGCGGGGACATCAGCGAGCTGCGGAAACGCGGATGTCGGGGCTTGTCGGTGATCGGATCGTCCATTCGCACGGAGTTCGCACCTGGATCGTGAGTCGGTTGCCCGCCGTCGGCTGTGCGGCCTCTCCATCATGCCGGTGGGTCACCGGCGGCATCCACCGTTCGGCCACAACCCTCCCAGGCCGCTCGATCCAGACTGCCATCCTGTCGCGGCCCCTGAATCCCCGCAGGGGATCCCGCCCGGCGACGAGGCCGCCGGGCGGAGTCGAGGTCACGCGGCGTGTCTTCGCATCCAGGGCGGCCGGTCGATCCGGTAGACCACCGTGCCGCCGGGCTGAGGGCTGACGGTGTAGGCGCCGGGGTGGTCGGCTTTGTCACGGTTGTGGAACCCGCAGAGCGGGGCGAGGTTGGAGACGTCGGTTTTGCCGCCGAACTCCCATCCGGTGACGTGGTCCACCTCGCAGGCGTGCGCGGGGATGTCGCATTCGTCCACCGCGCAGGTGCTGTAGCGGGCGGCCAGGACCAGCCGCTGGGCGTCGGAGGCGAACCGCACCCTGCGGCCCAGGAAGAGGGGACGGCCGTCGCCGGACAGCAGCAGCACCGAGATCCCGTGGCTCAACGCGATCCGCTTGGCCTGGGCGGCGTCGATCGGGGTGCCGTCGGAAAGGTGCGCGGAGGCAATCTCCCACCGGCCCGCGCCCTTCGTCCCGGAACCGGCGGCGACGGGCATGCCGGGAACGCACTCCGGGTCGGCTCCGGATCCGGCTTTGGTTCCGATGTCGTGGGCGTCAGCCGGGACGGCCCCGAATGGTGCCGGGCCGCAGGCGTCGGGTGCGGTCCCGTCGCCGGTCCGGGCGCGGGCGGGTTCGCCGGAGGCTGCGTCGTCCGGCGGCCCGGGGTCGGGGACCGGTACAGGCGGCCCGGTCCCCGCCGCGAACCGGGTGGTTCGGGTGGGCGCGGTCGCCGGACCGGTCTGCGGTGTGGTCCCGTACCCGGAACCGGGTGTCGGATCGGGGCCGGGCCGCCGGGGAAGCCGGACCACGTTCTCCAGGAGCCGGGCTGCCGGGAGGTCCTGCGGCTCTGCGGCGGGGCCGGGAGTCAGGCCGGTGTCACCGGGAGGAAGTGGGACCGGTCCGGGAACGACGTCGGTGGCGGCCGGGGGAAGAAGGCGCGGGCCGGGGCGGGACACACCGGTCACGGGAGTGCCGTCGGCCTGGGTGTCGCGCAGGGTGATCACGACGACGGCCTCCTGGCCCCGCCCGTCCCGGGTCAGCAACGTCCGCAGCGCGGCGGCGTTGCGCTTGTCCCTGGTCCCGGCCCCCGCTGAGGCGGTGCGGGAGGTCAACGGGTCCAGCTTGGACTGCAGCAGCTGCTTAAGCTCGGCGTCCAGCCAGCCCTTCAGCCACGCCCCGCCGTCCAGGGACTCCGACACCTGCAGCCAGGAGTCGGCGAAGCCTTTGCGGGTGTCCGAATCGGGGGCATCCCCCCGGAGCAGCTCCAGGGCCTTCTCCCCGGCTTTGCGGATCTGCTCCACCGTCCCGCCCTGCTCGGCCAGCCCCAGCAGGGTCTGCTCCGCCAGAGCGGTGCCGGCGTCGTCCAGGTGCCTCACCGCGTGGCAGATCGCCGCCGCGTACGCCACGGGAAGCCGGGCCTGCTCCACCCGGCGGGCAACCTGGGGCAGCCGGTGCAGGGTCCGCGCCAGCGCCAGCCGGTCCGCGGCCGTCGAACGGCGGGCGGCAAGACCGACGGTCAGCCAAGCCCGGGTACCCGAGAATCCATGGGACTTGGCCTCACCGGTGGAGTCGACCCGCGCGACCAGCGGCGTCAGACCCGCTTCCCCGGCGTCCAGCAGGTCGGCGAACCTGGCGGCCTCCCGCATGCAGGCGAGGGCGGAGTCCGGGACGGGGCGGGCGGCCCACGCACGGGCCATGGCGGTCGCGACCCGCCCCAGCTCCTGCCGGGAGGCCGTCTCAAGCCACTCGATCACCGTCTCCGCATCCATACCCACAGTGTCTCACCCGGCACCGACAGTTATCGGAGTCGTCCTTGATGATGGTGTCCCATCGAGTGGTGGGATTCGAGCAGGCGACGACCGATCGCCGTGGGTGGGCAAGCCCGGCCCTGCCTTGCACGACGGCTCGCCTCAAGGCACGGACGGGGGACGCCGCGCCTCCCGAATCCCACCACCTCACAGGACGTGACCTTCTTGATCCCCGCAACCTTGCGGAAGAGCCTCTTCTGAACGAGAGAAAGAACGTAAATAATCACAGGCGACCTCGACCGGTGGCCAGGGTCATCAGACACCTCCTCCGCCGGAGAGCGTAAGCCTTCCGTAGGTGCAGAAATCCGCTATGTCCAATCAGGCGACAGCCAGCCAGCGCGAAGCCGTACAAGTCCTGCGTCGGGAGAGCATCGCCGGCAGCTCTCCTATCTTCGAGATCAAGTACCGGCAACCGAGCCCATGCTGCTGACCAGGATGGTGATGAACCCGGAAACAGTTGATCACATTGGCGAACGCTCGTCGGTCAGCCACCGGTGCACCGTCTCAACATAGTCGTCCGGCACCTCCAACGGCAGAAGGTGCCCGACCGACTCGAAGACACGACGCTGCCAATCGGGTCGACGTCGGGCGATATCGTCGATCGTACTTGTGGTGATCAAACCGTCTTCGTCGCCCGAGAGCATTAGCGTGGGCGCGCTCAGCCCGGCGATCGCTCTGTACACGGGATCCCTGTTGACGAACAGGGCCGACATGACCGAGGCGAAGGCTGTGACAGCGTCGCCGAGCCGCCGCGGCTGTGCGCTTCGCAGTTCGTCGGCGAGCAGGGCGGTCATTTCCGGCGACAACCGCGACGGGTCTCCACCGACATAGTTCCCGCTCGACCAGGCGCTGGGGTCGGCGTACATTTTCAGCTTGAGGTCGAGCATCCGTCGACCCGCAATACGGAGTACGGCTCGCGCGACAGGCGGTCCGACCGCCAAGAGCAGCCTGCCGGCGGTCGTCCAGAAGCGAACCTCGTCAGCGGGGATCGGACCAGGCAAAGCGGGAGCCGCGAGCACAAGGCGCCCCACCCGATCGGGCGCCGAATCAGCGAACAGCACCGCAACCAGCCCACCCATGGACCAGCCGTGAACAACTGCGTTCCCGATACCCAGTCGGTCGGTGAACGCCCGCAGGAAGCGGGCGTTCAGCTCAGCCGTGGCTGCCCGAGAGTGAGGTGAGCCGGTGTGCCCGAACAGTGTTCCCACTAGATCGGGGGCGATGACCGCGCCAAGTCGACTCAGCGGGGCGATGAGGTCCAGCCACATCGAAGCGCTACCCGCCATCGGATGGACCAACAGGTGGGTGGGCCCGCCGAGGCCCGCGTCGGCCCGGAGGTAATGTACGGCGACGCCATCGACGTCGGTCTCTTCGCTGTGAATCCCGGCCCAACGTTGGGACCGCACACCCCAGTCGGCATGACGCATGCCTTACTCCTCCGATTCACTCATAAGAGGAACCGCTACCCGGTTATATCACGGCTCATCGGCATTACCTGAGCGGCAACGGATCGTGATCAACACTTCCGGATCGACGCGTCTGGGACTGGTACCAGACGCCGCAGCGGCCTTGTGGCGAGTGAACACGCGTATGGGGAGGTCTCCGGCAACCGCCACACCATCGTCACCGGCGCCTGGTTCGTCACCGGTTCACCCCCACGGGCGTGGGGAACAGCGCGCTCCCCAGACGCGCCGATCCATGGTGGTCGGTTCACCCCCACGGGCAGTGGGGAGCGAGCCAGCGACGTTGCCCGCAGACCGGCCCATCCCAGTTCACCCCCACGGGCATGGGGAACGGTTAGGTGGCGCACCGTCTGGGGATGCCGGCCCTGGTTCACCCCACGGGCTTGGGGAGCTGGGGAGACCGGAACCGGCTTCATATCGACATCCGCGTGCCGGGCCCATCCCGACGCCCGTGGGGGTGAGCGGTTGGCTCGGGCCGCAGTCAGGCGGGTTGGGGGTGGGTGGTGGTTAGGCGGTGTTGTTGGGGGGATATGCCGCGGACGCGTTTGAAGGCGGTGCTAAGCGCGAAAGGACTGGCATAGCCGACCTGCCTGGCCACCGCGTCGACGGTGGTTTCGGGGTCGCGGAGGAGGTCGGCGGCGAGGGAGAGCCGGCGGTTGGTGAGGTAGGCCATCGGGGGTTCGCCGACGAGTTCGGTGAAACGCCGGGCGAGGAGGGCTCGGGAAACGCCTGACCTGGCGGCCAGGGTGCCCACCGTCCACGAATGACCCGGGCTTTCATGGAGTAGCCGTAGTGCGCGGCCCACCACGGGGTCGAGGTGGGCGCGATACCAGGCCGGGGCTTGGTCTCCCTGGCGGGTGAACCAGGTGCGTAGGACGGCGACGAGGAGCAGGTCGAGCAGACGGTCGAGCACCGCTTCCTGACCGGGCGCGTCCCTGACGACCTCCTCGCCGAGCAGGCTGACGATCGGTGAGTCCCAGTCGCGCAGGACGACCAATCCGGGCAGCACGTCCAGGAGGCGCCGGTTGATGTCGCCGCGCAGTTGGTAGGTGCCGATGAGTGCCGTCGTCGAACCGTCGAGGCTGTCTCCCCAGGTGCGGACGCCGAGTTCCATCGACGCGCACAGGTCTTCACCGTCCAGGCTGATGTTGCACCCGCCGGGGAGGACTCTGGACCGCGGAGGGGTGGTTGGGGCGTCGGCGATGGTGTAGTGGTGCGGCCCGCGTACGACGCCGATGTCGCCGGGGCGTAACCGTACCGGATCCTCGCCGTCGAGAAGCACCCAGACCTCGCCGCGTTCCACGGCTACGAGGGTCAGCGGGGCCCGATCCTCGATCCGGATGGCCCACGGTGGGTTGAGAATCGCACGCAGGAGAAACGCGCCCCGGGCTCGCGGCCCGGCCAGCAGTCCGGCCAATGCATCCACGCATCCAGCGTAGACGGGCGGCCATGCCCTTGCGTCCCGCTCAAACTCAACCCGACCCGCGGACTGCGCACCCTCCGCGGAACACACGACGGAAACGCGAATTTCATCGTCCACGCCTACGCTCAGATCGGCCGCGGCTACCCCGACCTCCTGATCAACGAGATCGGCCGCTACCGCGGAAAGGTTCTCCTGCACTCGGGAACCCGCCTGGTCACCGTCAAGGCGGACGGTTCGTGGTCCCTGACCCGCCGCTGACCCCTACGGCCGGCCGGCAACGGGCTCAGCTGCCCGGCGGGACTCTCGACCACGCATCAGGCGGAACGTCTCTTTCGACCGGACTGTACGGCGCCGCGCCGCCGACCAAGGCACCGAACACGACAAGTCACATGCGACCTACACCGCGTCGAAGTGGGTTCTCCAGCAGGGCCGACATCCGCTCGGCCTGCTGGACCTGAGTCTCCCCGCGGGTCCGCACCAGCCAGTACAGGGCGAGAAGGCGGCGGCACTCGGTGAGCCTGGCCGCTTCGTCGACGGTCAGTTCCAGCCGTGCCAGAACGGCGGTCATGCCGGCGGCGTCGCCGCGCCGTACCGACACATGCTCGACGACCTCGGCGAGTTCGAATGCGCGGTCACTCCGCCCGGAGTACTCGAAGTCGACGACACGGGCGCGGGATCCGTCCCACAAGTAGTTGGCCAGGTTGCCGTCGCCGGTGCCGAACACCGGCGTGCCCGGCCGCGCCAGCAAGTCGTCCAGGGACGGCCGTGCCACCCAGCGGGCGGCCGACCGCAGCGCGTCCACGACGATCGGATTTCCGGCGGGAGGGGCCGCGGACCACGCCCGTACCTGCCGGAGGAGTTCGACGGGGTGCCCGGCACGTGCCGGTATCAACTCCAGTACGGCCTGAGGGATCGCCTGCTGGACCCGGGTTACGGCCTCGGCCAGAGCGTCGGACAGGGGTCCCGTGATCGGTCCGCGCACGGGGACGCCGTCGAGCCGGGACATCACCACGGTCGGCGGATCGCCGTCCAGGTCGGCGGTCACCGGTACGGGCGCCAGCCCGGGCGCGTACCGGCTGAGCAGCCCCAGGGCTCGCCACTCCCGTTCGGGCTGGTCGTGGTCCGACATTCGGTACTTCTTGACCACCACATCGGGCCGGACCTCGATCGCGTGCGTACTGGCCCGGCCACCCATGCGTTCTCCGCCTCCCTTGAGCGGATCGACCTTACCGACATTCGACCCCCGTGGACGCACGCGTATGTCTCCGAGGTCCTCGACCATGTCCGGGGCCCGCGCCGTCGACTTCAATCGTGACCGGATACGAAACGTCGACAGAACGTCGCCGAGGTCACGCCGGCGCCGGGAATCCGGAGGAAAGACGTGGTGGAACTGCTGAGGAACGTCACGCTGATCGGTGCCACGGTCAGCGTGGGGTTGATCGCCGGACTGCTCTACGGGTTCGCCTGCGCAGTGATGCCGGGGTTGCGTATGGCAGGCGATCAGGCGTTCGTCGAGGTGATGCGGCGGATCAACGTGGCGATCATGAACGGCTGGTTCGCCGTCGCGTTCGCGGGCGCCCCCATACTGACTCTCGCCGCCGGGCTGCTCCAAATCTCTGCGGACAGTCGTCCGGCATTGCCCTGGATCGGGGCCGGATTCGTCCTGTACGGCGCCGCGTTGCTGATCACCGCGGTGGTCAACGTACCGCTCAACAACGGACTGGAGGCGGATGGCCGTGCGGTCGGCACCGACCCCTCGACGGCGCGCACGCGGTTCGAGCCGAGATGGGTCCGCTGGAACGTGATCAGGACGGTCCTGTGCACGGCGGCGTTCGCCTGCCTGTGCTGGGCCCTCGTCCTGTACGGGCCCGCCTGACGGCGAGTGCCCGTACGGCTATCCGGATCGGCACAGCCGCCGCACTCCGACCGGCAGCGCCCTCGTCTAATCACCGACAATCCCCGACAGGTGACATCACCCCAGGTCACCGAGAACCTGCCAGCTCAACAAGCCTCCTCCCCACGCCCGTGGGGGTGCCGAAGGGCGTGGGGAGCATGTCGGGTGTCAGACCTGGCCGGCCTTTTCCAGGGCGGTGCAGCAGGTTTCGATGATGAGGCGGGTGACGACGTAGGGGTCGCAGTTGGCGTTGGGGCGGCGGTCTTCGATGTAGCCGCGCTTGTCGATCTCGGCTTGCCAGGGGATGCGGACGGAGGCGCCGCGGTCGGAGACGCCGTAGCTGTACTCGCTCCACGGGGCGGTCTCGTGCAGGCCGGTGAGGCGGTGCTCGATCTCGGCGCCGTAGCCGTCGATGTGCTCCTGGCGCCGTTCGCGGAGTGACTCGCAGGCGGTGATGATCGGGTCCCAGCCGGTGCGCATGGCCTCGGTGGAGAAGTTGGTGTGGGCGCCCGCGCCGTTCCAGTCGCCCTTGACCGGCTTGGGGTCGAGGGTCGCGGCGACGTCGTAGTCTTCGGCGACGCGGTAGAGCAGCCAGCGGGCGACCCAGAGCTGATCGGCCACGTCCAGGGCGGACAGGGGACCGACCTGGAACTCCCACTGGCCGGGCATGACCTCGGCGTTGATCCCGGAGATCTCCAGTCCGGCGGCGAGGCAGGCGTCCAGGTGGGCTTCGACGATGTCGCGGCCGAAGACCTCGTCGGCGCCGACGCCGCAGTAGTAGAAGCCCTGCGGTGCGGGGAATCCGCCGGAGGGGAAGCCGTAGGGGCGCCCGTCTTTGAAGAAGGTGTACTCCTGCTCGATCCCGAAGATCGGCTTCTGGTCGGCGAAGCGTTCGGCGACGGCGGAGAGGCGTGCCCGGGTGTTGGTGGGGTGCGGGGACAGGTCGGTGAGCAGGACCTCGCAGAACACGAGTTTGTGGTCTCCGCCGCGGATCGGGTCGGGGCAGACGAACACCGGCTTCAGCACGCAGTCGGACCGCTCCCCGGCCGCCTGGTTGGTGCTGGATCCGTCGAAGCCCCACAGGGGCAGCTCGGCGCCGTCCGGGAGGATCTTGGTCTTCGAGCGCAGCCTGGCGGTGGGCTCGGTCCCGTCGATCCAGATGTACTCGGCCTTGTAGCTCACGTTGGTCCCTTCCTCGGCGGCGTGTCGTCCACTGCCCACACTGAGGGTCCCTATGTGCTATTTCGCAACGATTGCCCAAATATGAACGCTATGTAAAACGTTGCGCTTCGTGGGAGTTTCTCCCAGGGTACCCGGACCGTCCGCGCGGGAACCGGACGGCCGGGCTCCGAGGTCAGGAGACCGCGTTCACGGACGGGACCTGGCGGGCGCTCCGCACCACCTGGTCCACCATGCCGTACTCCCTGGCCTCCTCCGCGGTGAACCAGCGGTCCCGATCCCAGTCGAGCTTGATCTGCTCGACGGTCTGGCCGGTGTGCTGGGCGATCCGTTCGGCCATGACCGCCTTCGTGTGCGCCATCTGCTCGGCCTGGATCCTGATGTCGGAGGCCGTACCGCCGACGCCTCCGGAAGGCTGGTGCATCACGACCCGGGTATGCGGAAGCGCGTACCGCTTTCCGGGGGCGCCCGCGCAGAGCAGGAATTGCCCCATCGAACCGGCCAGTCCCATCGCGACGGTGGAGACCTCGTTGGGGATGTATTCCATGATGTCGTAGATGGCCATTCCGGCCGAGACCGAGCCTCCCGGGGAATTGATGTAAAGGAAGATATCCCGTTGCGGGTTCTCCGCGGCGAGCAGCAGCAGTTCCGAGCAGATGCGGTTGGCCACCTCGTCGTCGACCGTCTGTCCCAGGAAGACGATGCGCTTGCGGAGCAGCCGGTCGTGAAGGTGCTCCGTCATCTGGGCGGGTGGGGGTGCGTCAGTCACTGTGTCTCCGTCTCAACAGGGGCGAGTCCGCATTACGCTAAGACAATTTTGACCCATTTGAATTGATTTTCATCAACGGCGGAATTCGCTAAAGGCGGATTATGCTGTGCAAGAAAGCGCTGGCAGAAGTGAAAATGTTGTGTCCTTCCCGAAAACGACCGGGCCGGGTGCCGGAACCGACGTCCCCGCACCCGGCCCGTCCACCGGACGACCTGCGACTACTCTTCGTCTCCCTCGAAGAAGTCGCCGACCTCGTCGACGATCTCCGCGGCGATCATGCCGCCGGCGAAGCCGGCCGCGACGCCCACGGCCGCACCGCCCGCACCGTGTCCGTGGTCACCGTGGTGGCCGTGCCCCCCGTGGTGCCGGGAGCCGAGCGACTCCAGCCAGGAGCCGATCGCGCCGATCCAGTCGGTGTCCTCGGCCGCCTCGTGGGTGCTGTGCAGGCGGGCCAGGGTGTCCCCGCGCCCGCTGCGCTTGTCCGCCTCCAGGATGACCTCGAACCCGGCGTGGTCCGTCATGAAGGTCAGCTCGATCTCGTCGGCCTGTCCCGCGTACGCGGGCGGGGCCTGGAACTCGATCTCCTGGTAGAACGGCAGTTCCTGGACGGATCCGTGGATCCGCCCGTGCTCCAGGTCGGCGCTCTTGAACCGGAAGCCCAGATGGGCCAAGGCGTCGAGCACCCGGAGCTGACCGGAGATCGGCGAGACGACGAACTCGTCCAGGTCGCCCTTGTCGACCGCCTTGGCGACGGCGAGTTCGGTGCGGACCCCCATCGCCATCCCGCGGAGCGGCTGACCGTAGACCTCGGTGATCGGCGTCTCCCACGGGACCGCGAGCCGGAACGGGATCTCCAGCCGCTCCGCGGCCGCGAGCCGGAAGCCCTCCGAGACCCGGACCCGGTGGAACTCCACCTGGCCGGAGCCTTCCCCCTCGCCGTGCTCGTACTCCACCCGGGCGACCAGCCCCAGGGTCACCTCGGTGATGTCGACGTCGAGGTCACCGCCGAGGACACGCACCTCGCCGGCGAGAACCCCTCCGGGCCGGCATTCGGGTGACACCAGCACGGTGTCCACCGAGGGACCGCCCACGCCCAATGCACCCAGCATGCGCTTGAAAATCACTGTCCGCCTCTTCTTTGTGTTGGCCGGTAACGCGAACCACTGGGGCCAACGATCACCGCGCACCGCCCTGTTCCCGTTTTCCGGGTTGACCACAAGCTTGACCTGGTCTCACTACCGTGGGTACGGCCGCCGTACGGTCCGCCACCACTCAAAGATCACCCGAAACCACCATAAAGGCTCAGATACCAGGCAGACACGGCGATCCATCCGGTCTCCGGCGAACGGCACGGATCACACCGACCCCGGAACCGCGATTGACTCGGCCCTTGACCATGATTCATCGCAGCGGGTACGGCGGGCGCGGCTCCAAGCGCCGGCGCACCGGGTGCGGCCGGGAGGATTCGGCTTGCCGAAACCCCCCTCCGAACACCCTCGGAACATGCCTGGACGGGATCCCGGAATACCACAGACTCCCGACACAGTATTCATTATTACCGACAGCCGATCGAACATTTAGCACTTTTATTGGGACATATCAAACCAATCATCTGCCGAAGCCTGGCCACCGAAGATCCAGCGTTTCAACCTTTACCAAATCTTGCCAGAAAAACCCTATCCTGATCACTACATTCCCTGGTAAAAGCACACGCCATCGATCGAGAACCACCAGGCCACAGACCATCCAGGCCCTCCACCACCCCGATTTCACTTATGCCCGGCTGCCTCCTGCCCATCTGATGCCGACCGTGAATTGGTAACCGTTTCCTGCCTTGTCAGTAATGCCGCTGGGGCGGATTATCAAGCATGGCCGCCACGTCGGGGCCACGCCAATGCAGGGTCAGTTGCCTAAGCAGCCAAGCGGCGACTTAGGAGGAAGCCGAAAATGGCACCTACCGATGATCAAAGCACTGACACATCCGCGACCGACGGGGTGACCGGTTCGGGCCAGTACCGCATCGGCCCGGAGGTACACGTCGGTCTGATCCAGACCGTCACCCAAGGCCCGAAGGCCGTCCAGTACACCCTCGTCGACGGTGAGCCCATGGTGGAGGGGGACATCGTCCTCAGCCTCATCGGCCCCGAAGACCTGCTCCAGCCGGTGTCCGGGGACTCCGGCGTCGAACGCGGCATCGTCGTCACCGGGAACCAGTTCCGATGGCCGAACGGCGTGGTGCCGTACGACATCGAGGCCGCGCTCCCCAATCAGGCCCGGGTCACCGACGCCATCGCCCACTGGGAGCGCAACACCCGGATCCGTTTCGTGCTCCGGACAGCCGCCAACGCCGCGCAGTTCCCGAACTTCGTCCGCTTCGGGGTGGGCGACGGCTGCAGCTCACCGGTGGGGATGCGGGGCAACCAGCAGACCATCCGGCTCGCCGCCGGGTGCAGCACCGGGAGCACCATCCACGAGATCGGGCACAGCGCCGGGCTGTGGCACGAGCAGAGCCGGGAGGACCGGAACAACTGGGTCACGGTCAACTGGGCCAACATCCAGCCCGCGAGCGCGCACAACTTCAACCAGCAGATCAACGACGGCGACGACGTGGGCCCGTACGACTATCACTCGATCATGCATTACGGGCGCCGGGGCTTCGCGATCGACCCGAACGCGGACACCCTGACGCCGGTGCAGAACGTCGAGATCGGCCAGCGGGAGGGGCTCAGCCCGGGTGACTGCGCCGCGATCCGGTCGATCTATCAGGGTCTGGAGCCCGCCGCGGTCTTCCGGGGGGTCCAGTTCACCGGGACGGTCCCCGCGAACAGCACCCGCCGGTGGTTCACCCACAGCTGGCCCGCCGCCTGGTACGTCATCTGGACGGTGGTCCCCACCGCCCCGATCGTGGACGGGGAGGCCCAGCTGGAGTGGACGGTCCAGGTGACCCGGCAGTCCGGTGGGCTGCTCAAGTACTTCATCGCCGTCCGCAACCTCACCGCCGGCCAGATCGGCTTCGAAGCCCGATACGACGTCCTCGGCTGGTCGCTCGCGGCGACGTGAGAGGAGCCCCCATGAGATACGTACCCGCTGACGAAGCCCGATTCGGGGCCGGTTCCGCGGCCTCGGACGCCGGGCTCCTGAACGGCGGCCCGGCCCCCGCGGTGGCGGGCGACGCCGCCTACTCCCCGCTCGCGACGGCGGACGACCTGGTGGACGGGGGCGGCGCCCCAAGGGGTGACTCCGCCGCCGTGGCCTTCGACGTCACCGCGGCGGAAGCCGAATCCGAAGACGCGGGCGGTGCGCCCACCGCCCCGAGCTGAGAGAGGACGAGCCATGTGGCTTGGCGTGCAATTTCGTGGTTCGGTGCCCGCGGGAGCGACGCGACGCTGGTTCACCCATAGCTGGCCGGAGGCCTGGCGCGTCGTCTGGATGGTCGTGCCGACCTGGCCGATGGTCGACGGCGACGCCCAGATCGAGTGGAAGGTCCAGGTGGACCGGCAGGCCGCCGGACTGCTGAAGTACTTCATCGAGATCCGCAACGTCACCAACGTTCAAGTCGACATCGAGGCGCGGTTCGCCGTGTTGAACTGACGCGGTGCCGAAGCGACGGCACGACCTGGAGCGGTCCGGCCCTTGGGGCCGGGCCGCTCGTTTTGCGGCCGGGCCCGGGAGGCGGCAAAGCTCACGGCATTGAATTGAACAATCACGCAGCGACAACCGCCGTGTTCAGCACAGGTTGCCCGACGGCCCGAGGCACCCTTGTGCTGATTTAGCTATATGTCCACTCTTTTCCTATTGAAGGATTGCCGCTAGTTTCCGATCTAGGTTGTTTCGGGGACACCTACGTAAACCTTCTCAGTAGAGGAGCTTCATGCGCGTCAATCTCCGACGGGCCGGGGTATGCGTCACCACCGTGATGGCCGCCTTGGCCCTTCCGCTCGCCTCAGCCGTTCCGGCCAACGCCACACACGGTGACGTCTTCGCCAAGCTCCTGGTGAAGTCGGTCAAGGGGTCCAAGGTCAAGAAGCACCTCGACGCCTTCCAGGCCATCGCCGACGCCAACGGGGGCAACCGCGCCGCCGGGACGAGCGGCTACGTCGCCTCGCGCGACTACGTCGCGAACAAGCTCCGCAAAGCCGGATACAAGGTCAGCTTCACCGACGTCGACTTCGTGAAGAGCTGGACGGAGACGACCCCGTCGACGCTCCAGCAGGTCTCCCCCGTGGCCAAGTCCTACACCCACACCGCGGACTTCGTCACCACGATCCCCTCCGGCTCCGGCGACGTCACCGCTCAGGTGCAGGGCGTCGACCTGGTCCTTCCGCCGTCGCCGACCCCGTCCTCGACCAGCGGCTGCGAGGCGAGCGACTTCGCGTCCTTCGTCCCCGGCCGGATCGCGCTGATCCAGCGCGGCACCTGCCCGTACGTGCAGAAGCTCGGCAACGCCCGGGACGCCGGGGCCGCCGCGGTGATCCTCTTCAACGAGGGGCAGCCCGGCCGGACCGACGCCTACCAGTTCGACATGGGTGAGTGGCGGTACGGCTTCCCGATCGTCTTCGCCAACACCGCCACCGGGATCGACCTGGCGAGCGCGCCGGGCACCGTCGTGCGGGTGAAGACCGACACCGTCCTGGATCTGGGCAAGGACCAGAACGTCATCGCCGAGTCCCGCTGGGGCCGGAGCGACAACGTGGTGATGGTCGGCGCGCACCTGGACGGGGTCCACGAGGGCGCGGGCATCAACGACAACGGCTCGGGCAGCGCCGCGGTCCTGGAGGTCGCGCTGCAGATGCGCCACTTCCCGGTGCGGAACAAGGTCCGTTTCGCCTTCTGGGCGGCCGAGGAGATCGGCCTGCTCGGCTCCAACCAGTACGTGGCGGAGCTGACTCAGGCCCAACGGGACAAGATCAAGCTCTACCTCAACTTCGACATGGTGGCCTCGCCGAACTACGCCTACAAGCTCTACGACGGCGACAACTCCGACGGTGTCGGCGCCCCCGCGGGCCCGCCCGGATCGGCGCAGATCGAGCAGCTGCTGAAGAGCTTCTACAACTCACGTAGCCTGCCCACCAACGGCACCGACTTCGACGGGCGCTCCGACTACGGCGCGTTCATCGAGGCGGGCATCCCGGCTGGCGGCATCTTCACCGGCGCCGAGGTCCTCAAGACCGCCGAGGAGGCCGCGCTCTTCGGCGGCACCGCCGGGGCCCCCTTCGACCCCTGCTACCACGCGGCCTGCGACAACATCAACAACATCAGCATGACCGCGCTCGACGTGAACTCCGACGCGATCGCCAACACCGTCGGCGTCTACGCGTTCGACACCCGTTCCATCCCGCCGCGGACCGCCGCGGCGACCGCCACCGCCAAGGGCGCCGCCCCCGACACCGCGCGCACGTACACCGGTCCCAGCTGACCCGTACGCCCGCCACCCGACGGGGCCGTCCCACCGGACGGCCCCGTCCCTTTTGCCCACAGGTCGCCGCCGTCTTCCGTCAACTGGGCCCGCCGCAGGCCGCGGACACCCATCGCAGGGTCGTCGGCGGCGCTCGCCTACCTCCCGGGGCACGTCCACCGCGTGAGCACGACGCCCGTTGCGTCCGGTACGGCGTACGCGGCCTCGGCATCGCGTCTTGGCCGGACTCGGGCGCCGCCCCGACGTACCGCGGTCCACACCCAGAGGCCGGTACGGCCGGCGCGACGCCGAGCCGCCGCCGTACAAGACGATCCAGATCAACGTCCGGTACGGCCGAACGCGGCAAGTGAAGGCGGTGTCCCGCGCCCACATCAGCGGCCGGTACGGCCGACGCGGGGTTCACGTGGGCGTCAGCCGGATCCCCGATCACGGCGCGCACGGCGTAGATCCTGGATTCCCACCACAAGGGCGAAGGCGACCAGACCGTTCACGTAGGCGAGCAGGGCGACAACGATCGTATCGGGTTCGATCCTCTCCCATTGGTCGAAGGCCACGAGCACGAGAGCGGCGATCGGCAATGGGAGCAGGGAGGTCAGCAGGCGGTGCCGGGAGAAGAAGGCCCGGGACCTGGGGATGCCGAACAACACGATGAAATAGATCGCCAGGATCAGCAGGACGGGATAGGTGATGCTCATGCTCGCCTCCGCTTCGCCAGGTTGCGCAACGCCAGCGCGGCGAAGCCTCCCCCGAGGATCCAAGCGATCACGCCGATCCCGAACAGCAGGCCGTTCTCCTCCTCCAGGATGAACGTGACCAGGGCAGCGATGACCTGAGCCGCAAGCGCCAGCCCGAAGGGACCGCCGGTGCGGGCGACGGTTTCCCCGGCGGGCTGCGGCGCGGGCCGAGTGGCACGTCCGGCGGAACGTGGCGCGGACTGAGGGGCGTGCCCGAGCATCCGCTGGAGCAGCTCGCTTGCGGTCGGGCGGTCGTTCGGGTCTTTGGCCAGGCACGACCGCAGCAGGGCACGCAGGTCGTCCGGCACCCCGTCGAGCGAGGGTTCCCGGGTCAGGATGCGGTTGAAGACCGCGGGGATGCTGTCCTGACCGAAGGCGGGCTGACCGGTCGCCGCGAACACCATCGCCACGCCCCAGGAGAACACATCGGATTCCGGGCCGACTTTCGCGCCTGAGACCTGTTCCGGGGACATGTAGGGCGGTGTGCCGACGACGGCGCTGGACAGCATGGTCGTGCCTTCGAGGGCGCGGGCGATGCCGAAGTCGACGACCCGCGGCCCGTCCGCCGCCAGCAGGATGTTGCTGGGTTTGAAGTCCCGATGCACGATTCCGGCCTGGTGGATGGCCTGGAGTGCAGCTGCGGTGGCCAGCATGAGCCGCCGCAGCCCCCCGGCGTCACGTGGGCCCTCCCGGTTGATCAGCTGCTGCAGCGACTCCCCGCGAATGTACTCGCTGACGATGAAGGGCTGCTCCCCGTAGAAGTCGACCTCCAGCACCTGCGCGGTTCCGAACGTCCCCACGCTGCGGGCGGCTGCCACCTCCCCAAGGAACCGGCGGCGGCTCTCCGCGTCATCCCGGAGCCGGGCATGCAATGTCTTGATCGCAACCTGTTGCCCGGAGGGCGTCTGTCCCAGGTACACGGTTCCCTGCCCGCCTTCGCCCAATAGGCCGACGAGCCGATAAACACCGAGTTGGAGGGGATCGCCTTTCCGCAGCGGGGCTATTTCCGCAGGCATTCTGTCCTTTTACCAATAATGGGGGTGGACTGCCACATAAAGCCTAGGCCAGGGTGCCGGACTCCACCCGGAGATACATGATTTCCCGAACCCTGCGGTCTCCCGGCCAACCACGGTCGCCGGTGCGGATCCGCCGAACGGCATCCGGGCGGGATCGACGGGTCCCGATCCCCCGGACGGCGTTTTTGTCGGTGGCGCCCGGTTTACTGGGGCCGCACTATGGCGTGACGCGGGGGCGGTGGTCGAACGGTGGGCAGGGTGACGGCGGGGACGCGAAGGCCGGACGGCGCACCGTGTGCGCGGCCACCCGATCTTCACGGTGGGCCCCCGGGTCCGTTACCCGTCGGTCTTCTTCTTCGAGCGGAGCACGATCTTGGCGTCGAGCCGGTGCCTTGTGCCGCCCCTGGGCGTCTGCGACACCACCACCCAGTTCCGGTCGAAGACCAGCAGGCGACCCTGACCGGTGGCGTCCTCCTCGCGCAGGTTGTAGAAGCCCGCGGCCTGGAGCCGGTCCTGGGCGGTCTGGTGGTTGAGCCCCACCACGTTCGGGATCACCGTGATCCGCGCCTTGGGGTCGGGGTCGACCGGTTTGCGGGGCGGGGCGCTCGGGGCGGCGGGCTCGGTCGGCGGAACGGACTCGGCCGGGAGCGTCCGGGTCTCGGTCGTGGTCACGGTGACGGCGGGGGCCGCCTCGGTGTTTCCCCAGCCGCAGGCCGTACCGGTCAGGACCAAGGCGATGCAGAGGGGAAGCACAGCCGTGGGCCGTACTCCGGCGGTGGGGACGACATGCCGTCGATCAGGTCTCACGCGGGCTCCTTGCCGATCTCGATCCGTGCGGGTCTCTGAGACTGATCTGCCCGCAGGCTGCCATCCGTACGCCGCGGGATGACAAGAGGAGGCCACATCGTCACAAGAACACTGTCAACCCGATTGGCGGCCGGTGGACCGGGGCATGCACGACATTTGCCTGCTATTCCACGTTAGAACGGCCGTTGTCCGGTTGATCTCTCGTAGTGGGGTACGGCGACGCGGCGAGCGAAAGGGGTGCGTGGCATGTCCGACTTGACGGACGGTGGACCGGCGGGGTGTCGGGAGCGGACGAGAGATCTCAGGGACACGGCCTAGGAGGCAATCTTGGATTCGGACACGCTGCCCGCCGACGAGGCGGTGGTGGCACGGCTGCGCGAAGGCGACGAGTCGATGTTCGCCCGGCTGCTCGACCTGTGGTCGCCCGGCATGCTGCGGGTCGCCCGCGCGCACGTCTCGACCCGTGAATCGGCCGAGGAGGTCGTCCAGGAGAGCTGGCTGTCGGTGGTCCGGGGCATCGACTCCTTTGAGGGACGCTCCTCCTTGAAGACCTGGGTCTTCCGGATCCTGGCGAACACCGCCAAGAACCGGGGACGCCGGGAAAGCCGGATCGTGCCGTGGCCCGGCGTGCTCACCGAACCCCCCGACGAGGGCCCGACCGTCGACCCGGCCCGATTCCGCGGCCCGGACGAGCGCGCGCCCGGGCATTGGCGCGCCCACCCCGGCCTCTGGCCGTCCCCGGAGAACGAGCTGGTCGCCGCGGAGGCACGGGACCGGATCAGCAAGGCCCTGGAGGAGCTCCCCTCCCGCCAGCGGCTTGTCATCACCCTGCGTGACGTACACGGCTACAGTTCTGCCGAGGTGTGCGCGATCCTGGAGATCTCCCTGGCCAATCAGCGTGTCCTGCTGCACCGGGCCAGAGCCGGTGTGCGCCGCCGCCTGGAGGAGTACTTCACCGGTGCTGAAGAGGCAGGTTTATGAACTGTGTGGACTTTGTGGAACTTGTCACCGCCTATCTGGAAGACGCGCTCGACGCCTCGGCCCGCAGGCGTTTCGAGGAGCACGTGACCCGGTGCCGCGGGTGTGAGCGTTACCTGCGCCAGATCAGGGACACCGTCGCCGCGCTGGGCCGGATCCCCGTCGACCGGCTCTCCGACGCGGCCCGCCGGCGGCTGCTGGACGCGTTCCACACGCCCCCCCGGTGACCGCCGCCGCGCCGCCGGCGGTCAAGAGATCCCATATTTTCCCGCGAAGCCTGTAACGCTTGCCCGGCTCATAGGTCTGTAGAGGCCGTGGGTGAGCGCAGCGCCATGACCGAGGACGACGTGGTGGTCTACGCGGGCGGGTGTTTTCGCCCGTCCGGGGCCGATCGGGTCGGCGTCGAACTGGAGTGGCTGGTGTACGACCCGGCCGCGCCGCGGGAGGCCGTCCCCATCGAACGGGTCCGTTCCGCGCTCGCCGGGGTGCCGCTCACCAGCCGGGTCACCTTCGAGCCGGGCGGGCAGCTGGAGCTCTCCTCGCCCACCGCGGCGCTGCTGCCGTGTCTGCTCGACCTGGCGCGGGACCTGGGTTCGGTGCGGTGTGCGCTCGCCGACGCCGGCCTGGTGCTGGTCGGGTCGGGGATCGACCCGATCCGGACGCCCAGCCGTCAGGTGACGGGGCCCCGGTACGACGCGATGGCCCGCTTCCTCGGCTCGCCGTTCGGCCCGCTCATGATGTGCTCGACCGCGTCGGTCCAGGTGAACCTGGATTTCGGCCCGAGCTGCGGGACCGCCTGGGAGCGGGCGCACCGGCTCGGCCCGGTGCTGCTCGCGTCGTTCGCCAACTCGGCGGTGCTCACCGGGCGGCCGTCCGGGTGGATGTCGGCCCGCCAGGCGGTCTGGGCCGGGCTCGACCGGACCCGGACCGACCCGGTGCCCTTGACGGACCCGGTCGAGGCGTGGGCCCGCTATCTGCTGGACGCCCGGCTCATGCTGGTCCGGGAGTGCGCCGACGGCCCGGGCGAGGTCTTCCGCCCGGTTTCCAACGGGGCCACGTTCGGCGACTGGCTGCGCGACGGCGCCGGGCTGGACCGGCCGCCCACCCCGGACGACCTCGCCTACCACGCGACGACGGTCTTCCCGCCGGTACGGCCGCGCGGCTGGCTGGAGATCCGCTACCTGGACGCGCAGCAGCCGTGGAACTGGCCGGTCTGCGCCGCGGTGACGTACGCGCTGATCTGCGACGACCGGGCGGCCGAGGCGGCGATGGCGGCGGCGGAACCGCTGGCGGGGGCGTGGCGGACGGCGGCCCGCCGCTCGATCGCCGATCCCCTGCTCCGCCGGGCGGCGCGCACCTGTTTCCGCGCCGCGCTGGAGGCGCTGCCCGGGCTGGGCGCGGACCGCCGGCTCGTCGCCGCGGTGTCGGACTTCGCCGAGACCTACATCGATCCGGGGCGTCCCCCGGCCGTGGACTTTCTCGACCTGATCGACCTCGACCAGGAGGAGGTACGGGCATGACGGACGATCTCAAGGAGCGCATCGCGACCGAGTTGGCGGGGGTTCGGCGCCGCTCGCTCACGTACACCGACGCCGACGACAATTTCCTGACATGTCAGCATTCGCCGATCATGTCGCCGCTGGTGTGGGACCTCGCCCACGTCGGGAACTACGAGGAGCTCTGGGTCCTGCGCGAGGTCGGCGGGATCACCCCGCTCCGCCCCGAGATCGACGACCTCTACGACGCGTTCAAGACACCCCGCAAGGACCGTCCCAGCCTGCCGATCCTCGGGCCCGCGGAGGCCCGACGCTACATCTCGGGGGTACGCGGCCGGGTCCTGGACGTGCTGGACGCGGCCGACCTGTCCGCCCCCGACCCGCTCCGCCGGGACGGCTTCGTCTTCGGGCTGGTCATCCAGCACGAGCACCAGCACGACGAGACGATGCTCGCCACCCTCCAGCTCTCCGGCGAATCCGGCCTGCTCCCTGAGGTCCCCCACCCGCCCGCACCGGTGGTGGACGCCGCCGCCGAGGTCCACGTGCCCGCCGGGCCCTTCCTGATGGGGACGGACGAGCACCCGTGGGCGTACGACAACGAACGGCCCGTGCACCGCGTCGACCTCCCCGCCTACTGGATCGACCGCTATCCGGTGACCAACGGGCGCTACCTGGAGTTCATCGAGTCCGGCGGGTACGGCGACCCCCGCTGGTGGACGCCTGAAGGCTGGGAGTGGCGGATGGGTACGGGCGCCTTCGCGCCGCTGTTCTGGAGCCGGGACTCCTCGGGGTGGCTGCGGACCCGGTTCGGCCGGGTCGAGGCGCTTCCGCCGGCCGAGCCCGTCCAGCACGTCTGCTGGTACGAGGCGGACGCCTACGCCCGCTGGGCGGGCCGGCGGCTGCCCACGGAGGCGGAGTGGGAGAAGGCGTGCGGATGGGACGCCGGAGCCGACCGCGCCCGCCGCCATCCGTGGGGGGACGCCCCGCCGGCGGCGGAGCTGGCGAACCTGGCCCAGCGCCGCGCCGGTCCGAGCCCGGTGGGGGCGTTCCCGGCCGGGGTGAGCCCGTACGGGGTGGAGCAGATGATCGGTGACGTCTGGGAGTGGACGTCCTCGTTCTTCACCGGATATCCGGGGTTTTCGAGCTTTCCGTACCGGGAGTACAGCGAGGTCTTCTTCGGGCGGGACTACCGGGTGCTCCGCGGCGGCTCGTGGGCGACGCATCCGACCGCGATCCGTACCACCTTCCGCAACTGGGACTACCCGATCAGACGGCAGATCTTCTCGGGGTTCCGGTGCGCCAGGTCGGCCTCGCCCGGGGAGGCGTGAGGCGGGGTGTGCCGTCACCTCGCCTGGCTGGGTCCGCCCCGGACCCTGAACTCCTTGATCTACGAGCCGGAGTACGGCCTGGAGTCCCAGTCGTATCGGCCGCGGATGCAGCGGTACGGCGTGGTCAACGCCGACGGGTTCGGGGTCGGCTGGTACCTGCCCGGCCGGGACCGGCCCGTGCGCTATCGGCGGGCGGTGCCGATCTGGAGCGACGACAACATCCGCGCCCTGGCCGAGGTGACGACGGCGGGCTGCCTGGTCGCCGCGGTCCGCACGGCGAGCGCCGGCATGCCGGTCGAGGAGTCGGCGACGGCGCCGTTCACCCGGGGTGGCTGGCTGGTCAGCCACAACGGCCGGGTCGCGGTGGAGGCGGTGCGCCCGCTGGTGGAGCCCGGTGAGCCGGAGAGCCGCTGTGACTCGGCCTGGCTCGCCGCCGCGGTCTTCGCCCGGGTCGACGCCGGGGCCGGGCTCGCCGAGGCCGTGGCCGAGGTCGTTCGCACGGCCGGGGCCGCCGATCGCCAGGCCCGGCTCAATCTGCTGGTCAGCGACGGTACGGCGGTCGTGGCGAGCGTGTGGGCGGAGACGCTGTGGATCCGCCGGGGCGACGGCGTCCCGGGCGGGGACGGCGTGCTGCTCGCGAGCGAGCCGCTGGAGGAGGGGCCGGGGTGGGAAGCCGTCCCCGATCACAGGCTCGTCCTCGCCACCCGTCACGGAATCGACATCCAGGAGCTCTCATGAGTGCATTCACGCTGGTGAACCATCTTGATCAGGGTTATCTGCGGGACGCCCTCGCCGCCGACGCGCGGACGGCGTTCACCGCCGAGCACAAGTGGCTGCCGCCGAAGTGGTTCTACGACGCCGAGGGCAGCGCGCTGTTCACCAAGATCACACAGCTGCCCGAGTACTATCCGACCCGGCGGGAGCTGGCGATCCTGCGGGCCCGGGGGGCGGAGGTCGCCGCGGCGACCGGGGCCGAGACCTTGGTGGAGCTGGGCTCGGGTACCAGCGACAAGACCGAGTGGCTGCTGTCGGAGCTGAGTACGGCGGGGACCTTGCGCACCTATGTGCCGGTGGATGTGGACGCCGGGACGCTCACCTCGGCTGCGCACCGGTTGATTGCGACTTATCAGGATTTGTCGGTTTATGCGGTTTGTGCTGATTTCGAAGTCCACCTGAAGTCCCTCGTCGGGGTGCCGCCGGGGGAGGCGACGGGCAGACGGCTGGTCGCGTTCCTCGGCGGCACGATCGGAAACCTCACCCCCGCCGCCCGGGCCGCCTTCCTCGCCGGGCTCCGGGCCACGATGGCCCCCGGCGACGGCTTCCTCCTCGGAGCCGACCTGGTCAAGGATCCCCGCAGGCTCGTCGCCGCCTACGACGACGCGGCCGGGGTGACCGCCGAGTTCAACCGCAACGTGCTCCGGGTGCTCAACCGGGAGTTGCGGGCCGGCTTCGAACCCGAGGCGTTCGAGCACGTGGCGATCTGGGACGAGGAGAACGAGTGGATCGAGATGCGCCTGCGCGCCATGCGCGACATGACGGTCGGCGTGGAAGACCTCGACCTGGCCGTGTCCTTCGCCGAGGGTGAGGAGATGCGCACCGAGATCAGTGCGAAGTTCCGCAGAGCGGGCCTGGAGGACGAGCTCCGCCGGGCCTCCTTCACCCCCGCCGCCTGGTACACCGACCCGGCCGGCGACTTCGCCCTCTCCCTCTCCTTCGCCTGACCGCCGCAGGTCCCGTACCCGTCTTGAGGTATTCCCGCCCCGGGCGGGGCGTTGTCACGTACGGTAACGGTTCGTCGTTTCCACGTGACAAGCGAAAGGGTGGCATGACACACACGACAACACAGGCGCCCGCGCCGGCGGACGCGGGCCCGGGGGCCTGGTCGCCGGGCGGGGTCCGGATCGAGGTGACGGAGGTGAGCCGGGCCGCCGGGGGGCGGCGGGTGCTCGACGGGGTGACGCTCTCGGTGCGGCCGGGTCAGGTGGTGGTGATCGTCGGGCTGAGCGGGGCGGGCAAGACGACACTGCTGAGTCTCATGGCCGGGTTCACGACCCCGAGTGAGGGGGAGGTCCGGCACGACGGAGGGCCGATCGCCGCGGGGGCCTCGGTGGGGTACGTCCCGCAGGACGACATCGTCCACCGGGAACTGCCGCTCGCGCGGACCCTCGCCTACGCGGCGCGGCTCCGGCTTCCGGTGGGCACCGAGATCGAGCCGGTGGTCGCCAAGGTCTTGGCCGAACTGGACCTGGAACGTTGCGCCGGCACCCGGATCGGTGCGCTCAGCGGGGGCGAGCGCAAGCGGGCGAGTATCGGCACCGAGCTGCTCACCCGGCCGCGGGCCTTCTTCCTGGACGAACCGACCTCCGGGCTCGACCCCGCGACGGCGGCCGAGCTGATGGGCACCCTGCGCGACCTGGCGGACGGGGGCGCCACGGTCGTGCTGACGTCGCACAGCCCGTCCGACGTCCGGCACTGCGACACGGTGATCGTGCTCAACGCGGGCCGCCTGGCCTATGCCGGGCCCCCGGAGGAGGTCTGTGCCCATTTCGGGGTGTTCTCCATGGAGGAGGTGTACCTGCGGCTGGGCGGCGCGGTGCCGGACGGGGACCGGACCGCGGACGCCGTCCCCTGCACCGAGCGGGCCTGCGACGGGCGGCGGCCGCAGGCTCCGCCGCCGGCGGGGCGTCACCCCGGGGTTTTCCGGCAGTGGGCGCTGCTCAGCCGCCGCAACCTCGACATCCTCCGCAGGAACCGGCTCACCCTCGCGATCCTCGCGGGGTCGCCGCTGATGGTGCTGGGGATGTTCGCCCTCCTCTTCCGGCCCGGCGCGTTCGATCCGGCCGATCCCAGCCCGAGCGCGACCGTCCAGATCCTGTTCTGGATCGCCTTCGGCGGGTTCTTCTTCGGGCTCACCTACGGGTTGCTGCAGATCTGCACCGAACTCCCGGTGCTGCGGCGGGAGCGTTTCGTCGGGCTCAAGGCCGGGCCGTACGTCCTGGCCAAGGTCACCGTGCTCCTCCCCCTCCTGCTCGTCGTGGACGCGGCGATGCTCGCGGTGCTCGGCGCACTCGACCGGCTGCCGGATGGCGACGCCGTCATGTACGCCGAGCTGTTCACCACACTGGTGCTGTCGAGCGCCGCGGCGCTCGCGCTCGGGCTGCTCGTCTCGGCCTCGGTGTCCGACCCCTCGCAGGCGGCGCTGGCGCTGCCGATGGCCTGCTTCCCGCAGGTGCTCTTCGTCGGCGCGATCCTGCCGGTGCCGCTGATGGCGACGGGGGGCCAGGTGATGAGCCTGGCGCTGTCGAACCGGTGGGCCTTCGAGGCACTCGGCCACTCCGCGCAGGTGGAGCGGCTCTGGGCGGAGGGTGCCTCGCCGCTCGGCCCGCCGCTGCTGATGTCGTACGGCGACAGCTTCGCGCGGCCGCTCGTCGTGGACTGGGCGCTGCTCGGCCTGTTCACGGTGGGCCTCCTGCTGATCACCCGGTTCACGGTGGCCCGCCGGTCAGCAGCGTAGCCTCCGGGCGAGCCCGTCGGTCGCGGGGACCGTGTCGCGGTAGGTCTCCTCGGCGAAGCGGATGAACTCCTCCACGTCGGAGACGTTCGAGGCGACGCCGAGGGAGACGCGCACGGCCCCGCCGCTCGGCATCCGGATCCGGTCGAGGTAGGTCTCCACGTCGTGCACGTCCTGGCGCATCGCCGCGCGCAGCGCGCCGCGGGTGAGGCCGAAGGCCGCCTCGGACGCCCCGGGGTTGCAGAAGCAGCCGGTCCGCAGGGAGATGCCCTGCGCCGCGGCGTCCCTGGCGACCGCCCGCTCATCGACGATCCCGCCCCTGCGGTCGAGGAAGTTCACGGTGACGGTTCCCCCCCGCCGGTCCGCGTGCGCGGGCCCGTAGAAGCGGACCATGGGGGAACCGTCGCCGTGCCGCAGCTCCTTCAGCCGGGTGAGCAGGTAGCCGGTGAGCCGGGTCACCCGCAGGTTGATCTCGCGCATGCCGATCCCCTGGATCCAGTCCAGGCCGCGGCCGATCGCCGGGATGGAGAGGAAGTCGATGGTGCCGTCCTCGAACGCGGTCTCGTCGCTCGTAAGCCGGTGCCACCCTCCGGCCACGCTGACCCCCCACACGGTCCCGCCGGAGAACCACGGGCGGCGCAGCTTCCGCAGGGCGTCCCAGCGGGCGATCAGGCATCCGGTCCCGGTCGGGTAGCCGAAGACCTTGTACCAGCTGACCGGCATGTAGTCGGGTTTGACGACGCTGAGGTCCAGGGGGCTGGTGGGGACGTAGGCGGCGGCGTCGAGGAGGACGTCGTGGCCGTACTCGTGGGCGAGGTCGACCCAGTCGAGCGGGTGCCGGACCCCCGAGAAGTTGCTCTGCGCCGGGTAGGCGAACAGGCCCCGCCGGCCCCGCCGGAGCGCGCGGGCCACGTCCTCGGGCGAGGTGCGCAGTTCGTGCCGGTCCACGGGCACCCGGTCGATCCTGGCCTTCCCGGTCCGGGCGAAGACGCCCAGGCCGTTCACCGAGTTGTGGTTGTCGACGGTGAGGATGAGCCGCCGGAACGGGTACGCCTCGCCGACCAGGCGGCAGGCCGCGGTGGCGCCCGCGGTGAAGACGACCGCGTACTCGTCGGGGTCGGCGTTGAAGAAGGACAGCACCGCCCGGCGGACGGAGGCCACCTGATCGGTCGCCGCCTTGGAGGTGGGGTTCTCCGAGTGCGGGTTGCCGAAGCAGCGTCCGCGCAGCAGGTCGGCGTGCTCGCGGATCTGGATGTCGGCGGGTATCCCGGCGCCGGCGTAGTCCAGATAGACATGTCCTTCGTTGTCCAGATATGCGTACTCGGTGGCGCGGAGTTCGTCCAGTGTCGCTTGCATGTGTACTCCCGGTAGTTGCCCGTACTCTCCTTCGGGTACGGCGAGAGCATGGAACCGCAGACCGCCGGGTACGCACCGGCGAACGAGCCTATGTTCCGGCAAAGCTGTCACCGGCCGGTTGGAAACTGCGAGCGGATCTCACATTCCTCGCCGTGCACGGGGAAGGGACGTCGGTGTCGGCGCGCTCCCCGCCGTCGGCCAGAATGGGGATCTCGCGCCATCCCCCAACGCGGGCACACCCGTCCAGACGAGGAATCACACATCATGCACTCCGTCGCGGTAGGTCCCCACCCTCTGACCTTCGCGGGCGTCGTCGCCGTCGCACGAGACGGCGCCTCGGTCGAGCTGACCGCCCAGGCCCTCGACGCCGTCGCGCTGGGCCGGGAGCGGGTGGAGGCGCTCGCCGGCGCCCCCGAACCCGCCTACGGCATCTCCACCGGCTTCGGCGCCCTGGCCAACCGGCACATCCCGCCGGCCCTGCGGGCACAGCTGCAGCGCTCCCTCATCCGGTCGCACGCCGCCGGCTCCGGACCCGAAGTCGAGCGCGAGGTCGTCCGCGCCATGATGCTGCTGCGGCTGCGCACCCTGGCCACCGGCCGTACCGGGGTGCGGATCGAGACGGCCCGCACCCTCACCGGGCTGCTCAACACGGGCCTGACCCCCGTGGTGCACGAGTACGGCAGCCTCGGCTGCTCGGGCGACCTCGCCCCGCTCTCCCACGTCGCCCTCTGCCTCATGGGCGAGGGCCTGGTCCGGGACTCCGCCGGTGAGCTGCAGGACGCCGGGAAGGCGATGCGCGCGGCGGGGATCGAGCCGGTCGAACTCGCCGAGAAGGAGGGGCTCGCCCTCATCAACGGCACCGACGGCATGCTCGGCATGCTCATCCTCGCCTGCCACGACCTGGCCGCCCTGCTCCGCACGGCCGACGTCGCGGCGGCGATGAGCGTGGAGTCGCTGCTCGGCACCGACCAGGTCTTCGCGGCCGAGCTCCAGGAGCTGCGGCCGCACCCCGGGCAGATCGCCTCCGCGGCCAACCTGCGGGCCCTGCTCGCCGGATCCGGCATCATGGCCTCGCACCGGGACGGCTCGTGCACCCGCGTCCAGGACGCCTACTCGCTGCGCTGCTCACCCCAGGTCGCCGGGGCGGCGCGCGACACCCTCGACCACGCGGTCACCGTCGCCGGGCGGGAGCTCGCCTCCGCCATCGACAACCCCGTCGTGCTGGACGACGGGCGGGTCGTCTCCAACGGCAACTTCCACGGGGCGCCGGTCGGCTACGTGCTGGACTTCCTGGCCGTCGCGATCGCGGACACGGCGTCGATCTCCGAGCGGCGCACCGACCGCCTGATGGACGTCGCCCGGTCCCACGGGCTCCCCCCGTTCCTCGCCGACGACCCGGGCGTGGACTCCGGCCACATGATCGCGCAGTACACCTCGGCGGCGATCGTCTCCGAGCTCAAGCGGCTCGCCGTACCGGCCTCGGTGGACTCCATCCCCAGCTCGGCGATGCAGGAGGACCACGTCTCGATGGGCTGGTCGGCCGGGCGCAAACTCCGGCGGAGCGTGGACGGGCTCGCCCGGGTCCTGGCGATCGAGATCCTCTCGGCGGCCCGGGCGCTGGACCTGCGGGCCCCGCACACCCCCGCGCCCGGCACCGGCGCCGTGGTCGCGCTGCTGCGCCGCTCGGTCCCCGGGCCGGGGCCGGACCACTTCCTCGCCCCCGCCATCCAGGCCGCCGTCGACCTCGTCCAGGAGCGCGAGGTGCTGGCCGCCGCCGAGTCCGCGGTGGGCGCGCTGGTCTGATCGGCCGCCCCGGCCGTACCGGCTCCCGGGTGGAGTCCGGTACGGCCGACGCGTGGTCGCCGGGGGCGGTGCGCCCAGGACGGCCGCCATGCCGCCACCGGCCTGGGGATCTTCTTCGCGGGACGGGCCGGCAGACCTCCGGCGTCGAGGTGCGGGAACCGCGCCACAAGGTGATTCCGGACTGTCACCGGCGATCGGGGCGCGGTTGGCCGGTGCCGTGAATATCAGCGAATCGGGGTGTACCCAAAAAGTGACTTGCATTTACCTCTCGTGTAGTCATTCTCAGGAATGTCTAGAGAAGTCGGAGCAAGTCAATGCATGGTCGCTCAATTTACGTAAAACGGGACACAGCTCTCCACGGGCAAAGTCCTCAGGCGATGGAGGACGCCTTCTGGGACGCCGGGCGCAAGCAACGGCTCCGGGTACGCGGGGCGATCGCGGGCGCGGGACTGGTGATCGGCACACTCGTGTGGGACTTCAGGGTCGGCTTGGTCCTCGGAGTGCTCGCCGGCTTGGCCGATCTCGGTTACCACTGGTCCGGCCGCTACCGGTCCCGCGTCTGGCGGACCGGCACCCAAGGCCCGCAGGAGACCACCAAGATCTTGCGGCGCAACCTGCGGCGGCGGAGGGGCTACACCGTGCTCCACCGGGTGAAGGTCCCCGGCCACCCGCAGATCGACCACATCGTTATCGGCCGCAACGGGATCTGGACCCTGCAGAGCCGGGCGTACGCGCTGGACACCACGCTCGCCGCCTACGGCGGAAAGCTCTTCATCGGCGAACGGACCGCGCCGCAGCTCACCGCCGAGCTCCGCACCGCGTCGGAGGCCTTCGCCGAGATGCTCTCCGACAAGCTCGGCCACCAGGTCCAGGCCGACCCCGTCATCGTGGTGCACGGCGGCGAACTCCCCCGCGGTGGCACGCTCACCGTGGACGGGGTGACCCTCGTCCGCGCCATGACGCTCGGACGGTGGATCAGAAGGCATCCGGAGACGGACTTCACCCCGGCGGAGGTCCAGGAGATCATCCGGACCACGGCCCGGCTCCTCCCCCTGGCCTCCCACTGGTGAACCGGCCCGCGTGACCGCTGTGGTGTGCCGGCCTCGCGTCGGCGGCACACCACGTCGCGCCCCGGTATCGGCCGGTACGGGGTGCCTCGACCGCGGGGTGCCGGTCAACGATTAGCCTGATCCCATGAACATGATCGGGAACTCCGAGCTCTCCGTCTTCCCGCTGTGCCTAGGCACCAACATCTTCGGCTGGACCGCCGACCAGCGGCAGGCGTTCGAGGTGCTCGACGCCTTCACCGGCGGCGGAGGCGACTTCCTCGACACCGCGGACTCCTACTCGGCCTGGATCCCCGGTCACTCCGGCGGCGAGTCGGAGACGATCATCGGTGCCTGGATGGCCAGCCGCGGCACCCGGGACGACGTCGTACTCGCGACGAAGGTGGGCGGGCTCCCCGGCCGCAAGGGCCTGTCCGGGCCGAACATCAGGATGGCCTGCGAGGACTCGCTGCGACGGCTCGGCACCGACCACATCGACCTGTACTGGGCCCACTACGACGACCCGGAGACCCCCATCGGGGAGACGCTCGAGGCGTTCGACACACTGATCCGCGAGGGCAAGGTCCGCTACATCGGCGCCTCCAACTTCGGCCCCGAGCGGCTGGCCGAGTCGCTGCAGATCTCCCGCCGCGAGGGCCTGGCCTCCTACATCGCCCTGCAGCAGCACTACAACCTGGTCGAGCGGGAGCTGTACGAGGGGCCGCTCGCCAAGGTCGTCGCCGACAACGGGCTGTCCAGCATCCCCTACTACGGTCTGGCCCGCGGCTTTCTGACCGGGAAGTACCGTACGGGCTCCGTGGTGGAGAGCGCGCGGGCCGCGGGTGCCGCCCCGTATCTGGAGAGCGAGCGTGCCCTCGCCGTCCTGGAGGCGCTGGACGAGATCGCCGAGGCCCGTGACGTGGAGGTCGCCGCGATCGCCCTCGCCTGGCTTGCCGCCCAGCCCACCGTGGCCGCCCCGATCGCGAGCGCCCGCAGCGTCGAGCAGGTGTCGGCGCTGCTCGACTCGGCCGAACTCACCCTCTCCGAAGCCGAACTGGTCCTCCTCAACGCCGCCTCCGCCTAAGCGAGTCCTCAAGCCGGTACGAGCTCGCGCCGCCATGGGTACGGCTCCCGCCTGGGAGTGTGGGCGGGAGCCGTACCAGCCCCTCAGGTCCAGGGTGGGGTGACCGGACCGAGGGATTTCGAAGGGGTCAGTGCGGGCTTGCCGCCTCGGCGCCCGCGCCGGTGAGGGAGCGGACCTCGATCTCGGCGAACTTGGCCGCGTTGGACTCCCTGCTGAGGACGGTGCCGAGCCAGCCGGCGAGGAAGCCGAGCGGGATCGAGACGATGCCGGGGTTCTGCAGCGGGAACCAGGCGAAGTCGGCGCCGGGGAAGAGCGCCGTCGGGGTGCCGGAGACCACCGGGGAGAAGATCACCAGCGCCACGGCGGAGACCAGGCCCCCATAGATCGCGCTGACCGCGCCCGCGGTGTTGAACCGCCGCCAGAACAGGCTGAACAGGATGGCCGGCAGGTTCCCCGAGGCGGCCACCGCGAAGGCGAGCGCCACCAGGAACGCCACGTTGAGCTTCTGCGCGAAGATGCCGAGCACGATCGCGACCGCGCCGATGACGAAGGCGGAGATCCGGGCGACGTTGATCTCCTCCTTCTCGGTGACCCGGCCGCGCTTGAACACGTGCGCGTACAGGTCGTGCGCGAAGGAGGACGAGGAGGCGAGGGTGAGCCCGGCGACGACCGCGAGGATCGTGGCGAAGGCCACCGCGGCGATGATCGCGAGCAGGATCGTCCCGCCGACCTCACCGAAGATCAGCCGGCCGACGGTCTCGGCGAGCTGGGGTGCGGCGGTGTTCCCGGCCGCGTTCTGGGCCGCGATCGCCTTGCCGCCGACGAGCGCGGCGGCGCCGAAACCGAGGACCAGGGTCAGCAGGTAGAAGACGCCGATGATGCCGATGCCCCAGATGACCGACTTCCGGGCGTCCTTGGCGGTCGGCACGGTGTAGAAGCGGATGAGGATGTGCGGCAGCCCCGCCGTGCCGAGGACCAGGGCGAGCCCCAGGCTGACCAGGTCGATCTTGCCCGCGAGTCCCTGCGCCTCGGTGCCGTACTTCTGCCCGGGTTCGAGGAACGCCTGACCCTTTCCGCTCTGCGCCGCCGCGTCGCCGAGCAGGGCCGAGAGGTTGAACCCGAATCTGGTGAGCACCAGCAGCGTGACTAGGGTGGCGCCGCCCATGAGCAGGACGGCCTTGACGATCTGGACCCAGGTGGTGCCCTTCATCCCGCCGACCACCACGTAGACGATCATCAGTGCGCCGACCAGGACGATCGTGGCGCCCTTGGCGAAGTCACCGGTGAAGCCGAACAGCAGCGCGACCAGGGCGCCGGCCCCGACCATCTGGGCGAGCAGGTAGAAGATGGAGACGGTGATGGTGGAGACGCCCGCCGCGGTGCGCACCGGGCGCGGGCTCATCCGGAAGGCCAGCACGTCGGCCATGGTGTACTTGCCGGAGTTGCGCATCAGCTCGGCGACGAGCAGGAGCGCCACCAGCCAGGCGACGAGGAATCCGATGCTGTACAGGAAGCCGTCGTAGCCGGAGAGGGCGATGATGCCGGCGATCCCGAGGAACGAGGCGGCCGACATGTAGTCGCCGCCGATGGCCAGGCCGTTCTGGACACCGGTGAAGGAGCGTCCGCCCGCGTAGTAGTCGGCGGCGTTCTTGGTGTTACGGCTGGCCCAGACGGTGATGGCGAGGGTGCCCGCGACGAACAGCAGGAACAGGATGACGGCCAGGCTCATCGCGGCTCCTCCTGCTTCTCCTCGGCAAGCCCGGCCTTCTTCTCCGCGAGCTCGGCGTCGGCGAGGAGGGCGGTGGCGAGCGGGTCGAGCCGCCGCTCGGCGTACCGCGAGTACCACCAGGCGATGAGGAAGGTCGAGGCGAACTGGAGCAGGCCGAACACCAGGGCCACGTTGACGTTGCCGAAGAGCTCGACGCCCATGAAGCCGCGGGCCCAGCCGGACAGGACGACGTACAGGAGGTACCAGGTGAGGAAGGCGACCGTCATCGGGAAGGCGAACGACCTGAACCTCCGCTTCAGTTTCTGGAACTCGGCACTTTGCTGGATCTGCTCGTAAACCGCGGTCTCGCGGTCGCTGGTGGTCACCGGACCTCCCACCTGTTCGTTGTGACGCCGATCACCCTCACGGTAGGGAGGCCTGGTGTCCCCCTGGGAGGGGTTGTCCCCCGGCGAGCGCCCAGGCGTCCCGCCCAAGCGACCGATTGGGTACGACCTGCGGTGAGTGGTCTGTTCAGTGCGACGAACGGTTCCCGCCGCCATTGGGCCGCCAGTCGCCCCGGTTGACGTCGAGCGACTCCGGCGCGTGCAGCCGGACCATCGTCCGCGCGGCGCCCGCCGGGATCCGCCGCGGGGTGCACAGCGACACCGCCACCATCACCGTGAAGGCGATCGGCACCGTCCACGCGGCCGGCTGGGCCAGCAGTGCGCCGACCAGGCCGCCGAACGGACCGCCGATGATCGTCACCGCGACCGCCGCGCAGGCCAGCCCGCCGCCGACCAGCAGCCCGGCGATCGCGCCCACGTCGGTGAGCCGCCGCCACCAGATGCCGAGCACCAGCAGCGGGCAGAACGAGGAGGCGGCGACCGCGAAGGCCAGCCCGACCACGTCGGCCACCGCGAGCGACCGCGCCGCGAGCGCCAGGCCGAGCGGCACGAGCACCGCGCAGAGCGTGGCGATCCGGAACGCCCGCACCCCGCCCCCGAGCACGTCCTGCCCGATCACCCCGGCCACCGAGACGGTCAACCCGGACGAGGTCGACAGGAACGCGGCGAACGCCCCGCCGGTGACCAGCGCGGTGAGCAGATCGCCGAGGGTCCCGCCGACCAGGGTGCCGGGCAGGGTGAGGACGACGGTGTCGGTACGGCCCTGGGCGACCAGGTCGGGCGCGTAGATGCGGCCGAGCGCCCCGTACACCGCGGGCATCAGGTAGAAGGCGCCGAGCAGGGCGAGCACGGCGAGCGTGGTCCGGCGTGCCGCGCGGCCGTCGGGGTTGGTGTAGAAGCGGACGAGTACGTGGGGCAGGCCCATCGTGCCGAGGAAGGTGGCCAGGATCAGCGAGTAGGTCGCGTAGACCGGGTGGTCCCGGCCGCTCGCCAGCGGCAGCACCCACGCCGGGTCGACGACCCGCGGCGCCCCGTCGTGCCGCCAGGCGAGGACGAGGAAGATCACCGGGACGGCGAGCGCGGTGAGCTTGAGCCAGTACTGGAACGCCTGGACGAAGGTGATGCTCCGCATCCCGCCGGAGAGCACGTTGACCGCGACGACGACCGCGACGAGCACCCCGCCGACCCAGGCCGGCACGTCGACCACGGTCCGGAGCACCAGTCCCGCGCTCTGCATCTGGGGCATGAGGTAGAGCCAGCCGATGAGGATCACCAGGACGCTGGCGATCCGCCGTACGGTCGTCGACTCCAGCCTGGTCTCGGCGAAGTCGGGGAGCGTGTACGCGCCGGAGCGGCGCAGCGGCGCCGAGATCAGCACGAGCAGCACCAGGTAGCCGCCGGTCCAGCCGACGGGAAGCCAGAGCATGTCGGCGCCGTAGGCGAGGATGAGCCCCGCGATCCCGAGGAACGAGGCGGCGGAGAGGTACTCCCCGCCGATCGCCGAGGCGTTGAGCAGCGGGGAGACGGTCCGGGAGGCGACGTAGAAGTCTGAGGTGGTCCGGGACAGGCGCAGGCCGAACACCCCGATGAGCACGGTGGCGGCGACCACGAGGGCGACCCCGCCGAGCCCGTACACCGGGTCGATCCGCGCGGCCTGGAGGTCGGTGGCGAGGGACACGGCGTCAGCGGGTCAGCGCTCGACCAGCTCGGCGAAGTCCCGTTCGGCGCGCTCGGCCTGCCGGACGTACCACCAGGCGCACACCACGAACGCCGGATAGATCAGCCCGGCCAGGATGAGCCAGGCGAACGGGATGCCGAGCACGTCGAGCCCGCGCAGCACGGGGAAGACCAGGAACAGGAGGGGAAGCCCGCCGATCACGCACCCGGTCACCGTACAGACCGAGACGGCCAGCCGGAGCTGCGATCGGATCAGCGAGCGCATGTAGACCTCGCCCAGCCGGGTCTGCTCGTCGATCTCCAGCGTCGCCGGGTACCTCGGCCGCGCCGCGGCGCTCCGGCGCGGGCCGGTCACCGTCACCCGCCGCTTCACCGGGCCTCCCCGGCCACGCCGTCCCGGCCGCGCCGCGCCCGCCGTACCAGCAGGTCGCGCAGCTCCCGGGTGTGCCGGCGGCTCACCGGGATCTCGATCCCGGCGACGGTGACCGTGCACCGGCCCGAGTCGATCCGCAGCTCGTCGATGTACCGGAGCGCCACCAGGTGGCTGCGGTGCACCCGGACGAACCCCGCCCCCGACCAGCGCTCCTCCAGCGCCGCCAGGGGGATCCGGACCAGGTGGCTCCCGGTCGCGGTGTGCAGCCGGGCGTAGTCCCCCTGGGCCTCCACGTACCAGACGTCGGCCACCTGGACGAAACGGGTGACCCCGGCGAGTTCCACCGGGATCGTGCCCGGGGATCCTCCGGAGGCCTCAGGCGGGGCGGGCCCGTCGGCGGCTCCCCGCCCGCCCGCGACCCGGCGGATCGCCTCGGCCAGCCGCTCCGGCCGTACCGGCTTGAGCAGGTAGTCCTCCGCCTTGATCTCGAAGGCGTCGACGGCGTGCCCCTCGTAGGCGGTGACGAAGACGATCCGCGGCGGCTGGGCGAACCGGGTCAGCAGGCGGCCGAGGACGACTCCGTCCAGGCCGCGCATGTGGATGTCGAGGAAGACGGCGTCGATGGGGCGCCCCTCGGCGAGGGCCCGGTCGACGAGTTTGAGCGCGCCCTCCCCGTCGCGGGCGAGCCCCACGTCGGCCACGCGGGGGTCGGCCCGGAGCAGGTAGGCGAGGTCGTCGAGGGCTGGCTGCTCGTCGTCGACCGCGAGAACGCGTAGTCCGGCCACTGCTCCCCTTCGGTTCCGCCCGTCGATTCCCTTGAGCCTGGCGCAACCGGAAAATTGAAGTCAACAGCGAAAACCGATGAATGCCGCGGCTGAATGCAACGGCGGAGTTACAACTGCGTCGACTCCGTACACCTGCCCACGGGTGTCGACATATCTTCCTTACCGTGCCCAGTGACCGCGTTCATCGGCGAGTAGCGCGTTCCCGGACGACGATGTCGCTGCTCAGGCACCACATCGACGACTGGTTCGCCACCGCTCGGATAAATCCGGACTTTTCGCGGTTTGGTGCGCAGTTCACGCTATTGGAGGGGGTCGTCGGGGAGATGCTGCGCGGCCTCGGCGAGGCCTACGACGGCGCGGCGTCGATCACCGGTTCGGGAGACGCCTACGAGCGGTGCCGCCGCCTCGACGCCGGCCTGCGGACCGTACGGCACCTTTTCACCTGGTACACCGACAAATACGACCAGCGGAAGGACCCCGCCCTCGGCGACGTCCTCGCCGCGGCCGACCAGATCGTGCTCAGCTGCTGGCACGAGCCCTTCACCCGGCTCCGCCGTACCCCGCCCGGCGGTCCCCTCCCCTACGTCGAACCCCGCTTCGACGCCTACTCCACCTCCCGCGAGGCCGTCCCCGCCCAGCTCCGCGGCCCCGCCGACTCGACCGTCGCCGAACTCACCCGGAGCCTGCCGATCCCCCTGGTCTGCCTCCCCGAATGGTCGGCGCAGGAAGGCTGGTGGCTGGTGGTCGCCGCCCACGAGACCGGCCACCACCTGCACGGCGACCTCGACCCCGGGCTCCGCGCCGCCACTCGCGAAGCCTTGGCCCGAACCACCGGGGACGAGATGTGGCGGGCGTGGGCCGCCGAAGCCTTCGCCGACGCCTACTCGGTGCTGATGACCGGCCCCGCCGCCGCCTGGATCATCGAGGAACTGGAGCACGCCGGCGACTCCGCCCTGTTCACTCCGCCGTACCGCCCCGGCCCGTATCCGCCGCCCGTCGTCCGCCTGGCCCTGCTCGCCGAACTCGTCCGCGCCGCCGGGATCGACGTCGCCGTCCCCGTCCCCGGGCTCGACCGGGCGCGCGGCGTACCCGGCCTCGCCCGCCACCTGGACGCGGTGCCCGCCGCCGCCCGCGCCCTCCTCGACCTGCGCGTCGAGTCCGCCCGGGTCGGCCCCACGTCGCTGCGCGAGCTCAGCGGCCTCGCCCCCGAGTGGTTCTCCCCCGGCGGACGCGGCGAGAAGTGGACCCGCCGCCTCACCGGCGGCCTGGCCTTCCCCAGCGGCCTGAAGGACGCGTCGGCCGCCCGGGTGCTGATCGCCGCCGGGGTCGGCGCCGCCACCGGCCCCGTGGACGAGCCGACCCGGCGCCGCGTCCACCGCGGCCTGCTCGACAACCTCGCCGCCTGCGGCCCCGAACGCACCCTCGGCGCGGCCCCCGCCCGGCCCGAGATCACCCGCGTCGCCGAATCCCTCACCGCCCGCCTCCTGGCCGGCCTGCGATGACCCCGCCTCCGGTGCCGAAGCAGGTGCGAACGGAGTCGGCCTCCAGGTGTTCGTCATGTCCGGTACGGCCACATGGCGGTTTCCCGGCGCGGCTCCCGCCTCGGCCCACCCCCGGCGACCCGCTCATGAGCCGCGACGAGCGAGCCCAGGGCTCAGCCGACGGCGCAGCCCGTACCGGACTCGGGAAACCCTTGGCGGGTGGCCGGTGAACCCACCTCGGGTGCTGGTCACCCTGGATGAGCTCCGGCGGGTTCTGGTGACCCATACGGAGGAACCGCTTGCGGAGCCGTACCCGCTGACTCTTCCCGACATAGGGGATTTTTCGGGAGGCGGGGAGATTGAGGATGTGCGGGAGTACGGCAACACACTGTTCCGGGCACTGCTCGGCCCGGTCTGGGAGAAGATCGTCACGCTCCCGGCCGTATCGGCCGCCAAAGGGGTGGAGATCGCCCTCAAGCTGCACGGCCCGGTGCGGCGGCTCGCCTGGGAGGCGATGCACCTGGACGGGCGGCCGCTGATCGCCCAGCCGGAGTGCCTGGTCGCGGTCACCCGGATCGTCACCGGACGGGCGGAGCCGCCGCAGACCATCGTGCGGACGCCCCGGGTGCTCTTCGCCACCGGAAGCGACGTCACCGATCCGGCGATCCGGCCCGGCGCGATGTTCCTCGGGCTGCTCCGCGAATGCGAGTCGCAGGGCCTGGCCGCCACCCGGATCGCCCCAGGCGTCAACCTTCACCAACTGCGGGAGGTATGCGAGGCGTTCATGCCCGACCTGATCCATCTCGTCGCCCACGGCGAACTCGACGACGACGACCAGACCTGGATCAGGCTGGGCGGCGAGACGGTCAGCGGGAACCAGCTCGCCCGCGCGATCACCTCGGGGACGCGTACCCCGGTCGCGGTGCTGCTCAGCGTCTGCCACAGCGGGACCGCCGCCTCCGGCCGCACCGGCGACACCGTGAC
Source organism: Rhizohabitans arisaemae (assembly GCF_025996515.1). GTDB lineage: Bacteria > Actinomycetota > Actinomycetes > Streptosporangiales > Streptosporangiaceae > Rhizohabitans > Rhizohabitans arisaemae. The sequence continues at coordinate 370,277 of NZ_BLRH01000009.1, forward strand.
GACGGGCGGCCCGGACCGCACGGCCTCCCTCGCCGAGCACCTGATCGACAGCGGAGTCTCCTTCGTCGCCGCGATGGCCGGGGAGATCGGCGAGCACACCTGCCGGCTGTTCTCCCGGAGGTTCCTCGGCGCCCTGCTCACCGGGGACGCGGTCGCCGAAGCGGTGGCACACGCCCGCCGCGCCGCGCTGCCCACCCAGGTCGACCCGGCCACCGGCCTCTACTGGGCGATGCCCACGCTCTTCGCCGCCGAGGCCGTCCCACCCGCGTTCCGGACCGTCGACCCCTCCCACGCGCAGGCACTCCGGGAGAAGGCCAAACAGCTCGACCTGCTGCAGGCCCCCGTCTACATCGGGCGACTACAGATCTTCGAAACGGTGGACGAGCTCGCCGGGCCAAGAGGTGGGATCGGCTTTCTGGCCGCGACGACCGGCAGTGACTTCGCCAAGCTGGGGAGCACCCGGCTGCTTCGTGAAATCGGATACCGTCTGCTCCAGCGCGGGCATCTGCCGCTGCTGCTCGCGCCGTACAACGAAGGCAACGCGCCGCAGAACCTACGCCAGGTCGTCGCCAAGCTCCTCACCACCATGATCATCACTGCGCAACGGCTGGGACTGCCCCCCGAACCACCCCGCACCGTGAATCGGGAACTCCGCCTCGGCAGACCGCCCGCCGCGAGCGTGTGGCAGGGACTCAAACAAGCCGTCGCAGAGTTCGGGGGATCCGAAACCACTCTCACCCAGATCGATGTGCAGGACCCGCTCGCCGAGGACCTCGTACGGCTGGCGCAGGCCGCCGAAGAGCAGCTGGGCAAGCCGTTCGGCCCGCACACCCAGGCCGTCGTCCTCGCTGAAGGGCTCCACCTCTGGCACGGCGCCCTCGGCTGGACCGAGCGGAACCCGGGCCTGCTCGACCTCGTCACCCCCAACGGCCTCGGCACCCCTGAGCGGCCCGCTCCGCTCATCGCCACCGCCGCGCTCCTGCAAGCCACACCGCTCCACGCCTACCAGGAGGAGCACGCGGGAAAAGACTGGTTCCGGCAGGTGTCCTTCGAACCGCTCTCCGACGACGAGGCAACCCTCGGCTACCAGTGGATCCTGCTGCACGCCTGGCACACAAAACCCCGCTACCGGAACGCCTACTGGCTCCGCCCGGGCTACGAACTCGACATCTTCCGCAACCACATCCGCAAACGGGTCGGCGGCCACCCCGGCCACGTCCTCACCAAGCTCTACGACCTGGTCGAACTCCTCGTCGACAACAGGGACATCCTGCTCCACGACGACGAGGCGGCCTGGCGTCTCTATGCGAAACGCCACGGTCTAGGGCAGGACACCTCTGGACAGCGCAGGCCTGGGGAGCACAACCTTGGACAGTAAGGGTGTCGGACCGCACAGCCGGGAACAGCACGACATGAGCCGAGGGCATCACGCGCAGCACAAGGACCGGGGCTCGCGCCGGTCCCGGCTCGCCGCCACCCAGGTCACGGGGTGACGCCGATGAACTCACGCCTCGACCTCGACGCCGAGCTGGAGCTGCGTGCGCGCGTCAGAAGGACCAGGCTGTTCAGCGGATTCCCCCTGGAGACGCTGATCCGGCTCGTCCTCCTGCCCGAGTGGACGACGGCGCTCGCCCGCCACTTCGAACTCACCGCCCCCGGCGACCTTCCCGATCTGCTCCGCCGTCTCGTCGACGGCGAACTGGTGGAGACCAGCCCGATCCTCACCCCGGACGGCGAGGAGGACACCTCGTTCTGGGTGCACACCTCGATGCGCACCGAGATCGGGGAGTTCATCCGGCTCACGGCGCACCCGCACACCGTGAACACCACGCTGCTGGACATGTATCGGCGGGCCAAAGCGCAACCCGACCTGGCGAACTGGCGCCACGCGGTCAACGTCCATCTCAGTGACCAGTCGGGGGCGAGCCTCCTCAAAGCGGTCACCCCGCTCATCGAGTCGGGCCGGATCCCCGAGGCGGCGAGACAGGTCGCGGTGGCCAGGATGCTCGGCGACGTCCTCCGGGGGCCGCTGCCCTCGGCCGCCCGCCGGGCCCAGTGGCGGGTCAACCGGGCGATGCGCGAAGCCGAGGACGCCCGGTTCCTGCGGCACTACCTGCCCCGCGCGACGGCGCGGCGCGCCCTGAACGAGCTGTTTCCCGTGATCCGCGTGGGGATCCCCGGAGAATCCTCGGATTTCATCCACACCCCGCAGCCGACGACGGCGCCATCATCGAACAGATGGGCGCTTCATCTGCTCGGTGGCGGCGGCGCGGGCAAGACGATGGTCGTCCGGCACCTCTCCTCCGGTGCCTACGCCCGGGAGCGCGGGCTCGCCCCGTTCCCGGTGGCCCGGATCGACTTCGACCACATGGACCCCCGCTACCCGGACGAGCGGCCCGGCGAGATGCTGCTCGCCCTCGCCGAAGAGCTCCTGGGCTTCGGGACGACCCGGAGTATGGAGCACAGCTATCTCCGTTTCACCGACACCGTCGACCACCTCCACGAAGAACTGTCCCGCGCCGAGCACCTGACCGACCGGATCGGTTCACTCACCTATGAGATGATCGCGGGCTTCGCCCGTTTCGTCAGCGCGCTACCCCCGCCGGTCACACTGGTCCTGGACACCTGTGAGGAACTGGCCAAGCTCTACCCGGTCGGCGCGGACGCCCCGGCGATCGACAAGACGTTCCACATCCTGGAAACGCTGCACGAGCTGGTGCCTTCACTCAGAGTCGTGTTCGCGGGACGCCGCCGTCTCGTCCCCACCTCCGACCCGGGCGACTCCGCCGGGCCGCTGCTGCGCCCCCGGCCGTACCTGCGGGTCGTCCCCTTCGGCGGCTTCACCGCCGAGGAAGCCCACGACTACCTGACCGCGCGGGCGCCCACCCCCGCACTCCGGCCCGCGCTCCTCGACCGGTCCCGGGACGGCGAACTCCACAACCCGTTCGAACTCGCCGCCTACACCGAATGGGCGCTCAGCGAACCCGACCTCGACCCGGACGCGCTCCGGAACGCGCCCCGCGACCCCTACATCGAACGCCGGATCGTCGCCCGGCTCGACGACCCGCAGCTCACCCGCTCCCTCGCCGTCGCCGCCGAACTCGGCCGGTTCGACCGGAACCTCATCGCGCCCGCTTTGAGACGCCTCCGGCTCGACCCCGACCACGTCTTCGACGGCCTCGCCACCCAGGAATGGGTCAGAGTCGTCGAACTGCGTACGGACGGCCGGCCCCGCGTCATCGAACTCGACGAAAACCTCGGTACCCGGCTCCGCGCCTTCACCCGCGCCGACCCCGACCGCTTCCCCCTCAACCCGGCCCTGCTCGGCGAAGACGCCGTCCAAGTGATCGACGGCACCCGCATGCTCCGCGACGTGCCGACCGCGACCGTCGTCACCGCCGTCCGACTCCTCCCCGTCGAAACAGCCGGAACCTTCTGGAAACGCCTGGAAGAGCGGATCATCGCCGAAGACGCCTGGGCCTGGGCCGCACACATCGCCGTACGGGCCGCCGCCGAAGAACAACAGCGCGCACCCGGCCCCGCGAACACCGCACCGGCCGAACGGGAACCCTCGGCTTCGCACCTCCCCGCCGCCCCAGCTGTAGGACCTGCCTCAGGGCAGGCACACCCGGAGGGGACGGCCGGCGCCGGCCCGGCTGATTCGGCCCCACCCGGGGAACACCACCGTGATTTCGCCGCGCGGACGGGGCCGGAGATACCTCTGTTTCACGTCACTCCCCAGGCCGGCGTTGACGACGAATCACTTCCGGCCCCCGAGGCCGACTCGGCTTCGCAGGCCACGGACTCGGGATCGCAGACGCACTCGATCCTGGCGGCGATCCTCGCCACGCAGGCCGCCGCGCGGATCCACACCGAAGCCGCCGGGGTTCTCCAGGTCTGGCAGGAGGTGGCTCGGCACGCCTCCCGCCACCCCGATCCGGTGGAGGCGACGGCCCTCGCCGACCGGGCGTTCCTCGGCCGGGCGGCCGCAGGCGAGGATGTCCCCCTTGACGAGCACCTGGTGGAGATCGTGGCACGCGGTGCGGCGCCCGCCGGGTCGATCGTGGCGGCGGTCGACGGCTGGATCTCCCACGGCGACGGGCGGCGGCTCCCCGAAGAGGCGTTGGCCACCCTCCTGGAACGACGGCGGAGAACCGAGGGGATCTCCAGGCCGACCTCCCGTCAGCCAAGCGGCCTTCTCCTCAGACATCAAACACGCGGCATCGAAAGAATCGCCGTCGCCCCGGACTCCACGTGGCTCGCCGCCACCGGTATGCGGCGCGTCACCCACCTCTGGAACATCGACGGCAGTCATCGGGCCGCACTCAGCCAAGAGGAACCCATCACCAGGCTCGCCATCGCCCCCGACGGCGGCTGGCTCGCCACCACCGACGGCCGGAACGTTCGGCTCTGGCTCGGCGACGGGAGCCGGGGTGCCACCCTCCAAGGTTCTTCCGGGCAGATCATCAAGATCGCCATTGCCCCGGACTCCACCTGGCTCGCCACCACCGACAACCAGGGAGAGGTCCGGCTGTTCGGTTCGGACGGGAGCCTCAGGCAGGTGGTCACCCACCACACCGGGCCGGTCAAGAAGATCGCCATCGCCCCGGACGGAACCTGGCTGGCCACCGGCGACGAGACCACCGTCCACCTGTGGAACGCGGACGGTACCGCGCGAGCCACGCTCGCCGGTCACGACAGGTGGCTGCGGAGAGTCGTCATCTCACCCGACGGAAGCTGGCTCGCCACCTCCGACGAACTCACCGTCCGCCTCTACGAGAACAGCGGCAGATTACGGACGACCTTCCTCGGACGCCTCAAAAGAGGCGCGGTCGCCCCCGACGGCACCTGGCTGGCCGTCACCGGCGAGGACAACCTCACCCGCCTCTGGAACAGCGACGGCAGCCCCCGAGCCGTCCTCGAAAGCGGCCGGGTCACCGGGATCGCCATCGCCCCCGACGGCACCTGGCTCGCCACCACCGGCCCCGACCGTACCGCGCGACTCTGGGAGAGCGACGGCACGCTGAGAACCACCCTCCCCGTACGGGTCCACAAACTCGCCATCTCACCCGACGGCACCTGGCTCGCCACGAGCCACAAGGACCAGGCGGCCCGCCTCTGGTTCCCCAGCGGTGCCTCCAAAGCCACCCTCAGCGGACACCACAACCCCATCGACGTGATCGCCATCGCTCCCGACGCCACCTGGCTCGCCACCACCGGCGAGGACGAGGAGATCCGCCTCTGGCGGTCCGACCTCGACGACATGACGATCACGGTGCTGACACAGCGATCGATAGCCGCACTCCAGCACGGGGACCACATGGAGGCCGCGAAACTCGCCGACGACGCCGCGAAGCTCTCGTTGATCGACCTCCCCTCGACAAAGTGGGCGGATTGGCGACCCTCCCGGCCGTTCATCAGCCGCTCGCAGACGACGCAGCTGTTCGTCTCCCTGGTGTCGGGAACACCGACCCCCGAGTTCGCTCCCATTCTGTTTCCAGCGCCAGGTGAGCCCGGCGCCTCAGCGCAAACGCCACTGCTCCACTCCCTGCGACTCCGCGTCGACAAAGGCCATCAAGCGGTGTCCGCTGAGGAGCTACGCCGGGTGGAACAAGCCGATCGTCATCCACTCGACCGGGGGTCGGCGACCTGGTTGTCCCAATGGATCCGGCCGCTGGTCGTCGAACTCGCGGAAGCATGGCACCTCGCCGGAAACCCCCAGCGCGCCGCAGACCTGCTGACCCGCCGGATCGAGGAGGCCGTGGCCGCCGGAGACGACCCGACCACGGTGGAGCAGTGCCAGCTCGCGCTCCTTCGGCTCTGCCGCCGGGAACGAAACCTCGCTCTCTTCCCCGAAGCGAGGTCGCTCGCCACCACCGGGACACCGATGGTCCGCGCCGAAGCCTGGCTCGCACTCACCCTTGTCAAAGGGGATCGACCCGAATCACCTGAGGAGGCGGGGAGCTGGAGCGGCTGGTGGCGTTGCCAGGATTCCGCATCGCTCCTGGAGACCCTCTGGCTACCCCCGGTCTCCCCTGAGCCGGGAATTCCAGCCGAGCTCACAGCCGAACTTGTAGCGGAGCTTCTTGAGCTGGACACCGGAGACCACGCGATCCCACGCGGTTTCGTCCTCTCGTCCGAGGGACCGAACCTTGAAGCAGCCCGCTCCCTCGACGCCATCGCCCTGCAGTGGAACCCGTTCCGTCCAGGCCCGAACCCGTTGCGAGACGGCACTCCCGGTGGCCAAGGCAGAGAATTGCTGGATCGAGCGGACGCCGACATGCTTCGCCACCTGTTCCGGGCCCTGCGAATGCTGAACGAGGCGATTCCCCTGCTGAAGCAGGCACAGGACCGGACGTCCGAGCTTCAGGCCGGAATCCTCTCCGGACTGATCGCCATGCGAATCAGCCGTCCGGGGGGCTCTTCCCAGCTCGCCGCATCCCGGCTCGTTCAGTACTCCCGGTATGCCGACGACGCGACGTTCCCCGACGGATCAGGTTGGCAAGAGCGTGCCGCAAAGCTCAGGGGGCTGATCCATGACCCCCTGCAGGTCATCGAGGGCGATCTTTCACCCGAACTGAGGGCCGACACGTGGTCGACCGTGAAGGCCGAGCATCGAGAGGGCTCCTCCAATGCCGGTTCAGCGGTATCGCCGGGGATCCCCATCAGCCAACACGATCCGTACGCGACCACGTGGCGGTTCCCATCCGCTGAGTCGGGAACCATACCTTCCCGCAGCGACCGGAGGCCCCAAGCCCGCCCACCGGTCGGAAACCCGACCGTGGAGTCAGGGAGCCCACAGCCACGATCAGAGATCCGGCATCCTCCTGCCACTCCGGCGGATCAGCCAGGCCCACCAAGGGAGACGGTGACCGGCGGGTTCGAATGGCCCTTCGACTCCCGTCCGCCCATCGGGGAAACCCGTTTCAGCAGCCCTGCGGTGGACTTCGGTCCCCCGGTCGGTAGGTCCACGGGAAACCAGGTGAGAGATGACTCCCCGAGTGACCTCCGAATCATCGCCAACTGGATCCGTGGCCTCTTCAGCCCTCGGGTCATCGCGTGGTGCCTCACCGGTTTGGCTCTCGGGATCGCGCTCGCCAGCACAGTGCTGCTCCTCACGGTGGGACCTCTGACCACCACCGAGGTCTCCACCGACGGCGAATCCGTCGGCATCGGCCCGAGCTGGTATCTCACGTGGATCGCGCTGCTCGCCGGCGCTGTTCCCGGCGGCTACCTCCTGGTCCACTCCCCGATCTGGAGCCGTATCCTGGCGAGGTTCACCCGCGCCGTGACGGTCGAGGTGCACCGCCATACGAGCAGCCAGGTGTCGCTGGTCTTCGCGAGCCGGGGTGGCGCCTCGGAATGGGGCCCTGACTGGTCCGGTCGGCTGGCCCGACTGCTGCCACCGCTGCCGTCACCGCTCGACGAGACGATGTCACCTCTCCGGGCTGCGTCGACGAGGCTGGTGCGTTTCCTCGTCTCACGTCTGCGCATGTCGCCACGGTTTCTGGCCGAGTCCACACTTGGCGACCTACAGGCCGCCGGTCGCCTGCCTGCCGAGGTTCCCGCCGTCCGGACGGTCCGGCTTCGGCTACCCCCAGACCAGGAGGGACAGCCCTGGGAGATCTGGCTGAGTGCGCTCAACGACCACAAAGACGTTCCCTGGGCGCCCGGTGTCTTCCGCGACACCCAGGACCGAGGCCACCCGCTCCACGGCGGGATCTGGCCTTCGATCTGGCCGCTCCGGCGACGGTCGGACGAGCCGACCCGCGAACGGATCACGTCCACCCACATCGACTTCACGACGCTGGGCCCGCCACGTTGGCGTGCCGCACACCTCATCGCCACACCGGTCAACACGTCGGCGGGCTGGCGGCTCCGCGTCGACCTGGAGACCGGGTCGGGTTCCAAGGCCAGAATGAACGAGCTGGTCAGCGCACGGGAGTTGGAGCCACAGCGTCAGGCGTTGATCATCCTCCAGGCGCAGCCCGTCGACGGCCCACCCCAGCGTCTGGACGAACAACGCGCCGGGTTCATCGGCTTCGCCCGGAATCTCATGGAGTACGGCGCGGGCGCGGTCATCGTCATCCCCCCGCTGCCCGACCGGCTCGGTGTGAAGGCGGCCCTACTCGTCTACCGGCACGCCGTCGCCGAGCGCCGAGCACCCCGCCCCAATCGCCTGCTCCGCACCCAGGCCATGGTGCGAACCCTGATCGAAAACGCTACGACCGATCTCGGTGGCACCGACACCAACGCCTATGACGTGCTCCTTCTCCTCAGAACCACCTCACACTTCCCCCTCGGAACCCGCTCGCGCACCATTGGCTTGGACTACTGATCGATCAGCCGCCGGTCTTGCCGCAATCCGCGATATCCGTACAGCTCCGCTGGCTCCCTACGCCGTATTCGGCTGACCACGCCGCCGCCCGGAATCCACGATGATCGTTGTCGTGTACGCACCCACCGGCGGTCACACACCACAACGATCACGCGATCCCCGACCCCGCCGACCCCAAACCCCGACCTAAGTCCGTACCGCATCCCACTCACGCCAAAGCAGGTCGTTCTGACCACACCGCCGCCCGGAATCCACGATGATCGTTGTCGTGTACGCACCCACCGGCGGTCACACACCACAACGATCACGCGGTTCCCGACCCCGAGGAGACTCCGATGTGGCAGCGGGTCAGCAGCTGGTTTCACGCGCAGGCCGAGCATGTGCATGTGGAGTTCCTGCCGGAGGCGGGGAGTGAGCCGCTGGCGCCGTACGAGGGATATCTTCGGGTTTTCCTGGCGGAAGGATTCCTTGCCGATGCGCGGACCTGGGGGAACGACCACTATCCGGCGTTGCACGGTGGGGTGAGGTTGAACTTCCTGGGCGCCGAGCCGTCGACGTTCACCCGGGCGAGCAGGCCGGTGCTGAGTGCGGCAGGGGTCCGGCTGGACGAGCCGCTCACCCCGCTGCTGCCGTTCAACGGGGGGACGGTGACTCTGCAGGCGGTGCTGTACCAGGCGACGAGCCGGGGGCCGCTCAGCTCGGCGTTGATCGTCGCCACCCGGCTGGCCGGACTGGTCGGCTCGCCGTTGAGTACGGCGGCGGGGATCGCCGGGAAGGTGTCCGAGGCGCTGGACATCGTGCTGGAAGCCACCGGTGACCAGCCGCTGCTCGGGGTGGATTGGACGATGGTCTCGGCCGGGGGCGGGGGCAACCCGGTACGTTCCGGGCATCTGGTGGTGCTGAAGGCTCCGCAGCCACCTGGTCCGCTCTCGATCGAAGGGGGTCGGCTGCTCGCGGGCGGGGAACCGATGACCGGGGTCGACTATCTGGTGCTGCGGGTGGAGTGCCGCGCCGACCGCGACGACTGGCGTTCCCCGGAGCTGAAGGCGCTGCTGGACCGGGCACAGGAGGAGGCGGTCTACCAATCGTGGGAGCGGTTCCACGACCACCGGAACAGCGCGATCGTGCTGATCCTCAACTCCCCCGACCTCACACCGGTGGACCGCAAACGCCTGGCGAAGGCCGTCGCCACCGAGCTGGACGCCCTGAAGACCGAAGGCGCGACCGGCCACGAGATGCCGTCCCTGGAAGAGATCGCCGCCACCCGGCTCCCCTCCCCCGACGACCCGGACCTGCACGACCTCCGCCTCGCCGACCTCCTCGCCTTCTGACCCGACCCGGGAACGCCGTTCTGCATCCAAGTCGTCGCTCAGCACAACAAGCGAGGGTCGTTGAGAGGCTTACGTAAGGCGCAAAGATCTATGCGACTTACGCAAATTCAGGAAGCGGTGATGCCGGGGCGGTATTTGGGGACGCGCATGCTGACCTTGGTGCCGGCGCCGAGGGCGGTCTCCACGACGAGCCCGTACTCGTCGCCGTAGACCTGGCGGAGGCGTTCGTCGACGTTGGCCAGGCCGATGCCGGCGCCGGGCAGGTCGATTCCGGCCAGGACCCGGCGGAGTCGTTCGGGGTCCATGCCGACGCCGTCGTCCTCGACGCTGATCAGACAGTCCGAGCCGGCGTCCTCGGCGAGGATGGAGATCCGCCCCGTGCCTGATTTGTCCTCCAAGCCGTGCCGGACGCCGTTCTCCACGAGCGGCTGGAGACAGAGGAACGGTACGGCGACCGCGAGGACCTCGGGGGCGATGCGCAGGGTGACCTGGAGCTGGTCGCCGAAACGGGCGCGCTCCAGCACGAGATAATGGTCGATGGAGCGAAGTTCTTCGGCAAGTGTCGTGAAATGTCCGTGTTTACGGAACGAATAGCGCGTGAAGTCGGCGAATTCCAGGAGGAGTTCCCGGGCGCGTTCCGGGTCGGTACGGACAAACGAGGCGATCGTGGTCAGCGAGTTGTAGATGAAGTGCGGAGAGATCTGTGCCCGCAGCGCCCGTACCTCGGCTTCCATCAGCAACGTGCGGGACCGGTCGAGTTCGGCCAGCTCCAGCTGGGAGTCGACCCAGCTCGCGACCTCCCGTGCGGCCCGGACCAGGGCTGCGGAGGCGTGGGTTCCGTACGCGGCGAGGGTGCCGACGACCCGGCTCTCGGTGGTGAGGGGGACGACGACCGCGTATCCGACCTGGCAGGAGGGGTCGTCGCAGAGGTCGGCGAGGACCTGGGTCCGCCCGCCCGCCATGGTCTGCGCGGCGTGCTCCACCGCGACCGGGGCGTGGTGTTCGCCGGCCCCGTCCCAGGCGAGCAGGCGTTCCCCGTCGGTGACGGCGAGCGCGGTGGAGCCGAGCAGGACCCGCAGATGCCCGGCCGCCCGCTGCGCCCCCTGCTCGGTGAGTCCGGCCCGCAGGTGCTGGGCGGCGAGCGAGGCGGTGTGCAGGGTCTCGAAGGTCGCCCGGTCGGCCGGGCTGCCCAGATCCCGATGGCCGCGCAGGACCCGCCAGAGGACGACGGCCGGAACCCCGGCGAGCACGGCGATGATGAGCACCGCGACCACGGCTTCCATGGGGCACACGCTAACGGCCCCCGTACCGGCCGGCATCCGCCTCGGACAATCTTTCGGAGCGGCCCTGCCCGCCCCCGGCGGTATATCACGCCGTTCCACTCGGCCGGGTCAAACCCTCTGAAGATCAATTTGACTGGAGTGTCGCTTTAGTGGAGCCGGGACATCACGGATACAGCACGGCCGTCGGCCGCCATGGTCATCGAGTGCCCCACCCGGGTAACCTCTGCGAACGGGAGGACGGCACCCGCACACCGGGGCGCCACGATGTCCCGCGGACCGCGCTGACCAGCAAGGACCCGGTTCCCGGGAAATTCGTTCCACCGAACGGCACAGAGATTCTTCACACGTTTTCTTTACGGAAATTGACTCATATACGTCGAACATTCCCAGTGCTAGGGCAACCCTGGACAAGGAATGGCTAATCACGATGTACTACATGACTAATTCACTTGTTGTGAATCGGCCTGAATGTCCTACCCATTCCGTGTGGAAAGGCGGGACAATCGACTAGGGGACGACACACGGCGATGCAAGTAAGCGGGCGGTGAGCGAAGAATGAGCACGGTCGTCCTCGACAACGTGACCAAGATCTACCCGGGCGGACACCTGGCCGTCGACCGACTGAGCCTGCGGGCTGGAGACGGCGAACTGCTCGTGCTCCTCGGGCCGTCGGGGTGCGGCAAGTCGACCCTCCTGCGGATGATCGCCGGGCTCGAGGAGATCACCTCGGGCGAACTCCGGCTCGGCGGCCGGGTCGCCAACGACATCCCGCCCCGCGACCGGGACGTGGCGATGGTGTTCCAGAGCGGTGCGCTCTACCCGCACCGCTCGGTGCGCAAGAACATCGCCTTCCCCCTGGAGATCGCCGGGCACGAACCGACCGGGATCCGCAACCGGGTCGGCGAGATGGCCCGCGCGCTCGGCATCCACGAGACGCTGGACCGGCTCCCCAACACGTTGTCGGGCGGCCAGCGGCAGCGGGTGGCGATGGGCCGGGCGATCGTGCGCGAGCCGTCGCTGTTCCTCATGGACGAGCCGCTGTCCAACCTCGACGCCGGGATGCGGACCGAGCTGCGGATGGAGATCGCCGCGCTGGTCCGCTCGCTTGAGGTGACCACGATCTACGTCACGCACGACCAGGTCGAGGCGCTCACGCTCGCCGACCGGATCGCCATCATGAACAACGGAACGCTGCAGGACGTCGGCACCCCCACCCAGGTGTACAACGACCCGGCCACCGCGTTCGTGGCCGCGTTCCTCAGCTCCCAGCAGCTCAACCTGCTCTCCGCCGTGGTGCGGACGCCGCAGAACGCGCACATCGAGCTCGACTTCGGCAGCCACAAGATCATGATTCCCTGGAGCGATCCCCGCGCGTACGTCCTCTCCCAGCACCACGGGCGGCCGATCATCGTGGGGATCAGGCCGGACGGGCTCCAGCCGGTCACCGGGGGCCCGGTGCACGGCCCGATCTTCTCCGGCCGGGTGCGGACCCTGGAGTACCACGGTCACGAGTGGATGGCGTACGTGGACGCGGGGATGCCCGCGGCCGCCGTACCCGAGCCCCAGCAGCGCTTCGTCCGCCCGGCGCAGAACGGCTCCGGCGGCGCGGGCAAGCAGATCCGCAAGCTCTTCTCCCGCCTGACCCCGACGCCCGCCGCCCCGCCGGACCCCGTTTCCCCGCCGTCGCACTCGGGCTCGCACCGGCGGGCCGACCTCTTCGTCCGGCTCGGATCCCGGCAGATGTGGAGCCCGGGACAGGACGTCCAGGTCACCCTGGACATGTCGCGGCTGCTCCTCTTCGGTGAGGACGGACAGCGGGTCGACCCCCCGAAGCGCTGACAGCCCGGCATTCCACACATCACCGACTATCCCGATATTCTCGGCAGCCGGATCGGACACCCTCAGGAGTCGCCGTGCCGCTGCAGATGACCGGAGCCCCCGGTGACCACGCCCTCCTTCAGCTGCCCTGGGAAGTCCCGCTTGAGGAGTGGCCGGAGAACCGGCTCGTCCCCCTTCCCCGGGGCATCTCCCGGCACGTCGTGCGCTTCGCCCGGATCTCCGGCCGGATTTACGCGATCAAGGAGGTGGGCGAGCGCCTCGCCCGGCACGAGTACCGGATGCTGCGCGACCTGAGCCGCCACGACGTGCCCGCGGTCGAGGCCGTCGCCGTCGTCACCGGACGGACCGACGCCTCCGGCGAACCGCTGGACTCGGCGCTCATCACCGAGCACCTGCAGTTCTCCCTGCCCTACCGCGCGGTCTTCTCCGGCACGCTCCGCCCCGACACGATGACCCGGCTGCTCGACGCGCTCGCCGTCCTGCTGGTCCGCCTGCACCTCGCCGGTTTCTACTGGGGGGACTGCTCGCTCTCCAACACCCTCTTCCGCCGGGACGCCGGCGCCTTCGCCGCCTACCTGGTCGACGCCGAGACCGGGGAGCTCCACCCCCTCATCAGCGAGGGGCAGCGGGCCCACGACATCGACGTGGCGCACGTCAACATCTTCGGCGAGCTCCTCGACCTGCAGGCCGGGGAGCTCCTGCACCCCTCGGTCGACCCGATGGAGACCGCCGAGGAGATCTGCCGCCGCTACCACGCCCTCTGGGCCGAGCTCACCCAGGCCGACGTCGTCGACGAGCTCGAATGGCATCAGATCGACGCGCGGATCCGGCGCCTCAACGACCTCGGCTTCGACGTCGCCGAGATGCTCATCCGGCGCAAGGTGGGCACCGGGCGGCTGCTGGTCCGGCCCAAGGTCGTCGACGCCGGGCACCACCAGCGGCGGCTGCTCCGGCTCACCGGGCTCGACGTCGAGGAGAACCAGGCCCGCCGGCTCCTCAACGAGCTGGACGCCTACCGCGCGGCGAACCGGCTCCGGCACGAGAACGAGGAGATCGTCGCCCACCGCTGGCTCGCCGAGGTCTTCCAGCCGACCGTGCAGGCGGTGCCGCCTCCGCTCCGCGGCAAACTGGAGCCGGCCCAGCTCTTCCACGAGATCCTCGACCACCGCTGGTTCCAGTCCGAGGCCGCGGGCACCGACATCGGCCTGGAGAAGGCCACCCGTTCGTACATCGACCGCGTCCTCATCCACAAACCGGATGAGCGGTCCCTCCTCGCCCCGGAGCTCGAAGCCTGACCACGGCTCCGGTACGGCCGGCTCTCCACCAGCCGGCCGTTTGGTTCAAGACCGGGATCCGGTACGGCCGCCGCACGCCGTCGCGCCGAAGGCGGGTAGGGCACACCGTCGCCGTACGGCCGGGCCGCTAAGGGCGACACAATCCCCAACCGGATAGGCGAAGTCGCCAAGAAATCGAAGTGGATTTCAAATATCTGGCCCATTCCCATAAGAACCCCGAGAACTGGGGCGATCGGTGAAATTCCCCACCCGATCCGAGGCCGCTCATGGCGATCGCCATCCCTACCGGCAAACAGTGGATATGAGGGGATTCGGCCACTGACGTGCAGGAATGAAGCCCGACATAGACATTGACCGAATTCGTCAAAGATAATTCGATCGTCCTGTTGTTCGCGAGCCCCATATCGCGGTGTGACACCCCATACCGCGCCGTCAATGCCCGACGACCGTCCCCGGTCAGGGCGACAGAAGGGTCGACCCCCCATGAAGCGAACATTTCCCTTGCTCGCGCCAGTGGTCGCGTTACTGCTGGCGACCTTCGGCGTACTGATCGCCCAATCCTCGGCCCACGCGGCCAACCTCCTGGCCAACCCCGGATTCGAGACCGGGGTGCTCTCCCCCTGGACCTGCTCGGGCGGGCTGGGCTCGGTGGTCTCCACCCCCGTCCGCTCCGGCACCAGGGCGCTCGCCGGAGCGACGAGCGGCTCCGACACCGCCAAGTGCGTCCAGTCGGTGGCCGTGCAGCCGAACAGCAACTACACGCTGACCGCCTGGGTCCGCGGGAGCTACGTCCACCTCGGCGTGACCGGCGGCGCGTTCCGCTGGACCACCTCCACGTCGGCGTACTCCCAGCTCACCGTCAACTTCACCACCTCGGCGAGCCAGACCAGGGCCGAGGTCTACCTGCACGGCTGGTACGGGCAGGGCACCTACCACGCCGACGACGTCAACTTCGACGGCCCCGGCACCCCGCCCGACCCCGACCCCACGATCACCGACACGGTCTCCCCCTCGCCGTCCCCGACCGAGGCGACCTGCCCCCTGAAGCCACGGCCGGCGGGTAAGGTCCTGCACGGCTACTGGGAGAACTGGGACGGCGCCTCGAACGGGGTGCACCCGCCGTTCGGCTGGACCCCGATCACCGACCGGCGAATCCGGGACCACGGCTACAACGTGATCAACGCGGCGTTCCCCGTCATCCTCTCCGACGGCACCGTGCTGTGGGAGGACGGCATGGACAGAACCGTCAAGGTCGCCACCCCGGCCGAGATGTGCGAGGCCAAGGCGGCCGGCCTGACGATCCTGATGTCCATCGGCGGGGCCACCGCCGGGATCGACCTCAGCTCCAGCGCCGTCGCCGACCGCTTCGTCGCCACCGTCGTCCCGATCCTCAAGCGGTACAACTTCGACGGCATCGACATCGACATCGAGACCGGGCTCACCGGCAGCGGGAACATCAACCAGCTGTCGCCGTCCCAGGCCAACCTGATCCGGATCATCGACGGCGTGCTCGCCCAGATGCCCGCCGGCTTCGGCCTCACCATGGCCCCGGAGACGGCGTACGTCACCGGCGGCAGCATCGTCTACGGCTCGATCTGGGGCGCCTATCTCCCGATCATCAAGAAGTACGCCGACAACGGGCGGCTGTGGTGGCTGAACATGCAGTACTACAACGGCAGCATGTACGGCTGCACCGGCGACACCTACCAGGCGGGCACGGTGCAGGGCTTCGTCGCCCAGACCACGTGCCTCAACAACGGCCTGGTCATCCAGGGCACCACGATCCGGGTTCCCTATGACAAGCAGGTCCCGGGTCTGCCCGCCCAGCCCGGCGCCGGGGGCGGCTACATGCCGCCGCCCCAGGTGACCCAGGCGTGGAACAGCTTCAGCGGCCAGCTCAAGGGTCTGATGACCTGGTCCATCAACTGGGACGGGTCACGGAACTGGACCTTCGGCAACAACGTCAAGGCCATCCAAGGCCGCTAGTCGGCTGATCAAGGGCCACTCCCGGTACCCGGGGGTGGCCCTCCCCCGCCCGGAAGGGCCCGTCAAGCGCCGAACGACGTCCCGCCGCGTCCGTCCGGGGCCGCGGCCGTCGAGGAGCGGACGATCAGTTCCGGCTGGAAGAGCAGTTCGCCGTGGCGCATCGGCTCGCCGCCGATCAGGCCCACCAGGGTGTCGGCCACGGCCCGGGCCATCGCCCGTACCGGCTTGCGGACCGTGGTGAGCGGGGGATCGACGAAGGCGACCAGCGGTGAGTCGTCGAAGCCGACGACCGAGACGTCCCCGGGTACGACCAGGCCGCGATCCCGTACCGCGGCGATCGCGCCGAGGGCCATCAGGTCGCTCGCGCACACGATCCCGGTGCAGCCGAGGTCGAGCAGGGCGCCCGCCGCCTGCCGGCCGCCCTCCACGGTGAACAGGGAGTGGCGGACCGGGCCGGCCGACCCCAGCAGCTCCGCCGTGGCCCGCCGGAACCCCTCGCCCTTTCTGATCACGGGGACGAACCGCTCCGGCCCGGCGGCGAACCCGATCCGCTCATGGCCGAGCTCCACCAGATGGGTCACCGCCTGCCGGGCGGCGAGCCTGTCGTCGGTCGACAGGCACGGCGCGCCGACGGCCGGGGCGCAGCCGTCGAGCAGGACGAGCGGCACACCCCTGCCGACGAGCCGGGCGTAGCCCGAGGCGTCGGCCGTGACGTCCGCGTGCCGTCCCGAGACGACGACGATCCCGCTCACCCCCTGCTCCACCAGCATCTCGACGCAGGCGTCCTCGGAGGCGCCGCCGGGAGTCTGGGTGCACAGCAGCGGCGTGCACCGGTGCGGGACGAGCGCCCGCTCGATCGCCTGGGCGAAGACCGGGAAGATCGGATTGTCCAACTCGGGGATGATCAGGCCGATCAGCCCGTGCGCCCGCCGACGGAGCCGCGAAGGCCGTGCGTAGCCGAGACCGTCCACGGCGTCGAGCACGGCCCGGCGGGTGGCGTCGGCGACCGAGGACTTGCCGTTGAGGACGCGGCTCACCGTGGCCTCGCTGACCCCGGCCCGCGCGGCGATGTCGGAGAGACGAGCGGAACCCACGGCCACAGGCTATCCGGCCGCCCACCACGCGGCGGAGTCCGGCGGCAGCAGCACCGAACCGTCGCCTGCGGCCGGGGGCGCGCTCGCCAGCAGCAGCCGGCCGGGGACGGTGAGCTCGACCGGTTCCGCGCCGGTGTTGACCGTGCACCAAAAGCCCGGCTCCCGGGAGAAGACCAGGGTGTGCTCGGGTGAGGCGTGCCAGCGCAGCGTCCCGTCGCCGAGGGCCGGATGCCCGGCGCGGATCGCGAGCGCGGCGCGGTGCAGGGCGAGCGTCGAATCGGGGTCGGCCTGCTGGGACTCCACGCTCAGCGGACCCCAGCCCGCGGGAATGGGGAGCCAGGGCGCCCGCGACCCGGGCGGCGAGAACCCGAAACCGGGGCCCTGCGCCGACCAGGGGATCGGTACCCGGCAGCCGTCCCGCCCGCCCCCGGGCTCACGGAACCGCTGGGGGTCGTCAAGCACCTCCTCGGGCAGGTCCAGCACCTCGGGCAGGCCCAGCTCCTCCCCCTGGTAGAGGTAGACCGAGCCGGGGAGCGCCAGGGTGAGCAGCGCGGCCGCCCTGGCCCGGCGCAGGCCCACCTCACCGTCGCCGTACCTGGTCACATGGCGTTTGACGTCGTGGTTGGAGAGCACCCAGGTGGTGGGCGCCCCCACCGAGGCGGCGGTGGCCAGGGAGTCGTCGACGACCTCGCGGAGTGCGCGGGCGTCCCACTCGGCGGACAGATAGTGGAAGTTGAACGCCTGGTGGAGTTCGTCCGGACGGACGTACCGGGCGAGCCGTTCGGGGGTGGGCGCCCAGGCCTCGGCCACCCCGATCCGCTCCCCCGGGTAGGAGTCGAGCAGGGTCCGCCAGCGGCGATGGATCTCGTGCACCCCGTCCTGGTCGAAGTAGGGCAGGACGGTGTGCGCCAGCATCCTGACCTGGTCCCGGTGTCCGACGTCGGGCAGCCCGGCCGCCTTGACCATGCCGTGCGCCACGTCGATCCGGAAGCCGTCCACCCCGAGGTCCAGCCAGAAGCGCAGGACGTCGTCGAACTCGGCGTGGACCTCGGGGTGTTCCCAGTTCAGGTCGGGCTGCTCGGGGGCGAACAGATGCAGGTACCACTCCCCGTCGCCGGCCCGGGTCCAGGCGGGCCCGCCGAAGACCGACTCCCAGTCGTTGGGCGGGGCGTCGCCGACGCCGGGCCGGAAGATGTAGCGGTCGCGTTCGGCGCCGCCGGGCCGCGCCCGTACCGCCTGCTCGAACCAGGTGTGCCGGTGGGAGGTGTGGTTGGGCACGACGTCCACGATGACCCGGAGCCCGGCGCGGTGCGCGTCGCCGATCAACGCGGCCGCGTCGCCGAGCGTCCCGAAGCGGGGGTCCACGTCCCGGTAGTCGGCGACGTCGTAGCCGCCGTCGGCCATGGGCGAGGGGTAGAACGGGGTGATCCAGACGGCGTCGACGCCGAGGTCGGCGAGGTACCCGAGCCGGCTGCGGACACCGTGCAGGTCGCCGAGCCCGTCCCCGTCGCCGTCGGCGAAACTGCGGATGTACACCTGGTAGATGACGGCGTCACGCCACCACGGGGTGGTCCGCTCCGTCTCGGGGGCCTGAGTTGTGGCGGGAGCCTCCGCCGATCCGCTCGCAGGCAGGGCGGCCTGGATGAGCTCCGTCACACTAGTCCCCCGATCACATGAAAAATCGTGATTTGTCTGCTTAGAAATCGCCACGGGGAACATAACAGGCAGACGACCCTGGTGGAAACCCTTGCAGAAAGTTTCCGCAAGACGCGACTTGATCGCGTGGGGCACCGGCCCCCACCGGCCGGACGACCCCACGCGATCAAGAAGGCGACCTCGGACTCATCGCCGCCGCGACGGCGGCCCCCCGCCCCGCGGCGACTCCGAGGCCCGGCCGCGCGCCGCGATGTCCTGGGCATCCCGCCGCACGGCACGTCCGGGCATCCGGTACGGCCTCAGGCCGGAATCGGCTCGGCGGAGGCCACCATGTCGACCACGCGCGACGGTTGATTGATCTTGCACATCTGCAGCTCTATGCCGACGCCCGGCACGTTCACCAGATAGCAGGAGCCCGAGCGGCGCCCCACGGTGACCGAGGCGACCTTGGCCCTGGCCTGGAAGACGGCGAGCTCCGGCACGTGCCAGGTGGCCGGTTCCACCCGGTTTTCGTACAGCTTCATCCGGATGAGATGAGAGATCACGCAATGGTAACCGCGGAGGCGGAGCAGATCCCTGACCACGGTGAGCTCCCGGTGATGCCGCTCCGCGATATGGGGGCTGACCTGCGCCTCTTCCATCGGTGCCGACATCGTCTGTCCCATCTTCATGGCAAAAAGCTTGGAGGAGGAAGCAATCCGATGTAAGACCAGAAGACTGGGCAAATCGCTGGGCAAATGCCTAGCCTGTATTGGTCGGATTCTGACTTCCCCTCGAAATGGTCGGACCATGGTCAATGATCGGTTGCGCCTGCTCAGAGATCATCACCAGTGGACGCAGGATCAGGTCGCACTCCAGGTTCGCGAGCTCGTTTATGCCGCGACCGGGTATAAGCCACCTTTTGACGCTCACTACCTATCTCGGTTAGAACGTGGTCAAATCACCTGGCCCGGTAAGGACTACCGGGCCGCTCTTCGCACGCTTTTCGGAGTGCAGACCGATGATCAGCTTGGGTTTCGTTACGTGAGACGCCGAGATTTCCTCACACTGAGCGCCACCGCACTTCTCGTTCCGACCCCGACGGAGATCGAAACGGCCCGGGGCATCTTCGGCGGCGTCGTCGCCGGCGACCCGGGGCCGCTCACCGAGCTGCAGACGAGCCACCACATGGACCTCGCCATCGGGGGCCTCGCCGCCAGGGACAAGGCGTCCGTCCGCTACCTGACCCGGTGGATGGGGGAAGGGTCGAGCGCCCTGCTCCGGGTCAACAGCGCCGGCATCATCGCCAAACTGCCCATGCAGGACCACGCGGACGACGTCATCTCCGCCCTCCGCCGCGACCCCGACACCCGGCACCTGTACATCACCGCGGTCGCGGCCCGCGTCCTCACCCTCGACCGGCAGGACGCGGGGGCGGTCGTCATCTCGATCGGGAAGCGCGGACTCGGCCTTTCCGCGGAAGAAGCGGAAACCGCCGTCCAGCGATTCGCCAAGGAAATACATAACCCGCGCGACGTGGCCGCGCGGTGGTGTTCGGCGGTCATGCTGGGAGAGCTTCAACAGACCAGCGGCTCATCGGTCAAGGAGACCCTGAGCCAGGCCCTCCGCCTGGAACCGTGCCGGGAAAACCTCCGCACGATCGGAACAATACTCGCGGGGCAAGCCCCTTACTGAGGAGGCATTCGTGTTCGTCATCGAGGTGCGACCGGGCCAAGAGGTCGTGGAAACCCTGGAACACGAGGTCAAGAAACTGGGGATTCTCCACGGCGCCGTCGTCTCCCTGATCGGCTCCGTGGACGAGTGCTGCATCTCCAACATGCCCGCCCACGACGCGACCGAGGAGACCCTCACCGACTACAGCGAACCGTTCGAACTCTCCGGAACCGGCGAGATCGTGGACGGCAAGCCCCACCTCCACGTCGTTCTCGGGCGGCAGGACGACAAGGCCCTGGCGGGCCACCTCCACTGGGGCAGAGTCCGCACCTGGTTCGTCCGCGCCTACGTCACCGCGCTGGACTGACCCGCCCCACGAGCCGGTCGCCGGGCTGTGGCGTCGCCGCATCCCGGCGACCGCTTTTCGGTCCCATCTCGAAGCGCCGTATCCCCCACCTGGGGATCTCCGAATTGTTTGGTCGCCGGGCAGGGCCTGCCAAACAATCCCGCGGTGACTAAACCTGGTGTCGCAAGGCCCCGGCGGGACGCTTTCGCTCCGGCCCGGGGCACGCTTCGACCTTCCTGAGAAGGGGACCATCAGTGAAGAGCATCACCAAGGCAGTCGCGCTCACCGCGGCGGCGGTTCTCGCGGGGACGGTGTTCGCCGGATCGGCGAACGCCGCGAACCCGGCCGACCCGACGGCTCCCGCCGTCGAGGCGCCGTCCGAGCAGGAGTACACGGCCGCGGCCACCCTGCCCTGCCGGGGCGGCTCGGTCACCTTGCGCAAGCCGTGGCGGTCCGGTCCGCACATCCTCACCTCCTCCACGATCGTCTGCGCGAGCGACACCGCTCCGCTCAACCGGATCGGGTACGTCGACGTCCGGCTGGACCAGTACCGAGGCCTCGGCATCTGGCGCAACAAGGCGAACGAGAAGATCTCCATCCGCAACGCCGCGATCAGGACGACCCTCACCCCGTCCTGGAGGTGCTCGGGCGGCAACCAGCTCTACCGCAACCACACCGAGGGGTACGTCAAGGAAGGTCTGGCCGGGCCGAAGGAGTTCTCCCACAAGTCCGAGAAGCGCCTGACCTGCTGACCTGATGACACGGGGGTGGGGCGGCCACCCGTCGGCCGCCCCACCTCCCGGACGAGACCGCGCGGCCTCCCCCTCCGATCCGCACCCCGGTGCGGCACCCGGCCACAGCCTTTCGCGTGGCCGGGTGACCCGCAGCGCTTCTCCGGCGGAACCGAGAAGCCACCCACCGCCGATCCGAGGACGGGGCACCGCGCCCTCGCACCCCACCCGCGGCCCGGGCCGCGCGGTCTCTCCCCCCGATCCGCACCCCGGTGCGGCACCCGGCCACAGCCTTTCGCGTGGCCGGGTGACCCGCAGCGCTTCTCCGGCGGAACCGAGAAGCCACCCACCGCCGATCCGGCGACACCGGGGGGTGGAACACCTCCCTCGCGACCCACCCCCCGCCACCCGAAAGCGGCTCATCCGGCGCCGGCCCCATCGGGGCAAGGGCCGGCGCCGGATGAGCACGGCGCCACCCCCGCGGCATACAGCGGGGGTGGCGCCTCCCCGTCACCGTCGAACCGTCCGCAGGCCGTACGGACTTTCGGTCGCCGGGCCCATGCCGTCCCGGGGCCTTGGTCGCGGGCGCCGTACGGACGTTCGGTGAAGGCCGCGGCGATGCCAGGCACCCGGGCGAGCCGGTCGCGAATCTTTATTGTTTGCCCGCTCATCGGGGGGCTGGCAAACAATCGGGCGGTCGATAGACCTGATGGCGCACCCCGGACCGCGGTGGCCCCCGCGGTCCGGGTCGGAAATCCACCTTCACGAAGAAGGGACCATCAGTGATGACTACCCAGCGAATCGCCGCGGCAACCGTCGCGATGCTCACCGGCGTGACCCTGCTCGCCGGCCCGGCCGCCGCAAGTACCGCCGCGGCGCCCGCCAAGGCGGAGTCCGCGTCCGCGGCCGCCCCCCAGTCCATCCCGTGCCGCGGCGGCTACGTCCGAATGGCCTCCCCGTGGCGGTCCGGCTCCTCCATCAAGGTCTCCACCATCGCCCACTGCGACACCGTTCCGTGGAGCAGGGTCGGTTACATCGAGGTCAACCTGGACCAGTACCGAGGGGTCGGGATCTGGCGCAACAAGGCCAGGAAGTCGTACAGCGTCAGAGCCCGCGGCTTCACGGTGACCCTCCAGCCGACGTGGCGGTGCTCGGGCGGCAACCAGCTCTACCGCAACCAGACCAAGGGATGGATCGTCGAGGACCGCAGGCGCGACTTCAAGCGTACGGTGCCCAACCGCCGGATCAGCTGCTGACCGGGAACCCGTGACGACGGGGGCCGGGGTGTCCGGCGCGGCACCCCGGCCCCCGTCGCCGAGTCCACCCGGCAGACCGGCGCGCGGCCCCGGCGGACCGGCCGTCCCGACATCCAAGGAGAGGAAGCCGATGAACTCACGTGGGAGACATGTCCTGTCCGGCGTCCTGGCGGGGGCCGTGCTCGTCGGCACGCTCGCCGGCTGCGGGGACGCCGAGGCCGGCAAACGGCGGTACATCGCCGAGGTGGAGGCGGTCTGCGCGGCGGCGGGGCAGGAGACCGACCCGGAGCGGCATCCGGTCGAGTCCGCGGCGGACCAGGTGACGGAGCTGGAACGCGCCGCCTCGGCGATGGGGACCGCCGCACGCCGGATCCAAGCCATCGAGCCGCCCCCCGCGGACGCGGAGCGGGTGAAGACCGGCTTCATAGCGCCCGCCGGGAGGCTCGCCGCGCGGATCGACGGCTACGCGCGGCAGGCCAAGGCCGCGCTGGCGGCCCGGAATCAGGCCGAGGTCGACCGTATCGTGGCGGCGTCGCTGGACCCGGATCAGGACGAGAAGGCGATGCGGGCCTTCGCCCGCGCCTACGGGTTCACGCTCTGTGCCGGGGAGGAACCCGGTCAGCCCCCGAGCGAAAACCTGAACGGTGTTGCCGACCCCTCGTGACCCGGATAGGTTCCCGGATCACCGCCCGGGGACCGGGCCTCGCGTGGCCGGCGTCCGGCGTACCGAGCCCGTCGTTTTGTTTGGCGCGCCGAATCGGGCTGCCAAACAATCCCCGGGTCGGTAGACCTGACGGCGTACGGCAGGCGGGGACGTCCCCCGTGACGTCCGCCCGAGCCCACCCGGTACCCCAGCCCCAGGAGCCACTGTGAACACCCCCAAGGCCCTCGTCGCCGTCGCCACCGCGCTCGCGGGCATCCTGATCACCACCCCGGCGAGCGCCGCCGGGACCGCTCCCACCGTCGCCGCGTCCTCGCCGTACCGGCCCGCCGCCCAGTTCAGCCTGCCGTGCGCCGGCGGCTGGCTCCGCATCGAGGTGCCTCAGCGGAGTGGCAACACGGTCAAATCCTCGGTGACCGCCCGCTGCGCCCGCTCCCTTCTGACCCGGACCGGGTACATCAAGGCCACGCTGGAGCGGCGGGTCGGAGGTGCCTGGATCCCCACGACCAGGGGAAGCCAGTCCCTCGGTTCGGGCGCTTACACCAAGACCTTCCCGCTCCGGGTGACCTGTGCCCGCGGCTCCTCGCAGTACCGGACCCGCGCCGAAGGATGGATCAAGGAGGGTTCGGGGGCGAAGCGGCCGTTCTCCCGGGTGAGCCCGCTCAAGCGGATCACCTGCTGACCGCGTCCCCCGATCCGCCGGGAGGTCGGAGCAGGTTTTCCCCACCCTAATTGCATACATTTCATGATCTGAGTAGGTTTGTGGGCCTCTAGAGCGTCGCTGTCTCTCGTCGGCGAAGGGGCACCCAAGCGGTGGGTCGTCTGGAAAGCCCGGTGGACCCGGCCGAGGGGCCTGTGCAACGCCTCGCCTACGAGCTGCGCAAACTCCGCCAGGAGGCCGGTGGGCTGACCTACCGCGCGATGGCCCGGCGGGCGGGGTACTCGGTCACCACCCTCTCCCAGGCCGCCGGGGGTGAGCGCCTGGCCTCACTCCCGGTCGTCCTCGCCTACGTGCAGGCGTGCGGCGGGGACCTCGCCGAATGGGAGGAACGCTGGCACCTGGCCGACCGGGAGCTCGCGGACGACCTGGACGAAGGGGCGGAGGCCGCGGCGCCGTATCTCGGCCTCTCCTCCTACGACTCAGGCGACGCCGACCGGTTCTTCGGGCGGGAACGGCTCGTCGCCGACCTGCTGGATCTGCTGAAACGGCAGCGGTTCGCCGCGGTGTTCGGCCCGTCCGGCAGCGGCAAGTCCTCCCTGCTGCGGGCCGGGCTCACCACGGCGCTCCGCCGGGAGTCGGGTGACGAGATCCGGGTGCTCACGCCCGGTGAGCACCCGATGGGCAACGCCGACCGCTTCCGGCCCGGCGGGTCCGACACCGACGTCGTGATCCTCGTCGACCAGTTCGAAGAGGTGTTCACGCTCTGCCGGGACCAAGCCGAGCGGACCGAGTTCATCGACCTGATGCTCACCCCGCGGTCGCGAACCCGGGTGGTGCTGGCCGTACGGGCCGACTTCTTCGGGCGGTGCGCCGAACACCGCGAGCTCGCCGAGGCGCTCCGCGACGCCAACCTGCTGGTCGGGCCGATGGACCGGGAGGAGCTCCGCGAGGCGATCGTGCGGCCCGCCCTGGCCGAAGGCGTGATCGTGGAGCGGACCCTGGCCTCGGCGATCATCGCCGACGTCGCCGACGAGCCGGGGGCGCTCCCGCTCATGTCGCACGCGCTCCGGGAGACCTGGCGCCGCCGCCGGGGCAAGATGCTGACGCTGGCCGTGTACGAGAGCATCGGCCGGGTGCACGGGGCGATCAGCCACACCGCGGAGATCCTGTACGGCCGGCTGACGCCGGCGCAGGCCAGGACCGCCCGGCGGATCCTGCTCCGGCTGATCATGCCCGGCCGTCGGGCCGAGGACACCCGCCGACCCGCCTCCCGGGCCGAACTCGACCCGCTCCGGGACGCCGACACCGCGCGGGTCATCGAACTGCTCGCCGGGGCCAGGCTCCTCACCCTCCACCACGACACCGTGGAACTCGCCCACGAGGCCCTCATCGCCTCCTGGCCCCGGCTCCGCCGCTGGGTCGACGAAGACCGCGACCGGCTGAACGCCCAACGCCAGCTCACCCAGGCCGCCGAGACCTGGGAACGGCACGACCACGACCCCGGGGCCCTGTACCGCGGAGCGCGACTGGAGGTCGTGGGCAGGCTCCTCGACCTCCCGGAACACCGCGACGACCTCACCCCGCTGGAGCGCCGTTTTCTGCACCGGAGCACGGCGCTCGCCCGGCGCGAGGCCCGGATCAAGCTGTTCTTCGCCGTCGTGCTGGTGATCCTGCTGGTCGTCTCCACCACCGCCGCGGTGGTCGCCTTCTCCCAGACCGACCTCGCCGAGTCCAGGCTCGACGAGGCGACGGCCCGGCTGGCCTCGACCCGCGCCGCCACGCTGCGCGCCGTCGATCCCGCCGCGGCCCGGCGGCTGAGCGTCGCCGCCTGGCGGATCGCCCCCGTCCCCGAGGCCAGGGACCAGCTCATCGACTCGATGATCGACCCCGCGACGGACGTGTTCACCGACCCCCACAACGCGGTGGGATCGGTGCAGACCCTCAACGCGGACGGCACCCGGCTCGTCGTCTACACCCCGGGGTCGGGGGGCGAACCCGGCGCCCTGCGGATCCACGACCTCGGCGGCGGCGGCTCGATCGCCCGGCTGAGCTGGACGAACGAGGACGGGGTGAGCGCCCTGGCCGTGAGCCCGGACGGCGCGACGGTGGCGGTGGCCGGCCCGACCGGCACCCGGCTGTGGCGCGTCGGCGGACAAGAGCCCACCGGCCCCGCCTTCGGCCCCGAGGTGCTGCCCGGCGAGTACGAACGGGTGGAGTTCGGTCTGAATCCGGACCTGCTCACCATCGCCGCCGGCGGCGTGGTCGAGACCTGGGACGTCCGCCGCGGCATCCCGTTGCTCGCCGAGCCGGTCGCCGCGATCAGCCCGGACGGACGGCTGGCCCTGGTCATCCCCTCGGTCGCGCACGACTCCCTGGTCGCCGACGCGGACGTCGCCGCCGGATCCCTCACCCGGCGGGGACCGGCGCGCACCCGGCGGGTCGAGTTGTGGGACCTGCGCAAGGGCCGGTCGATCCGAGCGTCCTGGCTGCCCAAGACCGCGACCGTCGGCACGTTCAGCCCGGACGGAAAGCGCCTCGCCCTGTCCACCAAGACCGGGATCCGGGTGTTCGACGCGAGTACCGGCGACGAGCTCACTCCCCCGATGCTCCCACCCGCCGAACGGGTGACGTTCAGCCCGGACGGCCGATTCGTCGCCGGAGCCGTCTCCACCGGCCTGGTCCACCTGTGGCGGGCCGACGACGCGACCCTGCTCACGTCGCTTCCGTTCGCCTCGACCCGGTCGACACCGGTCCCCCGGATCTCCGGCGACGGGCGGCTGCTCCGGGTGAACGGCGCGTTCGGCGCCGTCAACACGTTCGACGTCTCCGCGCACCTCCGGCCGACGGTGCTCGGGCCGGGCGACGGCGAACGACGGTTCAGCCCGGACGGCCGCCTCCTGGCGGTGGGCGACGACCGCGAAAAGGCGTGGCGGGTACGCGTCTTCGACGTCGCCACCCGCAGACAGCTCGGCCCCCCCTTGGCGGCGGGCGAGCCACCCGGCGAACCCGGTCTCCCGGCGCAGGGCCCGTACCATCCCGTGTTCGGCCCCGACGGCCGCACGCTGGCGCTCACCCACCCCGGCTCCCCGACGGTCTCCCTCTGGGACATCGCGACGGGGACCCGGATCGGCGACATCCGCGTGCGGGCGCGGAACGCCGCCGGGGTGCGGGCCCTGGCGTTCTCCCCCGACGGGGCCACCGCCGCGCTGGGCGTCTACGCCCCGCAGGCGGTCGACCCCGAGGTGGAACTGTGGCACGTCCCCAGCCGGACGTGGACCGGAACCGTCACCGGGGTGAGCGGGGACGTCCTCACCTTCAGCCCCGACGGCCGGCGGCTGTACGCGGGCGACGGGTTCCAAGGGGTGTCGGTGGACACCGTGACCCGGCGCGTCCTGCCGAACGGGCCCGACGTCCGCGCCGGAGGGACGGTGCTGTTCGCCGGCGACCGGGCGGTGACCGGGGACAGCGCGGGCCGGCTCTCCTTCTGGAGCCCCGACCTGCGCGAATCCCTGGGTCCGTCGTTGAACGCGCATGCGGAGTCGATCAGCGCGCTGGTCGCCTCCCCCGACGGCGGCCTGCTCGCCTCCGTCGCGAACGGCGAGGAGATCGTCCGGATCTGGGACCCGTACGGGCGCCGGCCGGTCGGTTCGCCGATCAAGCTGCCCACCGAGTCCCGCCCCGCGGTGGCGTTCCACGGAAAGACGCTGCTGATCTCCTCCCCGGACGGGACGCTCCACGAGATCCCCGTCGACCCCGAGACCGTAGCCGCCCGGATCTGCGCCCGAGACGGCGACCTCTCCGCCGCCGAGTGGCGCCGCCACATCCCCGAACTGCCCCCGCGCAGCTGCCGCCGATCCCCCGGCGAGTGATCGGCGCAGCCCCGGAACCCCGGACCGGCACGTCGGCGGAACCCCCGTGGCGTTGTTTGTTTGCCTGGTCACAGGGGGGCTGCCAAACAATCACCCCGTCGATACACCTGATGGCGAACGGCCCCGGGCGGTGGATTCCTCTCCCCCTTCGGCCCGGGGCCGGCCCACCTACGACCGAAGGACGCCATCGAATGAAGACGACATACAAGCTCGCCGCCGCGATCTCGATTCTCGCCGGAGCCCTGCTCGCCGCCCCGGCCGCCGCCGCGGCCCCGGACGAGGCGCGGACCGCCTCCCCTCCCCCGGTGGTCGTGTCCAAGCCCATCCCGTGCAAGGGCGGCTACACCCGGGTCACGTTCCAGCGTGCCGGGGCCGACCTGCGTACCACGGTGACCGTCCACTGCGACGCCTACCCGGGGCGGCGGAGCGGACAGATCCGCGTGGACCTGCGCGGCGCCGGCATCGGCGTCCCACCGGCCCCCGTCCAGATCACGAACAGGGCGTTCACCAAGACCTTCACCGCGAAGCAGCGCTGCCGCCCCGGTAAGCAGGTCCGCCGGGTGGTGGTCGGCGGCGTGATCAAGGAGGGGTCCCGCCCCGCGAAGCCCTTCAACGTCACCGTCGTCCGCCGGGTCGGCTGCTGACCCGCGAACCGTGAACACCCGGGGCGCTCCCCGGACACCCCGGCTCCCGTCCAGACCTCCCCACCTTAGGAAGCGTCCATGCGAATCGCCGGAATACTCACCACCCTCGTAACCGCGACCGCCCTCACCGGGACCCTGCCGATCTCTCCCGCCGTCGGCGCGCCCGCCACCACGGGCCCGGCCCAGACGGAAACCGCGGCGGCGGCGCCCGCCGTCCGGAAGCCCATCCCGTGCCGTGGCGGCTTCGTCCGGATCAACCCGCCCGTAAAGATCGGAAGAACCGTCAAGGCCTCCGCCACGGTCTACTGCGCCGCATACCCCGGGCCCCGGAGCGGCCACATCGGCTTCGGACTCCAGCCTCGCATCGGGATCCCGACGCTGCCGTTTCGGGTAACGTCACGGCCGGTCCGGAAGACCTTCACGGTGCAGGCCGCATGCAAGCCCGGCAGGCACCTCTACACCGCCACCGTCAAGGGGGCGATCAAGGAGGGACGCGGCCCGTCGCGAACCTTCCAGGTCCAAGCGGCAACACGTATCTCCTGCTGATCGACGTCGCGGTGCGCACCGGAACCGGTGCGGTGCCACGGACATGAACAACCGGGGGCTCCTTGGCGGCGCCCCCGGCCCCATGACAACCTCCCCGTCTCAGGAGCCGTCAATGCAGACCATCAAGATTCTTTCCGTCGTCGCCGGCGCGACCGCCCTCATCGGGACCCTGCTCACCTTCCCCGCCACCGCGGAAGCGGCCCGGCCGACGACCGCCCCGGTGGCCGTTCCCGCCGCTGCTTCGGCCGTCGTGAAACCCCTGCCGTGCCGGGGCGGCTCGATCGAGGTCCCGACCCCGCGGCGGAGCGGCAACAGGGTCAAGGCCACCGTCGTCGCCAAGTGCGCCGCCTATCCGGGCTCCAGGACCGGAAGGCTTGGGGCCAGGCTTGAGCGGCTGGACAACGGCCGCTGGAGGGTGGTCTACCGGGTCCCCATGCGTGTGTCGAGTGCTCCGTTCGTCAAGCGCCTGCCCCAGGGTGTCGCCTGCGCATCGGGCACGGACTTCTATCGCGTCGCCGCCCATGGGTGGATCAAGGAGGGGTCGGGCCCGAAGAGGAGGTTCTCCGTGACCGGCCCGGTGGCAAAGATCTCCTGCTGATCGGAACCCGCCGGGGCGTCCCCGCGACGCCCCGGCTTCCCGGGCCGGGCCCGACGGGACGGCTAGGTGATCCGGCCCTGTCGGGTGGGACAAATCGCGATTGGACAGTCTTCTAACATGAATTGCGGAAATTTCTTGACCTAAGTAGGTTGTGGGCCTCTAAGAGCGCTATCTCGTCGTCGCGAGTGGAGCACCATAGCGGTGGGTCGTCGTGAGAGCCCGGTGGATCCGGCCGAGGGACCTGTACAGCGTCTCGCCTACGAGCTGCGCAAACTCCGCCAGGAGGCCGATGGGCTGACCTACCGCGCGATGGCCCGGCGCGCGGGGTATTCGATCACCACCCTCTCCCAGGCCGCCGGCGGTGAGCGGCTTGCCTCGCTGGAGGTCGTCCTCGCCTACGTGCAGGTGTGCGGAGGCGACCCCGCCGACTGGGAGGAGCGCTGGCATCGGGCCAAGCGCGAGCTCGCCCAGGAGTTCCCGGAGGACGAGGGGGCCGCGGGCCCGTACCCGGGCCTGTCCTCCTACGGCGTCCAGGACGCCCACCTCTTCTTCGGACGGGACCGGCTCGTCGGCGAGCTGCTGGAGCTGCTGACGGCCCGGCGGTTCGCCGCGGTGTTCGGCCCGTCCGGCAGCGGCAAGTCCTCCCTGCTCCGGGCCGGCCTCACCGCGGCACTGGGCAAGGCGCGGCCCGGCGGGTCCCCCGGACGGATCGAGGTGATCACCCCTGGGGAACATCCGATGCGCCACGCGGAGCTGTTCCACCCCGCGGAGCCCGGCTCAGGCCCTCTGGTCATCGTCGACCAGTTCGAGGAGGTGTTCACCCTCTGCCCGGATCAGGATGAGCGGACCCGTTTCATCGACCTGCTCCTCACCCCCGAAAGCGGGATCCGGGTGGTCCTCGCGGTCCGCGCGGATTTCTACGGGCGGTGCGCGGAACACCGCAAGCTCGCCGAGGCGCTCCGCGACGCCAACCTGCTGGTCGGGCCGATGGACCGGGAGGAGCTCCGGGACGCGATCCTGCGGCCGGCCATGGCCGAGGGCCTCACCGTGGAGCGGACCCTCACCGCCGAGATCATCGCCGACGTCGCCGACGAGCCGGGGGCGCTCCCGCTCATGTCGCACGCGCTCCGGGAGACCTGGCGCCGCCGCCGGGGCAGGCTGCTGACCCTGGAGACCTACCGGGACATCGGGCGGGTGCACGGGGCGATCAGCCACACCGCGGAGATCCTGTACGGCCGGCTCACGCCGGAGCAGGCCAAGGCGGCCCGCCGCATCCTGCTCCGGCTGATCACCCCCGGCGGAGCGGCCGGCGACACCCGCCGACCCGCCTCCCGCACGGAGCTCGACCCCGGGCGGGACGCCGACACTTCCCGCATCATCGAGCTGCTCGCCGGGGCCAGGCTCCTCACCCTCCACCACGACACCGTGGAACTCGCCCACGAAGCCCTCATCGCCTCCTGGCCCCGGCTCCGCCGCTGGGTCGACGAAGACCGCGACCGCCTCACCGCGCAACGCCAGCTCACCCAGGCCGCCGAAGCCTGGGAACGGCACGGTCACGACCCCGGGACGCTGTACCGCGGAGCACGTCTGGAGGTCGTGGGCAGACTCCTCGACCTGCCCGGGCACCACGACGACCTCACCCCGCTGGAACGCGACTTCCTCCGGCGGAGCACCGCGCAGGCCAAGCGGGAGTCCCGCCGGAGGGTCGTCGTCTCCGGCGTCCTGGCGGTCCTGGTGGTCCTCGCCACCACGGCCGCGGGGATCGCCCTCTCCCAGACCGACTTCGCCAACGCCAAGCTCGACGAGGCGATGGCCCGGGTGGTCGCGCACCGCGTCGCCGCGGTGCGCGTCGCCGACCCCGCCACCGCCCGGCGGCTGAGCGTCGCCGCCTGGCGGATCGCCCCCGTCCCCGAGGCCAGGGACCAGCTCATCGACTCGGTGATCGACCCCGCGACGGACGTCTTCACCGACCCGAACCACACCGAGGGGTCGGTCCAGGCGCTCAACGCCGACGGCACCCGGCTGGCCGTCTTCACCCCGGGACCGGCGGAGGGGGAATCCGGCACGCTGCGGATCCACGACGTCGAGGCCGACCGGGAGACCGCCCGCGTCCGCTGGACGGGTGAGCGTGCGGTCCGCGGCCTTGCCGTGAGCCCCGACGGCCGTACCGTGGCGGTGGCGAGCACGGGCGGCACCCAGCTGTGGCGGGTCGGCGAGACCGCGCCCCCCGGCCCGGCCTTCGGCCCCAAGGTGGACTCCGGCGGCTACGACCGGCTGGAGTTCGGCCCCGGCGGCGACCTGCTCATCATCGACGCCGGCCACGCCGTCCAGACCTGGGACGTCCACCGCGCCGTGGTGGTGCTCACCGAACCGGTGGTGGCGGTCGACCGCTCCGGCCGGCTGGCGCTGGTCATCCCGCGCGCCGCGCGCGAGCTCTTCGTCACCGAGGAGCACTCCACCGTGGTCCCGATCTCGTGGCGGGCCCCGCTGGGTGTGCGGCGCGTCGAGCTGTGGGATCTGCGCCGGGGGAAGCGGATCCCCGCGCCGTGGCTGCCCGCGACGGCCGGCTCGGGGACGTTCAGCCCCGACGGGCGGTCGCTCGCCCTCTCCGGCAGGTCGGGCGTCCGGCTGTTCGACGTCGACGGCGGCGACGAGCGGACCGCGGCGCTGACCCCGTCCGCCGAGCGGGTGACGTTCAGCTCCGACGGGCGGTTCCTGGCCGGCGTGGAGTCCACCGGCTCGATCCACCTGTGGCGCGCCGGCGACGCCACCCATCTGAAGAGCGCCGCGTTCTCCCCCTCGGGGTCGATCACCGCCCCCCGGGTCTCGGCCGACGGACGGCTGCTCCGGGTGACCGGCGCGTTCGGCGCCGTGCACACCTTCGACGTCGCCCGCCACACCAGACCCGTCACACTCGGTCCCGGTGACGGCGAGCGACGGTTCAGCCCGGACGGACGCCTCCTCGCGGTCGCCGACGACCAGGAGCACGGCTGGCGGGTCCGGGTCTTCGACGTCGCCCGCCGGGCGCCGCTGGGCGCCGCGATCGTGGCCGGACGGCCGCGTGACCACCGCGGGGCCGGGGCCGTCGGCCCGTACCATCCGGTGTTCGGCCCCGACGGCCGCACGCTCGCCCTCACCCACCCCGAATCCCCGACGACGACGCTCTGGGACGTCCTCACCGGCACCCGTCTCGGCGAGATCCGGCTGCGGCGCGCGGGGGCCAGGGTGACGGGTACGGCCTTCTCCCCCGACGGACGGATCGTGGCGTTCGGCGTGCACGACCCGGAGGCCGACTACCCCGAGGTCGAGCTGTGGGACGTCGCGGCGCGCACCTGGATCAGAAGCGTCCCCGCGGTCGGCGGGGCCTACCTCGCCTTCGGCCGGGACGGACGCCGGCTCTACGCGGGGGACGGCTTCTACGGCTCCCTGATCGACACGGCCTCCGGTACGGTGGCGCGGCCGGGTCCCGACGTACGCGCCCGCGGGGTGGTCCTGTTCACCGCGGAGGGCGCCGTGACCGGGGACGGTTCGGGCCGCCTCGCCTTCTGGGACCCGGGGCTGCGCGAGCAGGTCGGCTCCCCGTTGAACACCGGCTCCGGCGCGGTCGGAGCCCTGGTCGCCTCCCGGAGCGGGCTGATCGCCTCGCTCTCCGGGCGGGACGAGGTCGTCCGGCTCTGGGATCCGCGCGGGGTACGGCCGGTCGGCTCGCCGATCATGTTGCCCACGGAGTCCCGTCCCGCGGTGGCCTTCCACGGGGACACGCTGCTCGTCTCCTCCCCGGACGGGACGCTGCACGAGATCCCCGTCAACCCCGAGGCCGTCGCCGCCGGGCTCTGCGACCGGGACGGGGACCTCAGCGCCGCAGAGTGGCGGCGGCACATCCCCGAACTCCCCTACCGGCCCTGTCGCTGACCCGCGCCGCCGGTTTCGTCCCGGGCCGCGGCGACGCCCGTACGGACTCGGTCGGCTCGGTCCGGCCCCGGCGACTCCGCGTGCCGGTGCCGGATGACCGGTCGTTTCCGGCCTCCCGGCTTCCCTGAACCAGGATCGATTCACGGCGTAAATCCTTAATGGATGTCCGGCTTGCCTGGATTTCAGGGATTTGACAGACCATAACCCGGCAGAGTCATGCCCGTTGTGTATGGCGATTCCGTGTGTTTCCTGGACGCGGGAGCCGCTTATGGCACTACCATGTCGCCAGAACGATAATCGTTTTCATTTCGAGAGAGGGTTGCGCGCGATGAGAGTCGCATTCGTCGGCAAAGGCGGGAGCGGGAAGACGACGCTCTCGGCGTTGTTCGCCCGCCATCTGGCGAGCGCGGGACTGCCCGTCCTGGCCGTGGACGCCGACATCAACCAGCACCTCGGCATGACCCTCGGGCTGGAAGGCGAGACACCGCCGCCGATGGGCGGCCACCTCGCCGACGTCAAGGAGTACTTCCGCGGCGACAACCCCCGCATCAGCTCGGCCGCCGCCATGGTGAAGACGACACCCCCGGGCCGCGGGTCGCGGCTGGTACGGCCGTGCGGGGACGACCCGATCCACACGCGCTTCACCCGCGCGACCGCGGAGGGCGTGCGG
The DNA here is from genome assembly GCF_025996515.1 of Rhizohabitans arisaemae. Taxonomy (GTDB): domain Bacteria; phylum Actinomycetota; class Actinomycetes; order Streptosporangiales; family Streptosporangiaceae; genus Rhizohabitans; species Rhizohabitans arisaemae. The sequence goes on from NZ_BLRH01000009.1 coordinate 404,646, forward strand.
CTGATGGTCACCGGGCCGTTCAGCGAGGCCGACCTCGGGGTCGCCTGCTACCACTCCAAGATCGGAGCCGTGGAGATCTACCTCAACCATCTCGTCGACGAGGGCGGCGAGTACGTCGTGGTGGACATGACGGCCGGGGCGGACGCGTTCGCCTCTGGACTGTTCACCCGGTTCGACCTGACCGTCCTGGTGGCCGAGCCGACCCGCCAGGGGGTGAGCGTCTACCGGCAGTACGCCGAGTACGCCGCCGACTACGACGTGGCCATCGCGGTCGTGGGGAACAAGGTGCAGAACCCCACAGACCTCGCGTTCCTCCGCGAGAACGTCGGCGACGACCTCCTGATCCACCTCGACCACTCCCCCGCCGTCCGCGCGATGGAGCAGGGCCGCGCCTTCACCATGGACGACCTGGAGCCGACCAACCGGTCGGCGCTGGAGACCGTCAGGAGTGCGGTGGACGCGCGCCCCAAGGACTGGGGGAGATTCGGCCGGCAGACCGTGGAGTTCCACATCCGCAACGCGCGGGCCTGGGCCAACCTGGCGACCGGGGAGGACCTGGTGGCCCAGATCGACCCGGAGTTCACCTTCGGCCCGGCCGACCTGTGTACCTCCGGGGCCACCACTCTCTGACCGCATCGACAGATGGTTAACAAAATCTCCCTACATATCGTCACAAGAGCGATATTTCGGGAGTCAAGCTGATAAGGAGCACTGACATGTCTCTGACCGTCTCTGACGACCTTCTCCGGCAGGCGCGGACCGGCGAGGTCGACGACCAGGCCTTCCTGGACTGCGTCCGCGACTCTCTTCCCTACGCCTGGTCGCTGGTGAGCGGCCTGGTCGCCGAACGGGCCGAGTCCGGCGCCGCGTTCGCCGACAACCAGGTTCCCCCGCCGGACGAGGCGGCCCGCGGGCAACTGCTGCGCGCCCTCGCCAGTGACGCCATGCGCGGTGCCCTGGAGCGGCACTTCGGGGTCAGGCTGGCCTTCCAGAACTGCCATCGCGTCGCGGTGTTCGACCCGGCCGCCGTCGGCGCCTACCGGGAGTTCACCACCGCCCGCGCGCAGATCCTCAACCAGAGCCCGGCACTCGTCGACTGCTGATCCGCACCCGCCCGGGCCGCGGCGGATGCACCACGGGTACGGCCGCCGGCGGACCGATCGCGCTCCGGTCCGCCGGATCACCCGGCGCAGCCCGTACGACAGGCGAAGCAGGCCCGCGTCCAGCCGTACCCCTGTGGGCCTGCCCACCCGCGAGGCGGCCACCATCCCCACCCGGGACCGGTCAGTTTCCGGCAAAAGCCAGGAGATCGAAGCGTATGTGGCGGATCGGCGATGTGCCGGTCCGTGGCCGGGTGTTATAACGTGATCGCAGTCACAGAACGCGGGGGGTGAACGTGCGACACGAGTCCCAGACCGCGCTCGCGCGTGCCCGGACGACGGTGCGCGCACTCGTCACCACCCTGATCCTCGCCGGGTTCACCGCGATCCCCGGCGTCGCGTTCGCCGTACCCGCCCCGGTCTCCGGGGGCGGCGCGTCCCTCGTGCACAGCGAATCGTATGCCGAGTGGCGTGCCGCCGCGCCCACCCGCCCGGTGCGGCCGGCCCGGTCCCTCCCGGGGGAGACCCCGGCGGCCGGGGAGGGCTCGGGCGGACCGACCGCCGGAACCCACTCCCGGGCCCGGCTGCTCGCCCTGCGGCTCTGGGACCTCGCCGCCTCCGCCCTCGGCGTGACCGAAGCCGGCGTCGTCCAAGGCGCCGGCCTCCTCCCCGAAGCCAATCCACCGCTCCCCGCCCCACCCGACTTCGCCTCCCTGACCCGCCTCGTCCTGGCGACGCCGGCGAGTCCACCCCGTGACGGCCCGCGCGGCCGTGCACCTCCCCTCCACACAGGTTTCTGACCTCCCTATCGGAACCCACCTGTTGGAAGGGATAACCCATGTCTCGCGCCCTAGTGGTGCGGGCGTTCTTCACGCTCGCCGTCATCGGCCTATCTTTCTATTTCGTCTTCACCTCGGCACCGCGCCTCGGGCTTGACCTGAAAGGCGGTACCCAGATCGTCTTGGAGACCAGGGACTCACCCACCACCAAGGCGAACGGTGAATCCACCGACCGTGCCAAGGAGGTCCTCACCCGGCGGGTCGACGCGCTCGGGGTCGCCGAGCCGTCTGTGGTCCGCTCGGGCGAGAAACGGATCATCGTGGAACTTCCCGGGCTCCAGGATCCCCGGAAGGCCGCCGAGGTCATCGGCAAGACCGCCCAGCTCACCTTTCATCCCGTGACCGCCTTCGCCGACGAGTCCACCAAACCCGGCAAGGGTGAAACGGTGTTCACCGACGTGAACGGCGAGAAGCTGCTGCTCGGCCCCAGCGCGATCACCGGTGAGCAGGTCAGCGGCGCGTCGGCCGGACTCGATCAAACGCCGGGTACGAACGCCTGGGTCGTCACCATCGACTTCAAGGGCCCCGGACAGCGGGCCTGGTCGAAGCTGACCGGGACGGCCGCCTGTGCCCCGATGAATGATCCAAAACGTCTGGTCGCGATCGTACTGGACAACAAGATCATCTCATCGCCGCAGGTCAACCCGGATGTCAACTGCAACGTCGGTATCGTAGGCGGCTCCACCCAGATCACCGGCGACTTCACCGCCGAGGAGTCCAAGGAGCTCGCCGCCCTCATCTCCGGCGGCGCCCTGCCCGTACCCGTGGAGATCATCGAGCAGCGGACCGTCGGCCCGACCCTCGGTGTCCAGGCCATCGACGCGAGCTTCAAGGCCGCGATCATCGGTGTCGTCCTCACCGGCCTGTTCATCATCATCGTGTACCGGCTCTCCGGGCTCATGGCGGCCATCGCCCTCTGCTTCTACGGGCTCATCTCCTACGCCGCCCTCGTGGCCATCGGCGCCACGCTCACCCTGCCGGGGCTGGCGGGATTCGTCCTCGCCATCGGTATGGCGGTCGACGCCAACGTCCTGGTGTTCGAACGGGCCCGGGAGGAGTACGCCGGGAACCGCAGCCTGACCAAGGCGCTCCGCGGCGGATTCCGCAACGCGTGGAGCGCCATCGCCGACTCCAACATCACCACGATCCTCGCCGCGGGACTGCTGTTCTTCCTGGCCTCCGGGCCGGTGCGGGGCTTCGGGGTCACCCTGATCATCGGTGTGCTCGCCTCCCTGGTCTCGGCGATGCTGATCACCCGGGTGTTCACCGAGTTCATGGTGTCCCGCAAGGCCGTCGGAAACAAGCCGCAGATCACCGGCATCGCCGACATCGGCCGGGTGCGCGCGTGGCTGACCCGCAAGAACTTCAACCTCATGAAGCGACGGCGGATGTGGCTGGCGGTCTCCGGGATCGCGGTCATCCTCGCCCTGACCGGGATCGGGGCCCGCGGACTCGACATCGGGGTGGAGTTCACCGGCGGTCGGCTCATCGAGTACGCGACCTCCAAGCAGCTCGACGTGGAGACCGCCCGGAAGGCGGTCGCCGACGCCGGGTTCCCCCGGGCGGTGGTCCAGACCTCCAACGGGTCCGACATCTCCGTCCGGACCGGGCAGCTCACCAACGACGAGGCCGTCCGGATCGAGCAGGCCCTCGCCGCGGAAGGCGGGAAGGTCGTCAAGCAGCGTGACGAGCTCATCGGCCCGAGTCTCGGCGACGAGCTGCGAAGAAACGCCCTCATCGCGCTCGCGGTGGCGCTCGCGGCCCAGCTGCTCTACCTGACCGTCCGGTTCCGATGGTCGCTCGCGCTCGGCGCCGTCCTGGCCATGTTCCACGACGTGCTCATCGTCACCGGTGTCTTCGCCTGGCTGGGCAAACCCGTCGACGGGGTGTTCCTGGCGGCGATCCTCACCGTCATCGGATACTCGGTCAACGACTCCGTCGTGGTGTTCGACCGGATCCGGGAGATGTGGGGGGCCAACCGCGCCGACCCGCTGCCGGCGATCGCGAACTCCGCGATCCTGCAGACCGTGCCGCGAACCATCAACACCGGTCTCGGGGCGCTGTTCATCCTCACCGCGCTGGCGGTGCTCGGCGGCGACTCCCTCACGGACTTCGCCGTCGCGCTCATCGTCGGGATCCTCATCGGCACCTGGTCGTCGATGTTCACCGCGACCCCGCTCGCCTTGGAGTTCGAGAAGTACAGCAAGGCTCCGCCGCCCATGCCGCCCGGAGGCAAGTCCAAGCGGCCGGTCGACCGCCGGGACTCCGGCGCGGTGGTCTGACCTCGCCGTGAACCCGCGCCGGACCCCGTCCCGGGGTCCGGCGCGGCACCGGCTCAGTGCACCTGGTTGTACATCTCGGCGACGATGAAGGCCAGATCCAGCGACTGGCTGCGGTTGAGCCGCGGGTCGCAGGCCGTCTCGTACCGCTGGTGCAGGTCGTCCTCGGCGATCTCGTGGCCGCCGCCCACGCACTCGGTGACGTCGTCGCCGGTGAACTCGATGTGGATGCCGCCGGGGTGGGTGCCGAGCGACCGGTGCACCTCGAAGAAGCCCGCGACCTCGTCCAGCACGTCGTCGACGCGGCGGGTCTTGTGCCCGCTCGGCGCCTCGAAGGTGTTGCCGTGCATCGGATCGCAGATCCAGGCGACCTTGGCACCCGAGGCGGTGACCTTCTCCACCAGGCCGGGCAGGTGGTCGCGGATCCGCCCGGCGCCCATCCGGGTGATGAACGTCAGCCGTCCCGGCTCGCGATCGGGGTCGAGCTTGTCGATCAGTGCGAGCGCGTCCTGCGGTGAGGTGGTCGGACCCAGCTTCACCCCGATGGGGTTGCGGATCTGCCGGAAGAACTCCACGTGCGCCCCGTCGAGCTGGCGGGTCCGCTCCCCGATCCAGACGAAGTGCGCGGAGACGTCGTACGGCAGCCCGCTGCGCGAGTCGATCCGGGTGAGGGCGCGATCGTAGTCGAGGATGAGCGCCTCGTGCGAGGAGTAGAGCTCGACGCTGTGGAACTCGTCCATGTCGGCGCCGCAGGCCTGCATGAAGGAGAGCGCGCGGTCGATCTCGGAGGCGAGCCGGTCGTACCGGCGCCCCGCGGGACTCTCGCCCACGAAGTCCTGGTTCCAGGCGTGAACCTGCCTCAGGTCGGCGTATCCGCCGCGGGTGAAGGCCCGGATGAGGTTCAGCGTCACCGCCGCGGAGTGGTACGCGCGCAGGAGCCGCACCGGATCGGGAACCCGGGACGCCTCGGTGAACTCGAAGCCGTTGACCATGTCGCCGCGGTAGGCGGGAAGCGTCACACCGTCCCGGGTCTCGACGGAGCTGGAGCGCGGCTTGGCGAACTGACCGGCCAACCGCCCGATCTTGACCACGGGCACGCTCGCCGCGTAGGTGAGGACGATCGCCATCTGCAGCAGCGTCTTCAGCTTGTTCCGCACGTCGTCCGCGGTCGCACCCGCGAAGGTCTCGGCGCAGTCCCCGCCCTGGAGGACGAACGCCTTGCCCTGCGCCACCTCGGCCAGCTTCGCCTTGAGCTGGTCGCACTCCCCGGCGAAGACCAGTGGCGGCAACCCCGCGAGCTCCTTGACGACACGCTCAAGCTCAGCGGGATCGGGCCACTCGGGCTGCTGGGCCGCGGGCAGGTCTCGCCACGAATCCAAGGAGTATGCTCTCACAGCATTACAGGCTAGGGCACATCATGGCCTTCGTGACGGGAAGATCTCACGATCCGGGCCGCTCGCAGGTGCTCCGGGCGATCCCGGGTCCGGCCGCCCGGCACGGTGAGGCCACCGCCGCCCCCTGGCGCGGCGGTGGCCTTTCGCCTCGATCAGTTACCCGCGCCCTCGGCCAGCTCCTGAGCCAGCTCACGCCGGATCTCGTCCATGTCGAGGGCACGAACCTGGGAGATGAGGTCCTCAAGGGCGTTGGCCGGCAAGGCGCCGGGCTGCTGGAAGACCACGATCCCGTCCCGGATGGCCATCACGGTCGGGATCGAGGTGATGTCGAACCCCGAGGCGAGTCCCTGCTGGGCCTCCGTGTCGATCTTCCCGAACTTGATGTCCCGGTGCTTGTCCGAGGCCTTCTCAAAGACCGGGCCGAAGGTACGGCACGGGGGGCACCACGCCGCCCAGAAGTCCAGCAGGACGATGCCTTCATCGGCGAACTCGTTGAAGTTCTGCTCGGTAATCTCAATGGTGGCCACCGTGGCTCCTCACAGTTACGCTCGTGTTCCCTGTCGTCAACCGGCTGTCTCAAGCACGCATTCCCTCGGCGAACCGGCTCTCGACAAACCCTGTGCCTGATAGAACACAAATCTGAAGCCCCCGCCCGAATAACGGAAGTGTGCACGAGAAGCGGAGTATGGTGAGTCTTGTCCTGTCGACCGAGGTCCGAAACGGCCAAGCCGTCGTCACCGTGGCCGGTGAGCTCGACACGCTGACGTCGACCCGGCTCGACCGACATCTCGCGGAGGTGCTCCGCGAGCACGGCACGCTGATCATCCTGGAGATCTCGGGAGTGACCTTCATGGACTCCCGGGCCCTCGGCGTCATCCTCCACTACTGGAAACAGCTCGCCGCCCTGGACGGCCGGCTGGCGCTCGCCGGAGCCCGGTACCGCTCCACCAAAGTACTCTGGGTCACCGGCCTGATCGAACGCCTCCCCGTCTACGACGACGTGGAATCCGCCCTCGCGGACCCCTGAGCCGGCGTACCGCCCCGCCGGAGATGTTTAGAGACCGGCACGGGGGTGAAGGACTGATAGCAGTGTCTAAGACGCAGGCACGCCCACCCGGCCCGGCCGGTGTCTCCCCACGGGTGTCCGTGCGTCTTGGGCCGTCTTCTTGGGCGCTTGTTCGCTCGACACCCCCATGATTCGACGAGGTGCCCAATGAAGATCGCTTTGGTGTCCCAGAACGCCGACCCGCTCGCCGCAGGCGAGGCCGGTTCGAGCGGGCAGCACACCCATGTGGCCGCGCTCGCCCGGCACCTCTCGGCGCTCGGTCACCGCGTCACCGTCTACACCCGCGCCCAGCGACCCGATCCCGCCCGCCGTTCCCGCCTCACCCGGGACGCCCACGTCGTCCGCCTCCCCGCCGGTCCCGCCGAGCCGATCGCCGGAAACGAGCTGTCGCCGTGGATCCCCGAGTTCGGCGGACGCCTCGCCGAGGAGTTCGCGCACGACCCGCCGGACGTCGCCCACGCGCACCACTGGACGAGCGGCCTCGCCGTCCTGTCCGCCGCGAAGGGACTGGGCGTCCCCCTGGTGCAGACCTTCCACTCCCTAGGGGTCACCGCGCGCCGGCACCACCAGGACGACTCGGTCTGCCCACCCGGGCGCCGACAGGTCGAGGCCCTGCTGGCCCGGAACGCCGACGCGACCGTCGCCACCTGCAGTGAAGAGGTGTTCGAGCTGGTACGGATGGGGATGCCGCGGCGGCGGGCGAGCGTGGTCCCCGGAGGAGTCGACCTGACGGCCTTCACCCCGGAGGGCCCGCGTGCCGACCGCCCCCCGCGACCCCGGCTGCTCTGCTTCACCGACCTCACCCCCCGCAAGGGCGTGGACACCGCGATCGTCGCGCTGACCCGGATCCCCCAGGCCGAACTGCTGGTGGTGGGGGCGTCCGGCGGCGTCCCCCTCGACGACCACCCGGAGGTGGCCCGGCTCCGCCGCATCGCGATCCGGGCCGGGGTCGGCGACCGGGTCCGGTTCCTCGGGCAGATCGGCCGCAGGTCGCTCCCGAGCCTGATCCGCTCCGCCGACGCGGTGATCTCCGTACCCTGGTACGAGTCCTTCGGACTGACCCCGCTCGAGGCGATGGCCTGCGGCGTCCCGGTGCTGGCCTCCTCCGTCGGCGGGCACGTCGACACGGTCGTGGACGGCGTCACCGGCACCCTGGTCCCGCCGCGCCGGTCCGATCTCCTCGCCAAGGCCGCCGTCGCACTGCTGGAAGACCCGACGCTGCGGACCGCCTACGGCATCGGCGGAGCAGACCGGGCCCGCTCCCGGTTCTGCTGGAGCCGGGTCGCGACCGAGACCGCACAGGTCTACGAGCGCGTGACCGGGGCCGCGGTCGCCGCGCACCGTCCGGCGAGCGGCGACAGGTGACCCCGCCCGCCGGACCGGGCCCCAACGGGGGACGGAACTCATCGGAAACCCCGGGGGAGTACCCCGGGGAGACCCACAAGCAGCGCATCGACCGTGAGCTCGGCGAACTCCTCGCGGGCCTCCGGGTGGCGACCACCGGGGTCCAGGTACTCTTCGCCTTCCTGCTCATCGTGCCGTTCTCCCCGGGTTTCCCCCGGCTCGGGGCGGACCAGCACGGGCTGCTGCTCACCGCGCTCCTCTCCGCGGCCGTGGCCTCCATCTGCCTCATCAGCCCCGCCGCCCAGCATCGGGTGCTGTTCCGGAGCGGGGTGGAGGCCAAGGAGCTCCTGCTCCGCAGGTCCAACATCTACAGCATCCTCGGCGCGGGGTCGCTCGGCGTGGCGATGCTGGCCGCGACGATGATGGTCCTGCGGGTGCTCACCAACGAATGGTGGGCGATCGGCCTGGGTCTCGCCGTCGCGATGATCGGCACCTGGTGCTGGTTCGTCCAGCCCCTGGTGACCCGGTTGACCCGCCGCCGGAACGGCTGACCGGGCTACGGGGGATCCTTGCGCTGCTCGCGCACGAGTTTGCGCGCCACGTCGGAGACCTTGATCTGATGGTGCTGGGAGACCCGCCGCAACTCCTGGAAGGCGGACTCGGCGTCCAGCCCGCGGGCGTGCATGAGGATGCCCTTGGCCTGGTCGATCTCGGCGCGATTGGCCAGCGCCTCCTGCATCTGAAGGGCTTCGGCGAGCGCGACGTCGTAGTCACGGGCGTTGCGGAGCGCGACCCGGACCTGCTCGGCGAGCAGGATCGCCCAGGCGTTCGCGCCGGCCGCGGCCCCGAAGGCCTGCGGGCGGGCCGCGTAGAGCCCCAGGGTGACCACGGTGTCGTCCCCGGCCGACCCCACGTGAAAGGGGAGCATCATCACCGAGCGGACGCCGTACCGGATCGCGGCGCGGGCGTATCCGGGCCAGCGCTCCTCGTGCAGGAGATCTTCGGCGAGCACCTGGTTCATTGACGAGAGCGCCGCGAATGAGACACCTTGGCCGAGGGCCCGTTCCCGGTCCAGCAGCATCGTGAGCTCACTGTGGGAGGTGGCGACCTGGGTGATCAGTTCACTCTCCCAGACCTGGACGGTCCCGCCGGAACAGCCCGGGATGTCCCGGACCACCAGGGCGTTGATCCGCTGCAGGACGTGCTCCGTCGACGCCTCGCCCACTCGGGCGAGCTCGGCAAGATCACGTGCGAGTCTCTCGGTGAACACTGGCCAGTCCGTCTTGGGTGGCGTCACGGTGGCCTCTCTCGCATCTCCACTCAGCTACTGGCTAAACGTATGCGAATTGAACTACCGTCGGATCGATCGTGGCCTCTGTGCCGGTAAGGACCGCTCTGATGACGGAAAGGATGGCCATCTCCGACCTCGAAGCGGAGCTGACCGCACTGAGCGACCGGGTGTCCGACCTGCGTCAGGCGCGGGCGAGCTATCCCGGAGACATCGACGGCGTCCTCGACGCGGCGCTCGTCGAACTCGCCGCGGCCGAAGACCTCATCCGCGCCTGCCTGACCCGGAGCCCCGGATCCGGCGAGCGGGGACGCCGCCGCGGAAGCCCGGCGGAACGGGAGTACCGGCTCCTCAAACAGGTCTTCCGCACCCTGCCCGTACCGACCTTCCTCCTCGACGCCCAGGGCGCGGTCCGGCGGGTCAACCCCGAGGCCGCCGCGATCCTCGGCACGCCCGCCGGATACCTCACCGGCAAGCCCTTCGCCCTCTTCGTCGACCTCCCCCGACGGGCCGCGTTCCGCTCCCGGCTCTCGGAGGTCCTGCGGGACGCCACGACCGTCCGCTTCGACAGCCGCCTGGCCAAAGGCACCCACGTCAGCGAGGTACGGCTCTCCCTCACCATGGTGAACATCCCCGGCGAGCCCCATCCGATGATCGCGGTCGCGGCGGCACTCACCGAACCCGGGCCCGCCCGGACCGCGCCGGTCCAGGCCCAGGACGACGAGGAGGGGCTCGCGGTCGTGGCCGCGCGGCGGCTGGACGTGATGACCCGGATGACCCGGCTCCTGCTGGACGAGGAGAGCCTGCACGAGCCGGTCGCCGTCGGCCGGGCGGCCCGCCTGCTCGCCGGTACGCTCGCCGACTGGGTGCTGATCGACGTCCACCGGGACGGGGTGCTGCGCCGCGCCGTGGTCGTCGGGCCGCGGGACCAGCCGGTATCGGACCTGGTCCGGCGGCTCACCCAGCTGGACCCCGGTGACGCGCCGATGGTGCGGGAGGTCGCCGAGAGCGGCGGATCCGCCCTGCACGAACTCCCCGCCGAGGACACCATGCTCGGCGTCGCCGACGGCGAACGTCCCGTCCTGCCGCTCCTCGACGCCAGCTCCGTGATCGGTGTCCCGCTCCGCGAGCAGTCGGGCTCCCTCGGCGTGCTCACCCTGGTGCGGACCGGCCAGCGGACCCCGTTCAACCTCGCCGACCTGGGGTTGCTGGAGGACATCGGGGAGAACATCGCCCGGGCGCTCACCACCGAGCGCACCTTCCGCAGCCGCGCCGAGAGCGCCCGATCCCTGCAGGCGGGCATGCTGCCGCGCACCCTGCCCGCGATCCCGGGACTGGACCTGGCCGACGACTTCCGGGCGGGCGACGGCGTCCTGGTAGGCGGAGACTTCTACGACATCTTCCCGGCCAGGGACGGCTGGGGTTTCGTGTTCGGGAACGTGCTCGGCCGGGGAGGGGAGGCGGTGGAGATCGCCTCGCTGGTCCGGCACGCCGTCCGGGTGCTGAGCCTCTCGGAGGGCTGCCCCACCGAGATCCTCCGGCGGGTCAACGAGGCCCTGGAGGCCGGCCCCGGCTCCGGACGCGGCGTCGCGGTCCTCGCCGGCCTCCTCCGCCCGGCGCCCGGCTCGGCCTCGGTGCGGATGGCCTGCGCCGGTCACCATCCCCCCGCGCTGCTCCGCGCGGACACCGGGGTCCGTCCCTGCTCCGGCGGCGGACTCCCCCTCGGGGTCTCCGCCGACGCCGAGGTGGCCGCCGAGGACATCACCCTGGCCGACGGCGACGCCCTCGTCCTGTGCTCCCACGGCCTGATCGAGTCCCGGGACGACAGCGGCGAGGTGTACGGCGACACACGGCTCCCGGACGTCCTCGCCCGATCGCTGGGGCTGGCCGCCGCGCCGCTCGTCAAGGCTGTTCAGGACGACCGCGACCAGTTCGCGGGCGGGCGCCTGCTCGAAGACGTCACCCTGCTCGCCCTGCGGGTCCGATCCGGCGGCTGACCGACCGGGAACAGCGCACCCCGTACGGCACACCGCGGCGCCACCCCGCCGGAGCCGGCCCCGGGCCCACCCGATGCCCGGGTGTCCCCCGATTCACGCGCTCACCGAGGGCACCGGCCGCAGGCCGTACCGGATCGGCATCCCGTACGGCGCCGCGGCGCCCGCCGAGCCGCGGTGGAACCCTCGCACGCCCCGCCGTCGCGAAAGCCGGGAGGCCCGGCCTCCCGGACGCGTGGGGAAACCGGCCCGCAGGCCGGACCGGAACCGGACCACCGCGCGGTGGCCGGGGCGCGCCGCCCACGCCGTACCGGGCGCAGGACCGGCTCACGCGCGGGTGAGTTCGGAGCGGAGTCTGCGCAGGGTCTGGGAGAGCAGCCGGGAGACGTGCATCTGGGAGACGCCCATCTCCTCGGCGATCTCCTGCTGGGTCTTGTTGCCGTAGAACCTGAGCAGCAGGATGCGCCGCTCCCGGACGGGCAGGTGCCGCATCGCGGGCTTGAGCGACTCGCGGAACTCGACCAGGTCGAGTTCGCGATCCTCCTGGCCGAGGGTGTCCAGGAGCGAGGAGTCCTCGTTGTCGTCGAGCGGGCGGTCCAGGGAGTAGGTGTCGTGCGCCTCGTCGGCGGCGATCGTCTCCAGGACCTCCTCCGCCGAGCAGCCCATCTCCTCGGCGAGCTCGGCGACCTTGGGGCTGCGGCCGAGACGCTGGGCGAGCTCGGCGCGGGCGATCCGCAGTTCCCCGCGGAGCTCCTGAAGGCGGCGCGGCGGGCGAACCGCCCAGGTGCGGTCGCGGAAATGTCGTTTGAGCTCACCGGCGATGGTGGGGACGGCGAACGTGGCGAACGCGTTGCCGAGGGAGGGGTCGAAGCGGTCGACGGCCTTGATCAGCCCGACGTTGCCGACCTGGACGAGCTCGTCCATGCCCTCGCCCCGCCCGGCGAAGCGGTTCGCGACGAAGCGGACGAGCGGGATGAACGACTCGATGAGCTCGGCGCGGATCCGAGTCCACTCCTCGCCGCCCCGATCGCAGCAGGTCAGCAGCTCGAACTTCTCGTCTTCGGTGAGCTCGCGGTCTTCCAGCAGTGTGTACATCGACAAGCACCTCAAAGGATGATGCCCGCAACCCGGCGGTGGCGAATCCGACGACCGGCGGTGGGTTGGCAAAGGGGCGAAGCGCCGGACGCACGAGAGCCGTGCCCGGCGGACGTGATCCCGCACAGGGGATTCCTCAGGCCACACTTCTTGGGCCTGTACTCACCATAGACCTTCAGCCGCGGCGGCATAACCCCGTTATCGAAACCACTCATCCTCCGTCGGCGCGTTCGCCTTCCCTGAAGGACGACCCGCCGGACCGCGCCTTCGCGGCGCTCGCGCATTCAGCGGCCGACCAACCCTCCGGGTTCGGCGCCCTGGTCGACGTGTAAGCCATACGTCGCCACTGCGGGGCGAACCCGCGGCCTACCCCTCCCCAAGCTCGGCCACCGCGGCGGCGATGCGGCCGCACATGACCGTCGCCTTCTCGTCGTCGAAACCCGACAGAAGCTCCATCGCCTCCAGCCATCCCGTCCTCGCCCGCTCGACCTCGCCGAGCTCACGACACGACATGGCGAGCCCGTCGAGGACGACGGACCGTCCACTCTTCGCGTACTCCTCCCGGATCGTGGCGCGCCTGCGGGTCTACCCTTGGGCGATCGGAGGGTCGAGGGGGGCTATCTCGCGCTCGAAGAAGGTGTCCAGGTCCTCGCCGACCTCGTAGAGGCCGCTGATGGTCTCGCGCCACCACGTGATCAGGTCCTGGTCGGTGAAACGGATCGCCCCGGCGGAGACCCCGTCCTCGTCGTAGAGGACCCGGTACATCACCCTGTTCCCGAGGACCACGATCTCCGGCGCCTGCTCGTCGGCGTCGAGGGACCGTATCTCCTCCGCCCCCACGACGCGGATGCGCTCACCGTGCTTGGCCCGCATGCACAGCACGACGAGCTCCCAGTGCAGGTAGGGGGTGACCGGCTGCTCCACGACGCGGACCCGGTGGGGGACAAACCCGTGGTCGATTACCTTCTGTCGATCAGCCTTTATCGTATCGACTTGAGCGGCGAGAATATCCATGGATCTCCGCCAGTCACCTGCCGCGAACGCCTCCCAGCTCCCGTTTCCCGGCTCCTTGAACCACTGCTGTCGCTCGAGTTTCCAGAAACCGTGGTCGTTGATCCGCCAGAAGTGCTCGCGGAACTCGCTCTCATAGGCATCGCGTGTCAGTTGTTCCCCGGTAAGACCGGCGAAGAGATCACTCACCGGGGATGTCCGCCTTCGCGGAGAGGAGAGTACTCCGGGGGATGACCACAAGACGCTCATCTGCGGAAATCGCCATGCCCTGGGGAAGTCTCGCGGTGTAGGCGGCGGTGAGATCCCGCCCGACCACCGCGAAATCCCCGTTGTCCAGTTCCCAGATATCGGGGCAGTCGTCGTCACCGGTCGTGTTTCCGAGCTCCAACGGAGACTTTCCCAGACGCCGGGCAAGTGTCGCCGACGGATCCGCCTCCCAAGGTCGCGCTATGACGATTCCCCGTTTCATTGAATGCCCGAAGGAGGTCAGGCTCAGTATAGAGCGACGAATTCCCCTACACCAGAAATTTGCGTTTCATCATATAAGTACCATATATCCGAAATGATATTTAATGCCCTGAGAAACAGCGGGAACGGCGATTGTCGTGCCGGACCGCCGTCGCCACGGTGGAACGGCCCCGTGTCTGTCGTCCCACGCGAACCGGCCGTCCGGATGAGTTGCGGCCGTACCGGATCGCTCAGACGGTGACCTCGGGGTTCTTGGCGATCGCGCGCCAGCGGGACTCCCAGGCGTCGCGGTGGATGGTGAAGGCCTGCTCGTCCATGTCGTACACGGTGAGGGTGAGGGTGATCGGCCCGCTCCCCTCGTCGTCCTGGCGCCTGGTGCCGAAGACGGTGGCCAGGTGCCCTTCGCCGTCGACGGCCATCAGCACGTGGCGGCTGTCGTGCCAGGGCTCGGCCATCCCGGCCCAGGTGAGGACGCCGCGAACATCTGGCCAGGCCGCTTCGCCGGAGAGGAAGACCGTGCGGCGACGTCCCTCCGGCCGGCGCTCCAGCCGGAAGCGGAGCTGCTCGAAGAAGCCGCGCCAGCCTTCCTCCAGCCCGTCGTAGACCTCGTCCCAGCCGACGCCCTCGGCGGAGCCCGCCATGGTGACCCGCACGATCGTCCTGCCCCCGGCCGCCTTAAGGGTGATCTCCTGATCGGCGGCGAGCTCGATCCGGTCGGGCGGGACGGGCCGCGCGTGGTCGGCGAAGATGAAACGGACCTCCTCGCCGATCCCCGGATGGTGCCAGCCGAACCACTCGGACACCTGGTCGAGGTCGGTGAGCGCGTCCCAGACGACGGACAGGGACGCCTTGATCTCCTGGGTGACGGTGAAGGGCTTCTGCTCATTCATGGGTGGTCTCCTTGGGGGTTTGCCGTCTCCGGGGGTGCCCACCGGTCACGACGCGGTAGCGGCGGGTCGCCTGGGGTGAGTCGAATTCGGCCACCAGTTCGGCCGTGAGTTCGGCGAGTCTGGTGGCGAACCGTTGGACGTCGGCGGGTGTCTCGAACCCGACCTCGGTCTCGACGGTGAAGGTGAGAAGGCGTTTGCCCGCCTCGGCGGCGAGGTCGCGCAGCTCCACCAGCTCGCCGAAGGTGCGTGCCGAGGCGGCGAGCAGCGCGTCCACGGCGAAGGCGTCCTGGCCGGCCGGCCCGAGCTCGCCGACGACCTCGGGCGCGACGATGACCGCGCGGGCGGTGGCGCGGACGAGCCGTTCGACCCGGCCTCGGCGCTGCCGGGTCTCGACCAGCTCGACGAGGCCGCCTTTCTCCAGCTCACGCAGGTGGTAGTTGACCCGCTGACGGGTCTCGCCGAGGCGGGTGGCGAGGACGGTGGCCGAGGCGGGTTCGCGGAGCTCCTCCAGAAGCCGTCGGCGCAGCGGGGTCAGCGTGCCCCTCAGGCGTTCGGCCTCGTTGAGGACGTCCAGCTCGGTGCTCATGGGGCGATCCTGTTATTGAAAAACCAATTTGTCAATAACACGCGACGACAGCCCAGGAGTACCGCACCGCCCCGGGCCGACGCGCCCAGGGCGACGACAGGACCCCTGCAGGCACCGTGGAGACGGCCCATCCCCTCGCCCGCTTGGCGGGCTCACGTGATCCGAGGTGTCCTCCCCCTTCGGCCGCCGTCCGGCCGGAAAGGCTTCTTCTCGTTCGCGGGATGGGCCGACCGGAATCAGTTCGTCGAAGCAAACAACCCGAAAGATCGGAGGGCTCCACCTGGAGCATGGATTTCTCGCGTCAGGCCGCACCGGAGCCCGGCCACCGCGTGATGTCTGCCGGGCTCCCCCGGCCCGAGCCGGTCGGCTCCGCCTACGTTGTGCTCACCGAGCCGCTCTCCGCGCACGACGCGCCCGTGCCGGGCGCCATGCTCGTCGCGCCGCCGGACCGCGGCCCGGCTCGGCGTGCGCCGCGACGCGGCGCTTGGCCCGGAGCGAATCCGCGCCCGGGGCGTCGACCCGGACCGCCCCGGCCTGCGGCTCCCCCTCCACCTGGCCTGCTACACCCTGCTCTCCGAGTCCGGCCGAGCGGTCAGCCGCAGGCCTTGGCGATGTCCGCGAGATACCTGGTGGTGTCGGTCACGGCCTTCTGCGCCGAGTCCACGGCGTTGTTGACGCTGTCCAGGCTCAGATTCCGGTAGCTCTCCGCCAGACCGTTGATGGCCTCCTGAAGCGTGGTGTTCCCCGCCTTGTCCGCAGCCGCCTTGAGATCGTTCGACGCCTCGTTGAGCGCCTTCTCCACCGCGGCCGGATCGTTCGCCAAGCCGACGACCTTCCCGGCGACGGTGGTCCCGATCCTGGTGGCCTCGGCGCACGCCTGGACCTTGTCCACGGCGTTGTTGACCTCTTGGATCTCGCTGCACCCGGCGAGGAGGAGCGCGGTCAGAGAAACGGTGGCAATGACCCCGAGCGGCCGGGAAATACGTCGCATGATTCGACCCTACCCGATCACCGCGCCCCACCCGCGGGAAAGTTTCACCTGGTCAACGCTACGCGATACGACCTTCCCAGGAGCCTCGGCTCAGGACCATCGAGCCGTCGTGCGCGATCAGCACCTGTGCCCCGTGCAGAGGGAGCGCCCCCTCGACCAGCCACGTATGCCGAATGCCATCGAGAATGTCCCACAACCGGCGCGGACCGCCCTGATGGATCACCGGTGGTTCGTCCCCCCGAGCGCTCGCCCGCGCCCAGGAACCGTCCTCGTGCGCCATGAGCGCCGTACGGACTCCGTCGGCTTCTTCCAGAAAGCCGTGCTCGACACCTGGGGCGAGTATCTCCAGCATCGAAGGCAACTCCCAGTTCCACGAGACGCGGACCAGCGGATACCGCCCTGTCGAGACGCTTTCACCCGCCCGATCCCGTATCTCGCCCAACATCTCGCTCACACCCGGCGGATAGTCCGGCCCGGACCGTGTGGACATGAACATGGCCCGATCCCACTCCACCCGTCCGACCGCCGCCCACCTCCGATTGCGCACCTTGGTCGCGGTGACGATCAGACAGGTGCCCGTGATCACCGTGACCAGCCGACCGCCATGCCGAAGCGTGCTCAGCCAGCTCGCCGGAATCGGTCGTACCGACACCATCGACACGATCCTGTCGTAGTCCCCCGGGATCGGACCGGTGGCGTCCACCGCCATCACCCGTGGATACAGCCCGATGTCGGCCAGCCGACCTGCGGCGGCCTCCACCAGGTACGGATCGACGTCGATGCTGGTCACCCGCCGGTCGCCCAGTCGTTTGGCCAGCAACGCCGCGCTGTATCCGGACCCGGTGGCCACGTCCAGCACGTCGGCACCCTCGTAGATCTCCGCGTGCCGCAGCATCGACACGACCAGCCCCGGGAGCGTCGAAGACGACGTCGGCCGGCCATCCGGATGATCGTCGGGCTTAGCGTGATCGGCGTGGGCGGGTCCTACCCTGGTCACCAGGGTCAGATCGCTGTAGGCCGCCTCCAGCCACCGCTCGGGATCGGACTCCCCGTCGCGCAGTTCCCACACCCCTAGTCCGTCACCCGATGCGATCTCCCACCACCGGGGGACAAAACCATGCCGGGGCGTGCTCGCAACCGGCTCCCGCCACTGCGACCCACGCGGCGTCGTGGTGGCGGCCAACGCCTCGGCTCGGGCTTCCCACTCCATACTGCTCATTTTCTCGGTGGTTTTGGCGGAGGACCAAAGGGTTCGTCATATTTGGGGTTGCAAGCAGGTGTGGTTGACGGGTGGCAGTCCCGTCCGTCGCCTCGGACCGGATCACACAGTTCGGGATCACTCTTGGGGCCTGAACGCACACGGGGAATCTGCGATACCAGCACACGCCACCGGTCACCGCCGACGATCTCTTCCAAAGGAGTCGTGCGTACGTTACCCGCCACCATCCAGCGGGACAACACGCATGGCCAGACATCTCCGGATGGGCCAACGGTCGCCTTGCGCTCCCCACACCGGCCGCAAAGCTGTGACACGTCCGGAACAGTGAAAGCCGCCCGGCCGACCCGGCGCACACGGTCGACCACGATCTCGGTTACCCCAAACGTTCGCAACTGGGTCTGTGCCTGCTCAATCCGCTGTCCAGCCAGAATCGCCACAATCCCAGCCCGCACCGGGATTCCCAGGCGAACCGCCTTGACGATGCTTCGCATCGTTCGAGCGTGGGCAGCCCGATTCCCGGTGATGCGAGCATGCTCAGCCGGATCATCGGAGTAGTAACTGGTTGCGAGACTGACCAGCGGGTGACGGAACAGATCCCACCACTGATCACGTACCGCGATGAGATTGCTGTAGACCTCCACCATCAAACCGACTTCAACGGCTTCGGCTAGGAGGACCGGGAAATCCGGGTGCGCGGTCGGCTCACCTCCGATCAGTTGAACACGGGTGACTCCAAGCGCTGCGGTCTCAGCGATGAGCTTTCGCCATTCCCCGGTGGTCATGGAGCCCTGCCCGACGCCGGGCCCTGAGTCGGCGTAGCAGTGAGCGCAGGTGAGCTGGCAACGACCGGTGAGCTCGAACTCCAGCCACCAACCGGACATCGGCCGTCTTTTTGGCGAGCCCGCCTCCGCCACATGGATCTGTGCCGCAGCCGACCTCTGATCGTCACGCATCATGGCTCCTGACCGAGAGTCGCCCCATCTGGTGCAGCTTCGATGCCGCCGGCAACCGCGTCAATGAGACCCGAGGTGACTGAGTCCTTACCGGCTGTTGTGACCTGAGGGCACCGGGTGCCGATTGGAACACGGCCGGAACGGACCATGCGGCGTCTCCGTTGGGGGCGGAGACGCCGCGGGGGCCGGTTAGCGGCGGAGCAGGGTCAGGCCGAGGACGACGGGGTCGTGGTCGGAGGAGCGGTAGGCGTCGGGGGCGTAGAGGGACGGTGGGTTGAACTCGGTGTTGTAGTCGAGGATCCGGGCCTCGTCGGCGTTGATGTGCCAGATGGCGGCGCTGGTCAGACGGTTGCGCAGCGTCCCGCCGACCATGGCGTGGTCGAGCTCGCCGGACTGGGCCTCGAAGGTGTAGGTGTAGCGGAGCGGGGCCGGGACGAAGCGCTTGGTCGCGCTGACCAGACCGGCCGCCTCCAGGGTGTCGATCGGGTCCTCCTCGCCGTAGGAGTTCAGGTCGCCGATGACGAGCGGGTTCACCAGGTTCCGGGTCGCGATCAGATCCAGCACGGCCTGCGACTGCCGGATCCGGGTCGGGTTCCAGCAGGCCTGGCCGTCTCCCTGGTCGGCTTCGGGCCCGGTGGCGCCGTCGCACCGCTTCGACTTGAAGTGGTTGACGATCATGGTGAACGGCTCGCTGCCGCCGGTCCGCTCGAACTTCTGGATCAGCGGCGGCCGGCTGAACACCGGATCCTCGCTGGATTCGGCGGCGCCCACCGGCCGTACCTTGCCGGGCTTGTAGACGACACCGACCTGGATCACGTCGGTCCCCGGGAAGGGATGCGCCAGCGCGGCGTAGGTACCCGCGCCCATCTGGGCGTTGAGGGCGCCGACCAGCGCGTCCAGGGCCGTCTGGCCGTTGTTCTCGACCTCCATCAGCCCGACCACGTCCGCGTTGATCGTCTTGATCGCCGAGACGAGCTTGTCGAGCTGGCGGGTCCGCTCGGCCGGGTTGTTCGCGCCGCGGCCGGGCGGGTTGTCGGTGGTGAACCAGTTCAGGGTGTTGAAGCTCGCGACCTTCACGTTGCCGATCACCGGGAAGGGCACCGGGATCCGCGGGTTGGTGCGCAGGAAGGTGATCGGCTTGGTCGGCTGGAGCCGGTACAGGTTGAAGCCGTAGGAGAGCACGCCCTCGATCCCGACCGCGGCGTCGCCCAGACGCACCGTGCGCGGTGAGGTGTACGGCACCTGGGCGGGGTTCTGCACGTTTGAGCCGTCGTCGACGAGCAGGCTACGACGGTTGTTCAGCGCCTGCGAACCGCCCGCGCGGTCGGTCGGATGGAAGAGCCGCCCCTCGGAGGAGACGGTGACCTCGCCGAAACGGCCGAGGTTGAAGTGCTCGGTGGCGACGAGCGGCTCGGGGAAGCGGAGCAGCACGCCCTCCAGCGGCTCGAAGCTCGCGCCCTCGGCGAGCGGCAGGCTCACCGGCCGCGGCGCGACGGTCCCGGTTCCGCAGACGTCCACGGCGGTCACCGAGGACACCTGGGTCAGGCCGTTGAACTCGGCCGCGCGTCCGGTGACCAGCACCCGGTCCCCGACGTTGACGTCCTTGATCGAGGCTCGGGCGAACACGAACAGCCCGTCGGAGGTGGCGGGGTCGGCGTCCGGGGTCGGGTCCTGCAGGTAGAAGCCGCTGAGCTGCGTCGTCTCCTGGAAGTCACCCGTCACCACGCCCTCGACCCGGACCGTCTGACCGGGGATCGGGGTCGACGCCCCCGACCCCTGCACCTGGGCGACCTCATGGGTGGGTGCGACGTCGCAGGGCTCGGGCGTCACCGTCGGGGTCGGGGTGGGGGTGACCGTCGGGGTCGGGGTGGGGCTGCTGTCCGGGCCGCAGGGCGCCGCCGGGGAGGCCGAGTTACGCGGTGCGGGCGCGCCCGACTCCAGGTCCGTGGCGTTCTGGTCGGTGTCGAGGCAGCCGTTCTCCTTGCGCAGGCCCGCGGTGGTGACGGAGAGGGCCGGCGCGGCGCCGCTCCCTTCGAAGAAGTTGGCGGTGCCGTACCCCACCAGGTCGGCGACCAGGGCGAGCTGCTCGGCCGAGCACGCGGCCGATCCTCCGTTGCAGGCCAGGCCGGTCGCGGATCTGACCAGGGCCACCTTGCCCGCGCCGCCGCTCAGGTTGGCGGCGCCGGTGGAGTCGGCGGCCGGTGGCGGGGAACCGCTCGCTCCGCCCGCGAGCTGAACCAGGTGGTAGCCGCCGGGCGGGATCGACCCGGAGAGCGCGGCCACCGGATTGGCGGCGAAGTTCCCGGTTCCGGTGGCGCTCGCGTACTGAACCGACCAGCCGTCGAGGGAGAGGGTGCCCGTGCTCCGGTTGAACAGTTCGACGTAGTCGTTGGTGAGCGGCGCACCCGCGTTCCCGCCACCCCCGTAGACCTGGCTGATCACCACGGCGCCGGGTTCGGCCGAGGCCGGAAGGGAGGTGAGGGTTGCGACACCGGCGACGACCAGGCCGACGGTGACCAGGGCGGAGAACGCCCGATTTCGTAGACGCATGGCCGGAGCGTAGGTCAGTTAAATGACCTTATAAATGGATATGAGGTGGCTTTGACACAACATGTCGAAGTCCAGAACGGCGCTATGGCGGCTCGCGACCTTGCCCCGGACAAATCGGAGCACCCGGCGGTCCTGGAGCCCTTGTTCCGCCTAGGCTGTGCACTATATCGACGATCGCAGGAGGTGGGCGGGTGACGGAGCCGAATCGGATCGACGACTACGTCGACCTGCTCGACCGGACTTTGAAGGGTACGGGCAGAGCCCGGCGCGATCTGCTCGCCGAGGTCCGGGACAGCCTGGAGGACGCCGCCGAGGCCTACCGGGCGAAGGGGTTCGACCGGGACCGGGCGGAGCGCCACGCGATCGAGGATTTCGGGCGGCTCGACGAGGTGGCGCCGGGGCTGCAGGAGGAGCTCGCCGTCGGCCAGGGGCGGCGCACCGCGGCCCTGCTCTTCCTCGCCCTCCCCGCCACCGTGCTGATGTGGGCCCTGATCGGGCAGAACTTCTCGCCCGCGGGGCCGCAGCCCACCCCGCCGTGGTGGTTCACCCCGGTGGCCCGGTTCGTGGACGGGGCGCAGCTCCTCGTCGGCGTGTTCGGGGCGATGGGGATGTACGCCTTCGGCCGGGGGCTCCGCCGCATCCGGCGGACCCGGCGGATCACCCGGGCCATCGGGCTTCTCACCCTGATCCAGATGCCGGTGGTGATCGCCTGCGTGGCGCTCATGATGGCCGGCGGGGACAGGATCGCCGCGTACTCGCACTACCCGCCGGGTCTGCTCGCCGTGCTGGTCAGCCTGGTCCTCTGCCTGCTCCAGATCCGGAGCGCGACCCGCTGCCTCATCGTCACCCCGGGGCCGGGCATCCGCACCGCGACCTGCTGAGCCTTTCGGGCGCGGACCCGGGACCTCGCCCCGGACACCTGCGGCGGACCCGGCACCCCGGGCCCCCGCAAGCGGGACCGGCCCGCGAGCCCCGGTGACCTGCGCGACCTCGTCCGCCCGGCGCCTCGGCAGGACGACTTCCCGTCGACACCGGCCTGAGCCCGCCGCCCCTTACTCATCCGCTTTCACCAAGATTCTCACTGTTTCAAGGGTTTTCTTCGGAAATGCCCGAGCCGCACAGCGGAGCCGCCGACATGTAGGCTCTTTACATGTAGGCAGACATACCTAAGGTGGCTTGATGGAAGCGCTTGACCTCGCCCGCGCCCAGTTCGCGGTGACGACAAGCTTGCATTTTCTGTTCGTGGTGCTCACCCTCGGCCTCGCCCCGCTGGTCGCTTTGATGCAGACCAGGGCGGTGATCACCGGGCGGGAGATCCACGAGCGGATGACCCGGTTCTGGGGCCAGATCTACGTGATCAACTACGGGCTCGGCATCTTCACCGGACTGGTGCAGGAGTTCCAGTTCGGGCTGCACTGGAGCGGCCTGGCGCACTACGCCGGCGACGTCTTCGGCGCGCCCCTGGCCATCGAAACCTTGGGAGCCTTCTTCCTGGAGTCCACCTTCCTCGGTCTGTGGATCTTCGGCTGGCACCGTCTGCCCAAGTGGGCCCACCTGGCCTGCATCTGGATCGTCACCCTGACCGCCTACGCCTCGGCCTTCTGGATCATGGTGGCCAACTCGTTCCTGCAGAACCCGGTGGGCTCCGAACTCCGCGGCGGCAAGCTGGTGATCGTCGACTTCGGCGCCCTGGTCACCAACCCCAACCTCGGCATGGCGCTGGGCCACACCGTCGGGGCCGGACTCTGGACCGCGAGCTTCGTGATGATCGGTGTCTGCGCGTACCACTTCATCAAGCGAACGGCCGAGCAGGAGTTCTTCCTCCGCTCGATGCGGCTGGCGGTCTGGACCGGTTTCCTCGCCTCCCTGGTCACGGTCGGTTTCGGCTACGCGCAGTTCGGCGTCCTGGGGGACACCCAACCCGGCAAGACAGACGGCGTCGAAGGCTACCTGGCCAACATGATGACGCTGGGGAACCTGCTGACCGTGATCTCCTTCTTGATCCTGCCCCCCCTGCTGATCCGAGGCTGGATCGCCAGACGGCGGATCCTGCTGGGCCTGCTGATCCTGTGCGTTCCGCTCCCCTTCATCGCCTCGATCCTCGGCTGGCTGGTCCGGGAGATCGGGCGGCAGCCGTGGCTCGTCTACAACAAGCTCACCGTCGCCGACGGCGTCGCCCACGTTTCAACGGCGAGCGTGACCTTCTCCTTCATCGCCTTCACCACGGTGCTCGGCCTGCTCGCCCTCGCCGACTACGCGCTCATCATCCGAGCCGCCCGACGCGGGCCCGGCGACGTCCCCCTGGGCGCCCGCGGCGGACCCGGCACCTCCGCCTCCGCCGGCACGCCCGCGCTCACCCTGTAAAGGAGACGCCAGACCATGGAACTCTTGTGGCTCGCGATCTTCGCGATCCTGCTCATCGGCTACTTCGCCCTTGAGGGCTTCACGATCGGCGTCGGCCTGACCCTGCCGTGGCGCCCCAAGGCGGAACGGGGCGAGCACATCACGGCGATCGCCCCGTTCGTCCTGGCGGGCGAGGTCTGGCTGGTCGGCTTGGCCGGCGTCCTGTTCGGGGCGTTCCCCCGGCTGGAGGAGCCGGTCATCACCGAGAACCACACCGTCGTGGTGCTGCTGGTGCTCTCCTGGGTGCTCAGGGACGCCGGACTCTGGTTCCGGGCCAGGGCGGACTGGATCGTCTGGCGCAGGGGCTGTGAGACGTTGCTCACCGTCGGCAGCGTCGGGCTCGCGCTCTCCTGGGGGACACTCGTCTCGGCGTTGATACACGGATCGGTGACCGCCCTTGCCGTGCTCTACGCTGGAATCATCATGGCGCTCTTCGCCCTGCACGGCATGAGATTCGCCGCCTGGCGCCTCAGGGGAGGCAAGGCAGGCGCCCTCGCCGTGTCGGCGATCGCGGCGGCCGTCCCGGCGATCGTCCTGATCGCCGGATTCGCCGGAACCCTGCTGGACAACACCGCCGACGGCGGGGCGCTGACCGCCATGGCCTGGATCCTCGGGCCGATCATCCCGGTGATGGCCTTCGCCCAGTGGTGGGTCTGGCGCACGTTCTCCAAGCCCTCCGACATCCCCTCGTTCTTCTGACGCCATGCACAAGGACCTGGTACGGCTGGCGCGGGGCAGGCACCTGTACGTCTGCCTGCTGGCCGCCGTCGCGGCGGGTCTGCTCGTGCTCGTCCAGGCCGAACTCCTGGCCGGACTCCTCTCGGGTGCCCCCCTGATCGTGCAGGGGGCCGCCCTGGCGGGAGTCCTCGCCACGGTGATCGCGTCACGGGCCGGGCTCGTCTGGATCCAGGGGGTCTTCGCCGCCCGGACCGCGACGGCCCTCAAGCTCACCCTGCGAAACCGCCTCCTCGCCCACCTGCACCGGCAGGCCCCCGGAGGCGGCGCGGACCGCCGCTCGGGCGAACTCGTCACCCTTACCGGACGCGGTCTGGACTCCCTCGACCCCTACATCACCGGATACCTGCCCCAGGCGGCCGTCGCGGCGGTCATCCCGGTCGCGGTGCTGATCCGCCTGACGGTCGCCGACCTCGCCACCGCGGTGATCGTGCTGCTCACCCTGCCGCTGATACCGATCTTCGGTGCGCTCGTCGGCTGGCAGACCAAGGTCGCCACCGAACGGCAGTGGCACGCGCTCACCCGCCTCGGCGGCCACTTCCTCGACGTGGTCCAGGGCCTGCCGACGCTGCGGGTGTTCGGCCGGGCCCGCCACCAGGCCACGGTCATCCGGTCGGTCGCGGACGCCCACCGGTCCGCGACCATGGCCACCCTGCGCATCGCCTTCCTCTCCTCCCTCGTGCTGGAGCTGGTCGCGACGCTCTCCCTCGCCCTGGTCGCCGTCCCCGTCGGGCTGCGGCTCCTGGCCGGTTCCCTCGACCTGCACACCGCCCTCCTCGTCCTGATCCTCGCCCCCGAGGCGTACGTCCCGCTCCGCGTGCTCGGCCTGCGGTTCCACGCGGCGATGGAAGGGGTGGCGGCGGCCGACCAGGCGTTCGCCGCACTCGCCCCGTCCTCCGGCGGGGAGCAGCCCGGCGACACCGCACCGGGTTCCGGCCAACCCGCGGCCGCCGTCACACCCCGGATCGGCCGGGCGTACGGCGAATCCGCGGCCACGGGCGTCCCCCCCGAACCCGGGCGCATCCGGTTCGAGGCGGTGACCGTGCGCTTCCCCGGCCGTGCCGAGCCCGCCCTCGACGAGGTGCACCTCGCCGTCGAGCCGGGCGAGTGCGTCGCGCTGGTCGGACCGAGCGGTGCGGGCAAGAGCACCCTGCTCCACCTCCTTCTCGGCTTCGCCCGGCCCGCCGAAGGCCGGATCCTGATCGACGGGGTGGACCTGGCCGCCCTGGCGGAGGACCGCTGGCGGCGGGAGCTGGCGTTCGTGCCGCAGAACCCGCACCTGTTCGCCACCACGATCGCCGAGAACATCCGCCTCGGCTCCCCCGACGCCCCCCTGGACGCGGTGCGCGAGGCCGCCGTGGCGGCCCACGCCGACGAGTTCGTCTCCCGGCTGCCCCACGGTTACGACACCGAGCTCGGTGAACGCGGCCTGGGGCTCTCCGCCGGCCAGCGACAGCGCATCGCGCTCGCCCGCGCCTTCCTGCGCGACGCCCCGATCCTGCTGCTCGACGAGCCCACGGCCCGGCTGGACGGCCGGAGCGAGGCCGCCGTGGTGGACGCGGCCCGGAAACTGACCCGGGGCCGCACGTCCCTGATCGTCGCCCACCGCCCGGCCATCCTGGGGATCGCCGACCGAATCGTCCGGGTCGACCAGGGCCGGATCGTCACCGCGGCGCCCGGCCCGGCCGACTCGCCACTCCTGCGGAGCATGTGATGGCCGCCGCGCCGACGGAGATCGCCAAGCTGCTGGTCAGGGGCGGGCTGCTGCCTCGCCTGACCTGGGCCGCCCTCGCCGGTGCCGCGGCCGAGCTGGCCGGGCTCGGGCTCATCGCCGCCGCCGCCTGGCTGATCGCCCGCGCCGCCCAGCAGCCCGAACTCGCCGCGCTCACCGTCGCGATCGTCGCCGTACGGGCCTTCGCGATCACCAAGGGGATCTTCCGCTACGGTGAGCGGCTCACCGGGCACGACGTCGCGCTCCGCGCCCAGAGCGAGGTACGGGGCCGACTCTACGACGCGCTCGTCCCGGCGCGTGCGGACCGGCGCGGCGGGGACGTGCTGAGCCGGATGGTCGGCGACGCGGACGCCGTACAGGACCTGCTCGTCCGCGTGCTGCTGCCCGCCCTCGCCGCCCTGGTGACAGGGGTCGTCGCGGTCGTGCTCTCACTCGCCCTGCTCCCCTCGGCCGGGGCCGTGCTCACCGTCGGCTTGGTCGTCGCCGGGATCCTGGTCCCCTTGAGCACCGCGGCCGCCGCGCGGCGGGCGGCCGTACGGCTGGCCCCCGCCCGCGGTGAGCTGGCGGAGCGGTCCGCCGACCTGATCCACGGCGCCCCGGACCTGATGGCGTACGGCGCGAGCGAGCGGGCCCTGTCCGCCGCGTCCGAGGTGGGGGCGCGGCTGGGCCGTCTGGAGCGTTCGGCCGCCCGGGTGAGCGGCGCCGGGCTCGCGGCCTCCATGCTCGTCCAAGGCCTCACGGTCGTCGGGGTCGCCCTGCTCGCGATCGGTGCCGGGGTCGGGCAGGTGGCGACGGCGGTGCTCGCGCTGACCTCGCTCGTCGCCTTCGAGCCGGTGCTGCCGCTGGCCGCGGCGGGTGAACGGTTCGCCGGGATCGGCACCGCGCTCGGCCGCCTGCGGAGCGTGCTGGCCACCCCGCCGGCCCTGCGCGAGCCGGAGCGACCGGCTGCGATGCCCCCGACCCCGCTGACCGTGGAGATCGACGACATCCGGGTGCGCCACCGGCCGGAGGGCCCGCCCGCGCTGGACGGGGTCTCGCTCCGGCTGGCGCCCGGCCGGCGGACGGCGCTGATCGGGCCGAGCGGAGCGGGCAAGAGCACGCTGCTCGCCGCGCTCATGCGTTTCCTCGATCCCGAGTCCGGGAGCATCCGGATCAACGGGGTCGACATCGCCGAACTCTCCGGGGACGACGTGCGTGCCGGGATCCGCGGCCTCACCCAGGACGCCTATGTCTTCCACGCCAGTCTCCGGGACAACCTCCGGCTGGCCGGGCCGGAGGCGACCGAGGCGGAGCTGACCGAGGCGGTTCGCCGCGCCAGGCTGCTCCCCTTCGTCGAGCGCACCGGCTGGGAGACGGTGATGGGCGGCGACGGCGCGACCATGTCGGGCGGTCAGCGTCAGCGGCTCGCGCTCGCCCGGGTGCTGCTGGCCGACCCCGCCGTGGTCGTCCTCGACGAACCCACCGAGGCCCTGGACTCCGAGACGGCCGACCGGCTGCTGGACGATCTGCTCACCGCGACCGAAGGCCGTACCACCCTCATGGTCACCCACCGGCTGCACGGACTGGACCGCGTGGACGAGATCGTGGTTCTGGACGCCGGACGCGTGGTCCAGCGAGGCTCCCACGACGACCTGCTCGCGGCGCCCGGCTACTACCGCGACCTCTGGGAGTCCGAACGGCTCACCGCCCGCCACGACGCCTGACCCCCGGGCGGGTCAGGGCCAGTACTCGGCTTTGAGGAGGCGTTTGTAGAGCTTGCCGGTGGGGTGGCGGGGAAGCTCGGCGCGGAAGTCCACCGTGCTGGGGCATTTGTAGGCGGCGAGCCGGGCCCGGCAGTAGGCGATGAGCTCGGCTTCGAGGGCGGGGCCGGCGTCTTCGGGCGAGGCGGGCTGAACGATCGCCTTCACGGCTTCCCCCATCTCCTCGTCGGGGACGCCGATCACGGCGACGTCGGCGACCTCGGGGTGGAGGGCGAGCACGTTCTCCGCCTCCTGGGGGTAGACGTTGACGCCGCCCCGGATGATGGTGAACGAGCGGCGGTCGGTCAGGTAGAGGTAGCCTTCGGCGTCGAGGTATCCGACGTCGCCGAGGGTGGTCCAGCCTCTGCCTTTCGGGTCCTGCACGGACCGCGTCTTCTCCGGGTCCCGGTGGTATTCGAACGGGGTGCCCTCGGCGAAGTACACCGTGCCGCGTTCCCCGGTCGGCAGGTCCTCGCCCGCCTCGTCGAGGATGTGCGGGACGCCGACGATCGCGCGGCCGACGGTCCCGGGGTGGGCGAGCCAGTCCGCCGAGTTCACGTAGACGAAGCAGTTCGCCTCGGTGCCGGCGTAGTACTCGTGCAGGATCGGCCCCCACCAGGCGATCATCCGCTTTTTGACCGGGATGGGGCAGGGCGCGGCCGCATGAATGGCCACCTTTAATGACGACAAATCATATTTTGTACGGACGCTGGTTGGGAGCTTGAGCATGCGGACGAACATCGTCGGCACCCACTGGCTGTGCGTGACGCCGTACCGCTCGATGTGCGCGAGCGCCCGCTCCGGATCGAACCGCTCCATCACCACCACGGTCGCCCCCAGCCGGAGGAAGTTCATGCAGTAGCGGAGCGGCGCCGCGTGGTAGAGCGGCCCCGGGGACAGGTAGACCGAGTCCCGATCCGGGGCGAACAGCCGGGTGATCAGGCCGAACAGGGTGCTCGGCGAGCCGAGCGCCCGGGCCGGGACCAGGGGCCTGACCCCTTTCGGGCGGCCGGTGGTCCCCGAGGAGTAGAGCATGTCCGCTCCCTCGCACTCGTGCTCGATCGGCGTCGCCGGGCAGGCCGCCGTGCTCTCCTCGTAGGAGGAGAACCCCGGCGCGACGCCGTCGAGCATCAGCCGGAGCTCCACCCCGGGGGTGACCGGCTCGATCGAGACCGCGGCCTCGGCCAGCGCCGCGGAGGAGATGAAGACCTTCGCCTCGCAGTCGCCGACGATGTAGGCGAGTTCGTCGGCGAGCAGCCGCGAGCTCACCGCCGTGTAGCGCAGACCGCTCCGCTGCGCCGCCCAGGCGACCGCCAGGAAGAGCGGGTGGTTCTCCAGCATGAAGGCGATGTGGTCGCCGGGGCGCAGGCCCCGGTCGTACAGCAGGTGTGCCAGCCGGTTCGACTCCTCGTCCAGCTCCCGGTACGTCACCACCCGGCCGGACTCCGCCATGATCACGGCCGGTCGTTCCGGAGCGTCCGCCGCGATGGCTCCTGGATGCATAGTCCGAACGGTACTGGGCCGGACCCACCCCGGGACGGACCGGGAATGATATACGAGGGTTATCCGGGTGCCAGGGTGCGAACAGTACGGTGAAGACGTGTATGGCCCTCCAACGCACGCCGCTCCGGATCCGTTTCAGCCGCCGCCGGACCCGCCCGTCTCGGCGATGCGGCGCAAACGCGGTCCAAAGATCATCGGAGCGATCCTCTCCGTCGTCAGCCTCGCCGTCGCGACCGGGATCATCGTGTACGCGAACAACCGCGCGGCGGCCTGCGCCAGGGAGGGCACCCGGCTCACCCTGCTCACCTCCCCGGAGAAGGCCGGGCCGATGCGGCGGTTCGCGGAGGAGTTCGGCGCGCGTGAGTGTGTGCGGATCCAGGTGGCGGTGAAGAACTCGGGCGAGGCGATGAGCGCGCTGGCCCGGGGCTGGAACGAGACCGCCGACGGCTCCCCCCGGCCGGACATCTGGTCCCCCGCGAGCTCCGGCTGGGTCAACCTGCTCCGCCACCGCCTGGGGGGCGAGGGGGACGTCATCCCGGAGGAGAACCCCTCGATCGCGAACTCCCCGCTGGTCATCGCGATGCCCAAGCCGATGGCGGAGGTGCTGGGCTGGCCGGAGAAGAAGATCGGCTGGAGCGACGTGCTCAAGCTCGCCCAGGACCCGCTGGGCTGGGGCCGCCACGGCCACGCCGAGTGGGGGAAGTTCCGGCTCGGCAAGACGAATCCCAACTTTTCCACGTCCGGACTGAACGCCACGATCGGCGCGTACTTCGCGGCGACCCAGCGATCGCACGACCTGGCCAAGGAGGATCTGGACGACCCGCGGACGCAGTCGTTCGTCCGCGGGGTGGAGAGCTCGATCGTGCACTACGGCGACACCACCCTGACCTTCCTGTCCGCCCTGCTCAGAGCCGACGCGGAGGGCCGCGGGCCAAGCTACGTCTCGGCCGTCACCGTGGAGGAGCTCTCCGTCTGGCACTACAACCAGGGCAACCCCACCGGGGACCCCGAACAGGCCGGTCGGCTCCCCAAACCGAAGACCCCCCTGGTGGCGATCTACCCCAAGGAGGGCACACTCGTCTCCGACCACCCGTTCGTCTCCTTCACCTGGGCCGACGCCACCCGGCGGAAGGTGGCCGCGAAGTTCCTCACCTTCCTGCGGGGCGAGAGCGCCCAGCGGGAGTTCGGGCGGAACGCCCTTCGGGACCACCGCAACCGGCCGACCGAGCTCATCACCCGGGAGAACGGCCTGCTGCCGGACGAGCCGGCCCAGACCCTCGCCGCGCCGGACCCCGCCGTCCTGGACACCGCCCTGCGCAACTGGGAGAAGCTCCGCAAACGGGCCAACGTCCTGGTGGTCCTGGACGTGTCGGGCTCGATGAACCAGGGCATCCCCCGTACCCGCAAAACCAAGCTGGCGTTCGCCAAGGAGTCCCTGGACGAGGTGTTCAGCCGGTTCATCGACGCCGACCGGGTCGGATTCTGGGTGTTCTCCACCAACCAGCGCGGCTCCGTCGACTGGCGGCAGATCACCTCGATCGGCCCCATGTCCGCGCGAACCGGGGAGCGAACCCGGCGGGACACGCTGAAACAGCGGCTCAAGGCGTTGTCGGCCCGGGGTGGCACCGGGCTCTACGACACCACGGCCGCCGCCCACGCCTACCTCGGGGAGAACCTCCGCGAGGACGCGATCAACTCCGTGGTGCTGCTGACCGACGGCCGGAACGAGGACGCCGCGGGCATCGACGTCGGCGCCCTGCTCAAACGGCTGCGCGGCGGTGAGAAGGAGGTGCGGATCTTTTCGATCGCCTACGGCCGGGACGCCGACCTGGACGTGCTCCGGCGGATCTCCGAGGCGACCGACGCCAAGGCCTACGACTCCGGCGACGCGAGCAGCCTCACCAAGGTCCTCACCGCCGTCACCTCGAACTTCTGACCCGGGTCAGGCGAAGCAGCGGACCGCGGCCTTGATCTTGACGTCCAAGGGATAGTCCTCGGGAAGCCGGCCCGCGGTGGCCTCAACGAAGGCCAGGGTGGACAGCTGGGCGCTCTGGCAGTGCGCCCGGACCCAGGTCTGCCCTTCGGTGATCTCCACCTGGGCGTCGGATTCCCGTTCGGCGAGGACGAACAGGGCGAGCTTCGCCCGCCACATGGTCCGGTCCGCCGCCTCCTCCTCCGATATCGGAACCCCGATGTCGTCCGCGTGGATGGCGTACTCGGAGGCGTAGTGAAACGTCTGCAGACCCACCGGGTACGGACCCGCGGAGGTCTGCACGATCCCGTCCGCGCCAAGCTCACGCATGCGGCGGCGGGTCTCACCGTTCATGGTCCGCCACTCGTCCAGCACCTCCGCCACCGGCAGTCCCCGCATCCGCCGTACACACCACTCGTTGAACTCCTGCAGGTCCTCACCCACCCCCTCCCGCTGGAGCATGGCGATGAAGCCTTCGAGGTCGTCGTCGAGGACGGCGTGGTTGTAGATCTCCTCACCGGCCAGGTGGGCGAGGACGTCCCGGACCGACCAGTCCGTGCATCGCGACGGACTGTCCCAGGCCGCCTCGTTCAGCGTGCCGAGGAACCGGTCGATCCGCGCCGCCTCCGCGTCGTGAATGTCAAACGGGTCCAGTCCTTTAAGCGGGTCGTTGATATCGACAGCCATACTCCTCGCGCTACCCGCTGGAGCCACTAACCACACAAATCACCCACCTATTGCGAAATCACCCATGGATCTGCGGATTTCACCGGCAATCCCCCATCCCTTTCCCCGGGCCACGACATAGCGGACGATACGGCCGTCCCGGTGGGCCCTGTCCGAGCGGCCTGAAGGCCGTACCGGCGCGCGCGCTCCTCACCGGGGACGGCCGAACGCGGCGGGCCTCGGTCAGGGGGACGGGGTGACGGTGCCCGAGGTGAGGGCGTCGTGGGCGAGGCGGACCAGGTCCGCCCCGGCGCGGGCGGCCTGGGTGAGGCGGTCGGCGAACTCGGCGAGACGCAGGAACTCGGCCCCGTACCGCCGCTGCTCGGCGAGCGGCAACCGGGGGATGAGCGCCCGGCGCGGGTCGAACCGGAGGCCGGCGCCGGAGCCCTTCACCGCCTGACGGGTGTTGACCTCGCTGCGGAGGAACCCGGCGACGAAGTGCGGGTCGAACAGCCCCGGGTCGCAGCGGAGCAGATGCCGGTCGTACGGCATGCGGCCGAGCCGGTGGCGGCGCGGTTCGCCGACGACGACCGGGAGCTCCTCGGAGTGGAGCGCGGGGACGAGGATGTCCCCCCGCCGGAGGACGACCTGGCCCCGCGCCAGCTCCCGGCCCGGGATGAGGACGACCGCCTCGGCCCGGATCAGCTCGGCGATCGACACCATGGGCCAGTCGGCCGGCGCCGCGGCCCGGTTCAGCGTCGGCGGCGTCCGCCGGGCGAGCCGGGTCAGCGTCGGGACCAGGCCACGCTCGGCGGCCTCGTAGGCGCCCGCCAGGTCCGGCCCGCCGCGGTGCACGTGGCGGGAGGGGGTGAGGTCGACGTCGTCGTCGAGCAGGTCGACGACGGGGATCTCGGCCGTGACGCCGGGCTCGTTGCGCAGCCGGTGCCACCAGTCCTCGTCGAGTTCCCGGAGCCGGGCCCGGTCGAAGCGGGACCCGTCGACCATCCGCACACCGCCGGGCACCCGCGTCTGGCCGCCGGAGTCCGGTCGGCCGAGGATCCACAGGTGCAGGCCGAGCCCGTGCGCCCCGAGACCCGGGGGGAGCGCGACGATCTCCCGTAGCGCGCCGCGCCGGAGTATCTCGGCGCGGATCCGCCGTCCGGAGCGGCGGGAGGCGACCGCCACCGGCATGACCACGATCGCCGTGCCGCCGGGCCGCAGGTGCGCGTAGCAGTGCTGGAGCCAGGCGAGCTCGGGCTCGGTGCGGGACGGCAGGCCGAACTCCCAGCGGGAGTCGTAGGCGAGTTCGGCGAAACCCCAGTCCCGGTGGCCGGTCGGCGGGTCGCAGACGACCACCTGCGCGGTGGTCTCGGCGAACCGGTCGTCGCGGAGCGAGTCCCCCTGCCGGACGGTCTCCCCGCCCACGCCACACCAGACCACCCGGAACCATGCGATACGGGCGAAAGCCGGGTCGAGCTCCTGCCCGGCCTCGGCGGACCCGAGGCCCCGCTTGTTGCCGACCACGCCGAGGAGGGTGCCGGTCCCGCAGGCCGGGTCGAGGATCGGACCGTCGATCACCGGGGGGACCATGGAGGCGACGAGGATGGCGAGCTCCAGCGAGGTCGTCCCCGCGGTCCGGCCGTGCGCGCCGACGAAACGGTCGTGGAGGTCGTCGAAGAGCCGTTCCGAGCCGAACTCCTCGGCGAGGCGGGCCACGGAGCGCCACACCGGGATCCGCTCGACGGAAAGCCCGTCGGCAAAGGGTACGCCGCCGGGGATCCGGTGGGTCGCCGTGTACGCGGCGAGCGCGTCGGGGAGCTCCTCGCAGAGCCGGTCGTCGGGGAGCGCGGCGAGCTCGTCCCAGATTCGCATGTCGACGAGACACAGCAGGACGGCGACGTCGGCGAGGGTTTCCACAAGACGGCGGTCCTCGGCGCGGAGTTCCTGCCAGAGGAGGTCCACCGTCGGGATGAACCGGACCTTTCCCTTGGCCTTCAGCCACTCCTCGACCGCCGTCAACGCGTAAAGCGGCCGGGACGGGGTGCCGGCGCTCGGACTCGGGAAGTCCCGGTGCCGCCGGCGCCAGTTGCTGACGGCGGCCCGCTCCACCCGGGCGAGCCGGGCGATCTCCGCGGCAGAGACGGTGATCCGACCTGACACGTGGCCCTCCGTTTTCTCGATCTTATCGAGAACCTAGCGGATGGAACGTGTTTATGTAATGTCCGATAAAAAATGATGTGTACATCGCTAACAGGCGATGACGAATCCACACAAACCGGTCGATGACCGCGAAGTCAGACCGGGATTCCCCAGAGTGAACGGAGTCGCTTTCCAACCTCAAGAATGCGTGCCACGATGAGTCTCCTGCTCCGTTCGGAAGGCACGATTGAGAGTCGGGAGCGTCCCGATGCCAAACGTCCGTTACCTGTTGAAGGACCGGGAAAGCTGCAGGAGTCGGATGCTTCGTGCGCTCATGGCACGTCCCGGTCACAACAGTGACATCGCGAAGCGGAGCGGGGTCTCCCCCTCCTCGGTGTCCCAGGTGGTAGGGAAGCTGAGGGCCCAGGGGATCGTCCTGGTCAAGCGGAGCGGGCGGGAGAACCGGGTCAGGCTCGCCAAGATCCCGGGGATCGCCGTCGGCGTGGAGGTCGGCTTTGGCCACACGGTCGTGGTGGCGCGGCGGTTCCACCAGGAGTACACCGAGGCCAAATTCAAGGACCGCCTCGACATCGGTGCCGACTCGGGACTGCCCACCTGGGTGGACTGGGTCACCGAGACGATCGTGGACCTCGCCGAGGAGTTCGCGGACGGCACCCTGGACGTCGGCACGGTCGGCCTCGGCATCCCCCGCATCGTGAACCCCGAGGACCAGCGGCTGACACCACCGCTGCTACCGCCGTGGTCGGGCGATGACAATCCGGCTCTCGCCCTGCAGGAACGGCTGCACGAGGTGCTCCCCGACAAGCAGGCCACCTGGCCACTGCCGAAGGTACAGGTGGACAACGACGCGAACCTAGGCGCGCTCGCGGAGAGCGTCTACAAGCACGCGGACAAGGACACCCTGCTGTACATCAAGTCCTCGACAGGGATCGGGGCCGGCATCATCATCGGTGGAAAGGTGCACCGGGGCAAAACGGGCACTGCAGGGGAGATCGGCCACATGATGGTCGATCCCGGTGGGGCATTCTGCCAGTGCGGCGGCCGGGGCTGCCTGGAGACCCTGGCCGGGGCGAACGCCATGCTCAGGCAGGCCGCGGCGGCACTGGGCCGGAGCCCCCAAGAACTCTCGCTCACCGAGTTGATCGACAAGGCTCGGAACGGGGACGCGGTCTGCGACCGGGTGCTCCGGGAGGCGGCCACCGCGCTCGGCCAGGCGGTGGGCAACCTGTGCAACGTGCTCAGCCTCGACGCCGTCGTGATCGGCGGGACGCTGGGGACCGCGGGTGAGCTGGTGCTCGGCCCCTGCTGGGAGGGCGTACGGAGAACGGCGATGGCCGCGGCGTGCCAGGAGGGCTTCAAACTGGACGTAAGCCGGGTGGACAACGCCGTCGCCCACGGGGCGCTGCTTCTCGGCATCGACAAGATGGCGTAAGAGCGCTGACCGTTCGATTTCAACCGTTCGCCGCCTCCCTCGAATACCGTAATCCGCCACGGTCACCGCGAACACCGCACAGGGGTCACGTCAAGTCCGATCCGGACCCGGCATCCGATCCCGGGAATCGCCGCCTGTCTGGCCCTTGTCGTCGCCGCGGGCCTGACCCGGCTTCCGTTCCGGCCGACTTATCGCCTGGTCAGGGCGGTGTACGGCCGATGGTGCGGGACGGTGCCGACTCCGGAGCGGGCCCGCCGTCGCGGCTGCGGTGGCGTGGGCTGTGCGCGGCTACCCGGGCCGCGCGGCGTGCCTGGAGACCTCCCTCGCCGCGGTGCTCCTGGCCGCCGTCTCCCGGAGACGGCTGGACCGGTGCCTGGGGTCACGCCTGGGTGGAGGCCGACGGGAGGTCGGCCGGAGTGCCCGGTGCGACCCCGGAGCAGCCAGGCTTCCGCAGAATCCTGTAGTCAGAACGGTCCGCGGGCACCGCGGCCCCGTGTGTGCCCCGATGGAACAATCCACCCTCGAACTCTTCCAATCGAATAATCCGGCTCCTCGTTTTACCGGCGACTCTATTATTTGCATCGTTGTCTTTTGTGATTGACGGCGCATAATTATTCCATCACCGCTTTTCCCTAGGCGTTGATCCCCACCGCAGTTTCCGCGGCACGCTCCCGTCGTCTCAATGAAGGAGATCGTCATGGGAAGGATCAACCTCAACGTCAAGCTCGGAGGCGAGTTCAGCCCACCTCCGGCCGGCTGGATCCTGCTCCTCGTCGTCCTGCTGGCCACGGTGCTCACCGGAGGGCCGGGCGAAATATCCCTCCAATTCGCCTGAGCCGCGAGCCTGAATCCGGTAAGACCGTTCACCTTTCTGACGGGTGAGCGGCCTTACCGTTGTTCAACCGTAGAATTCCGCCCGCCTGGGAGGCGAAAACCCTTCAATTCAATCAATGGGCTCGGGTACGAGAGGACGAGAACGTTCATATTTCGATGCAAGGAGACCGGAGCCCCTCTCCGCACCTCGAACGGGATCAAGCCCGTCCGGCTACGGCCGTTCCGCCCCCGGCCGTACCCCTTCGATCCACCGGTGACAATGCCGCCGACACGACCCGTGCGGAACAGGCTCCGGCCGTACCCGACGCAAGCCCGTCGGCGCGGCGCCGGAAGGCCGTTGGCCGTCGGGGCTCGCGCGATGCGGATCTTGATCGCTTACAGCGAACAGGCGCAGGGTTGGGAACAAACATGGACTCTTTTTAATTGAGCCCATCAGACTCAACTTCGGGCGCATGATCGGGCAACCCCTCGTGCGGACGACAGGCCGCTACGCAAGGAGAGAGCTTTGAGCGAGAACGTGATCCTTCCGGTCCTGCCGCTGGACGACGAGGTCGTACTCCCCGGCATGGTGGTACCGCTGGACATGTCCGACGCCGAGGTCCGGGCCGCGATCGAGGCGGCACGCGCCGACGCCGACCTGGGCGCCGGCTCCGCGCGGAACCCGGGCAAGGCCAAAGTGCTGCTGGTCCCCCGGCTCGACGGCCGGTACGGCCCGGTCGGCGTCGTCGCCGTCGTCGAACAGGTCGGCCGCCTGCCCGGCGGCGAACCCGCGGCGGTGGTCCGGGGAGCCTCCCGGGCCAGGGTCGGCTCGGGCACGACCGGACCCGGGGCCGCGCTCTGGGTCGAGGCCGCGGTGATCGAAACCGTGCCCGCCGGGGAACGCGCCGCCGAGCTCGCCCGCGACTACAAGGCGCTCGCCACCACGATCCTGCAGAAGCGCGGCGCCTGGCAGGTCGTGGACCAGCTGCAGACCATCGAGGACGCCTCGACGCTCGCCGACACCGCCGGATACGCGCCGTGGCTGAGCACGTCGCGCAAGGTCGAGCTGCTGGAGGCGGCCGATCCGGCCGAACGGCTGGAGAAGCTCGTGGCCTGGGCGCGCGAGCACCTCGCCGAGCTGGACGTGGCGGAGACGATCCGCAAAGACGTCCAGGAGGGGATGGAGAAGCAGCAGCGGGAGTTCCTGCTGCGCCAGCAGCTGGCCGCGGTCCGCAAGGAGCTCGCCGAGCTGAACGGCGACCCGGCGGACGAGGAGGAGGACTACCGGGCCAGGATCGAGGCCGCGGACCTGCCGGAGAAGGTGCGCGAGGCCGCCCTCAAGGAGGTCGGCAAGCTGGAGCGGACCTCGGACCAGTCCCCGGAGACCGGCTGGATCCGCACCTGGCTGGACACCGTCCTGGACATCCCGTGGAACAACCGGACCGAGGACTCCTACGACATCGCCGGGGCCCGCGCGATCCTGGACGAGGACCACGCCGGTCTGAGCGACGTCAAGGACCGCGTCATCGAGTACCTC
The DNA here is from genome assembly GCF_025996515.1 of Rhizohabitans arisaemae. GTDB lineage: Bacteria > Actinomycetota > Actinomycetes > Streptosporangiales > Streptosporangiaceae > Rhizohabitans > Rhizohabitans arisaemae. The sequence goes on from NZ_BLRH01000009.1 coordinate 442,405, forward strand.
GCGGTCCGCAAACGCCGCGCCGACCAGGGTCTGGGGGTGATCGGCGGGCGGCGCAGCGGGGCGGTGCTGGCCCTGGCCGGTCCACCCGGGGTGGGCAAGACCTCGCTCGGGGAGTCGGTCGCCCGGGCCATGGGCCGTACCTTCGTCCGCGTCGCCCTCGGCGGGGTGCGCGACGAGGCGGAGATCCGCGGGCATCGCCGTACCTACGTCGGCGCCATGCCGGGCCGGATCGTCCGGGCCATCCGCGAGGCGGGGTCGATGAACCCGGTGGTCCTGCTGGACGAGGTGGACAAGGTCGGCGCCGACTACCGGGGCGACCCGACCGCGGCGCTGCTGGAGGTCCTGGACCCGGCGCAGAACCACACCTTCCGCGACCACTACCTGGAGGTCGAGCTCGACCTGTCCGACGTGCTCTTCCTGGCCACCGCCAACGTGATCGAGGCGATCCCCGGACCGCTGCTGGACCGGATGGAGGTCATCCAGCTCGACGGGTACACCGAGGACGAGAAGATCGTGATCGCTCGCGATCATCTTCTCCCCCGCCAGCTGGAGAAGGCCGGCCTGACGGCCGAGGAGACGTCCTTCGCGGACGCGGCGCTGCGCAGCCTCGCCGGGGAGTACACCCGGGAGGCCGGGGTGCGCTCGCTGGAGCGCTCGATCGCCCGGGTGCTGCGTAAGATCACCGCAGCGGTCGCCCTGGAGACCGTCGCGCTGCCGGTGACCGTGGGCCGGGACGACCTCGTCGGCTACCTGGGACGGCCCCGCCACGTCCCCGAGTCGGCGCTGCCCGACCAGGCGCAGCGTACGGCGGTGCCGGGGGTCGCCACCGGGCTGGCGGTGACCGGCGCCGGGGGCGACGTGCTCTACATCGAGGCGTCGCTGGCCGATCCGGAGACCGGCTCGACCGGGGTCACCCTCACCGGCCAGCTGGGCGAGGTGATGAAGGAGTCCGCGCAGATCGCGCTCTCCTACCTGCGCTCGCGCGGCGCCGAGCTGGAGCTGCCGGTCGGCGATCTGAAGGAGCGCGGCGTCCACGTCCACGTCCCGGCGGGGGCCGTGCCCAAGGACGGCCCGTCGGCGGGCATCACCATGACGACCGCCCTCGCCTCCCTGCTGTCGGGCCGTCAGGTCCGCTCGGATGTGGCGATGACCGGTGAGGTCTCCCTGACGGGGCGGGTCCTGCCGATCGGCGGCGTCAAGCAGAAGCTGCTCGCCGCGCACCGCGCGGGGGTCACGACCGTGCTGATCCCGCAGCGCAACGAGCCGGATCTGGACGACGTCCCGGCCGAGGTCCGCGAGGCGCTGACCGTGCACACGGTGAGCGACGTCCGCGAGGTGCTGGAGATCGCGCTCACCCCGGCCACGACGGCGCAGCCCGCGGCCGCCTGATCGCCCGGATTCGGGGCGCCGTGCCGGGACTCCCGGTACGGCGCCCCGTCCGTCGCCGCGCGGCCCGTACCGGATGGCTTTGCGGCCTTTCTCGGGATGGGACCGGGGTTTCATGACATCCTGTCGTTTACCGGTTGACGTGGCGGGCGGATCTCCGCGAGACTTCTTTAGCGACGCTATGTCGTGAAAAATCAGCACTTTGGGTATCTCGATGGGGACAGGTCCGCGAAGGCGTCGCGGAACCGGGTTCCGGCGCGGACACCCTGCGGGCGGCGGGAGAAACGGCGTGACCGAGACGTTTTCCGATCAGATCCGCACGGCGACCTGGACCGACCACGAGGAGGCCGAGGCCGACGGCTACCTCAAGGCCCTGATGGAAGGGCGGTTGAGCCGCGAGGGCTACGGCGAGATGGTGGCCCAGCACTACTTCGCCTACCTCGCCCTGGAAGCCGCGTCCCGGCACATGACGGGCGACCCGGTCGGCCGCGGGTTCGTCTTCCCCGAGCTCTACCGCGTCCCCGCCCTCGAACGTGACCTGCGGGTCCTGTACGGCGCCGCGTGGCGGGACCGGATCCGGCCCTCCAAACCGACCCTCACCTATGTCGCCCGGATCAACCAGGTGGGCGAGCGGGCCGGCGGCTACATCGCCCACCACTACACCCGCTACCTGGGCGACCTGTCCGGCGGGCAGTTCATCCGGCAGGGCCTGCAGAAGACCTACGGCTTCACCCCGGGTGAGGGCGGCGTCGACTTCTACGTCTTCGACGAGGTGGGCAGCCTGCCCCGGTTCAAGACCGAGTACCGCCGCCGCCTGGACGGGATCGCCGTCGACGAGGCGGAGAAGCGCCGCATCATCCGGGAGGTCAAGCTCGCCTACCTGCTCAACATGGAGGTGCTGGGCGAGCTGGACCGCGTCCTGGTCCCCGCGCGGGGCTCGGCCTCCCGCGCGTCCTGACCGACGGGCCGCGCGCCGGGTTCACCCCGCGGCGACCGAGCCCGGGTCGACGCCGAGCGCGCGGAGCACGAAGCCGGTCACCAGCGTCTCCGCCCCCTCCGGGGAGATCTCGCCCCGGAGCAGTGGAACCCGCTCCGCGCCGAGCACGGCGAGGACCATGCGCGCCGTGGACCGCACGTCGGCGGCGTGGAAGTCGCCGGCCTCGATCCCGTCGGAGATGATCTCGCACAGGATGCGGTTCATGGGCGCGACGTGGTCGGCGAGGGACTGGTACGCCTCGGGTCCGAGGGCCGCGGCGAGTTCCGCGGCTCCGGGGTGGGGGTGCGCGACCAGCCCGGCGAGCTGGAGGCGGATGAACACGCCGAGCCGCTCCGCCGCGGAGGCGCCCTCCGGGAGCGCGCCCCGGTAGTCCTGGATGAAGTACGCGGTGACCCGTTCGGTGAAGGCGAGCAGGAGCGCGGCCTTGTCGGGAAAGTAGTTGTAGAGAACCGTCCGGGTGATACCCGCCTCCGCCGCGACGTCGGTCATGGAGATCGCGTCGATGCCCTGGGCTCTGGAAAGGCGGGAAAACGCCTGGAAGACCCGGTCGAGCGTCTGAGCGCGATGCTCACTGATGGTCGCCGCACTGATCCGAGGCATACCTCCATCGTCGCATACCGGGATGAGCCGCCACCTCGATTGCCCCGACCGCCTCTGAGAGTATCGGCCACCGCGCCGTACCAGGTGATCGTTGCGCTCTCCGCACCCCCGCCGGGCCACACACCACAACGATCACCCGACCGGCCGACACCCAAGACCCGTGCGGTCCGTACGGGCGCAGCCGGCTTCGCCCGTACCGGCACCTGCCTGACAAACCTGGGTAGGGAGCGCGTACGCCTCCGGCTAAATCCCTGGATTTCCCGAATGATTGGACAATCATGTGGACATGAGACTTCTGATCATCGGCGGATCGATCTTCCTCGGCCGCGCCCTCACGGAGGAGGCGTTGCGGCGCGGAGACACGGTGACGACCTTCAACCGGGGACGTTCCGGCGTCGACCTGCCGGGGGTCGAAACCGTCCGGGGGGACCGGGAGGACGAGTCCGACCTGGCGCGGCTCGTCGACGGCCGCCACTGGGACGCGGTCGTGGACGTCTGCGGCTACACCCCGCGCGTGGTCGGCCGATCGGCGCACCACCTGTCCGGCCACGCCGACACCTACACCTTCGTCTCCACGATCAGCGTGTACCGGGATTTCGGCGAGGTCGAGGTGGACGAGCACGCCCGGCAGTTCGAGTGCGCCGTCGACGAAGGCCCGGGCGGCGAATACGGCGTCCTCAAGGCGGGCTGCGAGTACGCCGTGGAGCAGGCGTTCGCCGGCCGCGTCCTCATCGTCCAGCCGGGACTCATCCTCGGCCCGCACGAGAACGTCGGCCGCCTCCCCTGGTGGCTGCGGCGGATCGCCAAGGGCGGACCGGTGCTCGCGCCCGGCGACCCCGACCTGCCCGTCCAGCTCATCGACGCCCGCGACATCGCCGCCTTCACCCTGGCGCGGATCGACGCCGGCGCGACCGGGCGGTACCTCACCGGGGGCGTGCGCGGGCGGGACACCTTCGGGAGCTGGCTGAACGAGTGCGTCCGGGCGACCGGCTCGGACGCCGAACTCGTCTGGGTGCCCGACGAGTACCTGCTGGAGAACGAGGTGGAGCCCTGGTCAGAGCTTCCGCTGTGGTCACTCGGCGGCACTGCCTGGCACACCTCCTCGGCGAAGGCCGCCGCGGAAGGACTGCGCTGCCGCCCGCTCGGCGAGACGGTCGACGACACGTGGGCGTGGCTGAAAGACCTGCCCGGCCCGGTCGATCGGGGCGACACGCCGCCCCACCGGCTGCGACACGGGATCGACCCGGAGAAGGAAGAACGGATACTGGCGGGATGGCGGCACCGTTCATAGATATTGTGCAGAACATATGAGCGGCTATCTGAGATTTCCCACTCTCTGTGGTGACACCATTGCGTTCGTCGCCGAGGACGATCTGTGGACGGTCTCCGTGGACGGGGGACGCGCGTGGCGCCTCACCGCCGGAGTGGCCGAGCCCGGGTCGCCACGGCTCTCGCCGGACGGGGCGCTCCTGGCGTTCGCGGGACGGGACGAGGGGCCCACCGAGGTCTACGTGATGCCCGCGACCGGCGGCATCGCCCACCGCCTCACCTACGAGGGCGCCACCTGCTCCGTCGTCGGCTGGGATCCGACCGGGGCGATCGTCTACTCCAGCGACGCCGGTCAGCCGTTCGAGCGATCGGGCCAGTGGCTGCACCGCGTCCGTCCCGGCACCGGCGAACCCGGCGGGGCGGCGGCCGGGTTCCCCGAGCGGCTGCCGTACGGGCCCGCGCGGACGATCTCGTACGGCCCCGGCGGCGGCGTCGTGCTCGGGCGGAACACCTCGGATCCGGCGCGGTGGAAGCGCTACCGGGGCGGCACGGTCGGGGTGCTCTGGATCGACCGGGAAGGCGACGGCGAGTTCCGCCCGCTGATCACCCTCCAGGGGAACCTCGCCGGTCCCTGCTGGACCGGCGACCGGATCTTCTTCCTCTCCGACCACGAGGGCGTCGGCAACGTCTACTCCTGCACCCCGGACGGCGCCGACCTGCGGCGGCACACCGACCACGAGGACTACTACGCCCGGAACCTCACCGGCGACGGCAGCCGGCTGGTCTACCACGCGGGCGCCGACCTCTTCGTGCTGGAGCCCGGCCCCGACCCGGTCAAGGACGCTCCGCGCAAGCTCGACGTCCACCTGGGCAGCACCCGGAGCCAGCGGAACCGCAGGTTCGTCTCCGCCGCCCGCTACCTGGACAGCGCCACCGTCAACCCGGACGGGAGCGGCCTGGCGATCACCACCCGGGGCAAGGCGTACTCCTTCGGCGGGTGGGAGGGGCCGGTACGGCAGCACGGCGAGACCGACGGCGTGCGGTACCGCCTGCTGACCTGGCTCGGCGACGCGAAACGGCTGGTCGCCGCGGCCGGGGACGACGGGCCCGAGGAGTCGCTGGTGATTCTCACCGCGGACGGGAGCGCCGAACCGCGCCGGCTCGACCTGCCCGCCGGCCGCATCGTCGAACTCGTCCTCTCCCCGCGCGAGGACCGGCTCGCACTCGTCAACCACCGGGGCGAGCTGCTCCTGGCCGACCTCGCGGACGGCGTGGCGGACGGCGACCGCCTCAAGATCGCCGACAGTGGTCCGTACGGGGCGATCTCGGATCCCACCTGGTCGGCCGACGGGCACTGGATCGCCTACACCTACCCGGACACGCCGCAGACCACGGCGATCAAGGTGTACGAGACGACGACCGGGGAGAGCCATGCGGTGACCCGGCCGGTGCTCGGCGACCACACCCCGGCCTGGGATCCGGAGGGCAAGTACCTCTACTTCATCGGCCGGCGGGTCTTCAACGCCGTCTACGACGCGCTCCAGTTCGACCTGGGTTTCCCCCGGGGCTCCCAGCTGTACGCGATCGCCCTGCGCGAGGACGTCCCCTCGCCGTTCGTCGCCGTACCGCGGCCGCTCAACGAGGAAGACGGCAAAGAGGAGAAGGAGCACGAGAAGGAGAACCCCGAGAAGGAGGCGAAGGAACCCGCCGAGGAGCCGGCGGCCGACGCCGAGTCCGCCGAGGACGCCGAGTCGGCCGAGCCGCTGCGCATCCGGTTCGACGGCATCGAACGGCGGGTCGTCGCCTTCCCGCTCCCCGAGGCCCGCTACAACGGCCTCGCCGGAATCAAAGGGAAGGTGCTCTACTCCTTCGCCCCGCTCCCGAGCGGCAAGGACGAGGACGAGGAGGACGAACCCGAGAGCACGCTCAGCGTCTTCGACCTGCAGACCCACGAGAGCGACCGGATCGTCACCGGCGTCTCCTCCTTCCAGGTCGGCCGGGACGGCCACACCCTCCTCTACCGCTCGGGCGGGCGCCTGCGCGTGATCAAGGCGGGGAAGGACGCCCCCGACGAGGACGAGACCGGGCGGGCGGGCGGCTGGATCGACCTCGACCGGGTCAAGGTCTCCGTCCGGCCCGGCGCGGAGTGGAAGCAGATGTTCCGCGAGGCGTGGCGGCTCCAGCGCGACCACTTCTGGACCGATGACATGTCGGGCGTGGACTGGTACGGGGTCTACGACCGGTACCGTCCGCTGGTCGAGCGGGTCGCCACCCGCGCCGAGCTCTCCGACCTGCTCTGGGAGCTCCACGGCGAACTCGGCACCTCCCACGCCTACGAGATGGGCGGCGAGTACCGGCCGCGGCCGATCTACGCGCAGGGCTTCCTCGGGGTGGACTGGCGCCGCGACGCGGAAGGGCACCACATCGTCGAACGCATCGTCCAAGGCGACCCGTGGGACGCCGAATCGACCTCGCCGCTCAACCTGCCCGGCGTCGACATCGAGCCCGGAGACGCGGTGATCGCCGTCAACGGGCTCCCGCTCGACGTCGCCGGGCCCGGGGAACGGCTGGTCAACCAGGCCGGGCAGGAGGTCTCCCTCACGGTACGGCGGGGCGCGGGGGAACCCCGTACCTTCACCGTCCGCGCGCTCAGGGACGAGACCCCCGGCCGCTACCGGGACTGGGTCGACGCCAACCGGGCCCACGTCCGGGAGAAGACCGGCGGCCGGGTCGGCTACCTGCACGTCCCCGACATGGGGGCGGACGGCTACGCCGAGTTCCACCGGGGCTTCCTCGCCGAATACGACCACGACGGGCTCATCGTGGACGTGCGGTTCAACCGGGGCGGGCACGTCTCCGGGCTGCTCCTGCAGAAACTCTCCCGGCGCCGGGTCGGCTACGACTTCCCGCGCTGGGGACCGCCGCAGCCCTACCCGGCCGAGTCGCCGCGGGGTGTCCTGGTGGCGCTCACCAACGAGTGGTCCGGCTCCGACGGGGACATCTTCAGCCACACCTTCAAGCTGCTCCGGCTCGGACCGCTCATCGGGAAACGGACCTGGGGCGGGGTGATCGGCATCTCCCCGACCCACCGGCTCGCCGACGGGACCACGACCACCCAGCCGGAGTACTCGTTCACCTTCGACGACGTGGGCTGGCGGGTGGAGAACTACGGCACCGACCCCGACATCGAGGTGGACATCGCCCCGCAGGACCACGCGCGGGGGGTGGACCCCCAGCTCGACCGGGCGATCGAGGTGGCCTTGGAGCAGCTGGACTCCCGGCCGCCGCACGTCCCGAACCCGGCCGACCGGCCGCGGCTCACCGTGCCCCGGCTGCCGCCGCGGAGCTGAGCCCGTACGGCCCCGTGCACGGTTACGACGTGCACGGGGCCACGCGTTCACTCCACCGTCACGCTCTTGGCGAGGTTGCGCGGGCGATCCACGTCCCGGCCCAGCGCGACCGCGGCGTGATAGGCGAAGAGCTGAAGCGGGATCGAGAGCAGAATCGGGTCGAGCTCGGGCTCGTTCGCCGGGACGAGGAGGACGTCGTCCGCCGCGTCGGTCCGCCGGTGCCCGACCATGAGCACCCGGCCGCGCCTGGCCCGTACCTCCCCCAGGGTGGTGAGGTTCTTGTCCAGCAGCTCGTCGTCGGGGACGACGGCGATCACGGGCAGCTCCGGGCCGACCAGGGCGAGGGGCCCGTGCTTCAGCTCGCTCGCCGGATAGGCCTCGGCGTGCAGGTAGGAGACCTCCTTGAGCTTCTGCGCGCCCTCCCTGGCCACCGGGTAGCCGCGGACCCGGCCGATGAAGAGCATGCCGGGGTACCGGACGTACTCGGCGGCCAGGGCGGCGATCCGCTCCTCCTCCGCCAGGATCCCGGCGATCTGGCCGGGCAGGGCCTTGAGGCCCTCGGTGATCCGGCGGCCGTCCGCGGGCGACAGGTCGTGGAGCCGCCCCAGATGCTGGGCGAGGAGCGCGAAGACCACCGCCGTCGCGGTGAAGGACTTGGTGGAGGCGACCGAGACCTCCGGGCCCGCGTGCAGGTAGACCCCGCCGTCGCACTCGCGGGCGATCGCGCTGCCGACGCCGTTGACGATGCCGAGCACCCGCCCGCCCTTGCGCCGCAGCTCCTGGACGGCGGCGAGGGTGTCGTAGGTCTCCCCCGACTGGCTCACCGCGATGTAGAGGGTGTCGGACTCGACGACCGGGTTGCGGTACCGGAACTCCGAGGCCGGTTCGGCGTCGGCGGGGATCCGCGCCAGCTCCTCGATCAGCTGCGCCCCGATCTGCCCGGCGTAGTAGGCCGAACCGCAGCCGAGCACCTTCACCCGGCGGAACCCGCGGATCTCCCGCGCGTCCAGGTTGAGCCCGCCCAGCCGCGCGGTGTGGAACCGCTCGTCGAGCCGCCCGCGCAGCGCCCGCCCGACCGCGGCCGGCTGCTCGTGGATCTCCTTGCGCAGGAAGTGCTCGAACCCGGCGCGGTCGTAGTGGACCGGCTCCACCTCCAGCGTGGCGGGCTCCTTGGCGGTGTCGGTACGGAAGCCGTCGGCGCGGATGGTGGCGAGTTCGCCGTCGTCGAGGTGGACGACCTGCCGGGTGTACCGGACCAGGGCGGCGACGTCGGAGGCGGCGAACATCTCCTTCTCGCCGATGCCGAGCACGATCGGGCTGCCGTTGCGCGCCACCACGATCCGGTCCGGGCGCTCCGCGTCGAGCACGGCGATGCCGTAGGTGCCGACGACCTCGCGCAGCGCCCGCCGTACCGCGTCCTCCAGCTCCCCGCCCTGCGCCACGGCGGCGGCGATCAGGTGGGCGAGCACCTCGGTGTCGGTCTCCGAGCGGAACTCCACGCCCCGGCCCTTGAGGGTGTCCTTGAGCTCGTCGGCGTTCTCGATGATCCCGTTGTGCACGACGGCGATCCGCTCGGCGGCGTCGAGGTGGGGATGGGCGTTCTCGTCGCTCGGCTCGCCGTGGGTGGCCCACCGGGTGTGCCCGATGCCGAGACCGCCTTTGAGCCGCGCGGGCAGGGCTTTGGCGAGGTCGGCGACCCGGCCTTTGACCTTGCGGTGCCCGATTCCGCCGTTCTTGGTGCCGACGGCGATTCCCGCGGAGTCATAGCCGCGGTACTCCAGCCGCTGGAGCCCTTCGAGCAGGATCGGCACCGCATCCTTTGGCCCGATGTAGGCAACGATGCCACACATTTCAGAGTTTCTCCTTCTGCGAGGGACGGCGGTGGGTACGGCGGCCGCGGCGCGATCCGCCCGCGTCAGCCGTACACGATCCGCCGGAGTTGGCGGAGGGACAGGTCGGGCGCGCTGACCCTGCGCAGCGGCAGTTCGGCCGCGACCACCTGGAAGATCTGATCGTTGGTGAGCCCGCGCGCCTGGAGCTCGGTGTGGCGGCGCCGGACGAAGTCCTCGGCGGACTCGCCGAAGTAGCTGAGCACATCGGCCACGACCCTGGCCGCCTCACCCTCGCCCAGCGGGGTCGTCCTGGTCAGATGCGCGATCAGATCCTCATGGTGATGCCTCACGACCCCGGACAGTAGCCGGGCCACCCCCGGAAAACCAAGAATCCTGCCCGAAATCGGGCAGGATTCTCGTTGTACAGCTCAGTGATCTCGCCTGTGATCAGGATCGGTCCGTCGCGATCCAGGTGGCGCGGGCGGACGCGATCAAGGTGCCGTTGCCCTCGTAGAGCGCGCTCTCGCCGTACAGCTTCCGTCCCTCGCCTCCGCCGGAACGCGCGACGACCACGTAGGTGCCGCCCGGGTAGACCGGCCGGTGGACCTGGGCGGTCAGGCGCCCGAGCAGCGCGGTGCGGCCCTCCTGGAGGTGAACCCAGCCCGACGGGCAGTCCAGCGCGGCCCAGATCGCGGCCTCGGGGACCTCGCCGCTCTCCGTGGTCACCGACGGGGAGACCATCCAGCAGGCGGCGATCAGATCGGTGCCCGCGACCGGACCGGGGAAGATCCGCATACCGCTGCCGGGCTCCCGGAGTCCGCAGACGAAACATCCCGGATAGGGGTGGACGGCCCGGCCCGCGTACCCCTCCTCGGCCCGGCCCGCGTACCCCTCCTCGGCCCGGGCCGCGCGCACCACCGAGACGAACGGCGGCGGGACCGGCGCGGACTCCACCACCTTGGCCTCGACCAGCAGCTCACCGTCCCGGGTGAGCCGGGCCTCGCCTTCGGCGGTGGCCACGGTCAGCGGAACGTCGAGGGGGGTGCCGGCGCGGAGGGTGACTTCGACGGCCGTACCTTGGGGTCTGACCAGGCCGCTCGCGAGGGTGCCGGCGATCCACCCGCCGTTGGCTCTCCCCTCCGGGCCACGGAATCGCTCCGCGACGGTCAGCTCACCCAGGGCGACGGCAATCGTCATCTGTCATCTCCTGACGCAACGTATTCATGTCCATTTTATGCGTTATGGACGTCCGCGGATCGTATCGGGAGGGGCGGCCAGGGCAGGCAACGGGGGGTCTTCTCCTCCGTGAAACACCGAATTCTCGGTGGTCTCGCGACCCGCCCGGCGGATTGGATGACCTTACCGTGAGATTGGCCCCAGATCATCCACCTGGCCGAAAGAAGATCCTTACATCTTCTTTCCGGACTCCGGACGCAGGGGTACGGCGACGCGGCCCGGGCGGCGGGTCACAGCCAGCCGTTCCGCCGGAAAAGCCGGTAAAGGATGAAGCACACGACGACCATGACGGTCAGGACGAGCGGATATCCGAAGGTCCAGCCGAGTTCCGGCATGTACTCGAAGTTCATCCCGTACAGTCCGGCGATCATGGTCGGCACCGCGATGATCGCGACCACGGCGGAGATCCGGCGCATATCCTCGTTCATCCGGGAGTTGGCCTGGGTCAGATTGGCGTTGAGCACCGAGGTGAGCAGTTCGTTGGAGGCGTCCACGCTTCCGGTGACCCGGAGCAGATGGTCGTTGATGTCCCGGAAGTAATGCAGCATCTCCGTGGGCACGACCTCGACCCCGCCGCCGGCGAGTTCCCGCACCACCGGCACGAGCGGCTGAACCGCGCCGCGGAACTCCAGCACCTCGCGCTTGAGCGAGTAGATCGCCTCGACCGGTTTGCCGCGCGTGCTGGAGAAGACCAGGTTCTCCAGGTCGATGATGTCGGAGTCGACCTCCTGGGCGATGGAGACGTAGTTGTCGACCACCTCGTCCAGCACCGCGTACAGGACCCCGCTCGGACCCATCCGCTTGAGCTCGTGGTGCTTCTCGAAGCGCTTTCGCGCCCGGGTCAGCGGGTTGCCCTGCCCGTGCCGCACGCTGACCACGAATCCCCGGCCGACGAAAAGCATGATCTCACCGACGGTGATGTCGGACTTCTCCTCCTCGTAGTGCAGTGACTTCAATACAATGAAGAGGGTGTCGTCGTAGCGCTCGAGCTTGGGGCGCTGGTGGGCGTGGACCGCGTCCTCGACCGCGAGCGGGTGCAGCCCGAACTCCTCGGCGACGAGATCAAACTCCGAGGTGTCGGGTTCGTGGAGCCCGATCCAGATGAATCCGCCTTCGACGGACCGGGCGTGATCCAGCGCGTCACTGAGATCCCCATCGACCCGTTCGTCCTTTTCACCGTTGTAGAAGACGCAGTTGACGATCACGGGGACATTTTCTCCCAGAAGAGACTTTCAGCATCAGACTCGTCGACAGCACCGCGCCACAATGCGTGGACTCGCCGTTGAGCGACGATCATATGTGTCCGTGTTTCCGGTGAACACCACTTCAGTCATCACGGAAAATTACCGGCTTGTACCGGTTTGCCGTATCGCTACATTCTCGGATTAGGCGACAAATGCCACAAATGCTCTCGGCTCAGTTCAAGCAGCATCCGGACATGGGAGTCGGCGAGCCGGTAGTAGATCATCCGGCCGGAGCGACGGCTCGCGACGATCTTCGCGGTCCGCAGCAGCCGCAGCGCGTGGGACACGGCGGTGTCCGTCACCTCCACCATCGCCACCAGATCGCAGACGCACAGCTCCCCCGCCTCCAGCAGGGCGTACAGCAGCCGGGCCCGGGTCGGGTCCCCGAGCAGACGGAACAGCTCCGCCAGTCGCGCGGCCTCCGCGGCCGTGACCGTCGTCCCACGGATCTCCGCACGCTCCGCGTGGGGGCGGTGGTCAAGCATGTCCACCATTTCTGAATAGCTGGTCAAGTTTTCGAGCCGCCCTTTCGATGCCGCGTACCCGCCCAGGGCGTGCGTCCAAACCTGCCCGACACCCCGGATCTCCGGAGATTCCATCGCGACATCACCGAGAGCAATTAATTCGTTACCCAGAGTACGTTTGCCGTCGGTTTGCCGCTGGCATAACCACTCTTGTCACACACAGCAACTGAGCAATTGCTCATCTGTTAGCAGCCCCGCGATGTATGGCGAGAGAGGAAGAATCCCGATGAAGCCTCTGACAACCGTAGCCGCCCTGCTGACCACCGCGGCAATCACCGTGGTGTCGGCGCCGGCCGCCGCCGGCGCCGACACCGGTCCCCGGCGGACGGCGCGCCCGGCCGCCGTCACGGTCTGCCACTACAAGGTGGTCAAAGTCGACCGGGGCAGCCACCTCAACATCCGCAAAGGCCGGTCGCTCAACACCCGGGTCATCGGCCGGTTCCACCGCGGAGCCCGGATCAGCGGCTCCTGCGTGAAGAGCCGCGGCTGGGTCCTGGTCCCGGCCGCCAAGGGGAGATTCGGCTGGTCCTCGGCGCGCTACCTCAGGCGCATCTGACCCCCACCCGTCCGTCCACCCCGGGCCACCGCCGCCGGCCGCCCCCGGTCGCGGTGGCCCGGACCCGCCCCGCGGGGCATCGCGACCACTCACAGGAGAACTCGGGGAGAGAGGCCATGTTCGAAGGACACGAGGAACACGACAGCGACGCCGCGCCCGGGGAGACACCGGGCGGGCGGCTCAGCCCACGCCCGGCGACCGGGCTGCTCACCCCCGCCGACGTGCGGGGAAAGGTCTTCACCACCGTCCGGCTCCGGGAAGGCTACGACCTCGGCGAGGTGGACGCCTTCCTCCGCCAGGTCGAAACGGCCCTCACCCTGCTGATCCGGGAGAACGCCGACCTCAACGACCGCCTGGCGGGGTCGGCGGCCGGCTCCCCCGACGTCTCGCCGCCGGCGAATCGAGCCTTATGGATCATCACGCTCGCCCAGGAGACCGCCGACAAGGCGGTGACCGCCGCACGCGAGGAGGCGTGCGGGATCGTCGCGGCCGCCCGCGCGCACGCCGAGGAGATCTCGCGGCACGCCCGCGACGTCCACCACGCGGAGCGGGAACGGGAACGGGCCGGTGAAGAGGCGCGGCGCCTCTTCGCCGAACACGGGGCCAGGCTTCGGGACGCCCTGGAGGATCAGATTCACCGGCTTCGCGCGGTCCTGACCGAGCTCGACGGAGAACAGACCGCTCTGACGGCCCTGACCTCGCCCCAGCCGGCGTCCCCACCCGCCGAGACGGATCCACGGCGTTCGCCGACCGGGCGGCCGGCCAGGCCCGCAAGACCGTCCGGACCCGCGGAGCCGCCCACGCTTGAGGACGTCCTCGCCGAAGGTCACGTATCCCGGCCTCGGACGGCACCGTGAACCCGCGCAACCCGGCCGTACCCCGCCGGACCGCCGGGCCGGACCGGACCGTGGACGCCTCACCCGATCAAGCGGCCCCGCCGTACCGGCCCGGTCTCCCCCACCGGCGGCCGCGGCAGGCGGCCCGGAAAAGCCCGGCGTCTTCCTCAACGCCTCGACGGAAGGCCGCCCCATGCCCGTCGTGAACTGGACCCAGGTCGCCGCGGCGCCGACGGGCTGGTCGGTCCCCGGTGGCGCCTGGTCCGCGACCCTCCTGATCTGCCTGTCGACGCTCGCCGGGGCGTGGCTGGCCCGGCGGGACTCCGCCCGGGTGGCGACCTGGCTCGCCATCGCGTCCGCGATCATGCTCACCGTCGCCGTCGCGGACCTGCTCCCCCACGCCTGGATGGACGCGGTTGAGGCCGGCGTGCCGATCTGGCTGGTCGCGATCGCGGCCGTCACCGGTTTTCTCGTGCTCAGCTACTTCACCCGCGACGGCTGCGGCGACGAGAACCCGGGGGGACGCCGGGTCGGCGAGCACGCGCCCGGACGTCACCGCCGGCTGCGGAAGGTTCTGGGCGCCGCACTCTTCGGCGGCGCCGGCACGGCGATCGCGCTCACCGCGCATCGGGCGATCGAAGGCGCGACGGTGGCGCTGAGTCTGTCCGTCGTGATGACGATCGCCCTGGTGATCCACTCGGCGGGTGAGGGACTCGCGCTCACGGCACTGCTCACCGTGGCGAAGCAGCGGGTGAGCCCGTGGCTGGCGACGGCATGTCTAAGCCCGGCCGTCGGGGCTCTCGTCGCCACGGTCGCCCCCATTCCGGCCGGGGCGGTGCCGATACTCCTCGGAGTGGTGGGCGGCGTCCTCCTGCGGACCGCGATGGTCGGCATCAAACTCGCCGCGCACGGGGAGCGCGGCGGACGGCTCTCCCGAAGCCAGCTCGCGATCGCGGTCGTCGTCGCGGTCACCGTCGGCGCGCTCCTGGCCAGCACCGCCCACGGGGTCTCGCGACAGGATCCCGCCGTCACCGGCGGACCCGCGGAGCCGACGTCGGGGCCGCCGCGCCCCGGCGGCTCGGGGCCGACCCTGGACGTCGAGCCGATACGGCCCTCCCGGGAAACGATTCGCCGATCGGTAAACGGATGCCCAGAAAGCGGCGTGAAACAGCGCGTCGCATGCCGAAGCCGTCCCCCGGGTCGCACAGGCTGAGTATCGCTCCATCGGTGACGGGTCCCGGCAGACGCCGGCCTCCCTCCGCCGCCCGGCGGCCGCCGGTGGCGGAGCGCCCCGCCGTGGGGAGGCCGGGAGGAAGCCATGCGATTCACCAGAACCTTCCTTGTGACCCTGCTCGTGGTCACCCCACCGCTCCTCGCGGCCGCGGACCACGCGGCCGGTGAGGAGTCCGGCCCGCCCATGGCCCGGCGGCTCCTCGACGAGGTCGCCGAATGCGCCCAGATCTCCACCGGCCGCTACCGGCGGGACGCCGGAGGCACCGCGACCGTTCCGATCTGCGGAGGGGAAGGGGTGGTCCACTGGACCGCCGACATGGACATCGACTGCGACGGGAAACGGACGCCGGAGTGCAACAAGCGCAGCGACTGCTGCTACCAGCCGCACACCGCCTGCCGGCAGTCCGACGGACGGCACCTGGACGCCTCCTCCCTGCCGTTCGTCGTCCTGCCTTATCCGAGCCGGCTCTTCGACTACCGGGACTGGGGGCTCGGCTGCCGTACCGTGGCCGCGGTGATCTACGAAGGGAAGGTGGCGTACGCCGTGGTCGGCGACATCGGGCCGAGCAGGGTCATCGGCGAGGCCTCCTACCGGGCGGCGGTCAACCTCGGGATCGACCCCGACCCCCGAACCGGTGGGGCGGCCTCGGGGGTGACCTACATCCTGTTCACCGGACCCGAGGCCCGGATCCAGGTGATCGAAGATCACGCGCAGGCGGTCGCCCTCGGGCGGCGACTCGCCCGGAGGTTCCTCTCCGCCGGCCGGTGACGGCATACGGCCCGCGGTTTGGAATCCGCCGGTGAAGGCCGCCCGCCGACCTCCGTGCGCCGATCAGGCCGGCTCCCGGTATCCCTACTGAACCATGTGCGCGACCACGCCGTCTGGCAGAATCGACCGCGGGCGGCCGATCCGCCGGCCACGCAAGCAGACGATCACCGCTCTCCCCTGGAACTCAGCACGGATCCCGGCCACCGGCCGGGAAGCCCACCCTCCGTCTCCCGGTATCGCGCTCTCCCGACACCCGCCGACCGGGACCGGAGTTCCCCGCACCGACTACGGACAGGATTCGGAAGGTGACGAGATCGTCCCGGCCCGTGCCGCACCGGCGTCCCCCCGCCGCATGCCGTACCGGTTCAGGGCTTGAAGGCCACCCCGCAGAGGATCAGGGTGCTGTGCTGGTCGACGGGGTCGTCCTGCGGGTCCGGATGCCACTCGTGGATGAACACGACCCCCGGCTCACTCAGGTCGCAGCCCTCGAAGAACCTGCTGATCTCCGTCCGGGAACGCGCCACGGCCGCCGTCGTCGAACGCGCCGAGAGCTGCTCGAACGCCTCGAACGTGCCGTACGGGTCCTCGTTGGTGAGATGCGAGACGACCACCGCGCTGCCGGGGGCGACCGCGTCGCGCAGACCGTGGACCAGCCCGTAGGGGTCGTCGTCCTCGGGAATGGCGTGCAGCACCGCGAGAAGCAGCACGCCCACCGGCTCGCTCAGATCGAGCGTCTTGCGCACCGCCGGGTCCGCCAGAATCTCCCCGGGGCGGCGCATGTCCGCCTGGATCACGATCGCGTTCGGGTCGTCCCCGAGAATGGCCCGGCTGTGCGCGACGGCGACCGGGTCGATGTCCACGTAGACGACCCGCGCGTCTTCGTCGGCTTCGCGGGCGATCTGATGAACGTTGCCCTGCGTCGGGATACCCGATCCGAGATCGAGGAACTGACGGATGCCCTGGGCGCTCAACCGGCGAATCGCCCTGCGGAGAAACGCCCGGTTCGCCGCGGCGACCGAGCGAGCCTGCGGCTCGACTTTGAGCAACCCGTGGGCAAGGTCACGATCGACGCCGAAATTGTGCGTGCCACCCAGCAGGTAGTCGTAAACCCTGGCCAGGGTCGGCCGTTCCGCGTCGACGCCCAGCGTCCAGTCGGATTCCACAGTCGCCATCCCCACAGACTCGGCATGAAGATTTTTCCCGAGCTTATTCCGAAACCACGTTTCCCGAAACATCGAAATGGTGTTGTATCGGCGAGAGTCAGTGGTAATTAGTCGTCGCCTTCGGTACGGTCCGTGCTTCCACCTTAAAGCGCGCGTCAACACGAAAGCCGGTCTGCCATCAGAATGCACACCAGGACGGATGAATCACTGGCGATCGGCGTTCACGACCTGATGCCGGCCACCGGGGTCGTCCTCGACCGGCGGGCGCACGTGACGGGCTGGAGCCGAGGGGCGGCCCGGCTGCTCGGCCACGACGAACGGAACGCACTCGGCCGCGCCGTCGTAGACCTCTTCCCCCGCCCGACCGCAGGCGCGGTGGCCCGCGCCTGCCAAGCCGTCGCCGCAGGCCGTACCTGGCGGGAGACGACCGAGCTGTTCTGCGCCGACGGCCGGATCCGCCCCGTCGAAATCCACCTCGAACCGCTCGCCGGTGACGCCGGAGCCTCGCTCCTCACCCTCACCCCCACCGAGACGCGGGGGCTGCCCACCCAGTTCCACGAAGCCGGACGCCGCATCGGAACGACCCTCGACCTCCAGCGCACCGCCGCCGAACTGACCGACGCCGCCATCCCCCTCCTCGCCGACGCCGTCGCCGTGTACCTCCTGGAGCAGATGCTCGCCGACGACCACGGCGAACGCGAAGCCGACGAGCGGACCGTCCTACGGCGCCTCGCCGTCGCCGTCGCCGACACCACGGAAGCCCCCTGCACCCGCGCCTTCCCCGTCGACGAGGCCATGGTCTACCTGCCGAACTCGCCGTACGCCGTCTGCGTCGCCACCGGCCAGCCCCTCCTCTTCGACGCCGAGGACGGACGGCAGTGGACCGTCCACGACGCCATCAGGGAGGAGGACGAAGGCGGTGACGACCGGTCAGGCCACACCAACCTGCTCATCATTCCCTTGATCGCCCGCGGGAGCACCCTCGGGTTCACCGTCTTCGCCCGGCGCCCCGGACGCGCGCCCATCACCACCGCGGACGTCCACCCCGCCCTCGACCTCGTCGGCCGCGCCGCCGTCTGCATCGACAACGCCCGGCTCTACCGGCGGCAGGCGCGCACCGCCCAATCCCTGCAGCGGGCCCTCCTCCCCCGCCGCCTCGTCCCGCCGCCGGGGATCACCCTGGCCCACCGCTACATCCCGGCCCGGGGCACCGAGGTCGGCGGCGACTGGTACGACGTCGTCACCCACCGGGACGACCGCTGTGCCCTGCTCATCGGCGACGCCATGGGACACGGCTTCACCGCCGCCGCGGCGATGGGCCAGCTCCGCACCGCCGCGCGCACCCTCGCCACCCTCGACATGTCCCCGAACGAGGTCCTGCGGCGCCTGGACGAGATCGCCGACGACCTCGACGACGCCCAGTTCGCCACCTGCCTCTACCTTCTGTACGACCCGCGGGAACGGATCTGCGACATCAGCGTCGCCGGGCACCCGCCGCCCATCCTGCTCCTCCCCGAAGGCGGCACCCGGCTCCTGGACGTGCACACCGGTCTCCCCCTCGGGGTCGCCAGCACCGCCCTCCCCGCCACCTTCCGCGCCAGCCGTCACTCCGTCCCGCCGGGCGCGACGCTGCTCCTCTACACCGACGGCCTGGTGGAG
The DNA here is from genome assembly GCF_025996515.1 of Rhizohabitans arisaemae. Lineage (GTDB taxonomy): Bacteria > Actinomycetota > Actinomycetes > Streptosporangiales > Streptosporangiaceae > Rhizohabitans > Rhizohabitans arisaemae. Next base: position 461,059 of record NZ_BLRH01000009.1, read on the forward strand.
AAGCGCGACGCCGACATCGACCACGGCATCGCCCGGATCCGGGAAATCCTCGAAAAGCCCTGCCGGTCCCTCGACGCCATCTGCGACTCGCTCATCGCCACGCTGCCCAACGGAGCCGACCACGACGACGTCGCGATCCTCCTGGCCCGGACCACCCCCTGACCGGGTGACTCGGGAGACCGCCGTCGGTAACCGAATACGCATCAAGGCCCGGTGTGCGCTATGGTTATCACGTCCGTCACGACGGGCACCGGGACGTAGCGCAGTTTGGCAGCGCACTTGACTGGGGGTCAAGGGGTCGCAGGTTCAAATCCTGTCGTCCCGACGGTGCACCAAGGCCCGATGAAGGGGAGTAAATCCCCAACTCATCGGGCCTTTACTTATGCCCTGGTGGCTCCTTCGCCCGACCTACGATGATCGCTGTGTAAAAGCTTGATCTACGGTGGAAGCTCTTGATGATCCTCAATGTGCTGGAGTGATCTACAAGCCGTTTCCCAGTACCGGCCCCTAGCCTCGTCACCAGCCCCCGCATCCGGCGCGACAGACCGAGCCCGGAAACACCGGCAACGACGAGGAGAGGACATGGTCAGGTCCGAAGACGGCCAGGCGGTCGCCGCCGAACGGATCGGCAAGTGCCTGCGAGACGGATCGGCCACACTCGACCTGTCCCGTCTCCGCCTGGAGACGATTCCCGAATCGCTCACCGCCCTCACTCACCTGACCGCACTCAACCTGAGCGGCAACAAGCTGACGGTCCTGCCCGAGTCACTGGGCAACCTCACTCACCTGACCGGGCTCGACCTGTTCGGTAACGAACTGACCGCCCTGCCCGACTCACTGGGCAACCTCACCGCCCTCACCGAGCTAGACCTGGAAGAGACCGAGCTGACCGCCCTGCCCGAGTGGCTGGGCAACCTCACTCACCTGACCGATCTCCATCTGTGCGACAGCAGGCTGACCGATCTACCCGAATCAGTGGGCAAGCTCACCGCCCTCAAAAGCCTCAACCTGGCCGGCAACAAACTGACCGCCCTTCCCGAGACCTTGGGCAACCTCACCGCCCTCACCATGCTCAGCCTGTTGGGCAACCGGCTGACCGCCCTTCCCGAGTCACTGGGCAACCTCACCGCCCTGACCTGGTTCCACCTGGGTTTCAACGAACTGACCGCTCTACCTGAGTCGCTGGGCAACCTCACCGCCCTCGAAAAGCTCGCACTGGAAAACAACCGGCTGACCGCGCTACCCGACACGTTCGGCAACCTCACCGCCCTCACCACACTCAGCCTGAGCGGTAACCGGCTGACCACCCTTCCCGAGTGGCTGAGTGACCTCACCGCCCTCACCTTCCTCGACCTGAGCGGCAACGAGCTGAGCGTCCCGCCCGAAGCGTTGGAGAGCCTCGCGGCCCTCCACGAGCTACACCGGGACGGCTACCGGCTGATCTCCAGGTGACAGCGGACCGGAGACGTGGCGCTCTGTTGCTTTCCCGCCTCGCCGGTCACGGCTCGAATCACTCGGTGGACGGTGGGCCGGGTCTGGGCAGCAGGCAGCCGGGCCGGTTCAGGTCGATCTTGTTTCCGGCCGCGACGCACGTGGTGAGCCAGTACGTCTGGGTGCCGTAGCCGGCGGCCTTGCGGGCGGTGACGACGCCGTCGCGGCTCATCTCACACGGGTTGTCCAGTGTGCACCTGCCGCCGTCGCGGTTGCTGGTGCTGTTGATCCCGACGACCTCGCCGCTCACCGCGTCGAGGACCGGGGAGCCCGAGGTGCCGGGGCCGGTCTTGCAGGCCGACGTGTAGCGCAGGACGTCCTTGGTCATGTAGCCCGTCTCCAGGACGCGGTACGTGAGCCAGTCGACGGCGCACGAGTAGACCTTCTTCAGGCTGCCGGATACCACCCGGATCTTCTTCCCCGGCTCGGGGCGCTGCGCCGAGATCGTGAGCGGCCGGATGCGGTGGTCCCGCTCCAGTTGCCGGTAGGTCGTGCCGAGCCGGTACAACGCGATGTCGGTGCCGGTCATGGTCACATAGAGCGCTCTGGCGGCGTGCAGGGCGGCCACGGGTTTGCCGTCGGCGCCGAGCAGCTCGAACAGGCGGTGGGAGGGCTGGTCCACCAGAACCTCGTCGGGGACCGGCCACGCGCCCTCGTAGCAGTGTCCGTTCGTCAGGACGAGGGCCGGGTCGTCAGGTGTGGAGGCCGGCAACCGTACCAGCGCTCCCGAGCAGCCGTTGACGTCGACGCTGCCGGCCAGGTCCACGGTCGCGGCCTGCGCCGGGTGCGTCATCGGCGACAGGCCGAGGAGGGCGGCGGCGAGCACCGCGCCGATTCGCCGAAATCCGCGCATCTGAAGTCCGTTCATGGGAGGGGGCTGGGTCACTGCACGCCGGGGCAGGTGCCCCCGCTGGTGCGTCCGGTACGGAAGAAGTCGATCGCCTTCGCGGCGCAGGGCAGCCGGCGCAGCGAGCCGTGCGCGGCGTCCTGGATCGTCAGCAGGGTTCCGCCGACGGCGTTCCCGGCGTCCACGGCCCAGCTGTACGGTGTGGTGGATTCGCCGACGTGGCCGGACAGTTGCAGCGGGCTGCTCCCCTTGACCGGCTGCCACGGGCGTGCGGGCCACGGCCATCCCGCGCACCAGCCGGTGAACTCGATTCTGCCGCCGGTGCCCGGGAAGCGTTGCCGGCGATCCTGCGCATCGGCCCACACCTGTTCGAAGTCGCGCCCGCCGGTCCCCTCGTTGCAGAAGATCGCGTTGTACTGGGTGGTGTTCATGCCCAAGGGCGTGTCGTCGAAGCCGAACACCTGCGCGGCGGCCGGGTCCGGCCGCGCCGACCGTGGAATGCCGCCCTCCCGGACGGTGGCCAGATCCCTGGCGGAGGCGGCCCAGCCGCCGGCGTCCATACCGAGCAGCCCTCTGACCCAGCCGCCGTCCAGCCGGGTCTCCTTGCCGACCGCCAGCGGCTTGCGGTCGAGCCGGTCACGCAGGGCGAAGATCGTCGTGCGGACCGCGGCGGCGGTCGTCCCGAAGTGGTACTCGTGGTCGCGCCCGGCCAGCCAGGTGAGGAACCCCTCGAAGAGTTTCTCGCCGACCGCGTCGGCGTCGGCGTCCATGGCGGCGAGGTCCATGACGGGTGGCATCACCGAGTCCACCCACATTCGGTCCACCCGGTCGTCGAACATCGACCGGTAGGTCAAGCCCACCGCGGTGCCGTACGACACCCCGTAGAAACCGATCTTCGGTGCGCCGAGCGCCGCGCGGATCGCATCGACGTCACGGGCGATGTTCGTGGTGGTCAACTGCCGGACGAAGCCGGGATCCATCGCGGTGCACCGCTTGTTGGAGGCGGCCATCGCGTCGAAGACGGCCTTCGCCCTGGCCTTGGCGGACGCGCCGGGTGACGGCTCCCCGGGGGAACCCTCCTGGCATTTGATCTTGTCGCTGTAGCCCACGCCTCTGGGGTCGAACCCGATCAGGTCGTGGTCGCCGGCCAGCGTGCCGAGGCCGCCCTCGGCATACGACGCAGGGGCGGTGATGTTGGAGATGCCGGGACCGCCAGGGCTGATCACCAACACACCGCGGCGCTTGCCGGGGTCGGTGGCCTTGAGCCGGCTCACCGCGATCTTGATCGTCCGGCCTCGCGGGTTCGCGTAGTCCATCGGGACCGTCAGCATCGCGCATTCGGTCCCGGGGTCGTTCTCGACGGGCCAGTCCTTGGCTGTCGTGGCGCATCTCTTCCAGTCCAGCGACTCCGTCGCCGCGCCCGCCGTACCGGCCTCAGCCGGCAGGCCGGTCAGGCACACGGTCGCGGCCAGCGTCAGCGCGGCACGTGAGAGATGACGAGTGCTGAGCATCGTCGCACCCTTCGGTGGTCTTGCCCGCGTGCCCTACGGCACACGAGGCACGCCGTCAGGCGTACTCCGGCCATCCTGGGCACCACATGTATCCACCCCGTATCAGCCGCCACGCAGTCGTCCATCCGATTCACCGGCGTCGGTCAGCCGGCCCCGTTCATCCCATCGCCCGCTTCCGGGGATGAGAACGGGTGGGCGTGCCACCCGCCGACGTCGGTACTGCGTCTCGCTGCTCGTCGGCTCCGGGCGTACCGCCGACGACGGCCGACAGGTCGATGACGGCCGTCTGCGGCCGGGCCGTCCCACGACGTGCAAGTCGTTCTCCAGTGCCGGTCTCTAGCGTCGTCGCCGACCCTCGTGCCCGAGCGGCCGAGGAGACGACGAAGACCGGTACGGCGCAGGGGCGGGCCCAGGCTCGCGGGCGACAAGGGGAAGGCAGACCATGACGAACTCCGAGGCGGACCAGGCGATCGCCGTCACACGGATCACCGAGTGCCTGGAGAACGGATCGGCCGACCTCGACCTGTCCGGTCTCCAGCTGAGCACGGTACCCGAGTCACTCGCCCGGCTCACCACCATCAAATCGCTCGACCTGTCCGCCAACCGGTTGACCGCTCTACCCGAATGGCTGGGGAACCTCACCACCCTGGATTGGCTCGACCTGAGGGGCAACCGGTTGACCGCTCTCCCCGAGTGGCTGGGGAACCTCACCGCACTCACCTGGCTCGGACTAAGCGGCAACCAGTTGACCGCCCTACCCGACTCTCTGGGAAACCTCACCGCACTCACCTGGTTCTACCTGTATGACAACAAGCTAACCGCTCTACCCGACTCGCCTGGGAACCTGACCACACTCACCTGGCTCGGACTGAGCAGCAACCAGTTGACCGACCTACCCGAATGGCTGGGAAACCTCACCACCCTCAAATCGCTCGACTTGCGCCGCAACCGGTTGACCGTCCTACCCGACTCGCTGGGAAACCTCACCACCCTCGAACTGCTCGACCTGGAAGGCAACGGGTTGACCGCTCTGCCCGAGTCCTTGGGGAACCTCACCGATGTCGCCTGGTTCGGCTCCGACGGTCGCTAACCGATTGCGGGCCCGCGCCTCCTGCGCGCCTTGGCCAGGACATCGCCACCCCAGAAGGCGGCCATCCGGTCGAAGGCCGGAACGGTTTCAGGTCGCGCCGAGGGCCACCGTCGGGGAGAGACGGGCCGCGCGTACGGCCGGGTAGAGCCCGGCGAGTGAGCCGATCACCAGCGTCGCGGCCAGGCCGCCGCCCACCGCCCAGAACGGCAGCACGGTGGGAAAGCCGCCTGCCAGCGCGTATCCGGACGTCACCGCGGCGCCGAGCACCAGACCGGCCAGCCCGCCGAGCCCGGACAGCAGCAGCGACTCGGTGAGGAACTGCAGCCGGATGTGGCCGCGGGTCGCGCCGAGCGCCCGGCGCAGCCCGATCTCCCCGCGCCGCTCCAGCACCGAGACGACCATGGTGTTGGCCACGCCGACCCCGCCGACCAGCAGGGCGACCGCGCCGAGACCGAGCAGCAGGCCGGTGAACGCGCCCGACGCGGCGGCCCGGGCGGCCAGCGCGTCCGAGGGCCGACTGACCGTCACCTCCTCCGGGTGCTCCGGGTTGACCGTGCGCGGCAGCACCGCGCGGACCGCCTCGACCTCCTCGGGCGTCGACCGCTCGTACAGGGTGGTCGGGTGGCCGTCGAATCCGAGCAGGTCACGCGCCGCGGTCCAGCCGACCAGCGCGGCCCGGTCGATGCCCGGGGCGAGCGGTACCGGCTTCAGGACGCCGAGGACGGTGAACCGGCGCCCACCTAGCCAGACCGTGCCGCCGGGCGCGCGGACGCCCAGCCGGGCGGCCGCCAGATCGCCCAGGACGACCGTGGGATGGCGCTCGGTGGCGGCGGTGAACCACCGACCGGCCGCCACCTCGCCTTGGACGGTGGTCAGCAGGGTCAGGCCCGCGGCCCGTACCGAGATTCCGCGGGTCTGGTCGGCGGGGATGCGGTCGGTCCGGTAGACACCCATGGTGAGGTCACCGGTGGCGGCGACGGCGTACACGGAGGAGATCCTGCCGACCATGGCCACCGATTCGGCGGGCAGCTTGGCGTCCTTGCCCAGCAGGGTCTGCCCGGCCTTGACGGTGAGCAGGTTGGTGCCCAGTTCGTCCAGCCGACGCAGCAGGTCGGCCTGGCCGGAGGAGGAGACACCGACGACGGCGAGGACCGTGGCGATGCCGATCGCGATGCCGAGCGAGGCGAGCAGGACCCTGAGCCTGCGCACCCGGAGATTCGCCGCCCCGACGCGGAGCAGATCGGACGGCCTCAGCCGCGACACGGGGAAAGCGGCGGGATCCGTCATGGCCCGCCTCCGGGCACGTCCGCGACGATGTGCCCGTCGTGCACCCGTACCTGGCGGCCCGCGGCCGCGGCCACCTCCTGCTCGTGGGTGATGATCACAATCGTGGTGCCGTCGGCGTGCAGGTCGCGCAGGACGTCGAGCACCTCGGCGCCGGCCACGCTGTCCAGGTTGCCGGTCGGCTCGTCGGCGTACAGGACCAGCGGGCGACGCGCGACGGCCCGGGCCACCGCGACCCGCTGCTGTTCGCCGCCGGACAGCTCGTGCGGCCGGTGCGTGACGCGTCCGCCGAGCCCGACCCGTTCCAGCGCGGCGGCCGCCCGTTCGCGTCGTTCCCGCAGCGGCACCCCGGCGTACAGCATGCCGTCTGCGACGTTGTCCAGCGCCGGCACGCCGGCCGCGAGGTGGAACCGCTGGAACACGAAGCCGATCAGCGAGGCGCGCAGCCCGGACAGTCTCCGGTCGGGGAGCGCGGCCACGTCGTGGCCCGCCAGCAGGACCCGGCCGGAGGTCGGCCGGTCCAGCGCGCCCATCATGTGCAGCAGCGTGGACTTGCCCGAGCCGGACGGACCGACGACGGCCAGCAGCTCGCCTCGGTGGATCTCCAGGTTCACGCCGCGCAGCGCGCAGACCCCGCCCGGGTAGGTCTTCACCACGTTCTCCAGGCAGACGATGGGGGTGGTCACGGCGCGGGCACCCCCACGAGCACACCTTCGCGGAGCCCGGTGCCGGACACCTCGACCCGCCCGGAGGCGAACACGCCCACGGTCACCGGGATCGTCCGTACGGCGACGCCTTCGACCACCTCCAGGCCGTAACCGCCCGCGCGGAGCGCGAGCAGCGCCTCGATCGGTACGGACAGCACGTCGCGGCGGGTCCGGCCGCGGAGCTCCACGCTGACGGGGGCCTGGTCCAGGCCGCGTGTCGTGCTCAAATCGTCCATGGTGACCTCCACGTCCACGGTGGCTCCGCCGTCCTCGTCGGTCTTGGCCACGGTGCCGACCTTGGCGATCTTCCCCGCCACGACGACCTCGCCGGGGAGCTCGACCTTGACCGGGGCGCCCTTGCCGACCAGGTTCTGTCGTCCCGCGTCCAGGGCGACGGTGACGACCGGCCGGGTCCCGGTGACGGTCAGCACGGTCTGCCCGGGCCGGGCCGCCGCCCCCACCGCCGCAACCGGCTCCCGTACCCGGACCTCCCCGGGGAGGAACACCACCTGGGCGCGGGTGACCTCGCCGGTCACCGGTAGGCCGGCGTCCTTCTGCCAAGCGCGCACGGCGGCCACGGTGGCCGGGTCGAAGCGCTCGTCCACGTCGACCTTGTGGCCGAGCGCCCGCAGATTGGCCTCCAGGTGCCGTACGTCGGCGCCGCCGGGGACGCCGTACCGGAGCGTGCGGTGCATGGGTTTCGGCGCGTACATCAGCACGACCGGCTCCCGGTCGACCTCGTACAGGTGCGCGCCGCGCCGGACGACCGCGCCCGCGGCGGGCAGCGCGGTGAGCGTGCCGGCGGCCGCGTTGACCACCGGGCGGTGCGTGCCGTGGCCGAGGGTGCCGCCGACGGTCACCGTGTCGACGAGGTCGCCGCGCTCGACGGCGACGGTGGCGGGCGTCGCTGCGGCGGCCTCCCCCGCGACACCGCCGCCCTCGGTGCCGAGGACCGCGGCCGCGGCGACTCCGCCGAGCACGGCCACCCCCAAACCCGACGCGATCAACGTCCGCCGTCTCACCGGGGCCCGCTCCCCCCACCCGGCTTCTTCCCCTCGCACGCCTTCTCCGCCTTGACGTACTGCGGCGAGTCGGTCGCGGCCCCCGGCTTCAGCACGATCTCCCCGGCGGCGTCGGGGGCCGGGTCGGGCAGGTCGACGCCGTTCTCGCGCATGCAGGCGGCGTAGGCGAGGTATGCGTCCAGCACCCCGGGGTCCCCGGCGCCCGGCCGGTCCCCCGCCGCGGACTGCACATACCGGCGGCACGCCTCCTGCGCCTTCTCCAGCACGTCCGCGCCGACCCCCGTCTCGGCGGCGTTGTACCTGCCGCTCTCCCGCGGGTCCTCGACCGGCACGCCGTTCTCCCGCATGCAGGTCATCCAGTCGGCCAGGCTCTCCTCGGTGCCGCCGCTCGCGCTCGCCCGCGCGGCGTTCCCGGCCGGTACGGCCTGCGACGCGCAGCCCGCGAGCAGGAGCGCCACCGCCAGAACGGCACCGCCGTGGATCGTGGACCTCCGTGGTCCCATCGTCGATCACCTCCGTGTCGGATGTGCGGCCAATCTCCCGGCCGAACCTGACCGCGACGGCGCTCCTGGCGGAAAACCCGCAGAATGTTCCCGGGCGTCCGGTCTTGCTTTGGAGGGTGTACGGCTGGCAGGGGCCGATCGGTCAGTCGGCGGCGGGAAGGCGGACGCGGAACACGGCACCATGGCCCGGCACACTGTCCACCTCGGCGACACCCCCGTGGGCCTGGGCCAACGCGGCCACGATGGCCAGCCCCAGACCGGTGCCGCCCTCGTCGCGGGAGCGGGCCCTGTCTGCGCGGTAGAACCGCTCGAACACCCGCTCCGCCTGCTCGGCGTGGAGCCCCGGTCCCCGGTCGGCGACCTCCAGCAGCACCGCCGGGCCGCCCTCGGGCAGCCGTCCCTCCGTCAGCCGTACCGTGACGGCCGTGCCGGGCGGGGTGTGGCGTACGGCGTTGCCGACCAGGTTGGCGACCACCTGGCGCAGCCGGGACTCGTCTCCGATCACCTGCGGCGCGTTCGCCCCCGCCACCACGAGGTCGAAGGCGCGGTCGCGGGCCAGGAGGCCGGTCTCCCGTACCACCTCCGCCGTCACCGCCAGCAGATCGACCCGGTCACGGCGGAGCGGGCGGCTCTGATCCAGGCTCGCGAGCAGCAGCAGGTCTTCGACGAGCAGCCCCATCCGGCCCGCGGCCCCGGCGATCCTGGCGACCAGCTCGTGCTCGCCGTACCGATGCCGGTACAGGTCGGCGAATCCGCGGATGGCGGTGAGCGGGGTGCGCAGCTCGTGCCCGGCGTCGGAGACGAACCGCCGCATCCGCTCCTCGGAGGCCTCCCGCGCCAGGAAGGCCGTCTCGATCTGCCCCAGCATGCCGTTGAGCGCCCGGGCGAGCCGCCCGACCTCGGTACCGGGCGCCGACTCCTCCGCCTGCCGTACCCGCCGGGACAGGTCGCCGGCCGCGATGAGCTCGGCGGTCTCCTCGATCTCCCGGAGCGGGCGAAGGCTGCCGCGGACCACGACCACGCCCGCGGCCGCCACGACGACGATCACGGCCAGGGCCATCAGCGCGTCCAGCCAGGCCATCTGCCGGACGGTCTCCGTCACGTCGGTCAGCGGCATGGCGACCACCAGCCCGTCCCCGGCCAGCACGCGCCACCCGCCGGCGGTGAACCGGCCTTGCGGCACCGGCGAGGGCAGGGCGGACTCCATCCGGGGGTCGACGTCGCGGGAACGCGCGGTGACGGTGCCGTCGGCGGCGAGCCGGAGCACCTGGACGTCGCTCGGCACGTACACCCGCAACCTGCCGTCCGGTGTGGGCCGGTCGTCCTCCATGTCCCGCCGCAGCGTCTCGGCGGTCCGGCCGATCTGGTCGTCCACCCGCTGGAGCAGCCGGTCCCGGAGCACGACCACGCTCACCACGCCGATCGCCGCCGCGGCGACCGTGACCAGGAGCACCACGGTCACGGTGAGCCTGACCCGCAGCGACGCCCGCTTCACCGCGGCGGCCTGAGCACGTAGCCGACCCCGCGCAGGGTGTGGATCAGCCGCGGGTCGCGGTGGTCGACCTTGCGGCGGAGCGCGGAGACGTACTTCTCCACGATGCCGTCGTCGCCGCGGAAGTCGTACGCCCAGACGTGGTCCAGGATCTGCGGCTTGGACAGCACGCGCCCGACGTTGAGCATGAAGTAGCGCAGAAGTTTGAACTCGGTCGGCGAGAGCTGGATCGGCTGACCGCCGCGCCAGGTCTGGTGGCTCACCTCGTCCAGCTCGATGTCGGCGAAGCTGAGCCGTGGCGGCGGCTCGACGGACCCGTCGTGGGAGCGCCGCAGTACGGCCCTGATCCTGGCCACCACCTCGTCGAGGCTGAACGGCTTGCTGACGTAGTCGTCGCCGCCGAGCGTCAGGCCTTTGATCCGGTCGTCGACCGAGTGGCGGGCGGTGAGGAAGAGCACCGGGGTCCGGTCGCCACCCGAACGCAGCCGCCGGATCACCTCGAACCCATCCATGTCAGGCAGCATGACGTCCAGGACGATCAGGTCCGGCCGGTGCCGCAGCACCGCCTCCACCGCGCCCACCCCCCTCGGCAGACCGACGACCTCGAAGCCGGTGAAGCGGAGGCTGGCCGACAGCAGTTCGAGGATGTCCGGCTCGTCCTCCACCACGAGCAGTCGCGCCTCCGGCGTCCGTCGGATCTCGACCACCCCTGCCCCCTTCGTGAGCGACCCCGGAACGCCATCGTGCGCAGCGCGGCTGAGTGCGAGCTGAACGGCCGCCGACCGCAGGATCAGGATCGCGCGGGTACGGCCCGGCGTGCCTATCACGGTACTTCGGCGGGCTCATCGCCGCCCTGGCCGACCGGGCACGTTCGCCGTGTCGAGGTGGCGGGTGCACGGCTCCTCGCCGTCGTCCCGGCGGAGTATCGGGTACGGGCGTTCGCCGGAACCCTGCGACCATGCGCGCCGCGGAAGTCCCGGCCGACGCCGTGGGAGAGACTAGGGGGGTGAGCATCGACGACGGCCGCCCCACCCCGCCCGTGACAAGCGCCTCCATCGTGGTGCTCACCTTGGCACGACGGGTCGAGACCGAGCTCAACGGCGCCCTCGCGCCGTTGGACCTCACGGTCGGCAGGCTCGGCCTGCTGGGTCACATCGCGGGCGTGCCCGGAGTGTCGTTCAGCGACCTGGCGCGGATGTCGGGGACCACGGTCCAAAGCGTGCACGGCGCGGTGAAGGCCCTCGTCGTCGCCGGGCTGGTGCGCGACCACACCGCCCGGGCCGGGGCCGCCTCGGCGATCGAGGTCACCCCCCAGGGCGCCCGTCTCCTGAACGAGGCCAGGAAGGCGGTGGCCGAGGTCGACGATCGCCTGTTCGGACCGGACGCCGACCCCGTCCTGCGGGAGGTCGGCCGGACCGTCCGCAGCGCGTTCGCCGGCGAGCAGACACCCTGACCCCTTGGCGAATTCGCCCCAACCTTCAAGGCGCCTGAAGTATTGATTATGCTTCAGGCAGCCTGAAGGTTCTGGAGAAGGGTCCGCCATGGAACACGTCCTGCTGTCGCTGCACGTGCTCGCAAGCATTGTGTTCGTCGGCGGCTCGGCCGTCGCGACGAGCCTGTTTCCCCGCTACGCACCGGTCGCCGCCGGCTCCCCCGCGGGCACGTCGTCGCCGGACCCGGGAGAGCGCAACCGGGCGACCGCGGTCGCCCTGCATCGCATCACCCGGGGATACAGCCTCTTCGGGCTGGTCGTCCCCGCCGCCGGCATCGTCCTCGCCACGGCCCAAGGACGCATGGGCGAGATCTGGATCACCGTCTCGATGGTCCTCACCGCCGTCGCGGGCGGACTTCTTGCCACCCAGATCTACCCGAAGCAGCGCGAAGCGCTTGGCGAACCCGACGACGGGCGGCGACTGCGCACTCTCTCCATGCTCGCCGGAATCTACAACCTGCTCTGGGCGATCGTCGTGGTACTCATGATCGTCCGCCCCGGCTCCGCCGTGTGATCCCGCGCCGGGGCGCGGGTCGCCCGGGAACGGTGTGCGGAGGAAGTGGGCGAAGAGAGTGCTCGTCGCGGTGCCGAACCGCCGAGCCTCATCGGGCGAGTGGGAAGGTGTACCGCGGCGAAAACCTCTGGGTGATCGACGCCTTGGTCGTGCCGGCGACCCCACGGGCCACCGCCGAACTGCCCGTCACCGACCTGGCGGAACATCTCGTACGGGCGTTCGCCGGAACACTCCGACCGTACGGAGTGATCGGTGATCGCCACAGCACGTGCCATGAATTCCCCATTATCCGACACACCATATTATCCACTAGCGGCCTCTAGGATGGATTAAGTCCCGCCTACATATTCCAATCTTGGCCTCCCAATAGATATTCAGCAGACCAGAAGTCAAAACTGTAGAAATTTGACACGCCACGAGCGGGGCACAATCGACACGAACCCTGGCCACCCTCATCCGACCCACCCATAATGTTGCTCGGAAATGGATGAGAGCATCGGAGGGAAGCAAGAATGTCAACCCCCGCAGGCCGCAAACCTGGCTGGCGCATCCTTGGAGCCGTCGTACTCACCATCGGGTCCGCAGCGGTGATGGCGACCACGCCAAGCCAGGCTTCCGGCTCAGCTTTGGTGAAGAGCTCTTCCTCCATCATGGCGAACCAGGATGGTATCTGCAGTGGCGGTGAGATCTGCTTTGCCGCTCAGTCCGTCGGCAACCAGAGCCTGTCCGACTTCTCCACCAACGACGCTAATCTAAACAACAACCAGTACCTTTCACCGGGCGTAAACCGGGGACTCACCGTCGGAAACACTGCCCGCTGGGCCTGGAATTACGACAGCGTCAGAACCGCCGTCATCTGCACCGGCGTCAATTACACCGGTAGTTGCGCAGGAATCCCACCAAACTCCGGCGGGCAGTTGAACGTCACCTATCGCGCCAACGTCGAATCGGTTTACTGGCAATAATTTGCCCACACCGGCTTGTCGGGGAGCGTTCGGAAATCCGGGCGCTCCCCTCGCGATGTTCGCGCGTCTCGCACACGCCTGAAACAAAGAACCCGGAAATCGCGGATAAGGCCGGACCCGCCCGTACTCTCGGTAGACGACAGGGGTGTGGCACGGGTTGGCCGTCGAGCCACCTGAGACAGTCCAGGCGGCGGCCCGGCCGGCCGATATGGCCGGCGGCCGTGCCAAAACACCCTAACAGGTCGACTCCACTGCGCCAGGGTCCGCGCTCTCCCGAGAGCGGAGTACGAATGAGGTGGCCGCGCAGGGTACTTGTGGTGGTACCGAATCGCCGGGTGTCGGCGGCTGAAGGGAGCAGGTCGGGACGGCCACGGCGAGCCGCGGCAGGCCTTGCCAGACTCGGCTCGGGGCGAGCCGGGCCGGGCGTCAGGACGAGCCGGAGCCCGCGGCGAGACGAACCTCGGTGTGTCCGGCGTCGGGGAGTTCCCGGCGATCGCCGGTCGGCCGCCGTCCGCGATCCTCGCCGCCGGGCTCCGCGGGGAACAGGCGGGTGAACAGCGCGCCGGTCGCCTCGCCGAACCGCCGGGCGTCCGCGGCGGGCGGAAGCAGGTCGGGGACGGCCGCGGTGAGCTGAAGCAGGCCGACCCAGAGCGCGTACGCCTGCAGCGCGCCGTCGGTGGCCTCCTCCTCGGCCAGGCCGATCTCGCGGAGGCAGGCGGCCATGAATCCGAGGCGCCGATGGCCCGCCTCGCGAACGGCGCGGGAGACCCGGGGGTCGCCCACCTTCCCCAGGAGGTCGATCTCGGCCCGCGCCCAGGAGCTCAGGTGATGCACGATGCCGAACAGCTCCTGAAGCCGGTGCCGCGGATCGTCGATCCCCTCCAGCCGGTCGATGATCTCCTCGGTGCCCCGGAGCCAGCGGTCCAGGACCGCCTGAACCAGTTCACCGCGGTCCTTGAAGTGCCAGTAGAAACTGCCCTTGGTGGTGCCGAGCCGTTTGGCGACGGGTTCGACCGCCACCGCGTCGAGGCCCCCTTCCATGAACGCCTGGTAGGCGGACTCGGTCCAGTCCCCGGTGGAGAGGCGTTTGCTGGTTGCCCGTACGGCCGACATGTCCATACGGTACCGTATGCGACCGACCATACGGGTGCGTATGGATACCGGGGAGGTTACGTCGTGATCGTCAACGTACATGAGCGGGCCATTCCCGTACCCCCACAACAGCTGGGCGACATGCTGGAGACCTTGGGCACGGTACGGGATGAGATCTGGCATTCGGACCTGGTGCAGCCGATCGCCCTGAACAACGGACTCCAGGTCGGGTCACGCGGCGGGCACGGCCCCGTCCGCTACACCGTGGTCGAGCACACTCCCTGCAGATTCATCCGGTTCCGGTTCGAACCCGGCGTCGGGCTGGTCGGACACCACTGGTTCGAGGTCGTCGAATCGGCGGACCCCGAAAGCGGCGCCCCGCGGACCGTCCTCCGGCACACGATCAAAGCCCGGCCCACCCTCTGGGGCCGGATCAGCTGGCCGCTGCTGATCCGCCCCATCCACGAAGGGGCGGTCCAGGACATGCTCGACCACATCGAGCGCACCGTGACCGGCACCGCCAACCGCGGCAAACCCACCACGCGATGGGCGCGGTGGCTCGCCCCGCGCCTGCGCCGCCGCCACGTCACCCGGCGCCGGATCGATCCCGGTCCCCTCCTCTCCTCGGCGCTGGAGCCCACCGCCGCCGGCGACTCCTACGCGACCCCGCTGCTCCCCTCCGACAGCGTCGACCCGGCGGCCTGGGCCCGCGTGCTCCTCGGCGGGACGACCCGGCTCAGGCGGCTCCACGACGCCCTGGCCGGACCGGCCCCGGATCCGGCGACCGGCTTCCCGGTGCTCGCCACCGCCGAGGACGAGCTGGTCCTGGGCCTGGACCTCCGGCACCTGTCCTTGCGGATCGGCGTCCGCGTCGTCGACTCCCGGGTCCGCCTCACCACCACGGTGCGGGCCCACTCGCGGGCCGGCGCCCTTCGCTGGGCGGTCCTGCGGCGGCTGTACCCGTCCGCCGTACGGCACACCATGGCGACCGCACCCGCCGTGGCCGACCGGGCCGGGACGGCGCTGTCCCGCTGAAGGATGCCGCTCAGGGGTGCTTCCACGCCCCTTTGAGGATCTTGTCCACCGCGTTGCGCGGGCCGTGGACGGCCAGTCCGACCAGGTCCAGGCGGTCACGGCCCACCGCGCGGACGGCGGCCCGGTTGCTCCGGTCGTCGCCGGTGGCGAACAGGTCCGCGGTGAAGATCGACAAATGGACGCCCCGGCCGAGCGCGCGGGAGTGCGCCGCGGTCAGCAGCTCCTTCGTCCCCTCGAACACCATCACCGGCTGCCGGAACATCCGCAGGTAGCCGGTACCGTCGGCGTCCTGGTACGGCTCCCCCACGACCTCGGGGGCCTCGGTGCCGAACCCGCTCACCAGAAAGGCGGTGACGTTGAGCCGCTGCCAGGCCGGCATGTCCTCGCGGAGCAGCACCGCGATCTTCGTGTCGAAGCGGACGGGCATCTCGTCGGTTTCCATGCGGGAGATTCTGTCCCCGGCCCGCGACCGGGGTCTTGTACGATTTTTGCGTGGTCGCCCGCCAGGAGGTCACCGCATGGCGGCCCGCGATCGCCGGGGTCAGCGAGGTCTTCCACGCGCGTTTCGTCGACCACGTCTATCCGATGCACGCCCATGCGGCTTCCACGACCAGCCCCACCTCACCCGGCACTTCACCCGGATCGTCGGCGTGGGTCCGGGAGCCTACGCCCGGTTCTTCGCCCGGCATCTGGGCCGGCCGCGGCCGGCCCCGCCGTCAGGCCGGCGGCCGGTAGGCGGTGCCGGCCAGGAGACGGGGCTTGAGCAGCACCGAACGGCCCGTGAAGGAGCCCGGTGGACTTCTCCTATCGTGACCGGCCGTTCCAATGCGGATGGCGTCTTCGACAGACCGTGCCATGGCGTTCATACATCAGATAATCCGGCTAATAGCTCCACAAAACACCCTTTTAGCCAGCTACAGCCTGGCGGGTTCTAGAAACCCGGACGCCTTTTCCCGGGGTCGGACGATCCCGCTGGTCAGGGCCGCCATCCGGTCCTCTTTGGCACGGCCGGAGCGAATTCCTGGACGTCTTCCCAACTTCTCCTGAAAATATCCGAAATACCGGTAGGGGTAGCTCTCTCCACCAGTTAATGTGTCATCAACCGATGAATCCCCTTCACAAGTGGAAGATGCCTGTGACTGGTACTTCACCCGAGTTCCCCGGAGAGCAGTGGACCGCCTTGGACACCGGAGTCGCCCACACGGCACGTGTCTGGAACTACTGGCTGGGCGGCAAGGACAACTACGCCGCCGATCGCCAGGTGGGTGAACAGATCCGGGAAGTCATTCCCGACATCATCACCTCGGCCCGGGCGGACCGCGCCTTTCTCGGGCGAGCCGTCCGCTATCTGGTGGCCGACGCGGGGATCCGGCAGTTTCTGGACCTCGGCACCGGCCTGCCCACCGCGGGAAACACCCATGAGGTCGCCCAGGAGCTGGCACCCGAGAGCCGCATCGTCTATGTGGACAACGACCCGCTCGTCCTGATTCACGCCCGCGCCCTGCTCAACGGGACCCCGGAAGGGGCGACCGACTACATCGAGGCCGACGCGCGAAACACCGAGCAGGTCGTCCAGGCCGCCTCCCGGACGCTCGACCTCGGCCGGCCCGTCGGGCTGATGCTGCTGGGGATCCTGAACTTCATCACCGACGACGACGAAGCCGTCGAGATCATCGACCGGCTCGTCGCCGCCGTCCCCTCGGGGAGCCACCTGGCGATCGCCCACCCCACCAGCGAGGTCAACACCGAGGCCGCGCTGGAGTCCCTGCGCCTGTGGAACGAGCACGGCGAACCGAAGATCTGCTTCCGCAGCCGCGAGGAGCTCATCCGGCTCTTCGACGGACTGGAGCTCCTGGAACCGGGTGTGGTCAGCTGCTCCCTGTGGCGGCCCGAGGCGGGCGAGACGCCCGCGCCCGTCTACCAGTTCTGCGGCCTCGCCCGCAAACCCTGATCGCCCGGGCCGGCTCCCCGCCGGCCCGCGCTCACCCCTCCCGCAGCTCGAATCCGCGGTCCGACCGGCACACCACCCCCGACCGGGAGAAGTGCGAGGCGAGGAGCACGGCCCCGCGATCGGCCAGATCGCCGAGGGTCGTCAGGCGCGTCCGCGCCGCCTCCCGGTCGCTCCCGCACAGCATCGAGGAGAGGTCGGGCCGGGTCAGCTGCAGCGGATGGTGGAGCAGGTCCCCCGTGATCGCCACCGTCCGGCCCCCTCCGACGACCTCGACGATCAGGTGCCCCGGGGTGTGGCCGGGCGCGGGCGTCAGCCGTACCGCCTGGTCGATGTGGTGCTCGCCGCGCACCCGATCCAGCAGACCGGCCGCCTCGATCGGCAGCACGCTGTCGGCGACCCGGGCCGCGTGCCGGATCCGGCCGCTGCGCAGGTGTTCGTACTCCGCGGCGCCGACGAGGTAGCGGGCCTCGGGAAACATGGGCTTGAGGTCGTCGGTGGTGTTCCACCCGACGTGGTCGTGGTGGAGATGGGTGTTGACCACGGTGTCCACGGTCTCGGGTGCGATCCCCGCCGCGGCGAGGGTGGCCGGCCAGCGTGAGGTGAACCCGGGGAAGGGCCCCTTTCCCCGCTTCCGTCCGCCGAGGCAGGTGTCCACGACGATCGTCCGGCCCGCGCCGACGATCGCGAACCCCTGAACGATCATCGGGGCGGACCGGTCCGCCTCGGCGATCAGCGCGGTGAGCTCGTCCTCGGCCACCTGCGGGAACAGCCGGGCGGGCGGCAGGACGTCACCGGCGGCGTCCACGAGCGGGATCACCCGACGTTCGCCGACCACGACGGGCTCCGGCTGGGTCGGGGTGTGCAACGGCATACGGGCTCCTCGGCGGCGTGGTGAAAGACCGGGCGGCGGGGGGTGACGGCCAAGGATGCGCACAGCCCGTACCGGAGCGTCAATCGATAGACCTCACCTGACCAGCCAATACCGGACAGATGCCGACCTTTCATCAGGAAACCACATCCGGTACGGCCGTCAGCCGGAGCTCCCCCGGCCACGGGGATTCCGGTCCGGTACGGCCGACGCGGTCCGGAGGAGGGCGGACACGCCCGGTCCGAGCGTGGTGTGGAAGGCGGCGTTCAGCTGAGCGGGCGTCTCCACGACGTCTTCGTCCACACAGCGGGCGATCAGCCCCATGAAGGCGCCGACGACGCAGGTCACGGTCAGGTCGAGGTCGGGCGGCGGAGCGGCCCCCGCCGGGAGCGCGGCGAGCAGTTCGGCCCGGACCACCTCGGCGAGGATCTCGCGGATCCGGCCCTGGATGGCCGTCCCGCTGTGCCGCCCCAGCAGGGCTCGGACCAGGTGCCGCTCCTGATCGATGTGCTCCAGGAGCGGCAGGCTGAAGGCGAACACCCGGCCCGGCCTGAGCGGCACCTTGCTGCCGAAGGCCTCCCCGAGGTCTTCCAGGATGTCCAGGAACACCTCCTCCTTGCCGGCGAAGTGGGAGTAGAAGGTGGAGCGCCCGACGTCGGCGTCGTTGATGATGTCGGTGACGGTGACCCCGTCGTAGCCCTTCCGCAGCATCAGTTCGATCAGGGCGTGGCGGATGGCCTGTTTGGTCCGCCGGACCCGCCGATCAAGCCGCTCCGCCGGGACGTTTGCCGGAATCGCCGGGTCACGGTCATCGATATCAAACATGTCGTTCATTAATGAACAGCATGTCGGAACCTGTCAACCCGGATCCGGCTCCTCGCCGAGCTCGGTGAGGAGCCACCGGGTGAGGGCCCGAAACCGGCGGGCCTCCGCGGACGGGCCGCCGCCGGGGCCCGATCGCGTGGTCCGATCGGCGTCGGCGGCCAGGTCGTGCAGAACCTGCCGGGCCCGGGGATGCCGAGACTCGAGCGCGTTCCGCCACAGGAGCACGATCGGCAGGCGGAGCTCCGGCCGCTCGTCCGCCAGCTCCATGAGCACCGGCAAGCCGGGCCGGTCGCCGCGCCGGGTGGCCAGCCTGACCAGGCAGTCCGCCGCGGCCTTGCGCCACGGCGGGTGCCGCCGGCCGGCCCATTCGGCCAGCGTCCAGACGACCTCCGCCTGCGCGCCTGCGGCGAAGAGGTCCAGCAGCGAGCGCCGGACGATGCCGATGATCGCTTCTTCATCCCGTTCCGTCATGGCTTCGTCTCCTCCGTCGAATCGTCCGAGCCGCCGTTCGACGACCCGGCGCATCCCGGCGAACGCGTCGCCGGGGTAACGCGCGCCGAGGAAGGTGCCGTACGCGGCGAGCGCCGTCGCCCGGCACCGGACGTCGGCGCCGCCCGCCCAGTCGCCGACGAGGCGGCGCACCCGGTCCGCGAGGACCCCGTCGTCGGCGAAGGCGAGCGCCTCGAGGGCCCACGCCACGACCTGCCGGGGCCGAAGCCTCCCGTCCCGTGCCCCCACGTCGAGCACGGCGCGCAGCACGGCCGGGAAGTCGTGCCGGGCCCATTCGGCGACGGCCTGGGCGACCTTGACCCGGACCCGGACGTCCGGGTGGCCGGCCAGGCCGTGGATCCAGGTGAGCACCGGGTCCCGCAGACCGGGACGAGCCCGCCACACCGAGCGCAGGATCGGCTCCCGCAGCCCGGGGTGACGCAGGCGGGCGACCAGGCCCCGGCCCGGCCCGTTCTCTTGTTCGGCCACCCCGACCAGCGGCGACCACCGGCCGGCCGGCCCGCCGAAGGTGTCCGGCGGTTCCGCTTCCCGGCGCGGCAGCAGCCCGTACAGGTCCTCGGCCGCGCGGACGACCGTCGGCAGCGGCATGGCGTCCAGTACGGCGACGGCGACGGCGAACGTCCGCCGCCACCCGGGCGAGGCGCCGAACCCGGTCTGCCAGGCCGCCAGCTCCTCGGCGAGCACCGGCTCGGCCAGGACCTCCGCCACCGGCAGGCCGTCGAGGAACCCGGCGGCCAGGCGTTCGGCGAGCCCGGCCGCCTCGCGCAGGGATCGGCACCGCCGGATCTCGGCGGCGACGCCGGGGGCGGCCCGGACCGCCGCGCCGCCGACGGGGCCGAGCCAGGCCCTCAGGTGGGCGTCGAACACCTCGTCCGGCCCCGGCGGGGTGTGCCGGACGAGGCGGCCGGCGTCGGCCGTGGGCGCCGTGTCGGCGACGATCACCAGGACGCCGCGCCGCTCGGCGAGGGTCCGGGCCAGGTCGGCGAGCGGTCCCCGGCCCGGCGGTCCGGCCGCCGCGCGAAGGACCAGGACCAGCCCTGAGTTCGCGGGGAGGCCGGCGGCGTGGCGCGGATCGGGCGGCAGCCCCTCGATCAGGTGGACCCGGCCGGTCGGATCGGTCCCCCGGGGTACCGCGTGCCGGGCGACCGCGGCGAGCGCGGTGACGGTACGGCCGGTTCCCGGCGCGCCGGCCAGGATCCGGACGGGGTCGCGGGAGAGGCCGCGGACGAGTTCGCGTTCGGCGGGGGTCTCCACCAGGGTGGCCTGGAGCCGCCGGACCTGCCACGGGGTGAGCGGGCCCGCCCGGGGGAGGTCGGGACCGCCGCCCGTGAAGAAGGCCGCCCGTCCACGCGGCCGGTCGCCGGGCCGTTCGCCGAGGACGCCGTCGCGGGTACCGAATCCTTGGGTCCTGGCGTGCAACGCGACCTCGGATTCGTGTTCCGGCTCCTCGGGGGCGCCCTCCAGGGTTCGGCCCGAGCCCGGCTCGGTCCCGCGGCGCGGGGGTTTGCCGTCGTCACCGGCCGGGGCCTCCCGATCGGGTGGCCGGCCGGCCGCGTCCGGGTGCCTGGCCGGATCCCCGCCGGGTCCGGTGGGTACGGCCTGCGGCGGCTCGGCCGTGGCCGGATCCGGGACCGACCTCTCCGGCAGGCGGCGGAGCACGACGGGGCCGGTGGCCGCCGGGGCGGCCGCTCCCCCGCTGCCGCTCACGACCGGTCCAAGCCCTCGGTGAAGGTCATCGAATCGGCCTGATAGCCCCGGGCGTGCCGCCCGGTCAGCCGCATGGTGAAACGCGGCCCCCACTCCGGCCCCTTCCGGATCTCCGGCTCCTGGGCCCGGGAGCGGAACGGATCGGGGTACCCGGCCGCCTCCGGGCCCGGCGCCGCAGCCTCCGGCCCGTACCCGATCTCGTCCGGGAGGGTGAAGGTCCGCATGTCGTACCCCGGGATGTGCAGGTAGGCGGGCACGTTGAAGGCTTTCGCGGGGATCCGCACGCCGATCTCGCGGAACTGCTCGCTCCGCAGGCCGTCCAGCTCCGAGCAGACGACCTGCCGGTAGACCGGCTCGGAGACGAGCAGGGCCAGCTGGGCTCGGTCGCCGAGGACGAGGGCCCGCCGGAGCGGGGCGCAGTCCAGCAGCCGGCCCAGGGTGATGAGCGCGTGCCCGGCGAAGGAATGCGTCCGGAGGGTGTCCAGGTGCATGGCGACCCGGAGCCGGATCTGCATGTCCGGGACCCGGTCCCGGTTGTGCGTCGCCAGCCGGGCGTCGAGTTCGCGGACGAAGCGCCCGACCATCGTGACGAGATCGACGTCGGGTGGGAGGACGGCGAGTTCGCCGTCGCCGGTGGGACGCTTGAGCCACAGTTCCCGGTCCATGCCCAACGATGCGGCGACCTCGCCGAGCATCCGATTTCCATCGAGTTTGATCTCTTCCTGCCGGCGGGTGCTGCGCTCGCTGTACTTCTGGACGTCGAATCCGCAGACCAGCCGGGCGACAAGCGCGGAATTGGGCATGAAGCCTCCCATTACTTGAATTCGGAAAGAAACGTGGTTCCCCGGACCGTTTCGGGTCTCCGGTGCCGAGGGATACGTCCACGGCGGCCCGGCCTGAGGAATAGGCCGGACCGTCCGGGATATGGAGATTGCCGTACGGCGATTGCGCGGGCCGGCCGCTTCCGGGGCCCGGGCCTTGAGTCACGCTCACCGCCGCGAAGGGGCGACCTCTTCGTGGTGGGCCCGTCACGGGTCGTGACCCGTTCCCGGCCTGCGCCGCCTACCGGCGTCTACACCAAATGATCATATGCATAGAATCTCGCACTATTCCGTGGTCATACATCTTTGTATCACCCCAGAGCCAGCCCAAGCAGGAAGAATCCGACACTTCCTCTTAGGTTAGGAATTCTGGACACATCACCATAAAGCGGTTTCTGGTTATTCGGTTGGCGGGGACCAAACGAGCCAGCGCTCCAACTATGCCCCAAACTCCGGAATCCCAATGTCCAGAAATAGACGTTCAAGGCATCAAATTCCAAGACATAGAATGATCATTAAGAGAAGAACTGAAATAGGCGCATAGCAACACCAGGTGCTGGGAAAGCAGTCATCCGGCCCCCAAACCGCACCGCCGTACGGCGCCGGCTCCGTCCCCGCCCTCACCGGGACGGAGCCTTGGCCTCCGCGATCCGCCTCAGCCTGGCCAGGTCGTAAATGATGATTCGGTTGCGTTCGGTGTCCAGGACCCGCTCGTCCCGGAGCCGCTGCAGCACCTTCGCGACGGCGCTCCGGGACAGTCCGACCGTCCCCCCGAGCTCGGTCTGATTGAGCGGGATCTCGGCCGTGTTCGGCGCGCCCCGCTCGGACGACCGCGGCAGGCAGGACTCGGCGAGCCACACCAGCATGCGGGCGACCTTGAGGGGCGAGGGGAGCGTGAGGATCGAGGTCCGCAGATCCTGGCCTTCCAGCACCCGGCTCGCCAGGTGACCGCAGATGGCCGCGGTGAGCCCGTTCTGCTCGCACAGCTCGGTGAAGCGGGGACCGGAGATCTTCCTGACCGTGCAGACCTCGGTCGCCGTCACCGTGGCCGAACGGCGGCGGGGACCCAGGAGTGCCAGCTCCCCCAGCAGCTCGTACGGCCGCCTCAGCGCGAGGACGACCTTGTGCCCTTCGGAATCCACATGGGTGACCTTGACCAGGCCTCGGAGCAGCACAAGCACGCTGTCCTCTTCGGCGCCTTGATGCAGCAGCACGTCACCGGGTTGGTAGCCGCCGGGAGCCCCCGCTGTGACAAGCACGTTCCAGGTCTCGGGTGGGAGGGTCGAGCCGTTAAGGTCCATGGGCCGTCCTGTTTACGGAATCCATTCCTGCGAATCTGGCACGGTCCCGCCCCCGGCTTGGGCGGCATCTTATATCTCCGATCGTGCCGTCACATGGGCTTCATCGGCTTCCCGACGATCTCTTTTGCACCGAGGTGCCCGTCCGCACGTCGCCCCCGTGGTCCGGGTGGCTCACGACCTCGTGGACGGGAAATCCGGATGCCCGGCGAGCCGGTGATCCGGCGCGATGGCCGTCATGGCGTCGACGGTGACCGGGCCTGCGGCGAGCGTGCCGGCGGACAGGGAGTGAGCTTCCGGGTCGGCGACGCGGTCTTGCTCGTACTCCGAAACCCACCCGATCAGCGGATCCAGCCGAAGCCTTCGATGGTGGACAGGCCGAGCCCCCAGGCGTGCAGGGCGTCGAGCAGCTCGGGGGCCGCACCGACCCGGACCCGGGCGCAGGCGCCGATGCGCCACCCCTTGGGCATGTCGAAGCGGCGCCTCGGTCCCTGCTCCAGGACCTCCACCTCGACCTCGTTCGGCAGGCCGAGACAGTCGGCCTTGTGGCGGATGTTGTGCCGGAGCCGCTCGGCGAAGGGCTCGTCGTCCGGGAGGAGGTACCGGCCCTCGTGCTTGAGGAGCACCGGGGAGAGCGTGCCGAACTCGGCGACCCCCGAGGAGTGCTCGGACGGGGCGCCGACCCGTACGCCGAGCAGGGTCATCCAGGTGCCGCCCCAGCGGATCCGCTCCCGGCCGGCGAGCCCGGCGAGGAGGCACCCGGCGATCCTGGGGACGGGCGACCCCATCCAGACATGCCCCTTGCCGCCGGTGGCGTAGACGCCTTTGCGCCGCTCCACCCCGTCGAAGAGCGGGGGTGAGATCCCGATCGGCCGGAGCGGCGTCCCCGCCCAGCCGGAGTTGTGGAGTTCCTCCGACAGTGCCGGGTCCTGTCCCTCCAGCAGGTCGTAGAGGACCCCGCGCGCCGGCCCGTGGACGTCGGCCCAGCTCATCTCCGGTACGTTCACCGCCACATCCACCCGGAACCGCACGTGCGCCGACCCACCCTGTCCTGTTGTCGCGGAAGCCGTCCCCCAACGACTAACACCTCGGCGCGACCGGCGACCGGGGAACGGACGGTCCTGTGATCGACTCGATACACTCCGGGCTCCCCACGTGACACACCGTTTCACCAGCACGCAGGGCCTATCTACTGACATAAGCCCTTTTGGCGAGCTTTTGGGTCTTGACTCCAGGTTAGGCCGGTTCTAACGTCCGAAACTAATAAGAAACTTTACTAAGAGTTTATCCTGGTAAGTGTCCACCCTGCCTTCACCTCTGAAGTGTCACGACCCCAGGCGGCCGTGACTCCACCCCCCACCTTCACGAGAGGAAGCAACCGATGACCCGTCTCCGCCGATGGAGATCACTGATCGTGGGCGTCGCCTTGGCGACGGCCTCGCTCGGTGCGGTCGTGACCGCCACCCCCGCCAACGCCGCGGCCTCGCTGACCGCGCACTTCAGCGCGGCGGACCGCGGGAGCTGGTGGCTCGGCTCCTACGAGGTCCGCAACTCCGGCACCACCGCATCGACCACCTGGACCCTCGAGTTCGACCTGGCCGCCGGGCAGACCGTGACCAACCCCTGGAACGGCACCGTCACCCAGACCGGCAACCACGTGCGGGTCACCCCGGCCTACTACAACCAGAGCGTGCCCGCCGGCGGGTCGACCGCCCCGCACAGCTTCTCCTTCATCGGCGGCGGCCCGACCACACCGCCGACGAACTGCACGATCAACGGCAACCCGTGCAGCGGAGCTCCCCCGGTCGACAACCCGCCCACGGCGCCCGGAACCCCCACCGGCACCTCCACGGACACGACGGTGTCGCTGAGCTGGGCCGCCTCCACCGACGACCACGGGATCAACGGGTACGACGTGTACCAGGGCGAGAGCATGGTCAAGCAGGTCGCCGCCACGCCGACCTCCACCGTCATCACGGGTCTCACCCCCGACACGCCCTACACCTTCAAGCTGAAGGCCCGCGACACCATCAACCAGCAGTCCCCCTTCTCCGGGACGCTGAGCATCCGCACCCAGATCGCGCTGCCGCCGGACACCCAGGCGCCCACGACGCCCGGCACCCCGACGGTCGGCTCGAAGACGAGCTCGTCGGTCACCCTCAACTGGACGGCCTCCACCGACAACCGCGGGGTCACCGAGTACCAGATCTACCGGGTCACCGCCACGGGTGACGTCTCCGCGGGCACCGTGACCGGCGCTCCTCCGGCCCCGACCAGCCAGATCACCGGGCTCGCCGCGGACACCGAGTACACCTTCAAGGTCCGGGCCAAGGACGGGGCGAACAACCTCTCCCCCTTCTCCGGCACGGTGACCGTACGGACCGACGTCCAGCCGACCGACCACGAGGCGTGCCGACCCGACGGCCTGTACAAGACGCCCGGGGTCAACGTGCCGTACTGCACGGTCTACGACACAGGCGGCCGGGAGAAGATGGGCGCCGACCATCCGCGCCGGGTGATCGGCTACTTCGCCAGCTGGCGGCACGGCAAGAACGGCCGTCCCGCGTACCTGGCGAAGGACATCCCGTGGACCAAGATGACCCACATCAACTACGCGTTCGCGCACGTCGACCCGCAGAACCGGATCTCGGTCGGCGCGAACACCCCGACCAACCCCCACACGGGCATCGACTGGCCGGGCGTGCCGGGTGCGGAGCTTGACGCGAATCTTCCGTACAAGGGGCACTTCAACCTGCTCAACAAGTACAAGCGCCAGCACGGCGTGAAGTCCCTCATCTCGGTCGGCGGCTGGGCCGAGTCCGGCGGCTACATCAACGATGCGGGCACGCGGATCCCGAGCGGCGGCTTCTACACGATGACCAGCACGCAGGCGGGCATCAACACCTTCGCCGACTCGGCGGTGCAGTTCATCCGCACCTACGGGTTCGACGGCGTGGACATCGACTACGAGTACGCCACCTCCGCCCCGAACGCCGGGCACCCGGACGACTTCCAGCACGCCACCCCGCGCCGGGCCACCCTGGTCGCCGGTTACGTGAACCTGATGAAGACGCTCCGGGAGAAGCTGGACGCGGCGAGCGCGGCGGACGGCAAGCACTACATGCTCACCGTGGCGGCCACCGCCTCCGGCTGGATCCTGCGGGGCAGCGAGACCTACCAGGTCACCCAGTACCTGGACTACCTCAACATGATGACCTACGACTTCCACGGCGCGTGGAACGACATGGTCGGCCCGCAGATGGCGCTGTACGACGACGGCACCGACGCCGAGATGCTGTACTGGAACGTCTACGGCCTGTACGGCGGGATCGGCTACCTCAACGGCGACTGGGCGGCGCACTACTTCCGCGGCGCCATGCAAGCCGGCCGGATCAACCTGGGCGTCGGCTACTACAGCCGGGGCTGGCAGGGGGTCAACGGCGGAACCGACGGACTGTGGGGTAGGGCCCCGCTGCCCAACCAGACCCAATGCCCGCCGGGCACGGGCAGCCACGTCGGCTCGCAGATCCCCTGCGGCAACGGGTCGATCGGCATCGACAACCTCTGGTACGACACCGACGCGAACGGCAACGAGGTCTCCGGCGGCCAGAACCCGATCTGGCACATCAAGAACCTGGCCGAGGGCAAGGCCGGAAGCTACCGCGAGGCGTACGGGCTGACGCCGACGACCGACCCGGCCGACCGGCTCTCGGGCACCTACGCCGCCAGGTACTCCGCCTCCATGGCGGCCCCGTGGCTGTGGAACGCCACCAAGAAGGTGTTCCTCACCTACGACGACGACCAGTCGATCCAGACCAAGGCCAACTACGTGGCGAGCAAGGGCCTGGGCGGGATCATGATCTGGGAGCTCGCCGGCGACTACGCCTACCACCCGACCCGGGACAACGGGGCGGGCGAGTACTACTTCGGCGACACGCTCACCACCAAGATCTACGACACCTTCAAGACCGCCGCGCCGTACGGGGCGACCAAGGCCAACCGGACGATGCCGACCGGGGTGCTGAACGTCAAGGCCGACGTGCACGGCTTCGCGGTGGGTGACGCGAACTACCCGATCAGCCCCAAGCTGAAGTTCACCAACAACTCGACCACCACCATCCCCGGCGGTGCGGTGTTCGAGTTCGACATCGCCGTCTCCGGCCCGCCCACCATGACCCAGCAGACCGGCTGGACCCTGGCCGTCACACCTGGACACACCGGGAACAACCGGGGTGGCTTCCGGGGTGAGTTCCATCGGGTCCGGCTGACCCTGCCCACCTGGGAACCGATAGCCCCCGGAGCCTCCAAGGAGGTCCAGCTCCGGTACGACCTGCCGATCTCGACACCGTCGAACTACACGGTGACCTTCGGCGGGACCTCCTACCGCCTGTCCACCGACAACCCGCGGACCACGCCATAGCGGTCCCCTGACCCCCTCCGCCGACGCCGATCGCCCGGGGCACACGTTCCGGGCGATCGGCCCCCGGCACCACCCGCACCGCAAGTCCCAAACCCTTGGAAAGGGGCCCTAATCCATGTCGGAGAGCCTCATGTCCCGTCGCATCGTCGTCCTTGGGGGTGTCGCGCTGCTCGGCGCCGCTCTCCCCGCCACCCCCGCGACGGCGCAGGCCGGCCCTGCGCGGGCCGCGTGGCAGGCGCCGCCGACCGGCGACATCCGGCTTCCCGCCCCGACGGGCCCGCTCCCCGTCGGCACCTCGATCGCCCACCTGATCGACCACGATCGGACGGACCCCTACGCGGGGGACGGGCGGTCACGGGAGCTGATGGCGCAGATCTGGTACCCGGCCCGGCGCCGGCACGGCCTGCCGACGGCCCCGTACATGGCCCCGGGCTCGCTCGCGGCCCTGGAGCGCAGCCTCGACGCCGCTCCCGGGTCGCTCAGCCGCCTGGTCCCGCACGCCCGGCTGGACGCGCCGCCGTCGCACCGGCCGGGCGGCTGGCCGGTGATCCTGTTCAGCCACGGGTGGGGCGGTGGCCGGTCGAACGCCACGGCGCTCGTGGAGGACCTGGTCAGCCACGGCTACGTGGTGATCGCCGTGGACCACACCTACGACGCCGGGACGGTGGAGTTCCCGCGGGGACGGCTGGTGGCCTCGGTGCTGCCCCGCGTGCCGACGGAGGCCGACGACCGGCTGAACATCGAGACCCGGGTGGCCGACCTCGCCTTCACCCTGGAGTGGTTCCTCCGCCGGCGTACCGGGCGGTCCCGCCACATCCTGGACGCGACGCGGGTCGGCGTGCTGGGCCATTCCATGGGCGGCTCGGCGGCGGGCGAGCTGATGCTGACCGACGAGCGGATCCGCGCCGGGGTCAACCTGGACGGCGCCTTCTTCGGCTCCCGGTTCCCCGAGTCCGGTTTGGACCGCCCGTTCCTGCTGTCCACGGCGGACGGGGAGCACACGACCTGGACCCGGCTGCAGGCCAACCACCGGGGCTGGGGGCGGCACCTGGCCGTTCTGGGCTCCGGCCACTACAGCCAGGTCGACGGGCCGTTCTTCGTGGAGCCGGCCGAACTGTGGAAACTGCCCGCCGACCAGTTCGCCGCGCTCTTCGGCACGCTGGGGGCCAGACGCGCCGCGACGATCACCCGTTCCTACGTGCGGGCCTTCTTCAACATGCACCTGCGCGGCGAGTCGAGCCCGCTGCTCGACGGCCCGTCCACCGCTTTCCCCGAGGTGGCGTTCCGCTGGACCACGTGACGGGTGATGTCCGCCGAGGCCGGTGATGTGTTACATGGCATCCGTTGAACATGGGGTCAAAATGGGATATTGCTGACTTTTGTGGTTGATCACTCCAGGAGGCAGCATTTGTCATCCATAACCCCCCGACGCGGATCACGGAGCGCACAACGCATCCTCGCCGCGGCCACCGCAGCGCTTGTCACCACGAGCCTGGCCGTCCTCCCGATCGGCGGCCAGGCCCTCGCCCAGGTCTCCCCGCAGATCAAGGTGGTCGACGGGCGCACCCAGCCCGTCTTCTCCTACGGGGACGCGATCCGGGAGAGCGTCCGTGTGCAGACCACGATCGACAGCGACGCCGACGGACAGCTCGACCGGGTCAACGTCGACATCATCCGCCCCAGGGAGACCGAGCGGGGCCTGAAGGTCCCCGTGATCATCGACGAGAGCCCGTACTTCGACAACCTGGGCCGGGGCAACGAATCCGAGCGCAAGGCGTACGAGGCCGACGGCACCCCCGCCAAGTTCCCGATGCACTACGACAACTACTTCGTCCCCCGCGGCTACGCGGTCCTCCTCGTCGACATGGTCGGCACCAACAAGTCCGACGGCTGCCCCGACCTCGGCGGGCAGGCCGACGTCATCGGCGGCGTCGCCGTCATCGACTGGCTGGGCGGCCGGGTCAAGGGCTACCGGGCCGACGGCACCGAGGTCAAGGCCACCTGGGCCACCGGAAAAGCCGGAATGATCGGCAAATCCTATGACGGCACCCTGCCCAACGCCGTCGCGGCCACCGGGGTGCGCGGTCTGGAGACGATCGTCCCGATCGCGGCGATCAGCAGCTGGTACAAGTACACCCGGATGAACGGGGTGCTCTACAACCGCAACTACGCGCAGTACCTCACCAACGTGGTGGACACCGACCCCGACGCCAAATGCCAGGCGGTGCGCGACCGGCTCGGCGTCGAGCAGGAGGACGCCACCGGGAACCACAACGCCTTCTGGGCCCAGCGCGACTACATCAAGGACGCGGCCAAGGTACGGGCGAGCGTGTTCGCCGTACACGGCCTGGGCGAGACCAACGTCAAGGCCGACCACTTCTCCGAGTGGTGGAAGGCGCTGGCCAGGAACGGCGTGCCCCGCAAGCTCTGGCTCTCCCAGTACGGGCACTCCGACCCGTTCGACTACCGCCGGGAGGAGTGGGCCGACACCCTGCACGGCTGGTTCGACCGCTGGCTCTACAAGATCGACAACGAGATCATGCGCGAGCCCCGCGTCGACCTGCAGACCGGTCCGTCCACCTGGATCACCCAGCGCGACTGGCCCGCGCCCGCGCTCCCCCTACCCCTGTGGCCGAACAAGGACGGCAAACTCGGGCTGATGCCCGCATTCTCCGGCTCCGCCACCATCACCGACAACCCCAACCAGACCGAAGGGCAGATGGTCTCCGACCCGACGGTCCCCAAAGCCGACCGCCTCGCCTTCGTCAGCACCCCGCTCAAGAAGGGGATCCGGCTCAGCGGCACCCCGACCGTCGAACTGCGCGCCTCCGTCGACCAGCCCCAGGTCAACCTGACCGCGCTTCTCGTCGACTACGGCGAGGACGAGCGCGTCGACTGGACCCGCGGCGGCGGCCTCACCACCCTCCCCGAGGAGAGCTGCGTCGGCGAAAGCAGCACCCTCGACGACGCCTGCTACCGGCGCCAGGCCACCATCACCCGGCGCGCCCCCGTGGAGATCATCGCCCGCGGCTGGATCGACATCACCAACCGCTCCTCACTCACCGCCAACACCCCCGCCGTCCCCGGCCAGGTCTACAAGGTGCGCTGGAACACCCTGCCCCTGGACTACACGGTGAAGGCCGGGCACCGGCTCGCCCTCGTCCTGGCCGCCTCCGACCGCTCCTACACCTCCGTCGACCGGTACACCCCGCCGCCGACCGTGACCGTCCAGTTCCTGGGCAGCCGGGTCAACGTCCCGTTCGCCGGCCTCAGCGCCGAGGTGAACACCTCCGGCGACGCCCCGGCCGCCCGCTCGGGTGACCTCCAGTTCACCCCCGAACCGGGCGGCGTCTGGCGCGGCCCGTCCGACGTCGAAATCCCCGTCCCCGACGTCGAATTCAAGTAACCCCGCACCTTTCTCGCCCGGGGGCGGGTCCATTCGGACCCGCCCCCGCCGGTGCTTGCCGGTCGAGCGAAAGCGGATCTCCCCTTCGTCCGGAAACTTGATATCGCCGTGAACGCCGACGGAGGTCTGCTCGCCCGCCGAGGCGCCGTCGGCCAACCGGCCGGATTCGCGCCCTACTCCGCTCCAGGCCGACGGCAGAGGCCCCGAAGCCGGTGAGCCAGGTCTGGGATGTCGTCCGGCTCGCCCTTCGCAAGCGAAACGACGAGGCTCTCGGCCTCGTCCACATCCTGGTACGCCAGGGTCTCCCCGTTGTCCTCCAGGAAGGCGACGGCAGCGGCCCAGCCGAGTCGCTTGTTGCCGTCCACCAAGGGATGGTCCAGGACGATGCTGTGCATCAGCGCGGCCGCCTTCTCCCACCGGCCCGGATAGGCGTCCTTACCGAAAACCGACGTCTGCGGACCCAGCACCGCCGCGTGCAGCTGACCGCCGTCGCGCACGTCGACTGGCTGGAGCACGGCGCCGGCCAGAGCGAGGATGTCCTCCGTCGTTGGGAACGAGGTCATCGCGCCAGGCGGTCCAGCAATTCCCGATCGCGTTGCGCGATCTTCCGACCCATGACCTCGTAGCGCTCACGTCGGCGCCGGATGATGTACTCCTCAATCGCGACGACCATCGTGGAATTGACGCTTTGAGCGTCCCCACCGGCTATCTGCTTGATCTGCTCGTAGGTCTCGTCCGGGAGACGCAGCAGGGTCTCAGCCATACGCGAATTGATACCACTGATTGATACCAAACTATGGTCACGCGCCCGTCGTCGCCGTGCTTCTTCCGCTTGGGGGGATCCGGAAAGGCGTCCAAGCCCCGGGACCACGCCGACAAGGCCGCCCTCACCATCGCGCCTTGACCCTGCCTCAATGGTATGACTAAGCACTATTACCACTCTGTTCACTTTTGCGTCAGAATCGCGCTGATCGGCCGTGGACCCCGTACGGCCATTGGAGCGAGGAGATCCGTTGCCCACCTGGAAGACACGAATCCTCCCTGTCCTGCTCGTGCCCGCTCTCGCGGGGACGATCGGGCTCACCGCCACCCCCGCGCAGGCAGGTGACATCGCCGACGAACTCGCCGTGATCCCCGGCCTGACGGTCGTCTCGGAGACCCAGCCCTCCCCCGGTTTCCGCCTGTTCTTCCTGGAGTACCGGCAGCCCGCCGACCATCGGCGCCCGTCGCAGGGCACCTTCGGCCAGCGGCTGCAGCTGCTGCACAGGTCGGCCGACGCGCCGATGGTGCTGCACACCACCGGGTACAACATGCCGACCTACGCGTTCCGCTCCGAGCCGACCCGGCTGGTGGACGGGAACCAGATCTCGGTGGAGCACCGTTTCTTCCTGCCGTCCCGCCCCGACCCCGCGGACTGGCGCAAGCTCGACATCTGGCAGGCCGCGTCCGACCACCACCGGATCGTCCGGGCGCTGAAGCCGCTCTACCCGGCCAAGTGGATCTCCACGGGGGCCAGCAAAGGCGGCATGGCCTCGGTCTACCACCGCCGGTTCTACCCGGGTGACGTCGACGGGACGGTCGCCTACGTGGCGCCGAACGACGTGATCGACCGGGAGGACCACGCCTACGATCGCTTCTTCGCGCAGGTCGGCACCGACCCGGCCTGCCGGGCCGCGCTGAACGACCTCCAGCGGGAGGCGCTGCTGCGACGGGAGGAGCTGGTACGGCGTTCCGAGGCCGCCGCGGCCGAGCAGGGGCTGACCTTCACCGAGGTCTTCGGCACCGCGGACAAGGCGTTCGAGATGACGGTGCTCGACACGGCTTGGGCGTTCTGGCAGTACTCCACCCAGACTGACTGCGCGAGCGTGCCCGCGACCACGGCCACGACCGACGAGATCTACGCGTTCATCGACCGGATCACCGGCTTCTCGTTCTACTCCGACCAGGGGATCACCCCGTACGCCCCGTACTTCTACCAGGCGGCGACCCAGCTGGGGGCGCCGGGCCTGAAGTTCCGGCACCTGCGCGGTCTGCTCCGCTACCCGGGCCTCTACCAGGCCAACTCCAGTCTGCCGCCGGCGCTGCGCCGCGGCCACGACCCACGGCCGATGATCGACGTCGACCACTGGGTCCGTACCCGTTCCGGTCAGATGCTCTTCGTCAACGGGGCGAACGACCCGTGGAGCGCCGAGCCGTTCCACCCGAGCCGCCGGGACTCGTTCACCTTCACCGCGCCGGGGTCCAACCACGGGGCGAGCATCGCCCGGCTCACCGCGGCCGACCAGGCCTCGGCGACGACGGCGCTGCGGCGCTGGGCACAGACCGGCCCGGCGCTGGACGCCAGGGCCCCCTCGTTCATCCCCGAGCTCGACCGGCGTGACCCGCGGGACGAGCGCCGTCCTCTCTGACCGGGAAAGGTGTGAACGACCCGGGTCTGCGGAAGAATCTCAGCGTACGGGCGGAGCCCGGTCCGGACGAAGCCTCAGCCGCCGCTCCCGGCTGTGCCGAAGCGGCGTGTGGCCCGGCCGGGCCCGGGGAAGCGGGCCCGGCCGGTACCACGTCCCCACGCGGATGATGCGTCATCCGCGTGGGGACGCGATCCGGCGCGGCACGCGGGTCCGCCGATCGGGCCGCGGGGAAGCAGGGTCCGATCGGCCGCGACCCGGCGGCGCGCGGATCGGATCCGGGTCGTCGAGGCGCCACCCGGCGAGAGGGGCGGGGTGACCCGGCGCGGACACCGGTTCGGCATCCCCGGAACAGCCGGGTCGAAACCCCGCCGGGCGGAGCGGGCCGGTCAGACGGTGACCCAGTCGGTGACGACGAGCAGGTCCCGGCTGGAGGAGCAGCGGAGGCTGATCGGCCCTCGGGAGAGCGGACCCGTGGTGAAACGTCCCATGTCATCGGCTTGCACGGCGATCGTGGCCGAGACCTGGCGGATGTCCACGGTGGCCGGCTGGGGCGGGATGAGCTGCCCGACGAGCGCGCGTTCCTCGGTGATCTCCAGCTCGATGCCGATCGCGTCCGATTCGAAGGTGAGCAGCCGGGGCTCCGCGCCGCGGACCAGCGCGAGCGGCTGTTCGGCGAACGAGTCGAAGGTCAGTTCCGCGAGTTCCTCGTCGACCCTGCGCCAGGCGAACGCGTCGAGCGCGGCCTGGAACAACTCGGGCGGGAGCGGGTCGCGCCGGGCGACGACCCCCCTGAGCTCCGCCTCGAGGGCGTTGTCCTGGATCTCCTCATACACGGCCGGCCACTCCTGTCGTCAAGCCCACGTCATTATGAGCGTCAGGGCCGCTCCCTGATACGTCACGGGGTGAGCTTTCTTCTCAGCCGGTCGAAGCAGCGCGCCCGGGTGGGGCCGATGCTGCCGATGGGGATGCTCAACGTCTCGGCGATCTCGGCGTAGCTCGGCTGCGGGGAGCTGAGCATGACCCGGATGAGCTCGCCGCACCGGCCCGGCATCTCCCGGAGCGCCTCCCAGAGGCGGCGTTCCCGATCCTGTGTCGCCGCCTGGTGTTCGGCTTCCACCACGACGTCTTCGGCGGAGTCGTCGCGCAGGTTGTGTTCGAGGAACGTGATGTCGGCGGTGGGTGTCACCCGCCGTATGGCCCGCAGGACCTTCGCGCACTCCCTGCGGGTGGTGGTCGCGAGCCAGGCCCCGAGGCGTTCGGGGTGCTCGATCCGGCCGAGGTGTTCGGCGAGCCGGAGCCAGGTGGTCTGGAAGACGTCGGCGGCGTCGGCGTTGTCGAGTCCGTGTCCCCGGGTGATCGACCAGACCAGTCCGCTGAACCGCTCCACGATTCTCTGCCAGGCTCCTGGATCGCCGTCGGCGGCTTTGAGGAGGTCGGCGGCCTCTTCAGGGTGCACGTTGAGGGCTTCCGTCGTCATGGGTGGCGGGACCTTATGGTACTCAGGTCGATGGTCGCCGACATCATAGTGCCCACCTTCATCCAGACATCAAATGCTATTCCGGATGAACAACTCTCAGTCGGCGCCCAGGGCCAGGAAGGACGCCGCCGTCGCGGCACCCAGCGGAAACCCGCCCAGCTCACGGCGGGCGTCCCGGAGCGACTCGGCCAAGCCGAGCCCCGTCCGCAGCCCCCGGTGCAGGGCGAGCATCAGATCCACCGACGCCTCGTCGTTCACCGGGACCACGCTGGCCACGATCCCCGCCGTCCCCAGCGGGGCGAGGCTGCTGGTCAGGCCGAGCAGCTCGTCCGCCCCGGCCGAGGCCAGCCGCCCGGAGTCGCAGCTGGGCAGGACCAGCCGGTACGGGGCCCGCCCGAGCAGCTCGAAGTCGTGCACCGTGAGCGGCCCGTCGTCCATGCGCAGCGACGAGAAGAGCGGGCTGTCCGAGCGGAACGTGCCGTGGGCGGCGATGTGCGCGAGCCACGCTCCGTCGATCGCCTCCAGCACCGCCTTGGCCGTCGCCGTGCCGTCGCCGAGCGAGGTGGCGTCGCCGTACTCGGCCATCAGCTTGGGTACCTCGGCCGCGCCGCTGCCCAGCCCCGGCCCGTGCACCAGGACGACGTCGCGCCGGACCGGCGCGGGCACCCCCCGCGACCGCAGCCACGCCGTCGCCGACGGCGCCACGCTGAACACCCGGCCGGTCAGGGCGGGCAGCAGCGCCCACGGGATCGAGAGCAGCTTGGCGGGCGGCACGACCACGATCGGTCCCTCGCCGAGCTCCCGGACGGCCGGGCCGAGCAGGATCCGCTCCAGCCGCGCCCCGGTGGCGTTCAGCACCGACAGGTCGGCCGACCGGTTGTGCGCCAGCCGGACGAGCCGCGACCGCGCGAACTCGATCTCCCGCGCCGCGTCCGCGGCCCGGCCGGCGCTCAGCCGCCGTACCCGGCCGTCCCCGCACACCAGCACGTGCAGCTCGCCGTCGATCTCGGCGATCTCCAGGAGCCGGGCGTCGCCGAGCCGGTCCAGCAGCGCGGGGACCGTGAACACGCCGTCGTCGCGGCGCCCGGTCCCGCGGGTCCGCAGCAGCCGCTCCCGGATCGCCGCCTCCAGCCGCTGCTGCTCGCGGTGGAGTGTGCCCGGCCCGCCCCGCAGGGCACCCCCGCGGGGGCTCACCGGGCTCCCGCTCCGCTCCAGGCGGCTGGTCACATCCCGCAGCGCGGTGAGCTCGGCCCGCAGTTCCCGGTCGTCGGGCGGGCGGACCGGGGGGATGCGCAGCGCGGTGGCCCGCCAGCGTTCGCTCCAGAGGAGCAGGTCGCGGGGACCTCCCGTCTCCAGCGCCTGCCGCTGGGCGAGCGCCGCCAGCTCGGCGCCCTGCGCGGTGGCCTGCGCCCTCAGCTCGGTGGCGCCCAGGGTCAGCAGATGGCTGTCCAGGACGTCCAGGCCGCGTCGGCACGCGTGCAGCAGCCGGCGCGGGCTCCGGGCCGCCCGGGCGCGGAGCGCCTCGGCGAGCCAGCCGCTGGACCGGGAGAGGGCCGCGCCGCTCCCCCGGGTCCGCGCCGCGGTGGCGAGATGGGCGTCGGCGTCGGCAGCCCGGCCGAGCGCGAGGGCCACCCGCCCGGCCAGCAGGTGCGCCCTGGCCGCGTCGCCCGACCCCAGCCGGTCCAGGCTCTGCGCGGCGCGGCCCACCTCGTGCAGCAGGCGGGCGCCGACCTGGCCGCTCGCGTACTTGGCCTCGGCGAGGACGAGCCGCGCCTGCGCCTGCCACCAGGGCCGCCGCTGCGCGCCGAACAGCCGGGCCGCCGCCTGCGCCCGCTCCCACGCCGATCGCGGGTCGCCGGTGGCGAGGGCGACGTGCGCGGCCGTGAGCATCAGCTCGGCCTTCTTGGTCGCCTGCCCGCGCACCTGGTCGAAGGATTCCACCGCGGCGGACGCCTCCAGCAGTGCGTCGCCGGAGAGCCCGGCGGCGAGGTAGACGGCGCAGCGGTCGATGCTGAGGTCGGCCATCGGGGCGTTCAGCGCCTGGTAGCGCGGGGCGGCGTCGTCCAGCCGGGTCAGCGCCGTCGGCAGGTCCCCGGACCGGAACGCGGCGAGTCCCCGGTTGTGGATCGCCGCCGCCTGCTCCAGCTCCTGACGGGTCTCGGCGTAGAGCCGTTCGCAGGCCCGGAAGTCGGCGTCGGCGCGTTCGGTGGCGCCGAGCGACAGGTGGGCGAGCGCCCGCCCCATCAGGGCCCGCGCGAGCCAGACGGTGTCGCCGTCGCGCTGCAGGGCCCGCACCGCGCGGCCGAGGTCCTCCTGCGCCTGCCGGTATCGGCCGAGCACCCAGAGCGCCCCACCCCGGCGCATCAGCACCCGGCCGAGAAGTCCCGCGCCGGCCTGGCCCACCGACCGGTCCAGCACCGCCAGCCCGGAGGGGGTGCGGCCCGCCTGGATGAGGGCGATGCCGAGGGTGGCGAGGACGTCGGCCTCCCGGTCGCGCGAGTCCGCCGCCCGGGCCAGCCGGGCGGCCGTGCGGAGCTCGCGGATCGCGGCCTCCACGTCGCCGAAGTCGCGGAGCACGATGCCGGCGGCCTGATGCGCGTAGGAGGCGTCGAGCGGGCCGGGACGCTGGGCGAGCAGGGCCCGGGCACGCAAAAGCGCGTCCCTGGGACGCGACATCGCCAGGGGCAACAAATCATGCGCATTGCCTGGAATTCGGGTTCCCCCGGCCACGCCATGATGGTAGATCTTGCGTCCTCATAGCGCCAGTCATGCGAGGTAGACATGTCCCCTCAGGAAAACCCGGCCACGAAGATCGAAGCCCAGACCGGGCTGGTCGTGGCGGCCTTCCACCGCGAGAGCATCGAGATCCGGGTCGGCGGCGCGGTCGCCGCGGGGACGAACTCCGGGTCCGGGTCGCGCCTGGCCGAGGCGGACTTCTTCTACCAGGAGGGGGTCGTCCTCGTCCGGGACCAGGACGTGGATCGGGTCAGCGCCCTGCTGGAGGGGACCGAGACCCGGGACAGCCTGATCAACGGGGTGACGCTGCTCGGTCTCGGCGACGGCGTCGCCGCGCTGGAGGCGGTCGAGCGGGTCGAGGCGGCGTTCGGCATCGGCGTCGCCACCCCCAACCACGTCCTCTCGGTCACCCCGATCATGCTCTGCCCCGCGGAGGAGCCGCACGAGGTCGGCGGCCGGGTGCGGCTGGACCCCGAACCCCGTCCCGGGAACGGGGGGCTCGGCGTCTCCGTGCACGTCGTCGACACCGGCCTCCTCGACGACGCGGAAACCCACCCCTGGCTGGCCGGGGTGACCGGGGAGGTCGACCCGCACGTACCGGGCCAGGCCATCGGCGAGTACACCGGGCACGGCACCTTCGTCGCCGGGGTGCTCCGCTGCGTGGCCCCGGGCGCCGACGTCTACGTCGCCAGCCACCTGGACCGGGCCGGCGCCATCCTCGAATCGGAGATCATCAGGGAGCTGGACCAGGCCCTGGACTCCTTCCCCGACGTCATCAGCATCTCCGCGGGCGGGACCACCCGGAACAACCTGCCCCCGCTCGGGTTCGAGGCGTTCTGGGAGCGGCTCAAGCACTACAAGGGGACCGTGGTGGTGGCCGCCGCCGGCAACAACGGGGAGCGCCGGGCGTTCTGGCCGGCCGCGTTCCCCGGCGTCATCTCGGTCGGCGCCCTCTCGGCGAACTGGCGGCACCGGGCCGACTTCTCCAACTTCGGCGCGTGGGTGGACGTGTACGCCCCCGGGGAGGACCTGGTGAACGCCTACGCGACCGGCGTGTACACCTGCACCGAGCCGCCGCACACCGGTGAGCGGCGGACCTTCACCGGGCTGGCCCGCTGGTCCGGCACCTCCTTCGCCACCCCGCTGGTGGCCGGGCTCATCGCCACCCGCATGTCCCTGACCGGCGAGAACGGGCGGCAGGCCGCCGAAGCCCTGCTGGTCAAGGCCCGTGCGCAGGCGGTGCCCGGGGTCGGGGCGATCCTGCTCCCCGACACCGAGGTTCTCTGATCGACTTTAAGAGACCTTAAAGATCACCGTGTGCGAGGTGTATCAGGGCGTGGCGACCACGCTCTACATGGGTGGAAGCATTGGGCCCAGCAGAGAGTGAATGTCAACATGTCGCATGGCACCGTGTTCGTCGGTCGCCGGCATGAGCTCGCCGCGCTGGAGGCGGCGCTCGGTGACGCCGTGGACGGCCGCCCGCGCCTGGTCCTCATCGACGGCCCCTCGGGAATCGGCAAGACCTCGCTCGTCCGCCGGTTCCTGAGCGGGGCCGGCGCGGAGATCTGCGTGCTCCGGGCGAGCGGGGACACCGACGAGGCGAGCCTGCCGTACGGGATCCTCGACCAGCTGATGGGCGAGGCGCAGGCCACCGGACCCGTCGGCGGCGCCGACGCGCTCGCCGTCGGCTCCGCCGTCCTCGACCTGCTCGGCGAGATCCAGGACCGCGGCACCGTCGTCGTCTTCGTCGACGACGCCCACTGGGCCGACACCCCGTCGCTCCAGGCCCTCACGTTCGCATTGCGGCGGCTCCGCGCCGACCGGGTCCTCGTCGTCGTCACCACCCCCGAGGCCGGCGACCCGCGTCTCCCCGAAGGGCTGCGCAGGCTCCTCGCCGGCGACGGCACCGTCCGGCTCCACCTGTCCGGCCTCACCGCGGCCGAACTCGCCGACCTCGGCGAGGGGATGGGGCTCGCCCGGCTCCCCGCCCGCGCCGCCGAACGCCTCCGTGAGCACACCGAGGGCAACCCGCTGCACGCCCGCGCCATGCTGGAGCAGGCCAACGCCGAACTCCTCGGCGACCTGGACTCCTCGCTGCCCGCCCCCCGGTCGTACGCCCTGCTCGTCCTCGCCCGGCTCAAAGCCTGCGCCGAGGAGACCCGGCACCTGGTCGAGGCGGCCTCCGTGCTCGGCAGTTCCCGCCCCCTCCACCTCGCCGCCCGGATCGGCGGGGTGGAACACCCGCTGCCCGCGCTGGAGGAGGCCGTCGAGGCGGGCCTGCTGTGCGAGCGGGTCGCCGACGGCGGACCGACGATCGCCCTCGCCCACCCGCTCACCCGGGCCGCCGTCTACCAGAGCCTGGGCGCCGCCCGCCGCTCCCACCTGCACGCCGAAGCAGCCGCTGCCATGGAGGACCGGGCCGAGGAGCTCCGGCACCGCGCGGCCGCCGCGGGTGGGCCCGACGCCGCGATCGCCGCGGAACTCGACCGGCTCGGCGAGGAGAAGGCCGCGGCGGGGGAGTACTCCGTCGCCGCCGAACGGCTCATGCTCGCCGCGCGCCTCACCGAAGCGGCCCCGCTCCGCGAACAGCGGGTCCTCAAGGCCGTCGAACACCAGCTGCTCGGCGGGGACGTCGCCCAGGCGGCGGGGATGGCCGAGGCGCTGGGCGCGATGCGGCCGAGCGCGCGGCGCCAGTACGTCCTCGGCCGGCTCGCGCTCGCCTCCGGCCGGCACGAGCACGCCGAACAGCTCCTCGGCCAGGCGTGGCGGGACAACGACGCCCGCCGGAACCGCCGGCTCTCCCGGGACACCGCGGAACAGCTCGCCTGGCTCTCCCTCATCCGGGCCAAAGGCACCGAAGCCGTCTCCTGGGCGAAACGGGCGATGGAACTCGACAAGACCGCCGCCGAATCCAGCCTGCGCGACGTCCTCGCCCTCGGCCTCGGCATCTGCGGACGGCCCGAGGAAGGCCTGGCGGCCGTACGGGACCTGCCGGCCCCCGCCGAGGACGGCCCCCACCCCGTCGGCGGGATCGTCGCCCGCGGTGTGCTCCGGCTGTGGAGCGGCGACCTGGACGACGCGCTCACCGACCTCACCGCCGCCGCGGCCGGGCATCTGCGCGCCGGACAGCCCCAGCTCGGGCTGCTCGCCACCTGCTTCCTGTCCGAAGCCGAGTTCCGCGCCGGGCTCTGGGACGACGCCGTCTTCCACGCCGACCAGGCGGTCTCCTTCGCCGAGGACTCCGAGCAGCGCTGGCTCCTGGCCGTCGTGCACGCCGTCGCCGCCTACCCCTACGTGCTCCGCGGCAACCAGGAGCAGGCCGACCGGCACACCGCCGCCGCCTCCGCGTGGGCGCAGACCCTCGGCGACGCCACCAGCGTCGCCTACGCGGCCACCGCGCAGGCGCTCAGCCTCGGCGTCCGAGGCGACCACCGCGGCGTCGTGGCCGTACTCCGGCCGCTGCTCACCGACCCCCGGATCGACGGGCCGGGGATCCTGCCCTGGCGGGAGCTCCTCGCCGAATCGCTCATCCGCCTCGGCCGGTACGAGGAGGCGAGCACGGTCCTGGAGGAGCACACCGCGCTGGCCGCCAAACGGGGCCAGGCGTCCGTCCTCACCGCCGCGGACCGCCTGCACGGACTCCTCGCCGCCGCCACCGGACAAGGCGAACAGGCCCACCACCTCTTCCAGACCGGGCTCGCCCGGGCCGGCGACGGCGAGGTCCCGCTTGAGGAGGCGCTCCTCCGGCTGGAGTACGGCGCCTTCCTGCGCCGATCGGGCCGGATGCGGCTGGCGGTGAAGCAACTCCAATCCGCGGTGGAGATCTTCGAGCGCCTCGGCGCCGCACCGGCGGTCAAACGCGGCGAGAACGAACTGCGGGCCTGCGGCCGGGCCACGCCCCGGCGGGCCGGGAACGACCGGCTCGGCCTGACCCCGCAGGAGTACGCCACCGCGCGGCTCGTCGCCACCGGGATGACCAACCGCCAGGTCGCCCAGGAGCTGGTGCTCAGCGTCAAAACCGTCGAGTACCACCTGGGGAACGTCTTCACCAAGCTGGACGTGCCCTCCCGGGCCGCGCTCGCGGCCCGCTTCCCCGACACCCGCGCCTGACCACGGCGGAGCCGACACGGTCCGGGCCGATGCGCACCGGCCCGCGGACGGACGGCTCGGCCGAAAGGGATGACCGCCCTGACTCCCCCCGGGCGGAGCGTCCCCCACGGGGTGGGGCACCCTGTGCCCGGGCCGATCACCCCTCGGCCACGGGCACATCCCTCCACGGCGTGGTGCACGCGTCAGTCCGCGTCGAGGCGGGACCCGGCACGTCTCCCAACATGCCGGTCCGACCCCGACGCTCCCCCCTCACGGGTTGTGTCCCCAACTGACGCGCGATGTCCACGCTAACCGTCTCCCCCGTTCCCCAGCCTCGGGGGAACACCCGGGGAAAACCCTTGGGTTTCCCCGGGAACGCGCATCCGGGACGCCGGCCGCGGCCGCCCCCGGATCGGCCGCACGCGCACGGCGTCCGGCATCCCGCGACCCCCGCCCGGCCAAAAGGCACGGGGCGTGAGCCGTTGACCTGGGAAACTCAACGGCTCACGCCCGTATATGGATCTTTATCGCTTTCCGGGGGCCGGGTCAAGGCTCGATCGCCAGGACGACCTTTCCGATGTGGTCCCGGCGCTTGGTCATCTCGAAGCCCTCGCGGATCTCCTCCAGGGGGAGGGTGACGGCCACGACGGGGCGGATGAGGCCGCGCCGTACCAGGTCAAGCCCGTCCACGACGTCGGTGTAGTCGGCGGCGGCGCAGCCGTGCAGGGTGACCCGGCGGGTGTAGAAGTGCCGCGTGTCGACGGTGAACGCCGACTCGGGGAGGGCCGCGGCGACGACCACGTGACCGGCCCAGGCGACACAGCGGAGCATGGCGGCGATCATCACCCCGCTGCCGGTGGCGTCCAGGGCGAGCGGGACACCGCGTCCGGCCTCCTCCAGCGGCGTGGCGTCCTCGCGGTCGTACTCCACGATCGCGGTGGCGCCGAGGCCGGGCAGGGCCGCCACGGGCTCGCCTTTCAGCACCCCGGCGGTCACCTCCGCGCCGAGCGCGGCGGCGACCTGGACGCAGGCGATTCCGAGGGCGCCGGTGGCGCCGGCCACCAGGACGCGGGTGCCCGGCTCGAAGCCGCCCGCCCGCCTGATCATGTGCAGGGCGATCGGGATGCTGTGGATCGCCGCGGCCGCGTCGGGGAAGGGAATGTCCCCGATGTCGAAGGCGACGGCGGCGGGGACGACCGTGTAGTCGGCGGCGCCGCCGTCCCGGTGGATGCCGAGGACGTACTGGCTTGAGCAGTCCGCCTCCCGGCCGACCGCGCAGAAGGAGCAGCCGCCGCAGGGGACGTTCGGCTTGACCGCGACGCGCTCGCCGACCCGTTCCGCGGGCACGCCCGCCCCGCATTCGACGATCACCCCGACCGGGTCGAGGCCGACGGTCCTGGGCAGGAGCACCGGGCGGCCGAGGGGCGCCCCGGCCATGACCTGCCGCTCCAGCTGGTTGACGCCGACCGCGTGGACCCGGATGAGGACTTCCCCGGGTCCGGGTGAGGGCACCCCGACCTGCTCGACGGTGAGCAGGTCGGGGCCGCCCGCCTCGGGCAGTCGCGCGGCTCTCATGGTGAGCCTCGTATTCATGCGCGCCACGCTATGCCGAGGTTTCGCCGGGTGGTCCCGGCGGCCTGGGGGTGGTGACCGGACGGTCCGGCCGGTGGGGTTCGGCGGGGTGCCGAGGGGTTCACGGGGTTTCCTCTCTGGTCGGCGGGGCTCATTCGCCGTCTCCGCGGGCGGCGGCGCGGGCCTCGCCTTCCAGCGCCTCCCAGAGCCGGCGGCGGAGATCGGCGTACCCGTCGCCTTTGGTGTTCCCGGCGCGGGGCCGGGGGAGGTCGACGTCGACCACTTCGCGGATGGCGCCGGGATGGGATTTGAACACCACGATCCGGTCGCCGAGCTGGATGGCCTCGTCGATGCTGTGGGTGATGAAGACGACGGTCTTCCCGGTGGCCTCGATGATGCGCTCGAGCTCGTTGCGCATGACCTCCCGGGTGAGCGCGTCGACCGCGCCGAGGGGTTCGTCCATCAGCAGGATCTTCGGGTCGGCGACGAGCGCGCGGGCGAGCCCGACGCGCTGCTGCATGCCGCCGGAGAGCTCCCGCGGGTAGGACTTCTCGAAGCCGGTCAGCCCGACGAGCGCGATCGCCTCTTCGATCTTCTCCGCGGCTCCCTGGCGGAGCCGGGGCTGCATCTCCAGGCCGAAGCGCACGTTGTCCTCGACGGTGCGCCAGGGGAGCAGCGCGTAGTCCTGGAAGACGACGGCCCGGTCGGGGCCGGGGCCGGTGACTTTCCGGCCGTCGGCGACGATCTCGCCGCCGGTGGGTTTCACGAGTCCGGCCACGCAGTTGAGCATGGTCGTCTTGCCGCAGCCGCTGGGGCCGAGAACGGTCAGGAACTCGCCCTCGTAGACGTCGAGGTCGATTCCTTCGATCGCGGTGAGCCAGGAACCCGTACGGGCTACGTGGTACCGCACCGTCAGGTCGCGTATCCGGATGATCGAATCGCGACCGTGTTTCGCCACGGGGTCGGCCGGTGCCGTGGCCGGGCTGTTGGTCATTGAGTCTCTCCGTTCTCCACCCGGTGCCGAGATCACGACGAGAAGAGATGGCTACAATATTCAACTATCGAATTGCTGGTCAAGTAGGCTGATCAGGACCATAGAGATCGAATTTGCCACCATATTGACAAGATTGGATACAAGATTCACCCTTAAAGGGCTTCGGGCCATCGGGGCCCGTCAAGGTCCGGGAAGGCATATGCGCACCGAAGAAGTGAGCTGGTACAGCGAGGGCGACCGCATCTCCGCCCTATGGCGGACCCCAGAGGACGGCACCGGTCCCTACCGGGCGATCGTCCAGGGTCCCGGCTGGCTCGGCCTCAAAGACGCCAAGCTGTATGTTCGATATCACGAGGCGCTCGTCGCGGCGGGCTTCGCGGTGCTCGTCTTCGACTACCGAGGCTTCGGCGACTCCCAGGGGGACCGCTCGGTCCTCTCCCCGGTCAAGCAGCTGCAAGACCTGCGCTCGGCCGTCACCTACCTGACCACCCGCGAGGACGTCCTGCCCGACGGGATCGGGGTCTTCGGCAGCGGGGGCACCGGCGGCGGCAACGCCGTCCTGCTGGCCGC
The DNA here is from genome assembly GCF_025996515.1 of Rhizohabitans arisaemae. Taxonomy (GTDB): domain Bacteria; phylum Actinomycetota; class Actinomycetes; order Streptosporangiales; family Streptosporangiaceae; genus Rhizohabitans; species Rhizohabitans arisaemae. The sequence goes on from NZ_BLRH01000009.1 coordinate 505,756, forward strand.
CGCCGACCGCAGGGTCCGCGCCGCGGTCAGCCAGCTCCCGGTCGCCGACGGCGAGGACTGGCTGCACCGCATGCGCAGCGAGTACGAGTGGCTCGACTTCCTGGCGAGTGTGGCCGCCGACCGCAGGGACCGGGTGACCACCGGGAAGGGCCGCCTCGTGCACCCGCGCGAGGAGATCATGGTCCCCACCAAGGAGCGGCGGGAGACCAAGGTCAAGGCGGACGTGGACGGCCGGATCCCCGAGTCGATCGAGTTCGCGCCCGCGGTGGAGGAGATCCTCGCCTACAAGCCGGTTGCGGCCGCGGCCACCCTCACCACGCCGCTGCTCGTCATCGGCATCGAGGGGGACGCGACCACGCCGACCGACCACGCGGAGAAGATCTACGAGGCCGCGCGGGGTCCCAAGGAAATGATCATGCAGCGCCACACCACCCACTACGCCGCCTACGACCGCTACTGGACGAGCACCACCCCGCGGATCGTCGACTGGTTCGACCGGCACCTCGGCCCCGCCAACCTCGTGATCAGCACACCTGAGGGGGTCGTGGCACATGGCGGTTGACCTGCGGATCAGCGGCGGCACGGTGGTCACCCCCGCCGGTTCGGTCCAGGCGGACGTCCTGGTCTCGGACGGGAAGATCGCCGGCCTGGTGGACTCCGCCGTGCCCACCGGGGGCCGGGTCGTCGACGCGGCGGGCAAACTCGTGCTGCCCGGCATGATCGACGTGCACGTGCACACCCGGGAGCCCGGCTTCACCCACAAGGAGGACATCCTCACCACGTCCCGCCAGGCCGCCGCCGGCGGTGTGACGACGATCTTCGGGATGCCCAACCTCAACCCGCCGACCACCACCATGCAGTCGCTGGAGGAGGTCTTCGGCCTCTACGAGAACAGCTGCATCGTCGACTGGAACCACAACCCGGCGGCGACCCTGCCCGACCAGGCCGCGCTGATGGCCAAGGCCGGGATCCGGGCGTTCAAGGTCTACATGGTGGTCGACACCGGCCGGACCTACCCGCACCCGGCGGGCACCGGCATGCACGACCACGGCGACCTGCTGCGCATGATGGACACCATCGCCGGCACCGGCAAGCGTTTCATCATCCACCCGCACGACCAGGCGCTCATGGACTACATCGAGGGCCGGTACCTGGAGCGGGGGGAGAACACCCCCGCCGCCTACGCCCAGGCCTACGCCGAGCGCGAAGGCGTCATCTGGGACACCGCCATCGACGTCGTGCTCCGCCTGGCCGAGGCGTCGGGCTGCCCGATCCACCTCGCGCACATGCAGACCCGGCGCTCCATCGACGCGGTACGGCGGGCCAAGGCCCGCGGGGTCGACGTCACCTGCGAGGTCAACCACTGGGGGCCGTTCCTGTCCAAGTGGGAGCACGTGGAGCGGCTCGGCCCGTACGCGCTCTCCTACTGGGTTCCCGACGACGCCCGGGCGGCCATCTGGGAGGGGATGCGCGACGGCACCATCGACGTCTGCGCCTCCGACCACGCCCCGCACACCCGGGAGGAGAAGGAGATCGGCTGGACGCAGATGTGGAGCTCCCACACCGGCACCCCCGGCATCCAGTACTTCTACCCCCTGCTCCTCGACGCGGTGACCAAGGGCGAGCTGACCCTGGAGCGCGTGGTCGAGATGGTGGCCACGGCGCCCGCCCGGCACTTCGGGCTCGGCTCGACCAAGGGCGCGCTCCTGCCCGGCCTGGACGCCGACATCGTGATCGCCGATACCGGGAAGCCCTGGACGATCACCAACGACGGCGTGCTGTCCAAGGTGGGGTGGACCCCGTACGACGGGCAGCGGTGTGAGGTGAGCATCGACCGCACGTTCGTGCGCGGTGTCGAGGTTTACGACGAAGGCCAGGTCGTGGGACGGCCCGGCCACGGAAAGAAGGCATAGGAAGCCATGAAATTCGGCCTGCTACTCCCCCACTTCGGGGAACACGCGTCGAAGAAGAACATCATCGACGGCTCGATCCGGGCCGAAGAGCTGGGCTTCGACTCCGTCTGGGTCCGGGACCACCTGGTCTTCGAGCCGCACGGCGAGATGGAGGCGCCCAACCGGGAGTTCTACGACGCGCTGACCACGCTGACGGCCATCGGCGCGGTGACCAGCAAGATCTCCCTCGGCACCGGGTCGCTGATCCCGTTCCGGCACCCGCTGACCACGGCCCTCCAGCTCGGCACGATGACCCAGCTGGTCGGCCCCCGGGTCATCCTCGGGTTCGGCGCGGGCACCTTCCAGCACGAGTTCGACGCGATCGGCTGGGGCGACCGGGACCGGGTCTCGCTGGTCCGCTCCAACGCCGAGATCCTGCGCAAGGTGGCGCTGGAGAACGAGGTGTCGTACTCCGACGACAACTTCACCTTCACCGACATCAGCATCGAGCCCAAGCCGGTGGGCGGCCCGGTGCCGTTCTGGTACTGCGGCGCCACCCCCCGTTCGGCCCGGCTGGCCGCCGAGTGGGCGGACGGCTGGATGCCCGGCCGGATCTCGCTCGCCTCGATCCAGCAGCGGGTCTCGGTCATGCGTGAGATGACCGAGGCGAACGGCCGCCCCATGCCGACCGTGGCGGTCATCCCGCCGAGCTCCATCGAGGCGACCCGCGAGGAGGCGCTGAAGGACGTCAACGTCCCCGGCCTGCTCGCCTGGGCCAACAAGGCGAAGTTCGCGGTCAAGCCGCCCTCCGGCCGGTTCGAGACGGTGGAGGACCTGGAGGGCCAGCTCATCGCGGGCAGCCCCGCGGACTTCGTGGAAGAGGTGAAGAAGTTCGAGGCGGCCGGCGTCGAGCACCTGGTCTTCGACTTCCGCTTCAAGTACCACCGCTGGTTCGAGCAGATCGAGCTGATCGGCACGGAGGTGCTCCCGCAGCTCCGGTAGCGGGACCTCGCGCGGCCACCGCCGGGTGGCCGCGCGGTCCGCGGCGGCATCGTGAGGAAGGTGCACCACGTGCGTGACTGGCGGATGCTCATCGGCGGCGACCTGGTCACCGGTGACCGACGATACGCGACCGAGAACCCCGCGACCCAGGAGCACCTCGCCGAGGTCCCCTTCGCGGACCCCCGCACGGTGGACGCCGCGGTGCTCGCCGCGCACGCCGCCTGGCCCGCGTGGCGGCGGCGGGCCGCCCGGGACCGCGCGGATCGGGTACGGGCCCTGGCCGATCTGCTGCAGCGGCACGCGGGCGAACTGGCCCGGCTGGACACGCTGGACACCGGGGTCCCGCTGTGGATGATGCGCGCCGACCTGGTCACCGGCCTGGACCGGATGCGCATGTTCGCCGACTGGGCGTTGCTGCAGCGCGGGGAGACCGTGCCCGCCTCCGCGGCGGGCCTGCACTTCACCGAGCGCGTGCCGTACGGCGTCGTGGCCCGGATCATCGCCTACAACCACCCGGCCATGTTCGCGATCTCCAAGATCGCCGCCCCGCTGGTGGCGGGGAACACCGTGGTGCTCAAACCCTCCGAGCTCACCCCGCTGTCGGCGCTGCGAATCGGCGAGCTCGCGGCCGAGGTCCTCCCCCCGGGCACGCTGTCGGTGGTCACCGGCGACGGACGGACGGGCGACGCGCTGGTACGGCATCCGCTGGTCCGGCGGATCGCGTTCACCGGCAGCCAGGCCACCGGCCGGACGATCCAGCGCGGCGCCGCCGAGACCGGTGTGAAAAACGTCTCCCTGGAGCTCGGCGGCAAGAACGCGCTCATCGTCTTCCCCGACGCCGACCTGGAGCTCGCCGCGGAGGGCGCGGTGCGCGGGATGAACCTCGCCTTCGCCGGCCAGTCCTGCGGCTCCACCTCCCGCCTGCTCGCGCACCCCGCGATCGCCGGAGAGCTGACCGAGCGGATCCGCGCGCGTTTCCGGGAGGTCCGCGTCGGCGACCCGTTCCGGCCCGGCGTCGTCATGGGACCGCTGATCTCGGCGGCCCACCGCGACCGGGTCCTCGGCCACATCGCCGCCCCGCCCGGTGACGGAACCCTGGTCTGCGGCGGCGTCCGCCCGGACGGCCTGGACCGCGGCCACTTCGTCTCCCCCGCCCTGTTCACCGGGGTCCGCCCCGGCAGCCCGCTGGCCACCGACGAGATCTTCGGTCCGGTGCTGTCGGTGCTGTCCTTCGACACCGAGCAGGAGGCGACGGGCCTGGCCAACGACACCGGGTACGGGCTCACCGGCGCCGTCTACACCGCCGACCTCGGCCGGGCACACCGGGTCGCCCGCGAGCTGGAAGCCGGCTACGTCTGGGTCAACGACACCTCCACGCACTTCCCGGCGATGCCGTTCGGCGGGGTCAAGGGCTCCGGGCTCGGCCGGGAGGAGTCCCTGGAGGAGCTGCTCGACTACACCCAGGTCAAAACCGTCAACGTGGTGCTCCGATGAGCGCGGCCTACGGCTCCGACGTCGTGGCCGGGCTCCTGGCCGACCTGGGGATCGCCCACCTCGCCCAGGCCCCGGGGGCCTCGCTGCGCGGCCTGCACGACTCGCTCGTCCACCTGGGCCGGCCCGAGCTGATCACCTGCCTGCACGAGGAGGTCTCCGTCGCCGTCGCGCACGGCTACGCCAAAGCCGCCGGGCGGCCCATGGCGGTGGGCCTGCACGACGTGGTCGGGCTCCAGCACGCCACCATGGCGATCTACAACGCCTGGTGCGACCGGGTGCCCATGCTGCTGATCGGCGGGACCGGGCCGGTGGACGCCGCGCGGCGCCGCCCATGGATCGACGGCATCCACACCGCCTCGCTCCAGGCGCTGCAGATCCGCGACTACACCCGCTGGGACGACCAGCCGGGCTCCCTGGAGGCGGTGCCCGAGTCGCTGATCAGGGCGCACCGGCTGGCCGTGGGAACCCCGCCGGGGCCGGTGTACGTCTGCCTGGACAGCGAGATCCAGGAACGCGAGGTGCCGGACGGCTTCCGGCCGCCCGCCGTCGCCGACTACGCCCTCCCCCGGCCGGTCGCCCCGGACCCGGCCGCGATCGCCGAACTCGCCGACCGGCTGGCCGGAGCCGAACGCCCGCTGTTCATGGTCGGCGGGGTGGACCGGGACCAGCGGGCGCTGGAGGACCTGACGGCACTCGCCGAACTGCTCGGCGCCGCCGTGGTCGAGCCGGTGCAGGAGTACAACCGGCCCGCGCTCTGCTTCCCCACCGGTCATCCGCTCAACGCCACCGGGCTCGGGTCCCTCGACCCCGACGTGGCGGTGGCCGTGGAATGGCCGGACTTCCGGGGGGTCCCCGGCGCCTGGACCGCCGAGATCGGCACGCTCTCCTTCGCGGTCAAAGCCTGGGCCGCCGACCTGCAGCGGATCGCCCCCACCGCGCTCACCGTCCCGGCCGGGGCCGCGCCCTCGCTGCGGGCGCTGCGGGTCGCCGTACAGAACCTCCTGGAAGGGGCTCCGCGGGAAGAGGCGCGGACGCGGTCCGCACGGCTCGGGGAACGGACGTCGCGGCGGCGCGCGGCCTGGCGCGCCGCCGCGACGTCCCAGAACGACCCCCGGGCCTGGATCGCGCACGCCGTCGACGAGGCCACCCGCGGGCACGACCGGGTGCTGGCCAACGGCACCCTGGGCGACTGGACCCACCGGCTCTGGTCGATCGGCCGGACCGACGCCTACCTCGGCGGATCCGGCGGCGCCGGACTCGGGTACGGCCTCGGCGCGTCGATCGGCGCGGCCCTCGCCCATCGGTCCGGCGGGCGGCTCGTCGTGGACCTGCAGTCGGACGGCGACGCCCTGATGAGCCCGCAGGCGCTCTGGACGGCGGCGCACCACCGGCTCCCCTTGCTGATCGTCGTGGACGACAACCGGGTGTACGGCAACTCGGTGCGCCACGCCGAACAGATCGCGGTCCACCGGGGCCGCGATCCCGCACGGCGCCTGATCGGTACCGCCGTCGACGCACCCGCCGTCGACCTGACGGCGATGGCGCGCTCGTTCGGCGTCACCGCGGAACCACCGGTGACCAGGCCGGACGACCTGCCCGCAGCGCTGGAGCGGGCGGTGGCGACCGTGACGAAAGAACGCCGTCCGGTGCTGGTCGGCGTACAGACAGGAGGCGACGATGGGCGTCCTTGAACTCCGGGACGTCGGGCTTGAGTTCCCGGGGAAACCCGAGCCCGTGCTGTCCGGGGTGAGTCTCGATCTCCAGGCCGGGGAGTTCGTCACCGTGGTCGGGCCGAGCGGCTGCGGCAAGACGACGATGCTGCGCCTGGTCCACGGGCTGCTCAGCCCGACCGCGGGCGAGGTCCTCGCCGACGGCGAACCGGTGCGGGGGCCGAGCACCCGCCGCGGGTTCGTCTTTCAGAACGACCGGCTGCTGCCCTGGCGGACGGTGATCGACAACGTCGGCTTCCCGCTGGAACTTCAGGGTGTTCCGCGGGCCAAGGCACGGGAGAAGGCCCGGGAGCTGCTGACGCTCACCGGGATGGGCGACAGCGAGAGCCGGTATCCGGGACAGCTGTCCGGCGGCATGCGGCAGCGGGTCAACCTGGCCCGGGCCCTGTCGCTCGACCCCGACCTGCTGCTGATGGACGAGCCGTTCGCCGCACTCGACGCCCAGACCCGGGAGGTGCTCCAAGCCGAGCTCCTGTCCATCTGGGCCAGACGCAGGAAGACCATCCTGTTCGTCACCCACCAACTGGACGAGGCGATCTACCTGGCCGACCGGGTGGTCGTGCTGGACCCGCATCCGGGCCGGATCCGGGAGATCATCCCGGTCGACCTGCCCCGTCCCCGGACCCTGGACGTCAAGCGGACCGCGGAGTTCGCGGCGAGCGTCGAGTACGTCTGGAACCTGATCAAGCACGCCATCCTCGCGGAACGGCGGGTTGACTGACCCCCCAAGGAAAAAGGCATGTGAGGGATTCCATGAGATCCACCCCCCTGTCCCTGCCCCTCTCCCTTGCCCTGGCCGCCGTCCTCGTCGCCTCCTGCGGCTCCGACCCCGGCCTCTCCACCGGCGGCGACGCCCCCAAGCAGAAGATCACCTGGTCCTACTCGGCCGCCGTCCAGCAGACCGAGAAGGTGCCGATCTCCCAGGCCCTCGACGCCCTCAAGGCCAAGGGCTTCGAGACCAAGGAGGAGTTCCACCAGAGCGGTGAGGACGCCATCCAAGCCGTCGCCCGAGGTCAATCCGACTTCGGGGTGGCCAACGCCAGCGCGGTCCTGGCCGCCACCCAGCAGAACGTGCCGATCAAGGCGCTGATGACCGCCTACCTCCCCGGATACGTGCTCGCCGCCCCCGTCGCGGTGAAGGACCCGAGCGGCCTCGGCGGACTGCGCATCGGCATCCACGCCAAAGTCTCCGCCACCTCGCTCTACACCTCGCTGGCGCTCAAGAACAGCCCGCCGAAATCCGAGCCGCAGATGCTGGTGGTCCCCGGCTCGGCCAACCGGATCCGCGCCCTGGCCGCCGGGCAGCTCGACGCCTCGATGATCCAGCTCTCCGAGGTGGCCGAGTTGGAGAAGCTGGCGCCGGGCAAGTTCCACATCATCTACAACGTCCCCGAGAAGCACCCCGAAATCATGGACTCGATGGTGTTCACCAGCGTGAAGGGACTGGAGAAGGCCGACTACGTGAAGGAGGTCCTCCGGGCGGTCATCGCCGCCAACAAGGCCGCCTACTCCGACGGCGCCGCGCTGACCGCCGCCATCGTGGCCAAGGTGCCGAAGGCCACCCCGGAGAGCGCGGCCGAGCTCGTCAAGGTCTACACCGCCGCCAGGGTCTGGCCTGAGGACGGCGCGTTCGACGACGCGCGCATCAACGCCACCATCGAGGCGCTGCGCCAGGCGGAGCTGCTCAAGGCGGTGCCCACCGTCGAACAGTGCTGCGCTCCGCAGCTGGTGCGCGAGAGTTCATGAGCGCGATCGGCAACGCAAGGGTGAGACCGGTGCGGATGTCCCGCGGCGGCCGTACCACGGCCGTCTGGGGGATCCGCGCCGGGATCGTCCTGCTCGTCGCGCTCGCCTGGGAGTGGTACGGCCGCGCGGACGGCGAGGTGTTCATCCCCGCCTTCTCCTCGGTCCTGTCCGCGCTGTGGGAGCACACCCTCGACGGGACGATCGCCGAGGCGATGTGGCTGAGCAACCAGTCGATGCTCATCGGCTTCCCGCTCTCAGTGGTCCTCGGGCTCGGCATCGGGCTGGTGCTGGGACGGCGGCGGCTGGTGGACCGGACGTTCAGCTACCTGTTCGACCTCATGATGGTCGTGCCGATGATCGCGGTGGTACCGGTGGTCATCGTCGCGCTCGGCCTCTCCCTCACCGCCCGGGTCGCGGTGGTCATGCTGTTCGCGCTGCCGGTCGTGGTGCTCAACGCGCGGGCGGCGGTGCGGGTGGTCGACCACGAGCTGATCGAGATGGCCGGCGCGTTCGGCGCCGACCGGCGGCAGGTGTGGCAGACCGTGGTGCTGCCCGCCGCGCTCGGGCCGATCTTCACCGGTCTGCGCATCGGGCTCTCCCGGGCCGTCTCCGGAATGATCGTCGTCGAGTTGACGCTGATCCCGGCCGGACTCGGCGGGCTGCTCGTCACCTACCGCTCCCAGTTCGCCGGGGCCAGCCTGTACGCGGTCACCCTCGCGGTGCTGATCGAGGGGGCCGTGCTGATCGGCCTGGCCCACCTGGCCGAGCGCCGGCTGCTCAACCGGATGCGGGGAGGGGGCGTATGAGGTTCGTCCGGCCCGAACTGCTCTCGGCCGCCGGGCTGATCGCCCTCTGGCAGCTGATCGCGGTCGCGCTCCGCCCCGCGTGGCTGCCCACCGTGGACTCGGTCGCGGTCGAGCTCTGGGAGCTGACGACCACCGGGGCGCTGGGCGTGGTCGGCGGCAGCCTGGTCACCCTGCTGATCGGCATGGTCGTGGTCTTCGTCGTCGCGGGGGTGAGCGCGCTGCTGCTCGCCGGTTCGGAGGTGCTGGACGAGGCGCTCTCCCCGTTGATCAACGCCTCGATGGCCACACCACACATCGCGCTCATCCCGGTCTTCACCTTCATCTGGGGACTGGAGGAGACCACCCGGATCGTCACCGTGGTGGCGTTCGCCCTTTTCCCGGTGATCCTCACCTGGGTCACCGCGATCAAGGAGGTTCCGGGGGACCTGGTGGAGATGTCCTCCGCCTTCGGCGCCTCCCGGCTGAAACGGCTCCGGTACGTGGTCGTCCCCTCGGCCGCCACGCTGCTGCTCACCGGGGTCCGCATCGGCGTGGTACAGGGCATCAAAGGCCTGGTCAGCGCCGAGATCGTGATCGGGGTGGTGGGGCTCGGCAAGCTCGTCACCGTCGCCTCGCAGACCTTCGACGTCGTCCAGCTCTACGCGGTGCTGGTGGTGATCCTCGGATTGTCGATCGTGTCGTACGTCGTGCTGACCCGCCTGGAGACCCGGGCCAGCGCCTGGAACGAATAGGAGTGCTTGTGGTCGCATGGGAAAGCCTGCTGGACGATCACGATCGTGAGGTGCTGCGCCTGTCCGGATACGGGCGGGACATGGGTTTCGGTGCGCGGGCGGCGCTGCTGGTGATCGACGTCACGGTCGCGTTCTGCGGGCCGGAGCCCGAGCCGATCCTGGATTCGGTCCGGCGCTGGCGCAACAGCTGCGGCGAAGCCGCGTGGGAGGCCGCGGAGCACATCCGGCGGCTCATCGCGGCGGCCAGGGACCACGGGGTACCGGTGATCTACTCCAAGGGGATCGAGGACCTGGCCACGGCCGGGCGGTGGCAGGACAAGAACGCCCGGCGGCACGAGGACACCCCGGCGGGGAACGAGATCCTCCCCGTCCTCGCGCCGCGGGAGGGCGATCTGGTGCTGCGCAAGACCAAGCCGAGTGTGTTCTTCGGCACACCGCTGCTCGCCTACCTGATCGAGCGGGGCGTCGACACCCTGATCGCGACCGGGGGCAGCACCAGCGGATGTGTGCGAGCCTCGGTGGTGGACGGATTCTCGAACGGCTATCGGATGATCGTGCCGGAGGAGGCGGTTTTTGACAGATTTGCCATCGCCCACCGTGCCAACCTCTTTGATATGGATGCAAAGTACGCTGACGTTCTGCCCGTCGGCGACGTGGAGGCCGCGCTCAAGGCGTCCCCCGACGTTGATCGACTAAAGGGAACATAGGGCAGGCACCGGGATGGACCCGCCCGATGGCGGCGGGTCTTATCCGGGTGTGCTTGGATTGGATTCAATGTTTGGGTCCCAACGGGAGGGACGGAGTCGTCATGGTGGTCCGCAAGTCCGGCACCGCCGAGCCCTCATTCGCCGATGTGGTCAGCCGAATGTCCGGTGGTTACAAAACCGTCGGGCAGATGGCCTACGACATCATCCGCGAGTGCATCATCGCCGGCATGCTGGCTCCTGGTGAGCATCTGCGCCAGGAGGAGCTCGCCGAGCGCATCGGGGTGTCTCGGATTCCGGTGCGCACAGCGCTGATGCAGCTGGAGGCCGAGGGCCTGGTCTCCTTTCATCCGCACAAGGGCGCCGTGGTGCGCACCCTCACCGTGGAGCAGGTGCGGGAGATCTACGAGCTGCGCGCGCTGCTGGAGACCTACGCGCTGCGCAAGTCGATCGCCCGGATGACCTCCGCGCGGGCGGCCCGCCTGCGGGATCTGGGCACCGCCCTCGACGCCCCGCACGACACGTCCTCGCTGGTGGACGAGCGGGTGGCGTTCTACCGGGAGCTCTACGACATCGAGGAGAACCCGGTCGCGGTGGAGATCATCGAAGACCTGCGCAACTCCGTCGGCCGCTACCTGCTCGGGCTGCGGGTGGACCACGGGACGAACGGGCACCGGGAGCTTGCCCGGCTCGCCGCCCGGGGGGACGCCGACGCCGCCGAGGCCCACCTGCGCGACCACCTCGACGAGGTCTCACGCAAGATCATCGGAGTCCTGTCCGAAGAGGCGGAGACCGACCGCACGCCGGCCAAGCGCCGGAAACGCAAGACCGCGCCGGCATGACCCATGAGTAAGCGCGGACCCGTCGTCGCCGGGCTCATGCTCTGCATGGCCCTGGCGGCGATGGACCAGACCATCGTGGCGACCGCCGTCCCGGCCATCGTCTCCGACCTCGGCTCCTTCTCCCTCTTCCCCTGGGTCATCGCCGGCTACATGCTCGCCCAGGCCGTGTGCACCCCCGTCGCCGGGCGTCTCGCCGACATGTACGGGCGCAAGCCGATGCTGCTCATCGGCACCGGCGTCTTCCTGGTCGGCGCGCTCCTCGGCGGGCTCTCGACGAGCATGCCGATGCTCATCCTCGCCCGTATCGTCCAGGGGCTGGGCGCCGGAGCCCTGCAGCCGATCATCCAGGTCGTCGCCGCCGACCTCTACCCCCTCGCCGAACGCGGCCGGATCACGGCGATCCTGTCCACCGTCTGGGGGGTGTCCGCGCTGGCCGGGCCCGCGCTCGGCGGGATCCTCTCCGAGTACGCCTCCTGGCGCTGGATCCTCTTCCTCAACCTGCCGGTCGGCGGGGCCGCGCTCCTCGTCCTGACACTCCGGCTCCGCGAGCCGGCGCAGAAGCGGGCCGAGCATCGGCTGGACGTCCTCGGGATGGTCCTGCTGATCCTCGGGGTCGGCTCGATCATGCTCGGCCTGCAGCTCATGGCGTATCCGCTGATCGGCGCGGGAGTGGCCCTGCTCGTCGCGTTCCTGTTCTGGGAGCGCCGGGCGGCCGAGCCCGTCATCCCGCCGTGGGTCTGGCGGGACCGGGTGCTGCTCGGCTCCTTCGCCGGCAGTGCCGTGGTGGGGATGACCTTCGTCGGCCCCACCGTGTACCTGCCCACCTTCGTGCAGGGCGCGATCGGCGCCGGCGCGGTGGCGGCCGGTTTCGCCCTCGCCGCCCAGTCCCTCGGCTGGCCCCTCGCCGCGGGCCTGTCCTCCCTGCTGTACATGCGGATCGGCTTCCGGAACACCGGCCTCGCCGGGATCGCCCTCATGATCGTCTCAGCGCTGATGTTCCTCCAGGCGGACGGCTCCTCGTCGGTGCTCTACATCGGCACGTGCAGTTTCGTCGGCGGGTTCGGGCTGGGGCTGCTCAACGTCTCCACGCTCGTCGCGGGCCAATCCGTGGTCGGCTGGGATCGGCGCGGCCTGGCCACCGGCACCGTGGTGTTCTCCCGGATCGCCGGCAGCGCGGTCGGTACGGCGATCTTCGCCGCCGTGGCCAACTCCACCCTGGCCGACCGGCTCACCGGGCCCGGGGTCCCACCCGGGACGCCCGCCTCCATCGACGAGGTCGTCGAGGCCCTGCAGGGCGGCACCGGCCAGGAGTTCGTGCGGCAGGCGCTCACCGACGCGACGCACAACGTCTTCCTCACCATGATCGCGATCTCCCTCACCGGGCTGATCCTCATCTTCATCATGCCCCACCGCTTCAAGCCCGCCGATTCCTGACGACGCCCGGACGCCGCCTCCAGAGCTTTCCGAGCGGTCGGCCGGACGATTGACGGAGCACCCGGGTCCCGGTGACCGCCCCGCGGCGCCACCTGGGTATCTCCACGGGAGCCGCGGGGCCGTACGGATGGGAGGTCGACAGCCGGCATGCGCATGTTTCGCTCGTTGCGCCATCGGGGATTCCGGATCTTCGCCGGGGGGTTCACCGGAGCCACCACGGCGATGTGGATGCAGCGGGTCGCCCAGGACTGGCTGACGTTGGAGCTCACCGGCAGCGGGATCGCGCTCGGCGCCGTCACGGCGCTGCAGTTCACGCCGATCCTGCTGTTCAGCCTCTGGGGCGGGGTGATCGCCGACCGGTATCCGCGGCGGCGCGTGCTGATCTGGACGCACATCCTGATGGGCGCGCAGGCGGGACTGCTCGGGCTGCTGGTGGCGACCGGCACCGTCCAGATGTGGCACGTCTACCTGCTCGCCCTGCTGTTCGGGGCGACCACCGCGGTCGACCAGCCGGTGCGCCAGGCCTACGTGGGGGACATCGTGCCCGCGGACCGGCTGCCCAACGCGATCGCCCTGACCGGGGCGCTCTTCAACGTGGGCCGGGTGGTCGGCCCGGCGCTGTCGGGGCTGGCCATCGCCTTCGCGGACAGCACCTGGCCGGTCCTGGTGGCCAACGGACTGCTGTACGGCCTGGTGGCGGTCGTCTGGGCCTTCACCCTCTCCGGCACGACGGAGGCGGGACCCACCCGGGGTTCCGCCGGGAAACCCCGGCTCCGCGAAGGCCTCACCACCATCCGGAGCGACCGCGACCTGGTGCTGGTGTTCACCGTCATCGGGGTGGTCTCGCTGTTCGGCCTCAACTTCTCCCTGACCACCGCGCTGATGGCGACCGCCGAGTTCGGACGGGGACCCGACGCGTACGGGCTGCTGTCGAGCACACTCGCCTGCGGCGCGTTCGCCGGAGCCCTCATAGCGGCCCGCCTCGAACGGCCCGGCCCGAGGCGGGTGGTGGCAGCCGCGGCCGTGTTCGGCGTCCTGGAGGTCGTCTCCGGGGCCATGCCGACCTACGCCGCCTTCATGGCCGCCCTCCTGCCCATCGGGGTCGCCATGCTCGTGCTCACCATGACCACGAGCACGGTGGTCCAGGTCTCCGCCGACCCGGCGGTACGCGGGCGGGTGGTCGGCTTCTACTACCTCGTCGTGTTCGGCACCAACCCCCTGGGCGGTCTGATGACCGGATGGCTCTCCGAGACCTTCGGCCCCCGCTCCAGCCTGATCCTCGGCGGCGCCGTCTCCGTCGCGATCGCCCTCACCGCGGCCCTTGTGCTACGCCGCAGAGCGCCCGCGCCCACGGTGGAGCCCAGCGAGCCCGCTCCTTAGGTGCGGGGCGGGCGGGGTTTCAACCACGGACGTGCGGACCGTGTTAGCAGCCTGCGGGCTTACAAGCCTGTGTTTTCTGACATCGACCGCGGCGGATCATGCCGGATAACGAACATCCGGCATGATCCGCCGCGCGCATTCTCGCGCCGCAAAGTACGCGGCGCGAGAAGTGCGGACGTAGCGCGACCGACCCTGAGGTCCAGCCGTGCTCACACCCAGGACCCGGGAACCCCGGAGGAAGCCCCAGCTTTACCAGGGGTGGGCCGCCGGCCGGACGTGGCGCAACCAGCCCTGAGGTCCAGCCGTGCTCACACCCAGGACCCGGAAACTCCGGAGAAATCCCCGGCCTTGCCAGGTGTGGGCCGACGGCCGGACGTAGCGCGACCGGCCCTAAGGTCCAGCCGTACTCGCACCCAGGATCGGAGAACCCCGGAGGAAGCCCCGGGCCTACCACGTGGGGGCCGGGCCGGTGAGGGCCGGCCGTACCGGGATCAGTCGACCTTTCGGGTGGAGCCCGCGGGCAGGCCCTCGGCGGTGATCTCGATGTCGATGCGGCTGCCGACGGCCATGCCGCCGGCCTCCAGGACGCGGTTGAAGGTGAGGCCGAACTCCTCCCTGATCAGGGAGGCTCGGGCGAAGAAGGCCGTGACCGGGACTCCGCCGTCGGCGTGGGCGCCCAGGAACTCGGCCTCCAGCGAGACGGGTCGCGTCACCCCGTGCATGGTGAGCACGCCGTCCACCCGGAAGGCGGAGTTCTCCCCGAGCCGGACCGCCTCGGACTCGTAGGTGATGACGGGATACCGGTCGACCTCCAGGAAGTCGGCGGAGCGCAGGTGGCCGTCGCGCTTGGCGACCCCGCTGTTGATGCTCGCCGCGTCGATGGTCACCGAGAGCCGGGACCGCTCCAAGTCGGGGGCCACCTCGAACGAACCGGAGATGGCGTCGAACCGGCCGCGGACCCGGGAGACGACCAGGTGGCCGACGGTGAAGATGATGCTGGTGTGCCGGGGGTCGAGCTCCCAGACACCGACCTCGGGCCAGTCGCTCATCGGGTCTCCCTTTCGATCGGGGAGCCCACGATGCTCCCCCACTCGGTCCACGAACCGTCGTAGACCCTGACGTTGTCCCAGCCGAGGACCTGGGTCATGGCGAACCAGAGCATGCTGGCCCGGTGGCCGAGCCGGCAGTAGGCGACCACCACGGGGGCCTGGTCGGGTGCCGCCCCGGCCGCCCGGAAGATCGCCTCGAGTTCGGCCGGCTCCTTGACGGTGAACCGCCCGCTCGCGACGTCGACCAGGTCCCGGAAGTACAGGTTGACCGCGCCGGGGATACGGCCGTACCGCTCCGCGCCGTGATCGAAGCCCTCCCCGGGCTTGACCCGCTCCCCGCGATACTCCTCGGGGTACCGGCCGTCCAGCAGAAGGACCTCCGGCTTGCCGACGAGCCCGAGCAGTTCCTCCCGCCGGATCCGGGTGGAGTCGTCCCGCCGGGTACGGGAGGGGGTATACGACACCGATGCGTAAACAGGGATGTCCGTGGTCAAGGCATACCCCGATGCCTTCCAGTTGGCCCGGCCGCCGTTGAGCACCCGGACGTCGGCGTGCCCGTTCAGCACCTTGTACACCCAGTAGCCGTACATCGCGAACTGTCCGCGGCCGCTGTACAGCACCAGGGTGGTGTCCGGGCCGACGCCGAGGCCGCCCAGGATCTCCGCCATCTGCTCCGGGGTGACGAACTCCCGGATGTCGGCATCCCAGAACAGGTCCTTCCAGAACACATGCCGCGCACCCGGGATGTGCCCCGCGGAGTACTCGTCCACGTCGGGCTCGTACTGAACCTCGACCACGACCGTCTTGCCGTCGTCCAGCCGTTCCGCGAGCCAGTCCGGGCTCACCAGCGCGTTCACAGCGGCTTCCATTGCCGTCTCCCCTCATTCTTGATCACATGTCCGAGGCTCGGATACGGGAAGTGTCCCAGCCCCACGAGTGTCCCGTCCCGCTCCACCTGCTCGAAGACCCGCTCCCGGGACTCGACCGCCAGCTCCGGGTTCCAGTCGAACCGCTGGATCCAGCCCGTCTCCTCCAGCACGTGCGGGTGGTGGGCCAGGTCGCCCAGCAGGAAGCATCCCGCATCCAGCAGGAAGCCGGTGTGCCCGGGGGTGTGCCCCGGCATCGCCACCGCCTTCAGCGACGACGTCACCGCGTGGCCGTCCTCGATGAGCTCCAGCACCCCGAGGTCCTCCAGCGGCATCGCCTGCTGAACGATGTTCGGGTGCTTCTCCGGCAGCGCCTTGTAGTGCTCCCAGTCCGCCCGGGGCACCAGGTAGCGCGCCTTGGTGAAGCGCGGCCGCACCCGGTCTTCCAGGATCAGGTTCCAGCCGATGTGGTCCGGGTGGAGGTGGGTCATCGCCACCAGGTCCACGTCGCCGGGCCCGATCCCGACGGAGGCCATCTCCTCCAGCAGGTTGCAGTCCCGGTCCAGGCCGCCCGGCGGGCCGGCGTACGGGCCCCAGCCGGTGTCCACCAGGGTCACCGTGGAACCGGTGATCACCAGGAAGCCGCCGAAGTTGAGCAGGCACTCCTCCTGTTCACCGCCCACCTCGGGGAAGTGCCACCCCCAGTTGAGCGGGTGGTGCCCGTCCCGGAGCGCGACGACCTCGGAGTCGCCGATCTTCACGGAGAACGCCATCAGAACCCCGCCCTGCCGCAGAGCTCGGCCAGCGCCCGCTCCGCGTCGGCCACGACGGCCTCGGGGTCGACCGTGGTGAGCCTGCCGCCCCGCTTGAGCGCCCGCCCGTCCACCAGGACCGTGTCCACGTTCTCCGGCTGCGCCGAATGAACCACGGCGACCGCCGGGTCCACAACCGGGGCGAGGTTGAGCCGGTCGGTGCGGATCAGCACCACGTCGGCGCGCTTGCCCGGCGTCAGGGAGCCGGTGACCTCACCGAGCCCGAGCGCCTTGGCGCCCTCCAGGGTCGCGATCCGCAGCACGTCCCGCGGGGTGACCGCCTCGGCGTCCCCCCGGAGCGAGTTCGCGATGCCCAGCACCACCCGCATCGCCTGGAACGGGTCGGCCGACGCGCTGATCGCCGTGGTGTCCAGCGAGAGACTCACCGAGATCCCCGCGTCCAGCAGGTCCAGCAGCGGCGGGAAGCCCATGGCGAGGCGAAGCTCCGACAGCGGGCTGATCGAGACCGGGACGCCGTGCTCCGCCACGAGCGCCTTGTCGTGGTCGGGCAGGTAGAGGCAGTGCGCGAGCAGCAGGTCCGGGCCGAGCAGCCCGTCCTCGGCGAGGAGCGAGACCTGGTGGATGCGCGCCACCTCGGCGCGGGTGCCGGCGCAGTGCATGGCGATCGGCAGCCCCAGCTCCCGCGCCGCCGCGAACTCGGTCCCGGTGACCTCGCGGGAGGAGCGGGCCGGACCGCGGAGGTTGACCCCGACGCTCACCAGCTCGGTGGCCGAACCCATGATCCGTTTCACGTCGGCGAAGTCCATCGCCTCGTCGAAGCCCTTGCCCCGGTCCCCCATCAGCCGGCGCATCTCCTCCGCCGACATGGAGGGGTGGGCGGACGGCGCCCCGTACGAGAAGTGCGCCCGCAGGCCCAGCTCGTGGTGGACCTGGAGGTTGGTGTCCGCGTGCTCGGGGCCGAGGATGTTGTGCGCCCAGTCGTGCACGGTGGTCACCCCGGCGGCGATGCCCTCCGCCGCGGCGAGCCGTACGCCGAGGGCGGTGTCCTCGGGGGTGAAGTACGGGCCCAGCTTGCCCTTCCTGGCGAACCAGCCGTTCTTCGGCCCGTCGCCGATCACACCGCGGAGCAGGGTGCCCCACATGTGCCAGTGGGTGTCCACGAAGCCCGGGATCGCGATCATCTGAGTCGCGTCGATCACCTCGGCGCCCGGGGCGTCGAGCCCGGCTCCGACCGCGACGATCTCACCGTCGCGGATCTCGATGTCGGCCCCGGCGAGGTCGCCGAGATCCGGGTCCATGGTCAAGGCGTGCGCGCCTTGGATGAGCAGATGCATGTCAGTCCTGGAGGTCATCGGAATCACTCGGAGAAGGACGAGTTCTGGTCGCCTTTGAGCAGGCCCCAGATCTCGTGTCTCAGCTCGACGAAACGACCGTCCCCGCGGACGGTGTGCTCGTTGCGGGGGTAGCCGAACGGCACGTCGAACTCCGCGGAGATCCGGCCGGGGCGGGCCGAGAAGACCGCGATCCGCTGGGAGAGGAAGATCGCCTCGTCCACGCTGTGGGTCACGAAGACGACCGTCTTGCCGGTGAGCTCCCAGATCCGCAGCAGCTCGACCTGCATGAGCTCACGGGTCTGCGCGTCCAGCGCGCCGAAGGGCTCGTCCATGAGCAGGATGTCGGGGTTGACGGCGAGCGCCCTGGCGATCCCGACCCGCTGCTGCATACCGCCGGAGAGTTCGTGCGGATGGTGCTTCTCGAACGCCGAGAGGCCGACCATCTCGATGTACTTCCTGGCGGTCGTCTCCCGCTCGGCGCGCGAGGAGACCGTGGTCTCCAGGGGGAAGCAGACGTTGCCGAGGACGCTGCGCCAGGGGAAGAGCCGGAAGTCCTGGAAGACGAAGGCCCGGTCCCGGCCGGGACCCTTGATCGCCTTACCGCCGACCCGGATCTCCCCGTCGGTGATGGGGATGAGCCCGTCCAGGCACTTGAGCAGTGTGGTCTTGCCACAACCGCTGGGGCCGAGAAGGCTGACGAAGCCACCCGGGGCGATCGTCAGATTCACGCCTTGCAGAGCGTTCACGACCTTTCGGTCGCGACGTTTTCCTGAGACGTAGGACTTCCCGACCCCATCTATCTCGATCTTCGATGTACTCATGGGGGTTGTTCGCTCCACTCGAGGGGGTTTTCTACGACGTCACGGCTACCGGACGCCAAGAGGAGAGTCTGCGATCGAGATAGCCGACCGCACCGGTGAGCACGGCGCCGACCAGCAGCGCGATGAAGGCGACGGCGAAGACCTCGTCCGCGTCCAGCCGGATCCGGGCGTCCTTCAGCAGTGTCCCGAGCCCGTTGTAGCCGACGAGGAACTCACCGACGATGACCGCCATCAGCGCCCGCTGGACGCTGATCCGCAACCCGGTCGCGATGAACGGCAGTGAGCCGGGGAGCAGGATCTTGATGAAGAAGTGCCACCCCGAGATGGAGTAGGCACGCGCCACCTGGTCGTAGGTCCGCACCGTCTCCTTGGTACCCGCCGCGGTGGGGAACACCAGCATGATCGCGGTGGCGATGATGATGGTGGCGATCAGGAAGCCTTCCTCGATCCCGAACCAGATCACCAGGAGCGGAACCAGCGCGATGATCGGCACGGAGTACTTCGCGATCAGATACGGCTCAAGGATCACCGACATGATCCGATAGCGCCCGATCAGGAAGCCCACGAAGACCCCGATGACGATCGAGAGGACCCAGCCGATCAGCATGGTGCCGAGGGTGATCAGGACCAGCCCGATCAGGCCGCCTTCGGTGGTGAGATAAACGATCTCCCCGACCATGCGGGTGGGCGAGGAGAGGAAGTCTCCCTGGAAGGCGCCGACGATCTGCCAGATGATCAGGAAACCCGCGACCCCGGAGGCCGGGAGGAGGTACTTGTTCATCGGGACACCTGCCAGGGGGTGAGCCGGGTCTCCAGCTGACGCAGGCCGAGGTTCACGGCGAGACCGACGACCATGACGGAGAAGAGCGCGGCCATCAGCTCGGCGGTCCGGAAGTTGGAGCCGAGATCGTAGATCATGCCGCCGATTCCGTTGGCCTCCAGGAAGAAGCCCGCCAGAACCACGCCCACCAGCGCGTACACCAGGCCCAGGCGAAGACCCGTGATGATGTACGGCCGGATCGCCGGCATCACCACGGTGCGCAGCGTCCTGCCCTGCGGCACGCAGTAGGCCCGCGCCACGTCGACGTACTCGCTCTCGACGCTCTTCACGCCGTTGCGCACGGTGAAGAAGATCTCGAAGAAGCTGAACGCCATGATCAGCATGACCTTGGCGACGTCCTGCAGCCCGAACCAGAGGGCGATCAACGGGATGAGCGCGACCCGCGGCATCAGGAAGAGGGATCCGAACAGCGGGGAGAAGAGCTGGTCGAGCTTTCGATACCAACCGAACAGAACACCGAGCCCCACCCCGAGCAGGGCGGACAGCACCATCGCGACGGCCACCTGAACGGCGGACTGACCCCAGGCGGTCTGGAGTTCACCCCGCTCGATCAAGGCGATCAACGCGTTGACCGTCCGCTGCGGGGTGGGCAGGATCGCCGCCGACATCTGCTGCGCGACCAACTGCCAAACCAGCAAGAGAGCACAGAAGGTGGCGATCCTTACCAGCCAGTCGCGTACCATTACTTACTTCCCAGGAACTGCACTGCGGCCTTCTGGTAGTCGAAGGTCACCAGATCGGTGCAGGCGAACCGCTTCTTCAGCACCCCGAACTCCAGGGACGTGGCCAGGGTGTAGTCGCACATCTTCTGGTCGAGGCTGCCGTTGACCGGCCAGGAATCAAGCTCGGTGACGAGGTTCGCGTAGTTGGCCTCCGCGGCCTCGGGGGTCAGCCCCTCGATCTTGGCCTGCGCGAGCGCGACCCACTCGGCCTTGCTCTCGTGGGTCCACCGGTCCGCCTTGATCTCGGAGATGGCCAGGGCCATCGCGATGTCCCGGTTCTCGGCGAGCCAGGCGCGGCTCACCGCCCAGACGTCGTTGAGCTGCGGGTTGGCCTCCCAGCCCTTGCAGACCGTGGTGTAGGTGCCCGGCTTCTTCAGGTCGAGCTCGATCTGGCGGAAGGTCGCCGACATACCGCCCGAGAGCTTGCCGCTCTCCATCGACTCGACGATCTGCCCGATGTTGCCCAGGTGCAGCAGCTGGGTGTCGGTCTTCACGTCGAGGCCCGCCGCGGCGAAGCACTTCTGCGCCGTCTGGCCGACGATCGAGCTGAGGTTCTGGGACACCGCGAACGGCTTGCCCTTCAAGTCGGCGAGGGTCTTGGCGGGGGCCCGCGCCGCGACGAGGAAGGCGTTCTTCTGGTCGTTGCCCGCAACGGCGATCAGATCGGCGCCGGCCTCGACCGCGGCGGCCATGCCGCCGAGCGAGACGTGCCCGATCTGGACCTGACCGGAGATGAGCGCCGCGTTCATGGGCGAGGAGTCCATGAGGCGGAAGTTGACCTTGACGCCGAAGTCGCTCTGCAGCAGCTCCAGCGTCTTGTACATCCCGGTCAGGGTGGGGTTGGGGAATGCTGCACTGGCGATCGAGAGCTCCTTGCCCTCGACTTTCGCCTTCAGCTCCTCGACTGACGCGGGAGCCGTCACGGCGGTCGGAGCCGCCTTGGCCGCGTTTGGTTCAGTGGCGTCTATATTGTCTCCACACCCTGTTGCAAGCAGGGTGGCGAGACCGAGGAAGGCGCCGAGGACCGGCCGACCCACCTTCCTCCGCGTTGACGCGACGCCAGTTGGATACATTGACCGTTTTTTCAGGTGCCACATACACTATTCCCTATTTAACTTGTAGGAAAATCGGGTCTTAAGATGGCATAAATCGTGTGAGCTGGCAATTGCCCAGGCTACAGAAGATTGGCGGGAAGGAACACCGTTTGAGATGAAGCTGTGGCCGACGGACAGAGAAGATCCACTTCTCCCCCTCTGGGCACAGATGTGTCATGTCGTATACTGAATCCAATTTTCGCCAGGGTCAATCAGCTGAGGTGCAAATGGCAGGTCCACTGGCAGGGTTGATCGTCATCGAACTGGGGCAGTACATCTCCGGCCCGTACGCGGGCAAGTTGCTCGCCGACCTGGGCGCCGACGTCGTCAAGGTCGAATCTCCCGACGGCGATCCCATGCGCCGCTGGGAGGGTGGCGGCGAACGCCCGTACAGTCCGCAGTTCGGGGCGTACAACCGTGGCAAACGATCAGTCGTCCTAAACGTGAAAACCCCCGAAGGTCTTGAGTCGCTCCTGCGGCTCGCCGACGGCGCCGACGTTCTGATCGAGAACTTCCGGCCCGGCGTGGCCGACCGGCTCGGCTTCGGCTGGGACGTGCTCAAGACCAGGAACCCCCGTCTCGTCTACTGCTCCATCACCGGATTCGGGCCCGGCGGGCCGTACGCCCGGCGTCCCGCGTACGACACCGTGATCTCCGCCCTCGGCGGCATGTACGGCACGCTGGTCCCGCTCGAATCCCCCCGGCCGCTCGGCCCGGCCTTCTCCGACCTCCTGTCCGGCATGTCGGCCATGCAGGGGATCCTCGCCGCGCTGTACGCCCGCGGGGAGAGCGGCCCCGGCCGGCGGGTCGAGGTCTCCATGCTCGGCGCGCTCGTCGACTTCCTGGTGGAACCGGTCTCCACCTACCTGGACACCGGCGCGGTGATGCAACCGGGAACCCGGGCCGCCCGCGCCCAGGCCTACGGGTGCGTCGGCAACGAGGGACTCCCCTTCGTCGTCCACCTGTCGGTCCCGGAGAAGTTCTGGCTCGGCCTGCTCAAGGTGATCGACCGGCCGGACCTCGCGGACGACCCGCGGTTCGCCACCCGGGAGCAGCGCTACCGCAACTACGACGCGCTGGACGCGATCCTCAAGGAGGAGACGGCCAAGCGGCCCCGGGACGAGTGGTTCGAACTGCTGACCGCGGCCGACATCCCGCACGGGCCGCTCAACACCGTCGCCGACCTGGTCCGCGATCCCCAGGTGGTCCACATGGGGCTCATCGAGAACAACGTCCCCCGTCCGGGCACCCGGTTCTCCACCCATGACCGCCGCATACCCCGGGGGGAACCCGGACCCGCGCCCGCGCTGGGCGAGCACAACGAGGAGGTGCTGTGATCAAGGATCTTGTGGCCATCGACGTCCACACCCACCCCCAGACCGAGGAGTTCCTCGCGGCGATGGGCCGGCGACGCGGCCAGATGGGCACCCACTTCGGCAAGGAGCGCGTCCCCGTCTCCTTCGCCGAGCAGGCCGACATGTACCGGGACCGGCGCATGATGGCCGTGATCGTCAACTCCGACGACGAGACCCAGTCGGGGGTGCGCGGCGCCCCCAACGACCTGCTCGGCCGGGCGCAGGCCGAGCACCCCGACGTCTTCATCGCCTTCGCCGGGATCGACCCCTGGAAGGGCAAGGCCGCGATCGAGGAGATCCGGCGCTGCCACGGGGAGTACGGCATCAAAGGCGTGGGCGAGCTCAACCCCGGCCGGCAGCGCTTCCTCCCGAACGACCGGCGCTTCTACCCGATCTGGGAGGTCTGCGCGGAGCTCGGGCTGCCGGTGATGTTCCACGGCGGCTTCCTCGGCGCCGGGGCGGGCAGCCCGGGCGGCATGGGATACAAACTGGAGTACGCCAGGCCCATCCCGTACCTGGACGACGTCGCCGCCGACTTCCCCGAGCTGAACGTGATCAGCGCCCACCCGGCCTGGCCGTGGCACCTGGACAACCTCGCGGCCTGCTGGCACAAGTCCAACTTCTACATCGACCTGTCCGGCTGGGCGCCCAAGTACTGGCCCGCCGAGGTCGTCCGGTACGCCAACAGCATCA
Source organism: Rhizohabitans arisaemae (assembly GCF_025996515.1). GTDB lineage: Bacteria > Actinomycetota > Actinomycetes > Streptosporangiales > Streptosporangiaceae > Rhizohabitans > Rhizohabitans arisaemae. The sequence goes on from NZ_BLRH01000009.1 coordinate 529,065, forward strand.
CCACCTCCCGCATGCTCTTCGGCACCGACTGGCCGGTCCTGGACACCGACCGCTGGATGAAGGAGTTCGACGAGCTGGGCTTCAAGGAGACCTCCCGGCGCAAGATCCTGCTGGACAACGCGCTCCGCCTGTTCGGACTGGCCGATGTCTGAGCTCGTCGGCGTCTACGGGACGACCCACAACCCGCTGCTCTGGCGGCTCCTCGGCGGGGAGAGCGTCCCCGCCGACCTCCGCCCCACCCTGGACGGATTCCTCCGGCTCCGGGAGAGCATCGCCGAGGCCAGGCCCGACGTCCTCGTCGTGGTAGCCACCGACCACCTCACCCAGTGGTTCTACGACAACATGCCGTCCTTCCTGATCGGCAAGGAGTCGACGATCCCGGCCACCTTCTGGAACGAGGAACGGGAGTTCGGACTGCCGCAGGCGACGCTCAAGGGCGACCGGGACCTCGCCCGGGACCTGCTCGGCGGGGGCATGGAGCGCGGAATCGACTTCGCCGCGTCCGACGACTTCCGGGCCGACCACAGCATCCTGCTCCCGCTGCTCTACCTCACCCCGGAGCTGGACATCCCGATCGTCCCGGTCTTCACCAACTGCATGGCGCCGCCCCTGCCGAAGGCCTCCCGGTTCTTCGAGGTCGGTACGGCGATCCGCCAGTCGATCCTGGATTCGCCGCTGGACCGGCGGGTCGCCGTGGTGGCGAGCGGGCACCTGGCCACCGAGGTGGGCGGGCCGCGGCACTTCGCCGGCTCCCCCGACCGCGCCTTCGACGAGGAGGCGGTGGGCTGGATGCGCGACGGCGACGTGGAGAAGGCGATCGCCTCCCTCACCTACGACCGGATGCGGGACGCCGGCAACGTCACCCACCAGTTCCTCAACTTCCTGGTGACGATGGGGGTCGCCGAGGGCGCCCCGGCGAGCTACGCCGACGGGGCCCACTCCCGGTTCGCGACCTCGCCCTTCTTCGAATGGCGGATGTCGTGAGCATCTACGCGATCAACCATTTCATGCGGGACGTCAACATGGAGCGGGACTGCCACCGCGCCTACCTGGCTGATCCCCCCGGCTTCGTCGCCTCCTGGGTCGCCGCGGCCGGACCCGCCTCCGCGCTCACCGCGGAGGAGCGGGCCGCCCTGGAGCGGCGGGACTACGGCGCCCTGTACGGCCTCGGCGCCCACCCCTATCTGCTGTGGAGTTTCGCCGAGGCGGTCTGGGTCCCCGAGATCACCCGCCCTGAGCTGGTCGAGGACTACCGGGTGAAGGCCCGGGCCCACGGCTACCCGGACTGCGCCACCTGAGAACCCCCCGCACGTGATCGCCGGGCGGAAGACTCCGAGTCGCCCGGCGATCACCCTCCACTAGAGTCTGGGACACCATGGCACAGATCCTCGATTCAGCCGGGGAGGTCACCCCGGCGTCGATGTTCCTCCTCATCCACCACGGGCTGCGCAGGGACGCGGCGCGCTATCCCGCCGCCGTCGCCGCGCTCGGCCCCGCGGACGGGGAGGCCGCCGCCGAGCTCGCCGGGAGCTGGGCCTTCTACGCGGACATGCTGGACCGGCACCACCGGCTTGAAGACGACCTGATCTTCCCGCTCCTCCTGGCCGAGGAACCGGCGCTGGCCGGCGTGCTCGCCCGGCTGGACGCCGAACACCACGAGCTCGACGTGCTGCTCGCCGAGGTCGCCCGGGTCCTGCCCGCGCTGCCGGAGCCGGGCGGGGTCCGGGAGGGGGTCGCGCTGTTCACCCGGCTCAAGGACCTGCTCGACGCCCACCTCGACACCGAGGAGGAGCATCTGGTGCCGGTGATGAACGAGCGGTCGGCGGACGGGCTGCGGCTGGGTGATCGAACGCCGCCGCCCCCTCCGGCGGAGGCGTTGCCGTGGATCGAGGACGGCCTCGACCCGGCGGTCGCCGAACGGGTCTTCGCCACGTTGCCGGAAGGCCTGCGGGCCAGGCTGCCCGAGTTGCGGGCGGAGTACCGCCGGCGGAGCACGTTTCTCCGCGAACACCCCAGGTGATTGCGGGGCGGAATTTCTCCGCCCGTCGCCCTGTTACGGGATGCGTAGAGAGTATTGAACGCTCAACTACTTCCCGGAGGCAGGCATGTTCAACTCCACGGCGACGGTGGTCACCGACGCGCCCGCGCGGTACGCCAAGCAGCTCGCCGCGCACCTCGGCCGCAAGCTCACGGTGGAGGACACCGAGACCGGGCGGCGGCTGGTCTTCGAAGGCGGGGCGGGCTTCCTGGAGCCCGGGACGGACCGGCTGGTCATGCGGGCCGTCGCCGAGAACGCCGATACCCTCGCCGTGATCGAGGACGTCCTCGGCCGACACCTGGAGCGGTTCGGGCAGCGGAGCGAGCTCACCGTGACCTGGGAACGTGCGTGATGACCGGGAGGATGCCCTCGATCTACCTCAGCCACGGTGCCCCGCCGCTCGCCGACGACCCGGTGTGGACCCGCCAGCTGGCCGAATGGTCCGCCGGCCTGCCCCGCCCCCGTTCCGTCCTCATGGTGTCCGCGCACTGGGAGGAGGCACCGCTCACGCTCGGGGCGACGAGCACCGTGCCCCTGATCTACGACTTCTGGGGCTTCCCCCAGCGCTTCTACCAGGTCCGCTACGAGGCGCCCGGCGCCCCGGAGCTCGCGGACGACGTCCGCAAACTCCTGTGCTCCCCGGCGATTCCGGTGCACGACGAACCGGCCCGCGGGCTGGACCACGGGGCCTACGTCCCGCTGGCCGAGATGTACCCCGAGGCCGACGTCCCGGTCCTGCAGGTCTCGATGCCGACGCTCGACCCGTCCGCCCTCCTGGAGATCGGACGTCGGCTCGCCCCGCTCCGGGACGAGGGGGTGCTCATCGTCGGCAGCGGCTTCACCACGCACAACCTCAGCGCGTTCAACCCGGCGCTCGGATCGGGGGGAACCCCGCCCACCTGGTCGTCGGAGTTCGATGAATGGGTGGACCGCACCGTCGCCGCCCACGACGTGGACGCGCTCCTCGACTTCGGGCACCGCGCGCCCGCGGCCCGGATGGCGCATCCGCGCACCGAGCACTTCGCCCCCCTCTTCGTGGCGCTGGGCGCCGGAGTCGACGACCTGCGCACCCAGGACGCCGTGATCGACGGCTACTGGTACGGGTTGGCGAAGCGCTCCTTCCAGTTCAACTGACGGTACGGGCCCGCGGGCCGGTCAACGGGACTCGATGACACTCGCGGGCTGTGCCCGTACCGGCTCCGGACCGATCTCCCGCACCGGAAGCGGCGCAGGCGCCTGCTGAGGCTCGGGAGTCGTGGCGCACGAGCAGAGCCCGTGGCGCAGGATCTGCCTGGCCCGGGCGAGCGTGTAGTCGGCGGTTGTTCTTGCGGGGCGCACCCCATTACACATTTGGCATAACACTCCCTAATCCTCCCTCCATAACAATCGATACACCAGGGCATGTCCTCGCCGGATCCCGGCTTCCCGCCACGGGCGCCGGGATCCGCCGTGTGCCACGGCATCCCGTGCCACCACCGGTGATCCGGGACCCGGGAGATCAAGGTCTACGGCGCCCTCGGCGATTCCCCGCAACCACTCGCGCGCCGTCGGCGAGACCCTATGCGCTCCCCGGTCCCGACGGGAGACGAAAGGGATATCCGGCATGGGTGACCCGGTCCCATCCCGCCTTGTACGGACACGTCGGGGCCGAACCGCCGCCGTACCGGCTCCGGCCCGCAAGAAAACGGCGGGTGGTCCGGATCGATCCGGACCACCCGCCGCGGTTGACATCCGATCAGGGTGAGGTCGCCTTGGGGTTCGGGTCAGGGGTCTCGGACTTGCCGTCGGGCCCGATGGTCACACCGGTGTCCTCCCAGACGTTGCCGCTCCAGACGTGCCCGGGGGCGCCCTCGTCGAAGTGCGCCACCGGCCCGTAGGCCCCGCACTTGGCGAAGACCGCGCTGCTGAAGACGTTGTCCTTGATCACAACATTGTACGGGGCGTAGGCGTGCCCCGCGTGCTTGGCCCCGCCGTAGATGCAGTATCCGCCGCCTCCCAGCAGGTTGCCCTCCACCCGAACATCGTGGATCGGGCCGAACGCCGCGCCGAGGATGATGGCGCTGGTCTCGTAGCCGGGGTTGATCACGGTGTTGCCGCGGATCAGCAGCGACCCCTTCGCCTTGGACCCGTTGTTCTGGATTCCGTCCACATGGTCGGTCGAGTCGACCCGCTTGAGGGAGTGGATGTAGTTGCCCTCGACCACCCCGTTGGAGGTGGTGACCCCGGAGTTGCTGGTGCCGTGGATGTTGTTGCGGCGTACGAAGATCGCCCCATCCCCGGCGTTGCTGATGCCGATGCCGAGGCGGCTCCCGTTGCTCCCGATCTCGCAGTTCTCCACGGTGAGGCCCGTGAACCCGTCGCGGAGCTGGATCGCCCAGTAGCCGTCGACGATCATGCGGCAGTTGCGGATCGTCACGTTGTTGGCGTAGACGTCCAGGCCGCCGGTTATCTCGACCCCGTCCAGGACCTTGCCGTTCTCCCGGATCTGGCCACCGGGGATCTTCTTGAGCGTGCCCGCGGCCGGGCCGGTGTTGGACTCGTTCGGGAAGTCACCCGAGGGTGGGACCGGGTTGTTCGTCGGCGGCTCCGTCGAGGGAGTCTCGGTCGGCGTCTCCACCGGCGGCGACGGCTTCTCGGTCGGTTTCTGGGTGGGCTTCTCGGTCGGCGTCTGCGCCGGGGGCGAGGGCTTGGTGGTGGGCTTCGCGGTCGGGGTCTCCTCCGGATCCCTCGGCAGCGTCGGATTCTCGGTGGGCTCGGTGGGCTTGACCGTCGCGGTCGGCGACGGCTTGACGGTCGGCTTGGGGGTCACCGTGGGCCGGGGGGCCTCGGGGACCTGGGTGGACGGGGCGCTCGGGCTGCCGGTCGGAGCCGGGACCGTACGGAGCGTCTTGTACCGGAAGACCAGGTCGACGTAGTAGTTCATGTTCGACCGGTGGGCGTTCGCCGGGAACCGGCTGGTCTTGCCGTAGGCGAAGACGCCGTTGCCGCCGGCGGGAGCCGTCAGGGGCCCGGCCGTGTGCGGACTGTTGAAGAAGTCCCGGGACGCGACGTAGGTGCCGTAGGTGGTGTGGTAGGAGACGGTGTAGACCCGTCCGGCCTTGATGTTCACCGGGGTGGCGAACGCGGCCTGCTGCCAGCCCGACTTGGTCTCGCGGCCGAAGTTCACCCGGCCGAGCACCTTGCCCTGGGCGTCCCAGAGTGTCCCGACGTGTTTGCCGCGCTCACCGGAGGCCTTGTAGAACCGGATCGCGGTGACGGCGCCGTCCCGGTCGGGGGTGAACTTGACCCCCAGCTCGACGGGGGCCCGGTCCGCGTTCTTGCGCGCCTTGACCTGGCCCGCGGGTTCCCAGAAACTGGCCTCCAGGATCTCCTCGACCGAAACCGGGACCGGGGCCACCGGGGCGGTCCCCTCCGGCTTGGGCGCGTTGCGCAGCGCCCAGATCGCCACCGGGACCGTCACCACCAGCAGGGCACTCGTCAGCAGGGCCGCCATCGTCGTCCGGGAGACGCGGCGCCGTGGCTCGCGCTCGGGACCGTCGTGGCGGTGATCGTTCGTTGAACTCATGAGCGGACCTCCGCGCCAGTGGCGCTCGGTTCATCAATGTCTGGCGGTATCGCTTGTCGGTAAGTCTGTGCGGGGCCAATGTTACGGCTGAGGCACGATCCCACAAGCCAAACGAGCCAAAGCAATCACTATTTAAGGACTTAATCGGTGATTCGGCCCACCGGTACCCACCAAATATCGCCGTGCGCGTTCACCTGGTCTCCTCCGGTGACGACACCTCCTCCGGCACCGGCGCGCGTCCCGGCCGGAGACAGCGTCCCGGCCGGAGATAAACGTGGCGAAGCCCCGCAAACCCGAGGCGAGGCGCCGATCACCGCCGTCGTCCGGCGGGTGGGCTCCCGCGTGGCACGACGACGGTGGGGCGAACACCGGCGCGACCCTTCCGACCCGGAGTTCCGGCGACACGGCGTACAGTCGTTCCAGGACCGGTGGTGTGCGCTTCTCCCGCACACCACCGGTCCTGTTTCCGGTGCTTCCCCGCCGGGAGTCCTCCGCGGCCGACCGGGCTACGCCGTCAGGTCGAACTCGCCGTCCTTGACGCCGCCGACGAACGCCTCCCATTCACGGGGCGTGAACACGAGCCGCGGGCCGTCGGGGTCCTTGGAGTCGCGGACCGCCACCACGGTGCTGCCCACGATGACCTCGACGCACTGATTGCCCTGCGTGTTCGACCGGCTCGACCGGCGCCACTGCGTGCCGGGGTTGTCGCTCATGTCATCTCCTTCTCTACCGATTGGATCTTGGCGATTGACTGCTCGGGGCCGAGCGCCGCAGCCCTCAGGTGATCGAACACCTGCGTGTATCTGCTGATCAGCCCGGAGTCTTCCAGGTAGAGCTCACCTCCCATGTTCTCCAGGAAAACCACGTCGGGGTCTTCGGGGTCGGGGAACCCGAGGATCACCAGGGGGTTCCCCATGCCGAGATAGGCACCGACCTCGAACGGTACGACCTGAATCGTGACGTTCGGCCGGGCCGCCGTCTCCACCAGCTGGGCCAGCTGCTCAAGCAGCACCTCACGCCCGCCCACCGGCCGGCGGAGCACCGCCTCGTCGACGACCGCCCAGAGGGTGAAGTGCCCGGGGCCGATCAGCCGCCGCTGGCGCTCCATCCGCAGGGCGATCCGGCGCTCGATCTCGGTCGGGTCCTCCACGAGGGCCGCGCTCACCACCGCCCGCGCGTACCCCTCAGTCTGCAGCAGCCCGGGAATCATGAGCGGCTCGTAGTTGCGCAGCGAGGACGACTCGGCCTCAAGCCCGATGTAGGGCCCGGAGACGACGTCCCCGAAGGCGTGCCACCAGCCGCGCCGTCCCGCTTCCTTCGCCAGGTTGAGGAGTGCCTCACGTTCCGCCCCCTCCAGGCGGTACAGGTCGAGCATGTCCCGGATCGTCCTGCTCTGTGGGCGGGTGTGCCCCGTCTCGATCCGATACACGGTGGAGGGCGCGAGCTCCAGCCGTTCGGCCACCTCCTCGCGGGAAAGGCCCGACACCTTGCGGAGACGCGTCAGCTCACTGGCCAGACGCCGCAGCCGTACCGTGGGACTCGCCACAGGTCTCCCCCTTTGGAGGTGCATGATCGGCTCCCGGCAGTCGGCAGATACTTTGAAATATTGCGTCTGCAGTATTGCATTTTCTCGGCGGCCGGGTCACGATGGCTGAAGTCTGCCACGCCTGCCCATACCTGACGGCCTGTTGGATATACAGGGAGTGACCGCAGGATGACAATCCTTAACCTGTCGGAGAGAATTCCGGTATCGCACCGCTTCCCCGGGGCGTATCGGGATGTCGGTGCCGCGCGACGGTTCCTCGCGGACCTCCTCGGGCGGAACCATCCCTGCTTCTACGACGCCGCACTGCTCACCAGCGAGCTCGCCACAGTGATCATGTATCACGCGCAGATCTGCGTCTTCGGCCGGGACACCCCCGAGTTCACGGTGTCCGTCCGCGCCGAACCGGACTCCGTCGGCGTCACCGTGCTCTCCCCCGGCTGCGGATGCTGGGCCGTCCCCGGGGTCACCCTCGGCAGAGGACTCCACCTGGTCGAGCTCATCGCCGCCCGCAGCGGACTCGTGCGCACCCTGCCCGACCCCGGGGTCTGGTTCGAGCTCCGTGACCGGTAGCCCCCACAGGCCGCCGTCCCCACCTGCGGCGGGGCAGGTGGGGACGGCACACCGGTGGAGATTTACCCCCTCCGGTATAATCCGCCCATGGAGATGGGCCCTGCATTGACCGGAGAGGCGCTGGTACGACTGCGCCGCGCCCACGGGCAGCTCGCCGGTGTGATCAAGATGATCGAGGACGGCGGTGACTGCACCGCGGTGCTCACCCAGCTGGCCGCGGTCTCCCGGGCGCTGGACCGCGCGGGGTTCAAGCTCGTGGCGAGCGGGATGCGGCACTGCCAGGCCGCCCGCAACCGCGGCGAGCAGCCCCCCATGAGCGAAGACGAGCTGGAGAAACTCTTCCTCTCCCTCGCCTGACCCCGGCTCCGGGGCACACGTCCGGTACGGCGGGGGCGCGTGAGCCGGACGGCCCGTGCCGTCGTACGCTCTGAACCGTGCCGTCCGCCGCGACGCGGTACGGCGCGCAACCGCGACGTGTCCGTACCGGGCGACGATCCCCACGGTGGCCGGACCCGAAAGATACGGAATAGCGGAGACCGGCCGCGCGCTCTTTGGTTGACCGGGGATCGCACCTAGCCCATGCGGGGGGATCGGGAACATGGATGAGGCAGCGCTGACCAGCCGATGGTACGGCCAGCCGGTGCGGTCGCCGGGTTCGGTGATCGTGACGGGTGTGTTCGACCTCCTCCACGTGGGGCACGTCCGCTTCCTCACGGACGTGGCCGCACGCGGCCTCCCCCTCGTCATCGGGGTCGAGGACGACCTGCGGGTGCGCTCCTGGAAGGGCCCGGGCCGGCCCGTCAACACCGCGGACGACCGGGCCGAGATCCTGGCCGCCCTGCGCTGCACGGCCGGGGTGTTCGTGATCTCCGGTCCGCCCTCCTGCGCGGGATGGGGTGACTACGCGGAGCTGCTCCGCCCCCTCGCCCCGGCCGCGCTCGCCTTCACCCGGGGCGACACCTACGCCGACGCCAAACGCCGGGGGGCCGAGAGCCTCGGCGCCGAGGCGTGGGAGATCTCCCTCACCAAGGGGAGGTCCACGACGGCGATGCTGGACAGCCTGCTGGAGCTCACCGAGATCTGAGCGGCGTCACAGCCCGGCGACCGCGGGGATCACCTCGCGCCCGATCACCTCCACGGGGGTGACCCGCCAGACGTCCGCGACCGACCCGATCACGGTCTGGACGCCGCTCGCCGCCAGGATCCGCAGCTCCCGCACGATCTTCTTGGGGTCGTTCGCGTCGAAGGCGTACAGACAGGTCTTCTCGATCTCGTCGTAGTCGCGGCCCTCCCGCTCGCAGTGCGCGCGGAGCACCTCCAGCTTCCGGGCCAGCTCGGGGCCGGGGAACAGGTTGCACGCCTGGGCGTATCTGGCGACGAGACGCAGCGTCTTCTTCTCGCCGGCGCCGCCGATCAGAATCGGCGGATGCGGCTTGGTGAGCGGCGCTGGAACGCCCAGAGGCCGTTCCAGCCGATAATGCCTGCCCGCGTAGGGCCGCTCGTCGCCGAGCCACATCCGCAGGCAGATCTCCAGCGTCTCCTCCAGCCGCTCGAACCGCTCGGCGAGCGGGGGGAAGTCCAGCCCCAGTCCCCGGGACTCCTCCTCGTTCCAGGCCGCGCCGATCCCCAGCCAGGCCCGCCCGCCGGAGAGCACGTCGAGGGTGGAGACGATCTTCGCCAGGACGGCCGGCTGCCGGTAGATCGCCCCGGTGACCATGGTCATCAGCTTCACCCGCGAGGTGTGCGCGGCGAGGAAGCCGAGAGTGGTGTACGCCTCCAGCATGTCGTGCTCGGGCGGTCCCAGGTACCGGATCTGAAAGAAGTGGTCCATCAGGCAGAGGGAGTCGAACCCCGCCTGGTCCGCGGCCGCCGCCACCGCCGCCAGCTCGGGACCCAGGCGGGCGGGTCCGGTGGGCCAGGTGAAATCGGGGATCTGCAATCCGATCTTCATGTCCGCCTCCGTCGGCCGCGCCCGGTCTCCCGGTCAGGGTAGACCAGTGTCCCGCGCACCAGGCCTCCGATTCGCCCGGAATACCCCTGGGGGGTAATATGTTCACCACTGTGACGTGCTGATTCTTCGGCGCAGGTTTTTCAGTAGGAGGGGCGGACATACATGGACCACATGAGCCATCTGGACCATGACCCACACGCGGGGCACACAACCCACGGCCAGGCGCCGCAGGGGAAGGCCGCCCACGAAGGCCATGGCGACCACGACAAGCACGCCGGGCACGGTGCCCACGGGGAGGTCTTCCGGCGAAAGTTCCGGCTGAGCCTGCTCCTCTCCGTTCCGGTGGTGGGCCTCAGCCCCATGTTCGCCCACCTGGTCGGATACACCGTACCCACCTTCCCGCTCTCCACCTGGGTCGCCCCGGTGCTCGGCACGGTCGTCTTCCTCTACGGCGGCCTGCCGTTCCTCTCCGGGGCGAAGTACGAGATCTCCCGGCGCGAGCCGGGGATGATGCTCCTGATCTCCACCGCGATCAGCGTCGCGTTCGTCGCCTCCCTGGCCGCCTCCCTCCACCTCGCCTCACACCGGCTGGACTTCTGGTGGGAGCTGGTGCTGCTGATCGACATCATGCTGCTCGGCCACTGGCTGGAGATGCGCGCGCTCGGCGCGGCCTCGGGCGCCCTCGACGCGCTCGCCGCGCTCCTGCCCGACGAGGCCGAGCGGGTGACCGACGGCGGCGTCGAGCGGGTGCCGACCGGGGATCTGCGCGTCGGCGACCTGGTCCTGGTCCGCTCGGGTGGCCGGGTGCCCGCCGACGGCGTGATCTCCGAGGGGACGGCCGAATTCGACGAATCCATGATCACCGGGGAGTCCCGCGCCGTGGCGCGCACCCCCGGCGACCGGGTCGTCGCCGGCACCGTCGCCACCGACAACTCGGTCCGGGTGAAGGTGGACGCGATCGGGGAGCAGACCGCGCTCGCCGGCATCCGGCGCCTGGTCGCCGACGCGCAGGCCTCGCGCTCCCGCGGGCAGGTCCTCGCCGACCGGGCCGCCGCCCTCCTGTTCTACTACGCGGCCGGGGCGGCGCTGCTGACCCTGCTCGTCTGGTCGATCCTCGGCAACGGCGGCACCGCCGTCGAACAGGCCGTCACGGTGCTGGTCATCGCCTGCCCCCACGCGCTCGGACTCGCCATCCCGCTCGTGGTCTCCATCTCCACCGAGCTCTCCGCGGGTCAGGGCATTCTGATCAAGGACCGGAAGGCGCTGGAGCGCATGCGTGACGTCCAGGTCGTGCTGTTCGACAAGACCGGCACCCTGACCGAGGGACGGCCCACCGTCACCGGGGTCGCGCCCGCCGCCGGGTGGACCGAGGACTCGCTGCTCGCGGTGGCCGGAGCGGCCGAATCCGACAGCGAGCACCCCCTGGCCAAGGCGATCGTCGAAGCCGCGTCCACCCGCGGCGCCCTGCCCAAGGCGACCGACTTCCAGTCCATCACCGGACGCGGGGTGACGGCCCTGGTGGGCAGTGCCCGCATCGCGGTGGGCGGCCCGACCCTGCTCCGGGAGAGCGGGGCCGTCCCGCCCGAGGAGGTCCTGGCCCACGCCGACGAGTGGAAGCGCCGCGGCGCCGCGGTCCTGTACGTCCTCGCCGACGGCGCGGTCGCCGGCGCGGTCTCGATGGAGGACGGCATCAGGCCGGAGTCCCGGCAGGCCGTACGGGACCTGCACGCGGCCGGCATCCGGGTGGCGATGATCACCGGGGACGCCCGGCAGGTCGCCGAGGCGGTCGGCGCCGAACTCGGCGTGGACGAGATCTTCGCCGAGGTCCTGCCGGAGGACAAGGACGCCAAGGTCGCCGAGTTGCAGGCGCGAGGGCTCCGGGTCGCCATGGTCGGCGACGGGGTCAACGACGCGCCCGCGCTGGCCCGCGCGGACGTGGGCATCGCGATCGGGGCGGGCACCGATGTGGCCGTGCAGTCGGCCGGGGTGGTGCTCGCCTCGGACGACCCCCGTTCGGTGCTCGGGGTGCGGACGCTCTCCAAGGGCGTCTACCGGAAGATGCAGCAGAACCTGATCTGGGCGGCGGGCTACAACGTGGCGGCGGTCCCGCTGGCCGCGGGGGTGCTGGCCGGGGTGGGTTTCGTCCTCCCCATGGAGATCGGCGCCGTCCTGATGAGCCTCTCCACGATCGTGGTGGCGCTCAACGCCCAGCTGCTGCGCCGTCTGGACCTCCGCCCGAAGTCGGTCGCGGAGCCGGAGAAGGGCACCCACGCCCACTCAATGTGAAACGGCTCAATTTTGAATGAGGAGGCATTTCATCCACTAAAGCTACACCGCACGGCATTCGGCGCTCCGAATGTCGTGCGGTGAAGTGTATTTGATCTACCACCCCCGGAAAAACAGCCCCCCAGCTCCATTTATATACAGATTGTAACGACCTGAACACGACTCGATGTAGCTTGCCTACATATACCCGGGAAGCTATCATTGAAAATCGTTCCTTGAAGCCTGGAAGTGGCGGGATAAAAGCCGCCATTCGAATGGTGAAGGCAATCGGCTCCACCACAAGACGGTGGAGTCCTTAGGAGCGAGTATGCAGTTCCACATACTGGGGGCACTCGAAGTCACGTGCGGAAGTGGGGATCTCACGCCAACAGCACCAAAAATCCGCCAGGTGCTGGCACTTCTCCTACTTCGACACAATCACATCGTTCAAACGCGCGTACTCATCGAAGAGCTGTGGGCAGAGAATCCACCGCAGAGCGCTTTGGCAACGCTCCAGACCTACATTTACAAGCTGCGAAAAATCTTGGCGGAAGATCAGCTTGGCGAGATGCTGCGTACCAAAGCCTATGGGTACGTCATCGTCGTCCCACCGGACGATCTGGACTATCGCCGGTTCGAACGGCTCCTGGCGGAGGGACAGGAAGCCTTCGACGCGGGCGAGCTGGAAAAGGCGGCGGCCCTGCTGAGCGAAGGACTTTCGCTCTGGCGGGGGCCTGCTCTGGCCGACGTCGAGGCGGGGGAGATCCTCACCGCCGAGATCACCCGGCTGGAGGAGCGCCGACTGCGGGCCCTGGAGCTGAGAATCGAGACGGATCTCCGGCTGGGGCGGCACCGCGAGCTCATCAGCGAGCTCAAAACCCTCATCTCGGCGCACCCGTTGCACGAGGCGTTCCACGGCAAGCTCATGCTGGCGCTTCACCGATCCGGCAGACGGTACGAGGCGCTCCAGGCCTATCAGGACCTGAGAAAGACACTGATCCGGGAACTCGGTCTGGAACCCTCCGCGGAGATGGCCGAACTCCACCAGATGCTGCTGTCCTCGGACTCCCCACCGGCACCGGAGGTCCAGGTCAGAGCAGTCGGCGCCGCACCGCCGGCGGGACCGGCGAGGCCCAGGCGCCTGCCACCGGCACAGCTCCCCCCGGACATCGCCGACTTCACCGGCCGGGAGGAGATCCTGCGGCGGCTCGAACGGGCGCTGCTTCCCGGCGGCGACCGGGGCACCGCGCCCCGGGTCGTCTCGATCGCGGGAATGCCGGGCTCCGGCAAGACCGCCCTCGGCGTCCGGCTCGCCCATCGGGTCCGCGCCGGATTCCCCGGCGGTCAGCTCTACGCCGACCTCCGCGGGCTCAGCAACAACCCCGTCCACCCCTCCGACGTGCTCGCCCAGTTCCTCGGGGCCGCGGGGATCGCCCCCGAGGAGATCCCGGCGACGCTGAGCGAACGCAGCAAGCTCTTCCGCACCTGGACGGCGAGCAACCAGGTCCTCATCGTCCTGGACGACGCCAGGTCGGCCGCACAGGTGCTTCCGCTGCTCCCCGGGTCCGCCGAATGCTCGGTGATCGTGACCGGCCGGTTCCACATCCCGGTGGGCGCCGAAAGCGTGACGCTCGGCATGCTCAAGCCGGACGAGGGGCTTGAGCTGCTCACCAGGACGCTCGGCAAGTTCCGGGTGAGCATGGAGCGCCAGGCGGCCGAGCGGATCGTCGCGATGTGCGGCGGGCTCCCGCTCGCGCTCCGCGCCGCCGGGGCCAGGCTCGCCGCCACCCACGGCTGGCCGCTCAGCAAACTCGCCGACCAGCTGGCCAACTCCCGGACCCGCCTCAGCATGCTCCGAGTCGGCGACCTGGACGTACGGGCCAGCCACGACAGCAGCTACCAGCGGCTGGGCGAGTCGGAGAAGAGCGCGTTCCGCGTGCTCAGCCTCCTCCCGGCCGGCGAGTTCACGGCGGCCAAGGCCGCCACCCTGCTCACCTGCGACGCCGACACGGCCGAGACGATGCTCGGACGGCTGGTGGAGAGCCATCTCCTCCTCGTGACCCGGCACGACGGCTCCGGGCTGGTGCATTACACCTACCCCGAGCTGACCCGGTTCTACGCCCGGGAGCGGCTGGACGCGCTCCTGAGTGAGGTGCCCCGGGTCACCGAGGTTCCGGCTCCCCGGCCGGGCGTCGTCTACCAGGCGGCCCAGACCCAGATGGCCGCCAAGAAGTCCCTGATCCGCACCCCCGGCCTCGACTACGGCGAGGTCCAGGGCAGGATCGCGTAGCCAACCCAGAGAAAGAGGCGGCGGGAACCGGGCCGACACCCGGTTCCCGCCGCCTCTTGTCCGGCGTGCGGGGCGCTTACCCGCGGGGGGCGAAGAACTGGGAGAGGCAGCGCATCGTGTTCTTGGCGAAGGTGGCGGCGAAGCCTTCCACCGTGGCGGTGTCGCGGGGGGCGGACAGGTAGGGGACCAGGCGTTCCTCGACTTCCCGCACCCCGGGCTGGACGGCCATGTACCGGGCGACCTCCGCCAGGTCGCCTTCGTACTCGATGAAGCGGACCATCGTGGCGTCCTTGATGAACAGCGCGGTGCCGAGCACCCGGCCCACGTCCTCGCCGGCGGCGTTGCGGACGACCGGGTCGGAAACCCGGCGGAAGCGGGCGAAGACCTCGGCGATCTCGTCCTCGTATCCGGGCTTGATGTCGTAGGTGATGGCGGTGAAAGGCATGGTCAGCTCCTTGCGTCCACGGGCAGCGCCGCGAGGCCACGAATGATCAGGTTGTCGCGGTAGCCGAGTTCCCCGCCGGCGAGCGTCAGGCCCGGGGCCCTGCGGGCGAGGGAGGCGAAGGCGATCCGCCCCTCCAGCCGGGCCAGCGGGGCGCCGACGCAGAAGTGAATGCCCCCGTCGAAGGCGAGGTGCCGGTTGTCCCGGCGGGTGAGGTCGAGCCGGTCCGGGTCGGGGAAGACCTCCGGGTCGCGGTTGGCCGCCCCGCGCAGGATGACCACCTGCTCCCCCTCCGCGATCGGATACCCGTCGATCTCCACGTCGGCGAGGACGGTCCGCCGGCTCATCTGGGTGGGCGGGTCGTAGCGGAGCAGTTCCTCCACCGCGGATTCGGCCAGACCCGGATCGTCCCGGAGCCGCCGCCACTCCCCGGGGTTGCGCATGAGGGCGAGGACCCCGTTGCCGAGGAGGTCCATCGTCGTCTCGTGGCCGGCGACGTAGAGCAGAATGCAGGTGGTGAGCAGCTCGCCCTCGGTGAGGCCCTCCCCTTCGCTCCGGGCCGCGACCAATTCGGACAGCAGGTCGGCGGCGGGCCGGTCCCGGCGTTCGGCGATGAGGGCCCGGAAGTACTCGTCGAACGCGGTGAACGCCTCCGCCCTGCGGCGCACCTGGTCGGGTTCGTGCCGGAAGTCGGGGTCCACGCCCCGGGCGACCACGTGCGACAGCTCTTTGATCAGGTGCCGGTCGGCGGCGGGCACCCCGAGCAGCTCGCTGATGACGGTGACCGGGAGCGGGTGCGCGAAGGTCGCCATGAAGTCGACCGGCCCCGCCCCGACGACCTCGTCGAGGAGCGCGTCGACGACCTCCTGGATCCGGCCGGCGAGCCGGTCGACGATGCGCGGGGTGAAGGCCTTGTTGACCAGGGAACGCAGCCGGGTGTGCTCCGGCGGGTCGAGCAGGATGAACGGTTTGCTCCGGCCTTCCACGGGCCGGCGGAAGCTGTTCTCCTGCAGCACCCGCCCGCTGCCGTGCCCGAACCGGCGGTCCCGGAAGACCTCCGCGCACTCCCGGTACCGGCTCAGCAGCCAGTGCCCGCGCGGGGTCCGGTAGACGGGCGCCTCCCGCCGGAGCCGGTGATAGGACGGATAGGGGTCGGCTCGGTAAGCCGGGTCGAGCGGGTCGAAGTCGAGGACCGGCATGGTCTTCACAGCGTTCGGCTCCTTCAGGTGAGCGTGGCGGCCACGCTGCCGGCCACGAGGGCGAGTACGGCCAGCGCGGTGCGCAGCAGATGCCACCGCCGCCACAGCGGCCGGGGGTCGGTCCAGTCGCCCGGCATGTCCTCGGGGTCCAGCGCCCGCATCTGCCGGTTGATCGGCACGTTGCACAGGTGCGAGACGACGGAGACGCCGAGGAGCAGGACCGCGGCGACCAGGAAGAGCGCGGCCGGGAGCCCGCCGGGGGCGAGGAACACCAGCGCCACGTCGGCCGCGGTCGTGGTGAGCACGATGGCCGGCATGGTCGGATCCCAGTTACGGCCGAGCAGCTTGTGGGTGTAGATGTAGCGGCCCGGCGGCATCGCCATGAGCGCGGGCACCGTGCTCAGCGCGACGGCGAACAGCACCCCGGCGATCAGGCCGCCGCCCAGCAGGGCCACGACGCTCAGCAGACCCGTCAACGTCCTTCTCCTCCGCGAGGTGGTCCGGGAGATCGGGACCAGGATGTGCCCGCGGGCTAGAGCCCCGCTGGGGCGCGGGGCCCACGGGACGGCCGCCGCAGGCCGTACCGGCGACAAGTGGTCGTCGAGGAGGGCTCGATCCGGGGGCTAAGGGGGGCGGGCAGTCTCGGTGCGGACGAACCGTCTCGCGGATGGAGGCCTGGTGATGGGTTTGTCGGTGCCACCGGGGGCTTCGGGCACCCGAATCGTCTCGATGGGTCACTATCAGCCGGCGAACGTGGTCACCAACGCCGATCTGGCGCCGTCGATCGGCATCGGGGACGAGTGGATCCGCAATCGGGTGGGGATCGCCGCCCGGCGGATCGCCGACCCCGGGGAGAGCGTGGTCGACATGGCGACGGCGGCGGCGAGCAAGGCGCTGGCCGCCGGTGGCCTGACCCCGGATGTGATCGACCTGGTCATCGTGGCCACCTGCAGCTCCGAGAGCAGCATGCCGAACGCCGCCTCCCAGGTGGCGCACGCGCTGGGGGTGCCGAGTCCCGGCGCCTACGACGTCAACGCGGCCTGCGCGGGTTTCAGCTACGCGCTCGCACTGGCCAGCGACGGGGTACGGGCCGGGTCGGCCCGCCACGTGCTGGTGGTGGGCGCGGAGAAGATGTCGGCGTGGACCGACGGCGGCGACCGGACGACCGGGATCATCTTCGCCGACGGAGCGGGCGCCGCGGTGGTCGGCCCGAGCGCCCGGCCGGGGATCGGCCCGGTGGTCTGGGGCAGCGCGGGCCATCTCGGGGACAAGATCACCATCAAGGATCGGCACTCGTCGATCCGGCAGCAGGGTCAGGCCGTGTTCCGCTGGGCGATCACATCGCTCCACCCCGTGGCGCTGGAGGCGTGCCGCAGGGCCGGGGTGGACCCGTCGGACCTGGCGGCGTTCGTCCCCCATCAGGCGAATCTGCGGATCGTGGAGGCGATCGCCGCCAAGATTCAGGCCGGTACCGCCGTCATCGCCCGGGACGTGGTCGAGTCGGGCAACACCTCGGCGGCGTCGATCCCGCTGGCGCTTTCCCGCATGATCGAACGCGGGGAGGTCCCGTCCGGGGCGCCCGCCCTGCTGCTGGGGTTCGGCGCCGGGCTCACCTACGCGGCGCAGGTGGTGACGGTCCCCTGACTACGCGGCCCGGGCGAGGAAGCAGCCGGCGCGCCGCGCGCGCCGGGACACGGCCGTGGCCTGCGCCTTGCGGCGCTTGCGCCGGCCGGCGAGCACCCGGCGCCCGGCGCGGGTGATCCGGTAGGCGCGGCGCAGCCGGCCCGCCGAGAACCGCCAGGAGGCGGTGAGGAGCCCGAGTCGCTCCAGTCTGCGCAGCGAACCGAGCAGCTTGCCGAGCGGCGGGGTGAACCGCCTGCCGACGAGGGTGGAGATCGCCTGCATGACGGCGTAGCCCTCCAGCTGACGGTCCCTGAGGACGGCAAGGATGAGGTCGTCCGCCTCGTCCTGCCCTGGATCCACATCCATGTAGGCAGTCTACACATAATGGTACGACTGCCTACATATCATGCGACTTTCGTTTGTTGTTCAGAATCAGGTGACCGGCAGGACTCCGGTGAGGTAGCGGCGCAGTGAGTCCAGGTCACCCGCGGGGCCGCACAGCCCCGCGTGGCCGTCCGGCCGTACCAGGCAGATCGCGGGCACCGGCGCGTACCCGTCCGCCACCACCCGGACCTCCGCGCCGTGCCTCCGGGCCAGCGCCGCCGGCGCCGCCGGCCCCTCGCGCCCGGACAACCCGGGAAAGACCAGCAGCGTCCAGCCGGGTCCCCCCGCCGACACCCCCGGAACCAGCCCCGCCGGGGGCCGCCCGCCCGCCGCGATCCCGGGCAGCCCCCGATCGTCGCCCGGCCAGCGGTCCACCGACAGCGGACTCTCCCGGTAGACCACCGGCGGCTGGGTCCGGACGTCCACCCGCCCCACGCTCAGCCGCGGCCGGTGCGTCGCCTCCGGGTCGGCGCTGGTGCCGTACTCCAGCACCCGCCCGGTACGCTCCGCCAGCTCCAGCGCCACCCGGCGCCGCTCGGCGTCGTAGCTGTCCAGCAGGAACGGCGGCGCGGACCCCCGGACCACATGGGCCAGCTTCCAGCCGAGGTTGAAGGCGTCCTGGACACCGCTGTTCATCCCCTGCACGGTCATCGGCAGCAGCGTCGCCGCGCCGCCCGCGAGCAGGAACCGCCCCGACCGGAACGACCCCGCGACCCGGCTCCTCGGCCGGGCCGTCCACAGGCAGGGCTCGGCCTCCGGCCGGATGTCCAGCCCGGTGGCGTCCCGCAGCGCCGACACCACCCGGGCCACCCCCGGCTCGGCGTCCCCGTCGAGCAGGTCGCCCGTCATCAGGAACATCCGGTGCCGGCCACCCGGCAGCGGCACGAACCCGGCCGTCCCCGACTCCACCAGGAACACGTGCTCCTCGTCGTGCGGGAACCGCCCGGCGGGGAACACCCGGGCGTCCAGCTGGGCGATCCCCACCCCCGGATAGCGCGTCGCGGGCGGCTGCCCGGGCAGACCCGGCACCGTACCGGCGTCCCCGGTCGCGGCGACGAACCACGCCGCCTCAGCCGTGTCCTTTCCGGACAGTACGGCCGTCACGGCGTCGTCGTCCTGCTCCACCCGGGTCACCCGGACCCCCCACTCCACCCGGACCCCGAGCCGCTCCAGCTGCCTGGTGAGCACCCGCTCGGTGACCTCCTGCGGGCAGATCAACGGGGTCGGCCACGGGTGGTCCGGCTCGTTCAACTCGTGCCGGAAGGCGTCCCGGCCGAGATGGAAGACCTTGGCCCGCATCGGCTGGGCCCGTACCGCCAGCTCGCCGACGGGAACCCCCGCGAGGGAGAGCGCCGACAGCGTGGCCGGCCACAGGTTGCAGCACCGGGTACCCGGCTGCGGGCCCGGACGCCCGTCCACGATCCGGCAGCGCACGCCGTACCCGGCGAGGGTCACGGCCGCGGTCAGACCGACCGGCCCCGCCCCGGCGACAATCACATCCACGTCCATGCCGCGAATGTGGCCCAGCCTGCTCGCACCCTCCTGGACCCCGGCGCGAGAGCGGGCCTCGACCGGCGCTCCAGCCGCCTCACCCATGATCGACACCGGTGACGACGACTACCCCGGGGTTGGCGATGACAGAGCAGTGCGAAGTCCTTGTCGTCGGTGGCGGCCTGGTCGGCCTCTCCACCGCGGTCTTTCTCGCCTGGCACGGAGTGGGGACGACGGTCGTCGAAAGGCGCCCGCACGAACTGCTCCACCCGAGGGCCAGGGCGATCAACCCGCGAACCGTCGAGCTCTACCGGTCGGTCGGCCTGGAGGAGGCGATCCTCAAGGGCCGCTCCCGCGTCTACGACGACCGCTCCGAGATCCTCTACGCGGAGACGCTCACCGGCGAGGAACTGCGGCGCGTCCCGATGACCCCGCCCGCCCCGCCGAACGGAGGCGACGCCGTCAGTCCCTGCCCGTGGGCCCCCATCGACCAGGACAAACTCGAGATCCTGGTACGGGCTCGCGCCGAAGCGCTCGGCGCCGACGTCCGGTTCTCCACCGAGCTCGTCTCCCTCGCCCACGACGAGACCGGCGTCACCGCGACCCTCGCCGGCGGCGGCCGGATCCGGGCCCGGTACGCGATCGGGGCCGACGGCCACCGCAGCCTCGTCCGTGACCTGCTCGGCATCCCCGCGACCGGACCGGGCGGACTCGGCCGTACCGTCAACTTCGTGTTCACCGCCGACCTCGGGCAGGCCATGCGCGGCAGGCACATCGGAGTCGCCCACCTGTCCGAGCCGGAACCGGGCACCGTCCTGCTCCCGCACGACGGCGCAGGGCGCTGGGTCCTCGGCATCCCCTACCACCCCGAACAGGGACAGACCCTCGCCGACTTCACCCCCGACCGCTGCGCCGAGACCGTCCGCGCCGCCGCCGGGCTCCCCGGCCTCGCCGTCACCGTCGAACCCCAGCTCGCCGACGGCACCACCGCCCTCGCCTACGAGATCGAAGGCCGCGTCGCGCAGCGCTTCCGCGCCGGCCGGGTCTTCCTCGTCGGCGACGCCGCGCACGTGATGCCGCCCACCGGCGCGTTCGGGGCCAGCACCGGCATCCAGGACGCGCACAACCTGGCGTGGAAGCTCGCCGCCGTACTACGGGGCCGGGCCGGGGACGCGCTGCTCGACACCTACGACGCCGAACGCCGCCCCGTCGCCGACTTCACGCTGCGGCAGGCGCTCCTGCAGCTCGTCGACCGCACCGGACGCCCGGTCCCGGCCGAGTACCTCGCCGAACCGTGCGACTACGACGCGGTGGTCTTCGGACACACCTACCGCTCCGCCGCCGTCGAGGCGGGTGAGCCGCTGCCCGCCGCGCTGCCCCCGCACGAGCTCACCGGGCAGCCCGGCACCCGGGCGCCGCATGTCCTTGTCGAGCGGTACGGCCTGCGGCACTCGATCCTGGACCTGTTCGGCGCCGCCCCGGTCCTGCTCGCCGCGCCCAAGGCCACAGAGTGGGCCGAAGCCGGACACGCCGCAGGCGTCGTCACCTACCTCCTGGACGGCGACGTCCAGGACGTGACCGGGCGTTTCGCGGACGTCTACGGCCTCACCCCGGAAGGCGCCGTCCTGGTCCGCCCCGACGGCTTCGTCGCCTGGCGCTCCCCCGCCGGGGGGCATGCCGAGCTTCGGGACGTGGTGGACCGCCTGCTCGCCCTGTAGGCACAGTCCAGGAGAAACAACGGACGTGCGGTACCCCCGTCAGGTGAGTCCGGGCTTACAAGAACAGTATTTTTTGACATTGACCGCGGTCGGTTCGCGCCGGACAAAGACCGTCCGGCGCGAACCGCCGCGCGTATTCGCCCGCCGCAAAGGACGTGCGGCGTGCGAATACGGACGTAACACCTCAAGCACCTAGCTAGCATCCAGCCATACTGACAACCAGAACCTGGATACCACATAGAAACCCCCGGGCCTACTGGGTGCGGCCTCTGACCTGCTCTGTCTTGCTGGGTAGGCACGTGCACGCTCGAAACGCGGCAGCGTCTGGACTGAGTGAATCTTGCGCCGCGCCAGCGGCGCAAAATTCAGGAGGGAAGACGCTGCCTTGTCGGCGTTTCGAGCCGGCCGAGCGGAGCTCGGCCCAAAGATACTGGTTCTTGACGGTGACTTCGCTTAACGCGGTCCCCACGTGCGTTGTCCTCCCCCGGCCGTGCCTACCCGTCCACCGCCGGCTATACCGACAACCGGATGTGGTAGCCCTGTAGGGAGTCTCGGGCTTACCGGATATAGCCTCTGACCTGCCCTGTCTCACGGGCTGGGCATGGCCAGGCCTCGTGTGTTCGTCGAGGAGTGCTCTCAGTTGTCGAAAGGGCCGGCTGTGCCAAGGTGCCCGTCGGGCTCTCGGCGGAGCTCCTCGGGGTCGGCGTTCGGCAGCCTGCGGTGGCGGGCGACAAGTTCCTCCGCGGTCAGGCGTGGTCGGCGGGGCAGCGGACGGAGCTCCGCGATCCCGATGCCGTTCCGGGTGATCTGATAGGTCTCGCCCGATTCCACCGAGTCCAGGATGGACTCCAGGTTGCCGAAGAACTCCTGTTCGGTGATGGCTGCCATAACCCAGATGTAGCACGTCGAACATCGAGGGTGGGCTAAAACGGGGGGAACGTCTGGGAGGCGGTGAGGGTGTAGATCTCGTAGTGGCCGTTGGGGCGGTCTCGGTCCTGGAAGGGGCGGAGGGCTGAGGGGTGGCCCTTCCTGCGGTGCTCGCGCTCCCAGGTGGTGAAGGCCTTGAGGTTGGCCCAGTCCATGACGAGCAGGTAGCGGCCAAGGCCGGCCTTGGCCTTGAGCAGCTCGTCGCCGTACAGGCCGGGAACCCCCTCCAGGTGGTCGCGGGTACGCCCGTAGGCGGCCTCGACCGACCCGCGCTCGTCCGCGCCTTCCCTGAGATACACGACGACCCGGACCCGCGGGGTTTCCGGGCGAGGCGCCGCATCGGCCAGCACCTCCGTAGCGTCGTGAACGGATTCGGCGAGCGCCGCCCCGACCTGGCGGATCGCGTCCGCGGACGAACCGGGGACATCCTTGGGTCCCACCGAAAGCGCCGCGGCCGTACCGGAGTCGGCTTCCGACGGGAGGGTACGGCGGAGCGCGTGCGCCAGGGCTTCGCCGAGCTCGCGGGCCGGGTCTACAGGATCGGGGCCGGATCGCCAGGCGACGAACCCGTCGGGCCTGACCAGGGTCGCCCCGGCCTTGTCCACGGAGGGGTCCTCGACGACGTAGCAGGCCAGGGGAACGCCGAGACCCGCCGCGCAGGTGCCCGCAACCCGGCGGTACGCCGTGTCGTCCGGGCCGGTCAGAAGGGTGAAGCCCCGGCGGAACAGGTCGATCGTGGAGCGGCCGTCGGCCAGGGCGACGTGGGGTGCCCGGGTGCCGACGCGGCCCGACGGGACGTCCTCCCAGGCCCCGTCGTCGTAGGCCTGGCCGAGCACGACCGTCCGGTCGGAGACGATCGCCGGGTCGGCGGCCGGGGGCGGCCCGCCCGCGCCGATCCGGGGCCGTTCCCTGGAACGCAGCACAGCCTGGGTCACGGTCGCCTCGGCGACCGGGCGCCGCTCGGCGTCATAGGTGCCGAGCAGGGCGGCCCCCGCTTGGCCGCGGAGCACGGCGGCGAGCTTCCAGGCCAGATTGTGCGCGTCCTGGATGCCGGTGTTCGAGCCGAACGCCCCGGTCGGCGGCATGACGTGGGCCGCGTCCCCCACCAGGAACACCCGGCCGTCGCCGAACCGCTCCGCCACCCGTCCCGCGGACTCCCACGGCAGGGCGCCCTTGATCGCCACCTCCAGCTCGGGGAGTCCGGCCGCGGCCCGTACCAGCTCCCGGCAGCGCTCCTCGGTGAAACCCGCCGCGCCGTCCGGGCCGGTCATCACGTGCAGCATCCAGCGGTCGGCGTTGTTCACCGGCAGCAGCGCGCAGGGCACACCCGCCTTGGTGAGGTAGCACATGATGAACCTGCGGTCGCCGAGCGCGGCACGCAGATCGGCCTCGAACTGGATGTTCACGAAGTGGCCGAGCGTCCCCGCCCCGTCGAAGGGGATGCCGAGACTCCGCCGTATCGGGCTTCCCGCCCCGTCCGCCGCGATCAGGTACTCCGCGTGGACGACGTGCTCCTCGCCGTCCGACGCGTCGCGCAGCACCGCCCGTACCCCGGCTGAGTCCTGCTCGAACCCGGTGAGCTCGACGCCGAGCCGGATCTCCCCGCCCAGCTCGGCCGCCCGCCCCCGCAGCAGCGGCTCCAGCTCGTCCTGATGGCACATGCACCACGAGGACGGGCTCAGCCCCGCGTACGGCGCCGAGCCGAACATGAAGTACTCCTGCCGCAGCTCCCCCACCTCGGGCCCGGCGAGGGTCTCGGCGGCGATCACCCCGCTGTTCCCGGCGAGCGCCCGGGCCGACTCGGCGGCCAGCACCCGCTCCTCCAGCCCGAGGACCCGCAGGAGTTCCATCGTCCGCGGGTTGATCCCCCGGGCGCGCGGGTGGGTGGACAGGCCGCGCCGGCGCTCCACGGTCAGCGAGTCCACCCCGTGCCAGGACAGGAAGGCCGACATCGACAGGCCGACCAATCCCCCTCCGACGACAAGCACCTGTGTGGTCTGGGGAAACACCGTGCTACCTCCCTTTCCGGCGGCCCCGCCGGTCGGGTGGCAGCCTGCCAGGGCCGGCTCAAGGCGTGATCGAGCGTGCTCCCCGGACTCCAGCGGGCGTCGACCGCCGTGCCGCACCCTCGTCGGCATGGAGCTGGAATTCCCCCTCACCGCCCCGGTGCCGCTGGAGCCCGCACCCGAGTTCGCCACCCTGCGGCGGAGCTGCCCCGTGGCGCGGGTACGGCTGCCGAGCGGGGACCGCGCATGGCTGGTCACCGGCTACGCGGGCAACCGCAGCCTGTTCGCCGACCCGCTGCTCAGCCGGGCCGCGTCCGCCGCCGAAGGGGCGCCCCGGCTCCGCGCCGCCCCGCTGGACCCCTGCGCCCTCACCACCATGGACCCGCCCGAGCACACCAGGATCCGCCGGACGGTGATGGGCGCGTTCACCGCCTCGCGGGTGGAGGCCATGCGCCCGGGGGTCGACGCGCTGGCGAACACCCTGCTGGACGACCTGCGGGCGGCCGGTCCCCCCGGTGACCTGGTCGCCGGCTACGCCCGGCCGCTGAGCATCGCCGTCATCGGGGAGCTGCTCGGCGTACCGGAGGGGGACCGGCCGAGGTTCCGCCGGTGGACCGAGGACCACCTCGGCACCTCCCCCGAGGCGATCCGCGCCGCCGACGCCGCCCTCCGGGCGTACTTCACCGACCTGATCGCCGACGGCGGCGGGGACGGCCTGATCGGCGCGCTCGCCACGGAGAACCGGCTCAGCCGGGACGAGCTGGTCTCCCTCGGCATCACCCTGATCGTCGCCGGGTACGAGACCGTGGCCAACACGATCGCCGCCGGGACCGTCGTCCTGCTACTCCGCCCGCCCCTGTTCACCCGGCTGCGGGACCACCCCGGCCTGGTCCCCTCGGCCGTCGAGGAGCTGCTGCGCTTCACCCCGATCTCGGTGAGCGGCGGCACGATCCGGGTGGCGACCGGCGACACGGCCATCGGCGACGTACCCATCCGGACCGGTGAGGCCGTGCTGCCCGCCACCGTCTCCGCCAACCGGGACGCCGCCGTCTTCCCCGACCCGGACGTCTTCGACATCGCCCGCGACCCCAACCCGCACATCGCCTTCGGCCACGGCATCCACCGCTGCCTCGGCGCCCACCTGGCCAGAATGGAACTCCAGGTCGCCTTCGGCGTCCTCGCCGCCCGCCTCCCCTCGCTCCGCCTCGCCGCCCCCCTCACCGACATCCCCTGGCGCCGGAACGGCATGATCCGCGGCCCGCGAGAACTCCCGGTGATGTGGGACTCCCCTTAGCACCGGACTCGGCGGCTGTACGGCGTCACGCCGGTCGGCCCGGACGACCTTCCGACAAGAGGTCGCCACGGAGAACCCTCGACTTCGCCGGGGTCGAGAACACCCGTACCGGCGGCTATCTGACAAAACCCCAACGACTGACCGATCATTGGTTCACCCGCGGCGAGGCTAGAATCCGGTGCCTTCCGCAGGACTCGGCTCAGGCGTCCCGTTCGGCCAGAAACAGGTGGATGTCACACCGATATGGAGGGTCTGATCATCCGACTTGTTCATGGCGAGGATGAACTCATCAGGTGTGCTGAAGCCGTTGAGCTCGGGTTCACCCTCCTCAAAACCGCGTGCGCTCCTGATCGAGTAGCCTTTGCTCTCCCAGTTACGCTGTATCTTCCGGGCAACCTCAACAAGTCGCCCTGCCGGAACATCACGCAGCCAGTAGCCGCGGGACAGGACCAACCGCTCCTCCGACCCCCCATCTGTCGGATCCAAACAGTGTGCCGGGGTTAGCGACGGCTCAAACAGCTCCAAACGAGGCCTGGGCTCGACCCCCGCCACGGCCTGCTGCACCAGCTCTTCCAGCCGGGCGATCACCTGTGGCTGTGTGATGGTCGGCTTGTCGTCGTCTCGCATCGTCATTCCCCGTCCGCAACCGGTCAGCACAGAAAGAACAACCACCGCCGCGATCGCCTGACGCAATCCGGGCATTAGCACACCTTCTCCACTATCGGCATACAACCGTGACCGACTGCGATGACCCCCAAGGAACCAGGTGGGTTACTCCCATAGTGACCCTCTCTTCGGGCTCTTCGGGTACTTCGAGTTCGCTTCCGAGGGGTCCGGCAGCGGCCAAGTGTGGATGTCCTTGTGGTCGGTCACGACCTTGGCCAGGGACTGCAGCGATGTCGAATACACATCCCAGTAGCTGGAGTGGGGGTTTGTCACCGGTCCCTGCGTTACCGGGAGCGCACGGGCGCCAAAGTGCGGCTCACTGGGATCCTGCCCGAACCATCGAAAGTCAGCTACCGGATCCCCTTCCACTTCCCCCACCCACACCTTCCTGGGGTCAATCCCAAGATGAGACGCCTCACGAACCCCGACCCCGGGGCTACCCACGAAGACGAACCGGTCGGCCAAAGCACCCGGCCTCAGCTCAGCCGCCTTTCCAGTCACCAGCGACCCGTAACTGTGCCCCAGGATCGTCAGCCCGTCCGGTCCCTCCCCCCGATGGGTGGCCCGCAGCCCGTCGGTGAATCCCGCCAGGATGGCCCCTCCCCTCTCCGCAGGGTTGTCCAGGACCACCGACTTTCCCGGGTTCGTTATGTCGGAGGCAGAGAGCTGCGGGGCGTCATAACCCAACCATGCGATCGAAGCGACCGTCTGTCCCTCGCCCCATCGACGGGTCTCGTCCCAGAGCTTCCGAGCTCTTTCGAAGTCCCCTGCGGCGCTGTCCAGGTTGGTGGTGAGGCCGGGGACGTAGGCGACCACCTGGTCGGCGGTGTCGGGGTCGCCGTAGGAGATGACGGCGCGGCCGACCGGGCCTCCGGGGTCGAAGGCGAGGAGAAGGGCCGCGGGACGGCCGTTGATCCCGCCGGCGGCCAGCCCGCCTTCCACCTGGCCGACCCGCTGGAGGATCCGGCGTTGTTCCGCCGCCTTCTCCTCCCAGCCTTCGGGTTTGCGGGACAGGATGTCGTTCAGGGCACGTTGGGCGGCGGCCTTGCGCTGCCCCAGCACCGTGCGGTTGGCGCTGTCGCGGACCCCGGACGGGATGCCGTTGAGCCTGCCCAGCCCGACGGGATCGCTTGCGAGCAACGCGGCTCTGGTCGCGGCGTCCAGGGTGATCCACCAGGTGTTGATCCGGGCCGCCAGGCCGGGGTCGGTCCCGCGTTCCTGGAGTTTCATGAGCCGGTCGAAGGAGGCGTCGTCCCCGGTCTGGGCCTCCGCGAGGAGTTTGCCGGCGCCCGCGGGGTCGGGGGCGTGCCCGCCGAACAGCCCGTATCCGGTCATCCCCGCGGTGAACGGGAGTTCGGGGCCGGTACGGCGGATCGCGTCGAGCCGCCGGGCGAGGTCGGTGACCTGGCCGGCCGCCCATTCCCCGGCTGTCCCGACGGTCCGGCCGGGGGCCGCGGGCACGCAGAGGGCGGTGAGTTCGCCGTGGATCCGGGGACCGGCCTGGGTGAGCTGGTCGCCGGCCCGCCGGAGTTCGGCGATCAGGTGCTCCAACCGTGCCGGGTCGATGCCGGTGAACGAGCCCGGTGGGGAGGTGGCCACGGTGATTTGGGTTGACACCCGTGGGAGCGCCGGGACCTGCCCGCCGAGCTGTCTGATCCGATGCGCGACGTTCTCCATGGCTTCGGTGAGCGCCTGCTGGAGGGCGCGCCGCCGCTGCGTGAGTTCGTCGGTGAACTTGGTGGAGCCACCGCCGACCCAGGTCAGGCCGCTCATCGACACCAGCGGTCCGTCGAGGAGCCGATGCGTTTCCCCTGCGATGCGAATAATCCGGCCGAGCGCTTGCTCTTCTGCCCTAGCGGATCCCACCCCGGTATCCACGAGTGATCACAATGGCACAGCGCCGAAGGTTCGCCAACCCAATCTGACACACCGGCTTTACTCCCGGCGGAGAAACCTGGGCTCCAACTCGCTTGAGCCGCCGCAGGCCGGAAGCGGGTCGTCGTCCGGTACGGGCTGCGCCTTCGACCACTCGGGCATGGCGGGGCACGCGCCGCCCGTACCGGACGATCGCGGGCCTAGGAAAGGGTCGCGGGGAGGGTTTCCCATTGGACGGGGTCGTGGCCGTGGACGATGAGGGCGTTCTCCGACTCGGCGAGCTTGACGAGTCTGGCGGTGGCGGCGCGGACGGCGGCTTCGTCGAGGTCGAAGGGGTAGACGGGCCGGCGCTCGGGGTCGAGGGCGGCGGCGGTGGGGATGGCGTCGACGGCGAGCAGGACCGGGCGGGTGGGGAGCCGGACCAGGACGGACTGGTGCCCCGGCACGTGCCCGCCGCTCTCGATGAGCTCGATGCCGGGCAGCAGGGTGTGGTCGCCCGTGACACGGCGATACCGCAGCTCCGGCAGATCCCAATATTTCCGGAAACGTTCGATACGTGGGACGGTCCCCGAGGTCGCGACCCGGTAGTGGCCGTCCTGCACCCAGAACTCGGCGTCCGGGAACGCCCCGTGGTTGCCCGCGTGATCGGGGTCGAAGTGGGAGCAGACCACATGGGCGACATCGGCGGGGGCGAACCCCAGCGCGGCCAGGCGGCTGACCACGTCCTCGCCCTCGGCCACCCGGATCGGCCCGTCGGCCTGGCCGCCGAGCTCGGCCGGGTAGCCGGTGTCGACCAGCACGTTCCCCGAGCCGGTCCTGATCAGGTAGGCGGCGACGGGCCCGCCCGTGGCCCGGACCGTGCCGACCCGCAGCGGATGGAGGATCATCGGGTTGTCTCCGTTCGATGGCGGACGCAGTCGTACAGGACCGAGACGGACCCGGCCTTCGGATCGGCCGAGTACCGGCTCGGCTCGACCCGGGAGCAGTTGGCTGCCAGCCAGCGCTTGCGGGCCAGGCCGGTGGGGCTGTCGAAGTGGAAGCCGCCGAGCAGCACGTACCGCAGCTCACCGGATTTGATCAACGTGGAGAGTCCGTCCGGCGTGGGGGCCGGGGCGGTCCCGGCGAAACCGCCCATCGGCAGGATCGGCAGCCCGAGCCCGGCGATGTACGGCGTGGCCGCGGTGGCTCCGGTGGTGGCCATCAGGTAGCGCTCGCCCCGCCGCTCGGCCAGCAGGAGGTCGCGGAGGCGCGGATCCACCACCGGGATCATGCCCCACAGGTCGGCCGTGCCCGGCAGCTCACCCCGGGCGGGCGGCGAGTCCTCGCCGGCCGGCGCGTCGCCGGGGGGCCGCGGCCCGGCCAGCGGATCGAAGGTCTGGAAGAACGTCGCCAGGGGGCTGCCCGGCGGGTTGAGCGTGCTGAGCGTCCAGGCGAGCGGGGCGGCGAGCACGGCGACGACGGCGACGGCGGCCACCGGGGCGAGCAGGGCCGGGGAGGCGCTCCGGGCGATCCGGCGGAACCGGAACACCCCGAGCGCGACGACCGAGACGGCGGTGGCGGTCCCGACGACCGGGGAGAGCCAGGGCAGGTGGTCGGGTGTCCGGGAGAGCACCACCGTCGCCCACGCCCCGGTGACGACGATCCCCACCGGGAGCACCCAGGTGAACCGGACCCCTTCCCGCCAGGCGCGGACGGCCAGGACCGTACCGACGCCCACGACCGCGGCGATCGCCGGGGTCAGGACCACCGTGTAGTAGGGGTGGATGCCCACGGCCCCGCTGAGCAGCAGCGCGTACAGCGTCAGCCAGCCGCCCCACAGATACCAGCCGGTGCGCTCGGCGTCGGTGCGCCCCCGTTTCCGGGTCGTCCGCAGCCCGGCGAACAGCAGCAGCGCCGCCAGCGGAAGCAGCCAGGAGATCTGGCCGCCGAGCTGCGGGTTGAGCAGCCGCTCCAGACCCGGCCAGCCGCCCTGGTTGAGCGGGATCGGCTGCCCGTCGCCGAGCGGCCAGGGGAAGCCCTGCCCCTCGGGGATGTCGGGGATCGCGGCCCGGGCGGTCAGGTTGTAGCCGAACGCCATCTGCCAGGCGGAGTCGGCGACGCTCCCGTCCACGTACGGCCGGGAGCCGGCGGGGGTGAGCGCCACGGCGAGCAGCCAGAGCGAGGAGACCCCGATGGTGACCGCGCCGAAGACGGCCGAATGGGCGAGGCGGCGACGCAGCGGTCCCTCGGCGCGGAACAGGTGGACCAGGCCGAGGACGGGAAGGAGAACGAGCCCTTGCGCCAGTTTGACGTTGAAGGCCAGGCCGAGGGCGACCCCGGCGAGGACGAGCCGGCTCAGCCGCCCGGTCGCCAGGGCGCTCTGGAACAGGGCGACCGCCGTGACGAGGGTGAGCACGAGGAAGGTGTCGGGGAGGTTGACCCGGGCGGTGGCCGCCGTGATCGGGGTGAGCGTGAACACGAAGGCGGCCAGGACACCGGCGGCGGGCCCCGCCCAGCGACGTACCGCGACGGCGAGGATCGGGACCGTCGCCGCCCCCGCGAGTACCTGCGGGAGCAGCAGTGCCCAGGCGTGCGGGCCGAACAGCGCGACGGAGAGGGCCTGCGGCCAGATCCCGGCGGGACTCTTGTCGATCGTGGTGAAACCGCTCGGGTCGAACGCGCCGAACAGGAAGTTCTCCCAGTTCAGCGACATGCTTCGCGCCGCGGCGGCGTAGTACAGGTTGGCGGGGGAACCGGTGATCCCGAAGGCGTACAGGGCACCGGCGAACGCGGTGGCGAGCACGATCAAGCCGGTGAACGGGATGCGGCGCCGACCGGGCGACGCCGGAGGCGCATCGTCGATCGGGGAGGGTACGACTGCAGGGGCGGGGGTGGCCCGGACGCCCACGGCGGAACTCACGTCGTCCACTGGGATTCGTCTTCCTGCTCGGTGTCCTGTTCGGTGGAGACCACAAGGCTCACCGGACCGGCTCGTGGCACGGTAGAGGTCGGGTCGAAGCGGGCCCGATCACCAGGGGCGCCTCGGCGAGGTGCGGACGGGGAACCGGGTGTCGGCGAAGGAGTAGAGGCCGAGCGGCGGCGGGACGGGACCCTGGCGGTACAGCTCCTCCCAGAGGGGGCGTGCCCCGTCCCGGTAGAGCGCGGCCACCACCTCCAGCAGGTCTTCCCCGGCCTCCGCGACGCGGGCGGGCAGCGGCCGGGCGCCGGGGAACCGCTCGGCAATGCCTCCCGGGTTTCCCAGCAGGACCAGGTGGGTGGGGGCCGGGCCCTGGCTCTCCTCCGGCTCGAGGATCGGGATGCGCGGGACGACGCGTTCACCGTGCCGGGGCAGGCCGATCACCAGCCGCGCCGCGTCGGCGAGGGGGATCGCCCCGGCGAGGCAGTCGGCGGCGATCCGGCCGACGCCGTGCCCGGCCACGAAGACCGGCTCCAGTCCGAGGTCGAGGAGGGTACGGCCGAAGGCGTAGCCGACGCAGAACGCGGCTTCCCCGCCGGGTCCGCTCCCCTCCGCGGTGCCGCAGCAGGCCCCCGAGTCGTCCAGCCTCCGGCAGAGCGCGTCCTCCGCCTCCTCCAGGTGGCGCCGGAACGGTTCCGGCCCCTCCCCCACCCCGATCACGCGGCCGTCGGCCCAGTCGCCGGCTCCGCCGAGGAAGAGCCCGATCTTGACGGGGCCGCGTCCGCTCCCCACCAGGTCGTCCGGGAGGGTACGGTCGCGGGCGGCGTCCCGCAGGGACCGTACCAGCCCTCGGTGGGACCGGGCCGGAACGGCGAACCGCAGGCGCAGGGAGGATTTGACCCGGTTGCTGGTACGGCAGAGCCCGGCGAGTTCCCCGGCCGGCCGCGCCGCCACGTGATCGGCCTGGCGGGCGAGGTTCCGGCGGAGCGACTCGGGGTCGGGCGCCGAGAGGGTGAAGACGCCGATCCCGGGCCGCGTGTCGGGCTCCTCCGCTTCGACCCCTTCCAGCACCAGGTGGGCGTTGGTCCCGGAGACGCCGAACGCGCTGACCGAGCCGACCACCGGGCCCGCCGGGAGGGCGAGCCGCTCGGTCACCAGCCGCAGGCCGTTCGCGCGCAGCTGCAGCTCGGGGTTCTCCGGGGCGCTGTTGCGGCTCGGCGGGATCGTCCGGTGGTGCAACGCCAGCGCGGCCTTGATCAGGCTGGCCACGCCCGCGGCGCCCTCGAGATGCCCCAGGTTGCCCTTGATCGAGCCGAGCGCGCAGAGGTCGTCGCCGCGCCCGCCGTGGAAGGCGCCGAGCGCCCGTACCTCGATCATGTCGCCGAAGCGGGTCCCGGTGCCGTGGGCCTCGACGAAACTCACGTCGGCGGGCTTCACCCCCGCCCGCCGGTAGGCGGCGCGGATCGCCTCCTGCTGCCCCCAGCGCGCGGGGGCGGTGAGCCCGTTGCTGCGCCCGTTGTGGGAGACGGCGCCGCCCCGGATCACCGCGTAGATCCGCTGCCCGGCGGCGAGCGCGTCGTCGAGCCGGCGCAGCACGACCACGCCGACGCCCTCGCCCCTGGCCAGACCGTCGGCGAGTGAGCTGAACGGCTTGCAGCGGCCGTCCGGCGCGGAGATGCCGAGCAGGGTGAAGTAGACGTTGTTCACCGGGGTGAGCACCGCGTTCACCCCGCCGGCGAGGGCCTGGTCGCATTCGTCGAGGATCAGTGCCGAACAGGCCTGGTGCACCGCGACCAGCGAGGACGAGCAGGCGGTGTCGACCGCGACGCTCGGGCCCCGCAGATCCAGGTGGTAGGAGAGGCGGTTGGCCGCCATGTGGTGGCCGAGCCCCGCGCCGTGTTTGACGGTGAAGGCCCGCGGGTCGGGGGAGGACGCGGCGTCCCAGAGCCAGTCGGTGCCCATCACCCCGATGTAGACGCCGGTACGGCTGCCCGCGAGCGACGCCGGGTCGATCCCGGCGTCCTCGACGGCGTGCCAGGCGCACGGCAGGAGCAGCCGCTGCTGGGGGTCCATGGCCGCGGCGTCGTCGGCGCCGATCCGGAAGAAGGCGTTGTCGAAGACGTCCAGGTCGGGCAGGAGCGCCGCCGTGACGGTGTTGGCGGTGCCGGGTTCCCCGGAGGCCGAGTGGAGGCGGTCCGCCTGCCAGCGCGAGTCCGGCACCGGGCCCGCCGCCTCCTCACCGTCGAGCAGCATCCTCCAGAGGTCGTCCTTGTCCGCCGCTCCGGGGAAACGGCAGGCGATGCCGACGATCGCGATGGCGTCGCGCATGATGTCGCCTCACCTCAAGCGAGCATCGTGGACAGGTGTTCGGCGAGGGCTTCGATGGTGGGGTGGTCCCAGGCCAGCGTGGGTTCCAGGCTCAGCCCGTACCGGTCCTCGAAGTCGCCGAACACGCTGACGATGTAGACGGAGCCGAGGCCGTACTCCGCCAGCGGCGTCTCGGGGTCGATGTCGTCCGGCGCGGCGTCCAGGTAGTAGGCGACCCGGTTGGTCAGCCACTCACGCAGCGCCTCGGGTGTGCGCTCGGCGAGTTCGACGCTCATGTCAGATCCCTTTCACTGTGGTTGTCGCGGCGGGCTCCAGCGATCCGGTGAGCAGGAGTCCGCGGGTGAGTGAACGCTGCACCTTTCCGCTGGTCGTCCTGGGCACCTGCCCCGAGCGGACCAGGACGACCTGGGCGACGCCGACACCGAACTCCCGGCCGATCTCCCGCTTGATCCGCGCGATCAGCTCCTCGGCCGTGGTGTCGCCGAGCTCGCGGGCCTTGGCCTCCTGGACGACGACGAGCTCCTGCTCGGGTTCGGGCATCTGGAAGACGGCGCCCGCGCCGGCGGCGAGCGCCGGATGGACGGCCCGCACCGCGGCCTCGATGTCCTGGGGGTAGAGGTTCCGGCCGTGCACGATGATCAGGTCCTTCAGGCGTCCGGTCACATAGAGCTCGCCCTCGTGGACGACGCCGAGGTCACCGGTGCGCAGGTAGCCGGTCTGCCCGCCGGAGGCGGTATTGCGGAACGTCTCCCGGGTGGCGCGCGCGTTCCGCCAGTACCCCCGGGCGACGGAGCCGCCGCGGAGCCAGATCTCGCCGACCCGGCCGTCGGGGAGCGGCTCGCCGGACCCCGGATCCACGATGAGCAGGTCGTAGTCGCCCACGACTCCGCTGCCGACTAGCTCCCTGCCGTAGACCGTCTCCGGGCCGACGGGGACGAACCGCCCGAGCTCCAGCTCGTCGGGGTCCACCCGCCGGATCACCGGCAGGCGCCCCCTCCGGTCCCCGGTGACGTACAGGGACGCCTCGGCCAGCCCGTAGCACGGGTGGAGCGCCTCGGGCCGCAGCCCCGCCGGGGCGAACCGTTCGGCGAAGCGGCGCAGGGTGCGCGCCGAGATCGGCTCCGAGCCGTTCAGCGCGGCCGTCCAGCGGGAGAGGTCCAGCCCGGCGGCCTGGGTGTCGGTGACCCGGCGTACGCACAGGTCGTAGCCGAAGTCGGGTCCGACGGCGATGTCCGCGCCGTGGTCGTGGATCGCCTTGAGCCACAGGTGGGGCCGCTTGACGAAGGCGATCGGCGACATGAAGACGAGGCGACCGCCTGCGAGGAGCGGCGTGAGCAGCTGCCCGATAAGCCCCATGTCATGAAAAAAGGGCAACCATCCGGCAAAAGCGGTGCGGTGGGTGATGTCCAGTTCGCGATGGATCTTCGCGATGTTGTGCAGCAGATTGGCATGGGTGACCATGACGCCCTTGGGATCGTTCGTGGACCCCGAGGTGTACTGCAGCAAGGCCAGGGAATCACCGGAGAGCTCCGGGGCCCGCCAGTCACCGGGATCCACGTCGGCGAGATCGTCGGTCCCCTGAACGGTCACCGCACCGCCGAACGCCGACGCGATCTCCTCGACGTCGGCCCGGTCCGTCAGCACCACGCGCGCACCCGAATCGGCGATGATCCGCCGGAGACGGTCCACATGGGAGCGGTGGCCCTCCGGCATCGGCGCGGGCACGGCCACCGCCCCGGCGTACAGGCTGCCCAGGAACCCTGCGGCGAAATCGACTCCGGCGGGGTAAAGCAGCAGTACCCGCTCTCCCGATCCCCCGCTCACCGGGAGGCGTCCCCGCAGGTAGACCGCCGTCCGCCGGGCGGCGTCGTCGAGTTCCGCGTAGGTGAGCGACACCGACTCGGTCCCTGCCAGGAAGCGCAGCGCCTCGGAGTCCCCGTGCGCCGCCACCCGGTGGCGGGCCACTTCCACAAGGTCAGTGAATTGCGGATCCTTCATTGATTACCTCACCAGATCGGTTCAGCCGAACCGTAGGCGGCGGTTCTATAGCTGCGCTCAATCCCCGCTGGAGAACCCCGGTCACGCGCTCAATCGTTCTGCGGTGGATAGCGGGGAAACTAACCCCGATTTCCTCTCGGCAGGAGAAACGGAATGAGAAATCAGATTGCCGGAACCCGCTATCGGACGGCGGAAGACCTTGAGCGCGCGCTCGGCGACCCGGCCCGGCCGACCGGCCCCTTCTCCCACGTCCAGCTCGCCGAAGCCGACGACTCCAAGCAGATGCCGTGGGCCGCCATGGCCGCGCTCCGCGCCTTCGGCTTCCACCGGTTCCTCGTCCCCGAACGGCTCGGGGGGCGGTTGCGCTCCCTGGAGGAGTTCTTCGCCCTCTGCCGTTCCGTTGCCCGCCGCGACCTGCGGCCGATCGTCGCCTACGGCTCGACCCTGCTCGGCGCGAACCCGGTCTGGCTGTGGGGGACCTCCGCCCAGCAGCGGCTCGTCGCCGGGCATATCCTCACCGGCGGGCTCGGCTCGTTCGCGATGTCCGAGCGCGACCACGGCAGCGACCTCGCCGGATGCGCCTGCGCGGCGGAGCGGCAGGGTGACGACTTCGTCCTGCGGGGGGAGAAATGGCTGGTCGGAAATGCGAGCAGGGGAGAGTTCCTCACCCTCTACGCCAAGACCGGACGCCGTGACTTCTCCCTGCTGCTGGTCGACAAGAGGGAGCTCTCCCCCGGCGGCTGGCGCAACCTGCCGGCGGTGCCGACCCTGGGGCTGCGCGGTCACGACCTGAGCGGCATCGTCTTCGAGGGCTGCTCCGTCCCCGGCGACGCGCTCCTCGGCCACGAGGGCACCGGGCTGGTCCAGACACTCAAGGCACTCCAGATCACCCGGACGCTGATCTCCGCCATGTCGCTGGGCACGCTGGACACCTGCCTGCGCATCGCCGCGGCGCACGCCGCCGGGCGACGGCTGTACGGCGCCCCGGCGAGCGAGCTGCCCGCCGTACGGGACGTCCTGCTCCGTGCCTATCTGGACCTGCTGATCGGCGAATGCCTGGCGATTCCCACAACCCGCGCCATCACCGAGGCCCCGGGACGGCTCAGCCTCTGGTCGGCGATCGTCAAGTACTTCGTCCCGCTCCTGGCGGAGGAGGCCGTCGCGGACCTGGCGACGGTGCTGAGCGCCCGGTACTACCTGCGTGACACGGTCGCGGCGCGCACCTTCCAGCGGCTGCAGCGGGACCACGCCATCGCCGGGATCTTCGAAGGCACCAGCCATGTGAACCTCGGCTCCATCGCCGCCCAGCTCCCCTTCGTGCTGGACCGCAAGCCCGGCGGCGACCCCGAGCCCGCCTTGACCGCGCTGTTCTCCCGCTCCCGCGACGCCCGGGCCTGGCAGCCCCGCGGCGCCGACCTACAGCTCACCAACGGCGGCCACGACGAGATCACCGCGGGCTGGGAACCGGCCGTGGCCGAGGTGGCCCGGCTGGCAGGCTCCGGGGATCGGACGGCCACGGCGCTGGTGCCGGTGATGGCGGAGTTCGGCCGCTGGCGCGCCCGCTACTCCGCGGAGGTGCTCGCCCAGGCCGACGGCCACCGGGACCGGCACGTCCCGGCGCGCTCGCTCACCCTGGCAAAGATCCACTGCGTCTGCCACGCGGCGGCCTGCGCGGTCCTCACCTGGCTGCACAACCGGGAGCGGTACGCCGGCCAGGCCTGGGTGGTGCTCTGCCTGCAGCGGCTGCTCCAGCGGCTGGACGCCTCCGCCGAACTCGACACCGCGCTCCTGCCCGAGCTGGAGCGGCAGCTGGAAACCCAGCGGAAAGAGAACCTTTTGTTATCTCTCGCACCGATTACCCTGGCGAACTAGCGGTCTGTCCATAACCACGCGCCATGGGGATCGTCATCGCCGGCATGTTGAGGATCAATCCGTGATACTCCGGCGGTCGGTCGGTGCGCTTGAGAGTGCCGCGAGCAACCGAATCCAGAAGGGGGTGACACATCCTGTTAGGGCGAGCGTGAGATGCACAGAGCATCTTTGACAGCCTTCTTATGGATACTCGACCCAATACAATATGCCACCAAATCACTTTTTTGGCAAAAAATGATGGGACAGATACCTGAATCTTGGTTGACATGCTACGGTCACTGCGTGACTGAGCAGATTCCACCCCCCTCGAATACTGCCCGCAATCGCCGCAAGATCTTTTACGTGGACATCGCCATTGTAGCCTCATTAGTCGGCGTAGGGACATTGTTTACTATTGCGCGGCAGATTGCGACATTTGGCTCACTGTCCGCAATAACCAACCTAATCTCCCAAGCATGTGCTGTTGGCGCAGCGGCCCTGCTGGTTGCCGGCCTCTGGCGCCGACCTTACCCGAGACCATCTCGGGCGAGTCA
Source organism: Rhizohabitans arisaemae (assembly GCF_025996515.1). Classification (GTDB taxonomy): domain Bacteria; phylum Actinomycetota; class Actinomycetes; order Streptosporangiales; family Streptosporangiaceae; genus Rhizohabitans; species Rhizohabitans arisaemae. Next base: position 566,542 of record NZ_BLRH01000009.1, read on the forward strand.
CTCCACCAGCGACCATGACAACTCCCCGCAGTTTCTTGCGGAGAATGCCGAGCGAACACTTCTATGGAAGCTCATGGCGCTTCGAACCGCTATTGGAATCACCATGCTGCAGGGATTTCTCATAGGAATATCCGCCGTACTGCATTAGTCAATCCAGTACGCATAGCTCGAGGCTGGTTCTCCCCGAGACCGGGGAGAACCAGCCGGTTGCATGTAGTCAGATGCTTAGCAGTTGTACCCTATCCCGATTTTGTCGGTTCTATCATTCAGTGCACCCAAGCCACCGAGGCCACCGTTCCGAACTCTGAATGTCGTGATGTATCCGCCACTAACACTATCGAACCCGCAGAACGAATATCCGGTGGTGTCACGTGCAGAAGAGGTCATGTCCCTGAAATTCCATTGCCCCAGATCCTGTACAACATGGATGTCCCTGAACTGCAACATCCGACCGTTTCCAGGGCCCACAGCGTTTGAACTGAGTCCGTTGAAGTTGTAGTTCTCGTAGATGCATGCCCAGCGAGTGCCGGAGCTCGAATAGGGGCACCCGTACGAGTAGAAGGTGTCCAGGGTCCCGTTGTTACGAGACTCCTGAACTTCGGCCGTGAGGTGAGCCGGCGCAGGAAAAAGCAGGCGAACCTCCATGCCGTCCTGGTACGTCCATGTGATCTCGTTCAGGGCCGTCTGCTTCCCGCCCCGCCCAGAAACCACCTCATCGACTTGATCTTGTAGTTCCTTCCTCGTCTTCGGTACCGGATGTGACTCCGACAGAACAGCAGGTTCTAGAGTCTTTCCTGCGGCGATCCCCTCTGGTGAGACGCGCTCTCCACGCAGCCCGAGGGAGACAGGCAGGTCAGTCGCCGCAGAGGCAGTAGAGGCACTCGAGACCAGCGGCACCAAGATGCTTGCCAGGATGAACAACCCGGCAAACACGAGCCTTTTGAGAGGCATGGGAGTATACTCCTCCTTGCACTAAGGTGCCCTGCGGGCGGAATATGCTGTCCAGGCGACTCCGCTCGCAGGACTTACGATTCGACTCACCCAATCTCATTACTCGGGCGAGTATTTAGGAGAGCACGAGGCCTTTTGTAGATGTGTCAACACCATTGACAAGCCTCGCAGTCAATAGCGACGAACAGCCATGAAGTTCATGAACAACCGAACAGCTCATGGGTATAGATACACACCAAAATCGCAAACAATCGCGTGCTAAATCTCGCTGTGTGCCCGGCCGTCAACTTAGCTATCCGATTCCAACTCAGAGGTTTATACGACGCTGATTCTGCCTTGGATCTCCCTTTCGTCCATTGCTGAGACTTCGTCTGACCCGGTGGGTGGAGACCACTGGCTTGTGGTAGCAGAAACCTCTATCCCAAGGCCATTGATCGGGTCCAGCGAGCCAAGCGCCTTACGGCCAGGGGACCCGCGTACCGGCCGCCTGAGGCGATCAACCCTTGGTGGCTTCCCTGCTCAGCGACTTACCCCCGTCCAGGACGCGTCGCGGTGGGCCCGTCGAGCAGCATGAGCAGCCACAGGCCGAACATGATCCCGCCGATCACATACCCCTAGTGGTACGGGTCCACCAGGAGCAGCACCAAGGCGTCGGACCCGCCGGTGTGCAGCGCGCGGCCACCGGGACCGGAACGTCCCAGCGCGCTCTCACCCTGGCAAAGATCCACTGCGTCTGCCACGCGGCCGCCTGCGCGGTCCTCACCTGGCTGCACAACCGGGAGCGGTACACCGGCCATGCCTGGGTGGTGTTCTGCCTGCAGCGGCTGCTTCAGCGGCTCGACGCCGGGCAGGAGCTGAGCCCCGTCTTCCTGCCGGAGGTGACGGACCGGCTGGAGTCTCAGCTGGAGGAGAACCTTTTGTTGTCTATTACACCTATTGCCTTGGGGAACTAGCCGCGACAACCCGAACATGTAGACTAGCAACATGAAGCCGGACGAGCTCCGTGGTCACGTAGACGCGCTCATCCTCGCCGTGCTCGAAAGCGAGACGCTCCACGGCTACGCGATTATGGAGGCCCTCCAGAAGCGGAGCGGGGGTGCCGTCGAGATCCCGACGGGCACCCTCTATCCCGCGCTGCGCCGCCTGGAGCGGATCGGATACCTCGACAGCGCGTGGAGCACGGTCGGCGGGCGCCGCAGGCGCACCTACCGGCTGACCGCGACGGGCCGCACCGCGCTCGCGGCCGAGCGCGACGCCTGGCACTCCTTCTCCACCGTCATCGGCACCATGCTCGGTCCCGCCTGACCGCACCCGCCGGAATCAGAAGAACACCACCGAGTCCGCGCCGACACGCCGGCGGAAGACCCACCACATCCAGACCTGCAGCAGGACCAGCACCGGGATGACCGGGAGCGCCATCATCGAAAGCCGGTCCAGGGTCATCGCGTGCGCCACCCCCTCCAGCAGCCGGGGGGCCAGCCCGGCCCCCACCGTGAGCACGGGCGTCGCCGCGGCGAGCGCGGTGAGCGCGAACGCCCGTACCTCATGCCCCGCGGCGAGCATCCGGCCCGCGAGCGGCACGGCCAGGACACCGATCACGACCACGGCCAGGGCGGGCCAGGGCAGCACGACCGATTCGCGCACCCCGGTGAAGAGGAACCCGAGCACCGTGGACGCCCCGGCCAGGGCGAGCACCACCGGGACGAGCCGCATCCCGAGCCGCCCGGCGCGCAGCGCGTGCTCCCTGGGAAGCTTGAGGGCGCCGAAGGCCGCGCCGTGCACGGCGAAGATCGCGATCACGGTGGCCGCGCAGAGCACGGCGAAGGGGTCGAGGATACCCAGCCCCTCCGAGGCGCCCCGGAGCGGAACGCCGTCGAGCACGTTGCCGATCAGCAACCCGGCGGACCCGGCCAGGCCGAAGCTCCCGCCCACGATCACCCGGTCCCAGCCGCGCCGCCACCGCGCCGACTCCCGCCTGCTGCGGAACCACACCCCGGCGTCCCGCAGCACCCAGGAGAGCAGGAGCGCCACGATCAGCAGGTAGAGGCCGTGCAGCAGGTCGGCCTCGAGGAACGGGAAGGCCCCGGCGAGCACCCCGGCCGTGCCGACCAGCCAGACCTCGCCCGCGAGGAAGAACGGGCCCATCGCGGCCAGGACCGTCCGCCGCTCGGCCTCGTCCCGGCCGAGGAACGGCAGGAGCATCCCGAGGCCGAGGTTGAAGCCGTCGAGCACGAACCAGCCGCCGAGCAGGAGTCCGAGGGCGATCAGCCAGATGACGTCCATCTGCGCTCCTTGTCCAGAAGGGGTGGTTACAGAGTCGTCGTCCGCTCACCCTCCGGGGTGAGCACCCGCCCGAGCGTCGTGCCGAGGAAGACCCCGTCGGGTCCCCGTCGCGCGACCCGGGCGATCAGCAGGTAGTCGACCACCGCGAGCACCGCGAACGTCGCGGTGAACAGGATGAGGGAGGTGAGGACGACTCCGGTGCTCACCGAGCCGACCGCGTCGGCGACCGTGAGGTGCCCGTAGACCAGCCAGGGCTGACGGCCGACCTCGCGGACCAGCCACCCGCCGATCATGGCGATGAACGGCAGCGGCACGAGGAAGACGAAGATCCGCAGCAGGATGCGGCGCCGTTCCAGGAAGTTGCGGACGAGCAGCAGGGGCGGCAACCAGAACAGGTACTCGCAGAGGGTGCCCACGATGTACATCGCGGTGAAGGCGCCGCCGATCCAGCTGGGCGGGATGTAGTCGCCCGGCCCGTACTTGGCGGCCATCTCGGCTTGGAGCTGGTTCAGGTCCTCGCCCCGCCAGATCGAGGCGTATTTGAGCGGCTGGGTCCCTTCCAGGAAGTCGAGCTGGGTGTAGCCGAGCCCGACGACCATGAACGCGGCGAGGCCGAAGACGATCAGCCCCAGGCGCATCGAGCGCCGGTGGAACTCGACCTCCTCGGTACGGCGCAGGAAGTGCCAGGCGCTGACCCCGCCGACGAACAGCCCGCCGGCGACCAGTGATCCGGCGACGACGTGGTAGAGCGCGTTCAGCCCGGCCGGGTTGGTGAGCAAGGCCCCCAGGTCGGTGATCCGGGCCACGCCGTCGCTGATCACATGTCCGACCGGGTTCTGCAGGAAGCCGTTGGCCATCATGATCCAGTACGCGGACGCGTAGGCGGTGATCGTGACGAGCCAGAACGCGAGCAGGTGCACGACCTTGTTGAGCCGGCCCCAGCCGAAGATCCACACGCCCAGGAGGGTGGACTCGATGAAGAACGCGGTCAGCGTCTCCATCGCCAGGGGCGGGCCGAACACGTCGCCGGCGAAGTACGCCAGGCCACTCCAGTTCAACCCGAACTGGAACTCCAGCACCAGCCCCACCACGATGCCGAGCGCATAGTTGATCACATAGATCTGACCCCAGAACTTCGTCATCCGCTCGAAGATCTGCTTTCCGGTGAGGACGTACCGGGTATGCATGATCGCGACCAGCGGGGCGAGGCCGAGCGTCAGCGTGACGAAGAGGAAGTGAAAACTCGTCGTCAACGCGAACTGGAGACGCGCAAGGTCCAGTGCCATCACAGCCCCCAACCACTTCCAGCCAAGTAGTGTCGATAGCCTATATGTAGTCTGTCTGCCTTTCTATGGCTTCGCGCACTATCCGTCCGCAGCACCGCCGCGACAGCCGTACCGAGCCCTCTCCCGCATCCTGCCGCCGCCCCCTCGCGACGAACTGAAGAGCGGATCGACCGGCGCCACGAGCGGACGTCGACCGCGACGAGAGTCGCCGCCCCGATGCTCCCGACATGACCCGGACAGTTTTGCGTGCGGCCCTGCGGCAGGTGGTGGACGGGCTCGCACACCTGGGCTGGTCCACAGGCCTCGTCCCCGCGCCGCCACCCGAGCCGCCGGCGGAGTGGCCCGTCCACCCCGTCCCGCGTGAGGAGGCGCCCCGTGGCCGAGCCACGTCACCCCGACCCCGTGCCTGACACCGAACTCCTGCTCGACACCCTGGTACGGCGGGCCGCCCAGCTCGACCGCGTCGGCCCCGCGCCGTTGCGCCGGGTGAAGGTGCACGCCGGCGCGGTCACCGTCGAGATCGAGTGGGCGGTACGGCCGCCGGGCGGCGAAAGCGCCGCGGTCGCCGTACCCGCCCCCGCAAGCGGGGTGAATAGCCGGGAACCCGGCGAACCCGAGGCCCGGCACCCGGGGTCGTGGACCCTGCCGGCACCGGCCGTCGGCACCTTCTACCGGTCCCCCGAACCCGGCGCCAAGCCCTTCGTCGACGTCGGCGACCTCGTGGAACCCGGCACCCAGATCGGGATCCTGGAGGCGATGAAGCTCATGAACGCCGTCGAGGCCGACCGGCCCGGCCGCGTCGTGGAGGTCCTCGTGCCCGACGGCACCCCCGTGGAGTACGAGCAGCCGCTCCTCCTCCTGGTCCCGGCCACCGCAGAATGACCCTGGGAAAAGGACAGCGATGTTCACAACGGTCCTCATAGCCAACCGCGGCGAGATCGCGCTCCGCGTCGCCCGTACCTGCCGGGAACTCGGCATCCGGACGGTCGTGGCGCACTCGACCGCCGACCGGGACTCCGCGCCGGTCCGCTTCGCCGACGAATCCGTCCAGATCGGACCGGCCGCCGGGCGGCGCAGCTACCTCAACGCCGCCGCGATCGTCACCGCCGCCCAGCAGACCGGCGCCGAAGCCGTCCACCCCGGGTACGGCTTCCTCTCCGAGGACGCCGACTTCGCCGACATCTGCCGGGAGCACGGCCTCACCTTCATCGGCCCGTCCGCCGAGGTCATCGCGCTCCTGGGCGACAAGGGGCAGGCCCGCGAGTTCGCCGTCGCGAGCGGGCTCGACGTGCTCCCCGGCAGCTCGCCCCGGCTGGAATGCGGCTCGGAGGCCGCCGAGGTCGCCGCCGGCATCGGCTACCCCGTGATCATCAAAGCGGTGGCGGGCGGCGGCGGGCGCGGCATGAGCGTGGTCCGCGAACCGCGCGAGTTCCTGCGCGCCTACGCCGAGACCAGGTCGGCCGCGCTCGCCCTCTTCGGCGACTCCCGCGTCTACGTGGAGAAGTACCTGGAGGGTGCCCGCCACGTGGAGGTGCAGATCCTGGCCGACCGGTACGGCGACGTCGTCCACCTCGGTGCCCGCGACTGCTCCGTCCAGCGGCGCCGCCAGAAACTCATCGAGGAGTCCCCGCCGCCGTCCCTGTCGCCACACCTGGTGGCGGAGATGGGCGCGGCCGCGGTCCGCGGGGCGAAACAGGCCGGGTACGTCGGCGCCGGCACCTTCGAGTTCGTGGTCGACCGGGACGACCGGTTCTACTTCATCGAGGTGAACAGCCGGATCCAGGTCGAACACCCGGTCACCGAGATGGTCACCGGCATCGACCTGATCAGGGAGCAGTTGAACGTCGCCGCCGGCCGGCCGCTCGCGATCCGCCAGGAGGACGTCCTGCCGCGCGGGTTCGCCGTCGAATGCCGGATCAACGCCGAGGACCCGACGCGGAACTTCCTGCCCACCCCCGGGCTGATCGACGAGTTCCACGCCCCCGGCGGCCCGTTCGTCCGGGTGGACAGCCACGCCTACTCCGGGATGCGGATCACCGCCGACTACGACTCGCTCCTCGCCAAGCTCATCACCTGGGCCCCCGACCGGGACCAGGCGATCGCCCGGATGGACCGGGCCCTCAGCGAACTCGTGGTGCGGAGCCGGAGCGTCTCCACCACCGCCCCGTTCCTGCGCGAGGTCATCGCCCACCCCCGGTTCCGGGACGCCAAGCACGACACCGGCCTCGTCGACCAGATGGTGACGTCGTGAACGCCGTCGAGACCACCGGCCTGGTGAAGCGGTACGGCGCCGCGACCGCGCTCCGCGAACTCGACCTGGCCGTCCCGCAGGGGTCCGTGCTCGGCCTCCTCGGTCCGAACGGGGCGGGCAAGACCACCACGGTGCGGATCCTCACCACCCTCCTCGAACCCGACGCCGGCACCGCCCGGGTCGCCGGGTACGACGTGGTCCGCGAAGCCGACCGGGTCCGGCGGGTGATCGGGCTCTCCGGCCAGTACGCCGCCGTCGACGAGAACCTGACCGGCCGGGAGAACCTCGTCCTGTTCGGCCGCCTCCACCGGATGCGGGCGAAGGCCGCGCGGGCGCGGGCCGGCGAACTGCTGGAGCGGATCGGACTCGCCGAAGCCGCCGACCGGGTCGTCAAGACCTACTCCGGCGGGATGCGCCGCCGCCTCGACCTCGCCGCCAGCCTCGTGATCAAGCCTCGCGTCCTCTTCCTCGACGAGCCCACCACCGGCCTGGACCCGCGCGGCCGGCGCGAGATCTGGGACCTGGTCCGCGACCTCGTCGCCGACGGCGCGACCCTCCTGCTCACCACCCAGTACCTGGAGGAGGCCGACGCCCTCGCCGACGACATCCTCATCCTGGACCGCGGCCAGGTGATCGCGCACGGCACCCCCGACGTGCTCAAGGCCAAGGTCGGCGGTGAGCGCATCGAGCTCACCGCCCCCGACCGGGCCGAGCTGGCCCGCGCCGCCGAGGTGCTGGCCTCCGTCGCCGACGGCCCGGTGGAGGTGCGGACCGAATCGGGCACGGTCACCGCGCCGGTCACCGGAGGCGTCCACGCCGTGGCCAAGGCCGCCGGCGAACTCGCCGCCGCCGGGGTCGTCGCGAACGACCTCGCCTTGCGCCGCCCCACCCTCGACGAGGTCTTCCTCACCCTCACCGGCCTCGTCCCCGCCGCGGACGAGCCACCCCGATGACCTCCCCGCCCACGCGGACGCGGTCCCGTACCCACACGTTCGCTCCGGTACGGACGAAGTCCGCCGTACCCGCCTCCGGCGTACCGAACCGGGCGCGGACGCGGTCCCGTACCGCCTCCGGATCCGCCCCCGCTCCCGGCCGGGGTTCCGACCATCTCGAAGGAGCCGCCCGATGACCTCTCTGGCCTGGGGCGTGCACGACGCCTGGGTGGTCACCCTGCGCCACCTGCGCCACATTCCGCGCGTCCCGCAGCTGCTGTTCTTCTCCGCGATCCAGCCGGTCCTGTTCCTGCTGCTCTTCTCCTACGTCTTCAGCGGCTCCATCCACGTGCCCGGCATCGACTACAAGGTCTTCATGGTGCCCGGCACATTCATCCAGACCATGGCCTTCGCCGCGGCCGCCACCTCGGTCGGTCTCGCCGACGACCTGCAGAAAGGCTTCATCGACCGGTTCCGGTCCCTGCCGATGGCGCGCTCCGCCGTCCTCGTCGGCAGGATCGTCTCCGACGCCACCAGGAACCTGCTGGTCATCCTGATCATGGCGACCGCCGCGCATCTCATCGGCTTCCGGTTCGTCACCGGGGTCCTGCCCGCCCTGGCCGGCCTCGGCCTGCTGATGCTGTTCAGCTTCGCCTTCTCCTGCATCGGCGCCGCGATCGGCCTGGCCGTCCGCAAACCCGAGGCCGCCCAGATGGCCGCCACCTTCTGGATGTTCCCCATGATCTTCGCCAGCAGCGCATTCGTCCCCCTGGCGACCCTGCCCGGCTGGATGCGCGTCTGGGCCGAGTACAGCCCCGTCACCGCCACCGTGGACGCCCTGCGCGCCCTCTTCTTCGGCTACGGCGACCCCACCCGTCCCGTCCTCATCGGCCTGGCCTGGTACGTCGCCCTCGCCGCGATCTGCCTTCCCCTCGCCGTCCGCTCCTACCGCCGCGCCGCGATGTGAGAAGTGGTGATTTCGTCGGTCCAGACGGTGATTTGCCGCGATGATGACGCCATGGCGAGACGACCCCTGACGGTGACGATGACGGCGTCGGCGACCTCGGTGGCGGCCGTGGGCGGCGCGTTCGCCGTCAACCAGGCGATCAACGACGGGGAGTGGAACTGGTGGTGGATCATCCCCACGATCACCCTGGTCGCGTTCTCCACGGCGTTCACCCTCCTGCTCACCCGCCTCGGCGACCCAACCGCAACCGCCCCCGGCGAAACCACCGCTCCAACACCGGTGTCTCCCCCCGCGCCGCGAAGTGAGCGGCCTGATCGAGGCTGAGCCGTTTCGCTGGTCCGCACGGAGATTTGGCTCGATGATGATGCCATGGGCGGGACAGGTCCCTCACGGAGAAGTCCGCTGCGGGTCATGGCGACGGCGTTGGCGATATCGGTGGCGGCCGTAGGCGGGGCGGTCGCCGTCAACCAGGTGCTCAACAACGGGGTATGGAACTGGTGGTGGATCGTCCCCGCGATCGCGCTGGTCACGGTCTCGACGGCGGTGGGCCTGTTCCTCAACCATCCCCACGAGACGGGTACGGCCGGCCCCGGCGAATCCGCCGAACCGGCACCGTATCCCCCTGCGACGCCGGACCTCCCACCTACTTCACCCGGATCACTCCATCCAAGGACTCACGTACCCCGTCGAAGGCGGCGCGGCGCAGTACTCGCATGGGGGCTGATCGTCGGAGGTCCTGCCGTCTTCGTGCTCGCGCAGCCGGCGACGGCGGCCAACATCGCCGAGGCGTTGGTCAGATTCCTCAACTCCATCTTCTTGTGAATGAAGTGCCGTTCTTCGTCGTCCACCCGTCGATCAGTCGAGTCGCGGGAGGCACCTCGCGGCGTGGGGCCGCGCCCCTACCCCGGCCGCCCGAGCGTGCGGTGGCGATGGCGTCGCCGGAGGCCGAGCGCGTGCGGATCCGTTCTCCGCAGTTGCGCCAGTTCTCGCTCCAGCGTGTCCGCCAGGAGGCGGCGGAATGCCTCGGGGCGGCCGGCGGCGTCACCGCACTCGGGGAGGACGGTGTCGACGGCTCCGGCGGCGGCGAGGTCCACGGACCGGATTCCCTGGGCGCCGGCCAGTTCCGCGGCGCGGCCGGGGTCGCGGTGGACGATGGCGCTCGCGCCTTCCGGCGGGAGTGGCGCGAGCCAGCCGTGCTGGGCGGCGACCACCCGGTCGGCCGGCAGCATGGCGAGCGCGCCGCCGCCCGCACCCTGGCCGAGGAGCACCGACACGGTGGGGGTCGGCAGGGTGAGCAGTTCGGCCAGGCACAGGGCGATCTCCCGGGCCAGACCCGCTTCCTCCGCCGCCTGGGACAGCTCGGCCCCCGCCGTGTCGATCACGGTGACCAAGGGGAGGCGTAGCTCCGCGGCGAGCCGCATGCCTCTGCGGGCCCGGCGCAGGGCGAGCGGGCCGAGGGGCGGCCCGGTCCGGTCCTGGCCCAGGAACACGCAGGACGCCGTCCCGAAACGGGCGAGCGCCAGGATGAGCCCGGCGTCGCCGAGCGAGATCACCTCCGTCGCGCTCCGCAGGAGGTCTCGCGCGCCGGGGCGTCCGGGGTCGCGGGTGGCGAGCACCGACTCCCACGCGGTGGCCTCGCGCGCAGGGGCCGGTTCGGCGGCCGGGCCGGCCGCGACGCCGGTGGCGGCGAGCAGGGTGAGCGTCCGGTCGACGACGCCGGCCAGCGACCCGGGGGCGACGATCAGGTCGACGAGCCCGTGCGCGTGCAGGTTCTCCGCGGTCTGGACGCCTTCGGGGAAGGCGGCGCCGTGCAGGGCCTCGTACACCCGTGGACCGAGGAACCCGATGAGCGCGCCCGGCTCGGCCAGGGTGAGGTGCCCCAGCGAACCCCAGGAGGCCAGCACTCCGCCGGTGGTGGGGTGGCGAAGGTAAACGAGGTAGGGCAATCCCGCTGCCTTGTGCGCCACGACGGCCTGCGTGATCTTCAGCATCTGCAGGAAGGCGACCGTGCCCTCCTGCATGCGGGTGCCCCCTGAGGCGGGTGCGACGAGCAGCGGCAGGCGCTCGGCGGTAGCCCGTTCGACCGCCGCCGTCAGCCGCTCGGCGGCGGCCACCCCGATGGATCCCCCCAGGAAGCCGAACTCACTGACGATCACCGCGGTACGGCGCCCGCGGAGCAGTCCCGACCCGGTGATCACCGATTCGTCGGTTCCGACCCGCTTCGCGGCGTCGGTCAGGGCCGCGGCGTACGCGGGGCCGGGATGTACGTCCACGGGCGGCGCGTCCCAGGAGACGAACGTGTCCTCGTCGAGCACGGCCCGCAGCAGGTCACGGGCGCCGACGCGGCTCACCGGGACCTTTCGGACGCGACTGGCGGGGCAGACCAGGGAAGTTCCAGCGCCGCGGCGTAGCGCAGCAGCTCGAAGTCCTGTCCCGCGCGGGCGATCAGCTGGACGCCGATCGGCAGGCCGGCGGCCGTCCGCCCGTACGGCAGCGAACAGGCGGGCTGGCCGCACAAATTCCACAGCTGCGTCAGCCGCCACCAGGCCAGCGAGTCCGCGGGTGCTCCGCCGAGGAGTTCGGGCCCGTCGACGCCGATCCGGAAGGCCGGCACCGAGACGACGGGACCGAGCAGCACGTCGAAGCGCCCGAACACGGCGGCGACTTCGCGGGCGAGGCGAACCCGCTGCGCCTCGGCCAGCTGCGCCGCCCCGTCGGGTTGTGCGCGGGCCTGCTTGACGACCGTCTGGAAGCTGTCGCTCAACAGGTGCCACTCCTCCGGCGCGATGGTCTGGGCCTGGGCGGCCATGCCGGCGAAGAACAGCACGTCCCAGAGCCCTTCGAACCCGTGGGTGGGCAGCTCGGCGGGTTCCACCTGTGCGCCGAGCGCCTCCAGCGCGGCCGCCGCGTCGTGGACGGCGCGGGTGAGCTCGGGCTCGACGAAGATCCCGTTGACGGTGGTGAGGAGTCCGACGCGCAGGCCGGGCAGGCCTTGGTCGCGGGCCCGCTCCACCGACGCGAGCAACGGCGCCAGCGCCGGGCCCGCCCCCTGCAGTACGGCCAGGGCGACCGCGGCGTCCGCCACCGTCCGGGTGATCGGGCCGGTGTGCCCGAGCGGGCCGATGGCGCTCGGCGGGTACGTCGGCACGGTCCCCGTCGTCGGTTTGACGCCGAAGACGCCGCACAGCGCCGCGGGCACCCGGATCGAGCCGCCCCCGTCGGTGCCGACCGCGATCGGCCCCATGCCGCAGGCCGCGGCCGCCGCGGCCCCGCCGGAGGAGCCTCCCGCCGTTTTGGTGACGTCCCAGGGGTTGGCCGTCGCGGGGCCGAGCCGCCCGTCGGTCACCGCCTTGTGCCCGAACTCCGGTGTCGTGGTCTTCCCGATGACGACGGCCCCCGCGTCCCGCAGCAGGACGACCGACGGCGCGTCGTGGTTCGGCACCAGGTCCCGGTAGGCGGCGGAGCCGTGCGTCGTCCGGATCCCCCGGGTCGCCACGACGTCCTTCACCGTGACGGGGACCCCGTGCAGCGGCCCGACGGGGCCGTGGTCGCGCAGGACCCGGTCCAGGCGCGCGGCCTCCGCCAGCGCGCCGTCGGCGTCGAGCGTGTGCAGGGCGTGGACGAGCGGTTCGGTACGGCCGACCTGGTCCAGGATCGAGCCGACGGCCTCCGTGCAGGACAGCTCTCTTGTGCGGATGAGTCCGGCCAGCTCCGTGACGGAGAGCCGGGAGACTTCGGTGTGCACTCTTCTCCAGACGTTCGCATGGGTCGATACCGGACGGCCGGGGGCGTCAGCCGGACACGACGTCGGTCACGAAGCCGCCGGGTCCGGCCGGGGCACGGCGGCCGCGCCGCCCTCGTCCGCCAGCGCGCCCAGCACCTCGATCGCCTCGGCCAGGCCGTCCTCCAGGCCGCAGTGCGCCAGCGCGACCTCGTTCACGCCCAGGCCCTCGGCCGACCACCGGCCGAGCGCACGGGCGCACTCCGCCGGACCGCCGCAGATCACGAAGTCGTCCAGCAGCTCGTCCGAGATCAGATGGTCGAACCCGGCCCCGTCCCGGTGGGCGCCGGCGATGTCCGCGATCACCTTGTGGTCGACGTACGGGCTGCGCAGGAGCATCCGCTCGTACGCTTCCACGCCGTGGAACCGCGCGAAGTTCTCCGCGAGGAAGGCCCGGCCGCGTCGCCGCGCCCCGGCCGGATCGGCGGTACTCGCGCTGATCGGCAGATAGGCGACCACGTCGAGTTCGCCGGGGCTCCGGCCGGCGTCCGCCGCCGCGGACCGGGCCGTCTCGACCGAGTCCCATACCAGCTCCCGGGGGCAGAACATCGAGATCAGCAGGCCGTCGCCGTGCCGCCCGGCGGCCTCCAGCATGCGCGGTCCGATCGCCGCCAGATAGACGGGGACGTCGGCGCAGGACGGGCTGGGCGGCTCCAGGGCGATCGCCTCGCCCGCGAAACGCCGGCCCCGGTAGCCGGCCTCGGCACCGGCCAGCACGTCCCGGAGGACGTCGACCGCCTCCAGGAGCTCCGACAACGGCCGCTCGGTCCGCACCCCGGCCTGGGCGAGCCGGGTCGCCGGCCCGGATCCGAGGCCCAGGCCGAATCTGCCGCCCGAGATCTCCTGGATCGTCGCGGCCTCCATCGCCAGCACGGCCGGGTTGCGCAGGAACGGGCTGACCGTGCCGGTGGCCAGCCGTACCCGCTCCGTCACCGCGGCCATGGCCCCGGCGAGCGCGAAGGCGCCTCGGGTGTAGAGGTTCTCGGTGATCCACAGCCGATGGACGCCGGTCCGGTCGGCCAGGCGGGCGGCGGTGACGCAGGCGGCCATCGGCAGTTGGGCCGGCACCACGGCGCTGATCTTCAAACGCACGGCGGCGACTCCCGTCTCAGCTCTTTCACTAGGGATATCAAGTCGATAGTCCAAGAGATGTCATGTTGTACATGGATGCACCGATCCATACCCTGAAACTCCTGTATGACGGATTGGTGGACGACTATGGGCCTCGACGAGGTGCTGGGCATCTGGGCCCGGGGTACCGGGCCGCTGTACGACCGGCTCGCCTTGGCGATCCAGCGGAGGATCGAGTCCGGCGACGTGCCCATCGGCACCCGGCTGCCCTCCGAACGGGCACTCGCCAAGTCGCTGTCCGTGAGCCGCACCACCGTGATCAACGCGTACGCGCGCCTGGACGACCTGGGCTGGCTGGAGCGCCGGCAGGGCGCGGGAACCTGGGTGGCCCGCAGAGTGGCGAGCCCGGCCGATCCGCAGGACCCGGCTGTCAAGGAAACCCGTTCGTACGCCGTACTGCGCGTGCTTCGAGCCGCGCTGGAGCCCGCACCCGGGGTCATCGACCTCGCGGCCGCGGCGTTCAAGGACGCGGACGGGGTTGTGGACGCCCTGGCGGCGACGACCCCCGAGGAGATCGTCGCAAACGGTGAGCTGGGCGGATACCTGCCGCTCGGGTTTCCGGTGCTCCGCGACGCCGTCGCCGTGCACCTGTCGGGCCTCGGCATCCCCACCCTGCCCGGCCAGGTGGTCGTCACCACGGGCGTCCAGCAGAGCACGGCGCTGCTGTTCACCGCACTCGCCCGGGAACGGAACCTGGTCGCGATCGAGACGCCCACCTGGAACGGGACGATCGACCTCCTGCGGCACCTGGGGATGGCGGCCCTCCCCCTCCCCCCGGCCTGCGGCGACGACTTCGCCGCGAGCGCGGCCCGGGTCGCCGGGACGCGGCGCCCGGGGCTGATCTGGCTGACCTCCGGGTTCCACAATCCGACCGGCCTGCGGCTCACCGGCGCACACGCCAAGGCGATCGCCGAACTGGCCGCGGAGATCGACGTGCCGATCGTGGAGAACGCGACGCTGCTGGAGTACCGGCTCGGGGCGCAGCCCGGGCACACCGTGGCGCAGCACGCCCCCGACGGTCCGATCATCACGGTCGGTTCCCTTTCCAAAACGTTGAGCCCGGGCCTTCGGCTGGGGTGGATCCGGGCGCCGCGGAGCGTCGTCACCCGGATCGCCAGGCTCAAATCCCTGCTGGACAGCGGTGCGAGCCTGATCCCGCAACTCGTGGCCACAAGGCTCCTGGCCCGCAGCCACGAGATCGTCGGCGAACGCCGGCAGCGGCTCCAGGCCAACTGCAGGATCATGGACGCCGGTCTTTCCGCCGAGCTTCCGGAGTGGACCTGGCGCCGCCCCGACGGCGGCATGGCCTTGTGGGCGGAGCTGCCGCGCGGGACGGGCCTGAACTTCGCGCACGTCGCGGCGCGGTACGGCGTCGAGGTGGTCCCCGGTTCGGTCTTCGATCTCGCCGAGCGTCCCTCGCCGGCCGTCCGGATCTCGCTGACCCGATCCGCCGGGGAGACGATCGAGGCGGTGGGCCGGCTCGCGGAGGCCTGGAAGCACTACCGGCCCTAGCGTGGCCAGCCCACTCGCGACTCCTGTCATCCCGGCCTGCTCATTCGATGCGCAGCGGTTTGTGCGCCGTCTCCTTCAGGCTGAGGACGGTCACGATGGCGACCACCGCGTAGCCGATCACGAGCCAGGCGGGAGCGAGCGGGGACGCCGTCGCATCGATCAACCAGGTGGAGAGGTACGGGGCGGTGCCGCCGAAGGCGGCGTGCGCCAGGTTGAAGCCGAGGGCGATCCCGGAGTAGCGGATGGTCGCCGGGAACAGTTCGGCGAGGGTGGCCAGGATGGAACCCATCATGGTGGCCTCGCACACCGCCAGCATCAGCTGGCCGAGGATTGCCACCGCGATCGTGCCGCTCTGCATCAGCAGGAACGCCGGGATCGCCAGGACCGCGAATCCCACGGCTCCCGCCAGCAGGACGGGCTTGCGACCGACACGATCGCAGACCCTGGCCGCCACCAGGATGACCACGGTCGCCACCACCAGGGACGACGTCGTCATCCAGGTCGCGGTGCTCGTCGCGTACCCGCCTTGCCGCTGCAGGAAGATGTTCGAGTACACGAACGCGATGTAGTAACCGGGCGCCGCCAGGACGTTGATGCCGATGACCTTCAGGACGGCGGCGCGGTGCCGCTTCACCACCGTCAGGAACGGAGCCGACTCCACCTTCTCCGTCTTCGCCACCGACTGGAACGCCGGCGAGTCCTCCAGCTTGGACCGGATGTACATCCCGACCAGGCCGAGCGGCAGGGAGATGAGGAACGGGATCCGCCAGCCCCACGAGTCGAGCGAGTCGGCCGGGACCAGCCAGGTGATGAGGGCGACGGTCATCGAGGCCCCGATGAGGCCCAGCATCGAGCCCATCTGGGTCATGCTGGTCAGGTAGCCGCGGCGGCCCTCGGGTGAGCTCTCCGCGATGTAGGTCGCCGCGCCGCCGAGCTCACCGCCCGCGCAGAGGCCCTGGACCAGCCGGGCGAGGAGCAGCAGGATGGGGGCGGCGATGCCGATCGCGGCGTAGCTCGGCAGGATGCCGATCACGAAGGTGGCGGCGCACATGCCGATGATGGTCAGCGCGAGCGCGTGCTTGCGGCCGAACCGGTCGCCGATGTGCCCGAACACGACCCCGCCGAGCGGGCGGATCAGGAAGGCCACCCCGAAGACGATCAGGCTGGACAGCAGCGCCGTCGTCGGGTCCGCGTCGGTGAAGAACACCCTGGCCAGGACGGTCGCCGTGTACCCGTACAGACCGAAGTCGTAGTACTCGACGACGGTGCCGATGGTGCCGGCGCGCACGATCCGTTTCGTGGCGGCGGGGTCGACCTCCACGCGGCCGCTCGACGTGGGAGCGGCGATGGGGACATCACTCATGATGGGCGATACCTCTCTCGGATGGGTCTGGAGAACGGGGGGTGGCCGAGAAGTTGTGAGCAGGCACCGCCGCGAACGCCGCGACGGGCGGGTGGGAAAGGGGCGTCGTACGAGCGGGAAGCCCGTGGCCGGGTGCGGGCGGCGCCCGGCTCCGGCGGGCGTCCGTCATCCCGGGCCGCCGCCCGCCGGATACGGATGCGGATACGCGGTGGCCGGCGGGAAGGTCCCGGTGCGGTCGTACTCGCCCCAGCACCGGTCCCATAGGTCGTGCAGCTTTCGCAGCGCGGCGATCGGGTCGGGCGCGTCGTCCACCCGCAGGTCGACCAGCGGGTGGCCCGTCCGGTCGTAGACCAGCACCGCGGCCGACTGCCTGCCCCGGGCGTCGCCGCCCGCCCGGTCACCGCCGTCGAGGGCGTCGACGATCCGGCTCACGAGATCGCCCGTCCCGGCCTGGAATCCCGCGATCACGGCGTCCAGGACCCGGGTGTCACGCAGCAGGTTTCCGGCCGCCGCGACGTGGTCGCCGACCCGGTCGCCGGATTCGTCGGGCACCTCGCGCCCGGTGTACACATGGGGATCATGGGCCAGCGAGACGGCCAGAAGCTGTCGGCGGTCTCGGCCGGGGTCCGCCGACAGGCCTCGGTCGAAGGCTTCGGCCGGGGAGCCCCCGCCGTCCAGGGCGTCCGCGATCCCGACCCCCAGCGGGGTGTTGACGGTCGCCTGGGTGACCACCACGGCCGACCCGCGGCGCGCCATGAGCGTCCGGCCTCCGACGCAGGGGCGCGCCGTGGCGATGCCCGCGCCGAAGAGACCCGCGGCCGGGTCGCGCGCCACGATCGAGAAGGTCATCAGGCGAGGTCCGGACGGGGGCCGGTGTCCTGAATCGAGAAGTGCGCGTGGATGATCTTCCAGTCGCCCGAGTCCCGGACCGCCACCTGGGTGGCGCGGTAGCAGCTCGGGTTGTGCTCGGAGGTGTGCCCGATCCACTCCTTGTGCCGGCTGACGTAGTCGGCGCTGATGCAGGCCATGTCACCGCGTACGACGATCCGGACCCGGCCCGGCGAATAGGGGCTGAGGAGTCTGAACTGCGGGCGATAGAAGTTCCAGATGTTCTCCCAGTCGGGCAGCCCGTCGTAGGTGTGCCCGTTGGTGTTGTAATGCCGGTTCTCGGGATTGTCATCCCAAACCGTCTTGAGCCGCTCGTAATCCAGGTCGTCGTTGGCCCGGAGGAATTCGTTGTGCAGGAACAAAAGCTGCTCGCGATCGACTTCCGTTCCGCCGTCAAACGATGTCGAAACCGGGAAAACAACATCCGCGCTATTCATGTCCCTCGTCTTCTCGTGTCGGCGGGTTGGTATGCGGGAAAACTATCCGGGCGGCCCCGGGCGGTCGATATCCAATCCGGCCGTAGTGGTTACTGGATGGGGATCACGACGTGGCCCGGCCAGGCCGTCCAGGGGCCGCCGCAGGGTGGTGCCTGCGGTGCTGTCACGATAGTTTATGCAGGTCAAATGGGCCAAAGCGGTTGACGGCGCCGCCTTTCGGAGGGTGTCGGCCGCGTCGCGGACCGTGGGCGGTCCACGTGGATCCGCGGTTGGCCCGGCCGCGCGGCGCGGGCATGATGGCGGAATGGCCGACTATCCTGATGCGAACAATCCGTGGCGTGGGCGATGCCGTATTCCCTTTGAACGTCTTGATCGGGAAAGGGCCGCCGCGGAGCGGACCCTCGCCAAAATCGTGTCCCAGCCCGCGGTCAGCGCGAAAGGCGATGACCTCGGCCCCGTCGCCGAAAGGCTGGCGCGGCTGATGCGCGACTGCGGACTGGAATCCGCGGTGCTTCCGACCGGTGGCGCCCCGATCGTCTTTGGAAAGCGAAAGGAATCCGATCGCCTTCCGACGATATTGGTGTACGGCCATTACGACGTCCAGCCCGTCGAGCCTTTGTCGGCCTGGTCGTCCGATCCGTTCACGCCGGTGATCCGCGACGGCCGGATGTACGGCCGCGGCACGGCCGACAACAAGGGGCAGCATCTAGCCCAGCTGCTGGCGATGAAGGCGGTGCTCGAGGCCTACGGGCGGCTGCCCGTCAACGTCGTGATGATCGTGGAGGGTGAGGAGGAGATCGGCAGCCCCAACCTGGAGCGGTGGGTCGCCGAGCACGCGCACCTGCTCCGGGCCGACTTCGCCTACACCTCGGACGGGGCCGTCCATCCCAGCGGGCGGCCCGTCGTGCTGTGCGGGTCGCGCGGGTTGCTGTACCTGGAGCTCACCCTGCGGGTGGCCTCGGCCGACCGTCACTCGGGGAACTTCGGCGGCGTCTCCAGGAACGCCGCGCTCGAACTCGCCCGGGTGATCGGCTCACTGTGGGGCGACGACGGCGAGATCGCCGTTCCCGGGTTCTGTGACGCCGTCGCCGAACCGGCCGACGAGGAACGGGCCGCCGTGGCCGCGCTCCCGCTGACCTGGCCGATCCCCGCGTCCGAGATGCTCCCGCGGGTGGACTCGCCCTCCGACTGGTTCGGCCGGGTGCTGCTCCGCCCCAACCTGAACGTCTCCGGGCTGGGCTCGGGCTGGACCGGCCCGAGCATGAAGACGGTCATCCCCGCGACCGCCACGGCGAAACTGGACGTCCGCCTGGTCCCGGACCAGGACCCGCACGACGTCGCCCGGCTGATCACCGAATGGGTGCGCGCGCAGGCTCCCGACGTCGAGGTGGACGTGATCAGCGCCGTCAAGCCGTCCCGGACACCGCTGGACTCCCCGGTGGTCGAGCGCGTCTCCCAGGCCGTCGAGTTCGCTTGGGAGCACCCGCCGCTGGTCTACCCGTCCCTGGCCGGAACGGTGCCCGACTTCGTGTTCACCTCGACCCTGGCGCTGCCCTCGGTCATCGTGCCGTACGGCAACGCCGACCAAGCCAACCACGCCCCCGACGAGAACATGCTCCTCGACTTCTTCCACAAGGGCGCCCGCACATTCGTGTCCGTCCTGCACGCTTTCGCGCCATAGGCACGACGTCCTATCCGGAAATCACTTTGCCGGGACTCACAAGGTGATCAATGATGGCCGGTATGAGGATGGATGTCCCGGTACGGGCCAGGGTGGCGTGGACATGACGGAGCCGGGCACCGGCGGCGATGTGATCGTCGGCCGCCGATGACCACCGCTCCCCCCGGCCCCGGCCCGGAGCCGACGATCCGTACCGGCGTGGATCGCGATCTGACCCGGATCGCCCACGTCGCCGGGAACATCACCGTCGCCTCGGCACAGCCGAGCCCTTCCCCACA
The DNA here is from genome assembly GCF_025996515.1 of Rhizohabitans arisaemae. Lineage (GTDB taxonomy): Bacteria > Actinomycetota > Actinomycetes > Streptosporangiales > Streptosporangiaceae > Rhizohabitans > Rhizohabitans arisaemae. The sequence goes on from NZ_BLRH01000009.1 coordinate 586,283, forward strand.
GGACGGACAGACCGTCGAAGGCGGCGTCCCCGCCCGGCCTACCGCCTTCCAGCTCCGCGAGGAGCTGCTGCAGCTCCTGCACGCCCAAGTCAAAGCCGCCGCCGTCTCGGCGGTCACCGGCACCGCCGGGGTGGGCAAAACCCTGCTGGTCGCGAGCTACGCCTGGGCCTGCCGGCAGGCCGGATGGCCGGTGGTCGCCTGGATCGACGCCGAGACACCCGACCGGATCGTCACCGGGCTGGCCGGCCTCGCGCACCGGCTCGGGCTGCGCTACGGCCGCGACGACGCCGTCACCGCGGCCGACAAGACCCGGGAATGGCTGTCGGCCCGGTCTGCCGCAGGGCAGCCGGGACTGCTGGTGTTCGACAACGCCGCCCAGGTCGACCACATCACCGAATGGTGCCCGGCCGACGGTGCGGTCCGCGTCCTGCTCGTCTCCCGCAACCGCGCCTTCCACGACCGGTACCCGGCCCTCGAGGTGAACGCCTTCACCCCCGAGCAGGCGACCGGGTTCCTGATCGGGCGCACCGGCCTCGACGACCCCGCCGGAGCGGAGGCGCTCGCCCACGAGCTGGGGTTCCTGCCGCTGGCCCTGGCCCAGGCGGGCGCCTTCATCGCCCGGCGGCAGCCGACCTACCCCGCCTACCGGCGGCTCCTGGCCGACCGCCGTACGCCCGCCGTACGCGACACCCACCCCGCCGGCACGGCCGAAGCCGTCCTGCTCTCGGTGACTCAGGCCGAAGACGCCCTCCCCGACGCCGGTCGGCTGCTGCGGGTCCTGGCCGTGCTGTCGTCCGCCGGCGTCCCGGTCACCGTACTCACCGGCGGCGCCGACCCCGGTCTGGGCGACCCGCCGCCCACCGACCCGGCCGCGGCCGCCGCAACGCAGGAGGCTCTGGCCGCCCTGGTCGCCACCTCGCTGATCGGCCGCACCGAAGACGGCACGGCGGTGGTCATGCACCGCCTCATCCAGCGGGTGATCCGTGAACGCGCCATCCACGACGGCGACCTGTCCACCGCGATCGACCAGGCGATCGGGCTCCTGGAGGCGTTCAACGGCCGGATCCCCGACGGTGTACACACCTGGGCCGCACGCGGCGCGGTGGAGACCCTGCTGGAGCAGACCGACGCCCTGCACGCCCTCACCGGCGAGGCGGCCCTGCTCGAACGCCTGCTGATCCTGCGCATCTGGTGCGGTGTGCACCTGACGGAACTGGCCGATCTCACCCGGGCGGTCTCCCTGCTCAAGGAGACTCTGGCCGAACTGGAGGAGACCCTCGGCGCCGACCACCTCCACGTGGCGGCCTCCCGCGCCAACCTCGCCGCCGCCTACGAAGCGGCCGGAGACCCGGCCCGCGCCATCCCCCTCTACGAAGCCGCCTTGGCCGGCTGCGAGCGGATCCTCGGCACCGACCACCCCCACACACTGAACTGCCGCAGCAATCTGGCCTGCGCCTATGAGTCAGCCGGGAACCCGGCCCGCGCCGCTTCCCTGCTTGAAGCCACACTGGCCGTGAACGAGCGGGTACTGGGCGCCGACCACCTCGACACCCTGGCCTCCCGCGGCAACCTCGCCCGCGCCTATCAGGCGGCCGGAGACCCGGCCCGCGCCATCCTCCTGTACGAAGCCACCCTGGCCGACTGCGAACGGGCCCTCGGCACCGACCACCCCCACACACTGACGTGCCGCGCCAACCTCGCCCGCGCCTACCACGCGGCCGGAGACCCGGCCCGCGCCATCCTCCTGTACGAAGCCACCCTGGCCGACTGCGAGCGGGTTTTCGGCACCGACCACCCGCAGACGCTGGCCTCCCGCGGCAACCTCGCCCGCGTCTACCACGCGGCCGGAGACCCGGCCCGCGCCGCTTCCCTGTACGAGACGGCCCTGACCGAGCGGGAACCCGACCACCCCCACACGTCGGCTTCCCGCGCCGACGAGGCAACCAGGAACCCGTCCCCCGCCGTCCCCCGCTACGAAACCGCCTTGGCCGACTGGGAGCGGGCCCTCGGCACCGACCACCCGCAGACGGTGGCTTCCCGAGCCGACCTCGCCCGCGCCTACGAGTCGGCTGGACACCCGGCTCGCGCCGTCCCCCTGCACGAGGACATCCTGGCCGAACGGGAGCGGGCCCTCGGCACCGACCACCCCGACACCCTGAAATCCCGCGCCGACCTCGCCCGCGCCTACGAATCCATCGGAGACCTGGCCCACGCCGTCCCCCTGTACGAGACGGCCCTGGCCGGCCAGGAACGGGTCCTCGGCACCGACCACCTCGACACGCTGACCTCTCGCAACAACCTCGCCCGCGCTTCCCGGAGGGCCGCGGACCTGGCAGGGGACCTGTTCGCGGCCGCCGGCATCGCCCAAGCCCACGTGGCGGCCGGAGACCTGACCCGCGCCATCCCCATGCTCGAAGAGATCGCGGCCGACTGCGAGCGCCTCCACGGCGCCGACCACCCCGACACCCTGAAATCCCGCGGCCACCTCGCCCGCGTCTACGAGTCGGCCGGGTACCCGGCCCGCGCCATCCCCCTGTACGAAGCCACCCTGGCCGACTGCGACCGGATCTTGGGCGCCGACCATCCGATCACCAAGACGGTACGCGACAACCTGAACAAGTCCGGGAAGTAGCGACGTCCGCGTCAGGAGGTGTCTTCGGCCTCCGGCACCGGGGGATCCGGCTTGGTGATCACAACCTGGTGAATCCGGTCGACCCGGCCGCCGCAAACGGTGTGAGCTGAAGACCGTGAATTCCCTGACCCGGGGCCGCCGGCCACGACGTTCACCCGATCCGGCAGCGGCGGCGACCCCGTCGTCGCGCCTCCCAGCCTCCTGGTGGACCGGCTCCGGTGCCGTGCCCGTGATCACCGGGATCGTTCTCATCGCGGGGTGGCTACTGCCGGAACCGTCGGCGGCCGCCGTCTTCCCGTTCTCCCCGGCTGAGCCCGTGGCCACCCCAAGCCCTGCGGAAACGGCAACCGCCGCCGCCGGAGCGCTGCTCACCCTCCTGGCGGTAGGCGCCGGGATCGGGGTGGCCGTCTCGCTGCTCCTGGTGGCCGGGGCGGCCATCGCGCTGAGGCTTGTCTTCCGCAAGCGGCGCCACCAGGAGACCGCCGCCCGGATCAGCGAGCACGACGTCACCGAGCGCCGGGTCGCCGAGTTGTACGCCGCGGCCGCCGAGCAGCTTGGCCACCACACGCCGCCGGTGCGGCTGGCCGGGTTGTACGCGCTGGAACGCCTGGCCCAGGAGAACCCGGGGCACAGGCAGACCATCGTGAACGTGATCTGTGCCTACCTTCGCATGCCATGCGGCCCGCCCTCCCCCGGCGATCAAGGTGAGCCGGAGCCGCCGGGCGGCCCTGCGAGCCGACCGGCCGGTTCCCTTGCGGAAAGCGAGGGTGAGCATCAGGTGCGACGCATCGCCCAGCGGATTCTCCTCACCCACCTGAACCCCGGCAAGGAGGGGTGGTTCTGGCCGGACACCGACCTGGACCTCACCGGAGCCCACCTTGACGCGTGGGACATGAGTCGTCGACAGTGCCGGAACGCCGACTTCACCGGGGCGACCTTCCTGGGGAAGGCCGGATTCGGCGGAGCCCGCTTCACCGAGGACGCCACGTTCACCGAGGCCTGCTTCACCGGGTTCACCGACTTCACCTGGGCTGCCTTCGCCGGGTACGCCGGGTTCAAACGGGCCGGGTTTCAAGGTGTCTGGTTTGACGGAGCCACTTTCAGCGGGGTTGCCGAGTTCTCCATGGCCGATTTTGCGGGGGTCGCCGAGTTCAACGGGGTCCGCTTGGCCGGAAGCACCCGGTTCAGCGGGGCCTCCTTCGCCGTGGATACCGATTTTGACAGAGTCGTCCTCCCCGAGAACTTCTATGTGATGTCACCGCCGGGCTGGCGAGTGGCCCGGGATCCCGACGGGACCAGGCGGCTCGCCCGGCAGGAACCGGAGGCCGGAGGCCCGCCGGGAGAGTGAACCCCGGGATTCGGGTCCGCGACCCATGTCCTCGCCGATCCGAGCCGACCTGCAGTGGCTGTCCGGCCGGTCAGGTGGTCCCGCCCGTCGCGGCCTTCGGGTTGGCGAGGGCGTAGACCCTGTCGTGCTCCTTCCTGCGGACGGACATGATCGTGGCTCTGAGGACGGCGGTGTTGATTGGCTTGCGCGCGGTGCGGTCGCGTGAGAACTCGTCGGCCTTCGCGGTCAAGGCGGCGGCGGTGGCTTTGACGGCCTCGGCTATCTCTTTGTAGTGCTTCCACGGCCGACCGGATGTTTCGGACGTTGCGGTCTCGTCGTCGAGGTCGGTCATCACGACGTCGTCGCTCCGGTCGAGGGTGTCGGTCAGTTCCTTGGCGGTCGCGCGCATCGTCTTGATCGTCTCGTCGGTGCTCTTGCCTTCGAGGTCGAGGGCCTTCTGCTCGGTCGCCTTGTCGAGGGACTCCTTGTCGAACAGGACGGACGCCTTGGCGCCGCGGCGTTCGGCGTGGCCGCCCCGGTCGCCGGCGTCCACGGTGGCGTACGGCAGCAGGTTCCGGAACCTCAGATACGCGTTGACCGAATCCTCGGGGGATCCGGCGGACTTGACGTCCACCGCGGCGTCGAAGACGGCGGACAGCTGCCCGCCCTCCAGTTGCTGGGCGGGGAGCAGTACGGCGAGTTTGCCCATCAGATCGCCGGTGAGGTCGCCGTCCACCTCCTCGCCGAGCTTCTTGGGGACGTCTTTTCTGGCGGTGCCGTCCACCAGCTTTTCGACTGCCCCGACCTCGGCCACCCAGGCCGTCGTGTGCGAGCCCATGCCGTCGATCCCGCGCGGCGCGGGCGGCCGGCCTTGGACGACGAGCTTGCCGTCCCGGAAGGCGGTGACGAGGCCGCCGGTGCCGGCGTCCGCCGTCCACGCGCTGTCCTTGGCCGGAGCCGGCTTGTCGCCGAGGGCGGGATACAGGTCCTCGATGCGGCGGGCCAGTTTCTCGATCTCCGGGCCCTCCGCCTCGATGTCCGGCCGCCCCTTCAGGTATTCGGTGAGCTTGCGGGTGGCGGCCTTGGCCGGGTCGTCGCCGAGGAATCCGGACTTGACGACGGCGCCCGGGTAGGCGCCGGCCACGGTCGTCTGGTGTTCGTGCAGCAGGTGGGCGAGGATGAGTGCACTGTTGTCCAGGGCCTTGTCCCGGTCGCCGTTCAAGAACGTCTTCAGGTCGGTCAGCTTCCCGGACAACTCGGTCAGGGTCTCACCGGCCTCTTCGAGCCCATCGGAGTCCTTGGGGGTCACCCCGAGCGCGAGGGTCTGCAGTCGCCCGGCTGTCTGGGCGATCAGCTGCCCCATTTCCCGTATTGCCGGGTATTCCGACTTATCGAGGTCCTTGACCTTGTCGGCGATGCTCGTCAACGTGGTGGTGAACGTCGCGTAGTCGCCGACCGAAGGGGTCAGCTTCCTGCGCTTCTTCGCCGGCCCCGCAGACGGGATGACGAATTTTGGCATCAGCTTCTGCAGCTCGGTGGCCTGCGTCGTCGCCGTGTCGATGTCTTTCACGGTCTTCTCGATCCGCTTCGGTGCGACGGCGCGTCCGATGTCGGCCTCGCGGACCGCGGCCTCCGTCGAGAACAGCTGCCACAGTGCTTTCTTCGTCTGCTCCTGCTCGGCCGGGGTGAGAGTCGCCTTCGCATTCTTCTCGACGGCCATGACGTAGGTGCGTGCCGTCCCCTCCCCGGACCCCTTCGAGCCGCCCTCACTCTCGGCGGGCACCGTGGCGTACGGGAGGAAGTTGCGATAGGAGAGGTGGTAGCCGATCGCCTCGGACAGCAGGTCGGTGGCCTCCCACGTCGCCTCCTTGCCGGGCGGCTTGGCCAGTGCAGCTTCGGCCCGGTTCAGCAGGTCGTCCACCTGGGCGGCGTAGTGTCCCAGGGCGTCCTGGCGTCTGTCCTGGTCGTCGGGCTCAAGCGTGTCCCACAGCTTCCTGCCGGGCGAGTTCTTGTTCTCCTCCTTCATCCACGCTTGGGCCTTCTGCTGCTTGGCGCGCAGCTCCTGCACCGCCTCCTTGGGCGACTTGCCGTACAGGGAGGCGTGCACGGAGTTGACGACGCTCGCCCACGAGCCGGTGTGGTCGCCCATTCTGCCGCCGAACGGCGAAGGCGTCCGGGTGCTGCCGAACCGGATACTCGTGATCTTGTCGTCCTTGACGGCGACGTGCGGAACGAGCTGGACCCGCTGCATGGCGGGCAGGTCGCGCTTCTCGATCGTGAGCGGGCGCGGTCCCCGCGACCCGCCCGACGACGTCACGTCGTGCTCGCCGGGGTCCGAGCCGGTCCGCTTCCGTTTGAGCGCCGTGTGGTGCGTCGCCGAGCCGGTACGGCTCCCGGTCGAGGTATGGCCCCGGCTCGGCGATGGCGAACGCGACTTGCTGGGACTGGAAGGCCTCATGCTCCACCTCGCTGGGGGTCGGTGCTAGGGGGTCGCCCGGTACAGCAGGATCAGGGAGAAGCCGTCCAATGCGGCGGGGTCGCCCGTGACGGTGAGCCGCCACGCGCGGGTGCCCGCGACCAGGCCGGGCGTCTGCACGAGCTTGCCCGGGGCCAGCGCCAGCCGGGGATCGCCGTGCAGCAGGAACCGCGCGCTCCCGCCCGCCGCCCCGTACTGCGCCACGACCCCGGTGACCTGCCGCCCGGACATCGCGGGGAACAGGTCGGGGGTGATCGGCAGCTGGAGTTCGGCACCGCCGCCGGCCGTGAAGTCGTCCCACGCGTCGGGGAACCGGGCGGCGACGTCGAGGAACAGCGCCGACGGGTAGGGCTTGAGCATGCCCCGCACGGCGGTGGCGAAGGTCTCGCCGCCGTCCTCGGCGGTGTACCGCACGGTGATCACCACGTCGAGCAGGCCGGCCGGGGGCTTGCGGGTCTCCAGCCGCCAGCGGGACACCGCGCCGGTCCCCTCGAACGGCAGGTAGCGTTCGTCGTCGTAGCGCAGCTCGAACAGGCCGCTGTCCTCGCGCCCGTCGTCGACCTCCGACAGCGCGACCCGCTGGCCGGGACGCCAGTCGCCGCGCATGCTCTCGGGCGGGGATCCCTTGGGGTCGAGCAGGAAGCGCACGGCCTTGGGGTCGGGCGAGAGCACGGTCTTGTTGTCGATCTGGGTGAGGGTCGCGTTGGCGGTGACCGGCCCGTCGGCGGTGACGAAGGCGACGCTCACCGTCTTGATCCGCCGCCGGTAGTGGCCGGGGAAGTCCCGGTCGAAGAGGGTCTCGGTGAGCGCGAACTCGCAGCGTCCCCCGCTCGTCAGCGCCAGCAGGGCGGTCGCGTCGAGCTGGAGCAGCGACACCCGCTTGGTGATCTCCAGGCCGCGCCCGCCCGCGTCGAAGTAGGCCTGGCCGAGCCGGTCGAGGTCGAAGGCGAGCTGGTCTCCGGCGAGCAGGCCCTTGCGCCGGGAGTCCCAGTAGGTCGCCCTGATCAGCCCCGGTGCGGTGCCGCGCTCGGCCTCGAAGGCGCGTTCGGCGGCGCGGGCCATGTCGTGGGCCAACCGGTAGGTCTGGAAGTACAGCCCGGAGACCTGCCCGACCATCCAGCCGTACAGCTCGGGCCCGGCGAACTTGGCGGTGAGGAAGTCGGTGACGGCGGTGAGGTGCGCGATCTCCCGGTTGTGGATCTCCAGCTCGCGCCGGGCGACGGCCAGCTGGAGTTCGGCGCCGGTGAGCTGGTGGCCGAGCTGGACGACGTCGGAGCGGCTGGTGTCGCGCTGGAACTTCCAGTCCTGCTCCTGCTGTTCGTGGTCGGCCCGCACGCCGAGCACCTCGGCCAGCTGGCTGAAGCCCTCGCCGAAGGAGGAGGAGACGTCCGCACCGACTTCGAGGGCCTTGCCGACCTGTTCGCCGCCCACCTCGGTGCCCATGATGAACGGGCCGACGAGGGCCTGGGGCACTCCCGAGGCGATCGCGGCGCCGATCTTCAGCCCGCCGGCCACGAACTGCGCGACGGCGCCGATCGCCAGCATCGCCAGCCGGGCCTGCTGCAGCGGCGACATCCCCTCGTCGATGAGTTTCTGGTAGTAGGCGACCCGGTCCTCGGCGGCGGCTTTTGCGTCGCGGGCCTCGGCGAGGCTCTCCTCGGCCATCGTGACCTGGGTTTCCTTGATCTGCTTGGTCAGCGCGAGGATCTCGCCTTCCTGGCGGTTCTGCAGGAGCGTCAGCTCCTCGTTGTCGCGGCGGTCGATGGCGTCCAGCAGGCTGTTCCCGAGCTGCTGGAGCCGGTCGGCCAGTTCGCGGGCCCGCTGGTGGGTGAACTCGAACCGATAGGCCGGCACGGGTGCGGCCGCCGCCGCGACGACCTGGTCGGCGGTGAGGCCGCCGGCTGCGCCCCGTACCAGCGCCATGACGTCCAGGGGCGGGTCGAACAGCGGGATCGGCCGGCTGACCCCCATGATGTCCAGCGACTGCCGGATCTTGGTGAGCCGGTCCTCGACGCGGTTCCAGTACTCCAGGAACTGCTCGTTGCCCGGTACGTAGAAGTAGGGGTGGGCCACGCCTGCGTGCACGGCGCCCGCCTCCTCCAGCAGCGCGCCGTCGGCAGTGAGATGCCCGGTCTCACCCGGTCCGTCGCCCAGATCGCGGGAGTACGGCGCCGCGGGCGGCAGCGCCGCCGGGCCCAGCGTGACGGGTCTGGAGCCCAGCAGGTCGTAGGCGTAGATGTACAGCATCCGCGCCTCGTCGACGGTCTCGGCCGTGTACTGCCGGAACAGCATGTCGCCCCAGTCGAGCAGGTTGTCGATGTAGGCCATGACCACGGCCCGCCGGTAGGCCTCCGGACGCAGCTGGGCGATGGCGTGCGGGTCGTACGGGTCGTCCAGGTAGGCCTGGACGAGCGCCTCCCGGTCCCCCATCAGGTTGTACTGGCGGCGCAGCCCGCCGATCATCGCGACGCGTTCGCCGAGCCCGTCGGCGACGGGGCCGCGGGGCAGCGCGGCGAGGGCCGCCCTGACCGCGTCGAGGCCGGATCCGGCGAGGTCGGCGAGGTAGGTCAGCTGCTCGGCGGTGAGGTCGTGGGCCCGGCGGAACGCGGGTGCGAGGGCGTCCAGCTCGGTGAGGATCGGGGACAGCCGCGACTCGACCACGCTTGACCCGAGCGCGGCGAGGTCCTGCCGGCATTCGGCGACGAGCGCGGCGACGTCGACGGCGAGGAACGGCAGGAACCGCCAGTAGCGGGCGGGCCGGGTCGGGTCGAAGACGTACTCGTACCAGTGGCGGGCCTCCTCGAAGCGCTGCGCGCCGTTCAGCGCCTGGGCGATGAGCAGCGGAGCGTGGAAGAAGATCTCCCAGTGGTAGAGGCCGTTGGCGCTGTCGAAGTCCAGGTGCGAGCTGACCGGGACGTGCTCGGCGAGCTCCTGCTTGACCCGCACGGTCTTGGCGTCCGAGGCGGCGGTGCTGAAGGCGGGCAGCTCGTCCAGCTCCTGGCCGACGGGGTCGAGCAGCGCGTCCACGCCCCCGGCGAGCAGCCGCCGGTTCAGTTCGGAGGCGGTGCTGGAGGTCAGCCGGACCAGCTCGGTGGGCAGCGCGGCGATCTCGTACGGGCGGGGAACGGTGTCGTCGAGGGGGTAGGCCGCGTAGTTCGGCCCGAGGAACAGGTACAGGGCGGTGCCGCCGTCCAGCAGCCCGGTGAAGTCGCCGGGGAACCCGTCGGGCAGTCCGCGCCAGTTGCCCTGGTACGACAGGAACGTCACCGGGGTGCCGGGCTCCCAGTCCTTGGCGAGCGGGGCGTATCCGGCGGAGCCGACCGCGTATCGCCGCTCGCCGCGGGTCAGCACACCCTGGATCCGCTGGGCCGTCTTCTTGGGGTAGCCCTCGTCGACGTACTCGGGGATCGTCTCGCCGCCGTCGACGAGGGTGTACCGCACGTACTCGTCCGGCCCGACGAGGAACAGTCTGCCGCCGGCCACATAGGCGGCGTCGACCTCTCCGGTCCGTCCGAACCCGGTCGGGACCCGGCCGAGTTCCCGGGTGGACCCGCTCGTCGTGGTACCGCCGTCCTTCAGCGTGTACGACGCGCGGTCGTTGTCGAAGGAGATCACGAGCGAGCCGTCCTGCAGGACGGGCCCCGGACCTGCCTGCACGGGCACCTGGTCGGCGTTGCCCGCGAGCGCGTAGGACCTGGGCTCCACGGTGAGGTCGTTCTTCAGCCGTACATACCTGTCGCCGTAGACGAGGAAGACCTCGTCGCCTCTCCGGTGGACCCGGTCCACGCCGGTCGAGGGCACCCCCCACGCACTGGAGGCCGACTGGAGGCCCTTGCCGGAGCCGGTCACGACGAAGGAGTTGCGGGCCCGCGAGTAGAGCACCTCGGCCCCGCCGGGCATGGTGAACGCCACATCGATCTTCGACCAGCCCTTCGGCAGGTCGTCGGGGTTGTCCGCGAGTTTCTTCGGATAGCCGGGGTCGAGCGTGCCGAAGGGCCTCGCCGGGTGGCGGTAGTACTCGTCGCCGGCGAACAGGTAGACCTTGCCGCCGCGGATGACGCCGGAGTCGACGACGCCGTCGCGCAGCAGGGCGGTGCCGACGACGCCGAACCGGTCGGCCACCGGTTTGCGGGTCTGCTGCGAGGTCACCCTGTCGGGCGGTACGGCGATGTAGGTGCCGCGGGCCGCCTCGAAGAAGTACAGGGTGCCGTCGGTGAGGCGGAACCCGGCGTCGACCCGGTCCCAGGTGGTGGGCAGCCGGTGGTCGTTGCCCTTGAACGGCAGGAGCGGCGCGGGGTCGTCGGGGGCGGCCACGGGACGGCACAGGAAGCTGCCGCCCTTGTGGTCGACGCTGAACCAGCGTCCGTCCTGGCTGTCGGCGGGCGCGTTGAACCGGACGACCTGCTCCTCGGTGATCGCGGTGGCGGGGGGTTCGTCGAACAGCCGGTCGAGGTCGGTCGGCCGGGCCGGGGCGACGGTGGTCCCGGCGGGCAGCGCGTACATCTCGGGAGTCAGGGTGAACGCCGACTTCACCGGGTTGTCGCCGTAGGTGTAGGAGCATTGCACGACGATCGCGTCGTGTTCGCTGACGCCGGGCACCTTCCGCGACGCCTGCACGTAGAGACCGACGTCGGTGATCATGCCTTCGCGTTCCACGTCGGACGCGAGCACCTGGGCCGCCACCCACTCGCCGTTGAGGTTGCGGAACGAGTAGTAGATCTTCACCTGGAAGCGCGGCGGCGGCGCGTTGACCTGCTGGTGCCCGCTCGATCCCTCGGTGACGACGACGGTGGTCGTGGACGGGTCCCCGGCCGGGGCGGGCTCCACGGCCGGCCAGAACACGAACACCCGGCCGAAGGCGTGCACCGGGTGGACCCGGTCGGCGGCGATCTGCACGTCCACCTTCAGCCAGGGATCCCAGGTGGCCGAGAGTTTCCCGCCGTCGCGGAACTCGGCGGTGCGGTGGTAGTAGCGGCGCGGTTCGGTGCGGGTACGGCCGAAGAGCACGAGCCGCCGCACCTCGGGGCCGGCCTCCTCGGGCCGGTAGACGTAGCCGCCCGCGATGGCCAGCCGGGAGACCTCGGTGTACTCGTCGAGGTACCGCTTGTACGCGGCTTGAACGGCCTCGGCGGTGATGTCGCCTTGGAGCAGGTCGTCCTGCAGGGTGGAGAACGCCGGGGTCTTCCGGGTGCGGAGCTCGGGCCGCAGGTAGTTCTCCGGGTAGAGGAAGACCTTCCGGTTGGCCTCCCAGGTCCGGTAGCTGCGCATCCAGCTCCACCAGGTCCGCAGCCGGAGCCGGACGGCCTCGGGATCGGCCCCGCCCGGCAGCGCGACGGTCTCCAGGCCGAGCAGATACCGCTGGAGGTAGAGCTGGGTGGCGGCGATGGCCTCGCGGACCCGTGAGGTCTTGCCCTCGTGGCCCATGTCCACGTCGATGAGGTACTGCTCGTACAGCTCGCGCGAGTCGCCGTGCCTCGGGGTGAGCCAGGCGAGGAGCGCGTCGCGCCTGAGGACGTTCAGCCGGTCGCGTATCTGAGCCGACCGGGCCTTGAACTCCAGCGGGGCGGTCCGCCGCTGGAGTACGGCGTGCAGCGTGCCGGCGGCCGCCTCCAGGTCGGGGGCGGGTCCGAAGACCTTCGCCCAGACGTCGTACAGCTCGGACGGACCGGTGCCGATCCTGTCGGCCGCGGCGAACAGGTCCGTCAGGGTCAGCAGGAACTCGATCTCGAACAGCTGCTCCTCGTGGGTGCCGGCCCGCAGCAGCCCCATGTTGCGCCGGGCCCACCGCACCTCGTCGATGGGCTGCCCGAGCGTCTCGGCCAGGTAGGTGTAGGGGTCGTCGGCGCCGTCGAGGAAGAACGCGGCGAGGCCGTCCGGGTGGCTGCGGCACAGCTCGGCGAACCGGACGATCGTGTGCACGTCGCTCAGCCGGTAGTCGGCGGTGCCCGCCCAGCGATGCCGGAAATCCTGCGGGAACGTACGGTCCACGACGTGGTAGGGGCCGGAATACCGCAGGTACCGATCGCCCTTGAGCAGGTAGGTGCGGCCGTCGAGGACGAACGCGCCGTCCGGGCCGTCGTGGAAGTCGGCCGGTGTGTCGCCGAAGTCGTGCTGGAAGGTCCGGGGGTAGCCGGGTTCGATGTGGTCCAGGAGGCCGTCGGCCGGGTAGCGCACGTACTGGTCGCCGCTGAAGGCGTACAGCTCGCCGGACGGCGCGGTGAACGCCGCGCCGAGGCGGCCGGAGTCGAAGGCGTTGCGGACCGTCCCCCATCGGCCGCTCACCGGTTCGACAGTCCCGCCGGACAGGCATTGACGCCCCTTGAACAGCCGGATGACGCCGTCGGGGCCGCGGAACGCGGCGTCCAGGCCGTCCTGGAAGTCGGGCGGCAGCGGCGGCAGGCCCAGCTCGGCGGCGAGGTCGGCGAGCGCGCGCGGGTAGCCGTCGTCCACCCGGGTGCGGTCGGACCCCGAGTAGCGGACGTACTGGTCGCCGGAGAACAGGTAGATCTTCCGGTCGGCGACGAGCGCGGCGTCGACCCGGCCGGTCTCGGCGAAGGTGTTGCGGGTCCGACCGAGGGAGCCGTGCTCGAACGAGGCGGCCTGCGCCGTCGACACGGTGTGGCAGACCCCGCCGACGATCACGTGGATCGTGCGGTCGTTGCCGACGATCGCGTCGATCGGCCGGTCGAGGGCGTCCTCGAAGGCCTCGGGGAGCAGCGTGAACGGCTCCTCCTTGCGCAGGTTGCCGGCGACGGGCTTGGGGTAGCCGGGGTCGATGTTGCGGTAGACCGGGCCGGTGTAGCGGACGTACCGGTCGCCGGAGAACAGGTAGGTGTACTGCCCGCGCCAGACGAACGCCGCGTCGACCGTGCCGCCCGGGGCGAGGAACGGATTGGGGGAAAGGCCCCAATGCTCCCTGACGGGGGCGCGCGGGCCGAACGCGTCGTCGCGGAAGGCCGCACAGGTGTCGCCGAAGAAGAACCAGGTGGCGCCGTCGGAGGCGCGCAGCGCCGAGCGCAGCTTGTCAGGGGCGACCAGGTCGTGGCCGAAGCCGGGGTAGAGCCGTTCGATCGGGCGGACCACCGACCAGCGGCCGGCGCGGTCGTCGTACGAGACGCACTGCTTCCCGGCCAGCAGCACCAGTGTGGTGCCCTCGACCAGGACGGCGTCCGGGAGCGCGAACCCTTCGGGGGCACCGGGGAAAACGGCCGGGGTGGTGACCGGGTACCCGGCGTCCGGCGCGGTGTAGGAGGTGCCCGAGTAGACGACGTGCCGCACCAGCCCGTCCGGGCCGGGCTTGCCGTACAGGTGGGTCCGGTCGCGGTGCACGTAGGCCAGGGCGACACTCTCCAGCCCGCCCCAGTGCGCGGCGATCGGCTGCGGATCGCCCTCGACGACGGACGCGCCGGCGGCGTACACGACGAACTGATCGCCGCTGAACAGGTAGGTCTTGCCGTCGCGGCCGACGAACGCGGCGTCCACCGCCCCGGTCTCGCGCAGCACGTCGCGGGGGCGGCCCCACTCCTGCTCGATCGGGTAGTCGTGGCCGAGCTGGGTGTTGAAGCAGGTCGATCCGGTGAACAGGTACGTGGTGCCGTCCGCGCCGGTCAGCACGGAGGAGAGGCCGCTCGCGAACCGCGCGGGCACGGTGCGCAGCGTGCGCGGCCGGAACGGGACGGCGGTGACGGCGCGACCCTCCAGCGCCGACAGCCGCCGCCAGCCCTCGCCGGTTTCGGCGACGATCGAGCCGTCTTCGAGGTAGGCGCAGCGCACGTCGCCGAGTGGCAGGTCGTCGTAGCGACGGTAGGACGTCGTGGACACCGCGTGGCACACCCCGCCCCGGAACAGGTAGGCGGTGCGCCGGTCGGCGAACGCCGCTTCCACCCCGTCGAGTGGTACGGGTAGCGCGGCAAGACCCGGTTCCGCGGACAGCGCGGAGATCCGGCGCGGGTAGCCGGGGTCCACCACGGTCAGGTCGGTCCCGGTGTAGCGCACGTACTGGTCGCCGGAGAACAGGTACGTCCGGGTGCGGGTCACGTCCACACCGTCGACCTTCTCGACGACGTCGAGGACGAACGCCGCGTCGACCCGCCCGGAGCGAGCCAGATTGTTGGTGACGTGCCCCCACAAACCGGACACCGCAGCCGGATACCGGTCGTCGATCTCGGTGTAGTCGTCGGCGGAGTACCGCACGTACCGGTCACCGGAGAACAGGTACGTCCGGCCGTCGACCCCGACGAACGCGGCGTCGATCCGGTCGAAGGGGATGCTGTCCCACTTCTCGCGGATCTCCATCGGCTCCGACCACCAGCGGTGCCGGGCGTCGAACCGGACGAACCGGCTCCCGGCGAACAGGTACGTCCGCTGATCGCGTCCGGTGAACACCGCGTCGACCGGGTCGAGCCGCAGGTCGTCGGGCATGTTCCACCAGTTGTCCGCCAGCGGCTTGGGGAAGCCCTGGTCGGGGGTGCGGTAGTCGCGGGTGGAGTAGCGCACGTAGAAGCGGGAGCCGTCGCCCCGCGCCTTCAGCCGCAGCCCTTCCCGGACGACCGTGATGGCGACGCCTTCCCCGGTGGCGAGGTCCCAGCGCGGCGCGCTCCCCCGTACCCCGGTGAGGGTGAGTCCGTGCTCCTGGAAGAGGATGCGCAGCGCGGGTGTGAGCCGTCCCGCGTCCAGGTCGGCCTGGTGGACGACCGGAACCTCGAACAGCAGGCCGCCCTCACCGAACAGGTAGGTACGGCCGTCCATGACGAACGAGGCGTCCACCCGGGTCAGCCCGCCCCAGTCACCGGCGATCGTCCGCGGGAACCCCGGGTCGGCGGCCGAGTAGTCCGCGGTGGAGTACCGCAGGTAGGTGTCGCCGCTGAACAGGTACGTACGGCCGTCCAGCCCGGCGAACGCCGCGTCGACCCGGTTGCCGGGCAGCGCCGGGGTGAGCACCCCCCAGCGTTCGGCGGTCGCCGCGATGGTCGCGGAGGTGCCGTCCAGCGCGACGGTCTTGCCGTCCTTGAACAGGTGCACCACGCCCGACGGGTCGGTGAAGGCCGCCTCCACCCCGCCCTCGAACTGCGGCGGAACACCCTGGAGGCGGCGGGACACACCCTCGTCGGCGTGGACGCCGGGGTTCTCCAGGCTGTCGGAGTACCGCAGCACCTCCCCACCGGCGATCAGATGGACGGCGGACGGTACGGCGTACGCGGCGTCGATGCTTGTTGCGCCGGCGGAGGCCGAGCCGGTCCGGCCCCAGACCTCGGCGGCGGGCCGCTCCCCGTTCACGGTGATCCAGCGGTCGCCGGAGAACAGGTGCACGACCCCGTCGGGGTCCTGGAAGCAGGCGTCCACGGCCTCGTTGGCCCCCGGCACCGGCAGCCCCTCGTGGGACCGCCATTCGGCGACGTCACGCGGATAGCCCTCGTCGACGGCGTCGAACCCGGCCGAGTAGCGCACGTACTGGTCGCCCGCGAACAGGTACGTACGGCCGTCGTTGTCGGTGAACGCGCCGTCGATCCGGGCGGGGTCGGCGAACGCGTTCTTGATCTTTCCCCAGGTCTGGGTCTTCCGCGCCCAGCGGGTCCCGCCCCGCTCGCGGGTGAACACCAGCGCGGCGCCGCCGACGTCCCGTCCGGCGAGCCAGGCGACGCCGTCCGGCCGGGTGAACGCGGCGTCCACCGTCGACAGTACGGCCAGGTGCGGCGACAGGTCGCTGAGCGGGTGGCGCGCCGGGCTCGTGAGCGCCCGGGTGACGGCGTCGTAGGTCCAGTAGCCGCCGTCGTCGCCGAACAGCAGGATCGTGCCGTCACCGGCGTCGAGCAGGGCCTGGATCCGGTTGACGCCCGGCGGCAGCGTCAGCGGCTCGGGGTACTTGCCGACGAGGTCCTGGTCGGCGAAGATCACGCTGACCTCGACGGCGTCCAGGCCGAGCTTGGCGGCGAGCAGCGCGAACCGGCGGATCCGGCGGTGGGCCAGGCGCAGCCGGGGGTCGTCGGGCAACTTGGGCAGGTCGAGTGCGGGGGCCGCGAGGAGGGTACGGGCTTCGCGTTCCCCGCCGGCGACGCAACCGCACAGCGCACGCGCGGTGGCCTGGTCGAGGCCGAGCACGTCGGCGAGGCAGGCGTAGAGCGTCCGGTCCTGCCGGTCGGCCAGCGCGACGAGCCGGTCGGTGATCTCGGTGACGGCGGCCGTCAGGTCCTTCGCCACGGCGTGCAGCAGAAAGAAGACGTCCCGCGCGTAGTCGACCATGCCGGGCAGCGCGAAGTCGAGCGAGTTGTCGGCATTGGCGAAGTAGCCCAGCCAAGCGGGCGGTACCGCGTACCGCTCGGTGATCTTGCCCTCGGTGACCAGGTGGCCGAGGAGCGCGGCGCGCTGCTCGTCGGTCAGGCCGAGGCGGGTCAGCGCCGCCGGATCCAGCCGGTACGGGGCCTCGTCCCGCAGCATCCGGGCGATGTGCTCGAACACGAGCTCCTCGTCGGCGGCGCTGAAATCCGAGCCGAGGTCGACCGTGCCCTCCGGGTCGGCGAACACCGCGGGGTCGACGACCCGGCCGTCGGCCAGATCGACGCCGTCGAGCGCCCTGAAGGCCCGCTTGGCGGCGAGGTCGTCGGCGAGATGGAGGAAATCCTCGGCGGTGAACGTGGTCAGCTCGGCGTGGAAGGCCGCGATCTGGCTGCGCAGCGCGGCCAGGACGGCTTTGCGCAGCACCGCGAACTCGGCGGCCAGCCCGAAGTCGTCCGGGGCGAGGCCGAGCAGCGCCGCCTGGTCGGTGTAGCGGTCCTCGGCGTCGAGGTGGCCGTTGAAACGCAGGCTCGCCAGCAGCCGGTTCAGCTGGGCGTCGGTGAGCCGGAGCCCGGCCAGCACCGCCGGGTCGAGGGTGAGCGCCTCCGTGCGGAAGCGGTCCAGCCGCTCCTGGACCAGGTCGGCGACCGGTTTCACGGCCTCGGCCAGGTCGACGTTGACGACGAACTTCGCGGCGTTGTCCGGGTCGAGGAAGAAGCCGGGATCGAGGAGCTCGCCCTCCTCGTCGAGGTAGCCGTTGAACATCAGGTTGTCGTACAGCTCGGTACCGATATCCCCGAAGTCCGTCAGATCCGACGGGTAGAAGGCGGCGACACCGTTCACCGTGGCGGCGACCGCCTTGAACAGCATCTCGCGGTGGGACTCGAAGTCACCCGCCAGGTCGAGCTCGCCGGGCGTGGCGGCGAGCGTCCCGTCGGCGCGCAGCCCGGCCCGGTACACGAGATTCCGGAAGATCTTCCCCTGGAGGCGGTCGCCGAGGCCGAGCCCGGTGAAATCCGACGGGAAGATCACGCCCAGGTCGGTGACGGCCCGGTGGGCGGCGGCCTCGGCCTTGACTCGGTCCACCGCCAGCAGCCGGCTGCCGACGGCGGCCACGACCCCGTCGTCGAACGCGACAAGCACGTCGTGGACGACGCGGGCGGCCCGTATCCCGAACCGGTTCGACACGAGCGCCTGCGGGGTGAGCGCGACGGCGTCGAGCTCACCGCTCAGCCGGTCGAACAGCGCGACGAGGTCCGACGGGCCGGGGTCGGGCCGCCCACCGAGGATCTCGGCCAGCTCCGCGCCTTCGAACCCGGCGGTTCCCATCCAGCCGACGACCGCGAACAGCGTCTGCGCCAGCCACAGCGCGGGCTCCGGGGCGCCGCCCTCCAGCACCCGGTGCAGGTCGCGGATCTCCGACCCCACCTCACCGAGGACGGCGAACGTCGAATACCGCTGGAGCGCCGGGTCGCCCTCCAGCGCGACGAGCACGTCGAACAGCTCACCGGTGCCGATGCCGAGCGCCGACGCCAGCAGCCCGACCCGGCGTAGCAGCGAGATCTCCGCGAGCGTGACCCTGCCCCGGTCGAACGGGCTCGGCTCGCTTTTCGCGTAGTGCTCCCGATACCGCCGGACGATCTCCACGACGTCGGGTTCGGCGACCCCGATGAGCGCCGCCAGCCGGAACCGGTAGTCGCGGTTGGCATGGGTGAGGATGTCGCCCGCGCACTCCTCGACCGTCACGCCCTTCTCCGGACGCCACGGCACGATCAGCTCGCACACCTGCCCGACCTCGACGCCGTGCACCTTGCCGAGCCGCAGGACGGCGGCGACCGCGCGCAGCGCCGTACCGTCCAGCCGGCCTTGCGCACAGGAGGTCAGCACGAGGTCGAGGTCGGTGAGCGACAGGCCGGTGGCACGTTCCAGGCGAATCAGACGGTGAGCCCGGTCCAGCCAGCCCGGCGGCAGCTCGGCACCGCCGTCCGGCGGCACCAGCGTGGTCTCGTCCTCGTTCAGCGTGACCGGCCCACCCTGTCCGGCCAGCCCGAGGAGCTCGCGCATCCGGGGATGGTCCAGCCCGGTCGCCTCGGTGAACCGCCCCGCGTCCAGCAGCACCGCGAGCGTCTCGCCGGCGGCGAGGCCGTACCGCTCCCCGAGCACGGCCGGGTCGGTGCTCGACCCGGTGACGACCGCGGTGGTCTCGGGGGTGAGCCCGAGGTACTCCCGCGCCGCCACATCGTGGTCGACGTGCGTGGCGAACAGCCGGTACAGCTCCTCCGGCGTCACCTTCAGCTGCTCCAGGCAGACCCGCAGCCGTTCCGACCGCAGCGTGAACGGCAGCCCGAACGGATGCGTGGCCCTTTCCAGCGTCTCGTACGGCGCGCTCCCGGCGAGCCGCTCCAGCACCTCGTTGACGATGTCGAGGTAGGCGGTCTCGGTGAACGTGTTCTCCGAGTCGAGCACGACCTGTTTCAGGTCGGGCCGCCGCTCCAGCAGCTCGACCCGGTCGAACGTCCCCTCCAGGAGCCCCAGCAGCTCCACGAAGTACGCGGCCGGCGACCACACCGTCCGCGCGTCGTCCTTCTCGGGAAACCGCAGCTCCCCGAACAACCGTGAGTAGTCGGGCGACGATCCTTCGTGTGGCATGCGCATCTCCTGCAGGCGACCCGGAACGGCGCCTCATGCTCTCCGGAGATGAACAATCCCGCCTACTTACCACAAAGCCATAGATCCAATATCAATTTTCTCCAGCACAAAACCCTGTTTATTTGTCAAATCACCCAATATCTAGACAATCCCAGACTTGTCGGAGATTTGTGCCTGTCGCCGCCCGTGCACCAACACTCCGGAGACCCTCCGTCAAGACCCCTGTCCGGATCGACAAAAGCCTTGCGAATTCAGTGATCCGGACCGGCTCCCGGCCCGCTCACCCGTGAAAGATGCTCACCCCACCCGGGCCGATGAGCAGGCCGAGCACGATCAGCACAATGCCCAGCAGGATCTGCCGGCGCGCGATGATGACGTAGAGACCCCAGATCACGAGGACTACCGCGATGATCCACAATAAAGTCCACATAGATTAACCATCCCCCACCAAATGGATAAATACCTCAAATATCTGCAAATACCCCAATAGAGAGGAAGGGTCGTCGATGAAAACGAGGAGAGGCGTTCTCCGGGGAGGGAAGCGTCCGATGACCCGCTTCGGCTACTTCCCGGCCAGGCCTGCACGTGACGTGATCGCCTGTCGGGGATCGACGGGCCCAGGGTGCCCGGGGTGGCCACCCTGGGTCGAGGGGTCAGACGGTGCCACGCCAGGCGCCGGTCTCCTGACCGCGCCGTTCGATGAACACGGCGAAGCGGTTGAGGTCGCCTTTGACCCGGTGGGCCAGAATGCCCGTGTGGTCCGCCACGTTCTCGGCCAGCCCCTCGGGGTCGGTGTCCATCTGCAGGCTGACGCGGGTGCGATTGGCGTCGATCGGCTGGAAGGTGACGATGCCCGCGTGCCGGGGACCGGTGACCGAGGCCCAGGCGATCCGCTGGTCGGGGTACTGCTCGGTGATCCTGGCGTCGAACTCGCGTTCCACTCCGCCGATCTTGACCTTCCAGTGGGTCATCGTGTCGCCGTGCTGGACGACCGACTCCACCCCCTCCATGAAGTGGGGGAAGGACTCGAACTGGGTCCACTGGTTGTAGGCGGTGCGCAGGGGTACGGCGACGTCGACGGACTGGGTGATGCTGCTCATCGGTGATCCTTTCCTGTTCCGGTCGTGGCCGGTACGACGTTCGTCGCCCCGACCGTGAACAACCCCGGTACCCCTCTTTCTTGGCGCTATGCGGCCCACTCGGCCCTACCGCCAGGGCCCGAACCCGTCTTGACGCGGGAAGCGGAACGACGGCCGCCGTACGGCCGGGTGTGGGCCACGGCAGACCGGGTAGGCGCCTGAACAGGGAAAATCGGAATCGGGGGAGTTGAGAACCGTGCCACGTGGTTCGAGTCCCAAACGCGAACGGCAATACGAGCACATCAAGGAGAGCGCCGTGAAACGCGGCGAAAGCCGCAAGCGAGCCGAGGAGATCGCGGCGCGGACCGTCAACAAGGAGCGGGCCCGCGCGGGAGAATCGCGCACCGCGAGCCGTACCTCCCTCCAGGACATCTCCTCGGGCCGGCGCGGCGGCCTGCGCTCCCACAAGGGAGCAGGCGGGCCCACCAAGGAACAGCTCTACGAGGAGGCCCGGCGCCGCAACATCAAGGGCCGGTCCCACATGACCAAGGCCGAACTGGAGAAGGCACTGCGCTGAAGTCGGTCCACTCGCTGGAGCGACGGGTTCGTGAAATCCATCCCCGCGTGGAATGCCGATCGAATTGACACCGGCCCAGCCACAATGGCGGCCATGAAGCTGAAGATCGCACGAGCCGCCGCCCGTGACTGGATCACGACCGCGGGCCGCTTGTACCCCGGCTACCTCGGGGCCTATCTCAGCGGTTCGACCACCGCGCTGCCCGATGACGCCGAACTGCCCGTCGGCTCGGACGTCGACATCATGCTGGTCACGCGGCAGCCCGTCGACGGGCTCAAGCTCGGCAAGTTCGAGCACAGGGGTGTCCTGCTGGAGGTCACCTACGTGGCGTGGGACCGGCTTCACCCGGCCGAGGTGGCACTGGCCGACTACCACCTGGCCGGCGGACTGCGGTACGACACCATCATCGACGACCCGGCCGGGGCTCTGCACGCCCTTCAGCGGCAGGTCGCCGCCCGCTTCGCCGACCCGGCCTGGGTCCAGGCCCGCTGCCGGAGCGTCCGCGACAAGATCCAGACCGCGCTCGAGAGTCCGGATCCGGCGCTGCCCTGGCATGACCAGGTGACGAGCTGGCTTTTTCCCACCGGGGTGACAGCGCACCTGATCCTGGTCGCCGGCCTGCGGAACCCGACCGTGCGACTGCGCTACCTGCGTGCCCGCGAGGCCCTCACGGACTTCGGTCTGGCCCGGTGCTACCCCGGCCTGCTCCGGCTGATGGGCGCCGACCAGCTGACCGCCACTCAGGTCCGCGGGCACGTCGACGCCTTGGCCAGGACATTCGACGCGGCGGCCGCGGTAGCCAGGACACCGTTCTTCTTCAGTACCGACATCACCCCGATCGCCCGGCCGATCGCCGTCGACGCGAGCTATGACCTGGTCGAGCGTGGCGACCACCGGGAGGCGATGTTCTGGATCACGGCGACCTTCGCCCGCTGCCACAAGATCCTCGCCGCCGACGCCCCCGAGACCCAGGCCCGGCTGACTCCGTTGTTCGACGCCGTCCTGTACGACCTCGGCATCTCCTCCGGTAGCGACCTGAGGCACCGCACGCAAACGACGCTGGCGGCCCTGCCCGAGCTATGGGACACCACCGAGAAGATCATCGCAGCAAGCGTCCGAGGGAGAGAACGGGCCGTACGGCTTGCCCACGTGTTCCGGTTTTACCGTGGCGGTCACCTCTAAAGGTGATTCCGTGTGTGAGGGGCCGACGCAGTGTCGGGCTGGGGATTCGCATACAAACCTTGGCTGTTCTGTCGGTGGTTGTGTCTAGGGTGCCACTCACCGTAAGGAAGGCTGGTGATGTGGGTGGCGTTCGACGATGACATCATTGTTAGGCGGCTGCTAGCGGCATTGTGGGGCAAATCCCGCAAATATGCAGGTGGCACCATGAACCTGCTTCTTTCTCACATGCTTGACACCGCAGCGGTAGCCGAGCGCATCTGGGACGACTATCTGGCTCCGGCGACCCGGAACCTGCTCGATGAGATCTCCGGTGGGCAGGGGCGCCGGTTCTTCGCCTGGCTGTGCGGAATCCATGATTGCGGGAAGGCGACTCCCGCCTTCCAGCGTGTGGACGACGAAGGCGCCGCCAGGGTCAGAGCCGCAGGTCTCTCCTGGGATGAGGCATCGGTCAAGAGAGCGCGATGGCGGCACGACAAAGCCGGGGGAGCGCTGCTGATTCGCCTGCTCGGCGGTGTCTGGGCCGACGAGCAGACGGCGTGGGTCTGGCCGCTGGTAGCGGGCCACCATGGCACTTTCCCCTCCATCGACTTGGCTCATCGACGAATGTCTCGGGGGGAACCTCAGGGCAGGGGCCCGGGCTGGGCGAGAGCTCAGCAGGCGGTGGTGGAGACTTTCACCCGTTTCCTGGGATACGAGAGCCTCGCGGCGGTTCAGCCCGTCAAGGTTCCCAGCCGCGCCCAGCAACTCCAGCTAAGTGGGTTTGTAGTCATGGCCGACTGGATCGCCAGCGACCAAGAGCACTTCCCCGGGATCGATGATCTTTCGGTGCTCAGTGCGGAGGTCGCGCGTGGACGGGCGGCTGCGGCCTGGGCCAAACTCGGGCTGCGCGGAGGGTGGGGGCCCTTGGAGGTTCCCAGTCCACAGGTGTTCGCGAGCCGCTTTGGCCAACCCCCCAGGCCATCTCAGAAGCAGGTCTTGGAGATGGCCCTGGGGATGCAGGCGCCCGGCATCATGATCGTGGAAGCACCGATGGGAGAGGGAAAAACGAAGGGTGCCCTGATAGCCGGGGAGATCTTCGCTGCCAGGTTCGGTTTCAGCGGTGTCTTCGTCGGCATGCCGACCCAGGCGACCTGCGACCCCATGTTCAGCCAGGTACGCAAATGGCTCGCCCCGTATGGCGATCTGGCCGACCAGGTGACGCTGCTCCATGGGAAACGGCGATTCAACAAGGAGTGGAAACAGCTTCTTGGCGAATCCGCTGAGGAGTCCTTCGACGATACCTACGGCGGAATCGAGGAAGACGACCTGTACGGCGAGGTGGCCTGTTTCACGGAGTCGACCGAACCTGAACGGCAGGGACCATCGGAGTGGTTCCTGAAGAAGTCCCGGGGACTGCTGAGCCCGTTCGTGGTGGGAACCATCGACCAGCTGCTGTATGCGGCGACCCGGACCAAGCACGTAATGCTCCGCGCCGCTGGTTTGATGGGCAAGGTCGTCATCTTGGACGAGGTTCACGCGGCCGACATTTACATGTCGCAGTTCCTGCTGGAGGGCTTGCGCTGGCTTGGCCAGGCACGCGTTCCGGTGATCCTTTTGTCGGCCACACTGCCTGCCGCGCAACGGAGGACGTTGATTGC
Source organism: Rhizohabitans arisaemae (assembly GCF_025996515.1). Classification (GTDB taxonomy): domain Bacteria; phylum Actinomycetota; class Actinomycetes; order Streptosporangiales; family Streptosporangiaceae; genus Rhizohabitans; species Rhizohabitans arisaemae. The sequence goes on from NZ_BLRH01000009.1 coordinate 610,114, forward strand.
CGCCTATCTGGCAGGGGCCGCGTCCCGGGAGGAGGTCGGCACTGTCGGTCTCCCGGAGCCGAAGGGGTACCCGAGCGTGACGACGGCCTGCCTGGTCGACGGGGAGCCGGTCTATCAGGTTGCTCACACGCGTACCTGGCGGCCCGATCTTCCGGTGAAGGTCACCGTGTTCCCCGAGGCGTGTCCCCCTGCCCGGCAAGACGACGCGGATGCCGAGCAGAGTGAAACGATTGCGGATCGGCGACTTGCCGAGTTTCTGGTGGAGCGGCTGGCCGAGGGGGGCTGTGTTCTCGTCATCCGAAACTCCGTCATCCGGGCTCAGCAGACCTACCAAGCGATGAAAGCGCGTTTCGGGGACGACACGCGGCTCTTGCACGGCAGGCTCGACGCGGAGGATCGGGCAGGGCAGACCGAGAAATGTCTGGCACTGCTTGGCCCGCCCGGCGAGAATGCCCCTTCTCGGCCGTATCGGCTGGTCCTGGTGGCGACTGCCGTGGCTGAGCAGTCTTTCGACGTAGATGTGGATCTTCTCATTTCCGATCTCACGTCCATCGACCTGCTGTTGCAGCGGATCGGGCGGATGCACCGCCATGCGGGAGTTACACGGCCCGCCGGGCTGAGGCTACCTGAGGTGGTCGTGACCGGCTTCGATCCCGGTAGTAGCGAGGAACTGTGGATCGAGCCGCACAGCGAGGCGGTCTACGGGCGATATCTGCTGATCCGTACTGCTGCGCTGATCGGTGACGCTGTGGCGGATCCGTGGATGATCCCCGCCACGGTTCCCGCCCTGGTCGAAGCGGTGTATGGCGGTGGGCCGTGCAGCGTGCCACCTTGCTGGGAGGCCGCTGAACACAGGGCGCGTACGGCATGGGAGAACGATCAGCGCGATCGGGCCGGTAAGGCTCAGCAGTACCTGCTGACCCGTGCCGGTGAGCATGAGCTGACGACGTTGGAGGGGCTGCACTACGGCAGTGCGCAGCGGGCCCTGTCCGAGGACGGCCTGGCCGCAGCGGTTCGTGATGGTGATCCCAGCGTGGAGGTGGTCATGGTGAGCTTGACCGAGCACGGCTACCGCACCCTTGGCGGAAGATTCTTAGGAATCAACGGAGAGGCGTCGGCGGACTTGCTTGAAGAGGTTCTGGGGGGCACCGTCCGTTTGCCGTCCAAGCTCACCAGAGCTGCCGAGTCGGAGCTAGGTCCGCTGGAGGGCTGGCGTAGTCACGGCTGGCTTCAGCATTGTCGGGCACTTGTCCTCGACGCGGAGGGTACAGCCAAACTGGGTGGTTACGTCATCCGGTACGACTCACACCTCGGGCTGGTTGTGGAGGGGAACGGATCTCCTCGTTATGAGCGGGGTGCATACAGGCGGAGTCGATGAGCGTCATTGCGTCGTTCGTGCGCCTGCATGCGCGCCCGTCTCCGCAATGCGGGGCCAACCGGAGCCTGAGAAATAGCTACGGATCATCCTCGTGTGGCGAAGACACGAACTCGGGGCGAGACCAATTTGGGTGTTCGCCTGCGTTGGCATCGCCAGCTATGGAACGCTTTTGGTTCACAAGTTCGTAGAAATAGGTGTTCGCCTGCGTTGGCATCACCAGCTATGGAACGCTTTTGGTTCACAAGTTCGTAGAAATAGCTAATTGAGGGTTTGCTATGCCTGATTTCGATCTGATCGACTCGAAGTGGATCCCTGTGATCCGACGAGGGGACGGTCCGCCTATCGAGGTGTCGCTACGCCAAGCCCTGCTGGATGCCCACGAGTGGAAGTTCCTCGCCGGTGACGTGCCCACCCAAGTGCCAGCACTGCTACGGCAGGTGCTTCTACCAATCCTGGTGCATGCGCTCGGACAGCCCCGCAATGAAGCCGCCTGGGGACGCGGATTCGCCGCAGGCAGATTCTCCCAGGCGGAACGAGACAGGCTGGACGAGTACTTGGAGAACGTACGGCTCCGTTTCGATCTGTTTCACGAAACAACTCCGTTCGCCCAGGTCTCGAAACTCCGTACGGCCAAGAACGAAACCAAGGGAACTGCGTTACTGGTGGCCACGGCCGCGTCGGGCAACAATGTTCCTCTCTTCTCTTCTCGTACCGAGGGAGATCCGTTACTTCTCACCCCCGCAAAGGCGGCACGCTGGCTGATCCATGCCCACTGCTGGGACACCGCGGCGATCAAGTCCGGTGCCGCCGACGACCCCCAGGCCAAGAGCGGCAAGACGATGGGCAACCCAACCGGGCCGCTCGGCTCGCTGGGCGTGATCGTCCCGCTCGGGGAGAGCCTGTACGAGACCCTACTGCTCAACACTCCGATTGGGACAATGCCGTGCGATGACCGTCCGCAATGGGGTGCAGAAGTAGACGACGAGGGTGCTCGCCGCCCGCCCCGGCCAGGCGTGTGGGAGATCCGCCCTGCGCTTGGCCTATTGGACCTGTGGACCTGGCAATCTCGCCGCATCCGGCTCGTTCCTGAGCAGACCTCCGAAGGCCTGCGTGTACAGCGTGTGGTCATATGCGCGGGAGACCGGTTGAGTGCAAGGCCTGAGTGGGAACCGCATACGGCGTGGACCTACCAGAAACCGGCCAAGGGTGACTCGCTACCGGCACGCCGTCCGAAACGTCACACGGCGGGCAAGGCGGCATGGCGCGGCCTTAACGCGCTTCTTGCGCTGGAACAGCCAAGCCAGGACGGCGGAAGTGAAACATCGATCCTGATCCGGCAGCTGGCGCGCTTTGAGAGCCAGGGGCACATTCCAGCCGACTACCCACTGCGTGTGCAGACCATCGGCATCTCCTACGGGACGCAGTCGGCGGTCATCGAGGATGTCCTTTTCGATGAGATCCCGCTTCCAGTGGCGGCCCTGCGAACCGACTTCGACGTCTACAGCACGCTTATCGAGGTTGTGGAGCAGGCCGAGGAACTGGCCAGAGCCGTCAACATCCTGTCGGGCGATCTGCGCCGGGCCATGGGCACCGACCCGATCCCTTGGGACAAGGGCCAACGGCCGGGCGAGTTAGTGCTGCACGCGCTTGATCCGCTCGTCCGCCGTCTCCTGGCGGGGGTTCAAGCCGCCTCCGAAGACGGGGACCTGCTCGCCCAGGGCCGTACCGCGTGGGAGACCGTCGCCTGGAAACGGACCGTGGAGGTCGCCGAGCAAGTGCTGAGCAACACTGCCCCGCACGCCTTCCGCGGCCGCACGCGAAAGAGCGACTCCAAAGCTAAGGGCGAACAGTCCTTCCGCCTCGCCACAGCCGAACGCGACTTCCGCCGACGGCTGCGATATGCGCTCCCTCGCGCATCCGAGATCTTCCAGCAGCGCAAGACCGACGATCTCGCCTGATCAGCCGGCTCAACCTTCGTCTTCGTCTTAGGGAATCTGCTATGACCCCATCTTCGGGACGTCGCCGACGTTTCTGGACCCCCGATCCCCGTGCCGGCGGACTCTGGCGTGAGGGGGCCAAAGTACCGCCAGGTGATCATCTGGCTGCGTTGCGCCGCGGCCTGGGCTGCGAGGCCGGTACGGCGCCTGCTGTGTGGCCCTACTACCGGACGCCGACCGATGACGAGCTGGCCCGGCGAGGTCTGATCTCGGCCGAGCTCCGCGCCGAACACGGGGCCTTGGCGTTGTTCGGCCTGCATCAGCAGTCGCAGGACGTGCTGATGCACAAGAACGGGGTACGCCTCGGGCAGGCGCTGCGGCGGCTCCACCTCAAGTGTGTGGAGAACAACCAGGGCGCGGAGTCGCTCAGCCGCCGGGTCGAGGCGGCGGCTGCCTCAACCGGGCTACCGACACTGCTCGTACATCTGCGCGGACTGATCACCCAGCTGCGGGGACTCGGTCAACCGCTTGACTACGACCATGTCCTGCAGGACCTGTGGGACTGGCAGACCCTGGACCGGCGGCGGCGTGCCATGCGCAGGTGGGGACTGGACTTTTACCCGTCGGCACGTGACGAATCCCCACCGGCATAACCCGTAAGCGCGTGTCTGAATGAAACCTTCCTCCCATGGCTGGAGCCCCATGAAGAATCATGTATTTGTCGACGTGCACGTGCTGCACACCGTCCCCCCCGCCAACCTGAACCGGGACGATCTCGGAAATCCTAAGGAGGCGTACTTCGGCGGTGTCCGTCGTTCCCGGGTCTCCTCCCAGGCCTGGAAACGCGCCAGCCGGATGTCGTTCGCCGCCGACCTACCCGAGCAGGAACGGGGCACCCGAACTAAGCGGATTCTGGCCCAGTTGTCCGGACGGCTGGCGGCCAGGACCGGAGTAGGTCAGGAGACTGCCGCACGGATCGCCGCCGCCCTGCTCAAGCCACTGGGGATCACCGCGGGGAAGAAGGCCGACGAGACCGCCTATCTATTGTTTTTCGGCTACCGGCAGCTGGACGACATCATCGACCTGGTCGCCGATCGGGTCGGCGAGCTGGTCACCCTGGACGACGCTGCGCTCGCTGAGCAGGTCAAGCAGGTGCCCGTATCCCAGGCGCTTCAGCAGGGACATCCCCTGGACGTCGCCCTGTTCGGACGGATGGTCGCCGATATCCCCGCCATCAACGTCGACGCATCCGTCCAAGTCGCCCACGCCCTTTCCACCCACGCCGTGGAGCTGGAGTTCGACTACTACACCTCGGTCGACGACCAGAACGAACGGGAAGAGACCGGCGCCGGGATGATCGGTACGATCGGCTTCAACTCCGCCACCCTCTACCGCTACGCCACCATCGGCCTGCACCAGCTGGAGGCCAACCTCGGCGACCGTGAGGCAGCGGCGAACGGCGTGAGCAGATTCGTCGACCACTTCGCCCGATCCATCCCCTCCGGTTACCAGAACTCCTTCGCGCACCGCACCCGGCCCAGCCTGGTCGCCCTCGTCGTACGCGCCGACCAGCCCGTCAACCTGGTCTCCGCGTTCGAACGCCCAGTGGTGTTCCGTGAGGACGGTGAAGGCATCGCCGCCGAGTCGGCGGTGCGCCTGGCCCGCGAATACAGACGCTCGGTGGAGCTGTGGGGTGACAAGCCCGCTCATACAGCGGTCAGTCACGCCTTCGAAACCGGGGGGCGTGCGGCGGGCGAGATCAAGGACTCGTTCGGAGATTCCGTGGCCTTCCCCGAACTCTTGGACGGGCTTCGAGTCCGCCTCGGCAAGCTCACCGGGCAGTCCTGATGGGCGAGCCGGAAGCGTCACTGGTGCTGCGGCTGGCCGGCCCGTTGCAGTCCTGGGGAGATCGAAGCCTGTTCAACCGGCGCACCACCCGCCCTGAGCCCACCAAGTCCGGGGTGCTCGGCCTGCTGGCCGCTGCTCAAGGCCGCCCCCGCGAGCAAATCCTCGGTGACCTGCTCACTCTGCGAATGGGGATCCGGGTGGACCAGCCGGGGAGCCTACTGCGTGACTATCACACCGTCAGCGACTACCGGGGACGCCCGCTGCCTCAGGCCGGGGTGACCGCCAAGGGGATACAGAAGCCGACCTCGCCCCCCAAGCGCACCCACCTGACCGAGCGCTTCTACCTACAGGACGCCATCTTCCTCGCCGTCCTGTACGGGCCACTGCCGCTGGTGGAGACCCTCGCCGATGCAGTCAGGCGGCCGACCTTCCCGCTGGCACTCGGGCGTCGCTCCTGTGTGCCCACCCAGCCGATTTCGCTGGGAATCCGCAGGACCTCTCTGGAGGACACGCTGCGTGCCGAACCCTGGCAAGTCACCCGATACGGGCGGGAGGCACGTGAGCGGCGGAGCCGTAAAAGGCCTGCCACCATCGACCTTCCCGCCACCGTCGAGGACCCCGAAGGCCACGATGTCGTCAACGACGTCCCCCTGTCCTTCGACCCGCGCGATCGCGCCTACACGAGCCGCCGAGTCCAGCACCTGTGGGTCACCGTGCCCACCGGATATCTCAACCCCGACCGGTCCGCCGACGGCCACGATCCGTTCGCGCTCCTTGGCTGGTGACCCAATGACCTATCTATCGCGTGTTCGCATCAACCCTCTCCGAGACAAAAGCAGGACGCTGCTGAAGAACCCGCACGTCATGCACGGCGCTGTTCTGTTCGGTGTCCCCGGCGATCCCACCGGCCAGCGCATCCTGTGGCGGGTGGACGCCGACACCCCCCACCGTCCCTTCCTGTACGTCCTCACCCACACCCGCCCCGACTGGTCCCACCTGATCGAGCAAGCCGGATGGCCGGACGCCGACGGTGAGCACGCCCAGGTCCGTGATTACAGCCCGCTGTTGGCTCAGATCGCACTCGGTCGCGAGTTCGCGTTCCGCCTCACCGCCAACCCCATCCAGAACGTCCCCGCCCCCGAAAAGCCCACCCCTGCCCAGAAGCAGCGGGTCAACGGCGGTCGACGCTCCCTGCGGATCGGCCACCGCACCCACGCCCATCAGCTCAACTGGTTCCTGACCAGGACCGGTAAGTGGGGTTTCACGGTGCCCGTCTCCCGAACCGACCCCGGTATCGGCGGCATCGATCACGGCGATGCCGCCGAGCCTGCCCCGGATATGCGGATCATTGGCCGTGAGCGCCGCTCGTTCAAGAAGAAACGCACCGACTCGCACCCGGTCGTTCTGCAGACCGCCACCTTCGAAGGTCGGCTCCTGATTACCGATGTCGAGGCGTTCACCCAGCGGCTCCTCGGCGGCATCGGCCCCGCCAAGTCCTACGGCTGTGGCCTGCTTACTCTTGCACCCTTGCCCATCTGATGGCCGATACCTGGTGGAAATCCCACCCTCACGACCTGCACCGGCTCGACGCCCGCGTCTCCAGCGTCTACATCGAACGCAGCCATGTCGACCGCGACGAGAACGCCGTCGTCGTCATCAACAAGCGCGACACCGTCCGGCTGCCCGCAGCGCTCGTCGCCGTACTCCTGCTTGGCCCAGGCACCCGCATCACCCACGGCGCGATGCGCCTGCTCGGCGACTCCGGCACCGCCGTCTGCTGGGTCGGCGAACAAGGCGTCCGCCTGTATGCCTCCGGCCTCGGCCCCAGCCGCGGCTCCGGACTTCTCTACCGGCAAGCGTGGCTCGTCACCCGCCCCAAAGAACGCATCGCGGTCGCCCGCGCCATGTATGCCATGCGTTTTCCCGGCGAGGACATCTCCGCATGCACCATGCAACAGCTTCGAGGCCGTGAAGGGTCACGGATCAAGAAGTTGTACAAGGCTCATTCACAGCGGACCGGAGTGCCCTGGTCGGGTCGCGTGTACATTGCCGGGGACGCCTTCGCGGCAGGTGATGATCTCAACCGGCTGCTGTCGGCTGCCAACAGCGCCCTTTACGGGATTTGCCATGCCGTGATCACCGGCCTGGGTGCCAGTCCGGGCCTGGGATTCGTGCACACAGGCGCGGCGACCTCCTTCGTCATGGATATCGCCGATCTCTACAAGGCCGAGTACACCATCCCGCTCGCCTTCGACCTCTGCTCGAAGGGATTGCTCCAGGAACGGGATGCTCGGCTGGCGCTGCGCGACCGTATCGCAGAGGACAAGCTCCTGGAGCGCATCATCGGTGACATCAAGCAGTTGCTGTCACCTGACGGCGCCGAGATCCCCGAAATCGATGTCAACCAACTGTGGGACGAAAAGCTCGGTTCCGTCTCTGGGGGAGTCAACTGGGCCACCTCCGGCGACCCCTTCACCGATGCCGGTCTGGGCGGGATCACGCCGGCCACAATGGGTGAGGATCACATCGCCGTGATCGGGCCCGAGTTCCCTGACGGGGTGAGCAAACGCATGGAGGAGGAAGGGGAGGAGCGGCCCGAACTATGACCGTCATCGTCCTCATCGCAGCTCCTGAAGGGCTCCGCGGGCACCTCACCCGCTGGATGGTCGAGGTCGATGCCGGAGTCTTCGTTGGCAAACCCAGCAAACGCGTCCGCGACCGAATCTGGGAACTACTCGCCACCCGCATCGGTGACGGCCAAGCCGTCCTGGTCGAATCCGCCGCCAACGAGCAGGGCTGGGCTGTTCGCACCGCTGGCCGGAACCGCTGGTATCCCGTCGACTTCGACGGGCTAATCCTGTCCGCTCGTCGCCGTAAGGAACATCATTGAAAATCGCACCGTCACACACCACGGTTACCTGCGCCACTTCTCAGCTGCCCCCGATCCGCAACTCCCCGGAGCTTCCGATGCATGTGAATGAAAACCAGCCCTCCGTCCGGTAGCACCCCAGGTCAACAAGCGTCGGCCCCGCACCCGCGGGGATGGTCCCGGCGTGCGTGGTTTCGGTGAGCAAGGCGTGGCGTCGGCCCCGCACCCGCGGGGATGGTCCTTTTCATATCTACTATGAAAATATTTGCATAGCGTCGGCCCCGCACCCGCGGGGATGGTCCCGCGGCGTACATGAGCCGTCCGTCCATGAGGACGTCGGCCCCGCACCCGCGGGGATGGTCCTGGCGCCCATGGGTCACTTACACCAGTGGCGCGGTCGGCCCCGCACCCGCGGGGATGGTCCGCGTGGTATTCGGCGCCGTGCTGTAAACGGCGTGTCGGCCCCGCACCCGCGGGGATGGTCCGTACCGCCGTCCTAGAGGAAAGTAACTAAATTCGTCGGCCCCGCACCCGCGGGGATGGTCCCGCGTGGCCGAGGCCCAGGAGGCCGCACCGGAGGTCGGCCCCGCACCCGCGGGGATGGTCCTCGTCGTGATCGACGTCCCACAGATGGAAGATCGTCGGCCCCGCACCCGCGGGGATGGTCCTCCTGTGTCCGCCGCTGGGGCGGCGTAGTCGAGGTCGGCCCCGCACCCGCGGGGATGGTCCCGCCGACTTGTACTGTCGGCGCTGCATGAAGGGGTCGGCCCCGCACCCGCGGGGATGGTCCTCGCACGATGCCGCATTGCAGTTTCCAGTGTGCGTCGGCCCCGCACCCGCGGGGATGGTCCTCCATGCTGGATGCCCAGGATTGGGAGATCACAGTCGGCCCCGCACCCGCGGGGATGGTCCCTAGCGGCCTGGAGTTGACCAGGCCGCTTGAAAGTCGGCCCCGCACCCGCGGGGATGGTCCTGCGCATCGCCACCGCGGTCTGAAGCGGGCTCGAGTCGGCCCCGCACCCGCGGGGATGGTCCTGCTCCGCCGCTCGTTCGGGCCGGGTCGCGATCGTCGGCCCCGCACCCGCGGGGATGGTCCTCTCCGGGGGGAGGAGTCGTCTCTTCCATTCCTGTCGGCCCCGCACCCGCGGGGATGGTCCTGGCCGGTAATGACGGCGGGATCAACCCGTCCGGTCGGCCCCGCACCCGCGGGGATGGTCCTGGCCCACACCGTGACCTGGCGGCGGGTCAGCAGTCGGCCCCGCACCCGCGGGGATGGTCCGGGGACGACGGCGCCAAGGTCGGGCTGGACGACGTCGGCCCCGCACCCGCGGGGATGGTCCCGTAGGTGTCCCGATCTCCCTGCAAATCCATGAGTCGGCCCCGCACCCGCGGGGATGGTCCTTGGGATTCCGGCCCACCCTCCCCACGGCATCAGTCGGCCCCGCACCCGCGGGGATGGTCCTCGCTCTGCCAATGGCCGGAATGCCCGCAACAGGTCGGCCCCGCACCCGCGGGGATGGTCCCGCCTGGCGTCCCTCCTGCTGGACTCGGCCCACGTCGGCCCCGCACCCGCGGGGATGGTCCTCAGGCTGAAAGGCGCGTCCTCTTTGGTCGCCAGTCGGCCCCGCACCCGCGGGGATGGTCCCACTTGCGGACGTGGGGTGCGACACGACAGTGGGTCGGCCCCGCACCCGCGGGGATGGTCCAAACAACCGCCATGCTCGGACTACTGAATCAGCGTCGGCCCCGCACCCGCGGGGATGGTCCGCGATGGCATTCATCTACTAACAACAAGGAAAAGTCGGCCCCGCACCCGCGGGGATGGTCCGCGGTTGTTCAGGGTCAGCCGTCGCCGGGAGGGGTCGGCCCCGCACCCGCGGGGATGGTCCGTCGACACGCGTCAGTGGCGCGATCGGATCTACGTCGGCCCCGCACCCGCGGGGATGGTCCCCGGGAACGGCCTTATCGGCTCGTATTCCGATAGTCGGCCCCGCACCCGCGGGGATGGTCCTCCGATATGTGGATGCCGCCGGATAGAACGCCGGTCGGCCCCGCACCCGCGGGGATGGTCCTCGCCTGCTCCGCCGTATTCAGGCTCTGCCCCGGTCGGCCCCGCACCCGCGGGGATGGTCCCTGAACGAGCACCGCGCGGCGGTGCTGGCCGGCGTCGGCGCCGCACCCGCGGGGATGGTCCACGTCGACCGTCATCACGGAGAGGACGGAGGGAGTCGGCCCCGCACCCGCGGGGATGGTCCAAGAGGTCATCATGCCCCTCGCATACGAGACACGTCGGCCCCGCACCCGCGGGGATGGTCCCTGCGGCTGCTCGCGTAGGTGCGGGCAAGACGTGTCGGCCCCGCACCCGCGGGGATGGTCCGACCGAGGCGTCTGAAGCCGGGCTTCCCCTCCCGTCGGCCCCGCACCCGCGGGGATGGTCCTGAGCAACACGGCGCTTCGCGCGCTTTCTAGGCGTCGGCCCCGCACCCGCGGGGATGGTCCGCGGACCGCCAGCGCGGCCATGGAGGGCGCCAGGTCGGCCCCGCACCCGCGGGGATGGTCCACGCTCGCGGCCCTGGACGACGTCACTGGATCCGTCGGCCCCGCACCCGCGGGGATGGTCCGGACCTTCTTTTCCCGGCAGCCTCCGACCTGATGTCGGCCCCGCACCCGCGGGGATGGTCCGCTCGTCACAGCGTTGGTTCCGTTCCCGGTGCAGTCGGCCCCGCACCCGCGGGGATGGTCCTCTTGTCGCGATCACGACGCGGCCAGTACTTCAGTCGGCCCCGCACCCGCGGGGATGGTCCCCATCGTGCGCAGCAGGAACAGGCGAGACATAGGTCGGCCCCGCACCCGCGGGGATGGTCCGTCGACAGGTGTCCCCCCTGGTGTCCGTCCCCCGTCGGCCCCGCACCCGCGGGGATGGTCCGCGGGTCAGCGCTGTCGGCGCGTGAATCCCACAGTCGGCCCCGCACCCGCGGGGATGGTCCTGCAGGTGGGTGCGCTATGGGGAAGTGCTGCCGGTCGGCCCCGCACCCGCGGGGATGGTCCGAGAGGTTAGCTGTGCATGTACATGGCGGCATGGTCGGCCCCGCACCCGCGGGGATGGTCCATTGCGTGGCTATGGGCTGGTACATGGCTCTGAGTCGGCCCCGCACCCGCGGGGATGGTCCCTCCGCCTGCTCGGAGGGCAACGTGGACCAGGCGTCGGCCCCGCACCCGCGGGGATGGTCCCCGTCGCGGGGGACACGTAGACCGCCACCTGATGTCGGCCCCGCACCCGCGGGGATGGTCCCAGGCCGGGTACGACTCCTTCGAGCGATATGCCGTCGGCCCCGCACCCGCGGGGATGGTCCGCGCGGAGCCCTGTCCGAGGAGCGCGCGGAGATGTCGGCCCCGCACCCGCGGGGATGGTCCTTTCCGGCTCGGGGTTCCGGCCCTTGCCGATGTGTCGGCCCCGCACCCGCGGGGATGGTCCGACCGCCGCCGTCGCGTCGAACGCCCTCCCCGAGTCGGCCCCGCACCCGCGGGGATGGTCCAGCCGCGCGGATCGTCGCCGGGTGGGAGGTGGTCGGCCCCGCACCCGCGGGGATGGTCCGATGTCACGATACGCGCCGTCGGAGCAGGCGCGGGTCGGCCCCGCACCCGCGGGGATGGTCCTGCTTGGTACTGACCGGTCACGGCTTATCGCCCGTCGGCCCCGCACCCGCGGGGATGGTCCTTGAGAGGCTATGAGAGACGGCATGGTTGTGTGCTCGGCCCCGCACCCGCGGGGATGGTCCTGGTCTGCTGACCGGACGCACACATAGCAGGGGGTCGGCCCCGCACCCGCGGGGATGGTCCCCCCGTGACCGCTCTGATGAGCGTGTCCAGGGGGTCGGCCCCGCACCCGCGGGGATGGTCCTCGAGAGGGCGACGGATAACGCGCGGGTAGCCGGTCGGCCCCGCACCCGCGGGGATGGTCCTGCCTCCGGAAGACCCTCCGGGAGGGGATTAGTGTCGGCCCCGCACCCGCGGGGATGGTCCGCAATCCCTCTGATGGTGGTTCTGTCTCCACACGTCGGCCCCGCACCCGCGGGGATGGTCCAGTACTTTGTCGAGACTCATATTCTTCTCCTCTGTCGGCCCCGCACCCGCGGGGATGGTCCCGCCTGCTGCTCCTCAGGCGTCAGGCCGCGCTGGTCGGCCCCGCACCCGCGGGGATGGTCCTCCGAGGAGGCGTGCGACTCTGTCAGCCTCCCGGTCGGCCCCGCACCCGCGGGGATGGTCCTTGAGCGTGACTATCTGGCAGGCATCACGCCTGGTCGGCCCCGCACCCGCGGGGATGGTCCGGCCCGCGCCTCCGGCCGCCGGAAGCGCGGGCCGTCGGCCCCGCACCCGCGGGGATGGTCCGCCTCCACAGGATCCGTTCGCCGTGCTCGGGCAGTCGGCCCCGCACCCGCGGGGATGGTCCCTCCCCCAGGGCTCGAAACCCGGGGATGTGCCGGTCGGCCCCGCACCCGCGGGGATGGTCCTGCGTGTCGGTGTCGACGTCAGCCCGATCTGTCGTCGGCCCCGCACCCGCGGGGATGGTCCCATTGTGCAGTGTCCGGCCGGACAGCAGACCGTGTCGGCCCCGCACCCGCGGGGATGGTCCCTTTCCCTTCGGCCGGCTCCGCCTTGATCACTGGTCGGCCCCGCACCCGCGGGGATGGTCCGAGCAGAGCACGGATGGTTCGGGCGCTCTGCGAGTCGGCCCCGCACCCGCGGGGATGGTCCTCAGCCTCTCACGATTCAGTGGGATACAGCGTCGTCGGCCCCGCACCCGCGGGGATGGTCCTGATGCGGTCGGCCCGTGCCTGTCCGGCCGCGTGTCGGCCCCGCACCCGCGGGGATGGTCCACCTGGACGGTGCCCCGCCCAAAGGGAAGCATGGTCGGCCCCACACCCGCGGGGATGGTCCTGACTGAGCAGGGGTCGGATGTGACCGGTAGGAGTCGGCCCCGCACCCGCGGGGATGGTCCCGCGCCGCAGCGGGCACCACGGCCGATGGTGCTGTCGGCCCCGCACCCGCGGGGATGGTCCGCTCGGCGACAAGGGGTGGGACGTCAAGACGGTGTCGGCCCCGCACCCGCGGGGATGGTCCCCCTTGCCGGAGTCGCGATGTGCGATTGCCCGGGTCGGCCCCGCACCCGCGGGGATGGTCCGCCTGCTAGGCGATGATGGCAAGCCTGCCAATGGTCGGCCCCGCACCCGCGGGGATGGTCCGCCCAGGGGGCATGTCAAATAGGCGGTACCTACGTCGGCCCCGCACCCGCGGGGATGGTCCCTCCGGTCGGCGTACGTGTTCTCGTCGATCTACGTCGGCCCCGCACCCGCGGGGATGGTCCGCGGGGCCTCCTCGCCGCGCACGCCGACATGAGGTCGGCCCCGCACCCGCGGGGATGGTCCCCGTCCCGTATGCCTGGGTGGCTCAGACCCGGCGTCGGCCCCGCACCCGCGGGGATGGTCCGGGCGGAGTCGGGAAAACCAGCGTCACGGCCAAGTCGGCCCCGCACCCGCGGGGATGGTCCCCCGTGGCGCGGCCGTGGACGAGCTTGGACTTCGTCGGCCCCGCACCCGCGGGGATGGTCCCGTACCGAGACAGGCCCCCACCTCGGAACTCGTCGGCCCCGCACCCGCGGGGATGGTCCGCGGGTGGTCCTCCCGTCCTGGCGTTCCACCTCGTCGGCCTCGCACCCGCGGGGATGGTCCCGGCGGCCCTTCGGCCCCGGGCGGCGGGGTGAGGTCGGGATGGTCCCGGACCGTGTTGGGCGATGACGAGAGGGTTGCCGTCGGCCCCGCACCCGCGGGGATGGTCCTCTCCCCGCATGCGCGGGGACCAGAGTAGGACCGTCGGCCCCGCACCCGCGGGGATGGTCCCTGGTGATGGCGACCCTGGTGACGGCAGGGCTGGTCGGCCCCGCACCCGCGGGGATGGTCCGCGCCGGTTCCAAGACTGTCGGCCTGACGGCGCGACGGCCCCGCACCCACGGGGATGGTCCGCTCTCTGGCCGCTCGGGGTTCAAGTGTCTTACGTCGGCCCCGCACCCGCGGGGATGGTCCCGCCCAGCAGCCTGACGGCTGCCGTCACTACTCGTCGGCCCCGCACCCGCGGGGATGGTCCTCGATCGTGATCGGCACGGCATCGCCGTAGGGCGTCGGCCCCGCACCCGCGGGGATGGTCCCCGGACGCCTCCGGGGATGACGTCCAGTCCGGGGTCGGCCCCGCACCCGCGGGGATGGTCCTCCGACGGTCTTCGACCCGGCGACCCCGGCGTCGTCGGCCCCGCACCCGCGGGGATGGTCCGGCTCCGTACATACGCCCTCAGGTCCGGGCATGGTCGGCCCCGCATCTGCGGGGATGATCCGGGTGGCGTCGCGAGCGGGCAGAGCCGCCGCGGGTCGGCCCCGCACCCGCGGGGATGGTCCTCTTCAGCTTCGCCTTGGACGGCGCCTGCCATCGTCGGCCCCGCACCCACGGGGATGGTCCCGACTGGATCCGTACCACCGACACGTTCGACGCGTCGGCCCCGCACCCGCGGGGATGGTCCCCCGAGCGCGACCAGGTCCTCCTCGGTGCCCCCGTCGGCCCCGCACTCGCGGGGATGGTCCTGGCCACCACAATCAGCATTCCACCGCCTATCAGTCGGCCCCGCACCCACGGGGATGGTCCGATCGACATTGGAGGGGATGCGATCACCCTGGTGTCGGCCCCGCACCCGCGGGGATGGTCCTCGCCTGCGCCTCCTGCGTCTGGTTCTCGAACCGTCGGCCCCGCACCTGCGGGGATGGTCCCTCGGTTGGCGGCTGAGGGCGGTCTGGTGCTACCTTCCGGACCTGGCCAGGGCATCATCTGGCGATCACGAGTAGGCGGCGGTTACCTGGTAGATGCCGAAGACGGGGCTTCGGCCGACGTCTTGGTACGGGCGAAGGGGCGCGGTGGTGCCCTTGTGGGCGGCGCCGCGTTCCCAGGTTTGGAAGGCTTCGGCGCTCTCCCACTCGCTCATCACGATAAAGCGGGATTTATCGCCTTCGTCGCGGAGCAGGACGTTGCCCAGGAGGCCTGGCGTGCCGGCCAGGGCGCCGCTGACCTGGTGGTATGCCCGCTCGACCGCCCCGGGGTCATCCCCCGGGGCGGCCACGTAGACGAGTACCCGGACTCGACCGATCATCCGCCCGCCGCTCCGGTCATCGCGTAGACGACGCTCATCGTGGTCATCGAGCCGGACGAGCGATAGGGGTGAAGCTTGGTGCGGTGCTCCAGGTGCTCGTCGCTCGTCTCGAACGCCCGGAACCGCGGCTCGTCGACCCAGTCGCTCATCACGTAGTAGACGTGTTCCTCTTCCTCACTCCGGGAGAGCCACTGCCCGAGGTTGGCCGGATGGTCGGTGATCGCCTTGCCGACCCGGAGCCAGGTCTCCTCGAACTCCCTTTCCATCCCCGGATGGATGTTCATCCGGAGCAGCACCCGAAAGGCCATCAGATTCCTCCGTCCACATGGATGGTCTCGCCGGTCACGAAGGTGGACAGGTCGCTGGCGAGGAAGAGCACCGGTCCGGCGATCTCATCCGCCTGTCCGAGCCTGCCGAGCGGGATCATCCGCTGGTACCGCTCCCGGACCTCCGGCGGGGTCTCGGCCTCGGTCTCCACCGGGCCGGGGGCGATCACGTTGACCCGGATGCCCTTGGGGCCGAGTTCCTTGGCCGCGGAACGGGTCAAGCCGATCAGTCCGGCTTTGGCCGCGGTGTAATGGGCCCGGAGCGGGATGCCGATGGTGGCGACCCGCGAGCCGATCAAAACGATCGACGATCCGGCGCCGAGCAGCGGGAGTGTGCCTTGAATCAGCAGGTAGGCGCCGGTGAGGTTGGTGTTGACCACGCGGTGCCACTCGGCCAGGGGCAGTTCCGGAAACGGGATGTGGCTGATCACGCCGGCGTTGTGCACGACCAGGTCGAGAGAGCCGAGCCGGGTCCGGCACTCCTCGACCAGCCGGGTGACGTCCTCGGGGTCTCCCATGTCGGCCTTGACGACGTGGTGGTCGCCGCCGATCTCCTTGAGTTCCCTGGCCAGGGCTTCGCCGTCGCCCCGGGCGCAGGTCACCACATTGACGCCGCTGTGGGCGAGCGCCAGCACGATGCTCCGGCCGATCCCGCGGGTTCCCCCGGTGACCAGGGCCTTCTTGCCTTCCAGTTTGAGGTTCATGTTCTCTCCAGCTAGATGAGTGCCACGGCCCCGGCCGTGTTCAGGGCGAAGGCGGCGAGTGCGAGCGCCGTACGGAACCTGTTCCAGCCCGCCCAGCGCGCCCGCGGGTCACGCTCGGCCCAGTCCGGCGGCTCGGCGCCCGGGTCGAGCGACATGACGTACCGGTTGATCGGGACGTTCTTCACCACCGAGATCACCATCACGATCACCAGCACCGCGGTGGCGGCGCCGAACAGCAGCCGTCCCGCCGGTCCCGGGGCGACGACCGTCAGGACGAGGCCGGCCACGACGGTGAGCCCGTGGACGATCGGCATGAACGGGTCGTAGCGTCGCCACAAGTACTGAATCGTCTCGACGTAGCTTCGATAGGACTGCACGACGGTCAGCGGCCCGATGCCCATCACGGTCGAGAGCATGATCCCCGAGGTGACCCCGTTCCCGAGCAGCGCCAGCGAGACGAGAAGCTCGATCATCGCGGCTCAGGCCACCCGGGCCCGCGCGGTCTCCTCCACCAACCCCTTGATCCGGTCCATCTGGATCCTGGTGTTCCGGTTGAGCCGTTCGGTCATGGCCTCGTCGTCGATCGGCGCGCTCTCCTTCATGTGGAAGTCCTGGACCCACCGCATGAGCACGCCGTCGTCGGTCTCACGGTACTCCCAGTAGATCTTCATGAACTCGAAGTTGCCCGGCTCGACGCGCTGTGCCCGTACCGTCCGGGTCACCGGGTCGGGGGTCCGCTCGGACACCCAGCTCCAGGATGTGCCGTTCTCGTCCGGGTGCATGGTGAGCCGGAACCTGACCGTGTCGCCGCGCCGCTCCAGGATCTCCGCGGCGGAGTACTCGCTGAACAGGGAGGGCCACGACTCGACGTCGTTGGTCATCTCCCAGACGAGGTCGAGCGGGGCGTCGATCACCACGTCGTTCTCGGTGTGCCCTGCCATCGTGTGTCACACTCCTTCACCGTCTCGGGTGATTCGTCGATGCTGCCGCTGCACGCGGCTTGACCTGCCATGTGTCCGGTACGGCTTTCGCGGTCCGCGCCGTACCGGCCCGGCAGCCGGCGGAACGCCGTACCAAACGGTCGGTCCAGCCGCGTCCTGCCTATGTTGAATTGCCTATGTCGAGCCCGCTTCAGACCGCGGTGGCGATGCGCTTGTTGATGTATTCGACGGCTTCGCCGGGGGTTTTCATCTCGTCGACGGCTTCGTCGGGCATGGGTACGCCGTACTCCTGCTGAACCCGCGCGGCCATCTCCAGGACGGCGAGCGAGTCATATCCCAGATCCTCGAAGAGAATGTCGTGGATCTCCCCGTCGAGGTCTGCGACCTCGCTCTCGCCGGCACACTGCCGCATGATCCGCCGGACATCACCCAAGGTGAAGGTTGTCATGTTCTCTCCATCGCAGTTGTGATCGCTCAGCGCGCCAGCACCATGGCGGACTGGAACCCGCCGAAGCCGCTGCCGACGCTGAGCACCCGGTCCATCCGCACCTGGCGCGCCGTCAGCGGCACGTAGTCCAGGTCGCATTCGGGGTCAGGGGTGTGCAGGTTCGCGGTGGGCGGGACCACCTGGTGTTCCAGTGCGAGCGCGCAGGCGGCCACCTCGATGGAGCCGATCGCCCCCAGCGAGTGCCCGATCATGGATTTGATCGAGCTGACCGGCACCCGGTACGCCCGGTCGCCGAGGCTGCGCTTGAAGGCCGCGGTCTCGTGCCGGTCGTTCTGCCGGGTGCCGGAGCCGTGCGCGTTGATGTAGTCGATGTCGTCCGGGACGACCCGGGCCTGGCGCATCGCCACCTCGATCGCCTCGGCCATCTCCCGGCCGTCCGGCTTGAGGCCGGTCATGTGGAACGCGTTGCTCCGGCTCGCGAACCCGGCGATCTCCGCATAGATGTGCGCGCCGCGTTTCACCGCGGCGTCCCGCTCCTCCAGCACCATCACGGCGGAGCCCTCACCGAGGACGAACCCGTTCCGGTTCCGGTCGAACGGCCTGGAGGCGTGCTCGGGGTCGTCGTTGTTCGGCGACGTCGCCTTGATCGCGTCGAAGCAGGCCGAGGTGATCGGGGAGATCGGGGCGTCGGTGGCGCCCGCGAGCACCACGTCGGCCGAGCCTTCCCGGATGAGCTGGAAGCCGTACCCCATCGAGTCGAGCCCCGCCGTGCAGCCCGTCGAGATCAGCGAGACCGGCCCCTCGGCCTGGCAGGCCCAGGCCACCTCGCAGGCGAGCGTGCTCGGCACCATGTAGCCGTACAGGTGCGGCACGCCGTACCGCCAGTCGACGTTCCACTTCCGGCCGCCGTCGCTGAGCACGATGTACTCGTCCTCCAGGCCGGTGGTACAGCCGACGGCACTGCCGAGGCTCACCCCGACCCTGGCCGGGTCGACGTCGCCGAACTCCAGACCGCTGTCGGCGAACGCCTCGCGGGCACTGACCACACCGAACTGGGCCGCCCGGTCCATCCGGCGGATCTCCTGCGGGGTGAGCCCTTCGGCGGCCGGGTCGAAGTCGCATTCCGCGGCGATCCGGGAGCGGAAGCCCTCGGGGTTGAACAGGGAGATCGTCCTGGTCGCGGTACGGCCCGCGGTGAGCAGGTCCCAGAAGGCCTTCGCCCCGACCCCGCCCGGTGCGACGACGCCGATCCCGGTGATGACGACGCGGCGTCCGCTCATCGGTGGCCTCCCACCTCCGGGTGCGGCTCGCCCTCGGCCGGCGGCGCCTCGGTGTCGACGTGCCCGAGTTCGGGCCTGGGTGCGAGCGGGGACAGGTGGAAGACCGCGTGGGCGGGTTCGTCGCCGGGGTTGGAGACGCGGTGCCGCACGTTCTTGGGGATCATCACGCCGTCGCCCGGGGCGAGCAGGAGTTCGCGTTCCCCGTCGATGAGGACGCGCAGGGATCCTCGGACGAGGAGCACGAACTCCTCGGAGTAGGGGTGGTAGTGCTCGGAGACGTACTCGCCGGGGGCGAGGTCGAGCACCCCCATGAAGCCGGAGGTCGAGCCGGCCGTCTTCGGGCTGAGCACGACGCGGATCTCCCCGCCTCGGCGGCGGTTGACCGCGACGTCGGCGGCGGAGACGGTCTTGATCACATCGAGGGTTTCAGGCATCGTCTCCTGCTTCCCAGACGTAGAAGGGGGTCGCCATGGCGTCCTTCGGTTCCCGCCAGTTCGGGTCGTAGGGCCGCACCTGCTGGGCGAGCTGACTGTTTATCTCGTCATAAAGCGGATGACTTCGTGCTTTGTAGAGATTCGGGGTGATGTCCTGGTCCGCCTCGACGAGGTGGAAGTAGAGGTCGTGGAAACGGAAAAGCGTCCGCCGCGACACTCCGATCATGTGGGGCAGCTCGGTGGCGTCGGATTTGGCGAAAATGCTCGCCACCGCGTCCGCGTTGCCCGGCTCCATCCGAGCGACGATCAACGTCCGGTGCACGCGATTCTCCTGTCAACGGTGCTGGGAAACCGATACTCTCCGTGTCGGGTCGCACCCCGGTCGAGCCGCAATCGAGCCCGACGGCCCCTCCCGCCGAAAGCTCAAGCTCCGGTCAAGGAGCCCGCGAGCAGACCGCCCGAAGGTGATGACCATGAGCAAACGACCGGCAATGACGCTCATCGCGCTCGGAACGGCGCTGGCCACGGCCGCGATCCCGTTCCCCGCCAACGCGAACACCCGCGATCCCTCCCCGATCTCGGGCCCGAGCCCCTTCACCGAATGCACCACCGACCACCCGGGCGACACCTTCGACACCAACAGCGAGGTCGAACCCTGGATCGCCGTCAACCCGCGCAACTCCCGGCACCTGGTCACCGTCTGGCAGCAGGACCGGCGCGCGGCCGGCAACGCGCGCGGCATCATGGCCGCGGTGAGCCGGAACGGCGGCGAGGACTGGAGCCCCACCGTGCTCCCCGGGTTCACCCTCTGCTCCGGCGGCACCCACAACCGCAGCGGCGGCCCCTTCGTCAGCTTCGGCCCCGACGGCGTCCTGTACGCGACCGCGGCCTCCTTCACCGCGCCCGACGGGGCGTCGACCGTACTGGTCTCCAGGTCCACCGACGGAGGCGAAACCTGGACCCAGGCCGCCGAGCTGATCCGCGACGACATCAAGACGGCCTGGAACGACAAGCCGTCGATCACCGCGGACCCCTACAACCCGCGCCTGGTGTACGCGATCTGGAACCGGCGCCACATCCCGCCGGACGACCACGACACGATGCTGGCCCGGAGCACCGACGGCGGCCGGACCTGGGAACCCGCCAAGCCGATCTACCGGCCGACCCCCAAGGGCCAGGCCACCCTGGGCAACCAGATCGTCGTCCTGCCCGGCGGGACCCTGGTCAACGCGTTCACCGAGAACGAGTTCCCCATCGGCGGCCCGCCCTGGCCCACCGAGGACCTGTCCGAGCACGTACGGATCATTCGATCGACCGACCACGGCGTCACCTGGTCCGAGCCGGTCACCATCACCCGGCAGAAGTACAACCAGCCGGTCCTCCCCGACACCGGCGGCACGATCCCGGCACCCGGCATGATCCCCGATATCGCGGTCGACCGCCGCAGCGGCGCCGTCTACGTCGTCTGGGGCGAAGACGGCCTGTCCACCAGCAAGAGCGCGATCGGGATCTCCGCCTCGTACGACGGCGGACGCCGCTGGAGCGCCCCCATGCGCGTCGACCGGACACCCGACAGCCCCAAGGGCGGCAACGGCCAGGCCATCCTCCCCCAAGTCGACGTGGGCCGCGACGGCACCGTCGCCGTCACCTACTTCGACTTCCGCAAAAACACCCCCGAAGCCGGCACCCCCACCAACCTGTGGATGGCAACCTGCCGAGGCCGGAACTGCGCCACCTCCCGCACCGGCTGGCGGGAACAGCACCTGGCCGGCTCCTTCGACCTCGAACGCGCCATCCAGTGGTACGGCGGCCCCTACCTCGGCGGCTACTACTCCCTCACCCACACCCCCACCGACTTCGTGGCCGCCTTCACCGCCACCACCGACGAAGCCGACAACAAGCAGGACATCTTCTTCACCCGAGCCCGCCCCCGCCGCTGACCCGTACACCCGTGAACAACCACATAGATCGCCTATCGGCAGACGGGCCGCTCTTGAGAGCGGCCCGTCTTCGCTGATGCCGTACGGCCGACAGGCCCATATGTTCTGCCATCAGGACTGTGGGACCGGTTCGTGGTGCTGCGTCCGCAGCGCGCCCCGTCGACGATCCGGTCGGCCCCGCCCGCTGTCGTCGCCGCTATGTCGTGACAGCGTTGACGGAGACCTTCTCGGCCCCGATCCGCCGCATCCGCTCGGTGCCCCATTCCCCCAAGGGTGCCAAGACCGCGTTGAGTGAAACGCCGTACTCCGTCAGGGAGTACTCGACCTTCGGCGGCACCTCGCGGTACACCTCACGATGCACGAGCCCGTCTTCCTCCATCTCCCGCAGATGCTGGATCAGCATCTTCTCGCTGACCCCCGGCAGACCGCGTCGGAGTTCGGCGAACCGGCGGGTCCCGTGGTGGTGCAGCTCCCAGAGGATCAGCGACTTCCACTTGCCGGTGACCACGTCCATCGCCGCGTCGATGCCGCAGAAGTAGGGACCACGTCGCGCTGACTTCGCCATCCGCCCCTCCAAAGCTTACTTACCCACAGGTAAGTACCTGACTAATTAGTCCGTACTAGTCAACTTTAGGGGCAGCAGAGAGGATTCAGGCGAACGATGGACACAAGGGGGAACCCAACAATGACAACCGACAACAACGTCCAGGTGAGCGTGCTCGGGCTGGGGGCGATGGGTGGCGCCCTCGCAGGCGCCCTGGTGAGAGCCGGATATACGACAACGGTCTGGAACCGCACACCGGGGAAGGCGGACGACCTCGTCGCGCAGGGTGCCAAGGCCGCCGCGACGGCCGGTGACGCGGTCCGGTCCGGCGGGCTGGTGATCGTATGCCTGCTGGACCACACCTCGGTCCACGAGGTGCTCGATCCGCTCTCCACCGAACTGGCCGGACGGACCCTGATCAACGTGACCACGACGTCTCCGGCTCAGTCACGAGAGTTGGCCGCCTGGGCCGCCCAGGCCGGGGTCGCGTACCTGGACGGCGGCATCATGGCCGTACCGAACATGATCGGCCGGCCTGGGGCGTCGATCCTCTACAGCGGATCGGCCGATGTCTTCGATCGGTACAAGCCGCTCCTCGATCAGTGGGGAACCTCCACCTACTTCGGGGAGGACGCCGGGTTGGCGTCTCTGTACGACCTCGCCCTGCTCGCGGGCATGTACGTGATGTTCGCCGGATTCATGCACGGCGCCGCCATGGTCTCACCGGCCGGCGTGACGGCGGGCGAGTTCGCGACCATGGCAGCACCGTGGCTGACCGCCATGACCGGCGCCTTCGAAGGGTTCGCCGCGGTCATCGACGGCGGGGACTACACCGTCGAAGGGCAGCAGAGCCTGGAGTTCTCCAACCTCGACGGCCTCCTGACCGCCAGTTCCGCCCAGGGCATCGGCACCGAGGTGGTCTCAATGGTGCAACGGCTCATCCAGCGGCAGATCGACGCGGGCCACGGAAAGGAAGGCTTCGCCCGCATCATCGAAAGCATCAAGCAGCCGGGCTAGGAGTTCACCCGGACGGGATGAAGTAACGGCCGGTGGGTGGTCCAGGCTGACCCCCGGCGGTGCTCGTCACCTCACTCGCTTTCGAACATGACACGTATCACGAGCGGTCGTAGGACAACCACCGCGTCGTGGCAAGGCGGCATACTCGGCAAATCAGCCAAGGAACAGTTCCTCCATGGCCTGCTCAATAAGCCGAACCTGTCCCGGGGCGCTCCTCTTGATCAACGCGCTCATCCGCTGGGCCTCCTGCCTGGTCGGGAGGAGTCCTATCAGGAAGAAGGGCAGCGCGAGGCGCCGTGCGAGGACTTCCTGTTCCGAGGTGATCTGTGGCCGACGAACGACCGAGACGTTGACGCGGATCGCGTGCTCGTTGCCCGGCGGGACACCGGGCCGGTCGGTCTCGATCGCCACGTAGCGGAAGCCGTGGGCCAGGTTGCAGGCGGCGCAGTCGGTGGGGCCGCGGCTGAGCCGGTCACCGCAGTCGGGGCAGACCAGCCGGTCCAGCGCCGCGTCCACCACGCGCCAATCGTGTCGGTTTGGTTCATCCACGACCAGTTCGGCGAGGATGGTTTCCTGGTCGCCACCGACATCCCAGCTGCGTAGGAAGGATCGCCATTCCGCCTCCACGATGCCGTCCACCAGGTCCCGGCACGCAGGACACGACGGCGCCCCGCCGTAGGCGTATCCACCGCACTGCTCGCACCGGCTTAGTGGTGCCCCTACCGCGGGTCTCAACACAGATCCCTTTCCGAGTTCCGGCATCGGCCGCATCGTGTGCGGCAGTCGACAACATTCGTTGGCGGCTGACTTGGTGCCCGCCGCAGTTCAGCCGCCTCCCACTCCAGCGCTCACGCAGTTCCTGCGAGTACTTTCCGGGTGCCGGCATCGCGTGTGATTCTCCCTTCCCCTATCACGATCATGCTGGCTTTGGGACCTCCAAGAAGGCCGGAGCGGTTCAGTCGAGGTGACGCCGGACTTCGCAGGCATTCGTGACACGCTGCATGTTCTTGAAGGGATCGCCGCAGAGGAAAGGCCTGGATTTCGCAGGAGCACAGACACGGACGGTCCCGCAAGACGAACCCCCCAGACGACGCGCCCTCCCCGTAGAGAATGCGATCCACCCCACATCGTCCCGACTTGTTTGAACCCCGGAGGGCGTACGACGCTACCTACCTGGCATGGACGCGGGAGGCGGGGTGCGGCGGCGGGCGCGGGAGGACGACGGGTCGCTTCTCGCGCGCGTGGCCCAGGGGGACACGACCGCGCTGAACGAGATCTACGCACGGTACGGCGGGCCGCTCTTCTCGTTCCTGTTCCGCTTGTCCGGCGATCGCGGCACCGCTGAGGAGATCTTGCAGGACACGCTGCTCGCGGTGTGGCGGTCCGCGGGGAGTTTTCAGAAGCGGTCGAGCGTGAGTACCTGGCTGTTCGGGGTGGCGCGGCGGCAGGCACACAACCGGTTGCGCGGGGTGCCGCCGCCGGTGGCGGCGGAGCCGTACGACGATCTCGATCCGATGCCGGGGCCGGAGGAGCTGGCGGTGTCCGGGGATCGGGTGCAGGCGGCGCTGGTACGGCTGCCGCTGCCGCAGCGGGAAGTCGTCGTGCTCGCGTTCCTCAACGATCTGAGTCACCAGGAGATCGCCGAGGTGCTCGGGATCCCGGTCGGGACGGTCAAGAGCCGGCTGCATCATGCCCGCGCCACGCTGAGGGGGTGCCTAGATGAACGAATGGCATGAAATTTCGGGAATCAGGGACGGGATTCCGCCGGCACCCGGCCCGGATCTGGTCCGTACGGTGTTGCTGAGGTCGGCCCTAAGCGACGGTCCGCCGAGAATCGGACCATGGCCGTACCGGGCGTTGGCCCTACTGGTCACGGAAGCCAGGAACCGTCGCCCGGCGTTCTGGCCGGTCTCCGCGCTGATCATGGTGACGGGCGTGGTGTTCGTCCTGGCGAGCCAGGAGCACACCGAGTTGGTTCTGGCATTCCTTGTCCCGCTCCTGGCCGCGACCGGAATCGCCGGTTCCTACGGGCCGGAGCGGGATGCGGCGTTCGAGCTGGTCGCCGTCACGCCGACCTCGCCCAGGGTGCTCCTGCTGGCGCGGGTCGCCCTGGTGTTCGGGTACGACTTCGTCCTCGCGCTGCTCGCCTCGATGGTCCTGTCCGGGTTCGGTGTGGCCGACTTGGGGCCGCTGGTGGGAACCTGGTTCGGCCCGATGGCGGCCCTCGCGGGGCTGAGTCTGCTGCTTTCGGTGTGGTGGAATCCGGAGGGTGCGATCAGCGTCGCCGTCGCGGTGTGGGGGTGCTATGTCCTGACATTTACGGAGCTGCCAGTCCCTGATGGCATCCGTACCCTGTGGACGACCGACCCCCATACGATCGCGCTCGCCCTCATTCTCACCACCGCGGCGATCATCGCCGCGGGCCGAGGTGAACCGATCCGACGTCGGCGCGCTACTCACCGATCATGAAACCTCTCGCGCTCTGGTCGCACGAGCTCCGCCGGGCCGGTCCCGCGGCGCTGCTGGCGGCCCCGATCCTCGCCACGCTCACCAGCCTGTTCGCCGTCTTCAGCACCGAGCTCGGCACCCGGGACGGCGTCACCGAGTGGTTTCTCCTGGGTGCCGTGGAGATGGGGATCCCCCTGGTGGCGGGGATGGCCGCGGCGTCGCTGCTCGGCCAGGACCGGGCGCTGGAACTCCAGCTCACCTTCCCCAGGCGATACCGCGGGACCGTGCTACGCCGGCTGACCGTCGCGTTCGGCGCCGTTGCCGGTTCATCCCTGATCTGTTCGGCGGTGCTGCTCGCCGCAGGGTGGCGGAACCTGTCGCCCGACTACCCGGCGAGTCTCACCGGGCAGCTCACCTGGCTCGCCCCCACACTCTGGCTGGCCGCCCTCGGCCTGTTCGCCGCGGCCGTCCTGCGGAGCACGGCCGGCGCCACCACCGTGGTCGCGTTCGTCTGGGGCCTCCAGCAGCTGACCACCGCGATCCTCCAGGAGAACCATGTGACCCGACTGCTCTATCTTTTCGACACCACACGGGGCACGGTGCCCGAGGATTGGCTGTGGAACCGCTTCACCCTGCTGGCCACCGCGCTGCCGCTTCTGGCTGTTGCGTGGTACCTCCTCGGCGACACCGAGTGGGTCAAGGGCGGTGGGTCCGAATGATCGCGACCATGCGGTACGAGTTCCACATGCAGCTGCGGAGCCGGGCCATGTGGGTCGTCTACGCTCTGGTGTTCACCGTGTATGTCGCCGTCGACCGGAGCTTCTTCACCCTTTACCTGGGGAGGGGGGTCGAAGGCGAGCCGAAGACGGCGATGCTGGCGCTCGGCACCATGGTCGGCGCGCTCATGCCCGTCGCCTACGGATGCATGGTCGCCGATCGCCTCGTCCGGGACACCCGCCTCGGCGTCGCGGGCGTCCTGGACACCACCCCCACCGGGCAAGGCAGCCGGCTCATCGGCAAGTACCTCGGTGTCTGCGCCGCCACCGCGGCGCCCATCGCACTCGTCTTCTTCGGCCGTGCGATCGTCTTCGCCGTTGCCGAAGGGGAGCCGACCGCACTCGGCTGGGCTTCGACGACCTTCCTCCTCACCATCACGCCAGGATTGATCTTCATCGGCGCGCTCACCCTCACGGGGCCACTGCTCATTTCGCCGATGATCTTCCGGGTCCTCTTCGTCGTCTACTGGTTCTGGGGCAACCTCATCTATCCGGCCATGATGCCGACCATCTCCGGTTCCATCTTCGACGCCACCGGCGGCTACATGGAGTTCGGCCTCCTGAGTCCGGAGCGGGACCCGAACGTGATCCCCTACGGCCCCTACCCCGGCGCGGCGCTCAACTTCCTCCGCCCCGTGGCGAGCCCCACCGTCGCCTTCCTGTGGCTCGGCACCATGCTCGCGCTCGCGGTAGCCGTACTCGCCCTCGCCCGACTCCATCTCGCCCGGAAAGCAACCTGACATGCGCATCGAACTCACCGACCTGACGAAAACCTACAAGGGCAACGTTCACGCGCTGAGGGGGCTCAACCTCGACATCCCCACCGGCATGTACGGACTACTCGGCTCCAACGGGGCCGGCAAAACCACCCTGATGCGCATCCTCGTCGGACTCATCAAGCCCACCTCCGGCACCGTCCGAATCGGCGGGCACGACATCGCCAGCGGCGAAGGTAAGCTCGCCGTCCAGCGGACCCTCGGCTACCTTCCGCAAAACCTCGGCGTCTACCCCGACCTCACCGCACGCCGTTTCCTCGACTACATCGCCCTGCTCAAAGGCCTCGACTCCCGCACCGAACGCCGCCGCAGAATCAACGAACTCCTCGAAGTCGTCGCGTTGACCGAGGAAGCCGACCGCAAACTCAAAGGGTTCTCCGGCGGTATGGTCCAGCGGGTCGGCATCGCCCAAGCCCTCCTCACCGACCCCCGGCTCCTCGTCGTCGACGAACCCACCACCGGCCTCGACCCCGAGGAACGCATCCGGTTCCGCAACCTTCTCTCCCAGCTCGCCGGCGACCGTACCGTCCTGCTCAGCACCCACATCGTCGACGACGTCGCCCAAACCTGCCGATCCCTCGCCGTACTCGCCAAGGGTCGCCTCGTCTTCCACGGCGACGTCGGCGCGCTTGTCTCCCGCGCCGCCCACCAGGTCTGGACGGTGACCACCTCCGGTCCCGCCCCCACCTGGGGCAGGGTCGTCTCCGCCCTCCCCGAAGGCACCGGCGTCCGCTACCGTGTGATCGCCGCCTCCCCACCCGACCCCACCGCCCGCCCCACCGACCCGGGCCTCGAAGACGGCTACCTCGCCCTTATGGAATCCGACCGCCTCACCCACCCGGTCTGACCCCGGCACCCTGTACGACGACCGCGCCCACCCAACCGGTCACCGCTTACATCGCGGTGAGGCCCGGTAGGGCTGCCGCCCCGCGGCCAGGCGGGATCCCTTCGGTAGTCGGTCCAGCACGCGAGCACAACACTCATAGCGGTCCACGGTGTCCTGGTCAGCGCCGTGGACCGCTGCTCCGTCGCTCCTCCAGCGACAGCCCAAACCGCCGCAATCACTCCACCTCCCCCGCCCGCCAGCACGTTCTTCATGATCAGGTGTGTCGCAGCAAGCGCCGGAACCCTGGGTCAGCCGCTATGAACTGCCTTGCCACAGCGGTGACCTGCGCGTCGTAGCCACTCGTCGACAGCCGCGACCGAGTACCCGAGGCGTGGCCGTCCCGCTCGGTGCTGAGGTCGCCTGGCGCGTACACCAAGCCTCAGGGGTCTGTACCACGTCCCGCCACGGCGCCCCGGTGTGATCCATCGGCGTATGCCGAATCAAGATCGCCTCATGTCGCGGATCCACTCCCGATACATGCCCTAGAAGGGTGGTATCTCCAGGTCGTCAACGCCGACGCCATCCGCCGATGTAAGCCACGACGCCCCAGCAGCCGCAGAGCCCCGATGCGCTGCGAAGGAGGTGAAGGTCGGGGTGTCATCGTCCCGAATCGGATAGTCCGGTGGGTCGGCCCTACAGGGTGCAGGGTCGGGGAGCGGGACCACGGCCGGCGGCGGGGAGACCGGGCAGACCTGGCTCAGGCGGGTGATCCAGACGACGGCGCCGGCCGGGGTCATCGCGACCCGCCAGCCTCCCTCGTGGCGGAGCCGGTGGTCGTGGCGGCAGACGCTGTGCAGGTTGGCGGCGACGGTCGGCCCGTCCTTACCCCACTCGCGGATGTGGTCCTGGTCGGTGCGCGATGCCGGAACCTGACAGCCGGGCGCGGTACAGACCCGGTCACGCACCTGGACGTAACGGCGCAGCGCGGCACCGGGGAGCCTGCGCCCGAGATCGTCACCGGGGTCAGCTGTGCCGGGGCGATCGTCCAAGCGGTGCGCGGCGGCCGGTGGCTTGCCGGGCTCCTTGGGGGTGGGACCGCGTTTCGGGTCCTGGTTTCCAGGAGCCTGGCTACCCGGCGGGGAGTTCGTGCGGTTGGAGACCCGGCGCGCGATGTCGCCGAGGATCTTTCGCCAGCCGTCCGGGAGCCCGGGCAGGCCGGTGAGCCGGGGCAGGTCGGCCGCAGCGATCTGGATCTCGACGATGCCCCGGGCTCTGACGGAGTTCGTGATCTTTGTTTCGGATCGGGCTGCGTTGTCCGCCGGACCCTTGACCGCAGCGCCGGTCTCCTTCCGCTTCCCACCGTCCAAGCTGTTCAGAGCTGTGCTCCCAGCATCAGGCCGTTCTGTTCGCCGCTCAGCCCCAGAAACGGGCACGGCTTCAGAGGTGCATGCTCCGGCACTCGCCGCAGAGGTTCCGATCAAAGTCTGACGAGACTTGTCGTCGATCCGTCTTGCGATGTCGGCGCTTATGCCGTTCGCAGGTACGGACTGCCCCTCGCCACCGGCCGCGGGGCGGTGACGGGTGACCCCGCAGCCGGCCAGGCGGCCTTCCTCGTCGGTGAGCACCCACCGCCAAATGGCGTCGCCTTGCCGATGGGCGATTTGCCGAGCCAGCCCCGGAGAA
Organism: Rhizohabitans arisaemae; assembly: GCF_025996515.1. Classification (GTDB taxonomy): domain Bacteria; phylum Actinomycetota; class Actinomycetes; order Streptosporangiales; family Streptosporangiaceae; genus Rhizohabitans; species Rhizohabitans arisaemae. Next base: position 639,478 of record NZ_BLRH01000009.1, read on the forward strand.
ATCGGCCCCCACCCGGCCAGCTCACCCGGATGCTCGTCCAAACCAAGCAGCGTGGTCACCTCGACCCGGAGTTCACCCGCCGCCCACCGCTGTGGACTCCCGCTTTGACCGCCGGTGGCTGGTCCGCTCTCACCAGCCTGCCGACCAGCGGTGGCGATATCGCCGGGGACCTCGGCCCGGGGAACTTCACCTGGGCTCCTTACCCCTTCAGTCATGCTCGACGATCCGGCTTCACCCAGCCAAGCCGACTCACCGGCACCCTCGTGACGTCGCTCCCCACCATCCCCCGAGAGTGAGTCCCTCCGAGCAACGATGCCGAGTTCAGCACCACCGTGCTTCCCCCTGCCCGCGTCCAGGTGGACACCACCCGGCTCAACCAGGGCCACGCCCGTACCGTCTCCGGGTTCGGTTCCCCTGTCGGCCGATTCAACAGGGCCGGAACCGCGGCCTCCCCGAGTCACACCTGACTGGGAATCGAGCGTTCCTCGTGCTCCCGCCGGCGACCTCGAACCGTCGCGCCCTCCGGCATCATCGTGGCCGGCTGAACCGCCCTTCCCGACAACCACCGCACGGCGGTTGCCCCGGGCGTCGCCCGTACCTGCTTCGAACCCGTTCAGACCGGATGCACCCTGCCCGCCGACTCCACCCGAGACCTCAGATGCGTTCAGACCATCCGACCTTGCGGGCGCTCCGGAGACCCCACCGGGCTCCGGCCGGTCCAGCCCCCCGGCATCAGGCCACCGACGAGCACCACCTCCACCTGACGGCGAGTCCGCCCCAAGGAGCGGCGCGGACTCCGGCCCTGCACCGCCTTCGGCCTCCATCCGAGCGGCCCGGGACTGGCCGACCAGGAAGGCGACGATCTCCTCCTCGGTCCAACCCTGGAAACCCCCGTCCAACAGGCCCAGGAACAGCTCGGACCGGACGTGCCGGGTCAGCCGGCGGTCCCCCGCCGCCTTCGCCCGGCGTGCCAGCGCGTCCACCCGGTTGCAGGCGGCGGCCACCCGGTCCAGCGGCTGGTCCAGCCCCGAAAGGTTCGCCGTCCCGTCCGGGTTGCGCGACCCCACCACCCGGCGCTCCCGCACCCCCGCCGCGTACCGGCGGTCCGCCCACCCCGGATCGATCATCAGCGCGGCCCGCCTGATCGCCTCGATCAGCTCGCCCACCGTAAGCACCCCGGCCACCGCCAGCAGCCGCCCGCACACCGACCGGGCCTGATCGACGGTCAGCCCCCGCGTCCAGGAGGCGAACGCCCGGGCCTTGACCTCGTCGATCACACCCCGCTCCAGCGCCGCGTGCACCATCGGCAGCCGCGACATCAGATCCCACGCCTCGGAAAGACGGGACGAGGCCCGGCCGCGGGACCAGGCCAGCGCCGGGCGAAGCTCGTCGGCGGAGAACTCGTCCGGCGCCTCCATCCGGCACACCCGCGAATCCGGGCCGGGGGAACGCAGACCCACCTCCACCGTCACGGCCATGAAGCGCGCCTCGTCGTGGGCGCGCTGCCGGTGCCAGGCCTTCAGCACCTCGACCGCGTCCGCCGCCGACACCGCGGCCTCGTCGATCCGCGACAGCACCAGGGCGAGCTCCGGGCCGGGCGGCATCTGCGCCAGCCCGGCGGGCACCTGCTGGGTCACGGGAACGCTCACGACACCCACCCTGCCACCCGCCACCGACAATTCCCGAGCCGAATCCGCACCCCAACAAACCACTTACCAAAACGCCAGCCTGATAACGATACAAATCCCACCAAGGCTCACAGAACCCATATGAGTGCCACACGCCATCTAGCGGATGAATGATTAGACAATTCCCTCACCGCTAGACGGAGAACGCTACTCTTCTAAGCCATTTCCCCACGCCCGATTTTGATGACTACAAGAACATCGCCCACCAAGGGAACTTCCTACACGGCCATTAGTCTGCCCAGCCGCCTTCACGATCTAGCGCCGAAAGAACCACCGCAGCGCTCTATACCACCCGAGTAATTCCCGTGAACCACCCAGTCCTTACTCCTCCAACGAAAGCCCGAACCGCCGAAGCCGCTCCACTTCCTCCACCCGCCCTTGATCCTCCATAAGGTTGATCAACTCACCGGCAGCGTGCCGGTAGCCGATCTCGGTACAAGCTCGCAGCTCATCTTCCCGCCCCTGCTCCCTCAGCAGGTCCGCCAACCGCTCAACCGCAAGCCCCTCGCCGACATCCGCATGTACTCTCCAGACCTCAATAGCCTCATCTGTTCGACCCTGCTCCACCAATAGCTCCGCCAACTGCCAAGCCGCAAACACGTTCCCAGCATCCGAACGAACCCGCAGCTCACCCACTAAGCCATGCTCAACCAACAGCTCCGCCAATTGAGCAGCAGCAGGCCCATCACCACGATCCGCACGAACCCGCAACTCATCCGCCAAACCATGCTTCCTCAACAGCTTTGACAATCGCAATTTAGCAGGCCTATCACCAGTATCCGCACGAACCCGCAACTCATCCACCAAGTCATGCTCAACCAACAGCTCCGCCAACCTCACTGCGGCAGGCTCGTGCCCATCATTCGCGAGAACCCGCATGGCCTGCATTCTGTCCTTCTCAAGCCCTTGATCTGCCAACTGAAAAGCAGACGACTTGTCACCGGCGTCCGCACGAACCCGCAACTCATCCACCAAACCATGCTTCCATAGAAGCTCCGCCAAAAAATCAACAGAAAACCGGTCTCCACCATCCGCGAGAATTCGTAGAATATTCAAAGCCTCCTCAATCTGCCCCTGCCCCTGTAATAGCCATGCCAATCCCAATGCAGCGAATCCATCACCACAATCCGCACGAACCCGCAGAAATCCAATAGCTGCCTCCACGCTGCCATGCCCCACCAATAAATCCACCAACCTGTCAGCTGCAAACCGGTCACCGCGATTCGCAGGAACCCGGAGAACCTTGATCGCCTCTTCCACCCGGCCCTGATCCTCCAGTAGATCGGTCAACGGGAGAGCAGCAGAGTCAGCACCGGCATCGAGAGCCTGCATGAGTAGTGGTTCGGCGTAGCAGTACAGGAGCCTGTCCATCGCGGCCCGACCGGTGCGAAATCGATCTGCGGGACTGATCGGATAATCGCACAAGGCTTGCCAAACGGTGGCGGGCACTTTGACGGTTCGGCGTTGACGTCCAGCATGCTGCCGGAGATAGTCGGCAACCACATATCCGGCGGTCTTCCCCATGGCACCAGGGGCGGCGACTGGGGCCAGTGCCGCTGTGGCACCATGCAGTAATTCGGTGACATAGGCCATCCCCGCCTCGAACCAGTTGGCCGGAGCGGATGCCCGCTGTCGCGCATCGCAGTATCCCGGTGCCGCTGCCTGAAGAAGGTCCGCGCTTAGCGGCGACTCGACGCCAAGGCGAGTGGCGTCGATTGCGGCGTTGAGGACAGCGGCGGCATAGGGGTCGGCGCCACGCCAGCGGCTGACGAGTTGCGGGGCTGCGGCGATGACCTGGGTCATTCCGTAGTCTCCTGACTGCAGCGCCAGTTCGATTCGCGGGTCTCCGCCTGCCACAGCACGGGCTCGGCCCTGTTCAGCCGGGCTGAGACTCGAACCCAGATGGACGACATCGGCCAACCCCAGTGCTTCTCGTTCAGTTCGATACGTATCTGCCTGGCCCACTGCGGGTAAGGCCGTGTAAGCGGCGTGGCGGTTGGGCCAGAGCGTGGCGACCAGCACCGCACCGGCCTGCAGGAGGGCCCGGACGGTGGGGGCGTCAAGCCCACTCTGCCCGCCGAAGTGGTTCTGTAGCTCATCAAGCCACACCACCAGCCGAGGCGGGGGTGTCGCTGCAGCCTGACGGATCTGGGTGGGGTCGGCAGGGTGCAGCAGCCACCACTCGGGCAGCAGCGCATGGATCGCCTCGTAGGCGCTGCGAGTCTTGCCCACCGACGAGTCGCCGACCAGTACGACCATGCCGCCGCGCTCAGCGGCCCGGCTGATCAGGGCGCGGACACCGCGCGGATCGGTGTCGGTGTCCCGTGGGACGTAGACCGGCAGGTCGCCGACCGCTCCGGGGGCGTCGATCGCGGCGTGAACGCCCAGTCTCCGTGGATCGGTCTGGGTGACTCTGGTCAATCCATTCAACCCAGGTGAAGCCACCGACGCTCGATCCCGGGCAGCCTGCCAGCACTGCCACTGGTCGCGCGGGACGTCGCAGGCGCGTAGGAACAGCTCGAACGTCTCGACGGTGCAGCGGCCAATGTTCAGCAGGTCGGCCAGAGTACTGCTCGGCAGCCGCTCCGGCCGTACCGCCCTGTCTAAAGTCGCATACGAACGACCGCCCTTCAAATCCCTAAGCGCCACCGTCAACTCGGCCGTGGTGTGTACCTGGCTCGGGTCGGGGGATACGGATACGCCCGAGGACGACGAAGCGGGTGAAGTGGGTGCATGCATACCGTTCCGTTTCAGGTACAGGCCGACGGTGTCCGGTGGGAGTGGCGGACTCCTCCGGACACACCGTTCGGTCACCGACCCACTACGGACCCAGCTTGCCCCACCTCGATGGCATACGCATGGACTTCTCCCTATTGGTCCGGATCGGCTGCCGATCCCCACCCCTCCGCCATGCCATGAGTCTCCGTACGGCTGCCGCGCCGTACAGCCGACTAGCGAGAACGTCGCAGCTCAACGGCCGTCAAGTGAACGACAGGTCGCCCTGATCTCCGGAGGAACGGGGGTCAGGGCGACCTGCACCCGTAATGGCGCTCACCTCACCTTGGCGAAGAAGTCCGCGATGTCGGCCGCGAGGGCGTCGGGGTCCGACATGGCGAGGAAGTGGTGGCTGCCGGGGTTGCTCTCGGGCCAGTGGACGATGGTGTTGTGGCGGTCGGCGAGACGGCGGATGGCGCCCTCGCCGCTGTAGACGCCGGTCGGGACCGCCGGCTGGCCGACGGGCCAGCCGAACTCGGTGGAGTTGAACATCGGCCAGGAGGAGGTGCCCGAGGTGCCGGTCAGCCAGTAGATCATGACGTTGGTCAGGATCAGGTCCCGGTCGATGACCTCCTCCGGCAGGTCCTCGGTGACCGAGAACTCCCTGAACTTCTGCATCATCCATGCGAGCTGCGCGACCGGCGAGTCGTTCCACCCGTAGGAGAAGGTCTGGGGCGCGGCCCGCAGGAGGGCGTGGTGGTCGACGCCGCCCATCCACTGCTGCATCATCTCGTAGACCTGGAGTTCCTCGGGCGTGAGGTCGGGCACGTCCTTCTCGGTGGGAAAGCCGATGCCGCCGGTGATGTGCACGCCGACGACGTGCCCGGGGTCGGCCTTCGCCACCTCGGGGGTGACGTAGGCGCCGAGGTCACCGCCCTGCACGCCGTACTTCCCGTAGCCGAGGCGGCGCATCAGCTCGGCCCACATCCGGGCGACGCCGGCGACGGTGAGTCCCTCCTCGCGAGCAGGCTCGGAGAAGCCGTAGCCCGGCACGGAGGGCACGATCACATGGAAGGCCCGTGCGGGGTCGGCGGGTGCGGTGAGGCGGCCGACGAGCTCGGTGAACTCGACGAACGAGTTCGGCCAGCCATGGGTGAGCAGCAGCGGCAGGGCGTCCGGTACGGCGGAGCGCACGTGGAGGAAGTGCACATCCAGGCCGTCGATCTCCGTCATGAACTGCGGGAACTCGTTCAGCCGCGCCTCCTGCGCCCGCCAGTCGTAGCCGTCGCGCCAATAGTCAGCCAGTTCCTTGAGGTAGGCGACCGGCACGCCGCGGCTCCAGCCCTCGCCGGGGAGTTGGTGGGGCCAGCGGGTACGGCTCAGCCGCTCGCGCAGGTCGTCCAGGTCGGTCTGGGGGATGTCGAGGCGGAAGGGACGGATGTCGGTGTTCACAGGTGTCCTCACAGGTGATGCCTATGTGCGGTGCGTCGCCTCCGACACTAGGCACCATGTAGGTCGGATCCTGTCCTAGTTAACCAGGCATGATGGGACCATGAGTGGTGACACCTCAGCCCGGCTGCTCGCGCTGCTGTCCTTCCTGCAGACCCCGCGCGAATGGCCCGGCAGCGAACTCGCCCAGCGCCTGGGCGTCAGCCCGCGCACGATCCGCCGCGACATCGACCGCCTCCGCGACCTCGGCTACCCGGTGGAGGCCACCATGGGGGCCGTGGGCGGCTACCGGCTGGTCGCGGGCAAAGCCATGCCGCCGCTGCTGCTCGACGACGAGGAGGCCGTGGCCATCGCGGTCGGGCTGCGCGCGGCGGCGGGCAGCCCCGTCGAGGGCATCGAGGACGCCTCCGTACGCGCGCTCGCCAAACTTGAGCAGGTGTTGCCGGCCCGGCTGCGGCAGCGAGTCAGGTCCGTGGGGGCGGCCACGGTGTCGGTGGCGACGGCCGAGGGGCCCGGCGTCGCCCCTGAGGCTCTCGTCCTCATCGCCGGCGCGGTAACCGGCCGCGAGCGGCTGCGGTTCGCTTACCAGGGCTGGGACGGGGCCCGGTCCAGACGCCTGGCCGAGCCGTACCGGCTGGTGGCGAGCGGGCGGCTCTGGTATCTCCTCGCCTTCGACGTCGACCGCGACGACTGGCGGATCTTCCGGGTCGACCGGATCGAGGAACCCCGCCTCACCGGGGCCCGCTTCCCCGAGCGCGACACCCCGGAGCCCGACGCGGCGGCGTTCGTACGGCGGAAGATGTACTCGTCGATGCCCACCCCCGAGATCACGGTGACCGTGCACCTTTCCGCCGAGGAGGTGGTGAGGCGGCTGGGCGCGAACCCCGAGGAGGTGGAAGTACTCGGCCCCGACGTGTGCGTGCTGCGAGGACACCCCGACACGGTGCCGTTCTCGGCGTCCCGCCTGTTGATGCTCGGCGCCGAGTTCGAGGTGCACGAGCCGCCGGAACTGGTGGCCTACATCCAAGCCCTGGGCGAACGTGCCCTACGCGCGACCCGGGGTACGGGCGGCAGGGAGGCGTCGGAGAAATTCACGAAGGGGTCACCCTCATAGGGCACAGCGGCGGCCGACACCGGAAGAGCCCCGGCATCGTGGCACGCGCTTCGGGGCCGAGCGCGGTTTCGCGGTGGCGGCCATCGATGCGCCCGCCCATGGCGGCAGGCCGACGGTGTCCGGTGGGGTGCCGGACTCCTCCGGACAGGCCGTTGAGTCACCAACCCGCTAGGGGACCGGCCTGCCCTACCTCGATGGCATACGCATGAGCTTCTCCGGATTGGTCCGGATCAGCTGCCGGACCCCGTCCCTCCGGCGTGCCATTGGGGTATTCGCCGGGCAATCGCCTGGCCTGCCCCGAGGAGATGCCGAGATGCAGGAGTTCGCCGAGTGGATTCCGTTGGCGGTCGCCGTACTGAACCTGATCGTCACCCTGATCGACCGACCCGTTCGCCGACCCCGTTCGCGCCACGGCGACGATCCCGACCGCGACCCTCGCCACTGACGTCGGTGAGGAATGAGTTGGCGCAAGCATCGTGCCTGGAACACACCAGGTCCGGACGGGTGGTCGGCGTTGGTGGCCGGAGCGGGTCAGCGGCACTCGTCCAGGGCGGAGTGTTCCCGCCGCAGGGTGGGCTGCTCGGCGCTGAGGTCGGCGAGGAGTTGCAGAGCCGCCGCGGACGGGGAGTCCGGGGTCGCGGTGAACACCGCCAGGCGCTGGCCTTCGTCGGCGGACAGGTCCATGATCTCGTTGTTCAGGGTCAGGGCACCCACCACCGGGTGCTGGAAGTCGCGGGTGTAGTGGGTGACGCAGGTGTGGACGGGGTGGGCGGCCCACAGCGCGGCGAACTCGGGGCTTTTCAGGGTGAGTTCGCCGATGAGTTCGGTCAGTTCGGGGTCGTCGGGGCGGCGGGCGGCGGTGATCCGCAGGTCGGCGACGGTGTCGCGGGCTTTGCCCCGCCAGTCGGGGTACAGCTCGCGGGTGTGCGGGTCGAGGAAGACCAGGCGCGCGACGTTGGGCCGCATGCGGGGCTGTTCGGGAGCCTCGTACGGCAGGTGCCCGGCGAGGAGCACGTGGGCCGTACGGTTCCAGGCGAGAATGTCGCAGCTTCTGCCGAGGGCCACCGCGGGGGTGTCGCCGAACGCGTCGATCACCAGCCGTATCCCGGCGCGCAACCGTTCAGGGCGGGGGCGCCGAGGGGCTCTCTGCTGGTGGCGGGCGAGGCTGTGCAGGTGGATCCGTTCGGCTTCGTCGAGCCGGAGAACGGCCGCGATCGCGTTGAGTACGGCGTCGGAGGCGTTGGGGCTCTGGCCTTGTTCGAGGCGTGTGTAGTATCCGGCGCTGACCCCGGCGAGGTGGGCCAGTTCTTCCCGGCGCAGGCCGGGGACGCGCCGCCGGCTGCCGTAGTCGGGCAGGCCGACGTCTTCGGGCCGTAACCGGGCACGCCGGGTGCGCAGGAATTCACCGAGTTCGGTACGCCGCTCCATGGAAGCAAGAATGCCGTGTTTCATCACATTCTTCCTGCACCTGTCAGGTGTAGGCACGGCAGGGATACCTCCGGCAGAGGGCTGGGTGGCATCGGCCGTACGCCACACAGTTGGTGCCGTACGCGCCGCAACCTCGCGTACGTCCATCGATTCCTTGTGAGGCGTATCCCATGGTCGCAACCGATATCCGGCCCGCGGACGGAAACAGGCTCGGGCTCAGCGGGTGGCTGATCCTGGCCACACTGTGCGGCGCCACGTTCATGGCCGGCCTGGACTTCTCGATCGTGACCGTGGCGCTGCCGGAGATCGGGCGCGATCTGGGTTTCGCGAGCACCGGGTCGCTGCAGTGGGTGGCCACGGCCTGCCTGCTGCCGACGGCGAGCCTGCTGCCCCTGTTCAGCCGGGTCGCCGATATCGTCGGCCGACGTCGGCTGTTCATCGCCGGTGTCGCCCTGTTCACCGTGTTCTCGCTGATCGCGGGGCTGGCGACGGGTCCGGCAATGTTGATCGCGGCCCGGGTCGGTCAGGGCGTGGCGGCCGCCATGATCGCACCGACCGCCATCGCGCTGATGACGACGGTGTTCCCGGAGGGGCCGCGGCGGACGAAGGCGCTGGGCGTCAACGGCGCGGTGCTGTCGCTGGGGTTCGTGCTCGGCACCCTCGGCGGCGGCGTGATCACCAGTGGCCTGAACTGGCGCTGGACCATGCTCATCCTGGTCTTCATCGGCGCACTGGTGCTGCTCGGCACAATCACGCTGCCCAGGACCGGCACGCGCTCGGCCGCCCGGCTCGACATCCCGGGCGCCCTGCTGTCCGGTGTCGGCCTCTTCGCCCTGGTGTACGGGATCTCCACCGGTGCCGAGGCCGGGTGGGGCAACCCGGTCACCTTGGGCTCCCTGGCCCTGGCCGTGGTGTGCGTCGGTGTGTTCCTGCAGGTGGAGCGGCGGCATGCCGCTCCGCTGATCCCACTCCGAGTACTGAACCGGCCGACGGTGAAATGGGGTGGGCTGATCGGGTTCATCACGCTCGGCATGTGCGGCGGCACCACGGTTCTGCTCAGCCTGTACATGCAGGATGTCCTGCGCTACTCACCGCTGGCGACCGGCGCGGGTTTCCTCGCCGAAGGCGTCATGGCGCTAATCGCCGGCATGCTCGCCGCCCGGCTGATCACCATGTGGGGCACGGTGGGCACCATGACCGTCGGCCTGGTGGTGCAGGGGCTGAGTACCGCTGCGATGGTCCTGCTGCCCGAGGAGGGCGGCTTGGCGCTGCTGCTGACGACCTCCGGTGCCATGGGTTTCGGGCATGTGCTGACCGTGGTCGCGTTCATCACCACGATGACGTCGGGGCTGCGGGACGACGAGCAGGGTGTCGCCGCCGGACTGTCGCAGCTGCCGCAGTTCGTCGCCGGGGTCGGAACCGCAGGGCTGGCGGCCGTCGCCACCATGCGCACCGAGGCCCTCTCCGGGACGACGACCTCCACGGCCACCATGCTGGGCGGACTCCACACGGCGATGCTCACCGCGGGGATCGTCTGCCTGGTCGGCGCCGCTCTCGCCCTGGTGTTCCTCCGCCGCCCGGCAGCCGAGACCGCCTGACCGCCGCCACCGGGAACCCCCCAAAGCCGGAGACCGCCCCTGGGGGCGAGTTGTCAGAGGCGGCGAAGGATGCGGTCGGACGAGCCCGGTCGGCCGTACCTCCGCAGGCGGCCCCGAGGAGCCCGTGCAATCGCGAACCGCCGTACCAACCACACGCCACCCACTCCCCTAAGCCGGCAACCGTCCCGCAGTGCGAGTCGTCGGAGCCGACGAAGGATGAGGCCGTACCCGATCACGCCGGGCCGGAGCTCGGCGACGGCGTCCCGGGGAATCCGTACGGCATCGCGGGCTTCGCCGTACGTCGGTGGGCGTCATGCGCCGGGGTGCGAAAGCTGACGGACGGCCTGCGTCGCTTCGTGGCCTTGGGGATCGGGGGCCGGGGTCAGGCCACGGGTGATGCGGTGGCGGGTGGCGATGAAGGCGAACGCGAAGGCGAGGGCCAGGGTGCCGAGGGCGAGGTAGTAGACCTGGTCGGGGAGGACGGTGGTGAGCCGGACGGCTTGGCTGGCCAGGCCGGCCCCGAGGGCGCAGAACAGCCACCAGAGGCCGATGATCTGAGCCTGGTAGGCGGGTGGGGCGACTTCGGCGGCGGCGCTGATGCCGACCGCGGCGATGATGAGTTCGGCGCAGGCGTGCATGAAGTAGACGGTGAGCAGCCAGAGCGGGGAGACCTTGGCCCCGTCCGCCGCCAACGCCGCCGCGCCGGCCATCACCAGGAAGCTGGCGCCGACGAGGAGGAGTCCGGCGGCGAACTTGGCGGGGACACCGAGCCGTTCCCCGTACCGGCGCCAGCGGAGGGCGAAGATCGGGGCGATCGCCAGGATGAACAGCGGGGTGGCGGATTGGAGCCAGCTGGCGGGGACGGCGAAGCCGAACAGGTCGCGTTCGGTGGAGTGCAGGGCGAACAGGTTGAGCAGTGAGCCGTCCTGCCCGGCGATCATCCAGAAGACGCTCGCGCCGAGCAGCAGCCACAGGAACACGGTGATCCGCCTGCGGTCGGTTTCAGCCTGAGCTCGTCGCACAAACGTGAAAGCCGTGAACGGCACGATCAACGAGATCAGCCCGACCAGGACGATGGCATGCTGGGCGGTGAGGGCGATCCCGGCCGACACCACCAGAACAAGGCCGAGAACGGCCGCCGTGGCGGCGACGCGCCGCTGCCGGGGTGTCGCGGGGCGGACGACCCGCCCGATGCCGGGGGCGAAGTGACGGCTCCCGGCCCAGTACTGGAGGACCCCGAAAGCCATGGCGCACGCGGCGGCCGCGAAGCCCAGGTGCCAGTCGACGCGTTCGCCGAGGAAGCCGACAACCAGCGGGGAGATGAGCGCGCTGACCTGGATGCCGACGTAGAACATGGAGATCCCGGCTTCGCGGCCGGCCCGGTCGGTGCCGTAGTGCAGGTTGAGCATCGTGGTCATGTTCGGCTTGATCAGCGCGGTGCCGATCGAGACGCCGAGCAGGCCGGGGAAGGTGGTCACCGTGGTGGGCAGGGCCATGAGGGTGTAGCCGAGGGTGACCGTGATCCCGCCCCACAGGGTGGCCAGGCGGGGCCCGAACAGGCGGTCCCCCGCCCAGCCCCCGGCCATGGAGAGCATGAAGGTGACCGCGAGGTAGACGCCGAGCAGGGCGGCGGCCTCGGCCCGCGGCAGGCCGAGGCCGCCTTCGGAGACGGGGGCGGCCGCGTAGAGGACGAGGATCGCCAGCAGGCCGTAGAAGCCGAAGCGTTCCCACAGGTCGGTCAGGAAGAGCGTGGAGAACCATTTCGATCGCGCGGCCACCGCGCCTCCTCAAAAGATCAGGCCGGTGCGAGGCCGTACCGGCGGAACCTGTCTCTGCGTGCCTCGACCAGTTCGGTCCCCCGCAGGGGCGTGAGCTCGCCGAGGATTCCGATGAGCGCGTCCCGGAGCAGCTCCGCCGTACCGCCGGGGTCCTCGTGGGCGCCGCCGGGCGGCTCGGGCACGACGGCGTCGATCACCCCGAGGGCGAGCAGGTCGCGGGTGGTGAGGCGGAGCGCGCCGGCCGCCTGGGGGGCCGCGGCCGCGTCCTTCCACAGGATGGCCGCGCAGCCTTCGGGGCTGATCACCGAGTAGACGGCGCCGCTGAGCGCCAGCACCCGGTCGGCGACGCCGAGCGCGAGCGCGCCACCGCTGCCGCCCTCGCCGGTGATCACCGAGACGATGGGTACGGGCAGCGCCGACATGAGCCGGATGCTCTCGGCGATCGCGACGGCCTGCCCGTTCTCCTCGGCCTCGATGCCGGGGTAGGCGCCGGGGGTGTCGATCAGCGTGACGACGGGGACGCCGAGTTTGGCGGCGAGCCGCATCAGCCGTGCCGATTTGCGGTATCCGGCAGGGGTCGCCATGCCGAAGTTCCGTTTCGCCCGGTCGGCCGTACGGTGCCCCTTCTCGTGCCCGATGAGCATGACGGGCACCCCGCCGAGCCGGCCGAGGCCGCCGACGATCGCCGGGCAGTCGGCCGCCAGCCGGTCGCCGTGCAGCTCCTGGAAGCCTTCCAGCAGGTAGCCGATGTAGTCCAGGGTCGTCGGCCGGTCGACGTGCCGGGCCAGCCGGACCGTCTCCCAGGCGTCTCGGGGCGGCAGCTCGTCACCGGTCCTGATCAGCGTGTACGGCCGTTCCGGCGGGGTCGCCGGAACCGTCGCGGCGAGCAGCCGGGACAGGGTGCCGCGGAGCGCGCCCCGGGACACCACCCCGTCGACGAGACCGCGGGCGGCGAGGAACTCGGCGGTCTGGAAACCCTCGGGCAGCCGCTGCCGGATCGTCTGCTCGATCACCCGCCGCCCGGCGAAACCCAGCCGCGCGCCCGGCTCGGCCAGGATGACGTCGGAGAGGGTGGCGAACGAGGCGGCGACGCCGCCGTACGTCGGATCGGTGATCAGCGAGATCGTGAGGATCCCGGCCTCGTCCAGGCGGCCCATCGCCTGGCTGGTCTTGGCCATCTGCAGCAGGGCGAGCGCGCCCTCCTGCATCCGGGCGCCGCCCGAGGCGGTCACCAGCAGCAGCGGGATCCGTTCCCGGAGCGAGGTCTCCATCGCCTCGGTGAGCCGCTCCCCGGCCAGGCTGCCCATGCTGCCGCCGAAGAAGCGGAAGTCCATCACCGCCGCGACCACCGGATGCCCGTGTACGGTCCCCCGGACGCCGACCACCGCGTCCTCCAGGCCGGTGGCCCGCCGCGCCGCCGCCAGGCTCTCCGGGTACGGCCGCCGGTCCAGGAACGCGAGCGGATCCTCGGCGACGGCGGCGCCGCCGGTCAGCGGCACCGCCCCCTCGTCGAGGAGCCGTTCGATCCGCTCCGGCGCGGTGAGCCGACCGTGCAGCCCGCAGTCGGGGCACACGTTGAGGTCACGCCGGTACCGCTTCCCGTACACGGTTCCGCCGCAGCCGGCGCAGCGGAGCCACTCGGGGGCGGGTTCGGTCTGCACGGTCATCGCGGTGACCCGGGGGGGATCTCGACGACGACCGCGGCGTCCTTGTCGCCCCGGCCCGCGGCGACCGCGTCGCCGAAGCGGCGGGCGGCCCGCTCGGTCAGCGGCAGGCTCAGCCCGCCGAGTTCGGCGTCGGCGACGGCGAGCCCCAGGTCTTTGGCCATGAGCCTGGCCCGGAACCCGGCCGGTTCGTATCTGCGGGTCCGCATGAACTCGGCGCGGAAGTTGAGTACGGGCGACCGCCAGCCGCTCTTCTCCACCGCGGTGAGCAGCAGCTCACGGTCGATCCCGGCCTGCTCGGCGTAGGCGACGGCTTCGGCCAGGCCGGCGGTCTGCAGGCCGAGCAGGAGGTTGAAGGAGAGTTTCATCGCGGTGGCGCGGCCGGTCGGGCCCAGGTGCAGGGTGCCGTGCCGGCCCATCGCGGCGAGCACGTCCGCGACGTCGGCCACGTCGCCGGACTCCCCGGCGGCGAAAATGCGGAGTTCGCCGAGGCGGGCCATCTGCGGGTTGCCGATGACGCAGGCCTCGACCCGGCGGACGCCGATCGCGGCGAGCCGCTGCGCGGCGCGGCGCGCGTAGGTGGGTGAGACGGTGGAGAGTTCCACGATCACGGTCCCGGGTTTGAGGACCCGCGCCATCCGCCCGAACAGGATCTCCTCGACGGCGTCCTCGTCGCTCAGGCTGAGCAGCACCACGTCGGCGCTGGCGGCCGCCTCCTCGGCGGTGGCCGCGCCGGTCGCGCCGGCTTGGACCAGGCTTTTCGCCTTCTCCGCGGTGCGGTTGTAGACGGTGGTCGGGTATCCGGCGTCGAGCAGCCGCCGGGCCACTCCCCCGCCGATGCCGCCGAGCCCGACGACGGCGAGCTTCCTGTGTCGCTGTTCCATCGCGGTCAGCCGTTCGGGTGGGTGTCGGCGGACAGCTGGGAGACGCAGCGCATGGTGGCGTCCCGGAAGTAGGCGCCGAACGCCTCGGGGCTGCCGGTGTCCCGCTGCACGGCGAGGTAGGGGGCGAGCTTCTCCTCGATGACGTGCACGCCCTTCTGGGTCGCCATCTTCCTGGCGATGGAGGGAAAGTCCCCCTCGTAGTGGATGACCCGCACCATGACGTCGTCCTTGATGAAGACGGCGGTGCCGAGCAGCCGCCCGGCCTCGTTCCCGTCGTCGTCGGTGAGCCGAGGGGTGTCCACCCGGGTGAAGCCGGCGAAGATCTCGGCGATCTCCTCCTCGTGCCCCGGCTTGACGCGGTAGGTGATAGCGGCGAATGCCATTAGATTCCTCCGTCGACGTTCAGAGTGGTTCCGGTGATGAAGCGCGCGGCGTCCCCGGCGAGGAAGAGCACCGGGCCGACCACGTCCTCGGGGGTGCCGAGCCTGCGCAGCGCGGTCCGCGCGATCAGGCCGTCGCGTACCTGCGGCGGGAGCCCGTCCCCGTCCGGGACGACACCGGGGGCGACGGTGTTCACCCGGATCCCGCGGGCGCCGTACTCCTTGGCGAGGGAGGCGGTGAGCCCGATGAGCGCCGCTTTCGCCGCGCCGTGGTGCGCCGCGCCCGGGCGTCCGCGCAGCGCCCCCGAAGCGCCGATGTTGATCACTGAGGCGCCGTCGGCGAGCAGTGGGGAGACTTCGCGCAGGACGAGGAAGCAGGCGGTGAGGTCGACGTCGACGACCCGGCGCCACTCCGCCAGGGGCAGTTCCCCGAGCGGGGCGCCGCCGTCCACGCCCGCGTTGTTCACCACGACGTCGAGCCCGCCGAGGTGTTTCCCGCATTCTTCGGCGAGCCGCCGTACGTCCGCCTGGTCGGTGACGTCGGCCCGGACCACGAGCGCGGGATCGAGCCCTTCCGCCGCCGTCGCGTCCCGGTGGTAGCAGGTGACGACCTTCGCCCCGGCCTGCGTGAACGCGGTGACGAGCGCCCGCCCGATACCCCGGGTCCCCCCGGTGACGAGGACCCGTTTTCCGTCTGGTCTGTGATTCACCCCCCGATCGTCGAAGACCGGGCTGGCGCCGAACTGGAGTCCCGCTGGAGTGAGCCGGGCCGCTTCCCGGTCTGCTCCGGTACGGCCGTCCGGGCCCGGAGCGCGGGGGCCCGCGGGGAGCGTGGGTGTCCCCCCGCGGGCCCGTCGTCCGCAGTGGCCGTATCCGATCAGGTCAGAGACCGAAGGCGAGCATGACCTGGCCGGGGATGCCGAGGTGCATCTGGTATCCGGCGTTGACGTAGAGCATCCCGTCCGAGATCACCGCTCCGCCGTTGCCGGAGATGGAGCCGCCGGGCCCGGATCGGCCGTTCACTCCCTGGAACATGCGAACCGCGTCGTAGGTCCACACGACCTTGCCGGTCTTGGCCGAGTAGATGCGCATCTTTCCGTCCTCACCGCCTTCGTAGACGAGGCCGGGGGTGCTGGAGACCGCCGCGTTCAGACCCGCCACGCACTTGGGCGGGTCGTCCGGCGGCGTGATCCGGATCGGGTTGGCCGCTCCGCCGGTCGAGCACGCGTTCTCCGGCAGGGGGTTCTTCCACAGGATGGCCCCGGTGGCCGGGTCGAGCGCGTGCAGGGTGCCGGTGGGGTGGGGCCGCCAGGTGGCCACGTAGATCCGTTTGCCGTCGTGGCTGGCGCCCCATTCGACACCGCGCCACGGTTCGTTGTGCGCCTGGACCGACAGCTGGGTCTGCCAGACGATCTCGCCGGTCCGGGCGTCCAGCGCGTGGTAGATCCCGGATTTCTGCCCGAAGCCGACGAGGGTGCGGCCGTTCACGGTGAACAGGCCGGGCGAGCCGACGTCGTAGTCGAGCTCGTCCTTGAGCTCGTCGTTCAGCCCCGGGCAGGAGCCGCCGGGCGGGATCGGCATGAGGCAGCGGACGGTCCAGGTGTCCGGATGCGTCATCTGCCGTACCCAGCGGGGTTTGCCGGTGTCGATGTCGAGGGCGAGCATCGAGTCGGAGTAGCCGCGGTCACCGCTGTAGTTGTTGCCCGAGCCCGCGTACAGGGTGCGGGTGACCGGGTCGATCGCGGGGCTGGACCAGACCGATCCGCCGGAGGAGACGTACTTCGGCGCGCCGCTCGGCCACGTGCCGTCCCGTTTCGGCTCCGGCATCGTCCGGTAGGTCCACGTGATCTTGCCGGTCTCCGCGTCCACCGAGACGACCTTGCCGCTGAAGGTGCAGCAGGGATACTGGTCGTTGCCCGCGAGCAGGTACTCGTAGCTCGACACCCCGATGTAGACGCGTCCGTCGAAGTACAGCGGGGATCCGGTGAGCAGCGCCGCCGGATGCGCGTCGACCTCGGTCATCCACGCCAGCCGCCCGGTGAACCGGTTGAGCGCGAACAGATTGCCGCGGGAGTCCCCGAAGTACACCTTGTCCCCGGCGACCGTGGGGCCGTCCCGCACCGGGTTCTTCTCGATCAACTCTCCTTCCGGCGGGGCCACCGGTCCGGCGTGCGGGCGCAGGTCGAAGACCCACTTCTGCCGTCCGGTCTTGGCGTCGAGCGCGTAGAACCGGGAGTCCGGGCCGCCCGCGTAGAGGGTCCCGCCGACCACCGCCGGCTGGCTCGCGATGTTGCCGTAGTGGTTCTCGAAGACGTAGGCCCACTTGAGCTTGAGGTTCTTGACGGTTTTCGGGGTGATCCGCCGCTCGCCTGCGTTGTGCCGGTTCCCCTTGGCGCTCTGCTGCCAGGTCGGCCAGTCACCGGCCCGGATCCCGGGCGGGGTCGGCGACGCGGTCCGCGACGACCGCGCGTCCTCCGGGACGGCGCCCGCCCCTTGGGTCGTTCCGGCCCGGGTCGGCGTCGCCGGACCCGAGACCAGGGCGGCCACGAGGGTCAGCGCCCCTGCCACGACCACGGCGGCCCGCCTGCCGCCCCGATCCGGCCACACTCCTAATCGCATGCCACTCCTCCGTCATCCATAGGCAGACTACCTATCGGCAAGCTACATATGGATGCCTAGAGCGCCCATAGAGCCCCGCTCTCCCGGGGGCGGGCAGAGCTGTTCAGGAGTCGGTGCAGAGGACCGGGGCGGCGGTGACGGGGAACATCCGGACGGTGAGGCAGCGCCAGGCCAGGCGCATCACGTAGCAGGTGGGGATCACCCAGAGGATGAGCTGCTGGGCGAGGCCGGGCAGGCTCATGAGCCCTTGGAGCATGCCGGGCACCAGGGAGACCAGCATGACGGCGCTCGCGCTCTTCAGCAGCAGCGCGAAGAGCGTGAAGGCGCCGGTGAACCGGGAGATCCGCGCCGTCATCCGGATGTAGCGCCCGCCCTTGCCGAACACGACGGCGGCGCCGAGCGCCACGACGACCACCACGAACTGGAAGTAGTCCACGATCTCGGCGAAGACGAGGTAGCCCGCGCCGAGCCGGTTCCCGCCGTCGGCCGCCGCCACCGGGTCCTGCTGCCAGGCGAACTCGGCGATGAGGATGTGCAGGGCGACGAGGAAGAACAGGAGCCAGGCGGTCCGCCGGCAGTCGACGAAGCTGAGCTCCTTCTGCAGATCGGGGGCGACCTCCCGCACGCTGCCGCAGGACTCCACCGCGAGCCGTTCGGCCTCCCGGTGCGGGAGCCCGGCCGCGCGGTGGGCCTCGACCTCGTCGTTCAAGCCGTCGTACAGCTCGTCGAGCATGTCGTTCTTGACCCGGGCGGGCCCGCGCAGGGCATGGTTCAGCTCGAACATGTATCGGGTGACGTGGGATCCGCGCGTCTCCCCCGTCTTCCACCGGCCGCCGCGTTCAAGAAGTCGCACATCGTTCCCTTCGGAACCCCCCGCAAGCTTCCCTTGACCCATCATCGCTCAATCGGCACGACGATAGAAGACGAACGGATTATCGGACTCATTCGCATATCTTATTGGGCTTACCTAAACGGCAATCTCCTGCGAAAGGCCGCTAACCCGAATCCCGGGACGGGAGGAGTTCTTCGGCGAGGTGGCGGGCGAGCGCGTTCACCGTCGGGAACTCGTACAGCAATATTGGTGCAATCTCCACACCAATCTCTTTTCCTACACATTTCGCGACGGATACCGCACCCAGCGAGTCGAGTCCCAGCTCGGCGAAGGTCGCCTCGACCTCGACGCCGGCGGCGTCGGTCTCGGCGGCGATCGCCCGGCTCAACAGGGACTCCAGCCGGGCCACACTCACGGAAACCCCGGACGTCACGACCTTCCTCCTTCACACGCGCGCAGCACCAGCGCCGAGTTGAAGCCGCCGAACCCCCTGGCGATCACCAGAGCCGTCCGTACGGCGCGCCGGCGCGGCTCGGTCACCAGATCGATCAGCAGGCCGGGGGCGGGACGCCGTACCCCGATCGTCGGCGGGATCACCCCGTCCCGGATCGCCAGCAGCGCCGTCGCCGCATCCAGCGCCGCCCCGGCGTAGAGCCGGCCCGTCATCGTCTTGGGCGCGGTCACCGGGACCCCGTACGGCCCGAAGACCGCGGCGATCGTCTCGGCCTCCACCCGGTCCGGCTCGGGGACGCCCATCGCGTCGGCGAAGACCACGTCGACCTCCGCGGGTGTCACCCCCGCGTCGGCGAGAGCCTTGCCCACCGCCCGGTGCAGGGTCGGCGGGCGGTCCGACCCGGGGGGCGGGTCGAACGTGGCGCCGTGCCCGGCGATCTCGCCGTACGGGCGGGACGCCCCTCTCGCACCGGCCCGCTCCGCGTCCTCCACGATGAGCATCGCGCCGCCCTCCCCGGGCAGGTAGCCGCACGCCCCCTCGTCGAAGGGGACGTAGGCGCGGCCGAGCTCCTCCTCCCGGCTGAGCAGGCCGTTGCTCAGCTGCGCCGTGAGGCCGTACGGGCACAGCGACGCGTCCGTGCCGCCCGCCACCACCAGCCCCGACCCGGCCCCGATCAGCCGCCGCGCCTGGGCCAGGGCGTCCAGCGAGCCCGCCTGCTCGGCGGCGATCACCCCGCACGGCCCGCGCATCCCGTGCCGGATGGAGATCTGGCCCGTGGTCGCCGCGTAGAACCACGCGATGGACTGGTAGGCACCCACCCAGCCGGGGCCCTTGCTCCACAACCGCTCGATCTCGCGCTGGCCGAACTCGGTCCCGCCCGACGAGCTCGCGGTCACCACCGCCATCTCGTACTCCGGCAGCTCGGCCGGCACCACCCCGGCGTCGTCGAGGGCCGCCTCGGCCGCGGCGAGCCCCATGTGCGTCCAGTGGTCGGTCTGCGGCACGAGCCGCCCCGGCACCCGGTCCAGGCCGAAGCCGGTCGCCTCACCGGCGAACCGCACCGGATAGGACGCCGGGTCGAACCTGGTGATCTCGGATATGCCGCTCCGGCCCGCCAGCGTGGCCGACCAGTACTCCTCGGTGTCGAGGCCGTTGGGGGCCACCACGCCGATCCCGGTGACGACGGGTGCGTTCACGAATTCGCCTCCTTGGCGACCGACGCCTGGGACCTGCCCCAGCCGCGATGGAAAATCGTCCTGGTGAGTCCCCGGGGCATGTGCCGGGCGAGCAGGACCCGGGACTTGTACTCCAGCCCCGGGACGCAGAGCGGCCGGCCCGCGGCGAGCGCGTCCAGCCCCGCGCGGACCACGAAAGCCGGGTCGAGCAGCGGGCCGAGCCGGCTGCGCCGCCCCGGACGCGCATCCGTCCGGGTCGCGCCGGGGCAGAGCACGGTGACCGATACGCCGAGCCCGGTCGTCTCCGCCCGGACGGTCTCGGTGAACGAGGTGACGAACGCCTTCGTCGCGCAGTACACGGCGCCGCCGGGGGCGTTCAGGAACCCCGCGACCGAGGAGACGTTGAGGATGCCGCCCGAGCCGCGCCCGACCATCGGCGGCAGCGCGGCCCGCGTGAGCCGTACGGTCGCCACGACGTTGAGGGCGATCTTGTGCTCCTCCGCGGCGACGGCGCCGACGGCGAACGGGGCCACCCCGCCGAAGGTCCCGGCATTGTTGACCAGCAGGTCCGTTCCGGCGGCCAGCCGCTCCTCCACCGCGGCGAGCCCGGCCGGCTCGGTCAGATCGGCGGGCAGCACCGCCACCTCGCCGCCGTGCCGCTCCCGCAGCCCGGCGGCGAGCGCCTCCAGCCGGTCCCGGCCGCGCGCCGTCAGCACCAGCGCGTACCCTCGGGCGGCGAGCTCGGCGGCGAACGCCGCCCCGAGCCCACCCGAAGCCCCGGTGACCAGCGCGGTCCGGGTCCCGGTCACGACGCGGCCAGCCGTTCCAGCTCGCGGACCACGTCCCCCACGGCGGGCTGCGCCGTGTTCTCCGCCGCGAGCGCCCGCGCGGCGAGCCCGTACGACGGCTCCGCCAGCAGGGAGCCGAGGGCCTCCCGGATCCGCTCCGGGGCGGCCCCGGCCAGGCCCACGGTCGCCAGCCCCGCGCCGCTCGCGGTGATCTGCCGGCCGTTGAGCAGGGTGTCGCCCACCGAGGAGAGCACGAGCTGCGGCACGCCCGCCGACATCGTGGTGAGCAGGGTGCCCGATCCGCCGTGGTGGACGACCGCCGAGCAGGTCGGGAGCAGCAGGTGGAGCGGCATGTCCTCCACCACCCGCACCCGGGGGTCAAGCGGCCCGAGCAGCGCCGTCTGGTCGCCGAACACCCCCAGCACCACCTCCACGTCGTCCAGGCTCGCCGCCGCCTCGATCACGTCGCGGACGTAGGACATCTGCCCGGTCAACGTGGCCACCAGGGTGCCCAGGCTGATGAAGACCCGGCGCGCGGACGGCGGCTCGGCCGTCCACGGGGGCACGATCGCGGGCCCGTTGTACGGGACGAACCGCATCCGCTGCCGGACGACCGGCAGGTCGACCTGGAGGCCGGGCGGGCACGGGTCGAGGGTCAGATCCCCGAGCGGGTCGGCGTCACCGAGCTTCAGCCGCTCCCACAGCTCGTCCAGTGCCTCCCGCTCCGCCTCCCGCCGGGTACCGGTGTAGTCCGGACCGGGCAGGAGCCGTACGGCGGGGGCGCCCACCTCCCGCGCCGCCTTGATCGCCGCGTACATCCGGGGCTCGTAGACGACGACGTCCGGCCGGAAGGCCCGGGCGAACCCCGTCAGTTCGTCGACCGTCTGCTCCGCGCCCATGGTGAACATCGACAGCGCCCGGGCCGACCGCGCCCGCTCGTGCGCCGCCGCGTCGCCGCCGGTGTCCGGGAGCATCCCGAACCCCTTCCAGACCGAGGCCAGGTCCAGCGGCGGGCCGATCACGGTCAGCGGAAGACCCGAGCGGAGCACCGCGTCCTCGACGCCGGGGGAGGCGACGACCCGCACCTCGTGCCCGGCCGCGCGCAGCGCCCACGCCAGGATCACCGTGGAGAAGTAGTGGGAGGCGGTGGCCCAGGTGGCCAGCATCACACGCATCGCGGCGCCCCTCAGCCCAGCCTGGTCACGCGGTGCATGCCCTCGTAGGCGCGCTTCACCGCGGTGTCGGGGTTCCGGTAGAAGGACAGCATGCTGTACGTCGCGGCGGGGAAGTCGAACTCCAGGACCGCCGAGTGCCCGGGCGAGATCGCCATCAGCCCGCCGACCTGGGTGCCGAGCAGCGGCGGCGGGTTCTGCCCGTTCCGCTCCGCGTCGAGGAAAGCCTGCACGTCGGCTGTGGTCGTCCCCTCCGGCACCTGCACGAACACGGCTTCCTGCGGCTGGTCGGTCTGGTTGACCACCAGGTAGGACCCCTTCGCCTTCATCCGCGCCGGCAGGACGAAGCGGGTCTTGTCCCCGTACCGCACCATGCGGATGACCCCGTCCACCCGCGGCTTGCGGACGTGGTGGTACGGGCGGGTCACCTGGAGCTCCCGGATCGTCGCCCCCTCCATGCCGTAGTAGGTCCCCGGGCGCAGGTTGAGCGTCACCGAGAGCGGGCTGGTGGCCGGGAACACGCCGGCGCCGCCGAAGAACTCGACGTCCCGGTAGAGGCGGCGCAGCGCCGGGATGGCCACGGCCGGATCGGGTGACTGGCTGTTCCAGAACAGGCCCATGGCTTCCTGCAGGCCGATGCCGTTGCGGAGCTGCCCCAGCCCGAGGAACCGGCCCTCCTGGTCGGGCGTGCTCACCTTGAGCGTCACCGGTCCGGCCGGTCGGGGGTTCGGCCCGGGGAAGGTGAACCCCTGGGCGTCCACCGTGATCTCCAGGACCGGGGGCCGATCGTCGCCCGCGGCCTGCGCGGTGCCCGCCGGGACGAACACCCCTGCGGCGAGTACGGCCGCCGCGGCGCAGGCCTTCAGCCTGCCGAAGGTTCCAGCGATCATTTGGGATTCCTTCCTCATGGTTGCTCAGGTGCCGACGCCGATCGTCGCGACCGCCGTTGGTGGCTCTCTGGAGACGGGCTAGACCGGGGCGGGGAAGGCGGTCCTACTGCCGCCCAGCAGGACCCGAGGATCGGTCGACCGGCACTTCACCAGGGTGAACGCCTCGTAGTAGACCTCGGCGGAGGCCTCGTGCACCTCGGCCTGCCGCGCCCACCACTGGCCGCGGGCCCGGATGGTCTCCTCGCGCATGTACGGCTTGCCCGCCTCGGACTGGTACTGGGCCACCGCGGCGATCTTCTTGTCGATGAACTCCGAGACGTCCACGTAGAGGTTGGGGATGAACCCTCCGTTGAGCACGGGCGGCTCCCCCTGCATGATCAGCTGTGGGGACGGCATCCGCTTGGCCAGGGTCGTCGCCACCAACCCGGTGGCCTGGTGGTCCTGATGGTCGTCCATGAGCATCGGGCTGGCGAAGTGCGTGATGACCACGGTGGGCGCCACCCGGCGCAGATGCGCCTCGATCACGGCGTAGGTCGAGCCGGTCACCCGGACGTCCCCGTCCGGCAGGCCCTCCACGGTCACGCTCGCCCCGATCACCGCGGCCGACGCCGACGCCTCGCGGATCCGGTCCGCGGCGTACGGCGAGGAGCTGTTCCGGCCGTCGGTCATGGCCAGGATGTGCACGTCGTAGCCCGCGTGACGAAACCCGGTGAGGGTGCCGCCGCAGGCCAGCTCGGCGTCGTCCGGATGCGCGAAGATCGCGAGTACGCTCTGCGCGGTCACCGCTCCTCCCTCCCCGCGTCGCCCCCGGCCTCGCGTGCCGCGGCGTCCCGGGCTCTGGCCCGCCGCGCCGACTCGGCCGCGTGGCTCCCCGGCATGGTCGTCTCCGCCCAGCCCTCGATGTGCTCCTGGCGTACCCGGGTCAGCGCGAGCGCGCCCGGCGGCACGTCCTTGGTGACGATCGTGCCCGCCGCGGTGAACGCACCGGCGCCGACGACCACCGGCGCGACCACCGCCGAGCCGGCGCCGAGCAGGACGTCGTCCCCCAGCACCGTCCGGTGCTTGCGTACGCCGTCCCAGTTCACGAAACCGGTGAAGCCGGAGATGTTGCAGCGTGCCCCGATGACCCCGTCCCCGAGGAAGGCGAAGTGCGGCACCATCGTGCCCTCCCCCAGCTCGGTCTCCTTGATGTGGACGAACGACCCCATCGTCACCCCGGCCGCCGTCCTGGTCCCCGGCCGCAGGTAGGAGTACGGGCCGACGTTGTTCCCCGGCCCCAGCTCGGCCCGCTCGCACACCGAGTGCCGCACCCGGCTGCCCGGCCCCACCACGGTGTCGGCCAAGGTGGTGTCCGGGCCCAGGACGCAGTCCGCGCCGACCCGGGTGGACCCCGACAGCTCGACGTTGCGCAGGATCCGCACCCCCGGCTCCAGCACGACCTCGGCGTCGATCCAGGTGGTGGCCGGATCGACCACCACGACCCCCGCCCGCATCCAGCGGCGCACGATCCGGTCCCGGATCACCCGCCGGATCTCCGCGAGCTCCACCGGGTCGTCGGCCCTGAGCGCCCACTCCGGCTCGGCGACCGCCCCCGCGCCGACCGGCCCCTGCACCGTGGCGGCCTTGACCAACCCGGCGAGGTCCGGTGGCGTCGCGGCATCCGGCAACGCCGCCAGATCGAGGACACCGGCGACGGGGAGATGCCCGTCCCCGGTGGCGAGCGTGCTCACCGCGCCGTCCGACGCCGCGTGCCGTTCCGCCAGCCGCTCCAGGCCCGGCCGGGTGGGCAGGGGAGCCACCGGGTCGACCACCAGCGCGACCAGGCTCTCAGCCCGTACGGCGCCCGCGGCGTCGTCGCGGCCGAGGTTCGCCAGGCCCCGGCGTACTCCGCCGGAAAGGCCGCCCTCGCCGCGCGGATCGGCGAACCCGGCCTGTGGGTGGGACGCGCGGATGTGGTCGACGACGCCTGGGTCGGAGACGAGGACGACCACGGGAGGCAGTCCCGGCGCGGCCACCGTGTCGAGCGTGTGCCGGATCAGCGAACGCCCGCACACCTCGGTGCGGACGTCGACGCCCTCACCGGTGGCGAGGACCACCGTCACGTCCGGCCGTCTGGCCGGGCCCTGCGGACCTTCCATATGCGGTCTCCCATCGCGGGATCGATGTCGGTGCCGTCATCGTCACGGCACCGGCTCGACCCCAGATCGAGGACAGCTGAAAGGCCCTTAGACCACGTCGAAGTTCGCCATCATCGCCATGTCCTCGTGCTCCAGGTTGTGGCAGTGGAAGACGAACCTGCCGCGGTACCCGGTGAACCGCACCACCACCTCGGCGGTGTCGCTCTGCTTGAGGTTGAGCGTGTCCTTCCACCCCGAGTCGTACGGGCCGGGTCTGCGACCGCGGCGGGAGACCACCTGGAAGTGCGCCAGGTGCAGGTGGACGGGGTGGCTGATCGCGCTCGCCCGGAACTCCCACACCTCGACGGAGTTCAGCTTCGGCCGGGCCAGCACCTTGTCGGGGTGGAACGCCTCCCCGTTCACCGTCCAGCCGCGCATGCCGCCCACGTCGCCGCGGACGAACTCGAACCTGCGCCGGGTGACCGCCTTGGCCGGGTCCAGCCGCTCGATCCGGGACAGCCGACTCGGCACGGTGCTCTCCTCGCGGGCTTTGCGGGCCACGTCGAACCGCATCACCCGGACCGTCTCCCCGGTGCCGAGGGAGTTGCCCATCGTGACCTTCGTGCCGACCGGGTACCGGGAGAAGTCGACGACCACGTCGTAGCGCTCCCCGGGGGCGAGCTCCACCTGGTCGTGGCGGACCGGCGCCTCCAGCAGCCCGCCGTCCCCGCCGATCTGGACGAAGGCGTCCCCTCCGGAGGGCTGGGGGCTCAGCGTCAGCCGGTAGATCCGCGCGTTGGAGGCGTTGAGCAGCCGGAACCGGTAGCGGGTGGCCTCCACCTCGAGCACCGGCCACGGGGCGCCGTTCACCAGGACCACGTCACCGAGGACCCCGTCCATGAACCCCTGCTTGACCCCGGGCCGGGAGGCGAGCTTGGGGTCGAGGGAGGGGTAGAGGAACTGCCCGTCCTCGTCGAAGGAACGATCGACGATCATCAGCGGGATGTCCTTGTCGCCCTTGGGGAGCGGCAGGGCGTCCTCGACGTCGTCGCGGACGAGGTGGAACCCGGCCAGGCCCTTGTAGACCTGGGGACCGGTGAAGTCCATCCGGTGGTCGTGGTACCACAGGGTCGCCGCCCGCTGGTCCATCGGGTAGACGTAGTCCTTCTGGCCCTGGGTGACACTGGTCGGCGTCATGGCGGCGTGCCCGTGCCCGCGGGGGATCGAGCCGCCCACCGGCGCCACCAGGTCCAGCGGGTATCCGTCGTGCTCGGCCGGGGTCCGGCCGCCGTGCAGGTGCACCGAGACCGGCCGGGGCAGGGTGTTGCGGTGCCGGACCACGGTGGTCCGCCCGCTGCGGCTCTCGATCGTGGGCCCGGGGAAGACGCCGTTGTAGCCCCAGACCATGGTGGTGTGGCCGGGGATGATCCTCGACCCCTTCACCTGCTGGGTCAACTCGTAGTGGTCGGTCGTGCCGTCGGTGCGGACCGGCCGGAGCACGGGCGGGATCGGCAGCGGGACCTGGAAAGGGCGGGGCAGCGCCGTGCGGCTCTTGACCAGCGCGCCCATCTCGTTGTCCTCGTCCTCCTCCTGGCTTCCGCTCCCGCTCCCGGTGCTACCGCCCGGCCGGGTGCCGGAACGGCCGCCGGAGTTGTCCGAGCATCCGGAGAAGCCCGCTCCGGCCAGGCTCAGCCCTCCGGCGAGGGCGAGGAACTGTCTGCGCGGCCTGGTCATGGAACATCCCTCGTATGTAGACGGCCTATATGTAGCCACTCTACGTCCTCGCCTCAGCCGAGGTAGCCGCCGAGCGCGTGAAATCCCACAAGAAGCAGACAAAGCAGTTGAATAGGCCGGTCCCGGAGGGCCAGCTCCTCCGGCTCCTCACCCGCCCCCGCGTGGACCAGCAGATTGAGCCGGAGCACCACCAGCACGAACGGCACCACACTCGCCGCCTGCAACGACATCGCCGCCGACCCCGTCTGCACCGCCCACAGGGAGTAGGTCACGATCATCGCGCCGGACACCATCACCCGGACCTGCGCCAGATAGCTCGCCGAGTAGACCTCCAGCGTGGCCCGCCCCGCGCTCCCCGACTCCCCCCGCAGCTCCGCCTCCCGCTTGCCGGTCACCAGCAGGAGCGCCCCCAGCGAGACCACGGCCAGGAACCACGGCGTCACCGGCACCGAGACCGCGGTCGCGCCGGCCACCGCGCGGATCACATGACAGCCCGCCACGGCCGCCAGATCGAGGATCGCCAGATGCTTCAGCCAGAGCGTGTACGCCGTGGTGAGGACGAGATAGACCACGACCACCACCGCGAGCCGCCAGGTCACCGCGGCCGCGATCGCACCGGAGGCGAGGATCAGCGCCACCCCGAGCGCCACCGCCGCGCGCACGGGTACCACCCCGGCCGCGAGCGGCCGGAACCGCTTCCGGGGATGCCGCCGGTCCGCCTCCACGTCACGGGCGTCGTTGAGCAGGTAGACCCCGCCGGCCGCCAGGCAGAACACCGCGAAGGCCGCCGCCGCCCGAGCCGCGCCCCCGGCGTGGGTCAGCGCGCCCGCGACCGCCGGGGCGACGAACACCAGCCCGTTCTTCACCCACTGCCGGGGCCGGCAGGCACGCACCAGCCCCACGAGCAGCCGGCGCCCGCGGGCCGTACCCGGCTCCTCCTCCCGGTCCCGGTCGCGGTCCGCCGGGGGGCGGGCGAACCGGGCCTCCGCCGTCATGGGGTCGCCACTTTCGACGTCCGCTGTGCGCTGCGCTCGTTCACCCGACCTCCACCAAGGCTGTACGACGACCGCGCCCATCCTCAGCCGGACGGCTCGACGCGCACTGGGGCCCCGGTCGTGCCACAGAAATCACCCCGGCGCCGAGTTGTTTATACCAATGAAATAAGGTCGAGATACTTCATGTATTGACATGCCATTCAGAGCGTTCGAAAGGGGGACGCCACCCATGCGCCAGATGACCGCTCTGGATGCGCAGTTTCTGAACATCGAGACCGAAACCAACCTCGCACACATGGCGGTCCTGGCCGTCCTCGACCCCATCACCACACCCAGCGGCACCCTCACCCGCACCGACCTGATCACCCTGTTGCGCGGCCGGCTCCACCTTGCGCCCCCGCTCCGGCACCGGCTGGTCCAGGTCCCGTTCGACCTGGACTATCCGTACTGGATCGAAGACCCCGACTTCGACCTGGAGAACCACGTCCGCGAGATCGCGCTCCCCGCGTACGGGGGCGACCGGCTCCTCGCCGACCAGGTGGCCTGGCTGCACGGGCTCCCGCTGGACCGGAGCCGGCCCCTGTGGGAGATGTACCTCATCCACGGGCTCTCCGCCGGACGGGTCGCCCTCTACTGCAAGATGCACCACGCCGTCGTCGACGGGGTGACCGGAGCCAACATCCTGGCCGCCATCGTCGACCTCGCACCCGGCTCGCCGCCCCCACCCGACCCGGACCCCTGGCAACCCGAACCCGTGCCGTCCCCGGTGGACACCCTCGTCGAAGGCCTCACCCGGAGCCTGAAACAGCCGATCCGCACCCTGAAAACCCTCGGCGCGCTCCTGCCCGACCTGGACGCCATCCCCCTCGCCGGCCGGATCCCCGGGATGCGGGAGCTCGCCGACCTCAGCCGGACCGTACGGCAGATCGCCGTCGGGACCGACCGGAGCGTGCCCGAGCTGCCGCCCATGCCGGTCCCCGAGACCCCGTTCAACCGGCCGATCAGCGCCCACCGCCGGTTCGCGTTCGGCACCCTCCCCCTCGACGAGGTCAAGAAGGTGAAGAACGCCTTCGGCATCACGGTCAACGACGTCGTCATGGCCCTGTGCGCGAGCGCGCTCCGGCAATGGCTGGGCGACCAGGACGCCGTCCCCGGCGAGCCGCTGATCGCCGCCGTGCCGGTCTCCACCCGGCAGACGGCCGGAGACGCGACCCCCGGGAACCGGCTCTCCGCGATGCTCACCCCGCTCCCCACCCACCTCGCCGACCCCGTCGCCCGCCTTGAGTCGGTACGGGACACGATGCACCTGGTCAAGCGCCGCTTCGCCACCGCGCCGGCCAACTGGCTCGCCGACCTGGCGCAGCTCCTGCCCGCCGCCGTCACCGGAGTGGCGATGCGTACGGCGCTGCGGCTCGCGGCCGCCGCCGTACCGCCGGTGAACCTGATCGTCTCCAACGTGGCCGGGCCGCAGGTCCCCCTCTACATCGGCGGGGCCAGGGTCCTCGCGCACTACCCGGTCTCGGTGATCAGCGATGTGACCGGCGGCCTCAACATCACCGTCTTCTCCGGCGAGGACCGGGTGGACGTGGGCGTCGTGGCGTGCCGGGAGTCGACCCCCGAGCTGTGGAGCCTGGTCCGTTACCTCGGCGACGCCCTCGAGGAGCTCAAGCGGATCGGCGGCCTCACCGGCGAGCGGCCCTCGGCTCTGTGACCCCGCGCGGCCGGGCCGCCGCACTCGCGTCCGGACGGTGCTCCCCGCCTCGGCGGCCGTACCCGCACTGCTGGCAGGGGCCTGCGGATCACGTGCCGGGATTGGCTCTAGAGTGGAATGTCACATTCCAGAGCCTGGATGAGAGGCCGCCGATGACCGAGTCGCCGAAGAAGCTGAATGAGAACAGCTATGACCTGCCCGTTTCCGAGGCGTTGGCCGACTTCATGGCGCAGGGGTGGGCCGACACTCGGCGGGCGGACGTCGAACGGCAACCGGTCAGTGTCTACACTGCCAAACGCCGGGCCGTCCTGGCGAGCCGGTTTCCGGGTGAGCGGCTGGTCGTCCCCTCAGGCGGGTTGAAGGTCCGGAGCAACGACTGCGACTACCGGTTCCGCGCGCACAGCGCGTTCGCCTACCTCACCGGGCACCAGGAGCCCGACGACGTGCTCGTGATCGACCCGTCGGGGACGGCGACCCTCTTCATCCGGCCCCGGTCGCCCCGGACCACCGGCGACTTCTACCGGGACCGGCGGTACGGCGAGTTCTGGGTGGGCCGCCGCCCCGACCTGGAGGAGGCCGAGCGCCTCTACCAGATCGAGTGCGCCGACATCGAGCGGCTTCCGGTGGCGCTCGGCGGCACCGCGCCGACGCGGGTGCTGCGCGGGGTGGACCCGGTGGTGGACGCCCGGGTGCCGCGGGCGGCCGAGGCGGACGCGGAACTGGCGGTCTTCCTCTCCGAGATGCGCATGATCAAGGACGAGTGGGAGGTGGCCGAACTCCAGCACGCGGTCGACGCCACGGTCCGCGGCTTCGAGGACGTGGTGCGGTCGCTGCCGCAGGCCGTACGGCTGCCGCGGGGCGAGCGGCACGTCGAAGGGGTGTTCGCGCTGCGGGCCCGCCAGGAGGGCAACGACGTCGGCTACGACACGATCGCCGCGGGCGGCGCGCACGCCTGCGTCCTGCACTGGATCGACAACGACGGCCCGCTCCGGGAGTCGGACATGCTCCTGCTGGACGCCGGGGTGGAGACCGACAACCTGTACACCGCCGACGTCACCCGGACGATTCCGGTCTCGGGCCGGTTCACCTCGTTGCAGCGCCAGGTCTACGAGCTGGTCTACGAGGCCCAGTCGGCCGCCATCGCGGTGCTCCGGCCCGGGGTGCGCTTCCTCGACTTTCACGAGACGGCGATGCGGGTGATCGTCGAAGGCCTGCACGAGTGGGGCGTGCTCAAGATCAGTGCCGACCAGGCGATGGATCCGGCGAACGGTCTCTACCGCAGGTACACCCTCTGCGGGAGCGGTCACATGCTCGGTATGGACGTGCACGACTGCGCCAAGGCCCGGGTGGAGACCTATACAGGCGGTGTGCTGGAGGCCGGCCAGGTGCTCACGGTCGAGCCCGGGCTCTACCTCCAGCCCGACGACCTGACGCTCCCCGAGGAGCTGCGGGGGATCGGCGTCCGGATCGAGGACGACCTGGTGATCACCGAGGACGGCGCGCGGCTCATGTCCGCGGGGCTGCCCCGCCACCCCGACGAGGTGGAGAGCTGGATGCGCACCCTGCTGGACGGCTGAGACGGCGTGGAGCCGGCCCGGGGCCGGCTCCACGATCGCGCAGATCAGTTCCTGGACACCCAGAGCTGGACCCGCTGAAGCTCGTCCACGGTGAGGTACATGAGCCCTCGCGGGGTGTATCCGAGCGCGGTGATCGCCTGATTCACCTTGGCGCCGTACCTGCTCAGGTCGCGGATGAGCCCCATCTTGTGGGCGTCCAGCCGGTCGTCCTTGGGGGAGAGCAGCAGGTAGGTGTTGTCCTCGACGCGCTGCTGCCCGGTCTCCGGCCTTGCGACCTCACGCAGATGCACGACGGGAAGCCTGTTCACGCCGTCGTTGTAACCGATCCCGTTGGTTCCCTCGAAGACGGTCACCAGCTTGGGTGGATACAGGACCTCGGCGCCGTCGATCCACCCCTGGATGCCGAACGGGTTGATGTAGCAGCCGGACACCCCGGTGATGGCCACCAGACCGCCCACCTCGGCCACCCGGCGCCAGTGGTAGCAGTAGCTGATCCCGGTGGAGATGAAGTGCAGCTGCCCCATGTCCATCGCCACGACGCCGTGGTGGATGTTGGTCTCCACGGGGAGCGTGGCGATCTTGACGATCTCCAGGACCTCGTCGATCTCCTTGGGGATCCGCGGCGCCCGGTAGGTGGTGAGCACAATCCCCAGCTGGCCCAGGGTGGGGATCTGGGTCAGCGCGGCGCCGAGGGCGCTCCACCCGTCCCCGTAGCCGCCCCAGAGCTGAGGCTCGTGCCCCATGAAGTGGGGGTTCAGGCCTCCGCCGTCGAAGAACTGGATGTTCTTGGTGGACGTGGTGTAGGCGTCCAGCGCATGCGCCTGGAACCGGTCCAGCTTGTAGGCGGCGAGCAGCTGCTGCTTGACGGTGTCACCGTACGCCTTGAGCGCGACGTTCCGGATCGCCTTCTCCAGGTCGGACAGCTGGTCGCCCTTTCCCGCCTGCATCTTTCCGGTCGCGCCGCGGCGGTGCAGTTCGGCGGTGGCCAGGACGCTCTTCATCAGCAGGAGGTCGGTCTCTCCGGTGATCGACCTCCCCGCGTACTGCTGGCACACCCGCCGGGCTTGGTCGGTGGACTCCAGCAGGAACTCGACGAAGGTCGCCGTCTTGCTGAGCTGCCGGAGCTCGTCGAACAACCGGCAGGAGAGGACCTGCTCGTCCTGGCCGAGTGGATGATCGTTCAAGGGCCGATTGGGTTCCATGCGGGGGACGCTAGGCCGGGCGTTGGACCGTGACAACAGGCCATCTCGTCACACTCTTGTGGCTAACTAATCACGATAAGTACGCAAAAACCGACCGGCGGAGGGTGGCCAACGCCTCCACCGGCCGGCTCCGTCTCCGGTCGATCAGGTCTTGGACACCCACAGCCGGACCCGCTCCAGCTCGTCCAGGGTGAGGTACATGATTCCCCGCTCGGCGTACCCGAGCCCGCTGAGCGCCTGCCGCACCTTGGCGGGGTCCTGCAGGGTCAGGTCGCGGATGAGCCGCATCTTGCGGGCGTCCAGCCGGTCGTCCTTGGGGGACAGCAGCAGGAACGTATGGTCGTCGACGCGGTGCTGCCCCGTCTCAGCCCCCCGAACCTCGCGCAGATGCGCGACGGGGAACTGCTGCCGGCCGTCGTCGTAGCCGCGCGGGTTCATCCCCTCGAAGACGGTCATCAGCTTGGGCGGGTAGAGAACCTCGGCGCCGTCGATCCAGCCCTGGATCCCGAAGGGGTTGATGTAGCAGCCGGACACGCCGGTGATGGCCACCAGACCGCCCACCTCGGCGACCCTCAGCCAGTGGTAGCAGTAGCTGATCCCGGTGGAGATGTAGTGCAGCTGCCCCATGTCCATGGTGACGATGCCGTGGTGGATGTTGGTCTCAACCGGAAGCTTGGCGATGTTGACGATCTCCAGGACCTCGTCCACCTCCTTGGGGATCCGGGGCGCCCGGTAGGTGGTGAGCACGATCCCCAGCTGACCCAGGGTGGGGATGCAGTACAGCGCGGAGGTGAGCGCGCGCCACCCGTCCCCGTACCGGCCCCAGAGCTGAGGCTCCTCCCCCATGTAGTGCGGGTTGAGCTTCCCGGTGGTCTCCAGGATGCGGATGCTCTTGTTGGCGTTGGTGTAGGCGTCCAGCGCGAGTGCCTGATATTGGTCGATCTTGTAGGCGGCGAGCAGCGCCTTCTTGGCGGACGCGTTGTACGGCTTGCAGGCGACGTCCAGGAGGGCGTTCTCCTCGGTGGTGAGCTGGTCCCTCTTCCCCGCCTGGATCTTTCCGGTGGCGCCCCGGCGGTGCAGCTCGGCGGTCGCCAGGATGCTCTTCATCAGCAGGAGGTCGGTCTCTCCGGTGAGCCAGCGTCGAACGAAATCCCGGCACACCCGCTGGGCGTTGCCGGTGGTCTCCAGCAGGAGCTCGGTGAGGGTCGCCTGGGGGTTGAGCCGCCGGAGCTCGTCGAGCAACCGGGAGGAGACGACCTGCTCGTCGTGGGCGAGCGGGTGGTCGTTCTTGGGCCGCATGGGTTCCATGGGGTGGACGGTAGACGGGACCTTTGGACCGGAACAACAAACCTTCCGGCCATAGTGTTGTGACTGAATAATCACTTTAAGTTAGGAAAAGTCGATCGGCGGAGGGCACCCACCCGACCTCCGCCGATCGCACCCCTCAGGACGGTGGACCGAGCCGGTGGACGACGTTTCGCAGCTCGTCGTAGGTGAGGTACATGACCCCCTTGTCCTGCAGGCCGAAGTGCTTGAGGGCCGCGACCACCCGCTCGGGGTCGTATCCGGCCTCCAGCTGGGCGATCAGACGCATCTTCGCGCCGTCGAGGCCGACATGCTTGGGCGCCACGACGACGTACTGCGAGTCCTCGTACGTACCCTGACGGGTCTCCAGATACAAGACCTCACGCAGGTGGGCGACCGGGTAGCGGACCCCCTTCTCCCGGTATCCGGTGGGGTTCATCCCCTCGAACACGCTCACGAACTGCGGCGGATAGAGGACCTCTCCGCCGTCCATCCAGCCCTGCTTCCCAAAGGGATTGATCAGGACCCCGGAGCCGCCGGTCACCGCGATGATTCCGCCGACCTTCGCCGCCCGGGTCCAGTGGACGTTGTAGGTGATCGCGGTGGACATGAAGTGCCGCTGGCCCATGCCCATCAGATGGACGCCGTGCTTGATCTGCGACTCCACCGGGATCTTCTTGAAGATCTGCAGCTCGGAGAGCTCCCCCAGCATCTGCGGCTCCCGCGGCGTGCGGTAGGTGGTCAGCCGGATGCCGAGCTGCCGCAGGGTGGGGATCTTCTGCATGGCGCCGACGAGTGCGCGCCAGCCGTTCTTGTAGATCGGCCCCCACAGCCCGGTGTCCGTCCCCATGTAGAACATGTTGCGCGATCCGTCGTGCAGGGTGACCTTCGACTTGTTGGCGTCGCTGTAGGCCTCAAGCGCCCGCACCTCGTAGCCGCTGAGCCGGTACGCCTTCACGAGTGCGTCCTTCGGCTCGTCGCCGTACACGGCCATCGCGACCTTGAGAATCTCCTTCTCGTTCTCCTCCAGGTCCTCCGTGCCGCTTTCCTGGATCAGGTTCACCAGTCCGTTCCGATGCAGCCAGGCCGTGGCCAGGATGCTCTTGATGAGCGAGAGGTCCGCCGCACCCCGCGCCGTCTCCCTGAGCGAGTCGCACACCGACGTGGCGCCGATGGTACGTTCCAGAATCAGGTCCTCCAAGGTCGCCGCCTTGTCGAGCTCCCGGAGCTGGTCCAGGAGCCGGCACTCGAGGACCTGGGTGTCGGTCGCGAGCGGGTGGTCGCCGTCGCCTTCGTCGTCCTCCTTGCTCTTCCCCTTGCGATCGCCCTTGCTTTTCTCCTCCTTCACCTTCTCCTTGAGTTTGATCTTGTCGGAATCCAGGTCGAAGTCGTCCTCGTCGCGGTCTTTGTCGTGCGAATCCTTGTCGCCGCCATGCATGGGGATCATGACCGGACCATAGGGCGACTTTCCCAATCCCAGCAACAGCCATCACAGCCAGCAAAGACCGATGAATCTAGAGACACTTGTTATTTAGGACATTTCTGATATTTCACCATATAGAAATCAGCAGACCGACCGCTTTGCGGCATTTGCACCCCACAAAGCGGACAAATCATCCCGTCGGCCCTATCAGCCCGTTGCCCTCGGCATACACCATCTATCCGATCTACACCCAATTTCGCAAAATACCCGCGAA
This sequence comes from Rhizohabitans arisaemae, assembly GCF_025996515.1. Classification (GTDB taxonomy): domain Bacteria; phylum Actinomycetota; class Actinomycetes; order Streptosporangiales; family Streptosporangiaceae; genus Rhizohabitans; species Rhizohabitans arisaemae. The sequence goes on from NZ_BLRH01000009.1 coordinate 674,444, forward strand.
TCCTGTGGCAAATCGCTGGTATTCGTCCGGCCTGTTGTAGATCTGTGCCGAGAGCCGGACCAGCCCCGCCCCCTGCCAGGGCCGGATCGCCACATGGCAGCCCAGCTCCTCGGTGACGCGCACCGCCAAAGCCAGCGCCGCCTCAAACGTCCGGGCCATGCCCTGCGGCAGCCGTACCACCCGCATCGCCAGCTCCGGATCCCCCGGCCAGGCGGCCAGCCCGGTGGCCTCGGCCAGCAGCCGCTGCCCGTACTCGGCCAGCTCGGCGTTGTGCCGGCGAATCCGCCCGGCACCCAGCTCGCCGATGAGCCGCAGGCCGTACGGCGCCGCAAGCCAGCCCGTGTGGTCCCGCGTCCCCTGCGACTCGATCGCGACCGGGAAGCCCTCCTCGGCGAACCAGGAGACGATCAGCGGGCGGACCCGGGCCCGCCACTCCGGCGAAACCGCGAGCACCCCTGTACTCCGCGGCGCGAACCCCCACTTGTGCAGGTTCCCGGTCCAGAAGTCCGCGCCGATCCCGTTCAGGGAGACGGGGAGCATGCCGGGGACGTGCGCACCGTCCACCACCGTGGTCACGCCCCGGGCCCGCAGCTCGGTCACCAGCCGGTGGACCGGCATGAGCCGCGCGGTCGCCGAGGTGACGTGGTCGAACACCGCGACCCTGGTCCGCGGGGTGACCGCGTCCAGGATCGCCTGGACGGCGTCGTCACCGGTCCACATCCCGCCGCGGGCCACCTCGGCCACGCCGACCTTGGCACCGCAGGCCTCCGCGCGGCGCCGTACGGCCAGCTGAACCGCGCCGTAGCAGTGATCGGTGATCAGGATCTCGTCCCGGATGCCCAGCGGCAGGGAGGCGAGCGCGACGGCGACCCCCTCGGTCACGTTGGCCGTGAACGCCAGGCCCGCCGGGTCGGCGTCCAGGAAGGCGGCCACCTCGGCGCGGGCGGCGGCGATCCGGTCGGTCAGCCCGCGGAAGAAGACGACGGTGTCGGCCTCCATCTCGGCCCGCAGCTCGGCGTGCCTGCGCTGGACCGGGACGGGCACCGTGCCGAAGGACCCGTTGTTGAGGTGGCTCTTGCCGGGATCGAGGGTGAAGAGCCCGGCGGCCTCCTCGATCGGCGCGGGCGGGACGGTCAACGCGCCAGCCCTTCCTCCACGGCGGCGATGGTCTCCTGGAGGCGGAGTCCGTGCGCCGCGTCCAGGGGATGGCCGCCGCCGCGCCGTACCGTCTCGGCGAACTCGGCGGCGAGCGTGGTGAAGATCTCCGGGCCGAGCCGTGACGCGTCCAGGGCTTCGCCGCCGTGCCGGCCGTACACCTCGATCCAGGCGCGGTGCTCCGGCAGCGGGGTGTTCATGCACAGCGACAGCTCGCTGACGGCTCCCCCCTCGTGCTGCAGGAGCATGCCGGTCCAGCGGAGCGGATCACCGTGCGCGACGGCGCCGGCGACGGGGCCGAGGGCGGCGCTCAGCAGGTCCACCATGTGCGGGCCGACGTCGAGGACGGCGCCGCGCTCCAGCCGCCACGGGGTGGCGAACTCGCCGAGCAGCCCGCCGGAGACGTAGGCGGCGCGTCCGCCGAACGGCTCCAGGGCGGCCACCCGGCCGAGGAACTCCCGGACTTCCGCGGAGTAGCGCCAGGTGAGCACCATCTGGGAGGCGACCCCGGTCTCGCCGATCACGTCGGCGAGGGCTCGCGCACCGTCCAGGTCGGCGGCGAGCGGCTTCTCCAGCAGCACCGGCCGCCCGGAACGGGCGGCGATCGCGGCGAGCTCGGCCTGGACCTGCGGGGGAACCGCGAAGGCGATCGCGTCGCAGGTGTCCAGCAGGTCGTCGTACCGGGGGCAGGCGTCGGCGCCGAAGGCGACGGCGAGTTCCTTGGCCGCCTCGGGCCGCCGGGACCAGACGCCGCCGAGCCGGGTGTGCGGACCGGCGGCCAGCATGGGGGCGTGCACCCGTCTGGCCCAGGGTCCCGCGCCGACGAGGCCTACCGTGATCGGGGGATGCGCCGGAGAGGGCGCGGCTAAGTCGCTCACGGAAGTCAAGATGTATCAGAGTTTCGCCTGCCGGAACAGGAGCGCCGCCTCACCCAACATCTAGGGGTCGTTGCGACGGTTCCCACTAGATGTATGATCTGACCGCTGTCGGTTCACCCCGGGACACCCCGGGGTGTCGTAAGAGGGAACCCGGTGGGAATCCGGGACTGCCCCGCAGCGGTAAGCGGGAACGACCGCCGTCTGAAGCACTGGATCCAGCCGATCCGGGAAGCGACGGCCAGTAGGCACACGATCGGCGCCCGCGAGTCCGAAGACCTGCCGACGGCGCACGCGCCTGTCGCGTGCCGGTAGTCCAGGGCCTCGTGGGAGGGTCCGGCCGGTGGGGTGTGCCGTGCCCGCGAGCCCTGGATCAATGATCGAGCTCGCGAGGAGAGAGCACGTGACCACAGCCTTCTACGCAGGTCTGGACGAGGCAAGCCCCGAGCGGGTGACCGACGCCATGGGGTCGGGCGGCCGGGATCCGATGGTCGCCGTCGGCGCCGCCGCCGCGTTGATCGCGAGCGAGCCGCAGTACTCCAAGGTCGCCGCGCGGATGCTCGCCGCGCACATCGGCGCGGAGGTCGCCGCCCAGGGCATCGGCTCCTTCGCCGACTCCGTCGCCGCCTGCCACGCGCAGGGTCTGCTCTCCGGCGGGGCCGCCGCGTTCGTCCGCGAAGCCGCCGCGGAGCTGAACGCCCTGGTCGACCCGGCCGCGGACGACCGGTTCGAGTACTTCGGGCTGCGGACGGTCTACGACCGCTACCTGCTGCGGCACCCGGCCACCCGGGCCGTGCTGGAGACCCCGCAGTACTTCTTCCTCCGCGTCGCCTGCGGGCTGGCCGACACCCCCGCCGACGCCGCGGAGCTGTACGGACTCATGTCGGCTCTGGCGTATCTGCCGAGTTCGCCGACGCTCTTCAACGCGGCCACCCGGCACCCCCAGCTCTCCTCGTGCTTCCTCCTGGACTCGCCGCAGGACGAGCTCGACTCCATCTACCGGCGGTACGCGCAGGTCGCACGCCTGTCCAAGTACTCCGGCGGCATCGGGATCTCCTGGTCGCGGGTCCGCTCCCGCGGCTCGCTGATCCGCGGCACCAACGGCTTCTCCAACGGCATCGTGCCCTGGCTGCGCACCCTGGACGCCTCGGTCGCGGCGGTCAACCAGGGCGGGCGGCGCAAGGGCGCGGCCTGCGTCTACCTGGAGACCTGGCACGCCGACCTGGAGGAGTTCCTGGAGCTCCGCGACAACACCGGCGACGAGTCGCTGCGCACCCACAACCTGCATCTGGCCAACTGGATCCCGGACGAGTTCATGCGCCGGGTGGAGGCCGACCGGGAGTGGTCGCTCTTCGACCCCAAGGAGGTCCCCGAGCTCGTGGACCTGTACGGCGAGGCGTTCGACGCGGCGTACCGGGCCGCGGAGGCCGCCGGGCGGCAGGTCCGCCGGGTCCCCGCCCGGCAGCTGTACGGCCGGATGATGCGGACCCTCGCCCAGACCGGGAACGGCTGGATGACCTTCAAGGACGCGGCGAACCGCACCTGCAACCAGACCGCCGAGCCGGGCAACGTCGTCCATCTGTCGAACCTGTGCACCGAGATCCTGGAGGTCACCGCGGACGGGGAGACCGCGGTCTGCAACCTGGGCTCGATCAACCTCGCCGCCCACCTGACCGAGCGGGACGGAACACCCGAATTCGACTTCGCCCGGCTCCGGCGGACCGCACGGACCGCCGTACGCTTCCTCGACCGGACGATCGACCGCACCTACTACCCGACCCCCGAGGCCGGAGCCGGAAACCGGCAGTGGCGGCCGGTCGGGCTCGGGGTGATGGGGCTGGCCGACGTGTTCTTCCGGCTGCGGCTCCCCTTCGACTCCGCCGGGGCGCTGGCCCTGTCCACCCGGATCGCCGAGGAGATCGCCCTGGCCGCGTACGGCGCCTCCGCCGACCTGGCGGCCGAGTTCGGCGCGCATCCCGCGTACGGCCGGACCCGGGCGGCCCGCGGGACGCTCCACCCCGACCACTATCCGGACGCCGAGCCGGTCCACCCACGGGAGTGGGCCGAGCTGCGCGCCCGGATCGCCGAGACCGGGCTGCGGAACTCGCTGCTCATCGCGATCGCGCCGACCGCGACGATCGGCTCCATCGCCGGAAGCTACGAGTGCGTCGAACCGCAGGTGTCCAACGTCTTCAAGCGCGAAACCCTGTCCGGGGAGTTCATCCAGGTCAACCGGTATCTCGTCGCCGACCTGAAGCGCCTCGGGCTGTGGACTCAGCGGATCCGGGACGCGATCAAGCGGGACGAGGGCTCGGTGCAGGGGATCGCGGACATCCCCGCGGAGCTGCGCCTGCTCTACCGCACCGCCTGGGAGCTGCCGCAGAAGGCGCTGATCGATCTGGCCGCGGCGCGGCAGCCGTACATCGACCAGTCCCAGTCCCTCAACCTTTTCATGGCGGCGCCGACGATCGGCAAGCTCTCCTCGATGTACGCCTACGCCTGGCGCAAGGGCCTCAAGACCACCTACTACCTGCGTTCCCGCCCGGCCACCCGGATCGCCCAGACCACCTTGACGGAGGCGGTACGGCCTGCGGCGGCGAGCCCGGCGGCCGTACCGGACCGTCCGGCGCAGGTCGTGACGGACGACGAGGCGCTCGCCTGCTCCCTGGAGAACCCCGAGATCTGCGAAGCCTGCCAGTAGGCGCGAGCCGGGGCACCTCCCCGGCGCGGATCGGCCGCTCCCGGCGGCCCGTACCGAACACCTGTCATCTTTCCGGCGCCCCGGCGAAGCCCGCACGGCTCGCCGGGACGACCGTCGACTTTCTTGAGGACGTGAAACGCATGCTGCTCGACCCCGGCATGGACCTGACCCTGCGCCCGATGCGGTACCCGGACTTCTACGAGCGGTACCGGGCCGCCATCCGCAACACCTGGACGGTGGAGGAGGTCGACCTCGGCTCGGATCTGGCCGATTTGGCCGGGCTGGGCGACGGCGAGCGGCACCTGATCAACCGGCTCGTGGCGTTCTTCGCCACCGGGGACTCGATCGTCGCCAACAACCTCGTGCTCAACCTGTACAAGCACGTCAACGCGCCCGAAGCCCGGCTGTACCTGTCCCGGCAGCTCTTCGAGGAGGCGGTGCACGTCCAGTTCTACCTGACCCTGCTCGACACCTACGTCCCCGACCACGACGAGCGGGCCCAGGCGTTCGCCGCGGTCGAGCACATCCCCTCGATCCGGGCCAAGGCCGAGTTCTGCTTCCGCTGGATCGACTCCCTCGGCTCGCTGGACTCGCTGCGGACCCGCGAGGACCGCCGGGCGTTCCTGCTCAACCTCGTCTGCTTCGCCGCCTGCATCGAGGGACTGTTCTTCTACGGCGCGTTCGCCTACGTCTACTGGTTCCGCTCCCGGGGGCTGCTGCACGGGCTGGCCTCCGGGACGAACTGGGTGTTCCGCGACGAGTCCCTGCATATGGAGTTCGCCTTCAGCGTCGTCGACACGGTACGGGCCGAGGAGCCGGAGCTGTTCGACGCCGAGCTGACCCACCAGGTGACGCAGATGATGGAGGAGGCCGTCGCGGCCGAACTCGCGTTCGCCCACGACCTGTGCGAGCCGACCGGCCGGACCGGGCGGCTCCCCGGGATGAGCACCGCGGACATGCGCCGCTACCTGGAGTACGTGGCCGATCAACGGCTCGCCCGGCTCGGCATGCCCGCCCGGTACGGCTCGGCCAACCCGTTCGCCTTCATGGAGCTCCAGGACGTGCAGGAGCTGGCGAACTTCTTCGAACGGAGGGTGTCGGCGTACCAGACGGCCGTCGAAGGCAGCGTCTCCTTCGACGAGTCGTTCTAGCCGGACTCCTCCGGTCCGGCCGGGTCGATCCGGGTCTCGTCGAGGTAGCACCACGCCCACGACTCCCCGGGCTCGGCCGAGGCGGCGATCGGATGGTCGGCCGCGGCCGCGTGGGCCCGGGCGTGCCGCTGCGGGGAGGAGTCGCAGCAGCCGACCTGGCCGCAGCTGAGACAGGTCCGCAGATGCACCCAGTCCAGCCGGCCCTGCCGCAGGCACTCGGTGCACCCCGGGGTGGCCGGCAGCACCAGGTTGATCTCGGAGGTGTGTGGGCAGGCCGCGTCGGGGTCCGGCCGGAAGTCGACGACCCGGCTGGTGTCCGGGTGGATCGAGGCGTCCTCCGCCCGCAGGCCGAGGGCGCGCAGCACCGCCGCGCCGAGCGTCAGGCCGATCGCCCGGGTGCCGTCCACGACCCGGTCGGCGCCCGCCCGGGTGAGCAGCTCGGGCTCGGGCGCGTCGGTCGCGCGGACCACGATCGGGACGTCGGGGGCGAGCGGCTGGGCCACCGTCGAGATCCGGGCGGCCTGCTCGGCCTCGTCCTCGGCGATCACGATCAGCCGGGCGGTCTCCGCCCCCGCCTCCCGCAGCACGTGCTCCTTGGTCGAATCGCCCCGGACGACCAGGTGCCCGTCCCGCTCGGCCGCGGCGGCCAGGTCCGGGCTGAGGGTGAGCACCGTCACCGGGATGCCGCGCTGCCGGAGCATCGCCCCCACCTCGGCGGCGACCCCGCCCCAGCCGGAGACGAGCACCGGGCCCCGTTTCACCCCGCCTTCGCCGGGTTCGGGCTCCGCGGGCCGGGCCGCCTTGCCCCGTACCCCGGTCAGCCGTCCCAGCCGCTCACCGAGGCCGGCCAGGAGCGGGGTGCCCGCCATGAGGAGCACGGTCACCGCGATCAGCGCCTGCGGCCCCTTCTCCCCCAGCCCCGCGACGCTGAGGCCGGTGCCGGCCGCGGTGGACTGGAGCACGAACGAGAACTCGCCGATCTGGGCCAGCAGCAGGGCGCCCCAGATCCCGGTCGCCGTGCCCAGCCCGGCGACGCGGAGCGCGACCAGCCCGGTGGCCGCCTTGATCAGCACCACGGCGAGGGCCAGGCCCAGGATGAGCCAGAGGTTCGCCAGAACGAACCGCAGGTCGAGCAGCATCCCGATGGAGACGAAGAAGGTGGCGCTGAACAGGATCTGCAACGGCAGGATCTCGCCGAGGGCGTGCACGCTGTGCCGGGATTCGCTGACCACCAGCCCGGCGAGGAAGGCGCCGAGGGAGACGCTCACCCCGGCCAGCGAGGTCAGCCAGGCGGTGCCGAGCCCGATCGCCACCACGGCGAGCAGGAACACCTCGGGGGAGCAGGTCCGCGCCACCACCTCCAGCACGACCGGCATGACCTTACGGGCGACGACCAGGACGAAGACGAGGACCAGCGCGGCGATCCCGAGCGCCTTGAGGATCTCCAACGGTCCGCCGCCGGCCCCACCGCGGATGCTCAGGCTCGGCACGAGCAGCACCATCAACACCACCGCCAGATCCTGAAATATCAGGATCCCGACGACGGCCTGGCCCGAGGGGAGGTTGGTACGGCCGGATGCGGCGAGCATCTTGATCACGATGGCGGTGGAGGAGAGCGAGACCAGGAAGCCGGTGAACACCGCGTCCTGCCAGCCGGCGCCGAAGACCAGGACCGCCGACGCGGTCACCGCGACCGTGGTGAGCACCTGGATCCCCCCGGCGAGCAGCACGTGGCGCCGCATCCGGGCGAAGCGCTCCAGGGAGAACTCGATGCCGATCGTGAACAGCAGCAGGATGATCCCGATGTCTGCGGCGGCCGTCACGGTCTCCTCGTTGCCGACCAGACCCAGCATGTTCGGGCCGATCACCACCCCGGCGAGGAGGAAGCCGACGATCGGCACCACGCGCATCCGGATGCTGAGGAACCCGATCAGCGCCGCCGCGCCGATGAAGACGACGATGGGTCCGAGATAGGCGGGGGTCTCCCCCGCGGCGAGCGCGCTGCTCATCGACCACCCCCGGCCGCGATCATAAAGCTCCCGTCACCCGCACGCACCCAGCGGGTTTCCCGCTCCCCCTGATCATTGCGAGGTGTGCACCCCAGTAGGGACGCAGACCACAACGATCACGAACCGGAACCACACCGGAGCACGCGGAGCGCCCACACCTACGCCACCACCCTGATGATCGATGCGCAATGCGCACCCCGGCGGGAGCACACACCACAACGATCACGAACCGGAACCGCGCCGGAGCACGCAGACCGCCCGAGCCGTATGAACGATCATGTCGACCGCGCCGACGTCGGCATCGCCGACCGCACCGGCGGACACCGGTGATCATCGCGATGTACGCACCCCGGCGGGAGCACACACCACAACGATCACGGACCGGAATTGCGTCGGAGCACGTACAGGGCCCGGTCGGCGTGGGTGATCATGTTGACCTCGCTGGCGTTGACGTCGGCGACCACCCCGTCCCGGCCGATCAGGAAGGTGATCCGCCGGACCCCGAAGCCGAACCTGCGCCGGGCGCCGAAGGCCGCGGCCACCGCCTTGCCGGGATCGGAGAGCAGCGGGAAGCCGAGCCCGTACCGGTCGGCGAAGAGCCGCAGCCGCTCGATCCGGTCCGGACTGATCCCGACCCGCTGCGCCTCGTGTTCCTTGAAGTCCACCGCGAGGTCGCGGAAATGGCACGCTTCCAGGGTGCACCCGGCGGTCAGCGCGGCCGGGTAGAAAAAGAGGACGACCGGGCCGTCGCCGAGAAAACCGGAAAGCCGCCGCGGGGTTCCCGTCTCATCCGGGAGTTCGAATTCAGGTACGGTGTCACCGACGCGCATGGACGCTCCTTATCGGATTTGAGGGCAGCCTAAAACGGCGGTCCGGCCCCGGCGGCGAAGCGGGGGACAGCGTCCCTGCTTGAGCGGGTAAAGCCCCGGCCACGGCCCGACCCGCCACCGACGGTCCCCAATCCATTCACCTTGATTTCTGACTATTTCTGACATTTTTGTCCGACTTGAACTCGTTAAATCATTAAAAATTGAGTCCTAGGCGACTTTGATAACTGAAGTTAGGCTTTCGAGGCGTCCGCCGAACCGGGTGGGCACAGTCCGTCGCCCCGCGGGGAGGGTCGTGTCCTCGGCCCCGCCTGGCATGCGGGCGAGCGCGGCTTCTCCCGTGTCCGAAAACGCCTCCGGGAGGTGTCGTGACCCCACGACGACAACGAAGTGCTCTCGTCGCCGCCTTGAGTGCCCTGGCGCTGATCGCCCCGGGAACTCCCGTATCCGCCGAACCCACCCCGTCCTCGACCACCCTGAAACCGGACGTCAGAGCGGTGTCCGGAAAGTGGAAGGCCACCCCGCTGGGCACCCCGCAGGTGGTCAACGGCGCCAAGTCCCCCAGCGGGCGGCTCGCCAAGAGCGACGCCGCGCTGCTGCGGAGCACCTCCAAGGCCCCGGTCCGCGTCGTCGTCAAACTGGACTACGACTCCGTCGCCGCCTACAAGGGCGGGCTGAAGGGCTTCGCCGCGACCAGCCCGGCGGCCACCGGCAGGGACTTCACCCTCAAGAGCGACCCGGTCCGCCGGTACGAGAGCCACATCGCGTCGGTGGAGAACACCTTCCTGACGGCGCTCGCCAAGGCCGTCCCCGAAGCCAAGGCCGGACAGCGGCTCCGGTTGGTGTACGGCGGCATCGCGCTGTCCGTCCCCGCGAACAAGGCGGCCGAACTCCTCAAGCTGCCCGGCGTCGCCGCGGTCCAGGAAGACCGGCTGGCGCAGCCCACCACCGACTCCACCCCGGCGTTCATGGGCGCACCCACGATCTACAGCCAGCTCGGCGGGAGCGCCAACGCCGGCAAGGGCGTGATCGTCGGCATCCTGGACAGCGGCTCCTGGCCCGAGCACCCCTCCTACAACGACCCCGGCACCCTGCCCGCGCCCCCGCCCACGGCCGACGGGTCCCCGCGGGTCTGCGACTTCGGGGACAACCCGCTGACCCCGGCGAACGACCCCTTCGTCTGCACCGGCAAGCTCATCTCCGGCCAGCCGTTCCTGGACACCTACAACGCCCAGGTCGGCGGGGAGGTCTTCCCGGACAGCGCGCGGGACTCCAACGGGCACGGCACCCACACCTCGACCACCGCGGCCGGCGGCCCGGTCTCCGGGGCCAACCCGCTCGGCATCAACCGCGGCAACATCCAGGGCATCGCCCCCGCGGCGCACGTCGCCGTCTACAAGGTCTGCGGCGCGCAGGGCTGCTACCAGTCCGACTCCGCCGCCGCGGTGGCCCGCGCCATCCTGGACCGGGTCCGAGTGATCAACTTCTCCATCTCCGGTGGCGAGGACCCCTACAGCGACCCGGTGGAGCTGGCGTTCCTCGACGCCTACGCCGCGGGCGTCCTGGTCTCGGCGTCGGCCGGCAACTCGGGGCCCGGGCCGGACACCGTCGCCCACCGCAGCCCCTGGGTGACCACCGTCGCCGCGTCCACCCAGACCCGGACCTATGAGTCGACCGTCACGCTGAACGGCTCCGGCGGCTCCGTCGCCACGGTGAAGGGCGCCTCCGTCACCGCCGGGGTGGCCTCGCCGCGGCAGGTGGTCCGGGCGTCCGCACCGCCGTACAACAACGCTCTCTGCACCACCCCCGCCCCGCCCGGACTGTTCACCGGTAAGATCGTCGCCTGTGAGCGGGGTCCCGGACGGGTGATCAAGGGCTTCAACATCCGGCAGGGCGGCGCCGCCGGGATGATCCTGTACAACACCACCCCGCTCGACGTCATGACCGACAACCACTGGCTACCGACGGTCCACATCGACCAGCCGGCCACCACGACCCTGCTGAACTTCCTCACCGCCAACCCGGCCGCCACCGCGACCCTCACCCAGGGGACGCAGACCACCTGGCAGGGCGACCGGATGACCTCGTTCTCCTCCCGGGGACCCGGCGGCGACTTCCTCAAGCCGGACGTCACCGCACCCGGCCTGCACATCCTCGCCGGCCAGACCCCCGTCCTGGAGGACGCCTCCGGCGGCCCCACGGGCCAGTACTACCAGGCCATCGCCGGGACCTCCATGTCCTCGCCGAACAACGCCGGAGCCGCCGCACTGCTCTTCGCGCTCCACCCGACCTGGACCCCCGGGCAGGTGAAGTCCGCGCTGGAGACCACGGCCAGGACCGCGGTGTTCAAGGAGAACGGCACCACCCCCGCGGACCCGTTCGACTTCGGCGGCGGGCGCGTCGACCTCACCAAGGCCGGAAACCCCGGCCTGACCTTCGACGAGACCGCGGCCGACTTCACCGCCTCGGCGACCGACCCGCTCAACCGGATCGACCTCAACCTGCCGTCGATCAACGCCCCGACCATGCCCGGCATCATCACGGCCAAGCGGACCGCGAAGAACGTCACGGGCCAGGCGCTCACCTACAACGCGACGGGCACCGCGCCGAGCGGCGCCGCCGTCGTGGTCGTGCCCCCGGTGTTCACGCTCCAGCCGGGCGCGAGCATCGACCTCACCGTGATCGTGACGGCCACCGACCTGCCGGACGGCCAGTACTTCGGCCAGGTCAACCTGGACCAGGTCGGCGGACCCCGTGACCTGCACCTACCGGTCGCGTTCTACCGCCAGGAGGGCGTCGTCCCGATCGACCAGACCTGCGTCCCCAGCACGATCGCCCGGAACACCGGCAGATCCACCTGCACCGTGAAGATCCAGAACAACTCGCTCAGCACCGCCGACGTCACCGCCACCAGCGTCCTGGACTCGCGGATCAGGCTCACCTCGGTCACCGGCGCCACCCAGGCCGGACCGCGGACGGCGGTCGCCCAGGCGACCCTGGCGGGACGGCAGCCCGACCGGCCGACCATCGCCCCCGGGCCGACCCCGGCGGGCTACCTGCCGCTCGACGCCTTCGGCGTCACCCCGGTCCCCATCGGGGACGAGCAGGCGCTCAACTTCAACGTGCCCGGGTTCCGGTTCGCCGGGAAGACGTACAACTCCCTCGGCATCGTCTCCAACGGCTACTCCGTCGCCGGCGGGGCCAGCGGCGACCAGATCAGCTACCTGCCGCAGAACCTGCCCGACCCGAGCCCGCCCAACGGGGAACTCGCCACGTTCTGGACCGACCTCGACGGAACCGGGGCGCCCGGCGTCTACGCCGCGACCCTCACCGACGGCGTCAGCTCCTGGATCGTGGTGGAGTGGCGGGTCAACGTCTACGGTACGGCGAGCGGACGCGTGTTCCAGCAGTGGATCGGCGTCAACGGAGCCGAGGACATCTCCTTCACCTACGACCCGGCGAACCTGCCGGCCGCGCCCCCGGCCGGTTACGGCCTCACCGTCGGCGCGGAGAACGACGACGGTTCGGCCGGCGCCCAGATCGCCGGACCCCCGACCCAGGACCTCGTCGTGGTGAGCACCCCCGGCACCCCCGGCGGGTCGCACACCTACACCCTTGAGGTGCAGGGTGTGGCCACCGGAGTCGGTACGGTGCGCACTGCGACCTCGACGCCGCTGGTCCGCGGCGTGACCGTGGAGGTCGACAAGATCACCGTGCAATAGCCGCCTGACCTCAGGCGATCCCCGTGCCGTCCCACGGGGATCGCCTGAGCCCGGTACGGCCGTCAGGCGGCTCAACCGGCCGGCGTCTCCCGGTCGGCCGCCCAGCTCGCGACGGCCCTGGTGTCCAGCGCCCGCCACCGGCCCCCGAAATCCCGCCCCGTGCTGAACCTCCTCGGGCGCCCCGGCGGCGTCCCGCGCGTCGGCACCGCACGCCCAGGTCGCCGATGCCCCGCTCGGCTTCCGGCAACTCCCGCACCGTCGTCGGCACCCCCACGACGGGGACGGCCGCAGCCCGGAACTTCGACCGGCCGTCAGGGCGTGGCAGAGGCCGGAACACCCTTGACGTGATCCGGCAGGCGGACGCGGCGGTTCAGTCCATGGGTCGGCGCAGATCCTCGTGGACCGACTCGACGCCGTCGAGGGCGGCGAGCGACGCCACGGTCTTTCCACCGCCGGATTCGTCCGCCTCCACGATCACGCTGACGTGGCCACCGGGGAGAACGCGGACGAACCGGGCTCCCCGTACCCCGTCGAGCCGTGTCGCGAACTCCTCGGCCGACACCGAGATCTTCACCAGAAACACCCGTGGACCCATGGACCCAGTGTCGGTCACTTCTTGGGCACGGGGACGACCGCCACCGGGGAGTGGGCGTGGTGCAGCACCCCGTGGCTGACCGAGCCGAGGATGAGGCTGCGGACGGTGCCCCGCCCCCGCGACCCGACCACCACCAGATCGGCGCTCGCCGACGCGTCGACGATGGCGTCCACCGGGTGGTCGTGCACCACCTGCTCGACGCAGGGCACGCCCGGGTACTCGGTCCGCCACTTCGCGACGGTCGCGGTGAGCATCTCGGCGTTCCGGGCGGCCGTGGCCTTTACATCGTAGATCAAAGGCACTTCTCCGTCCTTCGGGCCCGCCGACAGCCGGATCCACGCGTGCATCGCGCGAACCGTGCTCCCCCGCAGCGACGCCTCCTCGAACGCCAGATCCAGCGCCGCCGCCGACAGATCCGAGCCGTCCACCCCCACCACGATCTCGCCCTTCGGCGGCCCCGGAATCGTCCGCACCACCACCACCGGGCAGGCCGCCTGACCCGACACCCCGAGCGCCACCGACCCCAGCAGCAGCCCGCGGAACCCGCCCAGCCCATGGCTCCCCACCACCAGCAGCGACGCCCGTTCCGCCACCAGCAGCAGCGCGCTCCGGGGATCGCCCGGCATCAGCTGGGAGACGACCTCCACGCCCGGCTCCTCGGCCCGCGCCCGCGACGCCGCCTCCTCCAGCACCGCGCCGGCGCTGTCCCGCTTCCACTTCCCGATCTCCGCGTGCCGCGCCGTCTCCGGCATGGAGTAGGCCCACTCCGGCATGACGTGCACCAGCCGGACCGGCAGCCGCCGAACCACGGCCTCCGCCATCGCCCAGCCCACCGCGTTCAGCCCCGCGGGCGAGCCGTCCACCCCGACGACGATCTCCATGACCCCTCCCCCTGATCGCCGAATGCGACGCGCGCCGCCGGACAGCCCCCAGGACACCACCGAAGATCAGCCCGGCGCAGCCCGTACCACCGACATCTTTTGAACGCCTGCGTCGTCCGCGCCCCACCCGGTGCGCACAGCACAGCGATCACATCCCCCGGCCGTACTCCGGCCCCCGCGACGAAACGCCGCCGTGCCACTCCCCCGGCGGCCCGCCGCAACCACGGCCCGGCCTCAAGGCCGCGCCTTCCGCGAGCTCCGGTGACCGGCCCGCTCCCGGCGGGGGCGGACTCCGCTCCTGCCCGTACACATCCTCCTCGTACCAGCCGTTCCCCGATAACCGCAGTTCAAGCCACTCGACCGGAGTGACGGAACCCACGAACCACGCGTCCCCGACCCGGTCCCGTCAGCCATCAAGTCTGAGGCGATGCCGTGTCAGCGGACGTGTCAGCACGGCGACGGTCCCGTATCAGAGCGGTCGACGATCGTAAGTGCCATGAACGGTTCGGCGATCGCGGACCAAAGTCCCGGTGACCAAGTGGTTGCGGAGACAGCCGGACGCGTTCCGAGGTCCGCGGCGAGGCGCGGGCCGGCTGGAAGCGAGAACGGCCCGCCGGCGCGATCGACCGCGCCACGGGCAACGAACCGTACCAAGAGAACGGATATCCGAATGGCAGCCAAACAGGTCCAGGGACCGGCGATCCACACGCAGGGCCTGGAGAAGGCGTCCAGGACGCCTGACGCAACCGGGTGGACCACATGACGAAGCACGGCAAGCCCCGGACCGATTCGACGTGGACCGGCATGGTGCCGGTCGACGACACGGCTCTGGCCGTCACCGACAGCGGCGGCTCCGGTATCCCCGTGATCTACCTCAACGGCCAGTTCGCCACCCAGGGGTACTGGCGGCGGGTCATCGCCGAGCTGGGGACGCGGTGGCGGCACATCACCTACGACGGGCGGGCCCGCGGGAAGTCAAAACCCTCGGCGGACTACTCCTTCGACACCGCCGTCCGGGATGTCGACGCCGTTCTCGCGGCCAGAGGCGTGGACCGGGCGCTGGTGGTGGGCTGGTCCTACGGGGCGTTCGTCGCGGCGCACTGGGCCGGCCGCAATCCCGGCCGTGCCATGGGCGCGGTCATGGTCGACGGCGCGTTCCCGTACGACTGGCTCGACGAGGCCATGGAGCGGCACATCCGGAAGCTGTTCGGGCGGATGGGCTGGTTCATGCCGCTGCTGCGCCCGACGGGCCTGGTCCCGCGGATGAACGCCGCGCAGATGGCGACCATCAACATCGAGCTCGGCAGGATCTCCCGCGAGCGCGAGCTGGGCCCCGTGCTGGACGACATCACCGTTCCGGTGCGGTACGTGGTCGCCTCGGGAGCGTCCTTCGGCAGCAAGGGGGACGGGCAGGAACGGATCCGCACCAGCCTGGAGGCGGTGACCGGCCGCAACCCGAACATCCGGGTCAGCGCGAAGGTCGCGAGCAACCACGGTGCCATCCTGAGAAAGGACGCCCCGGCCATCGCCAAGGCCGTACGCGAAGTCGCCTCCCTCGGCCGCGAGGGTCACTGAACACAGCGCCGGCACGCCGACGACCGGCCGGGCGGCGGCCTTCGCCGGTGTCACGGCGCCACCCGGCCGCCGAAACCGCCGTCCCCCGTTCACCCGGATTCCCTCCCCGATTCAAAGGAGCACATCACCATGTCCGTCACCCTTACCGACCAGGACAAGCTCACCCTGCGGACCGCCGCGTACGGCGCCGTCGCGCTGATGACCGCCGCCGGAGTCGCCGGCCGGCCCCACCGGGCCGCCACCCACGGCTCCATCGCCCTCGGCTCCGCGACCGGCCTGGTCGGGCACGTGCTCGCCAAGACGCCGAAGGGCTTGAACTTCAAGACCACCGCCGAACTCGCCGATCACGTGCTGCCGGCCCTGACGGCGGCCATGAGCCTGCTCAGGGAGCAGGCTCCGGCGGAGGCCGACAACTTCCGCAGGACGGTCCTCGTCGCCATCGAAGCCGCCACCCGGACCCAGCGGGACGAGCTCAGCCCGCCCATGGCCGAGATGGCCCGCAAGATCACCGAGGCCCTCGACGCCGTTTGACGGCGCAAGCGGTTCCGGGCTCAAGGTCCTGGTGATCACGCAGGAAAGCCGGCAGCCGGTCACCGGCACCCCCGCTCGATTCCCGCCTACGGTCACGGCCTGCGATGGCCGCGACCGTAGGCATGACATCCCCGACCCGACACCGTCAGCCCACCTCGGCCTCGTCGCCGGACGACGCCTGGCCGCCGACCTTCGAAGGAAGGGCGGTCAGGCAAAGCCCGTCACACGGCCGGGCCGTCTCCAATCGGCGGTTCGTTCACCCACGTCAGGGCCGAGGCGAGGTCGTCGGCGACTCCAACCATCTGATAGGCGAAGCCGTCCCACTCCTCAAGGACGCGCGGCTCGCCAGGCCGGAGGTGGCCGGCGCCACCGTAGACCGGCCGCTGGCGGCGGTAGACATCCATCCGCGGGCGACGGCGCTCGTTGTACGCGGCGAGCGGATCGGCGGCGTCCACACGCGGAACGTCGCGCGGCGGCTGGTTCGGCGGTCCTGGCCGGCTGTGCTTACCCATGCGACCGATGGTCCCAGGCCACAATCGCGCCCGACCGGAAATCGGCGAGATCGTCTGCCCATGCATCGTTGACTTCGCGAGTCTCGCACGGGCTGCCGCCGCTCAGGCCCTCCTTGTCGTACGTGCCGTCTCCATCCCGCAGGCCATACCGACGCTCCAAGAACCGGACACACGATCAGCGGCAACGGCACACAACTCCCCCACCGTGGCGGTGCTCCAGCCCGGCCCCCACGCCCAGGTGAGAGGCCCAGGCAGGTCTCCATCGAGCTCCCAGAATTCAGCCGACCAAGCAGCCCAAGCCTGTCTCAAACCCACGTACCGACGTGTACATTGGCCGCGAAAACCCGCACATTGACATCAGAAACAATCCAGAGATTCAACGCTCTGACCAGCGCTTTCGCACTACCGCCGGATCGCTGCAAAACCCGGCAATCTCAGCGCCGAAGAACACCCCGTGACCTGCGACTTTACCCTCGGGTCACTCATCAACCCTGAAGGGATCGCAACCCGAACTGCCCCGCCTCCGGGTCGAGCATGTGCGCGGTCACTCATCAACCCTGAAGGGATCGCAACGTGGCCATTCGGCGCCGGCCGCGGGGAGGGGCATAGTCACTCATCAACCCTGAAGGAATAGCAACGAGTCCGAGCTTCCACAGCGCATCGACCATCCGGGGCACTCATCGACCCTGAAAGGATCGCAACTCCGGATCGCGGTAGAGGCCGCTGTTGAGCAGCTGGGTTACTCATCAACCCGGAAGGGATTGCAGCCCCGTGCCGAGAATGACGACAATCTCCCGCATGCGTTATCAGTGAGCCCTTGGAGAATCTCACTCTCCGCGGAACATCGGCCACATCTGGTGAGATTGGCCATAATGTGACGCCATGCCTATCAGCCCTCTAAGGGATAGCAACCGCCCGTGGTAGTTGGTCACCACTCCGATGATTTCGCTCTCATCAACCTTCGAAGAGATGTGGCAACTGCCGCTCCAACCCCCAGGCGTAGGCTCAATTCATTCATCAACCCCATCCCGGGATAGCAACCCGCTGTTGCCCTCGACGTCAACGCATAGGACCACTCATCAGCTCGTTGCGGGATAGCGACACGACCAGGACCGTCGCGCCGAACACCGCGAGCGATGTCACTCATCAACCCCTCGGGGATAGCAACCGCCTGTGGCAGTTGGTCACCTCCCCGGGAATGTCACTCTCATCAACCCTTGAAGGAATTGAGACAGGTAGTCCGCGACGGCACAGTCGATGGCGTACGCGTCACTCATCAACCCCCTCGGGGATGGCGACTGCGCTTTGCGCTGCATGACCTTGAAAACCCCTGACGTTCACCCGATCAACGGGAGACCCCGAGCTTGCCGGATATCGGGGCGGGCATCTAGGGGTGACAGGCAAGGACGGGGCACGGTAGGTGGGCTGCCGGAGTGGCATGCGCGGAGCATCCGCCTTCGTGGCCACACCTGTTGATTGAGTCGGATAAACCCGTGCAAGCCCGTAAGAACGGTCGGGGTGGAAACCTGGACGTGCTAACCGTGTCAAGTGAAGTCGCCGTTAAGAGCCTGTATTTTTTGGCCGAGCCTCCGCTCGGCCGGCTCGAAACGCTGCTAAGGCAGCGTCTTCCCTCCTGATTTTCGCGCCGCAAAGAACGCGACGCGAAAATCACTCAGTCCAGACGCTGCCGCGTTTCGAGCGCGCACGTGCCCACCCAGGTATGAATAAGCCGATCAAGGCCACCGCCAGTAAACCAGGGGTTTCATACGGGATTTCGGCTTCTTGTTGTAAGAATGGCTGGATCTTAGGGATGGTCGCGCTAGGTCCGCACTTCGCACGTCGCGCTCTTTGCGACGGGCGAATGCGCGCGAGGTTCGTGCCGCGCGCTTTTTGTGCGGCACGAACCTCGCGGCCAATGTCAAAAAATACTGTTCCTGTAAGCCGGACTTCCCTTAACACGGTTAGCACGTCCAGGTTCTCACCCCGACCGTTCTTACGGGCTTGCACCGGTTTCTCCGACTAAACCACCAGACGGGCCCGCGAAGGCGTACCGGATACTCCGCGCGCGCTACGGGCAGGGGTGGGCGGCGAGGTGAGCCAGGCGGTTCAGGGACCAGGTGAGGAGGGCGACGGCGACCGGCCTGGCGAAGACCCAGCCGATCTCGCCGAGCACGCCGAGGGGGAGTTCGAGCCGCTCTTCCCAGGTGATGCGGCACCTCTCGGGTCCTTCAGGAACCACGCGGAAGGCGCCGTGACCGCGGACGACACGGCCGAGGTGGCGGACGCGGACCTCGTGGGGCGGGTCCCAGTGGGTGATCTCCATGGTGTCGAGGAAGCCGAGCCCGCCGAGGCCGGTGAACGCCGCCAGGTGTGAGCCGGGGCCGTGTCCGTCGCCGTGGACGACCTCGGCGTCGGTGAGGAACATCCAGTCGCGGTGCCGAGGCCAGTCGGTCATGAGTTCGAAGACTCGCTCGGCGGGCGCAGCGGCGACGACGGAGACGGCGAGGTGGCGGATCGGGTTCACGCCTTCAGCGTAGAGCCCGCACCTGGCCCAACGGCTGGGTACGATCCGCTCATGTCCCTACGCAGAGTACGCGTCCTCGTGCCGCTGTTCCTGGCCACCGCCCTGGTGTCGGGATGCACGACGAGTTCGGCGGCGCCCGGCGGGTCGCTGCCCGAGGCTCCGGAGCTGATCCGCGAGGCGGTGACCGCGCTGGGGCAGGTGCGGAGCGTGGCCTTCGCGGTGGAGACCGAGGGAAGCCCGCCGATCCCGATCCGGCAGGCGCGGGGGAAGCTGCTGAAGAGCGGGGACGCCGAGGGCACCCTGCAGATGGAGCAGGGCGGGCAGCGGGTGGAGTTCGCGTTCACCGTCCTCGGGGACACCGTGTACCTCAAGGGGCTGACGGGGGGTTACCAGAAGCTTCCCCGGGCCGCCGTGGCCGCGATCTACGATCCGACGGCGCTGCTCGACCCGGAGACGGGGGTGGCCAAGGTGCTGTCCACCGCGACCGACGTGCAGACGGAGGCGCGTGAGCAGGTGAACGGGGAGGACGCCTACCGGGTCAAGGTCAACATCCCGAAGGGGGTCGTCTCGTCCGTCGTGCCCGGGGTGACCGCGGCGGTGAACGGGCAGATCTGGCTCAGCGCCGCGAACAAGCGTCCGCTCAAGGCACTGCTGCCGCTCACCGGCGGCAAGGTCGCCGTCACCCTCTCCGACTACGACGCGGTCCCCCCGATCAAGCCACCGGCGACATGATCCGCCCCGGACGGCGAAACCTGGCGCTCGGCGTCGCGGGCACGGCGGTCCTGCTCGCGGCACTCGACGCCTACGTGGTCGTCACCGTGCTCATCGACATCGCCCGCGACCTGGACATCCCGATCAACCGGCTGGAGCGGACCACCCCGCTCGTCACCGGGTACCTCCTCGGCTACGTCGCCGCCATGCCGCTGCTCGGGCAGCTCTCCGACCGATACGGCCGGCGGCTCCTCATCCACCTCTGCCTTGCCGGTTTCGCCCTCGGCTCGGTGATCACCGCGCTCGGCACGGACCTGGTCCCCCTGGTCGGCGGCCGGGCACTCCAGGGGATCGCCGGAGGCGCGCTCCTGCCGATCACCATGGCCCTGATCGGGGACCTCTGGGCCGAGCACGGCCGCCCCGTGGCGCTGGGCTTCCTCGGCGCCGCCCAGGAGCTCGGCAGCGTCCTCGGGCCGCTGTACGGCGCGGGCCTGGTAGCCCTGTTCGGCCTCCCCGCCCTCGCCGAGACGGTCTTCCACGGCTGGCGCGGCATCTTCTGGGTCAACGTCCCGCTGGCGATCGCCGCCGCCGTGGCCGTGCACCGCTCGATCCCCCCGCCCCCGCGAAGGACCGCGCCGCCCACCCGGGTCGACGTGGTCGGGGCGACGCTGCTCGCCCTCTCCCTCGGGCTGCTGGTCGCCGGGGTCTACAACCCCGAACCGGAGCGGTCCGCCCTGCCGCCGTGGGGACCGGGCGTGATCGCCGCCGGGGTGGTGACCGGAGCGCTGTTCGTCCTCTGGGAGATCCGCGCCAAGACCCGGTTGATCGACCTGACCGGGGTACGGCGGGGCGCCTTCCTCGCCACCCTCGGGGTCAGCCTGTTCACCGGCGCCGCGCTCATGGTCACCCTGGTCGACGTCCAGCTCGTCGCGCAGACCCTGCTCGGTACGGACGCGGTCGGCGGAACGCTGCTGCTCGCCCGATTCCTGGTGCCGCTCGCCGTCGCCGCCCTCTTCGGCGGCCTCCTGGCCCGCAGGTACGGCGACCGGCCGATCACCGTGATCGGCATGGCGATCGCGACCGGTGGGTACCTGCTCATCTCGGGCTGGCCGATCGACGCCCTCGACGCCCGATACGGGGTCCTGCCCCGGATCGACGTCGACCTGGTGGTCACCGGGCTCGGGCTCGGCCTCGTGATCGCGCCGCTCTCGTCGGCGGTGCTCCGCGCGGTCCCCGCCGCCCAGCACGGGGTGGCCTCGGCCGCGGTGGTGGTCGCCCGGATGATGGGCATGCTCCTCGGCGTCGCCGCGCTCTCCGCCTACGGCTTCCACCGGTTCCAGACGCTCACCGCCGACCTGGACACGCCCCTCCCGATCGGCGTCGAACCCGCCGTGTACGCCAAGCAGCTCGCGGAGTACGAGGCCGCGGTGAAGACCGCCCTGCACACCGAATACGGCGAGATCTTCCTCATCACCGCGGTCCTCTGCGCCGCCGGGCTGCTCGCCGCCCTCTTCCTCACGCCCGCCCCCGCCGAAGCCCCCGAACCCGCCGCGGAGCCGGCCGAAACCACGACGACCTCATAGCCCGGCCCGGCACGCACGCCCCAGGCCGGCTCCGAGCAGACCGGCATCCCAGGACACCGGGTACGGACGATCGTCGGCGGCATCGGCCGCCGACGGGATGGCCCGGGGATGCGGGCGCCGCCGAACGGCCGGTCGTCGCGACCGCCGGATGAGGACGACGGGTCAGGTGAGCAGGCCGGCCCGGTGCAGGTGGTCGAAGATGATCCGGTCGACCGGGGAGACGCGGTCCCGGTCGGCGTAGCCGAGCCAGACGACCTCCTCGATCTCCCCGTGGGGCGCCGGGACGCCGTTGTGGTCCGCGGTGTAGCAGGTCATCCGGACCTCCGTACCGTCCGGATGGCCGTGCGCCTGGGCGCGGAAGGTGCCCAGGTGGGTCGCACCGGCGGGGACGACGGCCACACCGAGCTCCTCGCCGATCTCCCGGACCAGGGTGTCGATGTCGGACTCCCCCGGTTCGCGTTTGCCGCCGGGCAGGTAGCAGGCGTCCCTGCCCCGCGATCGGGTGCTGAGGATCCTTCCGTCCCGCAGGTGGATCCAGGCGACCTTGTCGATCGCCGGTGCTGCGGCGGTCGTCCGCGCGGAAGGCACGGCCTCGGGCCGTACACCCTCCGCCAGGTGGGGGTAGTCGAAGAGATCGGCGTAGGCGGACAGGTCGAGGAAGCTCCGGGTCAGCGGGTTGACGTGGCCGTCCGCGTGCCCGTGCATGGCCTCGCAGACCTCGGCGAGGCCCACGAAGGACCAGGTCACCCGATGGCCGTACTGGTTGTCGTAGGAGTCCTCCTCCGCGCGTCCCCGCGCAAGGGCCAGGCTTTCGGCCTCGGCCGGGGACGCCGCGCGCACCAGGAACAGCTCCTCGTTGTGGCGCGGCGGGGTGCGTCCGTCGGCCACGTCCACGCGGACGATGCCCACGGCGACATAGAGCCGCTTTTCCTGATCAGTCACCAAAGCCCCCGATCGCGTGCTGCCGATGCGAGGGCCAGGGTAGATCGGGAGGCTACTTCTTCGCCGCTCGTTTTTCCCGGATCTTCATGGTGATCTCGATGGGGCTGCCGGCGAAGCCGAACTCCTCGCGGAGGCGCCGCTCGATGAACCGGCGGTAGCCGGCCTCCAGGAAGCCGGTGGTGAACAGGACGAACTTGGGCGGCTCGGCGGACGCCTGGGTGGCGAAGAGGATCTTCGGCTGCTTGCCGCTGCGCACCGGCGGCGGGGTGGCGGCGATCAGCTCGGTGAAGAACTGGTTGAGCCGCGCCGTGGGCACCCGGGTGGACCAGGAGTCCAGCGCGGTCTCGATGGCCGGGACCAGCTTCTCGACGTGGCGGCCGGTCTTGGCGGAGATGTTGACCCGCAGGGACCAGGGGGTGCGGACGAGCTGCCGGTCGATCTCCCGCTCCAGGGAGTAGCGCCGGTCGTCGTCGAGGAGGTCCCACTTGTTGTACGCGACGACCATCGAGCGGCCCGACTCCACCACCATGGAGATGATCCGCAGATCCTGCTCGGTGAGCGTCTCGGAGGCGTCGATGAGGACGACGGCGACCTCGGCGCGGTCCAAGGCGGACTTGGTGCGCATCCCGGCGTAGAAGTCGGCGCCCTGCAGTTCGCGCTCCCGGCGCCGGATGCCGGCGGTGTCGATGAACCGCCAGGTCTTCCCGCCCAGCTCGATCAGCTCGTCCACGGGGTCGCGGGTGGTGCCGGCGACGGCGTCGACGATCACGCGATCCTGTTTGGCGAGCTTGTTGAGCAGGGAGGACTTGCCGACGTTGGGCTTGCCGACGAGGGCCACCCGGCGGGGGCCGCCCTCGCCGCGCGGCAGGTCGAGCGGGGTGTCGGGCAGCGCGTCGAGGACGACGTCGAGGAGGTCGCCGCTGGCCCGCCCGTGCAGGGCGGAGACGGCGATCGGCTCCCCGAGCCCGAGCGACCACAGGGAGGTGGCGTCGGACTCGCCCCGGACGTCGTCGACCTTGTTCGCGGCGAGCACGATGGCCTTGCCGGACCGGCGCAGCACCGAGCTGACCGCCTGGTCGGCGTCGGTGGCGCCGACGGTGGCGTCCACGACGAACAGCACGACGTCGGCGAGTTCCGCGGCGACCTGGGCCTGCTCGGCGATGCGCAGCGCCATCCCGGAGGCGTCGGGGTCCCAGCCGCCGGTGTCGACCAGGGTGAACCGGCGGCCTCGCCAGGTCGCCTCGTAGGTGACCCGGTCCCGGGTGACCCCGGGCACGTCTTCGACGACGGCTTCCCGGCGGCCGAGGATCCGGTTGACGAGGGTGGACTTGCCGACGTTGGGCCGCCCCACGACGGCGACGACGGGGATCGGCGTCGTGTCCGCCTCGGGGAGTTCGGTGGCGAACTCAGCCGCGGTCCATTCTTTCACGCTGCATGCTCCCTGATGGCGTACCGCCGCAATGGGGGAAATGCCTCACGAAGCCGCTGATCAGCGGAGAGGCCCAACACGAAAATCGCAAGTTTGAGCGATTCTATCGCACGTCCACGAGGTCGTTCACCAGTCCGACGACCCTGGCGACGACCTCGTCAAGCGTCATCGCGGTGGTGTCGATCTCGATCGCGTCCTCGGCTTTGGCCAGCGGATCGGCCTTCCGGGTGGAGTCGTGACGGTCGCGGCGCTCCATCTCCGCCTTGGTCAGGTCCACGTTGACGGTCCCCGGCAGCTCGGCGGAACGGCGGACCGCCCGGGCCTGCGCGCTCGCGGTGAGGTAGACCTTGACGGGGGCGCCGGGGGCGACGACGGTGCCGATGTCCCGGCCCTCGACGACGATGCCGCCCACCCCGATGATCTGACGCTGCAGGGCGACGAGCCGGCCGCGGACCTCGGGGACCGCGCTGACCGCGCTCACCGCGGCGGTCACCTCGGCACCCCTGATCGGGCCGGAGACGTCGAGACCGCCGACGGCGATGCCGACGGCGTCCGGATCGGTGGACACGTCAAGGACGGGCTCCTCGGCCCGGGCGGCGATCGCGGCGGGGTCGGCCGGGTCCACGCCGTTCTCCAGCATCCACCAGGTCACCGCCCGATACATCGCGCCGGTGTCGAGGTACCGCAGACCGTGGGTGCGGGCCACCCCGCGCGACACACTCGACTTACCCGAGCCCGAAGGCCCGTCCACTGCGACGACCAGCGCATCCAGCACGTCTTTACCTCTCCGCTCAGGGGCTTTCATTTCGGTACATGCCAGCCGTGCGCCCGCAGGGCTTCCGCGAGTACGGCCGCCTCCTCCGGCCGTACCGAAAGCTCGGCGACGCCGACCGGGAGTCCAGGCGAGTGTTCCAGAACCACGTCCTCGATGTTGACCCGCGCCTCGCCGGCCGCCTGGAAGAGCCGGGCGAGTTCGCCGGGGATGTCCTCGATCACCACTTGGACGACGGTGTAGGGCTTGGCGGGGCCGCCGTGCTTGCCGGGGATGCGGGATCGGCCCCGGACGCCGCGCCGGAGCAGGTCGGTCACCGTCTCCCCGGCCCGCAGGGCCCGGGCCGCCTCGGCGAGGTCGGCGCAGAGCGCGTCGAGGACGTCGGCGACGGGCCGCGTGTTCCCGGCGAGGATGCCGGTCCAGAGCCCGGGGTCGCCCCCGGCGATGCGGGTGACGTCGCGAACCCCCTGCCCGGCCAGCCCGAGCGCGCCCTCCGGCGCCTCGGCGAGTCTGGCCGCGACGGCGGCGGCGGTGATGTGCGGCACGTGCGAGACGAGGGCGACCGCGGCGTCGTGCTCGTCCGCCCCCAGCTCCATGATCTTGCCGCCGCACAGGGCCGCGAGGTGCCGGACCAGATCCAGCGCCTCGGGCGCGGTCTGCGAGGTGGGGCAGATCGCCCAGGGCCGCCCGAGGAACAGGTCCCGGCGGGCGGCAGCCGGTCCGGACCGCTCCCGCCCGGCCATCGGGTGGCCCGGGACGAACGAGGTCATGTCGCAGCCGTGCGCCCGGGCCTGGGCGACCGGCATCGCCTTCACGCTCGCCACGTCGGTGTAGACGCGGGCGGCGTCCTCCTTCTGCAGACCGGCGAGGACCTCCCCGACGACCTGCGGGGGGACGCCGAGGACGGCGAGGTCCACCCGCTCACCGGATCTCCACGGCTCACCCGCGCCGAGGTTGCGGGCGAGCCACATCGACTCCTCGTCGACGTCGGAGAGGAGGACCCTGACCCCGTGCTCGCGCAGGGCCAGGGCGATCGACGTCCCGATCAGCCCTGTCCCGAGAACGAGCACGCTGCGGATCACTGCGCGATGTCCAGCCTGAGCACGGCGGCACCCCGAAGGTAGACGTGCTGGATCTGGCTGCGCGGCCGATCGGTTTCCACGTGCGCCATGAGGCGGACCACCCGGGGCAGCGACCCCGGGACGTCGATCTCGGAGGCGCAGATCAGCGGGACCTCGTGGAAGCCCAGCTTGCGCGCCGCGAGTGCCGGGAATTCGGCGGTGAGGTCGGGCGTGGAGGTGAAGATCACGCTGATGACGTCGTCGGTCGTCAGCCCGTTCCGCTCCATCACCGTCGCGACCAGCTCCGTCGTCGCCTCCACGATCGAATCGTGGTCGTCGGCGTCGACTTGCACCGCGCCCCGGATCGCTCGCACCACAGTCATGTCTCCCTTCGTCGGGACTGCTACAGGCCCACTGTGGAGTACAGCTCGCCTATCTCGGTGAGGGTAAGGGTACGCATCGTCCCCGGCTTCAACCGGCCGAGCTTCACCGGCCCGAACTGGATGCGCGCCAGGTCGATGACCGGGATGCCGACCTCGGCGAGCATCCGCCGGACGATGTGCTTGCGCCCCTCGTGCAGCGTCACCTCGACCAGCGCCTGGTTCCCGTGCTCCTGGACGAGTTTGAAGTCGTCCGCCTTGGCGAGGCCGTCCTCCAGTTCGACGCCGCCGCGCATCCGCCGGGACGCGTCCTTGGGCAGCGGCCCGTTGACCTTGGCCCAGTACGTCTTCAGCACGCCGTAGCGGGGGTGGGTGAGCCGGTTGGCGAGCTCCCCGTCGTTGGTGAGCAGCAGCAGACCCTCGGTCTCGATGTCCAGGCGCCCCACGTGGAACAGGCGTTCCGGCCGGTCGGCGGTGTACTGCGCGATCGTCGGCCGGCCCTCGGGGTCGTCCATCGTGCTCACCACGCCGATCGGCTTGTTGATCGCGAAGTAGACCAGCTCGGGGGCGGTCGGGATCCGCTTGCCGTCCACGTGGATGACCTGCTTGGCCGGGTCCACCCGGGCGCCGAACCGGCGAACCACCTGGTTGTCGACCGTGACCCGGCCCTCGCCGATCAGCTCCTCGCAGGCCCGCCGGCTCGCGACGCCGGCCTGGGCGAGCACCTTCTGCAGGCGGACGCCGTCGGGGACCTCGGTGGTGTCCCGCTCCTCGACGTGGCCGTCGGGGTAGAAGTCCGGGTCGCGCCGCGGAGTCCGGGCACCGGCGACACCGCCCGGGCGAACCGGCGCCGAGGTGGGCTCGGCCGCCCTCGGCGCCCCGCCGCGAACGCCGTCGAACCGGTCGGAGGCACGGCGTGCGCCGCCGGAGCCGTAGCGTGCCCGGGAACCCCCGGTCGTGCCTGATCCGCGGGAGTGGTCCCGGTTCGCGGATCCGGAGCCGTACGGGCTCCGGGGGCTCTCCTCACGCGTGCCGTCCCGGGAACCCCGGAAGTCGCCGCGCGGGGCACCGGACCGGCCGCCGGAGAATCCGCGGCCCGAGGAGCCCGAGCCGCCTCCGCCGTACCGCCCTCTGCCTTCGAAGCCGCCCGAGGAACCGCGGCCCTCGAAACCGCCTGACGGGCCACGGCCCTCAAAGCCGCCCGATGAGCCACGGCCTTCGAAGCCGCCGCGGCCGGAAGCACCGTAGGAGGACCCGGACCGGCCGCCGGCGGCGCGGGAGCCGTCACCGCGGCCGTAGTCGTCTCTGCGGGGACCGCGGGAATCGCGGAAGTCCCTGTCTCCGCCCCTGTCCCTGTAGTCACGGGAATCGCGGGAATCGCGGGAACCACGGAAGTCGCGGGAGCCGCCGCGGGAATCGCCCTGCGCGCCGCCGGAGGGACGACCTCGTCCCGAGGCGCCGTAGCCGCCGCGCCGGTCGGAATCGGCGCCGTACCCGGAGGAACCGCGGGCACCGTACCCGGAGGAACCGGACCCGCCGTAGCCGCCGCGTCCCTCGCCGCCGCCACCGCGTCCGCCGCGCCGGTCGGAATCGGCGCCGTAGCCGGAGGAACCGCGGGAGCCGCCGTAGCCGCCCCGGCCTTCGCCGCCGCCACGGGAGTCACCGCGGGAGTCACCGCGGGAATCGCCCCGGGAGCCGCGCGAGTCGCCGTAGCCGCCGCGGCTCGAGCCACCGCCGTAGGAGGAACCCGACCGGCCGGACGAACCGCCCCGGCCCGACGCGCCGTAGGAGCCCGTCCTGCCACCGCCCGAGGCCGGCCTTCCCGAGGCACCGCCCCGCCCGGAGGGGTTGCCTCGCCCCGAGCCTCCCCGGCTCTGCGGGTTGCTTCTGTTACCGGTCACCTCTGGTCCTCCAGGCCTTCCACGTCGTCTGGCAGGAACGGGGCCAGCTCAGGGAGCTCATCGAGATCACGCAGGCCGAGCCGTTCCAGAAAATAGCTTGTCGTCCGGTAGAGCACCGCTTGGCTGTCAGGGTCGGATCCGGCCTCCTCGACGAGACCCCGTGCCGCCAGCGTGCGCATGACACCGTCGCTGTTGACCCCGCGGATCGCCGCCACCCTGGCACGGCTCACCGGCTGCCGGTACGCCACCACCGCCAGGGTTTCGAGTGCCGCCTGAGTGAGCCTGGCCTGCTGGCCGTCACGGACGAACCGCTCCACCAGAGGCGCGCAGGTATCGCGTGTGTAGAAACGCCATCCGCCCGCGACCTCCCGGAGGTCAAAACCCCGTCCGGTAACAGTATATTCCGCCGAGAGCTCCCGGAGGGCCGTGATCACCTGATCGCGTGGACGCTCCAGCACCTGGGCGAGCGTGATCGCGGCGACCGGTTCGTCGACGACCATCAGGATCGCCTCCAGGGCCGTTCGGAGCCCGGGGCCCGGCGGCTCGTCGTGTCGCGTCTGCTCGTCTTCCTGAAGCATGGCCGTTTCCCCGAGACATTTCTTGACAGAAGACACTCTGTCTTATTCGTCATGGTTTGATGAGGTATTTCCAGGAATTCCACCTGGATCGTCGCGAGCGGGCCCGGCCGCCAGGGCCGGATCCCCGACCGCCGGCCGCGGATCGTCGTCGTAGTCGTCCGCCACCACCACGTCCCCGTCGTCGGCCCCCGTCCAGCTCACCGTCAGCTCACCCAGCGCCTCGGCCTGCTCGAACGCGACAACCCCCTCGCGGAACAGCTCCAGCACCGCCAGGAACCGCGCGACGACCTCATAGGTGCCCTCGCAGTCGGCGACGAGCGCCCGGAAGGTGGCGCTGCGGACGAGCCGCAACCGATCCACGAGGATAGCGGCCTGATCACGGACGCTCGCCAGGGGCTGGTAGATGTGCTCGACCGAGACCGTGGGCTTCGGCCTGGGGGTGAACGCCCGCGCGGCGACCTTGGCGAACTCCTCCGGCCCGATCCCCAGCAGCACCACCGGGAGCAGCCCGGCGAACCGCGCCTCCATCGGCACCAGCCGGGGGAACCGCAGCGCCTCGGCCGCCAGCCGGCCGGAAAAGACCTTGGCGACCTCCTTGTAGGCGCGGTACTGCAGCAGCCGGGCGAAGAGCAGGTCCCGGGCCTCCAGCAGGGCGAGGTCCTCCTCGTCCTCCACCTCGCCCTTGGGCAGCAGCCGCGCCGCCTTCAGGTCGAGCAGCGTCGCCGCCACCAGCAGGAACCGGCTGGTCTGGTCGAGGTCCCACTCCGGGCCGCGCGCCCGGATGTAGGCGATGAACTCGTCGGTCACCTGGTGCAGGGAGACCTCGGTGATGTCCAGCTTCCGCTTGGAGATCAACCCCAGGAGCAGGTCGAACGGTCCTTCGAAAACCTCCAGGCGCACCTGGAAGACGTCGGCCGGCTCCTTCGCCCGTTTCTCCGTCACACCCGCCATTCTCCCCTGTGTCGCCGGGTGTCCGCGCGATCACACACGGTTTCCGTACGGCGCCTGCGGCACGGCCTCTCGGTCTCGGCGTATCTCCGGTTGATCATTGCGCTCCGCGCACCCAATGGGGTGCGGACAGCACAACGATCACCTGACGGCCGTACCGGAGTACCGCGGCGCAGCCCGTACGGCGCCGTGCCGCGGCCGGTCCTCGCCTCCGGGTGATCGTCGCGCTCTGCGCACCGCATAAGGTGCCCACAACACAACGATCACCCGAGACCGGCGGTACGGGCCAAGCCGGGCCGACCACCAGGGCCTCACCCGATCAAGCGGCACAGCCCGTACACGACCCGCCACCGCACATCCCGGTGATCGTTGCGCTTTGCGCACCCAAAGAGGTGCGGACAGCGCGACGATCACCCGCTGGGGAGCACCGGAACCGTTCCGCGCGGCCCGTACGGCCGCATGGCGCGCTCCCCCTCCCCGCGGACGAGCCGCGGCGTCCGTGCCGGAAACGGGGGGCTAGCGCGAGGGACGCGCGGGGTCGGCGGACGCCCAGGGGCACACCACGAAGCCCCGCTTGAAGACGATCAGCTCGACGTCGGCGGTCAGCCTGGTCAGGCCGGGGAGCGGGGTCACCACGTCGCGGATGAAGGCGTGCAGGTCGTCGTGCGTCTTCATGATCAGCTCACAGACCAGCGAGGTGGCCCCCAGGGTGGTGGCGAAGTAGTGGACCCCCTCCTGTCCTTCGAGGGTCCGGACGGCCCCCTCGACGTGCTGCGGGAGCAGGTCGAGGCGGATCAGCACCTCCTGCTGGTAGCCGAGCAGATGGGGCTGGACCAGGGTCACCACGCCGGCGCAGCCGCGCCGGAAGACGTCCGCGCAGCGGCGCCGTACCGTGCTCTCGCTCATCCCCAGCGCCGACGCCGCGTCAGCGTAGCTGCGCCGCCCGTCGTCGCGCAGCGCCGCCAGGATCGTCCGGTCGACGGAGTCGAGGTGGGACGGGTCGCACTCGTGCCCGTCGCGCGCACCGCCACGCGACCAGTCCCTGGCCACGGCCCGCGACCGCAGGACCATGTCGGTCTGGGTGGCCACCACGTCGGGGTCGTTCTGGATGTCGTCGAGCAGCACCGCGGCGACGTCCTCGCCCTGGGGGACGACGACCTCGGCGGCCACGTCGTACTCGCCGGTCACGATCGCCACCCATCGGGTGTCCGACCGGCCGGCCAGCCGGTGGGCGACCGCCCGCTGCGTGCCGGGGCGGCAGCGCACCCGGACCTCGTACATGCGGGCGGTCTCCGGATACAGATCCGTGGCCGGCAGGACCGTGACGAGAATCGAGCCGCTCTCCAGCAGAGCCGTCGCCCGCCGGTAGGCGGTCGAGACCGTGACGCCCGCCCGCTTGGCGATCTCGGTCCAGGAGGCGCGCCCGTCCTCCTGGAGCAGCTGCACGATCAGCAGGTCAACGCTGTCGAGCACGGTGTCAGATCCACACCTGGTCGAGCACGCGGAGCACGTTCTCCCCCACGACCGCGCGGATCTCGTCGTCGGAGTAGTCGCGGGCCACCAGCCAGCCGACGATGTTCCAGAAGCACTCGGCCGGGTTCTCCAGGCCGTCGACGTACTCCACCCGGGGATGGTTGTCGCGGCGGTCCCCGGTCGACATGGATCCGGAGAACATCTCGTGCAGGGCGACGTGGTCACCGAAGAGCGTGTCCGGGCCGAAGGCGACGTGCTCGATGCCGACCAGGTCCACCAGATGGGTGAAGTGGTCCATGACCGAGTCCAGGCTGTGCCGGGGGTGGGCCGCCGACAGGGTGGTGTGCGGCGCGGCCTCGATCCCGATGACGCCCCCGCGCTCCGCGCAGGCCTTGATCACCTCGTCCGGCTTCATCCGCTTGCTGTTCCAGACGGTACGGGAGCCCGCGTGGGTGATGAACACCGGGACGGTGGAGTGCCGGATCACGTCCATCGAGGTCAGGTCGCCCGAATGGGAGATGTCGATGGCCATGCCCAGGCGGTTCATCCGCTCCACCGCGGCCTGGCCGAACTTGGTGAGGCCGCCGTCCCGGTCCTCCTTCAGGCCCGAGCCGAGGCCGTTGGCCTCGCTGTAGGCGATGCCCATCTGCCGGACCCCGAAGCCGTACAGGATGTCGATGCGGTCCAGCTCGTTCTCGATCATCGTGGCCGCCTCCAGGCCGGCGACCAGGGCGAGCCGCCCGTTCTCCTTGGCGGCGCGGATGTCGCGCACGCTCGTGGCGTGGACCACGTAGTCCTGGTGCGCGATGTCGCTGAACCGCAACCCGAGGTCGGCGATGACGTCGGTCCACTTCCAGCCGGCGAGGCTGGTCACGCAGGACGTGCCGTCCATGAAGTTGTCGAAGACCGCGGTCATACCCGAACGGGCCAGGCCCTCGAAACCGGTGCGGTCCCGGCCGGTGCGGATGAGGTCGACGAGCTGGGTGACGTCCTCGGGCATGACGACGGGGTGCTCGTGCAGCGAGATCACGATGCTCTCGGTCAGCAGCCGTTCCACCCGGGCGCGCTGCGCGTCGCCCAGCGTCAGCCCCGCGTAGGCGGGCACCCGGTCGATCTCCCGGCAGAGCTCGAAGTCCTGGTAGTCGACTCCGGCCCGCAGGTACTCGTACGAACGGTAACCCGAGTAGTTCTTCGAAACCGGCAGCATCCGTCATCCCTCATCACTTGGTGGCAATAACACCCATCCTATGACGAAGGTATGCAAAGTTACGCCATCTGCGTCACCCGTCTGAACGCGGTGGCGCCGAACGGAACAGTCGCACCGGCTGGAACGTGCCGGCATTCACGATCCGGAGGTGGCCGTCGGGCCAAAGGCGAAGCCGAGGCAGCCGTACGGCCGACGCGAGCAGCCCGGGCTCGGCGGCCGTACGGTGCCCGTCACCCGAGGCGGCCGAGGTTCCGGCCATCGGATGATCTTCAGCGGGGACCGGCCCGTCAGGGCCGGTACATGAAGTAGTAGCCGTCCTGCGCGACCATCGGGGGCTCCCGGAAGTGGCAGGCCACGGCGACGGAGGCGGCGCCGCTCGCGAGCATGCCCGCCCGCACGGTGAGACACTCCTCGTATTCGTAGTAGGGGCCCATCAACGTCCAGGAGAAGGCGGAGGCGGGCGGCGTCGCCACCCCCAGACCGATCGCCGTCGCGGCCGCCACCACGGCGAGCCCGCGGAGCATACGCTGCTTCATCGACATCCTCTCCGCGCCGGACCGTCGATCCAGGCGCAACAGTCTTCGCGACAGCGGGGTCAGTAGGCGATGAACTTGAAGTACCAGCCGGCGCGATAGTGCTGCGTCGCGCTCCGCCATTGGCAGCCCTGGGTGACGTTGGCCCCGCCGCTCTGCACCAGCTCGTAGCGCGCCTGCTCGCATTCGGGGTCCGAGGGGTACGGCCCCGACAGCATCCAGAAGTCGGCCGAAGCCGCCGGAGCGGCGAAGGCGAACACGCTCAGCGCCAGCGCCGTCCCCGCCACCACCGCGGCGGCCCTGCGCACAACTCGATCAACCACGACAACTCCATCCGGTTGGGCGGGAAACGAGTCAGTAGGCAATGAACCGGAAGTACCAGCCCTGAGGAAGGGTCTGTGTCCGGTTCCGCCACTGGCAGTTCGCGACGACGTTGGCGCCACCGCTCTCGAACAACTCGTTGCGCGCCTCGTTGCACGCGGCCTGGCTGTCGTAGGGCCCGGAAATCATCCAAGGCAGCGCGGAGGCGGCCGGAGCGGTGAACGCGAACGCGCCCACCCCGATCGCCACCGCCACCGCGATCGCGGCGACCCTGCGAACAACTCGATCAACCATGGGAAATCCACTCCTCACAGACCCGTTCACCGGATCGGCCCGGGGCCGGTCCCTGGAAATGCGCGATCCAGAACTCAGTAGGTGATGAACTCGAAGTACCAGCCCGGTTCGACGCCCCAGCTCCAATCGCGATAGTGGCACCCGCGCGTCACGTTGGCGCCGCCGTTCGCCACCATCTCCACGCGCTCCGCCTGGCACACGGTCCGGGTGGGGTACGGCCCGGAGAGCATCCAGAAGCTCGCGGTGGCCGTGGGCGCCGTGAAGACGAACGCGCTCAACCCGATCGCCACCGCCGCGACGGCCACGGCGGCCCTGCGCACAACTCGATCAACCACGGAAACCCTCCTCATCCGACAGCGGATTCCGGACAGAATTAGAGGATGTAGGGGAAATACCAGCCGTCGAGCCACGGCGCCGGGTAGTCGCGGTACTGGCAGTTTCTGGTTACGCCCATGTCGCCGTTCGCGACCATTTCCCGGCGCGTCCGCTCACACTCGGCAATGCTGTCGAACGGACCGTAGTACGACCAGATCTCGACGTTCGCGACGGCCGGGGCGGCGCTCCTCGCCTCGGCGGCCGGGGCGAAGACGGCGAGCCCGATCGCCACGGCGGCGGTGACGGTGGTGAGCCGCCGGAAGACTGGCTCCGTCAAAGCAGCCCCTTTCCTCACAAGTAAGGCTGTCCTGCCTCGCAGTGTGAATCGGGACTACATAATCGACAATCCCCAATAAATGAGGATCTTCTATCGTTTTTTCACCGAATACCATTCCGGACAGGAAAATAACGCATAAATCAGGGTATTGGTCCGGATAATCTCTGCCGCCGGAACGCGACGTCCGCGGCGGGCTACGACGCGGCGAGCCTACTCCGGGTCCGGGCCGCGGCGGGGACCACCAGCGGGGTGCCGGACTCGGGGTCCTCGATCACCCGGCAGGGCAGGCCGAACACCGCTTCGACCAGGTCCGCGTCCACGATCTCGCCGGGCTTGCCCTCGGCCACCACCGCGCCGTCGCGCATCGCGATGAGATGGGTGGCGTACCGGCAGGCGTGGTTGAGGTCGTGCAGGACTGCGACGATCGTACGGCCCCGCGTCTCGTGCAGTTCGGCGCAGAGGTCGAGCACCTCGATCTGGTGCGCGATGTCGAGGTAGGTGGTCGGCTCGTCCAGGAGCAGGATCGAGGTCTCCTGCGCGAGCGCCATGGCGAGCCAGACCCGCTGGCGCTGCCCCCCGGACAGCTCGTCGACCGAACGCGCGGCGAGGTCGGTCACCCCGGTGGCGGCCATCGCGTTCTGCACGACGGCCTCGTCGGTACGGCTCCACTGCCGGAGCAACCCCTGATGCGGGTAACGCCCCCTGGCCACCAGGTCGGCCACGGTGATCGCGTCGGGGGCGATCGGCGACTGCGGGAGCAGGCCCATCCTGCGGGCGATCTCCTTGGACGGGATCTCGGTGAGCCGCTTGCCGTCCAGCACGACCGAGCCGGACTTGGGCTTGAGGATCCTGGCCAGCGCCCGGAGCAGGGTGGACTTCCCGCAGGCGTTCGGCCCGACGATCACGGTGAACTCACGGTCGGGGATGGCCAGTGCGAGGCGTTCGACGACGATCCGCTGTTCGTAGGCGAGGGTCAGCTCGTCGACGCTGAGCCGTGCGGGGCTGGCCAATCCGGTCTCTCCGTTCCTGTACCGCCGGCTCCCGGGGCGGAGCCGAAGCGCCCACCGCCCTCGAAAACCCCATACAGGGAGAAAAAGGCTTAGGTTAGGCAAGCCTTAGTAAAGCCACTCCACGGTGGGCACGTCAAGACGACCCCGGAATCAGCCCGGCGAACGG
This sequence comes from Rhizohabitans arisaemae, assembly GCF_025996515.1. Classification (GTDB taxonomy): domain Bacteria; phylum Actinomycetota; class Actinomycetes; order Streptosporangiales; family Streptosporangiaceae; genus Rhizohabitans; species Rhizohabitans arisaemae. The sequence continues at coordinate 709,463 of NZ_BLRH01000009.1, forward strand.
CTTCCGTGTGGTGGGAAAACGGGCTCGGCACCCCGGAGCGCGGGTGTCACTCCTCTTCGGCGTACTGCCAGCGGGAGAGGACCTCGCGGGCCAGTTCGCGGTAGGCGTTGGCGCCCAGGGAGGACGGGTCGAAGGAGGTGATGGGCTCCCCGGCGACGGTGGCGTCGGGGAAGCGGACCGTGCGGTTGATCACGGTGTGGAAGACCTGCTCGTCGAAGGCCTCGACCACCCGGGCGAGCACCTCGCGGCCGTGCAGGGTGCGCGCGTCGTACATGGTGGCGAGGAGACCCTCGATCACCAGGTCCTGGTTGAGCCGCTCCTGGACCTTCTGGATGGTGTCCATCAGCAGGGCGACGCCGCGCAGCGCGAAGAACTCGCACTCCAGCGGAACCATGACGCCGTGGGCCGCGGTGAGGGCGTTGATGGTCAGCAGGCCGAGCGAAGGCTGGCAGTCGATGAGGCAGACGTCGTACTCGGGGAGCAGCGGCGCGATCACCCGGCCGAGAACCTGCTCGCGGGCGACCTCGGTGACCAGCTGCACCTCGGCGGCGGACAGGTCGATGTTGCTGGGCAGCAGGTCCATCCCGTCGACGCCGGTCTTGAGCAGCACGTCGTGCGCGGTGATGCCCCGCTCCATGAGCAGGTTGTAGACGGTCAGGTCGAGCTGGAGCGGGTTGATCCCCAGGCCGACGGAGAGCGCCCCCTGCGGGTCGAAGTCGACGAGGAGCACCTTCAGGCCGACTTCGGCGAGCGCGGCGCCGAGGTTGATCGTGGTGGTGGTCTTGCCGACGCCCCCCTTCTGGTTGACCATGGCGATGACCCGCGCGGGGCCGTGCTCGGTCAGCGGGATGGGCTCCGGGAAGTACGGGCGAGGCCGACCGGTGGGGCCGATCGTGTCGCCGACCGTCACGGTCGCCGTCTTGGTGTCACCCCAGGGGTTCTCGGGGTTGGCGGACGCCGACCCACGCGACACTGTGGGACTGGAACCGCGGGCGGACTCCGCCCTGGTTAGACTCACCAACTCCGAACCTCCCTGACAGCCCCGAACCGGGCCATCCGGACGGACACTATGGCGTCAACATCTATACGGCAAGACGGCACGCCGTACGCCGCTTGCCCGGAGCTCTACCCGGTGCCGCCGGGCCGGCCACGGGCCCGAGGGTGTGCCGCCGCATAGACCTCGCGGAGTTTATCCACCGTGACGAGGGTGTAAACCTGCGTCGTGGTGACCGAGGCGTGGCCGAGCAGTTCCTGGACCACTCTAACGTCCGCCCCGCCGTCGAGAAGGTGAGTCGCAAAGGAATGACGCAACATATGTGGAGAAACGCCGGATAATCCCGCGCGTTCCGCCGCACCCTGGAGCACTTCCCAGGCTCCCTGGCGGGTGAGCCTGCCTCCCCGGGCGTTGAGGAAGAGCGCCGCCGTACCACGGCCGTGGGCGGCGAGAAGAGGTCTCGATCGGATGAGATACGCATCCACGGCGTTCTTCGCGTAGCGCCCCAGGGGCACGATCCTGCCCTTGCCTCCCTTGCCGCGCAGCCGAACCTGGGCCGCCTCCCCCGGGTCGAGATCCGCGTCGTCCACCGCCATGCCCACCGCCTCGGAGATCCGCGCCCCCGTGCCGTACAGGACCTCAAGCAGCGCGCGGTTGCGCAGGGTCAGCGGCGCGTCGGCCGGCCCCGAGGCCGCGAGCAGCCGCTCCACCTCGAACACGGTGATCGCCTTGGGCAGCCGCCGGTGCTGCCGTGGCGGGCTCACCAGATGGGCGGGGTCGTGGCCGACCAGCCCCTCCTTGATCGCGAACCGGTGGAGGCCGCGCACGGCGGAGACCGCCCGCGCGGCCGAGCTGGCCACCAGCGCCCGATGCTCGGCGTCACCCTCCCGGAGGCTCCCGAGAAAGGCGATCACGTCGTCCTCGGTCACCTCGTCCAGGCTGCGCCGGCCGCGGGCGGTCAGATCCTCAAGGTAGCGACGCAGGTCACGGCGGTAGGACGCCAGCGTGTTGGCGGCCAGACCGCGCTCGACACCCAGATGGGCGAGGTAGGTGTCGACGACCGCGCCGAGGTTCTGACTCAGTTCACCACCTGTATTTCGCTAGGACTCCGGGCTGTCCGCCGGACGGAGTCCGGTGAAACCGTCCGCGGAAGCGGCACACGTCGCGAGAATACCCATCACCGCGAGGGAATTGCGGATATCCCCGGCCAGCACCTTGCGGACCGCGTCGGCGAGGGGCACCCAGACCAGCGGCATGTCCGCCTCCTCGTGCCTGCGGCGAAACCCCTCCGCGAGGAACTCGCCTCCGTCCGGGCCGACCGGGGACAGGCCGCGGGCGAGGAAGACCCGGGAGCGCTCGTCGGTCATCCCCGGCGAGGTGTACACGTCGACCAGCGTGTGCCAGTGCCGCGCCTGCCAGCCCGCCTCCTCCGCCAGCTCCCGGGCGGCCGTCCGCCACAGCGGCTCGCCCTGGACGTCCCGCAGGCCCGCCGCGAGCTCCCAGAGCAACCGCCGCGTGGGATGCCGATACTGCCGCAGCATCAGCACCCGGTTGTCGTCGTCGAGCGGGAGCACCGCGACCGAGCCCGGATGGACCACGTAGTCCCGGTTGACCACGTCGCCGCCGGGCATCCGGACCGAGTCCGTCCGCACCGTGACGACCCGTCCGTGGAAGTGGTCGACCGTGGTGGTGACCTCCCAGCTCGCGGCGGCGTCCCGCACGTCGTCCACGGAGAGGTCAGCCACGCTTGCTCCGGATGGCCTCGACGCCGCGGTGCTCGGCGAACTCGAGCGCGGCCCGGATCAGCCCGGCGAACAGCGGATGCGGCCGGGTCGGCCGGGACCGCAGCTCCGGGTGGGCCTGGGTGGCGATGAAGAACGGATGGACCTTCCGCGGCAGCTCCACGTACTCCACCAGGCGGTCGTCGGGCGACCGGCCGGAGAAGACCAGCCCGGCGCTCTCCAGCCGGTCCCGGTAGGAGTTGTTGACCTCGTAGCGGTGGCGGTGCCGCTCCTCCACGCGCGAAGCGCCGTACAGCTCACCGGCGAGGGAACCCTCCAGCAGGACCGCCGGGTAGAGGCCGAGCCGCATCGTGCCGCCCATGTCCCGGTCGCCGGCGACGACGTCCTTCTGGTCGGCCATGGTGGAGATGACCGGCTCCCGCGTCTGCTCGGCGAACTCCGCGCTGTTGGCGTCGGCGATGCCCGCCAGGGAGCGGGCCGCCTCGATCACCACGCACTGCAGGCCGAGGCAGAGGCCGAGCAGCGGCACCCCGGCCTCGCGGGCGTGCCGGACCGCGCCGACCTTGCCCTCGATGCCGCGGACGCCGAACCCGCCGGGGACGACCACCCCGTCGACCCCGTCCAGCTCGCGGGCGGCGCCCTCGGGCGTCTCGCAGTCGTCGCTCTTCACCCAGCGGATGTTGACCCGGGCGTCGTTGCCGAAGCCCCCGGCGCGGAGCGCCTCGGTGACGCTGAGATAGGCGTCGGGGAGGTCGATGTACTTGCCGACGAGGCCGATCGTGACCTCCCTGGCCGGGTGGTGCACCCGCCGCAGGAGGTTGTCCCAGTCGGTCCAGTCCACGTCGCGGAACGGCAGCCCGAGGCGGCGGACGACGTAGGCGTCCAGGCCTTCGGAGTGCAGCACCTTGGGGATGTCGTAAATGCTGGCGGCGTCCACCGCGGAGACCACCGCGTCCTCGTCCACATCGCACATCATGGAGATCTTGCGCTTCAGCGAGGTGGTGATGGGCCGGTCCGACCGGCAGACGATCGCGTCCGGCTGGATGCCGATGCTGCGCAGGGCGGCGACCGAGTGCTGGGTCGGCTTGGTCTTCAGCTCACCGCTCGGGCCGATGTACGGCAGCAGCGAGACGTGCAGGAAGAAGCAGTTGTCCCGGCCGATCTCGTGCCGGATCTGCCGGACCGCCTCCAGGAACGGGAGCGACTCGATGTCGCCGACCGTACCGCCGACCTCGGTGATGACCACGTCCACGTCAGGGGCGGCCATTCCCCGGATCCGGTCCTTGATCTCATTGGTGATGTGCGGGATGACCTGGACCGTGTCCCCCAGATACTCCCCGCGGCGCTCCTTGGCGATCACGTTGGAGTAGACCTGGCCCGTGGTCACGTTGGCGGAGCCGCGCAGTTCGGTGTCGAGGAACCGCTCGTAGTGGCCGACGTCGAGATCGGTTTCGGTCCCGTCGTCGGTGACGAAGACCTCACCGTGCTGGAACGGGTTCATCGTGCCGGGGTCGACGTTGAGGTAGGGGTCGAGTTTCTGCATCGTGACCTTCAGGCCACGCATTTTCAGCAGGCGCCCAAGGCTGGAGGCGGTGAGGCCCTTTCCGAGGCTGGAGGCGACACCACCGGTGACGAAGAGATGTTTGGTCTGCGATAGACGAGAAAAGGCGGCAGATCTGGAGGCGCTGCGCAAGAAAGCTCCCGTGGTCGATGCGTGGCGGCCGGTGCCACCGTGCCCACGGGCTCTCAGGATATCAGGCCCTGCCTGTGAGATGCGGGAACGGCCTGGAGCCCCGTCCCGGGACGGAGTCGTCCGACCTAACGGTAACTTGTGCGTCCATGGCACTAGGTCGACGTCTCATCAGCGGCTTGATCCACCGGCTGTGGTCCCTCGCCGCGACCTACGGCGCGATCACTCCGTCCACCCCGGCCGGCTACCGGTTCCGCTCCCTCGGCGCCGGGGTCTTCATCGCCTTTCCCCCGGGCTCGGTCTTCGGCGAGAAGTGGATCGAGATCGGGGCCGGCACGCTCATCGGAGAACGCGTCTCACTTTCGGCCGGGATGGCCCCGGGGCTCGACCTCGGCCCGGCCGCGATCGTCCGGCTCGGGGCGGGCTGCTCCATCGGACGGGGCAGCCACATCGTCGGCCACCAGTCGATCGACATCGGCGACGACGTATTCACCGGGCCCTACGTCTACATCACCGACCAGAACCACGCCTACGAGGACCTCGACACCCCCATCGGGCGGCAGTGGCCGCGCAACTCCGCCGTCGTCATCGGCGCCGGCTCCTGGCTCGGCGCCGGGGCGATCATCCTGCCGGGCTCCCGGCTCGGCCGGCACACCGTGGTGGCCGCCGGGGCCGTGGTCCGCGGCGTCTTCCCCGACAACTGCGTCCTCGCCGGGGTCCCGGCCCGGGTCGTCCGCGAACACCTGCCCGGTCACGGCTGGCGGACGGCCGGCCCGGCGCCGTTGCACCACCCCGCGGATTCCGGCGGACGACCGTAAGATGGGTTGATGCTGGCGGTCCTCACCGGCCTCGGCCTCTCCGCGGCGGCCGGGCTCAACGCCTACATCCCGCTCCTCGTCGTCGGGCTGCTGGCGCACTTCTCCGACGTGGTCAGACTCCCCGCCGAGTTCTCCTGGCTCTCCAGCGGCTGGGCGATCGCCGTCCTGACACTCCTGCTGGCGGCCGAGGTCGTCCTCGACAAGGTCCCCGTCGTCGACCACGTCAACGACGTCGTCCAGACCGTGGTACGGCCCGCCTCCGGCGGGGTGGTCTCCGCCGCGACCTCGGCGGCCGCCGCCCTGGACGAATCGGCGTGGATGCGGGAGAACCCCTGGGCGGGCTGGCTGCTCGGCATCGTCGTCGCGCTCACGGTGCACCTGGTGAAGTCCGGCACCAGGCCGCTGGTCAACGCCACCACCGGAGGCGTCGGGGCGCCCGTGGTCAGCACCGCCGAGGACGCGGGCTCCCTGGGCATGAGCCTTGTCGCGATCTTCCTGCCGGCCCTGGTGGTCGTGGTGCTGATCGCGGTGGCGGTGATCGCGGTCCGGCTGGTCCTCAGGAGGAGGCGGCGGCGGCGGAGACGGGGCGGATCGCCGTCGCGGGACTGACCTGCCACGAGGTCCAGAGCGCGCGATACCCCATGCGCGCCCAGAAGGTCCCTGAGACGGGATTGGCCACGCAGTAGTGCAACAGGGTCGCCTCCACGCCGACGGCGTCCAGACGGCGGTGCACATGCCCGGCGAGGGCCGCCCCCACCCCCCTGCCCCGCAGCGAGGGCGCCACCGACATACAGGTGAGGTACGCGGTCGGCTCGGCCCGGACCATCGGCCCCGTCCACGTCGGATCCTGAACGTAGGCGAGCGCCGCCGGCGCCCCGTCCAGCTCGGCCAGCCAGACCCACGGATCCGGTACGGCGAGCGCCTGCGCCATCTCGGCGCGGAGCCGACGGGCGATCCCCCGCCGCTCCCCCACCTGGCCGAAGAACGCGTCGTAGCGGATCTCGGCGTGCCACAGCGCCACCACCGCGTCCAGATCGCCGGGGCACGCGGTGCGCACCACCACGTTCCGGGCCCGGTAGCGGGGCCCGGGCCAGCCGCGCAGTCGTACCGAAGCCACCGCGTGCGGTTGAAAACCCCGGCGCAGCAGCGCGGGCACGGCCTCCACGTCCCGGCTCGGCCAGGTCAGGGTCGCCGCGGAGTCCTCGCCCGGCGCGCACCGGGCGATGTGCTCCCGCCACGCCCCGAGCAGCCGGTCCAGCGCCCGGGCCGGCTCCGGCCCGGCCACCAGGTGCGGGAGACGGAACTGGTCCTCGGCGCCCCAGGCCAGGTCCACCGAGTCCGCGGCGAGCCGGATCCGGCGCGGCACCCCGACGGCCCCGGCGACGATCAGCGGCTCCCCCTCGGGCAGCTCGGCCGGGCCGGGCAGCAGCGGGTCGATCTCGGCATGCCGGTCTCGGACGGCCTCGGTGAAGGCCTCCAGGTCGGTCATGCTCAGGTCACACCGGCCTCGCGCATGTCCCGCAGCTCGCGTTTGAGCTCCTTCACCTCGTCCCGGATGCGGGCGGCCACCTCGAACTGCAGGTCCGCCGCGGCCTGGTGCATCTGCTGGGTGAGGGATTCGATCAACGACTCCAGCTGCGCCCTGGGCATGCTCCCGGCGATCTCCCCGGCGTGCCGGCCCGTGCGCTGCGGAGCGAACCCGGGCACCGGGGCCTTGCCCCGGCTCTGCTTGCGGGCGCTCCCGACCAGGGTCTCGGTGTCGGCCTCCTCCCGGGCGAGCGAGTCCAGGATGTCGGCGATCTTCTTCCGGAGCGGCTGCGGGTCGATGCCCCGCTCCTGGTTGTAGGCGACCTGCTTGACCCGCCGCCGGCTGGTCTCGTCGATCGCCTTGGCCATGGACGGGGTGATCGTGTCCGCGTACATGTGGACCTGGCCGGAGACGTTCCGCGCCGCCCGGCCGATCGTCTGGATGAGCGAGGTCCCCGAACGCAGGAACCCCTCCTTGTCGGCGTCCAGGATGGCGACCAGGGAGACCTCCGGCAGGTCCAGGCCCTCCCGGAGCAGGTTGATGCCGACGAGCACGTCGAACTCGCCCGCCCGCAGCTCGCGCAGCAGCTCGATCCGGCGCAGCGTGTCCACCTCGCTGTGCAGGTACCGCACGCGGATCCCCAGATCCAGCAGGTAGTCGGTGAGGTCCTCCGACATCTTCTTGGTCAGGGTGGTGACCAGGACCCGCTCGTCCCGCTCCGCGCGGACCCGGATCTCGTGCACCAGGTCGTCGATCTGCCCCTTCGTCGGCTTGACCACCACCTCCGGGTCGACCAGCCCGGTCGGCCGGATCACCTGCTCGACCACGTCGCCCTGGGTCCGGCCCAGCTCGTACGGGCCCGGCGTCGCGGACAGGTAGACGGTCTGGCCGATCCGGTCCAGGAACTCCTCCCACTTCAGCGGGCGGTTGTCCATCGCCGAGGGGAGCCGGAACCCGTGCTCCACCAGGGTGCGCTTACGCGAGGCGTCGCCCTCGTACATCGCGCCGATCTGCGGCACCGTGATGTGGGACTCGTCCAGGATGAGCAGGAAGTCCTCGGGGAAGTAGTCGAGGAGGGTGTTCGGGGCGCTCCCGGGCTCCCGGCCGTCGATGTGCCGGGAGTAGTTCTCGATCCCGGAGGCCGTCCCCACCTGGCGCATCATCTCCAGGTCGTAGGTGGTCCGCATCCGCAGCCGCTGGGCCTCCAGCAGCTTGCCCTGCCGCTCCATCGTCTCCAGGGTCTCGGCGAGCTCCGCCTCGATGTCGCGGGTCGCCCGCTCCATCCGCTCGGGCCCGGCCACGTAGTGGGAGGCGGGGAAGATGTAGAGCTCGGTGTCCTCGGTGATGACCTCACCGGTGAGCGGGTGCAGGGTGGCGAGCTTCTCGATCTCGTCGCCGAACATCTCGATCCGGACGGCGAGCTCCTCGTACTGCGGGATCACCTCGATCGTGTCGCCGCGCACCCGGAAGGTGCCCCGGGTGAAGGCGAGGTCGTTTCGCGCGTACTGCATGTCCACGAGCCTGCGCAGGAGCACGTCGCGCTCGATCTCCATGCCGACGCGCAGCCGTACCATCCGGTCCACGTACTCCTGCGGGGTGCCGAGGCCGTAGATGCAGGAGACACTGGCCACCACGACGGTGTCGCGCCGGGTGAGCAGCGAGTTCGTCGCCGAGTGCCGGAGCCGGTCCACCTCGTCGTTGATCGAGGAGTCCTTCTCGATGTAGGTGTCGGTCTGCGGGACGTACGCCTCGGGCTGGTAGTAGTCGTAGTAGGAGACGAAGTACTCGACGGCGTTGTTCGGCAGCATCTCCCTGAGCTCGTTGGCGAACTGCGCGGCGAGCGTCTTGTTGGGCTGCATGATCAGCGCGGGCCGCTGCAGGCGCTCGATCAGCCAGGCCATGCTGGCCGTCTTCCCGGTTCCGGTCGCGCCGAGCAGGACGCAGTCCTTGGTCCCCGCGCGGATCCGCCGTTCGAGGTCGTCGATCGCCTCGGGCTGGTCGCCGGCCGGGGTCATCTCGGTGACCACCTGGAACGGCGCCACCCTGCGCTGCAAATCTGTCACGGGCCTCACGCCTCCTAAACCTACGCCGTCCGACCGACATTCCTGCCGCGAAGCCGGGCGGGAGTCCGGCCCCGCCGTGGGATCGCCCGTCTCCACCGAGGTTCTGGAACAGATGAAGACTGAAATTTTGGGATTTTTCAGCTTTCACATGGCTCTGTTGGTGTACGGGCGCCGCGCCGGGGCAGGAGACCCGCTCCCGGGGCCCGGCGCAGCCCGTACCACCCGTGATCGTTGCGCTCTGCGCCCACCCCGGGGTGCGAACACCACAATGATCACGCAAACCCCGGCCCCGGCACCCCGACGCAACCGGCACCGCCCGCCTGGCGGAGCCCGTACCGTCCATGATCATCACACTCTGTGAGGGATGTATCCGTTGCAAGCGTTCTGCAAGGTGATGTCCGATAACGTATGACCTGGGGAAACGGTCTTCCCCTTTACGGAACCCCTGATCTGCCTCAGCCGTTGGCGGGTCAGAGCCCGCAATCCCCAGCTCGAAAGGTACTTAGATGATCTTCAGGAAGCTGAAGGCCGCGTTCGGCGCCGGTGTCGACGTCGACACCGTCCTGCAGAACGCCCAGGTGCGCCCAGGCGACCTGCTCCGTGGACAGGTCAACTTCCGCAGCGAGTCGACGGACTACAGCGTCGACGCGATCACCCTCGACCTCATCGCCGAAGTCGAGGTCGAATCCGGGGACAGCGAGTACAAGACGAACTACAGCTTCAGCCGGACGACCGTCGCAAGCCGGTTCAAGCTGGCGGCGGGATCCGCCCAGTCGATCCCGTTCGAGATCCCCGTCCCGTGGGAGACCCCGATCAGCGCCGTCAACGGCCAGCCGCTGCGCGGCATGAAGCTCGGCGTCAAGACCGAGCTGGAGCTCGCCGGATCCCTGGACAAGGGCGACCTGGACCCGCTGTTCGTCAACCCGCTCCCCGCCCAGGAGCGCTTCATGCGCGCCACCGACCAGCTCGGCTTCGGGTTCAAGAAGGCCGACCTGGAGAAAGGCACCCTCGTCGGCTCGCAGATGCCGTTCTTCCAGGAGATCGAGTACTACGCGAGCCGCGAGTTCCGCGGCTCCTTCAACGAGCTTGAGGTCACCTTCATCGCGAGCCCCTCGGCCGTCGACGTCATCCTCGAAGTCGACAAGCGCGGCGCCTTCGGCGGCAGCCACGACGCCTACGACCGGTTCACCATGGGCCACCAGGACCAGGGTGACTTCGCCGGCGCCCTGCGCAACCGGCTCAACGCCCTCGCCAACAAGCGCAAGGGCCTATTCGGCTAACTCCTGCCAGACCTCGGCCACCTGGACGTCCAGGGAGTCCGGCGACCCGTTGTTGTCGATCACGATGTCGGCGACGGCGAGCCGCTCCTCCCTGGTCGCCTGGGCCGCCATCCGCGCCTTGGCGTCCGTCTCGGACATCCCGCGCAGCCGGGTCAACCGGTCCAGGCGCACGTCCTCCGACGTGTCCACCACGATGACCAGGTCGTAGAGCGACTCCAGCGAGTTCTCCACCAGGAGCGGGACGTCGTGCACGACCACCGCGTCCGCCGGCGCCGCCTCCTGCAACTCCGTCGAACGCGCCCGGACCAGCGGATGCACGATCGCGTTCAACGCCGCCAGGCGCTCGGGATCGGCGAAGACCACGGCGCCGAGCCGCCCCCGGTCCAGCGTGCCGTCCGGCCGCAGCACGGACTCCCCGAACTCGGCCACCACCCGGGCCAGCCCCGGGGTCCCCGGCTCCACCACCTCGCGCGCGATCCGATCCGAGTCGATCACGATCGCCCCATGCTCGGCCAGGCGCCGCGTCACCTCGGTCTTGCCGGACCCGATACCTCCGGTCAGTCCCACCTTCACGGGCCCACAGCATACCGATCCGCGCCGTCCCGGCCGCCCTTGCGCAGCTGGACGAGGAAGAGGTGGTCGTCCACCCGCTCCCGGCCGGTCTCCCGGTAGCCGAGCCGCCGGAACAGCCGCAGGCTCGACTCCGACTGGTGCCCGACGGAGAGCGAGTACACCTCCGCCTCGAACCCGGCCTCCACCGCCGCCACCAGCGCTGCACCGATCCGGCGTCCCCGCAGGTCCGGGGCGACGAACAGCCGGCTGATCACACAGGTCCGCTCGATCACGCGGGCCCGTACCGCCCCGGCGATCCGGTCGCCCACACTCGCCTTGACCACCGTGCCGTCGCGGACAAACCCCTGCATCTGCTCCAGGGACTCCACCAGCGCCGGGATGAACGGATCGCCGTACAGCTGCGCCTCGGCGACGTAAGCCGCCCGCTGCAGCGTCAGCAGCTCCCCCACGTCCCCCGGCTCGGCGGGCCGGATCACCGGCACCACCGCCGACGAAGATCCACCACTCACCCGCGCAACCCTACGACCGCACCCCCGCACCGGTCGACCGGTTCCCGATCATTCCCCCGAATCCCGACCCGGTACGGCTCACGCCGCCTAAGGCCGTACCGGAGCGGATACCCCAGGCCGGGGCACAGCCAAAACCCTGTGATCGTTGCGCTCTCCGCACCTCAAAGGGCTCACACACCACAACGATCACCCCGGCGCCGTACGGGCCACCGCCACTCGAGCCCGGAAGGCCACCGGGATCGGCCCGGCACCACCCGTACCCCCTGCGCATAGACGATCATTGCGCTCTCCGCATCCCACAGAGTGTGCAGAAGACAAGGATCAGCCGGGCGCCACGCCGGGCGCCGCCGATCAAGCCCGGACATCAAAGGGCTCACACACCACAACGATCACCCCGGCGCCGTACGGGCCACCGCCACTCGAGCCCGGAAGGCCACCGGGATCGGCCCGGCACCGCCCGTACCCCCTGCGCATAGACGATCATTGCGCTCTCCGCACCCCATGGAGTGCGCAGAACACAAGGATCAGCCGAACACCACGCCGGTCGCCGCCGATCAAGCCCGGACATCCCGACAGAGCAGGCAGCACCTACGCCTCCGCGCCCGTCAAGGCTTGGCGCCGGGAAGGAGGGTTTTGCGAAGCTCGCGGCATTGTCGTCACAGCGCGCCCGCTTTCTTGAGCGGTGCAGTGGCGGCGGCCTGCGTACTGTCCGGGTGATCATTGCAGTCTGTGCCCCCTGGAGGTTGCGTACAGCGCAACGATCACCCGGGCCGGGGGTGTACGGGCCACGCCAGGCCGATCTCGGTGGTGACCTCGGCTTGATCTGAAACGAAGAGGACCCCGTCCGTAGACGGGGTCCTCTTACGCTTGTTCGGTTAGCTCTGGCCGCCGGAGAGCTTCTCGCGCAGAGCGGCGAGAGCCTCGTCGGAGGCGAGGGCGCCACCGGTCGACTGGCTGGTGCCGCCGGCCGGAGGGGTCTCACCGGAGTAGGTGGACGGCCCGGCCGCCTCGGCCTCCTCGCTGCGGGCCTTCTCGACCTGCTTGCGGTGAGCCTCGAAGCGTCCCTGGGCCTCGGCGTACTGCCGCTCCCACTCCTCGCGCTGCTTGTCGAACCCTTCGAGCCACTCGCCCGTCTCGGGGTCGAAGCCGTCGGGGTAGATGTAGTTGCCCTGGTCGTCGTAGGTCGCCGCCATGCCGTACAGCGTGGGGTCGAACTCGACGTCGGCACCCGCCGCACCCTCGTTGGCCTGCTTGAGCGAGAGGGAGATCCGGCGCCGGTCGAGGTCGATGTCGATGATCTTCACGAAGATCTCGTCGCCGACCTGGACGACCTGCTCGGGGATCTCCACGTGGCGCTCGGCCAGCTCGGAGATGTGGACGAGGCCCTCGATGCCCTCCTCGACCCGGACGAACGCACCGAACGGCACCAGCTTGGTGACCCGGCCGGGGACGACCTGGCCGATCTGGTGGGTACGGGCGAACTGCTGCCAGGGGTCCTCCTGCGTCGCCTTGAGCGACAGGGAGACCCGCTCGCGCTCCATGTCGACGTCGAGAACCTCGACGGTGACCTCCTGGCCGACCTCGACGACCTCTGAGGGGTGGTCGATGTGCTTCCAGGAGAGCTCGGAGACGTGGACGAGTCCGTCGACGCCGCCGAGGTCCACGAACGCACCGAAGTTGACGATCGAGGAGACGACGCCCTTGCGGACCTGTCCCTTCTGGAGGGTGTTGAGGAAGGTCTGGCGGACCTCGGACTGGGTCTGCTCCAGCCAGGCGCGACGGGACAGGACCACGTTGTTGCGGTTCTTGTCCAGCTCGATGATCTTGGCTTCGAGCTCACGGCCCACATAGGGCTGGAGGTCACGCACACGGCGCATCTCGACGAGAGACGCCGGAAGGAAGCCACGGAGGCCGATGTCGAGGATGAGACCACCCTTGACGACCTCGATGACGGTTCCGGTGACGATCCCGTCCTCGTCCTTGATCTTCTCGATCGTGCCCCAGGCGCGCTCGTACTGCGCGCGCTTCTTGGACAGGATCAGCCGACCCTCCTTGTCCTCCTTCTGGAGAACGAGGGCTTCGACGTGGTCACCGACAGTGACGACCTCGTTGGGGTCGACGTCGTGTTTGATCGAGAGCTCTCGCGAGGGGATGACACCCTCGGTCTTGTAGCCGATGTCGAGCAAGACCTCGTCTCGATCGACCTTGACGACGGTGCCCTCGACAATGTCGCCGTCGTTGAAGTACTTGATGGTCTCGTCGATCGCTGCGAGGAAGGCTTCCTCGGACCCGATGTCGTTGACCGCTACCTGCGGGGTGGTCGAGGTGGCCTCGGTGCTGCTCGTCATGTGTGGAATGGCTCCGAACGCGGACAGAAGTCGATTTTGCCGTGCGCGTAGGGCCCTCTATCGTTCTGCCGAGCGGCGATCCGATATCCGGAACCTGGTCGACATGACCGAGCGCAAGCCCGCTCCGTCCGAGGCGTGTGCGAGCCCACAGCGCAGCGATCAGGATATGAGACCTTTGGGGTGCGGTCAATCGCAGGGCTCAATAGGGGTTGGCCCGGTCCTTCATTTTGGCACCGATATTACCCCCGAGCGCCCCCGGAAAGGAGATCTTCTGCGGATCTCCGTCGGAGGTGTACAGCCGGTCCGGATGCCTGTCCAGCCAGGAGAGCCAGTAGTCCGAACACCAGCGGCGGCACTCCCCCTTCCTCCCGTTGGACTGGATCCGCTGGATGGCTCCAGGATCGAATCCCTTCGCATACGGCGAGACCGACGGCTCGGCACCGGCGAGAAAAACTCCCGCAAAATCATAGAGGACTCCGTCCCAGGTCCCCTTCCGAGCCCACCCGGGACGCTTGGGCATGGCCCCGTACGGCAGCGCCAGCGTGGACGGGTCGCCGCCGCCGAGCTGCCGGACCAGGCGCTGCGTCCGCGCGATCTGCTCGGCCACCTTCCGATGCTTGAGGGAACGCAGCAGCGGATGGTCCCAGGTGTGGTTTCCCACCTCGAACCCTTGCCGGCGCAGCCACTGCACGGCTCGCGCCTGGTCCTTGCGGTCCCGCAGGCCGAACGGATACCCGTTCACCCAGAACGTCGCGACCGGGCGGAACGAGGGGTACTCCCGCGCCACCTCGTACAGGACCTCCACCGCGGTCCCCTTCTTCGGCAGGTCGTCGTCGCCGAGCCCGAAGTGACTGGGATGCCCGTCGTCGAAGGTGAGCACCACCGGGTGCGAGCCGGCCGGGATCTCCATCCGCCCGGTCGCGAACTCGGTCGCGGTCACCGGGACGAAACCGGATCGAGCCAGCCGGACGAACTCGGCACGGAGCTGACCGGGCGTACGGTCCAGGGAGACCAGGCGCTTGCGCAGGATCCGGTGATACATCAGGACCGGCACCAGACCGAGCTCGTTCGCCTGCGCCGCGGCGGCCGACTCCCGTGTCGCGTCCACCGGAGGCGGCAGCGTCGGCTGCGGGAGCCGCGGTGTCGGTGCGGGTTCCGGTGCCGTGGGGGTCTCAACGGCGCCGGGGGTAGCGACCGGGTCCGGTTCGACCTGCGCCGCCGAGAGGACGACGGTGGCGGCCACCAGGACCAGCAGATTGGCAATACCGACAGTACGCACCAAAAAGGTGTTTCGACCCCGACCCATTCACATCACCCTAGGACAGTCACTCCTGTCCCGTTGACCACCGACACCCGGGTGACACCCCAAGATCGTCACTGTGATCGGCATAGCCCCGCCCTGTCCCACCGGAGTGGCGACACCGCCACCGAGCGACATCCGACCAGCTCAACGCCGTGAACCACCCGAACCCGTCGACGTACGCGACCCCGATCATCCCTGCTCGCGGATCGCAGTCCAGCGCTACAAAGTCTGAAAAATCAGGGAGAAATCCGAATCACCAAGTGACGCAGAGGGACAGAACGGGCGGTACGCCTACCTAGGCGTCCGTGTGCAGGTATCCGAACGTCCGATTCCGAGTCCACTACGTGTGCGTCCCATGCCGCCGCAGCCACAAGTACCGATGGGACCATGCCGAACACCGCTCCCCAGGCTGCCGGGTACCGATGATCTCCGCCGGAAACAACTTCGCCGCACCCCGGAAGGGAGACACCCGCAGCTGGGCGGCGGTCGCCGCGGTTCTGGAGGCGGGCCTAACCTATGACGGCTTCGAAACCTGCGGCTGCGGCAGACAACCCAACCCCCGCCCCCGCACCGGCGCCCAGGTCCGAGCCCGACTCCGCGCGGGCACACGCGCGGGCCTGACCGAACCCAAGGCTCTCACCCTCCGCGACCCAGCCGACGCCCACCGCTAGACCGCACCCCCACATCGTGGGCCGGGTCGTGATCTCTCCAGCGATGATCTGTGGCGAGTTAGTCCTCCTGCTCGCCGCATGCCAGGGAGCGTTGCGATCCCTCCAGGGATGATCTGTGGCATCCCGTCGAATGAGGGGGCATTGCCATGGCCGCGTTGCGATCCCCCCAGGGATGATCTGTGGCCGCAACCGCATCTCTGATCAACATCGGGACCTTCCGTTGCGATCCCTCCAGGGATGATCTGTGGCGCGTGGAGCTGGGTCGGCGACTTCGGCGTTCCGTCGTTGCGATCCCTCCAGGGATGATCTGTGGCTCAAGGAGCCGCCGTGTACGCCGTGGCCGTCCACAGGTTGCGATCCCTCCAGGGATGATCTGTGGCCCCTGGATGGCACGGTGGCACGCTCGCCAGAGTTGTTGCGATCCCTCCAGGGATGATCTGTGGCCCGAGGGTAAAGTCGCAGGTCAGGGTGGTAGTTGCAAGTGGTTGTGGGGCGTTTCTTGCAGCGACCCGGCGGTAGTGCATCGTTGCAGGTCAGACCTTGATCGAATTGCGGGACGGGTGGGCTTGGCCCGGGTCCGTCGTCGCGGTCTTGGATGGGCCACCTTGTGGGATCCGGCGGTCGGGTACCGGCCGGAACTCGCTGAGGCGTTGGGTGAGTGGCCCCGGCCAGGTTGAGCCTGGCCGGGGTGGGGTCTTAGTGGCCGGCGTCTTCCCAGGTGCGGCCTACGCCGATGGAGACGCTGAGGGGGACCCGGAGGTCGTGGGCGCCGCCCATGCGGAGGGAGACGAGCTCCTTGAGCGGCTCCAGTTCGCCGGGGGCGACCTCGAAGACGAGTTCGTCGTGGACTTGGAGGAGCATGCGGGAGCGCAGGCCCTCCTCGTCGATGGCGCGCTGGACGTCGAGCATGGCGACCTTGACGATGTCGGCGGCGGAGCCCTGGATGGGGGCGTTCAGCGCCATCCGCTCGGCCATCTCCCGGCGCTGCCGGTTGTCGCTGCTGAGGTCGGGCAGGTAGCGGCGGCGGCCCATGATGGTCTCGGTGTAGCCGTCCTGCCGGGCCTGGGCGACGATCGCCTCCAGGTAGTCGCGGACCTTGCCGAACTCCTCGAAGTACTCCTCCTTGAGCGCCCGCGCCTCGGAGGTGGAGATGCCGAGCTGCCCGGAGAGGCCGAAGTCGGAGAGTCCGTAGGCGAGGCCGTAGTTCATCGCCTTGATCCGGCTGCGCAGCTCGTGGCCGACCTGCTCGGGCGGGAGGTCGAAGACCCGCGCCGCGATGGTCTGGTGGAAGTCGTGCCCGGAGGCGAACGATTCGATCAGCGACCCGTCTTCGGACAGGTGCGCCATGATGCGCAGCTCGATCTGGCTGTAGTCGGCGGTGAGCAGGCACTCGTACCCCTCCCCCACGACGAAGCCCTGCCGGATCCGGCGGCCCTCGGCCGTGCGGATCGGGATGTTCTGCAGGTTGGGCTTCTCGGAGGAGAGGCGGCCGGTGGCCGCGACGATCTGGTTGAACGTGGTGTGGATCCGCCCGTCGTCGGCGATCTCCTTGACGAGTCCCTCGACGGTGGTGCGGAGCTTGGTCTGGTCCCGGTGCCGGAGCAGGATCACCGGGAGCTCGTGCTCGGTCTGCCCGGCGAGCCAGGCGAGCGCGTCGGCGTCGGTGGTGTACCCGGTCTTGATCCGCTTGGTCTTGGGCAGGCCCAGCTTGACGAAGAGGATCTCCTGCAGCTGCTTGGGGGAACCCAGGTTGAACTGCTCGCCGACGGCCTTGTGCGCCTCTTCGACGGCCTGCTTGACCGCGGCGCCGAATTCGGCTTCCAGGCCCGCGAAGTACGGCCGGTCGGCGGCGATCCCGGCCGCCTCCATCCGGGCGAGCACCCGGACCAGCGGCAGCTCGACCTCGCGCAGCAACCGGGTCGCGCCGCGGTTCTCCAGGTCGGCTTCGAGGGCGTCGGCGAGCTCCCGCACCGCGAAGGCCTGCAGCGCGAGGTCGCGGGCGTGGTCCTCCTCGCCGGAGCCGTCCAGGGTGAGCTGTCCCGACGGGTCGGCCTGCTGCCGGAGCTCGCGCTGGAGGTACCGCAGGACCAGGTCGTCCAGCGGGAAGGAGCGCTGCCCGGGGAGCGCCAGGTAGGCGGCGAGCGCGGTGTCGCAGCTGAGCCCGGCGAGGTCGAGTCCGCGCGACCAGAGGGCGAGCATCGGCCCCTTGACGTCGTGGACGGTCTTGTCCCGCGTCTCGTCGGCGAGCCAGGCCGCGAGCGCCCGTTCGTCGGCTTCGGCCAGCGCGGTCAGGTCGAGGAAGGCCGCCGCACCGCCGGGCACCGCGACGGCCAGCCCGTCGAGGTCGCCGGTGCCGCTGCCCCAGGTGCCGCGGAAGGCGAGCCCGCTGCGGCCCTCGCCGACGGCGTGCTCGTTCAGCCAGGCTTCCACCTGACCGGGGCCGAGCACGGTCAGGTCGACCTCGAAGCCTTCCTCGGCTTCGGGCTCGGCGGTGGACAGGCTGGCGTAGAGCCGGTCGCGCAGCACCCGGAACTGGAGGGTGTCGAACAGCTTGTGGATCTCGTCTCGGTCCCACTGCCCCATCCGCAGCGAGCCCACCTCGGCGTCCAGCGGCACGTCCCGGCGGAGCTCGGTGAGCTGCCGGTTGGTCATCGCCTGCCCGAGGTGCTCGCGCAGCTTGTCGCCGACCTTCCCCTTGACCTCGTCGACCCGGTTGACCAGCTCCTCGAAGGAGCCGAACTCGACGATCCACTTGGCCGCGGTCTTCTCGCCCACGCCGGGGATGCTCTTGAGGTTGTCGCTGGGGTCGCCGCGCAGCGCCGCGAAGTCGGGGTACTGACGCGGCGTCAGCCCGTACTTCTCCACGACGGCCTCGGGGGTGAACCGGGTCATGTCGCTGATGCCGCGCCTGGTCATCAGGACGGTGATCCGCTCGTCCACCAGCTGGAGGGTGTCCCGGTCGCCGGTCACCACGAGCGCGTCCATGCCGACGGCCGCGGCCTGGGTGGCCAGGGTGGCGATGAGGTCGTCGGCTTCGTACCCGGCCAGGGACAGGTGGGGGACGCGGAGCGCGTCCAGCACCTCGAAGATCAGGCTGACCTGGCCCTTGAAGTCGTCGGGGGTCTCCGAACGGTTCGCCTTGTACTCGGCATAGGTCTCATGCCGGAAGGTCGGCTCCGACCGGTCGAAGCAGACCACGACGTGGGTGGGCCGCTCGTCCCGGAGCACGTTGATGAGCATCGAGGTGAAACCGTAGACCGCGTTCGTCTTCTGCCCGGTGGTGGTCGCCATGTCCACGTCCTTCAGGGCGAAGAACGCGCGGTAGGCGAGCGAATGCCCGTCGAGCAGCAGCAGGCGATCCCGGCTCTCGGCCTGGCTTGGGGTCGATTCCGTCATCGGCACAACAGCATCCTAGGCTGCGCCTCAGACAGAAACACCGAGTTCACGGTGACACCACGGCGGCACACCAAGGGAGAGCCGATCTTGACCAAGATGGACCCTGAGGAATTGGAGCGGCTTACCCGGGTTTTCGGGGAGGCGCACGGCGACCTGACCAAGCGGATGGGCATCGAGATCCTGGCGGCGAGCGCCGAACGGGTGGTCGCCACGATGCCGGTGGAGGGCAACACCCAGCCGTACGGGGTGCTGCACGGCGGGGCGAGCTGCGTGCTGGCCGAGACCATCGGCTCCATCGGGGCGGCGCTCCACGCCGGTCCCGAGCGGATCGCCATGGGGATCGACATCAACGCCACCCACCACTGGCCGGCCACGGAGGGACTCGTCACCGCCGTCGCGACCCGGGCGCACGCGGGCCGGACCCTGGCCACCTACGAGGTCGTGATCCGCGACGACCAGGACCAGCGGATCTGCACCGCCCGCATCACCTGCATGCTGCGCGACCGCTGACCCCGTTTCCGGACGGATCACCCGTCCCATGGAGTTACAACATTTAAGGGACAGCTTTCGACTCCCTTTGCGCTCCCGCCCCACGCGTCGCTAGCGTTGGATGTTGAAGGTGCCCGGGGTGACTGAGTAGAAAACGCGCGAAACCGGGGAGGTTCCGCACGGCGCCAAAGGTCACCCCCGGCCCGCAAACCCCGCGAACACCCGGCCGGGTGCCGCTCGGCCCTTCGCCTCGCGCATCCGGTCGTGGCGGCTCCCACGGCCCGTCGTCCGGGTCTATGCCCCAAAGAGACGACGAACCCGCCTCAGGCCGTACGGAACATCCAAAAACCTTCAAACCGGTGCGACGACCAGCCCCATAGTCCGTGACCCTTACGACGTACGGACCCTGCGGGTCGGCGCACCACCGCGGCGGCGATCCACGCGGCCGGCCGACGGACACACGCTCCGCAGACACAACGAACCCGCCGCAGGCCGTACCAAACTCCCCGAACACCCTTCTCAAACCGGTGCGACGACCATCGCCTGCTCCATGACCCCCAACGACGTACGGATCTCACGGGTCGGCGCACCACGGAGCCGATCCACGCGGCCGGCCGGCGGACACACGCTCCGCAGACACGACGAACCCGCCGCAGGCCGTACCGGACTCTCCGAAAACCCGTGATCCCGGTGGGGTACGGACCCTGCGGGTCGGCACGCCACCGGGATCACGGGGCAGGCTAGAGCACCTTGGACAGGAACGCCTTGGTGCGCTGATGCTGCGGACTGGTGAGGACGTCCAGCGGGACGCCCTTCTCCACCACGACGCCGTCGTCCATGAAGACGAGGGAGTCGCCGACCTCGCGGGCGAACCCCATCTCATGCGTGACGACGATCATGGTCATGCCGTCGCGGGCGAGGTCCCGCATGACGTCGAGGACCTCGCCGACCAGCTCGGGGTCGAGCGCGGACGTCGGCTCGTCGAAGAGCATCAGCTTGGGCTTCATGGCCAGGGCCCGGGCGATCGCGACCCGCTGCTGCTGGCCGCCGGAGAGCTGGGCGGGATAGCTCCCGCTCTTGGCCCCGAGGCCGACCCGATCCAGGAGTTCCCCGGCGCGGATCCGCACCTCCTTGGCGTTCTCCCCCTTGACCCGGACGGGCGCCTCCATCACGTTCTCCAGCGCCGTCATGTGCGGGAAGAGGTTGAACCGCTGGAAGACCATGCCGATGTCCCGGCGCTGGGCGGCCACCTCCTTCTCCCGGAGTTCGTAGAGCTTGTCGCCTTTCTGGCGGTAGCCCACCAGCTGCCCGTCGACCCAGAGCCGCCCCGCGTTGACCTTCTCCAGGTGGTTGACGCACCGCAGGAAGGTCGACTTGCCGGAGCCGGAGGGGCCGACGACGCACATCACCTCGCCGGACTGAACCTCCAGGTCGATCCCCTTGAGCACCTCCACGCTGCCGAAACGCTTGCAGACCCGCTCGGCCTTGACCATCGGCCGACCCTGCTCGCTCACGCGGCACCTCCGCTTCCCCCGACAAGCCGGGCCCGCAGCCCGCGTCCGGCGTCACCCTGGACGGACCCCTTGGCGTAGTACCGCTCCAGGTAGTACTGACCGATCATCAGGACCGAGGAGAGCGCCAGGTACCAGATGCACGCCATGATCAGCATAGGGATGATCTGGTAGGTGCTGGAGTAGATCGTCTGCGCGGTGAAGGTCAGTTCGAGGTACGGGACGGCCGTCACCAACGACGTGTTCTTCAGCATCGAGATGGTCTCGTTGCCGGTCGGCGGGACGATGACCCGCATCGCCTGCGGGAGCACGATCCGCCGCATCGTCAGCATCCGGCCCATCCCGAGCGCGTGCGCGGCCTCCTGCTGGCCCGGGTCGACCGACAGGATGCCGGCACGCACGATCTCGGCCATGTAGGCCGCCTCGTTCAGGATCAGGCCGATCGCGGCCGCGGCCGCCGCGCTGTAGAGCGCATTGGTCTCCCACGACGCGAACTGGGGCCCGAAGGGGATGCCGATGCCGAGCGCGGGGAACAGGGCGCCGATGTTCCCCCAGATCAGCAGCTGGGTGTAGAGCGGGGTCCCCCGGAAGATCCAGAGGTAGAGCCAGGCGGCCCAGCGCAGCAGCGGGTTGGCGGACAGCCGCATGAGGGCGAGCCCGATGCCGAGCAGCACCCCGCCCACCATGGCCGCGAGGGTGAGCCAGATCGTGTTCCGCACCCCGTTGAGCACCGGCTCGGCGAACAGGTACTTCCACTGCTCGGACCAGTTGTAGGCCTCGTTGGTGAGCAGGTTGTTGACGAGCATCGCCACCAGGACCGCGACGACGGCGGCGGCGACCCAGCGGCCTGGGTGGCGGACGGGGACGGCCCGGATGGTCTCCGGTTCGCCCACCGTCACCTGATCGTCCTTGGCGTTCACGCGGCTAGCTCTGGGCGCCGTTGATCACAGGGTCGGCGATGGCGCCGTCGGCGACACCCCACTTGTCCAGGATCTGCTTGTAGGTGCCGTCGGCGATGAGCGCCTTGAGCGCGGCGAGGACGGCGTCCTTCATCTGCCCCCCGGACTTGGGGATGGCGACGCCGTAGGGCGCGGTGTCGTACGACTGGCCGACGATCTCCAGCTTGTCCCCGGTCTGCTTCACCGCGTAGCCCACGATCGGGGAGTCGGCCAGCATTCCGTCGATCTTGCCCGACACCAGGTCGGCGTTGACCTCCGTCTGGTTCTTGCGGACGACCGACTCGATGGCCGGCTTGCCGGCCCCGGTGCACTTCTCGCTCCGGGCCTTGAGGTCGTCGACCTGGACGGTGCCCTGCTGGACGCCGATCTTCTTCCCGCAGGCGTCGTCGACGTTGAGCGACTTGGGGTTCCCCTTGGCCACGGCCCACGCGGTGCCCGCGGAGTAGTAGGTCACGAAGTCGACGACCTTCTCGCGCTCCTTGTTGTCGGTGAAGGAGGAGAGGCCGAGCTCGTACTTGCCGGACTGCAGGCCCGGGATGATCGTGTCGAAGCCGGCGTTCTCGAACTGCGCCTGGAGCCCGAGCTTCTGCGCGAGCGCCTCACCGAGATCGACCTCCCAGCCCACGATCTTCTGGGTGGCGGGGTCGATCGACTCGTTCGGCGGATACGAGGCGTCGGTCCCGAAGAGGAGCTTCCCGTCGGACTTGACGGCATCGGGGAGCATCGCGCTGAACTCATTGCCGGCGGAACTCGACGGCGCGGACGGCGCGGAGCTCGGGGCCGCCTGCTCCGTCCCACCGCCGCAGGCGGAGAGACCGAGGCCCACGGCCAGAGTGAGAGCGCCGACGACCATACGCCGACCGGGCACCGAACCAAGGACCACGATGTCCTCCCTTTTGAGACCTTCTGCGTTAAGGCTGTGAAATATCAAGACCTATCCTGCTAGGGGCATTCTGGACACACCCCACAACTGTGCAGGTCACCGGATTGAAACAATCGGACAACGGGCCTGGTACGAACTGCCCGCCGAATCCCCGGCGATATTGAAACCCCATGTGATCGTGTTTACAGTCGACGGGTGCGGAACCCCAGTCCGCTTCTGGCCGGCGTGTTCGCCGCCCTCCTCGCCGTGGCCGGCTGTACGGGCGACGCCGGGCCGAGCCGGACGCCGGGCCCCGGCGCGGCCGAGCCCACCCCCGCCTACGAGCTGACCCCCCGCCCGGTACGGCGCGACGAGGTCGCGCTCCGCGTCGCCCCCGTCTCCGACGGCGACACCGCGTTCACCCCGATCGGCCTGACCACCGGCCTGCCGTCGATCGTCGGCAGCCACGCGGACTTCGACGCCCAAGGAAGCTTCGTCCGCCTCCGGCTGGTCGTCGTCAACAACGGCCGGACCAACACCGTCCTCGACCCCCGGCGTCAGCTCCTCCTGGACTCCGCGGGCGCCGAGCACCGCCCCGACCCGCAGGCCATGACGATCAAGCGCCAGCCGATCGAGCCGTTCAGCCTCGGCGCCTCCGTCCGCCTGGAGTTCGACCTCTGGTACGACATCCCCGCCGGAGCCGTACCCGCCGCCCTCCGCGCCTACGGCGGCGCGAGCCTCACCGACGGCAAGGACCTCGTGGGCACCGACATCCCCCTCCCCCGCTAACCGCGCCCGCACCTGTCGGCGGAACCCCCAAGGTCGCAAGCACGGCTGGATCTTGGGTGCCCGAGTCGCTACGTCCGCACTTCGCACGCCGTGTTCTTTGCGGCGGGCGAATGCGCGCGGGGGTTTGTGCCGCGCGGCTTTTGTGCGGCACAAACCCCCGCGGTCGATGTCGGATAACACGAGCGATGCCGTGGACGGAGGGGAAGTCCGTCCACGGCATCGGTCGTTATGGTGGTTCGCCCGTGGGGGTCAGCCGGTTTCGGAGGTTTCCTCCTCCGGCTGGCCGAGGTCGCCGCCGAGGTAGGCGGCGCGGACCTCCGGGTCGTTCAGGAGATCGGCGGCGGGGGCGCTCTTGAGCACCTGGCCGGTCTCCAGAACATAGGCGCGGTGCGCGAGCTGGAGCGCCTGGGAGGCGTTCTGCTCGACGAGGAGCACCGTGGTGCCCCGCCTGTTGATCTCCCTGATGATGTCGAAGATCTGGGCGACGAGGAGCGGGGCGAGACCCATGGAGGGCTCGTCCAGCAGCAGCACCCGGGGCTTGGTCATCAGCGCGCGGCCGATGGCGACCATCTGCTGCTCACCGCCGGACATGGTCCCGCCGAACTGCGTCTTGCGCTCCGCGAGCCGGGGGAACAGCCCGTAGACCTCCTCCAGGTCCTTGCTGAGGTCGCCCTTGCGGGCGTAGGCGCCCATCAGCAGGTTCTCGTGGACGGTCATGCCGGGGAAGACGCCGCGGCCTTCCGGCGACTGCCCGATGCCGAGGAGGACCCGCTTGTGCCCGGGGACCTTGGTGATGTTCTTGCCCTGGAAGCGGATCGAACCGGAGGACACGGGGCGGAGCCCCGAGATCGTCTTCAGGGTGGTCGTCTTGCCGGCGCCGTTCGCACCGATCAAAGTGACGATCTCCCCTTCGTCGACCTCGAGCGAGATGCCCTTGAGCGCCTCGATCTTTCCGTAGTGGACACGCATGTCCGAGATCTCAAGAAGCATCGGCCGGAGCCCCCAGATACGCCTCGATGACCTTCGGGTTGTTCTGCACCTCGCGCGGAAGACCTTCAGCGATCTTCTGCCCGAAGTCGATCACCCCGATGTGGTCACTGATGTGCATGACCAGCGCCATGTCGTGCTCGATGAGCAGCACGGTGTGGCCGGAATCCCTGATCTTGCGGATGAGCTCCTGCAGGTCGAGCTTCTCCGCCGGGTTCATGCCCGCCGCCGGCTCGTCGAGGAGCAGCAGCTTGGGCTTGGTGGCCAGCGCCCGGGCGATCTCCAGCCTCCGCTGGTCGCCGTAGGGAAGGTTCTTGGCGAGTTCGTTCGCCCGGCCCGGGATCCCGACGAACTCGAGCAGGCGCAGGGCCTCCTCACGGCCGTTCTTCTCCTCCCGGCGGTGCCAGGGGAGCCCGAGGACCGCGCCGACCGCGCCGGTCCGGTGGTGGGCGTCGGCCCCCACCAGGACGTTCTCCATCGCCGTCATGTTGTGGAAGAGGCGGATGTTCTGGAACGTCCGGGCGATGCCGCGCTTGGTCACCTGGTAGCGCTTGAGGCCGCTGATCTTCGAGCCGTCGAAGTGGATCGAACCGCCGGTCGGCCGGTAGACGCCGGTCACCACGTTGAAGACCGTGGTCTTCCCCGCGCCGTTCGGGCCGATGAGCCCGAAGATCTCGCCTTCGCGGACCCGGAGCGCCACGTCCTTCAGCGCCACGACACCACCGAACCGCATGGTGACGTTCCGCATCTCCAGCAGTACGGGCCGCACATCCAGCGGCGCGTCGCCGTTCCGCTCGGCATCGGTCGTCGTCACTTGCCCACCTCCGCGGACGCCTCGGTGCCCGATCCCTCGGACAGCTCCGCTTTTCGTTGCCTCGACGGCAGCAGACCCTCCGGCCGCAGGGCCATCATGATCACCAGTGCCGCGCCGAAGGCGAGGATCCGGTAGTCGGCGAGGCCCCGGAAACGCTCGGGGAGCCAGGCGATGAGGAAGGCCCCGACCATGACCCCGGGAAGGTTGCCGGATCCGCCGAGGACCACGGCGGCCAGGATGGTGGCGGAGAGGATGAACGGGAAGTTGGCCGGCTGGATGGCGATGACCTTGCTCGCCCAGACCACACCGGTGAGCCCGCCGATCATGGCGCCGATGAAGAAGGCGAGCAGCTTGAACTTGAAGGTCGGGACGCCCATGATCTCGGCGGCGTCCTCGTCCTCCCGGATCGCCGTCCACGCCCGGCCGACCCGGCTGCGCTCCAGCCGCCGCGCAAAGATGATCACGGCGACGACCACGCCGACCAGCAGGTAGTAGTACGGAAGCGGGTCGAGCAGGAACTCCAGCCCGAACATGTTCGGCGGGTGCGGGATGTTGGTGATGCCCCGCGAGGCGCCGATGGCGTCGGTGTTCTCGGCGATGATCCTGACGATCTCACCGAAGCCCAGGGTCACGATCGCCAGATAGTCGCCGCGCAGCCTCAGGGTGGGTGCGCCGAGGATGATCCCCGACACCGCCGTCATGAGGATGCCGATGGGCAGGATCGCCCAGAAGTTCCAGCCGAACTTGGTCCCGATCAGCGCCATGTTGTACGCGCCGATGGCGTAGAAGGCGACGAACCCGAGGTCCAGCAGTCCGGCGTGGCCGACGACGATGTTCAGGCCGACGGCGAGCAGGATGTAGACGCCGATCGGGTTGAACAGCAGGGACGGCCAGTGGGTGTGCGGCGACATGAACGAGGCGAAGAAGTCGCTCGGCAGAATCAGCGCCAGCCCGATGAGCAGGACGTACACGGTCCACCGCTGCCACCAGGGCGCGTCGGCCCAACGGTCGCGGACCCGGTCCATGGCCCGGCCGAAGCCGCGCCGGGCGCCGGTCAGCGGGTTGCCGCTCTTCGCGGGTTTCTCGACAGCGGTCTTCATGCGCGGGCCACCTGAAGGGACTCACCGAGGATGCCGGTGGGACGGAACATGAGGATCACGACGAGCACGGTGAACGCGATCACGTCCTTCCAGGCGGAGCCGAAGAAGATCGCCCCCCAGTTCTCGATGAGACCCAGGGCCAGCCCGCCGAGCAGGGCGCCGCGCAGGTTGCCGATGCCGCCGAGGACCGCGGCGGTGAACGCCTTGATACCCAGGACGAAACCGATGTTGTATCGCGTCTCCTCGAACTGCAGGAGATAGAGAAGGCCGGCGATACCCGCCATGCAGCCACCGACGAAGAACGTGATGCGCACGATCCGGTCGATGTTGATGCCCATGAGCACGGCGGTCTCGGGGTTCTGCGCGGTGGCGCGGATGCCGCGGCCGATCCGGCTGCGGTTCACGAAGAAGTCCAGCGCGATCATCATGGCGATGGAGGCCACGATGACGATGAGGTGGTCGGGCCGCACGTCGGTGTTGCCCAGGGTGAAGAGCGGCTCCTTGTCCAAGAGCTGCTGGGTGCCGATGTTGTCGCGGCCGCGGGGGTGGTCGTACAGGTGCGGGATGACAACGATGGCGAAGAGTTCCTGCAGGAAGATCGAGGCGCCGATGGCGGAGATCAGCGCCGCCAACCGGGAGGATCCCTTCTTGCGAAGGGGCCGGTAGGCGATCTGTTCCAGGGCCACGGCCGCGGCACCGGAACCGACCATGGCAACCACGGAGAGCAGCAGGAGCAGCCCGATCAGGGCGATTCCGGACTGCGGTTCCGAGACCCCGAGGGTCATGATGACGGCGAGCCCGGAGAAGGTGCCGATCATGAAAATCTCGGAGTGAGCGAAGTTAATCAGCCGCAGGACGCCGTAGACCATGGTGTAGCCCAGGGCGATGAGCGCGTAAATCGCTCCCGCGGCAAGCCCCCCGACGGTGGAGGGGCCGAACTGATCGATAAAGTCGTTGAGCACGTTGGTCGCCTTCAAGACGGGACGACGGCCTTGTGTCGCCGGTTACGGCGGAGGCGGGAGCGATGATGAAACGCTCCCGCCTCCACGCTCGTCAGGGGTTAACGGGGGGTTGGCCCAAGCTCGTCAGTCGAGCTTCGCGACAGTGGAGTCGCCGAGCCAGGTGATCTGACCACCCTTGACCCGGTAGATGTGAATGGTGGTGGCGCCGAGCTCGCCGTCCGGACCGAACTTGACGGGCTTGGAGACACCGGTGAAGTCGACCGTGGAGAGGTAGGTGTTGATCGCCTCGCCGGTCGTGTGGCCCTTCTCGATGGCCTGGAGGAACGCGGTGGCCGCGTCGTAGCCCTCGGTGGCGTAGATGGCCGGGTCGGCGTTGTACGCCTTCTTGTAGTTGTCGGCGAAGGTCTTCACCGGGCCCTCGGTGACACCGTAGGGGATGAAGCACGGGCAGCCGACGACCGCGCCCTCGGCCGCGTCGGCACCGGCGCCGCTGACGAGGTTCTGGTCCAGCGAGCCGTCGCCGGAGGCGAAGGCGGCCTTCACGCCACCGGTCCGGAGCTGCTTGAGCAGCCGGCCGGCCTGGGCGTAGTAGCCACCGTAGAAGATCAGGTCGGGGGCGAACGCCTTCACCTTGGTGACGGTGGAGGAGTAGTCGGAGCCGTCCTGGTCGATCTTGTCCCGCTCGATCGTGGCCCCGGCCGCCTTCAGCGTCTCGAAGGCGACGTCGGCGATGCCGACGCTGTACTCCTGCTTGTCGTCGATGACGTAGGCCTTCTTGGCCGAGGTCGCCTTGGCGAGGAAGTCGGCGACCGCCTTGCCCTGGGCCGCGTCGGTGGCGACCAGACGGTGCCAGTACTTCCAGCCGTTCTTGGACAGGTCGGGGTTGGTCGCCGACGCCGAGATGCTGGGGATCTTGCCCTGCTCCAGGATCGGGCCGACGTTCTTCGACTCACCGGAGAACGCGGGGCCGATCAGAGCGACGATCTTGTCCTGGGTGATGGCCTGCTGCGCCAGCGGCACAGCCTGGTCGGGGTTGCCCTGGCTGTCGTAGGGCACCAGCTCAACCTTGATCTTCGGGTTCTTGGCGTTGTACTCGTCGATGGCGAGCTTCGCGCCGTTCCGTGGGGGAATGACGATGGCGGAGTTCTCGCCCGTCAGGTCTCCCATGAAGCCGATCTTCAAGGTGGTGGGGCTGTCCCCGCCTCCCGACGCCGCCGGCTCGGTGCTGTCGCCGCCGCCACAGGCTGCGAGGGTGAGAGTCAACGCCATACTGGCGGCTAGCGCGCCACCAAGGCGAGCGATCTTGGGCCGCAAGGTTGCCTTCCTTTCGCCGGATCCGTCGTCGGATCAGGTAAGCGGAGCACCCCGGTGGGAATGTTTCTCCCGGGTCTTGGTGTAGTACAGCTCCAAGACATAACGGGTCGATACACGTGCGGCCTGAGTTATCGCTTCGTTACCACACCGTTCTTAGCCAGCGACGACGCGAAAATCCGGACCCTTGCCCATACCCATCCCACGGGTGGCAACACTGCCAGCCACATGATCCACCACACTGGCAAATCTGCATGATTTACGGGACCCCGAGTGGGCAATCTGTCCATTCGTACAGACAACTGTTCGTATAAACAACTGGCTCCCGCAAAGAATCCACGACAACCTGATGTTCAGGTACGACGGACAGCCCGCACCCCCGGGGATCCCAGCACCTCTGGTAGGAAAAATCAGCTTTCGGCAGGTTTGTCCGGAAGCACGAGCAAGGCCACCTCGCGCATGGTCATCCGCCGGTCCATCGAGGCCTTCTGAATCCAGCGGAACGCCTGCGGCTCACTCCAGCCGTGCTCCAGCATGAGCGCGCCCTTGGCCCGCTCGACCAGCTTCCGGGTCTCCAGCCGCTCGGTGAGCGTGCTCACCTCGGCCTCCAGCGCGGCCATCTGCTCGTGCCGGCTGACCGCCATCTCGATCGCGGGCACCAGATCGCTCTTGGTGAACGGCTTCACCAGATAGGCCATCGCCCCCGCGTCCCGGGCCCGCTCGACCAGGTCGCGCTGGGAGAAGGCCGTGAGGATCAGGCACGGGGCGACGCGGTCGGCGGTGATCTGCTCCGCCGCGGAGATCCCGTCCAGCACCGGCATCTTGACATCCAAGATGACCAGGTCCGGCCGGAGTTCGACGGCGAGCCGGACGGCGGTCGCACCGTCCCCGGCCTCGCCCACGACTGTATAACCGTCCTCCTCCAGCATCTCCTTGAGGTCGAGACGGATCAGGGCCTCATCCTCGGCGATCACTACTCGCCGCTGCGTCTCACTCACGAGCGCCAGGGTACAGATGTCCGCTACATTAGGACCACGTCCGGTACGGCACCACCCCTGGCCGGGGTGCGCCCGGACGACGCCCCGATATCCCAACCGGCAGAGGAAACGGTCTCAAACACCGTCTAGTGTGGGTTCGAATCCCACTCGGGGCACCCACGCCCGGCCACACACCCGATTCCGGGTGGCTCTCCCGGTGACAACCCGGTGGTTCCACTTCGCCGGGGTTCGTACCACACCCGCTTACCCTGCGTGACGGAGCGTGATCACTCCGATCGGGTACGGGTGTGTCCCATACGTACCCCGGAGCCCGACCCGTACCAGCGCCCCCAGCCGAGCCCCGGCGACGACTGACGAATTTGACTGCTGGTTCGGTCGCCGACCTGGACTGGTTTACCGTGCCTATAAATCGCCCCGGAGAAAGTATTGCGACGCGCTGCTCAGGGGGCTACGATCCGCTCAACTAATAGGAAACTTTACTATTAGTTACCTCACCCTGGAGATCACATGGCACGTGCACCACCCGTATCCGCGTCGCTCAAGTGCGGAAACGCATGGACCCCTCCCCAGCACCACTGGAGGCCCACGCGTATCCCAAAACGCACCGCTTCTCATCACCCCCCAGATGCCCACTCGCCTGAGGAGCGAATATGCGACGTACATTCCCGATTCTCATCTTGACAGCAATCTCAACTCTGATCCTCGCCCTGTTCGCGCCGATCAGCGCGAACGCCGCCGCGGCCACCGCGACCTTCACCAAGACCGGTGACTGGGGCACGGGCTGGCAGGGATCGATCACGATCAACAACGGCTCCAGCGCCCCGCTCACAAGCTGGAAGGTGGAGTTCGACCTCGCCGCCGGAACCCAGATCAACTCGGCGTGGGACGCCAGGATGACCCGGACCGGACAGCACTGGGTGTTCGACAACCTCAGCTGGAACGGCACCGTCCCGGTGGGCGGGCGTGTCAGCTTCGGCTTCCTGGGCTCGGGCAACGGCGCGAACGCCGTACCCGTGGCCTGCAAACTCAACGGCGCGCCGTGCGGCGGTGACGGAACCCCACCGAGCGTGCCCACCGGCCTGACCAGTCCGGTTCAGACCTTCACCAGCGTCGACCTGCGGTGGAACGCCTCCACCGACGACAGCGGCACGATCAAGGAGTACCGCGTCTACGAGGGCACCGCCGTCGTCAAGACCGTCACCTCGGGCACGAGCACGACGATCACCGGCCTGGCCCCGACCTCGACGCACACCTACACGGTCACCGCGGTCGACCCCTCCGACAACGAGTCGGCCAAGAGCGCGCCGGTCACCGTCACCACCGGGGGCGGCAACGACACGGTGCCCCCGACCGTCCCCGGCAACCTCCGGGTCACCGGGGTGACCGGGACGAGCATCGCCCTCGCCTGGAACCCCTCCACCGACAACAGCGGCGTGGTCAGGGACTACCGCGTCTACGAGGGCACCACACCCGTCAAGACCGTCACCTCGGGTACCTCCACCGTGATCACGGGCCTGGCGAACAACTCCAGCCACACCTACACGGTCAGCGCGACCGACCACGCGAACAACGAGTCGGCCAAGAGCGGCCCGGTCACCGGCACCACCACGGGCCCCGACCCGATTCAGCGGGTCAAGGTCGGCTACTTCGTGCAGTGGGGCATCTACGGCCGCGGCTACACCATGAAGAGCCTGGACACCACCGGTGCGGCGGCCAAGCTCACCCACATCAACTACGCCTTCTCCAACATCCACCCGACCCAGCACACCTGTATGAACGGTGTGAACAGGGCGACGACGCCGAACCCGCAGGACCCCAACCAGGGTGACAACGCGGGCGACGCATGGGCCGACTACACCAAGCCCTTCGGCGCCGGAGAGTCCGTGGACGGCGTGGGCGATGTCTGGGACCAGAAGCTCGCCGGGAACTTCAACCAGCTCAAGAAGCTCAAGGCGAAGCACCCGCACCTGAAGTCGCTGATCTCCCTGGGCGGCTGGACCTACTCCAAGTACTTCTCCGACGCCGCCTCGACCCCGGCCAAGCGCGCCGCCTTCGTCAAGTCGTGCATCGACATGTACATCAAGGGCGACCTGCCGATCTCCGACGGGCGCGGTGGCCCCGGCGTCGCCGCGGGCGTCTTCGACGGCATCGACATCGACTGGGAGTGGCCGGGCGCCGAGGGCCACGCCGGCAACCACATCAGCCCGAACGACAAGGCGAACCTCACCGCCCTGCTCGCGCTCTTCCGGAGCGAGCTGGACGCGCTGAGCGCCCAGACGGGCAAGACCTACCTGCTGACCGCGTTCACCCCCGCCGACCCGGTGAAGATCGACGCGGGCTGGGACATCAGCCAGATCTTCAACTACCTGGACTTCGCCAACGTGCAGGGGTACGACTTCCACGGCGCGGGCAGCGACAACAGCTGGGAGCCCAACCGGGCCGGGCACCAGGGCAACCTCTTCATCGACTCCGACAGCCCCTACAACCCGGACTTCAGCGTGGAGAAGGCGATCAACCACTACCTCGACCGGGGCGTGAACCCACGCAAGCTCAGCTTCGGGATCGCGTTCTACGGCCGCGGCTGGCAGCAGGTCCAGGCCGGGGCCGCGGGCCGGAACGGCGAGTGGCAGACCGCCAACGGCGCCGCACCGGGCGACTTCCCCGTGGAAGCCGGGACGCGCAGCTACAAGACCCTCTTCCAGCGGGTGCCGGGCTGCACCGTCTACCACGACGTCCAGTCGGTCTCCAGCTACTGCTTCACCGGCAACAACGGGCAGTGGTGGACCTTCGACGACGCCTGGTCGATCCAACGGAAGGCGGAATGGGCCAAGTCCAAGAACCTGCTCGGCCTGATGGTCTGGGAGATGAGCGGGGACGACGGCGAGCTGATGACCGCCATCGACACCGGCCTGCGCTGACGATCTGATCCGGTACGGCGGGCGCCCACGCCCGCCGTACCCCGGCCCCGCCGGACCACGACCCCCACGCCCGCTCACCTCGCTCCAGGTCCCGACGGCACCTGGACCCACGACATCGTTGACGGCCGGACGCCTGAGGCGGCCGGCGTGAACGAGAAGACGCGTATGCCGTACGGCCGGAGCATCTGACCCCCCGCCGGCCGTACGGCATACGTTTCCGACCCCCCACCCCCCACCTTCACGAGGCTTGTCATGAGACTACGGGCCTTAGTGGTCGCCACGGCGGCACTAGTGCTCTCCTCCGGACTGATCGCCACCCCCGCCCACGCGGCTTCGCCGACGGCCACCTTCGGCAAGGCGCAGGACTGGGGCAGCGGGTACTCCGGGGAGTACCGGATCACCAACTCGGGGACGACCACGATGTCCGGCTGGACGGTCGAGTTCGACCTGCCGGCCGGGAGCAGTGTGGGTTCCTCCTGGGACGCCACCATGGTCAGGACCGGGAACCACTACGCCTTCACCAACCGCCCCTGGAACGGCAACCTGGCCCCGAACGCCTCCGCCGTCTTCGGCTGGGTCAACAGCGGATCGGGCACCCCGCTCAACTGCAAGCTCAACGGCGGGCCGTGCGCCGGCGGCGGCGACACCGAGGCGCCGACGGTGCCGGCCCGGCTCCGGGTCACCGGCGCCACGGCCACCACCATCGGCCTGGCCTGGGACGCGTCCACCGACAACAGCGGGGTCGCGCCCCGCTACGACGTGGTACGGGACGTGAACCCGCCGGTCTCGGTGACCGGGACGACGTACACGGCGACCGGGCTGGCCGCGCGCACCACCTACTCCTTCAAGGTGCGGGCCTGCGACGGATCCGGGAACTGCTCCGGGTACGGACCTTCGGTCCCGGGTGTCACCACCGGCGACCCGCCGCCCCCGCCCGGCCTGACGCACGCCCCGTACGTGGACATGGGCTCCTGGCCGACGCCGGACCTGGCGGCCATGGCCGCCGCCTCGGGGTTGAAGGGCTTCACCCTCGGGTTCGTCACCGCCCAGGGCGGGACCTGCAAGGCCTCGTGGTTCCAGGCCTACGACCCGGACACCGCGTGGGCCAAGGACCGGATCGACTCCCTGCGCGCGGCCGGCGGCGATGTGAAGATCTCGTTCGGCGGTGCCGCGCACACCGAGCTGGCCCAGGCGTGCACCGACGCGAACGCCCTGTACAACGAGTACAACCAGGTGGTGACCACCTACGGGCTGAAGCACATCGACCTCGACATCGAGGGCGGCGCCGTCGCCGACACCGCGTCGGTCAACCGCAGGTCGCAGGTGCTCGCCCGGCTCCAGCAGACCCACCCCACCCTGAAGGTCTCGCTCACCCTCCCGGTGCTCCCCGAGGGACTGACCCCCCAGGGGCTGAACGTGGTCCGCTCCGCGCGGGACGCCGGGGTGAACGTGGACGTGGTGAACGTGATGGCCATGGACTACTACCGCAACGTCGACTACGGCGACGCGGCGGTCCAGGCGGCGCAGAGCACCTTCGCCCAGCTGCGCACCCTGTACCCGGCCAAGACCGACGCCCAGCTGTGGAAGATGGTCGGCGTGACGCCGATGCTCGGCGAGAACGACGACCACTACATCTACAACCAGGCCGACGCCCGGCAGCTCGTCACGTTCGCGCGGAGCGTGCAGCTGGGCGTCCTCGCCTTCTGGGACGTGACCCGCGACCGCAACGCGTGCACCGGGCCGCTGTGGCAGTGCACCAACGTCCCGCAGACGCCGTACGAGTTCTCCCGCATCTTCGCTTCGTACCTGGGGTGACCACCTTTATGAGAAGACTGATCAGCATGGCCGTCGCCACCGTGACGGCGACGGCCGCGATCCTGCTCGGTACGGCCGGTACGGCGCACGCCGACACCGCCGTGTTCACCAAGGCGAGCGAGTGGGGCGGGGGGTACACGGGGCAGTACCGGGTGACCAACACCGGGACCGCGACCCTTCCGACCTGGAAGGTCGAGTTCGACCTGCCGGCCGGGAGCAGCGTGGGCTCCTACTGGGACGCCCTCATGGTCAAGACCGGCAACCACTACACCTTCACCAACCGCAACTACAACGGCAACCTGGCGCCGAACGCCTCCGCCGTCTTCGGCTGGGTCAACACCGGCACCGGCGTCCCGCTGAACTGCAAGCTCAACGGCGCCCCGTGTGAGGGGCCCGGGGACACCCAGGCGCCGACCGTGCCGACCGGCCTCGCCGTCGACACCCGGGCGCAGGACAGCATCGGCATCCGCTGGAACGCCTCCGTCGACAACAGCGGGAGCATCGCCCGCTACGAGGTGTCCCGCAACGACGGCGCCGCCGTGCAGGTGCCCGGGACCACGCTCACCTTCCTCGCCACCGGGCTCGCCACGGACTCCGCGCACACCTTCAAGGTCCGGGCCTGCGACTCCTCGAACAACTGCTCGGCCTACACCGCGAACCTGCCCGCCCGCACCCTCGGCCCGAACGAGCCGAGCCCGCCGACGATCCCCGGCAACGTGGCGGTGGGCAACCCCACCCGGACCAGCCTCACCGTCACCTGGTCCGCCTCGACGGACAACGTCGGCGTCGTCCGCTACGACGTCTCCCGGGACAACGGCACCCCGGTCCAGGTCCTCGGGAACACGCTGACCTACACCGCGAACGGGCTCACCGCGAACACGCCGTACGCCTTCAAGGTGCGGGCCTGTGACGCGAGCAACGACTGCTCCCCCTACAGCGACCCGGTGAGCGGCACCACCCTCGGGGACGTCCCGCCGCCCGGCGAGATCCGCTACGCGCCGTACATCGACATCACCCGCCCGACGCCGTCCATGGCCACCTCGGCCGCGGCGACCGGGGTGAAGAACTACACCCTCGCCTTCGCCCTCGGCAGCAGCACCGGCTGCACCCCGACCTGGGGCGGCACGATCCCGATCAACGACACCCGGATCATCAACGACGTCCGGGCCATCCAGGGCATGGGCGGGCAGGTCGTCGTGGCCACCGGCGGCGCCGTCGGCCCGTACCTGGAGCACGTCTGCGGGACCACCGCCTCCCTGCTGGCCGCGTACAAGCAGGTGCTCGACCTGGTCGGCACCAACCACCTGGACGTGGACGTCGAGGCGTCGATCGACGCGAACAAGGTGAACGCCGCCCTCAAGCAGCTGCAGACCGAGCGCGGCACCGTGGTCAGCTACACCCTGCGGATCCAGGGCCAGGACTACGGGGTCGACCCGTTCTCCTACTCGATCCTGCAGGACGCCGCGGCCAAGGGCCTGGACGTGCACGTCAACCCGATGCTGATGAACTTCGGGTACACCGGCGACTGGGGCACCGCGATGACCGCGGCCGCCCAGGCCACCCTCAACCAGATGAAGGCCATCTGGCCGGCCAAGACCGACGCCCAGCTGAAGAAGCGGCTCGGCGTGATCCCGATGATCGGCCGGAACGACACCGGGATGACCACCACCCAGGCGAACGCCCGTACCTTGCTGACCTGGGCCAACGCCAACCAAATCGCCTTCATCGGCTTCTGGTCCACCGGACGTGACAACGGCGGCTGCCCGAACGGCCAGGTCCTGCCCAGCTGCAGCGGCGTCGCCCAGTCGACGTGGGAGTTCACCAACATCTTCAAGGGGTTCACCGGATGAGAGCGATACTCGCAGCGCTCGCGCTGATCGCGGCCGTACTGGTCCCGGCCACTCCGGCCTTCGCCGCCAACATCGCCGGAAACCCGGGCTTCGAGAACGGCCTGACCGGCTGGAGCTGCGGATCCACCGGACGGGTCGTGACCACCCCGGTCCGCACCGGGGCGGGTGCCCTGGAGTCCTCGGCCGGGTCCGGGGACATCGGCCGGTGCGAGCAGACGGTCAGCGTCCGGCCGTCCTCCCCGTACACCCTGTCGGCCTGGATCCAGGGCAGCTACGTCTTCCTCGGCGCCTCCGGCACCGGGACCACCGACGTCAGCACCTGGGGGGCCTCCTCGGGTGCCTGGCGGCAGCTGACCACCTCCTTCACCACCGGCGCCACCACCACGAGCGTCACGATCTACGTCAACGGCTGGTTCGGCCAGGGCGCCTTCCACGCCGACGACGTGGTGCTGGACGGGCAGCCGGGCCAGGCGCTGCCCCCCGCCACGCCGACCGGGCTCCAGGTGGACGGGGTCACCGAGACCACGGTCCGGCTGACCTGGACCGGCTCGGCGGGCGCCACCGGGTACCGCCTCTACCAGGACGGCGGGACCACACCGGTGGCCACCCCGACCGGCACCGCCCACACGGTGACCGGCCTGACCACCGGCAGGGCGTACCGGTTCCAGGTGTCGGCGTTCAACGCGGTGGGCGAGTCCGCCAAGTCGACCGAGGTGACCGGGACGCCGAACCGGGACATTCCCCCGCCGAACGACCTGCCGAAGCGGGTCATGGTCGGCTACCTGCACGCCTCGTTCGCCAACGGCTCCGGCTACGTCCGGATGGCGGACGTGCCGGCGGAGTGGGACGTGATCAACCTGGCCTTCGGCGAGCCCACCACGTCCACCTCCGGGGACATCAGGTTCGCCCAGTGCCCGGTCGCCGAGTGCCCGAACGTGGAGAGCGAGGCCGAGTTCATCGCCGGGATCCGGGCCAAGCAGGCGGCCGGCAAGAAGGTGCTCATCTCCATCGGCGGGCAGTACGGCCAGGTCCAGCTGACCTCGACCGGGGCGCGGGACGCGTTCGTGCGGTCCGTCGGAGCGATCATCGACAAGTACGGCCTGGACGGCCTGGACATCGACTTCGAGGGCCAGTCGCTCTACCTCGACCAGGGTGACAACGACTTCCGGAACCCGACCACCTCGGTGATCGTGAACCTGATCTCGGCCATCCGGACCCTCAAGGCCCGGTACGGGCAGCGCTTCGTGCTCACCATGGCGCCCGAGACGTTCTTCGTCCAGCTCGGCTACCAGTTCTACGGCACCGGGCGGTTCGGCACCTCCGACCGGCGGTCCGGCTCCTACCTGCCGGTCATCCACGCCCTGCGGAACGACATCACCCTGCTGCACGTGCAGGACTACAACTCCGGGCCGATCATCGGCCTGGACAACCAGTACCACACGATGGGCGGCCACGACTTCCACGTGGCCATGACCGACATGCTCCTGGCCGGATTCCCGGTCCAGGGCAACGCGAGCATGGTGTTCCCCCCGCTCCGCCCCCAGCAGGTCGCGATCGGGCTGCCGGCCGCGCCGTGGGCGGGGAACGGGTACACCACCGTCGGCGAGGTCCAGAAGGCCTACGACTGTCTCGCCAAGGGGACCAACTGCGGCCCCTACCGCCCCCGCGGGGTCTACCCCGCTCTGCGCGGGCTGATGACCTGGTCCATCAACTGGGATCGCTACAACAGCTTCGAGTTCTCCCGGAACCACAGGGCGTACCTCAACGCCCTGCCCTAACCCCCCACGGCCGCCCCTTCCCCGCGCCGGGAGGGGGCGGCCCTGTTTTTCAGGGAGCAACGACAATGCGACTGAGAAAGCTCACCGGCGTGTTCGCCGCGGTGCTGCTCGCCGCGGCGACCACTCTGATCTGGTCTGGGCCTACCCGGGCCGCGTCCGGCTCGGCCCAAGCCGTCGTCCCGCCGCTCACCCCCACCGCCACCGTGGTCAAGACCCAGGACTGGGGCTCCGGCTGGCAGGGGCAGGTCACGATCACCAACGGCTCGGGCGCCGGCCTGCTCAACTGGCGGGTGGAGTTCGACCTCCCGGCCGGGTACGCGGTCACCTCCGCCTGGGACGCGCGGCTCACCCGCAACGGGCAGCGTTTCATCTTCGAGAACCTGAGCTGGAACGGGACGATCCCGAACGGGGGGACCCGGAGCTTCGGCCTCATCGGCAGCCCGGGCGGCTCCGGCGCCGTCCCGCAGAACTGCTCGATCAACAACTACGCCTGCGACGGCGGTGACCTGATCGAGGTCCCGAGCGGCGTGAGGATCACCGGCGTCACCGACACCTCGATCACCGTGGCCTGGAACGCCTCCTCCGGCAGACCGCCGGCCGGTTACCGGGTGTGGAACGGCAACACCCTCGCGGCCACGGTCACCGGCACCACCGCCACGGTCACCGGGTTGAACCCGTGCTCGGCGCACACCTTCACGGTCACGGCCCACAACATCTCGGGCAACCAGTCGGCGCGCAGCCAGCCCGTCACCGGGACGACGACGGGCTGCGAGAACCTCCCCGGGCGTCCGTCCGGCCTGAGGACGACCGCCGCCACGGTCACCTCGGTCACCCTTGCCTGGGAAACCCCCACCGGTACCGTGACCGGCTACCGCGTGTACCAGAACGGCATGCTCAAGACCACGGTCACCGGAACCGCCGCCACGGTCAGCGGGCTGTCGGCCTGCACGCCGTACAGCTTCACCGTGTCGGCCTACAACACCTTCGGCGAGTCCCCGCAGAGCAATGCCCTCAGCCACACCACCGGCGACTGCCCGACGAACCCCGGCGTCGCCGCGCCGTACCTCTACACCGGCTGGGGCAGCCCGCCGAACCCGGCCACGGTGATGAACGCGACCGGGATCAAGTGGTTCACCATGGCCTTCGTCCTCGCCCAGAACGGCTGCAACCCGGCCTGGGACGGCGGCCGTCCGCTGCAGGGCGGTCAGGACGCGGCCGCGATCGCCGCGATCCGGGCGGCCGGCGGGGACGTCGTGCCCTCCTTCGGTGGCTGGTCGGGGAACAAGCTCGGCCCGAACTGCGCCACGCCGCAGGCGCTCGCCGCGGCGTACCAGCAGGTCATCGACGCCTACAACCTCAAGGCGATCGACATCGACATCGAGAACTTCGACGAGTTCGAGAACCTGACGGTGCAGGACCGGATCCTGCAGGCACTTAAGATCATCAAGCAGAACAACCCGACCGTCAAGACCATCGTCACCTTCGGCACCGAGACCACCGGGCCCACCCCGACCGGGGTGCGGCTGATCAACCAGGCGGCGGCGATCCAGGCCGGGATCGACGTGTTCACCATCATGCCGTTCGACTTCAACGGCGGCGCGAACATGTACCAGAACACGGTCAACGCCTCCGAGGCCCTGAAGGGTCACCTCAGGACGGCCTTCGGCTGGTCCGACGCCCAGGCCTACTCCCACATGGGCATCTCCGGGATGAACGGCCTCAGCGACCAGCAGGAGCTCACCTCCCTGGAGATCTGGACCCAGATCCGGGACTGGGCGAAGTCCAAGGGGCTGGCCAGGCTCGCGTTCTGGTCGGTCAACCGGGACCGTCCCTGCCCCGGTGGCGGCGTCCAGTCGGCCTGCAGTGGAATCGCGCAGCCCGATTGGGAGTTCACCCGCATCACCGCGGGCTTCTGATTACGGGAATTGGTCAACCGGAACGCCACAGCTACCCGGCAATACGGTAAATAAACAGAATACCTACTTAACAATTGATCTCAGGTTGTATACGGATGTCGGCGAAATGCCGACACCGCCCACGGGGCCGTCGCCCGCCGATGCGAAAGCGACCGACCGGCATGTCAGAGGGGAACTCCCCCGAGCCGGTCGAGACGCTCGGACATCGGGTGCGGCGGCCTCTCGGCGTCCGGGGCCCGTTCGCCGCGAGGCCGCCGGCGCGGTATTCGGTTGACTAAAGAGACCGGCCCGCCCCCGCGCAGCCCCCGCCGATCTCTATGCCAGTGCATGCTCTCGTGCATCTGCACGTGCAAAAGCCCAGTACCTATACGGGATTCGCCGCGGCACGTCACACGGGTCCTCCCACGGTAACCTTCACCTCGCCCTTTACATCTCGCCCGAAACTCTAATTTCGGTCGATTACCCAGCGTGATGAATATACGCGAAATATATGGCGGACAGTGAGAAACCTGCTGCTTGCCGACAAAGCCGCGACCGGCGGCGGGGCACGCCGGTGCGGTTCGGATCCGGCCAGGTTTCGGCTGGGACACAAGGTAAAGACCGCTGCGGAGCTGGCCGTTTCCTAAAAATCCGAAATTCCTATTTATGTCCACAAAGGCAGTAAAGAGGACTCGACTTTCCCCGACGGACCAGATATAGATAATCTCGCTTACCGGTCCTATAGCGCTCAAACGGGTAATCCGCGCCCGTTCGAGGTCCTCTGCCCGCGTATGCATCCGGTATCGAAAACCTCGTTACCTGGTGTATTGGAGGTGAACGGCTATTACGCATGCCCTGATACGGGTACCCGCACCCGTCCGGAGGGCGCTCCCGCCGCCCACCGCGCCCACGCCGTTCCCCCTCCGACCCCCGCGCCGGTCGAGTCGCCGTACCGCACAGCCCTTGACGACCAGCGAGGCCCCCGCATGACGGTGATCGACGTAGTTCCGCACGCCTGGACCGAGGGGCCCTCCCGCGAGGCCCCCGACGCCCTCCTGACCGACCTGGTGACCGCACAGGCCGCCCGCACCCCGGACGCCCCCGCAATCCGGCAGTGGGACACCGTGCTGAGCTACCGGGAGCTGATCGGCACCGCCGCCGAACTGGCGCGGCGCCTCACCGACCTCGGCGTGGGCCCGGAAACCAAGGTCGGCCTCTGCGCGCGCCGGACCCCCTGGCTCACCGCCTCCGCGCTGGGAATCATGCTCGCCGGCGGCGCCTACGTCCCGCTCGACCCCGGACACCCGCGAGGGCGCCTGGACGACGTGCTGGACGACGCCGGAATCCGGATCGTCGTCGCCGACCGGCACGGCCGCGAACTCCTGCACGGCACCGACCGGACCCTGGTCGACACCCCGGCCGCGGTGGGCACCGCGACCCCCGGCCCCGGCCGTGCCCTCCCCGGCGGCGCCGCGTACGTGCTCTACACCTCCGGCTCCACCGGCCGCCCCAAAGGCGTGACGGTGAACCACTCCAGCGTCGCGGCCTTCGCCACCGCCTCCGCCGCGCACCACGCGCTCGACGAGACCTGCCGCTCCATCGCCTTCTCCGCGCTCGGCTTCGACGTCTCCGTGCTCGACATGCTCACCCCGCTGACCTGCGGCGGGTCCGTCCAGCTGATCCCGGACGACGACCGCGTCGACCCGGCGCGGCTCCAGCGGTTCCTGGAAGCCCACGAGGTGACCTGGGGGTTCATCCCCCCCGCCCTCCTCCCGCTACTCGACCCGTCCCGCCTGACCCGCCTGCGGGACCTGATCACCGCGGGTGAGCCGCCCGGCCCCGAGCAGGTGGCCCGCTGGTCCGCGCACTGCCGGTTCCACAACTGGTACGGCCCGACCGAGACCACCGTGTGCGTGGTCGGAACCGAGCTCACCGGGACGTGGACCCGCCCCCTCCCGATCGGCCGCCCCCTCGCCGGATGCCAGGCCTACATCCTCGACGAGCGGATGAACCCCTGCCCGCCGGGCGTCCCCGGGGAACTGCACATCGGCGGCCCCCAGGTGGCCCGGGGATACCTGGGCCGCCCCGCGCTCACCGCGGAACGGTTCGTGCCCGACCCCTTCTCCGACGTACCCGGCGCCAGGCTCTACCGCACCGGCGACCACGTGGTGTGGGAGCCCGACGGCGGGATCGCCTTCATGGGACGGCTCGACCGGCAGGTGAAGATCCAAGGGCAGCGGGTCGAGATCGGCGAGGTGGAGTCGGTGCTCCGCGCCCACCCCGGCGTCCTGCAGTGCGTGGTCGACGGGGTGGGCGAGCTCATCGCCTACGTGGCCCCGGGCGACGCCCCGGACCTGGCCGGGCTCCGGGACCACGCCGCGCAGCGGCTCCCGCGGTACATGCTGCCCACCGGGGTGGTCCACCTGGACTCCCTCCCGCTGAACTCCTCCGGCAAGGTCGACATGGCGGCCCTTCGGGCCCTCGGCCCGGTGCGGGATCACGCCACAGGGCGGCCGGGCCGTGTTCCGGTCACCCCGGTGCAGCAAGCGGTGGCCGCGATCTGGGCCCGGGTGCTGGACACGCCCGACCCGTCGCTGGACGACGACTTCCTCGCCTCCGGCGGCCACTCCCTGCGCGCGATGCGGCTCGTCTCGGCGATCCGGGCCGAGCTGGGACGCCAGGTGTGCGTGGAGGACGTCTACGAGGGCCGGACCTGCGGGGGCCTGGCCCATCGGGTGGAGACCGCCGAGGAGGCCGACGAGTCCGCGCCGCTCGGTGGGAACGCTCCCGAGCTCTCCCCCGGCCAGCGGCGCCTGTGGTTCGTGGAGCGGCTGGCGCCCGAGAGCCCCGCGCACAACATCGCGATGGCGGAACGGATCCGCGGCCCGCTCGACGCCGGGGCCCTGCGGTCCGCCCTCGGCGCGGTCGTGGCGAGGCACGAGGTGCTCCGCTGGCGGATCTCCCACCCCACGGGGGTTCCGAAGGTCAGCGTGGCTCCCCCCGGGCCGGTCCCGCTGCCCCTGGTCGACCTGACCACCCTGCCCTCCCCCGACCGTGAGGACAAGCTCGCCGAGGTGCTCGACGGGGAGGCCAAGGACCGGTTCGACCTGGCGCGGGGGCCGCTGATCCGGGCCCGGCTGATCCGGCTGGCGCCGGACGACCACGTCTTCGCCGTCACCGTGCACCACATCGTCTTCGACGGCTGGTCCCAGGACGTCCTCTACCGGGACATCGCGCAGGCGTACTCCGGCGGGTCCGCGGCCCCCGCCGGGCTGGCCTTCGCCGACTACGTGGCCTGGCTGCGAGAACGCGACATCCGTCGCTCGGCGGAACACCTGACCTGGTGGCGGGGGCATCTCGCCGGAGCGCCCACGGTGCTCGACCTGCCGCGGGACGCCCCGCGCCCGCCCGTGCAGTCGTTCCACGGCGCGGTACGGCACGCGGCGATCGGGCCCGAGCTCGGCGGCGCGGTGCGCGGGCTGGCCGCCCGGCTGACCGCCACGCCGTACTCGGTGCTGCTGGCCGGCTTCGCCGAGCTGCTGCACCGCCTCACCGGCCGGCACGATCTGATCATCGGCACGCCGTTCGCGGATCGCAGGCACGTCGCCTTCGAGCAGCTGATCGGGATGTGCCTGCAGATCCTGCCGCTGCGGATCTCCGCGGCGGGCGAGGGGAGTTTCGCCGAGCGGGTCCGTGCCTGTCAGGAGGAGCTCACCCAGGCGATGGCCCACTGCGATGTTCCACTCGAACGGATCGTCGACTCCCTCGGCGTGGCCCGGGACCTGTCCAGGACCCCGGTCACCCAGGTGATGTTCAACATGTACAACTTCGCCGAACCCCGGCTCAACCTGCCCGGCTGCACCGCCGAACCGCTGCCGGCCGGCCTCCCCGGCTCCCTGTTCGACCTCACCCTGTACGTCAGCGAGCAGGCCGCGGGGTACGTCCTCCAGCTCGTCCACAACCCCGCCCTGTTCACCGCGGAACGGATGGACGCGCTGCTGGAGAGCTACGTCGGCCTGCTGACCGACCTGACGGCGGCCCCGGACGCCCCGGTGTCCGCCGCGTCGGCGCGGGGCGGCCGGGACGACCTGCCGGCCTTCGACGACCCGCTCCCGGAGTGGGCGGGCCCCGGCGTGGTGGCGGGCTTCACCGCGGCGGCGACGGCGGAACCGGACCGGATCGCGGTGACCGGGCCGGGCGGCGACCTCACCTACCGCGAGCTGGACGCGCTGCGCCGCCGTACCGCGCGTGCCGTCACAGGCGCCGGGATCGCCCCCGGCGAGACGGTGGCGATCCTGGCCCGCCGCGAGACGACGCTGCCCGCGCTGATGCTCGGGGTCCTCACGCCCGGCACCCACTGGGCCGTCCTCGACCCGGCGCACCCGCCCGCCCTGCTCGCCCGGCAGGCCGCGGCGGCACGGGCCCGCGCGCTGCTCGCCGTCCCGGGGGCCGAGGTCCCCGCCGAACTGGCCCACCTGCCCTCACTCGACCTCCCCGGCTCCGCAGACGGGCCGGAGCCCGAACCGGCCGAGCGGGGCTACCTCTCCTTCACCTCGGGCACCACCGGCGACCCCAAGCCGGTCCGCACCTCCGAAGGCCC
Organism: Rhizohabitans arisaemae; assembly: GCF_025996515.1. GTDB lineage: Bacteria > Actinomycetota > Actinomycetes > Streptosporangiales > Streptosporangiaceae > Rhizohabitans > Rhizohabitans arisaemae. The sequence continues at coordinate 754,016 of NZ_BLRH01000009.1, forward strand.
GCTCGCCCACTTCGTCGCCTGGTACGCCGAGACCTTCGAGATCACCTCCGTCGACCGGTTCGCGTTCCTGTCGGGACTCGCCCACGACCCGGCGCTGCGCGACGTGTTCGTCCCGCTGCTGACCGGCGCCCGGCTGCACGTCCCCGACCAGGCTCTGGTCCGCGACCCCGGCCGGCTGGCGGCCTGGCTCCGCCAGGAGGCGATCACGGTGCTGCACCTGACGCCGCAGCTCGCCCGGCTGCTCACCGGGAAGGGGCAGACCGCCCCGCTCCCCGGCGTCCGGCTGGTGGCGATCGGCGGCGACCGGCTGACCGAGGCGGACGTCGCCCGGCTGCGGCGGCTGATGCCCGGGGCCCGGATCGTCGCGTTCTACGGGACCACCGAGACCCCCCAGGCCCACGCCTGGCACGAGCCGGGCGCGGCGGCGGCCGAGAGCGGGGAGCCGATCCCGGCCGGGCGGGGTGTCGACGGGAGCCGCCTCGTCGTGGTGGGCGCGGGCGGCCGGCCCGCCGGCGTCGGAGAGCTCGGCGAGGTGGTCATCCACAGCCGCCACCTCGCCGACGGCTACCTCGACCCGGAGCTGACGGGACTCCGGTTCGAGGGGGCGCCCGGCGGCGCCCGGATCTTCCGCACCGGCGACGTGGGCCGCTACCGGCCGGACGGCGCGGTGGTGCTCGCCGGGCGGGCCGACGACCAGATCAAGATCCGCGGGTTCCGGGTGGAACTGGGCGAGGTGGAGGCCGCCGTCGCCGCCCACCCCGGAGTCCGCACGGCCGCCGCGGCGGCGACGGCGACCGGGGAGTCGGCCGAGCGGGTGGTGATCGCGTACGCGGTGCCCTCCCGGCCCGGCCTGCTGAGCCGCCACATCCTGGACCACCTGCGGGCGACGCTCCCCGAGTACGCCGTACCGGCCGACGTCCTGCTGCTCCCCGCGCTCCCGCTCACCCCCAACGGCAAGGTCGATCGCGCCGCGCTGCCCCGTCCCACGCTCCGACCGCCCGCCGACGCCGCCGAGGCGCCGACCGGCCGTACCGAGATCGCGGTCGCGGAGGCGTGGCGGGCGGTGCTGGGTCTGCCGCGGATCCGGCCGACCGACAACTTCTTCGAGATCGGCGGGCACTCGCTCGCGATCATCTCGGTGCAGTCCCGGCTCACCGAGTTTCTCGGCCGCGAAATACCCGTCGTGGACCTGTTCCGGCATCCCACGATCCGCACGCTCGCCGGATACCTCGACGGCGCAGCGAGCAGTCCCGGACTGGACCGGGCCGCACGACGGCTCGCGGTCCGCCGGGATCGGCTTAGGAAGACCGGCCCGCGGCAGGCGGAGCCCCGGTTGTCTCAGGAAGGGAATCATCCATGACCGACGACCCGACGGTGGAGCCGATCGCGATCATCGGGCTGGCCTGCCGCGTCCCCGGGGCCGGGGATTCGCAGCAGTTCTGGCGCAACCTGGTGGACGGCGTCGAGTCCATCCGCTATTACACGCGTGAGGAGCAGCTCGCCAACGGGATCAAAGAGCACACGCTGGATGACCCGCACTTCGTCCCCGCGGCGATGCCCCTCGACGACACCGAGGACTTCGACGCCGCCTTCTTCGGGATGTCGATCCGCGAGGCCGAGGTGCGGGACCCGCAGCACCGCATCTTCCTGGAGCTCGCGCACACCTCGCTGGAGAACGCCGGCTACGACCCGGCGCGCTACTCCGGGGAGATCGGCGTCTACGCCGGCATCGGCTCGCCCTCGTATCAGTGGATGAACATCCGCGGCAACCCGCAGGCGCACAAGTCGGCCGGCTGGCTCGCCGTCATGACCGGCAACCACGCCGACTACTGCGCCACCCTCGCCTCCTACAAGCTCGACCTGCGGGGACCCAGCTACACCCTGCACACCGCCTGCTCGACCGGGCTGGTCACCGTGCACATCGCGGCGGAGGCGCTCCGCAACGGCGAATGCGACATGGCGCTGGCCGGCGCCGTCACCATCGACCTGCCCCAGGGGCAGGGCTACATGTACGAGGACGAGGGCATCGTCTCCCCCGACGGGCACTGCCGGCCGTTCGACTCCAAGGCCGCGGGCACCATCTGGGGCAGCGGCGGCGGCGTGATCGTCATGAAGCGGCTCTCCGAGGCGATCGCCGACGGCGACCACATCCGCGCGGTCGTCCTCGGCAACGCGATCAACAACGACGGGGCGAGCAAGGTCGGCTTCTCCGCGCCCAGCGTGGAGGGGCAGGCCGCGGTCATCGCCCAGGCGCTTGGGGTGGGCGGGGTGGACCCGCGCACCGTCACCTACGTGGAGGCGCACGGCACCGGCACCTCCCTCGGCGACCCGATCGAGGTGGCCGCGCTGTCCACCGTCTACCAGCAGTCCAGCAAGGACGTCGGCTGGTGCGGGATCGGCTCGGTCAAGAGCAACATCGGGCACCTCGGCCAGGCGGCGGGCATGCCCAGCGTCATCAAGGCCGTCCTGGCGCTGGAGAGCGGGCTGATCCCGCCCAGCCTGCACTACGAGTCGCCCAACCCGAAGATCGACTTCGGGACGAACCCGTTCCACGTCGTCTCCTCCCTCACCAAGTGGGACGCGAACGGGTTCCCCCGCCGCGCCGGGGTGAGCTCGTTCGGCATCGGCGGCACCAACGCGCACGTCGTCCTGGAGCAGCCGCCCGAGCACGAGCCCCGGACCGGCGTCCGGCGCCCCGCGGAGCTCCTGCAGCTATCCGCCCGGACCGAGACCGCGCTCACCGCCTCCTGCGAGCGGCTCGCCGCCCACCTCGCCGAGCACGGCGACACCGACCTGGGCGACGTGGCCTACACGCTCCGGGTCGGCCGCCGCCGGATGGGCCGCCGCGCCGCCGTGGTGGCCTCCGGACCGGCCGACGCCGCGACCGCGCTCACCGCCCCCAAACGCGTGATCACCGGAACCGCCGGCCGCCGTACCCCGCAGGTCGCCCTGCTCTTCTCCGGCCAGGGGGCGCAGTACGCGGGCATGGGCGCCGAGCTGTACCGGACCGAGCCGGTCTTCCGGGACGCGGTCGACGAGTGCGCCCGCATCCTGCTCGCCGAGCTCGGCGAGGACATCCGGCCGCTGCTGTTCGCCAAGGGCGACGAGGCCGCCGACGAACGGCTCCGCCAGACCTCGCTCACCCAGCCGGCGCTCTTCACGATCGAGTACGCGATGAGCCGGCTCTGGCGCGCGTACGGGCTGGAGCCCGCCGCCATGATCGGGCACAGCATCGGCGAGTACGTAGCCGCGACCGTGGCCGGGGTGTTCGACCCCGCCGACGCGCTCCGGCTGGTCGCCTCCCGGGGACGGCTCATCCAGAGCATGCCCGCCGGGTCGATGCTCGCGGTCCGGCTCGACGCCGACGAGGTCGCCGGGACCCTGCCCGACGGCCTGACCATCGCGACGATCAACGGGCCGGGGACCTGCGTGGTCGCCGGGCCCACCGAGCCGATCGAGGCGTACGCGGCGGCGCTCAAGGAGGCGGGCACCGGCTGCACCCTCCTGCGCACCTCGCACGCCTTCCACTCGGCGATGATGGACCCGATCCTGGCCGAGTTCCGGGAGCTGGTCTCCGACGTGCCCCGCTCCGCGCCGCGGGTGCCGTTCCTGTCCAACCTCACCGGCACCTGGATCACCGCGGAGGAGGCGACCGACCCCTCCTACTGGGCGCGGCACCTGCGGGAAGCCGTCAGATTCGGGGACTGCGTCGCCACGCTCGTCTCCGAAGGCGACTGGATCATGATCGAATGCGGTCCCGGCAAGCAGCTCGTCGGGCTCGCCCGTACGCAGCTGTCCCGGGAGGCCCAGCGTCCCCTGCCCTCGCTGGCCGGCCCCAGCGACGCCAAGTCCGACACCGAGACGCTGCTCACCGCCGTCGGCACCCTCTGGGTCAACGGCGTGGACCTGGACGGGTTCGGCGAGACCGGCCGGCGGGTGCCGCTGCCGACCTACCCCTGGGAGCGCAAGCGGGCGTGGATCGCCCCCACCCCCGGCAACGAGGCCGCCGAGGCCGAGGTCACCGGCCCGCTCGTCCTGGACGACTACTTCACCGTGCCGAGCTGGCGCCAGACCAAGCCCCTGCCGCCGCGCGCCCTCACCCTCACCCGGGCGCTGCTGTTCGGCGGCCCCGAGTCCACCGGGCTCCGCGACGCCCTGCGGGCCCGCGGCGCCGAGGTGATCGAGGTCCTGCCCGGCGAGCGGTTCGAACGGACCGCGGACGGCTACACGCTGCGCCCCGCCGAGCGGGACGACTACGAAGCCCTCGCCGAGGAGCTGACCGCCGCCGGCGGCGTACCCGCCGACGTGATCCACGCCTGGGCGCTCGACGGCCCGGCCGCGGGCGACGCCGACGGCACCTGGCGGGCCCAGGACCGCGGCTTCTTCAGCCTCCTCGCCCTCACCCAGGCGCTCGCCGCCACCCAGCCGACCGAGCAGGTCGTCCTCACCGTGCTGACCGCCGGCACCCAGGACGTCACCGGGCACGACCTGGTCCGGCCCGAGCACGCCACCGTCGCCGGCATCGGCAAGGTCGTCCCGCTGGAGCTGCCCTGGCTGCGGGTCCGGCACGTCGACGTCGACCCGGCCGACGACCAGGGCGCCCGCACCGCCGGGGTGCTCGCCGAGTTCGGGGCCGAGCCCGGCTTCGACACCGTGACCCTGCGCGGCGGCAGGCGCTGGGAGCAGCACTACGAGCCGGTCACCGTGCCCGCCTCGGTCACCGAGGCCGGACCCGGTCCCCGCGACGGCGACGTCTACGTGATCACCGGCGGCCTCGGCGGCATCGGCATCACCCTCGCCGAGGACCTGGCGCGGCGGGCACGGGTCAAGCTGGTCCTGCTGTCCCGGGCCGGGCTGCCGCCCCGCGACCGCTGGGACGGGTACCCGCCGGGCGACCGGGCGAGCCGGGCCATCGCGGCCATCCGCCGGATGGAGGCGTCCGGGGCCGATGTCCTGGTCCTGGCCGCCGACGTGGTCGCCGCCGAGGACATGCGCCGGGTCCGCCGGGAGACCCTCGACCGCTTCGGCAAGGTCAACGGGATCGTGCACGCGGCCGGTGTGCCCGGCGGCGGAATGGCCGAGGTCAAGGAGCGGGACGCCGCCGAGGCCGTCATGGCGCCCAAGATCCTGGGCACCCTGGCGCTCCGCGCCGCCTTCGGCGAGGACGAGCTGGACACGGTCCTGCTCTGCTCCTCGGTGACCGCCGTGGCCGGCGGCTTCGGCCAGGTCGACTACTGCGCCGCCAACAACTTCCTCGACGCGCACGCCCGCGGCGCCCACGGCTGGCGCGCGCCGGTCGTCTCGGCGAACTGGGGCGGCTGGCTGGAGGTCGGCATGGCCGCCGAGGTCGCCGCCCCGGCCGCGTTCCGCGCCCTCCAGCGCGGCGAGCGGATCACCCCGGTGGACCACCCGGTCATCACCGCCCGATACGACGGCGAGGACGGCTCGGCCCCCTGGTGCGGCGGGACGCTCTCCACCGACACCCACTGGGTCCTCGACGAGCACCGCCTCGCCGACGTGCCCGTCCTGCCCGGCACCGCGCACATCGAGATGGCGCACCGCTCGGCCCACGAGGTCCTGCCCGGCGAGGGCGTCGTGGAGCTGAAGGACGTGGTGTTCGTCGAACCCCTCTCGATCGGCGACGGAGTCGTGGCGGACATCCGCGTCCAGTTCAGCCCCGACACCGACGGGGCGGACTTCGAGGTCAAGAGCCTGGTCGGCGGAGTGTCGCGAACGCACGCCAGGGGCACCGCGTCGCGGGTTCGGCCCGAACCCGCGGCGCCGAGCCCCATCGACGCCATCAAGGCGCGCTGCGTGAAGGGGAACGAGGACTCCATCGACGGGCTGTCCAGCCTGATCACCCTCGGCCCGCACTGGGACAACCTGACCGGCTGGTACATGGGCCAGGGTGAGGGACTCGCCTGCCTGGAGGCCCTCGGCGTCATCGCCGCCGACCTCGACCGCTGGGACATCCACCCCGCCATCCTGGACATCGCCACCACGACCCTGGTCGGCACGAACGGGCACTACCTGCCGCTGGGCTACGGGCGGATCACCGTGCACCGGCGGCTGCCCGCCCGGGTCTGGAGCCACGTCCGGTTCGGCGACGCGAGCACGGAGGAGGTCATCCCCCTCGACGTCACCCTCCTCGACGACGACGGGGAACTCCTGGTCGAGATCAGCGACTACGTGCTCCGCCGCATCGACGCGAGCGCGGTCGCCGAGACCGTCTCCGCGGGCGGGCGGCTCGGCGAGGCCGACGTCCCGGCGCCGGTCGAGCAGGCCGCCGCAGGCGCCGAGGCCAAGGCCGGCATCTCCCCCAAGGACGGCGCGGAGGCCTACCACCGGCTCCTCGCCGCCGGGCTCGGCTCCCAGGTCGTGATCACGGCGCAGCGGCTCGCCGAGTACGTCGCCGGGGTCCGGGCGCTCACCCAGTCCAGCATCGAGACCGAGCTGGAGCCCACCGCCCTGTCCGACCAGTCCGCCCGGAGCTCCGCCGGCGACTACCTGGAGCCGCGGACCGAGCTGGAGAAGACGATCGCGCGCCTGTGGAAGGAGGTGCTCGGCGGGACCGAGATCGGGGTCGAGGACGACTTCTTCGAACTCGGCGGGAACTCCCTGATCGCGGTCCAGCTCATCGCGCTCATCCGCAAGGAGGTCGGGGTCCGGCTGCCGATGCGCAGCCTGTTCGAGGAGCCGACCGTCGCGGGGGTCGCCGCGCTCGTGGAGCAGTCCCGGGCCGAGTCCGGGCCGTCCCCCGAGCCGGACCCCGCCCCTTCGGGCGGATCGACGATCCCCAAGCTCGCACGGTAGCCGCCGACCGGAACGAAAGGGCTCAGCCATGTACAAGGTCGTTCTCAACGACGAGGAGCAGTACTCGATCTGGTCCGCCGAACAGCCGGGCCCGGCCGGTTGGCGGGACGAGGGCTTCTCGGGGAGCAAGCAGGAGTGTCTGGACCACATCGAGACCGTGTGGACGGACATGCGGCCCCGCAGCCTCCGTGAGGCGATGAGGTAGCGGAGGGCGTGACCGAGTCGCCGGACGGCCACCTGGCCGTGGCCGTCCGGCGTCGACCGACCAAGCACCACAGCGCGGGAGAAACGGATAGTCGATGGACTTCAACCAGGAGGGCGAGACCGTCCTGCCGGCGTCGTTCGCCCAGGAGCGGCTCTGGTTCTTCACCCAGCTCGTCCCAGACCTCGCGGTCTACAACGTGGGGGCCACCGGACTCCCGATCACCGATGTCCACCCCGCCCTCTTCGAGCCGGCCTTCGCGGAAGTCGTACGGCGTCACGAGGCGATGCGCACGTCGCTGGAGGTCCGGGACGGGCACCTGGTTCAGGTGATCCACCCGCGGGTGCCGATCGTCATCGCCCGGTCCGACCTGCGCGGGGTCCCCGCCGAGGAGAAGGAGGCCGCGCTCGCCGAGGCCGCCCTCGCCGACGCCGCGGAGCCGATCCCCCTCGACCGGGCACCGCTGTGGCGGGTCCGGCAGGTGTACCTCGACGACAGCTCCTGGACCTGGGTCATCACCGTGCACCACGTCGCCTTCGACGGCACCTCCGTGGCCAACCTCCTCGACGAGATGCACGAGTACTACCTGGCCCACTACGAGAACCGCCCGCCGAGGTGGCCCGAGCTCGCCGTCCAGTACGGCGACTTCGCCGAATGGCAGCGCGGGCGCTGGGACGACGGGGAGTTCGAAGGCCAGGTCGCCTACTGGCGGGACCGCCTCGCCGAGCTGCCCGCCCCCCTGGTGCTCGGCGGACGGCTGCCGGACCCCGCCGTCCCCCGCCACCACGGCGGGGCCCTGGAGTTCTCCCTCTCCCGCGAGGTCGTCGCCGACGTCGCGCGGTTCGCCGCGAGCCGGGGGACGACGTCCTTCGTCGTCCTGCTCGCCGCGCTCAAGGTCTTGGTCATGCGGATGTCCGGGCAGCGGGACGTCATCGTCGGGTCCCCCGTGGCCGGACGCGGGCGGGCCGAACTGCGCCCGCTCATCGGCATGTTCGTCAACACCGTGGTCCTGCGGACCGACACCGACCCCGAGGCCGACTTCGCCGAGGTCGTCGACCGGGTCCGCGCCGGCTTCCTGGACGCGCTGGACCACCAGGACGTGCCCTACGAGAAGCTCGTCGAGATCGCGGCCCCCGACCGCGCGGACGGCGGCGGCTCGCCGCTGCACCAGATCGTCTTCAACCTGCTGCCCCAGTCGTACAACCGCCAGGTGCGCAACGGGACCGCCAAGACCGACCTGCTGTTCGACCTCGCCGAGAAGGACGGGGAGATCACCGGGTGGCTTGAGTACAGCCTCGCGCTCTTCGACGAACCCTGGGCGCAGAACCTCCTCACCCGCTTCCACCACCTGCTCGGCGGACTCCTGGCCGAACCCGGCGTCCCCGTCGGACGGGTCGGCGTGGTCGACGGCAAGGAGCACGACCGGCTCGTCGAGGCGGGCAGGCCGCCGGTGCCGCTCGCCCTGGCGGAGCCGCTCGTCACCGAGGCGTTCGCCCGGGTGGCCGCCACCTGTACGGACACGGTCGCCGTCGCCGACTCCGCGGGACGCCGCCTCACCTACGCCGAGCTGGACCGCCGGGCCGGGCGCCTCGCCGGCCACCTGCGGACCGTCGCCGCCGTCGGGCCCGACACACCCGTCGCGCTTTTGCTCGACACCGACGTCGACCTCGCGGTCGCCGTGCTCGCGGTGCTCAAAGCGGGTGGCGCCTACCTTCCGCTCGACCGGGAACACCCCGGCGAACGCCTCCGGTACGTGCTCGGTGACGCGGGAGCCGTCGCCGTGATCACCACCCCGGCGCTCGCCGGCCGGCTGCCCGAGACCGGCCTGCCGGTGATCGACGTCACCGCGCGCCCCGAACACCCCGAGCCGCCCGCCGGGGCCGTACCCGACCCCGGGGACCTCGCCTACGTCGTCTACACCTCCGGGTCGACGGGCCGCCCCAAGGGGGTGGGGGTCCCGCACCGCCAGCTCATGGCCTACGTCGGCGGGCTCACCGCCCTGCTCGGGCTGGAGGCCGGCCGGTCGTTCTCCCTCCTGCAGTCCCTCACCTTCGACTTCGGGGTGACCACGTTCTTCGGCGCCCTGCTCAGCGGGGGCACCCTCCATCTCGTCTCCGCCAACCGCGCCGCCGACGCCGCGTGGGTCTCCGCACACCTGCGCCGCGAGGGGATCGACTACCTGAAGATCACGCCGTCGCACCTGGCGGCGCTGCGGGCCGGCGACCCCGACCCGGCGGCGCTGCTCCCCCGCCGTACCCTCATCCTCGGCGGCGAGGCGTCCCGCTGGGAGTGGGTGCGCGAGCTGCGGCGCCACTGCCAGGTGGTGAACCACTACGGCCCCACCGAGACGACCGTCGGCGTGCTCGCGCTGCCCGCCGACGCCGAGCCCGCCGACGCGGGCGCCCTCACCCCGATCGGCTGGCCGATGGCCCAGGCCCAGGCGTACGTCCTGGACGAACACCTCCAGTTCGTCCCCGACGGCGTCGTCGGCGAACTGTACGTCGGCGGAGCCGGGGTGAGCCGCGGCTACCTGGGCAGGCCCGGCGCCACCGCCGCCGCGTTCCTGCCGCACCCGTTCGTCCCCGGCGAGCGGCTCTACCGGACCGGCGACCGGGTCAGGAGGCTCGCGAGCGGCGCCGTGGAGTTCCTGGGCCGGGCCGACGACCAACTCAAGATCCGCGGGTTCCGGGTCGAGCCCGGGGAGGTCCAGGCGGCGATCGCCGGGCACCCCGGCGTCGAGGACTGCGTGGTGCTCCCGTACGGCGACGGCGACGACACGCGTCTGGTCGCCTACGTCGTGGGCACCGCCGACCACGCCGGAATCCGCGAGCGCCTGGCCGGGCACCTCCCCGACTACATGATCCCGTCCGCGTTCGTCGGGCTCCCCGAGCTGCCCCTGCTCGCGCACGGCAAGGTGAACCGGGCCGCCCTGCCCGTCCCCGAAGCCGACACCGCCGCCGACGAACCGCCCCGCGGTGAGACCGAGGAGATGGTCGCCGCCCTCTTCGGGCACCTGCTCGGCGTCGAGCACGTCAGCCGGAACAGCGGGTTCTTCGCCCTCGGCGGCCACTCGCTGCTCGCCATCAAACTGATGAGCCGGATGCGCGCCGCATTCGGCGTCGGCATGCCGCTGCGCACCGTGTTCGAGCACCCGACCCCCGCCGAACTCGCCGCCGCGGTCGAAGCCGGGCTGCGCAAGCGGAGCGACCAGCTGCCCCCGGTCGAGCCGATCCCGCGTACGGGCACCCTGCTCGCCTCCTACGGCCAGCGGCGGCTGTGGTTCCTCGACCGGCTGGAGCAGGGCTCCGCCGTCTACAACACCCCGATCCACCTGAGGGTCCACGGCGAGTTCTCCACCACGCTGTTCAAGCAGGCCGTCACGGCGCTGGTCGCCCGGCACGAGGTGCTCCGCACCCGCCTGGCCGAGGAGGACGACGACCTGGCCCTGGTGATCCACGCCGACCCGGTGGTGCCGTACCGCGAGATCAACTCCCCGATGCCGGAGGCGAAGGCCCGGGAACTCCTGGCCGCCGAGGCCGCCAAGCGGTTCGACCTGACCACCAAACCGCCGATCCGGGTCATGGTCGTCAAACTCGCCGAGACCGACCACCTGCTCCTGATCACCCTGCACCACGTGGCCAACGACGCCTGGTCGGCCGTGCTGCTCCAGCGGGAACTGAGCGAGCTGTACGGCGCGCTGCGCGAGAACCGCCCCGCCGAACTGCCCGAACTCCCCGTCCAGTACGCCGACTTCGCCGCGTGGCAGCGCCGGATGATCGCCGGCGAGCTCCGGGACAGCCAGCTGGGCTACTGGCGCAAGCGCCTGGCGGACATGCCCGAACGCCTGGAGCTGCCCACCGACCGGCCGCGCCCCGCGGCCCGCGGCCACGCGGGCAGCCAGGTCCCGCTGCGGATCCCGTCCGCCGTCGTGGAACGCCTCCGCGGCCTCGGCGCCGACGAGAACGCCACCCTCTACATGACCCTCCTCGCCGGCTTCGTGATCCTGCTGTCCCGCTACACCGGCGAAGAGGACGTCGTGGTCGGCACCCCGTCCGCGCACCGGCCGCGACCCGAACTGGAATCGCTCATCGGCTTCTTCCTCAACACCCTGGTGCTGCGGACCGACTCCTCCGGCGACCCGAGCTTCCGGGACCTGCTCAAGCGGGTACGGGACACCACCCTGGAGGCCTACGCCAACCAGGATGTGCCGTTCGAGGCGCTGATCGAGGACCTCCAGCCGCGCCGGGACCTCGGCGGCACCCCGCTGGTGCAGGTCCTGTTCTCCCTGGAGAACGACGAGCGGCCCACGGTCTCCACCGGCGGCACCCGGTTCACCTGGGAACCCTTCGGCACCACGACCGCCAAGTTCGACGTCACGCTCTACCTGTGGCGCAGGCCCGGCGCCCTGGCGGGCGCGGTCGAATTCCGCACCGACATCTTCGACACCGCCACGATGAGCCGGTTCGCCGCCCACTACACCGCCCTGCTGGAGGCGGCGGCGACGGAGCCGGACCTGCCGATCTCCCGGCTGCGGATGCTGACCGACGAGGACTCGGCGTCGATCGAGCGGTGGAACTCCACCGCCGTCGACCACCCCGGCGGCACCCTGCCCGCCCTCGTCGCCGCCCAAGCCGCCGCGACCCCGCACGCCGCCGCCCTCCTGGACGGCGACACCTGGCTCACCTACGCCCAGTTCACCGCACGCGTCAACACCCTCGCCCACCGCCTGCGCCAACTCGGCGTCGGCCTCGGCGACGTCGTCGCCGTCTGCCTGGACCGCGGACCCGCCGAAGTCGTCGCCGTCCACGCCGTCCAGGCCGCCGGAGCCGCCTACCTCCCCCTGGAGCCCACCGACCCCGACGCCCGCCTCACCTACATGATCGGCGACACCGGCGCCAAACTGGTGATCACGGACACCGCCGGCGCCACCCGGTTCGGCAACCCGCTGAACCTGGACACCCTCGACCTCGCCGCGCACCCGAAACCCGATCCCGGCATCGGCGCGATCCCCGAGGACGCGCCGGCGTACGTCATCTACACCAGCGGCTCAACCGGCAACCCCAAAGGCGTCCAGATCAGCCACCGCGCCATCGTCAACCGCCTCACCTGGATGCAGAACACCTTCCAGCTCACCCCCGGCGACCGCGTCCTCCACAAAACCCCCTACACCTTCGACGTCTCGGTCTGGGAACTGTTCTGGCCCCTGCTCACCGGAGCCGCCCTCGCCGTCGCCCCACCCGGCACCCACCGCGACACCACCGCCCTGGCCGACCTCGTCAACACCCACCACATCACCACGATCCACTTCGTCCCCCCCATGCTCGACGCACTCCTGGACGACCCCCGCCTCCACCTGCCCACCCTCCAGCGCGTCATCTGCTCCGGCGAAGCCCTCCCCACCACCCTGGCCGACCGCTTCCACACCACCCTGCCCGGCATCGCCCTGCACAACCTCTACGGCCCCACCGAAGCCGCCGTCGACGTCACCTGGCACCACTGCACCCCCGGCCAGACCCACACCCCCATCGGCACCCCCGTCGACAACACCAGCATCGAAATCCTCGACCCCACCGGAGCCCGCACCCCCATCGGCACCCCCGGCGAACTGTGCATCGGCGGAATCCAACTCGCCCACGCCTACCTGAACCGGCCCGCCCTCACCGCCGAACGCTTCACCCCCAACCCCTACGGACCCCCCGCAAGCCGCCTCTACCACACCGGCGACCTGGCCCGATGGCTCCCCGACGGCAGCATCGAATACCTGGGCCGCATGGACCACCAGATCAAGATCCGCGGCATGCGCGTCGAACTCGGCGAGATCGAGCACGCCCTGGCCACCCACCCCGCCATCCGCACCGCCACCCTCACCGCGGGAACCACGGCGGCGGGCACCGTGCTCAACGCGTACCTGATCCCCGCCGACCCGGGGGACCCGCCGGCCGTCGCCGGCATCCGCGACCACCTCCGCGAACGGCTCCCCGAGCACATGATCCCCTCGACCTACACCTTCCTGCCCGAGCTGCCGCTCACCGCGACCGGCAAGATCCGGCGGAACGCGCTGCCCGCACCGGCGGCGGAGGGCCCGAGCGGCGAGTACGTCGCCCCGCGCAGCCCGGTGGAGGCGCGGCTCACCGCGATCTGGGAGCAGATCCTCGGCGTGGAGCGGGTCGGGATCCACGACGACTTCTTCGAGCTGGGCGGGCACTCCCTGCTCGCGCTCCGCCTGGCGATGCGGCTGCGCGCCGAGTTCGGGCGCGAGGTGCCCGTCGCGACGGTCATCGCCGCGCCGACCGTGGAACGCCTGGCCGAGGCGATGTACGACGACACCCCCTCGCTGGAGTCGCAGGGCCGGGTGGTCCCGCTGCGGACCACCGGGGACCGGCCGCCGATGTTCTTCATCCACGCCCTGGGCGGCCAGGTCTTCCGCTACCAGCCGCTCGCCCGATACCTCGGCGACGACCAGCCGGTGTACGCGATCCCGGCGCACGGGCTGACCGAGGGGGACGAGCCGCACGCCACGCTGGAGGAGATGGCGCAGGTGTACGCCGGATACATCCGGGCGACCCGCCCGGAGGGGCCGTACGTCATCGGGGGCTTCTGCATCGGCGGCAACATCTCCCTGGAGGTGGCGCGGCAGCTGCGCGCCGAGGGGGCGGAGGTCCCCCTGGTGCTGCTCGCCTGGTCGGACGCGGACGAACCGGTGATCCGCTCCTCGCTGGAGGACGACCGGAGCCTCATGGTGCACGCGCTGGCGGGCAGCCTGAACACCCTCGACCCCCGCGACCTGGCGGAGATGGACGTCGAGGAGCAGCTGCTCGCGATCGTGGGCGCCGCCACCAAGGAGGGGTCGCTCCGCAGCGACGCCGCCGACCTTGAGCAGATGCGCAGATACGTCAATGTTTTCCGGGCCAACGCCCACGCGGTGGGCTGGTACCGGCATGAGCCGTACGACGGTTACGCCGTGCTGCTGATCCCCGAGGACGACGGCGCCGACGCCGACGAGGACTACGGCTGGCGCAAGGTCGTCCCCCGCCTGGAGACAGGCCTCATCCCCGGCGCGCGTTTCAGCGCCCTATACGAACCCCTGGTCGCCAAGACGGCCACCGAGACGAGGAGATGGATGGACCGTGGCCTCGGACACCCAACCACCGGCAACTGAGAAGGCCAAGCCAGCCAGCATCTGGCGGAACAAGGACTTCGTCAGGCTCTGGGCCGGCTACACCACCTCGGCCTTCGGCGGCCAGGTCACGGTGGTGGCGTTCCCGCTGGTCGCCGTGGTCCTGCTGGGGGCGGGCGAGGCCGAGGTGGGCATCCTCGGCTTCGTCGGGAAGGCGCCGCTCCTACTGTTCCTGTTCGCCGGTTACTGGGCGGACCGGTTCCGCAAGCGGCCCACGATGATCGCCACCGACCTGGCGCGGTCGGTCCTGCTGCTGGTCATCCCGCTGCTCTACCTCGCCGACGTGCTCTCGCTGTTCTGGCTCGGCGTGATCTCGTTCCTGCTGGTGACCTGTTTCGTCTTCTTCGAGATAGCCAACCTGTCGCACTTCCCGTTCCTGGTGGGACGGGAGCACATCGGCCCCGGCAACGGCCACCTCCAGCTCAGCTCCTCGATCACCCAGGTGGTCGGGCGGTCCTTCGGCGGCTTCCTGGTCGGGGTCTTCTCGGCGGCGCTGGTCCTCATCGTCAACGTGGTCACCTACGTGCTGTCGGCCATCGCCATCGCCATGATCCGCAAGCCGGAACCGGTGCCCCAGCACGAGGGCGGTAAGCCGCCCAAGGTGCTGCCCTCGATCGCCGAGGGGCTGAAGTGGGCGCTGCGCCACCCGCTGGTCCGGCCCACCCTGATCGCGAGCCTGTTCTACATGTTCTTCTACAGCGGCATCGAGGCGCTGCTCGCGCTGTGGCTGATCAAGGAACTCGCGCTCCCGGTCTACTGGTTCGGGATCATCATGGCCATCGGCGGACCCGGCGCGATCCTGGGCGCCCTGATCTCGGTGCCGATCCTGAAGCGGCTCGGCGCGGGGCCCGGCCTGTTCTGGGCGAGTGTGGTCGGCAACCTCTCGCTGTTCCTCGTCGCGCTGGCGACCGGGCCCACCTGGCTGAAGGTCACCATGGTCGGCGCGACGATCTTCCTGCTCTCGCTGAGCGGCCAGGTCTCCATGGTCAACGCCAACACCCTGCGGATGACCGTCACCCCGCTCCGCCTGCAGGGCCGGGTCATGGCCAGCCAGCGGGCGATGGCCTTCGCCGCCGCGCCGGTCGGCGCCCTGCTCGCCGGTCTGATCGCCGCGATCCCCTCCATCGGGATGCGCCCGGTGATGATCGTCTGCGCGGCCGGGACCATCATTCCGCTGATCATCTTCTGGTTCTCGCCGCTGCCGCGCACCAAGGAGCTGGTCGCCCCCGACGAGGAGGAGCCGAGCCGTGCGAGTTGACGCGATCAGTTCGGGACCGACCTCCATCGCGGTGATCGAGGCCGAGGGCGCGGGCATCGGCGACCTGCGGGAGGAGGCCGACAAGCTCCTGGTGTCCACCGGGGCGGTGCTGTTCCGCGGGCTCGGCGTGCACACCCCCGGCGACTTCCACGACGTCGCCGGGGCGTTCGGCGCGCCCTTCACCACCTACGCCCACGGGAACTCCCCGCGCAGCTCGGTCGGGGTGGGGGTGTGGACCTCCACCGAGTACCCGGCCGAGTTCGAGATCTCCCTGCACAACGAGCTCTCCTACGCCGCGATCTGGCCGGACCGGCTCTTCTTCACCTCCGTGATCGCCGCCGAGACCGGCGGGGCGACCCCGGTCACCGACGGACGGGCCCTGCTGGAGGGGCTCGACCCGGACGTCCGCGAGCGGTTCGTCTCCCGCGGGGTCTGCTACCTGCAGACCCTGCACGGCGGATTCGGGCCGGGCAAGTCCTGGCAGCAGACCTACGAGACCGACGACCGGTCGGAGGTCGAGGAGCTGCTCCGCTCGGCCTCGGTCGACTTCGCCTGGACCGCCGACGGCGACCTGCGCACCCGCCAGCTCCGGCCCGCCGTCCGGCACCACCCGGTCACCGGGGAGAGCGTCTGGTTCAACCAGGCCGAGCAGTGGCATGTGACGAGCCTGCCCGCCGAGCAGGCCGAGGCGCTGCTCTCCATGGTCTCCTCCGAGGAGGAGCTGCCGCTGCACGCGACGTACGGCGACGGCAGCCCGATCCCGGACGAGGACCTCGCGAACGTCCGGGCCGTGGCCAAGGGGAACGAGTGCTTCTCCCCCTGGCGACCGGGCGAGGTCCTCATGATCGACAACTACCGCGTCCTGCACGGACGGCACGCCTACACCGGCGCTCGCAAGACCCTCGTCGCGATGATCTGACCCCCCTGCACACCGGACGAACCACACGTGAAGGACATGGCATGACTCAGGGTCTTCCCCCGATCAAACCCACCGGCTCGATAGTCGACCAGGTCGGCGACCTGGTGGAAGCGAAACTCGGCCGCCAGATCGGGCTCGATGAGAGCTTCTTCGAGGCGGGCCTGAACTCCCTCGCCCTCGTCGACCTCCATGAGGAGATCACCGGCAAGCTGGGTGTGGACATGCCCATCACGACGCTGTTCCGCTACCCCAACCTGCGGCTCCTCGGCGGATACCTCAAGGACTCCGGCGCGAACGCCCGCCAGGCGGCCCCGGAACGGTCGTCGCGTCCGATCGGCGGCAGCCGCCGCGACATCCGCTCCCGACTCCGCAAGGACGGCTGACCATGACCTCAGGCGGTGAGCCGATCGCGGTGGTAGGCCTGTCCTGCCGAGTGCCCGGCGCCACGGACGTGACCCAGTTCTGGGAGGCCCTCGCGGGGCCCGGCCGGGTCACCCCCGTCACCACGTCGTCGCACGTCGTGATCAGGGCGCTCGACCCCGGGGCGGAAGCCTTCGACGACGCCCTGTTCCCCGCGCTGGAAGCCGAGAGCCCGCAGATCAGGCTCCTGGTCGAACTCGCCCACGCCGCCGTCGAGGACGCCGGGTACGACCCGGCCGCCGTCGGGGACGGCACGGCGGTCTACGGCGCCGCGGCCTACGACCCCGGCCGGGACCCCGCGGCGGCGATCGCCCGGGCCCTGGACCTGCGCGGCCCGTCGGTGACCCTGGGCACCTGCTCGCTCACCGCCGTCCACCTGGCCTGCCAGGCGCTCCGCTCCGGAGACTGCGACCTCGCCCTCGCCGGCGGAGCCCACCTGGAGACCGAGGAGGACTACCGCTGGACCCCCGGCGGCCGGTACTCCCCCGACGGCCGGTGCCTCCCGTTCGGCGCGGCGGCCTCGGGGACCGTACCCGGCAACGGCGCCGCCGTGGTCGTGCTCAAGCGTCTCTCCGACGCGATCCTGGAGGGCGACCGGATCCGGGCCGTCATCCGGGGCGGCGCCCTCTCCTCGGACGGAGCGGGGGACGACGGGCTGGCCGTCGCGATCGCCGAGGCGCTCGCCCTCGCCGACTGCGAGCCGTCCGACGTCTCCTACGTCGAAACCTGCGGCACCGGCGTCGTCCCGGAGGACCGCGCCGAGATCGCCGCCATGCGGGAGGTCTACCGCGGCGCGGACTCCGTCGCCATCGGCTCGGTCAAGGCGAACGTCGGGCACCTCTTCGAGGCCGCGGGGATCGTCGGCCTGCTCAAAGTGGTCCTCTCCCTCGAACACGAGCGGATCGCCCCCATGCCGGCGATCGGCGCCCCGCACCCGGGGCTCGGGCTCGGCGACACCCCCTTCGTCGTCGCCGACGCCGTACCCCGCCCCTACCCCCGCGTCGACGGCCGTCCGCGCGTCGCCGGGGTCAGCTCCCGCAGCCTGTCCGGGTCCAACGCGCATCTGATCGTGACGGAAGGGCCGAGGCAGCCGCACGCCCCGGCCTCCCGCCGGCCCCGGATCGTGCCCTGGTCGGCCAAGACCCCGGCCGCCGCGGACGCCGCCCGCGACCGGCTCGCCGCGTACTTCGCCGCCCTCCCCGAGGAGTCCTTCGCCGACGCCGTCGACGTGCTGCAACGCGGCCGGACCGCCCACCCGGTACGGGGTGCCGTCGTCGCCGGCGGACCCGCGGAGGCCGCGCGGCTCCTGCGCACCGCGACCGCGGAGCGCACGGCCGGCCCACCCGACGTGACGCTGGTCTTCCCGGCGCGCGGCCCGGCCCGGATGGGCCACGGCCTGTACGGCGCCGAGCGCGTCTTCACCGAGAAGATGGACCTCTGCCTGGAGGCGTTCGAACAGGCGGGCGTGGACCTGTACGACGCGTGGGCGGGCGGGGCGGAGCCCACCGGGGCCCTGCTGTTCGCCGTGGAGTACTCCCTGGCCCGTACCTGGCTCGACTGGGGGGTCAACCCGCGCGCCCTCGTCGGCGAAGGCATCGGCGTGCTCGTCGCCGACCTGGTCGCCGGGCGGGTCTCCTTCGACGAGGCGATCCGGCTCGCCGCCGGGGAGTGGGACACGGACGGGCGGCCCGCCGAGGCGCCCGCCGGTCCGGGCCCGCACATCCTGGTGGAGATCGGGCCCGGACCGGCGATCGCCCGCGCCGGGGACGGGGTGCACACCGTCGCCTCGCTCGGCGCCGACCCCGCGGACGACCGGGCGACGCTCACCCGCGCCCTCGCCCGGCTCTGGAGCCTCGGCCACCCGGTCCGCTGGCACGTCCTCGACCCCGACCACCCGGCGCTGCGGATCGCCGTCCCCGGGTACCCGTACCGATGCGCGGCGACCCCCGTCGCCGCCGTCCCCGAGCCCCGGCGCGAGCCGGTCGTCGAGCGGGCCGCCCCGCCGCCGGTCAAACCCGTGCCCAAACCGCGGCCCGCCGAGCCGGAACCCGTCACCGGGGTCCCCTGGCTCCCCGAACCCGCCGCCCCGCTCAAGCCGCTCAACCACATCGAGCACGCGTTCTGGATCCTGGAGCAGCTCTCGCCCGGCAGCGGCGTGTCCAACCTCTCGGTCGCGTTCCGCCCCGCCCGGCCGGTCCGCTGGTTCCCGATGCAGAACGCCGTCAACCGGTTGCTGCAACGGCACCCCGCGCTCCGCCTGCGCTACCCCGAGGTCGGCGGCGTGCCCGTACAGCACCTCACCGCGCCCGCCGACGCCAAGCTCAAGGTGGAGGTGCGGTCCTCCACCGACGAAACCCTCACCGCGGATCTGCAGGAGTTCCAGCGCAGGCCGTTCGACCTAGGCCGGGACCTGCCCGTCCGGGTGGGCAGCTTCACCATGCCCGACGGGCGCAGCGTCATCTGCATCACCGCCCACCACATCGTGCTGGACGCGCCGTCCTTCCAGTTCCTCATGGAGGACTTCTGCCGGTTCTACGAGGCACCCCGGGGAACCACCCCACCCGGCCTGGAAGGCGAGGCGCCGCTGCTGCCGGTCCCATCCCCCTCACCCGAGGTGATGGAGTACTGGCTGAAGGCCCTGGAAGACGTCGACCCCGAAGGGATGCTGCTGCCCGGCAGCCGCCCCTCCCCGGCCAACCCCACCTTCGCCGGCCACATCTGCTTCTGGACCGGGATCGACGGGCTCGTCCAAGCCCTGGAGTCCCTCCGCTCCGAGCTGAAGGTCACCGACAACATCATCCTGCTCAGCGCGTTCTACGCGATGCTGCTCCGGCACGGCGCGGGACCCGACCTGGTGGTCGGGGTCCCGGTGACCACCCGGCGCGCCGCCAGCCGCCGACTCGTCGGATACGGCGTCAGCACCATGCCGCTGCGGATCCGGGCCAACCCGGGCATGAGCTTCGTCGACCTGGTACGGCAGGTCGAGGACGTCTTCTTCACCGGGGTGGAGAACGCCGAAGCCTCGGTGGAGGCGGTGCTCACCCAGCGCGGGCACGGCACCGGCGACTGGCGGGTGCCCCTGTTCCGGCACATGTTCAACTACCGGCCCTGGTCGAACAAGGGGATCGCCCTCGACGGGGACGAACCCGACTACATGTACCACACCCCCGACCGCAGCCGCCTGGACCTGCAGTGCGTGATCGTCCAGCACAGCTACGGCCTTGAGGTGCAGGCCTGGCACAGCACCGAGGTCCACGACGAGGACGAGGTACGGGCGCTGCTCCGGCGCATGCAGACGCTGGTGGTGGAGGTCGCGAAAGACCCGAGCCGTGCCGTCGGCGAGCTGGAGCTGTGCACCGACGAAGACCGGGCGACCATGGAGGCGGTCAACCGGACCGCCCGGGAGTGGTCCGGCGCCCCGACCGTGCTCCAGCGGATCCAGGGACGGCCACGCGACGCGGTCGCCGTCGTCGAGGGAGCCCGCGAGCTCACCTACGGCGAGCTGCTGACCCGGGCCGCGGCCGTACGGGAGACGCTCCGCGGCGCCGGGGTGGGACCTGGCGACATCGTGGCGCTGCCGCACGGCCGTACCGCGGGCATGGTCGCCGCCGTACTCGGGGTGTGGGCGCTCGGCGCCGCCTACCTGCCGCTCGACGCGCACCAGCCCGAACTGCGCCTCGCCTACCAGGTGGCCGACTGCAAGGCCCGGGTCGTCGCGGTGGACGAGGACGACCACCGCGACCTGGCCTGGGCGGGCGGCACCCCGGTGGTCCGCCTCCCCGCGGCCGCCCCGGGGACCGAGCCGCTCGACGACGTCCCGCAGCGCACCGCCGACGTCGCCTACGTGATATACACCTCGGGGTCGACCGGAAAGCCCAAGGGGGTGGCCGTCACCCAGGGCAACCTGGCCAACCTGGTGTTCGACTTCGCCGAGCGGGTCGGCGGGGAGTCGGCGCTCTGGTCCACCACCACCTCCTTCGACATCTCCGCGCTCGAGCTCTTCCTGCCGCTGTGCCGCGGCGGGCGGCTGGTCATCGCGCCCGACGAGGCCCAGCTCGACCCGCGGACCTTCCTCGACCTGATCGTGTCCGGGAACGTGGACGTGGTGCAGGCCACCCCCACCGCCTGGCGGATGGTCGTCCCCGAGGCCCGGGACGAGCTGACCGGCCGGACCGTCCTGTGCGGGGGCGAGCCGATGCCCGCCGCGCTCGGCCGGGACCTGCTCGCCCGGGGCTGCACCCTGTACAACGTCTACGGGCCCACGGAAACCACGATCTGGTCGACCGCGGCGAAGATCGACGACTCGGTGGGCGACCCGGTCAGCATCGGCCGGCCCCTGGCCAACCAGGAGGCCTTCATCCTCGACCCGCGCGGCATGGAGCTTCCGCCGGGCGTCCCCGGGGAGCTGTGCATCGCCGGGGACGGGGTGAGCGCCGGCTACGTCGAGCGGCCCGAGCTCACCGCGGAGCGGTTCGGCGAACACCCCCGGTACGGGCGGTTCTACCGGACCGGGGACCTGGCCCGCCGCCGCTTCGACGGCGAGCTGGAGATGCTCGGCCGCAACGACCGGCAGGTCAAGCTCCGCGGGCACCGGATCGAACTCGGCGAGGTGGAGGCGGTCCTGCACGAGCACGAGGCGGTCCGCGTCGCCGCCGTCACCGTGACCGGCGACCCGCAGACCGACGGCAGGCTCGTCGCGTTCGTGCAGGCGCACCCGGGCGCCGAGGCCGGGCTCGGCGAGGAGCTGTGGAAGTACGCGCGGACCAAGCTGCCCGACTACGCCGTCCCCTCCGGGATCGCGCTGGTGGACGGCTTCCCCACCACCGCCAACGGCAAGATCGACTACAAGGGCCTGGTCGACGGCGGCAGTCTCAAGGCCACCGCCGACACCGCCGTACGGGCGGCCGTCGACGGCGACCCGGAGACGGTCAAGCAGCTCGTCGGGCTCTGGCGTGAGACGCTCCGCAACCCGGACCTCGGCGAGTACGACAACTTCTTCCTGCACGGCGGCCACTCCGTCCTCGCGGTCCGGCTCATCGGCCGGATCGAGGAGATCGCCGGGAAGACGGTCGCGGTGCGGGCGATCTTCGACCATCCCAACCCGGCCGAGCTCGCCGCCCACCTCGCGGAGGCCCCGTGAGCGCCGGGCGGCGGCCGTCTCCACGGTACCGAGGACGCGTTCCGGCCGAGCCCGGCCCGGCCGGTGCGCCACGACGGGCGGGCCGAGCGGTCCGGGCGGGGTGCGACCGCCCGGACCGGCGCAGCCCGTACCCCATAGTTCCTGAAAAATCCGGCTTAGCCCGTATGGCGGAGGACTCATGACGCCCCCTTGGTTTGTCCCGCTGGAGGAACGGGCGGACGCCACGGCCACGCTGTTCGTCTTCCCGCACGCCGGCGGCGGACCCGCCTCGCTGATCGACCTCACCCCGAAGATCCCCGGTGCGATCGAGCCGTGGGCGGTCAACCTCCCCGGGCGGCAGGCCAGACTCCCCGAAACACCCCGGACCGACCTGCGCCCCCTCGTCGACGAACTCGCCGAAGACCTCGCCGGGCGGGCCCGGGCGCCGCAGGCGCTCTTCGGGTACTGCAGCGGGGCGATGCTCGCCTACCTCGTCTGCCGGCGGCTCGGCGAACTCGGCAGACCGCCCGCCCGCCTGTACGTCGGATCGTTCGCCGCGCCCGACGTGGCCCTCCTGCTCCGGCGGCTCCCCACCCTCCCCTCGGAGATCTTCTGGGAGCAGATCATCGAGCTGGGCGGGCTCCCCCGCGAACTCGCCGACCGGGTCGCCCTCCGCCCCGTCCTGGAGCCGGCCCTCCGCGCCGACTTCGGGCTCCTCGCCGGATACCACCACGAACCCGGCCCGCCGATGACCACCCCGATCACCGTGCTGTACGGCCGCGACGACCACTCCCTCTCCCGGGGAAGCCTCCTCGGCTGGCGACGGCAGAGCGCCCACCGGCTCTCCATGCGGGAACTCCCGGCCACCCACTGGCTCGTCGACGACGCCCCCGACGAGCTCGTCGCCGCGATCGCCGAGGAGATCTGATGCGCCTGGGCTACAGCCTGAGCTACTGGGGCGGCCAAGGACTCGGACCCGCCGACCACCTCACCCTGGTCAAAGAGGCCGAAGCCCTCGGCTACGACTCGGTCTGGGCGGCGGAGACCTACGGCACCGACCCCGTCACCCTGCTCGGCTGGATCGCCGGGCAGACCACCCGGATCGGCCTCGGCACCGGCGTGCTCCAGATGCCCGGCCGCCGCCCCGTGGTCTCCGCGATGGCCGCCGCCACCCTCGACCAGATCTCCGGAGGGCGGGCCCGGCTCGGCCTCGGCGTCTCCGGCCCGCAGGTCGTCGAAGGCTGGCACGGCGTCCCGTTCGAACGCCCGCTGGAATTCGCCCGGGACTACCTCACCGTCGCCAGGATGGCGCTCGACCACCGGCCGGTCAGCCACACCGGCCCGACGATCACCGTGCCGGTGCCCGGCGGACAGGGCAAGGAGCTCACCCTGGGCGTGAGCACCGTCCAGGAGCGGCTCCCGATCTACCTCGCCGCGATGGGGCCCCGCAACATCGCCCTCGCCGGGGAACTCGCCGACGGCTGGCTCTCCATCCACACCCCGCCCGAACTCATCGCCGAACACCGCGGCGGGTTCCGGCCCGGCTTCGACGTGGCGCCCATGATGCTCACCCTCGTCGAGGAGGACGAAGGCCTCGCCTACGACATGATGCGGCCGAACCTCGCGCTCTACCTCGGCGGCATGGGCTCGCGCCGGACCAACTTCTACAACCGGCTCGCCGGGCGTCTCGGCTTCGAGAAGGAAGCCCTCGCCGTCCAGGAGGCGTTCCTGGACGGACGGCAAGGCGAAGCCATGAACCACATCAGCGACGAACTCCTGGACGCCATGACGATCTGCGGGCCCGAGGACAAGGTGAGCGAGCGGTTCGACGCCTACCGCGAAGCCGGGGCGACCACCCTCGTCGTCGGACTCGTCGTCCCGACCCTGCGGATGAAGATCGACCAGCTCCGCCTCATCGCGGACCTGGTCTGACCCCGGCCCGGCCGGGCACCCGTACACGGCCGATGGGGGTTGCCGCCTTCGCTGCATCCCACAACCCCCATCGGCCGTACCCTTTTCCGGACCTCGGTACGGGCTGTGCGCGGCACCCCTGGTGGGGACCGTCAGACTTCCTCGACACTGCTCGGCTCACGCCGGGACAGGTCGATGCCGAGTTCCTCCGCCGCGCGGAACACGTCCTCGTCGGTGTCGCGCATCTCGATGGACATGCCGTCGCCGGAGAGCACCTCGACGTTGAGGCAGAGCGACTGCATCTCCTTGATGAGCACCTTGAAGGATTCAGGGATGCCCGGCTCGGGGATGTTCTCGCCCTTGACGACGGCCTCGTAGACCTTCACCCGGCCGACGACGTCGTCGGACTTGGTGGTCAGCAGCTCCTGCAGGGTGTAGGCGGCGCCGTAGGCCTCAAGGGCCCACACCTCCATCTCGCCGAATCGCTGGCCGCCGAACTGGGCCTTCCCGCCGAGCGGCTGCTGAGTGATCATGGAGTAGGGGCCGGTCGACCGCGCGTGGATCTTGTCGTCGACGAGGTGAAGCAGCTTGAGGATGTAGACGTAGCCGACCGCGATCGGGTCCTTGAACGGCTCGCCGGAGCGGCCGTCGAACAGGTGCGCCTTACCGCTCCGACGCACCATCCGGTGCCCGTCGCGGTTGGGGACGGTGTTGCCGAGCAGACCGACGATCTCCTCCTCGTGGGCGCCGTCGAAGACCGGGGTGGCCATGTTGGTACGCGGCGCGACCTTCTCGAAACCCTTGTCACGCAGCCTCTCCGCCCAGGCCTCTTCGACGCCCGAGATGTCCCAGCCCCTTGCGGCGATCCACCCGAGGTGGGTCTCCAGGACCTGGCCGACGTTCATCCGGCCGGGGACACCGAGGGGGTTGAGGATGATGTCGACCGGGGTGCCGTCCTCCAGGAACGGCATGTCCTCGACCGGGAGGATCTTGGAGATGACGCCCTTGTTGCCGTGCCGGCCGGCCAGCTTGTCACCCTCGGTGATCTTACGCTTCTGGGCCACGTGCACACGGACGAGCTCGTTGACCCCCGGAGGGAGTTCGTCGCCCTCCTCACGAGTGAACGTCCGCACCTCGATCACCGTGCCGTGCTTGCCGTGCGGCACCTTGAGCGAGGTGTCGCGGACCTCGCGGGCCTTCTCCCCGAAGATCGCGCGCAGCAGCCGCTCCTCCGGCGTCAGCTCGGTCTCGCCCTTGGGGGTGACCTTGCCGACCAGGATGTCCCCGGGGACGACCTCGGCGCCGATCCGGATGATCCCGCGCTCGTCCAGGTCCGCCAGGACCTCCTCGGAGACGTTCGGGATGTCGCGGGTGATCTCCTCGGGGCCCAGCTTGGTGTCGCGGGCGTCGACCTCGTACTCCTCGATGTGGATCGAGGACAGGACGTCGTCCTGGACCAGCCGCTGGGACAGGATGATCGCGTCCTCGTAGTTGTGGCCCTCCCACGGCATGAACGCCACCAGGAGGTTCTTGCCGAGGGCCATCTCACCCTGGTCGGTGCACGGGCCGTCGGCGATCACCTGCCCGACCTCGACCCGGTCGCCCTCGGCGACGATCGGCTTCTGGTTGAAGCAGGTGCCCTGGTTGGATCGTTTGAACTTGGCGACACGATAGGTGGTGCGGGTGCCGTCGTCGTTCATCACGGTGATGTAGTCGGCCGAGACCTCCTCGACCACACCGGCCTTCTCCGCGTTGATGACGTCCCCGGCGTCGCTCGCGGCACGGTACTCCATGCCGGTGCCGACCAGCGGCGCCTCGCTCTTGAGCAGCGGCACCGACTGGCGCTGCATGTTCGCGCCCATCAAGGCCCGGTTCGCGTCGTCGTGCTCCAGGAACGGGATCATCGCCGTGGCCACCGACACCATCTGGCGCGGCGACACATCCATGTAGTCGACCTCGTGGGAGCCCACGTACTCGAACTCGCCGCCCTTGCGCCGGACCAGCACGCCGCTCTCCGCGAACCCGCCGTCCTGCGTGAGCGGCGAGTTCGCCTGGGCGATGACGTACCGATCCTCCTCGTCGGCGGTGAGGTAGTCGACCCGGTCGGTCACCTTGCCGTCGGCGACCTTGCGGTAAGGGGTCTCCACGAAGCCGAAGGCGTTGAGGCGGCCGAAGCACGCGAGGTAGCCGATGAGGCCGATGTTCGGGCCTTCCGGGGACTCGATCGGGCACATCCGGCCGTAGTGCGACGGGTGCACGTCGCGCACCTCCATGCCGGCCCGCTCACGGGACAGACCGCCGGGGCCCAGCGCGTTCAGCCGCCGCTTGTGCGCCAGCCCGGCCAGCGGGTTGGTCTGGTCCATGAACTGCGACAGCTGCGAGGTGCCGAAGAACTCCCTCATCGCCGCCACCACCGGGCGGATGTTGATCAATGTCTGCGGCGTGATCGCCTCGACGTCCTGCGTGGTCATCCGCTCACGCACGACGCGCTCCATGCGGGCCAGGCCGAGGCGGACCTGGTTCTGGATCAGCTCGCCGACGCTGCGTACGCGGCGATTGCCGAAGTGGTCGACGTCGTCGACCTCCACGACGACCTCACCCGTCGAAGCCTCGCCGGCGTGCAACCGGACCAGGTATTCGATCATCGAGACGATGTCGTCCTCGGTCAGGGTGCCCTGGGTGATCTCCGAGTCGACCCCGAGCTTTTTGTTGATCTTGTAGCGGCCGACCTTGGCGAGGTCGTAGCGCTTGGGGTTGAAGTAGAGGTTCTCCAGCAGGGTCTGCGCCGACTCCCTGGTCGGCGGCTCACCGGGCCGCAGCTTTCGGTAGATGTCCAGCAGTGCGCCGTCCTGACCGACCGTGTGGTCCTTCTCCAAGGTGGCCCGCATGGACTCGTACCGGCCGAACCGTTCGAGGATCCGTTCGTCGGTCCAGCCCAGCGCCTTGAGGAGCACGGTGACAGGCTGCTTGCGCTTGCGGTCGACGCGCACACCGACGCTGTCGCGCTTGTCGGTCTCGAACTCCAGCCAGGAACCCCGAGACGGGATGACCTTGCAGCCGTACAGATCCTTGTCCGATGTCTTGTCGATGTTGCGGTCGAAGTAGACACCGGGCGAGCGGACCAGCTGCGAGACCACGACACGCTCGGTGCCGTTGACGATGAAGGTGCCCTTCGGGGTCATGAGCGGGAAATCCCCCATGAACACCGTCTGGCTCTTGATCTCACCGGTGGTGTTGTTGATGAACTCCGCCGTGACGAACATCGGGGCGGAGAAGGTCATGTCCTTGTCTTTGCACTCCTCGACGGAGTGCTTGGGCGGCTCGAACCGGTGGTCGCGGAACGACAGCGACATCGTCCCGGAGAAGTCCTCGATAGGACTGATCTCCTCGAAGATCTCCTCAAGGCCCGACTGGGTGGGGACGTCCCTGCGCCCGGCCTGACGAGCCGCCTCTACCCGGGCCTTCCACTTCCCGGTTCCGAGCAGCCAATCAAAGGACTCGGTCTGCAGGGCAAGTAGGTCGGGAACTTCGAGGGGCTCCTGGATACGCGCGAAAGAGACGCGACGGGGACCGGCGGGTACGGCGGAGGCGTTGGGTGAGGCTGCCAACAGATGCCCTTCCGGAAAGCGCGGATGGAATCGAACTGCGCGCACGCCAAACGCCCCGGACGGAATCCGGGACGTCGAGTAGGTAGCACGAGAGGGCAGCATAGGCCAAATTAGAAACGAGTGTCAACAAGTACTATGGTTGTCAACCTCGGTGCCACGGCCATGGTGTCACAAGCCAGGTGGACTCGTCAACTCTTCTGGTCGCGTCTTCCGGTCGCGGTACGCGATGACCGGCTGCGGCCGCCCGCCACCCCTCTGATCAGTAGGGGGCGGCGCCGTAGGGACGGGTGATGACCTCCATGGCGTGACCGTCCGGGTCCAGGAAGTACACGCCGCGGCCGCCGTCGTTGTGGTTGATCTCGCCGGGACGCTCGAACCGGTGATCGGCGTAGTAGGTCACCCCGGCCCGCTCGATCCGGGCGAGAATCACGTCGAACTGGTCCTCGGGCACGAGGAAGGCGTAGTGCTGCGGCGCGATCGTCTCCTCCTCGGCGGTGGCGTAGTCCAAGGTGACACCGTTGCCGGTGGTCAGCGGTATGAACGGCCCCCAGGGCGCACCGACCTCAAGACCCAGGATGCGGCCGAGGAACTCCGCCGAAGCCTGACGGTCCCGGGCATGCACAATGGTGTGGTTCAGGTCAATCGACATGGCGGAACACCTCCATAGAACCCTTACCGGAAGTATTCCCCCTGCGGCCGAGCTCTCGCACGACGTGACGAAAAGCTGGCGTCCCGCCGACCGGGAGGAAAGAAAAGCGGGAGATTCACCAAGCGGTCGTCACGACTTCCGGTGGAAAGCGGAAAGTCGGTCGGTCGTTCGGGGAAGAGCCGTTTGGGTGACAACCTTGGACGTGCGGCACCCCGTAAGTGAACCCAGGCTTACAAGAACAGTACTTTCTAACATTGACCGTGACGGTTCATGCCGCACAAAAAGCGCGCGGCACGAACCGTCACGCGCATTCTCGCCCCGCAAAAAACGCGGCGCGAGAAGTGCGGACGTAGCTTGACCAGCCCTAAGATCCAGCCACACTTACGACATCGACCCGGAGAGCCGGAAAGAAGACTCGGGCTTACGGGCTGGGCCCTATATTCGGATCGTTCTTACCGGGGTGGGCACGTGCGCGCTCGAAACGCCCCCGCGATCTGGACTGAGCGATCTTGCGTCGCGCCGGCGGCGCAAGATCACGAGGGAA
Organism: Rhizohabitans arisaemae; assembly: GCF_025996515.1. GTDB lineage: Bacteria > Actinomycetota > Actinomycetes > Streptosporangiales > Streptosporangiaceae > Rhizohabitans > Rhizohabitans arisaemae. Next base: position 782,636 of record NZ_BLRH01000009.1, read on the forward strand.
GACGCGGGTTACCGGCGTTTCGAGCCGGCCGAGCGAAGGCTCGGCCCAAAAATACAGGCTCTCAACGGCGACCTCACCTAACACGGTCCCCACGTGCGTTGTCGTCGCTTGAGCCTACGCCTATCGAGAGGCACTCCCGACCTACCCGGCCTAAGGAAAGCGGCCAGACAAGAAAGAGACGTCCAGGTGACAACCTCGGACGTGCAGTACCCCGCTAGGCACGATCACGCTTACAAGAACAGTATTTTTTAACATTGACCGCGGCTGTCGGAGCCGGACAAAGAACGTCCGACACCAACAGCCGCGCGCATTCTCGCGCCGCAAAGACCGCGGCACGAGAAGTGCGAACGTAGCGCCTTGGGCACCTAAGATCCAGCCGTGCTTACGACCCGGACTCGGGAACCCCTTACGGAAATTCGGGCCTGCCCGGTTCAGGCATCTCGGCTTAGCGAATGCTCCGGTCCAAAGACACCGGGTCAGTGTGCGGTCGGGGGGGCTTCCAGGGGGACTCGGGGGCCGGTGACGGCGTCGCCGATGCAGTGGACGCGGAGGGCGTTGGTGGAGCCGGCGGTGCCGGGGGGCGAGCCGGCGACGATGACCACCTTGTCGCCTTTCTCCAGCCGGCCCAGGTGCAGGAGCGCGGACTCCACCTGGCGGACCATCTCGTCGGTGTGGTTCGCGAACGGGACGAGGAAGGTTTCGACGCCCCAGGTGAGGGCGAGCTGGGAGCGGATGTGCTGCTCGCTGGTGAACGCGAGCAGCGGGATCGGCGACCGGTAGCGGGCCAGGCGGCGCGCGGTCTCGCCGGTCATGGTGAAGGCGACGAGGGCCTTGGCCTTGACGATGGCGCCCACTTCGGCGGCGGCCCGCGCGATCGCCCCACCCGTGGTCTCGGGCATCCGCTCCAGGGTGTGGGTGGCGCGCAGGCTCAGCTCCTCCGCGGTGGCGGCGATGCGGGCCATGGTGGAGACCGATTCGACGGGGTACGCGCCCACGGAGGTCTCGCCGGAGAGCATGACCGCGTCGGCGCCGTCGATCACGGCGTTGGCGACGTCGGAGGCTTCGGCCCGGGTGGGCCGGGGCGCGCTGACCATGGATTCCAGCATCTGGGTGGCGACGATGACCGGCCGGGCCTTCTCCAGGCAATACTGGATCGCCTGCTTCTGCACCAGGGGGACCCGCTCCAGCGGGAGCTCCACGCCGAGGTCACCCCGGGCGATCATGATGCCGTCGAAGGCCTCGACGATCTCCTTCAGCAGGTCCACCGCCTGCGGCTTCTCGATCTTGGCCAGCAGCGGGAGCCGGAGACCCTCCTCCTCCATGATCGCGTAGGCGAGGTCGGCGTCCTCGGGTGCCCGGACGAAGGAGAGCGCGACCATGTCGACCCCGGTGCGCAGCGCCCAGCGCAGGTCGGCGATGTCCTTCTCGGTCAGCGCGGGGACCGAGACGGCCACCCCCGGCAGGTTGAGACCCTTGTTGTCGGAGATCATCCCCCCGACGACCACCCGCGTCCGCACCCGCGGACCGTCCACGGAGATGACCTCGAGCGCGACCCGGCCGTCGTCCACCAGGATCCCGTCGCCGGGCTTCACGTCTCCCGGCAGCCCCGCGTAGGTGGTCGAGACCTCCTGACGGTCCCCCGGCACGTCCTCCGTCGTCACGGTGAAGACGTCGCCGAACCCCAGCCGGACGGGCCCCTCGGCGAACCTCCCGACCCTGATCTTGGGGCCCTGGAGGTCGGCGAGCACGCCCACCCCGCGCCCCAACTCGGCGGCGGCGGCCCGTACCCGGTCATACACCTCGCGGTGCTGCTCGTGCGTACCGTGGCTGAGGTTGATCCGCGCCACGTCCATCCCCGCGGCGACCAGCTCACGAATCCGCTCGGGAGAGGCGGTGGCGGGGCCCAGGGTGCATACGATTTTCGCTCGACGACTCACACGCCCAAGCCTAATTGGTACAGACCACTTGATTGTGACGACCACCAGACCTGCGGAAGAAAACCGGGTGCCCAACTTCACCGACACCCGGCCGCCCATACATGTAAAATGCATGCATGGTTGCACTGCAGATCCGTGATGTACCGGAAGATGTGAGAGACGCCCTCGCCGACACCGCGAAAGTGCGTGGGATGTCGCTTCAGGGGCTGTTGCTGGAGCTGGTCACCACCGAAGCCCGGCGTGCACGAAATCTCGCCGCGCTGGACCGAGCCCGCCAGATCACCGGAAAGTACGACTCCCGGCCCGGTGAAGCGGCAGCCGAGCTCGCAGCCGCACGAGCTGAACGCGAGGCCGCATGGGAAGACCTCCCGTGATTGTCGTTGATGCTTCAGCTTTGGTGGAGGCCCTTACGGGAAACGGTGCGGTCGGTGAAGAAGCCCGATCCGCCTTGGCTGCGGATCACCGGTGGGCCGCGCCATCCCACCTTCTTCTCGAAACCGTCTCCGTTGTCAGAGGACGCCTCCTCGGTCACAAGATCTCTCCGGCGGTCGCGGAGGAGGCGATCAAGGCCCTCGGTGACATCGTGGTGGATCGAGTGGACGAGTCGACTCTCCTCCATAGGATCTGGGACCTGCGCAGCAACCTGACAGCTTACGACGCCGCGTACGTCGCGGCGGCCGAAGCCTTGGGTTGTGCGCTGATCACCGCCGATGGAAAGCTCGCACGATCAACCGGACCACGTTGTGAGATCCGACTCCTCGAAGGTTTCCATCCCTGACGGGTCCACAGCTCCCCGATCGGCCGTACGGGCTGCGCGGGTGACGGCGCACCAGGGCCGTCGCGCACCGCGCCGTTGCGGTGCGCGACAGCGGACCAGGTGGCCGGGGACCGTCAGGCCAATGACCTGGCGGTGGGGGGGATGGCGACGGGCAGGGCGGTGTGGCCGGTGAGGTGGCGGTCCACCGCGGCGGCGGCGGAGCGGCCCTCGGCGATCGCCCAGACGATCAGCGACTGGCCCCGGCCGATGTCCCCGGCGACGAACACCCCCGGCACTCCTGACATGTACGACTTGTCCCGGGCGACGTTGCCCCGGGCGTCGAAGAAGGAGTCCGGGTCGGCGGCCTGGGTCGCGAGGTCCTCCAGGAGGCCCTCCCGCTCCGGCCCGGCGAAGCCGAGCGCGAATGTGACCAGGTCGGCCGGGATCTCCCGCTCGGTCCCCGGCACGGGCTCGAAGCGCGTCTCCGGACCCCGCACGTCGACCACGCGCAGCGCCCGGACCCGGCCCTGCTCGTCCCCGAGGAACTCAAGGGTGTTGACCCCGTAGACCCGGTCCCGCTCCCCGCCGAGCAGCTCCTCGTGCGCGCTCTCGACCTTGAACAGCATCGGGTAGGTCGGCCAGGGGTACTCCTTGGACCGGAACGCCGAAGGCCTGGGCAGGAGTTCGAGCTGGGTGACCGAGGCCGCGCCCTGGCGCACCGCCGTACCCACGCAGTCGGCCCCGGTGTCGCCGCCCCCGATGACCACCACGTGCTTGCCCGCGGCGCTGATCAGGTCGGGGACGTGGTCCCCCTCCTGGACCTTGTTGGCCCGGGGCAGGTAGTCCATCGCCTGGTGGACACCCGCCAGGTGGCGGCCCGGCGCACCCCGCAGGAAGTCGTTGGGGCGGGTCGCCCCACCGGCCAGCACCACCGCGTCGTAGTCCCGGGTCAGGTCGGCGGCGGTGACGTCGACGCCGACGTTCACCGAGGTGCGGAACTCGGTCCCCTCGGCCCGCATCTGGGCGAGCCGGCGGTCCAGGTGCCGCTTCTCCATCTTGAACTCGGGGATCCCGTAGCGGAGCAGGCCGCCGATCCGGTCGGCCCGCTCGTACACGACGACCTCGTGCCCGGCCCGGGTGAGCTGCTGCGCGGCGGCGAGCCCGGCGGGGCCCGAGCCGACGACCGCGACCCGGTGACCGGTCGCCTTCGCCGGAGGCCGGGGGGTCACCCAGCCCTCCGCCCAGGCCCGGTCGATGATCTCGACCTCGACCCGCTTGATCGCCACCGGGTCGGAGTTGATCCCGAGGACGCAGGCGGCCTCACAGGGCGCGGGGCAGAGCCGCCCGGTGAACTCGGGGAAGTTGTTCGTCGCGTGCAGCCGCTCGATCCCCTCCCGCCAGTCGCCCCGGTGGACCAGGTCGTTCCACTCGGGGATGAGGTTCCCGAGCGGGCAGCCGTTGTGGCAGAACGGGATGCCGCAGTCCATGCAGCGGGAGGCCTGCCGCTCCAGGCGGGCGGGCGGGAACTCCTCGTACACCTCACGCCAGTCCCGGATCCGGACGTCGACGGGGCGCCGCCGAGGCAGCTCGCGGTCGTGGTTCAGAAAACCCTTGGGGTCGGCCATCTGCGGATCCTCCTATCCCTGGGAAGCGGCCATGACGGCCTCGTCGATGTCGCGGCCTTCGGCCTCGGCGGCGGCGCGGGCGGTGAGCACCCGCTTGTAGTCCCGGGGCATGATCTTGCTGAATCGCCCGGCGGCCTGGTTCCAGTCGGCGAGCAGCGCCCGCGCGACGACCGAGCCGGTCTCGGCCCGGTGGCGTTCCACCAGGGTCTTGAGCACGGCGAGATCGTCCGCGCCGAGCGATTCGATCTCCACCATCTCGGGGTTGACCCGGTCCGGCACCAGATCCAGAACATAGGCGACGCCGCCGGACATGCCGGCTGCGAGGTTGCGGCCGGTGGGCCCGAGGATGACCGCCTGCCCGCCGGTCATGTACTCGCACCCGTGGTCCCCGACGCCCTCCACCACCGCGGTGGCCCCGGAGTTGCGGACGCAGAACCGCTCCCCGGCGACACCGCGGACGAACGCCTCCCCGGAGGTCGCGCCGTAGAGCGCGACGTTCCCGGCGATGATGTGGCCTTCCAGCGGGGCCTCGGGATGGGCGCGTACGGCGATGCGGCCGCCGGACAGCCCCTTGCCGAGATAGTCGTTGACGTCCCCGGTGAGCCGCAGCGTGATCCCCCGCGGCACGAACGCGCCGAAGGAGTTCCCCGCCGAGCCGGTGAAGGAGATGTCGATCGTGTCGTCGGGCAGGCCGGCCCCGCCCCACTTGGCGGTGACGGCGTGGCCGAGCATCGTGCCCACCGTCCGGTTCACGTTGCGGATCGGCAGGTCCAGCCGGACCGGGGTCCCGTAGGCGATCGACCCTTCGGCGAGCTGGATCAGGGTGTTGTCCAGCGCCCGGTCCAGCCCGTGGTCCTGGTCGACCGTCTTGCGCAGCGGCGTGCCCGCCGGCAGCTCGGGCAGGTGCAGGATCGGCGACAGGTCGAGCCCGGCGGCCTTCCAGTGCTCCTCCGCCGAGCGGACGTCGATGCACTCGGCGTGCCCGATCGCCTCGTCCAGGCTGCGGAATCCCAGCGCGGCCAGGTACTCCCGGACCTCCTCGGCGATGAACTCGAAGAAGTTGACCACGAACTCCGGCTTGCCGGAGAACCGCTTGCGCAGTTCGGGGTTCTGGGTGGCCACGCCCACCGGGCAGGTGTCCAGGTGGCAGACCCGCATCATCACGCAGCCGCTGACCACCAGCGGCGCCGTGGCGAAGCCGTACTCCTCCGCGCCGAGCAGTGCGGCGATCACCACGTCGCGGCCGGTCTTGAGCTGGCCGTCGACCTGGACGACGATCCGGTCCCGGAGCCCGTTGAGCAGGAGCGTCTGCTGGGTTTCGGCCAGGCCGAGCTCCCACGGGGCGCCCGCGTGCTTGACGGAGGTGAGCGGCGAGGCGCCCGTACCCCCGTCGTGTCCCGAGATCAGCACCACGTCGGCGTGGGCCTTGGAGACCCCGGCGGCCACGGTGCCGACCCCCACCTCGGCGACCAGCTTGACGTGCACCCGGGCGGCCGGGTTGGCGTTCTTCAGGTCGTGGATGAGCTGGGCCAGGTCCTCGATCGAGTAGATGTCGTGGTGCGGCGGCGGCGAGATCAGCCCGACGCCGGGTGTGGAGTGCCGGGTCTTGGCGATCCACGGGTAGACCTTGTGGCCGGGGAGCTGGCCGCCCTCACCGGGCTTGGCCCCCTGGGCCATCTTGATCTGCAGGTCGTCGGCGTTCACCAGGTACTCGGAGGTGACCCCGAACCGGCCGGACGCCACCTGCTTGATCGAGCTCCGGCGCAGGTCGCCGCCGGCGTCGGGCTGGAAGCGCTCGGCGTCCTCCCCGCCCTCGCCGGTGTTGGACTTGCCGCCGAGGCGGTTCATCGCGACGGCGAGCGTCTCGTGCGCCTCCTTGGAGATCGACCCGTAGGACATCGCGCCGGTGGAGAACCTGCGCACGATCTCGGCGACCGGCTCGACCTCCTCCAGCGGAACCGGCGGGCGCGCCCCGTCGCGGAGGGTGAAGAGCCCGCGCAGGGTCATCAGCCGCTCGGACTGGGAGTCCACCAGCGAGGTGTACTCCTTGAAGATCTCGTACCGCCTGGTCCGGGTGGCGTGCTGCAGCTTGAAGACGGTCTCGGGGTTGAACAGGTGCGGCTCGCCCTCGCGCCGCCACTGGTACTCCCCGCCGATCTCCAGCCGCCGGTGCGCGTTCTCGACCCGGGGGTAGGCGAGACGGTGCCGTTCGGCGACCTCGCGGGCGAGCACGTCGAAGCCGACGCCGCCCAGGCGCGAGGTGGTGCCGGTGAAACACGCGTCGACGACCTCCTGGCCGAGTCCGAGGGCCTCGAAGATCTGCGCCCCGGTGTAGGAGGCCACCGTGGAGACCCCCATCTTGGACATGACCTTGAGCACGCCCTTGCCGTACGCCTTGATCAGGTTCCGGATGCCCTTCGCGCCGTACCCGAGGTCCTCGACGGTCTCCAGCGCCAGGTAGGGGTTGATCGCGCCGGCGCCGTACCCGATCAGCAGCGCCATGTGGTGGCACTCGCGCGCCTCGCCGGTCTCGATGACGAGCCCCACCCTGGTCCGGGTCTTCTCCTGGATCAGGTGGTGGTGCACGGCCCCGGTCAGCAGCAGCGAGGGGATCGGCGCCCGAGAGGCGGAGGAGTCGCGGTCGGAGAGGACGATGATCCTCGCCCCGTCGGCGATGGCGGCCGAGACCTCCTCGCGGATCTCCTCCAGCCGGAGCAGGAGCGCGTCCCCGCCGCCGGCCACGTCGAACAGACCCGAGACGGTGTACGGCTGGAAGCCCGGCAGCGAGCCCTCGTCGTTGATGTGGATGAGCTTGGCCAGCTCGTCGTTGTCGATCACCGGGTAGGGCAGCACCAGCTGCCGGCAGGAGGCCGGGCCCGGGTCGAGCAGGTTGCCCTCGGGGCCGAGCGTGGAGGCCAGCGAGGTGACCAGCTCTTCCCGGATGGCGTCGAGCGGCGGGTTGGTGACCTGGGCGAACAGCTGGGAGAAGTAGTCGAACAGGAGCCTCGGCCGCTCGCTCAGCACCGCGACCGGGGTGTCGGTGCCCATGGAGCCGACCGGTTCGGCGCCGGTGGCGGCCATCGGCGTGAGGATGACGCGGAGCTCCTCCTCGGTGTAGCCGAAGGTCTGCTGGCGCTTGACCAGCTGCTCGTGCGTGACGAGCTCGCGGGAGCGGGAGGGCAGCTCCTCGAAGCGGACCAGGCCCGCGTGGAGCCAGTCGGCGTACGGGTGCTCGGCCGCGAGCGCGGCCTTGATCTCCGCATCCTCGATGATCTTGCCTTGGGCGGTGTCGACCAGGAACATCTTGCCCGGCTGGAGGCGTCCCTTGCGGACCACCGAGGCCGGGTCGAGGTCGAGCACCCCCGCCTCGCTGGCCAGCACGACCAGCCCGTCCGCGGTCACCCAGAACCGCCCGGGCCGCAGGCCGTTGCGGTCCAGCACCGCGCCGACGACCGTCCCGTCGGTGAAGCTGATCGACGCGGGGCCGTCCCACGCCTCCATCAGCGTCGAGTGGAACTCGTAGAACGCGCGGAGCGCGGGGTCCATCCCCGGCTGGTTCTCCCACGCCTCGGGGATCATCATCAGCACCGCGTGCGGGAGCGAGCGGCCGGAGAGGTGGAGCAGCTCCAGCACCTCGTCGAAGGAGGCGGTGTCACTGGCGTCGGGGTCGCAGATCGGGAAGAGCCGCTCCAGCTTGTCGGTGCGTTCCCCCGCGACCAGGTCGCCGGGAATGAGCGTGCTCTCCAGCAGCGCCTCCCGGGCGCGCATCCAGTTCCGGTTGCCCCGGACCGTGTTGATCTCGCCGTTGTGGGCGATGTACCGGTACGGGTGGGCCAGCGGCCACGACGGGAACGTGTTGGTCGAGAACCGCGAGTGCACCAGCGCCAGGGCGGTGTGGAACCGCGGGTCGGACAGGTCGGGGAAGAAGGGCTCGAGCTGCGGCGTGGTCAGCATGCCCTTGTAGACCAGGGTCCGGCTGGAGAGCGAGGCGAAGTACACGTCCGCCTCGTGCTCGGCCCGCTTGCGGAAGGCGTAGACCTCCCGGTCGAGTTCGAGGCCGCTCCGGCCGGGCACGGTGACGAACAGCTGGCGGAAGGACGGCATCACGGCGCGGGCGCTGGGCCCGGCGTGCGCCCGGTCGTGCGGGACGTCCCGCCAGCCGAGGACGGTGACGCCCTCCTCGGCCGCGATCTCCTCGATCATGCTTTCCGCGATCCCCCGGGCCTGCCCGTCGGCGGGGAGGAAGGCGAGGCCGACGGCGTACGTCCCGGGCTCCGGAAGCGGGAAGCCGGTGACGGCGCGGAGCAGGGCGTCGGGAATCTGGGTAAGGATGCCGGCTCCGTCGCCGGTGTCCGGTTCGCTTCCCTTGGCCCCACGGTGATCGAGGTTTCTGAGCGCGGTCAGTGCCTTCTCGACGATGTCGTGGCTGCGGCGTCCCGCGACATCGGCCACCATGGCGACGCCACACGCGTCGTGTTCACGGTCGGGGTGGTAGAGGCCCTGCGGCGCAGGTAGCCCATGACGGGCAGCGGGCATGGAACCCTCCTGTCGTCGTTGCTGCCGGTGGTGCTCGCAGATGGGACGACATTGGCCCTGCTGCCTTTCGGTGAGTAGAGGTTACCTCACCGTTGGACTTATGCCCGCTGGGGGGCGTTTCACTACATTTACCCTGCATAACGGCGAAATCACCTTAACTCTTCCCGGTTCACCCCCTGAGATCGCCGACTGACGTATCCCGGCGCAATAGGCTGAATCAATGACCACGCCCGCACTCTCGGAACTGCTCAGCGACGCCGGAGTGGACGCGCGCCGCCTCCGGCACGCGCTCGCGCTCCTGGCCGACGGCCGGTGGTGGACCGTGGGCGACCTGGTCCGGGAGACCGCCACCTCACGCCGGACCGTCGAGGCGCTGCTCCGCACCGTGGAACTCGACCACGAGGGCGACCGGTTCCGCCTGACCCGGTCCGAGCGCTACGACGACCAGGCCCTCGCCGACCCCGTCGGGCACCTGCTCGCGGCGCACGCCGAGACCGTCGCCTCGATGGAGCGGCTCATCGCCCGGGGGCCCCGCGGCCGGGCCCGCCTCGACCACGTCTCCGCCACCGCCGAGACCGTGGTCCGCCGGGCGCTCCTGCTCGGAGCCAGGTTCTGGCTCCCCGGCTCCCGGATCCTCTTCGTCGGCGACCACGACCTCACCTCGGTCGCCGTCTCCATGATCCACCCCGAGGCCGAGGTGCTCGTCGTCGACATCGACGACCGGATCCTGCGGTACATCGCCGAGGTGACCCGGGACGCCGTCACCTGCCGCTGGGCCGACCTCCGCCTCGGCCTCGCCCCGTCCGCGGCCGGATGGGCCGACCTGACGGTCACCGACCCGCCGTACTCGCCCGGCGGCGTCGGGCTCTTCCTCGCCCGCTCCGCCGAGGCCCTGCGCGACCGGGAGCACGGCAGGCTCGTCCTGGCGTACGGCGTGAGCGAGCGCACCCCCGCGCTGGCGCTGAAGGTCCAGGAGACCATCGTCGGCCTCAACCTCGCCACCGAGGCGATGTGGCCGGACTTCAACCGGTACCACGGCGCGCAGGCGATCGGCAGCGCCGCCGACCTGTACGTCCTCCGGCCGACCAGCAAGACCTGGCCCGCGATCGCGGGCCTGCCGGAGCGGCTCGCGATCTACACCCAGGGGCCGCAGTCGGTGGAGTCCACGGCGCACGCCGGCACCCCCCTCGGCACCGACCTGGTCGACTTCCTCAAGCCCTCGCTCCTGGTCGGCGACTGGCCGCCCGGCGACCTGCCGAGGACCCGGCTCTCCACCTGGCTGGCCCGGCCGTTCGCCGCGGACGTGGACCGGGTCGCCGTCGCCGTCCCCGCCGGGCTCACCGCGGCCTTCCCCCGGCTCCTGCTCGCCTCACGCTCCCCCCACGTCGACGTGGTCTCCACCGAGCCCGTGAGCGACCTGGGGTTCCTCTCGTCGGTCTACAAGTTCGCCGGGGTCCCCGGGCGGCTGAGCGCGGTACGGCTGCCGCGGCCCGATCCGGCGACCCCGGAGGCGATCGTGCGGCGCGTCCTGGACAACGCCCACGGCAAAGTGCCGAACAACCTGCGCGAAGGGCTGATCGCCTATGTCAGGGCCACCGGGGGTTCGCTGACCAAGAACCAGGCCAGGGCGCTGGTGGCGGAGTGCGCGCCCTGGGCCGAGGGGGCGACCGCCCTGGAGCTCCCGCTGCACCGGCTCCGGGAGCTCCCCGAGGTCGTCGCCCACCTGATCGAGCGGCTTACCGCCGGTTCAGGCGACGGGTGATGAAGTCCTTGAAGTCCTCGGCGGTCACCGAGAGCGCGATGAGGTCGTCGCCGTCGCCGTAGGCGGAGTTGTCGGCCCGGGCCACCCAGGAGACGATCAGGTAGTGGCCGCGCGCCTCGGCGTACGCCTTGCTCGGGCCCTGCAGGATGGAATCCGCCATGGGGAACATGAATCCCAGCGCACCGTCCTGCCCCGGATTCGGGTCGGGGTCCAGGCCGACCGCCACCGCCCGCGCCGACGTCTCGTTCGCCATGTTGAACAGGGCGATCTGGGCGACGTACTCGCGGTTCCGGTTGTAGAAGTATCCCCGGAGCAGCTGGGTGCACCCGCCGGAGACGAGCAGGGCCTCCAGCCGATCGCCCCAGACCCCGGCCGCGCAGTCGGAGTCGATGCGCGAGTCCTCCAGCTTGAGGTCGAAGCCTTTGTAGGACGGCGTCCGCGCGTCGTCCGCGAAGGCCTCGTTCTCGGTGACCGGGTCCGGGTCGTCCGCGCGATCGGCCAGCTTGGCGTAGGAGTCTTTGGCGTCGGTCGTGACGAACAGGTCCGGCACCGGCCCTTTCGTCCGGCTCTCCGGCGAAGCCGAGGAGGGCGGGGCCGACACGCCGGCGACGGGCTCCGGAACCGACTGCCGGCTCACCGCGAACACGACCACGATCACCAGGGCGACCAGCAGCGCGCCGCCTCCCACCAGCAGCCCGGCCAGCACCCCTCCACCGCGCCTCGGCGGTTTGGGCGGTCCGCCGGGCGACCCCGGCCAGGTGCCGGGCTGTGCCCCGTACGGTCCTGCGTGCGAAGGGCCGTACTGGGGCTGCGGGCCGTACGGGCCGGGTGGTGGGGGTGGACCCTGAGGCCGAGACCCATACCGCGGTCCCGGACCGGCCGACCCCGGCTGCTGATAAGGATTGCCGTACGGCTGCTGCGGCGGTGTCCACGGCCGTTGCTCCGGCCCCCCGTGAGGTCCGTCCTGCACGAGGGAGACGATAGCCCCGTAAGGTAACGAATTGACCACCCAGGTTTCAGGGCTTGGCGGACGGTCCGATCACCGAGACCAACCGGCGGAAGACCGCCTTCTCCGCGCCGCGCACCGTCAGGGAGAGGTTCACGAAGTCGTCCTTCTCCGTCCGTGAGGCGCCGTCCGCCCGGCCCACCCAGGACAGCGCCACGTAGTGCCCCATCGCGTACCCGCTCGCCTCGGTGTACCCGCCCTTGGGGAACGCCGGGCCCTTGGTTCCCAGCGGAACCACCCAGCCGCTCTTGTACCCCGTCTTCAACGAGGTGACCAGGCCCTCGGCCGCGGCGGCGTCCCGCACGTTGAGCAGGGTGAACTGGGCGACGTAACGCTTGTTCTCGCTGACGTAGTGCCCCCGGAGCACCTGGGTGCACCCGGCCGCGGCCACCTCGTCCACCAGCCGCTGCCCGTGCACCGCCGCCGCGCAGTCCTTGCCCGCGTGCTTGGCCGCCAGCTTCAGCGCCTGGCCCTCGTACCGGAGGGTCTGCTCCGCGAAGACCTCGCCCACGGACATCGCCTTCGGGTCGGACCGGCGATCGCCGATCGGCTTGAAGATCTTCGAGGGCGGCCAGGCCTGATAGCCCTCCGGGGCGCGGACCCCGCCCTCCGTCCAGACGTCCGCCGAGCCGGAGACGCCCTCGCGCGCGGTGAGCACCCCGACGAGGTATACCACGCCGATCGAGACCAGGGCCATCGCCGCGACCACCCCGACGGCGAGGAGAACCCGCCGATGCCGGGCGCCGAAGGCGGCGAAGGCCGCGACCACCCCGGCGCCGTCCCCGTCGTCGTGACGGTCCCGCCCCGACCGCCTGGTCAGGCGCTCCGGTTCCTCCCACTCCGCCGGAGCCGGTCCGCCCAGCTCGTGCGGGAGCTCGAAGCGCGCCGCCCGGTCCGCCGCGGTGGACCTCCTGGATCCGGGGCGGGGGTCGCGGGCCGACCCCCGGTACCCGTCGTGGACCCGGTCCTGCCGGTCGAGATCCTCCTGCGGTTCCTCGGCCTGCTCCGGCCGGGCCGGGCGCCGGGTCCGCGCCGGCCGCCTGGCCGAATCCGGCCGCCGCGTCCGGGTACGGCCACGCCGGCGGCCTTCGGGATCCTCGTTCACGTCTTACCAGCCCCCCGCACCGATCAGATTCCCCAAGCCGAACGTCAAAGCGGCCGCCGTCAAACCGACCGCCAGCTGACGCAGCCCGCTGTACCACCAACTCCGCGCGGTCACCCGCGAGGCGAGCGCACCCGCGGCGAAGAGGGCGACGAAGGTGCAGACCGCGGACGGCCACAACACCGTGAACCCAAAAAGATACGGCAGCAGCGGGACGGCCGCGCCCACCGCGAACGCCAGAAACGACGAACCCGCGGCGAGTACGGGAGAGGGCAGGTCCCCGGGGTCCACCCCGAGCTCCTCCCGCGCGTGCACGTGCAGGGCCCGGTCGGGGTTGGCCGAGATCTGCCGGGCCACCTCCCTGGCCAGCCCGGGTTCGACACCCTGGGAGACGTACCGCTGGGCCAGCTCCTCGGCCTCGTCCTCGGGCCGGATGGTCAGCTCACGGCGCTCGACCGCGAGCTCGGCCAGGGCCAGCTCCCGCTGGGAGGCCACCGAGACGTACTCGCCCCCGGCCATGGAGAAGGCGCCCGCGGCGAGCCCGGCGAGCCCCGCGAGCGCCACGATCCCGGCGTCGGACGTCCCCCCGGCCACCCCCGCGATCAGGGCGAAGTTGGAGACCAGTCCGTCCATCGCGCCGAAGACGGCCGGCCGGAGCCAGCCGCCTGTGACGTCGCGATGAGCGTGGTGGATCTCGGCGCGGCCGCCGGGGAGACCGCTTGGCCGGCCACCGGCTCCGTCGCGGTCCCCCGAGCCGCCCGAGGTCATTTCTCGGTCGCCTCGCGCACCTTCACCGAAGTGCCTTCGGCCTTCGCCGACTCCTCGTCCGCGATCTCATCCCGCGGCCCGGCCGGGCCCGTACCCTCACCGGGCGTGTCGGCGCCGGCCGCACCCTCGGGTGCGTCGTCGGACGGCCCCGCGATGCCGAGCAGCGAGTCGACGTCGTTCCCCGAGTCGTCCTCGGGTGCCTCGCCGAGCTTCTCCTCGGTGGTCCGATTGCGCATGATCCAGATGTAGGCGACCGCCCCGACGAAGAGCACGATCGAGGTCCACTGGTTGAAGCGCAGACCGAGGATCTCGTTGGCGGGGTCGACGCGCAGCCCCTCGATCCAGAAGCGGCCCACGGTGTAGGCGGCCACGTAGAGCGCGAAAGCCCGTCCGTGGCGGAGCCCGAACCTCTTCCCGGCCCAGATCACCAGGACGGCGACGCCGAGGTTCCAGAGCAGCTCGTACAGGAAGGTCGGGTGATAGGTGGAGACCCCCTCGACCGTCCCCGGCCTACCCGGGTCGATCTCCAACCCCCACGGAAGGTCGGTGGGGCCGCCGAAGAGCTCCTGGTTGAAGTAGTTGCCGATCCGGCCGATGGCGTGGGCCACCGCGATTCCCGGCGCGACCGTGTCGGCGACCGCGCCCAGGGAGATGCCCCGTCGGCGGCAGCCGATCCACACCCCGACCCCGCCGAGGGCGATCGCCCCCCAGATCCCCAGCCCGCCGTTCCAGATGTACAGTGCCTCGATCGGCCGGTTGGGTGCGTCACTGCCGAAGTAAAGCTGCCAGTCGCTCAGGACGTGGTAGAGACGTCCGCCGACCAGGCCGAAGGGCACCGCCCAGACCGCCAGGTCGACCATGGTCCCGGGTTGACCGCCTCGGGCCCGCCAGCGCCGCTCGCTCATGAACACGGCGACGATGACCCCGATGACGATACACAGCGCATACGCCCTGATGGGGATCGGTCCGAGGTACCAGACCCCCTGTGACGGGCTCGGAATGAAGGCGAGCTGCATGGCCATGGAGGCTACCGTGTCCATGGCTACTTGGCGGCATTCATGATGGTCTCTTTCAGATCACCGGGCACGAATGCCTCGTTGCCCAGCTCTTTTCCGTTCAGCCGGACCGTGGGCGTTCCCTCGATCTTGGAGCCGGCGACGGTGTCCTCGCTGAACTTGATGTGCGCGGGCGCATGGGTCTGGTTCTTCACGCAGCTCTCGTAGTCGGCGCCGGCGGCCCCGGCCTCCTTGCCCCAGGCGACCAGGTCGGCGAGCTCGAACCCGTTCTTGCCCTCCGTCGGCTGCTCGGCGAAGAGTCTGTCGTGCAGGTTCATCCACGGGGTCCCGCCGGGGACGCACCGCAGGGCGGAGGCCGCGCGCACGGAGTTGCTCTTCAGCGGGTCCTGCTGGAAGATCGTGATCGGGTGGTAGACGACCTTGACCTTGCCCTGCGCGGCCAGCTCCTTGACGGTCTCGCCGCTCGCGTCCTCCAGCGTCTTGCAGGCCGGGCACTGGAAGTCCTCGTAGATGTCGAGCACCGGCTTCTGCACACCGGGCTTGGCCATCACGACCGTGCCGTCCGGCTGGACCGTGATCGGGGCGAGTGTTCCGGTGAACTTCGCCGAGAAGTTCCGGTTGTACTGCACCAGGGAGAACAAACCGACCAAGACGACGGCGGCCAGCACCACCGAGGAGACGACGATCCGGCGGTTGCGCCTGGCCCGCTTCTCCTCCCTCTCGCGCTCGGCACGCACCCGTTCCCGTGCCGAATCCCGCGCGGACTTGCCCATCAGTGCCTCTCCTCATCGTCGTCGTTGACGTCCTCTTCACCGCCCGTGTCCCGCTTGGCGGCAAGACCTAGGACGGTGTCCAGGGCCAGTCGCCCCGGAGCGCGCCACACGATCCATGCGGCCAGCGCGATGTACCCGAGGTCCCGGAGAATCTCCTGCAGGTACTCCGGGCTCTCACCCGGTGCCAGCTGACCGCCACCCCCGAAGCAACCGCAGTCGATGTTGAGGCCACGGGCCCACGCCGAGGCGATCCCCGCCACGAACAGCGCCATGAGCAGCCCTGAGGCCACGGCGGTGATACGCGTGAGCAGGCCGACAACGAGCAGCACCCCTAAGACGATCTCCGACACGGGCAACACGTAGCCGACGATCTCCGCAGCCTTCTCCGGCAGGAGCTCGTAGGCCTCGACCGCCTGCACCGAGAGCGCGGGGGCGCCGATCTTGGCCGCTCCGGCCCAGATCAGCACACCCGCGAGCCCCAGTCGGCACGCGGTCGTCACCCAGGGTAGTACCTGCACGACAGTGCGCGGTTCAACCTGGGTCTTCTCGGGGGAACCCACCATCACCACTGCTCCGATCACCACCCGTCCTCGGGCGAGGCCGGACGCCTCCGAGCCCCTGACATCACAGTGCAAACCCCACCACGGCCCGGATAAGTGTGCGGTAAGCCGTCGCCCCCCGTACGCCCCCGATACCGTGAGTGCGCTCACATCCTACGGACGGGAACGGGCCCTCCGCCGATGAGGGGGAGAGCCCGTGGGAAAACAACCGAGCGAAATCGCAGGGAATCAGCTGTTCGGATGGGTCTTATCCGGCTCGGCGGAGCCCGCCCCTCCTCGGGACGGCTCCATCCGGCCGATCACAGAGCGTAAGGAATCTCAGCGCGAGCGGACGCCCTCCGCGAGCTCGGCGGCGAGTTCCCGGACCGCGGCCAGACCCGCGGCCTCGTCCGGCGCGTCCAGCAGCCTGCGGATGAACGCCGAACCCACGATGACCCCGTCGGCGTACCCGGCCACCTCGGCCGCCTGCGCCCCGGTGCCCACCCCGAGCCCCACGCACACCGGCAGCCCGGTGTGGGCCCGCGTCCGCCGTACCAGCCCCTCCGCCGCGGCGGACACCGTGGTCCGCGCCCCGGTCACCCCCATGAGGGAGGCGGCGTAGACGAAACCGGTGCACCGCTGCGCGACGGCCTGGATCCGCGCGTCGGTGGAGCTCGGCGCGACCAGGAAGACCGTGTCGATCCCCGCCTCCGCGGACGCCGCGCACCACGGGCCGGCCTCCTCGGGGGTCAGGTCCGGGGTGATCGTCCCCACCCCGCCGGCCGAGGCGAACTCGGCGGCGAACCGGCCGGCCCCGTACCGGTCGATCGGGTTCCAGTAGGTCATGACGAGGGTGGCGGCGCCGGTGGCGGCCACCTTCCCCACCATGTGGACCACATCGGCGATCCGGGTGCCGTTCTCCAGCGAGCGGTGCACCGCGTCCTGGATGGTCGGCCCGTCCATCAGCGGATCGGAGTAGGGCAGCCCGATCTCGACGACGTCGCAGCCGCCCTCCACCATCGCCACGGCCGCGGCCACCGCGCCGTCCTTGGTCGGGAAACCGGCGGGCAGATACCCGAACAGCGCGGCGCGGTTCTCCCCGCGCGTCTTCTCGAAAACCTCAGCCAGCGTCGTCATTCGCCCAGCCCAAACCAGTTCATCGCGGTGTGCATGTCCTTGTCGCCGCGTCCGGAGACGTTGACCAGGATCACGGCGTCGGGGCCGAGCTCGGCGCCGAGCTCCAGCGCGCCGGCCAGGGCGTGCGCGGACTCGATGGCGGGGATGATGCCCTCGGTCCGGCTGAGCAGCGAGAACGCGTCCATCGCCGCCTTGTCGGTGACCGCGCGGTAGGTCGCCCGGCCGCTGTCCTTGAGCCAGGCGTGCTGCGGGCCGACCCCGGGGTAGTCGAGTCCGGCCGAGATCGAGTGCGACTCGATGGTCTGGCCCTCGTCGTCCTGGAGCACATAGGTCCGGGCGCCGTGGAACACCCCGACCGAGCCGCCGGACATGCTCGCCGCGTGCCGCCCGGTCTCGACCCCGTCGCCCCCGGCCTCGAAGCCGTAGAGCCGGACCCCCTCGTCGGGGATGAAGGCGTCGAAGATGCCCATGGCGTTGGAGCCGCCGCCCACACAGGCCACGACCGCGTCGGGCAGGCGCCCGATCCGGTCCAGGACCTGGCCGCGCGCCTCCACCCCGATGATCCGGACGAAGTCCCGTACCATCGCCGGGAAGGGCGCCGGTCCGGCCGCCGTGCCGAAGAGGTAGTGGGTGCCGTCCACGTTGGTCACCCAGTCGCGGAAGGCCTCGTTGATCGCGTCCTTCAGGGTGCGGCTGCCGTTCTTGACCGGGATCACCTCGGCCCCGAGCAGCTTCATCCGCGCGACGTTGAGCGCCTGCCGCTCGGTGTCCACCTCGCCCATGTAGATGACGCACTCCAGGCCGAGCAGGGCGCAGGCGGTCGCGGTGGCCACACCGTGCTGTCCGGCGCCGGTCTCCGCGATCACCCGCTTCTTGCCGATCCGCCGGGTGAGCAGCGCCTGCCCGAGCACGTTGCAGATCTTGTGCGAGCCCGTGTGGGCCAGGTCCTCCCGCTTGAGCAGGATCCGCGCCCCCGCGTGCTCACCGAAGCGCCAGGCGTCGGTGAGGGGTGTGGGGCGGCCCGCGTAGTTGGCGAGAAGGTCGTCGAGTTCGGCGACGAACTCGGGGTCCTGCCGGGCCTCCGCGTAGAGTGCGGCCACCTCGTCCAGTGCCGGGATCAGCGCCTCGGGCACGAACCGGCCGCCGAACTGGCCGAATCGTCCGGTCTCCGGCCCCCCACCGGGCGTGGCCGGGGAATCTGTCTTCACTGCCACCTCATCCGTTGTCATGGCGTGATGCCGGGTGCGCCCCCGCGGTCACCAGGTCGACGACCGCCGCCCGCGGGTCCTTCCCGGTGACCAGGCTCTCCCCGACGAGGACGGCGTCCGCGCCGGCCCGTGCGTAGGCGAGCAGGTCGTGCGGTCCCCGCACCCCGGACTCCGCGATCTTGATAACCCCGTCGGGGATCCTCGGGGCGAGCCTCGCGAAGACCTCCCGATCCACCTCGAGGGTCTTCAGGTCCCGGGCGTTCACCCCGATGACCTTGGCCCCCGCGTCCACCGCCCGCTCGAGCTCCTCCTCGGTGTGCACCTCCACCAGGGGCACCAGGCCGATCGACTCGGCCCGCTCGACCAGGGAGATCAACGCGTTCTGCTCCAGCGCCGCGACGATCAGCAGGGCGAGGTCGGCGCCGTGGGCCCGGGCCTCCCAGAGCTGGTACGCGGTGACGATGAAGTCCTTGCGCAGCACGGGGATGTCGACGGCCGCCCGTACGGCGGCGAGATCCGCCAGGCTCCCCCCGAACCTGCGTCCCTCGGTCAGCACGCTGATGACGTGGGCGCCGCCCGACTCGTAGTCCGCGGCGAGCGCGGCCGGGTCGGCGATCGCCGCCAGCGCGCCCTTGGACGGGCTCGACCGCTTCACCTCCGCGATGACGGAGACCTTGTCGCCGCCGAGGGCGCGGTACACGTCCCTGGGCGAAGGCGCCTTGGCCGCCCGGTCCTTCAGGACGTCGAGCGGGGTGGCCCGTTGACGCTCCGCGAGGTCGGCCCGTACTCCGTCGAGGATGTCGTCGAGCACATTGCCGCGCTCATTTGCTCGCTCGCTCCGCTCGCTCACGGATCAGGGTCCCCTCCGGTCGACGACAGTGCCCGTGCTGGTAATACCCATGCGAGATCATGGGGGTTCGCGGTTATCCGCCGGCGACCCTCAACTCCGGGCGTGTCACCTCACCCGCCCCCGGATACCGAGCCGTCGCGTTCCCTCGCCTCGCGTTGCGATGTTATCGGCCTCGGCGAGGACGGTTGGCCACCGGGGGCGACAGACAATCAATCTCACGCTACTAAGGCGCGAGAAATTCGCCAAATGGCAGATTTCGCACTACCCAGAACACAATAACGAGTGCGAGAAACCCCCAAATTACCGCCGGGTGCGCGAGTGTCGTCCGTACCGGCCGGCCCTGCCAGGACCGCAGGGTCCATCTCCCCCACCAGAAGAGGAGGAACGGGACGGTGAGCACCATCAGCGGATTGAGACCCAGTGCGGCGGGGACGTCCAGCTGGGCGAGGGCGTGGATTCCGCGCAGGGTTCCGCACCCCGGGCAGTACAAGCCGGTGATCCACAGAAACGGGCAGGTCGGATAGTGGCCGGGCTCGTTCGGGTCGACCAGGCCGACGAAGGTCACCACCGACGCCGACAGCGCGGCGACGCCTAGCGGCGCGAGAAGGGACCGGACCCTGTCCCCCCCACGCCGCGACGCCTGCGTCGGGACCGTCGCCATCAGTATCCGCTGACCGCGGCACCCGTGATGAGCACGAAGAACACAGCGTACAGGATCACGACGACCACGTTGATGACCAGCCCGATGATGAGCGCGCGCTTCCACCAGGTCTTGGCCTCCTGCGAGGCCTGGTGCGCGCCCTGGTAGTCACCCACCGACCACCGCGAGTTCACCTGCGACGACTTGACGATCGCCACGATCCCGAACGGGAGGCAGCAGAAGAGCGTGGTCAGGATCGCGGCCACCAGGTGGTTGTCCGGAGCCGGCCCGCCCGGCGCGCCGTACCCGGCCGGGCCTCCGGGAGGAGGACCGTAGCCGCCGTCGCCAGGGTGTCCGTAGCTCATGGATGTCTCCTAATTAGGGGAAATGATGTCCAATTTGCTCGGGCAGCTTAGCGGTCGGGAACCACCGAAACCTTTCAAAATCATGACGATTACATCAAGCGCGTTTACCCAATCCGGCCAGCTGCATCACCTTGCCGACGACCCCGGCCAGGAGGACCACGACCCCGCCGGCGACGGCCCAGAACGTCTGTGCCGCCGTGATCGCCACGCCGGAGACGGTGAACCCCACCAACGCGATCACCACGGCGGTCCAGGCCGCGGGCGTGTTGCCGTGCTCGGCGTGCGCGGAGGTCTCGGCCATCAACGCTCCCTCGTCTCGTCCACGGTGGGATCGGCGCCTCGATCGAGCGCGTCCCACAGACCGGCCCCGGAGGCCGGGCCTTCGGATGGGGACCGATCGTAGCGGGCGGACATGCCGGGCCACGTCCCGGCGCGCAGCACGGCGTGGATCCCGGCGAACGCGATCAGCACGCCGCCGGCCACCGCAAGGTACGGCCAGGGGCTCAGCGCGACCGAGGTGCCGCCCCCGTCCACCCCCGCCTGGGCGAGCACACCGCGACCGGCCGCCGCGGCGTCGCCGATCGCGTCCCGGCCGATCCCGATCAGCGAAGCCGTCGCCGCCGCCGCACCGCACAACGCGATCAGCACCGCCACCAGGCGCCGGGCCGTGCCCCGGGTGGCCAGGATCGCCACCAGGCCCGCCGCGGCGGCGATCGCCGCCGCGTTCAGCGCCGGGGCGAGCCCGCCGCCGGTCAGCGAGACAGGCGGCAGCCCGCCGGCCGAGACGCTCGCCCATTCCCGCCCCGAGGAGAGCAGCGCCAGTGCGGCGCCGAGACCGCCGGCGGCGAGGAAGACGCCGAGGGAGCGGTTCACGGGAACAGCACGTCCGCGTCGAAACAGGTGCGATCGCCGGTGTGGCAGGCCGCACCCACCTGGTCCACCTTGACCAGCAGGGTGTCGCCGTCGCAGTCCAGGGCCACCTGCTTCACATGCTGCGCGTTGCCCGAGGTCTCGCCCTTGACCCAGTACGAGGAGCGGCTCCGCGACCAGTACGTCGCCCGGCCGGTGGTCAGCGTGCGATGCAGGGCCTCGTCGTCCATCCAGGCGAGCATGAGCACCTCGCCGGTGTCGTGCTGCTGGACCACCGCGGGCACCAGACCGTCTGCGGACCGCTTCAGCCGAGCGGCGATCTTGGGGTCAAGAGGCATATCTCAAGCTTAGGGCTACGACCGGGCGGAGGAGCGCCAGGAGGCGTGCAGGTCGGCGTAGACGCCGGGGAGCGCGACCAGGTCGGCGTGCGGCCCCCGCTGCACCAGGCGGCCCGCCTCGAAGACGAAGACCTCGTCGGCCGCCTCCGCGGTGGAGAGCCGGTGGGCGATGGAGACCGCGGTACGGCCCCGGGTCACGCCCTCCAGCGCCCGCGCCAGCCGTACCTCCGTCGCGGGGTCCACCGCCGAGGTGGCCTCGTCCAGCAGGAGCAGATCCGGGTCGGCGACGTAGGCGCGGGCCAGGGCGACGAGCTGCCGCTCCCCCGCCGAGAGCGACTCGCCGCGCTGGCCGACCGGGGTGTCCAGGCCCTGCGAAAGGCCCTCCAGCCAGTCGCCGAGGCCGAGCTCGGTCAGCGCGAGCGCGATCTCCTCGTCGGTGGCGTCCAGACGCCCGTACCGGATGTTCTCCGCCAGGGTCGCGTCGAAGAGGAACCCGTCCTGCGGCACCATCACGATCCGCTCCCGCAGGGAGGAGAACCGCACGTCGCGCAAGTCCGTCCCGTCCACCAGAACCCGTCCCGAGACCGGGTCCATGAGCCGGGTGAGGAGCTTGGCGAAGGTGGTCTTGCCCGAGCCGGTCTCCCCCACCACCGCGATGCGCGACCTCGGGGCGATGTCGGCGGTGAGGCCGTGCAGGACCGTCGGGCCGTCCCCGTAGGCGAAGGAGACGTCCCGGAACGACACCGAGATCGGCCCCCGGGGCAGGACCGTCCCCTCGGGGCCGGGGTCGGCGACGTCGGGCGGGGTGTCGAGCACCCCGATGATCCGCCGCCAGCCCGCGATCGCGTTCTGCGCCTCGTTGAGCACCTCGGTCGCCATCTGCAACGGCCCGATGAACAGAGTGATCAGGAAGAGGAAGGCCACCAGGCTCCCCGCGGTGATCTCCCCGGCGACGCCCAGCCGGACGCCCAGGACGACCACCGCGGCGAGCGCGACGGCCGCGATGACCTCCGCGGAGGAGAACGTGAAGGCGACGATCTTCTGAGCGCGGGTCTGGGCCACCCGGTGCGCCTCGATCGTGGTGTCGATGCGGCGCGCCGTGTGCGCCTGTGAGCCGTACGCCCGGATCACCGAGGTACCCACCACGGACTCGCTGACCGCGGCCAGCATGTCCCCGGCCCGCTCCCGCACCTGGGTGTAGGCGCGTGAAAGCCTGCGCTGGAAGAACCGGAGCGCGAAGGCGAGCGGCGCGAAGCAGGCCCACACCAGCAGGGTGAGCTGCCAGGAGTAGACGGCCATGAGCACGGTGGCGACGAGCAGCTGCCCGAACAGGACGACGATCAGCATGCCCGCCCACATCATGAACGTGCTGATCTGGTCGACGTCACCGGTCACCCGGGACACCAGCGCCCCGCGGCGCTCGGAGTTCTGAGTGAGCGTGGAGAGGTCGTGCACGTGCCGGAACCCCTTGGTCCGCAGCGTGGCGAGCCCGGCCTCCGTCGACCGGTAGAGCCGGACGTTCGTCAGGTACCCCGCCAGCGCGGTGAGCAGCACCGCCGCCGCGCAGACCAGGACCGCGTCCCGGATGAAGCCCAGGTCCGGCGCGGGACCGCGGAGCCCGTGGTCGATCGTCTGCTGGATCGCGATCGGCACGATCACCTTGCCGACGGTGGCGACCAGCGCGAGCGCGAGCGTCCCGATCAGCCCCTTGCGGAACTCCGGGGACAGGCTCAGCCCCCGGCGCAGGGTCGCCACGCCGCCGCGCTGGGCGACCGCGAGGTCGTTGAGCAGGCTCACCGGTGCACCATCCTCGTGTGGGTAACGGCCGGACCGCTCACGCGGTCACCTCTTCGTCGAGTTCGTCCAGGTCGACCACGAGCCCGTTCCCCGCCACGGCCCGCCGCTCCGCCTCCTGCCGCTCGTAGGCCGTCACCAGGTTGGCGTAACCCGCGCAGCGGTCCAGCAGCTCCGGGTGGGTGCCCCGGTCCAGGATCCGGCCCCGCTCGATGTAGACGATCTCGTCGGCGAGGGCGATGGTGGCCATCCGGTACGCCACCACGAGCACCGTCGCCCCGCCGCCCTCGTCGAAGGACTCGCGCAGACCGGCGAGGATCCGCGCCTCCACCTGCGGGTCCACGCTGGAGGTGGCGTCGTCCAGGATGAGCAGCCGGGGCCGCCTGACCAGCGCCCTGGCGAGGGCGAGACGCTGCCGCTGACCGCCGGAGAGCGTGGCGCCCCGCTCGCCGACCTTGGTGGACAGGCCGTCGGGGAGGGCGCTGACGAAGCCCTCGGCCTGGGCGAGCCGGAGCGCCGCCCAGATGTCCTCGTCGGGGATGGAAAGGCCCAGGGTGACGTTGCCGCGCACGCTGTCGTCGAAGAGGAAGCTCTGCTGCGGGACGAGGGCGGCGACCCGGCTGATCCCGTCCGCCGCGATCCGGCGGAGGTCGACCCCGTCCAGGGCGACCGTCCCCGCCGCGGGGTCGGTGAGCCGGACGAGCAGCTGGATCAGCGTGGACTTGCCGGACCCGGTGGGCCCGACCAGGGCGACGGTACGGCCGGGGGCGAGGTCGAGGTCGACGTCGTGCAGGATGCGGTCGTCGTCGTTGTAGGCGTACCCGACCCCCCGGACCTCGACCCGGGCGGGGCCCTCCGGCGAGAGCCGCACGTCGCCGTACTCCTGGGATCCGGTGGCGGTGAGCACCTCGCCGATCCGCGTCCAGCCGACGACGCTCCGCGGCAGCTCGGCGAGGACCCAGCCGAGGGCGCGGATCGGGAAGGCGAGCATGGTGAAGAGGAAGGCGACCTCGATGAGCTGTCCCGCGGTGACGGCGCCCGAGCCGAGCCGGGCCGAACCGACCAGCAGGACCGCCAGCACGCCCAGGGTGGGGACGGCCTCCAGCAGCGGGTCGAACAGGCCGCGGATCCGGCCGGCGGCGACGTTGGCGTCCCGCAGCGCCCCGGCCGCGGCGGCGAACCGCCCGGTCTCGACCTCCTCGCGGCCGAGGGCCTTGACGACGAGCGCGCCGTCGAAGCTCTCGTGGGCGATCTCGCTGACCTCGGCCCTGAGCTGCTGCGCCTGGGTGACCAGGGGTGAGAGCTTGCGTTGGTAGATCAGATTGAGCACGGCGATGGCCGGGAAGACGAGGAAGCCGACGAGCGCGAGCACCGGGTCTGTGATCACCATCGCGACGGCCGCGGTGACCAGCATGACGATCACGCCCACCGCCATGGGGAGCGGGGCGAGCGGCGCCCAGGCGGCCTCCGCGTCGGCGCTGGCGTTCGACAGCAGCTGCCCGGTCGGATGCCGGTGGTGCCAGGAGAGCGGAAGCCTGAGATACTGCCCGGTCACCTCCCGCCGGGACCACGCCTGCATCCGGTACTGCATGACGCCGGCGAGGATCCGCCGCCCGATCACCCCCAAGGCGCGCAGCACCGCGACGCCGACGATGAGCAGCGCGGCGGCGGTGAGCGTCCCGGCGGTGGTCCGCCCGTCCCGGAACGCGGGAAGGATGGCGTGTTCCGTCGCCCAGCCGACGGCCCAGGCCGATCCGACGGTCATCACGCCGTAGACGGCGCTGGCGAGGACCGCTCCGGTGAAGACCGACTTTTCTGCTCTGATGGCCACTCCGATCACTCGGAGCCCCTGGCTCATCACGGCGGGGGTGACCTTCGTCGGCACGCGGAGGGTTCCTTTCGAGGGGGATGACTCCTATCTCCCTATCATCCGTGTCACCCAGTTTTATTCCGCCGATGCGGCCAATCTGCCCACCGAAGAACCCACCTGAAGCCCTAGTTAGTATGCGAAAGGTGAGCAATGTCCGCGCGGAACGTGCCGCGATATGCGCAACCCTGGATCGAGCGGGCCCCGACGCCCCCACCCTCTGCGGGGACTGGACCACCGCCGACCTGACGGCCCACCTCGTCCTGCGGGAGCGCCGCCCGGACGCCGCCGGGGGGATCATCCTCAAGCCCCTCGCCCGCTACACCGAATCGGTCCAGACCGGGTTGAAGAACGGGCGCCCCTACCCTGAGCTGGTGGACCTCGTGCGCCAGGGCCCACCCGCGTGGTCGCCGTACGCCATCCCGCCGGTCGACGCCGCCGTGAACGCGGTGGAGCTCTTCGTCCACCACGAGGACGTGCGGCGGGCCCAGCCCGCCTGGGAACCCCGCGACCTGCCCGCCGCCGTCCAGGACGACCTGTGGGCCCGGCTCCGCCGGATGGCCCGCCTGTGCTTCCGCAAAGCCCCGGTGGGCGTGGTCCTGCGCCGCCCCGAAGGCGACCTCGTCGGCGCCAGGAAGGCCGAACCCCACGTGGTCGTCACCGGCGACCCCGCCGAGCTCCTCCTCTACGCCTTCGGCCGCCAGGCCCACGCCCGGGTGGCCCTGCACGGCGACGAAACCTCGATCGCCCTCCTCAACGCCGCGTCGCTGGGGATGTGACCCCGAGATCGCGGTACGGCCGGCAGGCGGCCCTCAGCGCCGTACCGGATGACCGGCCGCGGCCAGGGTGTCCTTCACGTCGCCGATGGTGAGGGCGCCGAAGTGGAAGACGCTCGCGGCGAGGACGGCGTCGGCTCCGGCGTCCACGGCCGGGGGAAAGTGATCGAGGGCGCCGGCGCCTCCGCTGGCGATGACCGGGACGCTCACCGCGGCGCGGACGTCCCGGATCATCTCCAGATCGAAGCCCTCGCGGGTGCCGTCGCCGTCCATGGAGTTGAGCAGGATCTCGCCCACACCGAGCTCCTCGCCCCGGGCGGCCCATTCCACGGCGTCGATGCCGGTGCCCCGCCGGCCGCCGTGGGTGGTCACCTCGTAGCCGGAGGGGGTGCCCTCGGCCCTCCTGGCGTCGACGGAGAGCACGACGCACTGGGCCCCGAACCGCCGGGAGGCCTGCGACAGCAGTTCGGGCGAGTTGATCGCCGCGGTGTTCAGGGAGACCTTGTCGGCGCCGGCGCGGAGCAGGCGGTCGATGTCGTCGACGGCGCGGACCCCGCCGCCGACGGTGAGCGGGATGAAGACCTGCTCCGCGGTCCGCCGGACCACGTCGTGCATGGTCTCCCGCCCGCCACTCGACGCCGTGATATCCAGAAATATCAGCTCATCGGCGCCTTCGGCGTCGTAGCGGCCGGCCAGCTCCACCGGATCCCCGGCGTCGCGCAGGTCCAGGAAGTTGACCCCCTTCACCACCCGCCCGGCGTCGACGTCCAGGCACGGGATCACCCGTACGGCGACGCTCACGGCCCGCTCACCGCCGCCAGCGCCTCACGCAGGGTGAACGCCTGCGCGTACAGCGCCTTGCCGACGATGGCGCCCTCGACCCCGAGCGGCACCATCGTCGCGATCGCCCGGAGGTCGTCCAGCGAGGAGACCCCGCCGGAGGCGACCACCGGCTTGTCGGTGCGGGCGCACACGTCGCGGAGCAGGTCCAGGTTGGGCCCGCGCAGCGTGCCGTCCTTGGTGACGTCGGTGACGACGTAGCGCGGGCAGCCGGCGATCTCCAGCCGGTCCAGCACCTCCCAGAGGTCCCCGCCCTCCTGCGTCCAGCCGCGGGCCGCCAGGACGGTCCCCCGCACGTCCAGGCCGACCGCGATCCGCTCACCGTGCTCGGCGACGATCCGCGCCACCCAGTCCGGGTTCTCCAGCGCCGCGGTGCCGATGTTGACCCGGGCGCAGCCGGTGGCCAGGGCCGCGGCCAGGGAGGCGTCGTCCCTGATCCCGCCGGACATCTCCACCTTGACGTCAAGCTTGCCGACCACCTCGGCGAGCAGGTCGCGGTTGGAGCCACGGCCGAAGGCGGCGTCCAGGTCGACGAGGTGGATCCACTCCGCCCCGTCCTCCTGCCAGGCGAGCGCGGCGGCGAGCGGGTCGCCGTACCCGGTCTCGGTGCCGGCCTCGCCTTGGACCAGGCGCACGGCCTGACCGCCCGCGACGTCCACGGCGGGCAGCAGCTCAAGCGACATCTCTTACGACCTCCGGTCGAACAGTACGGTGACGAGTACGGGGACCAGCAGCACGGAGAGCATGAACAGCCCGGCCCGCGCCGCCCACCCCTCCAGCAGCAGCCAGCCCAGAATCTGGACCAGCACGAAGAGTATGAACATCCCGGCGTTCTGCGCCCTGCGCCGCCGGGCGATGATGCCGCCCTGCCGGGCGACCCGGACCGGGCGCGGCACCGCCTCGGCGAGCCGGGCGCGTCTGCGGCGCCAGCGTTCGAGCTTGGCCTGATGCTCGGCCCGGGCCAGCGCCGCCACTGCCTGAGCCTCCTCGCGCTCGGCGCGACGCCGGGCGCGTTCCTTACTCATTATCGCTCATCGGGCTACCCCCGGACTCCTGTTGACAGATGGTCCCACCATGGGCCCAGTCAACACATATGCCCCCGTCAAGCGACCGATCAACACGGTTTCACCTGGGCGATTCCGGACGACGCGCGACTAGCCCGTACAAGTCGCCAGCCAGTTTTTCAGCAGCGCGGCACCCGCGTCCCCCGACTTCTCCGGGTGGAACTGCGTGGCCCAGAGTGGCCCGTTCTCCACCGCGGCCACGAACTCCTCGCCGTGCTCGGCCCAGGTGACCAGCGGGGGCGTGAACCCGGGGCCCGGCTCCAGTTCCCAGCGGCGCACGCCGTACGAATGCACGAAGTAGTAGCGGGTGCCCGGGTCGATCCCGGCGAAGAGCGCGGACCCCTCGGGCGCCTTGACCGTGTTCCACCCCATGTGCGGGAGGATCGGCGCGTGCAGGCGCTCCACCGTGCCGGGCCACTCGCCGCAGCCTTCGGTGTGCACGCCGTGCTCGACCCCCTTCTCGAAGAGGATCTGCATCCCCACGCAGATGCCGAGGACCGGCCGCCCGCCGGCCAGCCGCCGGGCCACGATCCGGTCCCCGTGGACCGCGCGCAGCCCGGCCATGCACGCGGCGAAGGCCCCCACTCCCGGGACGACCAGGCCGTCGGCGTTCAACGCCGTCTCCATGTCGGAGGTCACGGTGACCTCCGCGCCCACCCGGGCGAGCGCCCGCTCCGCGGACCGCAGGTTGCCCGAACCGTAGTCCAGTACGACGATCCGCCGACCGCTCACCACCGAAGCACCCCCGCCCAGATCGACATGACGGCCCCGGCGAGCAGCACGGCCGACCACAGCTTCAGCCCCTGCTTGTAGAACGAGAAGACCCCGCCGAGGAGGAAGAGACCGACCCCCACCAGGGCGATCGCCGACCAGTTGTCGGACATCTAGAGCACGCCCTTGGTACTGGGGATGACCCCGGCGGCGCGCGGGTCGTGCGCGCACGCGTCCCGCAGGGCCCGGGCCAGCGCCTTGAACTGGGCCTCCACGATGTGGTGGGCGTTGCGCCCGTACGGCACGTGCACGTGGAGGCAGATCGCCGCCTGGGCGACGAAGGACTCCAGGATGTGCCGGGTGAGCGTGGTGTCGTACTCGGGCCCGATCATGGGGGCCATGCCCTCGGGCTCACTGTGCACCAGGTACGGACGGCCGGACAGGTCCACGGTGACCTGGGCGAGCGCCTCGTCGAGCGGGACGAACGCCTGCGCGAACCGCCGGATGCCCGCCTTGTCGCCGAGCGCCTGCCGGAACGCGGCGCCGAGGGCGAGCGCGGTGTCCTCGATCGTGTGGTGGGAGTCGATGTGCAGGTCGCCGTCGGTCTTCACCGTGAGGTCGAACAGGCCGTGTTTGCCCAGCTGGGCCAGCATGTGGTCGTAGAAGCCGACCCCGGTCGACACGTCCACCCGCCCGGTCCCGTCGAGGTCCACCTCGACCAGAACGGACGTCTCCTTGGTCTCCCGCTCGATCCTGCCGACGCGACTCATCGCCACACCCTCCACTTCCCGCGCGGACCCTCCGCCCGGATCGCCCCGATCACGGCATCGCCTCGGCGAGCGCGGACCGGAAGGCCGCCATCTCCGCCGAGGTCCCGATCGAGACGCGCAGCCATTCCGGCGGGCCGACCTCGCGGATCAGCACCCCCCGGTCGAGTATTCCCTGCCAGAGCGTCCGCCGGTCGACGGCGACCTCCCCAGGACCGGTCGCCTTCTCCACGAACCGCCCGAAGAACACGAAGTTCGCGTCGGAGTCGGCCACCGTGAGCCCGCGCCCGCGGAGCCACTCCACCGTCGCGTCCCGTTCGGCGCGCAGCGTGTCCACCGTGCCGAGCAGCGCCTCCCGGTGCGCGAGGGCCACCCGCGCGGCCTCCTGGGTGAGCGTCGACAGATGGTACGGCAGGCGCACCAGCAGCAGCGCGTCGACCACCGCCGGGTCGGCCGCCAGGTAGCCCAGCCGCGTCCCGGCCATCGCGAACGCCTTGGACATGGTCCGGGTGACGATCAGCCGTGGGGATCGGGGCAGCAGCGAGAGCGCGCTCGGGGTCCCGGTCCGGGCGAACTCGGCGTACGCCTCGTCCACCACGACCATCCCCGGCGCCGCGTCCAGCACCGCCCGGATCACCTCAAGCGGCAGCGCCGTGCCGGTGGGGTTGTTGGGCGAGGTCAGGAAGACCACGTCGGGACGATGCTCCCGTACGGCCTGGACGGCTCGCGCCGGGTCGATCCCGAAGTCGTCGTCGCGCGCCCCGGCGATCCACCGGGTGGACGTGCCCGAGGTGATGATCGGGTGCATCGAGTAGGACGGTTCGAAGCCCAGCGCGGTGCGCCCCGGGCCGCCGAACGCCTGCAGGATCTGCTGGAGGACCTCGTTGGAGCCGTTGGCCGCCCAGACCTGGTCGGCGCCGAGCCCGTGCCCGAGGTAGGCGGCGAGATCCTTGCGGAGCTCCACCGCGTCCCGGTCGGGGTAGCGGTTGAGCGTCCCGGTCACCCGCCGGACCGCGTCCGCCAGGTCCGCCACGAGGGCGTCCGGGGGCGGGTACGGGTTCTCGTTGGTGTTCAGCTGCACGGGCACGTCGAGCTGCGGCGCCCCGTACGGCGTGAGCCCGCGCAGGTCCTCGCGGATCGGCAGATCGTCGAATGTCACGGGCTCAGCTCCGTCCGCCGGAGAACCGGGCGCGGACCGCGGCGCCGTGCGCCGGGAGGTCCTCGGCGTCGGCGAGGGCGCTCACGTGCGGCTCCGCCTCGCGCAGCGCCTCCCGCGTGTAGTCCACCACGTGGATCCCGCGCAGGAAGGTCGCCGTCGACAGGCCCGCGGAGTGGCAGGCGCAGCCGCCGGTCGGCAGCACGTGGTTGGACCCGGCGAGGTAGTCGCCGAGGGAGACCGGGGCGTGCGGCCCGATGAAGATCGCACCGGCGTTGCGGACCCGCGCCGCCAGGGAGTGGGCGTCCGCGGTCTGGATCTCCAGGTGCTCGGCGCCGTAGGCGTCGGCCACGGCCAGGGCGTCCTCGGCCGAGGCCACCAGCACGATCCCGGACTGCCGTCCGGCGAGCGCCTCGGCGACCCGCTCCCGGTGCTTGGTCTCCTCCACCTGGCGGGCGAGCTCCCGCTCCACCGCCTCGGCGAGGGTGGGTGACTCGGTGACCAGCACGGCCGCCGCGAGGGTGTCGTGCTCGGCCTGGCTGATCAGGTCCGCGGCCACGTGGACCGGGTCGGCGGTGTCGTCGGCGATGACCATGATCTCGGTGGGCCCGGCCTCGGCGTCGATGCCGATCCGCCCCTTGAGCAGCCGCTTGGCGGCGGCCACCCAGATGTTGCCGGGACCGGTGACCATGTTGACGGGGCGGCAGTCCCGCGTCCCGTAGGCGAACATGGCGACGGCCTGGGCTCCGCCCACCGCGTACACCTCGTCCACGCCGAGCAGCGCGCAGGCGGCCAGGATGGACGGATGCGGGGATCCCCCGAACTCCCGCTGCGGCGGCGAGGCCACCGCGAGGGAGGGCACCCCGGCCTCCTGGGCGGGCACCACGTTCATCACGACGCTGGACGGGTAGACGGCGAGCCCGCCGGGCGCGTACAGACCCACCCGGCCCACGGGCGTGAACCGCTCGACGACCCGGCCGCCGGGGACGACCTCGGTGACGATGTCGGCGCGCCGCTGGTCCCGGTGGACCAGGCGGGCCCGGCGGATCGACTCCTCCAGCGCCGCGCGGACGACGGGGTCCAGGTTCTCCAGGGCCTCGGCGATCCGGGCGGGCGGCACCCGGGCGGACTCCAGGTCGACCCCGTCGAAGCGCGCGGTCAGCTCCCGTACGGCGTCGGCGCCGCGATGGCGGACGTCCTCGCAGATCGGGCGCACCTTCTCCAAGGCGGCCTCGACGTCGAGCTCGGCACGGGGCAGCACGTCGCGCAGATCCTCCGGAAGGCCTCCGCGCAGGTCGATACGGGAAATCACCCCATCAGTCTACGGAGCCACACAGACCATCGCCCGCCAAGTCCATCATGCGGACCGTCAACTCACCAAAAAGATCATTAAAGTCACGAGGACGGCGAGTACCACGATCAGCACCATCATCATCGGAACGGCGGGCGACTCCCCCAGCGGCTGACCGAGGCGCATCCGCCGCTGGACCCGGCGCCAGCGCAGGAACCCCGCGACCGAGGAGGCGATCGCGGCCGCCACCAGCAGCAGGCCGCCCGCCACCCGGAGCCCGCCGGGGAGGTCGGTGATGAGCCGGTCCACGGCGACGCCGGCGGCGAGCAGCCCCAGGGACGTCCGGATCCAGGCCAGGAAGGTCCGCTCGTTGGCGAGGGTGTATCGGTAGTCCGGTTCCACGCTTTACATTGTAGATCATGCAATTCCGCCAGGGAACGGGGGACACGGATAGGCTGGAGGTCGTGAGCGAGCGGTTGCCCCTGTTCCCCCTGGGGACGGTCCTGTTCCCCGGGGTGCCCCTCCCCCTGCACGTCTTCGAGGAGCGATACCGGCTGCTCGTCCGCGACCTGCTCGAAGGCGAGCCGTTCTTCGGCGTCGTCGCCATCGTCGAGGGACACGAGGTCGGCGCCGGAGCCGCCCGGGAACTCGCCGCCGTCGGATGCACCGCGCAGGTCCACGAGGTCACCGAGCTCCCCGGCGGGCGATACCACCTGATCACCGTGGGCCGGGACCGCTTCCGCCTCGACTCCGTCGACCACGGCACGCCGTACCCGACCGGGCGGGTCACCCGGCTGCCGGAGAATCCGGGCGACGTCTCGGCGAGCCTGGTGCGCGAGGTCGTCGAGGCCTTCGCCCGCTACCACGGCCTCATGCTCGCCGCCGCGCCGGACGCGGGCCCGGCGTCCGCGCTCGTCCCCGGCGACCTCCCGCACGACCCGGTCGAACTCTCCTACCTCGTCGCCGCCGGGCTCGTCGCGGACCGGGGGGTCAAGCAGCGGCTCCTCGCCGCGGAGGACGCGGCCACCCGCCTCGCCGCCGAACTCGGGCTGCTCAACCGGGAAATCCGGTTGCTCGGGTCGCTACGGTCTGTTCCAGTGACGGACTTCCCGACCGGAGGGGTCAACCCCAATTGAGCAAGGGCACACCGGCCACGGTCGCGCTGACCAAGGCCAAATCCACCTTCACCCTGCACCCGTACGAGCACGACGCGGGGGCGTCCAACTACGGGGACGAGGCCGCCGCCGCGCTCGGCGTGCCCCGGGAGCAGATCTTCAAGACCCTGGTGGCCGCCGTCGACGGCGCGCTGGCGGTCGCCGTCGTCCCCGTCGCCGGCAAGCTGGACCTCAAGGCGTTCGCCGCGGCGCTCGGCGGCAAACGCGCCGCGATGGCCGAGGCCCCCGTGGTGGAGCGGGCGACCGGCTACGTGGTCGGCGGGATCAGCCCTCTCGGCCAGCGCAAACGCCTGCCCACGGTGGTCGACGAGTCGGCGCTGGACTTCGCCGCCGTCTACTGCTCGGCGGGGCGCCGCGGCCTGCAGATCGAGCTGCCCCCGGCCGAGCTGATCCGCCTCACCCAGGCCAAGACCGCCCGGATCTCCCGGACCGACTGACCCCGTACGGCCCGCGGCGGGCGGTGCCTCACGGGGTCGCGCGGCCGTCCCGCCCCGGGAGGCGGTCGGGAAGCGGCGTCTGGGGGTCCAGGCCGGCGTACGGCCTGCGCCAGGGGGTGTCGCGGTACGCGTAGGACCCCTCGATCAGGCCGAACACCGCGACCGCGATCAACGGCCAGGCGAAGAGCACCCCGGTGGCCCGCAGGGTCAGCGCCACCGGCTCGGCGTCGATCATCCCGCCGACCTGGAACGCGACGAAGGCGCCGAGCAGCCCGCCCGCCGCCAGCCCGAGCAGCACCGCCACCGGGCGACCGCGCCCGAGCAGATAACCGACGACCCCGCTGACCAGCCCGGCCGCCCCGGTGACCACGGCGAACCAGCCGTCTCCGGCGATGATGTCCTGGGTGGTGGGGTCGGCCAGCCGCGGCCCGCTCGCGGTCACCACGTACGACACACGCGGGGCGACCACCCCCCAGAGCAGCCCGGCGGCCACCCCGGAGAGCGCGAGCACGGCCAGGGTGACGGCGAAGGCCCGTACCGGCCGGATCCAGCCCATCACCCGACCTTACCCATGCCAACGAAACCAGCACTGGAGTACATGAGTCATACCGCTTCAGTCGGGAATGGGGCCATGGCCTGCATCTCCCCATTACGCCATGCACTATGTCAAGCCGGAATAAGAACCCGAGGTCCCGGAAAGGGGCGCCTCGGGTGGCATCTCCTATGCTGTGACATCGTGACCGATCAGGTGTGGCAGATCGAACCGTCCGGACGTCTCCGCGGCGACGTCGAGGTCCGTGGATCGAAGAACGCCGTGACCAAGCACATGGTCGCGGCGATGCTCGGCGTCGACACGAGCACGATTCAGAACGCCCCCGACGTCGGCGACGTCGGCATCACCGCGGCGATGCTCAGGTCCCTCGGCTTCGAGGTCGAGACCGGGCACGGGGAGATCACGGTCGCCCCCGGCACCCACGTGGAGCCACGGGTACCCCACGCCTTCACCGGGCTCAACCGCATCCCCATCCTCATGCTCGGCCCGCTGCTCCACCTCGCCGGCGAGGCGTTCGTCCCGCTGGTCGGCGGCGACCCCATCGGCCACCGCCCGATCGACTTCCACGTCGAGGCCCTGCGGTCGATGGGCGCCGAGGTCCACATCGGCGACGACGGCATCCACGCCAAGGCGGCCAAGCTCCGGGGCACCCGGATCGACCTGCCCTACCCGAGCGTCGGGGCCACCGAGACCGTGCTGCTGACGGCGGTGCTCGCCGAGGGCAAGACGGTGATCCGCGGCGCCGCGACCGAGCCCGAGGTGGTGGAACTCGCCCTCTTCCTGCAGCGCATGGGGGCCAGGATCGAACTCAGCCCCGACCGCAGGGTCGTGGTCGAAGGGGTCGAACGGCTGCGCGGCGCTTCCACCTGGCTGGCGGGCGACCGGCTTGAGGCCTTCTCCTACCTGGTCGCCGGTCTCATCACCGGCGGGCAGGTGCGCGTGCACGGCTGCCCCCAGGACCGGCTCGTCACCGCGATCACCACCCTGGCCAGGATGGGTGCCCAGTTCGAGATCACCGACGACTGGCTCACCGCCTCCGCCCCGAACGGGCTCCGCGCCGCCGCGGTGCAGACCGACACCCACCCGGGCTTCATGACCGACTGGCAGACCCCGCTCATGGTGCTGTTCACCCAGGCCGAGGGGATGTCGGTGCT
The DNA here is from genome assembly GCF_025996515.1 of Rhizohabitans arisaemae. Classification (GTDB taxonomy): domain Bacteria; phylum Actinomycetota; class Actinomycetes; order Streptosporangiales; family Streptosporangiaceae; genus Rhizohabitans; species Rhizohabitans arisaemae. The sequence goes on from NZ_BLRH01000009.1 coordinate 817,450, forward strand.
GCACGAGACGGTGTTTGAGAACCGGCTCGTGTACGTGCCCGCGCTGCAGAAGATGGGCTGCGAGATCGAGGTCTTCGACGTCTGCCTCGGCGGCCCCGCCTGCCGCTTCCACGACACCAACGCCAAGCACTCGGCCGTGGTCCGCGGGGTGTCCAAACTCCGCGGCGCCGACGTCACCATGCCCGACGTGCGGGCCGGCTTCTCGGCCGTGCTCGCCGCCGCCGCCGCCGAGGGCACCTCCACGCTCCGGGGCATCCAGCACATCGAGCGCGGTTACCACCGGCCCCTGGAGCAGTTCAGCTCCCTCGGACTGAAAATCCGGCGGGAAACGGTCGCCTAATCCTGGGCGAGGCTTTGCCGACGGGCCGCGTCCTCCTCCGGGAAGGCGGCGAGCCCCCGACGTAATGTCGGGATCGTGGAGCATGTGCTGGCCAACGTGGGCCGTCTCGCCGTGGGTGGTGTCGCCGCCGGAGTCATCGCCGCGGGGATCGCCCTCCCCGTGGTCGGCGGCGTCGGCTTCACCCTCCGCGACGTCATCGACGGATTCCGGAACCTCCCCTCGTCCCTGCGGGAAGGCCCGCTCCCGCAGAAGACCCGGCTGCTGGACGCGACCGGAACCCAGTTCGCGCAGTTCTACTACGAGAACCGGGAGGCGGTCCCGCTCGACCGGATCAGCCCCCTGGCCCGGCAGGCCGTCGTCGCCATCGAGGACTCGCGCTTCTTCGAACACGCCGGACTCGATGTCAAAGGGACCATCCGGGCGGTGATCACCAACGCCCAGGCGGGCGAAATCCGGCAGGGCGGCTCCTCGCTCACCCAGCAGTACGTCAAGAACGTCCTGGTCGAGGCGGCCGAGACCGAGAAGGAGCGGGAAGCGGCCCGGGCGCCCAACCTCGGCAGGAAGATCAGCGAACTCCGTTACGCGCTCGCGCTGGAGCAGAAGTACTCCAAACAGGAGATCCTCGAACGCTACCTCAACGTCGCCTACTTCGGGGCGGGCGCCTACGGCGTGCAGGCCGCGGCCAAACGCTTCTTCGGCAAAACCGCCGCGCAGCTCACCCTCGTCGAGGCGGCCACCATCGCCGGAGCCGTACGGTCACCGCACCACACCGACCCCTCGCTCGGCCCGCAAAGCCGGGCCCGGCTCAAAGAGCGGCGCGACGTCGTCCTCGACCGGATGGCCGAACTGAAGATGGTCTCCCCCGAGGAAGCCGCCAAAGCCAAAGCCCGGCCGCTCCGGCTCCAGCTGAACGTCCAGCCCGCCAGCTGCGAGGACAGCGGGCACCCGTACTTCTGCGAATACGTCCAGCGGGAGATCCTCAACAGCCCGGCCTTCGGCCAGGACCCCGCGGAACGGGCCAAGCGCCTGATCCGCGGCGGCATCGTGATCCGCACCACCCTGCGGCCCCGGATCCAGCGCGCCGCCGAACACGCCATCCGCGAACGGGTCAGCCCCGCCGACACCGAGGTCGCCGCGGAAGCCATGATCGAACCCGGCACCGGATACATCCGGGCCCTGGCCGGCAGCAAACTGTTCGGCCGCAACCCCGGAAACAAGAAGAACGGCCCCTACACCAACTTCAACCTCCCCGCCGACGCGGCCCACGGCGGCGGCGTCGGCCTCCAAGCCGGCTCCACCTTCAAGGTCTTCACCCTCGCCACCGCGCTCGCCCAGGGCTGGCGGTTCAACCAGGGCTTCGACACCCCCGGGGTGCTCACCCCCTCCGCCGGCTACCGGGACTGCGCGGGGCGGCCGGTCAACGCGCCCGACGTGCAGATCTACAACGCCTCCGGAGAAGGCCGCGGCGGGCCGTACAGCCTCTCCACCGGAACCTGGGAATCGGTCAACATCTTCTACATGATGCTGGAGCGCAAGGTCGGGCTCTGCGCGACGATGAAGACGGCGGAGGCCCTCGGCGTCAGGCGCGCCGACGGCGGGCCCCTGCGCCCCGTCCCCACCTTCACCCTCGGCGTCAACGAGATGGACCCCGTGACCGTGGCCGCGTCCTTCGCCGCCTTCGCCGCACGCGGCAGGTACTGCGAGCCGCTGGCCATCGCCGAGATCACGGACTTCGACGGGACCCGCACCCCGGTGAGCCCCACCTGCCGGCAGGCCATCGACCCCGAGGTCGCCGACGCGGTCAGCCACGTGCTGCGCGGAGTCTTCGCCGAAGGCACCATGCGCGGGCAGGACATCGGGCGGCCCGCCGCCGGCAAGACCGGCACCAACAACGGGTACACCTCCGCCTGGTTCGCCGGATACACCCCAGACCTGGCGGCGGCGGTCAGCGTCGGCGACATCCGCGGCCCCTACCGGTACCCGCTGACCGGCACCCGGATCGGCGACACCTACTTCGGCCAGGTCCAGGGGGCGAGCCTGCCCGGCCCCATCTGGGTCCAGTCGATGCGCCGCGCGCTGGCGGGCACCTACCCGACCTACTTCCACCGCCCCAACCTCGCCCGGTTCGGCGGCGGCGTCACCCCCGGCCTGGAGGAGAAGGACAAGGAGCGGAAGGTGCGACGGGACCCGGAGACCGGGGAGGTGCTGGCCTCCCCCGAGCGGGACGAACAACGGACACGGCGGGGCGCCCGCCGATTCCGCGACGACCTCGCCCGGCCCCGCTTCCACCGCCCCGACCGCGACCTGCCACCCCGCTTCCACGACCAGCCCTGGCCCCAACCCTGGAACTAGACCCTGACCTCCGGAGCCGTACGGGCTGGAGCCGCATCCCGGCCGCCCAGCGGGGTTACCCGGATTTGGTGGGGAGAGGCGGGAAGGAGCCGTTCGGGTGACGACAACGGACGTGCGGTACCCCGTTAAGAGAAGTCCGGGTTACAGGAACAGTATTTTCTAACATTGACCGCGGTGGTTCGTGCCGCACAAAAAGCGCGCGGCACGAACCACCGCGCGCATTCTCGCGCCGCAAAGAGCGCGGCGCGAGAAGTGCGGACGTAGCGCGTCGGGCACCTAGGATCCAGCCACGCTTACAACAATGACCTGGAACCCGTAAGAAACCTTAAGCCTACTGGATTCAGCCATCAACCGAATCGGTGCTACCAGGGTAAGCCGTGCACGCTCGAAACGCGGCAGCGTCTGGAATGAATGACTTTCGCAGCGCGAGAAGTGCGGACGTAGCGCCTCGGGCACCTAGGATCCAGCCACGCTTACAACAATGACCTGGAACCCGTAAGAAACCTCAGGCTTACTGGATTCAGCAATTACCTGAATCGTCGCTGCCGGGGTGGGCACGTGTGCGCTCGAAACGCGGCGGCGTCTGGTGAGGATTTTCGCCGCCTCCGGCCGTACCAAACGGTGTCTGCCTGCACATTCTTGTTGTAAGCGTGGCTGGATTTTAGGTGCCCGAGGCGCTAAGTCCGCTCTTCGCACGCCGCGCTCTTTGCGGCGGGCGAAAGCGTGCGGGGTTCGTGCCGGACGCTTTTTGTCCGGCACGAACCCCGCAGTCAATGTTAGAAAACACCGGCTTTAACGGCGACCTCACCTAACACGGTCCCCACGTCCGTTGTCCTCACCCCGACCACGCCTATCCGGGTGGGTACGGTCAGCCCTGCTGTGGTTTGTTGGCCAAGATCGCGAGCCAGGCGGCGCGCGGGACTTTGTGGAGGTCGCGATAGAGGGTGGGGAGGGTGGAGTGCCAGGTGTCGAAGGCGGTCCAGTGTTCGGAGGTGGTCGGGACGACCCTGCCTTCGACCCGCAGGTGGGCGGGGAGGGGTGGGACGGCTTGGGGACGGCCTTCCTCGACGAGGTCGGTGAGGGCCTGCGCGACGGGGAGCCGGAAGTCGTCCAGTTTGGCCAGGCATTCGGTCTCGTCCCGGACGGGGACCCGCATCGGTGGGACGGCGGTGCCCGCCCCGGCGAGGGACCACCATTCCAGGGCCACGGCGGCGACGGGGTTCACCTCCGCCGGGACGGTCTGCGGCCCGAAGTCGAGCAGCACGTTGTAGCCGGCGAGCGCCCGGCCCGCCGCGAGGTCCCGGCGCCGGGCGCCGTCGTAGCCCGCGGTGGCGGCGGCCACCAGCCCGCTCAGGGCGCCAAGCTCCCGGAGCAAGGATTCCCCGCAGGTGAGAGCGATCTTGGCCTGCGCCACGAGCGTGCCGTCCAGACCGGCCCGGAACACGGCCATGGCCGCGACGTCCCGCGCGACCAGCTCCAGGAAGGGGACGACGTCCGTACCCGGGAAGACCGGCTCCCGGTCGTCTCCGGCGACCGACCGCGCCAGCGGCACGGCCCAGGTGCGGCCCAGCGCGCCGAGCGCCCGGGTGACCTCCGGCTGCGGGGTGCGCGGCGGCTCCCCGCGCCCGGCCGCGACCGCGGCGTCGAAGACGTTCCGGGCCGCCTCGGATCCCTCGACGTCGCGGGCTCCCGCGAGCAGGATCCCGGCCGGGTCGCCGGAGACGTCGACCCGCCTGCTCCGCCCGCCCACCTCGAAGGTGACCCACCAGTCGTCGTCGACCAGGTCGTCGGCGTACCGGCGGTCCCGCAGGAGCGCGCGGGAGGCGGCGGGGTTCTCGGCCACCCGGGTGAGCACGGCGTGGACGGGGTCGTACTCGACGAGCGAACGCGCCAGGCCCGGGGAGACCAGCGCCTCGGCGAAGCCTTCCCGCCCGGGGTTGAGCCGGAGCGCGTACTGCCAGGGTTCGACGTCCCGCCGCCGCGCCGCCGGGGTTTCCCGCCGCCAGTCCAGGACCGACCTCGCGGCCTCGGCGAGGAATTCCGCGTCCCATTCGAAGCCGTGCGCGCCGTACTTGAACAGCATCCCGACGGCCCAGCGGTCTTCCTCGCGCGGGTGCACGATGGCGCGGACGGCTTTGTCGCCGAGGAGCCGGCGCCGGGACGCGGCGGCCATGGACGCGCCGAACGCGGCGGCCGCCTGCGCGACCCCGGAACCGAGGGCCGGTACGGGCTCGCCGCCGGCCGCCGGCGCCGCCGCGGGGACGGGTTCGGCGACGGCGGTGACCGCGGACGGGGCTTCCGCGCCGATCGTGGCCCAGAAGGAGGCGAGGTAGGAGTGGTCTTCGCCGTACAGCCCGGCGGTGACGGCGAGCGCGGCGAGCTCGGCGCGGAGCAGCGCCGGGTCCTCCCCTTTCAACGCCGCTTTGAGCCGGGCCGCGTCCACCTGGCCCTGCGCCCCGCCTTCGCTGACGGCACCCCATTGGACGAGTTGCCATCCGGGTGGGAGCTGCCCGGGTCCGGTGGGGTTCGTCCCACCGGGGACGCTCATCCGCTCCAGGTCCCGGGCGAGCCGGGCCCGGTGGGTCATGTCTCGTGCGTCGTCCCCGGCGACCCTGGTCAGTTCGGTCAGCCGGGCGAGTCCGGTCTGGGTCCACTGTTCGGAGAGCCTGCGGATCCGCGGGGCGTGGGTCTCCAGCGTGTCGAGTACGGTGCGGAGCCGCCGGGCGAGTTCTTCGACGTTGTCGGGGCGGACACCGACGAAGTCTCCGCTCATGGACCGGCGGAGAGGCGTTGGATTCTGGCGTTGAGCTCGGCGAGGGTTTCGGCGAGGAGGTTCTCCAGGTCGTGCCTCCTGCGCTTCCACTCCCCCGCCCACTGGTCCGCCCGCGCGCCCTGCCAGGTCTGCGACCCGATCAGATGCTCAGCATAGGTCAACGCGTGCCGGATGTCCTGAGTGGCGGACTCGACGACCAGCTTGTCACGAATCGCGTCCTGCAGTTCGTGCGCCGACAACTTCTGCTCCTCGCTGCGTGATGCGGGAGTCTGCTATTACAGGGGTTTTTGCTGTAGATCGCAATGATATGTCGGATAGCGGGACCCTCAACCCTCATTCCCAGGGTGTCGCCGAACGGGCGACCGGGCAATCGGCAAGGGTATCGGCAGCGTGTCCCGGCGTCTCCCACGTTCGGTGATATTAACGTCACCTGTTGTGAGCCAGAACGCGGGGTACGCACATGTCCTGACCGGACGCCAGGTCCGGATGATCGCCATCGGCGGCGCCATCGGCGTCGGGCTCTTCCTCGGGTCCGGCGGCCGGATGCAGGCCGTGGGCCCCGGGCTCGTGCTCTCCTACGCGCTGGCCGGAGTCGCCGCCTTCTTCGTCATGCGGGCCCTCGGCGAACTCGTGATGCACCGGCCCACCTCGGGCAGCTTCGTCGACTACGCGCACGAGTTCATCGGGCCCTGGGCGAGCTTCGCCAGCGGCTGGATGTACTGGGTGAACTGGGCCGCCACCGGGGTCGCCGAGCTTGTGGCCATCGCCACCTACGTGCACCGGTGGTTCCCCGACGTCCCCCGGTGGATCACCGCCCTCACCGCGCTCGGCCTGGTCCTCGTGGTCAACCTGCTCTCGGTGCGGCTCTTCGGCGAACTGGAGTTCTGGTTCGCCCTGCTCAAGGTGCTGGCGATCGTGACCTTCCTGGTGACCGGGCTCACTCTGGTGATCCTCGGCACGCACGGGGCGTCCGCCGCCAACCTCGTCGCCCACGACGGATTCCTCCCGCACGGCTTCGGCGTCGTCCTCATCAGCCTCCAGGCGGTGGTGTTCGCCTACTCCGGCATCGACCTCGTCGGCATCGCGGCGGGCGAGACCCGCGACCCGTACCGGGTCCTGCCCAAAGCCGTGAACGGGGTCGTCTGGAGGATCGCGATCTTCTATGTCGGCTCCGTGCTGCTCATGGGCATGGTCCTGCCCTGGACCGCCTACAGCGCCGGAGAGAGCCCGTTCGTCACCTTCTTCGCCGCCCTGGGGGTGCCGCTCGCCGGGGACGCGATGAACCTGATCGTCCTCACCGCCGCCATGTCCTCCTGCAACTCCGGTCTCTACTCCACCGGGCGGATCCTGCGCGGCATGGCGCTCAAGGGCGAGGCCCCCATCGCCACCGCCTACATGAGCTCCCGGCAGGTGCCGGTCGGCGGCATCCTGCTGACCAGCGTGGTCTTCCTGGGCGGAGTGATCCTCTACTACTTCATCCCCGCCCAGGCCTTCGAGATCGCGGTCGCCGTCGCCTCCCTCGGCGTCCTCACCACCTGGGCCACGCTGATCGTCTGCCAGATGCGGCTGCACGCGCGGGCCCGGCACGGCCTGGTGGACCGCCCGGCGTTCCGGATGCCCGGCTCCCCCGTGACCGGATGGCTCACCCTCGGCTTCCTGACCCTGGTGCTCGCGTTGATGGCCTTCGCCGAAGAGGCGCAACGGGTCGCGCTCTACTCCCTGCCGCTCATCGTGGGACTCATCGCGCTCGGCTGGCGGCTGGTGAGCCGGAGGCGCCGCGGCGCCGACGCCGGGCGGGAACCCGACGCGGTTCCCCTCCCGCCCGCCGACACCACGACGACCTGACTTCCGGCTCAGCCGCCCGCGCGACGCTCCTCCTCCGACACCTCCAGGCCCGCCTCGATGACGGCCTTCATCACCCGGCCGAGACGCCCGGCGCCCAGGCGCGGCGCCCGCCGGGCCATCGCGGCGACGAGGGCGCGCTCCCGCGCCGGATCCCGCCCGGCGAAACCGCCCACCGGCTTGAGCCGCTGCACCGCCCCCGCGAGCCCGGCCCGCCGCTCCAGGAGCACCGCGAGCGCGGCGTCCACCTTGTCGATGGCCGACCGCGCCGCGTCCACCGAATCCGGGGCCTCCGGCCGTACCAGCGCCCCGACGACCGTCACCGCCTCCGACGCCTCCGCCACATCGGCGTCGGCCGAGAGCATCAGCCCGTCGGCGCCCGCCGCGACGACCGCCGCCGCCAGCGCGGGATCGCCGCCCAGATCCACGATCACCGGGCGGCCGGAACGCTCCTTGGCGGCCCGCATCAGCGCGAGGTCGAGGCTGACCCCGCCCAGGTGGGTACGGGTCCCGCTCTCGCAGAGCACCACCTGCTCGTTGCCCTCCGCCACGCAGTACTCGGCGATCGCCAGCCACTCCGCCAAGGTCGCCCCCGGGCCGCGCTGCACCACCACGGGCAGGCCGAGCCGGGCGACGGCCCGGACCAGCTGGAAGTCCTGCATCCACGCCGCGCCGACGATCACCCCGTCGGCCGCCTCGCGCACGGCGGGCAGGTCGGCGGCGGAGAACGGCTCGACCAGGAGCGGCCCGGGCCAACGCGAGCGCAGCTCGGCGATCGCCTCCGCCGCGGAGACCCCGCCGTGGTGGTCGCGGAGCCCGAGGCGGCACGCGTCGGACCCGGCCACCGGACCCCCGATCACCACGGCCGGTCCGGCGCCGACCCGGACGGACCCGAGGTCCACGGCCCGGCACTGTGCCCGTATCGACGTAGACATGTGTGTGAGCTCCTTCATGGGGACAGGCCGGCCCACGCGAGCCGGCGGGGAAAAGACAGAAGGCAGAGGCGATACGCCTCTGCCTTCCACGCCGGCTCTGGGTGGTCGCTCGATCAGGTCACGACCGGCTCACCCAGAGCCGGCCCGATAAACGTGAAAGAGCGATACACATCGGTCACTCTACCCGGGATGCGACGCTACCCTCCACCCGCCGTCCCGGCGGTCCCGCGCAAAGCGATGACATTCCCCGCCGGGAACGAGAGGATTGACGGGTTCACGGTAGTCATCCGGCGGATCGTGCACTCCAGGGTTCTCCTGTGGCGATCGGCACACGCAGCGGAGGTACCCATGCGGCGGTTGCTCGCGGCGCTCACCCTTGTCGCCCTTGTGGCGGCCTGCACGAGCGGACCCACCCTGGATGAAGCGGCGGCGGAACTCCAGAAGGACCTCCGGCGATTCGAAACCGACGACGTGTTCAAGAACGAGCTGGCCGCATTCAAGGTCGTCGAGCAACCCGATCGGGACATCCCCTGCGGAGACGGTCGATTCAAGAGAGTCTTCGCCGCGACGGCGGAGGACGGTGGCACACCACTGACGCCGAATGATCTATATGGAGCCCAGCGCATCATGGAAAGCACACTGGCATTGTTTGGCTATGAGGTGACTTACGATATGAACCAGCTGGAAAGGCTGGACGGCCGCGATATCCGTGCCGACAAGAAGGAGCTGGGTATCACTGTCAATGTGGCCGTTCGACCAGGTTCACCAGCCTACCGACTGCGAGCAGAGACACTCTGCCTTCAACACTAGAACGGCAAAGATTAGCTGGATTTCCTGATCAGATTTTTAGCATAATCACTTGTTCTTAGTCGCGAGCCGCTTTCAACCTTCTCATCGAATATCTCATTGGCATCAAGCCACTCCTCGTAGGGAGCCAGCTTGCTGAGAAGAACCTGGTCCCAGCTTCTGGTTCCAGTACTGGCGTCTACTTTGGCCTCGGCAACAAACTGATCGTAACTCTTTAATCCACCTGTTCTCTTGTCTACCAGTTCCGCTGGTGGAGGGGTCGCTGGGAATCCCGCCTGATGCAGAATCTGCGCGAGGTCATATTTCATCCGCACCGACCACGCAACCCGAGCTTCGGTCACCTTCTCCACGCGCTTTTCGAAGTCACCCGCCCAGTCGTCGAGGACGGCGCTGGCACCATATGCCTTGGTCAATGTCCATGCGACCTGCGCGGCCGGATGTTTGAAGCCAATCTCCAGTCCGAGCCCTGCAGTGTTCTTGAGGAAGTTTCTGACCAGGGCCTCCGTGGCGTCCTGCTGCCCGCGGACTTCCACCTCTGCCAGGAATTGAAGCCCACCGAAATCGCCGAACATGATGTTCGCGCCGCGGAACTGCTTGGTCAATCCGCCCTGCTGCGCATCCCTGCGTGCCGCCGCCATGAGTGCCTCCTGCCGGAACGACCCAAGGGATTCGTCGAACTCCTCGGTCAGGCGTTCGTCTCCGGCGAAGGTGCGGAGGAAGCCGTAGGTGTCCTTGGGGCTGAGGAAGAACGCGGGGGTCACCCCGGGGGCGTCCTCCCAGTGCGGGGGTCGCGTCATTCCCGACTCTCGGAGCGCTGCTTTGTCGAATCGGCCGCCGCTGACGAGTTCGTGCACGTAGGAGGCGCCGATCCGCGCCATAGACGGTCTCGCCCCCGCGGGCAGGTTCTCCCGGAATCCGGAGGCGACCCGGATGAGGTCGAAGGTGAAGGCCGCCGCCTCCCGGCTGTGCTTGCCGGGCCGTTCCGTCCCGGCCTCCGCGCCCGATTCGGCCGCCCGGCCGAAGGACTCGGCCAGTCTCTCGTTTCCGGGTCGTCCGGCGTGGTCGAGGACGAGCTTCATCTTCTCGATCCGGCCGAGGCGGCTCGACGGCCCGCCCATCTTGGCGAACGCGTCGCGTACGGCGGCTCCGTCTCCGGCGAGCACGTCGAAGGCGAGCGCGACGGTGTCGCCCGGGTAGCCGAAGGCCCGGAGCTGGGCCCGGCCGGCGCCGCGTTGATCGCCGCGGGGCGCGCGGGCGAATCCGTCCAAGGCCAGCGCGCGGGCCGCTTCGCTGCGGAAGGCGGTGGGGGCGCCGGCGGAGCGGAGCAGCGCGAGCCGGTTCCACGCGGTGACCCGGTTGGTGGGGCGGAGGAAGTCCTGTTTGACGCGGTCGAATCCGGGCGGTCGGCTGCCGGAGCGGAGTGCGGCGCCGAGGGCCCGTCCGAGACGTTCGAGGTCGCCTTTGGCCGTCCTGCTTCCTGAGTCGGCGATCAACGCGGGGAGCACGTCGCGGATCTGGGGATCGAGCGCGGTGTAGAAGGCCGCGGCGGCGTCCGGATCCTTGGCGAGTCCGGCGATCTTCTCGGACCATCGGTGGATCGCCTCGGCCTGGAAATCGCCGGAGAACTCGCGGAAGATCTGGTTGTGGACGAGGCCGAGGGCCCGGCCGTGTTCGCGGGCCTCACCCAGGGTGAGGATCTTCTCGGTGACGGCGGTGAACGGGGTGTCCCCGATCCTCGCGGCGGCGAGGGAGAGGGTGTGCCTGCGGCGGAGCGACGGGAGCTGGTCCTCCGCCCAGCCGCCGATCCGATCCAGCTCGGTGAGCGCGCCGGTGGCGACCTCGTAGCCGGCGAAGAGGCGCCGATACTCACCGGCGAATCCGCGCAGGGTGCGGCCGTCCCGTTCCACGGATTCGATCATGGGCGCGAGTCGATCGGGGTTGACGCCGCGGAACCCGGCCGGAAGGGGCGCCACGGTCAGCCCATCCGCCCGGAGAGGCGCCGGCGGATCAGTTCGGCTTGGTGGGCCGGGACCATGGCCGGATGCCGGGCCAGGGCTTCGTCCACATCGCCGAGGAGCCGTTCCACCGCCCGCTTCAGCTGAGCCCGCCGGCCGCCGAGTTCGTCCTTCCACCGGTCGGCCGACGGGCCGACCCAGACCTGTCCCCCGCCCATGTCCGATTCGGCCTTGCCGAGAGCCCCGCGCAACGTCTCCGCTTCCTCGACGAGCCGGGCCCGAAGCCGGATCAGGTTGACGTGGAGGGGGTTCTCCACCATCGGTTCGGGGGAACCCATCCCCTGCTCCTCCCCCATGATGAAATTCATCTACCCCGCGTAACCACCTTTGCTCTGGATGTAAATTACGTCACCCTCAGCGCTTCAGGTACCCCCATACATGAGGTACCTGGCCCCCAACTACCGGGTATGCCGCCCCTGGGATCGGATGGCCGGTGTCGGACCGCTGTCATCGGGGGTATCCGGATGCCCGTAAAGTCGTTCGACATGAAAGCACCTGTTCGAGACGGCCTCGGCGTGGGGATCGCCGTAGGGGTGTCCGGGGTGGCGTTCGGCGCCGCCGCCGTGACCGCCGGACTCGACGTGCTGCAAGCCTGCGCGCTCAGTCTGTTCGCGTTCACCGGCGCCTCGCAGTTCGCGCTCATCGGGGTGGTGGCGGGCGGCGGCAACCTGGTCGCCGGCACCGCGGGCGCCCTGCTGCTCGGTGGGCGGAACACCCTGTACGGACTCCGTCTGGCCGGACTGCTCGGGGTGCGCGGGGCCAGGCGGGGTCTCGCCGCGCAGGGCGTGATCGACGAGACGACCGCGGTCGCCCTCGCCCAGCCTTCGCCCGAAGCGGCCAGAACCGCCTTCACCGCGACCTTCGTCTCCCTCTATCTGTGCTGGAACCTCACCACGTTGATCGGTGCCGCGGGCACCGAGCTCGTGGCCGATCCGGCGGCGCTCGGGCTGGACGTGGTGGGGCCCGCCACGTTCCTGGCGCTGCTGTGGCCGCGTTTAAAGGAGTCCGGACAGGTGAGGCTGATCGCGGTACTGGGTGCGGTGACGGCCGTGGCGACGGCGTCGTTCCTCCCTCCCGGGGTTCCGGTGCTCCTCGCCGCGTCGGCCGTACTCGTCGTCACTCTGCGCCCCCGAAGCGACCGCGCCACGGAGAAGTGATCCAGTGACCTTATGGCCCGCCGTTATCGCCACCTGTCTAGGATGCTATTTACTGAAATATGCGGGTTTGGCAGCACCACAACGGATCCTGGACCACCCCGAGGTACAGCGTTTCGCCAATCTCGTCCCGGTGGCGCTTCTCGCCGCGCTGATCGCCGTACAGACGTTCACCCACGGCCAGGCGCTCCACCTGGACGTCCCGCGGCTGGCGGGCCTGGGCGCGGCCGTTCTCGCCTTGGTCCTCCGGGCTCCGTTTCTCGTCGTCCTCGCCGTCGCCGCAGCCGTCGCCGCCGGGCTGCGCCTCATAGGAACAGGTGGATAGCGCATGACCCAGCAGCGCCTACTCGCCGGGCGCTACCGGCTCGTCGAACCGCTCGGCCGGGGCGGGATGGGCACCGTCTGGCGTGCCGTCGACGAGCTTCTCGGACGTGACGTCGCCGTCAAGGAGGTCATCCTCCCCCGGGAGCTCAGTGACGCCGAACGCGAGGTCTTCACCCAGCGCACGATCCGGGAGGCCCGCGCGGCCGGCCGGGTCAGCCACCACGCGGTCGCCGCCGTCTTCGACATGGTCGAGGAGGACGGGCGGCCCTGGATCGTGCTCGCCCTCATCCCGTCGCGCAGCCTGGCCGAGGTGACCCGCCAGGACGGGCCGCTCCCCCCTTGGCGGGTGGCGCAGATCGGACTGACCCTCCTGTCGGCGCTGCGCACCGCGCACACCCTCGGGGTGCTCCACCGGGACGTCAAACCGAGCAACGTCCTCATCGCCGACGACGGGCGGGTCGTCCTCACCGACTTCGGCATCGCCACCCTCGAGGGCGACCCCTCGGTCACCCGGACCGGGACACTCGTCGGCACGCCCTCCTACATCGCCCCGGAACGGGCGCTGGGCGGCCAGGCCAAACCCGAATCCGACCTGTGGTCGCTCGGCGCCACCCTGTACGCCGCGGTGGAAGGCCGCCCGCCGTTCGAACGCGGCTCGGCCATCCCCACCATGGCCTCGGTCATCCACGACCCTCCCGAGCCCATCACCAGGGCCGGCGCCCTCACCGACGTCCTGCTCGGGCTGCTCCGCAAGGAACCCGCCGAACGGCTCCCCCCCGACCAGGTCCGGCTCATGCTGGAGCGCATCGCCGCCGAGGCCCCCGCCGACGGTCACATCCCCAAGACCGCCGAGAACCCCCGGCCGGAGCCGACCGCCCCGGACCCGGTGACCGCCCTCGACCTGGATCCGGTACGGCCGGTGGCCGCCGTCCCGCCCGCCGGGAGCCCCGTCTCCACCGGCGCGGTGTGGGCCGCCGCCATCCCGCACACCGGTACGGCGCCCGCCGCCCGCCCGGAAAGCGGGACCGGGCTGTCCCGCGTGCACCTGTTCCTGGTCGCCTCGGCCGTGACCCTGGTGGCGGTGATCCTCGGGGTGGGCGCCTGGATGGCCACCCGCGACACCGGCGTCGCCACCCCCCGCCCGCCGGTGCCCGCCGTGACCCCCTCGGTGACCGAAACCGAGGAGGAGCCGACGGCCGAGGTGCCTCCGCCGCCTCCGTCGGTGGACGTCCCTCCGCCGATCGAACCCACCTGGCGCACCCGGGAGCCCGAGCAGCCGCGTCCCACGCCGACCCCGTCGGCGGAGCCCACCCCCGAGCCGTCGAGCACCCCGAGCCAGGAGCCGACGGAGACCCCCGCTCCTTCGACGACCCCCGATCCCAACCACCCGGGCAGCGGCGGCGCCACCGAAGACCCGCCCGTCGACGGCGAGAGCGAGCACGGCGGCGAGCTGGCCGCCCCCGACCCGGGGAGGGTCGCCTGACCCGCTTCTAGGATTCGGCGCGGACCAGTTTGAGGGCTCGGGCGAGGTCTTCGGGGTACTCGCTCTGGAACTCGACGGGTTCGCCGGTCGCGGGGTGTTCGAAGCCGAGACGGACGGCGTGCAGCCACTGGCGGGTCACCCCGAGCCGGGCGGCCAGGCTCGGGTCGGCCCCGTACAGCAGGTCGCCGACGCACGGCCGCCGTACCGCCGACATGTGCACCCGGATCTGGTGGGTGCGCCCGGTCTCCAGGCCGATCTCCAGCAAAGAGGCCGCCCGGAACGCCTCGATCGTGTCGTAGTGGGTGACCGAGGGCTTGCCTCCGGCGACGACGGCGAACCGTCCGTCGCCGGACGGGTGCCGGTCGATGGGGGCGTCGATGGTCCCGCGCAGCGGATCGGGGTGCCCCTGTACGAGCGCGTGGTAGACCTTGTCCACCCGGCGTTCCTTGAAGGCCCGCTTGAGCCTGCTGTAGGCCGCCTCGCTCTTGGCGACCACCATCACCCCGGTGGTGTTGGCGTCGAGCCGGTGCACGATGCCCTGCCGCTCGGCGGAGCCGCTGGTCGCGACACGGTGACCGGCGCCGAGCAGGCCGCCGAGGACGGTGGGCCCGGTCCAGCCGACGGTCGGGTGGGCGGCGACCCCGATCGGCTTGTCGACGACGACGATGTCGTCGTCCTCGTAGAGGATCCCCATCCCGGGAACGGGCTCGGCCACCGGTACCGGCGCCGAGACGGGCGGCGGCAGGGTCACCTCAAGCCAGGCCCCGGCGGAGACCCGGTCGGATTTGAGCGCCGAGGTGCCGTCGACGAGGACGTCGCCGGAGGCGATGAGTTCGGCGGCGCGGGTCCGGGAGAAGCCGAAGAGGCGCGCGAGCGCCGCGTCCAGCCGTTCGCCTTCCAGGCCGTCGGGAAGGGGCAGGGACCGCTGTTCACTCATGGGGGTTCTCGTTCCGGCGCGAGGTGGTGCGGGTCTCCCGGGTCCCGTCGAGCTGGACGCCCCGCCAGGCGAGGACGACGGCGAGGATCCCGCCGCAGACGATGGCCGAGTCGGCGACGTTGAACACGGGCCAGTTCGGGAGTTCGATCCAGTCGACGACGTGCCCTTCCAGCGGGCCCGGCGCGCGGAAGATCCGGTCGGTGAGGTTGCCGAGCGCCCCGCCGAGCAGGAGGCCGAGGCTGATCGCCCAGGGGGTGCTTCGGAGGCGGCGGGCGGTCCGCACGATGGCGATCACCACGCCTATCGCGATCAGGCTGAGCACGAGGGTCAGCCCGGTGCCGATGCTGAAGGCCGCACCGGGGTTGCGGATCACCCGCAGGGTGAGCAGCCCGCCGAGGAGCTCGATCGGTTCCCGCCCCTCAAGCAGCCGAACCGTGATGATCTTCGTCACCAGATCGAGGAGGTACGCCGTCACGGCCACGGCCGCGAGTACGGCGATCCGCCGTCCGCCCACCGGCTTCGCCGGCCCGCCGGCGTTCTCCTTGATCTCCGTTCCGTCCGCCCTCGCGGCTTCACCGGTGTTCAGCGACGCTCCTCCCGCTGCTTGCAGGAGACGCACAGGGTGGCCCTGGGAAACGCCTGCAGGCGCTCTTTGCCGATGGGCTTGCCGCACGACTCGCAGATCCCGTACGTGCCCGTGTCGATCCGGGCGATGGCCCGCTCGTTCTGTGCCAGCATATCCCGCGCGTTGAGGGCGAGCGAGATCTCGTGTTCGCGCTCGTAGGTCTTGGCGCCCGCGTCGGCCTGGTCGTCCCCCGCGCCCTCGCTGCTGTCCCCGGAGGCGATCTCGAGTTCCGCGCGGATGATGTCGCGGCGCAGCTCCTCGATCTCTCTGACAAGGCGCTCCCGCACAGCGGTGAGCTCCTTCTGCGACCAGTCCGTGGTCACCGGGGAAATACCGGCCATCTTGGCCTCCTGGCTGATCAGACGGGTGAAAGTACCCGGCGATGAGAGACTGCGGGCAGCTTAGGTCGCCGATGCCCGGGCAGCAAATGACCTGCCCGTTTCTCGCGTGTCTCATCCCGGTCCCCACCGCGGCGTCGATAAAGCTCTCGTTCGTTTCCGGCAATCTCCCGCCCACCCCCGGGCCGGGGTTTTCCGCCCCTGCCCGTACCGGAATCCGGGGTGCGCGTCCGGACATCGCCTGGCATGTCCCCTGGTTAAGGGGAAGCATTCGCCCCGGTCCTGCGTTATGGTTCACCGCAAGACCGCAAGGCGTCGATGGGGACGAGTACTTCCGAGGCCACGTGCGAAGCGAACCGGGGTTGGTGCGAGCCCGGGGACGTGCACGGAAGGAACATCACCCCGGAGCCGCCGGAGGAACGGCCTGAAACCCAGTAGAACCGGCTGCGGCGAAACACAACGAGAGGACCACGTCCGAACGCGTGGTCAAGGAGGGTGGTACCGCGGGGCGTGCGCGCCTCGTCCCTCCGGGTCCGCGGAAACGTCCCTGGAGGTCCACCCGATGTCAGGTTATTTTCGCCCGCTCCCCGCGCAGGTAGACCTGCCTGCGGTCGAACGCGAGGTGCTCGACCGCTGGCGCGACGGCAAAGTCTTCGAACGCTCGCTTGAACAGAATGCGGGTGGCCCCACCTGGGTCTTCTACGAGGGCCCGCCCACCGCCAACGGCATGCCCGGCGTCCACCACATCGAGGCCCGGGTGTTCAAGGACGTCTTCCCCCGCTACAAGTCGATGCGCGGCTACCACGTCCCCCGCAAGGCGGGCTGGGACTGCCACGGCCTGCCCGTCGAGGTCGCCGTGGAGAAGGAACTCGGCCTCTCCGGCAAGAAGGACATCGAGGCGTACGGCGTCGCGGAGTTCAACGCCCGCTGCCGGGAGTCGGTGCTCCGCCACGTCGACGCGTTCACGGAGCTCACCGAGCGGATGGGCTACTGGGTCGACCTCTCCCAGGCCTACCGCACCATGGACGCCTCCTACGTCGAGTCGGTGTGGTGGTCGCTCAAGCAGGTCTGGGACAAAGGGCTCCTCTTCCGGGACCACCGCATCACGCCGTACTGCCCGCGCTGCGGCACCGGCCTGTCCGACCACGAACTCGGCCAGCCCGGCGGGTACGAGACCGTCGTCGACCCGTCGGTGTACGTCCGGATGCCCGCCGCGTCGCTCGGCGCCGACCTCCTCGTCTGGACCACCACACCGTGGACGCTCGTCTCCAACACGGCCGTCGCCGTGCACCCCGACGTCGTCTACGTGATCGCCGAGCGTGACGACGAGACCCCCGTCCTAGTGGCCGAGCCGCTCGTGGACAAGGTCCTCGGGGAAGGCTGGACCGTCCGGGACCGCATCCTCGGCCGGGACCTGGAGGGGACCCCCTACGCGCGCCCCCTCGACCTCGTCGAATTCCCCGAGGGCTCGGCGGCGCACCGGGTGGTCCTGGCGGACTTCGTCACGGTCGAGGACGGCACCGGCCTGGTGCACATGGCACCCGCCTTCGGCGCCGACGACCTCGCCACGTGCAAGCGGTACGGGCTGCCCGTGGTCAACCCGATCGGTCCCGACGGCCGGTTCCGGCCCGAGACCGCGCTGGTGGGCGGGGTCTTCTTCCGGGACGCGGACGCCCGCCTGGTGGAGGAGCTCCGCGACCGCGGCGTCCTGTTCCGTTCGCTCGCCTACGAGCACTCCTACCCGCACTGCTGGCGCTGCCACACCGCGCTGATCTACTACGCGCTCCCCTCCTGGTACATCCGGACCACTCAGATCAAGGACCGGCTCCTGGCGGAGAACGAGCGGACCAACTGGTACCCCGCCCACGTCAAGGAGGGCCGGTACGGCGAGTGGCTCCGGAACAACGTGGACTGGGCGCTCTCCCGCGCCCGGTACTGGGGGACGCCGCTCCCATTGTGGGTCTGCCCCGCCGACCACGTCACCGCCGTCGGGTCGCTGGCCGAGCTGTCGGAACTGTCCGGCAGGGAGCTCTCCGGGCTCGACCCGCACCGGCCGTACGTCGACGACGTCGTCCTGCCCTGCCCCGACTGCGGGGAGCAGGCCCGGCGCGTACCCGAGGTGATCGACGCCTGGTACGACTCGGGCGCCATGCCGTTCGCCCAGTGGGGTGCCCCGCACCGGAACCGGGAGGAGTTCGACCGGGCCTACCCGGCGCAGTACATCTGCGAGGCGACCGACCAGACCCGGGGCTGGTTCTACTCGCTGATGGCGGTGGGCACCCTCGTCTTCGACAGGTCCTCCTACGAGAACGTCCTGTGCCTCGGGCTGATCCTCGCCGAGGACGGCCGGAAGATGAGCAAGCACCTGGGCAACGTGCTGCAGCCGATCCCACTGATGGATCAGCACGGCGCGGACGCGGTCCGCTGGTTCATGGCGTGCAGCGGATCCCCGTGGGCGGCGCGCCGGGTCGGCCACGGCGCGATGGAGGAGGTGGTCCGCAAGATCCTGCTCACCCTGTGGAACACCACGTCGTTCTTCACCTTGTACGCCAACGCCACCCCATGGACCCCGGCCGCGCTCGACGAGGCGCCCGGCCGCGCCGGCCGGCGGCTCATCGACCGCTGGATCCTGGCCGAGCTGCATCGCACGGTCGGTGAGGTGACCGACGCGCTGGAGACGTTCGACAGCACCCGGGCCGGGCGCCGACTGGCCGAGTTCCTGGACGACCTGTCCAACTGGTACGTCCGGCGCTCACGGCGCCGCTTCTGGGAGGGCGACGGCGCCGCGCTCGCGACGCTGTACGAGTGCCTGGAGACGGTGATCCGGCTGATGGCCCCGCTCGTGCCCTTCCTCACCGACTACCTCTGGGACGTCCTCCGCTCCCCCGAGGCGCCGGCCTCGGTGCATCTGGCGTCCTGGCCGACGGTGGACGAGACGCTGCTCGACCCCGAGCTGTCCCGGCGGATGGCCCTGGTCCGGCGTCTGGTGGAGCTCGGCCGTTCGGCCCGGGCCTCCTCGGGGGTCAAGACGCGGCAGCCGCTGGGCCGCGCCCTCATCGGCGCCCCGGGCTGGCCGGATCTGCCGGAGTCGCTCCGCGAGCTCGTCGCCGACGAGCTCAACGTGGTCGCGCTCGAGGACCTCTCCGGGGTCTCCGCCGACCTGGTGTCCGTCACGGTGAAGCCCAACTTCCGCGCCCTGGGCCGGCGGTTCGGGTCGAACACCAAGGACGTCGCCGCGGCGATCACCGGCGCGGACGCCGCCGCCCTCGCCGCCGGGTTGCGCGCGACCGGCACGGTGTCGGTGGCGACGGAGTCGGCCGGGACGGTGGAGCTCGGGCCGGACGACCTCATCGTGACCGAGCAGCCGCTGAGCGGCTGGGCGGTGGAGACGGGGGCCACCGAGGCGGGTGGCGGTGAGACGGTCGCCCTCGACCTCACCCTCACCGACGAACTGCGGCGGGCGGGGCTCACCCGGGACGTCATCCGGCTGGTTCAGGACGCCAGGAAGTCGAGCGGCCTGTCGATCTCCGACCGCATCGAGGTGTGGTGGACCGCCGACGGGGCGGACCTGACGGCGGCGCTGCGGTCGGGTGGTGCGGCGATCTCCGAGGAGGTGCTCGCCGTCTCCTTCACTGAGGGAGACCCGGTGTCAGCGGATCTCCACAGATTCAGCGACGGTGATCTCGGACTCACCTTCCACCTGCGACGGGCCTACTGACGGCCCGCCGCCGGAGCGGTCCCACTCAACTCACGGTCTGCCGGTCGTTCTGGCAGACCGTGCAGTGGGTGAGCCCGGCCTCCTCGGCGGCCTGCGGCGACATCGCCTCAATGCCGGATTCGTCGGCGCCCTTGATCAAGGGACAGTCGGAACTGTGGAAACGCCGTGTCCCGATGATGACCTTGACGACCTCGCGGTCGTCCCGGTCCTCTCTGCTCTTCCCCCCCGAAACCCGCTTCCCCCCAGAAGTCTCAGGTTCGGGTGCTCCGGTCGTTCCGGAGTCCGCTTCTTTGTGTTTGACGACGGCGACGGTCTCGTCCGAGGCCGATTTCCCGGCCACGACGACCCTCTGCTCGGCGGGGGACCTCGTCGTCCCCCCCTTCTCCGTGTCCTCCGGGGCCCGCGAGGCGGAATCCTCGGCTTCGCCGGCCGTGGGTGGAGCCGACGGCCGTGGTACGGCGAGAGGCTGGGTCACCGGCGCGGGCACGGTGGGCGACACCGGCTTGATCGGTGGCCGCGAAACCGTGACGTCGGCCGGGCGGTCCTCCACGACGACGGCTTCGACGACGTAGTCCGTCGCCGGGCCGCCTTCGGCGGAGAGCGCTCCCGGTGGGTTCGACGTTGACTCGGTGTCCGGAGCGACGGTACGGCGTGACACCGGGGACACCGCAGAGGAGTCGGGAAGACAGGTCGTGCAGGCGCTGAAACCCTCTTCGCGCGCTTCCTCGTGGGTGAGCTCCTCGTGATCTCGCCCGACCACCTGCCTGCACCCCCGAAGGTGATAGCGCTTCCGCCCCGGGATGACCAGGACGATGGCGTCGGGGGAGAGGGAATGGCCGGACTCCCGGACGGCCGGACCGGCCAAGGCCGGTGAGGCCGGCGCCACGAGATCGGGCGGTGGCGCGGTGACCGCCGGTCCGGACGCCTGGGGCGCCTGCAGCGGCACCGTGTGCACCGGAGCCGCGGCGGCGGACGCCTGGCTCGGCACTCCCGGTGCCACGACCGGAGCCGGCTGCACCGGTGCACCCAAGGGCTGCGCCGGGAGCGTCGGGAACGCCGGCATCGAGGGAACGGCCGTCTGGGCGCCGCTGCCGAACAACTCATGCCGTCGCAGGATCACCCCGATGAGCAGGGAGATCAGGGAGAGCACGCTCACCCAGATCGAGATCGTCACCAGGACCGGCATGGTGATCAGGACACCGGCGATCAGCAGGCCGATCGCGACGAACACCAACACTGCGCTAATAATGATCACGGGAGGCTCCGAGACATAGGTCTATGGCGATGTGACCAATGACCCGTTACCCTACCGGCCTTCGTGGGGCGGCACGTCCACCGTCTGGAAGGCGCCGGTGTGCTGCGCGGGCTCGATGACGAACGGGTTCGGCCCGGTGACCGGCTGCTGCCCGACCCGTGCGTCCGCGTGCACCATCTGCGGTCCGCCCTTCATCGTGGCGCCCAGCGCGGGGAAGGCACCGCTGTCGGCCGACGCGGCGTCCAGCTCCCGCAACTGGATCTCGAAGTAGGACTTGAGCCGGCTGCGGTATTCCCGCTCGAAGGAGCGCAGGTTCTCCACCTCGCGCTCAAGCTGCTCGCGGTTCTGCACCAGGGAGCCCATGGCCTGGCGGTGCCGCTCCTGCGCGTCGCGTTCCAGGGTCTCCGCCCGGCCGCGTGCGTCACCGATGATCTGCTCGGCCTGGCGGCGCGCCTTGCCGAGGATGTCGTCGGCCTCACGACGGGCACGGGTGACCGTCTCGTCCGCCTCGCGCCGGGCGTCCGCGATGGCCTGGTCCGCGGTCTGCTGCGCGAGGGCGAGCACCCGGGCCGCGGTGTCCATGTTGTCTTCGGCGGGGGGCATCCCCATGCCGACGGGCATGGGCTGCGGGGCGACCGGCTCGGGGGGGCGGATGGGGTCGGGCGCCTTCATCGGCTCGGGCATCTCCGCCTTGGACTCGATGACCGGGGCCGACGACATCGCCGCCATGTTCCCGGGCACCTTGCCCCGGAGGCACTCGGCCAGTTTGGCGCGGAGCTCCTCGTTCTCCTGAATGAGGCGGTCCAGCTCGGCCTCGACCTCGTCGAGGAAGGCGTCCACCTCCTCCTCGTCGTAACCCGGCCTTAGCCGGGTCGTACTGAACTGCTTGTTCCGCACATCGGCGGGGGTCAGCGGCATGCTGGTCTCCTTGGCGCGCTGGGAGTCTGTCCGGAAGAACGGTACCCGATCAGATTAGAGCGCGTTGGACACGAATTGGATCATGAACCAGACCAATATGAACAGGAAGGTGAAGCTCAGGTCGAGAGCCACCGTACCCAACCGCAGGTTCGGAATGAAACGGCGGAGGAATTTCAGCGGGGGATCGGTCACCGTGTAGGTGGCCTCGGCGATCACCAACACGACCCCGGCGGGACGCCAGGACCGGGCGAAGGCCTGCACCGTTTCGAAAATCATCCTTCCGATGAGAAGCAGCAGGTAGATGTAGAGGACGAAGACCAGGACCTGTTTGATGATCGTCACGGTCGCGTCCCGCCTCCCTCTCCCCGCCGCCACTCCCGGATCTGCGGCCGGACACTGTTCATACTGGAACTCTAACTCTGATTGAAGAACCCGCGTTCCACGATTCGGGCCTTATCCTCCGCAGTCACCTCGACATTGGCTGGGGACAACAGGAACACCTTGTTGGTAACACGTTCAATGCTGCCATGTAGGCCAAAGATGAGACCTGCCGCAAAATCAACGAGCCGCTTTGCATCACTGTCAACCATTTCGGTCAGATTCATGATGACCGGAGTTCCTTCGCGGAAATGCTCCCCGATGGTACGGGCTTCGTTGTAGGTGCGAGGGTGCAGCGTGGTGATCCGGGCCAGATCGCTCTGCCTTCGCTCGATCACAGCCGCGGCGTTACGGGGTGACGGCACCACTGACTCCGTTTCGACGTCTGGGTCAACCGGGTTGAGCACCCCGCGGTCGTGCACCGTCGTGTGCTCGTCGTAGTCGTCGTAGTCGTCGTAATCCTCGGGCTTTTCATCGTGGTCAACCACGAGACCGAGGTAGAGCGCCATCTTGCGCATCGCGCCGGCCATTCGTGCCCGTCCTCCGTCGTCCTCTCGCGGTAGCGGATCTCCGCTGATCGACCACTTATGGGCCGCTGAGCCCATGTGAAGGGACATTACCTGACGAAGGGCTTTCTACGGCCGAGCAACGCCGTACCGACCCTTACATGTGTCGCACCGTGCGCGATCGCCGGAAGGAGGTCCCCGCTCATCCCCGCGGAGATCACACCGGCCCCCGGCGCGATCCCGGTCACGGCCGCCGAAACCTCTGCGAGCCGGGCAAACGCCCCGGCCGGGTCCACGCCCAGGGGGGCCACCGCCATCACGCCCGCCAGCACCAGCCCGTGCGTCCCGGCGACCGCCTCGGCGAGCCGGGGAACCTCGGACGGGATCACACCGCCCCGCGCGGGATCGTCGTCCAAGGCCACCTGAACCAGACACCGCAGCGGCGGCCTGCCGGCCTCCGCCACGGCCCGGCTCAACGCCTCGACCAGCCGGATCCGGTCCACCGAGTGGACCACATCGGCGTAACGGGCCACCGACCGGACCTTGTTCGTCTGCAGCTGACCGATGAAGTGCCAGGTCAACGGGAGTTCGGCGCAGTCCACCGCCTTGGGCGCGGCCTCCTGGTCCCGGTTCTCCCCCACATCGCGGACCCCGAGCGAGGCGAGCACCGCGACGTCGGAGGCCGGGTAGGTCTTGGTGACGGCGATCAAGGTCACCTCACCCCGGTCGCGCCCGGCGGCCGCGCACGCCTCCACGATCTGCTTCTCAACAATTGTGAGATTTGCCGCAATCTGCTCATACCGCGATAGATCAGTCACATCTCTATCGTGCACGGTCGCGGCCTCCGATCCGGACGCGGTCCCCCCACCTGGACCAGGTGGAGAAACCTCACCCCAAGTGGAAAACCAGCCCCACTTATCGGCCCGGCTCGGAGTTGGGCTTGAGGAAGTCCGGGACGTCCAGCTCGTCGTCCTCCTCGAAGACCACCGGGCTCCGGCGGGCGGCGGCCCCCCGCGGGGTGAGCGGCTGCACCGAAGCCGTGGTGGAGGTGACGGGCTGATCCGAGCCGCCGAACCCGGAGAAGGCCGACGACGCGACGCCGCCCTCCCGGGCGGAGTCCCGCAGCGGTTCCCTGGGCGTGTCCCGCCCCACCTCACGCACCGGCGAGGTGTCGCGCTCCCGCGCCTGCCCGTCACCGAAGGCGGGCGTGACCGGCGTGACCGGGGCGGGCGACGGCGCCGCCTGACCGGGCGCGGGCGCACCGGCGGCGGAGGCGAGGGAGGGTGCCGTGGCAGGCGGAGCCGCGCTCACCGCGGCCGCCGAGACGGCCAGGGTGGCGCTCGCGGACGGGGTGGCCGGCGGGCGGGTCGAGGAGGCCGGGGAGGCGGCGACCACCGGCGCACTCACCGGGGCGGCCGGCGTCTCGGTCCTGGCCTGCGGGGTCGCGGCGGCCGACGGGCGGGCCGGGGCGAAGGCGGGCGACTTGGCGGGGGCCGCCGGAGTCGGCGCGCTCACCGCCTGCGACTGCGCCGGCTGGGGTTCGGTCCTGGCGTCGGAACGCTCGTTGCCGTTGTCCTCGTCGAAGCCCGCGGCGATCACGGTCACCCGGACCTCGTCGCCGAGCTCGTCGGCGATCACGGCACCGAAAATGATGTTGGCGTCGATCGAAGCGGCGTTGGAGACGAGCTGGGCCGCCTCGTTGATCTCGAACAGGCCGAGGTCCGAGCCACCGGAGATCGAGAGAAGCACGCCCTTGGCGCCGTCGATGCTCGCCTCCAGCAGCGGGCTGGAGATCGCCATCTCGGCGGCGGCCACCGAACGGTCGTCGCCCCGGGCCGAGCCGATGCCCATGAGCGCCGAGCCCGCCCCCGACATGACCGACTTGACGTCGGCGAAGTCCAGGTTGATCAGGCCGGGCGTGGTGATGAGGTCGGTGATCCCCTGCACACCGGAGAGCAGGACCTGGTCGGCGGCCTTGAAGGCGTCGAGCACGCTCACCTGTCGGTTGGAGATCGAGAGCAGGCGGTCGTTCGGGATGACGATGAGGGTGTCGACCTCGCCGCGGAGGATCTCGATGCCCTTCTCCGCCTGGTTGGCCCGGCGGCGTCCCTCGAAGCTGAACGGCCGGGTCACCACGCCGATGGTCAACGCGCCGAGCGAACGCGCGACGTTGGCGACCACGGGGGCGCCTCCGGTGCCGGTCCCGCCGCCTTCACCCGCGGTGACGAAGACCATGTCGGCCCCGCGGAGGACCTCCTCGATCTCCTCCCGGTGGTCCTCGGCGGCCTTCCGCCCGACCTCGGGGTTGGCGCCCGCACCGAGCCCGCGGGTGAGCTCCCGCCCCACGTCGAGCTTGACGTCGGCGTCGCTCATCAGCAAGGCCTGGGCGTCGGTGTTGATGGCGATGAACTCAACACCCTTCAGGCCTTCCTCGATCATTCGGTTGACGGCGTTGACGCCGCCGCCGCCGATACCGACGACCTTGATGACCGCGAGGTAGTTCTGCGGTGCTGCCACGACGAAGGGCCTTTCCGATCGCTAACTTCCGGATTCTCGGGCGCGAGAAACCCTCACCCTCAAGTTGAGATTTAGAGTTATGTCAACCTGAGGATTGATAGGGACAGTAGGGTTGCGCCTCCCCAGGGTCAACTAACCTCGCACAATGCGACCCGGCGTGTCGCGTCCTGTCTGATTTGCGTCTCGTCCCGCGAGCGGCTCATTTGACACTCACCGCCCCCGGAGAGCTTACGTTATAGATCGTCCCGCGGAGCCGTAACAACGCCGAGAGAGCCTTCAGCTTCTCCGCGGCCCGTTCGGGTCCGCCCCAGATCACCGACCTGCCGTCGGTGAACCGCAGGGTCACCCCCTCCGGGGTCGGCGCCTCCAGCGCGGAGAGCCGGCGGACGATCTCGTCCGGGAGCGTGTTCAGCACGGTCAGCGCGGACTTGGTGGCGGGGTCGTCCGGACCGATGCGGGCGACGTTCAGCCGGGGCAGCCGCCGCTCCGGGGAGGTGGCGGTGATCTCGACCGCCACACCGTGCCGGTCGATCTGCACGAACCTGCCCGCGATCTCGGCCATGACCAGCGGAACCCGCTCCTTGATGCTGATCCGGAGGGTTCCGGGCCACTCGCGGACGATCTCCGCCGTCTCCACCTGCTTGATCGATTTCACCTTGCGCTCCAGGTCGTCGAGGTCCAGGCGGAGCATGGGGAAGCCCAGCGGAACCCCCGCCGAGGCGACCACCTGGCTCTCCGGCAGCCGATCCCGACCGACCACCTCTATCCTGGCCACCCCCACCACATCGGAGACGAGCAGCACCCAGGCCGCGCCGCCGAGCAGCGCCGCCGCCGCCAGGCCGGAAACCGCGGCCTTCCAGTTCATCCGCGCTCTTCGAGCAGGACCACGATCTTGGGGCCGAGCTCGGTGACGTCCCCCGCCCCCATCGTCAGCACGATGTCGCCCGGGCGCGCCCGGGCCGCCACCAGGCGGGGCACCTCGGTCGTCGCCGGAGCGTAGACCACCCGGCCGTGCGGCACCCGCTCGGCGATCAGCGCCCCCGAGACCCCGGGCTCGGGATCCTCGCGGGCGCCGTACACGTCCAGCACGATCGCCTCGTCGGCGAGGCCGAGCGCGGCGCCGAACTCGGCGGCGAAGAACCGGGTGCGGCTGTAGAGGTGGGGCTGGAAGACCGCGATGACCCGGCCCGTCCCCGCGCCGTCCCCCACCGCCACGTCCCGCGCCGCCCGCAGGTCGGCCGCGAGCTCGGTGGGGTGGTGCGCGTAGCTGTCGAAGACCGAGACGCCCCCGGCGCAGCCCTTGAGCTCGAAGCGGCGCTTGGCGCCGGTGAACGCGGCGAGCCCGCTCGCCACCGCCTCGAAGCCGAACCCCAGGGCGAGGGCCGTCGCGACGACCGCGGTCGCGTTGACCGCGTTGTGCCGCCCCGGCACCGAGAGCCTCAGCGTGCCGTGCCCCTCGACCGTGAAGGTTACCCCGAACCCGTTGGGGACGATCCCGGTCACCCGGTAGTCGGCTCCGGCGGACTCCCCGTAGGTGATCACGGTCAGGCCCTTGGCCCGGGCCGGGGCGATCAGCGCGGCGGCACCCGGGTCGTCGGCGCAGACCACCAAGGTCGCGGAGACCCGGTCGACGAACCGGGCGAAGCTGTCGTGGACCGCCTGGGGCTCCCCGTAGTTGTCGAGATGGTCGGCCTCGACGTTGGTGACGATCGCGATCTCCGGAGTGAGCATGAGAAAGGAGCCGTCGCTCTCGTCCGCCTCCGCGACGAAGACGTCCCCGGTGCCCTCGTCCGCCCCCAGCCCGGTGGTGACCAGCTGCCCGCCCACCACGTAGGACGGGTCGACCCCGCACTTTTGCAGGGCCACGGTGAGCATCGAGGTGGTGGTGGTCTTGCCGTGGGTGCCCGCGACGGCGATCCCGCGCCGGCCCTCCATGAGGGCGGCGAGCGCGGCGGCCCGGTGCAGCACCCGCAGCCCCTGCCGGAGCGCCTCGCCGAGTTCGGGGTTGGAGTCCCGGATGGCGGTCGAGACGATGACCGTGTCCACGTTCCTGATGTGGGAGACGGCGTGCCCCACCTCGACCCTGGCGCCCATCGAGCGCAGGTCCGCGAGGATCTGCGAGCCCCGGGAGTCGCTCCCCGAGACGGGCACGCCCCGCTTGATCAGGATGCGGGCGATCCCCGACATCCCGGCCCCGCCGATTCCGATGAAGTGCACCCGCCCCAGCTCGTCCGCCGATCGGGTCGCCCCCCGCCCCGAATTCATCCGCGCCTGCTCCTCACGATCGACAGCACCTTGCGGGCGAGCACGACGTCGGCGTCGCGACGGCCCATGCGCAGGGCCGCGTCCGACATCGCGGCGACCCTGTCCAGGTCCGAGAGGAGGGGCAGGAGACTGGCGATGATCCACTCCGGGGTGAGGTCGGCGTCGTCGACCATTAGGCCGCCGCCCGCCGCGACGATCGGCTGCGCGTTGAGCCGCTGCTCGCCGTTGCCGTGGGGCAGCGGCACGTACGCCGCAGGCAGCCCGACCGCGGTGAGCTCGGCGCAGGTCATCGCGCCGCTCCGGCAGAGCGCGAAGTCGGCCGCGGCGTAGGCCAGGTCCATCCGGTCCACGTACGGGAGGACGACGTACTGCGGGTCGCCCTCGGGCGGCTCGTTGTCCACCGTGTTCTTGGGCCCGATGACGTGCAGGACCTGGATCCCGGCCCGGCGCAGGTGGGGGGCGGCGTCGACCATCGCCTGGTTGAGGGTGCGCGCGCCCTGGGAGCCGCCGAAGACCAGCAGGGTGGGCCGGTCGGACTCCAGCCCGAAGTAGGACCGGGCCTTGTCCCCGAGGGAGAACCGGTCCATCGAGACGATCTGCTCCCGGAGCGGGATGCCGATGTACTCGGCGCGCGGCAGGGCCGCGTCGGGGTGACCGGTGAAGACGTGCTCGGTGAGCCGGGCGCCGAGCCGGTTGGCCAGGCCGGCCCGCGGGTTGGCCTCGTGCACCACCAGCGGGACGTCCCGGCGCCGGGCCGCGAGGTAGGCGGGGGTGGCCACGTAGCCGCCGAAGCCCACGAGCACGTCGGCCCGGACCCGGTCCAGGACGTGGGAGGCCGCGTTGATGGCGCTGGCCAGCCGGCCCGGGACGGTCAGCAGGCGCGGGGTGATCGCCCGGGGCAGCGGCACCGCGGGGATCAGCGCCAGCTCGTAACCCCGGCCGGGGACGAGGCGGCTCTCCAGGCCGCGCTCGGTGCCGAGGCAGGTGATGCCGATGTTTGGGTCCTCCCGGCGCAGAGCGTCGGCGAGGGCCAGCGCCGGTTCGATATGGCCGGCGGTGCCGCCACCGGCGAGGACCACTCTCATCTCGGTCCCTTCGCGTTCGCAGATCTCGGGTCTTGAGGAGCCCCGGGAATCCGTGGTTTCCCGGTTCTCACGCCAAGCCAGCTTAGAGCCCGAGCCAGCGGTCCGGGTCCACGAGCGTCAAGAGCGGCCTGCGCCCCGGGCTCGCGCTTGGCGAACGACAGCAGCATGCCGAGTGCGGCGAGCGTGGGCAAGAGCGCCGACCCGCCGTAGGAGACGAGGGGGAGCGGGATTCCGGTGATCGGGAGGAGGCCGATGACGGCACCGATGTTCACGATGGCCTGGCCGGTGATCCACGCGGTGGCCGCGGCGGCGGCGAGACGGACGAAGGTGTCGTCGGCCCGGGCCGCGATCCGCAGCCCGGCGTAGCCGAGCAGGCCGTAGAGCCCGACGACGACCAGGGTGCCGAGCAGCCCGAGTTCCTCGCCGAGGATGGAGAAGATGAAGTCGGTCTCCGCGTGCGGCACGTAGTTCCACTTCGCCCGGCTCGCGCCGAGCCCCCGGCCGAACCACTTGCCCGAGCCCATCGCCATCAGCCCCTGGACCAGCTGGAAGCCGTCGGAGGAGGCGTACTTCCACGGATCCTGCCACCCCTGGATCCGACTCAGGCGGAACGGCTCAAGGATGATCATGATGACGGTGGCGGAGCCTGCGACGCCCACCATTCCGCCGAACAGCCGCATCGGCGCGCCGACCACCCAGAGCAAGGCGAGGAAGATGAGCAGAAGCATGATCGTCGAACCGAGGTCGCGGCCCACCATCACCAGGATGGCCATGAGCACCACACCCGGCATCAACGGGATGAGCAGGTGCCGCCACTCCTTGAGGGTGCCCTGCCGTTCCTTGCGCGCCAGCAGGTCCGCGCCCCACAGCAGCAGCGCCAGCTTGGCCGGCTCGGACGGCTGGAAGTTGAGCGGCCCGAGGTAGATCCAGCGCTGGGCGCCGAACTCCTCGCTGCCGATGAACAGCACCAGGGTAAGCCCGATGATCGCCATGGCCATCAGCGGGTAGGCCGCCAGGCGGAAGAAGCGGGGCGAGGCCCGGGCGCAGAACCACATCACCGGCAGGGCGACGGACACCGAGATCGCCTGCCGCCCGAAGAGCTCGAACGGCGTGCCCCAGGTCTGCTGGGCGTGCACGCTGGAGGCGGAGAGGACCATCATCAGCCCGAGCGCGAGCAGCAGGCTGCCGCAGCCGATCACCAGATAGTAGGAGGTGAGCGGACGGCCGAGCAGCTCCCGTACCGCCGCCAGTTGCCCGCCGAGCGCCTCGGCGGGGTTCGCGAGGCGCGTCGCGGACGCGGGCGAGGCCTTGGGCCGTGCGGCGGTCTTGGCGGTGGCGGCGGTCTTCCCGGACCCGTCCCCCGCCCTCATGGAAGCCGGCGGACGGCCGCGGCGAAGGCTTCCCCCCGGGCTTTGTAGTCGGTGAACATGTCGAGCGACGCCGCCGCGGGGGCGAGCAGGACTGTGTCGCCGGGGGCGGCGAGCCGTACGGCCTCGGTCACGACGCGATCCATGACAGAAGTGTCGGTCTCGGCGAGCTCGATCACGGGGACATCGGGCGCGTGTCGCGCGAGAGACTCATGAATTTTTGCCCGGTCCGTACCGATCAGCACCGCGGCCCGGAGCCGGGGAGCGGCCCGGCGGACGACGTCGTCCAGGTCGGACCCGCCGCCGCGGATGAGGCCGCCCGCGATCCACACGATCGAGGGGTAGGCCGCCAGGGAGGCCGCGGCGGCGTGCGGGTTGGTCGCCTTGGAGTCGTCCACCCAGTCCAGCCCCGCGGCCCGGCCGACCGCGGCCATCCGATGCGGGTCGGGGACGAACCCCCGCAACCCAAGCGCGATCGCGTCGGGGGGAACCCCGAAGGATCGCGCCAGCGCCCCCGCGGCCAGCGCGTTGGCGACGTTGTGCGGGGCGAGCGGGCGGATGTCGGCGAAGGTGGCGATCTCCGTGCCGTTCTCCGCCGGGTTCTCCACATAGGCACGGTCGACGAGGAGGTCTTCCACGATCCCGAACTGCCCGGGCCGGGGCACCGCGAGGGTGCAGCCGACCACCTGGGCGCCGCTCCCCCGGTAGGGCTCGGCGAGGCGGCTCGACCACGTGTCGTCGGCGTTGTGGACCACATGCCCGGCCCGCTCGAAGACCCGCGCCTTGGCCTCCGCGTACGCCTCGACGGAGCCGTGCCAGTCGACGTGGTCGGGGGCGAGGTTGAGGACGGCCGACGCGTGCGGCGCGAGCGTGGCGGACCAGTGCAGCTGGAAGCTGGAGAGCTCGACGGCGAGCACGTCGTGATCCCCGTGGACGGCCTCGACGATCGGGGTGCCCACGTTGCCCACGGCGAGAGCCCGGTGCCCGGCGGCCGTCAGCATGGCGGCGAGCATCCGCACGGCCGTGGTCTTGCCGTTGGTGCCGGTGACGCAGAGCCAGGGCGCGGCCTTCTCCGGCCGGAGCCGCCAGGCCAGCTCCACCTCGCCGATCACCGGGATCTCCCCGCGCAGCAGCGGGCTCGCCGGGGACCACCCGGGCGAGGTGACGATCAGCTCGGTGCCGGGCGGCGCGGTCTCCACGTCGCCGAAGCGCACCCGTACCCCGAGGCGGGCGAGCTCGCCCGCCCGCTCCCGCTCGGCCTCGCCCCGCCGGGACTCCACCACGGTCACCTCGGCGCCGGCCTCGGCCAGGACCCGGGCCGCGGCCGTACCCGACACCCCGAGCCCCGCGACGCAGATCCGGGAGCCGTTCACGTTCACGGTTTGGGCATCCATTCGACGTAGAAGATTCCGAGACCGAGCGCGATGCACATCGCCGCGATCAGCCAGAAGCGCACCACGATCGTGGTCTCCGCCCATCCGGAGAGCTCGAAGTGATGTTGGAGGGGGGCCATCTTGAATACCCGGCGGCCCGTCATCTTGAACGAGCCCACCTGGATCATCACCGAGAGGGTGATGATGACGAAGAGCCCGCCGAGGACGATCAGGAGGAGCTGGGTCCGGGTGGTGATGGCGAGCCCGGCCAGGACGCCGCCGATGGCGAGGGAGCCGGTGTCCCCCATGAAGATCTTCGCGGGCGGGGCGTTCCACCACAGGAAGCCGAAACAGGCGCCGAGGACCGCCGCGGCGACCACCGCCAGGTCGAGGGGGTCGCGGACCCAGTAGCAGTTGTCGCCGAGACCGTCGGGGGCGCACCCGTTGCGGAGCTGCCAGTTGCCCACCAGGACGTAGGCGCCCAGCGTCATGCAGGCGGCCCCGCTGGCCAGGCCGTCGAGTCCGTCGGTGAGGTTGACGGCGTTGGAGAAGCCCGCGATGAACAGCAGGGTCCAGACGATGAAGAGCGGGAGGCCGATGGGGAGGAAGTCGCGGAGGAAGGAGATCGAGGCGATGGCCGGGGTGGTGCCGTACCCGTTGGGGAACCTGACCACCAGGACCGCGAAGATCACACCGATGATCACCTGGCCGGTGAACTTGGCCCCGCTGCGCAGGCCCAGGCTCCGCCGTTTGTAGATCTTGATGAAGTCGTCCAGGAACCCGACCAGCCCGAGGCCGGTCATCAGGAACAGGACCAGCAGCGCCGAGACGGTCGGCGGGGTCCAGGTGGCCAGGTGGGCGACCGCGTACCCGATCAGCGCCCCGACGATGATGACGGTGCCGCCCATCGTGGGGGTACCGCGTTTCTCGTGGTGCCCCGACGGGCCCTCGTCCCGGATGTTCTGGCCGTAGCCCCGCCGGGAGAAGAGCCGGATCGCGAGCGGTGTGCAGAGCAGGGCGATGAAGAGCGCCACCGCCCCGGCGACGAGGATATCCCTCATCGGTCGCCTCCCGTGAGCGCCTCGGCGACCCGTTCCAGCCCCATCGCGCGGGGGCCCTTCACCAGCACGGCGTCGCCCTCGCGCAACCGGGGGGCGAGCTCGGCGACCGCCGACTCCACATCGGGGACGTGGATCGCCGGAATCCCCCGGGCGCCGCGCAGCACCGGCTCGGCGTTCGCGCCGACCACCACCAGCCCGGCCAGGCCGTGCCGTACCGCGAGCCGCCCGACGCCCTCGTTCAGCTCCGGACCGTGGTCGCCGAGCTCGCTGAGGGCGGCGACCACGGCGAACCTCCTGCGTCCCGCGGAGAGGGCCTCCAGGGCCTCGAACGCGGCGCGCATCGAGTCGGGGTTGGCGTTGTAGGCGTCGTTCACCACGACCACCCCGTCGGGGCGCTCGCGCACCTCCATCCGCCACCGGCTCTCCGGCTCGGCCTCGGAGAGCACCTCGGCGATGGTCGCCAGCGGCATCCCGAGCTCGTAGGCGGCCGCCGCGGCGGCGAGCGCGTTGCCCACCGCGTGCGGGCCGTACAGGCGCAGCCGCACCTGGGCGGAGCCGGAGGGGGTCGCCAGGGTGAAGGAGGCCCGGGCCCGGTCGTCGATCGTCACCTGCTCGGCCCGGATCGCCGCGTCCACCGCGCGGCCGAAGAGGAGGACCCGCGCCCGGGTCCGGTCGGCCATCGCGCGGACCAGCGGGTCGTCGGCGTTGAGGATCGCCGTGCCCGTGGCGGGCAGCGCCTCGACCAGCTCCCCCTTGGCCTGGGCGATCGCCTCCTTCCCGCCGAAGATCCCCAGGTGCGCGGTCCCCACGTTGAGCACGATCCCGACGGACGGGGGCGCGATCCGGGTGAGGTGGGCGATGTGCCCGGTCTCGCGGGCGCTCAGCTCCAGCACGAGGAAGCGGGTGCCGGCCTCGGCCCGGAGCACGGTCAGCGGGTGGCCGATCTCGTTGTTGAACGACCCCGGCGGCGACACCGTGTCCCCCATGCGCCTGGTCAGCCGCGCGATCAGGTCCTTGGTCGAGGTCTTGCCGGCGGAGCCGGTCACCCCCAGCACGGTGGTCCGGGGCAGCTCACGGGCGACCGCGGTCGCCAGGTCGGCGAGCGCCCGCACCACGTCGCCGACGATCACCGTGGGGATCGCCTCGGCCCCCTCGCACTCCAGGGGCCGCGAGGCGAGTACGGCCGCCGCGCCGACCCGGTACGCCTGCTCGGCGAAGTCGTGACCGTCGACCCTGGCGCCCTTGATCGCCGCGAACAGCGTCCCCGGGGCCGCCTCACGGGAGTCGATCACAACCGGTCCGGTCACCGTCGCGTGCGGGTCCGCCGTACCGGCGAGCGCGCCCGAAGTGATCTCGACGATCCGGCCCAGCGTCAGCGGGATCACTGATTCTCCCCGTTCTCCTCGATATGGCGGCGGATCGCCTCCCGGACGACCTGCCGGTCGTCGAAGGGGAGCACCTCCCCTTGGACGTACTGCCCGCGCTCATGTCCCTTTCCTGCCACCACCAGGACGTCCCCCGGCCTCGCCCGGCCGACCGCCAGAGCGATCGCCTCGGCCCGATCCGGCTCGACGACCACGTGCCCCCGATCGGCCTGCTGCACCTTCAGCACCCCCTCCATCATGGCGGCGAGAATGTGCAGCGGATCCTCGGTTCTGGGATTGTCGCTGGTGAGAATGGCGATGTCCGCCAACCGCACCGCGGTCTCCCCCATCAACGGGCGCTTTCCCCGGTCCCGGTCGCCGCCACAGCCGAGAACGATGATCAACCGCCCGGCCGTGACCGTGCGCAGGGCCCGGAGCACCGAATCCACCGCGCCCGGCTTATGGGAGTAGTCGACGATCGCGTGGAACGCCTGTCCCTCGTCCACCCGTTCCATGCGGCCGGGGACACCGGCCAGCGTACCCACACCGTGGACCGCGCTCTGCAGGGTGATGCCGGATTCCACCAGGGCGACGATCGCGCCGAGTGCGTTGGCCACGTTGAACGGGCCGGGCAGCCGGACCGTCGCGTCCGCCTCGACGCCCCCCGGCCCCACGACCCGGAAGGCACCCCCGTCCGCGTCGATCCGCACGTCCTCGGCCCGCCAGTCCGCGTCCGCGGCGCCCAGGGCGGAGAACGTCGTGACCGGGATGCGGGACAGGGCGACGAGGTCCCGTCCGTGCACGTCGTCAACGTTGACCACGCCGACCCGGGCCCGCTCGGGACGGAACAGCCTCGCCTTGGTCTCGAAGTACTCCTGCAGGTCCCGGTGGAAGTCCAGGTGATCCTGGGAGAGGTTGGTGAACATCGCGACGTCGAAGTGGACCCCGTCCACCCGGCCCATGGCGAGGGCGTGGCTGGACACCTCCATCGCGGCCGCGGTCACCCCTTCCTCCCGCATCAGGGCGAACAACGCGTGCAGGTCGGTCGCCTCGGGTGTGGTGAGCCCGCTGTCGAGCCGCCGGTCGCCCACCCTGATCTCCACCCCGCCGACCAGGCCGGTGGTGTGCCCGGCGGCCCGGAGTCCGGCCTCCAGCAGGAAGGTGGTGGTGGACTTGCCGCTGGTCCCGGTCACCCCGATCAGCACCAGGCCGTCGGCCGGGTCGCCGTGGATCCACGCGGCCACCCGGCCGAGGACCGACCGGGGATCGGGCGTCGTCAGCACCGGCAGCCCGGTGGCGGCCGCCATGTCGGCGCCGGCGGGATCGGTGAGGATCGCCGCGGCGCCGGCGTTCAGGGCGTCGCGGGAGAACTCCGCGCCGTGCGCGGTGTTGCCGGGCAGCGCGACGTAGAGATCCCCGGGCTGGACCCGGCGGGAGTCGATGGTGATCCCGGTGATCTCGCCGCGTGGTGACTCCGGCAGGCCGAGCAGACCGGCGAGACCGGCGAGCGGCCGGACCGGCGGCGTCGAAGGCCGGAGTGTCGTCGAAGGCGTTGGGGGCTGCACGGCGAGAGCGTACCCGTACTCGTCACCCGTCGGCGCGAATGCGCACCTGTGGCGGCGTGGTGCCGGTGGGTGGAACCTTGCGGGACTTCAACGCGAACGACATCACCCGCTTGAACACCGGGGCCGCGATGTCGCCGCCGTAGTATCCGTTGCTCGGCGCCTGCAGCACCACCAAGGCCACCACGCTGGGCCGGTCCGCCGGCGCGAAGCCGACGAAGGTCGCCGTGTAGCCGCAGTAGCCCCGGCACTCGGAGTCCCACCGCTGCGCCGTACCGGTCTTGCCGGCCACCCGGTACCCGGGAACCTGGGCCCGGGCCCCGGTTCCCTGGGTGGTGGCCGCCTCCAGCATGAGGGAGAGCTCCCGCGCCGTGCGCTCGCTCACCACCCGGACCCCCTCGGGCCGCTCCGCCGCGACGAACTCGCCGTTCTCCCCGGTGGTCCCGGCCACCAGGTTCGGCGTCAGCCGTACCCCGCCGTTGGCGATGGTCTGGTAGACGCTCGCCATCTGCAACGCGGTCACCGCGACGCCCTGGCCGTAGGAGACCGTGCACCGCTGGCTGCCCGACCAGGTCTGGGGCGCGGGCAGGAGCCCGTCGGCCTCGCCGGGGTAGCCGACGCCGGTCCGGTCGCCGAAGCCGAAGGCGCGCAGGAACCGGTGGAGTCCCTCGCTGCCCACCTGGTTGGCGGCCATGACCGTGCCGACGTTGCTGGAGGTGGCGAGCACCCCGGAGAAGGTGAGGTTCTCCGGCTTGTGCGCGTGGGCGTCCTTGAGCACCCGGTCCGCGCACCTGATCCTGTCCCTGACGCGCATCACGCTGTCCGGACGCGCGACCCCGGTCTCCAGCGCCGCCGCCGCGGTGATGACCTTGTTGGTGCTGCCCGGCTCGAAGACGTCGGTCACGGCCCGGCTGGTCCGGTCGGCCTCCGGCGCCTCCTCCCACGCCTCCAGGTCGAGTTCGGGGGCGTTGGCGACCGCCAGCAGGTCGGCGCTCCGCACGTCCATGACGACGATGCTGCCGCTCTTGGCCCCGGTCCGCTTCACCTGGTCGGCGAGCGCCTCCTGGGCGGCCCACTGGATGTCCCCGTCGATGGTCAGCCGGAGGTCCTTGCCGGGGACCGGGGCCTCGCGGGCGCTGCGGGTCAACGGGATCCTCTCGCCGAGCTGCCCGGCCTCGACGGTCTGCTTCCCGTCCTTGCCGGCGAGGACGTCGTTCCACTGGAGCTCCAGCCCCGAGGCGCCCTTGCCGGCGGCGTTGACGAAGCCCACCAGCCCGCCCGCGAGGTCACCCGCCGGGTAGAGCCGCCGATAGTGCGGCTTGACGCGCACCCCGACCCACTTCTTGGCGGCGATCTGGGCGCCCACGGCGGGGTCCACGTTTCTGGCGATCACCTGGTACTGGGTGGTCGTCTTCTTCAGCTTGGCGAGGATCTCCTCGGGCGAACGCTGCAGCGTCTGCGCGAGGAACCTCGCCACCTCGTCGGCCCCCGGCTTGGTGCTCTTGGCCACCTCCTTGGGGTCGACGTACACCTCCCGGGCGTCGGAGGTCAGGGCGAGCGGATTGCCCTTGACGTCGGTGATCATGCCCCGCCGCGCCTTCAGGGTCTCCAGCCGCTCCCGGTACTCCAGCCCCCGGGCCTCCAGCGTCTTGGAGTCCAGCCCCTGAATCTGGATCAGGCGGCCGGCGAAGAGCGACAGGACGAACGCCATGACGAGCAGCGCGACCCGGATCCGCCGTACCGGATCGCCCAGCCGGACCTCGGCGAACCGTCGTTTCCTGGGCCGTGGCGGGGTACGGGCGGCCGCGGGCCGCCGCGGCTGCGGCGGCGGGGTGCCCTTCGTCGGGGTGGCCGGCGCGCGCGGTGGCTGCTGCGGCCGGGGCCGCCCCACCGGGGTGGGACGTCCCGAACCCCGTGCGGGCCGGACGGTGGGACCGGCGGTGGGCCGCCGGGGCCCGGGCGGCCTGCCGCGCCCCGGGCCGGGACCGCGGCCCCCCGACTCTTCCACGCTGCTCCCTCGCTACGGCCGGCCGGACTTGGGCAGCACGGCGCCGGACCCGGCGTCCAGGAACTCCGGCCGATCGCCGCCGTCGCGCATGCCCTGCCTGCGGGCGCTCTCGGCCAGCCGGTTCGCCGACCTGGCCCGGGCGATGTCCTCCAGCGCCTTGCGGGTCTGCTGCTGGACCTGGGCCGTGCTGGTGGTGAGCTGCGTGAGCCGGAAGGAGTCCTGGGTGAGCACCACGTTCAGCAGCAGCAGGCTCATCAGCCCGCCGCCGAGCAGGACGACCACGAGCAGGACGAACGGCGCCCGGCCGGGCCTGCGCCGGCCGACCGGCCGGCGGGCCGTACCCGCCGGGGCCGTTCCCCCGGGGGCCCGCGCCGGCGCGGGCCGCGGGGCGACCACCGGGCGGGGCGAGGACGCGGGACGCGGTCGCCGGGGTGCGGTGACCGGGGCCTCGGCCGCTTTGACCGGGGCCTTCGCCGGTGCACGCCGGGGGGCCGGTACGGGCTTGGCCGTGGCGGACCCCGCCGGAACGGCCGATTCGGCCGCCTTGGCCCGGCGGCGGACCGCCTCCGCCGGCGCGGCGCCGTCCACCTTGCGCACGGTCCGCGGCGCCTGCGTGGACACAGGCGCCGAAGAGGACAGCCTGGAGGGCACCGGTGTGGCCCGTGGCCGCCTTACCCGCTGGTCACTGCTCATCTCTGCGCTCCCGCTCCGCCTGACTCACCGACATTCACTTCGTCCCTCCCGGCTCACCGGCCCGGTCCCCGATCCGCTCGGCGGCCCGCAACCGGGCCGACGCCGCTCGGGGATTGCGAGCCAGCTCCTCCTCGCCGGGTGTCTCCGCGCCTCTGGTCAGCAGCCGGAACTCCGGCAGGTGACCGGGGAGCGGGACGGGCAGCCCGGGTGGGCTGGTGTCCTTGGTCCGTGCTGTGAGGACCTGCTTGGCCATCCGGTCCTCCAGGGAGTGGTAGGCGAGCACGAGGACCCGCCCGCCGACGGCGAGCGCGTCCAGGCAGGCGGGGAGCGCGCTCTCCAGCGCGGTCAGCTCCCCGTTCACCTCGATGCGCAACGCCTGAAACGTTCTCTTGGCGGGGTTTCCGCCGCTGCGGCGGGTCGCCGCGGGGATGGCCTCGCGGACCAGGTCGGCGAGGCGTTTGGTCGAGGTGATCGGCTCCCGCTCGCGCTCCCTGGCGACGAACGCGGCGATCCGGGCCGCGAACCGCTCCTCGCCGTACACGCGCAGGACGCGCGCCAGCTCGCCGGGTGGGTAGGTGTTGACCACGATCTCGGCGGTGAGCTCCTGCCCCGGGTCCATCCGCATGTCCAGGGGCGCGTCGTAGGAGTAGGCGAACCCCCGGCCGGCCTCGTCGAGCTGGGGAGAGGAGACCCCGAGGTCGAACAGGACGCCGTGCACGCGGTCGACGCCGAGGCGGCGCAGCACGTCCGGGATCTCGTCGGAGACCGCCTGGACGAGGTCGGCGCGCGCGGCGTACGGCGCCAGACGTGACGTCGAGTGCTCGATCGCGGCCGGATCCCGGTCGACGCCGATCAGGCGGAGCCGGGGATGGGCCGCCAGCAGGGCGCCCGCGTGCCCGCCGAGCCCGAGGTTGGCGTCCACGAGCACGGGGGCGTCCACATCCAGGGCGGGGGCGAAGAGCTCAAGGACACGTTCCAGCATCACCGGAACGTGCCGTTCGTCAGCGGAAACACGCATCGTCGAATCCCCCTCTCGACACCTACTCGCGGATTGGCGTCCAACTCGCCGGAAATCCGGTTTCCCCTCCAGACCGCTCAGCCAGGTCCCCATCCGCATGCCATGTGAGTCGCCGTCTGACACCGGGGAAGGTGCATCAGCCGGCCGGGTGCGGGTGGAGACCTCGCCGAACGACGTGAAACCGACGAGTGCTCTGCTCAAAGGACCCCTGGCAGCACCTCCTCAGAGAGATCGGCGAACGCCTGTTCCTGCTGCGCCAGATACTTCTCCCACGCCTGCGCGTCCCAGATCTCCAGCCGGGTGTTGGCCCCGATGACCACGCAGTCCCGGCTGAGCCCGGCATAGTCCCGCAGACCTGAAGGGATCGTGACCCGCCCCTGCTTGTCGGGGACCTCGTCGGATGCGCTGGCGAAGAAGACACGGCTGTAGTCCCGGACCGCCTTGGCGGTCACCGGCGCGGTGCGCAGAGCCTCGGTAAGGCGCTGAAACTCCTCTACGGGGAAGACGTAGAGGCAGCGCTCCTGGCCTTTGGTGATCACCAGACCCTCCGCCAGCTCCTCACGGTATTTCGCCGGCAGGAACAGCCGCCCCTTGTCGTCAAGGCGCGGCTGGTGAGTGCCGAGAAACACCGGCCCCACCTCCTGTGCCTCGTGGAGCACACCTCACGCAGCAGCCTCTTGTCCTCCACTGGCCCCCACCATACTCCACTTCTCCCCACGGTCAACTGATTCTAAGCCGCATTGGACGCCAAAATGGGTGCGTTTTCGCAGGTCACAGCAGGTGGAGCAAAGTGGAGCGCGCTCGGCGCGCCGGTGTGTCGCGGTATTCATCCACACGAGTCACCCCCCTCCCACCTGGGACAACCGTGTGTGCCCATTTCGCTACACAGCGCGAATGTGCAGGTCAGCGCCTTGATCGAAAGGCCTGTACGGAGCCGTCCGGACGGAGCGCGCGGGCGCGGGAAGACGGGTGGGGAAAAGTGGGGCGGTGAAGCCCCCTGACCTGGCCGGGTGCGCCGGGGCGCTGGCAATGCTCAGAAACTGTCCACACTAGGGATGATTATCCGGAATATTGTCCAAAGTCGCCCTGAATCCAACCGCGACGTACCGTCAAAGCTGACAATGGAGACATCCCCCCGCGGCCGGGTCGCCGGAACACGCCGTGGGAATCCGACCTTCGCACCTCCAGGAGGCCTGGTGGCAGTACCCCACGACATCGAAGACCAGCTGGAGGATCTCGCTGCCACCGCGCACCGCATCCGCAGCTCGATGGAGTCGGTGATCGAAGGCAAGCCCGACGTCGTCCGGCTGGCCGTCACCGTCCTGCTCTCCGAGGGACACCTCCTCATCGAGGACGTCCCCGGCGTCGGGAAGACGATGCTGGCCAAAGCGCTCGCCCGGTCGATCGACTGTCAGGTACGCCGGATCCAGTTCACCCCGGACCTGCTGCCCAGCGACATCACCGGAGTGAGCGCCTACAACCAGCAGCTCCGCGAGTTCGAGTTCAAGCCCGGCCCCGTCTTCGCGAGCATCGTGGTCGGCGACGAGATCAACCGGGCTTCCCCCAAGACCCAGTCCGCCCTGCTTGAGTGCATGGAGGAACAGCAGGTCACGGTGGACGGGACCACGTACCAGCTGGAATCCCCGTTCATGGTGATCGCGACGCAGAACCCCATCGAGATGGAGGGCACCTACCCGCTCCCCGAGGCGCAGCGGGACCGGTTCACCGCCAGGATCGCCATGGGCTACCCCTCCCCGGCCGCCGAGCTGGAGATGCTCGACGTGCACGGCTCCTCCTCACCCCTGGACAAGCTGGAGCCCGTCGCCACCGGCGCCCAGGTCCGCCGCCTCATCGAGGCCGTACGGGGCGTGTACATCTCCCAGGCGATCAAGAAATACGCGATCGACCTCGTCACCGCCACCCGGCACTCCCCCGACCTGCGCCTGGGCGCCTCCCCGCGCGCCACGCTGCAACTGCTCCGGGCGACCCGGGCCCACGCCGCGCTGGAGGGGCGCGACTACGTGATCCCCGACGATCTGCAGGAGCTGGCGGTGCCCGTACTGGCCCACCGTCTCCTGCCCAGCTCCGAGGCGCAGGCCGGACGGAGGGCCCCCGAACAGGTCGTGTCGGAACTGGTCCACCGCGTCCCGGTGCCGGAGAAGTGAGAGGCGCGCTGGCGGCCCTCACCACGCGGGGCCGCTCCTTCCTCGCGGCCGGGTCGGCGGCGCTCCTCTGCGCGTTCGTCCTCGGCGAGCACGACCTGCTGCGCATCGCCGTCCTCATCCTCGCCCTGCCGCTCCTGGCGATGATGGTGGTCGCCCGGACCAGATACCGCCTGTCCTGCGCCCGGCGGCTCGACCCGGCCCGGGTCGAGATCGGCGCCGAGAGCCAGGTGACCCTGCGGCTGGAGAACGTCACCAGACTCCCCACCGGACTGCTCCTCATCGAGGACCAGATCCCCTTCGCCCTCGGCAACCGGCCCCGGTTCGTGCTGGACCGGGTGGAGGCGCGGGGCGCCCGGGAGATCGTCTACCGGGTCCGCTCCGACCTGCGCGGGCGCTACCAGCTCGGCCCGCTCTCGGTGCGCATCGCGGACCCGTTCGGCCTCGTCGAACTGGTCCGCGCCTTCACCATCACCGACTCGCTGACCGTCATGCCCCGCGTCGTCGCGCTCCCCCCCGCCCGGCTCTCCGGCGAATGGACCGGTGGCGGCGAAAGCCGTACCCGCGCCGTCTCCTCCGCCGGGGACGACGACGTCGCCCCACGCGAGTACCGGCAGGGCGACGACCTGCGCCGGGTCCACTGGCGCTCCACCGCGCGGCACGGCGAACTCATGGTGCGCCGGGAGGAGCAGCAGCGGCAGAGCCGGGGCGCGCTGTTCCTCGACACCCGGCGGCAGGTCCACGGCGGCGAAGGCGCCGGCTCCTCGTTCGAGACGGCCGTCTCGGCCGCGGCCTCCATCGGCGTCCACCTCGCCAAGGACGGGCTCGGGCTCCGCTACGTCACCGACGAGGGGAGCGTCCACCTGCCGGAGCAGAGCCTGGCCTGGTCGCTCCTCGACCACCTCGCCCTGATCCGGCAGTCCGGCGGGCGCAGCCTGGACCGGGGCGTCTCCGCGCTCAAGGAGGGC
The DNA here is from genome assembly GCF_025996515.1 of Rhizohabitans arisaemae. Lineage (GTDB taxonomy): Bacteria > Actinomycetota > Actinomycetes > Streptosporangiales > Streptosporangiaceae > Rhizohabitans > Rhizohabitans arisaemae. The sequence goes on from NZ_BLRH01000009.1 coordinate 859,593, forward strand.
GGCGGCGACGGGCTGATCGTGGCCGTGCTCGGCTCGCTGTCCGACGACGAGCTCACCGCCTTCGCCCGGCTCCGGCACGGCGGGATCACCGGGGTCGCCGTCCTGCTGGACCTGCCCACCTGGCTGGACCTCCATCCGAGCGCGGTCGGCCCGGCCGCGCAGGCGGTCGACCGGGCGGCGGAGACGCTCCGCGGCGCGGGCTGGCGGATCGTCAGGCTCGCGGCGGGTCAGTCCCTGAGCGATGCGTGGCCTGCGGTGGCCCAGCACGGAAGGATCGTCGCATGAAGCTGCCGATTGCCGCCGTCCTGGCGACCACGGCGGTCACCCTGTCGCTGTACCCCCTCATCGACGGGGCCGACTGGTTCCTCGCCGCCCTCGGCGCCGTCCTCGTGGTGATCGGGACGGCGACGCTGGCGGGGCGCCTGTCCATCCCCCCCGCCCTCGCCTCGGTCCCCGCCGCGATCGCGCTGCTGCTCTACCTCACCGTCACCCACGCGGGCGAAGAGGCGTGGGGCGGCTTCGTGCCCACCACGACGTCGCTGCTCCGGCTGGCCGAGATCGCGGCCAAGGGCTTCGACGAGATCCAGAACTATCCGGCGCCCGTCCCCGCCTCCCCCGGCGTCATCCTGCTCACCGTCGGCGGGGTGGGCGTCATCGCCCTGCTGGTGGACCTGCTGGCGATACGGCTGCGCCGGGCCGCCCTCAGCGGCCTCCCCCTGCTCGGGCTCTTCACCGTGCCCGCCGCGATCAGCACGGCCCCGATCGGCTGGCCGGTGTTCATCCTCGGCGCGGTCGGCTACGTCGTCCTGCTCGTGGTGGACGGCCGGGAGCGGGTCCGCCGGTGGGGCAAGCCGGTGCTGCTGCGCCGCAACCCCGGGTCCGCCGGACCCGACGTGACCCGTTTGGCGGTGACCGGGAAGCGCATCGGTGTGGCCGCGGTGGGCCTGGCCGTCGTGGTGCCCGCGATGCTGCCCTCCCTCACCCCCAACCCGATCTTCGCCTTCGGGGTCGGCGAGGGGCCCGGCGGCAACACGGTCACCTTCCCCAACCCCATCGCCAGCCTGCGCGGCAACCTCAACCTCCCGGTCGAGCTCACCGTGATGACGTACCAGAACAACGACTCGATCGCCAGGTACCTGCGCATCTACTCACTCGACGTCTTCGACGGCACCCAGTGGACCATGACACCGCCCCAGGGCAGGGCCGAGGACCGGATCAGCGAGGGCCCGCTCCCGCCGCCGGAGGGCCTGTCACCGGACGTCCAACGCGGCCGGATCGACTCCCGGATCCGCATCGACGAGCGGGTCAAGCAGCTCAGCTTCCTGCCGATGCCCTATCCCCCCACCGAGGTCGAGGCGGACGGGGACTGGCGGGCCGACGCGGGCACCCTCATGGTGTTCTCCACCCAGCAGGAGGCGGGCGGGCTGGGGTACCGGGTCGTCGGCCTGGACGTACGGCCCACCCGGGAGCAACTGCGGGCCGCGGGCAGGCCCTCCCCGGCGCTGGCCGAGCGGTACCTCGCCCTCCCGCCCGACCTGCCGGCGGACATCCAGGAGAAGGCCCGCGAGGTGACCGGGGCGGAGCGGACGGCGTACGACAAGGCCGTGGCCCTGCAGAACTGGTTCACCAAGCCGGGCAACTTCACCTACAGCCTGGCGACCCAGGGGCAGAGCGGCCAGGCGCTCTCCGACTTCGTGATGCGCGGCCGCACCGGGTACTGCGAGCAGTTCGCCGGGGCCATGGCGGTCATGGCGCGGGTCCTCGGCATCCCCGCACGGGTCGCCGTCGGGTACACCGGTGGCAGCTTCAACCAGGGCAACTTCGCGGTGAGCACCCGCGACACCCACGCCTGGCCCGAGCTCTACTTCGAGGGCGCGGGATGGCTGCGGTTCGAGCCGACCCCCTCCACCGGGCAGGGCACCGCGAGCACACCCGGCTACACCAGGCCGGAGGTGACCGGCGGCCCCACGAACAACCAGAGCGCGTCGTCCCAGGGCTCGACCGACCCCTCCGCGGCACCCACCCCGGGTTCGGCGGACAACCGGGAGAACCGCGATCCGGATGCGCTTAACCGCCCGGTCGGCGCTCCGGTCGCCGTGGACGAGGGTCTGGGCGCCTGGGCCTGGGCGGGGGCCGGCGTCCTCGCGACGGCGGCCGTCCTGCTGCTTCCCGCGGGCGCCCGGGTGGCGCAGCGGGCGCTCCGGCGGCGCCGGGTACGGCGTCAGGCGCCGGGCTCGCCCGCGATGGTGGTGACGGTGTGGGCCGAGCTCTCCGACACGCTCACCGATCTCGGTATCCCCCGCCTGGGGAGCGAGAGTCCGCGCTCACTGGCGCGGCGGCTGGCCGAGCGGTGTACGGGACGGTCCCCGGCGGCGGATCCCGCGGAGGCCCTGGAGCGGATCGCCCGGGCTCAGGAGCGGCTTCGCTACGCGCCCTCGCTCCCCGCGGACCTCACCGGGCAACGGCTGGACGCCGATCTGCGGACCGTGCGGTCGGCGCTGCTGGCGGCGGCGGGCAGGGCGGAGCGGTTCCGGGCGAGGTTCGCACCGCCTTCGGTCCTGCGGCGACTGCGTCGGGCGGGAACCGGGTTGCTGGACGCCTTCGACCGGTTGGAGTCGATCCGGCTGCGGCCACGCCGGGCTGAGCAATAGGGATTTTCCCGATTCTTTGCTCTTCGCGGAGCCAGGCTCCGCGAAGAGCGGGATTCACCTGCCGTAGGGAGGAGGCGCTGCCTCAGCGCTCTTCGTGGCGACGCCGCCAGCGCTCTTCCATGCGTTCCATGAATCCTGGTTTGTGTGTGCGTCGGCTGGGTTGGCCACGCAGTTGTGGGCCTTCGTCAGGCCCGGAACCCTTCATTCGCTTCAAGCTGGACAGACCCCACAGTGAACAGGCGAGCATGACCACGAAGCCGCCGACGCCGAGCGGATACAGCGGCACGACAACGCCGACCATCATTAAGACAACGCCGAGGAAGAACCCGATCGATGCCTTGACCAGCCGACGTTTGTAGTGAGTACGCGGGTCGCTGATCCGCACCGCGTTGGCGAACTTCGGGTCCTCGGCATAGAAGGCCTGCTCGATCTGGTCGAGCAGGCGCTGCTCGTGCTCAGACAGCGGCACGGCGCCTCCCAAGGACGGCCCCAAGACGGGGTAGACGGCAACGGTCGACAAGGTGTGCACACCGATTTGGCGCCCCGCACCCTGCGGTCGGTTATCCCCAGAATACGAGGCTGTAGACGTAGACGAAAGAAAACGTCCAACCACGGGCAAGCCATGATGAACAGGAATCGTAACCCTGTCCCTGGAGCAACCCCCTTCGCCTTGCCCGATCATAGTTCCGAGGTCTCCGGCACGGTCCCGGGATCGTCGAAATCCCGCCGTACCAGGGTAGCGGGGATTATCGCACCTTCTCCGAAACGGCGGACCGCCCGGTCCATCGCCCGCTCCGCCTCCGCCCAGCCGACCTCCCGCTCCCCCAGGCCCAGCTGGCGCGAGACCGACTCCGCGGGACGGAGGTTCTCCACCCGGACCCCGACCAGGCGGAGCCTCACCCGTTCCAAACCCGCGGCGTGGTAAAGATCACAGGCCGCGGCGTAGATCTCCTTCGCCACGTCCGTCGCCTCCCGCAGCGTCCGGGAGCGGCTGATCGTGGTGAAGTCGGAACGGCGTAGCTTGACGCTGACGGTCCTCCCCGCACGGCCTCCGGCGCGCAGCCGGGCGGCCACCCGCTCGGAGAGCCGGAGCAGCTCCCTGCGGATGACCTCCGGGTCGTCGACGTCGGCGGCGAAGGTCTCCTCGGCGCCGATGCTCTTGTCGGGGGCGTGCGGCACGACCTTCCGGTCGTCACGCCCCCACGCGAGGGCGGCGAGCGCCGTGCCCGCGGCCGAGCCCAGCTCCCGCCGGAGGGTCGCCTCCGGCACCCGGGCGAGGTCCCCGACGGTCCTGATGCCGAGCCTGCGCAGGACGGTCTCGGTCTTCTCCCCCACGCCCCACAGCGCCGCCACGGGCAGCGGGTGGAGGAAGGCCACGACCTCGGCGACCGGCACCACGAGCAGACCGTCCGGCTTGCACTGCTGCGAGGCGAGCTTGGCGACGAACTTGGTACCCGCCACCCCGACCGAGCAGGTGATGCCGAACCGCTCCCGCACCCGGGCGCGGATCAGCTCGCCGATCCGGGCGGGGCGGCCGACCCTGCGCCCCGCCCCGGCCACATCCAGGAACGCCTCGTCGGAGGCGATCGGCTCCACCTCGGGCGTGAACTCGTGGAAGATCTCCATGACGCCGCGGGAGACCTCGCCGTACCTCCCCCGGGAGGGCGGGATGACCACGGCATGGGGGCAGAGCCGCCGGGCCCGCGTCATCGGCATCGCCGAGTGGACGCCGAACCGCCGCGCCTCATAGGTCGCGCTCAGCACCACCCCGCGCCCGCCGGAAACCCCGACGATCACCGGTTTCCCGACCAGCTCCGGCCGGTCGAGCAGCTCCACACTGGCGAAGAACGCGTCCATGTCGACATGGAGGATCGGGCAGCCGGTGTCGTCCGCGTCGGCGCCCAGGACGGGTGCCCGACGGGGAACCTGCTGCTTTCGCGACATGGATCGATTATACGTTCGATTTCTATCGGATGCCGACGAGGTGGAGCTGGGTGGCGATGTCCCGCAGCACCGGGTGGGTCGCCGCCACCTGCTCCAGCGCGATCAGCGCGGAGACCGCCCTCGGCTCCCCGTCCACCAGACCGCCGCCCACCAGATCGGACAGGACCCGAACCCCGTGCGCCGCGCCCGGCGCGAACCCCGACTCCGCCAGCAGATCGGCCAGGCCCTCCCGGGTGTAGCGCCTCGGCACCGGATCGCGATCCCCGAACCTGCCCTCGGGATCGGTCAGGATCGCCAGCGCCTCCTCGAACTGCCCCGTCACACAGCGGTGGATGGCCGCCGCCGCCGAGTTCGCCGCCAGCACGCTCACCGCCCCGCCCGGCCGCAGCAACCCCGCCACCGCCGCCAACGCCGACCGCGGGTCGTCCACGTACTCAAGGACGCTGTGCAGGAGCACCAGGTCGGTCCCCGCGGGCTCCAGCAGCTCGCCCAAGTCGGCCGCGTCCCCTTGCAGCGCGCGGACCGTCACGCCGGACTCGGCCGCCCGGCGCTCCAGTGCGGCCAGGGAGTCCGGGCTGGGATCGACCACCGTCACCGAGTGCCCGAGGCCGGCCAGGGGCACGGCGAAACCGCCCGTACCGCCCCCGGCGTCAAGGATGTCGAGCCTGTCCCGTCCCGTGACCTTGACCTGCATCTCGATGACCTCACGCAAGGCCTCCCACACCACCGCGGTGCGTACGGCCCCCACGGTGCGCTGCGTCTCCGCCACGGATCGTCTCCTCACTCGTGTGACACTGGCATTAGCCTAAGCGTGGCAGGGGTAGGTACCGACCGTGCCGACCTTGCGCCCATCACGAGCGGCCGGGCGATTCCCGTGTGACCGCGACGAACCCCGCTAGGGGCCTGCGCATGGGCGGAGGGCACCAGAGCGCGGCCGCGCGCCACCGGGGGCGGCTCGTGATCGTCCTCGGCATCTCATCCGTGGTCTTCATCGCCCAGATCGCCGGGGGCGTCGCCGCGGACAGCCTGGCGCTGATCTCCGACTCGCTGCACGTGGCCACCGACATCACCGGGGTCCTGCTCGCCCTGATCGCCACCACCCTCGCGGCCCGGCCGCCCTCCCCCGGAAAGACCTTCGGCTACCTCCGCCTGGAGGTGTTCGCGGCGGTCGTCAACGCGATCCTGCTCTTCTCCATCGCCATCTGGATCTTCACCGAGGCGTACGGGCGCTTCTTCGCACCCCCCGTGGTCGAAAGCGGCCTCGTCCTGGTCATCGCACTGATCGGACTGGTCGTCAACGCGATCTCCCTGCGCCTCCTGCACGCCGGGCAGGCCGAGAGCCTCAACGTCCGGGGGGCCTACCTGGAGGTCCTGGGCGACCTGCTCGGCTCGATCGCCGTCGTGGCGGCCGCGATCGGAATCGGGGTCACCGGCTGGTACGTCATCGACCCGATCGCCTCGGTCCTCGTCGCGCTGATGATCCTCCCCCGCGCCTGGCGGCTGCTCCGCGACGCGCTCGACGTGCTCCTGGAGGCCACGCCGAAGAACGTCGACCTCGCCGAGGTACGGCGGCACCTGCTGGCGGAGGAGGGGGTCGTCGACGTGCACGACCTGCACGCGTGGACCATCACCAGCGGCCTGCCGATCCTCACCGCGCACATCGTGGTCGGCCGGGACCGGCTCAGCGACCCCGGACCGCTCCTGGACCGGCTGCACCGATGCCTGATCGGGCACTTCGACGTGGAACACTGCACGCTGCAGCTGGAACCCGAGGGACACTCCGCGCACGAGGGAAACGGGCACGCGTGAGGGCCCCGCACGGCCTCAGAGCGTCAGCGAGGACTTGAGCTGCTTGAAACGGGCGAGCATCCCGTTGACGAACGACGGCGACTCGTCGGTGGACAGCTCGTGGGCGAGCTGAACCCACTCGCTGATCGTCACCCCGTCCGGGACCTCGTCGACCCAGAGCAGCTCATAGGCGCCGCCCCGGAGGATGTTCCGGTCGACCACCGGCATCCGGTCCAGCGTCCAGCCTTCGGCGTAGGTCTCGATCAGCTCGTCGATCCGTCCCAGATGCCGGTTGACGCCCTCCACCAGAGTGATCGTGTACTCGTTGACCGGCGGCTCGGCCCGCTCCACCTTCTCGGCGAGCACGGTGAGCAGGGGCTCGGTACGGAGCTCCGCCTCGTACAGGACGTCCAGGGCCCGCTTCCTCGACTTGCCGCGCGCCGACACCTCAGGCCCGGCCGAGGTACTCGCCGGTACGGGTGTCGACCTTGACCTTCTCGCCCGTGGTGATGAAGAGCGGGACCTTGATCTCGGCGCCGGTCTCCAGCGTGGCGGGCTTGGTGCCGCCCGTGGAACGGTCGCCCTGCAGACCCGGCTCGGTCTGGGAGATGGTCAGCTCGACCGCGGCCGGCAGCTCGACGTAGAGCACCTCGCCCTCGTTCACCGCGATCGTCGCGAGCATGTTCTCCAGCAGGTAGTTGACGGTGTCGCCCAGCGCCGCCCGGGAGACGTTGAGCATGTCGTAGGTCTCGGTGTCCATGAAGACGTAGTCGCCGCCGTCGATGTAGGAGAACTGCATCTCCCGCTTGTCGACGCTCGCCACCTCGACCTTCACGCCGGCGTTGAAGGTCTTGTCCACGACCTTGCCCGACCGGACGTTCTTCAGCTTGGTGCGAACAAAGGCGCCGCCCTTACCGGGCTTGACGTGCTGGAACTCCACCACAGACCACAGCTCGCCGCCGTCGAGCTTCAGCACCAGGCCGTTCTTGAGATCGTTTGTCGTCGCCACGTGTTCGTTCTCCCGCGTGTAGCCGCCCTAGAGGACGAGCAGCTCCTTGGTGGTCAGTGTGAGAAGCTCCGGTCCATCGTCTCGCGTCACCAGGGTGTCCTCGATCCGGACGCCGCCCCTGCCCGGCAGGTAGACGCCGGGCTCGATGGTGATCGGAACTCGATCCATCAGTCTAGCGCGTCCGGGCTCGGGGTCGTTCCGCACCGCGTCCGGGGCGGGCGCCCGGGTCAGGAACGGCAGCTCGTGGATCTCCAGGCCGACCCCGTGTCCCAGACCGTGGGTGAACCACTCGCCCTCCCCCGCCGCCTCGATGACCGACCGGGCGGCGGCGTCCACCTCGGTGAGCGCCGCCCCCGGCCGTACCGCGTCCACCCCCGCGAGCTGGGCCCGCGCCACCAGGTCGTACAGGTCCCGCTGCCAGTCCGCGACCGCCCCGACGGCCACGGTGCGGGTCATGTCGGCGTGGTAGCCGTCGTACAGGGCGCCGAAGTCCATGGTCACCAGGTCACCGCGGCGGATGGCCCGCTCCCCCGGCCCGTGGTGGGGCACCGCCCCGGACGGCCCGGCCGCGACGATCGAGTCGAAGGCGGGTTTGCGGGCGCCGAGCTCGGTCATCCTGGTCTCCAGCGCGCGGGCGAGCTCGAGTTCGGTCATCCCCGGGCGGATCCGGGGGAGCACGTCGGCGAAAGCCTGATCGGTGATCGCGCACGCCCGGCGCAGCGCCGCGATCTCGGACTCGTCCTTGACCATCCGGACCTCTTCGACCGGGGCCGAAAGCGGGACGAGCGGGAGGATCCGCTTCAGGCCGAGGTAGAGCCCGACGGTGACCGCGTGCGCCTCGAACCCCAGTTCGCCGACGCCGTCCCGGGCCGCCCGCTCGGTCAGCCTGGCCGCCACCTCCCGCTCCACGACGACCTCCAGGCCCTCGGGGAGAGCCCGGGCCGTCTCCGCGTACCGGGAGTCGGTGGCGAGGACCGCCCGGCCGTCCGAGTAGATCAGCACCGCGGCGTTGGAGCTGTTCAGCCCGGTCAGGTAGCGCACGTTGACGGGCTTGACGACGAGCACCGCCGCGGTGCCCGCGATCTCCGCCAGCCGGGCGCGCCGGGCCTGAAGGACGTCGCCGGGGCTTGGGAACACGGTCATGCCGTCGACTTTACGGCGAGCGCCTGATCATGGAAAGCCGCCTCTTGACCCGTTCCGACCGACGGGCTACCTTCCGGTTTGTTAGGAAAGCTTCCTAACCAACTTTCCGCCGTGTGAGGACCGCCCATGGGGTTGAAACGTCTGGCCACCGTCACCGCGCTCGTCTGCCTGGCCTCCCTGGCGACGGCGGGCGCCACCGCCGCCACCGCGGCGGCCCCCGCCGCCTTCATCCGGGTCGACCAAGCCGGATTCACCACCGCAGAGACCAAACACGCCTACCTGCTCTCCACCCGGGCCGCCCCCGGCGCGCGTTTCACCGTCGTCGACGCCGGCGGCCGTACCGTCCTGACCGGGCGCGCCGGCACCAGGCTCGGCGACTGGAACGCCAAGTACCCGCACGTGTACCTCATCGACCTCAGCAACGTGCGGACCCAAGGCGCCTACCGGATCAAAACCACCGGATCGGTCGCCACGACCTCCCCCGCCTTCCGGGTCGGCACCTCCGCCCTCTACCTCGACCCCGCGCGAAAGGCCCGGACCTTCTTCACCGGCCAGCGGGACGGAGCCGACGTCGTCCCCGGAGACCTCGGCCGCAAACCCGCCCACCTCAACGACCGCCGCGCCGAGGTCTACGACCACCCGACCTTCACCGGCCCGGGCACCGACCAGATCAGCGGCGAGCTGAGAAGGATCGGCGGGCCCGTCGACGTCTCCGGCGGATGGTTCGACGCCGGTGACTACCTCAAGTTCACCCACATCATGGCGTACGCCAACACCATGGTCTGGGCCTCGGTCCGGGACGGCGCCCCCGACGACGCCCTGCGCCGGGAAGCCCGCCACGGCATCGACTGGCTCGACAAGATGTGGGACGAACGGACCAAAACCCTCTACATCCAGGTCGGCATCGGCGCCGGCAACGCCGAAGGCACCTTCGTCGGCGACCACGACGTCTGGCGGCTCCCCGAAGCCGACGACAACGACACCGCGACCGGCCGTCACTTCATCCGCAACCGGCCCGTCTTCCGCGCCGCCGCCCCGGGACAGCCGATCAGCCCCAACCTGGCCGGCCGGACCGCCGCCGCGTTCGCCCTCGCCGCCCAGTCCGAGACCGACCTGACCCGGGCCCGCGACCTGCTCGACAAGGCCGCCCAGGTCTACGCACTCGCCAAGACCGAGAACGTCGGGCAGCTCATCACCTCGCTCCCGTACGCCTTCTATCCCGAAAGCCCCTGGCGGGACGACATGGAACTCGGCGGCACCCAGCTCGCCCTCGCCGCGCTGCGCCTCGGCGACAACCGGCTGAACGGGTGGGTCCGCGACGCCGCGCACTGGGCCCGCCAGTACCTCACCCACGAAGCCGGCGGGGACACCCTCAACCTGTACGACGTGAGCGCGCTCGCGCACGCCGACCTCACCCGGGTCCTGCGCCGGGTCAACGTGAGCGGCCTCGCCGTCACCGCCGACGACCTCATCGGCGACCTCCGCGCCCAGCTGAACATCGGCGCCACACGATCGGCCGCCGACCCGTTCCGCGCTGGAGCCCAATACGACAACTTCGACGCCGTCCCCCGCACCTTCGGCCTCGCCGCCACCTCCCGGCTGTACCGGTCGGTCACCGGCGACCCCACCTTCGACACCTTCGGCAACCGGCAGCGCGGCTGGGCGTTCGGCGCCAACCCCTGGGGCGTCTCGTTCATGGTCGGCGTCGGCGAGAACTACGAGAAGTGCCCGCACCACCAGGTCGCCAACCTGCGTAAGCGCGACGCCGTCGGCGCCGTCGTGAACGGCCCCAACAGCGCCGGCCTGTTCAGCGGCGGGCTCGGCGGCCACTTCGCCGAGATGAACAAGTGCCCGGCCGACGGCGTCGACCGGTACGAGGAGTTCACCGGCAAGGGCTCCCGGTACGTCGACGACGTCCGCTCCTGGCAGGCCTCCGAACCCGCCATCGACTTCGCCGCGATCGGCCTCTACGCCAACACCCTCATGAGCCGCGGCTGACCCCGCGATTCCAGATCCTGTACGGGCTGCGCCGGTCCGGGCCCCTGTTCCGGGCCGACGCAGCCCGTACCCCTGGTGGTTCAGGTTCCGCTGCGGAGCGCTTCCACAGGCTCCATCCGGGCGGCCCGGATGGACGGGTAGAGGCCGGCAAGCAGGCCGACCAGGGCGCCGGCGACGGGGGCGGCCAGAGCGAGGCGGGTGTCCAGGACCGGGGTCCACTCGTTGGCGGCGGAGATGCCGACGACGGCGACGATGCCGAGGCTCGCGCCGATCACCCCGCCGATCAGGCCGATCATCGTGGACTCCAGCAGGAACTGGGCGGCGATGTGCCGCCGGGCGGCGCCGAGGGCGCGGCGGAGGCCGATCTCCCCGATGCGCTCCATCACCGTGACGAGTGTCACGTTGGCGATGCCGACGCCTCCGACGACGAGGGAGACCAGTCCGAGGATGAGGAACAGGGTGTTGACGTCGCTCTGCACGCCGTCCCTGGCCCGGGTGGGGCTCGGCGGCGAGGTCACCTGCAGGCCGGTGGGGTTGTTCGGGCTGAGCGCCTGCGGCGCCTGCTCGGCGATGAGCCCGGCGGCGCCGAGGCTGGTGTTGATCAGCACCCGGGAGACCTCCTTGAGGTCGAAGTCGGCGCGCCCGACCGAGGGTGGCACGATGACCGCGGTGGCCAGCCCCGGCTCACGGCCGATGCGGCCGAGGATCCCGATGACGGTGTAGGCCCGGTCCCCGATGAAGACGGCGGGCGCGTTCGCGGTCGTGGCGATCCCGAGCAGCTTGGCCGCCTGATCACCGAGGACGACCACCCGGTCCCTGCGGGTGATGTGCCCCTCGTCGTAGAAACGCCCGTCCACGATCGCGCCTCTTGCTGCCTCGGGCAGACCGACCGTGGCGGAGACGACCTCAAGGGTCTGGTCGGTGACCCGGGTGGGGTCCACGATCGCGTTGGCGCTGACCGTGAGGTTGGCGGTTTTGCGGCTCGTCGCCATCGCCGCCGAGGAGACCACACCGCGGAGCCGGGCGAGTTCCTCGGGTGCGTCCCAGCCGACCGACACCCGCTCGCCCCACGTCTGCTCGGGCACCTCGACCGTGACGGAGGTGGCGATGAGCGCGTCGAACCGGCCCACGATCTGGTTGCCCGCGGTCGCCGCGACGCCGATGGTGACGACGAGCGTGGCGATGCCGAGGACCGTGCCGAGGGTGGTGAGGGCGGAGCGGACCGGCCGGGCCAGCACCCCGGCGAGCGCCTCGCCGCACAGGTCCCGGACGTCCAGCCGCGGCTTGCCCGGGCCTCGCCTCACGTCAGCCGCCCGTCGTTGATCCGGACGACGCGGTCGGCCCGGCCGCTCACCACGTCGTCGTGCGTGATCACCACGATGGTGAGGCCTTGCTCGCGCAGCTCGTCGAAGAGGTCGAGTACCGAGGCGGTGTTGTCGCTGTCCAGGTTGCCCGTCGGCTCGTCGCAGAGCAGCAGCGCCGGATCGCCGCCGATCGCCCTGGCGATGGCCACCCGCTGCCGTTCGCCACCGGAGAGCCGATCCGGGGTGAAGCCGACACGGTGTCCCATACCCACCCGGTCGAGCGCGTCCAGCGCGCGTTTCCTTCTCCGGCGACGATCGTGTTTGCGGTAGAGCTCGGCGAGCATCACGTTCTCCTCCACGGTCCGGGTGGCCAGGAGGTGGAAGGACTGGAAGACGAAGCCGATCCGGCTCCCCCGCAGCGCCGTACGCTCCCCGTCGGACAGGTCCGTGGTCTCCACCCCGTCCAGCCGGTAGGAGCCGCCGGTCGGCCGGTCGAGCAGGCCGAGGGTGTTGAGCAGAGTGGATTTGCCCGATCCGGAGGGTCCGACGATGGCGAGGTAGTCCTTGGGCGGCACCTCCAGGGTGACGTCGGAGAGGGCATGGACGGGCGGTTCGGTGGGAAAAATCCGGCAGACGTCCGCCAAGCTGATCACGGTCGTCACGTCACGGCCCCCACCACGACCCGGTCGCCCTCCTTGAGCGCCCCCTGCTCCACCGGTTTGACCTCGACGTTCCCGTCTGCGGCCAAGCCGGCGACGATCGGCACATCCTTGGTGGCGTTCTCGCCGGTCTGCAGTTTGACCCGCGCCGTTCCGTCGGCCGAGGTGAAGACGGCGGCGACCGGCACCGTCAGCACCTTCCCCGCGCTCGCGCCGACCTGCACGGTCGCGGTGACCGCGGATCCGGTCAGCGCGCGCAGCGGCCCCGAGTCGAACGCGGTGAGCAGGATCGGGACCGCCGACTGCCCTTCGGGGGCCTTGGGTCCGTCGCTCTGCTCGGCCTCCTTGCCGATGGCGGTCACCGCCGCTTTGAACGTGCGGCCCGCCGCGGTCTCGATGGTCGCGGGCAGGCCCTTGCGCAGCAGCCTGGCCTCCTGTTCGGGGATGAACCCCGGGACGGTTACGCTCGCCCCGGTGACGGTGGCGACCTTCCCGGTCACCGGGTCCCCCGCTTTGACCGAGACCTTGTCGAGCCGGGCGGGGAACGCGGGCAGGAAGACCACCTCCCCTGCGGGCACGCTGAGGCCGTACCGCGTCCGCGCCACGGCGAGCGCCGCCTGCGCGGCTCCCAGGCTCCGCTTGCCGTTGGCGATTTTCAGTTTGAGGAGTTTCACGTCCTTGCTCAGCTTGAGCTGCTGTTTGTCGGCGAGGAGCGCCTCTTCGGCGGTCTCCACGGCCTGGCGGAGCTGCTGCAGCTTCTGCTCGTCGGCCTCGTGGCCGCGTTCCTCGAAGTCGGCGAGGGCCTGCTCCGCGGCCGCCAGATTCTCCCGAGCCCCCTGCAACCGCAGCTCCAGCAGGCGCTTGTCGTCCTCGGGTTTGGCCGCGGCGAGGGCCTGCTCGGCCGCGAGCACCTCCTCCCTGGCCGACTGTACGGCGCGGCGCAGCGATTCCCGTCGCTCGCGGGTCTCCAGGCTCTCGCCGTACGCCTCGAACTCCGCCAGCGCCTCCTTGGCCCTGGCCAGGTTCCGCTCACTGTTGGCGATCTTCAGCTTGATCAGCCGCTGGTCACCGCCTTGACCAAGCGTCCGCTCGTCGGCCACCAGGGCTTCCCGGGCCTGGTCGACGGCGCGTTCCAGATCCCGCAGGGCCTGCCGTTCCTCCGGCCCCGGCTCCTGCGCCCGATACCCCTTCTTGGCGTACCAGCGCCGTACGGCCGCCGCGGTCCCCGCGTCGAAGACCCCCGAGATCCGCCCCGGGCTGAAACCGAGCCCCGCCAGGGCCCGCTGCAGCTGCTTGACGTCCGGCCCCTCGGTACCCGGCTCCAGCGCCCGGTACATCGGGATGTCCCCCTTCAGGGCGAAGACCGGGCGGCCCCCGACCTCCATGAACACCGAGCCGTTGCGCAGGCGGGTGCCCGCGGGCGGCACCCTGGTGGCCCGCTGGACGGACGACGCCCCCGGCTCGCTCCCCCCCGAAGCGGCACCGCCCACGGTGCCGGCGAGGAAGATCGAGAGCGGTGAGCCGTACGCCAGCTGGCCCTGCATGGCGACGGAGCTCGTCAACGTCTGCCGGACCACGGGTGCGGTGACCAGGGACGGATTGGGCGGGCGGCGGGCCGCGGCCTCGTCGGCGGGCGACCTGAGCCGCGTCCCCACACCCCAGCCGACCCCCGCCAGCACCACCACACCGCCGACGATCACGCTGAGGGTACGGCGCGGAGACCTCTTCACGGGGACACCTCGGGTTCGTGGGCGCCCTGGTCCGCCGAGACGATCCCGCCTCCACCAGTCAACACGAAAAGCCAGGTTCTATGCATGATGTGATTCCGTTTCACGGGGGTACGGCCGACTGAGCACCGGTCGCCGGACCGGGCGGGCATCTGTGGTCGTGGCCCGGCGGGTGCGGGAAGCGGGTCTCCCGCACCCGCCGGGCCACGGTGAACGCATGACGCCGAGGCATCAGCCCCAAGGGGCCAAATTGGTCAGGTTTTGCTCGGCTTTCAGCCGATCGCGCTTCGGGCCGAAGGCCGCGTGGAACTCCTTGCCGCACTCCAGGTCCTCCAGCGCGGCCTTGATCTCACGTGCCAGGTACGGCCGGGCCTCCTGCGGGGTGACGATGAGCTCTGTGCGGCCCTTGCCTCCCGCATCCTGCTTGGCCTTGGCCAAGCCTTGGAACTGATCCTGGAAGACTTGCGGGACCGCCCAGAGGATCCCGATGGGTTTCACATCGGCGACCTGGTACCCCTTGCCCTTGAGACAGTCGGCGTACCTTTGGGCCGACGACACCAGTTGCGGGTCCGCGTTCAGCGCATCACGAATCCGCTGGTTGACCTGGTCGACTTCCGCATAGAGCTCTTCCACCGAGCTGAAGGTCTTGCCGAGCACAGCGTTGACCCCCTGGATATGACACTCATCACGAGCGGTGTGGTACGCCTCCACCTGGGTGCCGGACAGGTTCGATAGCAGCTCATCGTTGGGATTGTTCTCCAGCCCGGGGTTCTGCGGGTGCGTCTCGCCGTAGACCGACTGAGAGAAGGCGTCGAAGCCGTACTTCGACCGGTACTCCTTCATCGCCGCGTGATCACCGAGCCCGGCCTTGACCACCGCATCCGGCTTCGGCTTGGGCACGAAGGCGACGTACTTGAACCCCTTCTTCTTCATACAGTCGGCCTTCACCGCCTCGATCTCCCGCCGCTTGTCGGCTCCGGGCGAAGCCTGCGGCGAGGCGGCAACCGCCTCATCGGACTTCTCCTCGGGGGTGTTTCCACATCCGGCCAGCACCGTCAGCGAGAGCATGATCGGTACGGCGAAACGCCAGGTTCTGCGCATGATCTGATTCCGTTTCACAACAGGGGGGCGCAGCCGCGGATCCCGGCTGCGCGGTGAAAATGCGTCGCCGAGGCGGGTGAGCAAAGCTCCTGCACCCGTGATCACGGTGAACGCGTGACGCCGAGACGTCAGTTCTTGGGCGGCGAGCTCATCAGGGCTCGCCGAATTCCTCGTTCAGGATCGATTCCTCATGCCGGGCTTCCGGGAGGTAGACCGCGTAGAAGTCCTTGCCGCACTCCAGGTCGTCCAGTGCCGCTTTGATCTCCCGAGCCAGGTGCTGCCGCGCCGCCTCCTGGCTGATCTCATCCGACTCTTCGCCCGTTTTGGATTCTCCCCGGAGCGCATTGAGCTCCTGCCAGAAAGGCCAGCTCGCCGCCATGGTCACTCTTCCCGGCGCCGCGGAGTCAACGCGATACCCCTTCCCTTTCAGGCAGTCGGCGTACGGCTGGGCGAGCTCCACGAGCCGAGGGTTCACGTCGACCTGTTCAGAGAGCTGCTCGCCCCTCCGCATTCTTGCCTCCTGGAGATCCTTCGCCGAGCCGGCGACCTTTCCGAGCACCGTCCCGACCGCCTGGACCCTGCAGTCCTCAAGTGAGCTCCGATAGGTGGTGTTCTGGCTATCCGACAACGCCGCCAGAATCGCTGCGTTGGGGTCGTCATCGTTGCGTGCCGTCGACGAATGGAGCTGGACATCCGGATAGACGATCTGGGAGAAGATCTTGAAACCGTATTTCGAGCGGAACTCTTTCATCGCCGCGTAATCCCCGTTGGCGGCCATGACCGCTGTGTCGGAGCTTTTGTCCTTGGGGATGTAGGCGATGTAGGTGAAGCCCTTCTTCTTCATGCAGTCGGCTTTGGCCGCCTCGATCTCACGCCGCTTGACGGCCGCCGACGAGCTCCCGGACGTGGCACGCGTGGACTCGCCGGCCTGCGCCTTTGAGGTCGTCGGGGATTCGGCGGCTTTGCCCTCCGGAGTGGCCGAGCACGCGGTAAGGGCCACGAGCAGGAACGCGACAGGACCGGCGAAACGCCAGGGCTTGAGCATGATCAACCCCGTTCAAGAGAGGGAGCGGTCCACGGAGGTGGTCGGCGCCTGTGGTCGCGACCGGCGCGCATCCCCCTCGGTGACCACGACGAAAGTGACGCCTAGTCATCAGCTCAAGCCCATATCGGGCATATGCACAGCTTCCAGCTGATCCTTCTTCGGGATGAAAACCGGGCGGAACTCCTTGCCGCACTCCAGGTCCTCCAAGGCGGCCTTGATCTCACGGGTCAGGTACGGCCGGGCCTGCTCCGGGGTGGGAATGGCCGCCGCGAGATCACCGCTTTCCGACGCCTCCTGATTCGCCTTGCCCAACGCACTTCCCTCTTCGTTGAAGGCGAGCCAGAGCGCGTCGGCGACACCACTGGGTTTCACGTCGGTGACCCGGTATCCCTTGCCCTTGAGGCAGTCGGCGTATCCCTGGGCCAGCTCCACCAGCTGCGGATCCGCGTTCAGCTCACGATTGAGCCGCTCGGAGGCCTTCTCCCCCTCTTCATGGAATTCTTCCGCTGAGCGAAAAGACTTGCCGAACACGACATTGATCGCCTGTGCCTCGCATTCGTCGCTGGCCTCCCCGTAAGTCCCGTACTGAGAACGCGACAGGCTACGCTTCAGCGCATCATTAGGATCGTTCAGCTGTTCAGGGTTCTTAGGGTGCTTCTCGCGGTAAACCCAGTGAGAGAAGACGTCGAAACCGTATTTCGACCGGTACTCCTTCATCGCCGCGTAATCCCCGAGCTCGGCCTTGGCCACCACGTCCAGTTTTGGCTTGGGCACGAAGGCGACGTACGTGAACCCCTTCTTCTTCATACAGTCGGCCTTCACCGCCTCGACCTCCCGCCGCTTGTCCACCGCAGCTTCCGGGGAGTTGGCGGCCGAGGCGCCGGCTGATGCGGCGGGTTTGCCCTCCGGCGTGGTCCCGCACCCGGACAGGGCCCCAACCGACAATGCAACAGGTAACGCGAGATGCCAGTACTTGAACATGATGAGACCCCGTTCGAAGATTGATCCGTGGTGCGGACGGTGGTGTTTGAGTGGGGCCCGACCTGCCCGGAGGTCACCGCCCGCGGCCTCCTGCCCGGTCTTGAACGCCCGGCCGGCACCGTCGGCGACAAGGGCGACAGGTACGGCAGAACACCAAGGTTTGAGCATGGATTGACGTGTTCAAGGGATGGGAAGCGGCCTCAGGCCGCGAATCCGCGACGTGGGCTGTGCCGCCTGAGTGACGGGACGGCCCCCGTCATCGTGGGGTGGGAAACCGCACAGGACGCGGAGTTCAGAGACGGCCTAGCGGCACCATGAGATCGGCCCCCGACACCAGGGACTCAGTGATGAGCCGGGTGTGCTTCGGACCGTAAACCGCGTAGAACTCCTTGCCGCACTCCAGATCCTCCAGCGCGGCCTTGATCTCCCGCGCCAGATGCGGCCTCGCCTCCTCCACGGCGACAAGATCCCCGCTAATGTTGATTTGCCCGCTGTCCCCCGACTTCTCCTTCAGCAACGCCAGGAACTCAGCGGTGATGACATCGGAAAGAGCCGTGACGACCTTCGAGGGCTTGACATCCTGGATCCGGTGCCCCTTGCCTTTGAGGCAGTCGGCGTAACCCTGCGCCAGCCGAACCAGTTCCGGATCGGCGTCGAGCGCACGCTTCCCCTGTTCAGCGATCCGATCCGACTCTTTGGCGATGTCCTCCTGCGACTGGAACTTCGTGCCAAGCAGGGCGTTGAGTGCCTGCACGTGGCATTCGCCACCGGCTTTGATGAACGCGTCCGACTGTGCCCCGGACATCTCCTTCAAGAACTGCATGTTGGGGTTGTCGTCCGCGTCATTCACAGCAGGGCCGGCCTTGCCGAAAACGCTGACGGCGAAGACATCGAAGCCGTATTTTGCGCGGTACTCCTTCATCGCCGCGTAATCACCGAGTTGAGCCTTAATCACATCCGGTTTCGGCTTGGGGATGTAGGCGATGTACTTGAAGCCCTTGAGTTTCATGCAGTCGGCCCTCTTCGTCTCGATCTCCCGTCGTTTGTCCGCCGAAGCCTCCGTCGAGTTCGACGGCGAAGAACCGGTGGAATTCTCCGCCGAGGTGGTTCCGCAGCCGGCCAGCACCGTTAGCGACAGTACGACCGGTACGGCGAAACGCCAGGGTTTTGGCATGGCTGGTCCCCATTCAAGAAAGCGAAAACGGATTCAGGCCGCGGATCCGCGGCGCGGACTGTGCGGATCTGCGCGGCGCGCGGCGCGCGGCGGTCAGAGGTCTCCCACCAGCTCCTCGGACGCGGCGGTGATCCGGGCGTTCTTCGGGCCGTAGATCGCGTGGAACTCCTTGCCGCACTCCAGGTCCTCCAGCGCGGCCTTGATCTCCCGCGCCAGATACGGCTTCGCCTCCTCCGCGGTGAGAAGGTCCATGCGAAGCTGGCCGCTGCCCCCCGTCTTTTCCTGCATCAACGCCAGGAGCTCACCCCGGAAAAGGTCGCGAAGAGCCGTGACGACCTTCGTGGGTTTCGTATTCCCGATCCGATGCCCTTTGGCTTTCAGGCAGTCGGCGTAACCCGGCGCCAGCCGTACCAGGCCGGGATCGGCGTCAAGTGCGTGTTCCTCCCGCTCCCTGACCCGGTCCGCCTCCTGGTAAATCTCCTCATCCGAGCGGAAGTTCTTGCCGAGCACGGCGTTGACCGCCTGCACCTGGCATTCACCACCGGCTTTGGAGAATGCCGCCGATTGCGCCTCGGACAGCTCCCCCGCGAGGGCCGCGTTGGGGTTGTCGGTCAGGTTCTCCACACCAGGGGTATCGGCGATCCCGTAGACGGACACGGAGAAGATGTCGAAGCCGTACTTGGCGCGGTGCTCCTTCATCGCCGCGTAGTCGCCGAGTCTGGCCTTCACCACCGCGTCCGGCTCCGGCTTGGGAACGTAGGCGATGTACTTGAAGCCCTTCTGCTTCATGCAGTCGGCCTTCTTCGTCTCGATCTCCCGCCGCTTGTCGGCCGTGGGCTGCGGTGAGACGCCACCTGATACGGCGGGTTTCTCCTCGGAGGTGCTTGTGCAGCCGGCCAGCACCGCCAGCGAAAGCGCGACGGGTACGGCGAAACGCCAAGGCTTGAGCATGGTTGGTCCTCGTTCAAGAAGGCGGAATCGGATTCAGGCTGTGGGTCCACGGCGCGGATCGTGAGGATGAAAGGCGAACCCGGCGGCCCTGGATCACCTGGCCGACGCGACCACGGGTCCGGCGATCACGTGGGGTCATAGCTCCCCACTCCGTCGTATTCGGCGAGGATCCGGGCGTTCTTCGGTGCGTAGATCGCGTGGAACTCCTTGCCGCACTCCAGGTCCTCCAGCGCGGCCTTGATCTCCCGCGCCAGGTGCGGCTTCGCCTCCTCCGCGGTGGGAAGGGCATCGGCGGTGAAGCCCTTATCCCCCATCTTTTCGTTCAGCAACGCTCTGCTCTTCTCGCTGAACAAGTCAAAAAGAGCCGTGGCGATCTTCGTTGGCTTCGTATCCCGGATCCGGTACCCCTTTGCTTTCAAACAGTCGGCGTAACCCGGCGCCAGCCGTACCAGGTCCGGATCGGCGTCAAGCGCGCGCTCCCCCCGCTCCCGGGCCCGGTCCGACTCGTCGCCGATTTCGTCGTTCGAGCGGAAGTTCGTGCCGAGCACGGCGTTGACCGCCTGCACCTGACAGTCGCCACTGGCCTTGCGGAACGCCTCCCCTTGCGTCTCGGACATCTCCACGATGATCATCGCGTTGGGGTTGTCGTTCGGGTCGTACTCGCCAGGACTGATCTGGCCGTAGACCGTGGCGGCGAAGACGTCGAAGCCGTACTTCGCCCGGTGCTCCTTCATCGCCGCGTAGTCCCCGAGCCTGGCCTTCACCACCGCCTCCGGCGCCGACTTGGGGACATAGGCGGTGTACTTGAAACCCTTCTGCTTCATACAGTCGGCCTTCTTCGCCGCGATTTCCCGCCGCTTGTCCGCCAAAGCCGCCGGGGAGTTCGACGGCGAGGTCGCGACGGATCCGCCGGCCTTGTTCTCCGCCTCGGTCCCGCACCCGGTCAGGACCCCGAGCGCCAATGCGACAGGAACTGCGAAACGCCAACGTTTGAGCATGATCAACCCCGTTTCAACGCATGGTGGATCGACATGGTTGCCCGGCCCGGATTTCCGGCAAGGTGAAACACGGCGACCGGTGCCGCCGAAGAAAGAGTGCGAAGGTTACAGAATCACGTGCCGTTGCTCGCGGTAGGCGATCCCCGCCGCCACCACCGTGAGAAAGAGGAGGATGCCCAAGTGGGCGTAGTCACTCCTGGTCAAGTGGAACACGTCCTCGACGAAGTACACCGAGGCCGCGATCAGGTAGACGCCGGCCGCCACCGCCCACCGATGGTCCCTGACCACGCAGGTGGCCCAGAGCGCGAACAGCACGAGCGCGATCTCCAGTACCGCCCTGGTGAGTGTCCGGGGGGAGCCGAGCACACCGGTCAGCCCGGCGGCCGGATCCACCCCGGCGACGAAGGGGATCAGCACCGGCCACCACCAGGAGCGGTTCCCCGGAGCCTGCCGGCGTCCGGCCAGCACCGCCAGGCCCGCGATCGTCACCCCGTAGGAGAGCAGCGGCGCCCAGGGCCCGCCCTCCGAGAACAACGCCCGCGAGATCCCCTCGTCCGGGAGTACCGGGAGCCATCCCCGGTCGGGAAAGACCGGAATCAGAGTGATGTCCACCGGGAACTGGACCCCCGTGGCCAGGGTGGACATCTTCGCCGTGGTGGCCAGGACGAGCGGCAGCGCCAGCCGTACCCGGCCCCGCATGACCGCCAAAACCGCCAGCGCCGAAACCCCCACCCACACCGGGATCGACCGGAAGTAAGGGAAGAGCTGCGCCAGGTTGACGATCGAGAGCATCAGGACGCCGAGGTGAACGCCCTGCACCCAGGCCGGTCCGCGAGCCGAGTGCAGCACCCGGGTCCGCAGGCCCTCCCGGACGAGGGCCGTCGCCTCCCGGATCGGCGGAAGCCGCTGCGACGGCCTCGCCTCCTCCAGAAGCGTGCCGAGCAGCTCCTCCCCGTGACCGGTCCGGTAGGAGCGCGGATAGGCTCGCATCAGCAGCCGATATCGGCTCTCCAAGGTGGTCATGACCCTGCCGTCCCGGGCTGTGGCGAGCGGAGGGTGACGACCCTGGCGGCCTGCTGCATCCGCAGGGCCTCCTCGTTCAGCGCCTGCGTGCCGTCCTCGGTGAGCCGGAAGTAGCGCCGGGGTCGCCCGGACACGATCTCCTCCCGGTCCACGACGAGCAGACCGTGATCCGCCAGCCGGTCCAGCGCCCCGTACAGGGTGCCGACGGCCAGCCGGATCCGCCCGCCGGAAAGCTCGTCCGCGCGTTTGATGATCGCGTGGCCGTGCAGCGGGCCGTCCATGAGCGAGGCGAGGATGAAGTACGTCGGCTCGCTCATCGATGATGATCGCTTGATCATGGCAGCAGACAATACTTCGCCTCACGAAGTATCGTCAACCGAAATCAGGAAACAAGCTCCCGAATCCGCTCGATCAGCCGGACCCGCTCCGCATGGGTCCCCGCCACCGGGGTCACGTTGACCGTGGTCACCCCGGACTCGCGCATCGCCGCCAGACGATCCCGAACAAAGCCCTCCGAGCCGATCAGCGACATCTTCTCCAGCAGTTCGTACGGGACCAGCGCGGCCGCCTCGTCCTTACGGCCGTCGAGGTACGCCTCCTGGATCAGCTCCGCCTCCCGCTCGTACCCGTACCGGCGCGCCAGGTCGTTGTAGAAGTTCCGCCCCTTGGCCCCCATGCCCCCGATGTAGAGCGCCGCCATCGGACGGCCGAACTCCAGCAGGCCGGAGACGTCGTCCCCGATCGCCAGGGTGGCCTGAACGATCACATCGAGCCCGCCGAGCTCCGGGTCACGCTTGTCCCGGCCGACCGTCAAGGCGGAACCCCAGACCTGGCCGGCCTTCTCCGGAACGTAGAAAATCGGCGCCCAGCCTTCGGCGATCTCCGCGGTCAGCTCGACGTTCTTCGGCCCGATGGCGGCGATCACAATCGGGATCCGCTCCCGCACCGGGCGGTTGATGATCTTCAGCGGCTTGCCGAGGCCGGTGCCCTGCCCCTCGGGCAGCGGAATCCGGTAGTGCTTCCCGTCGTGGACCAGCCGCTCCCGCCGCCACACCTTGCGGCAGATCTCCACGACCTCCCGGGTCCGGGCCAGCGGCGCGTCGTACGGGACTCCGTGGAAGCCCTCCACGACCTGCGGCCCGGACGCCCCGATCCCCAGGACGAACCGCCCGTCGGACACATAGTCCAGCCCGGCCGCGGTCATCGCCGTCAGGGTGGGCGTGCGCGTGTAGAGCTGGAGGATTCCGGAGGCGATCTGCATCCGCTCGGTACTGGCCGCGAGATAGCCCAGCTGGCTGACCGCGTCGAAGCTGTACGCCTCGGCCACGAAGACGATCTCCAGCCCGGCCTTCTCGTAGTCGGCCAGCTCGGCGATCGTCTCCTTGAACCCGCCCGCGTAACTCAACGGCATCCCGATACGCATCCGCCGCTCCTCGTGGATATCTCATATTCCGTGAAACCGAATCCTATTCGGCTAAGGTCCCCGGAAGCACGGCAAGCCCCCCATCGCTTTGAAACCGGCTTCCAGGCGCAGGCGAGCACCGTCCCTCACCTGCACCGACGTCCGGTACGGGCTGCGCATGCCCGCTCCGGCCGTACCCGCCTCGCACCTCCACCACCCAGCCGCCTGCGGGCCAGGTCAATGCTGTCCAGTACGGGCTACGCCAGCCCCGCGCCGGCCGTACCCACCGCGCCCCACCGGCCGCCCAGGGGCCCATGAGGCGAGGGTCACTTCTGGTTCGCTCACATTGAGGAAACAAACGTTCCTCAATACCTCCTACCGTGCGGAACGAGGAAAGGAACGACACATAATGCGCGAACGGTCCGGCATCGACAAACCGGTGATGCACTTCACGCACGCGGCCGGCTGGGAGGAGTGGCTGGCCGGCCATCACGAGGGTGATGGGGTCTGGCTGAGAATCGCCAAGAAGGGATCGCCCGCCGTCTCCGTCACCGCCGCGGAGGCGCTCCAGGTCGCGCTGTGCTACGGCTGGATCGACAGCCGGCGCGAATCCCACGACGAGCACTGGTTCCTGCAGCGCTACTCACGGCGCCGCAGAGGCAGCCCCTGGTCGCAGGTGAACGTCGGCCACGTCGAGTCGTTGATCATCGCGGGTCGGATGCGCCCACCCGGTCTGGCGGAGGTCGCCGCGGCCCAGGCCGACGGCCGCTGGGCGTCCGCCTACACCGCCCAGCGCGACACACCGCTCCCGGCCGACCTGGCCGAGGCCCTGGCGGCCTGCCCCGAGGCCGCCGCCCGCTTCGAGGCACTCGGCAGGACGGCTCGCTACCACGTGGTGCTGCCGCTGCTGAAAACCAGGACTCCCGCCGGACGCGCGGCCCGGCTGCGGAAGACGATCGCCGACCTGTCGGGGTGAGCGGCACGGTGGTCGCGCGCCCACCCCGAGGTGAGAACGTGCTATCCGGCGATGGCCTGGAGGGCGAGGACGTAGGAGCGGAGGCCGAAACCGGCGATCGTGCCGGTGGCGACGGCGGCCACCACCGAGGTGTGCCGGAACTCCTCGCGGGCGGCCGGGTTGGAGATGTGCACCTCGATCAGCGGCGCGGTCCGCTGGGCGATCGCGTCCCGCACCGCGTAGGAGTAGTGGGTGAACGCGGCCGGGTTGAGCACCACCGGGATCCGGCCGTCGGCCGCCTCGTGCAGCCAGCGCACCAGCTCGGCCTCGTCGTCGGTCTGCCGGACGTCCACCGCCAGACCCAGCTTCTCGCCGGTCAGCCGGCACAGGTCGACGAGGTCCTGGTAGGTGTCGGCGCCGTAGACGTCGGGTTCGCGGCTGCCGAGCCGCCCCAGGTTCGGGCCGTTGAGGACCAGGACGGGCTTGCGGGTGTCGGGGGCGTCGTTCATCGGGAGACCTCCTGGTAGGCCGCCTCCAAGAGCTCCTCGGAGGGGTTTTCCAGCCTGGCGGGCTCGGCGAGCCCGTCCAGGACCACGAATCTGAGCACGGCCCCCCGGCTCTTCTTGTCGATTCTCATATGTTCGCGCAGTTTGGGCCAGGCGTCACGCCGATACGCGGTGGGCAGCCCGACCGAGGCGAGCACCGCGCGGTGCCGTTCCACCAGGTCGGCACGGCCGGTGCGCGCCCCGAGGGTCGCCGCGTAGACCATCCCGATCGCGACGGCCTCGCCGTGCCGCATCCGGTAGTCCTCGACCCGTTCGACGGCGTGCCCGAGGGTGTGCCCGTAGTTGAGGATCTCGCGCAGCCCGCTCTCCTTGAGGTCCTCGCCGACCACGTGGGCCTTGACCCGGATGGAGCGCTCGATCAGCTCGCGGCTGTGCCGCCCCTCCGGGACGCAGGCGCCGGCCGGGTCGTCCTCCACCAGGGTGAGGATCTTCGGGTCGGCGATGAAACCCGCCTTGATGATCTCGGCGAGCCCGCTGACGTAGTCGGCCTTCGGCACGGTGACCAGGGTCGCCAGGTCGCAGAGCACCCCGGCGGGCGGGTGGAAGGAGCCGACCAGGTTCTTGCCTTCGGGCGAGTTGATCCCGGTCTTGCCGCCGACCGCGGCGTCGACCATGCCGAGCACCGTCGTCGGGACGTGTACGACCTTGACCCCGCGCAGCCAGGTGGCCGCGACGAACCCGGCCAGGTCGGTGGTGGCGCCGCCGCCGACCCCGACGACCGCGTCGGAGCGGGTGAACCCGGCGCGCCCGAGCTCGGACCAGAGCCGCACCGCGACGTCGGCGGTCTTGGCCGCCTCACCGTCGGGGACGGGCATCGCGACGACCTCGTACCCGGCCTCGTCCAGCACCCGGCGGACCGGCCGGGCGATCTCCCCCAGCCCTTCGCCGTGCACCAGGGCGACGCTGCGCACCTTGGGGCCGAGCAGATCGGGCAGCTCACCGAGGATCCCGGCGCCCACCACCACGGGGTACGGGCTGTCGCCGGTCACCTCGATCCGGGTCACACTCACGCCAGCTCCTTCACCAGCTCGTCGGCGACCTCCTCGGCCTCCCGGCCCGAGGTGTCGGCGGTGATCGAGGCGAGCCGCTCGTAGATCGGGCGGCGCTCCTCCATCAACACCTTCAGCCGGCTCCGCGGGTTGTAGACGAGCAGCGGCCTGGCCTGGGCGAGCCCGACCCGGTGCACGGCGTCGGAGAGCCCCACGGTGAGGTAGACGACCCGGTGCCCGGCGAGGAGCTCCTGGGCCCGCGCGGCGAGGATCGCGCCGCCGCCGAGGGCGAGCACGCCATCGTGCTCGGCCAGCGCGCGCCGTACCGCCTCCGCCTCCAGGGCGCGGAACCGCTCCTCCCCGTCCTCGACGAAGATGTCGCTCACCTTCTTGCCGGCGACCTCCTCGACGTCGGTGTCGGTGTCGCGGAACCCCACGTCGAGGCGGGTGGCGAGCAGCCGCCCGATCGTGGTCTTGCCCGACCCCGGGGGACCTATGAGCACTGCGACGGGCTGAGTCATCGGATCATCTCACCTGCTACTTGACGATCAGGGTGGACAGGTAGCCGGAGACGTTGCGGGCGACCTCCTCGACGGAGTCACCGCCGAACTTCTCCAGCACCGCGTCCGCGAGCACCAGCGCCACCATCGCCTCGGCCACCACGCCGGAGGCGGGCACCGCGGTGACGTCGCTCCGCTGGTTGATGGCCTTGGCGGGCTCGCCGGTGTGCACGTCGATGGTGGAGAGCGCGCGGGGCACCGTGGAGATCGGCTTCATCGCGGCGCGGACCCGCAGCGGCTCGCCGTTGGTCATGCCCCCTTCGATGCCGCCCGCCCGGTTGGTGACCCGGCGCACCCCTTCCAGGGAGCCTTCGATCTCGTCGTGGGCGAGGGAACCCCGGCGGCGGGCGGTCTCGAAGCCGTCGCCGACCGCGACCCCCTTCATCGCCTGGATGCCCATCAGCGCTCCGGCGAGCCGGGCGTCGAGCCGCCTGTCCCAGTGGGTGAAGCTGCCCAGGCCGGGCGGCAGCCCGTACGCGACGACCTCGACGACACCGCCGAGGGTGTCGCCTTCCTTGCGGGCGGCCTCCACCTCGGCGACCATCGCGGCGCTCGCCTCGGGGTCGAAGCAGCGGACGGGGTCGGCGTCGACGGCGGCCAGGTCACCGGGCTCGGGGATGACCCCTGCGGGCGCCTCCGCGGCGCCCATGGAGACGACGTGGCTGACCACCTCGACCCCGACCGCCTGGTGCAGGAAGCGCTTGGCCACCTCGCCGAGGGCGACCCGGGCGGCGGTCTCCCGCGCGGAGGCCCGGTCCAGGACGGGGCGGGCGTCGTCGTGGCCGTATTTCTGCATCCCCGCCAGGTCGGCGTGACCGGGCCGGGGCCGGGAGAGCGGGGCGTTGCGCGCCAGGCCGGCGAGGAGCTCCTCGTCGACCGGGTCGGCCGCCATCACGACCTCCCACTTGGGCCATTCGGAGTTGCCGACCCGGATCGCGACCGGGCCGCCCATGGTCTTGCCGTGCCGGACCCCGCCGACGATCGTGACCGCGTCCTCCTCGAACTTCATCCGCGCGCCCCGGCCGTAGCCGAGCCGACGGCGGCGAAGCGCCTCGGAAACGTCCGCGGTGGTCACCCGCACGTGGGCGGGCAGACCCTCCAATATCGCAACAAGCTCGGGGCCGTGGGACTCCCCGGCGGTCAACCAGCGCAGCATGGACACAAGTCTTCCATGTGCCGGGACCGGCCCGCGCCAACCGATCATCAGGCGAGACAGGCCCCCATCAGGGCTCCGAGCAGCATGAAGGGCCCGAAGGGGAAGTCGCTCCGCCATGTCGCACGGCGAGTCGCCAGGAGCAGTACGGCGTACAGCGCGGCCAGCAGATGCCCGGCGAACGCGCCGATCAGCCAGGCGTCCCAGCCCAGCCGCCCCAGCAGGAGCCCGAGTACCCCGGCGAGTTTGACGTCCCCGAACCCCAGGCCGTCCGGCTTGATAAGCCAAAAGATGCCATAAATCAGCAAAAGTCCGGCCATACCGGAAATAGCGGCGAGAAGTCCCGGCCACCCGGACGTGTACGGCGCCGCGGCGGCGAGCAGGACGAACGCCACCGGATACCAGGTGAGCGTGAGCGGATCCGGAAGCCGCTTGATCCGCCGGTCGACCACGGCCAGCGCCGACCCGGCCAGGACCCCGGACAGATAGGCGGGCAGCAGCGCCGGCTCGTCGACCCGCCAGACGACCAGCCCCGCCGCGGCGGCCGTACCCACCTCGATCCACGGCGGCCAGACGAGCCTGAGGCGGGGACCCGGCCCCTCGTCCACCGGCGCGAACCCGTCGGCCACCCGCCGGACAAGGACCCCGGCGGCCAGACCCACGACCACGGCGACCACAACCCAGTACGCCACCGGCCGACCCTAACCGAGGAACGCCCGGGGCCGGTACGGAAACCACCCACGGGTCGTGCGTCGCCTGCGCCGACGAGGGGCCGGTGCGGGCCCGTTGGAAACGGTGTCGGGCCTGGCCCGCTCGGCCATACCCCGTACGCCTCCAATCGGAGTCGCCACCGGTCGACGCCGACCCAGTCCCACCGGTTGACAGCCGCGCCGTTCTCCTGGCTCGTACCGGGACGTCGCCGTCAGCGGTGAGGACCGTGTCGGATCGGCTACCCTCACACATTTCCGGATCCATCCGGTCGCAAGGGGTGACATCTGGCGTAGGTCCGTTCACTCCGGAATCTGCATGCGTGTTGAAGAGGTTGCGCTCGGTAGCGGCACGGCGTCGTGGAACCGCATGCGCCTAGCGCGGCCCTGTGTCGCTGCAGACCTGAAGGCTGCGCCCGAGCCGCGGATTCCCTCCCCGGCCCGCGTCATCGCCAAGCATTCAGAAGACGTGCTTTGGTGACGTCGGCGGATTTGCCCAGGATCTGACCGATTTCGTGGAACGGGATCGCGAACATGTCGTGCAGGACGAACGCCCCCCCGCTGATCGGCCGCCTGGTCTCGGAAAGCTCCCACTCCAACCTGCTCGCCCGCTTCAGCAACCGCCTCACCGCCCTGGTCGCCCAATCCGCATGACCCGCCGTCTTGTGAGCCGCCGAAACCGATCTCCCGGCTCGCAGGCGTCGAGCACGTATCGGCGCTGGGGTTGTCAGGCATACGACTGTGTCCGCCGGAGGGGTGATCGTTTCCCAGCCGGCGGAGGGTCCGCTCTGGAGGTGGCACGCACCGGTCGGGCAGGTGGACACGACGATGACGGGAGACGTCGGGTCAGCCAGTGGGTCAGGCCCGCCTGCGGCGTCACCAGGAACATCGTCACTGTCAGTCGGGTCTCCGGACGGGTGACCCGGGGATTGGACGTGAGCCGGTCGCCGGGAGTGGTGGAGGGATTTTCAGCGAGACCGAAGGACTCTCACCGAGAACAGTCGCCAGTTCGGTCGGCCAGGTTTGAGAACGTGGAGAGTTCGACCGGCCCCCGCAGTCCAAGGAAGGGTCGCGGCTGAGGAGCTTGGTCGAGTTCAGCGCCTTCGACTCAGAAACCGTCGGACCCGTCTGGCAGGTTTCTGCCATGGAGACGATCCTGCAGCTGACGATCGACTGTACCGACCCGCGGAGACTGGTGGCGTTCTGGAGCGAGGCCCTGGGATACGTGCCCGAACCTCCTCCGGGGGGACACACCACCTGGCGGGATTACTGGGTGGGCATGGGGGTGCCCGAGGAGGAGCTGGGTCCCGGTGCCGGCGACACCCCGGAGTCGATCGTCGACCCCGCCGGGCAAGGGCCTCGGGTCTGGTTCCAGCAGGTTCCCGAACCCAAGACCGGCAAGAACCGGGTGCACCTGGATCTGAAGGTGGGCGGCGGGCGCGACGTTGCGCTGGCGGTGCGCACGCAGCGGGTCGCCGCCACGGTGGAACGGCTGACCAAGGCCGGTGCCACCGTGCTGCGGATCATGGATGAGCCGGGAATGGAGTACTACGCCGTGGTGCTGCAGGATCCGGAGGGCAACGAGTTCTGCGTGGTCTAGGGCTCCCTGTGGTCTAGGGCTCCCTGTGGTCTAGAGCTCCATGGTCTAGAGCTCCATGGTCTAGAGCTCCATGGTCTAGAGCTCCATGGTCTAGAGCTCCATGGTCTAGAGCTCCATGGTCTAGAGCTCCCTGCCACCGTGCAGGGCGAGGTCGGCCGACCCAGAAGCCCCCGCAGCGGTAACCCGGGCCCTGGGCTCAGATCAGAACGGGGGCACCTCCGAGTCGGAGTCGGGCATCGCCGGTCGCGCCATGGCGGTTGAAGCCGCAGGGGTCCGCGGGTTTGCCGTCACCGGTGAGGCCAGGGTCGGGGTGTCGTCATCCTCGATCGGGTAGTCGAGCGGTGTGAGAAGGCGGGGTAGGGGCTCGGGAAGCGGCACGGCGATCAGCGGCGGGGGAACACGGTGGATTTGCCCCAGGCGGGTGATCCAGACGATGTCGCCGGTGGGGGTCCGGGTGACCTGCCAGCCGCCCTCGTGGCGGAGCCGGTGGTCGTGGCGGCAGACACAGTGCAGGTTGCCCGCCTGCGTCTCCCCGTCGTCCCCCCATTCCCGGATGTGGTCCTGGTCGGTGCGGGAGGCGGGCACGCCGCAGCCGGGCGCGGTGCACGTCCGGTCCCGCATCTGCACCTACCGGCGCAGCGCAGCACCGGGGAACCGGGGGCCCCGGCCGGTGGAGTCAGGATCCGTCCCGTGCGGTTCCGTCCCGCCGGGTATCCGGTCCCTCCCTACGCTTCCTGGACCGCTCTTGCCTCCGCTCGATCTTCGGGGACTCGCCCGGCCCGGATCCATCCCGAGCGGCTCCTCCTCGACCGGATTCGCCTCGTGCGGTTCCGTCTCGCCCGTGGTCCAGCCGCGCCCGACGCTCTCGGGGTCGCCCGTGCCGGGGCTTGACCGGGGAGGACGTCCCCGGTCCGGGTTTGTCCGGCCGAATCCTGACGTGAGAGTGGCCTGGCGGGTGAGATCGACGAGCAGACGCCGCCACCCCTCGGCGAGCCGGGGCAGGGCGTTCAGGCGGAGAAGATCGGCCCGGGTGAACCGGAGTTCGACGATCCCGCGCGGGTCACCGGTCCCAGCCGGGTCGGTCGTCGCCTCCGGCAGGCCGGGCCCGGCGTCTCCGCGGAGATCGGGGCGGCACCGGGTGACGCCGCAGGCCGCCAGACGGCCCCGGTCGTCGGTGAGGACCCACCGCCACCTCCCACGCAGCTGCCGGGCGGCAATCTCCCGGGCCAGACCGGCGTGAACCGGCCCCCACCCCGCCAGTTCCCCAGGACGCTCGTCCAGACCGAGCAGCGTGGCCACCTCCACCCGAAGCTCACCGGCCGACCACCCCCTCGGACTCGCCACCGGCCCCTCACGCTCCGACTCGCCGACCCTGGGGACGACGACTTCGAGTGCGCCCACAGCCGGAACCCGACCGAGCCCTTCGTACATTCGGGGGAGCACCACCGCATCGCCGACCTTCTTCGGACCGAAGGTGGACCCCCCTTGCTCACCGGGCATGCTTCCCGCAAAGGGTTCACGGTCCGCGGAGCGTGGAGAGACGACTACGGTTTCGGTGTTGATCCGCATGGTCTTGGTCGCTCCGGGCGCCTGGCTGCATGCGGCCGGTGGCATCTCGACACGAGGTTCGAGGTCGCGTCCCGTCGAGCGGACATGAGGGCGGGGGTCACGTCCGGTGAAGCAGCGGGATCCGGGAAGGATGGGATTTCCGTCCGAGGCGTGAGGTGAGCCGTCACCCCCGGCCGGGCCAAGCCCGGTCAGCCGGTGCGTGCGACGGTTCCCAGCCCATGTCCCATCACCGGGCGAGACCCCGTCTGCGTCTGTGGCCTCGGCCACGCCTTCCCGCCCGGCCCGGTCCACTCCCCGGCCGGAGGCCCCGGCTGTTTCAACCACCCCCGGCCGCCCGGCCGGTCCACTGCGGTCGGCCGACCCGGCCGCGACTCGCGCGTCCTCACCCTCCCCTGCCCCTGATCGGACAAGATCGTCCATGCGCCGGGAATCGGCCACCAGCCAGGCCACGATCTGCTCGTCCGTCCAGCACTGAAAGCTCGCGTCCAGCATCCCCAGGAACAGCTCCGACCGAATGTGCTGAGTCGGCCGCCGGTCCCCCGCCGTCTTGGCCCGCCTTGCGAGGGCGTCCACCCGGGCGCAGGCGGCCGTGACCCTCTCCACCGGCTGGTCCACCCCCGACAGGTTCGCGGTCCCGTCGGGGTTGCGCGACCCGACCACCCGGCGTTCCCGCACCGCAGCCTTGTAGTGCCTCTCCGCCCACTCCGGGTCGATCCCGACCGCCGCCCGCTTGACCGCGTCGATGAGCGCGGCCACCGTCACCGTTTCCGCCAGGGGAAGCAACCGGTCACACACCACCTGGGCTTGCCCGTCGGTCAGGCCGCGCGTCCAGGTCGCCAGCGCCTGTGCCTTCGCCTTGTCGATCCGGCCACGACCCAACGCCGCGTGCACCGCCGGAAGCCGGGACATCAGATCCCAGGCCTCAGCGAAACGGGTCTCGGCCCGACGGCGCGACCACACCAAGGCGGGGCGCAACTCGTCGGCGGAGAACTCGTCCGGGACGTCCGTCCGGCACACCAGCGAATCCGGGCCGGGGGTACGCAACCCGACTTCCACCATCGCGGCCATGAACATGGCGTCGTCGTGGGCGCACTGCCGGTGCCAGGCCTTCAGCACCTCCACGGCATCCGAGTCCGACACCCGACGGATGTCGATCGTGGCCAGCACACGCCCAAGCTCCGCACCGGGCGGCATCTGAGCCAGCCCGGCGGGAACCCGCTGCGTCACCGAAATCTCCACACCCCCACCCTGCCACCCGCCACCGACAATTCCCTGGCCGATTCGGGGGCCAACAAACCCCTCACCAATACGACAGCAAGATATCCACACAATCATCACACAAGGGATATTAAGGGTACGTTTCTGCCCGTCCGCTCAAGAATCAGAAATGACCCTCATCGGATGAGGGATGCCCGGCGGATAACCGGGTGATGAACGCGTTACACGCACCGAATCGAGCGGGTAGATCTCCCGTCCGGAGAATTGGAGATAACTCGCCAAAATCCATCCGGAACTGCGAAAGAAATTTCATCAGGTGCTGCGATAAGCAAGTCTCGTCACTTCCAATGATTCGCACCATTGGGCCAATGACCAATCTTTCTTACCAACCTCCACATACGGCCCTTCAAACCGCAGTACGGAAACTCGGGCCCGGACCTGGGCACGATGCCTGAACGCCCAACGATGCATTGCCGTACGGCGACGATCACGCGGTGAAGCCGGATCGGTTGTCAATCCGACTCCGGAACACCTGAAATCCCGGCCGTCCGAGGTTTATGACCCCTCAGCCTTCCCTCAAGCCATGTGGGTGGTACCCGGAGCAATTGACCCCGGGTCAGGGGGTGCCAAGCGGAGTTTCAGACTCATTGGAGGGAGGTGGAGTTCGCGGCCCGGCTTCTCGGGGTCGTGGACGGTGTCCCCGTGGCGGGCCGTCAGCGCGTGGGAAGGGGCGGCAGCTGCGACGGCCGCATCAGGAAGGAGTGGAACTTCTGCCGAGACGAATCCGGATGGACGACGACCATGGCGTCCTCGTTCGTGGAGACGTAACCGAGTTCCTTGGTGAGTCGCACACATGTCCCGGAACGCACGTCCGCGACATAGACCGGCTGAATGCCCGCTGCAGGGTCACACCGGCGACTGTCCACCGGATGCCACGAGACCAGATCACCTGAGACGCCGATGCCGTCGACCTTGTCCCGGCCCTCGTCGAAAACGGTCCGAGGCTCGTCCCAACCGACCTTCCAGGCGCGGACGGTTCGGAATCCACCCTCGATCCACGCGAGCACCGAGCCGCTTGCCGCGTTCGGCCCTACATCCTCGATGTCCCGCAGGCCTTGCGGGGTCTCGACGGGTTTCCCGGACGCCAATGCCGCGGCTCGGAAATCGAGGCTGCCGTCTGCCTGACCCTCGGTCCGGACGATCAGATCCCCGATGATCCACGTCGATCTGATCCTGCCGCGCGCAACGACGGTTTTCTCATCGTTCTTCAGGTCGTACAGACACACCTCGGTAACGTCGCGATCTACGCCCTTGCTCCATATCGCTTTTCCGGAGCGAGTGTCGACGCCGTCAACAAACCCATCATCGAGCTGGCGAGTAATGTCGGTTTCCTGGTCCCAGACCCGAATGGACGTCTCATAAGACATGAGAGAATGCTGAACGGCGAAGACGAACCAGCGACCGTCGAAGGACCCGCCCACCTGCTGATCACGGCTGGGATCCTCCATCCGATAAACAGTCGACCAGGTTCTCTTCTGCCCGTCAAATCTCACGATCTCAGTGTTCCTGAGAACACCTATTTCATATTTTCCGGCATTCAGCTGCCCGAAGATTGCAGAACCGTCGGCACCGACCGATGCAGGAAGAACTTGGCCTGCTGTGACCTGTGTCGGAATCGATCCCGCCGCTATGAATTTCTCCCAGGAACCAGGCAGATCGACTTCACACTCCAGGCGATTCTCCCCAGACGTGCGTGGCGAAGCCTGCTTATCGACCGCGAATTGGGCTTGATACACCGAGACGGGCTCGGGTGCCGGCGAACAGCCCACAAGTGCGATCATTGCCACGACGATTCCACTGATGCGCCCACGACCTCCTTGAACGAATCGCCGGCTCGGTCGGCAGCGAAACAAGCGCCGATCTTCCTGACGCATTTACCGGCAGATATGTTCAAGGTTTCGTATGCCGTCAGGACGACGACGGCTGACCTCGGCGACGCGCGCCCGCCCGCCGAACCGCCTCTCAGACCGTCAGGCGGAGTTCCAGGCCATTGGGGAGGAGGACGCCGACCGTCGCCGACAGGTGCCGCCTGGAGTAGTCGGCGGCGGCACGGTAGCCGGCCATGCCGTCCTCGACCGGCTCCACGGTGACCGTGCGCCGATCGCGTTCGCCGCGCACCCGCCGTACGCAACCCGCCTTCTCCAGCCTGTCGATCACCCTGGTCGCCGAGGCGGACGGCAGCCCAAGCTCCTCGAAGATCGCCCCCACCGCGAGGGGTCCGCGGTTCTCCAGCAGGATGAGGGCTGCGACGTCGATCGGTTGCAGGCCGAGCCGGTCGGCGACGGCCACATTGTGCGGATCCATGAGCAGGCCGCGGCTGCCGGCGTCCCGTGGGCGGCCACGAGCTCGCCCATGAAGGTCACGATGTCCAGATTCGGGAGCTGCCCCGTCGATGCGAGCCGAGCAGATGGGTGTCGACGATGCCGATCGCCTCCATGAGGGCGTACACGGTGGTCGGGCCGACGAAGGCGAATCCGCGTCGGCGCAGCTCCTTTGACAATGCGATCGACTCGGCGGACTTCGTGGGGATCTCCGCAAAGGTCCGGGGGCAGGGTGTGCTCTCGGGCCGGAAGGACCACACCAGCTCGGCCAGGCCCATCTCCTCACGCAACAGGATGGTGGCGCGGGCGTTGGTGATGGTCGCCTGGATCTTCCGCCGGTTGCGCACGATGCCGGCGTCGGCCATCAACCGATCGACATCGGTCTCGGTGTACGCGGCGATCGCGTCCGGGAGGAAGTCGTCGAACGCCGCACGGAATGCGGGGCGCTTGCGGAGGATCGTCGCCCAGGACAGACCCGCCTGAAATCCTTCGAGACTGATGCGCTCATAGACGCCGCGTTCGTCCGTGACCGGCATGCCCCACTCTGTGTCGTAGTAGTCGCGCAGCAGAGGGGCGGCGGCCGCCCATGCGGGCCGGGCGAGCCCGTCGTCCCCGACGACGACGCCGGGGTCGGCGACGGTGCTTGCCTCCTGTGTCATTCGATCACCCGTCAAGCCCGGTCATGCGCATCGTGATGTTGATCCGGCCGCGGCTGAGTCCGCATCCCTCGGGAGCGGTGCTCTCGTGCACCTTGGTGACACCGTGGTAGGCCAGTCGGGCGGGTCCGCCGAAGACGAAGAGGTCGCCGGAGGCCAGCAGCACGTCGGTGTACAGCTTGCCGCGGTTTTCCGTGTTGCCGAATCGGAACGTGCAACTGTCGCCGATGGACAGCGAGACGACCGGAGCGCGGGAGATCTCGTCCTTGTCCTGGTGCATTCCCAAGCGGGCTCCCGCGTCGTAGTGGTTCACCAGCGCGGTGTCGGGCGTATAGGAGCGGATCACGGCTGCGTCGTGGCCGGTGGCCCGGAGGGCATGTCGTCCCAGGCGGATCATCCAGTCGGGGAACGGAAGGACACGGGCGCCGTTCACGTCGGTGGCCTCTCGCGTGTACCTGTACGGTTGCCAGTGCCAGCCCAGACACACGGTGCGCACCGACATCTCGTGTCCGCGGACCTTCGCGGCGCGGATGGGGACGGGGCCTTGCACCCACTCGCGGAACCGATCCACGATCCGATTCTGCTGCTCCCGAGTCAGCCAATCAGGGACCAGGGTGGCGCCCGGGGCGACCTCTCCCCCGTCACGCTCGGGGATCTCCGGAGTGAACAGCGCTGTCAACGCTTGCCCTCCACGTGTGTGAGGTGCACGAGGGAATCGTGCGCAACGAGCCAGGAGGTACCGTCTGCGCTTACGCCGGCCAGGCCGTCCAGATTGGTCAGTCCGACGAGTGCGAGAGTGCGCGGGTCGCCGATTCCGGCGGTCGCGAGGGTACGTGCGGGGCTCCAGGGAGTCGACCACAGCAGCCGCCGGGTCATCTGCGCCCAGCCGGTTGCCGGCCCGACCATCACCCATAGGTCGGGGGCGGCGGCGGCGAACCGTGACGCGTGACGCAGCCAGGAGGCCCCGGTCTCGGGCCAGGTGATCGTGTCGAGAGTTCCGCCGCCTGCGCGATCCCAGGCCGATTCGATCAGGCGTGAGGTCGCAAGGGCGCCAGGGGTGCGGCCGGAGCCGATCACGATATTGCGGGCACGGCGGTCGCGGGCGATTCCGATGACGGTCGCGACCTCGGCATCCGTAGCCGTCGGGTCCGCGTCATGACTCGCCGGCGTCTTCAGCAAGGGGCTGGTCAGGGCTTCCATGGTTCGCCGTTCTCCCGGGCGGTCCTCCACTTCTGAAAGCGGTCCCTGCAGCAGGCTCCGCAGGGGCGGAACCCGGCGGCGACCGCCGTGGCCTCGTCGGCGAAGAAGACCCGGTGCTTCACGTAGCCGCCGCGAGCGATGGCGCACAGCGCGGCGAGACAGTCGAGCCTCCCGTAGATCTTCGAGTCGCGATGGCCGCCCCACAGCCCCTTGACCGCAGACCGATAGGGACGGCCGTCCATCCCCAGAAGGGTGTACGTCTTCGTTGCGTCTCTCATGCGGCGTCATGGAAGACGAGGGCGAGGGTGTGACGTTCGCCGGACCGGATGGCGGACACGCCGTGCCGAACCGGCGCGGCGGACCACCCGCGGGCGGACTTGACGGGTCGGTCGCGGGTGGTGAAGAGGTATCCGTAACCGTGTGGCAGCAGCGTGGCCGTGCCCCGGGACTGGGCGCGCGGGCGCTGTTCCAGCAGCAGGAACTCGCCGCCCGTGTGATCCACGCCAGGCTCGTTGAGGTTGATCACGACCTGCAACGGGAACACGAGGTCGCCGTACAGGTCGCGATGCAGAGCGTTCCAATCCTTCTCGCCGTAGTGGAGCAGGATCGCCGAAGACTTCGTCTGGCCGGCGTCGTGGCACATCCGAAGCCACTCATCAAGCGATTCCGGCCACGGTGCGGGCCGGCCGAGCTTGGTCCACCAGTCGCGGGCGATGGGAAGCAGCCGCGGGTACAGGGCCTGCTTGAGCCGCTCGATCGGTTCCGGATACGGCGTGTTGAAGTATCGGTACCGGCCCTCACCGAAGCGGTGCCTGCCCATGTCGACGGTGCTGCGGAACAGGCCGTCCTGCTGGTACAGCTCCCTGATCTCCACGGTCTCCTCCGGGGTCAGCAGTTGCGGCAGCAGTGCGCCGCCGTACTCGTCGACCTCTGTGGTGATCGCCTCCCAGTCGCCGGACTCGACGCGGCTGTACCACCGATCCGTCTTCCTCCTGCTCGCCTTCTCGATGCTCATGCCGCGGCCTCCAGGTTCAGCAGCATGGTCTTGGCCTCGAGTCCGCCGATGTAACCGCCGAGCGTGCCGTCGGTACGCAGCACGCGGTGGCACGGGACGACGATGGGCAGCGGGTTGGTCGCACAGGCGGTGCCCACCGCTCGGACGGCCTTGGGGTTGCCGACGAGCTCGGCCATGTCTCGGTAACTGCGGGTCTGGCCGTACCCGATCTCGGGCAGATGCGTCTGCACGAGGCGCCGGAATCCGCGAGACAGGGACAGGTCCAGCCTCAGGTCGAAGACCTGGCGGCGCTTGGCGAAGTACTCGTCGATCTCGCGAGCCGATTCGTCCAGCCGCTTGGGTGCGCGCAAGATGCGCGGACTGAGCTCCCGGCCGAGGGCTTCCAGGACTCGATCGTGGTCCTCACGGGCGTACGCCACGCGGACCAGCCCCTCCGGGGTGGCGGCGAGCAGCAACTTGCCGACAGGTGAGTCGATGGTGGTGTAAGCGACATCGATGAGATCGGCTCGCTCTGCCGCCTGCTCCAGACGGCGGTGGAGCCGACCGAGCGTGTCGGCGTCCACAGGCGTCGACAGCAGGGCGGCCATGTCGTCACCGGGGCGAATGTCGTTCATGATGATGCTCCTTTCATGATCTCGCCCGGATATTTCTTCCTGAGACTCTTGAGCCCGTCTGCGGCGGCTCTGCGGGCCGCCTCAACACTGCCGCCGAGGATCTCCGCGATCTCGGCGTATGCCAATCCCGCCACATAGCGGTAGGCGACAGCCTGGCGTTGTTTGCTCGGCAGCCCTTTCACCAAGGCCCACAGGTCGGCGTCCCCGGGGTCCGGGATGTCCCGCCCTGTCGGTGCTTCCGGTACCTCGTCGACCGGTAGGGGACTCCTTTTCGCGACACGCAGCACGTCGATCGCCTTGCGATGCGCGATCGTCACGAGCCATGCCTCCACGTTCGCCGTCTCAGGCAGGTCGGGATAGGCGCGCATGGCGGAGAGGAAGGTCTCCGACCACGCGTCGTCCGCGTCGTGCGGGCCGAGGACGACCCGGCAGACGCGCAGCACGGTTGCACCGTGCTGCGCGACTACGTTCTCGAACGGTTGTTTCATGTCCATCCCATTGAAGACATACTTGTCGGTGACAAACGTGATTTTTCCGGTCAGAACAACCGGCTAGCTCTGGCCTCAGGCGGCTCCTCAAGCCCCAGCAGCGCCTGCTTGCGCTTCAGTCCGCCGGCGTATCCGGTGAGGGAACCATTGGAGCCGAGGACGCGGTGACACGGCACGAAGACGCACAGCGGGTTCGCACCCACGGCCTGTCCGACCCGTTGCGCGAGACCGCGGTCTCCGACCTGCTCGGCGATCCGGCCGTAGGTGGTCGTGTCACCGCACTGAATGCTCTTCACGATGTCCCAGACGGCGTGCTGGAACGCGTCACCCTCGGCGGCGAGCGGAAGATCGAACTCCCTGCGTCGACCCGCCAGGTAGTGGCGCAGCTGTCGGGCTGCCTCGTTCAGCAACGGGTCCGCGGAGTCGGCCACCTCGGGGCCGAACGTCTCCTGCGAGGGGCGGCGGACGTGGTGCCTGAAGTACAAGCCGGCAATCGTCTCGCCCTTTGCCACGAGCGTGATCGGTCCAAGGCGGGTCTCGATCACGATGTGCCGAGTGCTCATCTGCGTTTCCCTTCTCCTGCCTGGTAGACGTGCGCCGCTCGCAGAACGTGAGATTTCAGTTGGTGTCGTTGCCGGTCGCCGTGTCAGGCTGCAGGAAGCCTGCGGAGCTTCCCGCGAAGAAGCGTGCTCGACACGCCCGCGGCGTAGAGAAAGCAGACGACTCGCACACTGATCTCGGCAAGCAGCGACTCGTAGGCATCCCAGCCCGCCGTGCCCTTCCCAATCGCAGAATGCGACGGGCTACGCATCGATTTCACGACATTACGGAGGGCTACCGTGCGGACCCGAGTGGTGGGCCCCCTGAATGAGCGCACGACCCCGCGACGCGCATGCGGCAGCCTTGGGTGAGCCTAGGTAAGCGTGTTCTCCAGCTCGCTTCTCAGCGCGCCAGGCGAAGTTCCAGGCCGGTGGGGAGGAGGCGGCCGATGCGGTCGGCCAGATTGCGGCCGAGTTCGGCGGGGTCGTGGCCGGGAGCGGCTTTCAGGGTGAGGGTGAGGTCGGCTGCGTCGCTCGGGCCGACTTCGACCGTGACGATTCCGGGGAGGTCGGCGACGGCCGTTTCCAGGGCGGCGAGGACCTCGGGATCGTCGTGGAGTCCCCCGGCCAGCGCCCGCAGGTCCTCGACGACGAACGGGACGGGGCCCGCGATGTCGATCACGACCGCAGAGGCGCCCTCCCCCGCGGCGGCGTGACCGACCTGGGTGGCGCTCACCTGGATCGGGCGGGCGTCGGGGCGCCAGCGGGCCAGGGAGTCCGCCGAGGTGAAGGCGAGTACGGCTTCGCGGCCGTCCGCGCCGACCAGTTTGGGCAGCGCCATCTCGCTCTCCTTCTCCCGTTTCCGCCCGTCCGGGCCGATCTCGGCGGAGGTGAGGAGGGCGACCACGGGGACGAGCAGGCGGGAGCGGCGGAGCGCCGAAAGGACCGGCCCGGCGTCGCCCGTACCGGCACCGAAGGCGGCGAGCGCGGCGGCGACCGCGGGGTCGGCCCCGCCGTCGTCGCCCGGGACCAGGGGCTGCGGAATCATCGGCACGGTCAGCGAGGCTACCGCGTTCCCTGCCCGGTCCGATCCCCGAGCATCCCGTCGGTACGGGCTGCGCCCACGTCAGCCGAGGTCGGCGATGACGGCGACCGGTCGATGCCGCTGGAGCGGATCGCCGCCCAGATGCCGTCGGCGTCCAGGGCGTCCCGCATCACGCCGTGCCCGATCCGGTACCGCCCACCGATCCCCCGGACGTCGCCCACCACGGCGGACGGCATCTTGATCTCGCCCATCGCGACGGCGATGCCCAGCGCCGTGGTCGAATTGGGGGTGTCCATGGACGGGCCGGCGTCCTCGGCGATCACGGGGTGGCCGCGGCGTTTGGCGTCCTCGATGGTGGCCAGGGTGAGCAGCAGCGGCTTGGTCTGCACCTAGTGAATACCGGTCGGGTCGTCGATCCCGGCGGCCAAGCCCACGACCACGGCGACCACAACCCGTACGCCACCGCCCGACCCGAGGTAAAGGCCGGGCGGGTAGGGCCGGGGAGTTCGGCGACGGCAGCATCCACGGCGGCGAGGACCTCGGGATCGTCGTCTTCCCTGCCTGGTCCCGTTCCCAGCCACCCGGACCGCGTCGAGCCCGCCGTCCGGCCGTACCCGCTTCGATACGACCGGATCGTTACGGGCTTGCGCCGGAATCAGCCGAGGTCGGCGATGGCGGCGACGGGGCCGCCGCCGGAGGGGCCCTGGTGGACGGCGGCCACCGAAACGAAGACCGCCGGGTCGCCGGTTACCGAGGCGGCCACCCCGCCCACGCAGGCTTTGATCTGGCGGTGCCAGTGCACGTCGGAGTCGTCCAGCATGATGTTGCGGCGTCCGCGTACCCGGCCCGACGGGTCGGCCTCGCACTTCATGAAGACGTTGACGAGCCGTCCGCCCAGGTCGGAGGGGTGCGGCCTGTCCGGGAGGTCGATGCCGCTGGAGCGGATCGCCGCCCAGATGCCGTCGGCGTCCAGGGCGTCCCGCATCACGTCGTGCCCGATCCGGTACCGGCCACCGATGCCCCGGACGTTGCCGACCACCACGATCTGTGCCCGATCCAGTTCGACGCCCGACGAGCAGGAGGCGACGGAGGAATACAGCGATAAATCCCGATGTATCTGGTCGGCGGTCGGCATCTCGATCTCGCCCATCGCGAC
The DNA here is from genome assembly GCF_025996515.1 of Rhizohabitans arisaemae. Lineage (GTDB taxonomy): Bacteria > Actinomycetota > Actinomycetes > Streptosporangiales > Streptosporangiaceae > Rhizohabitans > Rhizohabitans arisaemae. The sequence continues at coordinate 900,902 of NZ_BLRH01000009.1, forward strand.
GGCGATCCCCAGGGCCGTGGTCGAGTTGGAGATGTCCATGGACGGGCCGGTGTCCTCGGTGATCACATCGTGCCCGCGGCGTTTGGCGTCCTCGATGGTGGCCAGGGTGAGCAGCGGCGTCTTGGTCTGCACGTAGTGGATGTCGGCCGGGTCGTCAATGCCGGCGACCTTCATCGCCTCCCGGACGCCGGCGGCGACCTTCTCCACCATCGCGGGCCGCCCGATGTCCTCGGGGTTGATCACATCGCTCAGCGCCACCCCGACCGAGATCCGGGGCTCGTCGGACGGTACGGCTTTCGCCGGGTCGATCGTGGCGAAGATCGTCGCATGCGGGCTGAGCACCCCGTCGGTGCCGCCCGACCAGACCAGCGGCACGTTCTCCGGTGCCGGATGCCCCTTCTCCTTGAGGACCTCGCGGAACGCCCGGTCGGCGAGGATCCGGGTGTAGTCGTTCACGCCGCCGTTGCCCTCGGTTTTGCCGATCACCGCGAGCACGCGACCCGCCTCGATCACACCCTCGTCGATCAGCTTGGCCAGCCCCGACGCGTCGGTGACGCTCTCGATCGGGACCTTGCGCACTTCAATCGGATCCGGCATCTAGCCCTCCACAATCGTCCCTACGTTTCCACCGATACCGGCAAGTGCGGTGATGACAGCCCGCTTCCCGCCACCCGTCGTGAACCGGATCGCCGCCTCCACCTTCGGCCCCATGCTGCCGCTCGCGAACTCGCCGAAGTCCAGCAGCGCCCGCAACTCCGCCGCCGTGGTCCGCCCGATCGGCCGCGCGTCCGCCGTACCGAATCCGGTCATCGCGTACTCCACATCCGTCGCGATCACCAGGGTCTCGGCCCCCAGTGAGGAGGCGAGTACGGCCGAGGCCAGGTCCTTGTCGATCACCGCCTCCACCCCGCGGAGGGTCCCGCCGCTCCTGGCCACCGGCACCCCGCCACCGCCCGCCGCCACCACGATGAACCCGGCGTTCAGCAGGGCCTCCACCGCGGCCAGATCGAGGATCTCCAGCGGCTCCGGCGAGGCCACCACGCGGCGCCAGCCGCGGTCGCCGTACGGCTTCCAGCGCTGGCCGAGCGCCTCCAGCCGCCGCGCCTCCTCCTCGGGGAAATACCGGCCGATCGGTTTGACCGGATCGGCGAAGCCCGGATCGTCCGGGTCGACGAGGGTCCGGGTGACGACCGCGGCCACCCGGCTCGGACCGATCAGACGTTCCAGCGCGTTGAGAATGAGCACCCCGATCGTGCCCTGGGTCTGCGCCCCGCACCAGTCCAGCGGCACCGGCGGCACCACGTGCGCCGCAAGCTGGTTCTTGATCAGGAGGTTGCCGACCTGCGGCCCGTTCCCGTGAGTGATCACGACCTGGACACCGTCGCCCACCAGTTCGGCGACGTGCTCCATCGCGCCCTCAATCGCGACCCGCTGCGCCTGCGGCGTCGCGCTCCCATCGGGCGAGGTCATGGCGTTCCCACCCAGCGCGATCACCAGTCGTTCGGCACTCACCCTGCGACGCTATCGATCAAGCCCCCGCCATGCCATCACAACCCTCACCAACATCACCGTCGTTTCTTGTCACCTGACCCACTCCCGTATCGCCTGGTCCTGCTCGACCAATCGGGTGACCGTGGTTCAGGCGTGAGCTGTCAGGCTTCCCCGTCTGCCCAGGCAAGTAGTGCTTGGCCTTTCACTGACACACGGCCAAGCTGGGCAAACGGCGCAAGGAGACGACGGACTTCATTCTTTGCCTGGGCTGCGTCTATCAGCCCCCCACGAGCTGCGAGATAGATGGACACACACAGTTCTTCGACAAGGTCGAATCTGTTCGGTTCCCGTGCGAAAAGCTCGTAGCGGATCTCCACGGCGGCCGCCAGGTCCCCGAGGCGTTCGTAGGATGCTGCGAGATCACGCTGATAGGTCGTGTTACCCGGCTCACCCGCAGCAAGCCGCTCGACCACCGACAACGAATCACGATAAAGGCGCTCAGCCGCCTGGACTTGCCCCTGAACCCGAGCCAGATCCCCCAGACGGTCGTAGGAAACAGCCAGATCACGCTGATAGGTCGTGTTACCCGGCTCACCCGCAGCAAGCCGCTCGACCACCGACAACAAGTCACGATAAAGGCGCTCGGCCACCTGGACTTGCCCCTCAGCGGCGGCCAGATCCCCCAGGCGTTCATACGAAACAGCCAGATCACGCTGATAGGTCGTGTTACCCGGCTCACCCGCAGCAAGCCGCTCGACCACCGACAACGAATCACGATAAAGGCGCTCGGCCACCTGGACTTGCCCCTCAGCGGCGGCCAGATCCCCCAGGCGTTCATACGAAACAGCCAGATCACGCTGATAGGTCGTGTTACCCGGCTCACCCGCGACAAGCCGCTCCCGAATGTGAAGCGAGTCACGATAAAGGCGCTCGGCCACCTGGACCTGCCCCTGAACCCGAGCCAGATCCCCCAGGTGGTCGTAGGAAACAGCCAGATCACGCTGATAGGTCGTGTTACCCGGCTCACCCGCGACAAGCCGCTCGACCACCGACAACGAATCACGATAAAGGCGCTCGGCCACCTGGACTTGCCCCTGAACCCGAGCCAGATCCCCCAGGCGGTTGTAGGAGAGAACGAGGTCACGCTGATAGGTCGTGTTGCCCGGCTCACCCGCGACAAGCCGCTCCCGAATGTGAAGCGAGTCACGATAAAGGCGCTCGGCCACCTGGACCTGCCCCTGAACCCGAGCCAGATCCCCCAGGCGTTCATACGAAACAGCCAGATCACGCTGATAGGTCGTGTTACCCGGCTCACCCGCGACAAGCCGCTCGACCACCGACAACGAATCACGATAAAGGCGCTCGGCCACCTGGGCTTGCCCCTGAGCAGCAGCCAGGTCCGCAAGTCGGCCGTAGGAGACGGCCAGATCACGCCGATAGGTGGTGTTGCCGGGTTGGTGGGATGTGAGGTGGTTGGTGATGCGGGTGGTGAGGAGGCTGATGAGCGTCGTGGCGAGTGCGGGGTCTGCTGTGCGGTCGAAGGTGCCGGTCGCCGTGTGTTCGGCGAGGTCGGTCATGTCGGCCAGGTGGGTGGCGAGGGCTGTGGTGATCGCTGCGTCGTGGCGGGTGGTCGAGATGCTGATTCGGGTGAGGACTTCCAAGGTGCGGGTGAGCTGGGTGAAGCCGAGCACGGGCAGCAGGTCCGACAGCAACGTGTCTCCGCCGTCGGGTACGAGGGTCAGCGTGCGGCTGATGAGCGCTTCGCCCAGGCGGTCGGGGCGGAGGGGATTCACCAGCTGGTCGCCGCTGTGCAGATCGCTTAACCAGGCGATGAGACGTCCCCGCAGGGGTTCGTCGTCGGTGAGATCGGGGTGGGCGCTGAGCAGGGCATGGGCTTGCTCGACGTCTTCGGCGCCGGCCAGAGTCGCCAGCGCGACCACCGTGCGCAGCAGGTCCATGGGGATGTCCGGGCGGCCGGGCCAGGACTCCCAGTAACGCTCTTCGTGGTCGAGGACGCGTTCGGCGGGGCTCCCTGTTCCGCTGCTCGTCGTCCCCTCGCTGTTCAGCACCTGGTCGAGTGCTTCGAACAGCACATCGAGAGGAAGTGCGAGACCGTCCAAGGCCGGAACGGTCTGGGGGCACGGGATCCGCCACGCCTCGGCGAACCGCTTGACCGCTTCCTCGTACAGGTCGGTCCGCTGGCCCAGGGTCAAGCGGGGGACGGCCAACGTGTTGACATCGGTGGCGTTGAGGACCAGGAGGCGGGCCGCGCGCAGGCCGGAGCGCCACAGCCCGATTCCGTCGGTGCTCTGCCGCTGGTTCGGGCGGGTGACCAGCAGGAGCCGTACCGGCTCATACGGGGTCGCGTGCGCTTGGAAGTCCGCCAGCAGCTCATCCAGCTGTTTGGGCGACACCGTCTCCGCATAGTCGACGACCACCAGACGCGGCAACGGAACTCCGGCCACGTCCTCGCTGCCCCGGTACAGGCCCGTCAACCAGCCCTGATCGGCCATCCGGCGGCACGCCTCGATCGCGAAGCGCGACTTGCCCGCTCCGCCCGGAGCCGACACCAGCATCACCGACACCGGATCGGCGGTCGCGCACCACTCCTCCACCCGCCGCAGAGCGTCCGCACGGAACAAATACGGAACCACCCCGTACTCGGCCAGCAGCAACTCCGCCGGATCCGTCCTCGCGGTCTTGACGAACGGCGCCCACGGCCGATCCAGTGCCCGGCCCGCGTGCTCCACGGGCAGCACCCGCTGCCACGATCGATCCGTCAACGACTCGGCCCGGCTTGCCTCGTACACCCGGGAAACCGCGTCGGCCAACCCCGGGCCCGCATCCGACGCCGTCCGCACAACGGCAACCGGAGCCGCGTATCCGCCCAGGTCATCGCCGGGTTTCCGGGACGCCACCACGACGCCTACCACCGCCCGCCGCGACGGGCTCACCAGCGGGGCACCGCTCAATCCCGGCTCCGCCGCCCCCACCTTCAGCTTCAGCCAGCCGTCACCTTCCACCCCTTCGAACACGAACGACGCCGGCGACCCCGGGCCCGCGCCTTCTCCATCCCGCCGTGAGTATCCCCACGCATGGCACTCCTCGCCGCTCACCGGATCCCGGTCATCCAGCAACACCCACGGCCGTCCTTCGAACTCCGGACCCACCCGCACCACCGCGAGATCCGGAAACGGCCACAGCCCTTGGCCCCCCAGAGCGGACCGGATCTCAACCCTGCCCACCCCGCTGGTCCCGTCATCCGCCACGACCCGGACCTCGGACCGGTCTTTCACCACGTGAGCGCAGGTCACCACCACACATGGAGCGGCGAAGAACCCCGAACCCAGCACATGCCCGCCCACCTCCTCCAGCCGTACCACCCGCCGCCGCAACTCCCGTGAATCGACTCCCGACGGCGTCCCCCTCATCCGTCGTCTCCCCCGGTCTCGCCGGTCCCTTCGCCCTCCCCCTCGCGTTCGCCCTCGGCACCGGAGCCAGCCCCCTGCACCTGCACCACCGAAGGACCCGGCGCCTGATCACGACGCCACACCAGCTTCACCTTCAGCGTGGCATCACCGCCGCCCTCCACCAGCAGCCCCGACAGCTTCCCGGTCTTGGCCGTCACCTTCACCCCGAACTCCACTTCGGCTTCGCTCGGCCGCACCTTTTCCCACACCGCCTGCAACTCCGAACCCACCGCCAGCACCGCGTCCCGGACACCGTCGAACGTGAACGCGTCCCCCAACCCCACCGTCTGAATGCCGGGGCCTTCCGACACCTCCACCCAAAACCGAATACCGTCCGACTCCACCGGAACCAGCTCAGCCATGAAAAAACCCCTATCCGCGAGCCAACGACACACCGACGGTAAAGACGCCAAACCCATCACGCCAGCGAAACCAACCGCCGCAATGGAACCGACATATTTCCCACCACCCACCCACGGCTACCGGGGCGCCGATCACCGGATTTTCGGTCGACCGTTGTGCCGACAACGGCCCCAGAAGGTCGCGTCCCAGAGAGTGGTGGGATTTGCGAATACCGGTGTCCTTGTCCGTCTCGTGAGGTCCCGTCAGGCCGGACCACCGGGTTCACCCATTCGCAGTGGTCGACCGCCGTCCGCTCGAATCCCACCACGTGAGGGGACGCCGTCTCCCAGAGCGAGGAGTCGCACGGGCTCCCGACCTGCCCGGTAGGGGGATCGGTCGCCGTTTAGGTGCTTCGCTGGAATTATGACGCCAATATCCCTGTGTCCGACTGGAAGTTCGCAATGTCCAATCCGGTGTTTCGGTAGAGGAAAACGGATTCATCCACCAAACGGCGTGGAAACATGAGATCCCTCAGCCGGGCCTCGAAATCACTAAGCTTCACGGCGAGCACCGCGATTCCAGTACTTGCCCGCGCGCCCAGTCTTCCATCGACAAATCCCGCAAGTCGGACGAGCAGTTCATCTGGGTGGCAGCCCCCTCCGATCGGCCCGCCGGTTCCCACATCCAGGTTGTCACTCTGACCTGTGCCCGCCCAGCCGTTAGTACGGCCGACGCCGTCCTACAGGCTCTTCGAACACCACTTCCCTTGCTCGTGCTGTCACCGGAAACGATCAACGGGTTGGCATGCAGGACGCTCATGCCGATTGAGTGAGTGATGATCACATTCGATCGGCGCTTGGGAGGCAGGGTGACGCAACCGGTCAAGGTGCGCAGGCTCACGGATCAGGATCGGGCCGACCCGCCGCCGCAGGTGTCAGAGGCCGACCGCCGGCGATCCATTCCGTGATGGAACCGTCGTACACCCGTACCCCGGTGACGCCGGCTGAGCGCAGGGCGAGCCAGACAGCCGGGGCGGAGATCGCCGCGCCGCAGTACACGACGACCGGCGTGTCGACGCCGATCCCGGCTGCGGCGGCCGCCGACCTGATGCGGGACGGCGGAAGGTGCAGCCCCGAGGAGTCGACGAGCATGCGCATCGGCAGTCTCGTCGCGCCTGGGATGAGCTGCGGCTGCTCCGCCCAGCTGGAGTCGCGACGGCAGTCGGCGATGGGCAGACCGGCCGCCTGGTGCGCGAGCAGGTCGTCCAGGCCGGCGATGGCGGAGCCGGTCCGGCTCAGGAGCGGCGGGCGGGTTACGCGGGGCCGCCAGGAGGTCGGCCCGGTCTCCACGAACCCGCCTGACCGCAGCCAGGCGGGCCATCCGCCGTCGAGGCGGAACGACCGTTCGAAGCCGTGAGCCCGCATCAGCCATACCAGACGCGCCGCAGTGAACTGGTGATTGTCGTCGTAGGCCACCACGGTGGTGCCGGTGCCGACATCGAGGCCGGCGAGGGCGGCGGCGAGCGTCGCGGGGTCGGCGGCCCGGCCCGGAGGCTGCGGACCGGGCGCCTGGGTGGCGTCGAACCCGAGGTAGACGGCGCCGGGCACGCGAGAGCGGCGGTACAGGGTGTGCCCGGCCGGACCATCGCCCACGGGCCAGCGCGTGTCGACGATCCGGACCGATGGTGCGCCGATCAACCCGGCCAGCTCATCACACGAGACGAGCAGTTTCTCCACAGTGCTCCTTCCGGTTGACGGCGTCAACGGCATCACGTGACCGCCTCCCTGCTCCACCGCATATGAGCGAGATCGGCCCCCTTCATCCTCAGGACTCAGCAGGCAGGGACGGCCTCCCTCCCACCGAGGGTCCCGGCAGGCCGGCCCGATCTCGTTGAAGCGATGAATCACATCGCGCACCGTGTCCTGATCGCCCGTACCAGCCGGGTGATCACCGGCACCGTATTGCCGCCGGCCGAGGCCGACGGGTGCCGATCGAATGTGATCATCACCCATTCAATCGCCACGAGCGTCCTACACGCCAACCCAGTGATCGTTTCCGGTCACAGCACCAGGGATCTCGGGTGCGCACGGACCATCGACGACCTAGAGTGTTGGTAAAGTTACTCTCTGTAAAGGAAGATGATTATGCGTCGCCCCATCGCAGCCCTGGCCTGCGCCGCCGCGCTCATCGCGCCCGTGCTGATTGCCGCCCCGGTTCACGCCACCCCCTCCGACGTCTGGTACCAGGAGTGCACCGACGGGGGCGGCAGCGCCCACCTCGTCAACTTCGTCGACGGCACCTGGAAGCGACACTGCGTCGGCGGCCGGTACGACGGCCAGCACCTCAGGCCGCAACCCGCCAAGCCGTGGCAAGGCTAGAGCCGTCCACCCAGAACGCGCCGCGACCAGCCCGTCTCGGACCTGCTCAACCGATCAGACGCGCCGAACCCGAGTCGTGAGCACGGCTGGATCTTAGGTGCCCAAGACGCTAGGTCCGCACTTCTCGCGCCGCGCTCTTGGCGGCGCGAGAATGCGCGCGGCGGTTTGCGCCGGACGCCCTTTGTCCGGCGCAAACCGCCGCGGTCAATGTTGAAAACACTGGTCTTGCAGGCCTGAGCTCACTTAACACGGTCCCCACATCCGGGTTGTCACCCTGATCGCGAGTCCTCAGCCTGCGTATGGCCTGCGCGGCTCAGCCGCCATACCGCCGCTCGAGCGCCCGGAGCAGGTTGCCCCCGTACACGGCTTCGGCCTCGTCCGGCGCCAGGCCGGCCAGTCCGATGGGGTGGAGGGTCTGGGGGAAGGAGACGTGGTCCAGGCTCGGGGAGAAGTCCGACCCCCAATAGAGCCGGTCGGGGCCGAACCGTTCGAGCAGGGTCAGGATGAACGGCAGGGCGGCGGTGTGCGGGTAGGCGTAGGAGGGGTCGCTCACCGCGTACAGACCGGAGATCTTGACCCCGACGTGGGGTCCGCCGGCGAGGGCGAGGAGCGGGGCGAGGGTTTGGGCCGCTTCGGCGTGGGTGGGGGGTACGGCGTGCGGGCCGGGGAGTCCGAGGTGGCTGAAGAGGATCGTGCAGCCGTCGAGCGCGGCGACGGTGCGGGCGAGCCCGGCGGTGGCGACGGGGGTGGCGTTGAGGCTGACGATCGCGCCCGTGGCGTTCAGCGTGGCGGCGTGTCGCCGTACCCAACCCTCGAACGCCTGTGCGGCGTCGAGGTCGGCCAGGTAGGCGGAGAGGCCGGCGAAGTCCCGCAGGTGAGCGAGGTCGGCGACGCCTGACGGCGGGACGTAGGCGACGGGGGCGATCCAGTCGTGGTCGGCGGCGAGTGCCGCGAGGTGGGCGTTGTTCCCGGCGAACCGCGGTTCCGCTTCGTAGCCGACCACCAGGGCCCGGCCGATGCCGTGCGCGGCCCGCAGGTCTTGGTAGGCGGCGAGTTCGTCGGCTCCGGCGGGCGAACGGCCGTATCGGCCCGGATAGCCGGTCGCGAAGAGGTGGATGTGGGCGTCAGCGCGGTTCATAGGGCGGAACTTTAGCCGGATTCCGGTCCGGCCATTGACGCGACAAGACCACTCACCTAAGTTATGGCTCAATTAGGTCCGGATTAGGACCGGAGAAGAGAGGTAGGCCCCGTGACGTTGGCAGGCGACGACTTCGATGAGCTGGTCCGGCTCCGACGCCGACTGCATCAGCACCCGGAGCTGCGGTTCACGGAGCACCAAACCGCGAAGACGCTGGCGGAGCTGCTGAGCCCGCTGGCGCCGGTGCGTGCGGGGGTGGCCGGGACCGGTCTGGTCGTCGAGCTGGCGAGCCAGGCGCCCGGGCCATCGGTTCTTATTCGGGCCGATATGGATGCCTATCCCGTCTCCGACGCCAAGGACGTCCCTTACGCGTCCCGGAACCCGGGCGTCTGCCACGCCTGCGGACACGACGTGCACATGACCGTCGCGTACGGCGTGGCCGCCCGGCTCGCCGCGAACCCGCCGGCACGCGGCTCGGTCACCGTTCTCTTCCAGCCCGCCGAGGAGATCCCGTTCGGCGCCGAATCCGGCGCCGCCAAGGTACTCGCCACCGACGCGCTCGCCGACCGGCGGTTCGACGCCGTACTCGGCCTGCACTGCTGGCCCGAACTGCCCGCCGGGGCGATCGGCGTCGACCGGCACACCGCGATGGCCGCCAAGGACGCGTTCCGGATCGAGCTGATCGGGCGGGCCGCCCACGCCGCCACCCCGGCCCAGGGTCGCGACGCGATCCTGGCGCTGAGCACCCTGGTCGGCCTCCTGCACGCCGCGGTCGCCCGCGGCCGGGATCCGCACGAGCTGGTCGCCTTCAACATCGGCACCATCGCCGGCGGCGCCAGTCAGAGCCAGGTCGCCGCGCGGGCCGAGGCCACCGGGACCCTGCGTACCCACGACGCCGCCGCCCGGGCCAGGCTCAAGGAGATCATCGAGCGGCTCGCCCGGCAGCAGGCCGCCGCGCTCGACGTCGGCATCGACTTCACCTGGGCCAACGAGATGCCGGCCATCCGCAACGCGGCCGAACTGGTGTCACTGGCGCACGCCGAACTCCCGGGGACCGCCGACGTCGTCGACCTGCCGGTGCCCCCGCTCACCACCGACGACTTCGCGTTGCTCGGGGCGCTCGGCCCCAGCCTGTACGTGAAACTCGGCGTCGCCGGGGAAGGCGCCGGGGCGCCGCTGCACTCGGGTGGCTTCGACGTCGACGAACGCTGCCTGGCCGTGGGGACCGCCGCGCTGGAGCGGCTCACCCGCGCCGTACTGGACGGGCGGCTCACCGAGCTCCCCACGCCAGCCGAGGCGGTGCCCGCGTGAGCCTCACCGTGGCCGTCGTCGGCGCCGGGGCGTTCGGCGCCCGGCACGTCGCCGCGTACGCCTCGCTCGGCGTACGGGTCGGCGCGCTGGTCGACCCCGACCCCGCCGTGCGGGAGAACCTGGCGTCCGCGTTCGGCGTGCCGCGGACCTTCGCCCGTGTCGAGGAGCTGATCGAGGCCGTACGGCCGGAGGCCGCGTCGGTGTGCTCCCCCGGGCACGCCCACCGGGACGCCGCCGTCACGCTGATGACCGCCGGGATCCCCGTCCTGGTGGAGAAGCCGCTCGCCGACACCGTGCGGGACGCCGAGGAGATCGTCGCCGTCTCGGAGTCGACCGGGGTGCTCTGCCAGCCCGGGCACATCCTGCGTTTCTCCGCGCCGCATCGGGCCCTGTACGACGCGCTGCGCGCGGGTGAGCTCGGCGAGGTGCTCGCCGTGTCCTCGCGCCGGGACCGTTCCCGGGCGCTGAGCAGGCTCTACCCGGGCGCGCATCCCGCGATGCTCACCGCGGTGCACGACATCGACCTCGCCCTCTGGTACTCCGGCTCGCCGGTGACCGAGGTGCGCGCGGTCACGCAGAGCCGTTCCGGGGCCGTCTCTCCGGTCCTGGTCTGGGCGGAACTTCGGCACGAGAGCGGCGTCGTGTCGTCGATCCGCAACGCCTACCTCCTGCCGGAGAGCTCCCCGAACCCCACCTCGGACCTGGTCGAGGTGTACGGCTCAGGCGGGGTCGGCCACGTCGACCTCGCCCATCCCACGCTGCTCGTCCAGGCCGAGCGGACACAAGCGCCCGATTGGCTGATCTCCCCGCCTGGGGGTGGCGGGGCGCTCGCCGCCGAACTGCGGCACTTCCTCGACAGGGTGGCCGGCGCCCAGCCGCCGGAGACGGTACGGCCTGCGGACGGGCTCCACGTGGTCCGGGTCGCCGCCGCCCTGATCGACAGCGCCGAAGCCGGCGGTGCCCATCGCCGGCTGTCCCCCGTGTGAACCCCCTTGCGACAGGAGTTTCAAGCCCATGAATCGACGTAGGATCACCGGCGTCCTCGCCGCCGGTCTGACGGCCGCGCTGCTCAGCGCCTGCGGTGGCGGTGGCGACGCCGGTTCCCCCAGCGGGGCCACAGGTCCGGTCACCCTGAAGGTGCTCACCTGGGAGCCGGGCGGCTCGGAGTACTGGAAGCAGGTGAAGACCGCCTTCGAGGCCGAGCACACCGACATCAAGCTGGAGATGCAGGCCGTCCCGTTCGACAAGTACCCCGAGGTGCAGGGCCCGTACATCACCTCGCAGTCCGGTCCCGACGTGATGGCCAACAACGCCGGCCTGGAGCTGTTCGACCGGCGCGGCGCCTACGAGCCGCTCGGCGCCAAGGCCGCGGAGATCAACAAGGATCTGGTCACTTACAGCGGCGCCTGCGAGGGCTTCGACACCAGCAAGCCCTGCTACGGGGTGCCGTTCTCCTACCAGGGCAACGTGCTCTACTACAACAAGCAGGTACTGAAGGCCGCGGGTCTAGACGCGGAGAAGCCCCCGGCGACCTGGGAGGAGTTCAGCGCGGCCTGTGAGGCGGTGACCAAGTCCGGCAAGACCTGCCTCGCCCTCGGCCAGTCGGGCACTTTCCCCGCCTACTGGGACTTCCCCGAGATCGCCCGGAACTACCTGAGCGAGGACGACATCCGCGCCCTGCTCGCGGGCACCATCTCCTGGAAGGACCCCAAGCTGGTCTCGGTGCTGACCAAGCTCGCCGAGATCACCACCAAGGGCTGGGCGAACAAGAACGCCCCCTCCATCACGATGCTCCCCGACGGCGCCGACATCTTCCAGCGCGGCGACGCGGCCTTCGCCGGGACGATCATCTCCGACGCGGTGAACTGGGAGGCGTTCGGCAAGGCGCTCGGCGACGAGAACCTCGGCGTCACCCGGTGGCCGGTGATCAACGCCGACGCCCCGCTGGCGAACAAGTTCTCCGGGATCGAGGGCGCCGTCTACGGCGTGACCAAGTGGAGCGAGAAGAAGGAAGCCGGGCTGAAGTTCATCACCTGGCTCGCCGGCAAGAAGAACGGTGAGCTCTGGGTGCAGCACGGCAAGGGCCAGCCGCTCAACAAGAACGTCGACAAGTCGCTGCTGCCCTCCTCCCCCGCGTTCCAGAAGATCCAGGAGCTGATCGCCGACCCGACCCTGCACGCCGGGGTCATGCTCTCCGGTCCGGAGGCGGACGCGCTGGCCCGCGGCTGGCAGCAGGTAACCCTCGGCCAGCTCACCGTGGACAAGTGGGCCGACCAGATGCAGCGCGCGCTTGAGCGCAGCCCCACGAAGAAGCAGGGCAAGTAGCCGTACCGGGCGGGGCGGGTCGTACCGCCCCGCCCGGCGAGCCCTCCGGAGGGAACCCCCAATGACGATCTCCACCGCGCCCGCGCCGGACCCCAAGGTCGGCAAGGCCACGGCGAAACCCGGCCGCCGCCGGTTCCGCCCCGGCCAGGCGCGGGACTGGTGGCTGGGCGCCGCGATGGTCCTGCCCGCGGTCGCCCTGGCCGTGACCTTCAAGCTGGTGCCGCTCGGGCGCGGTGTCTCCACCAGTCTCGAATCATCCAGCGGCTTCGGCGAGTCGTCGTTCGCCGGGTTGGACAACTACACCCGGATGCTCGACGACCCGACGGTGCTGTCCAGCTTCCGCAACGCGCTGCTGGTGGTGGCGACCCTCCCGGTCTGGATCGTGCTCCCGCTGGTGCTGGCGGTCCTCATCCACCAGCGCACCCCCGGGTGGAAGCTGTTCCGCGCGGTCTACTTCATCCCGTACACGATCGCGCCGATCCTGGTCGGCATCATGTTCCGGCAGATCCTCGCGCCCGAGGGCCCGCTGAACACGATGCTCACCTCCGTCGGGCTGGAACCGCTCGCCCTTGAGTGGCTGAACGGCCGGTACAGCGCGCTGTTCTCCCTGGTCGCGGTGGCATTGTGGAGTTTCTTCGGCTTGGGCGTGATGACCTACCTGGCCGGGCTGGCCGCGCTGCCCGACGAGGTGCTGGAGGCCGCCTACATCGACGGGGCCGGCTTCTGGCGGCGGCTCTTCTCCATCGTGGTGCCGATGCTGCGGGCCACGGTGGCCTACTGGAGTGTGCTCTGCGCCTCGGGTGTGCTGATCTGGCTCTTCCCGCTGATCTACGCGCTGACCCAGGGCGGCCCGGGTGACGCCACGATGCTCCCGGAGTTCCTGGTCTTCCAGACCACGTTCCAGTTCCTGGACCGCGGCTACGGGTCCGCCATCGGGATCGCGCTGTTCGTCTTCGTCGCCGTGCTTTCGATCTTCAGCGTCCGGCACATGTTCAAAGAGGGGACCCGGAAGCGATGAACCGGCGCACCGCCGCCCGGATCGGGCGCTATCTGCTGAGCTTCGCGCTCGTGGTCGTCGCGGTCGCGGCGATCTATCCGCTGCTCTTCACCGTGATCAGCTCGCTGAAGTCGCAGACCGGTTTCGCCCACGACCCGCTGGGCCTGCCGACCGCGATCACGTTCGAGAACTACCTGGAGGCGTTCCGGCGGCTGGACATGCCCCGGCTGCTGATGAACTCGCTGGTCACCACGGCGGGCGGTCTGATCATTTCGGTGCTCGCCGCGCTGCTCGCCGCCTACGCGGTCACCAAGCTGCGCATTCCGGGCGGCAAGCTTGTCTTCCTCCTGGTGATCATCACGCTCACCATCCCCGGCCAGGCGATCATCTACCCGCTCTACCAGACGGTGCTGGACCTCGGCATGTCCGGCGAGTACCAGGGCCTGATCCTGGTGTACGCGGCGTTCGGGCTGCCGCTTGGCACCTACCAGCTGGCCGGATACTTCCAGCAGATCCCGGACGAGCTCATCGAGGCCGCCCGGGTGGACGGCGCCGGACACTTCACGATCCTGTTCCGGCTGCTCACCCCGATCGCCACCCCGGCGATCGCCGCCCTGGCGATCTTCAACTTCGTCTGGATGTGGAACGACCTCATCCTGCCGCTGGTCATCATGGGCGGCTCGGACAGCAAGACCCTGATGGTCGGCGTCTCCCTGCTGACCGGCCAGTACGACCTGTCGGTGCCGCTGGTGAGCGCCGGGCTCATCATCGCCCTGCTGCCCGTCCTCATCATCTACCTCGTCTTCCAGCGGCAGCTCGTCGCGGGCGCGCTCGCCGGGTCCGGCAAATGAGCGGCGCCGTGCGCGGTCCCGGGGAGCAGCTGTGCCACGTGTACCGGCTGCGCCCCGGCGCCGAGGAGGAGTACGAGCGGCGCCACGCCGACCTGTGGCCCGAGATGGCGGAATTCCTCGACGAGGCGGGCGTCTACGACTACCACATCTACCGGTACGGCACGCTGCTCATCTGCGTCCTGCGCACCCGATGGGGCTTCGAGCACACCCGCGAGGCCACCCGCGCCTCCGCCGTCCAGGCCCGCTGGACGGCCTCCCTCACCCACCTCTTTGCCGAGGTCGCCGACTCCGAAGGCGAACCCCTCTGGGCCCACCCGGTCTTCCACCACGACGGGATCGACCCCTGAGGTTTCGTACGGGGACAGGCCCGCCCGGTCACGGACCGGGCGGGCCTGTCCGCTTAGACGGCGTAGGCGACCGAGCCGTCTTGCCTGAGGGGGATCCTGGTGAGGGGACGGCCGGTGAGGTCCTGAGGCTTGGCACCGGTGAGATCGAGGACGACGCCGAGGCCGGGTTCGGTGGGTACGGGCATGAAGCCGCCTTCGCGCCGTACACACGGCTTGGCGGGGCCGTCGGCGAGGGTGTCGTCGAGGGGCGAGTACTCCTGGACGACGAAGTTGGGGATGGTCAGGTCCAGGTGGACGGCGGCCATGGTGAGCAGCGGGCCCAGGCAGTTGTGGGTGACCACGGCGGCGTGGTGCGCCTCGGCGAGGGCGGCGATCTTCTTGACGTGGCTGAGTCCGCCGGCGAGGCCGAGGTCGGGGCGGACGTACTGGGCACCGCCCTGGGCGAGCAGCTCCTTGAACTCCCAGACGGTGTGCAGGCGTTCGCCGTTGCCGACGGGCACGCCGTGGGAGCGCCGGGCCACCTGGGCCTGGCTGGAGATGCTGTCGATCTGGACGGCGTCCTCGACCAGCAGCGGGTTCAGGCGGCGCAGCGCCGGGATGACCGCTTCGGCCTGCAGCGGGGTGAGTTTGCGGTGGAGTTCGAGGAGGATGTCGACGTCGAGGCCGACGGTGTCGCGGACCGCGGCGGCGGTGGCCTCGGTCTCGGCGACGAGCCGGGGCAGCGCGAGGTCGCCGTACGCGGCGGGCAGCGGGTCGAACTTGACCGCGGTGAATCCGTCGGCGACGGCCGCGGCGGCCTGGGCGGCGAGTTCGTCGGCGCCGACGCCGGGGAGCAGCAGGTGGAGCCGGATCCGGTCGCGGACCCGCCCGCCGAGCAGTTCCCACACGGGGACGCCAAGCCGTTTGCCTTTGAGGTCCCAGAGCGCGATGTCGATCGCGGAGACCGCCGCGGTGAGCACCGAGCCCCGGAACGGCCCCATCCGGTAGAGGTGGTGCCAGTGGTGCTCGATCCGGCCGGGGTCGGCGCCCAGCAGGTAGGGCCGGAATTCGGCTACCACCGCGTCGACCGCGCCGGGGTAGCCCCAGCAGCCGGACTGGCCGACCCCGACCAGGCCGTCGTCGGTGTACACCTGCACAAAGTGCGCGTCACCCAGCACCGTCGACTCGACTGCGGCGATCTCCATGATCCGCTCCCAATTAGAGACTAATATCGGCCAGAATCTTGTCCCCATACTCTTCCATAGGCATATCCGCTTGGTCTAGGATCGCCAGCGAACAAGGCAGAATACGGCTTATATGAAGCTGGGGGTTTGATGGATCTGCCCGACACCTACCGGGCCATGGCCCGGATCCGCCGGTTCGAAGAGCGGCTCATGGCACTCAAGGAGAGCGGCGAGATCCCGGGTTCGATCCACCTGTGCAACGGGCAGGAGGCGATTCCGGTCGGCGCCTGCGGCGTGCTGCGCGAGGACGACTACGTGTCCGCGACCTACCGCGGACACGGCTGGGCGATCGCCCGCGGAGTCGGCCTGGCCGCGCTCTTCGCCGAGATGATGGGCCGCGACTCCCCGATCTCCGGCGGCCGGGCCGCGTCGCCGTACCTCTCCGACGCCTCCCGGAACTTCATCGGGGAGAACTCCATCGTCGGCGCCGGGGTGCCGATCGCGGCCGGGGCCGCGCTGACCGCCAAGCACCGGGGCCACGGCGCGGTGTCGGTGGTGAGCATCGGCGACGGCGCGATGAACCAGGGCAACGTGCACGAGGCGCTCAACCTGGCCGCCGTGCTCGACCTCCCGATGGTGCTCGTGGTGGAGAACAACGTCTACTCGGAGATGTCCCGTATCGAGGACATGGTGCGGGTCCACCGGCTCTCCGAGCGGGCCGCCGGGTACGGGATCCCCGGCACGGTCGTCGACGGCAACGACGTCGACGCGGTCACCGCCGCCATGGCGCAGGCGGTCGGGCGGGCCCGCGAAGGCTCCGGGCCCTCCCTCGTGGAGGCCATGACCGAGCGGCTGGTCGGCCACTACAGCGGCGACGCCCAGCAGTACCGCCCGGCCGGCGAGGTCGCCGCCGCCAAGGAGCGGGAACCGCTCGCCCGGATCCGGCAGGCCGCCGACGCCGAGCTGACCGCACGCCTGGACACCATCGAGGCGGAGATCGCCGCGGAGATCGACGCGGCCGTGACCGCGGCGCGCGCCATCCCCTTCCCCGACCCGGCCACCGTCACGGAGCACGTCCATGCCTGAATCGATGCGCTACATCCAAGCCGTCAACGCCGCGCTCACCTGGGCGCTGGACAGCCGGGACGACACGGTCTACTTCGGCGAGGACGTCGCCATACCCAACGGCCCGTTCGGCGCCACCAAGGGCCTGCACAAGCGGTTCGGCGCCGGCCGGATCTTCGACACCCCGATCTCGGAGACCGGCTTCCTCGGCATGGCTCTCGGCGCCGCGATGACCGGAATGCGGCCGATCGCGGAGATCATGTACGCGGACTTCGCCTTCGTGGCGATGGACCAGATCGTCAACCAGATCGCCAACATCCGCTACTCCAGCGGAGGCCGGTGGAAGGCACCCCTGGTGATCCGGATGCAGCAGGGCTACTCCCCCGGGGCCTGCGCCCAGCACTCCCACTCCCCCGAGGCCTACTTCGCCCACACGCCCGGGCTGCGCCTGGCCCTCCCCGCCACCGCCGACGACGCGTACCAGATGCTGCGCACCGCGGTCACCGTGGACGACCCGGTGATCGTCGCCGAGGCGCGGATGCTCTACCCGATCGCCGGCGAGGTACGGACCGACGTCCCCGTCGAGCCGATGGGCGGCGCCCGGGTACTGCGCGAGGGCCCCGACGTCACCGTGGTGGCCTGGTCCCGGATGGTCCCCGCCGCGCTGGAGGCCGCGGAGACCCTCGCCGCCGAAGGCATCCGGGCCGAGGTGATCGACCTGCGCTGGCTCAACCCGCTGGACTTCGAGACCGTGGGCGCCTCCGTCTCCAAGACGGGCCGGCTGGTCGTCGCGCATGAGGCCAACCTCACCGGCGGCTTCGGCGCCGAGATCGCCGCCAGGGTCGCCGACGAGTGCTTCGAGGACCTGCGTTCCCCGGTGGCCCGGGTCGCGGCGCCCGACGTGCCCATGCCGGCGGCGCCCGTACTCCAGCAGGCCGTGGTCCCCGAGGCCGTCCACGTGGCCGACACCGTACGACGGACGGTCCACTGGTGAGCGGCGGCCTGCTCGCCGGACGGCGGGTGGTCGTGGTCGGCGGCGCGTCCGGGATCGGCCTGGCCACGGTGGACGCCGTGGCCGCGGCCGGGGGCTCGGTGGCCGTGCTCGACCGGGACGGCGACGGCGCCGCGTCGGCCGCCGCGTCGGCCCGCGCCGCCGGGGTCGCCGCCTGCTCCCACCGGGCCGACGTGGCGGACGAGGCCGAGGTGGCCGCCGCGATCGACGCCTCCGCCGCCGAGCTGGGCGGGATCGACGCGGTGCTGCACGTGGCGGGGGTGATGCGCGGCCAGGGCCTGGACGTACGGGAGCTTCCGCTGGAGCTGTGGAACGAGGTGATCGCGATCAACCTCACCGGGCCGTTCCTGGTGGCCAAGCACGCCGCGCGGCACATGGTGCCCGCCGGGCGCGGAGTGATCGTCCTGGTGGGGTCCAAGGCGGGTGTGCAGGCGGGCTCCGGCTCGATACCCTACGGCGCGAGTAAGGGAGGTTTGCACGGTCTCTCGCTGACCCTCGCCCGTCATCTCCGTCCCCTCGGGATCCGCGTCCACGCCCTCTGCCCGGGCGACATCGACACGCCGCTGATGCGGCGGTCGCTGGACGAAGCCCGTGCCAACGGAACCGATGCCGATCGGGTGTCGCGGATCGAGGCCGCGCTGGGCCGCCCCGAGGAGGTCGCCTCGGTGCTGGCCCTGCTCGCCGCCCCGTCCGCCGACGCCCTCGACGGCACGGTCTTCACGGCTTGAGCGCCTTCTCTGCACCGACGGAGCTACTACCTGGAGGCGGCAACGTGATCGGCATCATCGGCCCCGAGGACTCGGTCGAGCTCGTGCTCAAGGTCGCCGACGGCCAGGGGCGTGCGGGCGAGGTCACCACCCGGGCCTACGCCCACCCGGAGCAGGCGCCGGACCTCGCCCGGGAGCTGGACGAGCTCTGCCAGGTACTGCTCTTCACCGGGCGGATCCCGCACGCCCTCGCCGAGGCCGCGGGCGGGCTCCGCGCGGAGATCGACTTCATGCCGCACTCCGGGATCGACCTGTACCGCACCCTGTCCCGGATGCTGATCGCCGGTGGCGGCCGGCTCCCCCGGATCAGCGTGGACACCATCGAGGCGGAGATCGTCCGGGAGACCTACGACGACATCGAGCTCACCCCGCCCACCGAGATCCTGCCGATCGCCGACGACGGCGTGCTGCTCTCCTCCGGGGTGGACGAGATCGCCGACTTCCACCGGGCGCGGTATGAGTCCGGCGCGGTCGAGGCCTGCCTCACCTGCCTGGGCGCGGTCCACCGGAAACTGACGGCGGAAGGCGTCCCGGTCTGGCGGGTCGAGCACACCCGCGCCTCGGTCCGGGACGCACTCCGCCGGGCCTGGCTGGCGGCCGAGGTACGGCAGTCTCGGGCCACCCAGATCGCGGTGATGATGATCGCCCTCGCCGAGCCGGCCGTCCGGGAACGGGACCCCTACCGCGCCGAGCTGCAGCGGCTCCGGCTCCGCGAGGCCCTGCTGGAGCACGCCGAGCGGATGCGGGGCCGCCTCACCACCGTGGACGACAGCACCTTCCTGATCACCACCACCCGGGGGACGGTGGAGAGCGCGATCGCGCGGCATCGCGCCGGGCACGCCTCGCTGCTCACCCTGCGCGGGGTGGAGGCCGAGCACGCGGTGGGCCTGGGGACGGGCACCACCATCGCCGCGGCCGAGGACAACGCCCGCAAGGCGCTCACGCTGGGCCGCCAGCACGGGGACACCCAGGTGGTCTTCCCCGACGGGGAGGTGTACTCCAGCCGGGAGACCACGGTGAAGCAGCGGCTGCGCGAGACGGCGCCCGGGGTGCTGCGCATCTCCGAGCAGCTCCGGATCGGGCCGCTCTCCACCCGCCGCCTGCTGGAGGCGCTGCATCAGCTGGACTCGGGCCAGGTGACCGCGCGGGCGCTCGCCGACGCCTACGGGGTGGAGGTCCGCTCGGCGCGGCGGCTGCTCAACTCGCTGCGGGCCGCCGGCTACGCCGAGGAGGCCGGGCTGCACGTGAGCACCGGCGCCGGGCGTCCGCAGACGGTCTACCGGGTGGCGATGCGGCGCCTGATCGGGGCGATCGGGGAGGACACGTGAGGTTTGAGGAGACGTTCCTGGCCACCGCGGTCTTCGCGCCGGACGCGGCCGCCCGGCGCGAGCCGTACCGGGCGGCGCATCTGGCGCACGTCCGCGAACTGATCGAGTCGGGTACGGCGCTGGTGGCCGGGGCCCGGGCGGACCTGACCGCCTCGGTCCTGGTGCTGCGGGCGGCCGACTCGGCCGCCGCCCGCGCCTGTCTGGAGCGGGACCCTTACTGGCGGCACGGGGTGTGGACGGCGATCGACGTGGTCGCCTACCTCGCCGCCGTCGCCTGAGAACACCGCTGTCGTAGAGAACACCGGGAGGTAACCATGTCCGTCGACCGCCGCCCCGTCTCCGGGGTACGGCTGGAGGACGCCGAGCGGTCGCCGCATGCGGCGGGCCTGCTCACCGAAGGGTTCGGCGCCGGCGCCGAGGGCACCCCGGTCCGGCTCGTCGCCGACGCCGGGATGCCCGAGGGCGGTTTCCGGATCGAGGTGCCGGCCGAGGGCGGGATCACCCTGACCGGGGACCCGTTCGCGGGCCTGGTCTACGCCGCCCGGGAACTGACCGGCCTGGTCCGGGACGGCACGCTGCCGACTGGAACGTTCCAGGACGAGCCCGGACTGCCGCTGCGCACCCTGTGGACCTGGGACCACTCCACCAACTGGGACGAGCGGCAGCTCGGCAAGCAGGAGATCGGCGCGCTCAACCCGTACGGCAAGCCGGCCGAGGCGTTCGGCGCCGACTACCGGCGGCTGGTGGACTTCTGCAGCCGGGAGCGGATCGGCGGGATCGTCGTGTACGGGCTGCTGCGGGACGCGCACGGCGGGGTCGAGGCGGCGCGGGAGCTCTGCGAGTACGCAGGCGCCCGCGGTGTGCGGATCGTCGCCGGGGTGGGGATCAACGCCTACGGCGGCGTCTACTTCGACGGCCGGCACCCCTACAACCTCGCCACCTGGCTGCGCGGACGGCCCGACCTCGCCGCCGAGCTGCCGAAGAAGGTGGGCTTCGACATCTCCGACTACGGCGAGCTGCACTTCCCGGCGAGCGAGTACATGATGGCGGCCTGCCCCTCCCACCCGGACAACCTGGCCTGGAACCGGGACGCGATCGCCTGGCTGCTGGACACCCTGCCGGTGGGCGGGATCAACTTCGAGACCGGCGACTACGGCAGCTGCGCCTGCGCCCGCTGCACGGCCCGCACCGGCGGCGAGCGTACCTCGTGGTCATACGAGGCGATGCGCTCGGTCTATCCCGACCTGCTGGAGACCGCCCGCCGCACCGGCCCGGCCGGGACGCCGCTGCGGCACCTGGTCGAGGTCTACTGGGACAACATCTTCGACCTGGAGGCGCAGAAGCCGCTCGCCGACCTCCCGGACGACGTCGCCTACCAGTACTGCGTGAACCGCGGCTACTGGCAGGAGAACCGGGAGCGGCTCACCGCCGAGCACGTAAGCCGGCTGCCGCACTCGGTCAACGTGCTGCGCACCCACGCGGGCTCGCAGTGGAACCGGCAGCGGCACAGCTGGGTGCCCGACCTCTTCGCCGACATGGCGAGCCGAAGCGGAGCCGCCGGACTGCGCGGCCTGACGATCTTCGCCGAACCGTCCGCCTACCACCCGACCAACGAGATCAGCTATCTGGCGTACGCCAGATTCAGCTGGAATCCCACACTGAGCTGGGACGACTTCTGGCGGGAGGAGGTCGCCCCCCGGTTCGGCGGGGACGCCGAGGCGACCGCCTTCAAAGACGGCGCCGCGCTGCTGGAGGACACCGTCGCGACACCCGAGGCGCTCGGCCGGGTGGAGGGCGCGGCGCTGGACATGGTGTCGGCGACCTCCGGCGCGGTACGGCGCCGCTGGCTCTGGCTGGCCGAACGCGCCGCGCGGTACGGCCACGCGGCCCGCGGCTGAGCCGTCCCCAAGCCGATCGTCGTGGCGCCCGTCGGGTCAGGGGCGCCACGACGATCAACCCCGTCCCGGAGACTCCGGTCTTACAGAACGTTTCGGGACGCCCGGAATCCGGTGGAGCCCGTCGCGGGACGGGCGCGGTACCAGGCGGCCGACGGTGCGGTGGCACGGCGTGCGCACAGTCCGGGAAGGGTGTCCGGCGTCGGGCGCGGCACCGGCCGGTACGTCGGCAGGCCGGATTTCGCCGGTTATCGCCTGCCCGAAACCGGGCAACCGCATTGACCGTACCGCGCCGACCGCAGACATCCGATAGTCAAGACTGAATGTCAATTTTCTCTGATCGACATGGATTAGCTATACCTAAGTACGAAGATTTGCTACAAATTACACCCGGGTACACGCCCTGAACGTGAGGTTGCCAGAAATTCCGCAGACGTCCGCCGACCAAGGATGAATTGTGCACTCATGCGACTGCACCGGAAATCCTATCGCTGATTGTGGTTCTCCCCGGTCAGAAGGGTTTTCCGGCGCCGAGGGGAGCAACGGTGCGCCTGGCGGATGAGTTCTTTCTTATTTCCTGGGACACCGCCCACCAGGGAAGACCCCGCCTCAACCCCGGGACGGTCGCGCTCGGCCTCGGCGGCGCGCTCCTCGCCGAACTCATGCTCCAGGACCGGATAACGGTCCGCGGCTCCGAACTCCGGATCCTCAGCTCCCAGCCGGTCGAAGACCCCCTCACCGGGGACTTGCTCGCCCAGATCCGCGACGCCCCCCAGCACACCGGCGTCCGCACCTGGCTCGCCTACCTCGCCGGGGACGCCGTCGAGAACGTGGCGGAACGGATGCGCGAAAGCGACCTCATCCACCGGGAGCAGAGCCGCTCCCTCTGGCGGATCCGGGTCCGGTACCTCGCCGTCGACTTCATCGTCTGCTCCTGGCCCGCGGCGCGGCTCGCGCTGACCCTCACCAAACGGGAGCCGATCGGCCTGTCCGGCATGGTGCTCGCCGGGCTGATGGAGGCCACCGGCCTGTTCGAGTCGGTGGTGTCCAACCCGGCCGACCGGCCCGCGAGCCGTCAATACCTCGACGTGCTCCTGGCGAGCCTTCCCCCGCCGTACGTCGACCTGATCGGGCAGCTGAAGGCCGCGGTCGGCGACGCCGTGCTCGCCTACCGCGGCTGAGAAACCCCCTGAGATCCGTAAGACCCACTGTTCCCAGGACCCGTCGTTCTTAAGACCGTGCACGTCCGGACCCACAGGAGACACGTCCATGGCCCCCCGAACCAACGGCACCGACAGAATCAGCGCCACACTCGCCGCGAACCGGCTGGGCGTCGGAGCCGTCGTCTACTTCGTCCTGTCCGCGGCCGCCCCGCTCACCGTGGTCGCCGGAGTCGTGACCACCGGATACGCGGTGACCGGCATCATCGGACTCCCCATAGCGTTCCTGGCGGTCGGCGCGGTGATCGCCGTGTTCGCCGTCGGCTACGTCGCGATGGCACGGCACATGGCGAACGCCGGCGCCTTCTACTCCTACATCGCGCAAGGGCTCGGCAGGCCCGCGGGCGTGGGCGGCGCCTGGGTGGCCCTCACCGCCTACAACGCGCTTCAGGTCGGCCTGTACGGCGCTTTCGGCGCCGCGGCCGCCCCGCTGCTGGAGCAGTGGCTCTCCCTCAGCCTGGAGTGGTGGCTGCTCGGCCTGATCGCCTGGGCCCTCGTCGCGGCGCTCGGCCTGATGCGGGTGGACTTCAACGGCACCATCCTCGCCGTCCTGATCACCGCCGAGATCGTGGTGATCCTGCTGTTCAACCTGGCCGACCTGGTCAACCCGGCCGCCGGAGGGGTCGCCACCACCGCGACCGTCTTCTCCCCCGGCGCCCTGTTCGCCCCGGGGGTCGGCGCCCTGCTGGTCATCGCCGTCACCGGATTCGTCGGCTTCGAATCCTCGGTGGTCTTCTCCGAGGAGAGCCGGGACCCGCGCCGGACCGTCCCCTACGCCACCTACATCTCCATCGCGGTGATCGCCGGCCTCTACGCCTTCTCCTCCTGGGCGATGACCATGGCCGTCGGCGCGGACCGGATCGTCGAGTTCTCTCAGAAGAACGCCACCGAGACCATCTTCGTCCTCGCCGCCGACCATCTCGGCGCGACCATCGTCGACATCGCCCGGGTCCTCTTCGCCACCAGCGTCTTCGCCGCCGCCGTCTCCTTCCACAACACGACCTCCCGGTACATCTTCGCCCTCGGCCGGGAGCGGGTCCTGCCCGCGTACTTCGGCAAGACCAGCGCGCGAACCGGAGCCCCCCGCTCGGGCTCCATCGCACAGAGCGTCCTCGGCTTCACGGTGATCGTCGTCTTCGCCGTGCTCGGCCTCGACCCGGTCGTCGACCTCTTCTACAAGGCCGGCACCCTCGGCGGCTTCGGCGTGCTCCTGCTCATCACCGCGACCTCCCTCTCGGTCCTGCGCTACTTCGCCCGGAACCCTGGCGGGGAGAACGTCTGGCGGCGGCTGATCGCACCGGGCGTCGCCTGCGTCCTGCTGGGGGTCTTCTCCTACCTCGCGGTCAGCAACTTCACCACCCTCCTCGGCGTCCCGCCGGACTCGGCCCTCGGCTGGGTCCTCCCCGGCCTGTACCTGGTGGCCGCCGTCGGCGGCCTGCTCTGGGGCCTGTCCCTGCGCGGTCGCAACCCCGAGGTGTACGCCCGGATCGGCCTCGGCGCCAAGGCCGCGGCCGGCGACCCGGCGACCGGGCCCACGCCCACCGCGACCGCGGGGAGATGAACCCGATGACCCTCCCCGCCATCCGTCGCGCCGAACCCGCCGAAGCCGAGCCGGTCTCCGCCCTCGTGGCGACGGCCTTCCTGCACCTGCCCGCGCTGAACTGGCTGGTGCCCGACTCCGGCGCCCGCCTGGAGACGATGACCGCGAATCTGCGGATCTTCGTCGAGCACGCCCTGGAGCACGGCCACGTGGACCTGGTGGACCCCGGCCACGCCGCCGCGGTCTGGCTCCCGCGGACCGGGCCGCTCCCCGAACCCGAGGACTACGACAAGCGCCTCGCCGACGCCGTGGGCCCGTGGCTCGACCGCTTCACCGCGCTGGACGCCCTGTTCGAGGCGAACCATCCGCACGAGCCCCACCACCACCTCGTCTTCCTCGCCGTACGCCCCGGGCACCAGCGGCGGGGGCTCGGCGGCGCGCTGCTCCGGCGGCACCACGCCGTCCTGGACGAGGCCGGCGTCGCCGGCTACCTGGAGGCGAGCAGCCCGGGAAGCCGCGAACTGTACCTGCGCCACGGTTACCGGGCCCACGAGCCGTTCCACCTGCCGGACGGCACACCGTTCTGGCCGATGTGGCGGCCTCCGGCCGGGGAGTGGGGCGGCGCGGGCTGACCCGGGAACGCCGGACGCGTGGCAGGGTGACCCCGCCACGCGTCCGCGGCCCGAGATCAGACGGCGCTGAGGACCGACTCGGCCTCCAGCGTCGCGGCGACCGCGTTGACCACCGCGGCGATCCGGATCGCCTCCTGGATCTGCTCCCGGGGCACGC
Organism: Rhizohabitans arisaemae; assembly: GCF_025996515.1. Classification (GTDB taxonomy): domain Bacteria; phylum Actinomycetota; class Actinomycetes; order Streptosporangiales; family Streptosporangiaceae; genus Rhizohabitans; species Rhizohabitans arisaemae. Next base: position 926,331 of record NZ_BLRH01000009.1, read on the forward strand.
CCGACTCCCGCAGCACCCGCTCGTGCGACTCCAGGCAGCGTCCGCAGCCGTTGATCGCCGACACCGCGAGGCACCAGAGCTCGAAGTCGACCTTGTCGACCCCCGGGTTCCCGATGACGGTCATGCGCAGCCTGGCCGGGAGCGTCGTGTACGTCTCGTCACCGATCAGGTGGACCGAGCGGTAGTAGACGTTGTTCATCGCCATGATCGCGGCGGCCGCCTTGGCCGCGTCGAACGCCTCCGCGCCGAGCACGCCGCGCGCCTCGGCGGCCACGCCCGTGATCACTTGCGTCGACCGGGTCGCGGCGGCGCAGGCGAGCAGCGTGCCCCAGAGCCGCTGATCGGTGAGCGAGGAGGTCGTCGTCAGCGAGCCCAGGTTGAGCTTGAGATCCTTGGCGTACGGCGGCAGCGCCTCCTTCAGCGCCTGGACGCCGGTCATGCCCCCGCCATAAGCCGCTGCGCGTCCAGACCGGCCTCGCCCTTGTTCCAGTTGCACGGGCACAGCTCGTCGGACTGGAGCGCGTCCAGCACCCGCAGGACCTCCTTGACGTTGCGGCCGACCGAGCCCGCGGTCACCATGGCGAACTGGATCTCGTTGTTCGGATCCACGACGAAGGTGGCGCGCTGGGCGACGCCGTCCTCACCGAGGATGCCGCACGCCTCCGACAGCTCGCGCTTGATGTCCGAGAGCATCGGGAACGGCAGGTCGCGCAGGTCTGGGTGGTCCTTGCGCCACGCGTGGTGCACGTACTCGGAGTCGATCGACACGCCGAGGACCTGGGTGTCCCGGTCGGCGAACTCGCCTTCGAGGCGGCCGAACTCGGCGATCTCGGTGGGACAGATGAAGGTGAAGTCCTTCGGCCAGAAGAAGACGACCCGCCACTTGCCCTCGTAGGTCTTGTGGTCGATCGTCTCGAACGCCTTGTCGGCGTCGAGGTCGACGCAGGCGGTGAGTTCATAGGTCGGGAAATGGTCACCGATGGTGAGCAAAGCGGGGTCCCCCCAAGTGAAAAAGTCTCCGTTGACTGTGGGTTCAGCCTGCCGCACATACTATTGATTGGAGAAATCGACCAGGGACAACTCACTGAAAGGATCTCCCTATCAGTCCGCCGAGCCCCACCCTCGCCCAGCTGCGGGCATTCCTCGCCGTAGCCGAACACCTCCACTTCCGGGAGGCGGCCGGCGAGCTCCGGATGAGCCAGCCCGCGCTCTCCAGCGCCGTCTCCGCGCTGGAGGAGATCCTCGCCACCCGGCTGCTGGAGCGGACCACCCGCCGGGTCCTTCTGACCCCCGCGGGCACCCGGGTGGCCGAGCACGCCCGGCGGGTCCTGGCCGGCATGGACGAGCTGATGGAGGAGGCCGCCACGGTCCGGGAGCCGTTCACCGGCCCGATCCACCTGGGCGTCATCCCCACCGTCGCGCCGTACCTGCTCCCCGCGATGCTGCCGATGTTCGCCCGCAGGTTCCCCGGCATCAAGCTGACCGTGCACGAGGCCAAGACCGAGACGATCGTGGAGGAGGCCAAGGAGGGGCGGCTCGATCTGATCCTGCTCGCCCTGCCGGGCGAGGCCCCGGGCCTGGTGGAGCAGCCGCTCTACGACGAGGAGTTCCTGCTGGCCGTGCCCGCGGCCCACCCCCTCGCCCACGGGGACGGCCCGGTCACCCGCGAGGTCCTGCGCGGGCTCGACATCGTCCTGCTCAACCAGGGTCACTGCCTGCGCGAGCAGGCGATCGACGTCTGCCGCGAGGTGGGCACCCGCGCGACCGCCGCCACGTACGCCACCAGCCTGCCCACCCTGGTCCAGCTGGTCGCCGGGGGTCTCGGGGTGACCCTGCTGCCGGAGTCGGCGGTGCCGGTGGAGGCCGGTCGACGGGTCCCGGTGCGGGTACGGCGGTTCGCGGACCCGGCGCCGGGTCGCCGGATCGGTCTGGCCTATCGCGCGACCTCGCCCCGCCTGGCGGAGTTCGCGCAGGTGGCCAAGGCCGTACGGGGCGCGGTGCGGGCGCGCCGCCTGCCGGTCACGGTATTTCAGGAAGGTTAGGTTTCCCTAAGCGCTAGCGCGGAGACACCGGGGCGGGGTATGGTTTCCCGGAATACCTGAGTAGTTGTTCAGAGATTGTGGATATGAACACCGTTACCGCTCTCGACGGGTGCGTCACCCGCGCTCCCGACACCGCCAAGGTGGCGGCGACCCGCGACCGGCTCGTCACCCCGGCGGAGGCCGGCCGCCTGGCCGACCTGTTCAAACTCCTGGGCGACCCGACCCGGGCCCGGCTGCTCTACGCGCTGCTCGAAGCCGGGGAGCTCTGTGTCTGCGACCTCGCCGCCACGGTCGAGGTCTCCGACACCGCCGTCTCGCACGCCCTGCGGCTCCTGCGCACGGCGGGCATCGTCGCGAGCCGCCGGGACGGCCGGATGATCTACTACCGGCTCGCCGACTCCCACGTCCGCCTCCTTCTGGACCTAAGCCTGGAGCACCTGCGCCATGAGTGATCACGGACACGGCCACGGCCACGCGGTGAGCGCCGACTCAGACCGGCGGTACCTGAGCGGAGCCCTCGTACTGCTCCTGTCGTTCATGACCGTCGAGGTGGTCGTCGGAGTCGTCGCCAACTCCCTGGCGCTCATCTCCGACGCCGGCCACATGCTCACCGACACCAGCGCCATCGCGCTCGCCCTGGTCGCGGCCCGGCTCGCCGCCCGGCCCGCCAAAGGCGCCTACACCTTCGGCTGGAAGCGCGCGGAGATCGTCTCCGCGGCGATCAACGGCCTCACCTTCGTGGTCCTGGTCGTCTACTTCGTCTACGAGGGCATCCGGCGGCTGATCGAGCCCCCGGAGGTGACCGGGCTGCTCGTGGTGGTCACCGGGCTCGCCGGGATCGCCGTCAACGTGGCCGCCACCTGGCTGCTCGCCAAGGCCAACCGGGACAGCCTCAACGTGGAAGGCGCCTACCAGCACGTCCTGAACGACCTGTACGCCTTCATCGCCACCACCGTGGCCGGAGTGATCGTCTGGCTCACCGGCTGGGCCCGCGCCGACGCGATCGCCGCCCTGGTCGTGGCCGCGCTCATGGCCAAGGCCGCCTACTCCCTGCTCCGCGACTCGGGCCGCATCCTCTTCGAGGCGGCCCCCGCCGGGCTCGACCCAGGTCAGGTGGAGACCGAGCTCACCGCCCACCCCCGGGTGACCGAGGTGCACGACCTGCACATCTGGACGGTGACCAGCGGCTTCCCCGCGCTGTCCGCGCACGTCATCGTGGAGGAGGGCAGCGACTGCCACGCGGTGCGCAGAGAGCTCGCCACGCTCCTGCACGACCGCTTCCACATCGACCACACCACCCTGGAAGTCGACCACGGCACCCCGGAAGACGCCCCCCACCCCGCCCACGCCTGCACCCCCTGCACCCCGGTCAAAGCCGGAGCGCACTAGCCGACGCCCGGTACGGGCCTCCGCGCCGGGTCCTCCCGCCAGGAGGCGGAGGGCCCGAGCCGCCGCAGGCCGTACCGGACACGGGTGCGGCCTTCAGGTCACCGGGCTCCGGTCCTCCAGTTCGGTCAGCCGGACCGTGCACAGGCCCCCGCGTTCGGACGTCACGCCGGTCACCTTGAGCCGGGTGCCAGGGGCCAGGATGAACTCCTCCTCGCCGGCGAAGGCGGAGAACCCGCCGATGCCCACGGCCCGCACGGGGAGCACCTCGAACAGCGTCCGCCTGCCGCGGTCGCCGAGAGAAACCCGGGCCACGTCGGGATTCGAAGTGCACGAGGACCCGCCCCACCATGTCACGGTCCGGCCGAGCGGATACCGCGCCTTCAGGTTCAGGCCCACCCCGCGCCACAGGGGCTCGGTCCGCGTCGGCAGGCGCGACACGGCCGAGAAGAGGAGTCGTAGATAGGCGTAGTAGGCGACGACCTGCGTGCGGTCCGGGTTGCGCAGGGCCGCGTTGACCTGCCGGGAGAACGCCGGATCGCAGGTGTAGAGGTGGAGTGCCGCGGCCTCGTCGGCGGACAGGCCGCCGACCGAGGTGTTCGCGTACTCCTTGCCGAACCGGTGCGACCGGTCCAGCCGCCGGTCGAGACCCGGCACCAGCCTGGCCGCGGAGGTGAGGCCGTGGCGGAAGTCCATGAGGGGGGTGCGGAAGACCCCCCTGATCGGGGGGAGTTCCAGACCCTCGTGCTTGACGCTCTCGAGACGTTCGAGATACAGCGGGTTCGGTTCCATGGTGGCGGTGCTGAACGCCCCGGTGCGGGCGGCTGCGTCCTCGTCCACCCCACCGGTCCGCGGCCGGTTCCACCCCTTGCTCGGCAGCCAGTCGATCTCGTCTGCGCCCAGCGCGTCGAGCGCCATGTTCACCACGCCGAAGTGGTTCCCGTCGCAGAAGACGCCGCGCTGCGCCGTCGGGTTGGGGTGGTCGATGTGCCAGACCTTCACCTCGGGATACTTCCTCTGGATACGCGGCACCGCGTCCTTCAAGCCGGGGGCATGATCCCCCCACCACGCGAACACGACACCGCGGTCCTCCTCGCCGGCGCTTTGCTTGGCCTTGAGGATCTCCTCGACGACCTTCTCCACGACCGGTCGCCAGAACGCGGTGTGCCGGTCGGCGGCCATCGCGTCGCCACCGGCGGTGAGCGCCGCGTTGAGCAGCAGCACGCCCTGGGTGAGCATCGCCTGGAACCACTCCGGCGGCTGCACCGTGTCGTGCTCTTTCAGCAGTTTGCGGATGTCGGCGATCGGCGTCCTCTTGGGGATGCCGTGCTTCCACATCGCCGCCGCCTTCACGACGGAGCGGATGGAGACGACCCGGCCCAACCGGCTGTCGCCCCAGTCGTGGAAGGTGTTGTCGAACATGGCGATGCCGGTGGCGCTCCCAGCCGTGAGGTAGGGGTTCTGGCCGAAGACCACGACCTTCCACTTGTGCGGCGGATTGGGCTTGAGCGCCTGGAAGGTGAGTTCCCGGACGGGTACGACCTGCGGGCTGCGGCCCGGGCCGATAAAGGTGGCCGCGTCCGGTTGTGCCTCGATGACCGGCTTCAGCAGCGGCAGCCACGGCTCGCCGCCGGTGAACAGTTCGGCGAGGGCCAGCGGGTCGCTGGTGTCGCTCATCGCGGGCTCCCGAGTTTGCGAACCGTGCAGGTCGTGGCACGGACGATCGGATGGATCGGAGAACCGGAAAGCCCACCCGTCGGCGCGCGTGGGCGGGCTTCCCGCAGACACCGGTTGGGTCGACGCCATGATCCGCGGAAGACCCACGGCAGGCTGGTCCCGGCCCGGCCCGGCTCGGCCCGGCTCGGCTCGGCTCGGCTCGGGGAGCTCAGCCGAGGCGTTTGATGCGGTCCACGGCTTCGTCGATGACCTCGTCGCGTTTGCAGAAGGCGAATCTGATGTACGGCCGTCCGGCGGCGACGTCGTCGTAGAAGACCTGGGTGGGGACGGCGACGACGCCGCAGAGCCCGGGCAGGCGGCGGGCGAGGTCCAGGCCGTCGGTGAAGCCGAGCGGGCGGATGTCGGCCTGGACGAAGTAGGTGCCTGCCGGGCGGTAGACGGTGAACCCGGCCGAGGCCAGGCCGTCGGCGAGGCGGTCCCGCTTGGCCTGCAGCGCCGTACGGAGCCCGTCCACCCAGGGCATCTCCTCGCTCAGGGCGTAGGCCACGGCCCGCTGCCAGGGGGCGCCCATGGTGAAGGTGGTGAACTGCTTCACGGTCTGGACGGCCTGGACGCAGTGCCGGGGGGCCCGCACCCATCCGGTCTTCCAGCCGGTCACCGAGAAGGTCTTCCCCGCGGAGGAGATCATGACGGTCCGGTCCCGCATGCCGGGGAAGACGGCGAGCGGGATGTGCTCGACCGCGTCGAAGGTCAGGTGCTCGTAGACCTCGTCGGTGATCGCGGTCAGGTCGTGCTCCACGCAGAGCTCGGCGATCGCCGCCAGCTCCTCCCGGGTGAAGACGGTGCCCGTGGGGTTGTGCGGGGAGTTGACCAGGATCAGCCGGGTCCGCGGGGTCACCGCCGCCCGCAGCTCGTCCGGGTCGAAGGTGAACCGGCCCAGCTCCGGGCGGAGGGTGACCGGCTTGCGCACCGCGCCCGCGAGCGCGATCGCCGCGGCGTAGGAGTCGTAGTACGGCTCGAAGACGATCACCTCGTCGCCGGGCTCGGCGAGGGCGAGGATCGAGGTGGCGATGGCCTCGGTGGCCCCGACGGTGACCAGGACCTCGCCGTCGGGGTCGTAGGCGAGCCCGTACCGGGCCCGGGTCGTCTCGGCGATCTCCCGCCGGAGCTCGGGGAGACCCGGCCCGGGGGGATACTGGTTCGCCCCGCCGCGGATCGCCTCGACCGCGCGCTCCAGCATCGCGGCGGGTCCGTCGGTGTCGGGGAACCCCTGGCCGAGGTTGATCGACTCGGTTCGCACCGCAAGCGCGGTCATCTCGGCGAAGATGGTGGTGCCAAACTCCCGCATACGGGTCACTAGCGCCTCATTCACACAGCTCACCATAGCTTGAGGAGCCCATGGACGATCTCCCCCCACGGCGCGTTCACTCCATCGACGTGCTCCGTGGCTTCGCGCTGTGCGGCATCACCGTGGTGAACACCTGGCAGCACACCACCGCGCACCCCGCCGGACCCACCGTCTTCGACGACGCGATCGGCACGTTCCTGCAGGGCAGGTTCTACCCGATCTTCTCCCTGCTCTTCGGGGTGAGCTTCGTCCTCTTCCTCCGCTCGGCGCGCCGGCGCACCACCCGGCCCCGCCGGGCCATGCTCCGCCGTCTGGCCGTCCTCGCGCTCCTCGGGCTCGCCCACCGTCAGATCTACCCGGGCGAGGTCCTGCTCCCCTACGCCGCCTACGGCCTCGTCGTCCTCCTCCCGGCTAGTTTCCTGCCCCGCGCGGCCGTCCTGTCGGCGGGGGTGATCGGGACTCCCCTCGTCCTCGCGCTGGACAGCGACCCCTACCTGCTCATCGCCGGTCTCTTCCTGATCGGCGCGGCCGCGGCCGAGTACGGGCTGGTCGACCGGCTCGACCGGCTCCCGGCCACGCCGCTGCTGATCGTCGCGGTCGTCGGCGCGCTCGCCGGCCTCCCCCCGGCGATCCTCGACCTCGGCTCCGGACTCGTCTGGGTCGACTACGCCGCCGGAGTCGTCGGCGGCGTCGTCTACTGCGCCGCCGTCCTGCTCCTGCTGCGCACCCCGGCGCGGCGCGCCCTGACGGCGGTGCTGGAGCCGCTCGGCCGGATCGCGCTCACCGCCTACCTCACCGCCACCCTGGCCATCCTCGCCGCCCTGCCGATCCTGGAAGCCGACCCGACCGGGATCGGCTTCGTGGCCGTCCCCGCGGTGATCCTCGCCGTGCAGACCGTCTTCGCCCGGCTCTGGCTGCGCCGGTTCCGGCACGGGCCGCTGGAGTGGGTCTGGCACCTTTTCGCCTGGGGGGTCGCGCGCGGGCCCGTACCCAAGGCCGTCGCGGCGCCCGTTTCCGAGAACGGCGGATTGGCGGCAGACTGGTCGGGTGACGCGCATCGCCCTCTGCCAGACCACGCTCAGCGACGAGCCGAAGACCAACCTGGGACGGGTCCGTGAGGCCCTGGCCCGGGCGTCCGACGGCGGCGCCGAGCTCGCGATCTTCCCTGAGGCCACGTTGAGCCGATTCCACCCCGGGCTCAGGGACGTCGCCGAGCCGCTCGACGGACCCTTCGTCTCCGCGGTCGCGGAGGCGGCCCGCGCCGCCGGGACGGCGGTGATCCTGGGGACGTTCGAACCCGCCGGCGACGGCCGGGTGTACAACACCTCGATCGCGCTGGACGCCTCCGGGGCTCTGGCCGGCTCCTATCGGAAGATCCACCTGTTCGACTCCTTCGGCCAGCGGGAGTCCGAGCTCGTCGCACCGGGCGACGACCCCGTGACGGTGGAGGTCGCCGGGCTGAGGGTCGGCCTGATCACCTGCTACGACATCCGGTTCCCCGAGCTCGCCCGCGCCCTGATGGACGAGGGGGCCGAGCTGCTCGCCGTGATCGCCGCCTGGGGCACGGGCGTGTTCAAGGAGGAGCACTGGGTCACGCTGGTCCGAGCACGGGCGATCGAGAACACGGTCTGGACCGCCGCCGTCGGCATGGCGGCCGACCCCGGGCGGCCGAGCGTGTACGGGGTGGGCCGCAGCATGCTCGTCGACCCGCTCGGCGTGGTGGCCGCCGACCTCGGCCCGTACGCGGCGGTACGCGTCGTGGAAACCGACCCCGAGCTGACAAAACGGGTCCGGAGTACTTTGCCGTCCCTGGAACATCGCCGCCTGGGCGGCAACAGATCTTAAAGTGATGACTGTGCGAGAGCCAGATCATGGGCGTAGAACCCAGATGCAGAAGGTCATCCCGCCCCGGTTGCTCGTGCCCTACCTGGCCGGGGAGCGGACTGTGATCTCGGGATACGTCTACCGCGTGCAGGACTGCACCCGCCTGACGACGCCCGCCAAGCTCTACCACGGGCTTGACCTGGGGTTCGACGGTTCCGAGCTGAGCGCCGGGGTGCCCGAGCTCTACCTGCTCCGGTGGTTCGCCCGCGACACCGACTCCTACGTGGTCCCCTACGGTCCCCACATGGGCGGTGACTGGAACGATTCACCGCCTTTCGCCGGGAACGGGTTCACGACCAGCCGGGAGCACGTCGTCCCGCAGTTCCACACCATGCCGATGCCCATCCCCGCGGGAGCGGAGATCATCCATGTGTCCTCCCGGGGCGAGGAGCCGTTCGCCTGGTTCGACGGGCTGCTCTGGCAGCGTCCCGCATGAGTGACCACGAGGCGGGCGTGCACGGTTTCATCGCCCACTACCAGGGCAGGTCCTACGCGGCCAACCTCGGCCCCGGCGAGGACGACGTCGTCCTGTTCGCCGAGACCGCGCAGGAGGGGTGGCAGGCCGCGCCCGGGTACTGGTGGCTGCGGGTCAGCCGGGGCAGGCTCACCTGGCTGGTGCTGCTGCGCACCGTCGGGGTGTTCGCCGGCGAGCCGTGCATGGTCCTCGGCGAGGAGGCCGACGGGCTGCACATCGCCTACGCCGGTCACGACGGGGTCCAGGCCGACGCCATCGGCTACTGGCAGGTCGACCACGGCGCCTACGAGGTGGTCGTACCCCCGGAGGAGGTCCAGTCGACCCGGGTCGAACGGATCGACCTGCCGGCCGGGACCGGCTGGCGGCCCCACCCGCCGGCCGACTGACCAACCTTCCCGGGATTTGTTACGACTTCGAGGGATATGTACGGCGCGGCGCGCGGCCCGGGGTCAGGCCTCCCGCTCCCTGGCCTCCAGCCAGGCGAGCACCTCGGCGTTGTCCGCGCCGAGCTCGGGCGGCGCCAGGTGGTCCCGGGCGGGCATCCCGTCGAAGCGCAGCGGCGGGCCGGGGAGCCGGATGGGTCCGAGCGCCGGGTGGTCCACCTCGACGATGAGTCCCTGCGAGGCCACCTGGTCCCATCCGTACACCTCGTCGACGGAGCGGATCGCCCCGGCGGGCACGCCGGCCGCGGTGAGCCGCTCCAGCCAGTGGGCGCGGTCGTGGACGCGGAGCACCTTCTCCATCTCGTCGATCAGCTCGTCCCGGTGGGCGAACCTGGCGCTGTTGACGGCGTAGGCCGGGTTGTCGATCCCCAGGATCGCGGCGACCTTGCGCCACTGGGCGTCCGTGGCCACCGCGATCTGGATCATCCCGTCCGCGCAGTGGAAGGCGCCGTACGGAGTGATCGACGCATGGTGGTTGCCGGAGGCCTTGGGCACCTGCCCGGCCACCGTCCACGCGGTGCCGTGATAGGCGTGCACCCCGACCACGGAGGCGAGCAGGGAGGTCCGGACCACCCGCCCGCGTCCGGTGCGGTGCCGTTCGTGCAGCGCCGCGGCGACGCCGTACGCCCCGTGCAGCCCGGCGAGCAGGTCCGCGATGGAGGCGCCGACCCGGTAGGGCTCCTCCGGGGAGGGACCGGTGAGGCTCATCAGTCCCGCCTCGCCCTGGGCGATCTGGTCGTACCCCGGGCGCCCGCCCTCCGGCCCGTCGTGGCCGAATCCGGAGATGGAGAGGATCACCAGGCGCGGGTTGAGCGCGTGCAGGCGCTCCACCGGGAAGCCGAGACGGTCGAGGACACCGGTGCGGAAGTTCTCGATGAGCACGTCGCAGTGGGGGATCAGCCGCTCGATCAGCTTCACCCCCGACTCGGACTTCAGGTCGACCGTGATCGACTCCTTGTTCCGGTTGCACGACAGGAAGTAGGTGGAGATGTCACCGTTCTCCCCGACGAACGGGGGTCCCCAGCTCCGGGAGTCGTCGCCCCCGCCCGGGTGCTCAACCTTGATCACCTTCGCGCCGAGGTCGCCGAGCATCTGCGCCGCGTGCGGTCCCGCGAGCGCGCGCGAGAGGTCGAGGACGACCACGCCTTCCATCGGTCCGGTCGAAGGTCCTGCCAACGGCTGAGCAGCCAAGATCATCCTCCAAGCCAGGTGGGGCCTACCGCGGCCTAGCCTGCCAGGTGGGTCTCCACCGCCCACAGCCAGGCCCCAATTCCGACTCTACTCCCTTTTGACGACAAATCCGACTTTTAGTCGATATCATCAAGGAATGCGGCTTAACGCGTGCCCCATCTCCCGAGCCCGCCACGTCCGGCCACCGGGTTATTCGGCATGGTGTCGGCCGGTCACAAAAACCCCTCGATCGCCGTACGAAATCGCTATCAATCACCCGATCACGCTCGGAGATCGTGTAGGTTCATCCCTGTCATCCAGGTTTGTGTGGGCCGAAGTCTGGAACGCTCCCCGTCTAGTCACATCAAAAGGAATTCAATTCTCAATTGACCGGGCCCCACGTTCCGCCCACAATCCGCTCATTGACGTCGGACGGTTACGGCCGTCAATTGCCCGGCACACGGCTTGAGTAGCCGTCTGCCGCCTTTCTGACCTGCGGAAATCCGTAATAGTCCGTCAAATGCGCGCCGACCTCACCCTGTTGCCCGGTGGATATCCACCGGGCTTTGTACCCCCCATCACCACGGCTCCCGGCTCCGCTCCACGGAGTCCGCGGGCCGCCGTTCGTTGGAAGGAGCACCCGCGTGAGACGAAATGCCGCATTTGGTGTGGTAGCCGCCTTCACGGGGATCGTTGTGGCGCTGTCCGCGCCGACCGCGGTGGCGAGCGCCCCCCAGGCACCCCCCACCCCGACGCCGTCGCCGACCCCCCCGGCGAGCCTGGCCGCCCTCTCGGCCGACCGGCTGGTCCAGAGTCAGTCCGCACGCCTGTTCACGTCCGCCAAGGACGAGATCCACCGCCTCGGGGTGGTGTCCGGGCACGCGGGGCTCCAGTACGTCTCCTACGGCCGGACCCACGCGGGCCTCCCCGTCTACGGCGGCGACTTCGTCGTGGTGACCGACGCCACGGGCCGGGTGCTCAGCACCTCCGTCGCCCAGGACAGGACGCTCAGCGTCGGGACCACGCCCAAGATCTCCTCCGCCAAGGCCGCCGAGATCGCCCGCGCGCAGCTGAAGGAGGTGACGGACAGCACCGAGCCGGTGCTCACGGTGATGGCCGAGGGCAGCGGGCGCCTGGCGTACAAGGTCGAGGTCAACGGCCCGAACAACCGGAACCCGAGGATCGAGAGCAGGCTCCACGTCTACGTGGACGCCCGTACCGGCGCCGTCGCCGAAAGCTCCGACCTGGTCAAGGCGGGGCACGGTATCAGCCACTACCACGGCCAGGTCACCGTCGGCACCACCCCGGTCGCGGGCGGCTACGCGCTGAACGACCCGGCGCGACCGGGCCTGGCCTGCGGCGGCCAGAACGGGACGCACTTCACCAGTCCCGACGACCACTGGGGGGACGGGACCGGTACCCACCTGGAGACCGCCTGCGTCGACGCCATGTACGCGGGGGCCAAGGAATGGGACATGCTCGGCGCGTGGCTCGGCCGCAGCGGGCTGGACGGAGCGGGTGGCGGCTTCCCCGCCCGGGTGGGTCTCGCCGACGTCAGCGCCTACTGGACCGGCAGCCACATCAGCCTCGGCCGCTCCATGGACGGGCAGCGGCACGCGACCGCCATGGACGTGGTGGCGCACGAGTTCGGCCACGCGATCTTCCAGCACACCCCGGGCGGCGCGACGGGCAGCAATGAGAAGGACGCGCTCAACGAGTCCGCCGGTGACATCTTCGCCGCGCTCACCGAGTTCTACGCCAACGAGCCCGCCACCTTCGACCCGCCGGACTACGACGTCGGCGAGGAGTTCGACGTGGTCGGCAACGGCCCGATCCGCCGGATGCACCAGCCCTCGCTGATCCCCGGTCACCCGGACTGCTACTCGCCCTCGGTGCCGAACATGGACCTCTACGAGGCGTCGGGCGTGCAGAACCACTGGTTCTACCTGCTCGCCGCGGGCAGCTCACCCGGCGGCGGCCTCCCCGACAGCCCGACCTGCAACGGCACCTCCGTCACCGGCATCGGCATCCAGAAGGCCGGGCAGGTCTTCATGGGCGCGCTCATGCGCAAGACCACCACCTGGACGCACTCCCTGGCCCGCAAGGCGTCGCTGGAGGCCGCGCTCGCGCTCTACCCGAACTCCTGCACCGAGTTCGACACCGTCAAGGCGGCGTGGAACGCGGTCAGCGTCCCCGCCGAACCCGACGAGCCGGGCCCCTGCACGGTCCGCTCCGAGTTCTCCATGTCGCTCAGCCCGACCTCGGCGACCGTCCAGGCCGGCCAGTTCGCGACCACGACGGTGAGCACGACGACGACCCTGGGCCTCCCGCAGAACGTCGTCTTCTCCGCCACGGGCGCGCCCGCCGGCGCCACCGTCGCGTTCGCCCCGCCCTCGGTGGTCTCGGGCGCCTCCTCCACCATGACCGTCACGGTGCCGCCGGGCACGACCCCCGGTCCGTACAACATGATCGTCACCGGTGACGGGGACGGGACCGGGATGGACCAGACCGCGCCGTTCACCCTCACCGTGACCCCGATGGTCAGTACGGTCTTCGACGACACGTTCGAGACCAACCTCGGCTGGACGGTGAACCCGAACGGCACGGACACCGCGTACTCCGGCCAGTGGTCGCGCGGCAACCCGCAGGGCACCTCCTCCGGCGGGGTCACCCTGCAGCTCAACAACACCGTGAGCGGGGTCAACGGTCTGGTGACCGGGGCTTCGGCCGGGCTGTCGGCGGGAAGCAACGACATCGACGGCGGGGTGACCACCGTCCAATCGCCGCCGATCACCATCCCGCCCGGCACGTCCACGCTGACCTTCTCCTGGTATCTGGCGCACCTGAACAACTCCAGCAGCGCCGACTACTTCCGAGTCCGGGTGATCAGCGGGGCGGTCAACAACGTGGTCTTCCAGCAGCTCGGCTCGTCGGCCAACCGGGCGGGCGCCTGGGCGACCGCGACCGTCAACCTGACCCCGTACGCCGGGCAGACCATCCGCCTCCGCATCGACGCCGCCGACGCGAGCGGGGCGAGCCTGGTCGAGGCCGGCGTCGACAACGTCAAGGTCGCCACTCCCTGATCCCGGCGACCTTCGAAGCCCCGGCACCCGCCAGGTGCCGGGGCTTCGGCGTTTCGCGGTACGGGCTCCGCCGGGCCGAAACGCTCCGGGTGCCGGTCGTATCGGGCTTTCCGTACGGGCCGTCGGGTGTCAACTCGGCAAATCACTCCAGTTTTCCCATACCGTTTTCAGATTTAGGTGCCGACCTATTGGTATCCGGACATTCGATGACCGGCTCGGCCGCAGATCCTGCCGTGTCCGACGGAGCGTTCCACCCACCGACCGCCACCACCAGGGGATTCGTCCGGGCCTCCGGATGCGCCGATGGAACGTTCCCCATTCAGAGATTTCGCTAAATACTTAATTATCACTTAAGAGGCCAAGAATTGACATCCCTTGACTTTGCATCATTACGATAGTCAACTTCATGACAAATGGTCAGGAATGGCCATTAACCCCCCTGGCCGTCAGACGAGCGTCCACCTCACCCCGCCCCGGCGTCACCTCCGCCGGGATCCGGGAACCGGCACCCCCCACCATCACGGTCCACGGCCATCCCACAAGGAAACCCGGGGACCGCCGCTCGTTGGAAGGAGCACCCGCGTGACACGAAACGCCGCGTTCAGCCTCATGGCCGCGATCACCGGGATCGTCATGGTGCTGTCCGCGCCCGCCGCGGTGGCACAAGCCCCGCAGGCACCGCCCACCCCGTCCCCGGCACCCCCGGCGGCCCTCGCCGTCCAGTCGGCCGACCGGCTGGTCCAAGCCGACTCGGCCCGGCTCCTCAAGTCCCCCAAGGATACCGTCCACCGTCTCGGGGTCGAGTCCGGGCAGGGCGGACTCCAATACGTCTCCTACGGCAGAACCCATGCGGGTCTCCCCGTCTACGGCGGCGACTTCGTCGTCGTGACCAACGCCTCCGGCGGCGTGCTGAGCACCTCGGTCTCCCAGGCCAAGGCGCTGAACGTCGGCACCACCCCCAAGATCTCCCCCGCCAAGGCCACCGAGGTCGCCCGGGCGCTCGTGGACACGGTGGAGAGCTCCACCGCCCCCGTGCTGACCGTGATGGCCGAGGGTACCGGCCGCCTCACCTACAAGGTCGAGGTGAACGGCGTCACCAAGGGGATCGAGAGCAGGCTCCACGTCTACGTGGACGCCCTCAGCGGCGCGGTCGCCGAAAGCTCCGACCTGGTCAAGGCGGGAACCGGCACCAGCTACTACCACGGCCCGGTGACCATCGGCACCCGAGCCGCCGGGACCGGCTACGAGATGGTCGACCCCGGCCGGCCGAACGTGCAATGCGGCGGGCAGGGCGGCACGCCGTACACCGGCACCGACGACGTCTGGGGCAACGGGGGCGGGACCGACCTGGAGACCGCGTGCGTGGACGGCCTGCACGCGGCGGGCAAGGAATGGGACATGCTCGGCGCCTGGCTCGGCCGCAACGGCTTCAACGGGAGCGGCGGCGGATTCCCGATGCGGGTGGGCCTGGCCGACGTCAACGCCTACTGGACCGGAAGCTACACCAGTTACGGCCGGTCCCAGGACGGTCAGCGGCAGGCGACCGCGATGGACGTGGTGGCGCACGAGTACGGTCACTCGATCTTCCAGACCACCCCGGGCGGCTCCACCGGCAGCAACGAGAAGGGCGGCCTGAACGAGTCCACCGGTGACATCTTCGGCGCGCTGACCGAGTTCTACGCCAACGAGCCGGCCGCCTACGACCCGCCGGACTACGACGTCGGCGAGGAGGTCAACCTGGTGGGTTCCGGTCCGATCCGCCGGATGCACCAGCCCTCGCTGATCTCCGGGCACCCCAACTGCTACTCGGCCTCGGTGCCGAACCTCGGCGTGCACGCCATGGCCGGGGTGCAGAACCACTGGTTCTACCTGCTCGCCGCGGGCAGCGCCCCCGGTGGCGGCCTGCCCAACAGCCCCACCTGCGACGGCAGCACCATCACCGGCATCGGCATCCAGAAGGCCGGGCAGGTCTTCATGGGCACGCTGATGCGCAAGACCACCACCTGGACCCACTCCCTGGCCCGCAAGGCGTCGCTGGAGGCCGCGCTCGCGCTCTTCCCCGGCTCCTGCGTCGAGTTCAACACCGTCAAGGCGGCGTGGAACGCGGTGAGCGTGCCGGCCGCGGCGGGTGAGCCCACCACCTGCTCCACCGGCGGGGACGACTTCTCCCTGGCGCTGAGCCCGACCTCCGCCACCGTCAACGCGGGCCAGACCGCCACCGTCACGGTGAACACCACGACGACCTCGGGGAACCCGCAGAACGTCACCCTCTCCGCCGCGGGCGCTCCGGCCGGTTCCGTCGTCACGTTCACCCCGCCCTCGGTCCTGTCGGGCGGCACCTCCACGCTGACGATCGCGGTGCCCGGGACCGCGACCCCCGGTCCGTACAACGTGATCGTCACCGGCGACGGGGTCAGCGTCGACCGGACCGCGCCGTTCAGCCTGACCGTGGCGGGGACGAGTGACGTCGTCTTCGACGACACGTTCGAGACCAACCTCGGCTGGACCCCGAACGCGGGCGGCACCGACACGGCCACCTCGGGCCAGTGGGTGCGCGGCAACCCGGCCGGCACCACCTCAGCCGGCGTCACCCTGCAGCTCAACAACACCGTCAGCGGTGTGAACGGCCTGGTCACCGGGGCGGCCGCGGGACTTTCGGCCGGCACCTACGACGTGGACGGCGGCCTCACCACCATCCAGTCCCCGGCGATCACCCTGCCGAGCGGGTCGTCGACCCTGACCTTCTCCTGGTACCTGGCCCACCTCAACAACGCCACCAGCGCCGACTACTTCCGGGTCCGGGTCGTCGCCGGAGCCGTCAACAACGTGGTCTTCCAGCAGCTCGGCGCGGCGACCAACCGGGCGGGCGCCTGGGCGACCGCGACCGTCAACCTCTCCGCCTACGGCGGGCAGACCATCCGCCTCGTCGTCGACACCGCCGACGCCTCGACCGCGAGCCTGATCGAAGCGGGCGTCGACAACGTCAAGATCACCCGCCCGTGACCCCCTGATCCATCCACACCCGGAGCCCCGGCATCCCCCCGCCGGGGCTCCGGCCTTTCCCGGCCACGCGCACGCCGTACGGACGACCGCTCTACGGCAACTACACCCACGTCAGGGTCGTGAACGGATTCAGCCTGCCGAAGAAGACCGACCGCACCGTGCAGCGACGACTCAGTTGCTGAGCGGACGTCCGACGGGAAAGCCGGAGCGCACTCGGGGGTGCGGCCCGGCCCCGTCGTTTTTGTTTGGGCGGCCGGGACGGGCTGCCAAACAATCACCCGGCTGGCTAGATCTGGTGTCGCACCCCCGGCGACGGCGCGCTCCGCGGCCGGGGCCACGACCTCGATCCCCCACAGAAGGTGACACACCTATGAAGACCATCAAGACGATCACGGTGGCGGCGACGATGATCGCCGGGATGGCGCTGTTCGCCGGACCCGCGAGCGCGGCGAAGACCACGCAGGCTCAGGCCGGGTCGGCGGCGTCCTCCTACCGAATCCCGTGCCAGGGCGGCAAGCTCAACATGTCCAAGCCGTACCGAAGCGGCCGATACATCAAGGCCACCTCCACCGTGAGCTGCAGCCGCTACACCGGTTTCGCGACCCGGGGCGGGTACTACAACGTCTACCTTGAGCAGTATCGCGGCCTCGGCATCTGGCGGAACAAGGCCCACAACCGCACGTCGATCCCCAGCCGGGCGTTCACCAAGACCGTCACCGCGACGTGGAAGTGCTCCGGCGGCAACCAGCTCTACAAGAACTTCACCCAGGGCGTGATCGTGGCCGGGAACACCATTCCCAAGACCTTCAAGCACGAACTCCAGCGCCGGATCACCTGCTGACCCGCTGACCGCACGCCTGCGACCACGGGCCGGGACACACCTCGCGGGTGTTCCGGCCCGGACGCGTGCGCGGATACCGATCCCTAGAGAACGTCGACGTCGGCGTGGGTCTTGCCGCCGGAGAGGGTCGGGTAGCCGGGGCCTCGATCGAAGAACGGGCGGGATTCCGTACGGGCTTCGCGCATGCGGGCCCGCAGCTTCGCGGTGGCGGCCAGGTCGGCGGCGGCGCCGACGAGGAAGACGCCGTAGTCGTCGCGGGCGCCCTCGGGCGAGACCTTCCCGTCGCGGACGTCGGCCGCCACCAGCGCCGGATCACGGTCGAGCGGGTCGCCCCAGCCGCCGCCACCGGTGGTACGGATCCGGATGATCTGCCCGGCTTTGACGGGTTCGCCGTCGACGAGGCCTTCCATCTCGGTTCCGTCCACCTCGACCCGGAACGGACGGCCGGCCGCGCCGCCGTTCACGCCCCAGCAGGACAGGATCGAACGGTCCGCGATCGACATGTAGCGGGCGTCGGTGAGCATCCGGATGTGCTTGTCGTAGCCGAGCCCGCCGCGGAACTCGCCGGGGCCGCCGCTGTCGACGGCGAGCCCGAGCCGTTCGACCCGGAACGGCCAGCGGGCCTCGGCGAACTCGACCGGGATGTTCCGGGAATCCGGGACAACATGGATGGTGTCTTCGCCGTCGGCGTACCAGCGTCCGCCCGAACCGCCGCCGAGGACCTCCCGCATCAGGTAAGGGACGCCGTTGTGCTCGCCGTAGACGCCGGTGTATCTGATCGTCTCCTGGTCGGCGGGCATGCGCCCGCCGGTGGCCTTGGCGAGGACTCCGGCGAGGACGCCGAGCAGCCTTAAGATCACGAACGTCCGGGCGTTGGTGGGGGCGGGGAAGATCGGCGTGATCAACGTCCCCTTGTCCGGAAATATCATCTCAATGAGGGGGACGACGCCTTCGTTCACGTCGAGCTCGGCCATCCGCTCCGGCGTGTCGGCCAGGTTGCGGAGGATCGGGGCCAGCCACTTCTTCAGGAACACCCCGTCGGCGTAGTCGCCCGCATGGTTGATCGGACCCTTGGCCTGCGGAGACGTTCCGGTGAAGTCGATCGTCAGCAGATCCGGGGCCGCGGTGAGGGTGATCCGCTGGGTGTGCAGCCGAGGCGGGTCGACCCCGTCGTGCTCGGCGTAGTCCTCCCAGACGTAGACCCCCGGCGGGATCTTGGCGAGGATCTCCCGGCGGAAGGTCTCGGTCGTCTTGTCGATGATCGCGTCGAAGCAGCCCTCGACCGCCTCCCTGCCGTACCGGTCGAAGACCTCCTCAAGCCGCCGGGCCCCCATCAGGCAGGCGGAGCACTCCGCGTCCAGGTCCCCGGCGAGGGAATCGGGCATCCGGGAGTTCCGCGTCATGATCGTCAGAGCCGCCCTGTTGGGCACACCCCGGTCCCACAGCTTGATCGGCGGGACCATCAGCCCCTCCTCGAACACCGATCGCGCGTGCGAGGGCATGGAACCGGGCACCGCGCCGCCGATGTCGTCGTGGTGACCGAACGCCTGGACGAACGCGACGACCCGGCCCTCGTGGAACACCGGCACGGTGACACACAGGTCGGGCAGATGACCGATACCGCCCTCGGACAGGTAGACGTCGTTGTGGAAGAAGACGTCGCCCGGCCGCATCTCCTCGATCGGGAAGTCGCGCACCACCGGCTGGACCAGCGCCGAATACGACCGCCCGGTCAGCTTGCGCAGCCGTACGTCGTGGATCCCCGCCCGGAAGTCGTGCGCGTCCCGGATCATCGGCGACCGCGCGGTACGGGCGATCGCCGTCTCCACCTCCCGCTCCACCGACGCCAGCGTGCCCTCGACGATCTCCACCAGTACCGGGTCGACCTTCGCGCGCTTCACGACTCCCCCTTCGGCATGAGATCGCCTGCTTCGTTTGGATAAATCGCGATTGATCCCAGATATCCAGCCAATACCCTGGTGGCTCCGTCCACTGCGGTGATCAGGCGTGTCGTGGCCGCCTCTTCCCCGGACCTCTCCACCACACCACAACCGGTTGAGGCCGATTGGGCGGCAACCGCCTCAGCAAACAGCGAAGCCCGTACCACACGGAAATCCGCTACGCCGGAGCACATGAGCGAGCCCGGAGCGCGGATGATCACGGGCATCGATGAGCCGGCAGCCGCGTCACGCGCAAGACTCGTTTCCACGGACCACCTCGACCCGGATGCACGGGCGACCTTCGCCTTTCCCCCAAGATTTCCCCAGGCCACGGCCGCTCCCCGGGCTCCTCGGAGCGAGCCGCCCCGCCGAGCGAGCGGCCGGCCGACCCGCGAGGCCCGTACCATCCCAGGATCACTTGGCTTGATCACAGGTGAATCCGCGCTCGGGATGATCAATCGCTCCGGCTGGGGTTCACCCGGCCTCACGATCGCTTGCCGGTCACGAGAATGTTGCCGTGGCCGTCGACGGCGGCGGTGAAGCCGGGATGGATCGGGAGGGTGGAGCCGTACTCCTCGATCACCGCAGGGCCGTTGACGACGTCCCCGGCTCTCAGCTGTTCTCGGGCATAGATCCGGATTTCTCCGGAATCTCCAGCATCAAAGACGACTTTTCGGATCCCCTGGGGTTTGGAGCTGTTTGTTCCGTACGGCCTGCGGCGGAGGACCGGGCGCTTGATCGGGCCGATGCCCGAGACGCGAAGGTTCACCCATTCGACGCCGTGCCGGGGATCGTCGCGGTAGCCGTACCCGTACAAGCGTTCGTGTGCCTCGTGGAAGCGGTCCAGCACCGTGGCGACGAACTCCGCGTCGATCGGACCGCCCGGCGCGGCCACCCGAACCTCGTATGCCTGGCCGAAATACCGGAGGTCGACGCTGCGGGCGTAAACGTGCTGTTCGAACCCTTCCTTGTTCAGAGCCTCCCCGGCCTGCCCCTCCAACTCGGCGAAGATCGCGCTCACCGCCCCGAGATGCGGATCCCGTGCGACATACGTCCGTACATAATCGTTCTTGACATCGACGGTGAGCAGCCCGAACGCGGAGACGTTCCCCGGGTCCTCCGGCACGATCACCGAGGGCAGGCCGAGGATGTCGATGAGCCGGCAGACCAGCAGCGGGCCGGAACCGCCGAATGCCACCATCGGCAGATCCCGGACGTCCAGCCCGCGCTCGACGGTGATCCGGCGGATCGCGTTGGCCTGGTTCCACGCGCTGATCTCCAGAATGCCGAGCGCGGCGCGCTCCGGGGGCAGGCCGAGCCGCCCGGCGAGCTCCGTGATCCCCTTGTGCGCGGCCGACACGTCCAGCGGGATCTCCCCACCGAGCAGATGCGGAGGAATCCGCCCGAGCATGACATGGGCATCGGTCACGGTGACGTCGTCTCCGCCCCGGTCTCCGCCATGGCCCGGGTAGCAGAGCGGTCCCGGATCGGCCCCGGCGCTGCGCGGCCCGACCTTGAGCGTCCCCTCAGGCGAGATCCAGGCGATCGATCCGCCGCCCGCGCCCACGGTCACGATGTCGATCATGGGGATCTTGCATGGGTATCCCCCGATTCCGCCCTCGGTGGTGAGCGTCGGCTCGCCGTCCAGCACGAGGGCGACGTCGGTCGAGGTACCCCCGCCGTCCAGGGTGATCACGGACGGCGCCCCGGCGGCCGATGCGATCATGGCCGCCCCCAGCGCCCCGGCGGCAGGCCCGGAGAGGACCGTCGTGATCGGCTGGTGGACCACCTCGCCCGCGGAGAGCACTCCCCCGTTGCTCTTCATCACATAGAGCGGGGTCCGATCGAGCTTCGCGGCGATATTGGCGATGTATCGCTTCATGGTGGGTTTCACCGCGGCGTCGACCAGGGTGGTGACCGAGCGCTCGTACTCCCGATACTCCCGGAGGACCTCGCTGGAGATCGACACAACCGCCTCCGGGTGCTCCTTGCCGAGCACGTCCCGCATCAGCAGCTCATGGGCGGGATCGGCGTACGAATGCAGGAAACACACCCCGATGGTGGTGATGCCCCGGTCCCTGAACCATCGGGCGACCTGTACGGCTTCCGCGTGGTCGAACGGGCGCACCTCCGCGCCGGTGTGGTCGAGCCGCCCGCCGACAGTCTTGACCCGGTGCACCGGCACGATCCGGCGGGGTTTGACCCAGAAGTAGGAGTTGCCGTAGCCGTCGGGGACGCTCTGCCGGGCGATCTCCAGGATGAACTCGAACCCCTCGGTGGTGACGAACCCCAGCTCACCGACCCGGTCTTCCAGCAGCTGGTTGGTGGCGACGGTCGTCCCGTGCGAGAACGCCTGCACCTGCGCGCCGGGCAGCAGCGCGAGGATCTTGCGTACCCCGGCGAGAAACCCCTCCGACGGGTCTTCCGGGGTGGAGGGCGTCTTCGTCGTGACGATCTCGCCGGTCTCCTCGTCCACGGCGACCACGTCGGTGAAGGTCCCGCCCGTGTCCACCCCTATGCGTACCTGCATAGATCACTGTCTACTCACCATGACGTCCGCGGCGAACCGGCACACTGTGCCAAACATCATCCGCTGGAACGGTCATGGCCGACTGTTCACCCGGCCCATCACCGCGTTGATCACGGACTCCGCCTGCGCGGTGGGCACGTGGGCGGCCATCCGAACCGCGACCTCGTTCATCCGGCGCAGCTCCGCTTCCACCTGCTCCTTGCCCGACTGGCCGGTCAGCACCCCGAAGTACGCACCGATGATCGTCCCGGTGACCCCCGCGACCCCGGCGAACAGGACCGCCATCTCACTGTTGACCACGACGGCGGCCACGAAACTGATCAGGACCACGATCAGTCCGGCCAGGACCACGAAGAACCCGAACCGCCAGCGGGTCGAGTCGCTTCCGGAGAGATCGCCGACCAGACGGCCGGACCGGCGCCCCCTGCGGGGGTCCTCGACCTCCTCGGCCTCGTGCGCTGGCCCGGTGAAGGGGAAACCCATGAGCGTCTCCTGACATCCCGACGGCAGTTATGCGAGAAATGTCCCACGGGACTGGGAACCACGCCAACCTCATGACCCACTAAGCTGGCGCCCCGTGACTGAATTGTCAGCGTTGTCCCCGGTACCTGCGGCCGGCGTCAGCGGACTTCACCGCGACGCCGTGCTCAAGTTCTTCCACGGCCCCATGGACTGCGGAAAATCGACGCTGGCCCTCCAGATGAACTACAACCACAGCCGCCAAGGCAGACGCGGACTCGTCCTCACCAAACACGACCGCTCCGGCGGCCCCCGCGTCACCAGCCGGATCGGCCTCGGCGGCGACGCCATCGAAGTCGACGACGACCTCGACCTCACCGAACTGGTCAACCCGCACGGCCGGCGCCTCGACTACCTCATCTGCGACGAAGTCCAGTTCTTCTCCATCGCCCAGATCGAACAGCTCGCCACGCTCGTCGACGACTGCGACGTGGACGTGTACGCCTTCGGCCTCTCCTCCGACTTCCGCTCCGAACTCTTCCCCGCGGCCCGCCGGCTCTTCGAACTCGCCGACGAAGTCGAACGCCTCCAGGTCGAAGTCCTGTGCTGGTGCGGCCGCCCCGCCCGCCTCAACGCCCGCACCGTCGGCGGCGAACTCGTCCGCGCCGGCGAACAGGTCCTCATCGCCGACACCGTCGAAGCCGAAACCCGCTACCAGGTCCTCTGCCGCCGCCACTACCGCACCGGCGACCTCGGCAAATCCATCACCCCGTAGGGCCTGCACACAGATCCACCAGGAGCAGAACTCCGAAGCACTCCCAAGCGGGTGAACAAGGCCTCATGATGCCGATCGTCGTCGATCGGTGCCGCCCAGTTGTGTGAGGGCCTCCGCACCGAGTCCGGTTTTCCCATCGGATGCCTTCCGCGAGCCAGCCTCGTGCACACGCCGATGGCGTTACACGGCACGAGCGATCAGGCTGAGGAGCACGAGCTCCGCAGGCAACCAGTACGCCTTCGTGATCCAGACCCGCAACAACCTCAACCAGTCATGGTCATGGGTCTCGATCGCTGGGGACGCGAAAAGCGAGTCCATGTGCCGCAGAGCGGAAGACGACTCCCTGGGCACGCCTCGGCGTTCGGCAGGGCACGCTTCGCCGCCTACCTGAGCCACCTGGTCGCCACCTGTCCCAAGGTGGTCGACTACTACCTATTCGAGGACCGGGACGACACCGAGTGGCGAGTCCTGGTGTGGGACGTTCCCGCCACCGGATACGACCGCAGAGGCTCAGTTCCCCCACTCGGTGATCCTCGTCGTCCGAGGTATGCGCTTGCCCTGGCCATCGAAGGAGGAGAGCCGCACGCTACCAGCATCTGGCCCTGCCTCGTCGTCCATAGACGACTCCAGGCCATGCGCGAACGCGTCGTCCAGAAGGCAGCCACCCAGTCAAACGGCTCACTAAGCATGGGGGTAGCGCTTGATCCCAGTCCTGCGGGGGGCGGGCCTTCCTCTGCGGACACGCGTTGAGGTGTCATGCCGCCTATGTCAGGCTAGTCGATCTTTGCTGGTGTAGCTCCTCGTAGGCGATGCTTGCCACGCCGTTCCGTGAACCACTGCACAAGTTCTCCGAGGCCCTTGATGCGATAGTTGCCCTGCACTTCTTCGGGTGGATCACCCTGCCGCTATTGAATAGGCCTTATTGTGCCAGAAATATGAATAGACCAAACATCGCCAGTATTATAGCTTGCACCCCCAATCATCATTGGGCAGCCAACCACGATGATCTCCACACCTGATTGAACCACACAAAATTGAATGAACTCATCTCCATCCTGCCCAGACACCTCATCAAGCTCAAACCCAGCATCACTTATGACATCTTTCAGAGATGAAATTGTCAGACGATTTGCAAAATCCCCATACTTCACTATCAAAGCAGAAGGAACAGCGTCAGGGTCGGCCCATAATAGCCTATGGACTTGAATACCAATAGCTCCACACTTCCAGTCAATATCCCGAAAGAATGAAAATTCCAACAGGCCGTAGTCCCGGCGCAGGACCCCTCGCCTCCGATCATCGATGAAGTCCGCACCAAACCGATTCTGCACCTCCTCTGGCACTGATCCGAGGCTGACTCCCAGCACGACATTTGCCGTTGCCGCTTGTGCGTAGAAATCCAAATCACTCATCCCATTTTCTCCAAAGCCTTAATCAAGAAATGCATTTCCGCTGCACGATTCCTCTTCATGCCCAGTTCGCCCCTGTTCATACGCGCCATCATGTCCTTCGCATTCCGAATTAGACTCGCGCGCAACTGTGAGTCGAAAGCGATAGCGTCGGCGACCTGCTGGAGTTGCGCGCTGCTAGGCAGACCGTTTCGAAGTCGAATTCCCACAACCCCAACCCCCCCCTTGCCATCCGGGAAAATACGGGCTTCCTTGTTGCCTATGTATACATGAGCACCCTTAGTACCCCAGTCTCCGAATGAGACGGAAACCTTAATGCACGGAGCTGCGTTATGGACAAGTACATCCGAATCTCCAACAGCAACATGATACGAATGCAGCTCGTCAACAGTGAGATTTCGAACTCTCGCGCCAAGCTGGCGATAATGCATCATCTCAGATACTTTGTGAGTGTCGCCTGTCGAACTGAGAAGACGCATGCCCACTACTAGCTGATCAGCATTCAGCCATCGGCTGTGGTCGTTGACCCAGAACGGATGTTCTGCGGTGGCGGTAACGACACCAGTTTGGTTACCCAAGTCTCCGTCAGTGTCCACCGTGATTTGGAAGAGCTCTTTGTCGCCTTCACCGCTGATCAGCACAATAACCGGTTTTCCGGCGGTCTTTCCTGTCTCAGGATCAGTAGCCAAGACCTTATCCCCGATCTTGACGTCCTCGATGTGCTTATAGGTCCCGTCTCCCATCAAAACCTCGGTGTCGGGAACGAAGCTACTGCAAGCCTTCGCGGCCGTCTTTAGCGCCGTACCCAACTTTGAGAAGGATTTTCCTACCAGGCCGACTACTTTCTTGCCCGGTAGAGCATCGAGCGCCGCAGATACACACGCCATGTAGTTGCCCCCATGGCAAGCGATCCAGTCTCCGGCGAGGAAGTCCATCATTTGGGCAAGCTCGGTTTTCTTGAACGCCTCCTCGTTCATTGCAGTCCAGTCATCTTGCGACAACCCAAGCCAATTGGCCCTATCGACACAGTTATTGAATTGCTGCGGGGTATCAAACTTCAATACACAGCCATCAAGGAACTCGCGAGTCTTTTGGGCCAAAGCCGCCGCAATTCGCCATTGCTGACATTCCGACTTGCCGTACGTTTTCTCACAAGCAATCCTCGATCTCTCTTCCCGGCAGTGGCCTGCCTTCCCGCCTTTCTTGCAGTCGTCAGGATCTACCGCCAAACCGGTTGGGTCGGAGAGGCCGATGGGGTTGTCGCCGGCGTAGGAGTAGGGGTTTGACCATTGCGGGCGGCGTAGGTCGAGCAGCGGGTCTGGGGAGATGAACTTGCCGATGGCCGGGTCGTAATACCGGGCCGACAGATAGGTCAGTCCGGTCGCGGCGTCTTCGACTTTGCCCAGGAATCCGCGGTCGGTCTGGGGTAGGAAGTCTCCGCCGCGCTGTTCTCCGTATGGGAGGTAACGCTGCCGACTTACCTGGCCGGTGGTGTCGCCGATGGCGAGTTGCTCGCTGCCGTGCAGGCCTGAGAGCAGCCAGGTGAGGCCGCTGCCGCCGGTGCGGAGCGCCACCGTGGCGCCGTCGGGTGAGGTGTAGTACCGCTTGCAGGTGACCTGGCCGCCGGCGAGTTCCAGTTCCATCGAGCCGAGGTAGAGCACAGTCTTGCCCGCTTCGCGGCGGATCAGGCGCTCGCCGTCTGCGTCGTAGACCATCGAGGTGGTGGCGCCGTCCACGACTGCCTTGGCGAGTTGTCCGAGCTCGTTCCATTCGAAGCCTGCGGATTTGCCGTCCGCCACGCGGGTGAGCAACTGCCCCGCCGCGTCGTAGGCGTAGGTGTCGTCACCCGCTGTACCGCTGATTCTGGTCACCGCATTCGGGCGTACCGCGGTCGGTCCCGAGGCCGGATAGTGGTAGACCGATTCAGCCCCAGAGGAGTTCACCTTGGTGATATTGCCGACGGCATCGTAGGTGTAGCCCAGATTGTAGGGGGAGGTGCCCAGTCCGTCGGCGGAACCGCTCGCGCAGTTGCCAGCCGTTGTCGTCCAGGCCTGGCGCAGCCGCTCCAGGGCGTCGTAGGCGAAACACTCCGATTGGGATCCGGCCTTGTCCAGGATTCGGGTGATGTTTCCGCCGACGTCGTAGAAGAGCTGGTCGTCCTGCGCCGTGTTCACACTGGAGGTGCCAGACCTGGCGGTCGTCCTGACATTGGTCAGGTATCCGGTCCCGTCGTCCCAGGTCATGCTCCGTCGGACCTGGCTGCTGGCTCCATACAGACGCTCAATCGGGAGCGCTGTCTTCGAGAAACGAGTCTCCTTGACGTAGGTGAATCCGCCCCCGAAATCGGAGGTGAGACCGTGTGCGAGGCCCTGGTCGCTGTAGGAGGAGGTGATCGTCTCGGCGGGAAGCCCACCGACAGCAGGCATACCGACGGATGCGATGCGTCCTGCGGTGTCATAGGAGGCGCTAAACGAGTAGTTGCCCGCGAGCAGCCCCTCGGACGCCGGAATCGACAATGTGGATCCGGTCGGCCGACCCATCACGTCGTAGCCGGTCACCGTATCGACGTAAGGCTGGCCCCCGGTCCAGCGTGTCGCCGAGGTCAGCTGCCCCTTGTGCAGGGTGTCGTACACCCATTCCGCGAGCCTCGTTCCGTTCCCAACCTCACCGGCCCACTGGGCGGTACGCCGGCCCATGTCGTCGTAGACGTAGGAGAGCTTCTGACCCTTGCCGTCGATACTTGAGATCATCCGGCCTGCGGCGTCATAAGTGCTTGTCGAAGATCCGGAATCGGGGTCGGTTCCCGCGATTCGACGACCCAGCAGGTCGTAGGTAAAGGTCCGTACGTTCCCCTTGGCGTCGATGATCTTCGTTGGCTTGCCCGCGTGGTCGTGCTCGTAGGTCGTGTCGTAGTGGGTTACGGCATCGATCCATTCCTCGACCTTGGTCACCTTGCCGCCGATGTCGACGTGGTGGACGGTCTTGTTGCCCTTGGGGTCGATCAACTCTTCGCGGTCACCGAGGAACCGGGTGGTGGTGCGACGCAGTTCGGTGCTCAGGTTGTAGTCGATCTTGGCGACAGCGTTGTCTGTACCGTCGTAGACGGTTTCGCTCCAGGACGCCAGGTCCTTCATCGCGGGGTTCAGAAGTCCCGAGCCCGCAGCGTCCTCATTGTGGACGGGGCCCGAAGCCGCCCACTCCTGGCCACGGGAGTTGTGAGCCATCACGGAGACGATGCGTCCACCGGCAGGCGAAGCCGCCTGAATCTCCCGCTTACGCCCGAAGCCATCGATGTAGGTGTGCTTGGTCAGCCATTTCGCATTCGCGCCGGCCCCGGCGTGAAGCTGGCTCACTGAGGAGCTCACCGCCGCCGTGGGCTGCTCGATCGACCCGTCGTAGGGGATCGAGTAAGTGATCTTTCCGGCAGGGGTTCCTCCGCTCTTTGGCTGCAAAGGCGTCCAGAGCGTGGTGGTACGGGCCAGCGCGTCGTAGTCGATGTTGGTGTCCTGGAGGTTCGTCCCCCGGATGCCAACCGTGTTTCCGTGGTAGGGGGACGTCCACTTCGTTATCTGATGCCCCAGCGGATTGGTTGCCGTCACTCCGTTGGTTGGCCAGTTCACCGCGGGGTTGAAGACCGTCGTGGTGGTCTTCCCCAGCGCGTCCGTCATTGCGGTGGGGCGGCCGTAGTTGTCGTAGGTGGTTCTGACCGTGGAGATGGCAGTCTCATTGATGGAGCTGCGCATCTCGGTGGGATTGCCATCCGACGGGGTGTTGGTCGCGGGGTCGGTACCGCCGTCGTACAGGGTGATCTTCTTCCCGAGCAGCCGCCCTGCACTGCATGAGTCCCCTTCGCGGGTTTCCTCAGCAGACGGCAAGCCCAGAATCCACGGGCTCGTGTTACCGACGTAGGTCGTTCGGGTGCAGGTGTTGTCGGTGGGGACGGCCAGGTCGCCGTGGTTGTTGACCTGGGTGGGGTAGCCGTCGTTGTTGTAGGCGGTGAGGGACTGGCCCCAACGGTAGCCGCCGTCGGCGAGGACGGTTCGGGTGCGTTCCTTGGACGGTTTGACGATGACGGGGTCGTAGATGCTTGGCTCGCCACCCGCCGCGTCGGTCCACATCCAGTATTCGTGCCGGGTCGACTGGATCTCTTCGTATTTGCCGGGGGCGGGGCCGGGGTCGACGGCGAGGCGGTCGTAGGTGAATGTCTGCCAGGGCGACCAAGCGGAGGTGTTGGTGCCGGCTACGGCACGGACACGCCAGCGGAGTTGCCACCCGGAGCTGAGGCTGGCGTTGACGGTGGCGGAGGCTCGGCCGCCGGTGACCACCAGGCTGGAGGCACCTCTCCAAAGGAGTGCTCCGCCGGGGGAGGTCTGGAGTTCGAACTCGGCGCGCAGGTTGGTGCCGCGTGCGCCGGCGATGTGTGCGGAGAGCGTTGGGGACGGGGTCGAGGTGACGCGCTGACCGGCGGTGACCCAGGACGGGGTCATCTCCAGGTCGCCTGCGGTCAGGGTGGCGGCGGGCTGCCCGGCGGTGAAGTGGCGCCAGGTGGACCAGGAGTAGGAGGCGACGCGGACGCGCCAGCGTACCTTCCAGCCTTCGGTGAGCAGCTGTGCCGGTACGGCTACCGCAGCCTGCCCCCCGGAGGGGACGTTCGCCGCCGAACCCGCCCAGATCAAGCCGCTGCCCTGGCTGGGAGGCGCGGACGGGGAGTGCTCAAGCTGGAACTCGACGGCACTGGCAGCACCGGACGACTCGGTAACCCGCGCGGACAGCTGTGGTGTGAGCGAGGTGCTGATCCGCTCTCCCCCGGTCACCCGGGACGGCGTAACACCGAACTGGTCGAGTACGGGGTCGGGGCGGTCGACTGTCAGGTTCGACCAGGACGACCAGGCGGATGTCGCCGAGGGGCTCGCAGCTCTGGCCCGCCAGCGCACCTGCCAGCCGTCGGACAGCGTGGCGGCCGGTACGGACACCGTCGCCTGCCCACCCGAGGCGACCCCCGGCACCGAACCCGACCAGATCAAACCCGAACCCTGGCCCGCAGGCGCAGACGGAGCATGCTCCACCTCGAAATCGGTCCGCAGTGCGGCTCCGGCCGGATCGGTGACGGTGACGTGCAGGGAAGGCGTGAGGCTGGTGGTCACGATCGTGCCGTCGACGAGGTCGGACGGGGTGACCTGCGGATGTTCGACGAGCGGATCGGGGTAGTCGACGGCGAGTTCCTGCCAGGGCGACCACACGGACGCCGTACTCAGGACGGGGTTGAGTGCACGGACCCGCCAGCGGACCTGCCAGCCGTCGGACAACGTCGCAGCCGGTACGGACACCGTCGCCTGCCCACCCGACACCACACTCGCCACCGAACCCGACCAAATCACACCACTCCCCTGGCCCGCAGGAGCCGACGGAGCATGCTCCACCTCGAACTCCGCCCGTGAGGCAGCCCCAGTGGGTTCGGTCACGGTGGCGCGGAGTTCGGGAGTCAGGGAGGAGGTGGTGATCAGTCCGTTGACGCTCTGGGACGGGCTGACCTGCAGGTCGCCGACGACAGGTGGGGGTAGGTCGACCCGGAGTTCCTGCCAGGCGGACCAGACGGAGAACGCGTCCGCCTTGGTGGCGCGGGCCCGCCAGCGGACGATCCAGCCGTTGGCCAGCCGACCGGCGGCGACGGTCACCGAAGCCTGAGCGCCGGAAGCCACGCCAGCCACCGAACCCGACCAGATCGCACCACTGCCCTGACCGGCCGGAGCCGACGGAGCGTGCTCCAGCTGGAATTCGGCGCCGAGCGGTCCACCGGCGGGGTGGGAAACGGTCACGTGCAGCTGCGGAACGAGCGAGGAGGTGACGACCTGACCGCCGACCAGCTGTGCCGGCGTGACCTGGGGCTGATTCACAGAGAGCGCCGGATCCGGGTCAGGAAGATCGACCCGCAGGTCGGACCATGTGGTCCAGCTCGACGCCGAACCGGCCGCGGCGTTGACGGCGCGAACCCGCCAGCGGACCGCCCACCCGTCCGTCAGTTTCCCCTCGGGAACGGTCACCGAGGCCTGGCTACCCGAGGCGACCCCTGTCGCCGAACCCGACCAGATCGCGCCTGTGCCCTGACCGGCCGGAGCCGAGGGAGCGTGTTCCAGTTCAAACTCGGCGGACAGTACGGCACCCTGCGGGTCGGTCACCCGGGCCAGCAAGGCAGGGGTCAGGCTGCCTGTCGCCGTCGTCCCGTTCACCTGTGCCGACGGAGTCACCTGAAGCTGATCGACGACCGGATCGGGCACATCCACCCGCAGCTCCGCCCAGGCGCTCCAGGCCGAGGACGAACCGGCGGTCACGGCTCGCGCCCGCCAGCGGACCAGCCACCCGTCGGACAGCTTCGCCGCGGGAACGGTCACCGAACCCTGGGCACCGGAAGCCACACCGGCCACCGAACCCGACCAGATCGCCCCCGCGCCCTGACCCGCCGGAGCCAAGGGAGCATGCTCCACCTCGAACTGGCCGGTCAGCGTCCCGTTCTCCGGATCGGTCAGTGTCGCCCGCAGGCTCGGCGTGACCGAAGAGGTGACCGTCTCGCCGTTGACCTGGGTGGACGGGGTCACCTGGAGTGCGCTGACCGTCGGATCCGGGGTGTCCACTGCCAACGCCTGCCAGGCCGACCAAGCGGACGCCATACCTCCGCTCACCGCGCGGACACGCCAACGGACCTGCCAGCGGTCGGCGAGCCTGCCTCCGGGGACGGTCGCTGAGGCTTGCGCACCGGAAGCCACGTTCACCACCGAACCCGACCAGATCGCGCCTGTGCCCTGACCCGCCGGAGCAGACGGAGCGTGCTCCACCTCGAACTCGGCTGTGGAGGAGGCGGCGGATGGATGGGTCACGGTCGTGTGCAGACTCGGTGTGTAGGAGGAGGTGACCGTCTGACCGTTCACCTGGGTGGACGGGGTGACCTGCAGCTGATCCACGGATGGCTTGGGCAGATCCACTTTGAGCGTCTGCCAGCCCGACCAGGCCGAGGCCGTACCCCGCCCGGCGTTGACCGCCCGAGCCCGCCAGCGGACCAGCCACCCGTCGGTCAGGGTGGCCGCCGGTAGCGTCACGGAGGCGGCGTTACCCGGGGTGACCGCAGCGGAGGCGCCCGACCAGATGACCCCCGTACCCTGACCGGAGGGGGCAGTGGGGTCGTGCTCCACCTGGAATTCTCCGGTCAGCGAGCCGCCGGCGGGGTCGGAGACCAGGCCGGACAAAGCCGGGGTCAGCGTCGAGGTCACCGGTGTCCCGTTCACCACCTGGGAAGGTGTGACCGCGAGACCGCTGATTCCCGGGTCCGACAGGGTGTAGACGACCTTGAGGCGTGGGGTGTGACCGTTCGTACCGGTGTACTCGGAGGATCGGATGACGGAGTATCGGCTGTTGTGGCCGATGGCCTCGGTGACCGCCCGGACCTGCACGCCGTGGTTCGCCGTGCCGTCCGCCCACGCCTGGGCGATCGCCGTGATCGGCCAGGAGAGGGTCCCCGCGGGGCAGGTGGCCGGACGTGTGATCACCGCGGCGCCGTCCGCGGTCACCCCGGGCTGGGTGCTCCAGAACACGGTCGCCAGCCAGTTCTGCGTGATCCGGGATACCCGCATGTCATTGTTCGTACCAAGGCATCCGTAGTCGTTGGCGTCCCACAGTTCCAGCGCCGCACTGGTCACGGTCTTCCCGACCAGGGATGCGGTGTCGAACTTCATCAGGGCACGGCGGTGATACTCGAAATTGGAACCCACGTTGATGTACTGACTGTTCTCAGGCAGGCTGGAACTCGCAGCGCTGAAGACCTCAAGGTCCCGAACCAAGGGAAGCACGACCGAGAAGCCCAGCCCATCCGGATTGGCCATGGTTTCCGGTGCTCCGGGCGGGCCGGCCACCCGTGTCGGCTTGCCCGACGCCACCGCGATCAGCGATGCCGCGACATGAGCCGCCCCATCGGCTACCGGCGCTGAAGGCTTCGCCGACGGACCGGCTGTGGTTTTCGAGGCGATCTGCTGGGCACCGGCCCCGACCTGCTTCATCCGCCAGCTCTGCTCCTGCAGCACCTGCCCGGCCAGCCATCGGCGGTCGGGGTGGACGTTGCCTTCGAAGTCGGTGACCAAGGTGCCCTTGGGTATCCAGCCGTAGTACGAATCGTCGTACATGCCTCGGTAGAACGACTGGGAGGAGACGCTGTACTGCTCGGGATCGTCACCGGAGCCTTTGATCACGCGGACCGTCTGGTAGCCGCGGAACTCGCTCCAGGTGAGTTCCTGGTTGTCGGCCCCCCAGCCGCTCGATCGCGCCCACGCCGGCTTGCCGACGTACTCGTAGCGGGTCACCATATCCGGTGAGCCACCGACGAGGTCCTTCTCCACCACCTTGGCGACCAGGTACTTGTGGTACACCCCGTAGGAGCCGAAGCGGGGACCCCACCGGATGCACCGGTGCCGGTTGGGATCCGCCCACTCCACGCAGACGCCCTTGTTCCAGTACTCGAACGGCTGGTAGCAGTCGAACTCCGCCCGATCCCAGCTCACGCTTTCCAGGGCGGTGCCGCTCGGACACAGGTTGGCCTGGCCGTAGTGGACCTCGATCCGGCCACCCAAGCCGTTGGCGATCGCCGCGACCCGCGGATACTGGGCTCTGGGGAAGGCGTCCGCCATCGGGCCCACCGGGAGCAGGGCCGCGTCGAACTCAACCACGGGAAGCCTGATCTGGTTGGCGTCGTCACCGATCAAGCCGACCGGCCGGACGTAATCCAGCCACAGAGCCGGGGCCACCTTCTGACCTGGGATGACCTCCCATCCACCGATGTATTTCTGGCGGAGCTGAAGCTTGGTGACGTTGTCCCAGCCCGAGGTGGCCGGGTTCCGGCTCTCGGTGACGATCGAGTCCAGGCGGCGGGCCACGAAGAACCCCGGGGAACCGGCCAGACAGACGTCGTTCTGGTCGCAGTTGAGATCTTGCGGCAGGTCCCAGCTGCACTGGCTACCACCGACCGGTCCACTGTTCGGGTCGGTCGGATCGGGCGGGATCTCCTGGCAGGAGTAGTTCGGCTGGCCCGGTGGGGGCGGCTCGAGGGTGTCGTCGTCGGCGACCGGGCAGGGATCTGTGGTGTAGGGGTTGGCAAGCGGGTCTTCGCGGACCATCCCGGCCCGGCATCGGTTGACCGAGTTGAAGACCACCCTGGCGACGTGCTGGCTCCCCGCGACCTGGGTGTTCGCCCCCCATTCCACCCTGCTGAGGTAACCGCCCCGGTCGTAGCCGATCGGCGTGTTGCACGGCACCGGGAAGGGGTCGTTCGGCCCGCCCTGACAGGTGCGGTGCCGCAGGACGTACTGGTTGGTCTCCTTGGTGTAGTGGTAATCCGTCACGTTCTCGTTGGGGTCGATGCTCTGATCGATGTTCCACCGCCACACGCCTCGGCAGGACGGCTCCGGCGGGGTCGGTGGCCACTGCGGCGTCGATGTGCCGCCGGGGAAGGTCGGCCTGGGATACCGGCTCTGGCAGGGATCTCCCTGATCATCGCCGATGAACGGCATCCGCCAGCGTGAGGCGTCGCCGGTGCCGAACGTGTGTACGCCGCCGTCAGGTGTCCGCACCGTCCACGAGGAGTACTCGAACGAATCCGGCGGCTGGGGCACACCCTGGTTCGGCTCCCAGTGCGGGAAGCTGAAGCCGGAGAACTCGACCTTCCACGTCGGTTGGTCGACACTCTGGAAACGGCCGTTCCGATAGACAATCTTGGACGATTTGCCGCCGAGGCTGACGACGTACTCCGGGTAGCCGCCGACCGCATGCCAGCACATATGCCCGATGTCATCCTGATCCGGGTGCTTGGCAGCGGTGTCCCCCTCCGCCGCGGAGGTCCCGCAGGCGCGGTAACGCCGCTCGATGTAGCCGCCACCGGTCACCTCCCAGCCGAGACCCACCCAGCCGGAGAAGTTGTTCGACCCGGCCGTCATGCCGTCGATCCGGGACGCGTCGTAGGCGAGGGCCATGCCGGGGCCCGAGCCCGCCACCGACGGCGGCTCGGCGATCGGATAGCTGTAGGAGAACGAACCGGATGAGAGACCCGTCGTCCAGGTACCGGTCGGCTTGAGATCCGTCGCCGCGAAATTTCCGCCTTCCCCCGAGGTCGAGGACGACATCATGAACACGGCGTCGGCGTCCTGTTCGGCTTGCGCGTCCTTGCCCGGCAGGAGCGGCGGAGACCCGTCACCCTGGATCGGTGCACGTTGAGCCGCGACGGGGAGATCCGCGATCAGCTGGTCCTTTGTGCCGTCACGGATGAGCTGAACCGGCTCCGGCCGCAGTGAACAGCCCTCCCCCGCGCCACGCCGTACCGCACATCCCGGAAGACGCACCAGCTTGAGTCGCTCGCCGAATGAGCCGCCATAAAGGTCACGGATCCCGCTGTAGTCGAACGCCAGGCGTGCGATTCCAGGGCGGTCACCACCGTCGGCTCGGGACACCCTGACCGCCAGGCCCACACCACCGAGTCGCTTGGCCACCTGCGGCCCAAGCGACTCAACTCGGACCTTGGTCACCGGGCTTGAATCCCTGGCGGGAACGTTCCTGACCGAGACCGGCAGATCCTGGGCTTTCTGGGGTTTGGCACCGGGCACAGGAACGTCCACCACGGCCGTACCGGCATTGGGCCAGGTGAGCTTGGCCGGTTTCGGCTCCAACTTGTCCTCAGGCCCGGAGTACTCTTTGGGCTTCGGCGGTGTACGGCCTTCGACGGAGCGTTCCTCAGTGCCGGGTGGCGGCGCGGTAGCGGCTTGGGCCAGATCCTCGGGGACACCGATACCTGCCACCAGAACCGCTCCAGCCGTCAAACCGGCAGCAAGCAGCACAAAAAGGCGACGTGACGACACGCCGAAACCCCCCCTGGGTAAATCCGGCCACGAAAGCCGGAATATGCGCCAGACCGGCGCTGATGTGCGTAATAAATTCCTAATAAATTGCCAAATATGATGTTATGTCAGGCGTTTGGCGATCAGTCAAGATCTCATTTTCATCTCGCATGAGAGGGCACCAAAGTTCCCGATTCTGTGAGCAGATGATCACAGGATGAAATATCGCCCTGGAGATAGGTTTGAGCATCTTCATCCCCTCTCAGGCTGCTCCCGTGGATGGCAGAAGGGTGCGGCACTACAGTTCGGGACATGGTGGGGATCGAGGTGCGGGTGGTTGGGCCGGAGGATTGGGAGGTCTGGCGGAGGGTGCGGCTCGCCGGGCTGGCGGATGCGCCGGATGCGTTTGCGTCTACGTTGGCCGAGGAGCAGGGGTATGACGAGGCGCGGTGGCGGGAGTCGCTGGGGCCTGGGCGCGGGGTGCGGTTTATCGCGTTTGTGGATGAGGCGCCCGTGGGGATGGCGGGTGGACTGGAGCCGGAGAAGCCGGATGGCCGGTCGATGCTGATCAGCATGTGGGTGACGCCTGCGGCTCGAGGGTCCGGAATCGCGGGAAGGTTGATCTCCGAGGTGGTCGGCTGGTCGAAGGACCTCGGTCATCGGGCGATCGAGTTGTGGGTCGTGGACGGGAACGAGACTGCTCGTCGGCTCTATCTCAAGAATGGCTTTGAGCCGGTTGAGGAGTACATGCAGCTCCCCAGCAACCCGGCTCTACGAGAACAACTACTGGTCCGCACCTTATGACGAGACATCTGCACCTATCGGATGGACGTTCGCATTCGGCAACCGAACCTGTCCAAAGTCCCATTCACCATGTCTCGTTCACCTTCCGGGCTTCTGGTGACGACTCCCCTACCGACGGTATGCGCAGGACGATGGGCCGTACACGCGTTTGAAGGCGTAGGCGAAGCGTAATCCGAAGTGTGGCCGCCCCCGGGTGGTTCTGTTGGCGAGTCTGGGAACCAGATGTTGGTCAGTGGCTTTCGAGATCATCGGCCGGAATGTGCGGTGTTGATGAGGTGGAGAGCCATCCGCGCGGCTCAGGTGCCCGGGACGTCCGGGCTCTTGACGCTGTCGACAGCCGACCGCGCTGCATCAGAGTATGAAGCCATGTCGGATCAGATCCCCGCCCATCTTGACGAGATCGGTCCAGGCTGGCATCCGCTGCTGCTACGCCTGCACGAGGAACTGCTGGCCGTCAGCCCCAGCTACAGTGTCCAGCAGGTCAAGGAGAAGTACGGCGCCTTGCGCATCTACCTCCGCACCGGCCTGTTGCGCCACCTGCACCAAGGGGGCGACGGGTGGCCCGAACCAGACGAGGCGGAACGCTACAAGCAGGAGGACGACGCGGCGACACTCCTCGTACGCGCCGCTGAACAGGAGTCGGCCAGGATCTGTGAGTACTGCGGTAATCCCGGCCAGGCCAGGGAACGCCCTTGGATCAAAACCCTGTGCGACGATTGCAACGCCTGTCGCTAAGACCGAGCGTTTCGCGGCAGCCGCACGGTCTTTCTCGGCCGGTACGAACAGGATTGCACGCGGCTCTTCGCGGCTCTCGTTTCGCCGACATCTGCGGCGTTGAAGATCGCTATCCGGCTCCCGAAACCGGCTACAAGTGGCTCCCAAACTCGTCGACGAAGCCACCCGGGTGGGCCTGGCGGTCGAAGGTAGGTGGGCGCCCACCTACCTCTTCGCCGGCTCAGCAGCGCGATCGGTGTCAGGCTTTGCGGCGAGCCGTTGCCAGTCCCGGTGCTGAGGGGGCAGCCCACGGACTACCAGGCTGGGTAGCCGACGGCTCGTGACTGAATCAGTGCTTGCTGAACAGCTCTTTGGCGTCGCTTACGGCGACGGCTCGGTGTAGCCAGGCGTCGAGGAGTCCCTCGTCGTCGCAGTCGGCGATACGGTCCCGAATGCGCTTGGGCACGTCCAGGCCGCGTGCCTCCAGTACGGTGAGGACCGCCCGGGCTTCCCCCCTGACGAAGCCGGTGGCCTCTCCGTCCAGGAATCCGTCGTTGTAGAACGTCGAGGCGAACTCGGTACGGTACTTGTCGCCCCCGCTGTCGGGGGGTCCCAAGACCTGCGCTACGTCGATGGCGGTGAGGCGAGCCTTGACGTACTCGACGTAGAGCTCTTCGGCGCCTTCCGCAGGATCATTCAGCGTCTCCTGCAGCACCTCCAGGATCTCCGCTTCGGCAGGGCCGTCGCGGTGGGCGAGCGCGGACAGCACCGCGAGTTCGGGAAGGGCCTTCACCTTCTCGGGGTCGGCGACCACCGGGATCCTGCTCGGCCCCAGGACCAGCGGGCGGAGAATCCAGCGAGGAGCGACGTCGATGGGTTCTTCGCACCACCTGGCGATCTCATCGTCAGGACAGAGAACCAGTAGCATCACCGGGCACCGCAGGCGTTCCCGGACCAGCACCATATCGGCCGGCCAGGTGTACCGCTTTCTTTCGTCCTCTTCTCGCTGAACATCGACCAGGATGGCGAGCTTGGGCGCCTTACAGGATTCGTCCGCCGACCACAAGGTGACGACGACGCCTTCGAACATCGGCGTTTCGAAGTTGATTGAGATGGTGGGTTCGATTCGTGCGGTCTCGAATTCCGGGATCTCCACGCCGAGCAGTTCCTTGAGGAGATTCGGCGCGAGACCAGGTTGGTTGTGGATGAGCACGATCGGCATATCCAGTTCTGATATCTGCATGGAAGAGACATTACCAAGAGTTGGTGCTCCAGGTTTAGATTATTGCAACTCTTCTCTGAAAAGCTCCTCGGCCGAAGCGACCTTGACGGCCCGATCCAACCAGATATCCAGCTGCGCCTCGTCACGACAGTCGGCGATACGCTGCCGGATTCCCTCGGATACTACGACGCCACGTACATCAAGAACTTTAAGAACCGAATCCGCGTGACCCTCCGCGTGGCCCTCCGAGCGACCGTCCTCGAAGACCGTCGTCGCGAAGTCGCCCTGGTATTTGTATGACCCGGATGCCATGAGTCCTCCTAGCTGTTTCTTCCCGGCTTTGGAAAGTTTGGCGAATACGTAGTCCAGGTATAGCGTGGCCGTCTCCTCATCCAGTGAAGCCACCCCGTCGACCAGGGATTTGAGCACCTGCTCGGCGAGTGGTCCTTCGCTGTGACCCAGTGCTGAGAGTACCCCCAGCTCCGGCAGGCGACTCGCCAGTTCGGGGTCGGTCACCACCGGAATTCCGCCCGGCCCCAACGCGAACGGACGAAGATTCCAGCCGGGTGGACCCATGGCGATCTCACCCGTGCACCACCGGGCAACCTTGTCGTTGGGGCAGAGAACCAGCAACATCACCGGGCAATCCATACGGTGACGGACAGTAGCCAGATAGACGGGCCAGGTCAGGCGTTTTTGCCGGTCCTCCCGCCGCTGGACTTCCACAATGACGGCCAGCTTGGGCTGGGCTTGAGGATCGGTGGATTCGCGGAAAGTGATGACCATGTCAGCCCGATACTCGGTGGGTTTGACATCGGTGAAATCCGCGCATTCGATCCTGGCCTCCGCGTAGACGGGAACGTCTACGCCGAGTGGCTCCTTAAGGAGTGCGGCCGCGAGGTCAGGCCGGTTACGGAAGAGCTCGATCGGCATTTCAT
The DNA here is from genome assembly GCF_025996515.1 of Rhizohabitans arisaemae. Classification (GTDB taxonomy): domain Bacteria; phylum Actinomycetota; class Actinomycetes; order Streptosporangiales; family Streptosporangiaceae; genus Rhizohabitans; species Rhizohabitans arisaemae. Next base: position 965,339 of record NZ_BLRH01000009.1, read on the forward strand.
GCTCTAGCGTTGGCATGCCAAAGACATTACTAAAAGTTGGAGCTCCAGGTTAAGGGTTCCGCAAACCAGTCCAACTTAAGGGTATTTATGAGCAATGCCCGAATTGTTCACTCAGCCCTGCGAGCTATAGGGATGAGATTAACACCCGAGTCCGTCAATCGTGGTGAAACGGGGATTGGGCCGGACCGAGGAGGTCGGTCGCATAGCGGCCGTAAAGGGCCAAGTTTCGGTCGGCGAGATGGTCGAAGCGCTGAGGGACCGACGAGCCGGGGGTGAGGGACTTAAGTGCCGAGTCCGGGTGAATCCTGGCGGAGATCCAGCTCTCGTGGGAGGCGGCCCGGGCGACGACCTCGGCGATCGGGGTGACGATGATCGAGTTGCCGAAGTAGAGCACACCGCCGGGGTCCGCGCCGACCGCGTTGGCGCCGATCACGTAGACGTGGTTGTCGTAGGCGCGGGCCCGGGTGGTCAGCTCCCAGATGTCGGCCGAGCGGAGCAGCGCGGAGGGGCGGCAGATCACCGCGGCCCCCCGGACCGCCTGGATCCGCCAGAGTTCGGGGAAGTCGCCGTCGAAGCAGATCGCCATGCCGATCGAGCCGAGCTCGGTTTCGACCACGGTGACCGTGGAGCCGACGGTCGTCCAGCCGCCTCGGGCCGCGTCCTCCGGGCCGAAAGGGTGAGTTTTGTCGTAGATCCCGAGAATGTCGCCGGACGGGCCGATGAGCACGGCCGCGTTGTGGACGATCCCCGGCGCGGGCCCACGGCGGTAGGTGCCGAGACAGACGTGCACCCCGAGCCGGGCGGCGACCTTCTGCAGGGGCTCGCTGATCGGTCCGGGCACCGCGGAGACGAGTTCGTACAGCCTGGCGGCGGGAACCCCGGGTGTGAAACCGGTCGTGCACGACTCGGGGAGCACGATCAGCTCGGCGCCGGTCGCCTCGGCACAGCGTTCGACGTACTCCACCGCCCGCGCGAGATTGGCCGTGACGCCCTCCGCGGTGAGCGGTCCCGGCACCGGCGCGATCTGGACGGCGGCCGCGGTGAAGTCGCGCATCAGGGGCGTCGCCGACCCGACCGGCCGAGCAGCCAGCCGATCACCGTGCTGCCGAGGGCGACTCCCGCGCCGGCGCCGAAGGCCGCGAGCATCGCCCACAGGCTCGCCCGGGAGGTGGTCTTCTCCGCTTTCGGCCGGACATACTCCCGCGGTTCCGCCGGGGTCGGCACCTCGGCCACCGGACCGGACTCCCCCGCCACGGTGGGGACGTCTTGCGCGGGATGGGCGGCTACGCCGTTCAGCGAGACGCCGTTCACGGGCGTGGCGACCGGGGTGACCTCCGCACCGGTCGTCTCCGCGATCAAGGCCTCCACGGAGAGGTCCTTGGTGAGGTCCCGGTCGACCGCGGCGAAGAACCGGGTCGCGGTCTTCTTCGCGACCGAGGTGAGCACCCGCTGGCCCACCCCGCCGATCATGCCGCCGACGACCGCCTCGGCCTCGTAGTCGATCCGGGTGCCGCCGTCGACCTCGGCCAAGCTCACCCGGACGGTGGCGTCGACCGTGCCCGAGGCGCCTTGACCGGAGGCCTTCATCACGAAGCGGTCCAGCGGCTCGGGGTCGAGCAGGACCACTTCACCCTGGTAGACGCCCTTGATGGAGGCGACTCCCGCCTCGACGGTCATCCGGTAGGTGTCGCCGCCGGTCGCCTCAAGCTTGATCGCGCCAGGGATGGTACGGACAAGTACCGCAGGATCCCGCAACGCATCCCAAACACGGGCGCGGGGGGCGGCGACGACGGCGTTTCCGGCAACCTTCATGGAGGAACCCTAGAGAATTCCCCGAGGACTCGCTAACAGCAAATCCTGCCTAGAGGCAATCGGAATATTAGGTGTCAGCGTTCCGCGAGGAGTTCGCCAAAATGGTCACCTTTGTCGGATTCCAGGAGAGATCGGATGGTACGGGCTGTGCCCGCCCCAGCATGTTCGGAAGCCCGGTCCCCGATTCGCCGGAAGACCACTCGGGCACCGCGGACCTGTACGGCTGAACGTTCATCGGCCGGTCAGACGGTGGCAAGGGCATCTATGAGGGCGAGAACCCGGTGGCGTTCCCGGGCTTAACCGGCGGCCGGCCGGCCCGCTGTTCCGATGATCATTGCGGTCTGCGCACCCTAGGAGGCGCGCACAACGCGACGATCACCCGGCCTCACGCGTACGGGCTGCGCCGAACCGATCTTGGTGGCCACCGGGCCTGGTCCATCTCCCTCCGGACAGGAGCTTGCTCTTTCGGAGAGGCGTGCCGGAGGTCCGGAGGCTCCTTCGAGGGCACTAGCCTGCTGTGCCGTTGGAAATCTTGGGTACGGGGCCCAAGACGATCCCGGGGGAAGGACAGCCACTTGTCACACAACAGGGGAAAAATCGGCGTTTGTCTGGCCATGGCCACGGCACTGGTCTCCTGCGGCACGCCTGCGGAGAACACCCGAGAGCAGGGAACAAGGTCCACGAAAGCACCGGACCCGGCCGCGGCCGAACAGCCCGCCAGCCCGCCGCCCACTCCCCCGGGAGCCCTGCCCCGGACCGGTGAGGTGGCCAGGATCCCCAAACCCGCCGACGGGCTCCCACCGGTGATCAGCAAGATCCCGACCAAGCGGAAGGTGGTCTTCCTCACCATCGACGACGGCTGGGAACAGGATCCGCATTTCGTGGACTTCGTCCGTACCGAACGCATTCCGATCGCGGTCTTCCTCACCCGGGACGCGGCCGAGGCGCGGGGTGCGCTCGACCCCACCGTCACCGGGGGCTCGTACATCGGTGCCGGAAAGTATCCGTATTTCCGGAAGCTGAGGGATGCCGGGGCCACGTTCGAGAATCACACGTTGACCCATCCAAACATGCGGCTGCTCGGCTACGAGGCCCAGCGCAGGGAGATCTGCGGTGCGTCGGCCGTGATCGCCAAGCAGATCGGCGTCCGCCCGTGGCTGTTCCGGCCGCCGTTCGGCAATCTGAACACCGCGACCCGGCGGGCCGCCAAGGAGTGCGGCATCGACGCAGTCCTGCTCTGGACGGCGACCGTGCAGCGCGAGGGGAAGATCGCCTACCAGGTCCCGGACAAGCGGCTCTACCCCGGGGACGTCATCTTGCTCCATTTCCGGCCGAACCTGGCCGAGGACTTCCGCCGGCTGGTCCGCAAAATCGAGCGCCGGGGCTTCGAGCTGGGCAACCTCGACGCCTACCTCAAGGCCGCCGGAGTCCGCCCGCGAGCCCGTTAGGCGCCGGTCGCCAGGCGCCGCTCGGCCTGTCCGGTGATCTTGGCGATGAGCGGGAAGTCCTTGTCGATGTGGAGCAGGGTCGCCCCGACCCGTTCCGCGCAGGCGGCGATGATCAAGTCCTGCGGGGGTCGGCGCCAGAGCCCCTGGGGCGCGAGCAGCCGCTGCACGTCCAGCGCCCGGTCCATCACCCACGCCATGTCCTCGGCGTACGAGCCGGCGGCCGGGTCGGGCAGCTGTTTCAGCGACAGCTGGGCGAACCGCAGACGCTCGTAGTCGACGGGGTTCCGCGCCGAGTACAGCACCTCCAGCATCGCCATGTGGCAGGTGGCCACGGTGTCCGCGTTCAGGATGAGGTTCATCTCGGCTCGGGCCACGGGGTCGCGGCGTGCGGCCTCCCAGGCGGATTTGTCCACCAGGTAGACGGTCACTCCTCGCTTCCCCGCTCGTAGGCGTCCTCGGTGAGGTCGATGTCGATCTCGTCCAGCAGTGCCATGAACTTCTTTCCCGCACGCCGGTAGGCGATCTCCCGGAGTGCGGCGTTCACGGTGGCGACCTTTGAGGTGGTGCCCAGTTCCTCGGCGGCCAGGGCCAGGGCCTCGTCGTCCAAGTCGATCTGTGTCTTCGCCATCATGCAGTTCCCCCCGGCCCCAGATACCAAATCTTCTTCTCTATGGATATCACTGTAGTACACGGTCTGATACCTCCCCTGGAGACCCAGCACGGCCGACGACCGCCTTTGATACCAGCGGGGTGTGATCTTCCTCTCGAAAATCCCGGAAAACCAAGGCGCGCACACTTGCTCTACGTGTTGTAGTACTACATTGGATAGAGGCAAAGCCTGGGGCAAGGGGAGAGCATGGACGCACTTGATCTGGCGCGGTGGCAGTTCGGGATCACCACCGTCTACCACTTCCTGTTCGTCCCGCTCACGATCGGCCTGGGGGTCTTCGTCGCGGCGATGCAGACCGCCTGGTACCGGACCGGCAAGCCCGAGTACCTCCGCCTCACCAAGTTCTTCGGCAAGCTCTTTCTGATCAACTTCGCCCTCGGTGTGGTGACCGGGATCGTGCAGGAGTTCCAGTTCGGGATGAACTGGAGTGAGTACTCGAAGTTCGTGGGCGACGTCTTCGGCGTCCCGCTCGCCTTGGAGGCCCTGCTCGCGTTCTTCCTGGAGTCGACGTTCCTCGGCTTGTGGATCTTCGGCTGGGACCGCCTCCCCAAACGCATCCATCTCCTGACGATCTGGGCGGCGGCCATCGGATCGAACATCTCCGCGTACTTCATCCTCGCCGCCAACGCCTGGATGAAGCACCCGGTCGGCTACGTGGTGGAGAACGGACGCGCGCAGATGACCGACATCTGGGCGGTCCTCACCAATTCGACCGCGCTCGCCCAGGTGCCGCACGTCGTGGCGGGCGCCTTCATCGTGGCCGGGGTGTTCGTGCTGGCGGTCAGCTCCTACCATCTGCTCCGCGGCAAGGACGTCGAGGTCTTCCGCAAGAGCCTGCGCGGCGCCCTGGTCGTCACCGCGGCCGCCGGGGTGCTGGTCGTGGCGACCGGTGACCTCTCCGCCAAGCTCCTGCACACCCAGCAGCCGATGAAGCTCGCCGCCGCCGAGGGCCTGCGCCACGACGAGCAGGGCGCCCCCTTCTCCCCCATTCCTGGGGTGGAGATCCCCAAACTGCTGAGCATCCTCGCGACCAACGACCCGAACGCCACCATCCAGGGCACCGAGGACCTTCAGCGCAGATTCGCCCAGCAGTTCGGCCCCGGCGACTATCGGCCCAATCTCCCCGTTGTGTACTGGTCCTTCCGCGTGATGTTCGGCTTGGGCCTGGCGACCACCGCCCTGTCGGTCGTCGGCCTCTGGCTGACCCGGCGGCGCCGTACAAGTCCCGACAAAAGCCGAAGAATCCCGCGCAAGAACCGGGAACGCCGTCCCCCGCCCACCTGGTTCGCCCGCCTCTGCCTGCTCGCCCTCCCACTTCCGCCCATCGCGATGATCGCGGGCTGGCTGCTGAGCGAGATCGGCCGGCAGCCGTGGACCGTCCAGGGCGAACTGCTCACCGCTGCGAGCGTCTCCCCCGGGGTCACCCACACCGAGATCGCGATCTCGCTCAGCGTCTTCACGGTCCTGTACGGCGTCATGGCGATCGTGGAGACCGTGCTGCTTGTCCGCTACATCAAGGCCGGTCCGCCGCCGGAGACACCCACGCCCACCCCGGCGGAGCGCCCCGAACCCGCGATGAGCTACTAGGAGAACGTCATGGAGCTGTGGTTCGTCCTGATAGCGGTTCTCTGGATGGGTTACTTCATCCTGGAGGGGTTTGACTACGGAGTCGGGATCCTGCTCCCGATGATCTCGCGGGACGACACCGACCGGCGGGTGATACTCGGGACGATCGGCCCGGTCTGGGACGGCAACGAGGTCTGGCTGATCACTGCGGTCGGCGCGATGTTCGCCGCCTTCCCCGCCTGGTACGCCGACCTGCTCAGCGGCTTCTACCTCCCCATCGTCGCCATCCTGGTCGGCCTGATCATCCGGGGTGTGTCGCTGGAGTTCCGCGGCAAGGCGACCACCCCCGAAGGCCGCGCCTGGTGCGATCGCGGGATCTTCTTCGGCAGCCTCATCCCCGCCTTCATGTGGGGTGCCGTCTTCGGGACCCTGCTGTACGGGGCCCTGCCCGGATCCGTCGGCCTGGAGGTGCTCAGCCTGCCCGCCCTCTTCGGCGGTCTGCTCTCCCTCGCGCTGTTCACCTTGCACGGCGCGGCCTTCCTGACGCTCAAAACCGGCCTGTCGGTCCGGGCCCGTTCCCGCAAAGCCGCTCTGGCCTGCGCCTTCGCCACGGTCCCGCTGTCCGCGCTCCTGGTCCCCGCCGCCCCCGGCTGGACCAAGATCACAGCTGCGCTCGCGGTGGCCCTGCTCACCGTCGCCGTCGCCTTCACCCTGCGCGCCCGGGACGGCTCGGCGTTCCTGTCCACCGCGCTGGCGATCGTCGTCATGTCCGTCACCCTGTTCGGCGCGCTCTGGCCGTCGCCGCTGCCCGGCCTCACGGTCTACGAGGCGGCCTCCAGCCCGTACACCCTCCGCCTGATGACCTGGGCCGGGATCATCCTGCTCCCGCTGATCCTGGCCTACCAGGGATGGACGTACTGGGTGTTCCGCAAACGACTCACCCGAAAGACCGTCTAGCCCCCGCAGGACGGTCACCGCGGCCGGCGGGCCGGGATCATGCCGGGATCCCGCCCCGCCGGTCGCCTCTTCCCCCCGGCGCCGCCCGTACGGCCGTAAGCGCCCAAATTTCACAACAAACCAATGCATGCCGTACGGGCAAACGCGGCCACCGCACACGCCACACGGAAACCGGACCGGCAGGCGCAAGCGGGTCCGAGCGGTCCGCCGACTCCGGGTCGACCCATGCCTATCAAGCTAATCGGACCCAACATGGGCCTATTTCGCGACAAACCAGGCATTGCCGGTACGGCAGAGGCTACCCAGCCGAGCGGGAGGTGCGTTCGGCTTCACCCCGGGCGGCGGCCAGGCGCAAGTCGTACAGGTCGGACGGGGAGATCGGCATCCGGCTGATCACCAGCCCTTCGGCGTCCTCGATCGCGGAGGCGACGACCGCGGAGACGGGGATCACCCCCGCCTCGCCCGCGCCCTTGATGCCGAGCGGGTTGAGCGGGGACGGCGTCTCCAGGTGGGCGGTCTCGATCCGCGGGATCTCGGTGGCGTAGGGCATCAGGAAGTCCATGAAGGAGGCGTTGAGCAGCTGGCCGTGCTCGTCGTAGGCCATCCGCTCGTAGAGGGCGCCGCCGACCCCTTGGGCGACCCCGCCGTGAATCTGCCCCTCCACGATCAGCGGGTTTATCAACTTTCCACAGTCGTGGACGACGACGTAGCGCAGGATGTGGATCTCCGCGGTGACCGGGTCGGTCTCCACGACGGCCGCGTGCATCCCGGAGGCGAAGGTGGAGCGGATCGGCGAGTAGTAGTCGCGTCCCTCCAGCCCGGGTTCCTCCTTCAGCGGGGGCTCGTCGGGGGAGCCGGGCGCGGCGAACTGGGTGGCCCGCGCGGCTTCGGCGTCGAAGGCGTAACGCAGCGGGTTGGACAGGACGGCGACGGTTTTCAGCGGGATCGCGGCGGTGGGGTTCCCGCGGACCCGGACGATCCCGGACACGATCTCCAGGTCGCCGGGGTCGGCCTCCAGCGCCTCGGCGGCCACCCGGAGCGCCTTGTCCCGGACTTTGCGGGTGGCGAGGGCGATGGCGTTGCCGCTCATCACGGCGGCGCGCGAGGCGAATGTGCCGACCGCGTAGGGAAAGCGCCTGGTATCCCCCGTCACAACGGAAATATCGGAAATGTCGACTCCGAGCTCCTCCGCCACGATCTGGGCGAAGACCGTCTCGTGCCCCTGTCCCTGCGAGGTGAGCCCGGTCGAGACGTGCACCCGGCCGTCGGAGGTCACCTGGACGTGCCCGCCCTCGTACGGGCCCACGCCGGTCCCCTCCACGTAGCAGCCGAGCCCGATCCCGATCCGTCTCCCCTCGGCCGCCGCCTCCGCCCGGCGCTCCTCGAAGGAGTCCCAGTCGATCAGGGATTTCAGCAGCTCCAGCGAGGCCGGGTAGTCCCCCGAGTCGTAGATCAGCGGGCGCCCGTCCTGAAACGTCAAGCCCTGGTCGTAGGGGAACTCGGACGGCTGGATGAAGTTGGCCGCCCGGACCTCGGTCCGGTCCAGCCCGAGATGGTCGGCGATGCGGTCCATCGTCCGCTCCATGGCGAAGACGCCCTGGGGCCGCCCCGCACCCCGGTACGGCGTGACCTGGACCGTGTTGGTGTAGATCGACTGGAACTCCACCCGATAGGCGCCGATCTTGTACGGGCCCAGAGCCTGGGTGGAGGTGATGATCGGGACGATGATCCCGTACGGCGTGTACGCGCCGTGGTCGTGCAGGATGTTGAGCTCCAGGCCCAGCACCCGCCCGGCGGAGTCGAACCCCACCCTGACGTACTGCACCTGGGCTCGCTCGTGCGCCGAGGAGATGAAGTGCTCGCGGCGGTCCTCGGTCCACTTGACCTCGCGCCCGAGCCGGATGCAGGCCCACGGCACCAGGATCTCCTCCGGCCACGGGTGCACGATCTTCACGCCGAAGCCGCCGCCCACGTCCGGGGCGACCACCTCGACCGAGGGCAGCGGCAGCTCCAGCGTCGCCGCGATCGCCATCCGCACGCTCGTGGAGGCCTGGGTGGAGGTGTACACGCGCAGCGAGGAGTCGCCTGAGTCCCAGCGCGCGTAGACCCCGCGCCCCTCCAGCGGCATCGACGCGCTCCGCTCCACGTCCAGCCGGAAGGCCAGGGTGTGCTCCGCCTCCTCGATCGCCTCCCGGGCGTTGCCGACCTCCTGGACGAGGTGGGCGCCGACGTTGCCGGGGACGTCGGCGTGGACCAGGGCGGAGCCCTGCACCGCGTTCTCCGGGCCCACCACCGGCGGCAGCGGCTCGTAGTCGACCCGGATCAGCGCGCAGACGTCCTCGGCCGTGTACCGGTCGACGGCCACCACCATCGCCACCGGCTCCCCCACGTGCCGGACCACGTCCCGGGCGAGCGGATGGGCGGTACGGCCGTGGGTCAGCGCCGGATGCGGGATGAGCAGCGGCAGCGGCTCGCCGACCCGGTCGGGCAGGTCCTCCCAGAGGTAGATCGCGACCAGGCCGTCCACCTCGACCGCGTCGGAGACGTCGACGCCAGCGATCCTGGCGTGGGCGTGCGGGGAGCGGACGAAGGCCGCCGCGAGCGCGCCCGGCCCGAGGTCGTCCAGGTACCGGCCGCCGCCGACGAGCAGGCGAGGGTCTTCCCGGCGCGGGATGGGCTCACCGAACAGCTTCGTCGTCATCCGGACCCGTCTCTTCCGCCGTGAGCTCCGCGGCCCGGTGGACCGCTTTGACGATGTTCTGGTACCCGGTGCACCGGCACAGGTTCCCGGAGACGCCCTCCAGCGCCTCCGCCTCGGTCGGCGCCGGGTTGTCCCGGAGCAGCGCCGTGACCGTGCAGAGGAAGCCGGGGGTGCAGAAGCCGCACTGGAGCGCGTGGCTCTCGTGGAACGCCCGCTGCACCGGGGAGAGCTCCCCGCCGGGCCCGGCGAGCCCCTCCACCGTGGTGATCTCGTGCCCGTCGGCGGTCACCGCCAGCATGAGGCAGGAGCGGATCGGGTCCCCGTCCAGCAGGACGGTGCAGCAGCCGCAGACCCCGTGCTCGCACCCGACGTGGGTGCCGGTCAGCCCGAGGTCGTGGCGCAGGCAGTCCGACAGCAGACGCCTGGCGGGCACGACGACCCGGGCGACCGATCCGTTGACGGTGAGCGTGATCTCGTTCACCCGCGAGCCTCCTCGGTGGCCTGCCCCAGCGCGCGGACGGCGAGCACCCCGGTGAGGTGCCGCCGGTAGGCGGCGGTGGCGTGGATGTCGTCCTCGGGCTCGATCGCCGCCGCGACCGCCTCCGCCGCGCCGTCCCAGCCGGCCCGGTACGGCGTCTCGACGACGATCGGGACCGGGCCGACCCCGACGCAGGCCACCGCGGCGCGTTCGGGTTCCCCGTCCGGCCCGAGGGTGACCAGGGCGGCGACCCCGGCGATCGCGTAGTCCCCGTGTCTGCGCGCCGTCTCGGCGAACGCCGTACCGGATCTTGGGGGAAGGGCCGGGAAGAACACCGACACGGCCAGCTCGCCCGGTTCCAGGGCCGATTCGAGCGGGCCGACGAAGAACTCCGCGGCGGGGATCGTCCGGCCCCCGGCCGCGTGCCGGGTCTGGACCGACCCGCCGAGCAGGGCGAGTACGGCGGGCAGCTCGGCCGCCGGGTCGGCGTGCGCGATGCTCCCGACGACCGTCCCCCGGTTTCTGATCACCGGGTGGGCGACGAGGCGCAGCGCCTGCCCCAGCAGGGGCTGCACCCGCCGGAGCTCCGGTAATCGCTCCACCTGGGAGTGCCGGGCCAGCGCGCCCACCCGGACGCCGTCCGGCCCGGCCTCGACGAAGCCGAGCCCGGCGACCCGGTTGACGTCCACGATGTGCCCGGGGGTCACCAGGCGCATGTTGAGCAGCGGGATGAGGCTCTGCCCCCCGGCGAGGATCTTGGCCTCCGCCCCGGCCTCGGCCAGGATCTCGACGGCCTCGTCGACGCCGGCCGGGGCGTGATAGTCGAACGCGGGCGGTTTCAAATGCGCGTTTCCTTCGCGGACCTAAAGATGCGTCTGGACGGTCACACGACCTTGTGGGAGGCACGGTAAGCCCAGGTTTCCCATTCCACACCATCGAGATCTGCCAAACCTTCAGATTCCCCGCATCCGCAGAACATGAAGGGCCAGGGTGAGGTTGAGCCGGAGATGCGCGTCCTCGGTGAACCGCCCGAGCAGCCGCTCCAGCTTGCCGATCCGGTAGCGGAGCGTGTTGTAGTGGAAGTGCAGCCGCCGCGCCGTCTCCGCCACGTTGAGGTTGGTGTCGAGCAGCACGGCCAGGGTGCGCCGCAGGTCGGCGTTCTCCGGGTCGTCGTCCCCGGCGAGCTGCCCCAGCGTCTCCCGGACGAAGGCGTGCAGCTCGGCCGTGTCCTGGACGAGGGAGAGCAGCCGGTAGACGCCGAGCTGGTCGAAGTGGGCGACCGAGGAGACCCCGTGCAGCTGGCGGCCGACCCGGGCGGCCTTCAGCGCCTGGCTGTACGCCTCCGGCAGGTGGTCGGCGGTCTCGGCGACCCGGCTCATGCCGGTGGAGAAGGTGGCCGAGCCCTGATCGGCGAACGCGCCGGCCGCGTCCTTGGCGACCCGCCGGGTGTCGACCCCGCTTCCGACGATCGCCACCACCTCGTGGGAGAAGCTCACCACGGCGCCCTTGCCGTCGTGGCGGCGTACCGCGGAGGTCCAGGCGGCGAGCAGCCGGTCCTGGACGGGCCGCTCGTCGCCGCCGAGCGGGTCGAGCTCGGCGACCAGGACGGTCACCGGCCTGGCCAGGTCCCAGCCGAACCCGCGGCCCCGGGTGGCGACCCGGTCCCCGCCGCCGGCCCGGCCGGTCAGCACGTCCCGCAGGAAGTCGGCGCGGTACTTGCTCTCCACCGCGGCCACGGCCTCCTGGCGGGTGACCACGAGGGCGGCGACGGTGGCGGCGCGTTCCAGGATGCCGACGTCGCTGTCCCGCAGGGTGCCCGCCGCGCTGTAGGCGACGATCCTGCCGTGGTGGTGGCCGCCCGCGACCACCGGGACGACCGCGTGGTGCCCGTCGAAGACCCGGGCGGGGCGTTTGAGCGCGGGCAGGTGCTCGGCCGGCCCGGAGGAGGCCAGGATCGTCCCGACCTGATCGGTCGCCGCCACCGAGACGTCCAGCAGTTCGGCCACCTGCGCGGTGACCTCCTCCAGGCCGCCGCCGGCCAGCACCACCTGGACGAGCGCCCGGTGGGCTTCCTCGGCGCGGGCGAGCACGGCGGCCTGCCGGTTGAGGATGTCGGTGAGCACCTGGTTGAGGATGTCGTCGAAGCCGACGTCGCCGGCGAGCTGGATGATGGGGAAGCCGAGGCGGTCCGCCTGCTCGATCATCTCGGCGGGGATCTCGTCCAGGTAGCGGCCGAGTTTGATGGCGAGTGCGGACAGGCCGCGCTCGTCGAGGTCGATCACGAGACGGCCGAGGGACTGGGGGGTGTTGCGCAGCGGGTATCCCGTGGTGAGCAGCAGCTCATGGGGTTTCACCCAGGCCAGGATGTCCGGCACCTCCATGACGTTCAGCCGCTGGACGATGCGGCCGAGGCCGGCTTCGCCGGCGATCAGGCGTGCGCCGGCGAGGGTGGACACACCCAGTACTTCGCCGACGGACACCCCGTGGAGGATCGTGCCGGTGCTGGCAAGGCGCATCGCCGGAGGTGACGGTGAGGGGGGCACCGGTTTTGAGGTCACAAACCCCTTTTACCCCGACTCTCCCGCTGTCAGGAAGAGCCAACTTTCGCGGAACGGCTTGGCACCTTTCTCCGTACGGGGTATGTCGCGGCCCGGTCTACGGTCGCGTCAAGGTCACGGGAGGCACGGGTGAGCGTAGGAACACGGCGGAGGGCTCCGACTCGAATCCATCTGACCGGCGCGGCGAGCATCGCGCTCCGCGCCACGCTGGAGCATCCCCGCAGGCCGGCCCGGGTGCTCGCGGTCTTCCCCCTCGGGCTGTACCTGGAGGTGCGGTCCCAGGTCGAACCGCACGTCGTCGCGGTGGTCCACGGCCACGCCAGCAAACCCCCCAACGGCGTGGTCGTCTCGGGGAACGGGTGGCCGCCCGCCTCCATCGGGGAGGAGGCCGCGATCGGCGACGGGACGGTCGAGATCGGGGACGCGGTGATCCGCACCCGGCGCTGGTGGGATCCGGGCCTCATCCTCGGCGCCGTCGGCCGGGACCGCCTGGCCGACTCCCTGGAGGCGGGGACCCGGCTCGTCGCGGCGCACTCCCGGCGCTGCGGGCTCGCCGGACACGAGGCCGGGGAGTCGCTGGCCGCCGCGTGCGGCGCGGGTGACCTCGCCCGCGCGGTCATGGCCGCGGAACGCCTGGTCGGGCTCGGGCCGGGGCTCACCCCCAGCGGCGACGACATGATCTCCGGTCTGCTGATGACCCTCCGGGTCTTCGGCGGCGCCTGCCCCGGGGGCCTGCCCGCGGTCAAGCTCGCCGACTGGCTCGGCGCGGCGGTCACCTACGACGCCCGGACCCGGACCACGCCGATCTCGGCGACGATGCTGCACTGCGCCGCCCGCGGCCAGGGGTCGCCGGAGGTGCGCGCGGTGCTGCGCGGGGCCGCCGGGCTGCTGCCGCTGGAGCCGGCGATGCGAAAACTCCTGCTCATCGGCCATACCTCGGGCGCCGACCTGGCCTGGGGAATCTTGGCGGGGCTCCGTGCGGTGCTGCGGCTCTCGGAAGGGGCCAGGTGAACACTGTCCAGCTCCGCCGGGGGGCCTACCACGACTCGGTGACGCTGATGCGGATCAGCCAGGGGCTCACCGCGCTGCCCGGTGTCGAGGTGGCGCTGGTGGCGATGGCCACCGAGCTCAACCTGGGGCTCGCCCGCGACCTCGGGCTGGACATCCCCGCCCAGGCCACCCCCGCCGACCTGCTGGTGGCGGTACGGGCGCTGGACGCCGACGCGCTCGCCGCGGCGATGGCCGAACTCGACGAGCGGCTCGCCCGCACGCCGGCCGCCGCGGACGGGCCGGGGATGCGAACGGCACCGCGGACGACCCGGTCCGCGCTCCGCTCGGGCGAGGCGACGATGGTCCTGGTCTCGGTACCCGGAAGCCACGCCTTCGCCGAGGCGATGGACGCGATCGAAGCCGGGCGATCCGTCATGATCTTCAGCGACAACGTCCCGGTCGAACAGGAGATCCTGCTCAAGGATCGGGCGGCGGAGCGGGGGGTCCTGGTGATGGGGCCGGACTGCGGCACCGCCCTGGTCGGCGGGGTCGGCTTCGGTTTCGCCAACGTGGTGCGGCCGGGCCCGGTGGGCCTGGTCGCCGCCTCGGGGACCGGCGCCCAGCAGCTCTCCTGCCTGCTCGACCTGGCGGGCGTCGGCGTCAGCGGCATCATCGGCACGGGCGGCCGGGACACCGGCGACGCGGTGGGCGGGCGATCCACCCTGCGAGCCCTGGCGATGCTCGACGACGACCCGGCGACGGAGCTGATCGCGCTGGTGTCCAAACCGCCGTCCCCCCGGGTCGAGCGGGCGCTTCGCGCGGCGGGGGAGCGGCTGCGCACCCCGGTGGTCCACGCGATCTGCGGGCGGACCGACCTGACCTCGGCCGCGGCGGAGATCCTGACGGCCCTCGGCCGTACGGTACCGGTCTGGCCGTGCTGGACGGCGCCGCAGACCCCGCGGGCGGGCACGCTGCACGGCCTGTTCGCGGGCGGGACCCTGTGCGAGGAGGCGCGCCTGATCGCGCAGGGGTGCGGACTCGGCGATTCGGTCTTCGTCGACTTCGGGGACGACGCGCTCACCAGGGGGCGGGCCCATCCGATGATCGACCCGGGGCTCAGGCTGGAGCGGATCGCCGCGGCGGCCGCGGACCCGGCGTGCGCGGTCGTCCTCCTGGACGTGGTGCTGGGGCACGCCGCCGACCCCGACCCCGCCGCCGCCCTGGTCCCGGTGCTCCGGCGGGCGACGCAGCCGGCGGTGGTCTCCCTGATCGGAACCCGGGGCGACCCGCAGAACCTGGAGGCCCAGGCCGCGGCCCTGCACGCGGCGGGGGCGGCGGTCTTCACCTCCAACGCCGAGGCGGCCCGCCACGCCGCCGGACTCATCCTGGGGGACCGATGAGCTCGACCGCGAACTCCCCGCTCGCCCCGCTGCTCGCCGGCGAACCCGAGGTGGTCACCGTGGGCGCCTCGGTGCTCGACGAGGCGCTGGAGGGTCAGGCGGTCCGCCGCAAGCCGGTGCAGTGGCGTCCCCCGATGCAGGGCACCGAGAGCGCGCTCGCCGCCGTACTCGCCGATCCGCGCCGCGGCGCGGCCAACGAGGTCGCGGTCGGCCGCCTGCTCGGCGCCCACCCCGTCCTGGTCGACGTGCGTCCCGCCGCGGACCTCCTGCCGGCGGGAACGTTCCTGCACGCGGGGCCGCCGATCACCTGGGAGCGGGCGTCGGGCCCGATGCGGGGGGCGCTGATCGGGGCCGTCCTGTTCGAGGGCCTCGCGGACGACCCCGAGGGCGCGGAGCGGCTGCTGCGGTCGGGCGGCGTCACGCTGGACTCCTGCCACCACCACGGCGTGGTCGGGCCGATGGCGGGGGTGGTCAGCCCGTCGATGTGGATGTTCCAGGTGCGGGACGCCGAGTACGGCGGCACCGCGTACTGCTCGCTCAACGAGGGGCTCGGCAAGGTCCTGCGGTACGGCGCCTACGGCCCGGAGGTGATCGAGCGGCTGCGGTGGATGTCGGCGGTGCTCGGTCCCGTGCTCCGCGACGCCCTCGGCCGGCACGGTCCGGTGGACGTCCGCTCGATCATCGCGCAGGCGCTGCAGATGGGCGACGAGCTGCACAACCGGAACCGGGCGGCGACCTCGCTGCTCGCCCGGGAGCTCGGTCCCTCGATCGCCGAGTCGCCGCACGGGCCCGAGGTGCTCCGCTTCATCGGCGCCAACGACCACTTCTTCCTCAACATCGGCATGGCCGCGGGCAAGGTGAGCACGGACGCGGCGCGGAACGTCCCGGGGTCCACGCTGGTGGTCGCCATGTCCCGCAACGGGACCGATTTCGGGATCCAGGTGTCGGGCACCGGGGATCGGTGGTTCACCGGCCCGGCCGGGGTGCCGGACGGCCTCTACCTCGGCGCGTTCGGCCCGGACGACGCCAACCCCGACATCGGGGACTCCACCATCACCGAGACCGCCGGACTCGGCGGGTTCGCGATGGGCGCCGCTCCGGCGATCGTCCGTTTCGTGGGGGGCGAGGTGTCGGACGCGCTCGCCGCGACCGAGTCGATGTACGAGATCACCCTCGCCGAGCATCCCGCCTACCAGATCCCGATCCTGGGCTTCCGGGGCACGCCGACCGGCATCGACGTCACGCTGGTGGCGCGAACGGGGCTGCTGCCCGTGGTCAACACCGGGATCGCGGGACGCCTGGCGGGGACCGGGCAGGTGGGGGCGGGACTGGTCACGCCGCCGTCGGAGGCGTTCACCGAGGCGCTGCGCGCCCTCGCCGCACATACCCTTTGATCGGGTTTTCACCACTGTCGGCCCACATTGTCGTTATCGTCATCCCGCACAAAACACTTCGATATTGTCCGCTCTATGCTCAATGGTCAGGGGCGTGGTGACTTGCAGGCGGGTGGCACGACGAACGGCCAGGGCAGACTCGTCGGCAGGCGCTACCGCCTGATGTCCCCGGTCGGACGGGGCGGAATGGGTGTCGTGTGGCACGCCCACGACGTCCTCCTCGACCGCGACGTCGCGGTCAAGGAGCTCATGCTGCCCCTCGGGTCCGACGAGGCCGCGACCGCGGGCGCCCACCGCCGGGTGCTCCGCGAGGCCCGCGCCGCCGCCAGGCTCAGCCACCCGGGCATCGTCACCGTCCACGACGTCGTCGAGGAGGACGGGCGCCCGTGGATCGTGATGGAGTACATCCGATCCTGGTCCCTGGAGCAGGCGGTCCGGCAGACGGGCCCGCTCCCGGTGGTCCAGGCCGCCGAGATCGGCATCCGCATCCTCGACGCGCTCCGGCACGCCCACGGCTCGGGGATCCTCCATCGCGACGTCAAGCCCGGCAACGTGCTGCTCACCGCCGACCGCGTGATCCTCACCGACTTCGGCATCGCGGCGGCCGAGGGCGATGTGTCGATCACCCACAGCGGCCTGCTCATGGGCTCCCCCTCCTACATCCCGCCCGAACGGCTGCGGAGCGAGGACATCACCTCGGCGGCCGACCTCTGGTCCTTCGGCGCGACCCTGTACGCCGCGGTCGAGGGGCGGCCCCCCTACGACGGCTCCGACGTGGTGGCGATCCTTGGCGCGATCATGGCCAGGGAGCCCGCGCCGCCGCGGCGGGCCGGGGCGATGGAGCCGATCCTGGCCGGTCTCCTCAAGAAGGACCCCGCCGAGCGCCTGACCGCCGAGCAGGCCGCCGAACTGCTGGAACAACTCCTCCGCACCTCGGTGAACCGGGCGGGCGCCGCCTGGATCCCCACCTCCGCCGACCCCGTGCCGATCCACCTCCTCCCCCCGTTGGAGCAGGTCTCCGGGCCGCAGCCGTACCGGATCGTGGAGACGCCCTCGGGGCCGGTGCGCATCCCCGTCGAGCTCTCCCCGGGCCAGGAGGGCCAGGAGCCCCTCGCGAGCCCGGTCGGCGCCGGGTCCGGCGAACCGGCCGGCCGCCCCGAACGCCCGCCGTCCCGGCCCCGGCGCGTCCAGACCGGCCGGACGCTGTCGGGCCGCACCCACGACGTCGCGGTACGGTGGCCGACCGCGCCCGCCGCCGAGGTGGACGGGCCGGAGCGCACCACGGGGGCCCACCCCGTCCCGGACGGCCCGGGCTCGGACGGCCCCACCGGGCGCGACCACGAGGTCTGGTTCCGGGACGGCCGCCCCACCGCACGGCTGATCTTCGCCGGAGCGGGCGCCGTCGGGTTCGTCGCCGTCGTGCTGGTCACCCTCCTCTCCGGTTCGACGCCCGCCGCCGACCCGCCCCGGCCTCCGGCCGCCTCCTCCGTCGGCCTCGGACAGGTCGCGGGCCCGCCCTCCGCCCAGGCGCTCACCGTCGCCCCGGAGGGCTACACGGTGAAACGGTTCGACGGGGTGTCGCTGATCGTGCCGAAGGGCTGGACCGCGGTCGCGGCCGGGGGGAACCTCACCGTCAACGGGCCCAGGCACTCCGGGAGCAGCATCCGGATCAGCCGGGCCACCCCCGCCGGAGACGGGGGGCTGGGCCTGCTGCGGCAGGCGGACCGGGAGAGCAGGCTCAGCGAGTACACCCTGCTGAGGCTGGAGGCGACGGCGTACCGGGACCGGCCGTCCGCCGACTGGGAGTACACCTTCCTCAACCTCAACGACGAGGTGATGCACGTCCTGGAACGCCATGTGCCGGTGCGCGACGACCGGGCCTATCACGTCAAGATCACCTTCACCGACGTGGAGTGGAACGGCGGCAGCCGGCAGATCGTCGCCACCCTCTTCGACTCGTTCGCCACGACAGGGGACTGACCACCCGTCATGCCGTCACGTCATAAGTCGGATGAACCGGGGATAGTTGGATGGCAAAATACTCGTTGTGCACAGTACCCGGACACTCAATGACATAGCTCCATCCGAACAGGCTCGAAGGGTTCAACGCCGGGTACTCGCCGTCCTCAGCGGCGCCCAGATCGTCGGCGGCATCGGCATCGCCGTCGGATTCTCCATCGCCACCCTGATCGCCGCCAGGCTCTCCGGCTCCGCCTTCATCGGCGGCCTGGCCAGCACCTGCCTGGTCCTCGGCGCCGCGCTCCTCGCCCTCCCCACCGCCTGGGCCGCGGGCCGGTCGGGCCGCCGCGGCGCCCTGGTGTTCGCCTACGGATTCGGCGTCGCCGGGGCGGTGATCTCGGTCGTCGCGATCGGCCTCGGCTCCTGGCCCCTCCTGCTGGCCGGGCTGGTCCTGTTCGGCGGAGGCAGCGCGGCCAACCTCTCCGCCCGGTACTCCGCCAGCGACCTGTCGCCTCCCGGCCGGTCCGCCCGCCACATCTCCATCGTCATCTGGGCCGCGACCGTCGGCACCGTGACCGGCCCGAACCTCGCCCAGCTCGCCGACGACCTCGGCGTGGGCGGCGGCCTCGCCCAGGCCGCCGGCCCGTTCGCCCTGTCCGCCGCGGCGTTCGGCACCGCCGCCCTCATCGTCTTCGCCGGGCTCCGGCCCGACCCGCTGCGACTCGCCCGCCGACTGCGGCCCGACGCCGGACCGCAGACCTCCGCCGCCGGGCCGCGCTCGGCGTGGACGGCGTTGCGAGCCTCCCCCCGGGCCATGCTGGCCCTGACGGCGATCGCCGTGGTGCACACCGGGATGGTCTCCGTCATGTCGATGACCCCGGTGCACATGGAGCACCACGGCGCCACCCTGAGCATCGTCGGGCTCGTCATCAGCCTGCACGTCGTGGGGATGTACATGTTCTCCCCCCTCGTCGGCCTGCTCGCCGACCGGATCGGGTATCTCCCCGTCCTCGCCCTCGGCCTGATCCAGATCGCCGCCGCGTCCGTCGTCGCCGCGACCGCTCCCCCGCACAGCGTGCCCCACCTGTCGGCCGGGCTCGCCCTGCTCGGCCTCGGCTGGTCCTTCGGCATGATCGCGGGATCGGCGCTGCTCACCGAATCCGTGGCGATCGCGGACCGGCCCGGCGTCCAAGGCCTGTCCGACCTGGCGATGAACGTGGCCGGGGCGATCGGCAGCGTCATCGCCGGCGCCATGGTGGCCTTCACCTCCTACGCCGCACTCGGCGGAGGCGTCGCCGTCCTCTCCCTGCTCGCCCTCGTCTGGTTCCTGCTCCGCGCCCGGGCCGCGAGCCGTACCCTCACCTGAGCAAGGCGACGCACTAGGCCGTACGGCCTGCGCGGGTCATGCCCTGGAACGACTCAACCAGCACCGGACCCGCACGGCGCAACAGGGTCCGCGGGGGATGTAGACGTCGGCGGAGGCACCGCGGTCGCGCCCCCCCTTTGGTTTCCACTCCACGCCCCGGCCGCAAGCCGGACCCCCCACCCGAACAAGGTGACGCAATGCGCCGTACGGCCTGCGCGGATCATGCCCTAGATCGGCTCAGACGGCCCTGGACCGGTGAGTCGCCGCAGGTCCTCGGGGGTGTCGACGTCGGCGGGGTCGGCGACGTCGTCGCAGGGGACCGGCGTGACCAGCTCGGGGTGGGCCCGCAGGAAAACCCGCGCCCCCGCGTCGCCCTCCGCCAGTTCGGCGGCCCCGGCCCAGTGCTCCCGGGCGAGGAAGACCGGGTTGCGCGGACTGCCGCCGTAGGTGGCGACCGCGACGGGGGCACGGGCCGCGATGAGGCGCCGTACGGCCTCCGGCCCGATCAGCGGCTGATCCACCAGGGCGATCACCACCCCGGAGGCGTGACCGGGCAGCGCGGCGAGCCCGGCGCGCAGGCTCGACCCCATTCCGCTCGCCCATTTCGGGTTGTGCACCACCACCGCGCGGGGCACCGCCACGTCCACCGCCCCCAGCACGACGACCACCGGATCGCAGCCGCCCTCCCCGAGCAGCCGGACCCCCCGGTCGACCAGGCGCTCGCCGCCGTACTCCACCAGCGCCTTGGGTCGCCCCAGCCGGGATCCCGAACCCGCGGCGAGCAGCAGCCCGGCCACCCCGTCCGCCCCTCGCATCGTCATGATCACCCTCCCGCGAGCAGGCGGGCGAGTCGCTCGTAGGCGGCGAGGCTGTGCCCGGCGATGAACTCGTCGACGTGCGGAAGGGAGACCCGCATGCCCGCGGTGAGCGGCTCGTACCCGATGCGGCCCTTGTGTGGGTTGACCCAGATCACCTGGTGGGCGAGGCGCGACAGGCGGGCCATCTGATCGCCGAGCAGGCTCGCGTCTCCCCGCTCCCAGCCGTCCGAGGCGATCACGACGATCGCCCCCCGCGCCCGCGAGCCGGTGAGGAACTCCTTCAGCTCCGCGCCGAGGCGGGTGCCGCCGCTCCAGTCGGGGATCGCGGCCGAGACCGCGGTCATCGCCGTCGCCGGATCGCGGTGCCGCAGCTCCGCGGTGACCCGGGTGAGGCGGGTGCCGAGGGTGAAGACCTCGGTGGCCCTCGGCTCGGACCGGACCAGCGCGTGCGCCAGCCGGAGCAGCGTGTCCGCGTAGGCCGCCATCGAACCGCTCACGTCGATCAGCAGCACCACCCGGCGCGGACGCCGCCGGTGCCGCCTGCGGTGCAGCACCCCGATCTCGCCGCCCTGCCGGAGCATCGCCCGGACCGTCCGGCGCTGATCGAGCCGGCCCCGGCGGGCGGGCAGGAACCGCCGCGACACCCGCGACATTCGACCGGCGCGGAGCATCCCGAGCAGCCGGTGCACCTCGTCCCGTTCCGCCGCGGTGAGCCCGGCCACGTCCCGGGTGCGCAGCACCTCGACCTCGCTCACCCCGGCCGGGGTCAGACCGGACTCCCCCTCCTCCTGTTCCCCCGGCTCGCCGACGGGCGTCGCGGTGTGCCGGACGATCACGACCGGCGGCGCCGACCGGGCCAGGCGGGGCGTCTCCCCGGCGAAGTAGGCGGCGAAGCACCGGTCGTACCGCGGAAGATCGTCGGGAGTGGAGCAGAGCGTGACCCGCCCCGCCCAGTAGACCTCGTCCCGGTTCGCCGCGCTCACGTGACCGAGCGCGCGGATCATCAGCCGGGTCCGCTCGTGATCGGCGTCCACCCCGGCCGCCCGCAGGGTACGGGCGAAGCCGACGATCGTGTCCGTCACGTCCCGCCCGCTCACCCCGGCCGCCGCCCCCAGTCGGCGAGCGCGGCCTGCTGGTCCTCCCGGTACTTCAGCACCGCGCCGAGCGTGGCCGCTGCGAGGCCCGGATCCAGCTCCCTGGCGCCCAGCGCGAGCAGCGCCTCGGTCCAGTCCAGCGACTCGGCGATCCCGGGCGGCTTCAGCAGATCCCGGCCGCGCAGGCGGTGTACGGCGGTTGCCACCTGCTCGGCGAGCAGCTCGGTGCTCTCCGGGAGCCGGCGGCGGATGATCGCCACCTCGCGTTCGTGGGAGGGATGCTCCAGCCAGTGGTACAGGCAGCGGCGTTTCAGCGCGTCGTGCACCTCGCGGGTCCGGTTGGAGGTGACGATCACCACCGGCGGCCGCTCGGCGCGGATCGTCCCGAGCTCGGGGATGGAGATGGTGAAGTCGGACAGCACCTCCAGCAGGAACGCCTCGAACTCGTCGTCGGCCCGGTCGATCTCGTCCACCAGCAGCACGCTCCCCGGCTCCTCGATCGCCCGCAGCAGCGGACGCCGGATCAGGAACCGGCGATCGTAGAGGTCGTCCTCCAGCTTCCCGACGTCCCGCACCCCCGCGGTTTCCGCCGCCTTCAGGTGGAGCAGCTGACGCGGGAAGTCCCAGTCGTAGAGCGCCTGCGCCGCGTCCAGACCCTCATAGCACTGCAGCCGGATCAGCGGGGCGTCCAGGACCTTGGCGAGCGTCTTGGCCAGCTCGGTCTTGCCCACCCCCGCCTCACCTTCGAGGAACAGCGGTCGGCCCATCCGCAAGGCGAGGAAACACGCCACGGCCAGACCCTCGTCGGCGAGGTAGTCGTGTTCTTCGAGCTTGCGGCCCAACTCCGAGGGAGATCGCACGCCACCCAGGTTACCCAGTACCTTCACGCTGAACGCGGCGGCCCTGCACCACGCGAAGAGCGGACGTGACGTGACCAGCGCCTAGGTGCCCAAGGCGCTACGTCCGCACCTACCCGCCCGGCCCGGTAGGTACGGTCCGGGTGACGACCTGAACGTGCTCACCGTGTTAGCACGATCACTGTCACAAGCCTGTATTTGACGGAAGGCCACGGACCGAACGACGATGTCGATCCGTGGCCTTGATCACTCCGTTGGTGGCCGGCTGTCCGACGGTTGCTCCGGCTCGAAGTCATCGACCGTGCCCACGGTGTACGTGAGGTAGCGCCGACCCTGACATGACTTGCACATCTCCTCGACGCCCGCGGTGACGATCTGCCGATCGACTATCGCCATGCGACCCACGACGACGTGACCCGCTCCGTAACAGCGGGGACAAATCATGCGCTCTTCCCTGATCGCCATCAGTAGGCCGTTCCCGTCCCGTCGCAGCGTTTGCCGTCAACGTATACGACTTCGATCACCATCGCCTGGCCCGGGAGGCACGGTCGGAGGTACCGTCTGCCGGGTGGCTCTGATTCTCCCGCTTCCGGATGGTACGGCGGTCGAGCGATTGCGCGGCGAGCTGATCGCCCGGTGGGGGGAACCGCATCGGCGGTATCACGATCTCGATCATCTGCGGGCGGTGCTCGCGGCGCTGGAACCCTTGATCGGGCAGGCCCCCGATCCGGTGGCGGTGACGCTGGCGGCGTGGTTCCACGACGCGGTCTACGACGGGGTGCCCGGTGCGGACGAGGAGGCGAGCGCGGCGCTGGCCGAGGAGCGGCTTCCCGGTTGCGGGGTGGCCCCGGCCCTGGTCGCGGAGGTCGCGCGGCTGGTCCGGGTGACCGCGGGCCACTCCTACGAGCCGGACGACGCGAACGCGGCCGTGCTGTGCGACGCCGACCTGGCGGTGCTCGGCTCGCCCGAGCCGGTCTACCGGGCCTACGCGGCGGCCGTACGCCAGGAGTATCGGCACGTCCCGGACGAGCTGTTCGCGGCGGGGCGGGCGGCGGTCCTGCGGGGGCTGCTGGCGGGGCCCCGGCTCTTCGGCACCGAGCCGGGGCGGGCGCTGTGGGAGGGTCAGGCGCGGGAGAACCTGCGGGCCGAGCTGGACCGGCTCACTCCAGGTTCCGCAGGATGAGGGCGGTCTCCAAGGCCGCGATCGCGGCCTCCCAGCCTTTGTCCTCACTGCTGTCGGGAAGCCCGGCCCGCGCCAGCGCCTGATTGGCGTTCTCGCAGGTGAGCACCCCGTTGCCGACGGGCGTCCCCTCGTCCAGCGAGACCCTGGTGAGCCCTTCGGTCACCGAGTCGCACACGTAGTCGAAGTGGGCGGTGTCCCCGCGGATGACCGTGCCCAGCGCGACGACCGCGTCGTGGCGGCGGGCGAGCGCCTGGGCGACCACCGGGATCTCCAGCGACCCGGCGACCCGGACCACTACCGGCGTCGCCCCGCACTCGGTGACGGCCTGGACGGCGCGCGCCACCAGCTGGTCGGTGATCTCCTCGTGCCAGCGGGCCGCGACGATCCCCACGGTGAGGCCGTCGGCCTCCACCACCGAGGATCTCAGCCCTCCCTCAGCGCTCATGACAGCTCCTCCGGAATGGTGTGCCCGAGACGGTCCCGCTTGACCGTCAGGTAGCGCAGGTTGTGCCGGTTGGCGGCGACGGGCATCGGCTCCCGGCCGAGGACTTTGACGCCGTACCCGTCCATACCCTTGATCTTGGCCGGGTTGTTGGTGAGCACCCGGACGGATTTCACCCCGAGGTCGGCCAGGATCTGCCCGGCGCCCGAGTACTCCCGCGCGTCGGTGGGCAGGCCGAGCTCCAGGTTGGCGTCGACGGTGTCGTGACCCTGATCCTGCAGGCTGTAGGCGCGGAGCTTGGCCAGCAGGCCGATCCCCCGCCCCTCGTGGCCGCGCAGGTACACGACCACGCCCCGGCCCTCCTCGGAGATCACCCGCATGGCGTGGTCCAGCTGGGCGCCGCAGTCGCAGCGCAGCGAGCTGAGCACGTCCCCGGTGAGGCATTCGGAGTGCGCCCTGACCAGGACGTCCTCGGCGTCGTCCACCTCGCCGTAGACGAGCGCGACGTGTTCGGCGTTGTCGAGCGCGCTGCGGTAGCCGTACGCGCGCCACATCCCGTACCGGTTGGGGATGCCGGTCTCGGTGATCCGGGTGACGACCTTCTCGTTCCGCTTGCGGTACTCCACGAGCTGCTCGATGGAGACGAGCGCGAGGTCGTGCCGGTCGGCGAAGATCCGGAGTTCGGGGAGCCTGGCCATGGTGCCGTCGTCGTTGACCACCTCGGCCAGGACCCCGGCGGGGGAGAGTCCGGCGAGCCGGGCCAGGTCGACGGCGGCCTCGGTGTGCCCGCGGCGGCGCAGCACCCCGCCGGCCCGGTAGCGCAGGGGGAAGATGTGGCCGGGCCGGACCAGGTCGGTCGGCTCGGTGCGGGGGTCGGCCAGCAGCCGGATGGTCCTGGCCCGGTCGGCGGCGGAGATGCCGGTGGTGACCCCTTCGCTCGCGTCGACGCTGATCGTGTAGGCGGTGCGCATCCGCTCGCGGTTCTGGTTCACCATGAGGGGGAGCCCGAGCCGGTCCAGGTCGTCGCCTTCCATCGGCACGCAGATGACGCCGCTGGTGTGGCGGACGGTGAAGGCGAGGAGCTGCGGGGTGGCCTTCGCCGCGGCGAAGATGATGTCGCCCTCGTTCTCCCGGTTCTCGTCGTCCACGACGATCACGGCCTTGCCGTCCCGGATATCGATGATCGCCCGCTCGATCGGATCCAGCTGAATATCGTTCACGTCGCGATCGCCCTTTCCTGACTCATCGGCTGATCAGCTTCTCGACATACTTGGCGACGATGTCGACCTCGAGGTTGACCGGCTCGCCGACCTGCTTGGCGCCCAGGTTGGTGAGCGCGAGGGTGGCGGGGATGAGGCTCACCTCGAACGCCTCGTCACCCACCCAGGACACCGTCAGACTCACTCCGTCGACGGCAATCGACCCCTTTTCCACGACATATCGGGAAAGAGTGGAGGGAAGGGAGATACGCACCACATGGTCGGGCGAGTGGGAGACGATGGTCCCCGTCCCGTCCACATGGCCCTGCATGATGTGCCCGCCCAGCCGGGCGTCCGCGCGCAGCGCCCGCTCCAGGTTGATCGGGGCCCCGGCCCCGAGGTCCCGCAGACTGGTCCGGGAGAGCGTCTCGTCGATCACGTCCACCTCGAAGACGTCCTCGGCGACGTCGACCACGGTGAGACAGACGCCGTTGACCGCGATCGAGTCGCCGTGCCGGGCGTCGGAGGTGACGAGCTTGCCGCGGACGGCGAGCCGGACCGTCGCCCCCCGCCGGGTCGCCGAGACGAGTTCGCCCAGTTCTTCCACTATTCCGGTGAACATGACGCATGCTCCGTTCTGGCAGTGACCCGCAAGTCTGGACCGATGGGGGTGATGTCATCGATACGCAGCCGGTGCGCCGCGGCGAGCGTGGCGACCCCGGCCGCGCCGAGCGCCGCCGTACCCTCGCCGAAGAGCACCGGGGCGAGGTAGGCGACGACCCGGTCGACGAGCCCGGCGGCGAGGAAGGAGCCGGCCAGGGTGGGGCCGCCCTCCAGGAGCACGCTCACCACCTCCCGGCGGCCCAGTTCGGCCAGGAGCGCGGAAAGGTCCAGGCCGTCCTTGGCCCGGGGCAGCCGGATCATCGCCGTCTCGCACTCCAGTGCCCCGGGCCTGGCGTCCTCGGAGATCGCCAGCAGGGTCGGCGCGTCGGCGTTGAGCACCCGCGCGGTCGCCGGGGTACGGGCGTCGCTGTCGACGACGACGCGCAGCGGCCCGGCCCGCGTGCCCGCCGTACGCGCGGTCAGCAGCGGGTCGTCGGCGAGGACCGTCCCGATGCCGGCGACCACGGCGTCGCACTCCGCGCGGAGCCGGTGCACGTCGGCCCGGGACTCCGCCGAGGTGATCCACTTGCTGGTGCCGTCCGCGGCGGCGGACCTGCCGTCGAGGGTGGCGGCGAACTTCCAGGTGACGTGCGGCCGGCCCGACCTGGCGTAGCGGAGCCACTCCGCGTTGACCGGCTCGGCCTCGTCGGCCAGGACGCCGGTCCGGACCGCCACGCCGCGTTCGGCGAGGATCCGGCACCCGCCGGAGGCGAGCCGGGTGGGATCGGGGACGGCCACCACCACGGCCGCGACCCCGGCCCGCAGGATCGCCTCCACGCAGGGACCGGTCCGCCCGGTGTGCGCACAGGGCTCCAGGGTGACGTAGAGGGTGGCGCCGCGCGCCCGCTCCCCCGCCTGGCGCAACGCCACCACCTCGGCGTGCGGGCCGCCCGCGTAGGCGTGATACCCCTCGCCGACCGTCTGACCTCGGGCGTCGACGACGACGCAGCCGACCACGGGATTGGGGGAGGTCGTACCTCGACCCCGCGCGGCGAGACGAACGGCCCGCCGCATGTGCGTATGCGCCTCCGATGGTTCGTCCGCCATCCCGGTCCTCCTCGCTCGACGACGGTCGACACGAGCCCCGGGGAAACGGCGCGAGGGTGCGCCTTGACCCGGCCCCACCCTGCGGTGTGACCGGTCGCGTGTCTCCTCCCATCCGGACTGTTGACCGTCGGTACCGGAATTTCACCGGTTCAACCGGTCGATGGCTTCGACCGGGTCGCGGACTTTCACCGCCGGTTCGGAATTTCACCGACCCCGGAGCACGCTGCTCACCTATCAGTGTGCCATGCCGGAAAAAGTGCGCCAGACCGGGCCGAGCTATTCGACGCGCGGCCCGCTCGGATCACCGGGGGGTGGAGTGCGAGACACTGGTGCCCGACAGCAGTGACACCGTCGGAAAGAGCCCATGACCAGCCCACCAGAGTTGCCCGTCACCTGGCGCCCCAAGCGGGGCCGCTGGGTGCCGCACGGCTCCGCGATCGTCTCCCTCGTGGGTTTCGCCGCCCTGGCCGTGTTGATGCCCGCGTCCTTCAAGCTGCCGGACCGGATCATGATGTTCCTGTTCGGCGCGCTGCTCGCGTGGATCCTCTATCTGCTCGGCCGGTGCCGGGTCGTCGCCGACGTCTCCGGGGTCACCGTCGTCAACGCCATGCGGACCCACCGGTACTCCTGGGCGGAGATCATCCAGGTGAACATGGTCCGCGGCGACCCCTGGCCGCGCCTGGACCTCGCCGACGGGTCCACGATCGGCGCGATGGGCATCCAGGGCGGCGAACCGGCCCGGGCCTGGCAGGCCGTCGAGGAGTTCAAGGCGCTCATCCACAAGTTCGGCGAGGCGCCGGACTCACGTTGACCTACCGGGCGCACTCCGCCTGAGCTCCGAGGCCCGGCCTGAGGTTCCGTACGGCCTGCGCCGGGTCCTGCGCCCCGTAGACCGCGTTCCCCGACAAACCGGACTCGTGGTGACCTGGTTAGCGGGCGCCCTCCGCCTGGGCCCTGAGGTTCCGTACGGCCTGCGCCGGGTCCTGCGCCCCGTAGACCGCGTTCCCCGCGACAAAGACGTCCGCGCCGGCCTCGGCGGCCCGCTCGATCGTCTCCGCGGACACCCCACCGTCCACCTGCAGCCAGACCGACCCGCCGTGCTTGTCGATGAGCTCGCGGGCCCGGCGTACCTTCGGTAGGACCACGTCGAGGAACCGCTGCCCGCCGAACCCCGGCTCCACCGTCATCAGCAGCAGCATGTCGAGTTCGGGCAGGAGGTCCTCGAATGCCTCGACGGGCGTCGCCGGATTGACGCCCAGCCCGGCCCGCGCACCGGCCGCGCGGATCGTGCGCAGGGTCCGGATCGGGGCCTTGGCCGCCTCCACGTGGATGGTGACGCTCCCGGCCCCGGCCTCGGCGTAGGCGGGCGCCCAGCGGTCCGGGTCCTCGATCATGAGGTGGCAGTCGATCGGCGTGGACACCGCCTTGAGCAGGGACTCCACCACCGGCAACCCCAAGGTGAGGTTGGGCACGAAGTGGTTGTCCATCACGTCGACGTGCAGCCAGTCGGCCGTACCGGCGACCGCCGCGCACTCGTCGGCGAGCCTGGCGAAGTCGGCGGAGAGAATGCTGGGTGAGATCTGTACAGGCATGATTCCCGAGTGTATTGCTCCCCCGGCTCAGCCCGTACCCTCCCTCCCCGGAGGCGCACGGAACAGGGAAAACACCCTCTCCTTCCCAGGCCTTGGCTGCAGACACCGAAGAGCTCCCGCTCACCTCCGAAGAGGAGAGCGGGAGCTTAATCGGCTCCGGCGGCCAACCGGGCATCTCGCTGATCACGACGATCGGCGCAACCGGACCTGTCGGGGTTGACACCGCGTCATGTGGGCTTGCGGCCCATCCTTCGCAGTGACGCCGATTTCGTAGCGTAAGAGCGGCTCACTACCCGCCGGTAACGCTGCGGGCGACGACCTCCGTCAATGCCCCAGTTTTGCCGTACCTCCCATTACGCAGGAGACTGCCGCGGGACCCCACGCGATGTGCGGCACCGAACGCATAAGGGCGGCACCCGCCACATCTGCTACCCAATGGTCTTTCACTTTCTGGACGCATCCTTGCCAGAATGGGTCGTTCTTAACATTTCTGAAGTGCTGCATGGCACTCTCGCATTGTGCGTAGTTCTCGTCCTGCATCCTGTCCTTGCAGAGACGGTGGGCGCCCGGCCGGATGATGTCCTCCAGCAGCCCGATGTCAGTGCTGACCTTGTCCTTCCACTTCGTGCCCTTCTCCGTGTGGCAGTTTTGGTGGCACACCCAGAGGAGAGCCCTCGCCGTCTTGGTGGCGTTCTTCAGCGCCTCGATGGGATCCTCCGTGGACTCGTCGATCTCCAGATCCATCTCGTCCAGGGCCGCGGCCAGCTCCCTGGGGTCTCCGGGGAACCCTTCGGGCAGGAGGTAGCCGTTGATGGACGCGCGGCCGTTCTCGAAGATCATCAGGACGGTGCCGTGCTTGCCGAAGATGATCGTTTCGGTGATCGGGTTGTCCTGTCCCTTGTCCTCCTGGCACGAGGCGCTGCGGCTGCTTGGGGTGGCGCCGACGCATGCGGGATTGCCGGTCGACCCTCCTCCGTTCCGACCTCCGTTCTGGCCGCTCTGGTCCGCGCAGCGGTCCGGTGTTCCGGTGCATCCGCGACGGTGGCCGCCCTCATAGGCGAGCTTCAGGCCCGATGGGTCGCTGGCCGTCGCCGGGGTGTTGTTGCTGTAGGCGTAGCCGTTCATCTGCTGCGGGTCGGCATGGTCGGTGATGGGGTCGTCGCTGATGAAACGGCCCGTGTTCGCGTCGTACTCACGCGCACCCACGTGGACGAGGCCGGTCGGGTCGTCCGTGCCGCCGACGAAGCCCTTGGTGGTTGGCCAGGCCGGGGTCTGGCCGCGTACCGTGCCGAACGGCGTGGTGCGGCGCCGGGTGTCGGCCAGCGTCGAGGCGTTGAAGGTGAAGGAGTTCGTCCCGTGGTGGTCGTTGACCGTCCAGATCAGGCCGCCGGCGGTCGTGCGGGCCGCGTTCGACCCGTAGTAGCGGGTGGCGGTGACGGTGGTCCCCGTCCGGCGGACTTCCTGGCCCGGGAGGTAGAGCGTGGCGCCGCCGGAATCCTTGGCCATCAGGCGGTTGCCGTCGGCGTCGTAGAGGTAGCGGGTGGTGGCGCCGCCCTCGGTGATCGAGGCCAGATGGCCCTCGGCATTCCACTCCAGCGTCTGGCCTGGCTTGCCGGCCAGGTTGCGGGTCTTGGTGCTGCCCACCTCGTCGTAGGTGTAGGTGTCGGTGGCCGTCCCGCCACCCGGTCGTGTGGTCACCAGCTTGCGCAGGGTGTGCGGCTGGCCCGTGCCGGGGGCGGGGTAGGTGAAGGCCCGGGTGACGTTGCCGGAGGCGGTGTGCTCGGTCTCGGAGAGGCGGTTGCCGATCGCGTCGTAGGTCCACGACCGCCGGTAGGGCGCCGGTCCGCCCAGGGCGCTCGTCGCGGGAGCTGCGGCGCAGTTGCCGTCCGCCGGGGTCCAGGCGTCCTTGAGGCGGGCGAGGTGGTCGTAGCGCAGGCACTGGTTGTCATCGGGCCCGGCGCCGTACTGACTGGTCAGGTCCTTGATGGAGGTGACGTTCCCGGCGTCGTCGCGGGTGTACCGGGCGTCCTGGTAGAGAGTCTGAGCGATCCGGTCAAGCACGCCGTGCTGGAAGAGCCGGCCGGTGCCGGCCTCGTAGTTCCAGACCTGGGAGAGAGTCTTGCCGCCGCCGTCGGTCATCTCCATGTCGCCGACCCGGCCGAGCGAGTCGTAGTGGGTCTGGCTGACGTAGGTGTTGATTCCGCTCAGCGTGGCCGGGAGGCCGACAGCGTTGTAGGTGTTGGTCAAGGTCTCGGCGGGTAGCCCACCGGCCGCCGGCAGGGTGGTGTCGGCGATGCTTCCGTCCGGGTTGTAGGTGGTCGACGCCCGGTATGTGCCCGCGAGCGAGCCCTCGGCCGCGGGGATCGTGACCGAGACGCCGGTCCTCCGATACGCCGCGTCGTATCCGGTGACCTCGGTGACGTAGGCCGACCCGTCCGCGTACCTGACGGACTTGACCGGTTCGCCCTTGACGGCCGTCCCGTCACCAAGCGTGTCGAAGGTCCATTCAGCTCGCTGGTTGGCGGGCGTGACGGCGCCCTGGTAGACGCCGGTCATGCGGCCGAGCGCGTCGTAGGTCATGTTCATGGTGACCCCGCGCGCGTTGGTCGCGCTCGCCAGCTGGTCGGCGTCGTCGTAGGTATAGGTGACGGTGCCCTTGTCGGGGTCGTGCGCGGACGTCGTACGGCGGCGCTGGTCGTACTGGTAGCGCCAGACGTTCCCCGCGGGATCGGTGACGGTCTCCCGCTTGCCGTCCGGCGTGTAGCCGTAGCGGGTGGTGTCGTAGGTGCCGCCCACCGTGCTGCCGTGGTACTGGCGCAGCTCGCGGACGTTACCCCGGGCGTCGGTCCAGGTGGAGGTGGCGTTGCCGCCCGCCGGGACATTCACGTCGGTACGGTCTCCGCCGTAGGCGGTGGTGGTGCGCCACCGCTCCGCGTTGTTCACCTGGAAGGCCGAGACGGTCGGCCTGCTCGCGTGGTCGTAGGTGGTCAGGGTGCGCCCCGGGACCGGCTCGTCGGGCTTGTACAGGACGCCGCCCGGCGAGGCGTTGTTGTGGTAGTCGTGGTTGTTCAGCACGGCGTTGCCGCGTGAGTCGTACATGACGTCGGTGATGATCCGGCCACCGCCGGGCGCGGGCCGCTGGGTCTGCCGGGCGCGCAGCAACCCGTCGTAGAGGGTGTGCGCGGTCAGGTATCCGGTTCCGGAGGTGTTGAGGGTGCTGGTGGCGACCGAGGTGGGCCAGTCTTCTCCGGCGGCCGTGTAACTGTAGGTCCGGCTGGCGGTCTGGGTCGCCTTGTCGCGGCCGGGCAGCCAGACCGCCGTCAGGCGGCCGAGGCCGTCGTAGGTCATGTCGGTCCGCCGACCGTTGGCGTCGACCACGCTGGTGGGGGCGCCGAAGGCGGGATCGATGGTGGTGACGGTGGGCGTCCAGCGCATGGGGTTCGTGGCCGAGATGGTCGATGAGGCGCCGGAGGTGTAGGAGGCGGAGGTACGGCGGTCGAGCGCGTCGTACGACTCCAGGATCCGGCCGTAAGCGTCGTAGCTCGACCGGCCGATCGGCGTGTACCGCGGGCTGCCCGCGTTCCAGTCGGCCAGGCGCTCGGTCCGGGTCACGTCGCCCTTGCCGATCGAGGTGCCGAAGGCCGCGGCCCCGTCGTAGTAGGTCCGGACGTCCGACAGCACGTGCCTGGACCGGTCGGGGGCGGTGCCGCAGCCGACGGCGACGGTCTCCACCTGGACGGGAGAGGTGAGCAGGTGCGCGGCCGCGTTGGCGGCGTAGGTGGTGCGCGTGCACCGGTCGTCGGTGGTGAGCGCGGTGTCACCGGCGTCGTCGACGGCCACGACACGGCCGGTCGGGTTGGCCGCGCCGGCGTCGTGGTCGAAGGTGTTGGTCACCTTGGTGGTCCGCCAGCCGCGCCCGCCGTCCAGCGCGGTCTTGGCGGTGGTGGACTTCACGCCGGTGGTGTAGGCGTGCACGGTGGTCCCGCCGCGGGTGCGGCTGGCGTGCGGGCCGTGTTCCCAGGGTTCGTTGAGCGTCTTGGCCAGCACCGGCGCGTCGTCCCCGACACCGTTGTAGTCGATGGTCTCGCGGATCTGTCCCTGCCGCCACGGCTCGTCGTTGATCGCCGGGCCGCCGAAGTCGGGGTCGGCGGGGAGGGTGACGGTGCGGGTGCCGGAGGCGAGCCGGTCGCCGTGCATACCGCGGAAGTAGACCGTGTCGGTCTGCGACCGGGTGTCGTCGGCGGCTCCCCGGACGACGCGGACCCGGCCGTAGCCGCGCCACTGCCCCCAGGTCTTGTGGGCGTCGGGCACGAACTCACCCTCGTCGTAGTGCCAGGCCGGGGCGCCGGAGTAGGTGTAGGCGGACTCGACGGCCTTGGATCCGCCGCCGGCGCGGTCGGTCACGGTGACGTTGGTGACCACGTACTTGTGGAACCAGTCCAAGGTCGGCGCGCTGGTGCCGTACGGCGTCCACCGCACCGGGAAGCACCGCTTGGTGTTGTTGTCGGGCGAGGACGGCATGTTGGAGCCGAGCGCGCAGTCGGCCGGGGAGTAGGTGACCGCGGTGACCCCTCCGTACTCGTCGGTGATCGAGGAGAGCCGGTACCTGACGATCGGGTTCTTGGTCGGGCTGGTGTCGACGCGATTGCCCCGGTGGACCGCGTCGAGGACGACGTCCGGCATGGCGGTGGTGGTGCCGCCGGCCTTTCCGGTGTGCCCGATGCGGTTCAACCAGAGGATCTTGTCGTGGCCGTCGCCCGGGTCCTTGAACACGTGGTCGAGCGTCCAGGTCTCGACGTCGCGATGGCCGGTCCCGGCGGCGACCTGGGTGGTGACGGTGGACAGCATCTTCTGCGTGTAGAACGCCGGGGCGTACTTGCCCGGGCACGAGGTCGCCGAGTCGCACTGCCGGTCCCACGGCACGTCCGGCCAGTTCGCCGGTGTGGCGGGGGTGCAGGTCGGGCCTTGGACGACGCACCGGTCCCGGACGGTGAAGACCACGCGCTGCGCGGGTGCGGACGTCAGGGCGGAGTCGACGCCGCCGTCCTGCCGGGTGCCGTAGTCGACGCGCGCCAGCCAGCCGCCCCGCACGTAGGCGGACACGGCGGTGTCGGTGCGGTTGCGGGCGTAGTTGCTGGTCTCCGTGGAGTACCACAGCGACATCGAGTTGCCGTGCGGATCGACGATGTAGTCGAGGTTCCACTGGTAGGCCTGGCTGCAGTGCGAGGCGGCGAACGTGGCCGCGTTGCACGGCTCGCCGACGGCGTTGCCGAACACCGGTACCGTCCACGCCGAGCCGGTGACCGGTTTGCCGGTGGTCCAGCCCGGCAGGCGGTTCAGCCCGAAGAAGAACTGGGTGCCGTCGGTGGTGGTGACCTTCCAGTGTTCGCCGTCGTTGTCGCCGTTGGAGGCTCCGGTCAACCGCTCCACCCGGGTGCCGTCGTCGTTGCGCAGCCGCCACACGTCGGCGCCGCCGGCCACCCGGATCAGCTCACCGCCCCGCCCGGACATGCTGAGCATGGCGTTGTCGGACCCCCAGCACATGTCCCCCACACCCGGCGTGCCGTCGTCGGCGCACGCCTTGTAGGAGCGGGTGATCGACCCGGGGTGGTAGCCGAAGCCCTCGCCGATCCACGACGGCTGGTTGTTGTTGGCGGCGGTACGGCCGTCGACCGACTGGGCCGAGTACGACAGCGCGATCTGCGGTGCGGGGCCGCCGAGGGACGGCGGCATCCGCAGCGGGTAGGACCAGGAGAAGTCCCCGGAGTTCCCGCCCGCCGACCAGGTCGCCGTCGCCGAGAGGGGAGTGGCCGCGTAGTTGCCGCCGTCGGATGAGGGGGCGGACTCCACCACGACCATGGTGCCCGCCTTGGTCGCCTCCACCGGCGCCGTCAGCAGCCGGGCCGCCCGGTCGTTGACCGTGGACAGCTCACGACGGACACAGCCCGGGTCACCGGGGGCGGCGCAGCCGCTCAGCGATGTCAACCGCAGCCGGGATCCGTATCCGGCGCCGTACGCCTGGGCGAACGCCCGGTAGTCCACGCGCAGCCGTACCTGGCTGTCCGGCCCGTCCACCGCCTTGACCCGGAGCGGGACCACTCCGCGCGGGAGACCGTCCTGGTGTAAAACGTCGACCTGGACGCGCCCAGGCGCGGGCGCCTCCGACGCCGCGGCCACGGCGACCGGCAGGCTCGACGACTTCGCGAACGTCGCCCCGCCGGGCGGCACGGCGACCTCCGCCGAACCGCCCTTCGGCCAGGCCGCGGCCATCGCCCGCGTCATGTTGTGGGCCGCCGTCGGATCGGCCGGCGCCTTGCTCGGGACCACGTCGCGGCCGGGGATTGAGGCCACCTTCCCGGATTTCGGGAGAGGTGGCCGAGCCGCCGCGCCCGCCGCGCTCGTGGGTGCCACGGGTGTGAGCAGGGCTGCAAGCGTTATGCCTATGGTGGTGGTGACTTTCAGTCGGCGCAGGGCTTGTCTCGCCATCGCCGTTCTCCTTACCGAGATGTTGGGATTTCGGGATGTACGGCGTCAGCCGCGGGTGGTGTGAAGGGTGGTGACCTCCTCCGCGTTGGGCGTGCGGATCCGGATCCGCACGTCGTCGAGGTCGCCGGACCGGTGGTCGGAGGGACCGAGCCGGTGCGGGCGGCCGATCGTGAACGGACCGGTCGCGTTCCGGTCGGAACGCGACCGGAACGGTTCATCCGGTACGGGCCGAGCTCAGGGCGGTGGCGCCACCGTGGTGCGCTGGAGGTAGAAGTCCTGGTTGGCGTTCCCGTAGCAGTCGTACTGGATGATGGCCGCGCCCTGGTCCATGCTCACGTTGCTGACGTCCAGGCACCTGCCGGTGTGCAGCGGCCTCATCCGCACGAGGGTGCCGTCACCGGTGCCCGAGACGTATTCCAGTTTGTAGACCTGGTCGCCAGCAGGCCCGCACTGGTACTGGATGGCTCCGTTGCCGTTAGCGCTCCCGTGCGCCGACAGGCACATCCCGGTGGTGTGCGCCGGTTGCAGCATGTACTGCCCGGCCCCGTGGAACACCACCCGGAACGCCTGGCCACCGTAGCCGTGGCAGCCCCACTGCCAGATGGCCGCGCCGTTGGCGGTGCTGCCCCACGCGACGTCGACGCACATCCCGGAGTGCCGCGCCATCAGCTTGTACACCCCCGACTGGTCGACCGCCAGGGCCCATCTGCCGCCCGAGTTGAGCGCGGTCTTGGCGACCAGCCGGGGCGCGGCCATCGTCGCGCCCGCCGAGACGAAGCGCCAGATCACCCGCTGACCGGGGCCGCAGCACCGGTAGACCACGGTGACGTCGTCCTTGCCGTCGGCGTTGTCGTCGGCGACGCTCGGCTCGACGGCGTCCCGGCACCAGGAGTTCTGGCCGGAGTCGAAGTGCAGCACCGGCAGGTCGAACCCGGTGCCCGCCGCATTCGCCGGATGGGTCCACAACTTCGTCTGGCACGACCCGTAGTCGTAGAAGTTTCCCAGGTCGTCCTTGCCGTCACCGTTGAAGTCGCCGATGATGTACGAGGCCCGGTCCCAACAGGCGTTGTTGACGCCGCCGTCCCACTGCATGGTCCCGCTCTGAAGCGCCGATCCGGTGCTGTAGTGGATCCACACCTTCGTGTGGCACGACCCGTAGTCGTAGAAGTGCCCGAAGTCGGTCTTGCCGTCGCCGTTGAAGTCACCGGCGACGACCTTCATCCTGCTCCACTCGGCGTGTCCCGGCGGGTTGGACCACCACACCGCCGGCGCGGCGAACTGCACGTTCCCCGCCGTCCCGGTCGCCCGCAGGACCCAGACCCGCCAGGTGGCCGATCCGTCGTCCTTGAGCACCAGCAGGTCGTCCTTGCCGTCCCCGGTGAAGTCACCGGCGACCGTCTTCATGGTCGCCGGCGCCCAGGTCGGATCCGACCACAGCTCCGGGGTCCCGAGCAGGTTGTTGCCGTCCGACCGCTGGACCGTCAGCGCGCTCCCTGGTCCCTTGGGCTGGAGTACGGCGACGTCGCCGAGTCCGTCCCCGTCGAAGTCGCCCTGGGCGACCGTCGTCGACGCGGTCGCATAGCTGCCCGGGGTGTCCTGGGTGGCGATCGGCTCGAACAGGCCCGTTCCGGCGGGGTCGGCCGTCCAGCGCCACAGGGCGCTCTTGCCGCCGCCCGCATCCGCCAGCACCGTCAGGTCCGGACGGCCGTCGCCGGTCGCGTCGCCGCGAACCCGGACGGCGGCGCCGGCGCCCGCCCTGAACATGTAGGTGACGGTGCCGCCGAGCTGCCCGCTCAGGTCCCTGGCCCGTACCCGCAGGTAGTTGATCGTGCTGCCGGAGGCGATGGGGACGACCGGTGCCACCGCCCTGCCGTCCGGGGCGGCGGGGACCCAGATGCCGGGGTCGCGCGCCGTGCCCGCGCCCACGCCGATCAGGTATCCCGCCACGTCGGTGTCGCCGCTCGCCGGAGCGAGCGTGACCCGCGCGGCCCGGCCCGTCACGGCGGAGGCCGGTGGCGCGGGCACGATGAGACCCGTGCCGAGGGCGAGGTCGGCCGAGGCGACGACCGGCGAGCCGGGTACGGAGTTGTCCACGGTGAACGTGCACAGTGGCCCGTCGGCGCCGGCGTGGGCCTCGTCCACGCCCCGGACCGTCCAGGAATAGGTGGTGTTCTCGGTGAAGGCCGCCGCGGGAAGGGTGGTGGTGAAGTCGCTTCCTGACGCCGCGAAAGCGGAGTCGGGCGGGGCGTACTGGGCGGCGATGCCGTTGACCGTCCAGTCGGCCTTGACGACGTCGCCGTTCCCGTCCGACAGCGTGGCCCGCAGGGTGATCCCGTTCAACGTGTTGACCCGCAGGCCGGACGGCGTGCAGTCGAAGGACGGATCGATGGACATATCCGTCGCCGCCGGGGTCCGCGGTATGTGGTTGTAGTGGACGATCAGGCGTGCGGTGTGCGCGATGAACTTCTTCCACTGCTCCCTGGACGCGTTGCAGTTGCATTCGGTCGGGGCCGCCAGCGCCAGGGTGTAGGCGCCGGCACCGGGGTTGGCCGCATTGGCCTGCAGGTTGGCCGCGAGGTTCCCGTCGAAGATCATCTTCGGGATCGCCGGCGTGAAGCAGTCGTCCTTGTTGGCCGCAGCGGACTGAGTGTTCAGCACCGTGATCAGGGACGGGCTCCAGTCGGCGCGCGGGGTGCCGGAGATCGAGGCGCTGTGCCAGAGGTTCGTCGGCGTCGGGCCGCATGAGGAGGAGTGGTACAGATCGATCGAGAAGTTCGCCGACATAATCTTTGACCCGGCCAGAGGGGCCGTGGCGAACTCGAAGAACGATCGGGCCTCGTAGTTGCCCGCGGGGTCGCGGCCGATCCGGGCGTACTCGTCGGTACGGTTGACGTTGGTGCTGGTCGCGTACGCCCAGCGCGACGCGCCCGTCGGACCGAGATAGGCCGGGTCGATGAACAGCGGGAAGCGGGTGTCCGGGCCGGTCAGCAGCGCGGTATCCGGCTCGGTGACCAGGCTGCCCCCGGTGAAGCGGGTCTTGACGTGCGCCTGCCGGGCGCTCACCCCGGCTTCCCGCAAGGAGGACAACCTCGCCTGTTTGCCGACCGTCGTGGTGGCGGCGGAGTCCCACATCGACGCGCCGCCCGAGTGCAGCAGCTCCCTGCCGTCGGCGGTGACCGCGTCCACTCCCCCTTGGGAGTTCTCCCGCAGCCGCACATCTGCGCCGCCGGACAGGCGGTAGCCGAGCCGGCGCAGCGCGGGGTGCGCCGCCGCCTGGGCCGATTTGACCTCAAGCACATGGGTGAACCCGGTTCCCGTGGCCCGCAGGTGCAGGTCGGTACCGGGGTAGACGTCGCCGTAGGTGGCCGTGTCCCCGGCGACCGACGGCTTCGGGAGGGCCTCCGGCCAGGTCAGCGCCACCTGTTCGGCACCCTGCCCGACCGTGACCATGGGCCCGGCGCCGCCTCCGCTGAAGCGGACGTCCAGCGTCGAGGCCACCGGTGCCAAGGCGCCGTCCGGACCGGCGCGCAACGAGGGATCGATGTCGGCCCACGAGCCGTCGGCCCGCTTGACCCGGCGGGGCATCGCGGAGCTCTCCATGGTGAGGGTGCCGTCCGGGTTGGCGAAGACCTGGGCGGTCGGCGAGCGTTTCGCCGTCACCTCCACCCTTCGGTTGCAGGACAGCGCTATCTTGGCCGCCGCCTCGGTCGCCGCCGCGTGGTCGGCGCACGGCGTGGGCGGGGGTTTAGCCGAGACGGTTGAGGGAGACACGACCACGGTGGCAGCCGTCACGACAATGGCCGAGGCAAATACCCGAACGCGGGTGACAGCGCGCGTCCGCAGGGATGCACACATCGATGCTCCTATTCACAAAATGCACGCATCGATGTTTCTTGGGCAGCGTATATGCGTTGTATATTCGGCCGGCCGGCGCGGCGCCTGACGCGTGCCGGACAATCCCCGATTCCTCTGAATCAAGGAGGAAACAGCCCGTTCGGAGGCTTGAGAAAGGTCCAGGGCGGCTGTCCACCTCCTGGCGCTTCCGGTCGATCAGCCCAGCTAGATGGCAGTCCGGCAGCACTACGTAGGCCCGGCTTCCGCCAAACGTCCGTCAGGTCCGGCGACCCCGGCCGTCCGCCGCACGGTGCGCATATTTCGGCTGAGCAGGGATGGTCGCACAGGGTCTTGCGTATTCATTTCAGTCGAGGACGGAGACCCATGCGCCCATATCCGTCGAAAGACAGGGAGCCGTATTTTCATATCCGTCGACTATTGAGACCCATGCATTCATATCGGTCCAGCTTTTATTCATATCGGTCGATGAATGAGAACTGTACATTCATGTCGGTCGGCGGCGCGGTGAGGTCTCCCCTAGGCTGCGCCGCACGACCTTCGTCAGGTGTGCTTGGTTCCCCTTGCCGGGTGCCTCGCGCGAGGCGTCCACCCATGCGGGTTCAGGCGCCCGGCCCGTCCGTGACGGACAGGGCTCCGGAAGGGCACAGCTGTACGGCACGCCGTACCAGTACCTCCTCGGCCGGTCCCGGGCGTACGGTGAGCAGGATCACCGTGCCGTCGTCGTCGCTCTGATCGAACACCGAGGGCAGGGTGAGCGCACACATCCCGGCCCCGATGCAGACGCCGCGATCGGCTTCGATCTTCATCCGATCACCGGGCCACGGGGAGGCTGCGGACCCGGTGGACGATCGTGTGCCCCCTCATCGGGACGTCCTCCTCCGCGCAAGGCCAACCGCGGATCGGGGAGGCGCCGGAGCAAGGCGGGGTAGGCGATACGCATCTCGATCCTCACGAACCGCTGCCTCGCACACCGGTGGACCCCGTGCCCAAACGCCGGATGGCCCGAGCCCGTCCGCGACAGGTCGGGCTCGCCGGGATCGGCGAACCGGAGCGGGTGCCCTACGACGACCAGGATGACTTCGCCCCGCCGAACTCCCCATCCCACGGGAGGGCGGAAATGATCCGTTCTTGTGGTGATGTGAACCGAATCTGGGGCGGAGCCTATGTCCTCACCCCTGCCTGCGCATGACGACCGCATACACCCCTTTCCAACAACCATTTAGCTACATGATTTTCCAGAGCCCTCGGGACAGGACAACCATTTGGTAGTGGAATAGTGACTTGACCCCTATTCACTGAGCCGCCATCCGTCGACTCCGCCGGAGGTCGTGGAAACGGTTACCAGGTAACGGGGAACCGCGTCAGGCCGTGGATGAGGGATCCCGGTTTCACCGTGATCTGCTCGATCGGTACGGCCGGCCGCAGGCCGGGGAAACGCCGCAGAAGCGCGGGAAACGCGATCCGCAGCTCGATCCGGGCCAGCTGCTGCCCCAGGCACTGATGGATCCCGTGCCCGAACGCCAGATGACCCGAGGCCGTCCGCGACAGGTCGAGCTCGTCGGGGGCGCCGAACCGGAGCGGATCCCGGTTCGCCTCGGGCAGCAGGAACACCACCGATTCGCCCGCCTTGACGAGATGCCCCTCGAATTCGACGTCGTCGAGCGCCGCCCTGGTCACCCCCGCCGTGACCACGCTGAGGTATCGCATCAGCTCCTCGACTCCGCCGTCGACCACATCCGGATCGTCACGCATCGCCGCGAGCTGGGCCGGGTGGCGGAGCAGCGCCAGCGTGCCGAGGCCGAGCATGCTCGCCGTCGTCTCATGTCCGGCGCCCAGCAGGAGGAACGCCATCCCGGTGATCTCCGCGTCGCTCAGGTCGGTCCCGCCGGCGAGGCCGCCGAGCAGGTCGTCGGAGGGGGCCGCGCGCTTCCGCGCCACCAGCCCCAGCAGATAGCCGGCCAGCCGGGCCATCGCCGCCTGGGCCTCGTCCATGCCGACGTCGAAGGCGATCAGCACGTCGGTCTCCCGCTGGAACACCTCCCGGTCGTCGTAGGGCACCCCGAGCAACTCGCAGATGACCAGCGACGGAATCGGCAGCGCGAAGTCGGCCATCAGGTCGGCGGGCGGACCCGCGGCCTCCATCGCGTCCAGGTGCTCGGTGACGATCTCGGCGACCCGGCTCTCCAGCAGCCGCATCCGCCGTACGGTGAACTGGCCGGTCAGCGCCCCCCGATACCGGGTGTGCTCCGGCGGATCCAGGAAGATGAAGAAGCCCGGCGGGAGCCCCAGGCCCTGCGGATCCTCAAACAGCAGGATCGGGAGGACGGCGTGCTGCAGTTCCGGCCGGTTGCTGAAGCGCGGGTCCGCGAGGA
Organism: Rhizohabitans arisaemae; assembly: GCF_025996515.1. Classification (GTDB taxonomy): domain Bacteria; phylum Actinomycetota; class Actinomycetes; order Streptosporangiales; family Streptosporangiaceae; genus Rhizohabitans; species Rhizohabitans arisaemae. The sequence continues at coordinate 1,006,246 of NZ_BLRH01000009.1, forward strand.
GCGTCCTGGCGTGCCGGTAGCCGGAGACCAGCCAGCCCCGATGCCCGTCGGGGAAGGTCAGCCGGCGGATCGGGGCCTCCGCCCGCCACTCTCCCCATTCCGTGGGAGGGTTGAAGTGATCTTTCCGAGTTGTGGTGATTTGGACAGTTTCATAGGAAGAGCTACCCATTTACACCCCTTATCAGGACCTGAAGCACTCCCTTCTAACAAACAACGCATTTCGCGATTTTGCACCTATCATTTTGATAAATCGCGCTCGGGTATGAGAACAGTGGCTAGGAGAGTACCTGCGGCCCCGCCGTGGCAATGCGGGACGCCGCAGGTCCCATGTCGGTGCGGCCGGAATCCACGATAAAGTCCGGGCCCGAAATCCCATCGCCTCGGGAATGAACGCCACGGCGACATTTTTGTGACTTCCCCGGAAACGCCCGCCTGGGAAGCCGACCCTGCTACCAGGTCACCGGGAGGCGCTCCACTCCGTGGACGGTGGCGTAGGTGCGCACCGGGATCGGTGCACCGGGATCGGCCAGGCGCAGACCGGGGAAGCGCCGGATCAGGGCGGGAAAGGCGATCTTCAGCTCGATCCTGGCCAGCTGCTGCCCCAGGCACTGGTGGATGCCGTGGCCGAACGCCAGATGCCCGGGGGCCTGCCGGGTGAGGTCGAGGTCGTCGGGTGAGTCGAACCGGAGCGGATCCCGGTTGGCCGCCGCCAGCGACACCACCACGGTCTCCCCCGCCGCTATCGTGTGCCCGCCGATCTCCACGTCCTCGGTCGCCGACCGGGTCGACCCGACGGTCACCACACTCAGGTGGCGCAGCAGCTCCTCCACCGCGCCGTCCGCGACGGACGGATCGTCGCGGAGGAGGGCCAGCTGCCCGGGGTTGTCCAGCAGGGCCAGCGTGCCGAGGCCGAGTAGGTTCGCCGTGGTCTCGTACCCCGCGATCAGCAGGAGCATCGACATCCCGATGATCTCCTCGACGGTGAATCCCTCGGCGGACGCCAGCTCGCCGAGAAGGTCGTCCGTCGGCGTGGCCCGCTTGCGCAGGATGAGTTCGTACAGATATCCGCCGAGCGACCCGAGGGCGGCGGCGGCCTCCTCGGCCGTGGTCGTGAAATCGGTCAGCAGCCTGCTGTCCCGCTGGAAAGCCGCCCGGTCCGTGTAGGGCACCCCGAGCAGCTCACAGATGACCAGCGACGGGATCGGCAGCGCGAACTCCGCCACGAGATCCAGCGGCGGGCCCAGGCGCTCCATCTCCGCCAGCCGCTCTTCGACGATCTGCGCCACCCGCTCCTGCAGGAGCCGCATCCGCCGTACCGTGAAGTGCCCGGTCAGCGGCTTCCGATAGCGCGTGTGATCCGGCGGGTCCGTGAAGAGGAAGAAGCTCGGCGGAAAGCCGCCGGTCTGCAGGGGGTTGGTGAACTCGGGCGGCACGATCGGGTGCAGGAAGGCGTCCCGGTTGCTGAACCGGGGATCGGCGAGCACGGCGCGGGCGGTGTCGTAGCCGGTCACCAGCCAGCCCAGATGTCCGTCGGTGAAGGCCAGCCGGCGGATCGGGCTCTCCCGGCGATACTCGGCCAGCCGCGGCGGAGGGTCGAAGTAGGTGGACCGGTCAAAGGGCATGGTGACGGGTGCCGACTGCGTCTCGCGCGGCGATTCCGGCATGTGAACTCCTCGTGATCGGTTCAGCTTCGTCGGCTATACGAAACATCACTTCTCACGAATTGACACGATACCGATACGGGAAGTTATCCGTTCTCCCGCCGCATCAGCGCGAGGAACATGGCGTCGGTGCCATGCCGGTGCGGCCAGAACTGCGCATAAGGCCCGGGGCCGAAATCCGCCACCTCCGGGATGAACTCCGCGGCGGGCAGCTCCGTCACATCGTCCCGGCCGCGCAGCACGTCCGCGACCACCTCCCGGGTCTCCGCCGGATGCGGGGAACAGGTGACGTAGGCGACCACGCCCCCCGGCCGTACCGCCGCGAGCGCCGCGGTCAGCAGCCCTCGCTGCAGCTCGGCCAGCTCGGGGACGCTGCCGGGATCCCGGCGCCAGCGGGCCTCGGGACGCCGCCGGAGCGCGCCCAGCCCGGTGCAGGGGGCGTCCACCGCGACCCGGTCGAACGACCCCGGCCGCCAGGCGCCCGCCCTACCGTCCGCGACGATCACCCCGGCGTCCCGGGTGGTCCGCCAGACGAGCTTGGCCCGGTGATGACGCGCGTCGGAGGCGAGGAGCCGGGCGCCCCGCTCCGCGGCGAGCGCCTCCAGGAGCCCGGCCTTGCCGCCGGGGCCCGCGCACATGTCCAGCCAGAGGTGATCCTCGCCGGAGAGCGGCACCCGGGTCAGCGCGAGCGCCACCAGCTGACTCGCCTCGTCCTGGACGGCCGCGCGGCCTTGGGCGACCGCGGCGATCCCGCCCGGGTCCCCCTCCCCCAGATAGGCGCCGTACGGCGAGTACGCCGCGGGGGTCGCCCCCGCCGCGGTGAGCTCCTCGACCGAGGCCCGGCCAGGACGGGCCACCAGCGACACCCTGGGCCGCTCGTTGTCGGCGGCGAGCAGCGCCTCAAGCTGCTCGTCCGCGGACGCACCGTCGGCGCGGAGGGCGTCGCGGAGCGCCGTGACCACCCAGCGGGGGTGGCTGTGGGACACGGCGAGCCGGCCCACCGGGTCCTCGTCCGCCGGCGGGGCGACGACCTCCAGCCACTGCGCCAGGTCGCGGCCCGCGATCCTGCGCAGCACCGCGTTGGCGAACCGGGACGCGCCGGTCCCGATCCGCAGCCGGACCAGGTCGACCGTGGCGCTCACCGCCGCGTGGGGGGGAATCCGGGTACGGAGCAGCTGATGGGCGCCGAGGCGGAGCGCGTCGAGCAGCGGCGGGTCGATCTTGTCGCAGGGCCGGTCGCCACAGGCGTCGATCACCGCGTCGTAGGTGCCCAGGCCCCGCAGGGTCCCATAGGCCAGCTCGGTCGCCAGGGCCGCGTCCCGGCCGGTCAGCCGCCGCTCGGCGAGCAGGACCGGCATGAGCAGGTTGGCGTAGGCGTCCCGTTCGTCGACCGCGCGAAGCAGGTCGAAGGCCGCGTTCCGCGCCTCGTCACGGGCAGGCCGGGTTCTGCGCGGGCGCCCGCGCCGATCGCCTGTCGTCACCGGCCCAGCCGATCCTCGGCGGCGAGCCGCGCCCCGCGCGCCCACTCGCCGGCGCCCATCTGCCGTTTGCCCTCCGGCCGTACCTCCCCGAGCTCCACGGGGTGGCTGCCGGTGCCCGCGAACACCCGGTCGCGGACCACGACGAGCTCTCCCGGTCCGGCTTTCGGGGCGTCCGGCGCGGGCCGTACCGGACCGATCTTGACGCGGTGGTCGCGGAACACGGTCCAGGCGCCGGGCGCGGGGGTGCAGGCCCGGATGAGCCGGTCCACGTGGCGGGCCGGCGCGGCCCAGTCGATCCGCGCGTCGTCGACCCCGAGCTTGGGCGCGAGGCTCACCCCGTCCACGGGCTGGGGGCGGGACGTCAACTCGCCGTCCTCGATCCCGTCCAGGGTGGCGACGAGCAGCCCGGCGCCCGAGATCGCGAGCCTGGACAGCAGGTCGCCGGAGGTGTCGGAGGACTTGATCTCCTCGGTCACGACGCCGTAGACCGGACCGGAGTCCAGCCCCTCCTCGATCTCGAAGGTGGTCGCCCCGGTGACGTCGTCGCCGCGGAGGATGGCGTGCTGGACCGGAGCGGCCCCCCGCCACGCCGGCAACACCGAGAAATGCAGATTTATCCAGCCAAAGCGGGGAATGTCGATGGCGTCCTGAGGGAGCAGGGCGCCGTACGCCACCACCGGGCAGCAGTCAGGGGCGATCTCCCGGAGCCGGTCCAGGAACTCCGGATCACGGGCCCGCGCGGGCTTGAGGGTCTCGATGCCCGCCTGCTCGGCCCGCTCGGCCACCGGGCTCGTCGTCTGCCGGCGCCCACGGCCCGCCGGCGCGTCCGGCCGGGTGACCACGGCGACCACCTCGTGACGGGACGCGAGCAGCGCGTCGAGCGACGGCAATGCCGTGAAAGGGGTTCCCGCGAAGACCAGACGCACGTCTTAAAGCGCCTTCCCGAACGTCGAATGGGGTGAGATCTTGAACGCGGGCGGCTGCGCACCGGCCCACTCCGCCTCCCGGATCGCCTTCATCGCCAGCTTGCGCTGCACCGGGTCGAGCCGGTCGATGAAGAGCACCCCGTCAAGGTGGTCCGTCTCATGCTGAATACACCGGGCCAGCAGGTGGCTGCCCTCGATCGTGACAGGCTCACCGTACATGTTGTAGCCCTTGGCGACCGTGTGAATCGACCGCGTCGTCGGGAAGGTGAGCCCGGGCAGGGAGAGACACCCCTCGTCGCCCTCCTCGCACTCGGAGGACAGGTCCAGATCGGGATTGATCAGATGTCCGAGGACGTCGTCGACGTAATACGTGAAGACCCGCAGACTCACCCCGATCTGCGGCGCGGCCAGGCCCACCCCCGGCGCGTCCATCATGGTGTCGCTCAGATCCTTGACGAGACGGCGCAGCTCGGCGTCGAAGTCCCGCACCGGCTCGGCCGGAGTGCGCAGCACCGGGTCTCCGAAGAGCCGGATGGGCTGAATGGCCATATCTCCCTCGCTGATTGGGTTTCCACCAGTCTACGAGGAAGCGCCACCCACCTCAGCGCTCGGCGTCCCGCGTCAGGCCCCAGTGCCCGAGCGGGGTGAGCGCCACGACGCCGTCCCCGTGCTCGACCAGACCGCAGTAGGCGAAGAGGTCGAGCCCGTCGCCGACCCCACCGCGGAGTTCGTCGGAGAGCCCACCGGGGCCGAACAACTCTTCATCCCGCACGCTCTCCCCCTCGGCCAACCGGCGGAGCAGCGCCCCGGGCAGCTCGGCGGCGACCCGGGACGCGATCACCCCGTCCTCCGCCTGATCCAGCACGTCCATGACGACCCCGTCCCAGAGTTCCATGAGCCGCTCGGCCGTACCGCCGTCCGGGACCGCGAGGTTCGGGCCCCGGTGGGCGACCCGCGCCTCGATGTCCACCCTGGCCAGCCCGCCGTTGACCGCGACGACCCAGGCGAGCGCCGGCTCCCGCAGGCCGGCGGGCGTCTCCACCGGGAAACCCCGCTCGTCGACGGAGCGCCCGTCCTCCCACTCGGCCAGCGACCGCGCCTCCACCACCAGCGGGACGCGGAACACCGCCGATGCCAGCTCACACTCGGACAACGCCATGACCACCGCATGAGACTACCGCCCTGTGCCCACCGCTCCACCGCATCCTGCGCGCGCGTTCCCCGGTGGCTTCCGACGGCGATAACCGTTTGCGAGCGCGACCGGCCCGGCCTAGCGTGAAAAGAGTGGACATCACTGTACGGAAGGTCATAAAGGACGACGCGGGGCGCCCGGTGATCTCCTATATCGAGGACGTCAGGAACGGCCGGCCCTCCGCCGACCTGGTCGAGGTCCTCGGCCCCGGGGCGGCCGATCTGATCATGCGGAGAATGCGCGGCTGGTCGGTCGTCGGGAGTGAGCGGCTCGGCCGTGAGCTGATCGCCGCCGGATGCGTCCTCGAACGTCACGCGCACCTCTACACCCGGAACCTGACGGTGGAGCCCCCAGCGGCGGAGTGGCCGGACCCCGGACTTCCCGTCGTGGGCCACGAGAAGGTCACCCCCGAGGAGGTCTTCCCGAGCTGGCGGAGCGCCTACCACCCCGAGCACCCCGACCGGCAGGACGACCACGACCTCGCCGACATGCTCGCCGGGAAGGTCCTCGGACCGCTCCTCCCCTGTAGCGGATTCGCCCTGGACCAGGGTCGGGTGGTCGCCGGAGTCCTCGTCGCCGACTGGGCCGGGCAGCCGCCGCTGAGCGGTCCCTGGATCATCGACGTCTTCCGCGACCCCGCTCCCTCCTACGCCGGACTGGGCTCCGCCCTGCTCCGGCGGGCGCTCGCCCTCGGAGCCGAGGCGGGACTGCCCGCCCTCGGGCTCGCCGTGACCGAGGGCAACCCCGCCCGCTGGGTCTACGAACGCGTCGGCTTCGAGCTCGTCCTCTCCTCAATCCGGGTGACCGTCCCGAACTAGAGCCTTAGATGAGCTCCAAGGGGTCTATGCGGACTCGGACCAGGTCGGGGGCCTTACGGGCTGAGCGGACGCCGACGGCGCCCTTGAGGGCGCGCGCGAGCGCCGTACCCTCACCGCGGCCGACCCGCACCAGGGCGCGCTCCTGGCCGTCGTCGCCGACGGGGACGGGGCCGAGGACCTGGGCCGCGGGAGGGAGTTCGGCGCCGTCGAGCAGCTCCCGGACGGCCGAGGGCGACCCGGTGAGCGCCGCCATCCGCACCGCGGGGGGAAACCCCAGTTCGGCCCGTTCGGCGAGCTCCCGCTCGGCGTGGGTGACCGGATCCCACCGCACCAGCGCCTGGACGGTGGCCCCTGCGGCGTCGGCCAGCACGACCACGGTGGCGCCGGGGCGGGTCAGCGCGGCGGCGTTCATCCAGCGGCGCAGCGCCTCCTCGGTGGCGCGCAGGTCGGGCCGGCCGAGCAGCGCCCATCCGTCGAGCAGGACCGCGGCCGCGTACCCGCCCTCGGGCACCGGCTCGGCGCCCGGGGTGGCGACGATCAAAGCGGGGTCCGTGCCGACCCGGTCCAGGATCCCGTCCCGCCCCGAGGTCCGGACCGGTGTCCCGGGAAAGGCCCGGCCGAGCTCCTCGGCGGTCCGCCGCGCCCCCACCACCGTGGCGCGGATCCGCCGCCCGCCGCAGGCCGGGCAGCTCCAGTCGGCCGCGATACGCCCGCACCAGCGGCAGTACGGCGCCGCGTGGCCCGTCCGCAGCGCCAGCACACCGTGGCAGACGGCCTCCTCGCCGGGCCCGCCCGCACCCCCCGGCCGGAACGGGGCCTGCCGGCAGCGTGCGGGGGCACGGCAGTTCTGACAGGCGAGGGCCGGGAGGTAGCCGCGCCGCGGCACCTGCACCAGCACCGGACCCGAGGTCAGCCCCGCGCGCAGCGCCCGCCAGGCCAGGGTCGGCAGCCTGGCCTGCCGCGCCGCCTCGTCCCGGGCGAGTTCCCCGTCCGCGCCGACCGGCCGGACCGAGGGCATGTTCCGCCTGATCGTCTCCCGGGCCGCGACGAGGGGGTGCGCCCACCCGGAGCCGATCATCGCGGTGGCCTCGGCGGTACGGGTGTGGCCGCCGATGAGGGCGGCGGCCCCGATCCGGTGGGCACGCAGGGCGAGCACCTCCCGGGCGTGCGGGTACGGCGCGTGCGGTTCGGCGTGCACGTCGTCCCCGTCGTCCCAGAGCACCACCAGCCCGAGGTCGCGGACGGGGGCGAACACGGCCGCCCGGGTCCCGACGACCGCCCGCCGCTCACCGCGGAGCACCCGGAGCCAGCGCCGGTACCGTTCCGCGGGGCCGAGACCCGCGGTGAGCGCCTCGTGCGGCAGGTGCGCCATCGCGGCGGAGACGAGTGCGACGTCCTTCCCGTCGGGGACGACGACCAGGGCGCCTCTGCCCCCCGCGAGGGCGGCCTGGACCGCGGTCGCGACGGCCGCGGGCCAGGTGGGCCCGCCCGCCCCGGCACCGGGGAGCGCCGTCCAGACGGCCCGTGGCGCCTGACCGGCGGTGACGGCGCGGAGGAAGGAGGGCCCGTTCAGGTAGGCCGTCCAGGGTCCGGCCTGCGGGGCCCCGGGCCGGGCCGCGGGCTCCACGCCCGGCTCGGCCTCGGCCTTGGCGTGCCGGGGCGGCACCGCGAGCCGGAGGACGTCGGCGAGGGTCCCCGCGTAGCGGTCGGCCGTCGCCCTGGCGAGCGCCGTCACCTCCTCGGTGAGTACGGGCTCGGCGGAGACCACGCGGTCCAGGAAGGCCAGGCGCCCCTCGAACTCGCTCCGGTCGGTCCGCTCGATCAGGTACCCGTCGACGAGCTGCCCGGCGAACCGGACCCTGACCCGGCACCCGGGGACGGCGGTCCCGTCCATCGTGGCCGGTACCCGATAGTCGAAGAGGCGGTCCAGGTGCGGGAGCTGGACGTCGACGGCCACCCGGGCGACCGGGGCCCGCTCGGCGGGTTCGAGCGCCCCTTTCCGCGCCGTGGCCTTGCGCGGAGCCGCCCGAGCCGAGCCTTTGGCCCCGACCCCGGGCAGCGTCAGCGCCTCATCCTCACTCACGCCCCCGTCCTACCAGATCCCCCCGACGATCCGCGCCATCACCCGGCACCAGCTCCGCGGCCAAGCCCCGCCACCCCGTGATCATTGCGCCGTCCGCACCCTCGAAGGCGCGCACACCGCAACGATCACGCGGCGCAGCCCGTACCCCGGTCACATCCCACCCCTCTCATGATCCTTGCGCTCTCCGCGCCCCCCATGGCACACACACCACAACGATCAGCCGGCAAACCCCCACCCCGGCCGCGCCCTCGTCCTCCCATGATCGTTGCGTTCTCCGCACCCTTCAGGGTGCGCACACCACGACGATCACGCGGCGCAGGCTGCGGCCGACGCCGTCCACACCTCTCCGGCGTCGCAACGGTCTGGCCGCACACAGAACGTGCACAAAAAACGTGGTGGTCGGCGCCACACGTACGGCGTCGACCACCACGATCGAATCAAAGCACCCGGCACGGCCCGGGTGAGACGGCTGTCAGATGCCGGTGATGGTGCGGAGGGCGTCGACCCGGTCGGTCAGCTCCCAGGTGAAGTTGGGCTCCTCGCGGCCGAAGTGGCCGTAGGAGGCGGTCTGCGAGTAGATCGGGCGAAGCAGGTCGAGGTCGCGGATGATCGCCGCGGGCCGCAGGTCGAAGACCTCCAGAACGGCTTCCTGGAGCTTGCCGACCGGAAGCTTCTCGGTGCCGAAGCACTCCAGGAAGAGGCCGACGGGCTGCGCCTTGCCGATGGCGTAGGCGACCTGGACCTCGCAGCGGTCGGCGAGCTCGGCGGCGACCAGGTTCTTGGCGACCCAGCGCATCGCGTAGGCGGCGGAGCGGTCGACCTTGGACGGGTCCTTGCCGGAGAAGGCGCCGCCACCGTGGCGGGCCATGCCGCCGTAGGTGTCGATGATGATCTTACGGCCGGTGAGCCCGGCGTCGCCCATCGGGCCGCCGATCTCGAAGCGGCCGGTCGGGTTGACCAGCAGGCGGTAGCCCTCGAAGTCGATGTCGAGGTCGGCCAGGATCGGCTCGACGACGTGCTCGCGCATGTCGGGGGCGAGCATCTCCTTCAGGTCGATCTCGGGGGCGTGCTGGGTCGAGACGACCACGGTGTCGAGGCGGACCGGGCGGTCGCCGTCGTACTCGATGGTGACCTGGGTCTTGCCGTCGGGGCGCAGGTAGGGCACGGTGCCGTTCTTGCGCACGTCGGCGAGGCGGCGGGCGAGCCGGTGGGCGAGCATGATCGGGAGCGGCATCAGCTCGGGGGTCTCGCGGCAGGCGTACCCGAACATCAGGCCCTGGTCGCCGGCGCCCTGGCGGTCGAGGTCGTCGCCCGCGTCACCCACCCGGTGCTCGTAGGCCGTGTCGACGCCCTGCGCGATGTCGGGGGACTGCGAACCGATGGAGACGGACACGCCGCAGGAGGCCCCGTCGTAGCCCTTGTTGGAGGCGTTGTAGCCGATCTCCAGGATCTTCTCGCGGATGACACCGGGGATGTCGATGTACGTCCCCGTCGTCACCTCACCGGCGACATGGACCTGACCGGTCGTGATCAGCGTCTCGACGGCGACCCGGCTCTTGGGGTCGTCCTTGAGCATGGCGTCGAGAATCGCGTCACTGATCTGGTCGGCTATCTTGTCCGGGTGACCCTCGGTGACCGATTCTGAGGTGAACAGGCGACGAGACAACGGGTAGCTCCTCATGCAGCGGCTGCTGGCGTTTTGGGGTTGTGCAGGCTGGCGCCCTCACGGGTGGGCTTGAAGGCCTGATTGAGTGTAGCCCTTTGGGGTGTTCTTCGGTGGCAGCGTCCACATGCCGATCACTTGTTTCACGGGATGGACGCGAGCCGGGGCACGACCCGGTCCCAGACGGCGTCGGCGAGGTCGTCCTTGGGGCCGCGGGGCACCTCGACCGGGTCCCCTCCGGCGGCGAGGATCGTCGCGGCGTTGTCCGGGGTGCCGAAGGCGATCCCGTCCCCCACCCGGTTGACCACGAGCAGGTCGCAGCCCTTGCGTTCGAGCTTGGCCCGGCCGTTGGCGAGGACGTCGTCGGTCTCGGCGGCGAAGCCGACGATCACCTGACCCGGTATCTGCCGTTCTTGAGATATCTCAGCAAGTATATCCGGATTTTTTACCAGATAGATGGGTTCGGGGTCGCCGTCCGTTTTCTTAATCTTGGTGGCCAGCCGGTCCGCCGGGCGGAAGTCGGCCACCGCGGCGGCCATGACCACCGCGTCGGCGTCGGCGGCGGCCGCCAGGACCGCGGAACGGAGTTCCAGGGCGGAGCCGACCCGTACCACGGTGACGCCGGCCGGGTCCGGGAGCGCGACGTTCGCCGCGACCAGGGTGACCCGGGCGCCCCGCGCCGCCGCCGTACGGGCGAGCGCGTAGCCCTGCAGCCCCGAGGAGCGGTTGCCGAGGAAACGGACCGGGTCCAGCGCCTCGCGGGTGCCCCCCGCCGAAACGACCACGTGCCGGCCGGCCAGGTCGGGGCCGCGTCCGGCGAGCACCCGGCGGCAGACCTCGTAGATCTCCGCGGGGTCCGGGAGCCGCCCCGGGCCGGTGTCGGCCCCGGTGAGCCGGCCGACGGCCGGGTCGACGACGACACAGCCCCGGTCGCGCAGGGTGGCCACGTTGGCCCGGGTGGCCGGGTGCTCCCACATCTCGGTGTGCATCGCGGGAGCGAAGACCACCGGGCAGCGGGCGGTGAGCAGGGTGCCGGTGAGCAGGTCCCCGGCGAGACCGTGCGCCGCCTTGGCGAGCAGGTCCGCCGTGGCCGGGGCCACGACCAGCAGGTCGGCCTCCTGGCCGAGCCGCACGTGGGGCACCTCGGGGACGTCCTGCCAGACGTCGGTCGTCACCTTCGTCCCGGAGAGGGCCTCCCAGGTCGGCTGCCCCACGAAGCGCAGGGCGTCCGCGGTCGGGACGACCCGTACCGAAAACCCGGACTCGGTGAACAGGCGGAGCAGCTCACAGGCCTTGTAGGCGGCGATCCCGGCGCCCACCCCCAGGACGACCCGGGTACGGCGATCCGGACCGCCGGGACGGCTCGGGCTCACGCGGGAGGCGGCCTAGCCCTCGACCGGCTCGGAGGTCAGCAGACCCTCGCGCACCTCGCGGAGCGCGATGGAGAGCGGCTTCTCCTGGGCGTGGGTCTCCACCAGGGGCCCCACGTACTCCAGCAGGCCCTCGCCGAGCTGGGAGTAGTAGGCGTTGATCTGACGCGCCCGCTTGGCACCCATGATCACGAGAGAGTACTTGCTGTCGATCACGCCGAGCAGATCGTCGATCGGCGGATTGGTGATGCCCAAGGCAATCGGGGCGGCGCCTGCCACGTTCGGCCTTTCCCTCGACGTTTTCGCTGACGATTGTTCGTCGCAAGCGTAAGGCTACCAGCCGCCGGAATACGTCCCGGACGCGCTTGTCAAGCGGTGGGGCGGGAAAACTCCCCGCACACCCGAATCCCGATCGCGGGGACGCCTCAGCGGCTGTTGGACAGGAACAGCGAGATCAGTTCGCCGCACACCTGCCGGACGGAGTGGTTCACCAGGGTGACGTCGAACTCCTTCTCGGCCGCCATCTCGACCCGCCCGGCCTCCAGCCGCCGCCGGATGACGTCCTCGGGCTCGGTGCCGCGGCCGCGCAGCCGGGCCTCCAGCTCCTCCCACGAGGGCGGGGCGAGGAAGACCAGGAGCGCCTCCGGCATCGACGCCCGCACCTGCCGGGCGCCCTGGATGTCGATCTCCAGCAGCGTGGGCAGGCCCGCGGCCAGCCGTTCGAGCACGGGGCCGCGCGGGGTGCCGTACCGGTTCCCGGCGAACTCCGCCCACTCCAGCAACTCGTCGTCGTCGACGAGACGCCCGAAGGCGTCGTCGTCGACGAAGTGGTACTCGACCCCGTCCGTTTCCCCGGGACGGGGCTTCCTGGTGGTCACCGAGACCGACAGCCACACCTGCGGGTGCGCCCGCCGGAACTCGGCGACAACCGTGGACTTGCCGACGCCTGACGGCCCTGAGAGCACCGTCAGGCGCCTAGCGGACGTGCTGGGACCGCCACTCGGCTCCACAGGCTCAGAACCGTCCTGCACGGGCCAGGTTGGACCGGTCACTCACACCCCCGATTTCGCCGGAATCCGGATCAGCGCTCAGCGCCGCCGAACTCCCGCTCAAGAGCGGCCCGCTGGTTCGCCCCGAGACCCCGCACGCGACGGGACTCGGCGATACCGAGACGCTCCATGATCTGCTTGGCGCGCACCTTGCCCACGCCAGGCAGCGACTCCAACAGTGCCGACACCTTCATCTTGCCGACGACGTCGTCGGCCTGCCCCTCTTTGAGCACCTCAGCCAGAGAGATCGCGCCGTGCTTTAGCCGGTTCTTGACCTCGGCACGCTCACGGCGAGCTTTGGCAGCCTTCTCCAGGGCTGCGGCGCGCTGCTCGGGGGTCAGGGGAGGAAGAGCCACGCCGGGTCACCTCGAATTTCTGTGGATGTACTCGGACGGGAGGGGAAACTAGCTGGTCTATGCCCTGTCAGGCAACGTCATGACCTGTTTCTTGCAGCAAAAAATCTACTCAAGCACGCTTAGCGAAGATCAAACTACTCTCCGTCGATATTTGTGGGCGTTTAATGGCGATTTCCAGGCGCGATAGGCTTTTTTCGCTATCAGCGAACACGTCCGCGACACGCCGGGAAACGGCCTTCGGGAGCAGCCCGCCCCTTGACTCGGAGTCGACACCCGGGTGTCACGGGGATCGTGATCCACGGCCCGGCCCCTCCTCGCGTAAACGATGATCTACCAATGCGGAACCCTGCTATGCTCGCCGTTCAGCGATCACCTCGAACGGCTCCCGGGTGTGCCCCGGCACCCGGCGGGAACGTCTCGGGGTTGACTCGCCCGGCCCCGGCGACCGATCTCGTTGTCAGAAACCGTTCCGAGGCCCTTCCCGGGGCGCCCGCCGAGCCGGCATTCCGGCGCGCGGACCGGTAAACCACACGGCTCAGCGATGCGTCTGCTCGCGCCGCAGGGCGGCTGCGATCGCGGCGGCGGCGGCACCCGGATCGGCCGCCCCGGTGATGGGCCGCCCGATCACGAGCAGGTCCGCGCCGTCGGCGAGGGCCTGCTCCGGGGTGGCCACCCGAGCCTGGTCCTGGCTGGCCGCGCCGGTCGGCCGTACCCCGGGGGTGATCAGCGTGATGTCCGGCCCCACCTCGGCGCGGACGGCCGCGACCTCCTGAGGCGAGCACACGATCGCCCTGGCGCCCGCGCCGACCGCCAGGGCCGCCAGACGCCGCGCCGCGTCGAGCGCCGGACCGGCCAGCCCCACGGCCTCCAGCTCGCCCTCCGAAAGCGAGGTGAGGACCGTCACGGCCGCGATGTCGGACTGGGGGGCGGCCTCCGCGGCAGCCCGGATCATGGCCGGTCCCCCGGCCGCGTGGACGGTGAGGATGGCCGGGCGGAGCCTGGCCACGGCCCGCGCGGCCCCGGCGACGGTGTTGGGGATGTCGTGCAGTTTGAGGTCGAGAAAGATCTTCACCCCGCTCGCCCCCTTGACCGAGGCGATCACGTCCGGCCCGTAGCGCAGGTAGAGCTCGAGGCCGACTTTGACGGTGCTGACGTGCGGGGTGACCAGGCTGGCCCAGCGTGCCGCGGTCTCCAGATCGGGTGCGTCCAGGGCCACGGCGATGGGGGCAGGCGTCACAGGTGGTTCTCCTCAGTTCTATGTCGAGGCAGGGCACGGTGGGCCAGTCCGATCGCGTCGGACAGGCGCTCGACACCCCGCTGCTCCAGCAGTTCCTCAAGCTCACGGAGAATGCGGATGCAAGCGTATGGATCATGAAATATGGCTGTTCCGACAGAGACGACACAAGCTCCCGCGAGGATCAGCTCAAGGGCGTCGCGGCCCGTCGCAACGCCGCCCATGCCGATGATGGGCACCCCGGGAAGGGCCGCGTAGACCTGCCAGATGCAGCGTACGGCAACCGGGCGCACCGCGGGCCCGGAAAGGCCACCCGTCCCCCCGGCGAGGCTGGGGCGCATGGTGTCCACGTCCACGGCCATGCCGAGGATCGTGTTGATCATCGAGAGCCCCTCGGCCCCGGCGTCCACGCACGCCTTGGCGATGGGGACCACGTCGGTGACGTCGGCGGAGAGCTTGGCGAAGACCGGGACGTCGAACCGGCAGTGCGTCCGGACGGCGGAGACCACGTCGGAGGCGGCGCCCGCGTCGGAGGCGAACCGCCTCCCCCGGTCCTCCACGTTCGGGCAGGACAGGTTGACCTCGACGGCGGCCACCCCGGACTCGGCCGAGACGCGCCGGGCGAGCTCGGCGTACTCGGCGACGCTGCTCCCCGCGATCGAGACCACCACCGGCACCCCGTGCGCCGTCAGCCAGGGCAGGTCGCGCCGGAGGAACGCCTCCACGCCCGGTCCCTGCAGCCCCACCGAGTTGAGCATGCCCGAGGGGGTCTCGGCCACCCGCGGGGTGGGCCGTCCCGCCCGCGGGGCGAGGGTGACGGACTTGGTGACCACCGCGCCGAGCCGGGAGACGTCGAAGAACTGGGAGAGCTCCCGTCCGAAGGCGGCGCACCCGGAGGCCGTCAGGACCGGGTTGGCGAGCTCGACGTGGGCCAGACGCGCGCGCATGTCGGGGCTCACGGACCGGCCTCGGCGAGCCGTCCGCCCGGGGCCCCGAGCGCGTCGAAGGGAATGGTGCCGACGTCGTCGAAGCGGACCCGCTCACCGCGGAAGACCGGCCCGTCCACGCACGAGCGGACGAGCCGGGTGATCCCGTCGTCGCCGACCACCGGCAGCACACAGCTCATGCAGACCCCGATCCCGCACGCCATGGCCTCCTCGACGGAGACCATCGCCGGGATCCCATGCCGCGCGGCCACGGCCGCCACGGACCGGAGCACGGCCATCGGCGCGCAGGCGTAGACCACGTCGGCCTGGGAGTCGGCGATCACGTGGGGCAGCATGTCGGTGACGCTGCCGCGCATGCCGAGCGACCCGTCGTCGGTGGTGAGGGTGGTCGTCTCCCCCATCCGCCGGGCCCGCAGGGCGCCGAAGACCCGGTCGGCCGACGGCGCGCCGAGGATGAAGTCCACCCGGCACCCGCGCGCCTGGAGCGCGTCGGCGAGCGGAAAGAGCGGCGCCGAGCCGTACCCCGATCCGACCAGCAGGCAGTGCACCGGGTCCCGGGGGAGCGGGAACGGCCGCCCGAGCGGGCCGACCAGGTCGAGGCTGTCCCGGACCCGCCGGTCGGCGAGCCAGGCGGTCCCCCGCCCCTGGACCGAGAAGACGAGCTCGACGGTGCCCCCGTAGTCCGGCTTCACGTCGTGGATCGACAGGCACCTGCGCAGCAGCATGGAGGTCTCCGCGCCGCCGACGGCGACCGCCGTGAAGTGACCGGCCTTGAAGCGCTCGGCGATGCCCGGGGCGACGACGGTCATCGCGTGGTAGGCGTCGACCTGGCGGATCGTCAGAACCGTGCCGGTCACCTGTACGGGGGCCACGGGCCTTCACTCACCTCCCCGGACAGGGGCGGCCGGCGCGGTCGCGGTTACGCGCACACCGGCCTCCCCGCCGTCGGGTCTCGAACTCACTCACGTGCCTCGCAGCGCACGCGCGTGCTCCTGGAGCGACCGTACGCCCACGCCCCCGGCGGCGATCGCCTGGATGCCCTGGACGGCCGCGGCGAGGCCCTGGACGGTGGTGACGCAGGGGATGCCCCGCAGCACGGCGGCCGTCCTGATCTCGTACCCGTCGAGCCGGGGCCCGGACTGCCCGGGGCTGCCGAAGGGTGTGTTGACGATCAGGTCGACCTCGCCGTCCAGAATGCGCCGCACGATCGTCGGCTCGCCGTCCGCGCCTTCGCCCGCGCTGTGCTTGCGCACGATCTTGGCACGGACTCCGTTGCGGCGCAGTACCTCGGCGGTCCCCTCGGTCGCGAGAATCTCGAACCCGAGGTCGGCGAGGGCCTTCACCGGGAAGATCATCGACCGCTTGTCCCGGTTGGCGACCGAGACGAACGCGCGGCCCTTGGTGGGCAGCGAGCCGTACGCGGCGGCCTGCGACTTGGCGTACGCCGTACCGAAGAACTCGTCGAAGCCCATCACCTCGCCGGTGGAGCGCATCTCCGGCCCGAGCACGATGTCCACGCCGCGGAACCGGTCGAAGGGGAGGACCGCCTCCTTGACCGCGATGGGCGCGTCGAAGGGCAGGGTCCCGCCGTCCCCCCGCTCGGGCAGCAGGCCCTGCGCGCGCAGGCCGGCGATCGTGCTCCCCATCATGACCCGGGCGGCGGCCTTGGCCAGGGGGACGGCCGTCGCCTTGGAGACGAACGGCACGGTACGGCTGGCGCGCGGGTTGGCCTCCAGGACGTACAGGACGCCCGCCGACATCGCGTACTGCACGTTGATCAGGCCGCGGACGCCCACCCCGCGGGCGATCGCCTCGGTCGCCGCGCGGATGCGCTTGACGTCGTTCCCGCCGAGGGTGATCGGGGGCAGCGCGCACGCCGAGTCGCCCGAGTGGATCCCGGCCTCCTCGATGTGCTCCATCACCCCGGCCAGGTAGAGCTCCTCGCCGTCGTAGAGGGCGTCCACGTCGATCTCGATCGCCTCGTCCAGGAACTTGTCGATCAGGACGGGGTGCTCGGAGTCGGTCGCGGCGCGGCCCATGTAGGCCCGGAGGGTCTCGTCGTCGTAGACGATCGCCATCCCGGCCCCGCCGAGCACGTAGGAGGGCCGGACCAGGACCGGGTACCCGATCTCGTCGGCGATCTCCTGCGCCTGCGCGGCGGTGACCGCGGTGCTGTGCCGGGGCGCGGTGAGCCCGGCCTCGGCCAGCACCCGCCCGAAGGCGCCGCGCTCCTCGGCGAGGTGGATCGACTCCGGCGAGGTGCCGACGATCGGCACCCCCGCGTCCTTGAGGGCCTGGGCCAGACCGAGCGGGGTCTGCCCACCGAGCTGTACGATCACGCCCGCCACCGGGCCGGTGAGCCGCTCGGCGTGCACGATCTCCAGCACGTCCTCCAGGGTGAGCGGCTCGAAGTACAGCCGGTCGGAGGTGTCGTAGTCGGTGCTCACCGTCTCGGGGTTGCAGTTGACCATGACGGTCTCGTATCCGGCGGCCGACAGCTCGAAGGAGGCGTGCACGCACGCGTAGTCGAACTCGATGCCCTGCCCGATCCGGTTGGGCCCGCTGCCGAGGATGATGACCTTCTGCCGGTCCCCGGTGGGGACCTCGGTCTCCTCGTCGTAGGTGGAGTAGAGGTACGGCGTGCGCGCGGCGAACTCGGCGGCGCAGGTGTCCACCGTGTGGTAGACGGGCCGGATGCCGTTCTCGTGCCGGATCTCCCGGATCCGGCTCTCGGTCAGGCCGACGATCTCGGCGATCTGGGCGTCGCTGAAGCCGAAGCCCTTGGCGGTCTCCAGGTCGGCCAGGGTGTGGCCGGGGTCGGCCAGCCTGGTCGCCACTTCGTCGATCGCCTGCAGCTGGTCCAGGAACCACGGGTCGATCCGGGTGGCCTCGTGTAGCTCCTGTGCCGTGGCCCCGGCCCGGAAGGCCGCCATGACGGCCTGCAGGCGCCCCTCGTGCGGGGTGCGCACCGCTTCCAGGAGGGCCGCCTTGTCCCCCGGCTCCCCCGCCCAGCTGAAGGAGGAGCCCTTGCGTTCCAGGGAGCGCAGCGCCTTCTGCAGGGCTTCGGGGAAGGACCGGCCGATCGCCATGGCCTCGCCGACCGACTTCATGTGCGTGGTGAGCGTCGGGTCGGCTCCGGCGAACTTCTCGAAGGCGAACCTCGGCACCTTCACCACGACGTAGTCGAGGGTGGGCTCGAAGGAGGCCGGGGTCTCCTTGGTGATGTCGTTGGGGATCTCGTCCAGGGTGTAGCCGATGGCCAGCTTGGCCGCGATCTTGGCGATCGGGAAGCCGGTGGCCTTGGAGGCCAGCGCGCTCGACCGGGACACCCGCGGGTTCATCTCAATGACGATCATGCGGCCGGTGCCGGGGTGCACGGCGAACTGGATGTTGCAGCCGCCGGTGTCCACCCCGACCTCGCGGATGACGGCGATCGCCACGTCCCGCATGTTCTGGTACTCGCGGTCGGTCAGCGTCAGGGCGGGCGCCACGGTGATCGAGTCGCCGGTGTGCACGCCCATCGGGTCCAGGTTCTCGATGGAGCAGACGATCACCACGTTGTCGTGGCGGTCCCGCATGACCTCGAGCTCGTACTCCTTCCACCCGAGGATGGACTCCTCCAGCAGCACCTCGCTGGTGGGCGAGGCGTCCAGGCCGGATCCGGCGATGCGCCGCAGCCCCTCCTCGTCGTAGGCCATGCCCGAGCCGGCGCCGCCCATGGTGAAGGAGGGGCGCACCACCATGGGGTAGCCGAGGGACCCGGCGGCCGCCAGGCACTCCTCCATGGTGTGGCAGATGACGCTCCGCGCGGATTCGGCGTTGAGCCCCTGCTCGTCGGCGACCTTGGCGACGATCTCCTTGAAGAGCCGCCGGTTCTCCCCGGCCTGGATCGCGTCGATGTCGGCGCCGATCAGCTCGACGCCGTACTCGGCGAGGACCCCGGACTCGTGCAGGGCGACCGCGGTGTTGAGCGCCGTCTGCCCGCCGAGGGTGGGCAGCAGGGCGTCCGGCCGCTCCTTGGCGATGATCTTCTCGACGAACTCGGGGGTGATCGGCTCGACGTAGGTGGCGTCGGCGAACTCCGGGTCCGTCATGATCGTCGCCGGGTTGCTGTTGATCAGGATGACCCGGAAGCCCTCGGCCCGCAGGATGCGGCAGGCCTGCGTGCCCGAGTAGTCGAACTCGGCCGCCTGCCCGATGACGATCGGACCGGAGCCGATCACCAGGATTGACGAGATGTCGGTCCGCTTCGGCATCTACTTGACCCCCTTCGCACTCTGCATGAGCTCACAGAACCGGTCGAAGAGCCCGGCGGCGTCGTGCGGACCGGCCGCGGCCTCGGGGTGGTACTGCACGCTGAACGCCGGGCGGTCCAGGAGCCGCAGCCCCTCGACGCAGCCGTCGTTGAGGTTGACGTGGCTGACCTCGGCGCGCCCGTACGGCGTGTCGAACGGCCCGTCCGTCGGCGCCTCGACGGCGAACCCGTGGTTGTGGCTGGTGATGTGCACCCGCCCGGTCACCCGGTCCTGGACCGGCTGGTTGACGCCGCGGTGCCCGTACCGGAGCTTGTAGGTCGGCAGCCCGAGCGCCCGCCCGAGCATCTGGTTCCCGAAGCAGATGCCGAAGAACGGCTTCCCCGCGTCCAGGACGCCGCGCAGGGCGTCCACCGCGTAGCCGGCCGCCGCGGGGTCGCCGGGGCCGTTGGAGAAGAACACGCCGTCGGTGCCAAGCGCGAGGATCTCCTCGGCGGTGCTCTCCGCGGGCAGGACGTGCACGTCGCAGCCGCGCTGCGCCATCCGGTACGGCGTCATCGCCTTGATCCCCAGGTCCACGGCGGCGACGGTGAAGCGCCGCTCGCCGATCGCCTTGACCAGGTACGGCTCGCGCGTGCTCACCTCGCGGGCGAGGTCGGCGCCGAGCATGTCCGGGCTCTGCCGGACCTTGGCGAGGAGCTCCTCGGTGTCCCGGCCGGCGAAGTCCCCGCTGAACACGCCCGCGCGCATCGCCCCGTGCTCACGGAGCCTGCGGGTGAGCGCGCGGGTGCCCCGCATCGCGATGCCGACGACGCCCTCCTGCCGGAGCCGATCCTCCAGGGAGGCGGTGGCCCGCCAGTTGCTCGACACCCGGGACGGCTCGCGCACGACGTAGCCGGCCACCCAGATCCGGCGGCTCTCGGGGTCTTCCTCGTTGACCCCGGTGTTGCCGATGTGCGGTGCCGTCATGGCCACGATCTGCCGGTGGTACGACGGATCGGTGAGGGTCTCCTGATATCCGGTCATGCCGGTGTTGAAGACCATCTCGCCGTAGGTCTCGCCGCGCGCGCCGTACGCCGTGCCGCGGTAGACCGTCCCGTCCTCCAGGATGAGCCTCGCGGTGTCCTGCGAATCAACCCGGCTCACGCCGTGACCTCCCCAATAATCCCGAAATATCCGCTCATTTCGACGACTCCCCCGTCTCTGCCCCCGAAACCGGGCCGGTGAGCTTGCCGTCGAGGACCGTGGGACGGCCGCGCAGGAACGTGGCGACCACCCGGCCGGGCAGGACCATCCCGGCGTACGGGGTGTTCCTGCTCTTGGACGCCATCTCCCCCGGGTCCACCGGGCGGCTGACCGACGGGTCGTAGAGCGTGAGGCTCGCCGGGGCGCCGACGCGGAGCGGCTGGCCCGGGCTCTCCGAGTGCCCGTCCAGCCGGCCGATCACCGCCGGGCGGTAGGCCATCCGGTCCGCCACCCCCGCCCAGTCGAGCAGGCCGGTGTCGACCATGGCGTGCTGCACCACCGAGAGCGCGGTCTCCAGGCCGATCATGCCCATCGCCGCGGCCGCCCACTCGGTCTCCTTGTCCTCCACCGGGTGCGGGGCGTGGTCGGTGGCGACCGCGTCGATCGTGCCGTCGGCCAGCGCCTCCCGCAGGGCCCGGACGTCGTCGGCGGTGCGCAGCGGCGGGTTCACCTTGTAGATCGGGTCGTAGGAGGCGGCGAGCTCGTCGGTGAGGATCAGGTGGTGTGGGGTCACCTCGCAGGTCACCTGCCATCCCTTGGACTTGGCCCACCGGACGATCTCCACCGATCCGGCGGTCGAGACATGGCAGACGTGCAGCCGGGAGCCGACGTGCGCGGCCAGCAGGCAGTCCCTGGCGATGATCGCCTCCTCGGCGACCGCGGGCCAGCCCGCCAGCCCGAGCTCCGCCGACATGCGGCCCTCGTTGAGCTGGGCCCCCTCGGTCAGCCTCGGCTCCTGGGCGTGCTGGGCCACCACGCCGTCGAAGGCCTTCACGTACTCCAGCGCCCGGCGCATGAGCACGGCGTCCGAGACGCACCTGCCGTCGTCGGAGAAGACCCGGACGCCGGCCGCGGAGTCGGCCATCGCCCCGAGCTCGGCCAGATGCGTCCCGTTCAGGCCCACGGTGACCGCGCCGACCGGCTGGACGTCGCAGTGCCCCGCCTGCCGGCCGAGCCGCCACACCTGCTCCACCACGCCGGCCGTGTCGGCGACCGGGGAGGTGTTGGCCATCGCGTGGACCACGGTGTACCCGCCCAGCGCCGCGGCGGCCGTACCGGAGGCGACCGTCTCGGCGTCCTCGCGGCCCGGCTCGCGCAGGTGCGTGTGCAGGTCCACCAGGCCGGGAAGCGCGATCAGATTCGCCGCGTCGACCACCTCGGCGCCGGGGGAACCGGCCAGACCCGAGCCGATCCCGGCGATCCGGCCGTCCTTGAGAAGAATGTCCTGCGGCTCACCGCCGAGGATCCGCGCACCCTTGATCAGGATTTCGCCGGAGCTCCGCCCGGCGCCTGCCTCACTCACTCGGTTTCCTTCCCGATCGCGGGCTCGGAGCCCCCGAGCAGCAGATACAGAACGGCCATACGTACGGTCACCCCGTTGGCGACCTGTTCCACGATCGTGGAGCGGGCGGAGTCGGCCACCTCCGCCGCGATCTCCATGCCCCGGATCATCGGGCCGGGATGCATGACGATCGCGTCCTGCGGCATCCGGGCGAGCCGCTCCCGGTCCAGGCCGTAGCGGCGGCTGTACTCCCGCTCGGTGGGGAAGTAGGCGGCGTTCATCCGCTCCCGCTGGACGCGCAGCATCATCACCACGTCGGTCTTGGGCAGCACCTCGTCGAAGTCGTAGGAGACCTCGCAGGGCCAGGAGTCCACCGCCACCGGGAGCAGTGTCGGCGGGGCCACCAGGGTGACCTTGGCGCCGAGCGTGGAAAGCAGCAACACGTTGGAGCGGGCGACCCTGCTGTGCAGGATGTCCCCCACGATCGTCACGCAGCGGCCCTCCAGGGAGCCCAGGCGCCGCCGCATGGTGAACGCGTCGAGCAGGGCCTGGGTGGGGTGCTCGTGGGTGCCGTCGCCGGCGTTGACCACACTGCCCCGCACCCAGTTGGAGAGACGGTGCGGGGCACCGGAGGCGCTGTGCCGGATGACCACCGCGTCGGCGCCCATCGCCTCCAGGGTGAGCGCGGTGTCCTTGAGCGACTCGCCCTTGGAGACACTGGACCCCTTGGCGGAGAAGTTGATCACATCGGCGGAGAGGCGCTTGGCCGCCGCCTCGAACGAGATCCGGGTCCTGGTGGAGTCCTCGAAGAAGAGGTTGACGACCGTCCGGCCCCGCAGGGTGGGGAGCTTCTTGATCGACCGTTCGGAGACCCGGGCGAGCTCGTCGGCCGTGTCCAGGATGAGGAGCGCGTCCTCTCGGGTGAGATCCGCGGCCGAGATCAGGTGACGTCTCACCCGCCACCTCCCTTGATCAAGAGCACGGCGTCCCTTCCGTCGATCTCCTCGGCGAAGACCTTGACGGTCTCCGACCGGGAGGTGGGCAGGTTCTTGCCGACGTAGTCGGCGCGGATGGGCAGCTCCCGATGGCCCCGGTCGACCAGCACCGCGAGCTGGACCGCGCGGGGTCGTCCCACGTCGTTCAGCGCGTCGAGCGCGGCGCGCACGGTGCGGCCGGAGTAGAGCACGTCGTCCACGAGCACGACGATCCGGTCGTCGACGCCGTCCCCCGGGAGTTCGGTACGGCCGAGGGCCCGGGCGGGCTTGAGGCGGAGGTCGTCGCGGTACATCGTCACGTCGAGCGTGCCCACCCGCGGGGTGAGCCCCTCCACCTGTTCGATCTTCTCGGCGAGCCTGCGGGCGAGCACGGCGCCACGCGTGGGGATCCCGAGCAGGAGGATGTCCTTGCCGCCCTTGGTGCGTTCCAAGATCTCATGGGCGATACGGGTCAGCGCCCGCCCGATGTCGGGAGCCTCCAAGACGGCTCGCTCGACCTGATTCCGGGCAACATCCATCACATCACCACCTTTCCCGCCTCACAGGACGGGTCTTAAAGGTTGTCGGTCGCTTAACGCTACCAGCCCGTCGCCCTCACGTATGCCGCGACCTGGGCCGACACTGCTCATCTCATGCTTTACGAGGATTTGACGGACATGCCTAACCGGCTGTAGTGGGAGGACCAGTACAAGGGTGGACTGGACATGATTCGCCATCATTTTTCCAATCAGCTTGACCTTGGGCGTCCACCGCTTTACCGTCACTGTCCGTAACCACACCTTGCGACGATCCCGGGTAAACCCAGACGGCCACTCACCGATGGTGCCTAGAGTGAAGAAGTACGACACTTGAGGTATGGGCCGACTGCCGGATTCGTGGCCTCTGGTGAGGAGACACACAATTCGATTGAGACAACACGCCTTGAAAGCCGGGGGGCCATAACCATGCCGTCTGAGTATGCAAAGTCGCTGGGTGGACGACTCCGTGCCATCCGTACCCAGCAGGGCCTCTCCTTGCATGGAGTCGAGGAGAAGTCCCGCGGCCGCTGGAAGGCCGTGGTCGTCGGATCGTATGAACGCGGGGATCGCGCGGTCACCGTGCAGAAGCTCGCCGAGCTCGCCGATTTCTACGGAGTGCCGGTATCGGAGCTGCTGCCCGGCGGAGCGTCCCCGAGTCCGCTTGGTCCGACACCCAAGCTCGTCATCGACCTGGAGAGACTCGCAGCACTGCCGAAGGAGAAGGCCGGTCCGCTCGCCCGCTACGCGGCCACGATTCAGAGCCAGCGGGGCGACTACAACGGCAAGGTGCTCTCCATCCGCCAGGAGGACCTTCGTTCACTTGCCGTGATCTATGACAAGTCCCCCACGGAGCTCACCGAAGAGCTCATCAGCTGGGGAGTCCTGGACGCCGAGGCCCGCCGGGCCGTCGAATCGTTCTGATCGTCACCTGATTCGCCGGGCGTCCGCCCGCCACCTCAAGGCCCTCTCGGGCAGCGAACTGCCCGAGGGGTCCACCCGTCCCGGATCGCGAGGGGTCCGGCTCGGGGCCGATGACGCGGACACCCGGCGAAGCCGTACCGGCCGTGGAATCCGGCCGGAGTCGTCCGGCACGGCGGCGTCCCGGCATGCCCGGGCGTCCTGTCGTCCGGGCGGCGGCGGGGACACCCGCCACCGTGCGGTTCAGCCGGCCAGCGGGATCGTCATGGGGAGCGAGGGCTGGCCGCAGACGCCCAGCACGCCCTCCACCGCGGTGACGAAGGCGTCCGCCTCCCGCAGCAGCTCCGCCGCGTCCTCACCGCTCACCGTGCGGATCGCGCCCGCCTCGATCGAGGCCCGTTTGAGCGCGCTCGCCGCGAAGTAGGTCGCCCACTCGCGCAACTCCGGTGCGGCGCCGGGAAGCTGCTCCCAGGCGCTCCTCAGTTTTCGCCTGCCCGCCCCCACCGGCGCGGCCCGCGCCGCCAGCAGCGCCGCCGCTCCCTTGAGCGCGGCCAGATGCGCCGCCAGATAACGGTCCGCGGGGGTACGCGCAACGGCCGCGTCGGCCAGCAGCGCGCGGGCGTCGGTAAGCATGATCGGCACATTGGGGGACACTCGTGGCCGTCCCGGTCCGTGGGACCGGCCGTTCACGTCATGAGCCATGTGGCAGCCTCCCTGGTTATGGCCTGCACCTTGACTCAGTCACACGGGCGGCACTGACATTTCCCGTGGAATCCGGTGTCCGGCGGCACCGGACGAGGAGCTTCCCCTCTCCCCGCCCGGCCGCAGGACCGTGCTTTTCAGGCCCACTTCCCCGGCGCGGACCGCGAGCTCCGCGCAACTGGATCGAACATAGATTCGATCACATGATCAAGTCAAGGTGACCACGAACAAGGGTTCGATGTCGAAGGTAAAAGAATGGCCCCGTCCTGCCGGACGGGGCCATTCGAACGCGTCACCTCAGGCGCGCGCCGTGCGCCGTACATGCACCGGCACGCCCGTGCCGAGCAGCTTCGGCAGCTCCTCGGCCACGTGCATCGGGAGGCGCACGCAGCCGTGGGAGGCCGGATAGAGCGGGACGGAGAGCGCGCCGTGGAAGGCGATCCCTCCGTTGAAGAAGATCGGGTTGTAGAGCTCACCCAGGTAGGACTTGTGCCAGCCCGACCGGCGCCAGGTGGTCTTGAAGTTCCCCGGCGGAGTCTTCGAGTCACCCCGGAAGATCCGCTCCTGCCCCTGCCAGACCGTCTTCTCGGTGTACGGGACGCCGCTGCCCGAGGAGACGTGACTGATCAGGATGACCTCACCCCCCTTGTACAGGAAGAGCAGCTGACGGGTGAGGTCCACCTCGGCCCGATCCGGCTTCCCCCGCGGAACCAGCGGCTTGGGCGCCACCGGCTCCTCCAGTGCCTGCCAGGTCTTGGACGCCACGGTGCTCGACGGCTTGATGCCCTGCACCTTCTGGAACGCCCAGACCGCGGTCATGGTGGCACCGCCGTACCGACCGTCGATCTTGCCCGGCTCGTAGCCGAGCTCCTTCAGCCGCGTCTGGAGCTGCTTGACCGCGGCACCCTTGGCGCCCAGCTTCAACTTCACCTGCGGAGCGGTGAAGGGCGCGGGTTCGGTGAATGTAACGTACGACCTGACACTCGAGGTGACCTCGGCCGAGGCCACCCCACTTGATACCCCGAGTCCCGCAAAGAACACGGCTGCGGCCGCAGCCGCCGCCAACCGCCGACCAATCGGCACCTGCACAACCCCCTAGAAGCCTTACGTATAACTCAAATCAGACTAACTAGGGACCTATAAACGTACGTGCTGATATATCAGGGCGTCACCGCACCGTAATCAACCGTAATCAACCGCCGTCTACCGGCCCCAAGCCTCAAGAGTGAGCGAAATGCCTGAAAAGCCACCTGCAACTGACTTGCACCCCAGCGTGCTGCGCGTCGCCGAAGCCCTCCGCGCCGCCGGCGTCACCGGGGAGATCGTTCACCTGCCGGTGCCCACACCCACGGCGGAAAGCGCCGCGAACCAGGTCGGCTGCGAGGTCGGCGCCATCGCCAACAGCCTCATCTTCAACGCCGACGGCGAGCCGCTCCTCGTCCTCACCAGCGGGGCGCACCGCGTGGACACCGCCCACATCGCCCGCCTCGTCGGCGCGGCGAAGGTCAAGCGGGCCGACCCCGACTTCGTCCGCGCCGCCACCGGCCAGGTGATCGGCGGGGTCGCCCCGGTGGGACACCCGCAGCCGATCCGCACGCTCGTGGACAACTGGCTGGGCAAGCACGAGCAGGTGTGGGCCGCCGGAGGGCATGTGCACACCGTGTTCCCGACCACGTTCGAGGAACTCCTCGGAATCACGGGGGGCACCGCGGTCGAGGTGGCCTGACCCGACGGAGCGCCGGCGGGGTCGGATAGGGTCCGAAGCGTGATCGGGATGCGGCGTATCGGTGCGGACGGGTTCGTCGGCGCCCTGGACACGATCCTCACGGTCTACGCCGCGGCCATGAACCCGCCGGCCGACCAGCTGCCGGGACGGCTCGGCATCATGCGCGGGCACGCGACGTACCCGGACTTCGAGTGCCGGCTGGCGATCGCCGAGGAGCCCGGGCCGCTCCCCGGCACCGTCCAGGAGTGCCTCGTCGGCTTCGCCTACGGATTTCACGGGACCTTCGGGCAGTGGTGGCACGAGGTCGTGCACACCGCGATGACCGAGCGGACCACCGAGCAGACGCGGGAGCGGTGGCTGGGCAACGCCTGCGAGATCGCCGAGGTGCACGTGTTCCCCACCTACCAGGGGCGCGGGGTGGGGCGCCGGCTCGTCCTCGGCCTGTGCGAAGGGCGGCCCGAGAGCACCGCGGTGCTCTCCACCCACGACAAGGATTCGGCGGCGCGGCACCTCTACCGCAAGCTGGGCTTCGGCGACCTGATCACCGGCTTCCGCTTCCCCGGCGGCAGCGAACCCTACGCCATCATGGGCGCGGCCCTGCCCCTCACCGACCCCGGCCCACGACACCCCTGACACCGGCACCGCCCGTACCCGCGGATCCCGAACAGTGGTCCGGCCGCGGCGGAAGCCGCCCAAACCGCGCGGCAGCCGTACCGGACGGGAGCGGTCAGGCCCTGGGTGAGCCGGTCGCCGACGGCGATGCGGGCACCCTCGGCGCCGGGGACGCCCGCATCGCTTCGCGCGCTACGCCGGAGACCGGACGGCCGAGCCCGCCGCCGCCCGCTCCCGCGTGACGCGCCGGCGCCGGGCCGGCAGCCCGAACGTCGGGTTGGCGACGCCCCAGGCGGCGCCCTTGCAGATCAGCTCCTTGTAGACGGCGGCGAGCCGTCCGGTCAGGACCGCCGGCACGGCGCGGTCGTCGGCGGTGACGTACTGGATCAATCCCTCCTTGCGCCCCAGGGAGATGCACTGGTTGAAGTAGCGGATCGGCGCGTTCGGGAGCTTCCCGCCGGTCAGGCGCGCCGCGATCGCGTCGGCGGCCTGCCACGCGGTCGGCGTCCCCGAGGCGCAGGACATCCGCAGCGGCTTGTCCCCGGGGCCGATCACCATGGCCGCGTCGCCGACGGCGTACACGTCCGGGTGCGAGACCGAGCGCATGGTCGCGTCGACCACGATCTGGCCGGTACCGGTGACCTCCAGGGCGGTCGCCCGCGCGATCGGGTGGACCGCGAAGCCCGTGGTCCACACGGTGACCGCGGCCGGGATGGTCATGCCGTCGGCGGTTCGGACCCGGTCGGCTTCGACGCCGGTGACGGCGGCGTGCTCGTGCACGGTGATCCGGAGCCTGCCGAAGACCTTCCGCAGGTGCTCGCGGCCCTTGGGCGAAAGCCGGTCGCCGAGGCCCTCGCGGGCGGCGAGGGCGACGTCGAGGTCCGGCCGGGCCTCGGCGATCTCGGTCGCGGCCTCCAGGCCGGTGAGTCCGCCGCCGACGACGACCACGGTCCGCCCGGCGTCGAGGCGGGCCAGGCGCTCGCGCAGCCGGAGTGCCCCGGGGCGGCCGGCGATCTCATAGGCGTGCTCGGCGGTCCCGGGGACGCCTTGGGCGTTCCAGCCGCTGCCGAGGGCGTAGACGAGCGTGTCGTAGGCGAGTTCGCCGGCGCCGTTCCCGTCGGCGACGGCGACGGTCTTGCGGCCGACGTCGACACCGGTGACCTGCGTGAGCCTCAGCTCGACGCCGGTGCCCGCGAACATCTCGCGCAGCGGCCGGGGCTTGAGATCCTGGCCGGCCACCACCTGGTGCATGCGGACGCGTTCCACGAAGTCGGGCTCGGCGTTGACGAGGGTGACGGCGACGTCCTCGCGGCGGAGCCGCCTGGCGAGGCGACCGGCGGCGAAGGCTCCGGTGTATCCGGCTCCGAGGACGATGACGCGGTGCTGCATTGCCTTCCTCCTATCGTGTACGGGCTCGCCACTTGAACCGGATGGTCCGCCGTTTCCTGACAGGAACGCGGTGTGAAGCGCCTCACACAGCGATCAGAAGGCGTTGAACAGGGGCTCCCCGTGGGCGGTGATCGCCCAGCGCTCGGTCGCGCGTTCGAGCTTGTCGGGGTTGACCTGGCTGCGGAACGCGGCGATGCCCTCGGCGACGACCTCCAGGCAGACGACACCGACGACCCGGCCGTCCACGACGGCCACCACCGCGGGATCGCCGTTGGCGGTCCAGGCGTAGATCTCGGGCTCGCCGCCGACCAGGGCGCGCTTGGCCTTGCCGGGTTTGAGCAGGCCCCACAGGAACCTCGCGACCGCGGCGGCGCCCTCGAACGCCGTGGCGCGGGACGGGATCTTCCCGCCGCCGTCGCCGATCGCGACGGCGTCCTCGGTGAGCAGGCGCACGAGCGGCTCGATCCGGCCGCCGACGGCGGCCGCCAGGAACTCCTCGACGATCCGCCGGGCGGCGGCCTCGTCGATCTCGGTCCGGACCTTGCCGCCGGCGACGTGCTTCTTGGCACGGTGGAAGATCTGCTGGCTGGCGGCCTCGGTGATGTCGAGGATCTCGGCGATATCCCGGTGCGGGTAGTCGAATGCCTCCCGCAGCACGTATACCGCCCGCTCGCCCGGGGAGAGGCGCTCCATGAGGGTGAGGACCGCGTACGAGACCGATTCGCGCTGTTCGGCGGTGTCGGCCGGGCCGAGCATCGGGTCCCCGTCGAGCAACGGCTCGGGAAGCCATTGGCCCACATAGGTCTCGCGGCGCGCCCGCGCGGAGGCGAGCTGGTTGAGGCACAGGTTGGTGAGGACCTTCGTCAGCCAGGCCTCGGGGACCTCGACGCGGTCGACGTCGGCGGCCTGCCAGCGCAGGAACGTCTCCTGCACGGCGTCCTCGGCCTCCCCGGCGGAGCCGAGGAGCCGGTAGGCGACGGCCTCGAGGCGCGGCCGGAACGCCTCGAACCGGTCGACGTGGTCCGCGCTCAAGGACATGGCCCGATCCCGCTAGGCGCTGATGGGGGCGGCTCGGCCCGCGGCCGTCCAGGGCTCAAGCCGCTCGTAGACCTCACGGGTCGCGCTCGACTTGTTGAAGGTGATGAAGTGGATTCCGGGCGCGCCCTCCTCAAGCAGGCGGCGGCAGAGCTCCGCCGCGTGCTCGACGCCGAGCCGGCGCACCGCCGCCGGATCGTGCGCGACCGCCTCGAACCGGGCGGCCACCTCAGGCGGGAAGGGGGCGCCGGAGAGCTGCTCGGAGCGCGCGATCGTGCTGATCTGGGTGACCGGCATGATGCCCGGGATGATCGGCACGTCACCCCCTCGGGCCGTGACCCGGTCCCGGAGCCGGAGGTAGTCCTCCGCCTGGAAGAACATCTGGGTGATCGCGTAGTCGGCACCGGCCCGGCACTTGCGGACGAAGTACTCGGTGTCCTCCTCGATCGTGGCCGACCGGGGATGCTTGTACGGGAAGGCCGCGACCCCGACGCAGAAGTCACCCGACTGGCGGATGAGCCGGACCAGGTCCTCGGCGTAGAGCACCCCCTCCGGGTGCCGGACCCACTCCCCCATCGGGTCGCCCGGCGGGTCGCCGCGCACCGCGAGGATGTTGCGCACGCCCGCCCCGGCGAAACGCCCGATCAGATGACGGAGCTCGCGCACCGAGTGGTTGACCGCGGTGAAATGCGCCACCGGGGTGAGCGTCGTCTCCAGCGCGATCCGCTCGACCAGGCCGACCGTGCGGTCCCGGGTCCCGCCGCCCGCGCCGTACGTCACCGAGACGAACGTCGGACGCAGCCCCTCCAGCTCGCGGACCGCCCGCCACAGCAGCCGCTCCCCCTCGTCGGTCTTCGGCGGGAAGAACTCGAAGGAGAACGACCGGCCGCCTCCCGCCAACAGTTCACGGATGGTGGGAACGCGGTCCGGAAAGACGGAGGAACGACCCAGAGACATGCGGACAAGGCTACCGGTCCCGCGGAGTGAAGGACCTGTCAACCGTGGGTCCGGCGGCTCAGCAGCGCCGGGGCGACCACCCCGCGAGCTTCACCGGCGACGGCCACTAGGCTCAAGTCATGACCGTTCCCGGCCCTTTGGAGCTCATTCGCGCCGACGTCGACGAGGCTCTGCGCGCCTTCGTCGACCGCAGGCGCCCGAGCGTCGCCGGGCCCGACCTGCGACCCCTGCTGGACTCCGCGAACACCCTGCTCTCCGGCGGCAAGCGGCTCCGTCCCGCGTTCTGCTACTGGGGCTGGCGCGGCGCGGGCGGCGAGCACCGGCCGGAGATCGTCGTCGCGGCGGCCGCGCTCGAACTCCTCCAGGGCAGCGCCCTCGTCCACGACGACGTCATGGACGCCAGCGACACCCGGCGCGGCATGCCGTCGGCGCACCGGGGGTTCGAGTCGCTGCACACCCAGTCGGGCTGGGAGGGGGCCGCCGACCGCTTCGGCGTCGGCGCGGCCATAATCCTGGGCGACCTGCTCCTGGTCTGGGCGGACGAGATGTGGCAGTCGAGCGGGCTGTCGGCGCAGGCGCTCGCGGCGGGACGCCCGGTCTACGACCTCATGCGGACCGAACTCATGTGCGGCCAGTACCTCGACCTGCTGGAGCAGGCGCGCGGCCGGGCCACCTTCGAGAGCGCCTACCGGGTCGCCCTCTACAAGAGCGGCAAGTACTCGGTGGAGCGACCTCTGCACCTCGGGCTCGCCATGGCCGGCGGCGACCCCGCCTGGGTGGAGCGCCTGTGCGCGGAGTACGGCCAGCGGCTGGGCGTCGCCTTCCAGCTCCGCGACGACATCCTCGGCGTGTACGGCGACCCGGCCGAGACCGGCAAGCCCGCCGGGGACGACCTGCGCGAGGGAAAGCGGACCATGCTGGTCACCCGCACTCTGGAGTCGGCCACTCCCGCTCAGCGGGAAGTCGTACGGCGCCTGCTGGGTGACCCCGGCCTCGACGACGACGGGGTGGCCGAGCTGCGCCAGATCATCGTCGAGAGCGGCGCCCTCCTCGACTGCGAAGGCATGATCAAGCAGTACGGCGACGAGGCCGTCACCGCCCTCGCCCAGGCCCCGCTCACCGCCGAGTCCCGCGAAGCCCTCACCGCCCTCGCCGAAGCCGCCATCACCCGCCGCGCCTGACGGATCGGTCAGAGGAAGTTGTTGCCGGCCACGGGGTGGGTGGGGTAGACGACGTTGCAGCGGCCGGTGACGGAGACGGCCGGGGACCAGTCGTTGCCGGAGAGGTCGTTGCCGACGACCGTGCTGTGGTTCGCCACGGTCGCCGGGGAGACCACGCTGACGCCGTTCCTGGTGGTGCCGCCGCCCTTGCGGATCTTGTTCGCGCTGACCAGGCAGCGGACGACGCCCTCGCCGAGCCTGATCCCGGCGGAGGCGGCGGCGGTGATGTGGTTGCCGACCACCGAGGAGTCGGCCGACTCCGTCAGGAAGACGCCGTGGTTGGCCGCGGTGGTGTCCACGACGTTGCCCTGGACCAGGACGCCGGGCTGCTTGGTGACGTTGACTCCGTTGGAGGCCGAGTTCCGCACCGTGTTCCCGCTGATCACGGTGGCGTCGCCGAGTTCGGTGTAGATCCCCGACTGGCCGGCGCCCTTGACGTCGTTGCCGACGACGGCGGCACCCGTGCAGCCGGACAGCCAGACGCCGGCGAAGCCCGCCCCGGTGCCGTTCACGGTGTTCCCGGTGATCCGGACCCCGAAGACGGCCGCCTGGGCGGCACCCGCCACGACGATCCCCTGCCTGCCGGTCTTGCCGACCACGTTCCCCGAGATCACGACGGAGTCCGGGGTGAGCCGCGGGGACCCGGCCGGCACGTCCACCGCGATGCCGCGCCCGGCGGCACCGGTGACGAGGTTGCCGGAGATGACCGCCCGGCGCCAGCCGTACCCGCGGATCCCGTCGTCGAGGGCGCCGTCCACCGTGCACCCGATGACCCGGATGTCCTCGTAGTAGGCCTCGGGCGCCACCGTGTGCGAGCCGACCAGCTTGCCGAAGGGCCCAAGCGTCGCCGACGGGCCGGAGTGGCAGCCGTGGATGAGGATGTTCCGGCACGGGGTGCCGTCGAACGCGCCGATCGTGCTGGAGCCGGAGACCGTGACGTCAAGCTGGATCGCCTCGGAGAACCGGCGCCTGCCGCCGGTGCTCGCGTCCCGGAACCCCTCGAACCTGCAGTCGGCCACCGTGCCGCCGTCGACCGCGTTGAACTCGACGCCGTGGGCGGAGCAGACGTCGCGCACGGTGACGTCCCGGACGGTGACGTCGGTGCAGTGGATGAAGGAGAGGGTGTTGTACCGCGCGTCGGCGGGGGCGTCGGCGGCGGCCGAGTCCCAGATCCCGCCGAGTACGGCGATGTGGCTGTTGCCCCCGTGGCGGGGGAAGGCGTCGCCGGAGGCGAAGTTGCGCAGCAGCGGCCCTCCCGCCCGGATCAGATGGGCGCCGTAGGCGGAGATCACGGTGTTCGAGCGGACCACGAGGTTGGTTCTGAGCCGGTAGGTGCCGGGCGGGATGACCACGACCCCGCGCCCGGCCGCGGCGGCGGCGTCCAGGGCCCGCTGGATCGGCGCGGCGTCGTCGCCCGCCCCGTCGCCGGAGGCGGTGAACTCGGCCACGTTGAAGATCGTCCCATCGAGCCGGGGAGTGGGGGTGCCCTGCACCGGGGAGCCTTTCGGTCTACGCCGATGTGCGCGGCTCCGACGGCCGAACACGTCCGGACATGGTGACATGTCCGGACTCGCGGAAACAATTACTCCCACCCATTCATCACGCTATTTCCCGCAGTGTCCAAATCGGCGGGAAATAGCGTGACAAAGGCTAACCAGTCAGGCGGCGACGGAACTCCGCCGCCGCGGCTCCGGGGTCCTCGGCCTCGGTGACGGCCCGGACGACGACCACCCGGCGTACGCCGTACGCGAGCACCTCGTCCAGGTTTGTCAGGTCGATCCCTCCGATGCCGAACCACGGACGCGAGGTCTCCAGCGACGCCGCGTGCTTGAGCAGTCCGGGCCCGGGCGCGGGGCGCCCGGGTTTGGTGGGGGTGGGCCAGACCGGGCCGACACAGAAGTAGTCGACCCCGTCCTGCTCGGCCGCCGAGGAGACCTCCGCGGCGGTGTGCGTCGAACGCCCGATGAGGATGTCCGGACCGAGCAGATCCCTGGCCACGGGGACGGGGAGGTCGTCCTGGCCGAGGTGGAGGATGTCGGGGCGCGCCGCGTAGGCGACGTCGGCCCGGTCGTTCACCGCGAGCAGCGCGCCGTGCCGGTCGCACGCGTCGCGGAAGACCTCCAGGCAGGCGAGCTCCTGCTTGGCCTCCAGTCCCTTCTCCCGGAGTTGCACAATGTCCACACCACCGGCGAGCGCGGAGTCGAGGAACTCCGGAAGATCACCCTGCCGGGAGCGGGAATCCGTACAAAGGTAGAGGTATCGGTCAGAAAGCGAGGGCCTGGGCACGCCGCTTGACCTCGGTATGCCGGCCTTCGACCAGGGCCTGCACCGGAGAACCGGGCAGTGAGTCGTCCTCGGTGAAAAGCCACCGCAGGGACTCGGCCTCGTCGTAGCCGGAGTCGGCCAGAACCGTCAGCGTGCTGGAAAGCGCCTTGAGTACCTGACCGTCGTCGGAGATGAAGATCGCAGGAACGGCTATTTCCCTGCCCCCGCGGTGAACCCCGAGGATTCTGCGATCCTTCAACAGCTGCTTGGCTCGCGCCAGATTGATCCCGAGCCGGGTTGCCACCTCGGAGAGCGGAAGCCACTCTCCCACGAGTTGATCTGTCCCTCGGTCTAACTGCGCAACAGAAAGCGTCACGGAACCACCATTACCACATCGTGCCCTTCGTCAAACTTCGGTTATCGAAGCACCGCGTCGCGCAGCGCCGCCCTCGGATCGGCAAGCAAGCGCTCGTCCACCTGCTGACCTGCGCCGATGATACGGCGTCCCTGAACCAGATCCCGAGGCCTGTCCACCGTCAGAACCGCGGCCAGCCGCCCCTGCTCGGTGACCCAGCAGGCCGCCCAGGCCCGGTCCGCGCCGGGGTCCCCGCGCCAGACCAGGCGGGCCCCGCCGACGTACCCGGCGAACTGAACCATCCGCCCGAACTGCTCCGACCAGAAGTAGGGCACCGGATCGTAGACCGCCTCCCCGCCGAGCAGCGTGCCGGCCGCCACCTCGGGCGCGCTCAGCGCGGTGTCCCAGTGCTCGATCCGCAGGCGTCTGCCGTACCGTGCGGACCACCAGGAGGCGCAGTCCCCGACGGCGACGACCGACGGGAGCGAGGCGGCGAGACGCCCGTCGACCACGACCCCGTCCTCGACGGCGATCCCGGAGCCGGCCAGCCAGCCGACGCACGGCCGTACCCCGATCCCGGTGACCACCACATCGGCTTCGAGCAGGCCTTCCCCGACCAGGACGACCCCCTCCGGGGCGACCTCCGCGACCTTGACGCCGAGCCTCAGCTCGACCCCCGCCTCCCGGTACCAGGGGACCGTCCGCGCGCCGATCTCGGTTCCGAGGGCCGAGGCGAGCGGTGCGGCGTCGGCCTCCACCACGGTCGTCCGGCAGCCCGCGGCGGCGGCCGCGGTGGCCACCTCGGCGCCGATCCAGCCCGCGCCGATCACCGTGACCCGGACTCCGGCGCCGAACCGGGAGCGCAGCTCCAGGGCGTCCTCGATGGTGCGCAGCACATACTGCCGGCCCTCGCCGGGAAGCCGCACGGGGGCGGCCCCGGTGGCGATCACCAGGCCGTCGTACCCGATCTCGCCGGCGTCGGTGACCACGACGCCCTCGGTGAGGGCCGTGGCCCGGACCCCGAGTCTGAGGTCGACGTCGAGCCCCGCCCAGTCCGAGTCGACGGTGGTGTCGTCGAGCGCCCCGCCGAGCACGGCCTTGGAGAGCGGGGGACGGTCGTAGGTGCGATGCGGCTCCTCACCGACAAGGGTGAGGCGCCCGGTGTATCCCTGGGCACGCAGCGATTCGACGCTGCGCAGGCCGGCGAGACCGGCTCCTACCACGACTACGTGTTCCACGGCCGAACGATACGGGACACGCCACCTGTTCGCGGCATCCGTCTGAAGGCACATACAATGGCAACCAGGGTGATTTACCCCCAAACCATCGCGCGGGAGTCCGGCGGAACCGGGCTGAGAGGAGAGCGGTCCGGCTCTCGACCGCCAGGAACCTGATCCGGTTCATACCGGCGAAGGGAGCGGATCCGGCGTGTACGACGTGGTCGTGATCGGCGGCGGTGTCGTCGGCCTCTCCATCGCCTGGCGCACCGCCGAACGCGGTCTGGCCGTGGCCGTGGTGGACCCGGGCCCCGGAAGCGGCGCCTCGCACGCCGCGGCGGGCATGCTCGCCCCGATCAGCGAGGTCGCCTACACCGAGGAGCCGAGCCTGCGCCTCGGCCGGGAGTCCCTCGCGCTCTGGCCCGCCTTCGCCGCCGACCTCTCCGCCGCCGCCGCGGTCGACCTGGACCTGCGCGCCGACGGCACCCTCGCCGTCGCCTACGACTCCGACGACCTCGCCGTCCTGACCGACCTCGCGGCCTTCGAGGAATCCCTCGGCATCGCGGTCGAACGGCTCACCGGCCGCGAATGCCGCCGCCTGGAACCCATGCTCGCCCCCGTCGTCCGCGGCGGCCTGCTCGCCCGCGACGACCTCTGGGTGAACCCCCGCCGAGTGGTGCGCGCCCTGCTCACCGCGCTGGCCCGGGCCGGGGTCGCCATGGTGCCGGGCCGCGCCTCCGGCCTCGTCGACGGCGGGGTACGGCTGACGCGGGGCGAGGTCGTCCCGGCGCGGCAGACCGTGGTCGCCACCGGCGCCTGGACCGCCGAGCTCGGACTCGGCCTGCCGATCCGCCCGGTCAAGGGGCAGATCATGCGCCTGCGCGGCCCGGCCGGCCTGCTCACCCGCTGCGTCCGCGGCCTGGTCCGCGGCACCTCGGTCTACCTCGTGCCCAGGGCGGACGGGGAGATCACGGTGGGGGCCACCCAGGAGGAGCTGGGGTTCGACACCCGGGTCACCGCGGGCGGGATGTGGGAGCTGCTGCGGGACGCCCGGGAGCTCGTCCCCGGGATCACGGAGCTGGAGATCGTCGAGTTCCAGGCCGGGCTCCGGCCGGGGACGCCCGACAACCTCCCCGTGATCGGCCGGATCCGGCCGGACGTCGTCGCCGCGACGGGCCACCACCGGGGCGGGATCCTGCTCGCGCCGCTCACCGCAGACGGGGTCGTCGCCATGCTCACCGGCGAGCAGCCCAGTCAGATCCTGAAAGAGTGCGATCCGGGGAGGTTTGATGGAGGTAATCATTAACGGCGCGGCACACGAGCTGCCACCCGGCTCCACCGTCGGGCACGCCGTACGGGAGCTGGTCGCCGCGCGCGAAGGGGTCGCCGTCGCCGTCAACGACGAGGTCGTGTCGCGAGGGGCGTGGGACTCCACGACGCTCTCCGCCGCCGACCGGGTCGAGGTCCTCACGGCGGTCCAAGGTGGCTGAGTTCACGACGGACGCCGACGACCTCGTCCTCGCCGGGGAGAAGTTCACCTCCCGGCTGATCATGGGCACCGGCGGGGCGCCCTCCCTGGACGTGCTCGACCAGGCCCTGGTGGCCTCCGGAACCCAGCTCACCACCGTCGCGATGCGCCGGGTGGACCCGGCGGCCCAAGGCTCGGTGCTCGACGTGCTCAAACGGCGCGGCATCCGGGTGCTGCCCAACACCGCGGGGTGCTTCACCGCCGGGGAGGCGGTGCTCACCGCCCGGCTCGCCCGGGAGGCCCTCGGCACGGACTGGGTGAAACTCGAGGTCATCGCGGACGAGCGGACCCTGCTGCCCGACCCGGTGGAGACCTTGGAGGCCGCCGAGCTGCTCGTCGCCGACGGCTTCACGGTGCTCCCCTACATCGGCGACGACCCGATCCTCGCCCGCCGGCTGGAGCTGGCCGGGTGCGCGGCGGTCATGCCCCTCGGCTCGCCGATCGGCTCCGGCCTCGGCATCCGCAACCCCCACAACATCGAGCTGATCGTGGAGTACGCGAACGTCCCGGTGATCCTGGACGCCGGGGTGGGTACGGCGTCCGACGCGGCCCAGGCCATGGAGCTCGGCTGCGCCGCCGTGCTCCTCGCCTCCGCGGTGACCCGGGCCGGAAACCCGGCGCTCATGGCGTCGGCGATGCGGCACGCCGTACTCGCCGGGCGTGAAGCACACAAAGCCGGACGGATCCCCCGCCGCAGGTACGCGGAGGCGTCTTCCCCGCTCAAAGCGTGACCGGCCCCCGATCGGGCGGGCGTCGTGCCCGCCCGAGGGTCCGCAATCCCCGAATCCGCCGTAAACTCGCCCTGTGGACAGGACCCTGACCGATCCCCTCGTCGGGCGGATACTCGACGGGCGCTATCGGGTTGAGTCCCGGATCGCCCGAGGCGGGATGGCGACCGTCTACCTGGCGCTCGACCTCCGGCTGGAACGGACGATCGCGCTCAAGGTGATGCACGGCGAGCTCGCCGGAGACCCCGAGTTCGTGCGGCGCTTCATCCGGGAGGCCAAGGCGACGGCCAGCCTGTCCCACCCCAACATCGTCGGCGTGTTCGACCAGGGCATCGACGACAGGCACGTCTACCTCGCGATGGAGTACGTCCCCGGCCGGACCCTGCGGGACCTGCTCCGGGAACGCGGGCACCTGGGCCAGCGCGAGGCGTTGGAGCTCATGGTCCCGGTGCTCGCCGCGCTCGGCGCCGCGCACGCGGCCGGGATCATCCACCGCGACGTCAAGCCGGAGAACGTCCTGCTGACCGGCGACGGCCGGATCAAGGTGGTGGACTTCGGCCTGAGCCGCGCGATCGCGGCGAGCAACCAGACCAAGACCGGGCTCATGATCGGCACGATCGCCTACATGGCGCCCGAGCAGATGACCCAGGGCGCCTCCGACGCCCGCACCGACGTGTACGCCGCCGGGATCATGCTGTTCGAGCTGCTCACCGGGCATCAGCCGTACGCGGGGGAGAGCCCCATGGCGGTCGCGTACCGGCACGTCAACGAGACCGTCCCGGCCCCCTCCACGATCGTCCCCGGCGTGCACCCCGGCGTCGACGCCCTGATCGCCTCGGCGACCGACCGGGAACCGGACCGCAGGCCCAAGGACGCGGGCGCCCTCCTGGTCGCCGCCGTCGAGCTCCATCGGGCGATACCCGGCGGCGTGCAGCCCATCCCGGCGCCCTCCCCCGGCCCGGCGCCCCGGCCGCGCCCGGCGGGCGGCGTACAGGGCGGGCACACCCTGATCGTCTCCCCCGCCGAGCTCGGAGACCTCACCGCCCCGCACCCCCCGCGCCGGACCCTCACCCGCGGCCGATGGCCGATCCCCGCCGCCGCCGCGGTCCTCGCCCTCGTCGTCGGGGTCGCCGGGTGGCTGATCGTCAGCAGCGCCGGGTACCTCACCGTGCCCGCCGATCTCGTCGGCAAATCCGTCTCGATCGCCACCGAGCTCGCCCGGCGGGCCGGGTTCGAGAAGGTCGTCGTGGGTGCGCCGGAGCCGAGCACCGAGATCCCCAAGAACAACGTGGTCCGGGTGAACCCCGCGCCGGGCACCGAGGCCCGCGCCTCCGACACCCTGACCCTGATCCCCTCCTCCGGCCCGCCGCTGGCCGCCGTCCCCGGCGTGGCCGGGAAGCCCGTGGAGACCGCGCGGGCCGAGCTCACCGGGGCCGGATTCGTCGTCGGCCAGGTGGAGAACCAGGCCAGCGCCACGGTGCCCCGGGGCGAGGTGATCGGCACCGACCCCAAGGAGGGCGCCAGAATCCCGGTGGGGAGCAAGGTCAAGCTGCTGGTCAGCTCGGGCATCACGATGCCCGCCCTGGTCGGGACGCCCCGGGAGAACGCGCTGACCGCGCTGCGGAACATCGGTGTGAACCCCCACGTCCAGGAGCAGCGGAGCGAAGCCCCCCGGGGTCAGGTGATCGCTCAGATCCCGGTCGCGGGGAGCCCGCTCGCCGCCGGCCAGAACGTGGTGATCGTCGTCTCCGCGGGCAACGGGTTCCAGCTGCCCGACTGGTTCCCCGGCGGGGGCGACGACGACGACGGGGACCACGGCGGCGGAAACCGGCTCGCGGTTCCCAACGTGATGTTCAAGAGCATCTCCCAGGCCCGGTCCGAACTGCGCGGCGCCGGGTTCCGGGTGAAGGTGAAGCGCGGGCTGCTCGGCGGCGACCTGGTGACCCGGCAGAGCAAGACCGGCACCGCGCCGCGCGGCAGTGTGATCACCATCTGGCACTGAACGCCGCACGCGTGGGCCCACCGCCCGCACCACCCGGATGCGGGCTCAGCGGGTGAGGTCGGTGTACGCGGCGGTGAGGAGCCGCTCGCCGTCGAGGGTGAGCGAGCCGAACAGGCGGAGCCTGGCCAGGCCGCCGTCGGGGTAGACGTCCAGGCGGACGTCGGTCGCCGCCGGGGAGGGCTCGATCCGGAACCGGTGCCGGGTGTCGGGGAGCAGCCGGGTTCTCGGCAGCAGGTCGAACCAGGTGTCCGGGTCGGCTCGGACGTCGCGGGCCCGCAGCCCGGCGGATTCGGGGGCGTTGTAGCGGAGATTGGCGGTGTCCAGCTCGATCAGTTCGATCGAGCCGGGCGCGGCGAGGGCGATCGTCAGCCAGTCGTTGCCGCCGTCGCGGCGCCGGGCCGTCTCCCAGCCTTCGGCCTGGTGCCGGGCGAGTCCCGGGAGGACGACGTTGCCTGGGGCGGAGTAGAACTCGTCCGAACAGCCGGTGACCCGGCCCCCGTTCTCCAGTGCCGCGAGGTCGACCGTGAGCCCGGCCAGGAGCCGGGGGTCGGGGACCACCTCGCCGTGCACCCGGAGCCGGGCCACCCCGCCGTCGGGGTGGATGTTCAGCCGGACGTGGGTGAACCTGCGTTCCACGGTGACCGGGAAGGGGTTCGCGCTGTCGCCGTACAGGGCGCTCCTGCCCACGATCTCGATCCAGTCGGCGCCGTCCAATTCCTCGGGGGTCGGGTATCCCGCCACGGCGCAGGCCTCCACCGACGCGTGCGGCGGGTAGTTGCCCTTGAACCAGGCGGTGTCGACGACGACGCCTCTGATCACGCCGGGCAGGCCGAGCCTGACGAGGGCCCAGTCGTGCCCGGGGGTACGCCTGCGCCGGGTCTCCCAGCCGTCGTACACCTGGCCTTTGGCGCCGAACGTCCCGGGGGTGAACTCGGGTGCGCCCGGCCGGATGAGGCACTCCCGTTCGGCGAAGGACTCGTCGTTGGCCGCGATGACGGAACCGCCGACGTTCCGCGCGGCAAGATCTGGAAATCTCAGGAAATCCGTCATAGCAGCGTGCCCCGGGAGGCGCCCGGCTCGACGCGACGCCCGCGCAGCCAGGTGCCCTGAACCACGCCGTGCAGGGTCCGGCCGTGGTACGGCGTGAGCGGGTTCCGGTGGTGCAGCGCGGCCGCGTCCACGGTGAAACGCCCGTCGGGGGCGAAGGCCACCAGGTCGGCGTCCATCCCCACCGCGATCCGGCCCTTGTGCCGCAGACCGGCGAGGCGGGCCGGGGCGTCCGCCATCCAGCCGACGACGTCGGCCAGGGTGTGCCCGCGCCGCCGCGCCTCCGTCCAGATCACCGGCAGGCCGATCTGGAGGGAGGATACCCCGCCCCACGCCTGGTCGAACCCGCCCCGCTTCAGCTCGGGCACGCTCGGCGAGTGGTCGGAGACCACCAGGGAGAGCACCCCGTCGGCGAGCCCGCGCCAGAGCCGGTCCCGGTTTCCGGTGTCCCGGATCGGCGGGCAGCACTTGGACTCGGTGCCCAGGTCCTCCCCGGCCGAAAGGGTCAGATAGTGCGGGCAGGTCTCGGCGCTGATCCGGACCCCCGCCGCCTGAGCCTGCGCGACGGGCTCCAGGCAGTCGGCCGCGGAGACGTGCAGGATGTGGACCCGGACCCCGGTCTCCCGGGCCAGCGCGATCACGGTCTCCACCGCGGAACGCTCCGACTCCGGCGGACGTGAAACCAGGAACTCCCGATAGGTCGGGCCGTCCGGCGGAAGGAGCAGGGCGGGGTCCTCGGCGTGCACCAGCATCAGCCCGTCGAAGGACGCGATCTCCTTCATGGCGGTCCGCAGCTCCCCGGTCGAAAGCTCGGTGAACTCCTCCACCCCCGAGGGGGAGAGGAAGCACTTGAAGCCGTACACACCGGCCTCATGGAGTCCGCGCAGCGCGTGCAGGTTGTCCGGGACCGCGCCGCCCCAGAACCCGACGTCCACGGCGCACTTCCCGGCGGCGGCCGCGCGTTTGACCGCGAGCGCCCCGGGGTCCGTGGTCGGCGGGATCGAGTTGAGCGGCATGTCGACGATCGTCGTCACCCCGCCGGCCGCCGCGGCCCTGGTCGCCGTCGCGAACCCCTCCCACTCGGTACGCCCCGGCTCGTTCACGTGCACATGGCTGTCCACCAGGCCCGGCAGGAGCGCGACCTCGCCGAGGTCGACGTCGGCGGGCGTGTCGTACGGGAGGATCCCCGCGATCTTCTCGCCTTGAACGGCCACGGCCACGGCCCGTTCCCCCTCGGGGAGCACCGTACGGCGAGAGCGCACGATCAGCGTCTCCCGATCCCCCATCCCTGCCTCCCAAATA
Source organism: Rhizohabitans arisaemae (assembly GCF_025996515.1). Lineage (GTDB taxonomy): Bacteria > Actinomycetota > Actinomycetes > Streptosporangiales > Streptosporangiaceae > Rhizohabitans > Rhizohabitans arisaemae. Next base: position 1,048,322 of record NZ_BLRH01000009.1, read on the forward strand.
GGTCACTCAACCCAACACGATCACATATCCCCGCCCACACCGCCAAGACCCATCCCGCCGACATCCACCGATTTCGCCGGTTCCTTCTGGATTACCGACGATCGTGACGCGCAGGAGTACGCGAGGGCGCAGGGCATCACCACACGGGACACGACGGACCTCATCTCCGAAGGGGTGATCGAGGGGTGCCTTACCCGGGAGGAAGGGTTCCGGGTGCTCCGCGAGATGCAGGGGAAGGGCCGATGGGTGCGCGTTCCGCGGAGCGCCGGAGGGCTGTAGGAGTGGTTACGGGCTGAGCCAGTCCAAGGCCACGCGTTCGGCCAGGTGTTCGAGGAGGGGGCCGGCTTCTCGGATGCGGCGGAGCGGGTCGGGTTCGAGGTCGGTGAGCGCGTAGGCGGCCTGGATTCCCGCCCGCGTCAGCTCGTCGTCGGTGAGCGAACGGCCTCCGCAGACCGCGACGACCGGGACACCCGCCCTGGCCGCGGCCCGGGCGACGCCCGCCGGGGCTTTGCCGCGCAGGGTCTGGGCGTCCAGTGAGCCTTCACCGGTGACCACGAGCCTCGCGCCCACCGCCTTCTCCGCGAAACCCAGCAGGTCCAGCAGGAGGTCGGCGCCCGGCCGCATCGTGGCGTCCAGGAAGGCCATCGCGGCGAAGCCGACACCCCCGGCCGCGCCCGCCCCGGGGCGGTCGGCGACCCGGCCGGCATAGACACCGCCGACCCCCGTCCCAGACGAACCGGCCTCCGGACGGCCCCCGATTCGATCTTCATCGGATCCGGATTCCCCCGGCATTCGCTCGACGATCTCGGCAAGTCGGGCGAGCCCCGTCTCCAGGACGGCGACGTCCTCGCGAGCCGCCCCTTTCTGGGGCGCGTAGACGGCAGCGGCTCCCTCGGGGCCGAGCAGGGGGTTGTCGACGTCCCCGGCGACGACGAACTCGACGCCTTCCGGCCGCACAAAACCTGAGAGGTCGACGGAGGCGAGATCGTTCAGGGCCGCGCCGCCCGAGGGGAGCTCCTTCCCCTCCGCGTCGAGGAAGCGTGCGCCGAGGGCCTGCATCATGCCGGTGCCGCCGTCGGTGCTCGCACTTCCGCCGAGCCCGAGGACGATCCGGCACACCGGTGCCGCGGCGCCCCGGAGCAGGCCGAATCGGGTTCTCCTGAGGCGCCGCAGCGCCGCGGCGATCAGCTCGCCGGTGCCGAAACTCGACGCGGTCAGCGGGGCCGGCCTGCCGCTGGGGAGCAGGGCCAGGCCGGACGCCTGGGCGAGCTCGACCACCGCGACGGCGTCGCGCACCGCGAAGGAGGCGACGACGTCCTCCCCGGTCGGTCCGGTGACCCGCCGCTCCACCCGGTGGAAGCCCGAGGCGACGGCCGCGTCGACGGTGCCGTCGCCGCCGTCCGCCACCGGCATGCCGACGACCGGCGTGCGCGGGCGGACCCGGCGCAGCCCCCGCGCCACATGGTCCGCCACCCGCGCCGCCGACAACGACCCGCGGAACTTGTCCGGCGCGACCAGCACATGCCCCGCGGTCACGGACGCGCTCCCGCCGACCTCCCACGCGATGCGGCGTAGGGAGACCGGGTCACCACGTGGCACGGGACCCCTGCGTCGGACGGCGGCCACACGGCGGAGACAACACCGTACGTCATCGATTTACCACTTGATGTCACCATGATGCCCACACTATCCGCCGACACCCGGGTCACCCCCGTGACGGCCGACGGCGCGGCCGGACCGCACACCCGCGGGCCCGTACGGCCGGACGCGGCGTCGAACCCGGCTCAGCGGCCGGGAAGCCGTCGCCCTGTGCCGTACGGGTTCGCGGGCCGTGGCCTCGGCCCGGGTCGCCGAGCCGCGCGCCGGCGTCACCGGACGCCGCGCATCAGGCGGCGGTGGGCCTGCGCGCCCGCCGCGCCGAGGGTGTCCTGCGAAGCGGTTCGCAGCTCGTCGTCCTCGACCACGGTCGCGCCGCCCACCAGCAGCCGGGCGAGCGGGGGCGTCCGCCCGTAGACGAGCGCGCAGACCGGGTCGTCGATCGCCGCGTGGAACCCGTCGATCCGCCAGAGCGCGACGTCGGCGAGTTTGCCCACTTCCAGGGAGCCGATCTCGTCCTGCCTGCCGAGGCACCGGGCGCCGCCGAGGGTGCCGAGCTCCAGGGCCTGCCGGGCGGTGAGGGCCCCCGGCCCGTACCGGGCCCGCTGCATGAGCATGGCCATCCGGACCTCGCCGGCGAGGGGGGTCATCTCGCCGGAGGCGGCTCCGTCCACGCCGAGCCCGACCGGCACCCCGGCCCGGAGCAGGTCGCAGACGCGGGCGATCCCGGCGCCGAGCCGCGCGTTGGAGGAGGGGCAGTGCGCGACCCCGGTGCCCGTCTCGCCGAGCCGGGCGACGTCGGCGTCGTGCAGGTGTATCGCGTGGGCGAGCCAGACGTCGGGGCCGAGCCAGCCGAGCCGGTCCAGGTATTCGACCGGGGTGACCCCGAACTGCTCCAGGCAGTGCTCCTCCTCGTCCAGGGTCTCGGCGAGGTGGGTGTGCAGGCGTACCCCGCGGTCCCGGGCGAGTTCCGCCGAACGGGTCAGCAGCTCGGTGCTGACCGAGAACGGGGAGCAGGGCGCGACCGCGACCCGGAGCATCGAGCCGGGTGCGGGGTCGTGGTAGGCGTCGATCGCCTTCTCGGTCTCGGCCAGGATGTCGTCCAGGCTCTCCACGACCTCGTCGGGCGGGAGCCCGCCGTCGGACCGGCCGCGGTCCATGGAGCCTCGGCAGGGGTGGAAACGGAGGCCGACGGTGCGGGCGGCGTCGATCTCGGCGGCGAACAGGTCGCCGCGGCCGCGCGGGAAGATGTAGTGGTGGTCGCTCGCGGTGGTGCATCCGGACTTGGCGAGCCAGGCCAGGGCCGCTCCGGCCGCCCCGCGGACGATCTCGGCGTCCATCCTCGCCCAGATGGGGTACAGCGTGACGAGCCACTCGAACAGGGTGGCCTCCTGAGCGAGCCCCTGGGAGGCCCACTGGTAGAGGTGGTGGTGGGTGTTGACCAGTCCGGGGGTGGCCAGGCACCCGGTTCCGTCGATCCGCCGGGCGTGGGCGGGCACGGCGGGCGCGGGGCCACCGCCCACGGCCGTGATCCGGTCCCCCTCGATCACGAGATGGCCGTTCGCGATCTCCGGCCCCACGACCGGGGCGATCGCCGTGTTCTCCACCACCAGCGTCGTTTCACCCTGGGTCACCCGCCCACCGCCTTTCCCTGTCCGGTACGGCGGACGCCGGGCCCGGCCCGGACCGCCTTGCATCCCGGGCCGGGCCCGGGTGGTTCACGCACGGCCGATCCGCCGTTGGAGCGAGGCGGTACGGCGAACACGCGGCGCAGCCCGTACGCCCGCTCCCTCGTGCGACGGCGTGGACGGGCCGCCGGCCCGGCCGAGGCGAGCCGTGGGCGGCACCGTGTGCCCGGACGCCTTGCCGGACCCCGCCGGATCGCCTTTCGACGAGCACGGAAGGCCGCCTTTCGGGCGAGGCCCGGTACGGCCGGAGCCGGGCTTGCCCCGTACCCCCACGACCGTGCGGGTCACGGGCGGGGTGCCCGTCGCGCCGCGGCGAGCCGTACCGCGTCCAGGATCTTCTCGTAGCCGGTGCAGCGGCACAGGTTGCCGGCGAGCGCCTCCCGGATCTCGGCGTCCCCGGGGGCGGGGTTCCGCGCCAGCAGGTCGTGGCAGGCGACGATGAGACCGGGGGTGCAGAAGCCGCACTGCACCGCGCCGCATTCCAGGAACGCCTCCTGGACCGGGTCGAGGCGGTCGCCGTCGGCGAGTCCCTCCACGGTTCGCACGCTGCGGCCCTCCACCTGCCCGGCGGCGACCAGGCACGCGCACACCGGGATCCCGTCCAGGTAGACGGTGCAGGACCCGCATTCGCCCTGCTCGCAGGCGTTCTTCGAACCGGGGAGCCCCATCCGTTCACGCAGGACGTACAGCAGGCTCTCCCCCTCCCAGACCCCGTCGACGGACTCCGCGGACCCGTTGACGGTGAAGTTCACCCGGATGCTCATGTCGTGGTCCTCTCCCGCATGTGCTCGTGCCACGCCCAGGTCAGCGTCCTGCGTGCCAGGACGCCCAGCGCGTGCCGCCGGTAGTCGGCGGTCCCCCGGACGTCGTCGATCGGGGAAGCGGCCTGAGCCACCAGTTCGCCGAAGCGGGCGACCACCCGGGGGTCGAGGGCTGCCCGGGAGTCCCAGTCCAGTTCGGCCGCGATGTACTCCTCGGCGGCGCCCGCCCGCCTCGGGGTGGGCGCGGCGGAGCCGATCCCGGTGCCGACGGCGCGGCGACGCGGGTGGAGGGCGATCGCGAAGGAGCAGACGGCGATCACCATCGCGTTCCTGGTGCCGATCTTGGAGAAGTACTGCGGGCCGGTGGCCGGCGCCACGTGGAAGGCGCGGATCAGCTCGTCCGGCGCGAGCGCGCTCCGCTTGACCCCCTGGTAGAAGGCGGTCGCGGGGATCAGCCGGGAGCCTCGTGCCCGCGATTCGACCTCGATCTCGGCGTCGGCGGCAAGCAGCGGCGGGTGGCTGTCCCCCGCGGGCGAGGCGGCCCCGAGGTTCCCGCCGACCGAACCCCGGTTGCGGATCTGCGGCGAGCCCACGGTGCGGGAGGCCTGGGCGAGACCGGGCAGGTCGGCGGAGAGCTCCCGGATGAGCGACGTGTAGGTCATCCCGGCCCCGACCCGGAGCACGCCGCCGGTCGTGGACCACCGGCTCAGCTCGGCGACCGGGTTAAGGTCCAGGAGCCGCGCGGGTCTGCGCAGGTCGAAGTTGATCTCGACCATGACGTCGGTGCCGCCCTGGATCGGTACGGCGTCCGGGTACTCGGCCTTCAGCTCCAGAGCCTCGGCCCAGCTCGCCGGTCTCAGAAACTCCATGTCCCCTCCCCGTAAGTTCCGGCCGCGCTCACTCCCACGCGGGTCCCGCGTCCGGGGCGTCGTCGCGCAGCACGGACCCTTCGATCAGCCCGTAGGGCCGGTCGGCGGCGTGGAAGACCCGGTTGTCGTTGTCCAGCCGGAACGGGGAGAGGTCGACGGCGAAGTGGTGCCGGTTGGGCAGCGTCAGCCGTACCTCGCAGATCTCCGGGTTGTCGGCGAGCACCCGGGACCCCATCGCGTAGAGGGTCTGCTGGAGGGAGAAGCTGTAGGTCTGGGCGAACGCGTCGAGCAGACCGCTCCTCACCTTCCGGTAGGAGTCGTCCCAGCCCGCCCGGTCCGGTACGGCCGTATGCCGCCACCTGGCCCGGACCTCCGTGGCCAGGATCCGGTCCCGGGTGGGCGCCAGGGTGGTGTACTCGTCGCCGGCGAAACCGTGGAACTCCGAGTCGGTGGTGTTCATCACGACGAGGCCGCCGATCCCGGAGACGACGTGGGCGGCGCCGTCCCGGTCGCAGTGGACCGTCGCGTCGCGGACCTCGCCCCCGGACCGGGCGAAGGAGTGGCCGGAGGCGCCGGGGATGCGGTCCCAGGCGTACTCCTCGACGACGACCCGGGCGTGCCGGATCGCCGGGGTGGCGCCGGTGAAGTGCCGTGCGAGGAGCAACGCGAACTCCTCGGCGGAGGCGATGCCGTACTTCGCGGCGAACGCGTAGACGGTGTTCTTCTGGGTGTCGGTGGGAAGCACATCACGGTTGTCGCCGCTGAGATGGGTGCGGTGGAGGTCGCCGGAGAGGGAGACACCGACGTTGCAGTCCTTGATCCGATGCCGCGCGCCGTCCCGGTCGACCCGGACGACCCGGGTCTCCGCCTTGCCGTAGCGATTGGGCCCGAGAACGATCGACATTCAGCTCCCTCGGTAGGTGGAGTAGGCGAACGGGCTGAGCAGCAGCGGAATGTGATGGTGCGCTTCGGCCCGCGCCACGGTGAAGACGACCGTCACCTCGGGGAAGAACGCCCCCTCGCCCAGGTAGCCGCCGGTGTCGAATACCAGGCGGTGGGGTCCCGGCTCGGGCAGTCCGGGGGCCAGCCAGTCTTTGCCGATCCGGCCGTCGCCGTCGGTGACCCCTTCGGCGAGGACCGCCCCGTCCGCGCGCTCCACCCGGACGCGTACCCCGGCGGCGGGCCTGCCCTTGGCGGTGTCCAGCACGTGTGTCGACAGGCTCACGGGTCCCCCAGCAGCTTGATCAGACGGAGCCGCACGATCTTGGCGAGTTCCTCCCGGACGACGCCGCGCTCGGTTCGCTCGTCGTTGCCGAGCCTGCGCCGGAGGGCGTCGAGCAGCTGGTCGGCGGTGAGGCCGGTCGCGCAGATCAGATAGATGTGCCCGAAACGCCGTTCGTAGGCGAGGTTCCCCTCGTCGACGGCGTCACGCACTCCGTGTTCGGCGTCGTTCATCCCGGATTGTTCCGTGCGCGACCATCCGGCCTCCCGATCCGCCCCGCGGGGCTTCGCACCGATCCGGGGATGCGCGGCGAGCGCCTGAAGCACCTGGGGCCAGTCCAGCCGGACGAGCGTCTCCTGCGCCGCCGCGAGCAACCCCGCGAGATCGCCGTACGGCCTGAGGCGGGTCATCTCCGCGGCCCAGACCGGGGACGCACAGCAGGTGAGCAGCTCCCGTTCGGCCGCGGCCGCGCCGAGGGCGTGGAAGGCCGGCAGTCCGGACGACGTTGTCCCGCGCATGTGATCAGTAGACACAGGGGCGTTCGCTCAGGTCCAGTACCGCACAAGTCCGTGATCTCCTTGACACATGTGATTCTTTCCGCGAAACACAATTAGTCGGACATTTCGCGGAAGGCGGTGTGCGGAGCGTAAGAGGCGGCCTACGATCACGATACCCCCACCCGAGAGGTCGACATGATCCCCGAGGAGCCACCGGCCGAGCCCCCGCCCGCCTCGCCCCCCGGGCAGACGCCGCGGATGAGCAACGCGACCAGGTACCTGTGTGCCGGGGCCTACCTGGACTCCACGTTCCGCAACCGGACGCTTGAGGAGACGACGCTCCACGAGTTTCGCGCGGTCCCGCCGTCCTTCGGCTTCGACCTGGGGCCGGTGATCCAGCACTGCATCCGGGCTCGGCGCATGCTCATCGGCCGGGACGCCCTGATCGCCGGAATCCTGCTCCTCGGCCTGATCATCAGCTTTTCGACGACCGTGTGGTGGCTGGTGCTGCTCGTGCCGTTCGCGCTGCTGGCATCGGCGCGGACGCGCGGCCGGAACTCCGTCACCCGGAGCATGGTCAAAGGTCTCTGGGGCGTCCTCATGCTCATCGGGGTGATTCTCTTCCCGTTCCTGTTCGTGCCGTACCTCCTCGACCAGTTCGACGGTCCGAGCTCGTCGTACGACTTCGAGACCGGGGAGCTCCTCATCGAGTCCCCGTTCGCCACACTGGGCGAGCTGTTCGTCACCCTGCTCATTCCGATCGCCACCGTCCTGGTCGCGCTCGGCTACCGCGTCTTCGTCTACCGGACCCTGGCCGGCACCCTCCGCCCCGGGGCGGCGAGCCCGTCCCCGACGGCCGAGAACGCCAGGACCCGGCGGCGCCTGGAGCACCTGCAACGCGCCCAGTGGGGCAACATCACCCTCTACGCCGACGAGAACCCGTTCATGGGCTCGGGCAAGCTCGACCGGATCTGGTCCATCGCCGTCGAACTCGACCGGAAACGGGCGAGCTCCCCCGGGTCACCGGGGAAGCGGACGGAGCAGCCGATCGACATCGACCCCGTCGAGCTGCACGCCTTCGTCCGGGACAGGCTCTCCCAGATGCGCACCGCGGTCCTGCGACCCAATGAGAGCGTCGACCGGCTCGTCGTCGGCGACCACGTGGTGGCCCGGGGCGTCTTCTCCCTCGCCGACCGGGCGGGTGACGGACGTTACCTGAACGTGGCCGCGCACCCGCTGATCGATCAGCAGACGGGGCTGCCCCGCCACCAGGCGACGGCGGAGGAGATCAAGGCGATCATCCGCCATCCGCAGGGCGGAGTCCGCTACTACCAGCGGATCGTCGTCGGCAACCAGACGCAGGAGATCCGCGACGAGGCGGGCCGGCTCGTGGCGCCCGCCGAGGACCAGGAGGTGACGACGTCGGCCTTCATCTACCTGGCGGTGGAAGGCCGGATGCTCTACACCCAGTTCGTGGTCACCGTGCTCCCCCCGGTCGCGAACCACTACCACGTCGTGGACGACCTGCCGAGGATGACCCCCGCCCGGATCGCCTGGGAAGCCGTCAAGGCGGTCAAGCTTCACATGCTCCGCGACATCGTGGCCGCCTTGCCCCGCCTCATCCGCACCGGCCTTCAGCTCGCCAGGGAACGGGCGACGGCCAAGGAGCCGAGCGAGTCCCTGGTCTATCCCTACGGGGCGGTCCTCAGCGTCCGGGAGCTCGGCGCGGCCCGCGACCTGCAGACCTACATGCAGGCCCTGGACGTGACCAAGTACACCAAGCTCATCGAGCAGCGGCTCACCGAGGCCGTGCTCGACTTCCTGGAAGAGCGTGACGTGGACACGACCGGCTACCGGCAGCGGGCCGCCGAGATCGTCAACAACCACGGGGTGATGATGAGCGGCGGGACGATCAGCGGCCCGTTCTCCGTCGGCTCGAACGCCAAGGCGACCCAGCACAACGCGGCGCGGAGTACCTGACCGGATCGTAACCGGGACCCGTAAGCTGAGGTGACTATGGCATCGACACCTCTCATCGGCGGACACGTCTCCGTCAGCGGCGGACTGGCGACCGGTGGCCTGCGCTACGCGGACTCCATCGGCGCGGAGACGATCCAGGTCTTCGTCACCAACCCCAGAAGCTGGGCTCTGCCGCCCGCGCATCCGGAAGAGGACGCCAAGCTGCGGGAGTCCGCCGTGCCGGCCTTCGTGCACGCCTGCTATCTGGTCAACTTCGGCTCACCCAACCCCTCGACCCTCGAAAGCTCCGTCGAGGTCGTCCGGTACACGCTGCGCCGGGGCGCCGAGATCGGCGCCAAGGGCGTGGTGGTGCACACCGGGTCCGCGGTGAGCCAGTCGAAGGAAGCGGCGATGCGCCAGCTCCACGAGCACCTGCTCCCGCTGCTGGAGGAGATCCCCGACGACGGTCCGGATCTCCTGCTCGAACCCATGGCGGGGCAGGGGCAGGTGCTCTGCGCCACCGTGCAGGACCTCGGGCCCTACCTTGCGGCCTTGGAGAACCACCCCCGGGCGGGGGTCTGCCTGGACACCTGTCACGTCTTCGCGGCCGGGCACGACCTCGCCGCCGAGGACGGGGTCGGGCAGACCTTGGACGCCCTGCACGAGGTGGCTCCGGGACGGCTCAAGCTGATCCACGCCAACGACTCCAAGGACGTCTGCGGCTCGAAGAAGGACCGCCACGAGAACATCGGCGCCGGTCACATCGGGGAGCAGGCCTTCGCCGAGATCATGCGGCACCCGGTGTCGAAGTTCACGCCGATGGTGATCGAGACCCCCGGCAAGGCCGAGACGCACGCCAAGGACGTGGCGTTGCTGAAGAAGCTCCGCGACTGATCGCGGTGCGACGGGGTGCTCGACCCGGCCGCCCCCGTTGAGGCCGGGCCCCTCGGTCCTCCGACACCCCGTCACGACGAAAAAAACCGCCGAGCCCCGCCCCGAACAGGGGCCCGGCAGCCGGTGATTCACCGCCCGACGCGGTCGGCGCTCCCCAGGCACCACCACGAGGCCTGACGCGGCATCGCGGCGGAGAACCACCGTCGGTCCGCGTATCCGGTCGCGCCCCGCCACTGACCCGTTGACGTGGCGCGGCCCGCTCCCCCGATCACGCGGTGTAGTCCACCGACTCGACAACACTACGATGTGTGATCACATCGGTGATACCCGGATTCCGGCCCGCGCGACAAGCGGCGGATAGTTAGCGATATACGGATGGTCTCCGACGGATGAACGGTGGTTTCTCTGCGACGAACGGTCGAGATAGGCGCTGAAGGGTATCCAGGGGACGTGCAGGCCCCGCACCGGATCGGGGCTCGACGGGGATTCGGCCGGGATCAATCCCGCCGCCCCTGCAACCGAAACCTGCGCACCAGTCGCTCCCGCACCTCGCGGGTGTGCCGCCTGCTGACCGAGAGCAGCTCGCCCCCCACCTGGACCCACGCCCGTCCGCCGTCGAAACGGAGCTCGGCGACGTGCCTGGCGGAAACCAGGGTGCTCCGATGGATGCGCAGGAAACCGTCGCCCCCCCACCGCCTGGCGAGCGCGGCGAGCGACATCCGCACCAGATAGCTCCCCTCGGCCGTGTGCAGCCGGACGTAGTCGCCCTGCGCCTCGGCGTACCAGACGGCCTGCCGGTCGACGAACCGGATCCGCCCGCCGAGCTCCACCGGGATCAGGTCGTCCCGTCCGGCCTCCCACACCGACCTCTGCCCGCCGAGCCGGCGCACCGCCTCCGCCAGACGTTCCGGTCGCACCGGCTTGAGGAGGTAGTCGACCGCCGCCAGCTCGAACGCCTGCACCGCGGCGTCGTCGTAGGCCGTCACGAACACCAGGCGGGGCGGGTCGGGGAATCCGCCGACCAGTCTGGCGAAGTCCAGACCGTCCAGGCCGGGCATCCGGAGATCGAGGAAGACACCGTCCAGCCGCCCACCCTCGGCGGAGATCCGCATCAGGGTGTTGAGCGCCGAGACGCCGCAGGTCGCGGTCTCCACCCGCTCGATGCGGGGGTTGCGCCGCAGCAGATGGGCGAGCTCATCCAGCGCGGGGGCCTCATCGTCGACCGCGAGGACACGAAACATGCCCCCCACGCTGCACCGCCCACCCGGGCGCCCGCAAGCGATCCGTCACACAAGGCAATCAAACAATAGCCCTGTGTAATGGAACTAGAGGGGTCCGTCGCCGGGTTCCTCCTGATAGGAGTACCGCTGCTCCCGCCACGGGTCGGCGAGGTTGTGGTAGCCGCGCTCCTCCCAGAACCCCCGCCGGTCCTCGGTGAGGTACTCCAGGGCGCGCACCCACTTGACGCTCTTCCAGGCGTACAACCGCGGGACGACGAGGCGGAGGGGAAACCCCCGCTCCGGCGTGATCCGATTCTCGTCGAGTTCGAGAGCGAACAGGGTGTCGTCCGCGACGAAGTCGGACAGCCGCATGTTCGCGCTGTAGCCGTACTCCCCCCACACCATCACATGCCGTACGCCGGGCGCGGGCGGAGCCAGCTCCAGGAGGGTGGCGGGAGAGACTCCGCACCACTCGTTGCCCATGATGGAGAACCTGGTCACGCAGTGGAAATCCGCGAAAACGGTCCTCTTGGGCAGCCGCTCGAACTCCGGCCAGGAGAGGCGGTGCTCCTTCCCGGAGGCCGTGGCGCCGAAGATCTGAAAGATCCAGGTGTCCGGGTTGAACCGCGGCACCCGCCCGTAATGGATCACCGGGCGTCCGCGGGGGACGTACTGCCCGGGTGGCAGGCGGTTCTCCGGCTCCTCGCTCACGGGCGCCCGATCCCGCGCACGAGACCGGCGGGCGGGACGGACGACCTCGGGGCGCGCCGCCGGGGGGTCCGGGAGACCGGTCTCCCGGGATGACACATCACAGGGGTCATCCTGCCACTGTCCCCCAAGCCCCCGCGCCGGCCCCCACCGGGTCCGGCTTTGACCGCCGTACGGTATTCTTTCAATCGATGCGTACTGCGTTCTGGTTTTATTGGTATGGCGACGGACCCGCTGGGCGGACCGCTCGCCATCAGACGCTGCGCTGACAGGCTGATGAGCGAAGGCCCCGGGTTCGGATTCCGACCCGGGGCCTTCGTCGTTTCATCGGCAGGCCGGCACGGCACCCGGACGCGCATCACGTGGAGAAACTATGAGCGGGAGTGGACAGACATGGTCATCGTCATGGCCCCTGAGGCCACAAACAGCGATATCGAGGCGCTCGTCTCACTGGTCGGCGCGGCCGGCGGCGAGGCGTTCGTCAGCAGAGGCGTGCGCCGCACCGTCATCGGCCTCATCGGAGACCTGACCCAGTTCAGCGCACTGAACCTGCGCGGCATGAACGGCGTCGCGGACGTGATGCGCGTCTCCACGCCGTACAAGCTGGTGAGCCGGGAGAACCATCCCGACCGGTCCTCGGTGAGCGTCGGCGGCGTCCTCATCGGACCGGACACGGTGACGCTGATCGCCGGTCCGTGCGCGGTGGAGACCCCGGAGCAGACGCTGGACGCCGCGGTGATGGCCAAGGCCGCGGGCGCCTCGCTGCTGCGCGGCGGCGCCTACAAGCCGCGCACCTCGCCGTACGCCTTCCAGGGTCTCGGCGAGGCCGGCCTGCGGATTCTGGACGAGGTACGGGCCGAGACCGGCCTGCCGATCGTGACCGAGGTGGTCGACGCCCACGACGTCGACCTGGTCGCCTCCTACGCCGACATGCTCCAGGTGGGCACCCGCAACATGCAGAACTTCGCCCTCCTGCAGGCGGTCGGCTCGGCGGGCAAGCCGGTCATGCTGAAGCGCGGCATGAACGCCACGATCGAGGAGTGGCTGATGGCGGCCGAGTACATCGCCCAGCGCGGCAACCTCGACATCGTCCTGTGCGAGCGGGGGATCCGGACGTTCGAGACCGCGACCCGCAACACGCTCGACGTCTCGGCCGTGCCGGTCGCCCAGCGGCTCTCCCACCTGCCTGTGATCATCGACCCGTCGCATTCGGGCGGCCGCCGGGACCTGGTGCTGCCGCTCACCCGGTCGGCGATCGCGGTCGGCGCGGACGGCGTCATCATCGACGTCCACCCGCACCCGGAGACGGCCCTCTGCGACGGCCCGCAGGCACTGGTCGACGGGGACCTTCGGGAACTCGCCAGGATCATGCGCCAGTTCCCGCCGCTGATGGGCCGCACCGCGACCCCGACCCCCGAGCCCACCCCCGCCGCGGTCTGACCGAGCCACCCGCTCCCGGCTCCCCTCCGCGTGACCGCGCGACATTTTGATCCCGTACGGCCGGTGGCCACGAGCCCCCGGCCGTACGGCGTTCGTTCCCCGCCCCCGGATTCCGGCGCACCCATCCGACCGGTCGGCCGCGGCAGGTTGCCGCCTACCTGATTGGCCGGACAATGAAAGAGGTGCTCACAGGCGGCCGTCACGGATGGTCTCCCGGATGAAGTCCGGGTCGTACGGGATCGGCTCACTCGCCGCGATCCCGGCCATCACCTCGCCGATCGGCGGGGTGGAGACCTCCTCGTTCAGGAGTTCTCGCAGGTAGGCCGAGAGCGACCGGCCTGCTCGCTCCGCACGGGCCTTCAGTTCCAATATCGTCGCTTCCGGGACGTTCCGGATCTGAATGGTTCCCACGATGCGAGCCTAACGGGCAGACTGCCTGCACGTATCCGGCCTAAGCCGCATTAGCCGCAGACCGGGTGGTATTCCTGGACGGATCCGGCGAGGCGGGAGGCGAGTTCGTCGGCGTCCAGGCGTTTCTCGATGAGGCGCAGGTCGTCGATCTTCGCCTTGGTCTCCACCCGCCGGGGGGCGAGCATGGTGCAGCAGTCCTGGTCGGGGAGTTCGGAGATGCCCAGGGTGCGAATCCGGCGCGCCTCGGCGATGATCTCCGTCTTGTCCATGCCGATCAGCGGACGCAGGATGGGCATGGAGACCGCGTCGTCCAGCGCGGTGATGTTCTGCAGGGTCTGGGACGACACCTGGCCGAGCGAGTCCCCGGTGATGAGGGCCTTTCCGCGCAGGCGCCGGGCGACCCGGGCGGCCGTCTTCAGCATCAGCCTGCGCTGCGCGACCACCAGGAGCCGGTCCTCACCCGAGGACTTCAGCGACTGCTGCGCCTTGCCGAAGGGGACGACGTACAGCCGGGAGTTGCCCTGGAACCGGTCGAGTTCCCGCACCAGCCCGTACGCCTTGTAGATCGACTCCGGTCCGGTGAAGGGGATGCCGGAGAAGTGGAGGAAGTCCACCCGCAGGCCGCGCCGCATCATCCGGTAGGCCGCCACCGGCGAGTCGATCCCCCCGGACATGAGCACCAGGGCCCGGCCGCTGATCCCGACCGGCAGCCCGCCGTGACCGGCCAGGCCGCCGGTGAAGACGAACGCCTCGTCCCGGTCCACCTCGATCTGGACGGTGAGCTCGGGCGTGGAGAGGTCCACGGGGAGCCCGTGCACGTCGTTGATTATCCCGCCGACCAGCCGGTCGATCTCGGTCGAGGTGAGGGGGAACCGCTTGTCCCGGCGGCGGGACCGGACCGCGAAGCTCACCTTCCGCGCGACGTCCTCGCGCCCTTCGAGGAGTTCGAGCGCGGCGGCGACCAGCGCGTCGGGGTCCTTGGGCACCCGCCAGGCCCGGTGGACCCAGACCAGGCCCATCACGTCGGAGACCCGGGCGGCGATCTGCTCGGCGATCTCGACCGAGGTGCCCGCCGGGAGGAGCAGGACGATCACCCCGTGCCGCTGCCGAAGGTCGACGTTGATCCCGAACGGCTTGAGCGCGCTCCTCAGGTTGGCCTGCAACCGCTGCTCGAAAAGCTCGCGATTCCCGCCTTTCAGGACCACTTCGCCGAGTTTGAGCAGCACGCAGGGCTCGCTCAGCTTGGTCGCGACGGACACGGGGATACCTCACAGACTGACGGAGAGAGCACGGCCGGAGCCGGGATCGCACACCGATGCGAGTGCGGGGACGGGGGTCCTCTGGTCGGTGCAACGCCCGCGCTCCGGCGGAAACTTCCCGGTGTCTAAATGTATCCCCAAGACAGCCCCAGGTCGTGCCGGTAACCCCGGGTCGCCACTCAGGCGTCAGTAACGACAGAATGCTTCAATCACACAGAACAAGTGCCAAGGTGACTGATAATGGGACATATCAACCATTTCGCGTATGGGCTGTTGACGCCGGTACTCGCGTACCTCATGTCGACACTGGGTTCCCTGCTCGGTCTCCTGCTCACCTCACGGGCCAGGGGCATGCGCGGCGGCGCCCGGCTGCGCTGGCTGATCTGGGGAGCGATCTGCATCGGCGGGACCGGGATCTGGGTGATGCACTTCATCGCCATGCTCGGCTTCTCGGTCGACCGGGTCCCGATCCGGTACGACGTGCCCGTCACGGTCGCCAGCGCGGTGGTGGCGATCGTCGTGGTCGGGGTGGGCCTGGTCATCCTGACCTACGGCGGGGGCAGGCGCCCGGCCCTGCTCGTCGGCGGCCTGATCGCGGGAGCCGGCGTCGCGAGCATGCACTACCTGGGGATGGCCGCCCTCAACATGCCGGGACACGTCGGCTACGACCCGCTGCTGGTGATCGCCTCGTGCGTCATCGCCGTCGTCGCCAGCACCGTCGCCCTCTGGTTCACCCTGCGCGTCCGGGGCTTGGTGTGGACCGTTCTAGCCGCGATGATCATGGGGGTGGCGATCAGCGGGATGCACTACACGGGGATGTCCGCCATGAGCGTCGGCATCGACGAGTCGCTCGGACAGCCCACGGGGGCCGACTCGACCGACTTCCTGCTCCCGTTGATCGTCGGGATCAGCGTCCTCACCGTGGGCCTGCTCACCACGGTGCTCCTCACGCCCAGCGAATCGGAGCTGCGGGAGGAGGCCGACCTGCTCGACCGGATCGAAGCCCGGCGGCGACTCGCCGAACAGGAGGTACGGCCCCCGGCGGCCGGCAGGCCCGGTCCGCCCGCCGACACCCGGACCGGCAGGCCGGTCCGGGAAGGCCGGCCGGGTGCGCACCGGCAGGGCGCCACCTCGGCACGGACTTCCCTGTTCGAGCCGGTGGACCAGACCGGCCCGGCCGATCAGCCGAAGAAGACCTCGGACTCCCGGTAGCGCTCGATCGGAACCGTCTTCAGCTCCTTGGTCCCCTCGATGAGCGGGACCCGGACGATGTCGGTGCCCCGCAGCGCCACCATCTTCCCGAAGTCCCGCTCGTGCGCCGCGTCGATCGCCTGCAGGCCGAAGCGCGTCGCCAGGACCCGGTCGAAGGCCGTGGGGGTGCCCCCGCGCTGAATGTGGCCGAGGACGGTGGTCCTGGCCTCCTTGCCGGTGTGCTTCTCGATCTCGCGGGCGAGGAACTCGCCGATCCCGCCGAGGCGGACGTGGCCGAAGGAGTCGAGCTCGCCGTGCGACAGCGACATCTGCCCTTCCAGCGGGTGCGCGCCCTCGGCCACCACGACGATCGCCGCGTACCGGCTCTGGAACCTGTTCCGCACGTACTCGCAGACCTTCTCGACGTCGAACGGGTTCTCCGGGATGAGGATGGCGTTCGCGCCCGCGGCCATCCCGGCGTGGAGCGCGATCCAGCCCGCGTGCCGGCCCATGACCTCGACGATCAGCGCCCGGTGGTGCGACTCGGCGGTCGTGTGCAGACGGTCGATCGCCTCCATGGCGATGTTGACGGCCGTGTCGAACCCGAAGGTGTAGTCGGTGGCGCCGAGGTCGTTGTCGATCGTCTTGGGCACACCCACCACGTTGACGCCGAGGTCGTGCAGCTGGGTGGCGACGCCCAGGGTGTCCTCCCCGCCGATGGCGATCAACGCGTCGACGCCGAGCGAGGCCAGATTGTCCTTGATCCGGTCGACCCCGCCCTCGATCTTTATGGGGTTGGTCCGCGACGAGCCGAGAATCGTGCCACCGCGCGGCAGGATGCCGCGGACCGCCGCGATGTCCAGCTCCCGGGTCTCCCCCTCGAGCGGCCCGCGCCAGCCGTCCCGGAATCCGACGAACTCATGTCCGTACTCTTTGATCCCTTTGCGGACGACGGCCCTGATGACCGCGTTCAGCCCTGGGCAGTCACCACCCCCGGTCAGCACTCCGATCCGCATAGCATGTTCCTTTCCATATCCACCCGGTAAGACTGTTAAGACCCGACGAGCATTCTGCCCGAGCCGGGAGCCAGTGGTCTAGACCATCGGAGCCTCTATGAGTGTGTTGGCGATCGACGCGGGGACCACCGGTGTCACCGCCCTGGTCGTGACCGAGCACGGACGGATCGACTCCCGCGGCTACCAGGAGTTCACTCAGCACTTTCCCCGGCCCGGGTGGGTCGAACACGGTCCGGAGGAGATCTGGCAGGCCACGCTGAGCGCGTGCTGTACCGCACTCGAACACGCCCGCACGCCCCCCACCTCGATCGGGATCACCAACCAGCGGGAGACCGTCGTCCTGTGGGACCGCAGGACCCTGGCGGCGCCGCGGCGCGCCGTCGTCTGGCAGGACCGGCGCTCCACCGCCCTGTGCTCCGCCCTCAAGGAGCAGGGGCACGAGAGCCGGGTCGCCGAGCTGAGCGGGCTCCGGCTCGACCCGTACTTCTCCGCCACCAAACTCACCTGGATCGCCGACCACGAGCCGCGGGTCTGGGAGGGGGTCGAGGACGGCCGCGTGGTCTTCGGGACCGTCGACTCCTACCTCGTCAGCAGGCTCACCGGCGGGGCCGTGCACGTCACCGACGCCTCCAACGCCTCGCGGACCCTGCTGTTCGACATCGTCGCCGGAGAGTGGTCGCCCGAGCTGTGCGAGCTCTTCCGGGTACCGCACCGGGCGCTCCCCCGGATCGTGCCCTCCTACGGCGAGGCGGGCCGCACCGACCCCGGGGAGTTCTTCGGCCTGCGCCTCCCGATCGCCGGGATCGCGGGCGACCAGCAGGCCGCGCTCTTCGGCCAGACCTGCTTCGACGCCGGGGACGTGAAGTGCACCTACGGCACCGGCTCCTTCGTGCTCATCAACACGGGGAACACGCCGGTACGGTCGGAGGCCGGGCTGCTCACCACCGTCGCCTGGGAGAACCCCGCCGGTGAGCTGACCTACGCCCTCGAAGGCGCCGTCTTCGTGACCGGCGCGGCCGTCCAGTGGCTGCGCGACGGCCTCGGCCTGATCG
This sequence comes from Rhizohabitans arisaemae, assembly GCF_025996515.1. Lineage (GTDB taxonomy): Bacteria > Actinomycetota > Actinomycetes > Streptosporangiales > Streptosporangiaceae > Rhizohabitans > Rhizohabitans arisaemae. The sequence continues at coordinate 1,066,105 of NZ_BLRH01000009.1, forward strand.
ACGCGGCGCCCCAGTCGGAGGCGATCGCCCGGAGCGTGCCCGACTCGGGCGGCGTCGTCTTCGTCCCCGCGCTGACCGGGCTCGGCGCCCCGCACTGGGACCCGGACGCCCGCGGCCTGATCATCGGGGTCACCCGGGGAACGACCCGGGCCCACCTGGTCCGGGCGACCCTGGAGGCGATCGCGTTCGAGGTGCGCGACGTCGTCGACGTCATGACCGGGGAGGCGGGACTGAGCGTCCCCGTGCTCAAGGCGGACGGCGGGGCGAGCGGCAACGACCTGCTCATGTCCCTCCAGGCCGACCAGCTGGGCAGCCCGGTGGAGCGGCCCGAGATCCAGGAGACCACGGCGCTCGGGGCGGCGTTCCTCGCGGGGCTCGGCACCGGGGTGTGGTCCTCGGTCGCCGAACTCCGCCAGACCTGGCGCCTGGACCGGCGTTTCGAGCCCTCGGCCCGGCAGGCCCGGGACGGGGACGGGTACGCCCGGTGGCGCTCGGCCGTCGAACGCGCCAAGTCCTGGGCCTGACCCTCATTCGCCCGGGAACGGGCCCGAGATCTCGTAGACGGCCTGCCGGGTGGCCAGGTAAAGGCGGCGGCCGTCCGGGGAGAACGTCATGTCCTCGATCCCCGGCCGGTCTTCCCCGGTCAGCTCCAGGAAGGGCGCGGCGCCGCCCGTACCGGTCACCGTGTCGGCCCGGACTCCGCCTTCGGCGTCGTCGGCCACGAGCAGGTCCGGCATCCTCAGCCCGGCGGCCGGGGAGCCGCCCGCGGTGTGCGCGTCGTACACGACGTCGAGCCGCGCGGCGCGCGTGTCGTACCCCCAGACCCGCCCGTCGCCGCCCGCCGCGAAGTAGCAGACCCCGGCGGAGTGGTGCAGGCTCCGCGCGCCGTCGAAGCGCCGCGCCGCCGGCACCTGGGCCCGGAGCGGCTCGCAGGAGGCCGAGGGGTCGGGCACCCGCTCCCAGCGCACCGCGGCCGGGGATCCGGGCGGCCCGGCCATCACCTCCAGCACGCCGCTGGAGAGGTCGCCCCAGATGGCGGGGCGGAAACGGTAGAGGCATCCGTCCGGCTCGTCCTCCACCATGTAGACGGTGCCCCGCTCCGGGTCGCAGGCGAGGTCCCCGCGCCGGAACCGTCCCGTCGCCAGCCGGGGGATCGCCGCGTGGACGCCGTACGGATCGGTCTCGAACAGGCGCCCGCGCGCCGTGTCCTCCGCCGAAAGCCAGGTCCGCCAGGGTGTCGGCCCGCCCGCCCGGTTGCGATCGGTCCCCGACAGGACCCGGCAGGCCCCCCGCGGGGTCCCCTCGGCGCCGAACCGGATCACGCAGACCCCGCCGAGCACGGGGGCCGCCGCGTTGGAGACGTACACCCAGCCGGGCCCGTCGGGCAGGCACGCCCCCGCCGCCGAAGCGGCCGGCCAGGTCAGCCCGCCCACCCGGTGGCCGCTCGCCGCGACGACCTTGGCGGTGAACCCCCACGGCAGGGCGAGTCCGTGCCGGTCCGGTGTGCACAGCGGACCGTACGGGCCGGGGCCGGACGAGGAACCGGACCCGGCGAGATGCGCCGCCCGCCAGAGCGCCCCGACGACGGGAACGGGGTTGCCGCGCAGGACTCCGGGGCTTCGCAGCGTGGAACGGTTCATCGAAACCTCCTCGGCGTCCACGGTAGGACCCCTCCGCGAACTTGGCGGGAATACGTCATAAAGTCCACGGGAACATCCCGCAGAAAAGGATCACAGCGCGAGGGCAAGATCCGGCAAATCACCCGGCCCGGCCGACGCGGCGCGCCTAGAGTCCAAGGCGATGTCGCAGATCACAGGGGCGTATCGGGCGCTGATCCTCACCGACGCGCCGGGCCCGGACGAAGCGGGCCGGCGGCTCGCCGCGGCCCTCGCCGTGCGCGGCTTCGCCGTCGAGACCGTGCCCCCGGTCACCGGGGCCGAGGAACGGGCCAGGACGGCGGCGTTCCTGGCCGGCGCCGAGCCCGGCGACCTGCTCCTCGTACGCGTCTCCGGCTCCACCGGGCTCAACTCCCGCGACTTCGTGACCCTGATGCGCGAGTTCAGCGCGGAGACGGACCGCACACCGGCCGCCGCGCTCCTGCTCGTCGTCGACTTCGGCTGGCTGGTGGACACCGGCCCGGACGGCCTCGGCGACGGGGTGCGCCGCCTCGACGTCCCCGGTGACCCGCCCGTCGCCGCCGCCGTCCTCTCCACCGCCCTGTCCACCCGGGCGGCGACCGCCGACCCCGCGGCCCCCTCGCTGACCGAGGTGATCGCCGAAGGCGTCGTCTCGGGAGCGGCCGACACCGACGCCGACGGCGTGATCACCGTGGCGGATCTGCACGCGTACGCGATGGGCAGGCTCGCGGGATCGAGCCGCAGGCCGTTCCTGCTCGACCACCAGGCGTGCGCCGTACCCGCGCTGCCGCCGTACCTCCCGCCGCACGGGGCGTCCCACCGAGAGCTGCTGCGCAAACTCGGGCTGACCGACGACCCCGGGGTGGGCGCCGTACTCCACACCCTCTACCACGAGCGGCTGAGCCCGGCGGCCCAGGCGCTGCTGCGGCGATCCGCGCTGCTGCCCGAGAACGAGGAACTCACCGCCGAGGTCGCGCACGTGATGCTCGACGCCGACGCCGACGCCGCGTGGGACGAACTGTGCCGGTGGGGGCTCGCCCCGGCGCCGGACCCGAGCACGCGGGTGTTCGCCGCCGCGCTGCTGTCCGCGGTGGAACCCGAGGTCCTGCCGGAGCTGAGCCTGCGCATGCGGCGCCGGCGGGCCGGACGCCGGGCCCCCTGCCCCCGGGCCCTGCTCACCCCCGACCGCTGGACCACCGCCGACCAGCTCGGCCACCGCGTCCACGCGGAGGCGATCACCGCCTTCATCCGCTCCCCCGAGACCCGGCCCCCGCTCACCATCGGGATCCACGGCCCGTGGGGCTCCGGCAAGACCTCGCTGATGCGCATGATCCAGGAGTTGCTCGACCCCGGCGCGTCCGTCGGGGCCGCAGGCCGGATCGCCTTCACCACAAGCTCCCGGAGGGCCGTCACCAACCGCGAGGTGCTCCGGCTGCTCCGCCGCCCGTCCTCTTTTGAGCAAGCGCCCGGCCGAAGTGCTGAACCCGAGGTGGAGCAGCCCGGCTGGCGGCCCACCGTCTGGTTCAACCCGTGGATGTACCAGACCGGGGAGCAGGTCTGGTCCGGGCTCGCCCACGAGATCGTCAGCCAGGTCGTGGAGCGGCTCCCCGTGGCCGACCGGGAGCGATTCTGGCTCGAACTCAACCTCGCGCGGATCGACCGCGACGAGGTACGCGGGCGGGCCTACCGGCTCGCCGCCTCCCGGCTCCTCCCCGCGCTCCTCGCCCTCGTCGTCACACTCGTCCTGGCGGGTGGCAGCCTCACCCTCGGCGTCGTCCTGCCTGGCCTCACCGCCGCGCTGGACCAGACCGCGGCGGGGGTCGGCGTCGGCGGGGCGCTCGCCGTCCTGGTGGCGGGAGGGGTACGGCTCGCGCGGTTCCTCTCCGAGTCCGCGGGTACGGTGTTCGGGCGGCTCGTCCAGCAGCCCGACGTGTTCGGCAACCTGATCCTTGAGCCCGGATACCGGGCGCGGACCGGGTTCCTGCACCTGGTCCAGACCGACATGCGCCGGGTGCTCAAGCTCGTCGCCACCGAGGACCGGCCTCTGGTGATCTTCGTGGACGACCTCGACCGCTGCGCGTCCGACACCGTCGCCCAGGTCATCGAGGCGATCAACCTCTTCCTCGCGGGCGGTTTCCCCGGCTGCGTCTTCGTGCTGGCGATGGAGCCCGAACTCGTCGCCGCCCACATCGAGGCGGCCCACCCGGACCTCGCCGGGAACCTGCGCTCGGGCGATCGGGACGGCCGGTCCGGCCTCGGCTGGCGCTTCCTGGAGAAAATCGTCCAGCTTCCGCTCTCGCTGCCTCCGGTCGAATCCCAGGCCTCCGCCTATGTGCGCGCGCTCCTCGGGGTGGCGCCCGCCGCCCCGGCGCGGCCCGGGGGGTCCGCAGCCGGACCCGCCACCGGACCCACCCCCACGGGCCGCCCGGTGGGCCCCCGCGCGGTCCGGGACGAGGTCTCCACCCCCGATCCGGCCCTCGTCGAACGGCTGGAGATCGCCATCCGCGCCCTCGCCCCCACCGGCGACACCCTCGACCGGGTCGCCCACCAGGCGCAACGCCACCTCGGCCTGCGCCCGGGGCCCGACGCGCTCGGCGGGCTCGCCCGGGAGACCAGGCTCGCGGCGGACCGGGTGTTCGACGACATCTACAGCGACCAGCGGGCCTACGACGCGGTGGAGAGCGCCCTCCCCGCCCTCGCCCTCAGCAACCCGCGTGAGCTCAAGCGCTATGTCAACGTCTTCCGTTTCTACTCCTACGTCACCTACCGGCAGAGCCTCGCCGGAACCCCCCGCCCCGCCGACACCGCCCTGGCCAAGCTCGCCGCGCTGACCATCCGCTGGCCGCACCTGCTGAGCCGGCTCACCTCACGGCCGGACGGCGAGGTCAGCACCCTCACCCGGCTGGAGGAGGCGGCGGCGTCCAAGGACGACCGGAAATGGTGCGCGGCGCTCGACGACGCCGGGCTCGACTCCCCGCGCGACCCCGCCGCCGAAGGCGCCGACGACGAGCACGCCCGCTGGGACGCGCTCCGCGACCTGCTCACCGCCGATCCCGAGATCGCCCCCGTCGCCGACCGCCTCCTGTGACCCCTCCCGGCCGGGGGCGGACGACGCGACGACGTCAGGGGTACGGGCCACGCTTGAGTGATCTTGGTGGCCGCGCGGCCGATCGGCGCCGTCGCCCGCACCCGGCCGATCGCGGGACGGGCCGGTCCGCGGCCGGGGGCGACTCGGACCCGGCATTGACACTGCAATGATTGCAGTGCCATCATTGCAGTATGGAATGGACGATCGGAGAGCTGGTGGAGCAGGCCGGGGCCGCGCTCACGGGCGAGGCGACCCGGTCCTCCGACGCGCATGCGACCGAGACCCCGGACGCGCGGGGCCCGTCCGGCGACGGCAGGGGGAGCGGCAGGGTCAAGGACCTGCCGAGCGAGCGACTGGTCCGGTGGTACGTCACGATCGGCCTGGTCGACCCGCCCCTGGCCCGGCGCGGGCGGACCGCGCTGTACGGCCCTCGGCACCTTCTCCAGCTCGTCGCCGTCAAACGACGGCAGGCCCAAGGGCGGAAGATCTCCGACATCCAGGCGGAGCTCGCCGGGGCGACCGACGCGGTCCTGCAATCCGTCGCCCGTGTCCCCCGGTACGACGACCCCTCCCCGTCCGCCGCGCCCCGGGCCGCACCCGGCCGCTTCTGGGCCAGGCCGCCCGCACCTCCCGAGGCGCCCGCCGGACCCGTCTTCGACTTCACCGATCCCGTCTTCGAGTGGGGCTCCGACCCCGCCGGGGCGCCGGACGTCGGCTGGCACGGGCCGACCCACCCCGTCCCGTTCCCGGAGGCCGCTCCCGGCAACGCCGAGCCTTCCGCACCGGCCACGTCCGCCGGACCCGCGTCGGCCGTGCCGGACTTCGCCTGGAATCAACCGGGCCGGGCCGGGCCGGCGGCATCGTCCGAGTCCGCCTCGGCCACCCCCGACGTCACCTGGAGCGGGCCGCCGCGTACCGTCCGGGTCGCCCCCGGGGCGACACCGGAGACCCATGACGAGCGGCTGGTTCAGGGGATACGCCTCGCCCCCGGGGTGACCCTCCTCCTCGACGGGCCGGGTGCCCGACTCGGCCCGGACGAGACGGCCGCTCTGGTGAGCGCCGCGCGACCCCTGCTCGACCGGCTCTCCCGGCTGGGACGACTCGGCCACGAACCCCCCACGCGGCACCCCACCTCGCAGCCCCACGTCGCTCAGAACCCCGAAGGGAACAGCTCATGATCGTCACCGTGCTGCCGGCCGGCGAATGCGACACGACACCGGACGCGGGACTCGGCGCACTCGCCACGGATCGCGGCAACCTGCCGCTGGAGAGCCTCGACGTCCAGGCCCGGATCACCGGCCTCGTCTCCGGCGTCGAGGTCACCCAGATGTTCCGCAACCCCTTCGACGTGCCCTTGGAGGCGACGTACATCTTCCCGCTCCCACCCCGCGCCGCGGTCACCGCCTTGCGGATGGAGGCCGACGACCGGGTCGTGGAAGGCGTGCTGAAAGAGCGCGGCGAGGCCAGGCAGGACTACGACCAGGCCCTCGCCGCCGGACGCCGCGCCGCCATCGCCGAGGAGGAACGGCCCGACGTCTTCACGATCCGGGTCGGGAACATCCTCCCGGGCGAGCGGGTCGGCATCCATCTGACGCTGAGCCAGCCGTTGCCGTACGAGGACGGCGCGGCGACGTTCCGGTTCCCCCTCGTGGTCGCCCCCCGGTACATCCCCGGCGTCCCGCTCGGCGACCTCCCTGCGGGAGACGGCACCGTCCGGGACACCGACGCGGTGCCGGACGCCTCGCGGATCACCCCGCCGACCCTGCTGCCCGGGTTCCCGAGCCCGGTGCGCCTCTCCCTCACGGCCCGGCTCGACCCGGCGGGACTGACCGTCCGGGAGCTCCGCTCCAGCCTGCACGAGGTCGAGGTGACCGGGAACACGATCTCGCTGCGGCCCGGGGAACGGCTCGACCGCGACTTCATCCTCCGCCTGGTCCTGGACGAGGCCGAGCAGAGCTCGCTGGCCGTCGCCCCCGACGAGGACGGCGACGAGGGCACCTTCACCCTCACCCTGGTACCGCCCCGCCAAGGCGCGACCCGCCGTCCACGTGACGTCGTCCTGCTGCTCGACCGATCGGGGAGCATGCAGGGCTGGAAGATGATCGCCGCCCGGCGCGCGGCCGCCAGAATCGTGGACACCCTCTCGTCGGAGGACCGGTTCGGCGTGCTCTCCTTCGACCACGTCGTGGAAAGCCCCGAGGACGGGCTGGTGGCCGCCACCGACCGGCACCGGTTCCGGGCCGTCGAACACCTGGCCAAGCTCGACGCCCGGGGCGGCACCGAGTTGCTGGCGGCGCTGACCCTGGGCGTCCGGCTGCTCGACGACCCCACCCGGGACCGAGTGCTCGTCCTGGTCACCGACGGGCAGGTGGGCAACGAGGACCAGATCCTCGCCGGGGCCGATCTCCGCGGCATCCGCGTCCACACGGTCGGCATCGACCGCGCGGTGAACGCGGGATTCCTGGGCAGACTCGCGGCCGCGGGCCGGGGTCGCTGCGAGCTCGTCGAGTCCGAGGACCGGCTCGACGAGGCGATGGACCACATCCACCGGCGGATCGGGGCCCCGCTCGTCACCGGCCTCACCGTGGACGCCCCGGGCCTGATCGGTGAGACCACGACCCGCATGGGCGACCTCTTCCCCGGGGTCCCGCTGGTCGTCTCCGGACGCTGGCGGGGGGCGGCGCCGGAATCCGCCCGGGTACGGGGGACCTCCTCGGACGGACAGGCCTTCGAACGGGTCGTCGGCGCGGTCCGCACGGCGGACAAGGCCGCGACGGTGATCTGGGCCCGCGCCTACCTACGGGATCTGGAAGACCGTTACGCGGTGGCGGGTGACCGTTCCCTGGAGGAGCTCATCACCCGCACCTCACTCCGCTTCGGGGTGCTGTGCCGGTTCACCGCACTGGTCGCGGTGGACACCCGTGTCGCCGCGGAAGGCGGACCGCGGCATCGAGCGATCCAGCCGGTCGAACTGCCGAGCGGCTGGGCACCGCCCGCTCCGATGATGTTCGACTCCGCGATGCCGCCGATGGCCGCACCGATGGCCTTCACCGAAGCGGCGCCAGCGGCGTTCAGCGGCATCGCCCCACCCGGAGCGGCACCCGCGCCGCCTCGGGCCAAGCACGCAGCTTTCCCGCCGCCTCCCCCCGGAGGCGCCGGCCCGATCCCCGCCGGGGCACCGCTCCCCCTGAGGCAGGCCGCGCCCGCACCCGCGGGGCCCGGGACACGCAAAGCCGTCGGCCTGGACCCGTCCGTGTACGCCGCGATCTTCCAAGAGCTGACCCTGCTCCGCGAAGTCCACCCGGAAGACCGCCGGATCCACCTCGCCGACCTCGGCACCAGGCTCCAGGCCCTCCTGGCCGGATCGGGAGCGGCCCCGGAACTCGCCGCACTCGCCGAGGAACTGCTGCGCTGTGAGGATCACACGGCCGTGGATCAGGCCCGGCTCGACGAGCTCTGGCAGCGGACCGTCGACCTGCTCACCTCGATCACCACGCCCCCGCCGCAGGCCCGGCCCGCACGACGCGCCTTCTGGAAGCGAGGCGGAGCCTAGGAGGAACCACGGAGCCTGAGAGGAACCCGCGGAGCCTAAGAGGAGGACGCGGCCTCCCTCGCCTTACGGAGCATCTCGATCTTGGCTGAGGTGGCGTACTTGTCGACGTACTCCTGGCCGGAGAGCTCCATCAGCGCGTACATGATCTCGTCGGTCACCGCGCGAAGCACGAGCCGGTCGTTCTCCATCCCGTAATAGCGGGAGAAATCGAGCGGCTTGCCGAAGCGAACCCCCGGCCGCCATTTGCGGCTGGGGATGAGCTGACCGGGAGGCATCATCTCAAAGGTGTTGACCAGCGCCCACGGGATGACCGGGACCCGTGACTCCAGCGCCAGCCGGGCCACGCCCGTCTTCCCCTTGTACAGCCGGCCGTCGGGGGATCGGGTGCCCTCCGGGTAGATGCCGAGCAGGTCGCCCTCGCCGAGCACCCGGAGCCCGGTGCGGAGCGCGGCCTCGCTCGCCTTGCCGCCCGAGCGATCGATGGGCACGGTTCCCACCAAGGTAAAGAAAATCCTGGTGAAGAAGCCTTTGAGGCCGGTTCCTGTGAAGTATTCGGCCTTGCCGAGCGAGATAACCTTACGGGGAAGCTGAAGCGGGCCAAAGAAATGGTCGGCGAACGACAGATGATTGCCGGCCAGGATCGCAGGACCCTCCCGTGGAACGTTCTCCACCCCCTCCGACCAGGGACGGAAGAAAAAATGGAGGAAAGGGCTAAGAATGGCCTTAACCACCCAATAGAACACTCGCCACCCCTCTCCGCGAACCCTTCACCATCTTCCCACCTTCTGCCTCCTTCACCTACACCCGGGATCGTGCGACCATCGGGCAAGCCGAGAGGAGGAACCTTCGATGCCGTTGCTACCCGGTGCGGAGCCGTACCATCACGAAGGCGGTGAAGTCGGTGTCCTACTGTGCCACGGATTCACGGGAACTCCACAGTCGCTCCGGCCCTGGGCCGAATATCTCGCCGAAGCCGGTCTGACGGTCGCGCTCCCCCGCCTGCCGGGCCACGGTACTACCTGGCGTGAGATGGCGCGTACCCGCTGGGAAGACTGGTACGCCGAGGTCGAGCGGGAATTCGGGGAACTCCGCGGCAAGTGCGTCGACATCTTCATCATGGGCCTCTCCCTCGGCGGCTGCATGGCGCTGCGCCTCGCGGAACGGCACGGTGACTCGATCCGCGGGGTCGTCGTGGTCAACCCCTCGCTCCGCCCCGACAGCCCGCTGTTCAAGGTCGCCATGCTGATGAAGTTCCTCGTCCCCTCCATCCCGGGGGTGGCGGGGGACATCAAGAAGGAGGGCGTCGCCGAGCTCGCCTACGAGCGGGTGCCGGTCAAGGCCGCGGCTACTCTGCCCAAACTCTGGTCCATCACCGCGGCCGAGCTTGGGAAGATCACTCAGCCGGTGCTCGTCTTCCACAGCCCCGACGACCACGTCGTGAAGCCCGAAAGCGTGGCCATTCTGCGCACCGCGCTGCCCGCGGCGACGATCCGCGAATGCCCCGACAGCTATCACGTCGCCACCCTTGACAACGACGCGCCCGCGATCTTCGAGGGGAGCCTCGAATTCATTCGCGAGCACGCGTCGGTACCCTTGAAGAGAGACCAGTGACGGGGGACCAGCGGACAACGTGACGCCGCAAAGCGATGAGGACGAGGTCTGGCGCCAGATCGTCGCCTCCTTCAATCAACCGGCAGCCGGGGAACCACCGTGGCCCGAGCGAGAGAACGTGGCCGCGGACTCCAGCCGGCGTACAGCCAAGCCCTCAGACGCCCCCGACTCCGATCGGCTGGTGGAGCCCGGCCCACCCGGCCGGGTCGACGAGGCCGAGGACGGCGACGAGGCCGGGTTCGACACCGAGGACGACGAGGGTCACTACATCCCCCCGCCGCCTCCCCCGCTCCCCTCGCTGGACGTCACAGCCAAGATCGCCTGGATCGCGCTCTTCGGCGGCCCCGCCTACCTGCTGCTCTCGGTGATGCTGGGCTGGGAGCTCGGCGGCTGGCCGCTCTTCGGCGCGATCGCCGCCTTCATCGGAGGCTTCATCACGCTCGTCCTGCACATGGGCGACGAGCCGCCCAAGGACTCGGGCTGGGACAACGGCGCGGTCGTCTGAACCCGCTCGCCCCGGCGCGGGAACTCAGGCCGAAGGGCGCTTGCGGATCGAGCGCTCGGCGAGCTCGCCGTACCGGCCCATGCGGTCGACGACGTGCCCGACGGTCCACAGGACGTCGGTCTTGGGGACCCGGGCCAGCGCCTGCAGCCGTACCGCGGTGCTCCCCGCCATCGGCTTGCCGTACTGGGTGCTCCACCGCTTGCCGTCCAGGCGGAGCAGGAACGACTGACTCGGACGGGCGGGGTCGTACCCGGAGATCCACAGGCGTCCCTTGCCGTCGCCCGTCACGCCGTACAGTTCGGCGCCGGAGGCGGGCGTCTTCACCGTGGACCACGTCTTGCCGTTCCATTTCATGACCAGCGGGCGGTATCGCCCGTTCCCCTGGTAGACGCCGCCGACCGCCCAGGCGCGTTTGGCGCTCTCGGCGTAGACGTCCCGCAGGAAGCCGTTCCGCACCAGGGGGACCCGCTGGGTGCGCCAGGTCTTCCCGCTGAGCCGCATGATCAGCGGGCGATCCCCGGAGTCCCCGACGGTCCACCCGGAGTCGCGGCCGGTGAGGGTGACCCCGTACAGGGTGCCCTCGTGCGGCCGGTCGGCGATCTTCCAGGAGCCGCCGTCGGCGGAGACGATAAGGGTCTTGTCCCCCCGGCTGCCGACGGCCACCATCCGGCCGGGTACGGCGGCGACCGCGCCGAGCCAGTCGGTCGCGGTGAGCACGGGCGCGTTCACCCGGTCGAAGACGTTGCCGTCGCCCCGCGCCAGGTAGGGTCCGCCGTCGTGGGCCACTCCGGCCGTCCACAGCTCCGTCGGCGAAGCCGCGGCGATCGACCGCAGGTGGTCCGCGCCGATGGTGTCACCCCGTACCGTCGCCTCCGACCAGGCGGTCCCGTCCCAGCGGGAGAGCACGGCCCGGTTCTGCCAGGAGTCCCAGACGTTCTGCTGGCCGACGATCCAGACGCTGTTCGGGCCGAGCGCGACGACGTCGGAGAGGGAGCTGTTGGCTTGGAGCCCCGTCACCGCCACCCGCTGCCAGCCGTCGATCCCGGACCCCGCCCGTACGTGCGCAACCGGCGCGGCCGCGGCTTGGATCCGGTTCGGCGGCTTGCCCCGTGCGGGCGGTTCCGGGGGGATGAGCGGCCCGCCGAGGAGCCCTCCCAGCAACAGGCCCACCACGCACGCGGGGGCCACCCGTCTCAGCGGGACAGCGGGTGTCCGGCGGCGGCCGTCGGGCATCGTGTCCCCCTCCCCCTGGTTCTCCACGGTCTCACAGTGACGAAACATCGTATGGGCACGGTCTCCCCAGACGGACCGCACCACGCTCCTTCAGTCCTCTACGCCGGTGAAAGGTTCCCTATCCAGGCTTACGCAGCTCAATCTCGGCCAGCACCGGGAGATGGTCGCTCGCCTCGGCCAGGTCGGAAGGATCGGCAGCCGGTACCCCGCATGCGAGGATTCTCACCTCAGGTCCCGCGAAGACGGTGTCGATCCGCTTATGTGGACATCCTGCCGGAAAAGTCGTCCCACCGTCGCCATCTGTGAATCGCCGGGCGAGATAACGACGGGCGGAGCCGTCCGCCTCCTCGTTGAAATCCCCGGCGATCGCCGTGGGAACACCCAGGCCGTCCAGGAGGGAGACCGCCTCGACCGCGTGGTGGAACCGGGCCGCGGCGTCCAGATCCAGATGCAGATTGCCCACGGCGATCCGGCGCCCCCCGAACTCGGCGACCGCGACGGCGATCGACCGCCGCTCCAGCCCGGCGAACGGCCGCAGCGGACGGCCCACCCCGTGGACGAGCCGCACCCGGGGGGACGTGAAGATCGCCAAACCGCCGCTCCGGCGGTTGACCGCGACCTCAAGGCCCGTCCTGCGGGCCAGCCCGGCCCGTTTCCGGCGCCAGAAGGCGAACCTCGGCGCCTCCTGCAGGCACAGGACGTCCGGCCGCATGGCACGGATCACCCGGGTCAGCGCCGCCGTGTCGTCCCGCATCGACCGGATGTTGTAGGAGGCGACCCTGATCAGCATGGCGAGGTCACCCGGAGCGGGCCAGGTCCGCCGCGCCGACCAGCCCGGCGTCCGGCCCCAGCTCGGCGAGTCGGATCTCGGCGAGGGTGCGGTGGGCGCGCCCGGTGAGCCTGGTCGCGAAGGCCTCCCGTACCGGTAGCAGCAGGATGTCGCCCGCGGCGCTCACCCCGCCGCCGATCACGAAGCAGCCGGGGTCCAGGAGCGCGGCGAGATCGGCGAGCCCCTGGCCGATCCACGACCCGACGACGCCGAAGGCGGTCAGCGCGTCCCGACGGCCCGCGGCCGCCGCCTCGGTGATCTGCGCACCGGACTCGGTCATGCCGAGCGCCTTCGCCTCGAGGCCGAGCGCCGACCCGCTCGCGTACCGCTCCCAGCAGCCGCGGTTGCCGCAGCCGCAGAGGCGGCCGTCCGGGACGACGCGGAAGTGCCCCACCTCGCCGCCCATGCCCCACCTGCCCCGGTAGAGCCGTCCGCCCAGGATGAGGCCGCCGCCGATGCCGGTCCCGATCGTCACACAGACCAGGTTCTCCTCGCCTCGGCCGGCCCCGAACCTGGCCTCGCCCCACGCCCCGGCGTTGGCGTCGTTCTCCACCACGACGGGAAGGCCGACCATGTCTTCGACCCGCCGCTTCAGCGGTTCCTCCCGCCAGGCGAGGTTGGGGGCGAATCGGACCGTCGCCCGGGATTCGTCGACGAAGCCCGCCGCTCCCAGACCCACGGCCGCCACGTCGTGCCGACCGGCCAGCTCCACGATCACTTCGCAGATCGTCTCGGCGGTCTTGACCTGATCCCGAGCGGGGGTCAGGCGCCCGATCCTCTCCAGGATGCGGCCCTCCTCGTCGACCACACCCGCAGCGACCTTGGTCCCGCCGACATCCACTCCGATGGTCAACGACATAGACCGATGATAGGGACGGCACCGGGCGGGGGAGGCCCGTTATCCGAGGCCGTCGTCTTCGTCGTCGTCGGTGGTCCTGGGCTGGGTGCGCGGCTTGGTCAGCACGTCGAACGCGCCTCGTACCGCGGTCAGGAACTCGCCCCCCACCGACGCCACCTGATCGGCCACGTCGGGGCCGGACCCACGGCTCGCCGCGATCGCCCGGCAGACCGGGCAGGCCCGGCAGATGTACTCGCCGTCGCCGTACTCCGGCTCGTTCACCGCCTCGCTCCACACATCCCCGCGGGTCCGGGAGCCTCGCGAGGTGAACCCTTCGAAGCCGCCTTTGATGAAACCCTTGGCGAACTCCCGGCCGACCCGCTGCTGCAACGCGTCCAGCAGCCGCAGCGCCTCTTCGGCCGCCGACCCCTGGGGTGTCTTCTCGGTCATCGTCTCCTCCTGCTTCGACCGTACCCGGTACGCCGCCCCGGAGGGCGGGCTCATCCGCGCTCCACGCGCTTCTTGAGCTCACGCAGCGCCGTGTCGACGATGACCTTCTCCGCCTTCCGCTTCACCATGCCGAGCATGGGCACCTTGAGGGCGACCGTCAGCTCGTAGGTCACCTCGGTCCCGGTCCCGGCGTCCGCCAGGAGGTAGCCGCCCTCCAGGCCGGACAGCATGAGACCCGGCTCGACCATCCGCCAGCCGACCCCCTCGTCCCCGTGCCAGGTGTAGCCGAGGGTGTACTCGTCTTTGATGATCCCGGCGTCCAGGACGAACCGCACCAAGGTCGCCTTGCCGTCCGGCCCGGTCTGAAGGATCCGGGCCTGCCTGATCTGGCCCGCCCACTCGGGGTAGGCGGGGAAGTCGGCGATCACGGCCAGGACCGACTCCCGATCCGCGCCGATCACGATGCCGGCCCTTGTGCGATCCGCCATAAGGTCTCCTCCTCGCGTCAACGCTACTCGGCGGCGCGGGCTCCCGGGGCCGCCGACACCGGCGGATCCGACCCGGAGCCTCGTGCCCCCGCAAAGAACTCATAAGCTGACATTGCGGTGTAACGCCATGGCGTCGAGATCTACCCAGGCACAACTTCGCACGATAGCGTCCAGGCATTCGACAATAAGGTGTGGTTCAAGGAGTCACCGTGCGCGAGTACAACGTTCCCGGTTTTGTGGAGATCCCCGACCATGCCAACTGCGTCGCCACCATCGTCGACCGGGCCGAACGGGATCCGGGCTCGGTCGTGTTCCTGCGCAAGGTCGGCCCGACGTGGACCGACGTCACCGTCCGCGAGTTCGCCGACCAGGTGTCGGCGCTCGCCAAGGGGATGATCGCGAGCGGGATCGAGTCGGGCGACCGGGTCGCGATCATGGGCCGTACCCGGTACGAGTGGACGCTCATCGACTACGCCGTCTGGGCGGTCGGCGCGGTGTCGGTGCCGATCTACGAGAACGCGTCCGCCGAGCAGATCCAGTGGGTCGTGAGCGACAGCGGGACGAAGGCGGTCTTCGCCGAGCTGGACGAGCACGAGGAGCGGATCCGGGAGGTCCTGCCCGAACTGCCGGAGCTTGGGCAGATCTGGCGGTTCGACAGGCTCGACGAGCTCAACGCGCAGGGTGCCGAGGTCGACGACGCCGTCCTCGCCACCCACCGGACCAGCCGCAAGGCCGACGACCTCGCCACGATCATCTACACCTCCGGCACCACCGGCATGCCCAAGGGCTGCCGCCTCACCCATCGCAACCTGCTCTTCACCTCCCGTACCGCCGTGTTCGGCGCGCTGAAGACGGTCTTCACCCAGCAGGGCCGGTCGACCATCCTCTTCCTGCCCCTCGCACACAGCTTCGCCCGGATCATCGAGGTCGGCGCCGTGGAGAGCTCGACCCCGCTCGGGCACACCCCCGATCTCGCCAACGTCGCCCCCGAGCTGCTCTCGTTCCGGCCGCTCTTCCTGCTCTCGGTGCCGAGGGTCTTCGAGAAGGTCTACAACCGCGCCGAGCAGAAGGCCATCGCGGAGGGGAAGGACAAGATCTTCCGGATCGCCGTCGACACGGCGATCGCCTACAGCCGGTCCCTGGACGGCTCGGGGCCCGGACTCGGGCTGCGGATCAAGCACGCCGTCTTCACCAAGCTCGTGTACGGCAAGCTGCGTGCCGCGGTCGGCGGCCGGCTGACCGGCGCCCTGTCCGGCGGTTCGGCGCTCGGCGAGCGGCTCGGCCACTTCTTCCGCGGGGTCGGCATCGAGATCTACGAGGGGTACGGGCTCACCGAGACCTCCGCGCCGACCTCGGTGAACACCCCCGAGCTGAACAAGATCGGCTCGGTGGGCAAGCCGCTGCCGGGTACCACCGTCGCGATCGCCGAGGACGGCGAGGTCCTCGTCAAGGGCGACCACGTCTTCGACGGCTACTGGAACAACGAGGAGGCCACCGCGGAGGTGATGGACGAGCAGGGGTGGTTCCACACCGGTGACATCGGTGAGCTCGACTCCGACGGCTACCTGCGCATCACCGGCCGGAAGAAGGAGATCATCGTCACCGCGGGGGGCAAGAACGTGGCGCCCGCGCCGCTGGAGGACCGGATCCGGGCGCACCCCCTGGTCAGCCAGTGCGTGGTGGTCGGCGACGACAGGCCGTTCATCGGCGCGCTCATCTCGATCGACCCCGAGGCCCTGGACCAGTGGCGGAAGGACAACGGCAAGCCGGGCGCGGTCGCCTCGGGCACCCCCGAGATCCGCGCGGCGGTGCAGAAGGCCGTGGACGAGGCCAACCGGTCGGTCTCCAAGGCCGAGTCCATCCGCAAGTTCGTCCTTCTCGACGAGGACCTCACCGTGGCCAGCGGCCACCTCACCCCGTCCTTGAAGCTCAAGCGCAATGTCGTCGCCCAGGACTTCGCCGAGGAGATCGAGTCCATCTACCGGAAGTGATCCCGCCGCTCAGCCGTCGAGGAGGCAGGCGAAGCGTTCGGCGACGAGGTCCCAGTGCCATTCGCGCTCGATCCAGGCCCGCCCCTTCTCACCCATCGCCTTGGCGTGCGCCTCGTCGGTGAGCAGGCCGACGAGCGCGCCGGCGACGGCGTCCGGGGACCGGCCGTCCACCACGTGTCCGGTCTCCCCCGGCAGCACGGCGTCCGGGGCCCCGCCCGAGGCTCCGGCGACCACCGGCAGGCCGGTCGCCGCGGCCTCGAGGTAGACGATGCCGAGGCCCTCCACGTCGAGTCCGAACAGCCTGGTCCGGCAGGGCATCGCGAAGACGTCCCCGGCGTCGTAGTGCGCGGGCAGCTCCGACCAGGGCACCGATCCGGCGAACGTGACCGACGCCCCGACGCCCAGGGTGGCGGCGAGCCGTTCCAGCCGGCGCCGGTACGGGCCGCCCCCGACCACGAGCAGCGCCGCTTCGGGGACACGGGCGAGCACCCGGGGCCAGCACCGGATCAAGGTGTCCTGGCCTTTGCGCGGCACCAGGCGGGAGACGCAGACGACGACCGGCCGGCCGCCGAGCCCGTACCGCCTCCGGATCACCGCTCCCCCGGCGCCCGGCCGGAACACCCGGGTGTCCACCCCGGGGGCGAGCCTGGCCAGCCGGGTCCGGCCGGGGACCGCCCGCGCCAGCCGTACCCGGGTGTACTCGCCGAGGTAGGTGATGACGTCGACCGAGGAGCCGATGCGGCGCAGCATCCGCGTGGCGGGAAACCACGACGCCCATCCCGCCTCATGTCCATGACTTATCGCAATAATTCGCCTTATGCCCGCTTTGCGGAGTTCGGGGGCGAGCAGCCCCAGCGGCAACGCCGCGCCGAACACAACGGTGTCGCAGCCGAACCGCGCGGCGATCCGTGCCGCCCTCCGCGCCACCGAGCCGACGGGGAGCATCACCGTCGAGGGATGGCGGATCACCGGGTACGGCTGCCGCGCGTCGAACGCGGCGGCCCCCCGCCAGGCGGGGGCGTAGACGACGACCGAACCGGGCGGGCGGCGCAGCGTCAGGGCGTGGACGAACACCTGGATCCCACCGGGACGGGGCGGAAAGTCGTTGGTGACGAAGAGGATCCTGCTCACGGCACCGGCAACCCGTTGCGCGCCGCCCACGACCTGGCGATGCCGATCCGCTGCACCGCCGTCGGATGCGACGAGTAGAGCAGGTACTCCAGCGCGTCGGGGGACAGATCGGAGATGTTCTTCACGGCGAGCCGGCGCTGCATCGCGACGAAGGACGCCGGTTCGCGGGTGAGATCCAGGGCGTGTACGTCGGCCCGCGCCTCGATCCGGCGGCTGACCAGGTTCTGCACCGGCGCGCTGAGCGTGTTGAAGAGAATGAACAACCCCAGGAGGAGCGGCACCGACTCCACCTTGAGCGCCGGGACCAGCAGGAAGATCAGACACGCCCCGAAGGCCGTGGCCAGGGCCGCGACGAGCGTCCCCGCGAGGACGTCGTTCTCCTTGGCGTGCCCCAGCTCGTGGGCGGCGATCAGTTTGATCTCCTCCGGGGTGGCGCCTTTGAGCAGCGTGTCGTACACCACGATGCGACGGGTCGCCCCGAATCCCGACACGTACGCGTTGAGGGCGGTCGTCCGCCGGGACGCGTCCGCGACCAGCACGTCTTCGACCGGCACCCCGTCCTTGCGGGCCAGGTCGAGCAGGTCGGAGCGGAGCTGCCCGGCCGCCATCGGCTTGAAGTCGTTGTAGACCGGCTCGACCACCACCGGGTATACGAACGACACCAGGACGGTCAGGGCCGCGCCCCCGAGCGCCGCCGGGATCCACCACGACCTCGGGAACCGCCGGGCGAGCGCGACCAGGGCGAGCACCAGCACCGCGACGAGCACCGTGTTGATCGCGAAACCCTTGGCCTTGTCCAGAAGCCAGCTCCCCCAGTCCTGCACCGACAGGCCGTAGTGGCGCAGCACCGTCTCGCCCCACGCCGAGAACGGCAATGTGATCAACCGCAGGACCAGCTCGACGAGCACGACCCCGATGAGCACCTGTACGGCCCAGGGGCCGGGCAGCCGCCGCATCAGGCGCCCGCCCCAGGGGGTGACCACCAGCAGCACCGCGAAGACCAGGGTGAGCGCGAGCGAGAGGTAGCCGGGAACGTTCACCGCCGCGTCGAACGCCCGGGAACGGGCGATCTCCTCCGGGGTGAAGTACTCGGCAAGCGGGGCCGGCTCGGCGGACAGGGCGCTCCAGGGCGTGGTGAACACGATCACGGCGGCCAAGGCGGCCCCCAATACCGTCAGCCCGGCCCAAGCTCGTGATCTCACGCGCCACAGCGTACTTGGCGGCGCCCGTTCCCCGCCGGAGGGACGCCCCGCGCGGCACGAGTTCGCCGGGCGCAGGGGGAACTCAGCCCAGGGTGTCCCGGACGAAGCGGCGCCAGTCCGCGGTGAACCGGTCCGGGCCGACCTTGAGCACCGTGGCGAGGGCCGCCCGCTCCGAGGAGCGCTCCGCCTCCCGGTACAGCCGGACGAGCGTCTGCTCGCCCCACCGGGTGGCGATGTACTCGCAGGCCAGCCAGGCCTCCTGGTAGGCCTGCGCCAGCCGCGGGGCGTCGGCCTCGAACGCGGGCAGCCCCGGCAGCCGGCCCGGGATCTTCCCCGCCCGCACCTCGCGGGCGAGTTCCCGCGCCGCCTGCCACCGGCTCATCCCCGAATCCCGGTAGCCGATGTAGTCGGCGAAGCCCTCGACCAGCCAGGCGGGGACCGTGGACGTGGTCACCGCCCGGGTCGCGACATGGGTCAGCTCGTGGGCGAGCACGATCCGGCGCCCGGTCTCCGACAGCCGGGCGAACCCCTCGGGCACCAGCACGACCCGATCGCCCGTCCCCCGGCCGGGCACCCCGGCGGGACCCGTCGCGACCGTCGCCAGCGCCGCGATGTCCGAAAGGCCGCCTTTGGTGAGCGCCTCGGCCAGCGCGGCCGTGCCCGGCACCAGGACCACCGCCCGCCGGGTCCAGTCGCTCCCCCAGACCCGCGTGACGGACTCGATCCCCTGATCCACCAGGGCGGCGGTCTCGGCGATCCCGGCGCCGGCCCCGATCACCAGGGACCGCCGGCCCGCCGTCACCGCAACGGACTCCTCGTCCCAGATCTCCGGATCGTCGGCCAGCCCGGCCGAGCGGCCGTCTCCGGCGAGCAGACCCCGGGGGGAGATCTCGACGTACTGCCTGCGGGTGACGGAATCCCGGTCGAACCCGCGCAGCCGATACGACAGGACGACCCACGCGATCGCGCCGTCCCCGCCGTCGACGGTGTACCGCCAGTCGGCGAACGGAAGCCGGGTCAGCCGATCGAAGAGCCGGGCCTGCGCCGCCCGGAACTCCGCCGCCCCCGGATCCACCGCCGCGAGAAACCCGTCCCGGTCCCGATCCCGTACGGCCGCGGCGCGCCGCTCCAGCAGCGCCCGGACCGCCGGGTCCACTCGGGCCGCCACCGGGACCCCGGCCGCCGACGCCGCCGGGATCCGCGGAGCCCGCGGCTCCGCCGGTATCCGATCCCCGGCCGGAAGCGCCAGGCAGAGACCGGCGCACACGACCGCCGGCAGAACCCGGCCGACGGCCACGCTGCGCACGGGGCGAGTCTACGTCAGGGGCGGATCCCGCCCAGGAACCTGTGGTTGCCGTACCGGGACAACGGCGTGATCTTGACGACGTCCCCGGTCTGGGGGGCGTGCAGCATCTTCCCGTCCCCGATGTAGATGCCCATGTGCCCCAGGCCCCTGCTGAAGATCAGATCACCTGGCCGGAGGTTGTCCATCGACACGCGCCGGCTGGAGCCCCACGCCCACTGCTGGGTGGTGGTCCGGGGCAGGGAGACGCCCCCCTTGGCCCAGGCGGCCTGGGAGAGCCCGGAGCAGTCCCAGGAGCCGGGGCCGGTGCCGCCCCACCGGTAGGGCTTGCCGATCTGGGCGAAGGCGAAGCGCAGGACGGCCAGGGAGTTGCCGGACGCCGGCCCGTTGTACTTCAGGCCGGGGCTGTTGGGGTTGCCCGCCTTGTAGGTGCCGAGCCGCCTGAGCAGCTTCAACTGCTCCCGGACCGCCTTCTCGATCTTGGTCCGCTCGTCCCGTACGTCCTTGCGGGCCTTGTCCGCCTCGGTGACCAGCGTCTTGGCGTCGTTCCGCCGCCGTGTGAGCTTGTCCAGGACCGACTGGTAGGACGTGACGATCAGCGCCTGGCTCGTGGCGAGCTGGGTGAAGGAGGCCATCTGGTCCAGCGCGTCGGTGGGGTTCTCGGCACCGATCAGATTGGGCAGGGCGAAGGCCGCGGCGCCGCTCTGATACGCGACCGCCGCCATGTGGGCGACGTCGCGGCGCAGCACCTCGACGCGCTCCTGCTCCTTGGTCAGCTCGGCGTTGACCGTGTCGAACTTCTTCTTGGCCTCTTTCCACCGCTCGGTGGCGAGGTTGTAGCGCTCGACGTACTGGTCCATCTGATCGTTGAGCTTGGCCAGTTTGGCCCGCGCCTGCGCGAGCGTCGGCCGGGGCTCCGCCACGGCGGACTCACCGCAGATCGTCACGGCGAGCGTGACGGCCAGTCCCATTCCGACGACCTTGGCTGCTGTTGAGCCGGAACCTCGCGAACCCACCTAGACGAAGCTCCCTCTTCCGACTCTTCCGAAATGACGGACCTGCGAGACAGTACTGAAGGGAACGCCGTGTTTTCAAGCGATTCCGGATTTGTCGATCAGGCCCAACCCGGGAAAAGGCCTCCGTCCGGACGAGTCGCCGCGTCAGTCCGCGTCGGCCAGGCCGATGGAGAAGGCCGCGTCCAGGTCGTGCTTGGAGTAGGTGCGGAAGGCGACGTGGGTCTCGGTGTGCAGAATGCCGGGGACCTTGTTGAGGGTGCGCGGGACGACGTCGGCGATCCGCTCGTAGCTTGAGACGCGGACCATGGCGAGCAGGTCGTACTCACCGGTGATGGAGTAGACCTCGCTCACCCCGTCGATGTCCGCGACGGCCTCGGCGACCTCGGGGATACGGGCGACGTCCGCCTTGATGTGCACGATCGCGGTAACCACGCGTTCCTCCCTGAATGTCGGGTTCGTCTCCGACTCTAGTCCGTACCCGGCCCAGGCCCCTCCGCACGGGGTTCCCCCGCCTACCGGAGCGGACGGCCCTCACGCGGGGTCCGGGGACCACCCGGGTCGGCCCTGGGATAGGCGGCGTCCAGCCGTGCCTTGAGCCGACCGGCCCCGTGCGCCGGCTCGCTCCACGTGCCGTCGACCTGGACCAGCCGCACCCCCGGCGAGACCAGCCAGCGCAGGATGACGTCCGTCTCCTCGGCGCTCGCCCGCGGGGTCGGACCGGCGCCCGGCGGCACCGTCTCGGCCGTGGCGGTGAGCGCCTCCACATACAGGGCCGGATGGGCGCCGCGCGGCATGACCCCCGAGGCGGCGAGCCGCCCGTACCGGATGACGTGCAGCTCCCATCCCCCGGCGAACGCCGGGCGCGCCGCGACCAGCTCGGTGAGCCCGCTCAGCGCCGCCAGGCGCTGCATCCGGGCCGCGGTCCGGACATAGGAGGCGAGCCGATCGCGGTCCTCCGCCGCCTCCTCGTACCGCAACTCCGCCGAGAGCAGGTCGATCCTGGCCTGAACGGCACGTTCCACCGGACGGACGTCGCTCTCCATCGCCTCCCTGGCCACCTTGACGTGCGAGGCGTACTCCTCCGCCGACTGCCGGCCCTCACAGGGCGCGCCGCACCGGCCGATCTCGAACAGCACGCACGCGGCCCGCCCCTTGCGCAGGGTGATCCGGTCCGTGCAGCGGCGCAGCGGCACGCTCTCGTGCAAGGCGTCCCTGGCGTACTCCGCGTTCCTGGCGGAGGAGAACGGGCCCAGATACGCCGCCCCGTCGTCCTTGAGCTCCCGGACCACCGACAACCGCGGAAACACCTCCGCGGTGAGCTTGAGCCAGACCACCTTCTCCGGAAACCGGGATCTCCGGTTGTACCGCGGCTTGTTCTCGGCGATGAGCCGGAGCTCCCGTACCTCGGCTTCGAGCGGCGTCGCGCACACGATCGTCCGGACCCGCTCGGCGATGCCGATCATCTCCCGGATCCGGGTACGGGTCTCGCTCGCGGTGAAGTAGGAGCGGACCCGGGTGCGCAGGCTCGTGCTCTTGCCGACGTACAGCACGTGGCCGTCGCCGTCCTCGAACACGTAGACGCCCGGCTCGCCCGGCACCGCGTCGGCGAGATGGCGCTTGCGCTGCTGCTCCGGCGTCGGGGCCCGGACGAAGCCCTTCAGCTCCTCCAGGGTGTGCACGCCGAAGGAGCCGACCCGCTCGATCAGGGCGTGCAACACGTCCACCGTGGCCCGGGCGTCGGCGAGCGCCCGGTGGGACGGCTCGGTCCGGCTGCCGAGGACCCGGGCGAGGGTGGCCAGCTTGCAGTTGGGCGCCTCGTCCCGGGTGAGCGCCCGGCGCGCCAGGTCGACCGTGTCGACCACGGGGTTGGCGGGCGGCGGGTAGCCGTGCGCGGCGCAGGCCGCCTTGACGAAACCCATGTCGAAGGACGCGTTGTGCGCCACGAGCACGCTGCCGTAGGCGAACTCCAGAAACGACGGCAGGACCGACTCGATGCGCGGCGCGGCCATGACCATGGCGTCGGTGATCCCCGTCAGCACCGTGATGAAGGGGGGTATCGGCCCGCCGGGGTCGACCAGGGTGGCGAACTCGCCGAGAACCTCGCCTCCCCGTATCTTCACGGCGCCGATCTCAGTGATCGCGTTCTCCGCGGCCGAACCCCCGGTGGTCTCGAGGTCGAAAACCACGAAAGTGGTCTCGGAGAGGGGGGTGCCGAGCTCGTCGAGTCTCCCTTGGACTGCCTCCACGACTGCGACCTTAGATCCCGGCACCGACAAGGTTGCCTCTGAACCCCGTTCACAGTTACCCGTATCCAACACGTGATTGTCTATAACTGGACGTACAACGTCGAGACGGACCGTGCGCGTCAAAGCCGTACGCTTGCCTGCAACACCACAAGAGGAGTGACCCGTGCCTGGATCACATGGCGGCCCCGCCGGCAGCCGAAGTCATGGATCGGCTGGTGAGCGGGTATATCTTGCCGTGTGGCCCGCGAAGTGTCCGGGGATGTGTGCTGAGGTCCCGTCGTGAGTTCCGACGACGAGACCCTGCACCGGCCGCTGCCGGAGGCCGTCCGCCAGCATGTGGTGGACCTCGGCGCCCAGGTTCTCGGCACACTCGCCCTTGCCGACGTGCCGCCGCAACTCCGGGCCATCGCGCGGTTCGACCCCAGGAAACGCGCCCGGCTCGCCGGGACCTCCATCGCCGCGCAGCTCGAATCGGACAAGGACTTCCGCGAACACGTCGGGCAGGCCCTCAGCGACGCCTGGCCCGACCTCGTCGCCGGCCTGCGTGAAGGCGCCGTCCCGCCCGCGGCCGAGCCGGTCCTCATCGCCGCGGCGGCCTACCTGATCCGTCCCGTCGGCTGGCACGACATGATCGAGGTCGCCCGGGAGGACATCGAGCGTTCCACCGCGGCCGCCGAGGGCGCCGCCGCCGAGGAGACCGCCGCCAAACTGCGCGCGCAGCTCACCGCCGCGAAGGTCTCCGGGAAGGAGGAGGCGGACCGGCTGCGCGAACAGCTCAAGACGGTCCGGGCGGAGAACACCGACCTGCGGCGAAAGCTCCACGAGACCAGGGAACGGCTGAAAGCCGCCGAGGAGGAGACGAACACCCTCGCCGACGCGATGGCGGCGCTGCGCGCCGAGACGGCCCTGGCGGCCGGTGCGGGCGACGCCGAGCTGAAACGGCTCAGGGAACGGCTCGCCGCCGCGGAGAACCAGCTGGAGGCGGGCAAACGCGCCGCCCGGGAAGGCAGGACCGCGGAGGACGCCCGGCTCAGAATCCTCCTCGACGCATTGCAGGACGCCGCGGCGGGTCTGCGCCGGGAACTCGCCCTGCCCTCGGTCATCAGCAAGCCCGCCGACACGGTCAGCGCGGTCACCCCGGGGCCGCAGGGCGCCCGCAGACTCCCCGCCCGGGCGCTCGCCGACGACGACCCCGCGCTGCTCGACCAGATCCTGATCCTGCCCCAGCTCCACATCATCGTCGACGGCTACAACGTCACCAAGACCGGCTACGGCACGCTCACCCTCGCCGAGCAGCGGGCCCGCCTCGTCGGGGGCCTCAGCGCGCTCGCCGCGCAGACCCGGGCCGAGGTCACCTGCGTCTTCGACGGGGCCGAGCTGAACGCCCCGGTCCCGGTCAGCTCACCGCGCGGGGTCAGGGTCCGCTTCAGCGCCCCCGGGCAGACCGCCGACGACCTCATCAGGCAGCTGGTACGGGCGGAGCCGACCGGTCGCGCCGTCGCGGTGATCTCCTCAGACCGGGAGGTCGCCGAGTCGGTCGCCCGGCTCGGCGCCCGGCCCGTCCTGTCCGCGCTCCTGCTCCGCCGGCTGGGCCGCGCCTGACCTTCCGAACGCCGAACGGGGCGGCCGGTCGACCCGGCCACCCCGTCCGAACACTCCACCGATCAGTGGTCGGCTTTGTGACCGCTTCCGGCGCCGATGGCCTTGTGCTCCTCCTCGTGGCCGTGGCCCTCCTCCAGCGGGATGTCGTCCGCACGGAAGGCCCGGTTGAGGGTGAGGCGCACCTTGCCGATCAGGCCGCGTACCCCGGGCGCGGGAATGCCGCGCTCGTCGACCGGGGCCTCCAGGCTCGGGATCTCCTTCTTCCCGCGCAGGTGCGCGGCCACGTCCTCGCGGGCGGGGACGTGGATCTCGACGAACTCACCGTGCGGCAGCCGCTTGATCACGCCGGACTCGACCCCGTGGCCGAGGACGTCGGCGTCCTTGCGCTGCAGGCCGATGCAGATCCGGTAGGAGATCAGGAAGGCGATGATCGGACCGACGATAACCGCGATCCGGCCGAACCAGGTGGTCGCGAACAGGGAGACGTCGAAGGCGACCGAGAGCTCGTCGTTGGAGCCGAGCAGCCAGAGCACCCCGTAGAAGGTGATCCCGGCGAAGCCGACGGACGTCCGTACCGGAGCGTTGCGGGGACGGTCGCACACGTGGTGCTCCCGCTTGTCGCCGGTGACCCACTGTTCGAGGAACGGCCAGAGCGCGAGCCCGGTCATGATGATGCCCATCGGCACCAGCGCCGGGATGATCACGCTGAGCGGCAGGGTGTAGCTGCCGATGTTGATCTCCCAGGCGGGCATGAGCCGGAGCGAGCCTTCGAGGAAGCCCATGTAGAAGTCGGGCTGGGATCCGGCGGAGATGTCCGCCGGGTTGTACGGCCCGAACAGCCAGACCGGGTTGATCTGGGCGAAGGTGCCGAGCCCGGCGAGCACCCCGAAGGTGAACAGGAAGTACGCACCGGCCTTGGCCATGAAGGCGGGGTAGAACGGCGCGCCGACCACGTTCTTCTCGGTCCGGCCCTTGCCCGGCATCTGGGTGTGCTTCTGCACCCACATCAAGATCATGTGGGCGGTGATGAGCGCCAGGATGATGCCGGGGATGAGCAGGACGTGCAGGGTGTAGAACCTCGGGATCACGTCGAACCCGGGGTACTCCCCGCCGAAGAGCAGGAAGGTGGCGTAGCTGCCCACCAGCGGCAGCGAGATGAGCACACCCTCGGTGATCCGCAGACCCGCGCCGGAGAGCAGGTCGTCCGGGAGCGAGTAGCCGGTCAGACCGGCGGCGAGGGCGAGGGTGAGCAGCAGGACGCCGATGATCCAGTTGATCTCACGGGGCTTGCGGAAGGCACCGGTGAAGAACACCCGGAGCATGTGCACCATCATGCCCGCGACGAACAGCAGCGCCGCCCAGTGGTGGATCTGCCGCATGAGCAGTCCGCCCCGGACGTCGAAGCTGATCTCCAGCGTGGACTTGTACGCCTCGCTCATCCCGATGCCCCGGAGCGGGGCGTAGGAGCCTTCGTAGACGGTGTGCGCCATGCTGGGCTTGAAGAAGAACGTCAGGAACGTCCCCGAGAGCAGGATGACGATGAACGAGTAGAGCGCGATCTCCCCCAGCAGGAACGACCAGTGGTCGGGGAAGATCTTGCGCAGGTTCCGCTTGAGGAAGTTGCCGGCGCCGATGCGGTCGTCGATGTAGCCACTCACACCGGCGATCGGCTTGGGCACGGTCTGCTTGGGCTCGCTCACGCGTGGCCTCCCTTCGCCCTGACCTCGGCCTCGGCGTCCCCGCGCTCCCAGAAGCTGGGTCCGGGGGGTACCGGGAAGTCTCCCTTGGCCACCAGGTAGCCCTCAGCGTCGAGGCCGAGCGGCAGCTGGGGCAGCGGACGCGCGGCGGGACCGAAGATGACCCTGGCACCGTCGGTGGCGTCGAAGGTCGACTGGTGGCACGGGCAGAGAATGTGGTGGGTGGTCTGCTCGTACAGGGCGGTGGGGCAGCCCACGTGTGTGCAGATCTTGGAGTAGGCGACGATGCCGTCGACCGTCCAGTTCTTGTTCGTCCCCGCCTTGAGCTCCTCGGGGCGGAACTTGATGAGGATCAGGGTGGACTTGGCGAGCTCGTTCAGATCGTGCTCATACCCCTCGGGCACGACCGAGAGGATACCGCCGGGGGAGTTGAAGTTCGCCGCCCTGATCGGGTTCCCGGTCCCCTCGATGATCAGCCTGCGCTCCTTGCCCTCCTTGGTCTTCTTCCCCCAGACCGTGTGGCGCAGCACCGTCCCCGGCAGCGGGCCGAGGTCCTTGAGCAGCACGAGCGGGAGGAGTCCGAGCGGGGCCACCGCGAGCAGCAGCGTACGGCGGAGCAGCCGCCGCTTGGGAATGCCGCTCTCCGCCGCGCCCTGCAGGAAGGTCGAGCCGACCTCGTCGCGGGTCGCCTCGTCGGAGACGAGCGGGTGCCGCTCCTGAACGAGGTGGTACTTCGGCATGATCGCCCGAACCCAGACCGTCACCCCGGTGGCCAGTGCCAGCAGCGCCAGCGCGAGGGTGCCGCCCAGGGCGAGGTTGGAGATCTGGGCCTTCTCGATGGTTCCGACCTGGAACATCACGTAGAAGACGATGAAGGCGATGCCGGCGAGGAAGGTGATCAGGAAGCAGAGGGCGACCACCCGCTCGGCACCCTTGCCCTCATCCCGCGGCTCGACGCCCTCGATCACAGGCGTCTTCGGCGAGGGGGGCTCCGCCTGGCCGAGGGTGTAGCGGCTCTCGGCCGGGGAGGGCGTGCCCACGACCCGCTTGGGCGAACGCCACCCGGCGCTGTTCTCGTCGTGCTCAGTCATTGACCTGCCGCCTCTTCGCGGTGATCCAGATGGCGGCGAGGACCAGGAGGCCGATGCCGACGACCCAGGCGGCGAGGCCCTCGGTGACGGGGCCGATCACGCCGAGGCTCGCGCCACCGGGGTGGGGCTGGTTCTGCACGGCCAAGATGTAGGCGATCATGTCCCTCTTCTCCTGGGGAGTGATCACCGAGTCGTTGAACACCGGCATGGCCTGCGGCCCGGTGATCATCGCCTCGTAGATCTCCTTCGCGGAGGCCTTGCCGAGGTCCGGGGCGTGCTTGCCGCCGGTCAGCGCCCCGCCGGAGCCCACGAAGTTGTGGCACTGGATGCAGTTGGCGCGGAAGAGCTCGCCGCCCTTGGCCGCGTTTCCGGTCGCCGGATCCACATCCGCGTCGGTCGGCACGGTCGGGCCGCCGCCGAGCGACTGAATGAAAGCCGCGACCTGGGCGACCTTCTTCGTGTCGATGGTGGGCTGGCCGGGCTTGCGCTGGTCCAGAGGCAACTCGAAGACCGGCGCGATCGCCTTGCGCGGCATCTGCGCGGCGGGGGCGGCCGCGGGCATACGGCCGGTGCTGATCTGGAAGTCGACGGACGCGGCCCCCACACCGATCAGCGAGGGCCCCATGGCGGTGCCCTCCGCGTTCACGCCGTGGCAGCTCGCGCAGGTGGCCTCGAAGATCTTCTTACCCTCGGCGATGTCGTCGACGGCGTTCGCGCCCTGGGCGATCGACGCGTCCGCCTTGCCCCCCACCGGGGCCAGGAACGCGTAACCGCCCCCAAACAAAAGGAGGGCGAGAAACAAGACGGCGTATCTCGCGAGGGGATGCCGCCGGCGCGCGGTGATCGATTTCACGGATATCTCCGCTTACTGAATGAAGTAGATGGTCAGGAACAGGGCGATCCACACCACGTCGACGAAGTGCCAGTAGTACGAGACCACGATCGCGCTGGTCGCCTGCTCATGGGTGAAGCGCTTCGCGGCGTACGTACGTCCCAGCATGAAGAGGAACGCGATCAGTCCACCGGTCACGTGGAGGCCGTGGAAGCCCGTGGTCAGGTAGAAGACCGACCCGTAGGCGCTCGACGACAACGTCGTGTGCTGCGCGGCCAGCTCCAGGTACTCGACGACCTGACCGCCGATGAACCAGGCTCCCATCAGGAAGCTGACGATGTACCAGAATCGCAGCTTCTTGACCTGGCCCTTCTCCGCCGCCCACACGCCGAGCTGGCACGTCACACTCGACAGCACCAGGATGATCGTGTTGAACAGCGCGAACGGCACGTTGAGGTGAGCGTCAGGCCACTTCAGGCCCTGTCCCAGGCTCACCGACCGGATGGTGAAGTACATCGCGAACAGCGCCGCGAAGAACATGAGCTCAGAGGACAACCACACGATCGTCCCGACACTGACCAGATTCGGCCGACGGGAGGAGTGCGCCGTCTTAGCTGTAACTGCGGATGCTGTCGCCACGGGCAGCATTATGTCGGCTCGGGTGCCCGCCTCGCCGCGCGACCCCCCGTTAAGGGGTCGTCAGCGTCAGCATACGTCCGGAAATACGGCTGTTGCGCGCCTGTTCATGGGCACCCACTCCGACACTACCGGTAACATCCGAGTTGACCATAGGTAGTGAGGAAGCGAGCACATCATGAGGGTCCTCGTCTACAGCGACGACGCCGCCACCCGCGAGAAGGTGCGCCTGGCGCTCGGCCGTCGCCCCGCCGCGGACGTTCCCCTGGTGGAGATCGTCGAGTGCGCCACGGAGCCCGCGGTCTTCAAACACCTGGACAAGGGCGGCATCGACATCGCCGTGCTCGACGGCGAGGCGCAGCCCGCCGGCGGCATGGGCATCTGCCGGCAGGCCAAGGACGAGATCTACAACTGTCCGCCGGTCTGCCTCATCATCGCCCGCCAGGACGACCGGTGGCTGGCCAACTGGTCCCACGCGGACGCCGTCGTCGCCCAGCCCATCGACCCGATGGCGCTGGCCGAGGCCGTCGCCGACCTGATGCGGCGGCGCGCAGCCACGCAACTGACGTAACCCGGCCCCCGGCCACACCCCGACCCGTCGGCCCCCTGGTCATCCCCCCAGATCAGCGAGGAGAACCCATGGACGCGCGCAACACCTGGCCCGCGTTGCTCACCGCACTGCTCGCCGGCGAGCACCTGACGGCCGACGAGACCACCTGGGCCATGAGCGAGATCATGGCGGGGTCGGCCACCACGGCCCAGATCGCCGGATTCGCCGTCGCGCTGCGGGCCAAGGGGGAGACCGTCGCCGAGGTGACCGGGCTCGCCCGGGCCATGCTCGACAACGCCACCCCGATCACGGTGGCCGGACCGGCCGTCGACGTGGTCGGCACCGGCGGCGACCGGGCGCACACCGTCAACATCTCCACCATGGCCTCGATCGTGGCCGCCGCCGCCGGCGCGAAGGTCGTCAAACACGGCAACCGGGCCGCGTCCTCCAAGTGCGGCGCGGCCGACGTGCTCGAACAGCTCGGCGTCGTGATCGACCTGCCCCCGGAGAAGACCGCGCGCGTCGCCGACGAAGCCGGCATCGCCTTCTGCTTCGCCCCCCTGTACCACTCCGGGCTGAGGCACGCCGGCCCGGCCCGGCGCGAGCTCGGCATCCCCACCTTCTTCAACTTCCTCGGCCCGCTCACCAACCCGGCCCGGCCGAGCACCCAGGCGATCGGGGTGTTCGACCCGAGAATGGCCGAGATCATGGCCGGGGTCTTCGCCGAACGCGGCGTGCGCGCCCTGGTCTTCCGCGGCGACGACGGGCTCGACGAGCTCAGCACCGCCGCCACCTCCACCGTCTGGGCCGTCGGCGAGGGGACGACCGTGAAGACCGTCTTCGACCCGGCCGTCCTCGGCATCCCCCGGTCCGCGCCCGACGCGCTGCGCGGCGGGGACGCCGAGTACAACGCGCAGGCGGTGATCCGCCTGGTCGAAGGCGAGACGGGCCCGGTCCGCGACGCGGTCCTGCTCAACGCGGCCGCAGCGCTGGTCGCCTTCGACGGCGACCTCACGCAGAACCTCGACACCGCGATGGGTACGGCCTACGAGCGCGCCGCCGGTGCCGTCGACTCCGGCGCCGCCTCCGCCGCCCTCGACCGCTGGGTCAAAACCAGCCAATCCCTGCGGGGTTGACCGGTAGGCACGATCCGGGAGACGACCTGTGCGGGGCGACCAGGGCGACGAACGCCACCGACACGGCGACCGCGACGACGATTAGTGCGAGCCTGGCCCGCTCGACCCGAAGGCCGAGGGCGCGGGAGAGGTCGTCCCCGAGCGCCGGCGGACCGAGCCGCCGGACCCCGGTGAGCACCACCGGAAGCAGCAGGACGGTCGCCGCGGCGAGGAGGGTCACCTGCTCCCAGGTACAGCCGTTGAAGCTGCCTAGCGGCCAGGTGTGCGCCTGCTGGGCGGTGTGCAGCTCGGTCAGGGTGAGGACGTGGGTGGTGGCGCTCAGGATCAGGGCGTTGATCCCGACGCCGACCAGGATTAGCCGCATCCCGCCGAGCCCCCGCCGGTAGGCGAGCAGGTAGACGGCGAGCGCGCCGACCAGGGCCGCGCCCGCGACGGCGAGCGAGCCGCCAAGCCCGAGGGAGATCACGACCACCGCGGCCAGGCCCGCGCCGAGCAGGTCCGGACCGCCCAGGGCGTTCCGGGCCGGCGATTGGAAGATCGCCCCGGAAAGTCCGAGGCATGCCTCGGCGAGGGCGCCGATCAGGGCCCGGGGCCGGGCCAGCCTTTCGGCGAATGGAATTTAGGTTAGGCTAACCTAAACCGTCGCGTCGGCACAGCCCGGGATGAGGACTTGTCGGGTGATTGATGTCACGAAGGTGCGGCAGCGGCCTGATTCGTCCCCGACGCGGGGCTCTCAAGGGCGTTGTCCGGTTGGAGGCTCGACTTGAACGCGCTCCCCGCGACCCACTTCCGCCAGGGAATCTCCCACTGCGCCCAGCCGTTCATGTGCTCCAGCCGGCGGCTGGACCCGGTGATCACGATGGGGTCCCCGATGAGCGTGTTGTCGAGCAGCCATTTCGCGTTCGAGGGACTGGCGTTGACGCAACCGTGGCTCACGTTGGCGTAGCCCTGCGACCCGACCGACCACGGGGCGCCGTGCACGTACTCCCCGCTGCTGGAGATCCGGATCGCGTTGTAGACATCCAGCCGGTAGTACCCCGCCTGGCCGGGACCGGCGTCCGGCGAGGTCATGACGACGTGCCCGTTCCGCTCCATCGCCAGGTGGATCCCACTGGTCGTGGTGTACTTGTACAGCCCGCCGCGGCCGCCGCTGATCGGGATGCTGCGGATCTTCCTGCCGCCGCGCTTCACCGTCATGTGGTGGGTACGGAGGTTGATCGTGGAGATCTGCGACCTGCCGATCTTGATGTCCACCGCGAGGTCGCGTGAGCCGTACAGGTCCTTCCCGCCGCTCACCCCGTTCAGCTGCGCGACCAGCCGGATCCGGTTGCGCTCGGGCCAGTACTCCTTCGGCCGGAAGTGCACGTTCTGGTTGTCGATCCAGTGCCAGGCCCCCTCGACGGGCTTGGACATCTCCAGCGTCAGCGCCCGCTCGACCTCGGCCTGGTTCACGATCTCCTTGTCGAACTTCACCATGATGGGCATGCCGACCCCGACGGGCTCACCCAGCGAGGGCGTGACGTCCTCGATCTTGAAGGTCTCCTTCGCCGGCTGGGTGCTGAAGACGGCCTCCCGCTGCTCACGCTTGCCCGACCGGTCCGCCGCCACGGCGGTCACCGTGTAGGTCACCCCCGGCCGCAGCGGCCGATCGGTCCGCCATTGGCTGCGATCCGCGCTGAACCGCCCGGCGACCGGGACACCCTTTACGGACACGGAGACGGTTTGGAGCGTTCCACCGATCGCGGCGACCAACACAGGCTGGTCGGGAAGGACACGTTCCGACCCGGCTTGTGGTGTGATGCTCACCGCGAGCGGGAGCTGGTCGCCCGATGCCCAGGCGCGCTCCCCCGTCAGCACGGTGGACAGCAGCAGGCCTGCGCCAACCACGATCATTGGGGCAATCTTCTCTCCCACGTGCGCCTCCCCATCGCCTTAAGGGTCGGATCTCCCTAAAAGCACTATCGCGGGTAACCGACGGAATGTCGGTCACCCGCGATAAAGGGTTTTGCCACGATCGTCCATAGTGGGCGATCAGTGGGCGAAGTTACCCCGGTAGTACTGGAACACCCAGCCGATGGTCGCCAGGATCGTCAAGGCGACACCGATCATGAAGAGCCACCAGCCGATGACGAACCCGAAGAACGTCAGCGCCGCCGCCAGGCCCACGAACAGCGGCCACCAGCTGTGCGGGCTGTAGAAGCCGATCTCCCCGGCTCCGTCGGCCACCTCGGCCTGCTTGTCGTCCTCCGGCTGGGGGCCGATCCGGGCCGCCGTGTACAGGAGGTAGTAGCCGATCATGAAGGCCAGACCGACCGTGATGCCGAGCGCGGTGGTCCCGGTCGGGTCCTTGGACCAGAACCAGTACACCAGGTCGACCGCGGCGAAGAACACGCCGCAGAGCAGGAACATCCATCCCTGGACCTTCATCGCTTGCCTCCCTCACCCGTCGCGATCTCACCCGAGGAGGAGGAGATCTGTGGATAGTGCAGGTCGAAGGCCGGGCGCACCGACCGGATCCGCGGCAGCGACTTGAAGTTGTGCCGCGGCGGCGGGCAGGAGGTCGCCCACTCCAGCGAGGCGCCGTACCCCCACGGGTCGTCCACGTTGACCCGAGGGGCCTTCTTGTGCGTCCGCCAGACGTTCCACAGGAACGGCAGCGTGGAGGCGCCGAGCAGGAAGGCGCCGACCGAGGAGACGAAGTTCAACTCGGTGAAGCCGTCCGTCGGCAGGTAGTCCGCGTAGCGCCGGGGGAACCCGATGACCCCCAGCCAGTGCTGGACCAGGAACGTCAGGTGGAAGCCGAAGAACAGCGTCCAGAAGTGCACCTTGCCCAGCCGCTCGTCGAGCATCTTCCCGGTCCACTTGGGCCACCAGAAGTAGAAGCCGGCGAACATCGCGAACACCACGGTGCCGAAGAGCACGTAGTGGAAGTGCGCCACGACGAAGTAGGAGTCGGTGACGTGGAAGTCCAGCGGCGGCGAGGCGAGGATGATGCCGGTCAGGCCACCGAAAAGGAAGGTGACCAGGAAGCCGATCGAATACAGCATCGGTGTCTCGAACGTGATGTGTCCTCGCCACATCGTGCCGACCCAGTTGAAGAACTTCACTCCGGTGGGCACGGCGATGAGGAACGTCATGAACGAGAAGAACGGGAGTAACACCTGTCCCGTGGGGAACATGTGGTGCGCCCAGACCGCCATGGACAGGCCCGCGATGCCGATCGTCGCGCCCACCAGGCCGATGTAGCCGAAGATGGGCTTGCGGCTGAAGACCGGCAGGACCTCGCTGACGATGCCGAAGAACGGCAGCGCGACGATGTACACCTCGGGATGCCCGAAGAACCAGAACAGGTGCTGCCAGAGCATCGCACCGCCGGTCTCGGCGTCGAAGATGTGCGCGCCGAGCTTGCGGTCGGCCTCCAGCGCGAGCAGCGCCGCGGCGAGCACGGGGAAGGCCATCAGCACCAGCATGCTGGTGAGCAGGACGTTCCACGTGAAGATCGGCATGCGGAACATCGTCATGCCGGGCGCCCGCATGCAGATGATCGTGGTGATGAAGTTGACCGCGCCCAGGATGGTGCCGAGGCCGGAGAGCGCGAGACCCATGATCCACATGTCGCCGCCGATTCCGGGCGAGCTCACCTCGTTGGACAGGGGCGTGTACGCGAACCAGCCGAAGCTCGCGGCGCCGCCCGGCGTGAGGAACCCGCCGAGCGCGATGAGCGAGCCGAACAGGAAGAGCCAGAAGCTCAGCATGTTCATCCGCGGGAACGCCACGTCCGGCGACCCGATCTGCAGCGGCATGATGGCGTTCGCGAACCCGGCGAAGAGCGGGGTGGCGAACATCAGGAGCATGACCGTGCCGTGCATGGTGAACAGCTGGTTGAACTGCTCGTTCGTGGTGAGCTGGAGGCCCGGCGCGGCGAGCTCGGCCCGCATCAGCAGCGCCATGACGCCGCCGATGAGGAAGAACCCGAACGAGGCGATCATGTAGAGGTTGCCGATGACCTTGTGGTCCGTGGACGACAACCACGAGGCGATGATCTTACCCTTGCTCGTCGGCTTCCCGGCGGCCAGGACACCGGCGGTCGCCGGCTGCTGAATGGCGGTCATGGCGTGCTCCCCGCCTGGCTCTGAGTCTGGATGTACTGCTCAAACTCCGCCTGCGGAACGAGCTTCACGGAGAAGAGCATTCGGCTGTGGTCGACGCCGCACAGCTCGGCGCAGCGGCCCACGTAGGTGCCCGGCTTGTTCAACGTGTCCACCTGGAACTTGTTGTGCACCCCGGGGATGACGTCCCGCTTGAACAGGAACGCCGGCACCCAGAACGAGTGGATGACGTCCGGCGAATGCAGGTCGAAATGCACCTTCTTGCTGACCGGGAGCACCAGCTGGGGGTCCTTGCCGGGAATGCCGCTGACCGTCACCTGCTTGCCCTGGTACTGGGTGGTGAAGCGCCAGCTCCACTGGAACCCCTCGACCTTGACCACGGCGTCCGGCGTCTTGGACAGCTCGTCCAGGTAGACCTCGTCACGGGCGGTGAAGAAGAAGAACACCGACACCATGATGAGCGGGACCACCGTGTACAGGGTCTCGATCGGAAGGTTGTAGCGCACCTGGGGCGGGAGCTCGTCGTCGCCGCCGCCCTTGCGCTTCCGGTGGAAGACGCACGCCCAAATGATCAAGCCCCAGACGACCACGCCGACGGCGATCGCCGCCACCCAGGAGCCCTGCCACAGTGCGAGGACGGTGTCGCCCTGCTCGGTGACGTTCTCCGGCATGGCTCCCCGGAGCCACTCCTCACCACTACACGCCGTCGCGGACACCAGCAGCAACGCCAAGGCGGCGGCGCGTGGTACCTGGCGGCGTGCCAACGATCGCCGTGCTGCACGGCGGGTCGGACTCACGGATCGCCTACCCCACAAATGAAGCCCAAGGGTCTCCCCCCGGGCGGTCGTCATGCTTTTTTCACTTCACGCTTATGCTGGGGGACACATTAGCGTGGACAGGCACCGGGTCCCCCGCCGCCCCCGCGAATGTCGTACCAACGTGATGAGTCCGGCGACGGCCGGGGGCGGACCCCGGCAAATCGGAAACCGGTGCGACGATGGACATGTGGCGTATTTCGACGCAGCTTCCACCGAACCCATGCACCCCGCCGCGCGTGAGGCGCTGCTAACCGCGCTCGACGCCGGATGGGCCGACCCCGCCAGACTGTACGGCGCGGCGCGGCGCGCCCGGATGATGCTCGACGAGGCGCGTGCCGACGTGGCCGACGTCATCGGCGTGCGGCCCGACGAGGTCTGGTTCACCGGCTCCGGCACCCAGGCCGTCCACCTGGGCGTGCTCGGCGCGCTGCGGGGCCGGCGCCGGGCCGGGCACCGGCTGGTGGTCGGCGCGGTCGAGCATTCGAGCGTGCTGCAGGCCGGCGCGCTGCACGAACGCGAAGGCGGCACCGTCCAGGCCGTGGGCGTCGGCGAAACCGGCCGCGTCGACGCCGCCGAGTTCGCCTCCGCGCTCGAACCCGGGACCGCGCTCGCCTGCCTTCAGTCCGCCAACCACGAGGTCGGCACCGTGCAACCCGTCGAGGAGGCGGCCGCCGCCTGCCGCGCCGCCGGGGTTCCGCTCCTGGTCGACGCCGCCCAGTCCGTGGGCCGCGTTCCGCTGCCGTCCGGCTGGTCGCTGCTCACCGCGAGCGCCCACAAATGGGGAGGCCCGGCCGGTGTCGGGGTGCTCGCGATCCGCAAAGGCACCCGATGGCGCTCGCCCCTGCCCGAGGACGAGCGCGGCGGCGGGAGATCACCCGGGTTCGAGAACGTGCCGGCCGCCGTGGCCGCCGCCGCGGCGTTACGCGCGGTGAGCGCCGAGAGCGCCGCCGAGGCCGAGCGGCTCTTCCCGTTGATCGACATGATCCGCACCCGGATTCCCGCGCTGATTCCCGACGTCCAGGTGGTCGGAGAGCCCCGAGAACGTCTGCCCCACCTTGTAGCGTTCTCCTGTCTGTATGTTGAAGGAGAGGCCCTCCTCATCGAACTGGATAAGGCAGGATTCGCGGTGTCTTCAGGAAGTTCGTGTACGGCGAGCACGCTTCGCCCGTCACATGTACTGGAGGCGATGGGCGTGATCACGCACGGCAACATCCGGGTGTCGCTCTCCCGGGGTTCGACGGCACATGATGTGAGACGATTTCTCAACGTACTACCCGACGTCGTCGCAAGACTGCGCTCAGCCGAGGGGGTGACGGCGTGACGACCCCACGACCGGCGGCGGGGCGGTCCCGGCGCCGCCCGTCCCACCGGCGAAACGACATCGGCGCGACCGGTGTCACCCCTGACCGCCGACCCGGCGGACAGGCCGCAGCACTCTCGACGGACTCGCCGCGACACCGCGAGCCCCGGCAGAGCCTTTCCGGAAGGGAGGGAGGGGCGAAAGCCCTCTGGTCCGCGCCAGGGCCGGTCGCCCCGGACTTCCGATGAGCAACCAGGTCGCGGGGGACCCCGTCGCTCTCACCATCGACGCGCTGGGCAGGAAATGCCCGATCCCCATCATCATGCTCGCCGAGCAGATCAACCAGGTCCCGCTCGGCGCCGTCATCGCGGTCCTCGCCGACGACCCGGCCGCCTACACCGACGTTCCGGCCTGGTGCCGGCTCAAATCACACAAACACGTCGGGACCGTGGAACTCCAGCAAGGCTGGGCCATCCACGTCCGGCGCAGCTACTAGCGAGAGCCGCCCCGGCCGTGACCGGTTCCAGTCACGGCCGACGGCCGGTACCCGTGCGCGCCCGGGACTACGGGTGGTGGCACCGGATATGCCGGGCCACCTCGGAACCCGCGTCCGCGCCGTACGCCGCGGCGAACCTGGTGGTGAAGTCCTCCTGGCTGAGGCGGTACTCCTGCGGGCCGACGCTCTCCAGCGCGTAGGTCGCCATCAGCGCGCCCACCTGACCGCAGCGCTCCAGGGACAGCCCCCACGCCAGCGCCGAGACGAATCCCGAGCGGAAGGCGTCGCCCACTCCCGTGGGGTCGACCTTGCCGCGTTCGGGTGCGGGCTGGATGTGGATCGACGGTTCGCCCTCGCGGTCGATGCGGGCGCCCTTCGGGCCGAGGGTGGTGACGCGGACGCCCACCCGGGACAGCACCTCCTCGTCGGACCAGCCCGTCTTCTGCTCGACCAGCGCCTTCTCGTAGTCGTTGGTGAACAGGTAGGCCGCCCCGTCCACGAGCCGCCGCACCTCGGGGCCCTCCATCCGGGCCAGCTGCTGGGAGGGGT
This sequence comes from Rhizohabitans arisaemae, assembly GCF_025996515.1. Lineage (GTDB taxonomy): Bacteria > Actinomycetota > Actinomycetes > Streptosporangiales > Streptosporangiaceae > Rhizohabitans > Rhizohabitans arisaemae. The sequence goes on from NZ_BLRH01000009.1 coordinate 1,104,042, forward strand.
CGGCCAGGAACGGGATGCCCCGGGTCCGGCATTCGTCGGTGTGCCGGACCATGGCGTCCGGATCGTTGGGGCTGATCACCACCAGGTCCAGACCGCCGGACCGCGCGGCGATCGGGCCAAGCTCGATCTCCCTCGCCTCCGCCATCGCCCCCGTGTAGAACGACGCGATCTGGTTGTGGTCCTGATCGGTCGTGCACAGGAACCGGGCCGTGTGGTGGTGCTCGGAGACGCGCACCGAGCCGCAGTCGACACCGTGCCGTTCCAGCCAGGAGCGGTAGTCCTCGAAGTCGTGGCCGACGGCGCCGACCAGGATCGGGGTGATGCCGAGACATCCCATGCCGAAGCTGATGTTGGCGGCGATGCCCCCGCGACGGATCTGGAGATCGTCGACGAGAAAGGACAGCGACACGCGGTCCAGGTGTTCGGCGATCAACTGGTCACCGAAGCGGCCTGGGAAGGTCATGAGCTGATCAGTCGCGATGGATCCGGTTACGGCGATGCGCACGGGGTCGTTCTCCTCGTCTCAGAGGCGAATTCTCAGGGGGCACGAAGGCCAAAGCCCGCCAAGCTTACTTGTGCCCCGTCGATGCGGCGGCATCACGCAAACGAAAACCCCGTCTCCACAAGGAGACGGGGTCCGGTGAAACCCGGCTGGAGCCCTCGCTTCCCGTCCGGGAAGTGTGGGGTGTCCTAGTTGAACGAGTCTCCGCAGGCGCACGACCCGGTGGCGTTCGGGTTGTCGATCGTGAAGCCCGACTTCTCAATGGTGTCGACGAAGTCGACGCTCGCCCCGATGAGGTACGGCGCGCTCATCCGGTCGGTGACGACCTCGACGTCGCCGAACCGGGCGACCACGTCACCGTCCATCTTCCGGTCGTCGAAGAACAGCTGGTAGCGCAGGCCCGAACAGCCACCCGGCTGCACGGCCACGCGAAGCTGCAGGTTTTCCTCACCCTGCTGCTCCAGCAGGCTCTTCACCTTCGCCGCCGCCGCGTCGGTCAGGGTGATCCCCTGCTGCGTGGCCTCGCTCTGAACCGTCATGTGCGCATCCCCTGCGTTTGATTCCAGTCCTGTCTACACGGTACCAACCAGCACCGCGCCCTGGACATTCCGCGGTGCCTTCCGAGCTTCCGGCCAAGCCGGCCCCGACCCGAATCGCGTGATCGTCGTGGCGTGCACCCCATGAGGCCCACACACCACAACGATCACCGGCGACGGGGACCGGCCTGGAGCGGCTTCCCGCCACGGACGTCGTACGGCCTCAAGGCGTGCGGTGACATCGTGGGCCGCGGTCGAGCGCGAGCGTACCCCGTAACAGAACCAGAACGCGTGAACCGCCTCCGGCGAGGTGAGGTCAGACCCGTCGCGAAGCAAGGCAAACAATGCGGCCACAGCCCGGCACCGCCCACGTGATCGTCACGCTATCCGCACCCTCCCGGGCACACACACCACAACGATCACCAAAACAACCCGGCCACAGGACTTCCGAACACTCCCAAGCCAGACCCGGCCCAGCCCCGCACACGGCCTTAGGTGATCACCGCGCTATCCGCACCCTCCCGGGCACACACACCACAACGATCACGAGAATCGGTGTGTGAGCTGTACCGGACTTTGAAGCAAGCCCTCTAGAGCTTGGGGTGGGTTTACTCGGGTTTGGGGGGTGGTGAGGGGTCTCTCGGAGGATGTGGCATGATTAGTGTCACTTCGACGAAAAGGGGTGGGTCCGTGACCACCACAATGGGGCTTCCGCTCTTCGTGCTCGGCAAGGGCGCCGACCCGCACAGCGAGCGGGGTGTCGACTGTCCCGGTGAGCTGCCGCCCGCGTCCGATCCGGAGCTGGTGGCCCGGGCGGAGCGGGCCAAGGCCGCGCTCGGGGACCGGCTGTTCGTCCTCGGACACCACTACCAGCGGGACGAGGTCATCGCCTTCGCCGACGTGACCGGGGACTCGTTCAAGCTCGCCCGGGAGGCGGCGGCCCGTCCGGGCGCCGACTACATCGTCTTCTGCGGCGTGCACTTCATGGCCGAGTCCGCGGACATCCTCACCGGGGACCACCAGGCGGTGGTCCTCCCCGATCTGGCCGCCGGGTGCTCGATGGCGGACATGGCGACGTTCGACCAGGTCGAGGAGTGCTGGGAGGCCCTGGAGGACGCGGGGGTGGCCGATCGGGTCGTGCCGATCACCTACATGAACTCGTCCGCGGACATCAAGGCGTTCTGCGGCCGGCACGGCGGGGCCGTCTGCACGAGCTCCAACGCCAAGCGGGTCCTCGAATGGGCATTCGAGCGTGGGGACAAGGTCCTCTTCCTCCCCGACCAGCATCTGGGGCGGAACACCGCGGTCCGGGACCTGGGCATGTCCCTGGAGGACTGCGTCCTGTACAGCCCCCACCATCCGAGCACCAAGGGCGTCGCGGACGCGAAGATGATCCTCTGGAAGGGCCACTGCTCGGTGCACGGCCGGTTCACCCGGGAGTGTGTGGACGACGTGCGCCGGCGGATCCCGGGGGTCCAGGTGCTCGTGCACCCCGAGTGCCGCCACGAGGTGGTGACCGCCTCCGACCTCGTCGGGTCGACCGAGTTCATCATCCGCACGCTGGAGGAGGCCCCGGCCGGCTCGTCCTGGGCGATCGGCACCGAGCTGAATCTGGTGCAGCGCCTCGCCCGAGCCCACCCCGACAAGTCCGTGACCTTCCTCGACAAGTCGGTCTGCTACTGCTCCACCATGAACCGGATCGACCTCCCGCACCTGGTCTGGGCGCTGGAGTCGCTCGTCGAGGGCAAGATCGTCAATCAGATCACCGTGGACGCGGAGACCGCCCACTGGGCCCGCGTGGCGCTGGACCGGATGCTCTCCATCCCCTGATCGCCTAGGCGACGCGGATGCTGTACGGGAGCATCGCGCGGCACGCCCAGCCGGACGCCTCCACAGGACCACGCGGGTGCCGTACGGGAACACCGGCCGAGCCCGGAGACGGCTCGGGATATGCCGTGGGCGCAGGACAACCGGGCCGACGGTGACCCGAACCACATGATCGTTGTGGTGTGTACGCCCAGCCGGACGCACACACCACAACGATCACGGAGGCAGGGCCTCCCACCTCCGTGCCAGGAACCACGGCACGTCGGAACGAGGTCAGCGCAGCTCGTACCGGACGAGCACCGACACCGAGATGGTCTGCTGACCGGGGCTGATCGAACTCGTGGCCCCGGCGGCCGCGGCCGAGCCGTACGGGATGGGCCGGGGCGCGGACCCCTGCTCCTCGGAGACGAGGGTGGCCCGGCCAAGCGTCCGGCCGGAGAGCTTGGCGTACTGCCGCGCCTTGGCCAGCGCGTCCCGGAAGGCGGCGGCACGGGCGTCCCTGAGCGCCTTGACCGGATCGGAGACCTCGAAGGAGATCCCGGTCATCCGGGTCTCGTCGCCGACCGCGGCGACCGCGTCGAGCACCGCGTCGATCCGGGTCAGGTCCCGGATGACCGCCTCCACCCCCTGCGAGGCGCGATAGCGGGCGATCTCCGGATAGCGATCGGGGACGTACTCCGGCCCCAGCGTGAGGTCCTGGGTGCTGACGTCCCGGTCCGCGACCCCGGCGCCGCGCAGGGCCTGCATCAGTCGGCCCGCGACGTCCCGGGCGGCGCGATAGGCCAGGCCCGCCGTCTCCCTGCGCACCTCCACCCCGGCGTTGAGCCGGAGGACGTCGGGGACGGCCAGGACGCGGCCTTCGCCGGAGACCCGGACCTCCGGCGTCGGCGGGTCCACCCGGGCGAACGCCGGACCGGCCAGGAGGCCGAGCGCGACGGCGGTGGAGACGACGACGGCCGACGTGCGCCGCAGCAGCGGCGGACGGGACCGGGCCACACGGTCCGCACAGTTGATGATCATGTGGCCATGCCATCACCCGGCGCCTCCGGCGACCCGTCCCCCGCCGAGGGGGCGGGTAAGAATTTGCGCTCAGATGGCCGAGCGCTCAGTCCACCAGGGCAGGAGCTTGACGTCGCCCTCGACCTCCACCCGGGACGGCCGGCCCCAGAGGAGAAGCAGCAGATCACCCGGGGATTCCGCGGTCACCGTGACGGTCGCGGGCCCCCGCTCGCGGCTCCAGGTGAAGCCGTCGGGCGCCAGCCGTACCAGCCACGCCTGATCGCCGGAGCGGAAGGCGAGCGTCTCGCCGTCGCCGGTCAGCTCACGCACCCGGGGGGCGTACCGCGCCGCGGCGGTCAGGATCGCGAAGAACTCGTCGACGCCGTCGAGCGCGGTCCCGGGGTCGATCGACGGCTCACCGCCGAGCGCGAGTACGGCGTCGGCGTGATGGACGACCGTCTCGTGCAGCTGGCGGCGGGACCAGAACGCCAGCCGCCGATCCGCGGTGAGGGACCACATCGGCGTGTCCGGGTCGGCGGACCGCAGCGCCCGGGTGAGCTCCTCTCCCCCGGCGATCAGCCAATCGGGATACTCCCCGGGGTCGGCGGGGAGGGCGGCGTCCTCACGACGGAGTCCCCGCTGCCGCAGCTCCACCAGGAGCCGGGCGGCCCACCGGTGCACCGACCCGGTGTGCCGGATCAGATCGGCGAGGGTCCACCCCGGACAGCTCGGCACCGGGGTCAGCGGATCCCGATCCCTGATGGTCCGTGCCATTGCGTCGATCTCCGCCGCGACCAGGGCGGTGTATCTCTCATGCGACCACGTGTCACCCGTCACGGTGACGAGGATCTCATCCCGACCCCGGCCCGGGAATCCCGGGTCACAGCCCCGGAGCTCCCCAGAGTGGGAACCAGCGGGCCAGATCGGGCTCGATCTTCAGCTCGTCGCCGAGCGCGGCCCGGACCTCCAGCTCCGCGGCGTTGTCCCGCCGCTCGCCGGCCAACGGGGCGAACGGATAGAACGTTCCGCGTTTGTACAGGTAGACCAAGGCCATCCGCCGTCCGGAGCCGTCGGCGAAGGCGACGAGCGAACAGAGCAGCGAGGGACCGAACCCGGCACCCTCCAGCGAGTCGTTCACCGCGTGCAGGTCGGTGACCAGGCCCCCCAGGTCGTCCGGGTCGTGCCGGACCAGCAGCCAGGTGTACCCGTAGGAGTCGGCCGACTGCTCCACCGGGCCGCTCATCCCGATCAGCGCCCGGGCCTCATCGGCCACCTGGGCGAACGCCCCGCCCTCCACGGCGCGGAAACACACCGACCCCGTCCCGGTGGGGCCGAACCCGGTGGCGGCCGTCAGCGTGATCGCCGCCGAGGGCAGGGCGAAGAGCTGGTTCAGATCGGGTTTGGCGGGCTTGGTCCGGCCGAGCAGCGCGTCCCACCAGCTGCTCATGCTCCCCTGCCCAGCTGTGCGGAGATCCTGGCGAGCTGCTCCAGGCGTCGCTCCAGCGGCGGGTGGGTGGCGAAGAGCGCGGAGACGCTGAAGTCCCGCTTGAGCGCGGGGGCGAAGAAGAAGGCGTTGAACGGCTGCGCCTTGCGCAGATCCTGGGTGGGGATGCGCGCCATGTCCCCGCTCACCTTGGTGAGGGCGCTGGCGAGGGCTGACGGCCTGCCGGTGAGCAGCGCCCCGGAGCGGTCGGCGGAGAGCTCGCGATAGCGGGACAGCACCCGGGTGAGCAGGAAACTGACGATGTAGACGAGCCCGGAGACCGCGACCACGATCAACCCGATGGGGATGCCGTTGTCGCGGCGTTCCCGCCCGGCCAGGCCCGTGTAGAGGGCCATCCGGGTCATCAGACCGGCGAGGACCCCGAGGAACGAGGCGATCGTCATGACCGCCACATCCCGGTGGGCGACGTGGGACAGCTCGTGGGCGAGGACGCCTTCGAGTTCGGTGGGCTCCAGGCGGCGCAGGATCCCGGTCGTGACGCAGACGACCGCCTTCTTCTGGTTGCGTCCGGTGGCGAAGGCGTTGGGCATGTCGCTGTCCGCGATCGCCACCGTGGGCTTGGGCATTCCGGCGAGGGCGGAGAGCCGGTCGACGATCCCGTGGAGTTCGGGCGCCTCCTCGGGCCGGACCACCCGGCCGTTCATCGCGTACAGCGCCATCTTGTCGGAGAAGAAGTACTGGACGAACAGCAGGGCTCCGGCGATCACCACGACCGCCACGGTCCGGACGCCCAGCGCGATCAGCACCGCGACGAACACGACGTACAGGAGGCCCAACAGGAACATGGTGAGGACCATGCGGCTGGTCAGGCCCCGGTCTGGGGCGAACCGGGTTCGGACCATACTTCCAGGTCTATCCAGGGATGAGGCCGGTATCCCCGAGCATCGCCCTGACTTCGTCCATGGAAGCGTCAGCGGGTGGCAAAATCAGCTCGGAGGCGGCCAGGCTGTCGTCCGGCAGGCTGCGGCCCACCTCACGCACCCGGTCGAGCAGGCTCTCCAGCCGGACGCGGAACGCGGTCTCGTCGTCGGCCTCGATGGCCGATTCCAGCTCGCTGTCCAAGGCGTTCAACCCGTCGATATCCGCCTCGGCGATCTCGACCTGCCCTTCGCCCATGATTCGAACAATCATGCGCCCTCCCCCGGTTGACGATATTGCTGCGTGTGCGGCTGTCCCTGCGGCTGCTGGCCGTGGTTCTGGCCCGACTCGATCGCGCTCTTGGGCGCGGGGGCCTGGCCGAGTTCTGCCCGCATGCGCTGGAGTTCAAGCTCGACGTCCATGCCGCCGCCCATCCGGTCCAGCTCCGCCTGGATGTCGTCCCGGGGACCGAGCGCGTCGTCGAGGGCGCCGCTCGCCAGCAGCTCGTCGATGGCCCCGGCCCGCGCCTGCATCTGCGCGGTCTTGTCCTCGGCCCGCTGGATCGCCAGGCCGACGTCGCCCATCTCCTCGGAGATGCCGGAGAACGCCTCGTTGATCCGCGTCTGCGCCTCGGCGGCGGTGTACGTCGCCTTGATCGTCTCCTTCTTGGTGCGGAAGGCGTCGACCTTGGCCTGCAGCCGCTGCGAGGCCATGGTCAGCTTCTCCTCCTCACCTTGGAGGTTGCTGTACTGGATCCTGAGGTCGGCGATCTGGCTCTGCAGGTTGTTCCTGCGGGTGAGCGCCTCGCGCGCCAGGTCCTCACGGCCGGCCTTGAGCGCCTGCCGACCCTGGTTCTCCAGCTTGACCGACTGACCCTCGATCTGGCTGATCTGCAACTCCACCCGCTTACGCGAGGTGGCGACGTCGGCCACGCCGCGACGCACCTTCTGCAGCAACTGGAGTTGCCGCTCATAGGAGTAATCCAAGGTCTCGCGTGGATCTTCCATCTTGTCCAGGGCCTTGTTGGCCTTGGACTTGAAGATCATGGAAAGTCGCTTCATCACGCTCATGCGCGTCGGCCGTCCCCTTCAATACGTTTTTGCAGTTGTGCCGTCCCCAGCGCCGCTTGCCTTCACCCTACGCATAACGCGCGAGGCAGTCACTAAGTTGCGTCGCCGGTACGCTGAACGACGTGTTCCGACGTCGTATTCATCCTCCGGCTGCAGAGGCCCCCGCTTCTGACGAACAGCCTACGCCCACCGGCAAGGGGCGTCCCACTCCCAAGCGCAGAGACTCCGAGGGGCGGCGCCGTCAGCCGATCTCGGCGCCGCGCGACCGCAAGGCGGCGTACCGGCAGGCCCGCGACCGGGCCCGAGCCGAACGCGCCAAGGCCCAGGAGAGCATCTCCCGCGGGGAGGAGCGCCATCTGCCCCCGCGTGACAAGGGGCCGATGAAGCGGTTCGCCCGAGACTGGGTGGACAGCAGGAGACTGCCCAGCCAGTACTTCCTGCCCTTCTCGATCGCCATCCTCCTCCTCATCTACCTCCCGCTGGGCGCCGCCCAGCAGGTGGTCTACTTCGCGGTCGTGACCGTGATGTGGCCGTTGATGATGGTCTCGGTGATCCTGTCCTGCTTCTGGGTGGCGCGAACCGTGAAGAAGCAGGCGATCGCCGCCTATCCCCTGGAGAATCCCAAGGGTGTCGGGCTGTACGCGGCGATGCGCGCCATGCAGATCCGCAAGTTCCGCTTCCCGCCGCCGGTGGTCCGGGTGGGCGAGAAGCCGAGCCTGCCCCGCAGGTGAGCCGGGTGTCCCCGATACGGCGGGCCGGGGGCACACGGCACAGGGTAAAGATTTCCCCTTGTTCGGGGGACCTTCGCTTTACGGCTCGGCCGATCGCGGCGCGAGCCGGCTTTCGGCTGTCCGCCGCCCGGCGGCCACCGGCCAGGAAATTCTGAAATTTCAGCAAAAGCCAGGCACGCAGCATTCATCGGGAGGGTGCGGCGCGTTCATCGGCGGTTCCGATCACCGCCGTAGCGTCCGGACCTGAAGGACCGTGTACCACCTGGAGGATCCCGTGCCGCTGCCCCTGCTCCCCAACCCGCACAAGAGCGGCCGATCCGCGCTGACGTGCCGGTACCGCTGCGGCGACGCGTGCGCGAACGACGTCGCCAACCGCAGCGGTAACCCCTACTTCGGCGACCTCGCCGCCGAGGCCCTGTCCCGCCGCGGGGTGCTGCGCGTCGGTGCGCTCGGCGCGCTGGTGGTCGGGGCCGGTGTGGCCGGGGCCGTACCGGCCGCCGCCGAGCCCGGACACGAGGCGGGGGGATACGGCGCCAAGGCGGGGGACCTGCGGTTCACCCCGGTGCCGCCCAACAAGGACGACCTGCTGCGGACCCCGCAGGGCTACTCCTCCTCCGTGGTGGTGCGGTGGGGCGACCCGGTGCTGCCCGGCGCGCCCGCGTTCGACTTCGACAACCAGACGGCCGAGGCCCAGGCGAAGCAGTTCGGCTACAACTGCGACTACGTCGCGCTGCTGGAGACAGGCGAGGACCGGGGGCTGCTCTGGGTGAACCACGAGTACACCGACGAGACGCTGATGTTCCGGGGCTACTCGCCGGCCGACCCCACCGAGGAGCAGATCGAGATCGCGCTGGCGGCGCACGGCGGCTCGGTCGTGGAGGTGGAGCGGGTCCGGGGCACCGGTGAGTGGCGGCTGGTGACGAAGGGGCGCCGCCGCTACAACCGGCGGATCACGGCGCGCACGCCCATGCGCTTCACCGGCCCGGTGGCCGGCCACGACCTGCTGAAGACCGCCGCCGACCCCGAGGGCCGCAAGCCGCTCGGCATGCTGAACAACTGCGGCGGCGGGACCACGCCGTGGGGCACGGTCCTCACCGCCGAGGAGAACTTCGACCAGTACTTCGTCAACGGCGACCGGGCGGACCCGAACATCGCCAGGTATGCGATCCCGACGGACGTCCCGAGCGGCAGCCGCCGGTTCGACAAGGTCGAGGAGCGCTTCGACCTGGCCAGGCACCCCAACGAGGTGAACAGGTTCGGGTGGATCGTGGAGATCGACCCGTTCGACCCGGACGGGACGCCGATCAAGCGTACGGCCCTGGGCCGCTTCAAGCACGAGGCCGCCGACACGTCGGTCTCCCGCGACGGGCGCCTGGTCGTGTACATGGGGGACGACTCGCGGTTCGAGTACATCTACAAGTTCGTGTCGAAGGATCGCTACGTCCCCGGCCACGACCGCCACAACCGGACGCTGCTCGACGAGGGCACCCTGTACGTCGCCAGGTTCACCGGCGACAGCCCCAAGGAGGAGATCGACGGCTCCGGCAAACTCCCCAAGGACGGCGCCTTCGACGGCTCCGGCGAGTGGATTCCGCTGGTGTCGGGCACCGTCTCCCACGTGCCCGGCATGAGCGCGGCCGAGGTGCTGGTCTTCACCCGTGCCGCGGCCGACAAGGTGGGCGCCACCAAGATGGACCGCCCCGAGGACGTGGAGCGCAACCCGGTCACCGGCGGCGTCTACGTGGCCTTGACCAACAACTCCAACCGCACCGCCGCGCAGGTGGACGAGGCCAACCCGCGCGCGTCGAACAAGAGCGGCCACGTGCTGGAGATCGTCGAGGGCCGGGGCACCGGGTTCGCCTGGTCGATCCCGCTGGTCTGCGGCGACCCGAAGGACCCCTCGACCTATTTCGCGGGGTACGACAAGTCAAAGGTCTCGCCCGTCTCCTGCCCCGACAACCTGGCCTTCGACGGCGACGGCAACCTGTGGCTGGCCACGGACGGCAACGCCCTGGGCGCCAACGACGGCCTCTTCGTCATGCCGGTGCGGGGCCGGGAGCGCGGCTACGTGCGCCAGTTCCTGAGTGTGCCGCTCGGCGCCGAGACGTGCGGTCCCGTGGTCACCCGCGACCGGCGCAGCGTCTTCGTCGCGGTCCAGCACCCCGGTGAGATCGACGGCGCCACCCCGGACGCCCCGGCCAGCCGCTGGCCCGACGGCGAGCAGCCCCGCCCGTCGGTCGCGGTGGTCTGGCATTCGCGCGGGAAGAGGATCGGCTCCTAGCCTTGCGGCCGTACGGCACGGCGGGAAAAGGCCGTCGCCCGCCTGCCGTGGCCGACGGCCCGTCGCCGCGGACCACGACGCCCACCTAGGAGGCTCCCGGGGATCGGGGCAGCGTCGACGAGTACGAGGCCGGGCGGATGACCACATCGGGGACCACGAGCTCGCCCACCCGTTCGAAGCGCAGGTGCACCGCGACGAAGTCCCCCACCTGGAGCGGCTTCACCACCCCGCGCAGGCTCGCTCTGACGGCCGCCCCCACCCAGACCGACGTGCCCGGGGGGACCGTCACCGGAGCCGGGGACAGCGTTCCCGACTCGGCGGCCCCCGGAGCGCTCATCGAGAGCAGCCGGTCCGGCGCCTTCCCTTTGTTGATCATGGCGAAGACGACCGGGAGCGAGGCCCCCGCCGGCACCGTCTGAGTCGGCTCGGGCCCGAGCACCGAGACGTTCTCGACGTACATCTCGCCCTTCGAGGCCAGGGCGCCCTCCGGCGACACCGGCTCGCTCGGCTTCCGCTCCCACCGGGTGCTGCAGCCGGTAGCCGCCCCGAGAATCGCCACAAGCAGGACCCGCCGCCCAATACGAATAGTGACATTCATAAGCAGAGAGTAACAATCCTGTGCGCGTCGACTTGCGTGACCTGTCTAAACGATCTACTCCAAGCCGGGACATCTGTTGGAACGATCTGCTCCAAGGGTGAACATAGGGTGAGATACATGGAGTTTCGTCACCTTGGCCGTAGCGGCCTCATGGTCAGTGAGATCAGCTACGGCAACTGGATCACCCACGGCTCACAGGTGGAGGAGGAGGCCGCACTCGCGTGTGTGAAGGCGGCCCTCGACGAGGGAATCACGACCTTCGACACGGCGGACGTCTACGCGGCGACCCGCGCGGAAGAGGTCCTCGGGCGGGCCCTGCAGGGCATCAGGCGCGAGTCCCTGGAGATTTTCACCAAGGTGTACTGGCCGACCGGGAGCGGGCCGAACGACCGCGGCCTGTCCCGTAAGCACATCCACGAGTCCGTCCACGCTTCGCTGCGGCGGCTGAAGACCGACTACGTCGACCTTTACCAGGCGCACCGCTTCGACGCGGAGACGCCGCTGGAGGAGACCCTCAAGACCTTCGACGACCTGGTCCGCCAGGGGAAGGTGCTGTACGTCGGCGTGTCGGAGTGGACGGCCGGGCAGATCGCCGAGGCCCTGCGGATGGCGGACGAGATGGGCTTCGACCGGCTCGTCTCCAACCAGCCGCAGTACTCGATGCTCTGGCGGGTCATCGAGGAGGAGGTCGTCCCCCTCAGCGTCAAGGAGGGCGTGGGACAGATCGTCTGGTCCCCCATCGCCCAGGGTGTCCTCACCGGCAAGTACCTCCCCGGTCAGGCGCCGCCCGCCGGCTCCCGGGCCACCGACCCTTCCGGCCAGTCGTTCATGGGGTCGTTCCTGGAGAACGACGACCTGCTCACCCGGGTGCAGAACCTGAAGCCGATCGCGGCGGAGGCCGGCCTGTCCATGGCCCAGCTCGCGGTCGCCTGGGTCCTGCAGAACCCGAACGTCTCCTCGGCGATCATCGGCGCCTCCCGGCCCGAGCAGGTGCGGGACAACGCCAAGGCGGCGGGCGTCCGGCTCGGTGCCGACGTCATGGCGGCGATCGACGACGTCCTCGGCCCGGTGGTCCTGCGCGACCCGTCGCTGACGTCCAGCCCGGAGCGGCGCCCCTGACAGCCCTCTGAGGCCCCCGGCCGATGAGATCCCCCCGGGGTCTGGGTGCGCTCAGGCCTCGGGGCGCAGGCTCATGGCCGCGTACTCCACCCGGTCCCCCTCCAGCAGGGTCACCTGCTCCACACCCGCCTCCAGCAGGGTCCGCCAGTTCTCGCCGAGCCAGGACTCGGCGTCGGCCTGGCTGGTGAACACTTCGTGCGGCAAAGGCGTGCCGTCCAGTTCGGCTCCGTCGGCATTCTCGTAACGCCAGCGCCATGTCATGCCATACGCTCCATTTCGTGGGTTTCGTCCGCGCCGTAGCGGACTTGGCGACCCTACTTCAATCATGACCACGGAGGCTCCCAGCATGCTGCCCAGGCTTCGCCGTACCGCACTCCTCGTCGCGGCGACAGCACTCCTCTTGACGCCGGCCCCCGCCGTCCTCGCCAAGACGCCGGAGACGCCGGAGACGCGGTCACCGGGGGCCGAACCTCCTGGCGGCGAAACCCCCGAGCCGGTCCCGAGCCCCCGGCCGGAGCAACTCAAACGGTTCTGGAGCTACCACCAGTTCGACGGCACGGGCTGGATCTTCGTCCAGCAGGGGCCGGGCGACCGCAACCCCAGGGACGGCTCCGTGGAGGGCTGGCGGTTCTCCGCCTCCGAGAACGTGATGTCCGCCGAACCCCCCTCCGGGGAGACCTACCCGTTCGAGACGATCTGCGCGGGCGTCGAACCGCGACCGGGGATGAAACGGGTGGGCCTGGTCGTCGACTTCGGGGCGGCCGAGGACGCGTTCCCCGGCGACGCGCCCCCCAAGCCCACCAAAGTCGTCAAGTGCGCGGTGACGGGTGAGAACGCGACCGGCATGGACCTGCTCGCCTCCGTGGTCAGGCCCCGGATCGACCGCGAGGACTACATCGTCGAGATCAACGGCTATCCGGCCAAGGAGAAGGACAAGGGCAGCGCGGTCCAGCCGCAAAACCTCGCCCCCGTGGTGGACGCGGGCGGCTCCTCGCTCACCTGGATCCTCGGCGGGGTGGGCATCGTGGCGTTGCTCGGCGTCGGGGCGTACGCGGTCGCCCGGCGCGGCGGCGGGGGTTCCGAGAGTAAAGATCACGCCTAGCCCTCCGCGCCCCGATCGGCTCCACCTGCGCGGACGGTGATACTGACCCCGAACTGATGATCATTCGGCTTGGGGGGCCGGTATGCCGGTGAGCGATCTGATCGGCCATTCGGTCTGGGACGCCGGAGGCCAGTGGGTGGGACATGTGGTGGACGTCCGGCTCAAGGCCCGCGAGCGCTTCGGGATGAAGAAGGACTTCCAGGTCATAGGCCTGATCGTCTCCGCGGTTCAGACCCCCGGAGGCCTGCTGAGCCGCCGGGGGGAGATCCGGACCGACGGGTTCCTGGGGGTCCTCGCGAGAATCCTCGACCGCACCAGGTGTTACGTGCCGATGCACGCGGTGTCCTCCAGCGACACCGGGGAGGTCCTGCTGAACGCCCGGCGGGAGGACCTCAAGAACCTCAACTGAAGCCGCGCCGCCGTACCCCCGTATGCTCGGTCGGCGTATGAACGTCGAGATCGCGGGGACGGGCGGCCCGCACGGGTGGCCGCAGGAGGGCTGCCGCTGCGCCTCCTGCGGCAGGATGCGCGCGGGCGGCGCCCGCCGCGCCCCCACCGAGGTGATCGCCGACGGCGTCGTGCTCGCCCCGGGCACCGAAGTCGTGTCCGGCGACGGGATCCGAGTCCTGTACGGCGGCACGCCGCGTTCGCCGGGAGCCTACGACCTCGTCCTGGCGGACCTGGCGGGCGGCCCGGAACGGCTCGCCCTCCTCCGGCGCGACGGTGCCGTCGGGCCCGGCACGCGGGTCGTCGCGGTCGGGCTGGACCACCGGATGCCCTCGGAGGCCGAGCTCACCCGGCGCCTGGGTTTCTGGGGGGCGGGCGCGGTCCCGGACGGCACCACGCTCACGCTCTCCCCGCGGGCCGGGGACGGCCTGGCCGTGCGCCCCGCGCCGCGGCGCACCCTGATCCTGGGCGGGTCCCGCTCGGGCAAGTCCGCCGAGGCCGAGCTGCGGCTGCTCGCCGAGCCGCGGGTCGTCTACGTCGCCACCGGCCGTACCGGGGACGACGATCCCCGCTGGCGGGCGCGGGTCGAGGCGCACCGGGCGCGCCGGCCGGCCCACTGGGAGACGGTCGAGACGACCGACCTGGTGCCCCTGCTGCGCGAGTCGGCCGGGCCGCTCCTGGTGGACGGGCTCGGGACCTGGGTGACCGCGGTCTTCGACCGGTACGGCGGGTGGGACGGCGCGGACTGCTCCACACGGCTGGCGGAGCTGGTGGAGGCGTGGCGGAACTCGGCGGCCCGGGTGGTGGCGGTGAGCGACGAGGTCGGGCTGGGCGTGGTCCCGTCCACCGCTTCGGGCGGCCTGTTCCGGGACGCGCTCGGCCGGCTCAACCAGCGGCTGGCCGCCGAATCCGAGGAGACCGCCCTGGTCGTCGCGGGCAAGGTCGTCGAACTCGGCTGACCGCGTGGGAAAACCCTGTGGCGATCACCCACCCCCGATAAGTCACACTGTGCGCTATGCCCAGCACAACCACATTCATCACCTTTGCCATCGCGTCACTGGCGCTGGCGCTGGTCCCCGGACCGGCGGTGGTCTACGTTCTCACCCGGAGTGTCAGCCAGGGCCGCAACGCGGGACTGGTCTCCGCCCTCGGCATCCACACCGGGACCCTCGTGCACATCGTCGCCGCCGTGATCGGGCTCTCCTCGCTGATCGCGTCCTCGGCCATCGCGTTCAGCGTGATCAAGTACGCCGGAGCCGCCTACCTCGTCTACATCGGCGTCCGGGCCATCATGACCAAGGAAACCCTCGCCGCGGACCGGTCGCTCGCCCCCATCCGGCTGGGCAAGGTCTACCGTGAGGGCATCCTGGTGAACGTGCTCAACCCCAAGACCGCGCTGTTCTTCCTCGCGTTCCTGCCCCAGTTCGTGGATCCCTCCCGGGGCAACGCGCCGCTGCAGATCCTGCTGCTGGGCGCCACGTTCTTCTTCCTCGCCATGATCTCGGACAGCCTCTACGCGCTGGTCGGCGGCGCCCTCCGCGGGCACGTCAAGCGGTTCTTCTCCAAGCAGCGCCTCGCCGTGGGCGGCGTCTACATCACCCTCGGGATCACCGCCGCGCTCGCCGACAGCGGCCGATAGGGACGATCTCCATGGGGTGGCACGGTCTGCGCCTGGCGTTCGGCATGTTGAGCGTCCTCCCCGTCCGGGTCACCCACGTCGATCGCGGATCCGCGGGACGGGCGATGCTGTCCGCCCCGCTGGTCGGCCTGGTCCTGGGGGCGCTCGCCGCGCTCCCCCTCGCCCTCGCCCCGCTCGGCGGCCCGCTCCTGGCCTCGGCGCTGGCGGCCGGGGCGCTCGCGCTGCTCACCCGGGGCCTCCACCTGGACGGGCTCGCCGATCTGGCGGACGGCCTGGGGAGCGGGAAGCCCGCCGCCTCGGCCCTTGAGATCATGAAAAAATCAGATATCGGCCCGTTCGGGGTGCTGACGCTGGTCTTCGGTGTCCTGTGCCAGGTGTCGGCACTCGCCCAGGCCACCGCGGCGGGAAACGGTGCGGCGGCCCTGATCACCGCCTGCGTCACCGGGCGGCTGGCGATCACCTGGGCCTGCCGGTCCGGCGTGCCCTCCGCCCGGCCGGAAGGCCTGGGCACCCTGGTGGCGCAGACGGTACGGCTGCGCGGCGCCCTCCTGGTCACCTTCCTGGCCACCGTGGCCGTACTCGGCTCCGGGACGCTGCTCGCCGGCGGGTGGGGCGCGCCGATCCGCATCGCGCCGTACGGCGCCGCGCTGCTCGCCGGGCTCGGCGCCGCCTGGATCCTGCGGCGGCACGCGGTGCGGCGGCTCGGGGGGATCACCGGGGACGTGCTGGGCGCGCTCGCCGAAGTCGCCTTCACCGCGGCCGTGGTGACCGTGGCCATCCTTAGTTAATGTGATTTTTCAGACATTTAACTAAGATCCCTGAAATCTCGACATTTCAGGTCGATATTGAAAATTAATCGAGAATTCAGTTGGCTCGGGAGAACACCATCGTGAACCGGGCTACGGCAACCCCTCGATGAGTCTGACCAGATCCGCCCGGCCGTAGCCGTACCGGGCCGCCTCGTCGGCGAGCTCCCGGACCCGCCCCACCAGCTCCGCCCGTACGTCGGCCCGTCCGGCGACGGTGACGCCCCGGCCCCGCCGGAACTCCAGCAGGCCCTCGTCCCGAAGCACCCGCAGGGCGCGCAGCACGGTGTTGGCGTTGATCCCCAAGGTGGCCGCCAGGTCACGGGCCGGCGGGAGCCGGTCGCCGGGCACGACCCCTCCCTCGGCGATCGACCTCCGCAACGCCCCTGCGACCTGCAGGTGGAGCGGCTGCGGATCGGCGAGATCCAGACTGAGCGACATGGTGCTATCAACACTAGCACCATCAATGGAGTTTTCAGGAAATCATCACCAACCCCGGCACTTGGGAATGGGGAGCGGTGTCCGGCGGGAGGCGCGGCGGGGATAGCATCGGCCGACGTGACCACTGTGCGCCTGATGGCTTCCGCCCCAGCTTCCCACGACGCCGACGCCCTCGTGGTCGGCGTCCACTCCGGTCCGCAGGGCCTTCGGCCCGCCCCCGGAGCCGAGAGCGTCGACGAGGCGCTGGGCGGGAAACTGGTCGAGGCGCTGAGATCCGTGGCGTTCACCGGCAAGACCGGCGAGGTCGCCAAGATCCCGACTTTCGGGGCGCTGAGCACCCCGCTCGTCCTCGCCGTGGGGCTGGGCGACGCCGACGGCACGGTCGAGGACCTGCGCAGGGCGGCCGGCGCCGCCGCCCGGGCCCTGGCCGGCACCGCCCGCGCGGCCTTCGCCCTGCCGGCGACGACCCGGGAGCAGGTCGAGGCGATCGCGCTCGGCGCGCTCCTCGGCGCGTACACCTTCGACCGGTACCGCACGAACGGCGAGCTGAAGCCACCCGTCGGGGAGATCGCCGTCCTCACCGAGGCCGAGGCGCCGCTGGAGCGCACGGTCGTCGTCGCCGAGTCGGTCAACCTCGTCCGCGACCTGGTGAACACCCCGCCGTCCGACCTGTGGCCGGCCAAGCTCGCCGAGCTCGCGGCCGAGCGGGGCGCGCAGGCCGGGCTGGAGGTCGAGGTCCTGGACGAGACGGCGCTCAAGGAGAACGGCTACGGCGGCATCGTCGCCGTGGGACAGGGTTCGATCAACCCGCCGCGGCTGGTCCGGCTCGCGTACCGCCACCCGGAGGCGACCAAGACCCTCGCCTTCGTCGGCAAGGGGATCACCTTCGACTCCGGCGGCCTCTCGCTCAAGCCGTCGTCGGCGATGGACTGGATGAAGGCCGACATGGGCGGCGCCGGGGCCGTGCTCGGCTCGCTCCTCGGGATCGCCGGGCTCGGCCTGAAGGTCAACGTGGTGGGCTACCTCTGCCTCGCGGAGAACATGCCGAGCGGCACGGCCCAGCGCCCCTCCGACGTTTACACCAGCTACAGCGGGAAGACGGTCGAGGTGCTCGACACCGACGCCGAAGGGCGCCTCGTGCTCGTCGACGGCATCGCGCGGGCCGGGGAGGACGAGCCCGACCTGATCGTCGACGTCGCGACGCTCACCGGTGCGCAGATCATCGCGCTGGGGTGGCGCACCGCGGGGGTCATGGCCAACGACGACGCGTTCCGCACCAGGGTCGTGGAGATCGCCGAGCGCGCGGGCGAGCCGTCCTGGCCGATGCCCCTGCCCGCCGAGCTGCGCAAGGGGCTCGACTCAAGCGTGGCCGACATCGCCAACCTCCCGTCCGAGCGGTGGGGCAGCATGCTCGTCGCGGGGATCTTCCTCAAGGAGTTCGTGCCGGACGGCGTCACCTGGGCGCACATCGACATCGCGGGTCCCTCCTTCAACAAGACCGACCCGTACGGTTACACCCCGAAGGGCGGCACGGGCGCGGCCACCCGCACGCTGATCGGTTTGGCGGAGGAATACGCGGGCTGACCCCGTGCGCTCTTCACAAGTGAAAAGATGCCTTTGCGTAGGCTGACAGTCCTGCGAACGGCGTCGGTTTTCCACCAATTAAGAACAAGGAGCACCCAGTGGCTGATGGCAGCGGCCCCTATGACCTCGTCATCTTGGGAGGCGGGAGCGGCGGATACGCGTGCGCCCTGCGGGCGGCC
This sequence comes from Rhizohabitans arisaemae, assembly GCF_025996515.1. Classification (GTDB taxonomy): domain Bacteria; phylum Actinomycetota; class Actinomycetes; order Streptosporangiales; family Streptosporangiaceae; genus Rhizohabitans; species Rhizohabitans arisaemae. The sequence goes on from NZ_BLRH01000009.1 coordinate 1,122,265, forward strand.
GAGCTGAACCTGAGCGTCGCACTGATCGAGAAGGACAAGATCGGCGGCACCTGCCTGCACCGGGGGTGTATCCCCACCAAGGCACTTCTGCACTCCGCCGAGATCGCGGACCAGGCCCGGGACAGCGAGGTCTTCGGCGTGCGCGCCCGCTTCGAGGGCATCGACGTCCCGGGTGTGCACGCCTTCAAGGACAAGATCGTCACTCGGGCCTGGAAGGGCGTCCAGGGCCTGCTGAAGAGCCGGGGCGTCACCGTCGTCGAGGGCTCGGGCAGGCTGACCGGTCCCACGAGCGTCCAGGTCGAGGGCGCCGACGGGACCGTCACGACCGTCGAGGGACGCCACCTCGTCCTGGCCACCGGCGGTGCGCCGCGCTCCCTCCCCGGGTTGGAGATCGACGGCACGCAGATCATCACCAGTGACCACGCGCTCACCCTCGACCGGGTGCCCAGCTCGGTGATCATCCTCGGCGGCGGTGTGATCGGCGTCGAGTTCGCCTCGATCTGGCGCTCCTTCGGCGCCGAGGTGACGATCGTCGAGATGCTGCCCCACCTGGTGCCCCTGGAGGAGGAGTCCAGCTCCAAGCTGCTGGAGCGCGCCTTCCGCCGCCGCGGCATCAAGTCCGAGCTCGGTGTCCGCTTCGAGAGCGTCAAGACGACCGACACGGGCGTCGTCGTCACCCTGGAAGGCGGCAAGACCCTCGACGCCGAGCTGCTGCTCGTCGCGGTCGGCCGCGGCCCGGTCTCGGCCGGACTCGGCTTCGAGGAGGCCGGTGTCGCCGTGGAGCGCGGCTTCGTCAAGGTCGACGGGCTCTGCCGCACCGGCGTTGAGACGATCTCCGCGGTGGGCGACCTCATCCCGACCCCGCAGCTCGCGCACGTCGGGTTCGCCGAGGGCATCCTCGTCGCCGAGCGCGTCGCCGGGCTGAACCCGGTGCCGATCGACTACGACGGCGTCCCCCGGGTCACCTACTCCGACCCCGAGGTCGCCTCGGTGGGCCTGACGAGTACGGTGGCCAGGGAGCGGGGTCACGACGTCGTCGAAGCCGTCTACGACCTCGCCGGCAACCCCAAGAGCCAGATCCTGCAGACCCAGGGCGCGGTCAAGGTCATCGCGCAGAAGGACGGGCCGGTCCTGGGCGTGCACATGGTGGGCAGCCGCGTCGGTGAGCTCGTGACCGAGGGGCAGCTCATCTACAACTGGGAGGCCCTCCCTTCCGACCTGGCACAGCTGATCCACGCACACCCGACCCAGTCCGAGGCCATGGGCGAGGCGATGCTCGTCCTCGCCGGCAAGCCGCTGCACGTCCACAACTGACCGTGCCCGCATAGGAAGAAGGAGTCACTGCACGCCATGCCGGTCTCCGTAACAATGCCCCAGCTCGGCGAGAGCGTCACCGAGGGCACAGTCACCCGTTGGCTGAAGAAGGAAGGCGACCACGTAGACGCCGACGAGCCGTTGCTCGAGGTGTCCACGGACAAGGTCGACACCGAGATCCCCTCCCCCGCCTCCGGCGTCCTCACCAAGATCACGGTGGCCGAGGACGAGACGGTCGAGGTCGGCGCGGAACTCGCCGTCATCGACCAGAACGGCGCGGCCGCCGCACCGGCCGCCGCCCCCGCGGCGGCACCCGCGCCCACACCGGAGCCGCCCGCGCCGGCGCGCTCCTCCATCCCGCAGCCCGAGGTCCCGGCGGCCCCGCCCGCCCCCGCGCCGCAGGCCGCCGCGCCGCCGCCCGTGCCCGTCCAGGCTCCGCCGCCGGTGCCGGCGCGGGCCGAGATGCCCCCGGTCGCGCTCTCCGGCGACAGCCCGTACGTCACCCCGCTCGTCCGCAAACTCGCGACCGAGCACAGCGTCGACCTCGGCACGCTGAACGGCACCGGTGTCGGCGGGCGCATCCGCAAGCAGGACGTCCTGGAGGCGGCGAAGGCCCAGCGTGAGCGGGCCGCCCAGGCGCAGGCCCCGGCGGCTCAGCCCGTGGCGCAGGCTCCGGCGGCGGCCCCGGCCGCGGCCCCCGCCCAGGAGGCACCGCAGGTCGTCCCGGACACCACCCTGCGCGGGCGGACCGAGAAGATGCCGCGTATCCGGCAGACCATCGCCAAGCGCATGGTCGAGTCGCTGCAGACCGCGGCCCAGCTCACCACGGTGGTGGAGGTCGACGTCACCCGGGTCGCGCGCCTGCGGGACCGGGCCAAGGCCGACTTCCTCCGGCGCGAAGGCGTGAAGCTGACCTTCATGCCGTTCTTCGCCCTCGCCACCATCGAGGCGCTCAAGGTCCACCCCAAGCTCAACGCGGTGATCAACCTTGAGACCAACGAGGTCACCTACTACGACCACGAGCACCTGGCGATCGCGGTGGACACCGAGCGCGGTCTCGTCGTCCCGGTGATCAAGGACGCGGGTGACCTCAACATCGCCGGCCTCGCCCGTAAGATCGGCGACCTCGCCGAGCGGACCCGGACCAACAAGATCGGGCCGGACGAGATCGGCGGCGGCACCTTCACACTGACCAACACGGGCAGCCGCGGGGCGCTCTTCGACACGCCGATCCTCAACATGCCGCAGGTCGGCATGCTCGGCACCGGTGCCGTGGTCAAGCGCCCGGTCGTCGTGGAGACCCCCGAGGCCGGGGAGGTCATCGCGGTCCGCTCGATGGTCTACCTCGCGCTCACCTACGACCACCGCCTGGTGGACGGCGCCGACGCGGCCCGGTTCCTCACGACGATCAAGAACCGTCTGGAGGAGGGCCGATTCGAGGCCGCCCTAGGATTGTGATGTGACGATAATCATGACCGGCTCGTCCGGTCTGCTCGGTACGGCCCTCGCCCGCGCACTGCGCGGCGAGGGCCGCCGCGTTTTGAGCCTGGTACGGCGTCCGCCGCGCGACCCCGACGAGGCCCGGTGGGACCCCCGGACCGGTGCGCTCGACCCCGAGGTGCTGCGGAACGCCGAAGCGGTGATCCACCTGGCGGGCGCGGGGATCGGCGACCGGCGCTGGTCCGACGCCTACAAGGCCGAGCTCCGCGCCAGCCGGGTGACGGGCACCCGGACCCTCGCCCGCGCGCTCGGCGAGCTCGGCGACGACCGGCCCGGGGTGCTTCTGTCGGCGTCGGCGATCGGCTTCTACGGCGACACCGGGGACCGGGCCGTCGACGAGTCCGCGCCCCGGGGAACGGGGTTCCTCGCCGACCTGGTGCGGGACTGGGAGGCCGAGGCGCGGGTGCCCGGGATGCGGGTGGTGCTGCTGCGCTCGGGGATCGTCCTGGCCCGTGGCGGCGGCACCCTCGGGAAGATGCTCCCGATCTTCCGGGCCGGGGCCGGGGCGCCGCTCGGCACCGGCCGGCAGTACTTCAGCTGGATCGGCCTGCCCGACTGGGTGGGCGCCGTCCGCTTCCTGCTCGGTCCGCAGGCCGCCGGGACCGAGGGACCGGTCAACCTCACCGCCCCCGAGCCGGTGACCAACGCCGCGTTCACCAAGGCCCTCGGCCGGGCGCTGCACCGGCCTACCCTGCCGATCCCGGTCCCCGCCTTCGGGCTCCGTCTCGCGCTCGGCGAACTCGCCGACGAAGGCGTGCTGATCAGCCAGCGGATACGGCCCGGGGTCCTGACCGAGCTCGGCTACCCGTTCCTGCACCCCTCGGTGGGCCCCGCGCTGGAGGCGGTGCTGGCCTGACGGCGAGGGACGGTTCGACGCCGCAGGCCGTACCTGCGGCAATCGGCCCCGTTCAGCCGTCAACCGGATTGGGGGAAACACACACCTTCTTCACGCCCTGCTAGTTGCGGTGTTCCGTCCCCGGAACCGACTACGGCCCCCCTAATGTAGGAAGCCGGTACCTTCAGGGCGGCCATCGGGGAGAAGCAGATGAACAGACTCGGTCAATCGCACATCGTGGCCATCGGCGGCGGGTCCTTCGTCCTCACCGAGCGCCACGGCTGCATGCGCCCCAGCGCGCTGATGCGCTACGTCCTGGACCTCACCGGGCAGGACCGCCCCAAGCTCTGCGTCCTGCCCACCGCGGCGGGCGACAACCCCGACTGGCTGGTCAAGATCTACGACGCGCTGCGGCCGTGGGACGTCGAGGTCAGCCACCTCACGCTCTTCCCCATGCCGAACGTGGACGACATCCGCGCCCTTCTGCTGGAGCAGGACGCGATCTACGTCACCGGGGGCAGCGTCGCCAACCTGATGGCGCTCTGGCGGCTGCACGGGATCGACGAGATCCTGCGGGAGGCTTGGGAGGCGGGGATCGTGCTGTCCGGACAGAGCGCCGGCGCGCTCTGCTGGCACGTGGGCGGCAGCACCGACTCCTTCGGCCCCAAGCTCCGGCCGTGGGCCGAAGGTCTGGGGCTGCTTCCGTACTCCTGCGGGGTGCACTACGACTCCGACCCCCAGCGCCGGGCCCTCATGCACCAGTCGGTCTCCTCCGGCGAGCTCCCGGTCGGCTACGCGGCGGACGAGGGGGTCGCCCTCCACTACGTCGGCACCGAGTTCATCCAGGCCGTCACGGTGGATCCCCGCGGATACGCGTACCGTGTCGATCGCGATGATTCGGGTGAGGTCAAGGAGTTCAAAGTGGAACCCCGGCTCCTTACCCCTTAGGGTGACCCCGTGAGTAGGCTCGCGATTGTCCGGCTCGGTGTTGATGTGCCCTACGAGCAGGCGTGGGATCTGCAGCGTCAGGTGCACGCGCGGAGGGTCACCGATGCGATCTCCGACACGTGCCTGATGCTGGAACACGCCCCGGTGTACACGGCGGGCAAGCGCACGGCCCCCTCCGATCGCCCACAGGACGGCACCCCGGTCGTCGACGTGGACCGGGGCGGCAAGATCACCTGGCACGGTCCCGGTCAGCTCACCGGCTATCCCATCGTCAAGCTGGCCCCGCCGCTGGACGTCGTCGCCTTCATCCGGCTCCTGGAGGAGGCCCTCATCCGGGTCTGCTGGAACTTCGGCCTGGAGACCGCCACCGTCGAAGGCCGAACCGGGGTGTGGGTGCCCGCCTCCCGCGGGCTCCCCGACCGCAAGGTGGGCGCGATCGGCCTGCGCGTCGCCCGGGGCGTGACGATGCACGGCTTCGCACTGAACTGCTGCAGCGACCTCAACTGGTTCAACCGGATCGTGCCGTGCGGGATCCCCGATGCCGGAGTCTCCTCGCTGTCGGTGGAGACCGGCCGGCTGATCACGGTTGACGATGTGATTCCGCAGGTGGAGAAGCGGCTGGCCGAGGCCCTCGGCGCCGACGCGTTCGACCTGCACGAGGAGGACCTGGTCGCCTCGCACCTGAGGTGACTCCGGTGAATCGTGTCGCACCGGGCGGACGTAGACTGCTGGCGTGACCGTTGCACCGGAAGGCCGCAAGCTCCTCCGCCTGGAGGTCCGCAACAGCCAGACCCCCATCGAGCGCAAACCGTCGTGGATCAAGACCCGCCTCAAGACCGGACCTGAGTACACCCAGCTCAAGTCACTGGTCCGCCGGGAAGGGCTGCACACGGTGTGCGAGGAGGCCGGCTGTCCCAACATCTACGAATGCTGGGAGGACCGGGAGGCCACGTTCCTGATCGGCGGGGACCAGTGCACCCGGCGCTGCGACTTCTGCCAGATCGACACCGGCAAGCCCGCCGAGTACGACGTCGACGAGCCCCGCCGGGTCGCCGAATCGGTGCAGACCATGGGGCTGAAGTACGCGACGGTCACCGGGGTCGCCCGGGACGACCTGCCCGACGGCGGCTCCTGGCTCTACGCCGAAACCGCCCGGCAGATCCACGCCTTGGTCCCCGGCTGCGGCGTCGAGCTGCTCATCCCGGACTTCAACGCGGATCCGGCGCAGCTGGCGGAGGTCTTCTCCGCGCGGCCCGAGGTCCTCGCCCACAACGTCGAGACCGTCCCCCGGATCTTCAAGCGGATCCGGCCCGCGTTCCGCTACGAGCGATCGCTGTCGGTCCTGACCCGTGCCAAGGAACACGGCCTGGTCACCAAGTCCAACCTCATCCTCGGGATGGGCGAGGAGCGGGCGGAGATCAGCCAGGCCATGCGCGATTTGCACGAGGCGGGCTGCGATCTGCTGACGATCACGCAGTACCTCCGGCCCTCCGTCCGGCACCACCCGGTCGAGCGCTGGGTCAAGCCGGAGGAGTTCGTCGACCTGCAGGCGGAGGCCGAGGAGATCGGCTTCGCCGGGGTCCTCTCCGGACCGCTGGTCCGGTCCTCCTACCGCGCGGGCAAGCTTTACCGTCAGGCCGTGGCCCTCGGCAGATGACCTGCGGGATGTTTGTTCGGAGTTCAGCGGAGAGCGTAGGCCGGCTCCGTTTCGCGCTTGGCGGGTAGGACTCCTATCCTTACCGACATGGCGAAGCCCACAGAAACCGCTGAGCGTCCGGGGCGGCTCAAGCAGATCCGGATGATCGCGTCGTTCATCCACAAGAACAACCGCACGGGCATGCCGATCGTGTTCGCGTCGGCCCTCGGCACGCTGATCCTCTTCGTGGTGATCGGCGTGGTCATCGACCTGCTTTGGTACATGATCCCGCTGGGCATCATGACCGCCGCCATCGTCGGGCTCGTGATATTCGGGCGATTGGCGCAGAAGGCGCAGTACGCCGCGCTCGAAGGTCAGCTGGGCGGCGCCGCCGTGATCCTGGAGAGCATGCGCGGCAACTGGACCGTCACCCCGGCGGTCGTGGTCACCAGGGAGCAGCACCTGGTGCACCGGGTGGTCGGCCCGCCCGGAATCGTGCTGGTGTCCGAAGGGCCGGGCAACCGGACGCAGCGTCTGCTGCAGGCCGAGAAGAAGCGGCTCCAGCGGGTCGTTCCCGACATCTACATCTACGACATCCAGTGCGGCGACGCCGAAGGGCAGATTCCGCTCAAAAACCTCCAGCGTCACGTAATGAAACTCCCGCGCAACCTACGGAAACCCGCCGTGATGACGATCAATGACCGGCTGCGGACCCTCCCAAGCAGCGTGCCGATCCCCAAGGGCCCCCTGCCGAAGGGCATGCGCATGCCCAAGGGCGTAAACCCCAAGACGCGATGACCCAGGACCACCCGAGCCACGAGGATCAAGGCTACGAGGCCCTCGTCGAACAGATCGTCGTCAGCCGCAGGCCGGCCTCCGCCGCCGAGACCGCCGCCGCCAACCGAGGCTGGTGGGACGGCACCTCCGACGACTACCAGGCCGAACACGGGGAATTCCTCCGCGACGTGGGCTTCGTCTGGTGCCCGGAGGGGACCGACGAGGCCGACGTACACCTCCTGGGGGACGTTCGCGGCAAGCGGATCCTGGAGATCGGCTGCGGTGCCGGGCAGTGCGGGCGCTGGCTCATCGCCCAGGGAGCCCACGTGGCCGGGGTCGACCTCTCCGCCCGGCAGCTTCAGCACTCGCGCCGGATCGACGAGGCGACAGCCGTACGACTCCCCGCGCTGGTGGCGAACGCGGAGCGCCTGCCGTTCGCCGACTCCTCGTTCGACCTCGCCTGCTCCGCCTTCGGGGCGATCCCGTTCGTCGCCGACTCCGCCGCGGTGATGCGGGAGGCCTGGCGGGTGCTCCGGCCGGGCGGACGGTTCGTCTTCTCGGTGACCCACCCGCTCCGGTGGGCGTTCCCCGACGACCCGGGGCCGAACGGCCTCGTCGCCGACCGCTCCTACTTCGACCGCACCCCGTACGTCGAGGTCGACGAGGCGGGCCGCGCGGTCTACGTCGAACACCACCGGACCATGGCCGACCGGATCGGCGAGATCGTCGGGGCCGGCCTCCGGCTGGACGCAATGGTCGAGCCGGAGTGGCCCGATGGGCACGAGCGGGAGTGGGGCCAGTGGAGCCCGCTGCGGGGCCGCTTCATCCCCGGTACCGCGATCTTCCTCTGCTCCCGCCCCGAGGGCTGACCCGGCTTCGCCCGTACCGAATCGACGCTGTGCCGGTACGGGCTTCGCCGCCTTCCGGTCGTGGCCGGGGGCCGTCTTTCAGTCGTGGCCGGGGATGCGGGCGGGTACGGGCTTCGCCGCCTTCCGGCCGTACCGGCCGCCGATGTGGAGCCGCTCGGTCAGACCCGGACGACGACCGTGCCGGCCGCGCGGTCGTGCAGGCCGCGATGGTCGCGGTCCCAGATGAGCGCGGGCACCGCGAGGCAGAGCAGGAACGCCCTGATCACGACCGACGGGAGCGACGGCCGTCCGCCGTGCACGCCCGCCACCCGGATGTTCACGACGCGCATGCCGAGGGTCCAGCCGAGCGTCCCGGTCAACAGGACGTACTCCGTGAAGAGGATGACCAGCCCCCAGAGGCCCGCGGACTGCGCGTCCATGCGCAGCAGGCCCTGGGCGATCGCCCAGACGCAGACAAACCAGTCGATGAGCAGGGCGCCGATCCGGCGGCCCCACCCGGCGACCGAACCGCTGCCTTCCGGCGGAAGGCCCAGCTGCTCCCCCGGGTAGCCGAGGTCCACGCCCGCCGCCCGGGTGCCGCTGATCCAGGTCTGCGTCCAACGCCGCTCACCGCTCATGGCATCCACGGTATCCGGCCGGGAGGGTGGTCCCGCACCGGCATTAACACGCGTGAAACAAACGAGACACGGCATGGAAACGGCGATCGCCTAACTTCGAGGATGCAAGCTCGTGCCCCCAGGAGGTTGGATGTTTAAGACCGCCGATGACGTCCTCAAGTTCGTTAAGGACGAAGGCGTGGAGTTCATCGACGTCAGGTTCTGCGACCTGCCCGGGACGATGCACCACTTCACCTTCCCCGTGGCGAACTTCGACGCGAGCGTCTTCACCGACGGCCTGATGTTCGACGGATCCTCGATCCGCGGTTTCCAGGCCATCCACGAGTCGGACATGCTGCTGCTTCCCGACCCGACGACCGCCGTGCTGGACCCGTTCCGCGCGCACAAGACCCTGATCATCAACTTCTTCGTGCACGACCCGCTCACCGGCGAGGCGTACAGCAGGGACCCGCGGAACATCGCGCGGAAGGCGGAGGAGTACCTGCGGGGCAGCGGGATCGCCGACACCGCCTACTTCGGCGCCGAGGCCGAGTTCTACATCTTCGACGACGTGCGGTTCGAGACCAACCAGCACTCGGGGTACTACTACATCGACTCCATCGAAGGCGCGTGGAACACCGGGCGGGCCCAGGAGGGCGGCAACCTCGGGTACAAGCCCCGCTACAAGGGCGGCTACTTCCCCGTCCCGCCGATGGACCACTTCACCGACCTGCGCTCGGAGATGGCCAGCAAGCTCATCGAGGCCGGCATCCACGTTGAGATGCAGCACCACGAGGTCGGCACCGCGGGCCAGGCCGAGATCAACTTCCGCTTCGACACGATGCTGAAGACCGCCGACAACCTGATGCTGTTCAAGTACATCATCAAGAGCACGGCGCTGGAGAACGGCCACACCGTCACCTTCATGCCCAAGCCGATCTTCGGTGACAACGGCTCCGGCATGCACTGCCACCAGTCCCTGTGGAAGGAAGGCGACCCCCTCTTCTACGACGAGGTCGGCTACGCCGGGCTGTCCGACACCGCCCGCCACTACATCGGCGGCCTGCTCAAGCACGCCCCCTCGCTGCTCGCGTTCACCAACCCGACGGTCAACTCCTACCACCGGCTCGTCCCCGGCTACGAGGCCCCCGTCAACCTGGTCTACAGCCAGCGGAACCGCTCCGCCTGCGTCCGGATCCCGCTCACCGGATCCAACCCCAAGGCCAAGCGCCTGGAGTTCCGCGTCCCCGACCCGTCCTGCAACCCCTACCTGGCGTTCGCCGCCCAGCTCATGGCCGGGCTCGACGGCATCAAGAACAAGATCGAGCCGGCCGAGCCCGTGGACAAGGACCTCTACGAGCTGCCCCCCGAGGAGGCCCGCCAGGTCCCGCAGGTCCCCGGCTCGCTCAGCGACGTCCTCAACGCGCTGGAAGCCGACCACGACTACCTCCTCGAAGGCGGCGTCTTCACCCCGGACCTCATCGAGACCTGGATCAACTACAAGCGGGTCAACGAGGTTGACCCCATCCGCCTCCGCCCGCACCCGCACGAGTTCGAGCTCTACTACGACGTCTAAGCCGCCTGAAGGAGCACAGGCCACGCGAAGACGTCCCACCGAAAGGCCGCCGGGCCGCCGCACACCCGGCGGCCTTTCGCATGCCCCCGAAACTCGGCCGGCGGCCCCGTCCCGCATCCCCTGGCCTTGCGCGATATCGATCGCAAGCCCTGTGACAGCCGCCGCGGACGCCTACCATGCGATGACCTCTCAAGCACGGCATCGGGCCGGACGGCCACGTGGCCGTACACGTCTGGGTCGTCTTGGCGGCGGACGACCATGACGTCGGCGTCGGACTATCATGATCCAAAGCTGCGGGCCGCCGGACATTCGTCGCCGACCGGAAAGCGGCTGGAGCCATGAATGTAAGGAGCCGACATGGTGTCGTATTACCCCCCGCGCCTGGATCTGGCGTGGCCCATTGAGGAACTCATCCTCACGGTGCGTTCCTACAACTGCCTCAAGCGTGCGGGCATCCACACCTGCGGCGAACTGCTCGCCTGCAGCGAGCAGGACCTCCTGGAGATCGAGCACTTCAACCCTGCATGCGTCGAGGAGGTCAAGCGGAAGCTCGCCGAAAGCGGTCAGTCTCTTCGTGACGCACACAGCGTCGATCCGGCCGAGTGACAAAGCGGTTCTGCGCACGCCGGATCGCCGAACATCCGGTGGCCGTTCGCGCGCGCCGGTAGAGTTTCCCTGTGCCTGGCCGCCGTTTTGAGTTGATTTGTGAGATCGAACCGCCGACGCGTCCCGACCTGACCCGGGTACGCCACCAGATCGGGGTGCTCAGCCCCGTCGCCGACTCGTTCCTCATCCCCGACAACCACATCGGCCGGGCCACCGTCTCCAGCGTGGCCGTCGCCCACGAAGTCCAGGCCATGGGCGCCCGCGGGATCGCCTGCCTCAACTCCCGGGACCGCAACCTGCTCGGCTTCCGGCGCGACCTGCTCACCGCCGCCGCCTACGGGGTGGACCGCTTCCTCTTCGTCTACGGCGACAAACCGAGCGCCGGCGGCCGTACCGGCGAACTCAACGTACGCTCGATGATCGAAGAAGCGCGCGGAGCGGGCCACGACCCGGCGTTCGACGGCTGCCCGGCCTTCCGGATCGGGGTCACCTCCGGACTCCGCCCGATCCCCGCCTGGAAGGGCGCGGCCGACTTCGTCTTCGTCCAGGTCAGCTACTCGCTGGAGAACCTGCTCCGCTGGCGGGAGACCGTCTCGGTCGACGTCCCCGTCTACGCCGGGGTGATGGTCCTGGCGAGCGCGGGCATGGCCCGCAACCTCGCCTCCAAGATCCCCGACATCGACATCCCCTCTCAGCTCGTCGACGACGTCGAACGCGACCGTACGGCCGGAGTACGGGCCGCCTGCGAGCAGGTCCTGGCCATCCGCGACAGCGGCGCCTTCGACGGGGTCCACCTCGTCCCGGTCAGCCGCTACCGCGAAGTCGCGGCCCACCTGGAATCCGTCGGCCTCTGATCGGACGCGTCGTTTCACGCCGCCACGCGAAGTCCGGCTAGTCGGTGCCCTCGATGAAGAGTGAGCCGTCGGACCGGATGGTGAGGCGCTTCCTGCCACCGCCGGTGCTGCTGCCCGGCACGGGCTGGCCCTGGTGGTAGCTGTCGGTGGTGCTGTACCTGATCAGGGCACGACGGTCCGCGGCCCCAACGACCTCAACCCGGTGATGTGTACGGCCACGTGATCACATGCCTGGCTTGGACGACCGTGGCGTAGGATAATCGTGATCAATGCCGCGAACAGCTGGACCCTCGTCTCCCTACCGGGAGAATCTGCTGGAGCAACCGGCGAAGATGAGGAGGCAGCATGGTGTCGCCGTCGGACCGTTGCCTGGTCAGTGACTTGGCGTGCCCCATCGAAGAACTCTACCTCGCGGTGGGCCCCTACAACCGCCTCAAGCGTGCGGGCATCCACACCTACGGCGAACTGGTCGCCCGCAGCGAACAGGACCTCCTGGAGATCGAGCGCTTCGGTCCCGTGTCCGTGGAGGACGTCAAGCAGAGGCTCGCCGCCGTCGGCCTGTCTCTTCGTGACGCATACGGCGACGATCCGGCCGAATGACAAGCGATCCCGTGCAAGCCGCTCTCCGAGGATCCGATGGCCTTTCGCCTGCGCCGGTGGAGTTTCCCGGTACCTGACCGCCATAATCGTGCCCTCGCGGGTCTTCTCCAGCGCAGACCGGACCGGAGTGGGAACACGATGACGGCTTTGGAACGACGTGGCATCCCGCGGCTGACCGTGGTCGGGTCTGGCAATCCGCCACGCGAGAGCACGAGGATCGCCCAAGCCGTCAAAGACGGCACCGCGGCGATCGCGGGCGGCGGGGCGGTCGCCGGAGGATTCGGGGTCGAAGCGGTCAAGGCTGTGATCACCGGAGAGAAGCCCGGCCCTTGGTGGTTCGTCGCGGGTTGTGTTCTCGGGCTCGCGTTCGTCGCCCTGGGATTCCGGCTGCGAAGCAGGGCCACCGGCAACGTCGAGGTCGGAATCGTGGCCGCCGCCGCAGACCCCCGACGCGTACTGGACAGATATCGGCTGCTCACCCAGCAAGCCGAAACCTTCGGCCGGAACACCTGCGTGATGACCCTGAAAACGGAAATCCACCTGCCGGACGACGGCATCTGGGACCGGGAGATCGTCGACGCCCTCGCCGACCAGACCCTGGCCGCGGCCGCGTTGGCGGAAGGCGTCACCCCCGACGCCACGCAGACCAACCTGTTCCCGATCATGCCGCTCCACGTCGCCTTCTGGTTCGGCGCCCGGCTCGGCCACACGCACGCGCAGCGAATCACGGCCTACGCGACCAAGGGAGACGACGGCACCTCATCCTTCTTCGCGGCGAACCCGCTGCGAGTCGTGGAGAGCACCGTGAAACCCTTGGCCGCGGAGCCGCTGGAGCCCGTCGAAGGCGGAGACCCGACCAAGGTCGCACTCGCCGTGGACCTGCAGGGCCTTGGGAGGTCGTTCTCCGAACAGGTGAAGAGAACCTGCAGGCAGGACGGGATCGGCTACCTGATCGAGCTTCGGCTCATGGAATCCGGCTCGGAGAAGCTGACGACCGACACCGAAACGTTCAGCGGGGTGGTCGAACAGATCTGCCGCACGTGGCGTGACGCGCCGCTCCCCTCGGCCGCCAGGACCGGGCAGCACGCGATCTTCCTCAGCGGCCCCGCGTCGATCGCGGTGGCACTGGGCGCCCGGCTCGCCTCCCAGCAGCGCGGCGCCTGGACCGCCTACACCTTCGACAGCCGGGCGAACACCTACGAGCCCCTCCCGGCCCCTCCCACGCTCACCCCCGACACGGCCTGACCGGGCCGCGCTCAAGTCGCGACCGGGAGATCAGTCGCCGAGCCGCTATCGTCCGATGGCACCCGACCACGGTTTCATCGCAGCCTTCGGCAGGGTTGTCGATAAGAGCCGCGAAAGCGGTCACGATCCACCGACTTGGGGGCGATCCACGGGCGCGGACCGGGACGGCAGACCTTGCCCCGGCGTCGGCGAAGACCATAAGTGAAGATCTGACCGGCGATGACACAGCTACCTTGGGCCTCGCCCACGTCAGCGACACCGGGGGTGAGCTTCCCGGCCGCGCTGATCGCTCGCCTGTTGTGCCTGGCTCAGGCAGCGGCGCCCGTACCCCGTCGGCCAAAGGGTGGATCGCATGAACGACCCCGCGGGCCGCTCATCCGGATGAAGAGGTGCGCTCAGGCGTGAACCCCGTGCCCTCCATCGGGCTAGTAACCGGTGTAGGTCACAGCAACAGGAAGAAGCACATGGGCTCCCCCGACGTGATTCACGATGAGAGGCCCGACGCGCTGGTGATCGCGCAGTCTCTCGAAGACCCGGGGTGTTTCGGTGAGTTGTTCCGCCGTCACGCCCCGCCGTTGCACCGCTACGCCGCCCGTCGCCTCGGCGAGGACCTCGCGGACGACATCGTGGCCGAGACGTTTCATGTGGCATTCCGCAAGCGGAACGGCTACGACCCCGCCCGTGACGACGCGCGGCCGTGGCTGTGGCGCATCGCCACCAACCTGATTCACCGGCACCACCGCTCGGAGACCCGGCTGTACCGCGCGCTGGCCCGCACCGGTGTCGACCCGGTGCTGCAGAACCACGCGGACAGCGTCGCCGAGCGGGTCACCGCCGTCGCGGCGACCTCCCGCCTGGCGGCCGCGCTGGCCGGTCTGCGCAAAGGCGATCGTGATGTGCTGCTGCTGATCGCCTGGGGTGAGCTCGGCTACCAGCAGGTCGCCGACGTCCTGAAGATCCCGGTGGGCACGGTGCGCTCACGACTGAACCGAGCCCGGACCAAGGTTCGACACGCACTTGGAGGAACCGCAGGTGAATGAGAGCCGACTGCTGGAGACGATGAGGTCGCAGATCCCCCTGCGGGATCCTGAAGAGCTGGCCATGGCCATCGGCTGGCATCCCGAGGAGCCGCGTTCCCGCCGGACACGGCGGGGGCTTCCTCCGCTGCCCGGCGGTTCACCCCTCGTGACGGCGAGACGGCTGATCGCCGGTTCTCTCGTGACGGCGGGTATCGCGACGATCGCCGTGCTCGGCCCGAGCCTAATGGGGGGCAGCGCGACGTCCTACGCCAACTCCGCCATCGAAATCAATCGGGAGGGCGGGCAGTGGGTGGCCCGGATCAAGGATCCGCTCGCCGAACATGAGATGTACGCGAAGGCGTTCAGCGCCGTGGGGCTGAACGTTCGGCTGCAGCGCGTACCGGCCTCACCGAGTCTGGTCGGGGGTCTGGTGCTGACGGACGGGGAAGGCAACCCCAAACCCGCGGGAGCCTTTGAAAGCGGACTTGAGCCCGAGAACTGCCGGATCGGCGAGGACGGTTGTCATCTGGCGTTTCGCGCCCCCGTCGGATTCGAGGGGGAGATACGGGCTCAGCTGGGCAGGCCGGCGGAACCCGGCGAGCTCTACCAAGCAGCCAACGCGGCCAACGCGGAAGGCGAGATGCTTGCGGGCGTCGACGTGGACGACCGTACGGTGGCGCAGGTCCTCGACGAGGTACGCCGACGCGGCCTGCAGGTCGTCTATCAGCTGGTCAAGGCCGATCCCGACTCCCCGACGGTCAACTGGCTCCGCGGCGGCAAGGGTGCCTACAGCCTCACCTTCGAATCAGTCCCTCCGGACGCGGTCGGTGCGGACTGGTTGGTATGGGCGGCACAATCCCACAGCGACGGTGTGGTCAGGCTTCTCGTCACGCCCGAACCACTCAAAGCCGTACCCCCGAAACCCCCCGTCGACGGGCGGGAGGGCTCCGACGGTTTGTGATCGACTCCGGCCCGGAAGCTCCCGCTCAGCGGCGACGGGCCGTGACGATCCAGGCGCGGGAGTCGAACCAGACACCGTCATCGGTCAGGTGCGCGGACAGCGACTCGCGCAGCCGCCCGAGCGCGCTTGCCGCAGCGGGCGGGTCCAGCCGCTTCAGTGTCTCGCCGGTGCAGGTGAAGCCGCGGACCCAGTCGAGGGCGGTGGCCACGTCCGGGCCGTAGTAGACCGGCTCATGGACGTCGGTGAAGGCGCTGTCGGCGAACCCCGCGGCGTCCAGGATCCGCTTCACGGCCGGCGGGTCGGCGAGCGAGAACGGATCCGGTCCGGCGGAAGCGGCGGTTGCAAACTCCCCGGGCCCTGCGAGGGATCGGCGGATGGCGACGTCCCACTCGTTGTGTTCGCCGTGCTGCCAGACCATCATCACCAGGCGCCCGCCCGGGCGCAGCGCACGCCCGATGTTGGCGAACGCGGCGACGGGGTCGTCGAAGAACATCGTGCCGAACCTGCTGACGGCCAGGTCGAAGTGCTCCTGCGGAAAGCGGTGGGCCTGTGCGTCGGCGCGCTCGAAGGTGACGTTGTGGAGCCCTTCGGCCCGGGCGAGTTCGCGGGCACGCTCGACGGCGGATGCGGACACGTCGACCCCGAGCGCACCGCCTGCCCGGGCTGTGCGCGCGCTCTCCCGGGTCGTCTGCCCGGTCCCGCATCCGATGTCGAGGACGTGGTCGTGGAGCCGGACTCCACAGGCCCGGCGCAGTACCTCGCCGTGCCGCCGCAGTTCGGCGTCGTAGCCGTCGAAGCCGGGCGTGTGTTCGCTTGCCGGGTGTCGCATCGCGGTCCTTTCCGTACGGTCGGGGTCGCCCGGCCTGTTGTCACCGGCGTCCATCAGGACGTCACCCTGCGGAGCGGTCCTTGCTCGGCGGCGTACGCCTCGAGGCGGTCCGCCAGCTCGCGGGGGCGGCTCAGCGCGGGGGTGTGCCCGCCGGCGATCTCGTCGGGGGTGACACCCAGGCGCTCCCGGGCGACCCGGCGAAGGTAACCGGTGGGGAACACGCGGTCGTCGCGGCAGATCAAGACCCGCGTGGGGACGTCGGGCCAGGCCTTGAGCGGCGACGGCTCCCCCATCCGGGCCCCGGACTGGCCGGGCGACCGCTTCAGCGCCTCGGCGGCCAGCTCCGGCGGGACGTCCTGGTAGAACAGGGCGATGTCATCGTCGTAGCCGTCCTGCGGCTCCCGGTCGTATCCCGTGTTGGCCGAGTAGTCGCCGGGCGCCTCCGCCGGTGCGGGGATCATGGGCGCGACCAGGACGAGCAGCCGCACCGCCGCCCGGTCGCAGACGAGCGGGGCCGTGAAACCGCCGAGCGAATGCGCGACGACGATCGGGTCGGTCCGGTCGCCGATCGCCTCGGCCACGGCGTCCGCGTACTCCGGCAGGCCGGCCGAGTCGTCGGCGCAGGGAAGATCCGGGGCGACGGTGTCATGGCCTCGCGCCCGCAGTTCGGCTTCCACCAGATGCCAGGACCAGCCGACGTCGCCGGCGCCGTGAATCAGGACGAATGTGGCCATCGTTTCTTCTTCCGCTGCTCAGATCGCGATGCAGACTGGCTCCGGAGAAATCGACGGGCGGACTGCGGTTCCTGTTTCACGGGTGAGCTTAGGCGGCGGCACCGACATTCCCGGCCGCGTCGCCGGGCCGGTCGGCGACGACGGTCCGTGGCCGAAGCCGGTGGGTTGGCTGGGGCGGTGTGCAACGCAGGTCGTGGGGCTGGCGAAGCCCGGCCGACGGAATCATGAGGTGGTACGGCGACACGCGGCGATGGCGCCCGATGCCGCCGATCGTCTTCAGGTCCTAGTCATCGCCAGGAACATCGACATCTCTGAAACCGGGTGCGACATAGCCGAGTGAGGATCAAGAATTGGGCCGAGGCCAGACGTGTGGCCGTGAGGGCGAAGCGTCTGACGCCCAAATAGGACTAACCCCCTGTTCCACGAGGGGGTTAGTCGATGTCCGCAAGTGAATCCCTTTACCTGACGCGACATCGCTTAGCGTAACACCATCCTGACGATGCGTATCGACATCGCGAGGAGTTCCGTTTCGCTCCGCTAAGTGATGTATACCCCTAGTTTCCGGAATGTATGCATTGAGACCATGATTTTGGTCACGTCATAGGGATTTCTTTACCTTGACCTGCTCGAACACCGATCTTCCCAGGTCAGAGCGACTTCACCAAGCCTGTCAAGCGGGGAACGAAACCGCAAGCAGCGAAGCCGGAGACGGTCCACGCGCGGCTTCTCCCCTCACAGCCGGGCTCCCGGAGGACGCCGAGTGTGGTAATCGAGCGAACCCGCGGAGCCGTACCCGCTCCCGCGGCCCCCGGGCAGGCGGCGTGGCGCAGCCCGTACCCGATCGCGTGAACCGGCGAGGCGGGGGACCGTGGGCCCAGGGCGCAGGCCCACGGTCCCCGGACGGTCCTCACCCGGCGGATCGGACCGTCATGGGAAACGGGCTCAGATCACGGGGCCAGGCCGTAGGCCCGGGTGATCGTCTGGGTGACCGAGCCGCCGGAGGCGTCGGTCACCACGGCCCGCAGGGAGACGTGGTCGCCGGTCTTGGGGTTGAGGGCGAACCCGGTCCAGGTGCCGTGCGGCCCCGGCAGGACCGGGATCCGGCTCCAGGTGGCGCCGTCGTCGGCGGAGGCTTCCACCCGGACCGAGGTGACCACCGGCGCGGGAGCGCCGCCGGGCGCCCGTTCGATCCGCAACGGGATCGGGGTGAGGCTGCCGCGCCGGGCCCGGTTGGCGGTGTCCAGCCCGGCCGGGTTGAACCGGACGGTCGCCAGCGGGAGCGGCCGGGCCTCCGCGGTGCGGGCCGAGCGGAACGTCCACACCGTCTCCACCGCGGTGGACAGCGGGCTCACCGAGGGGTTCCGGCGGCCACTCGTGGTGAGGGTGTAGACCGCCTCCTCGGCCGGGACCGTTGCCTTCAAGGTGCAAAGGCCAAGGTCCCACGGCACGCAGTCGGCGAACTCGGTCCTGGCGAGCGTCCGCCCGTCCTTGGCGAGGGTGACCGTGCCCGTGGTCCCGGCGTCGACGCTGTACCGGCCGGGGGTGCCCTCGGTGAAGAGCGAGCCGACGGCGTAGCGGAGTTCGTCGCCGGTACGGGCGGATTCGCCGTCCTGAAGCGCGGGCCCGGCGACCGCGTTGTTCCACACTTCGGTCTCGTTCATGCCGCGCAGGGTCCGGCCGGTGTCCTTGACCCAGTGCCCGGAGGGGTTGTGGGCGAGGGAAGAGAACCAGGTGAGCGTGTTCCCCGGGGTGCGGTAGTGGGTGAGGGTGCCGGGAAGGGCGACGGGGGTGTCGTAGGTGAACGCCGGATGCGCCGACGGTGCCGCCGCGCCGACACCGACGTCGGCGGCTCCGCCAGGTGCCCCGTTGCTCCGGTAGGTGGCGGTGACTTTGGCCAGGTCGGCGGTCCTGACCGCGTGGGCGGTGTCCTCGGGGAAGCCGCCGTCGTGGTGTTTGAGGATGTCGTAACGGTAGGGGCTGTACTGAGCGCCCTGTTTGTGCCAGACCGTCCCCACAGTGAGGCTGAGCCCGGGTTTCCGGGCCGGGATCACGAGCAGCTTGTTGTTCGGATCCGCGTGGATCCACGTGACGGTGCTCGACCACGACTTCGCGCCTTCCCTGTCGACGACCGACAGGGAGATCAGCCGGTCGGGGACGGCGCTCGGTTCGTCCACCGAGAACCGGAACATCCTCCCCTGCCGCGCGTCCACCACCACGGGCTGGGTGGCCGCGGTCACCCGGACCGGCTGATGGGCGAGGGTGGCGGTCCGGTCGTTTAACGAGAAGAGGTCGGTGTAGAGGTTCCAGTCACCGACGGGGAGCCGGACGGAGACGACACCGCGTCCGCCGACGGGCACCTCGATCCGCTCCCCCTTGGCCAGGTCGTAGAAGGTGATGTCGCCGATGGCCGGGCCGCCGTCCCTGCCGATCAGGCGGACGCTCACGTCGCCGGACTCGGGCTCCACATGGACGCCGATCGGGGTTCGCACCGCGGTCTCCCCCGACCGGGCGACGATCACCCCGGCGTGTGCGCCCGCCGGCGCCCCCGCGGGGTTGAGGGTGACCGTCACCGGTGCCTCACCTCCGGCGGGGACGGTCACCTGCCGGGCGGAGAGCTCCACCAATCCCGTCGGCAGCGGGGCGCCGGACCGCTCGACGGCGACGTCCAGGGTGAGGGGGGCGGTGCCGTTGTTGCGGTAGGCGACCGTCTTGACGACCGGCCCGCCGGTGTGCGGCCAGGGCAGCGTGGTGGAGAGGGTACCCGGCTCGGCGATCACCGGCTGGGCGACCGCGCGGGCCACGTCCACCCGCCCGGCACCCTGCTCGAAGGCCCCGGTGCCGACCCCCGGCACGGCGCTGCCGATGAGTGCGGCTTTGAGCTGCCCGGCGGTCCAGGTGGGGTGGCGCTGGGCCAGGATCGCCGCCGCCCCGGCGACGTGCGGAGCGGCCATGGAGGTTCCGCCCTGCGTGATGTACGGGCCGGGCGCCGTGCCCGCCGCGGCGGCCGCCGTGATGGCGTCACCCGGGGCGGTGATGTCGGGCTTGACTGCCTTGTCCCAGCTGCGCGGCCCGGTGCTGGAAAAGCCGGTGAGCCGGTCGGCGGAGTCGACGGCGCCGACTGTGAGCGCGGCGTCCGCGCTGCCCGGGCTGCCCACCGACTGGGGACCCGAGTTGCCGGAGGCGACGACGAAGAGTGACCCGGTCTGGGCGGTGAGGGTGTTGACCGCGTGCTCCAGCGGGTCGATCTCCGGGCCGTCGTAGCCGCCGAGGCTCATGTTGACGACCTTGGCCTTGACCTCGGTCGCGGCCCAGGTCATCCCGGCCAGGATCCAGGACTCGGCGATGCCGTTCTCGTCCCCCACCTTGCCGACGGCGAGTCTGGCGCCCGGCGCCGTCCCCCGGTTCACGCCGGAGGACGCCTGACCCGACCCGGCGATGATCGAGGCGACATGGGTGCCGTGTCCGACGGTGTCCCGGTCGGCGGGGCTGCCCGGGACGAAGCTCTTGGCCTGGACCACGACGTCGCGAAGGTCCGGGTGGGTCCCGTCGTAGCCGCTGTCCAGCACCGCGACGGTCACGCCTTCACCGGTGAGGCCCTGGGCCCAGGCGGTGGG
Organism: Rhizohabitans arisaemae; assembly: GCF_025996515.1. Classification (GTDB taxonomy): domain Bacteria; phylum Actinomycetota; class Actinomycetes; order Streptosporangiales; family Streptosporangiaceae; genus Rhizohabitans; species Rhizohabitans arisaemae. The sequence continues at coordinate 1,142,778 of NZ_BLRH01000009.1, forward strand.
GGCGCCGATCTGGGGGACGCTCCGCTCCAGGGTGTGCCGTCGTTTGCCGTCCAGCCAGAGCTTGGTCACCCCACCGGCCAGGGTCTTGGCGCCGGCCGAGCCGCCGAGGCTCTTCCAGGTCCCGGCCACCTCGGTCTTGGGGATCCGGGCGGAGTCGAGACCAAGATCGGGAAAGGATCTTGTACCCTCGGCCGCTTTCAGGTGCGGGGTCGCGGTTTCGGCGTCGGATTGGACGATCACCGGGATGTCCTCGCGGTACGCGTCCCCGTACCGCCACGCCAGCAGCTGGGTGACGTCGAACAGCCGCTCGTCCAGGAGACCGCCGGCGATCAACGGCATCGCGTCGGAGGGGACCACGTGCAGGTGGCCGTCGCGCCAGCGCTGGGCGAAGGAGACCTCACGGCCCTTTCCCGGCTCCACCCGGACCCGGGGCGGCCGGTCCGCGGTACCGCCGGGCAGGACCGTGACCCGGTCCCCGGTGATCAGAGTGACCTTGCCGTCCTTCGGCTGGTCGGCCTGCTTCCCCGGCTGACCGGGTGCAAGGCTCCTTCCGGATGTGACCGGTTTCCCGGGATCCGCTCCCGCCGGCGGGGTGAGCGCGACAACCCCGGTGATCACCACAGCGAGCGCTGTGACACTTGACCTCAATCTCATCGGCATCCTTTGCTCGACGAACACATCGGCGAACCGTCCACCCCGTGACCGCCGTCGGTCAGAGCCCGGACGATCACCTCCTATTGCCCCTATTGCCACGAGCCCCCGAAAAGGTTCACAACCCCTGAGATCTTCAGCCGGAATCCGGTACGACCGCGGCGCGGCCCGGACCACGCCGGCGAACCCCCGCCGAGAGCGAGACACGGTACGGCCACAGGCGGCTCGGGCACCCGGCCGACCAGACCGGCCCCGCGCGGCCCGTACCGTCCGCGAGCCCTCGGAGAGCGGAGAGGACGGGCGACGGCCGCCGAGCCGTGCGGGCTCATCGGGCGGACGGGTGGTGCCGTACCCGCCGGGGCCGGGCCACGGGTGACCTGGGGGCGCAGCCCGTACCGGTCACGAAGGAGACCGGGGCGTCCTCGCCGGGAAGATCGAGACCCTTCGGGGAGTGGCGCGGCGGAACCCCGGGCCCACAGCGATCATCGGCCACCGGGTGCCGGCGGACACCGGGCAACGATTACCGTGGTGCTGTGAACGCCGAGGCCCGTTTTCAGACCGACGCCGGTCGGCTCGCCAGAATGGGGTTCGCCGACGGGTCCCGGGCCGCGCGGCTCCTCTCCGCCCTCGGGCCCGAGGCTCCCGATCTCCTCGACGCGCTGACCAGGACCGCCGACCCCGATCTGGCCCTCGCCGCCCTCGTCCGGCTGGCCGAACGGGATCCCTCGGCCGTCGCCTTCGCCGGAGTCCCCGGGGAGCCGCGTGATCGCCTGCTGGCCGTGCTGGGGGTGAGCGCCGCCCTCGGGGATCATCTGACCCGCCATCCGGAACACCTGCCGGTCTTCGCGGAGGAACCCTCGCGCGACCCCGAGTCCTCGTTCCGCGAGGAACTGCTGCTCGCGGTGGGCGCGGCGCCGGGCGACGCCGAGCCCCGCGCGCAGGACGCCTCGACGGCGACATTGGACGCGTTGCGGGTCTCCTATCGGCGGCTGCTGCTGGGGCTGGCGGGTCGGGATCTCACCGGAGCCGTCCCGCTCCCCGAGGTCGCCGTGGAGCTGACCTCGCTGGCCGCGGCCGCGCTGGAGGCGGGGCTGGCGATCGCCCGGGCGGAGGTCGCCGACACCGGGCAGGTCCGGCTCGCCGTGATCGGGATGGGCAAGTGCGGCGGGCGCGAGCTCAACTACATCAGCGACGTCGACGTGGTCTTCGTGGCCGAACCCGTCCCCGGTGCCGACGAGACCAAGGCGTTGCGGACGGCGACCAGGCTCGCCCAGGGCATGATGCGCGCCTGCTCGGCCACCACCCCGGAGGGTTCGCTGTGGGAGGTGGACGCGGCGCTGCGCCCCGAGGGGAAGGCGGGGCCGCTGGTGCGCACCTTGGAGAGCCACCTGGCGTACTACCGCAGATGGGCCAAGACCTGGGAGTTCCAGGCGCTGCTCAAGGCCCGCCCGATCGCGGGCGACCTCGCGCTCGGCCGGGAGTACACCGCGGCGATGCACGCGCTGGTGTGGCGGGCCGCCGAACGCGAGAACTTCGTCGAGGACGTCCAGGCGATGCGGCGAAGAGTGGTAGCGCATATCCCGAAATATCAGGCCGAGCGTCAGCTCAAGCTGGGCCCCGGAGGGCTCCGGGACATCGAGTTCGCCGTCCAGCTCCTCCAGCTGGTCCACGGCCGCACCGACCAGCTCCTCCACCACCGGACCACGCTCAACGCGCTCGCCGCGCTCTCCCGCGGCGGCTACGTGGGCCGCGACGACGCGCGAACCCTCGCCGAGGCGTACTCGTTCCTCCGGCAGGTCGAGCACCTCATCCAGCTGCACCGCCTGCGCCGTACCCACGTCGTCCCCGACGCCGAGCAGGACCTGCGCCGGATCGGCCGCGCCCTCGGCATGGTCCGCGACCCCGTCGGCGAGTTCACCGCCACCTGGCGGCGGCACGCCCTCGAAGTCCGCCGCCTGCACGAGAAACTCTTCTACCGGCCGCTCCTGCACGCCGTCGCCCGGCTCCCCGGCGAGGAGGCGCGGCTCAGCCCGCAGGCGGCCAAGGCGAGGCTGGAGGCGCTCGGCTACCTCGACCCCGACGGCGCCCTCCGGCACATCGCCGCGCTGACCACGGGGGTCTCCCGCCGGGCGGCGATCCAGCGCACCCTGCTGCCCGTCCTGCTCGGCTGGTTCGCCGACGCCCCGGACCCCGACGCCGGGCTGCTCGGCTTCCGCCAGGTCAGCGACGCCCTCGGCAGCACCCCGTGGTACCTGCGGCTCCTGCGCGACGACGCGGCCGTCGCCGAGCGCATGGCCCGGCTGCTCGCCTCGTCCCGATACGCCACCGACCTGCTGCTGCGCGCCCCCGAGGTGGTGACCCTCCTCGGCGACGTGACCGCGCTGGCGCCGCGATCCGCCGACACCCTGGCGGCCGAGGCCCGGTCGGCGCTGCAGCGCCACGGCGACGCCGAGGCCGCGGTCGTCTCGGTACGGGCGCTGCGCCGCCGGGAACTCTTCCGCACGGCCGTCGCCGACCTGCTCGGCGAGCACACCGCGGATCGCGTGCACGGCGGCGACGACGAGGACCGGCCGCCGGTACGGCTGCGCCCCGACCGCGAAACCGTGGGCGAGACCCTCACCGAGCTCACCGCGATCACGGTGCAGGCCGCCCTCGAAGCGGCGCGGGCCAAGGTCGAGCTGGAGCGCGGCGGCCCGCTGCCGACCAGGATCGCGGTGATCGCGATGGGCCGGCTCGGCGGCGCCGAGGTCTCCTACGCCAGCGACGCCGATGTGATGTTCGTCCACGAGCCGCTCGACGGCGGCGGTGAGCGCGCGGCCGTCGACGCGGCCCACGCGGTCGCCGAGGAGCTCCGCCGGCTCCTCGCCCGCCCGGCGCCCGATCCGCCGCTCGGGATCGACCCGGGGCTGCGCCCGGAGGGCAGGCAGGGCCCGCTCGTGCGCACCCTCGCCTCCTACGCGGCCTACTACGCGCGATGGTCGTCGTCGTGGGAGGCCCAGGCGCTGCTCCGGGCGGCCCCGCTCGCGGGTGACGCCGCGCTCGGCCGGGCGTTCATCGCGATGATCGACCCGATCCGCTACCCCGAGGGCGGCATTCCCGACGGTGCGGTACGGGATATCCGGCGGCTCAAGGCGCGGATGGAGTCCGAGCGGCTCCCCCGCGGCGCCGACCCCACACTCCACACCAAACTCGGACGCGGCGGGCTCTCCGACGTCGAGTGGGTGGCCCAGCTCATCCAGCTCCGGCACGCGTGGCGGCTGCCGGGCCTGCGGACCACCAGGACGCTCGCCGCGCTGCGGGCCGCGACGGCCGACGGGCTGCTCGACGCCGACGACTGCGCCGTGCTCGTCGAGGCGTGGCGGTTCGCCTCCCGGATCCGCGACGGCATCATGCTGGTCCGGGGCCGGGCCGGGGACAGCATCCCGGCCGACATCAGGGAACGCGCGAAACTCGCCGGGGTTCTCGGCTACCCCCCTGACGCCACCTCCGACCTTGTGGAGGACTACCTGCGAACCACCCGCAGGGCCCGCGCCGTGGTCGAGCGCGTCTTCTACGGCTAACCCCTATTTCGGGAAATAGCCCGTGATATCCGTATGGCTCGACCCGTTGTTTATCGGGCGGCGAACAGGCGTCTCCTTGAAGGCGCACAGGGGTATGGTGTTGGCAAAATCGAAGAGCGCTTGGGGAATCCATATGGGTGAACCACCCGGGATGTCAGTGAATGACCTCTTGGCCGCCGGCCACGATGCCGCGGAGACGAGCAGGCGTGCGCACCGACGTGCCGTACACCGCGAAGCGATCGTCGATAAACCGCCCGGGAGGAACCGGCGGCTTGGACACGGGGAGGTCCGGCGCGCCCCGGCACCCTGGTGAAACCCCCTCTCTCGCCCACTAAAGCGTAGAAGATCCACTCTTGCGGCTCTTGTGCAGATTTGGACTAATTCACGGGCAACGAGGACCCCATTATGGCCTGGCAGCTCCACTACACCTCGGTCGCGTCCGGCCCTGCCGGAAGACCCGGCTTCCAGCTCATCGGACGCACCCCCGGCACCCCGCACCGGCTGGAGTCCCTGGTCGTCCCCCTCCTCACCGGCAAACCCCCGCCCACCCCGGGCGCGGCCCGCCCCGTCACCCTCGCCTACGCCGCCTACGGACGCGAGGTGGTCCTCACCCGCTGCCACCCCCTGGACCGGGATCGCTCCGGACGGCACGGCGACTTCTTCGGCCACGCGGTCGTCACCACCCCGAACGAGCTGGACGGGATCAGGCCCATCGACTTCTGGGACGCGCCGCTGTGGCGCTCCCGCTCCCTCAACGGCACCGTGGACCTGCGCCCGGGAGCCTCCTTCGACCCCGAAACCCTCGGCCGAGGGCTGGCCCGGCGGGGCGAACCCGGGTACGCCCTGCTCATCAGGCTCCTGCGGGAGGTACGGCGAGCCCTCGCCGCCGGATACGGACGCATCCTGCTCGTCAGCCGGAATCCGGACGAGATCGTCTTCTGGATCGCCGTGATCTCGTACTCCCTGCCCTGCGCCACCGCCGCGCTGCTCTCCTTCACCACCTACAGCGCCGAACCGGCCGGCACCTCCCAGCTCCTGGTCGGCACCACGCCCGACGTCCGGATCCCGCCCACCCTGAACGCGGTCGTGATCGACCTGGACCGGCCGGCCCCCGGCGACCCGCGGGCCGAGCAGGGGGCCGGCCGGTTCATCCGCTCCGTCGCCGCCTGCTGGCGGCGGCTCGACCTCACCGGCATCGAGGCCGTCGGCGAACTGGACGGGGACGACCTCGACACCGCCGCCGCGCTCCTCGCGCTCTGCCGGGGCGAGGTGTCGGTCACGCCCGAGGAGCAGCTCGCCGTCTCCCGGCTCCTGCTCCGGTACGGCGCGACCGCCCCCGGCTGGGTCTGGCAGGACCTCCCGCTGGACCGGCTGGAGTTCGACCTCGCCCTCGCCGCCTGCGCGACCGCCCCGCCGCGCCACGCCCTGCGCTACACGATCCGCGCCCTCTGGACGGCGCCCGACCTGGTCAGGCTCGCCGAAACCGTGCACGTCTGCCTCGCCGCGGACTCGCCCCCGCCGGTCACCGAGGTGGAGAACGCGGCCGCCGCCCTCGCCTGCCTCGGCGCCGGGGACCTCTCCGCCGCCTACGACCGGATGCCCCCTGAGGGACGCGACCCCCTGGTCGCCGGGGTGTTCACCGGCCTTGACCGGGCCAACTCCCACATCCGGCGGCGCATGCTCACCGACGAGGCGTGCCGGCGGCTCGCCGGACGGGACCTGCGCCGCGCGCCGCGGATCGGGGCGCTCATCCTGGAGTCGCTCGCCCGGGGCGGTTCGCTGGACCGGCGGATCACCACCGTGTCCCTGCTGGACCTGGAGCTCACCGCCGCCGAGGCCGATCCGATCCTGCGCCGGGTCTGGCAGGACGCGGTGCCCACCCCCGCGGACTGCGCCTGGCTGCTGGAGTCCTTCGGCCCTTGGCTGGCTGAGCGCCCGAGCCTGATCGGGCTCTTCGCCCGGATGTTCGCCGGAGCCGACCTCGACGCCCCCGAGACCACGGAGCTCGCCGCGGCCGTGGAGAACACGCTTCCCGGGCGGGACGCGACCGGGGCCGGCCTGGTTCTGACCGCGCCGCGGATCGCCGGGGCCCGGCTGCCGGGGGACGCCGCCCCGGTGCTGGAGGAGATCGAGCGCCGCGGGGTGCACGTCCCCCGCGAACTGCTGGACCGGGTCTGCGCCCAGGCCGCGCGGCGGCTGACCACGATGACCCCGCGGTCGCGGACGGAGCTGCTCGGGCTGCTCTCCGGCCGGGCCCGGGCCCGGGTGGTCGCGTCCTGGCTGGCCGGGGCCGGGCAGTCGCGGGACGAGCGGGCCGCGCTGCTGGAGATCGCGGTACGGCTGCGCACGGCCGGGCGGCCCGAGGCCGAGCTGGAGACCTGGGCACAGCGGCTCGCGAGCCGCCCCTTCGGGCTGAGTCAGGTGGAAGGGCCTCTGATCGGCGATCCCGAACTCGCCGCCGGTCTGCGAGAAGTACTGTCGGGAGGACGACGGTCGATGTGGAGGTGGCGGTAGTCCGTGCGGTACCTCGTCTACGGACTCCTCATCTGCGTCGGACCGCTGCCGCTGGGATTCCTGGTCGGGTTCACGGTCGTCCTTCCCGTCGCGTTCATCGCCTCGACCGTCGCGGTGACGGTGCAGTACCACCTCTGCGCCAAGGAGATCCTGCTCAGGACCGGGACCAACCACTTCCATGAGCACGGGACGAAGTACCCGCACTACCTGGTCGGCATGGTCTGGCTGGACTGGCTGGTGATCCTTACCGAGACCGCGTCCCGCATCCGCCTGCACGGCCGGAGGATCCTGCGGTCCCCCAGAGGGATCTTGTCGGCTCTCGGTTTCAACGTCTGGCTGACGTCCTTCCTCCTCCCCTTGTCCCTGGCGATGTCCGCGGGGGTCGCACTGTCCGCCGTGCCGCTCGCCGTGGTCTTCATCGCGCACGCCGCGGCGTACATCGCCGTGGTGCTGATCGGGACGGCGCTCCGGCTCGGCCTCGCGCTGGTCCTGGGATTAATCGAATGGCCTTTTCGTATCTATCGACGCATAAATCAGACTTGTCAACATTCTGAGTGTTGTGCACGTTTCACCCTGCCTGTCTACGCCTGCCCGCGCTGCGATGTCCGACACCCTGCGCTCAAGCCCGACCTGTACGGGGTCTTCCGCCATGTGTGCCTGTGCGGCGGGAGGTTGCCGACGGCCACCCCGCTCGGGCGTCACCGGTTGCCGGCGTACTGCCCGTCCTGCTCGCGCGCCCTGCCACCTCTCCTCAACCGGCAAAAGCCCTGGAAGGTTCACGGACGGCCGAAAGGGAAGATCCCCCTCAATCACGTGATCTTCAGCCGGGCGATCTTCGTCGGCTCGCCGGCGCTCAGCGTCGGCGCCCTCGTCCCCCTCGGCCAGGCCTTGGCCGGATGGGTTGCCGGAGCCCTTCCGATCTAGGACCCACGCCGCCGGGCCGGGAAACAACCGGACGGCTGACCGGAACCCCGTGGCCCGGTACCAAACCCCCATACCGGACCGGTCGTCGCACCCCTTCCGGGGTCTCGAACCGAGCCGTGGACGGCTCGGCGCCGGACCGCGATCCCACTGACCTGCCCCGAGGTGGAGACCGCCGGGTTACCGGAAACTTATTCTACTGTCCCGCTAAATAGTTTAATTTGCGACATTCCCATCTCACGACACCAAGTGCACGGTTATGGGATTTACCGTGATTTACACCACTCAATCACGCCCAACCGGGGGTACTCGCAAATATCGCGTGAGCCACCGTGTACAGTAAGTTTTGTTAACTATTCGGGGCGGGCATTCCTCCGTCGGCCGGGGCCACGGCTGGAGGTGTGCCGTCGTCGCTCCACGTCCCGGCGGTGTTCACCCTCGGGGGACATCGCCGGGAAACTCCCCTGCCGCGATGGAATCAACCATGAAGACTGAATCACATTCGGGGGTTTAACGTGCCTGTGACCCACAAGCACGCGCCATCACTGCAACATCTTCCTATTCCGCCCAGTGACGAGGAGTTGTATGCCTATCTGGGACCGCAAAGGCGATGGGTACTTCTCTGTGTATCGCTGTCGTATACATTCACCGCGGTAACCCTCTTTCTCTTCGCCCTCCGCCATCCCCTTCTCTGGGTCTTCCTCGTCGTGCTCGCGGTGAACGTCGCCGCCTGGCTGCTCTCCCTGGTCGACGGAAACCGCCCGCGGCGGGTCACCCGGGCCTCCCACGAGATGCTTCTGGCGGCCTGGCGTCCCGAGCGACTGCCGGACGTGGATGTGTTCCTCCCCACCTGCGGGGAACCCCTGGAGGTTCTGGAGAACGCCTACCGCCACGTCGCCCGCCTGTCGTGGAGCGCTCCACTCACCGTGTGGGTGCTCGACGACGCTGACAGCGACCACGTCCGCGAGCTCGCCGACCGCCACGGATTCCGATACGTCGTCCGGCCGGACCGAGGCCACCTGAAGAAGGCCGGCAACCTCAACCACGCGCTCACCCTCGCGCGGGGTGAGGTCGTGGCCATCCTCGACGCCGACTTCTGCCCGCGCCCGGACTTCCTGGCACACCTGGTGCCCTATCTCTCCGACCCCAAGATCGGAATCGTGCAGAGCCCCCAGGTGTTCGACACCGACGCCTCGATGACCTGGCTCGAACGTGCCGCCGGAGCGGCCCAGGAGTGGTTCTTCCGCTGGCTGCAGCCCTCCCGCGACGCCAACGACGCCGCGATCTGCTGCGGCAGCAACGCGATCTACCGGCGATCCGCGATCGACGAGATCGGCGGCTTCGCCAAGCTCGACCACAGTGAGGACATGTACACGGGGATCGCGCTCGCCGAGCGGGGCCACGGGACGCTGTACGTCCCCGTCCAGCTCGCCAAAGGCCTCTCCCCCGACACCCTGCCCGCGTTCGTGAACCAGCAGTACCGCTGGGCGATGGGCAACCTGCACCTGCTCATCACCCGGGACACCACCGCGCGGATGCCCTGGCGGCGGCGCCTGTCCTACTGGAACGGCATCATCAGCTACATCCTGACCTCGGTCAACGTCTTCGCGGCACCGCTGCCTCCCCTGGTCATGATGTTCTTCTACCCCGGCGAGATCCGGGCCTGGCACGTCCTGCCGCTGCTCGCCCCGCTCTGGGTCTGGCTGGTGTTCCTCCCCTCGGTCTCCCGGACCCGCTGGCGAGCCGAGGTGATCCGGGCCCAGCTGATGGTGAGCCTCGCCGCGGGGGCGGCCGTCTGGCACACGCTGCGGGGCAGATCCGCCGCATGGGTGCCGACCGGGGTGAAGACCCGTTCGCCGCTGGCCCGGCGCATCAACCTCGTCGCCCTGGTGTGGCTGTTCCTCAGCACGCTGCTCGCCTGGTCGGGGTCCGCCTACGCGGTCGGGATGTACGGCTGGCGCGAGCACTGGGCCATCGTCGCCTACACCGGCGTGACGACCTACCTCGCCCTGCCGCTGATCAGGGACCTGCTGACCGTGTTCGCCGGCGGACGCCCCGCCCGGCCCCGGGTCCCCGCGCACACCGGCGGGATCGACTGGCCGGAACAGCTCGCCGTGACCCTCGGGCTGGCGACGATCGCGCTCGTCTCCACGGGCTGGGTCGACCCCATGCTCCCCTGGAGCTGACGGACCCGATCGAACGGGCCGGGTACGCCGTGGGGGTGCCCGACCGGCTCCCACGGCGCCGGACCCGCACGCGCCCGTACGGCCCGTCCGTGAACCGGCGGAGCCGTGACCCGGCCCCGGCGACTCCGCCGGCGCGTCCCCGGAACGTCACGGCCTTCCGCCGTCACCCTCCGCTTACCGATCTTTGAGGAAAGTTGCCTCACATGCCGTTCGTGGCTGCCGCTCCGCCGGCTTCCGCGCGCTCCCGCAAGCCCGGGTACCATCCCGGCTTCCGCCCCGACATCGAGGGCCTGCGCGCCGTCGCCGTACTCACCGTGCTCGCCTTCCACGCCTCGATCCCCTACTTCGGCGGGGGATACGTGGGGGTGGACGTCTTCTTCGTCATCTCCGGCTTCCTCATCACCGGGCAGCTCCTGGCGGGTATCGCCAGGGACGGGCGGTTCTCGCTCGCCGAGTTCTACGCCCGCCGGGCCCGCCGCATCCTGCCCGCCGCCGGAGTCGTGCTCACCGTCACCGGGGTCGCGGCCTACCTGGTCCTGCCCCCGCTCCGGCTCCGGGACACCGCGGTCGACGTCCTCACCTCCGCCCTGAACGTGGCCAACTGGCGGTTCGTCGCCAATGAGACCGACTATCTGCTCGCCTCCCGTGACGCCAGCCCGGTCCTGCACTTCTGGTCACTCGCGGTCGAAGAGCAGTTCTACCTGGTCTGGGCGCCACTCCTGCTGGTCATCGCCCTGATCGCCGGGCGGCACCGGCTGAAGGCGATCACGTTCGGGGTCCTGGCGATCACCGCGGGCTCGTTCGCGCTCTCCCTGCACTGGACGGCGACGAGCGAACCGCTCGCCTACCTCGCCTCCCCGAGCCGCGCCTGGCAGTTCGGCCTGGGCGCCCTGGTCGCGCTCACCGCCCCGCTCGCCGTCTGGCTCACCCGGGCCCTGCGGCACGCGCTGCTCTGGTCCGGGCTCGCCGCGGTCGCCGGGTCGACGGTGCTCTTCGACGAGTCGACGCCGTTCCCCGGCACCGCCGCACTGGTCCCGACCGTCGGGGCTGCCGCGATCATCCTTGCCGGTACGGGGCTGAGCCCGGTCCCCGACCCGGCGCGTCGGCAGGCCGACGAAAGCGAGACCGGCCGCGGGCCCGTACCGGACTCCGAAGCGGCCCCCGCCGAGGGCGCCGCACGCCCGGAGCGCCGTCCCTTCGGCGGGCCGCTGCGGACCCGGCCCATGCGGGCGATCGGACGGCTCTCCTTCGCCTGGTACCTGTGGCACTGGCCGGTGGTCGTCCTCCTCGAAGCGGGGCTCGGCCCCCTGTCCTGGCCGGTCAAGGCCGTGGCGACGGTGGCCGCCGCCCTTCCCGCCTATCTCACCCTGCGGCTGGTCGAGCGTCCGCTCCGCTTCTCCGCGGTCCTGTCGCTCCGTCCCTCGCGCGGGCTGTCCGCCGGGTTCAGCGCCGTGGTCGTGCCCGTGGTGGCCGCGCTGCTGCTGGGCAGCGCAGCGGTCCGGGTCATGGGCGACCCGGTTCCCCGCCCCGACCCGCGGGGCGCCGCGGACGGCTCGGGGCTGACCGTCGAACCCGGGGCGGCCGGGATGGTCCCGCACCCGGTGCTGGCCCGTCAGGACTTCCCGCCGAGCGCCGGCTGCGAGATCCCGCTCACCGCCGTGATCAGCCCGCGCTGCCTCTTCGGCACCGGGGAGCGTCGCATGACGCTCCTCGGCGACTCCCACGCCGGCCAGTGGTTCTCCGCGCTAAAACCCATCGCCGACCGCCGCGGCTGGTCCCTGGAGGTCCTCGTCAAGCCCGGCTGCCCGCTCCCCCGGCTCACCGTGGTGGACCCCCGGCTCGGCCGGGAGTACCGGGAGTGCGACACCTGGCGGAAGAACACCCTGGACCGGCTGGTCGGCGGGGCGAAGCCCGAGCTCATCGTGATCTCCACCCTCGGCTTCTACCCTGGTGACCCGGACTGGGCCGCCGTGATCGACCCGCTCAGATCCCTCAACGTGCCGATCGTCTATCTCAGGGACACCCCGAGCCCCGGCTTCGACGTGCCGGCCTGCCTGTCCAAGGCGCTCAACGGGTCCGGGTCCGCCGACCGGCGGACGATCGACCGCTGCGCCGTTCCCCGCGTGTCCGCGCTGCCGCCCGCCCGCTTCATCGGCGGCGTCCGCGTGGTCGACGTGACCGACGTGCTCTGCCCGGGGACGACCTGCCCGGCGGTACGGGACGGGGTGGTGATGTACCGGGACTCCTCGCACCTGACCGACACCGCGGCGGCCGTGCTCTCCCCGCGGATCGAACGCCACCTGGAGCTCCTGCGGGTGATCCCCCCGCTGTGGCGGGAGGTCTGGCGCGACGATTTCACCGGCCCGCAGCGCAGCCGTCCGTCCCAGGCCAACTGGCAGTACGACCTCGGGACGTGCTATCCGGGCTGTCCGGCGAAGAACTGGGGGACCGGGGAGATCGAGACGATGACCGACTCCACCGCCAACGTCAGCCTCAACGGGGACGGGCAGCTGGCCATCGCCCCCCGCCGCTTCCCCGACGGGAGGTGGACCTCGGGACGGCTCACCTCGGTGCGGGCCGACTTCCAGGCGCCGCCCGGCGGGGTGATGCGGGTGGAGGCCTCGCTGCGGCTGCCGAAGATGAACCGGCGGGACGGCGCGGGGTACTGGCCCGCGTTCTGGATGCTCGGGGCCCCGTTCCGGGCGACCTACACCGACTGGCCGGGCGCGGGTGAGGTCGACATCATGGAGTCGGTCAACGGGCGCGGCGGCGTGTTCGCGACGATGCACTGCGGCACCCTCCCCGACGGTCCCTGCAAGGAGAGCTCCGGGGGGCTGAGCTCGGGCGAGGTGCCCTGCGCGGACTGCCACACCCGGTTCCGCACGTACGCCGCCGAGATCGACTTCTCCACGAGCCCGCAGCAGGTCCGCTGGTATCTCGACGATCGGGAGATCCACCGGGTCACCGCGGACGAGATGGACCCGCAGACCTGGGCCAGGACGACCGACCACGGGTTCTTCCTCATCCTCAACGTGGCGATGGGCGGTGCGCTACCCAAGGCCAAGGGCGGCGGGCCCACCCGCGCCACGGTGTCGGGCCGCCCGATGCTCGTCGATCATGTCAGCGTCTCCGTTCGCAACTGATCGGTGACGGGCCGGGGGTGGTTACGGCCAGGGCGATAAGGTATCCACCCCCGCAGGCTCCGGCTCGGACGCGGAGCACGCGTGTGACCTGCGGAGGCTCGTGGGGAGAACTCCGCCCGGCCTGACTGTTATATCAACATCAAGTTTATCTATGAGTCATCCCCAGTCTTGACATGTCTTGATTTATAGAAAATGATCCCATCCAGCGGCTCTCCCCATTCCCGCCGAAACCGGATAAGCGCATTTGTTGGGATTTGTGGTTCGGGGGGATCCGCGCCGGTGTTCGAACATCAGCACTGTCCGAGGCCAGTAGGGGAAGGAGGTGTTGCGATGCCACGAGGGATATCGTGGACCTAACTACCGGTAAGCCGTATTTTTGCTGCTCCCGCAACGCGGGGCGGGAGCAGCAAACCGGTTTGGAACGGACCGATTCCCGGATCCGCAATCCGGCCGGGGCCGTTCACCGGATTCCCGCTTAAACACGACCGACGCCCCACGGTCGCGGGATCGCCGATCGTCCGTCAAAGGATGGGGAGGTATCGCCCGCGCTCGTACTCGGTGACCTGACGGCGGTAGTCCTCCCACTCCGCGCGCTTGTTGCGGAGGAAGAAGTCGAAGACATGCTCCCCCAATGTCTCCGCGACCAGCTCGCTCCGCTCCATCATGGAGATCGCCTCGTCGAGCGACTGCGGGAGCGGGGAGATGCCCAGGGCCCGGCGCTCCGCCGACGTGAGCGCCCAGACGTCGTCCTCGGCCCCGGGCGGCAGCTCGTACCCGTTCTCGATTCCTTTCAAGCCCGCCGCGAGGATCAGGGCGAAGGCGAGGTAGGGGTTGCACGCCGAGTCCAGGGAGCGGAACTCGATCCGGGTGGAGTTGCCCTTCTGCGGCTTGTACATCGGCACGCGGACCAGGGCGGAGCGGTTGTTGTGCCCCCAGCAGACGTAGGACGGGGCCTCCCCGCCCGCTCCGGCGATCGCCTCCGCGCCGCCCCACAGCCGCTTGTAGGAGTTGACCCACTGGTTGCAGACGGCGGTGATCTCGGCGGCGTGCCGGAGGATCCCCCCGATGAACGAGCGCCCGGTCTTGGAGAGCTGGAAGTCGCCGCTCGGCTCGTAGAAGGCGTTGCGATCCCCCTCGAACAGCGACATGTGGGTGTGCATCCCCGAGCCCGGGTACTCGGTGAACGGCTTGGGCATGAACGTCGCCCAGATCCCCTGTTCCAGCGCCACCTCCTTCATGACCAGGCGGAAGGTCATGATGTTGTCGGCGGTGGTGAGCGCGTCCGCGTACCGGAGGTCGATCTCCTGCTGCCCCGGCGCGCCCTCGTGGTGGCTGAACTCCACCGAGATGCCCATGGACTCCAGCATCATGATCGCGCTGCGGCGGAAGTCGTGGCCCGCGCTGTGCGGGGTGTGGTCGAAATAGCCCCCCGCGTCCACCGGCACCGGCCGGGAGCCGTTCTCCGGACGCTCCTTGAAGAGGAAGAACTCGATCTCCGGGTGGGTGTAGAACGTGAACCCCATGTCGGCGGCCCGGGCCAGGGCGCGCTTGAGCACCCAGCGCGGGTCCGCGTGGCTGGGCGAGCCGTCGGGCATGAGGATGTCGCAGAACATCCGGCCCGCGCCGGGGGACTCCGAGCGCCACGGGAGGATCTGGAAGGTCGAGGGGTCGGGCTTGGCGAGCATGTCGGCCTCGTAGACCCGGGCGAAGCCCTCGATCGCCGAACCGTCGAACCCGATCCCCTCGGCGAACGCCCCTTCCAGCTCCGCGGGGGCGATCGCGACGGACTTCAGGAATCCGAGCACGTCCGTGAACCACAGGCGGATGAAGCGGATGTCGCGCTCCTCAAGCGTGCGGAGGACGAACTCCTGCTGGCGGTCCAAGGCACCTCCTCTGTGCGATCCGGGTCCGGCGCAAGGGATCGGGACGCCCTCCCGCGACGGGAAGACGCGTCTGTTCAGCTTAAGTGTGCCGGTTTCGTGTTTCGCGCACGTTACGGAGCCCGCGGCGGCGCCCGTCCGGCGGACGCGGATGATCCCGGGGGCGGACCCCTCAGTAGGCTTGGTGCGTGGCACAACTGCGCATCGCCCTGGCTCAGACGAATCCGTGTGTCGGTGACCTCACCGGCAACGCGAACATGCTCCTTCGCTGGACGCGCCGGGCCGCCGACGCCGGCGCCCACCTCGTTGTCTTCCCCGAGCTGTTCCTCACCGGCTACCCGGTGGAGGACCTGGTACTGCGCAAATCCTTCGTGGACGCCTCGATCTCCACGGTGGAGGCGATGGCGGCGGCCCTGGCCAAAGACGGGCTGGGCGAGCTCCCGGTGGTCGTGGGCTACCTCGACCGGGCACACCTGGCGCCCCGGGTGGGCCAGCCGGTCGGCGCGCCCCTGGACGCCGCGGCGCTGCTGTGGCGGGGCGGCGTCGCCGCCCGTACCGCCAAACACCACCTGCCCAACTACGGGGTCTTCGACGAGTACCGCTACTTCGTCCGCGGCGACCGGATGCCCGTCTTCCGGCTGCACGGCATCGACGT
Source organism: Rhizohabitans arisaemae (assembly GCF_025996515.1). Classification (GTDB taxonomy): domain Bacteria; phylum Actinomycetota; class Actinomycetes; order Streptosporangiales; family Streptosporangiaceae; genus Rhizohabitans; species Rhizohabitans arisaemae. Next base: position 1,158,288 of record NZ_BLRH01000009.1, read on the forward strand.
CGCCGTCGCGGTCTGCGAGGACCTCTGGCAGGACGGCGGCCCGGTCTCGGTGGTCGCCTCGGCCGGCGCCGGACTGCTGATCGTGCCGAACGGCTCGCCGTACGAGCGGGACAAGGACGACGTACGGCTGGCGCTGTGCGCGCGCCGCGCCCGGGAGGCGGGATGCGCCCTCGCCTACGTCAACATGCTCGGCGGCCAGGACGAGCTGGTGTTCGACGGGGACTCCCTCGTCGTCTCCGCCTCCGGCGAACTGCTCGCCCGCGGCCCCCAGTTCCGCGAGGAGCTCATGCTGGTCGACCTCGACCTGCCCGCCGCCGACCCGGGCGCGGTCCCTGGCTCCTTCCCGGTGGACGCCCAGGACGGGACCACGATCACGGTGGAGCGGATCGAGCTCTCGGCCGACCCGCTGCCGCCGTACATCCCGATCGCCCCCGTCGTCGCCGAACGCCTGGACGACCTCGCCGAGGTCTATCAGGCGCTGGTGCTCGGCGTCCGGGACTACGTGGTCAAGAACGGCTTCCGCTCGGTCATCCTCGGCCTGTCCGGGGGGATCGACTCGGCGCTCACCGCGACGATCGCCGCCGACGCCATCGGGCCGGACGACGTCCACGTGGTGCTCATGCCGTCCCGGCACTCCTCCGAGCACTCGGTCGGCGACGCCGAGGACCTCGTCGCCCGGCAGGGCCTGCGCTCCCGGCTCGTCCCGATCGCGCAGATCGTCGACTCCTTCGAGAAGGAGGTGGAGCTGAGCGGGCTCGCCGCGGAGAACCTGCAGGCCCGGGTACGCGGGATGATCCTGATGGGGCTCTCCAACGAGCAGGGGCACCTCGTGCTGACCACCGGGAACAAGAGCGAGGCCGCCACCGGCTACTCGACGCTCTACGGGGACTCGGCGGGAGGCTACGCCCCGATCAAGGACGTCCCCAAGACCCTGGTCTGGCAGCTCTCGCGGTGGCGCAACGAGCAGGCCGGATCCCCGCTGCCCTGGAGCCGGCTCCAGGACCGCTTGGACGGCCGGGCACCCATCCCGGAGAACTCGATCGTCAAGGAGCCCAGCGCCGAGCTGCGGCCGGACCAGCGGGACACCGACTCGCTCCCGCCGTACGAGGTGCTGGACAAGCTGCTCGACGACTACGTGGAGCGGGACATGGGGGCCGCGGCGCTGATCGCCGCCGGGCACGACCCCGAGCTGGTCACCAGGATCATCCGGCTGGTCGACCGGGCGGAGTACAAGCGCCGGCAGAGCCCGCCGGGGCCGAAGATCACGCCCAAGAACTTCGGGCGGGACCGCCGCCTTCCCATCACCAGCCGCTGGCGCGAATCTCTTGATATTTCGCCACAATTCAATAGAAAATCGAGATAGACTCGAAAGAGTTAGCGGATCGCTACATCTGGTGACATCTCGGGCAATTAAGATTCAAGCATGCGTAAGGCTGGCGACGAGGGGCTCGACGACGCAGCTCAGCATTGGTCCCTCCGCCTATCCCGACTTCTCAGCCGAATGGCGATCGCCGCGTTAATCGTGGTAATCCTCGTCGAACACATATTGCCGGAACCGCGTACCGCGCTCCCCCTGCTCATTGTCATCCCCACCATGACGCTGATCGGACTGCGCGGTACCTGGCGCCCGCTCGCCGTCGGACTCATCACCTTGATCACGACGCTGGTCGTCGGCCTGCCGCAGTTCCACATGCGGCCGGGCACAGTCCTCACCTGCGTGATCGGGGTGGTCCTGTCGACCCTGATCAGCTGGGCCGCCGCGATCTCCTTCGACCGCCAGCGCCGGACCCTGACCGACCTGCGCACGGTCGCCGACGCCGCGCAGCGCGCCCTGCTCAGGCCGCTCCCCGGCGCCATCGGCGACCTGCGGATCGAGGTCCGCTACCTCGCGGCCGCGGCCGAGGCCCACGTCGGCGGCGACCTCTACGACGTCGTGCACACGCCGCACGGCGTCCGCCTGATCGTCGGCGACGTCATGGGGAAGGGCCTCCCCGCGGTCGAGGCCGCCGCCGACGTCCTCGGCTCCTTCCGGGAGGCGGCGCACGACCAGGAGCGGCTCTACGACCTCGCCCAGCGGATCGACGCCACCCTGCGACGACGAGCCGAATCCACCGGTTTTGCCACTGCGGTGGTTGGAACGATCCTCCTCGGCGACGGGCAGGCCAACCTGATGGTCTGCGGGCACCCGCCGCCGCTGGTGCTCCGGGACGGCAAGGTCTACACCGTCAGCGTCCCCGAGCCGCACCCGCCGCTGGGACTGCTCGACCTCGCCATCGGCTCCCGGCAGCCCACCTCGATCGGCTTCGAACCCGGCGACTGCCTGCTCCTCTACACCGACGGGATCACCGAGGCCAGGAACCGGGACGGCCAGTTCTACCCGCTGGAGGACAGGGTCACCGCCCTGGCCGTCGAGGACCCCGACGAACTGCTCGGCGCCATCTACCGGGACCTGCTCAAACACGTGGGGGGCAGGCTCCTCGACGACGCCGCGCTCCTGCTCATCCAGCGTTCCCGGGACTGAGCCCGCGCATCACCAGGTCGACGACGCGCTCGGCCAGGTCCAGGGGCAGGGTCTCGCCCGGGTCCGCCCACTTGGTGTACATGAGCATGGTCCCCGAGAGCGCCGCCATCGCCAGCTCCACGTCGGTGTCCGCACGGATCTCCCCGGTCTCCAGGCCACGGCGCAGGATCCGGCGCATCGCCTCCCGCCGCGGCTTGATGGCCACCTTGTAGTAGCGCTCGTAGAGGCGCGGGGACCTCGCCCAGTCCGCCATCGCGAGATTCATCATGCACCGCTTGCCGCTGTCGGACGCCTCCTCGCGCATCGCGTCCAGACAGGTGATCAAATCCGCCCGTACCGACTCTCCGGCGAGCGGCGGGATCGGGGCCTTGAGCGTTGTGAGGGCGTCGACGATGAGTTCCTCACGGCCCGGCCAGCGCCGGTAGATCGTGGTCTTGCCGACGCCGGCCCGGGCGGCGACCGCCTCGATGGTGATCTCCCGTATCCCCACGCCCTCACCGATCAGATCGAGGGTGGCCTGGATGATCGCCTTCTCCGCCTTCTCGCTCCGGGGACGGCCGGGCGGCCGGGTGGTCCCTGCGGTCGGGTCCGCAATCGTCATGGTCGCACCTTCACCCTCTCACGGGCTCCTGTCTCCGCCCGGTCGACGGGCTTCGGCTTGCCGGGCATCCAGCGGGCCACGATCAGCGCGCCTGCCAGCGCCACCACGGCCGATCCTAGGGCCGCCAGGTGCATTCCCTGCACGAAAGCCTGGCTGGCGGCTCCCATCAGCGCCTCACCCTGGGCGCCGAGCCGGGCGGCGACCCCCGCGGTGCCCGCGATCGACTCGGCGGCCAGGTGCCGGGCGTCCTCGGGGAGGAAGGCGAGCCGATCCGCCATCTCACCCCGGTAGCTCGCCGAGAGCACCGAGCCGAGGACGGCCACACCGAGCGCGCCGCCGACCTGGCGGACGGTGTTGCTCATCGCCGAGCCGACCCCCGCCTTGTTCGGGGGGAGCGACTCCATGATCGCCGTGGTGGCCGGGGGCAGGATGCTCGCCATCGCCGAGCCCTGGACGAACGAGAGCAGCAGCACGACCCAGACCGGGGTGTCCAGCCCCACGAAGTAGTAGGCGGCGAGGGAGCCCGCCACGACGAGCATGGCGACGGCGCCGACCAGCTTGGCGCCGTATCGGGCGACCAGCGCGGCGCTGCGCGGGGCGAAGATCAGCTGCGAGACGGCGAACGGGAGCACCAGGGCACCCGACTGCAGCGGGGTGAACCCCCGGGCGATCTGCCAGTAGAACGCGAGGAAGAACATCACGCCCATCGAGGCGAAGAAGACCAGCCCCACGCTGACGTTGGCGACGGTGAACTTGGGATCGCGGAAGTACCGGACGTCGAAGGCGGGGTGGGCGACCCGCCTCTCGTGCCAGACGAACACCGAAAGGATCAGCACGCCCAGCAGCGCCGGCGCCCACGCCTCGGGCGGGGTGAGGCTGCCGAGCTCGCCCGCCTTGATGATCCCGTAGACCAGGCTGACCAGTCCGGCCACCGAGAGCAGCACGCCCACCGGGTCGAGCCCGCCCTTGTTCAGCTCCTTGGACTCCGGGACCAGGAGCGCGATCAGCACGATGCCGACGACCACGACCGGGACGTTGATCAGGAAGACCGACCCCCACCAGAAGTGCTCCAGCAGCAGCCCGCCGGTGATCGGGCCGACCGCGACCGCGATCCCGACCCCCGCGGCCCACAGGCCGATGGCCTTGCCCCGTTCGGCCAGGGGGAAGACGTCGGAGATGATAGCGAGGGTGGCGGGCATCACCGCGGCGCCGCCCAGGCCCATCAGCGCCCGCGCGGCGATCAGCTGGCCCGGATCCTGGGCGTAGGCGCTGGCGAGCGAGGCGACGCCGAAGAGCACCGTGCCGATCAGCAGCATCCGCCGCCGGCCGTACCGGTCCCCGAGGACGCCGAAGGTGAAGAGCAGCCCGGCGAAGACGAGCGTGTAGGAGTTGATCGCCCACTCCAGCTCGCTCTGGGTGGCGCCGAGCCCGTGTTCGGGGTCGGCGATCGTCTTGATGGCGACGTTGAGGATCGTGTTGTCCAGCACGATCGCGAACAGGCTGAAGACGAGAACGCCGAGGATCTGCCAGCGGCGCGGATGGCCTTGGTGAGATCGATACGGTTCCTCGGCGGGTGCGGTGCCTGACTGGTCACCGGTCGGCTTCACGGGGGTCCCCTTCCCTCTCCTGACTGCGTGGTCGCGTACTCGGCGGGTCGTGGGCCGCACCCGGGACCGCGGCGGACGCGATCGCCGGCACGGCGGAGCCGTCCGGGAAAGCGGGGTCTGCGGTGACGGGATGGCGAGGCGCGCGGCAAATTTCGATACGCCGAAGTTTCGCAACGCTAGCGTAGCGCATTGAGATCCGATACGCGACGGTTGCGTTTCGAATTGAGCAATCCAGCGGACGCGCCGTACCGCACCCGGCAGGCCCGACCGGCTGTAGCCCGTACGCCGCTCGCCTGATCCTTGTGGGGCGTGCACCCTGGAAGGTGCGGACAGCGCGACGATCACCCGACGCCTGGGGTACGGGCGGCGCCGGGCCGATCCCGGCGCCGGCCACGGAAACGGTGCGGCCACCGCGGAAATGGTTGGTGACGTGGGGGTGTTGTCCAGATATCGCCCATGCCATCATCGGAAGTGTCCGGGGACGTCACAGGGACGCCTCGAGACCATGGAGGTGTTTGCGGTGCCCTCAGAGAAGACCGTGTCCTCAACCCGACGGCCGGACCCCTCGACGCCCCTCGCGGGCGCGGCCGGGAACCGGACGGAATCGGCCACCGCCACGTCGACCGCGCTGTACGGCGGCAAGGCGGGTCGCCGGATCACCGTCCGGGAGATCGCCGCGGCCAAGGAGCGCGGGGAGCGGTGGCCGATGGTCACCGCCTACGACGCCATGACGGCGCGGGTGTTCGACGAGGCGGGCATCCCGGTGCTCCTCGTCGGGGACTCCGCGGCCATGGTGGTGTACGGCTACGACTCCACGCTCCCCGTCACCGTCGACGATCTGCTCCCGCTGACCGCCGCGGTCGTCCGCGGCTCGTCCCGCGCGCTCGTCGTCGCGGACCTGCCGTTCGGCTCCTACCAGTCCTCACCCCAGCAGGCGCTGGAGTCGGCGGCGCGATTCATGAAGGAGGCGGGCGCGCAGGCCGTCAAGCTTGAGGGGGGACGCCGGATACTCCCCCAGGTCGAGACGCTCGTCCAGGCGGGGATCCCGGTGATGGGCCACATCGGGCTGACCCCGCAGTCGGTCAACGTCTTCGGCGGCTACCGGGTTCAGGGCCGCGGGCAGTCCGGTGACGAGCTGATGGCCGACGCCAAGGCCCTGGAGCACGCGGGGGCCTTCGCGGTGGTCCTGGAGTGCGTGCCGGTGGAGCTGGCCGGCCGGATCACCGACTCTCTCTCGATCCCCACGATCGGGATCGGGGCCGGGGGCGACTGCGACGCGCAGGTTCTGGTCTGGCAGGACATGGCCGGCCTCTCCCCGCGGACGCCGCGGTTCGTGAAGCGCTACGCGGACGTGGCCGGAGAGCTGGACCGGGCGGTACGGGCGTTCGCCGACGAGGTGGTCTCCGGGGCGTTCCCCACCCCCGAGCACGTCTACCACTAAAAGTCCGCTTTACCCGGCAATTCCCACGAGGCGGGAGGCGGGACGAGGGTCCGTCTGGTTCCCTCTTCTCGCCCCCTAGGAATCGCCGGGGTTCACTTGGGGGAACGGCTAGATATCGGTCACACGGAAGCCGGCGTGCGCCTTGTACCTGCGGTTGATCGAGATCAGGTTCGCCGTCAGCGCCTCGACCTGATGGGCGTTGCGCAGTCGGCCGCCGTACACCCCCCGCATTCCGGGGATGCGGTCCGCGAGGGCCTGGACGGTGTCCGTGGCCTCGCGGTCGTCCCCGAGGACGAGGACGTCCAGGTCCACGGAGTCCACCGCCGGGTCCAGCAGGAGCACGGCGGAGACGTGGTGGAACGCCCCGACGACCCGGCTGTCGGGGAGCACCGCCGCGGCCTGCTCGGCGGCGCTCCCCTCCTCCACGGCCAGGGCGTACGAACCCTTGGCGTCGAAGCCGAGGGGGTTGACGCAGTCAATGACGATCTTGCCGGCGAGCTCGGCGCGCAGGGACTCCAGGGTCGCCTTGTGCCCCTCCCAGGGCACCGCGACGATCACGATGTCCGCCTGGGCGGCCACCGTCGCGTTGTCCGAGCCGTCAAGCCCGATTTCGGCGGCGACCGAAGCCGCGCGCTCCGCGTTGCGCCCACCGATCAGCACGGTGTGGCCTGCGATCGAGAACCGTCGTGCCAGGCCTTTGCCCTGGTCGCCGGTACCACCGAGAATTCCGATTGAGAGCCCGTTTACATCGGGCGGAGTTTGAGCCATGGGCCAAATCATGCCAGGGCCCCGATTTCACCGGCCGACCAGGTTCAACAATTGCTCAAAACGGGCAATCCGAATACCCGATGCGCCAGCCACTCCACGGCCAGCGGAGCGCCTTGAACCGCCCCGAACGTGTGGTTTCCCACCGGAAGCGGGGTCCAGAACACCTTCGTGCCGCCGGCACAGTACTGCCGGCGCAGCCCGCTCCCGACCGCGAAGGGGATGATCTCATCGGAATTCGCGTGATACAGGAACATCGGTACCCGGGGCGCGGTCCCCCCGAGCCGGTTCTCGGCCAGCCGCGCCCGCCAGTCGGGCAGATCGAGCACGTCCGCGGTGGTCAGGTCGGCCAGCCTGCGATTGGCCAGCTTGCGGGTGATGTCCCCCAGGCAGTCGTCCCGCACGTCGCCGAAGAGCCGCGATCCCTCCGCGGTGAGGTAGGAGTCGAGGGCGAGCTCGGGATAGGCGGCGTTGAACCCGATCCCCGCCGCGGCGGTCAGCCCGAAGTCGGCCGTCCCGTCCAGACCCCGCGCGACCCGGAGCAGGTCCGCCGGCACGCCGCCCGCCGCGACCCCGAGCAGGCGCAGCTCCGGCGCGTACGAGGGGTGCAGCTGCGCGGCCCACGCCGCCGACGCGCCGCCCTGCGAGTAGCCCATGACCAAGGTCGGAGCCGTCGCGGACAGGCCCGCCCCGGGGACCCGGGCCGCAGCCCGGATCGAGTCGAGCACCGCCCGCCCCTGGGAGAGCCCGACCATGTAGGTGTGGTCGCCCGCCGTGCCCAGGCCCTCGTAGTCGGTGACGGCGACCGCCCATCCCCGCAGCAGGGCCAGGCTGATCAGCGCGAGCTCAAGGTCGGTGCCCCGGCCCATCTGGGCCGAGGGGGCGCACTGATCCCCCAGCCCGTGGGTGCCGGCCGCGTACCCGAGAATCGGGCGCTTGCCGAGGTAGGGCAGCTTGGGGACGATCAGCGTCCCCGACACCGGGACGGCCGCCCCCGTCGCCGAGGTGGAACGGTAGAGCATCCGCCACGCCTTGGCGGGCACCTTGAGTCGCTGTCCCGGCGCGAGGAAGACCTCGGTGGTCTGCGCGTCGAGGACGTCCCCGGCCCCCTGCAGGGCGGTTCCGGCCGTCCGCGGCGTGTCGCGCGTGCGGACGGCCGACGAGGATCCGGGCGGCGGCAGGACCGTCACGGCCTCGCCGGGGGTCGTCGTCGTGTTCGGGTGATCCACGGGGAGGGTCGTCCGCGTGGCGGAGGTCCGGCTCGGGTCGGCCTGGGCCGGAGTGATCGTCACCTGCGCCAGGACGGCGGTGAAGGCGAGCGGAAGCGCGATGAGGCGTACACGGGTGCGCAGAGGCATGCGCTGATCGTTACCGCCGGGTAGGGGCCTGTCAAGGACATCGACCGCAATCCGTCAAGACGCGTCGTCAGGGCGTCGGTGGTGGGAAATCCCCGACGAACGACGGGTTCTGCGGCACCATGGAGAGATGGACGCGGCGTCGGTCAACCTCCTCCGTGAGATGCTCGCCTCAACCGGCTGGATCGAGCGGACCCGTCAACTCGGTCTCGCCCTCAGGTCCACCCGCTCCCCCGGCGGTCTGCTGGTCGTCGGCACCCCGGAGGACGAACCGTGGCATCTGGCGGCTCACCTCGACGAGGAGAGCCGCTTCGTCCCGCAGCTCGCGCCCACCCTGGTGCGCTGGTCCCCGCCACCCGGGGCGCCCCCGCACCTGCGGGTCGGCCTGGACCGGCTCCGTCACACCGGGCGCGGTGAGACGCTCTTCGTGGTCACCCAGGCCCAGGCCACCGTACCCCTGCTGGAACGGGTGGACGACGCGCGCCGCGCCGGGGCCACGATCCTCGCCCTCGACGAAGGGGATCCCGAACTGGACGGACTCGCCCACGAAGTCCTCAACGTCCCGGCGCTGCGTTCCCCCCTGTCCTTCGACGCGGCCCAGCACCTGGTGAGCACGGCGGCGGGCGCCGACGCCCCGCCGCTGCGCCCGCCCTCCCCCGCACCCGACGGGCACGTACGGGGTGGACGCGGCTTCAAGGAGCGCCTGTCACGCTTCCTCGACGTGGTCAGCGGACCCAAAGTCCTCGAGTGAGGGTACGGGCGGGGTCGCGCTAGGGTGCCGACCGCTCCGCGAGGTCGAAGCCGTCCCCGACGATCCGCCAGCCGCCGAGCCGCCCACCGCCCGGAGCGGCGCGAAAGAGCGAGACCCCGTCCCGCGCCGCGACCCCGGTCAGGCCGCTCCCCCTGGCGTCGATCACAGCGCTGCTCGCGTGCCGGGCGGCCCGGCGCAACGCCATCACGACGGTCACCGCCGTCGCGCCCTCCGGGAACACCTCGAAGTCGACGGACTCCCCGTCGACGAGCGCGTCCGCCCGCGTGGCCCGCTCGGCCGCCGTCGCGCTCCCCAGCGCGACGACGGTCCGCCCCTCCGCGGCGAGCAGCTCGGCCACCCGGCGTTCCGCCGCGGAGAACCGCCGCGCCGACTCGTCGATCAGACCGCGCCGCGAGGCGCCGTACGGCACTCCGGGCGGCGGGGTGCGCCGCGACACCCGCTTCCGCCCTTTGATCACCCCCACGCAGCCCCCTCGCCGATCCTCATCCGGACACCGCCGGCCGGGTCAATCGTCCCAGTCCCGGTCCTGGCTGTTCCAGCTCTCGTTGCGCTCGGCGGCCGTGGTGAGCGCACGCGCCGCCTCCTCCTTGCTGGGGTAGGGGCCCATGCGATCCTTGTTGGGGCAGCCTTGTTCCGGCTCCACCCTCATGTGTTTCAGACAGAACCACCACTGATCGGTCACAGGGAAATCTTGCCCGCTTCCCGCCGAACTAGACTTGCCGCCATGACGTCGACACTCCGGCCAGGGCGTATCTCGCCCATGCGCAAGGTCCCCGCCCACATCGAGCGTCCGGAGTACGTGGGGAAACGAACTCCGCGAACCGGTGAGGACGACGTGAAGTCGCCGGAGATCATCGAGCGGATGCGGGTCGCCGGGCGGATCGCGGGTCAGGCTCTCGTGGAGGTCTCCAAGCACATCGCGCCCGGGACGACCACCGACGAACTCGATCGGATCGGGCACGAGTTCCTCTGCGACAACGGCGCCTACCCCAGCACCCTCGGATACCGCGGCTACCCCAAGTCCCTCTGCACCTCGATCAACGAGGTGATCTGCCACGGCATCCCCGACGACACGGTCCTGCGCGACGGCGACATCGTCAACGTGGACATCACCGCCTACATCGGCGGGGTCCACGGGGACACCGACGCCACCTACCTCGTCGGTGAGGTGGACGAGGAGTCCCGGCTCCTGGTGGAGCGGACCCGGGAGGCGTTGAACCGGGCGATCAAGACGGTCGCGCCGGGACGCGCGCTCAACGTGGTGGGGCGGGTCATCGAGTCCTACGCCAAGCGGTTCGGGTACGGCGTGGTGCGCGACTTCACCGGGCACGGCATCGGCACGACCTTCCACTCGGGCCTGATCGTGCCGCATTTCGACGACCCGTCGATCACGGTGACGATGGAGCCCGGGATGACGTTCACCATCGAACCGATGCTGACCCTCGGCACCGTCGACTACGAGATCTGGCCGGACGGCTGGACCGCGGTCACCCGGGACCGGCGACGCACCGCGCAGTTCGAGCACACCGTGCTCGTCACGGCCACCGGGCCCGAGATCCTCACCCTGCCGTAGCCGGTCAGCCGCGGAGCGGGGGTTTCGGCGGGGTGAGCGGGATCGTTCCGGAGACGGTCGCGCCCTGCCCGGGCGCGGAGTCGACCGAGCAGGTCCCGCCGAGTTCGGCGAAGCGGGCGGACATGCCGACCAGCCCGCGGCCGCGGTGACGTCCCCCCGGGTGGAAGCCCCTGCCGTCGTCGACGACGGTGAGCTTGAGGACGTCGCGACCCGTGGTGATCGCCACGGACACGTGCCGGGCGGAGCTGTGCTTCTCGACGTTGCCCAGCGCCTCCCCGAGCACCCAACGGACCGCTTCGGCGATCCCGGCCGCGACCGGCTTGGTGGGAAGTGCCCAGATCTCCACCACGACTCCGGTGGAGTCCGACCACGAACCCAGCCGGCTCCGCAGCTCCTGCGCCAGCGAGAGCCCGTCCAGCATCTCCAGATGGTCCGACATCCCCGTGCCCCTCTTTGCCAGACGGATCGCCCCCGAAACGATCTCGATACCGTCGGGAACCAGCCTATAGAACAACTCGGGTGGGTGCCGGAGCGCCGGTGGGGTGACCTCCGACGTCACCCGGCCGTCGCACGGGAGAGCGCACGCCTCGGGGCGGATACCGTGCGAACCCGGCCGGGGCGACCACCTGCGGGGTGGGTCGCACCGCCTGGCGAACAGTCTGCCCGAAAGGTCTGTGACCCGGCTCAGCGGGAGCTGAAAGTCCGCTCAGGAGACGGGCAGCCGTACCCGGAAGGTGGCGCCGACACCGGGCTCGCTCCGCACGTCCACCGAGCCGCCGTGCGCCTTCACCAGCGCGGCGACGATCGAGAGGCCGAGGCCGCTGCCCCCTTGGGCCCGGTTCCGCGACACGTCCGCGCGGTAGAACCGCTCGAACACCTTCGCGGAGTCCTCGGGGAGCAGACCCTGACCCCGGTCGGCGACCTCGAGGGCGACCACCTCGTGTGCCTCCCGGGGCTCCCCGCCGACTTCGGCGATCTTGCCGACCCCGACCTGGAAAGCCGTTCCCGGCGGGGTGTGGGTGAGCGCGTTGTTCACCAGGTTCCCGACCACCTGCCGCAGCCGCGCCTCGTCGCCGACCACGGTGACCGGGCCGTCCGCGTCGTCCAGCCGGACCAGGTCGATCTCGCGGTCCGGGGCGAGCGCCTGGGCGTCCAGGACGGCCTCGGCGGCGACGGACAGCAGGTCCACCGGCTGCCGCTCGATCGGGCGCTGCTGGTCCAGGCGGGCCAGGAGCAGCAGGTCGTCCACGAGCAGCCCCATCCGCACCGCCTCGTCCTCGATCCGGCGCAGCACCCTGGCGACCTGGGGGTCGGCCCCGCCCTCCTGACGGTAGAGCTCGGCGAAGCCCCGGATGGAGGTGAGCGGGGTCCGGAGTTCGTGGCTGGCGTCCGCGACGAACCTGCGCATGCGCTCCTCGGAGAGGCGGGACTGCTCGGCGGACTCCATGGCGGCCCGCTCGGAGATCCCCCTCGCCTGGAAGGCGGACTCGATCTGGGCGAGCATGCCGTTGATCGCCCGGCCGAGCCGTCCGGTCTCGGTCCGGGGGTCGTCGTTGGGCACCCGCCGGGAGAGATCGCCTCCGGCGATGGCCTCCGCGGTCCGCTCGATCGCCAGCAGCGGCCCCAGACTATGCCGTACCAGCAGATAACCGGCGATGCCGAGGAGGCAGAGTGCGACGGCGCCGACGCCCACTTCGATGAAGGCGAGCTGACGGACGTTGGCGTCCACGCCGTCCATGCTCAGCGCCACCACCTTGGTCCACCCCTCGTCGGGCAGGATCGCCACGCTGACCCGCCAGCGCCCGGGCGCCCCCGCCGTGGAGGCCACGGAGAAGGGCTCACCCAGCCGCCCCGGAACCTCGGCGGAGTCCAGCTTCGGCAGCATCGGGCGGGCCCTGTCGTGCGGCTCGGCGATGACTTTGACCACGTTGCCCGCTGGGTCGAGGTGGACGGCGTAGAAGGGGCCGAACAGCCGTTCGAGCCGATTGGCCATCGGCCGGCCCGCCGTCTGGTGGCGGGTGAGGTTCATCTTGAGGGCGGTCTCCAGTTGCCGGTCCACCCGATCCGTCAGGTGATCGCGCATCAGCTGCAATCCGACCGTGCTGGTCAGTGTGAGTGCCAGCATCACCAGCAGGAGCGATCCGGAGACGAGCCGGAGCCACAGCGGCGTCCGGGCCGGACGCCAGGGCAGCTCCCTCACTCTGATCACCCTCGGGGCGCTCGCAGGACATACCCCACGCCGCGCAGGGTATGGATGAGCCTCGGCTCCACCCTGTCGACTTTACGCCGGAGATAGGAGACGTAGGACTCGACGACGTTCCCGTCGCCCCCGAAATCGTAGTTCCATACATGGTCCAGAATCTGCGCCTTTGACACGACACGTCCGGCATTGACCATGAAGTAGTGCAGAAGCTTGAACTCCGTGGGCGAGAGCCGCACCGGTTCCCGGCTCCGCCAGACCTCGTGACTCTCCTCGTCGAGTTCCAGATCGGCCACCCGAAGCCGGGTGGGGATCGGATGCCCGCCACGGGAGCGCCGGAGCACCGCCCGGACCCTGGCCAGCACCTCCTCCAGACTGAACGGCTTGGTCACGTAGTCGTCCCCGCCGAGGCCCAGCCCGGTCACCTTGTCCTCGGTGGCGTCCCGCGCGGTCAGGAACACCACCGGGGTCTGCACCCCCGCGCCACGGAGCCGGGAGATCACCGCGAAGCCATCCATGTCGGGCAGCATGACGTCGAGGATGAGCAGATCCAGGGGAAACTTCTCCGCGAGCTGTACGGCGTCCCTGCCGTTCTCCGCGCTCATCACCTGGAAGCCGGCGAACCGCAGGCTCGCCGTCAGCAACTCCAGGATGTTCGGCTCGTCCTCCACGACGAGCAGCCGCGCCTCGGTCACCTCCACGGCCCCACGACCCCTCTCCACCGGCCCGGTGCCGGGGGCACGGACGTGGGCGGCACCCCAACAGGGGACGGGCGCCGCCCACACGGTGCCGGCATTTTCAACCGTGAATCCCTTTGCCGCGCGTATCCGATTCTGAACCGCATGGATGGGTGCCGCCTCCAACCGACCTGAGAATTGGCTGTGAATCCGAACGGGGCCGCGCCCAGGCTACGTCTCCGCGACGAGTGGCAGGACCACCCGGAAGGTCGCCCCCGCCCCGGGCTCCGTCCGGACCGCGACGGTCCCCCCGTGCGCCTGGACCAGGGCGGCCACGATGGACAGCCCGAGCCCGCTCCCCCCGGACGTCCGCCGGGTCCGTGCCTGATCCACCCGGTAGAACCGTTCGAAGATCCGCTCGGCCTGCTCCGGCGGTAGCCCCGGACCCTCGTCCGCGACCTCCAGGACCGCGGCCTGCCGGTCCTCCAGCAGACCGGGCGAGACCCGCACCTGCACCGGGCTCCCCTGCGGGGTGTGGACGAGCGCGTTGCTCATCAGATTGCCCACGACCTGGCGCAGCCGTACCTCGTCTCCCCCGACGATGAACGCCGCCCCGCCGTCCACCGTGAGACCGATCGAGCGTTCGGGGGCGAGAACCCTGGCGTCGTGTACGGCGTCCGCGGCGAGAACCAGGAGATCGAGCGGGCGGCGGTCCAGCGGGCGCTGCTGGTCCGATCGGGCGAGCACCAGCAGATCGTCGACGAGAACGCTCATCCGGGCCGCCTCGCCCTCCAGCCGGCGCATGAGCCGGTCGAGCCGCTCCGGGTCGCGTTCCGGACGTTGGCGGTAGAACTCCGCGAATCCCCTGATCGTGGTCAGCGGGGTACGCAGCTCGTGGCTGGCGTCGGCGACGAACCTGCGCATCCGCTCCTCGGACCGCCGGGCCGCCGCCTCGGACTCCGCCCGGGCGGCGAAGGCGGACTCGATCTGCGCCAGCATGCCGTTGAGCGACCTGGCCAGCCGCCCGACCTCGGTCCGCGGGTCACGGTCGGGGACGCGCCGCCCCAGCTGGCCCCCGGCGATCGCCTCGGCGGTCTCCTCGATCTCGGTCAGCGGGGACAGGCTCGCCCGCACCACCACGATGCCGACCCCGGCCAGCACGACCACCACGAGCCCGCCGACGAGCAGTTCGATGTTGGTCAGCCGGGACAGCGTCTGGTCCACGTCGGCGAGGTTCATCCCCACCACCGTGAAGCCGCCGTCGAACTCCGGCTCGATCAGGACGCGCCAGCGCCCATGGCCCAGCACCGCGGGAACCGTGGCGGGCCCGGCGCCCCTGCGGAGCTCCGCGTAGGAGAGGTCGGGCCCGGCGACGGCCTCCTCACCGTGCGGATGCTGCTCCCAGACGGTGTTGCCGATCCGGTCCCGCCCCTGGGCGATGAACCCCGCCAGCAGGGGCTTGCCCTTTTTGAAGGACTGCAGGCGGATGGGGAGCTGCTCGTCGGCCCGCTCCAGCAGATAGCCGCGGAGCATGGAGACGCTCACCACACTGATGACCGTCAGCGCCGCGACGACCAAGGCGAGCAGACCCGCGATGAGCTTGATCCGCAGCGGGGTTCGCGCGGACAGCCTCCGGAGCGGGGCGAGCACGGCGGGAGACTCAGGCAGGTGGAAGGCGGAGAACATATCCGACTCCGCGAAGCGTGTGAATCAAACGTGGCTCGGCCCTGTCGATCTTACGTCGGAGGACGGAGACATAGGACTCCACGATCCCGGCGTCCCCGCGGAAGTCGTAGTCCCAGACATGGTCGAGAATCTGCGCCTTGGAGAGCACCCGCCCGGAGTTGGCCATGAAGAACCGGAGCAGCTTGAACTCCGTCGGGGAGAGCGAGACCTGCCGCCCGCCCCGCCACACCTCGTGGCTCTCCTCGTCCAGCTCGATGTCGGCGAAGTTCAGCCGCGGCGGCGGCAGGTGCCGGTCGCCGCCGGTCCGGCGGAGCACCGCGCGGATTCGCGCGACGACCTCCTCCAGGCTGAACGGCTTGGTCACGTAGTCGTCGCCGCCGAGGGTGAGCCCGCGGATCTTGTCGGCCGTCGCGTCGCGGGCGGTGAGGAAGACCACCGGGGTGTAGGTGCCCCCGCTCCGCAACCGGCGAACGACCTCGAACCCGTCCATGTCCGGGAGCATGACGTCCAGGATGATCAGGTTGGGTTTCCGGCGGCCGACGGTGTTCACGGCTTCGGCGCCCTCGGACGCGGTGAACACCTCGAACCCGGCGAAGCGCAGGCTCACAGCGAGGAGTTCACGGATGTTGGGCTCGTCCTCGACCACGAGGAGGCGAGCCTCCGTTTCACGGTTTACATCCGATTGATCACTCACACTCCCATTCTCACCCGTCAACCTGAGGATGAGCTGAGAGTTTCCTCACCGGAGATCACCCTTCGGCCTCACTCCGCTGATTCAAACGGGCGAGGCGTGCATTGTACTCATCAAGTTCGTCATCCCCGGAACCGCCTTTTCTGGCCGCGGCCGCGTCCACCCGCCGATCCTTCCTGCGCGCCTTCCGCTCGTCGTCGCGGAACCACTGGAAGATCAGCGCGATCAGCACCACGACGGTCGGGATCTCCCCGAACGCCCAGGCGATGGCCCCGCCCGTCTGCTGGTCCTCGACGAGTGAGGCCCCCCACTCCCGGCCCAGCTGGTTGTACCAGTCCTCGGCCATCGCCGTGGTGCTGAACATAAGCGCGACGCCGAAGAACGCGTGGAAGGGCATCGTGACGAACAGGACCAGCATCTTGGCGAAGTACGGCAGGCGGTGCGGCGAGGGATCCACGCCGATCAGCACCCAGAAGAACAGGCACCCGCTCGCCAGGAAGTGCAGCGTCATCACGATGTGCCCGAGATGCTGCTCCATCGCCGCGGCGAAGAGCGGCGTGAAGTACAGCGCGTAGGTGCTCGCAATGAAGATCATCGTGGCGACGGCCGGATGGGCGAGGACCTTGGTCGCCCGGCTGTGCAAAAGCACGGTGATCCATTCACGCGGCCCCCGGTCCCCCTTCCGCTCCGCGGGCTTGAGCGCCCGGAGCGCGAGGGTGACCGGACCGCCGAGCACGAGCAGGATGGGCACGAGCATGGACAGCACCATGTGCTCGGCCATGTGCACGCTGAACAGCACCGGCGCGTACCTGGCGACCCCGCTCTGGGTGGCGAGGACCAGGACGGCCACGCCGAGGAACCAGGCGACGCTCCGGCCGACCGGCCAGCGGTCGCCGCGCCGGCGGAGCCGGACCAGGCCGGCCGCGTAGAGTCCGGCGAGGGCCGCGGCGACCAGCGCGAAGAAGAAGTCGAACCACCACAGCCCGATCAGGTTTCCCGCGGTGATCGGGGGCGGCATCAGGTAGCCGAGGAGTTCGAAGGCCCGGTCGAGGGGGACGTCGACCTCCGGCGGCTTGGTACGGCTGAGCGCGACGGCCAGCCCCATCGTCGCCGTCATGATGACGACCTCGCCGGCGGCCAGCCGGGTGAAGGCCCGTGGCTCACCGGCGGTGAGCCGGGCGATGGTCCGCTCGCGGTGCCGCCATCCCGCGAAGCCCAGCAGGACCAGGGCGACCGTCTTGACGACGATCATCCAGCCGTAGGCGGAACCGAGGAGCGCGGCCGGGGACTCCAGCCGGGCCACCACGCCGGCCAGCCCGGAAAGCCCCACCCCGGCGAAACACCAGAGCGCCAGCCGGGAGAACCGGCCGGCGACGACCGGCAGGTGGGGCAGACCCTTGACGGCGTGCGCGCAGACGACGGCCAGCCCGCCCACCCACAGCGCGATGAGCACCAGGTGCAGGGCGACCCCGGTGGTCGCCAGCGAGTGGTTGGGCGAGGAGGCGCCGTGGCCGGTCAACGCGGGCGGCAGCAGGGTGAGCAGCGAGAACAGGAGCAACCCGGCGGCCGTCCCCACGGTGATCGCGCCCCGGGCGAACAGGGCGATCGCGGTGGCGAAGAGCACCACGAGGGTGAGCGCGATGCCCTGGGAGACCTGTCCGGCGAAACTGGTGATCTCCTCGCCGGTGAGCCGGTAAATCGGGCTGCCCAGACTGTCGGAGAGGGAGAAGAGCATGGTCGCCGCGGCGGAGAAGGCCCAGGCGAGGGCGAGCCAGGACGCGGCCCTGACGTAGGCCGCCGCCGGCTTGCCCAGCAGGCCCTTGTCGCTGGGAAGCAGCACCGCCGCGATGAGCAGGGTGCCGACGACGAGCGCCCCGGAGACGTCCATGGCGAGCTTGGCCAGGGGCAGGCCCAACCGGGTGATCGGGCCCTCGTCGGGCAGCCCGGGGATCACCCGCGGGTTCGCCGCACCGCCCGCGTACATCGCGGCCACCAGGGCGACGACGCCCGCCGTCACGGCCCCGGCGGCCCACCCCAGGGCGACCCGGCCCCTCACGGCTTGGGACGCTTGCTGCGCGTGCTCATGAAGAAACCGATCCCGATCCCGGCGAGCCCGCCGATCACGATGATCAGCCAGACGGGGATCCCGCCGCCGGAGGACGACTCCTCCGTCACCGCGACCGCGGTCGCGGTCAAGGCCGTGGGACTCGCGGCGGGCGCCGACGACTGCTCGGGCGTCGGGGACGCGGACTCCGTCGCCGGGGCCGCGGACTTGGCCGGGATCACGGTGAACGGGATCTCGTCCTCGATGGGGTGCCCGTCGGAGGAGACGACCCGGTAGGCGATCGTGTACTTACCCGGCGGGAGCGGGCTGCTGAGGGCCTGGGTGACGAGCGTGCGCTCCACCGTCGGCTCGTCGCCCGGGATCGTCCGGCCGTCGGCGTCGGTGACGACGACCTTGGGCAACCGGACGGTCGAGGTGAACTCGAGCGTCACCTTCTCCACCAGTTCGACCTTGGCGTCCTTGGCGGGATTGCTGCTCTTCAGCCGGTCATGGGCGAGCGCGGGGCCGGCGAGGGCCGTGCCGGAGAGCACGGCGGCCAGCAGGGTGAGCACGATGACCAGGGGGCGTTTCGCATTCATGGCACTGCCAAGGTTACCCAGAGCCGACGGCGGTCCGGTGCGGGGCCACGACCGCATTGTGGTTTTAGGTGGGAGAAAACCTGGTGTGCGGTCGGGTTTTCCCGGAGGAGAATGAATTACATGCCGGTATCAGTTCACATCCGTGATTCGATCGTCATCCCCGGTGCGGAACTCCACTGGCGTTTCTCACGGTCCTCCGGACCCGGTGGGCAGGGGGTCAACACCACCGACAGCAGGGTGGAACTCAGCTTCGACCTGGCGGGGAGCGAGGTCATCCCGCCCCCGCTCAAGGCCCGGGCGCTGGAGCGCCTGGCGGGCCGGCTGAACAACGGCGTGATCACGATCGCGGCGTCCGAGTTCCGGTCGCAACTGCGCAACCGGGAGGCGGCGGCGGCCCGGCTCGCGGACCTCCTCCGCAACGCCACCGCGCCGCCCGCGCGGGCACGACGGCCGACCAAACCGAGCCGGGCCCAGATCGAGCGTCGGCTCACGACCAAGCACCGGCGCGCCGAACTCAAGCGCCGGCGCAGATCCCCCGAAATCTGAGCTGCGTCCGCAGATCTACAGACCCGCGCACGCGAGCGCGCGGCGATAGGACTCCGAGCTGGCCTCCGAATCACCGATCCTGTCTTGAAGCTCCGCCACGCCGAACCAGGCCTCCGCCGCCGGGCGTGACGCCTGCATCTTCTCCAGCCGGTCGGCGGCGCTGACCAGCTCGGCCGCGGCCTCGTCACTCTCACCGCGCAGGAGATAGGCATTGGCCAGCAGCATGTTGGCCTCCGCCAGGAGGTTCCTCGGCGCTCCGGTGAGCGGGGTCATCGCGCCTCGGACCCGGGCGATGGCCCCGGCGGGATCGCCGATCATGACCTCGATCCTGGCGATGATCACCTCGCATCGGGCCACGTCGATCGTGCCCGCGGCACTCTCGGCCAGATCCCGCTGAAGCTTCCCCAGCATCTGCCTGATCTGCTCCACGTCCTCTGGACGGTTTCTGATCAGGAGCATCGCGTAGGCGCCGCGCAGCCGGGCGAGGTTCCGGGCGTCGCCCGTCTCCCCGTGGATGGCCAGCGCCCGCTCGATGAGGGCGATGGCCTCGTCACCCTGTCCCACCGCGTCGGCGATGAAAGCGGCGTTCCAGACGGCTGCCACCCGGGACCGCGGCGTGCCGAGCCGGTCGGCGATTTCCAGTAGCTCGGAGGCGAGCTGGCGGCCCCGCATGAGGTCACCGCGTTTGTAGTAGGCACCGAGCAGGGTGGAGCCGAGTTCCACGAGGTCGTCGGTCCAGCCGTGCACGGACTCCTGCTGCAGCGCCCTCTCCCCGGCGTTGACGCTCTCCGAGAGGTCTCCCAGCTCCCGGTAGGTCCGGCACAAGGCGATCGCGATGGCGATGCGGGAGCTCGACTCCAGGCCGCGGGCCTCCCCCAGGTCCTGCAGCTCCACCAGCTGCCGTGCCGCGGCCTCAAGCTCGCCGCAGGCCTCCAGGGCGAGTGCGTAGCCGAACTCCGCGCGATACTTCAGGCTGGGCACGGCGCTCAGGCTCTGATCGCGCAGCAGCTCCGCGTAGCGGTCGCGAGCCTCCGTCACCTCGCCGTTCTCCAACGCGAGCGAAGCGTAGCCAACCTGGAGCTCCAGCTCGGAAAGCTGCTCGGTGGTAACCCCGTTGACCAGATAGGTGACGGAGCAGTCGAGCTTCCTCGCCAATAACTCCAAAACCCCTGGTGTAGGCGTGCGCTTGCCACTCTCGATTAGCGACACATAACTGTCGGAAAGCTCGGGATGAGCGAGTTGCGCCTGCGATAAGCCGCGCTGGCGGCGCATCATCCTTATTCTCTCACCGACAAGATCTTGATTGAGCACCGCACTCCCTTGATGATTAACGACGACAGACAACTCAACAACAACGGGAGCTAGAAATGCGCCGCCGTCTCACGCTGTCCGCACTGACCTTCCTGGCCGCGGCCGGGCTGATTGTGCTGACCAATGCTACGACCGCGAATGCCGCAGCATCGCCCAAGGCCGCATCCACCATGGCCTACCTCTGCTGCTGACGAATTTCCCGGCCCGTCGAAGTCCATTGACCACGGGCTGTTCGGGAACTTCACACCCCACCTCCTCTGACACCCCGCTCATCGCCTCGGTCGGTTGAAGGAACCCACGTCCCGCGGCCTGTGGCTCCCCCGAGCCGAGTCCGTCGAAAGCACCTTCGACCAAGAGCGAATCGATGACCGGAACGGCCTCGGAGTGGCGGAGCGGCAATTCTCACTCTCGCCACTCCCGGGTCGCCCTGCCAAACCTCCGATAACAGAAGTCTGCTCTCGTGATAACCCACAGACGTCTCGGTGCGCAACCCTGAAGGGCACTCATCTCCCGTCTGTTAGCACATGGTTACACAGATGACAGGATTGAGTACCGACCGCCCGTGGGGATACAGGGGAGTCATGACGACCAGCAAGGCCACCACCTCGGCAAACACATTCGGAGGTATCGGCGGGAACCTGCCCCGGCCCGACGGAACCCTCAAGGTCCGAGGAGAGTTCGCCTACTCCTCAGACCTGTGGCTGGAGGACATGCTCTGGGGCGCGACCCTGCGCAGCCCGCACGTCCGCGCCCGCATCCTCGGCATCGACCTCACCGAGGCGATCGCGATGCCCGGCGTGCACGCCGTACTCACCCATGACGACGTGCCGGGCGAGAAACACTACGGACTGGACCGCCGTGACCAGCCCGTGCTCGCCGTCGACCAGGTCCGCTACCAGGGCGAGGCCGTGGCGATCGTCGCGGCGGACCATCCGGAGACCGCGCGCCGCGCCGCCAAGGCGATCAAGGTCTCCTACGAGCCGCTCCCCCCGGTCGTCGACCCGGCCTGGGCCCTGGATCCCGCCTCGCCGCCCATCCACCCCGGCGGCAACGTCGTCCGGCGCCAGCCGGTGCGCACCGGCGTCTTCCTGGACGGCCCCGGCGCACCGCCCGCCGACGTGGTGGTCGTCGGCGAGTACGAGGTCGGCATGCAGGACCAGGCCTTCCTGGGCCCCGAGTCCGGGCTCGCCGTACCGGCCGAGGACGGCGGCGTGGACCTTTACATCGCCACCCAATGGCTGCACGTGGACCGGGACCAGCTCGCGCCGTGCCTGGGCCTGCCCCCGGAGCTGGTACGGCTGACGCTGGCCGGGGTCGGCGGGGCCTTCGGCGCCCGCGAGGATCTGTCCATGCAGGTCCACGCCTGCATGCTCGCCCTGCGCACCGGCCGGCCCGTGAAGATCGTGTACGACCGGCAGGAGTCCTTCTTCGGCCACGTGCACCGCCACCCGGCCCGGATGCGCTACGAGCACGGGGCGGACGCCGACGGGCGGCTGGTCTACGTCAAAGCCGAGATCCTGCTTGACGGCGGCGCCTACTGCTCCTCCTCGCTCGCCGTCGTCGGCAACGCGGCCTCCCTCGGCGCGGGCCCGTACGAGGTCCCGAACATCCACATCGACGCCTACGGCGTCTACACCAACAACCCGCCCTGTGGGGCGATGCGTGGGTTCGGCGCGGTTCAGGCGTGTTTCGGGTACGAGTCGCAGATGGACCGGCTCGCCGCCGCCTGCGGCCTGTCCCCCGTCGAGATCCGGATCCGCAACGCCGTCTCGGAGGGGTCGCGCATCGCCACCGGGCAGCTCGTCGACACCCCGGCGCCGCTGGCGGAGATGCTCGCCGAGCTGGCCGCGATGCCGATGCCGGACCTTCCTGCGGAGCGACCCGGCCCCGACCTGCGCGATCTGCCGGGGGGCGTCTCGCAGACCACCCGCGGGGAGGGGGTGCGGCACGGCGTCGGGTACGCCGTCGGCCTCAAGAACATCTGCTACTCCGAAGGCTTCGACGACTACTCCACCGCCAGGGTCCGGGTCGAGCTCCTCGGCGGGAAGCCGCACGTCCTCGTGCACACGGCCGCCGCCGAAGTCGGGCAGGGCCTGGTCACCGTCCTCGCCCAGATCGCCAGGACGGAGCTCGGCGTCGCGAACGTGACCGTCGCCCCCGCCGACACCCGGGTCGGCTCGGCCGGTTCCTCCTCCGCCTCCCGGCAGTCCTACATGACCGGCGGCGCGGTCAGAGCGGCCTGCGCGGCCGTACGCGACCGGCTCGCGGCACACGGCCCGGCGGAGTCCCTCACCGAGATCCTGGCGCTGACCGGCCCGATCGAGGAGACCCGGGAGTACCGGCACCGCCCCACCTTCCCCATGGACCCGTTCACGGGGCAGGGCGACTCGCACACCCAGCTCGCCCTCTGCGTGCACCGCGCCGTCGTCGCCGTCGACGTCGAACTCGGCCTGGTCAAGACCGTCGAGCTCGCCGCCGTCCAGGACGTGGGGAGGATCCTCAACCCGATCGCGCTGGAGGGCCAGATCCACGGCGCCTCGGCCCAGGGGCTCGGTCTCGCGCTCATGGAGGAGATCCAGATGGAGGGCGGGAGGGTGCTCAACCCCTCGTTCACCGACTACCTCATCCCCACGATCCTGGACATGCCGCCGATGCGCCTGTCGATCCTGGAGCACCCCGACCCGCACGCGCCGTACGGGCTCCGCGGGGCCGGCGAGCCGGCCACCCTCTCCTCCACCCCGGCGATCGTCGCCGCCGTACGGAACGCCACCGGACTGGAGCTGCCCCGGGTTCCCATCCGCCCCGAACACATCGCCTTGACCTGACCGGCGTTCTCCCCCGGGTCCGGGACAACCGCCGGAGCGGGCGTCCCGGTCCGCGCGTCAGGGAGGGCAGATCCCGGTGGCGGGAGACGGGGTGCACGACGGGGTGGGGGTCGCGAAACGCCCGGAGACACCCTGGGTGCCCGCGCCGTTCGGCCCGCTCGGGGTACCCCCGACACCCGAGGGCGTGATCCCGCCGGGAACGCCGCCTTGCCCTGGAACCCCGTTCGGTAAACCCGTGGGCGGGGGTGTGGTGAAGCCCGGTACCGGCGGGGTGGGGGCGAACGTCTGCGGGTAGCCGGTCTGGGGGACGCCCGGCTCCGGAATCTGCCCGGTGCCCGGCGTCTGGCCGACGAGCTTGGCCACCAGGGCGTCGGCCTCGGCCTTGGTGTATCCGCCCCCGATGCGGAAGCTGGTGCCGGTGATCTTCTCCGCGATCGTCGGGGCGGCCACGACCCGGTCCGCCACGATGATCGCGAGCTTCTTCTCGTTCGGGGTGACGCTGGTCAGCCGGGCGATCTGGTCGCGGTTGGCGGGCGCCAGCGTGATCCGCACACTGTACTTGTCGTCACCCTCCTTCAGCGCCTCGATCTTCTGTACCTGGGTCAGCGGCATCCCGGGGTCGGCGGTCTGGTAGCAGGTCCGGCCCAGATCGTCGGGGTAGGCGCCGACACCCGAGCAGGGCGCGGGGTACGACGCCGTCACCGGCAGGACGTTGATGGGGGTGGTCAGGCGGGTGAGCGGCCTGCTGCCGACGATCGGCTCCCCCGGGGCCACCGCCATCCGGTAGGCGACGAAGCCGATGAAGGCCGCGAGCAGCACGGCCAGAACCAGGGCGACGCCGAGCACGACGGTGACCAGCCCGCCCACCGCCTTGGGCGCGGCCGCCTCCCCCTGGGAGGGCGCCGCGGTCCCGTCCGGCGCCGGGCCCGGGGTCCCGGGGACGTTCCGGCCGCCGGGTGGAGGTCCTTCAACGCCCCCCGGTGTGTTCGCGTGCAATCGTCCCTCCCGAATGATCAGTGAGCTTACCGATGCCAGTCAAAGAGCAGTAATTCATTGACATTCTGTTACCAATGAGAGTCGACTCATTCCATTTTGGGGGTGGCCCGGATAGGCGCCGACAACAGACAGTGAGGAAAAGAGGGTTCGAGGAGGAACCGTGAAAATCGGAGTACCTCGCGAGGTCAAGAACCACGAATATCGCGTGGCCATCACCCCGGCCGGCGCGCACGAACTCGTCACACACGGACACGAGGTGATAGTCGAAGAAGGAGCCGGCCTGGGCTCGTCCATTCCGGATGAGTTCTTCACCGGTGCCGGTGCCCGCATCGCACGCTCAGCCGACGAGGTCTGGGCGGAGGGCGAACTCATTCTCAAGGTGAAGGAGCCGATCAACGAGGAGTATCACCGGATGCGTGCGGGCCAGGTGCTGTTCACCTATCTCCACCTGGCGGCCTCCGCGCAGTGTACCCACGCCATGCTCGACTCGGGGATCACCGGAATCGCCTACGAGACCGTACAGACCGACCTCGGCGCGCTTCCCCTGCTCGCCCCCATGTCGGAGGTGGCGGGGCGCCTGGCACCCCAGGTAGGGGCGTACCACCTGATGCGGTCCGGCGGCGGGCGCGGCGTCCTCATGGGCGGCGTGTCCGGCGTCTACGCGGCCAAGGTCGTCGTGATCGGAGCGGGCGTCTCCGGTCTGAACGCCGCGGTCATCGCCCTCGGCATGCAGGCGGAGGTGCTCCTGCTCGACATGAACGTCGACAAGCTCCGCCAGGCCGACCTCGTCTATCAGGGGCATTGCCAGACCGTCACCTCCAACGCCTACGAGATCGAGCGTGCGGTGATCGACGCCGACCTCGTGATCGGTGCGGTCCTCGTCCCCGGCGCCAAGGCGCCGAAACTGATCACCAACGACCTGGTCTCCCGGATGAAGCCGGGCTCGGTACTGGTGGACATCTCCATCGACCAGGGCGGGTGCTTCGAGGACTCCCATCCGACGACTCACGCCAATCCGACCTACCGGGTACACGATTCGGTGTTCTACTGCGTGGCGAACATGCCCGGAGCGGTACCGCACACCTCCACCTACGCCCTGACGAACGTGACGCTGCCCTACGCCCTGTCCATCGCGGACAAAGGGTGGGTGCGGGCCCTGCGCGAGGACGCGCCGCTCGCCCGTGGCCTCAACGTCCACGCGGGGCGGGTGACCAACGCGGCCGTCGCCGAAGCGCAGCGGGTGGCCGCGGTCTCCTTGGCGGAGATCCTCGGTTAGCCCCCATGGCGGAACCGGCCCGCCGGGCGGGCCGGTTCAGGGCGCCGGGCGATCAAACCGGCGGGAGCGGGGTTCCCACACCCTGGGAGCACGCGGCACCGGGCTCAGGGGTCTCGGGGCCGTTCTTGAACTCCTTGATGAAGGCGCGGATCCGCGGGTCGTCGGCCTTCTCGATCTTGAGCTGCTTGTTCCAGGAGCTCAGGACGATCGGCGACGGCAGGCCCTGGAACGGGCTGAGCAGGATGTAGGTCTGGGTGCCGACCACCGACCGCAACGCGTCGACCTGGTCCTTGGCGAGGTCGGGGCGGTAGGTGATCCAGACCGCGCCGTGCTCCAGGGAGTGGACGGCGCTCTCGCTGCTGATCGGCTGATCGTAGATGCCGCAGTTCTGCCACTTCGGCGGAGGCGCGTGGTCGCCGCCGACCGGAGGCGTCTCCGGGTACTTGATCGCCTCTTCCTTGTGCACGCCGCCCTTGTACTTGAAGGTCTGGACCGCGCCGAGATCACTCCCCTGCCGCTGCTGGACAAGGTAGACACCGACCAAGCCGACCAGGATGACGATCACCAGGCCGCCTATTCCCCAGCTCAGCAGGGCGACCCGCCGTTCCCTGCGCTTGTCATCGGCGCGCATGCGAGCGATGTGCTCACGCCTGTCCTGCGCTTTGCTCTTGGACATCCCGCCTCCGCCGCGGCCCGGGCCATCGGTACCAGTCTGATTGGTTTTGAGCAGTGTAATGGCAATGTCGTATGAACGGAGTAAAGGTGGTTTCTCCAGCCCCACGCACGACTCCTGTTTTCCGGCCCGGGGCCCGCGGCGGATACCCTGACGGGGTGAACGTCCCCCTCGAAGAGCGAGCGGCCGACGCCGAAGCCCCGGCGGGGCCCGGCGGCACGGACCCGGCTCCCCCCGCATCGGCGCACCGGCGACGGCGGACGGCCGTCCTGGCCGCGATCGCCGTCCTGGCCCTCGCCGCCGCGGCGGCGTTCCTGCTCACCCGGCCGTCCACGCCCGCGGACTCCTCCCCGGAGGCGGGGTTCGCCAGGGACATGGGCACCCATCACGACCAAGCGGTCGACATGGCCTTCACGATCCGGGACCGGAGCCAGGACGAGGTCATCCGCGGACTCGCCACCGACATCATCGTCACCCAGACCGCCCAGCGGGGCATGTTCCAGGGGTGGCTTCAGGTATGGGGTCTCACCCCCACCGGTGACTCCCCGGCGATGGCGTGGATGAGCGGCCACGGCGGCCACGGCGACACCCCGGGGGTGATGCCCGGGATGGCGACGGTCCAGCAGCTCAACGAGCTCCGGGCGAAGACCGGCAAGGACGCCGAGATCCTCTTCCTGCAATTGATGATCAAGCATCATCGGGGCGGCGTCGACATGGCCAAGGGCCTGCTGCAGCGTTCGAGCGACCCCGTGGTCCGCCGGATCTCCGAGCGCATCGTGGACGGCCAGCTCGGCGAGATCGATCTCATGAACCGGCTGCTGGCGGATCGGGGCGTGGCGGCGGCCTAGTCCGCCGATCTTCCCTCGGCGTGCCGCACCCCGTTTCACCGTCCGGAACCGGCAGCATTGGGGCATGAACGAAGAACCGGAGAGCCGCTTGGAGGTGAGTATCACCACCGAGGTGGAAGCGGGGTTCTACGCGAACTTCGCCTCCGTCTGGCACACCCAGGATGGTTTCGTCCTCGACTTCGCGGTGATCACCCGTCCGCCGCAGCTGGAGCAGGACAGCGAGTCGGGCACGCCCTACATCAGCGTGCCCACCCGGATCGTCAGCCGGATCCGCATCCCGCCCGGCCAGGTCTTCGAACTCATGAAGGCCCTGGAGCAGCAGCTCTCCGCCTACGAGAAGGAGACCGGCTCCCCCACCGCCTAGCGGCCGGAGCCGCCCGTCTCGGCGACGATCGCCGCCGCGAAGGCGTCGACGTCCTCGGCGGTGGTGTCGAACGAGGTCATCCAGCGGACTTCCCCGGTTCCCTCGTTCCAGGTGTAGAAGCGGAAGTCCTTCTGCAACCGCTCGGCGACCTCCCTCGGCAGGATCGCGAAAACCGCATTGGCCTGCACCGGCCGGGAGATCCGCACCGAACCCCCTACGGCGTCCGCGAGCCGCCGCGCCATCGCGTTGGCGTGCGAGGCGTTGCGCAGCCACAGGTCTCCGGAGAGCAACGCCTCGAACTGAACGGCGGTGAAGCGCATCTTCGAGGCGAGCTGCATCGCCGCCTTCCGCAGGTACATCACGCCGCGGACCGCCGCCGGATTCAGCACCACGACCGCCTCACCGAAGATGAGGCCGTTCTTGGTGCCGCCGTAGGAAAGCACGTCGACGCCCTCGGTGAGCGCGCCGAGCGGCACCCCGAGCGTGGCGGCCGCGTTGGCGAGCCGGGAGCCGTCCATGTGCAGGGACATGCCGTGGGCGCGGGTGCAGGCGACGATCGCCCGGATCTCCTCCGGCGTGTACAGGGTGCCGAGCTCGGTCGACTGGGTGATCGACACCACCCGGGGCTGCGCCCGGTGCTGGTCGCCCCAGCCCCACGCCTGCGTCTCGATCAGCTCGGGGGTGAGCTTGCCGTCCGGGGTGGGGACGGTGAGCAGTTTGAGCCCGGCCACCTTCTCCGGGGCGCCGCACTCGTCCACATGGATGTGCGCGGTCTCCGCGCAGATCACCGACTCCCAGCGCTCGGTCATCGCCTGCAGGCCGACCACGTTCGCCCCCGTGCCGTTGAAGACCGGGTACGGCTCGGCCTGCGGCCCGAAGTGCCTGCCGAACACCTCGCGCAGGTGCTCGGTGTAGACGTCGTCGCCGTAGGCGGGCTGGTGTCCCCCGTTCGCCAGCGCGATCGCCTCCAGGATCTCCGGATGGACGCCCGCGTAGTTGTCGCTGGCGAACCCCCGAACCGAGGGATCGTGCCGCTGCACCGCGTCAGTCACTAGGTTGTCCCCACTTCATGGTTGTGCGTTGTGCCGACCGGGAGAACAGCCCGGCCCGATCGTTTCAGGCGGTGAGGTCGAGACGGCGCCCGTTGATCTCCTCGGCCGGGCGGTCCCACAGCCCGGCCACGGCGTCGGCCAGATCCCGGACGTCGGTGAACCCCTCGAACTTCGCGTCCGGCTTGGCTGCCCGCATCTCGTCGTCGACGAGCGCCTTCACCACCAGCACCGAGGCCGCCGCGCCGGTGCCGGTCAGCGAGTCGGCGAACGCCCTGGCCCACGCCTCGGAGGCCGCCTTGGCGGTGGCGTAGGCGGCGTTGCCCTGGGTGGGGCTCTCCGCCGCCTTCGCCGAGACGATCGCGAACCTGCTCCGGGAGCTGCGGGCCAGTGCCTGCGCGAACGCCAGGGTCGTGTGCTGCAGGGTGCAGATCAGCAGGTCGGCCAGGGTCGCCCAGTCCCGCAGCGACGTCTCGGCGAAGGTCTTGGAC
This sequence comes from Rhizohabitans arisaemae, assembly GCF_025996515.1. Classification (GTDB taxonomy): domain Bacteria; phylum Actinomycetota; class Actinomycetes; order Streptosporangiales; family Streptosporangiaceae; genus Rhizohabitans; species Rhizohabitans arisaemae. Next base: position 1,187,199 of record NZ_BLRH01000009.1, read on the forward strand.
CCGCGCCAGCCGCCGACCAGGTGGATGAGTCCGTCGACGTGCCCGTACCGCTCCTCGGTCTCCCGGGCGAACGCCCGGACGGCTTCGGCGTCAAGCAGGTCGACGACGACGGGCCGCACCCCGGCCAGCCCTTCGGCCGATCGCAGGGCGCGCTCCTCGTGGGCGTCCACCGCGAGCACGGTCGCCCCCGCCTCGTGCAGCCGCCGGACGACCGCCCGGCCGGCGGGGCCGCCCGCGCCCGCCACGACGACCACCAGATCACGCATGTTCCGCTCCACAGTCGATCGCTCCCTCACTACGCCGTATTCCTTCTCACCGGGTCGGTCGCCCGCACCGGATCGGCCGCCGGGCTCGGCGGTATCCCGGCGGATCCGCGCCCGGCGATCCGCTCAGGCGGTCTGTCCCGTGATTCCCCGGGTGGACTCGATCACATCGCCGAGCTTACGGCGCAGTGCCTCGTAGAACATGCTCAGGGGGAACTCGTCGGAGAGCACCGCGTCCACGACGGCCTTGGGGAACCCGTCGACGGGCAGCGCCTCGACGCCCTTGTTCCACACCGAGGCGGGGTTCGGCTCGACGTAGTCCGACACCAGTTCGTACGCGGCGAGCCAGTGGGCGAGTTTCGACCGGTCGATCCCGTCGCGGTAGAGCCGTTCGACCGCGGCCCGGAGCTCGGCCACCCCGTCCGCGACCCTTGGCCAGTCGACGGTGAGCCGGTTGTCGGTCCACCGCACGATGCCGGCGCGGTGGAGGTAGGCGAAGAGAAGCTGCCCGCCCAGGCCGTCGTAGTTGCGGACCCGGTCACCGGTGATCGGGAAGCGGAACAACCGGTCGAACAGCACGGCGTACTGGACGTACCGGGCGTGCGGCACACCCTCCTTCTCCAGCACCACCGCCTCCCCGAAGGCGGTGAGGTCGCAGCGGAGCTCCTCCAGGGAGTAGAGCCAGTACGGCATGCGCTGCTTGATCATGAAGGGATCGAAGGGCAGGTCGCCGTGGCTGTGCGTCCGGTCGTGGATCAGGTCCCAGAGCGCGAAGGTGTCCTCCGCGATCTCCTGGGAGGACAGCAGCCTGGCCGCGTCCGGCGGGAGATCCAGCTTGAGGATCTCCGCGGCGGCGCCGGCGACGGTACGGAACCGTGCCCCCTCCCGGTCGCAGAAGATGGCTCCCCAGGTGAACTTGGGCGGTGTCTCGCGCACCGAGACGGTCTCGGGGAAGAGCACCGCGGAGTTGGTGTCGTAGCCGCCGGTGAAGTCCACGAAGGTGATCGGCACGAACATCGGGTTGTCGTAGCGCCCGGCCTCCACCTCCGCCAGCCAGTCCGGCCACACCGTCCGGATCCAGACCGCCTCCAGGTTGCGGTCGGGGTTGCCGTTCTGCGTGTACATCGGGAAGACGACGAGGTGCTCCAGACCGTCCACCCGGGCCCGCTGCGGCTGGAAGGCGAGCAAGGAGTCCAGGAAGTCCGGCTTGGCGAACCCGTTCTCCCGCCATTTGCGCAGGTCGCCGAGGAGCGCCTCCAGGTACGCGGCGTCGTGCGGGAAGAGCGGCGCCAGCCGTGCCGTGGCGTCCACGACCCGGTCCACCAGGGCCGCGGCCTTGTCCGTGTCCCCCTCGATCGACCCGTCCTTGGCCTGAAGGGGACGGATCTCCTCGACCGCCGCCTTGAGATCGTTCCACGCCTCGGGCAGGTCCGCGACCGCGCCCTTGACCGCCGGTTCGGGGCGCCGCGCCGCCCAGGTCACCGTGTTCTCCCAGAGCCGGCCGTGCCGGTGGTCGGCGATCGAGTCGTCGCCGAAGAGGTCGGAGTCGGCGAACGCCACGACCCGGCCCCGGCCCGCCCGTGCGACCACGGCGAGCGCGGCGCCCGCCGGGTCGGCCTCGGCCGAGGTGGCGAAGAGGACCTCGTCGCCGCCGGTGAGCGCCCCGGCCCGGTAGAAGCAGGCCTGGCCGGCGTCGGCGAGCAGGCCGCGCGGCGAGCCGGGCTCACCGAGGACCCAGGTGGCGACGCCCCGGTGCGCGTGCCGGGGGTCCTGCACGGTGGTGTGGGTCACCCCGATGCCGAAGCGGGCGAGCAGCTCGGCGACGTTGTTGCCGTACTTGTCCTGCTCGCACTCGGCGAGGACCACCAGTCCGCCGCCGTCCCGGACGTAGGCCTCGACGACGTCCAGTTCCCCGGCGGTGAGGATCGGGCTCCCGACGCCGGTGGTCTTCTCCCAGCGGGCGTCCGCCGGATGCGCGATCACCAGCACGTCCTGATCGGCGAGAACCTCCGGCGTGAAGGGGCCGTCGACGTGGGAGGCGACCCGGTGGCCGGTTCGCCGGAGGATGTCCGCGGCTCTCACGTAGGAGTTGTCGTCCGGATGCGTGGGATTGATCGCCGTGGCGACCTCCCGGCGAATCGTCCACGACTCACAGTGGGCCTCGTCGAACAGGACCCGAGGGAAACCCCGCATCACACACTCCCTCCCAGGAATATTTACGTGCACAGCAGCATATCAACGGAAACTTTCCCGCATCCACCCCCCATCCTCGTCGCACCTTCACTATCGGGCCCCATCACCCCGAAAGGGGTACGCACCCGGATCACGCCCCGTTCCTCCGCGGATCCCGGGGTACGGCCGAAAGCCGACGCCCCTTTCGCCCGCGTACGGCGAATCACCCGAGACCCCGCGCCGACCCCGGAACACGGGCATCATCGGTGACGTCCGAACCCCGGAACCCAAGGCGCCCGGCCATGCCCCGGCATCCCGGCGGCGAGGGCCGGAAGGGCAGAGCGTCCGGTACGGCCCGCGGGTCGCCCTGTTCCGACCGGCGGCGGCTAGGGGTAGGCGACCTCGACGATCTCGCCGAGGGGGAATCGGCGGTAGTCGCCGGTCTCGTCGCACCAGGCGTCCAGCACCTCGCCGTCGAGTTCGCCGAAGCTGACCGTCGCCGAGAAGCCGTCCGTGCCGGTCACCCGGGCCGCGACGCCGCGGTCGACGACGAAGCCGAGGTGCGCCTGCTGGGCCGGCGGGAGCCGGAAGGCGTGCCGGCCGATCACCGCCCAGGTCTGACCGCGGGCGCGCAGGGCCGTCCCGACGGCGATGAGCCGCGCCGCGTGCTCCCGGGGGTCGACGGGGCAGGCCGCCCGGCCGGTGCGGACGGGGTGCGCCCGCGATTTCACCGGGGGGCGCGGCTTCGCGCGGACCGAATCCGGGGACCGCTCCGCCACAGGCGCGTACCCCGCCTCGCGGAGCGCGGCCAGGGTCTGCTCCGGGCCGAGCACGCTGGCGAGCACCGTCGGGGCCAGGAGCCGCAGGCGCAGCCGGGCGAGCTTGCGGTGGGACGCGATCTCGGCGAGGAGCGCCGGGTCGTCGCCCGCCACACAGCAACCGGGTTCGAGGACCCGGACCTCCCCGTGGCGGCGGGCGACATCGCGCACGAGATAGTCGAGCGGCTGTGGGATCTCGCCCGTCGCGACCGCTTTGAGCGCGTCCAGCAGCCGGTCGGCCTGCCATCCGTCGTCGAGCGCACGCCGTACCGAACCCGGGCGGAACCGCCACACCGACGCGGTCCCCTGGGTCTCGCGATCGGCGGCCAGGTCGAGCACCTCGGCGAGCTCCGCCGACGCCGGCCCGGTGACCACGGCCGTCAGGTCGGCTCCGAAGAGCGCGGTCCGGCGGGCCGCGGCCAGCATCCGGCCGGCGATCTCGCCCAGCCGGGCGTGCCGGGCCACCGCGGGGACGTACCCGTCCCATTCGGTCCCGGCGACGGCGCTCAGCCCCGCGAGCGCCCCGCCCAGCTCCGCGATCGTCTGCCCGCCGACCAGGCCGAGCAGCGCGGCCTCGGCGAAGGCGGCGGGGGCGCACTCGTCGACCACCTCCGACCGGATCAGCGGCGCGTACCAGCGGACCGCGGCCGGCAGGTCGTCGGTGGGGAGCGCCCGCAGGGTCGCATGCCGGACCCGGACGATGAGCTCGCCGTACGGCTCCTCGCCGAGCACCGGCGGACGCTTCCCCTCGATCAGCCGGAGCGGGGAACGCTCCATCCGCCACCAGGCGGACAGCAGCTCCGTGAGCCGTTCGGCCGGGGAGGCCAGCCGCCACTCGTCGAACCGGTCGGTGGGCGTCAGCGCCTGCGCCTCCTCCGACCAGGCGTGCAGCCGCGCCACCGCGGTGATCTCCAGGAAGAGCCGGGTCTCGTCCTCGGTGCAGCCCGTCTCCTTGGCGACCCGCCGTACCTCACGGACCCCGACCCCGCCCTTGCGCAGCACGGGCAGCGGCGTCCCGGCGAGGTTGCCGAGGAGCCCGGTGACCCGGTCGAGCAGGCGGATCGCCGCCGCCGACGCCTCGTGCTCAAGCGGCTCGCGCGGCACCGCCCCGGGAGGTCGCGGGGTGAAGGGCGCCCGGTAGCCGGGCCCGCGCAGGGTGAGCGCGACCTCGCGGGGCATCTCGGCGACCCGCCACCCCACGATGCGGATGAGCCCGTGCCGCACCGCCCAGTGCTCGGGGGTGCCCGCGCGCTGCCAGTCGAGCAGCTCGAACTCCTGGACCGGCCATCGGGTGAGGAAACCCTCAAGCAGGGCGTCGACCCCCTCGGGCGCCCGTTCCATCAGGCCGGCCATCGCCTCCGGATCGCCGTGGAACCGGATGATCTCCGCGGTGAGACGGTCCCGATGTCCGCTGACCGCCAGCCCGAGGGCGCGCGCCACGCTCCGTAGTTCGTAGACGGGGAGCCCGGAGAGCAACTGGTCCGAGGTTCTGCCGAAGCCGCAGGGGTTGACCCAGTTCCTGGCGAGCGGACGGACGAGGTGGATCCGCCCGCTCCGATCGGTCCAGGCGAGGGCGTGGTCAGCGAGCCGGTCAAGAAAGGGACGGAGCTCCGCCTCGTCGGCGCCGAGGAACGACGCGAGCCGCCGCGCGGAGCAGCCGGCGCCGAGGACGAGGCAGGCCTGCGCGATCTCCATGCAGGGCAGCGGAAGGGTTCCCGCCGCCTCCAGGACGGCTTCCGCGTCCTCCAGGCGTTCGGCCAGCGCGGGGAGCCGGCGTGGCCAGGGCGGGGAGAGGGCGTCCGGGCGGGCGGTCAGGACCCGGGTCAGCCGATCTTCGTCAAGGGTCGAGAGCCAGTCGAGCAGTCGGTCGTCCAAGATTCTCCCCCCGGAGTGGGCCGAGCGACACAACCGTAGTACAGAGCCCCATCGTCACCGTGCGTATTCACCATACTTTCTCCTGCATATGCACGTGCAGATGACTTGTGCACGCGCTACCGTTACCCGCAACTCACGGCATTGGGGGATGCGAGTACGGCAGCCCTCACTGCCGGGGTCATCGCAAGATGTCGGGAGAGAAACACGTGTACAACGGCATATCGGCAGCCGACCTCGGGATGGCACGCTGGCGGAAGAGCAGTCACAGCAACTCGTCGGGGAACTGTGTCGAGTTTGCGGAGTTACCGGACGGCCACGTCGCGGTCCGCAACTCCCGCTACCCGAACGGGCCCGCTTTGATCTATACCAGGGCTGAGATCCACGCCCTGGTCCTCGGGATGAAGGACGGAGAGTTCGACCATCTGACCTGAGGGCTCGGCCGCGAATCGCGGAGATGTCACGCCTGACGGAGGGAACCCCCCATTGCCGTGGACTCAATGGGGGTCACCGTACCCGCCGGCGGTGATCAGGCCGGAAGGTTCAGCGAGTTCACCACCGGCTCGGCGTGCTCCCACCCGAGGGTCGAGACGGTCGCGGTGTCCAGGCGGAACAGCCTGCCCCGGTCGGCCGCCAGACCCAGCCAGCGCGCGACGAGCACGCGGAGCAGATGGCCGTGCGCGACGAGCACGACGTCGCCGACGCCCAGCGCCGGTCGCACCCGCGCGAGTACGGCGTCCGCGCGCAGACCCACCTCCTGCGCCGTCTCACCCGGGGTGGCGCCCGAGGGGACCCCGTCCCGCCAGAGAAACCAGCCCGGGCGCGCCTGTCTGATCGCCTGAGTGGTCATTCCCTCGTATCCGCCGTAGTCCCACTCCCACAGGTTCCGGTCGGGCTCCCGGCGGGGCAGGCCGGCGAGTTCCGCCGTACGGCGGGCGCGCAGGGCCGGGCTGACCAGGGTGAGGGCGGGGTCGCAGCCGCTCAGCACACGCCGGAGATCCCTGGCCTGCCGCTCCCCGCGCGCGGTCAGCGCCACATCCGTGCGACCCGTGTGCCGCCCCGTCCGGCTCCACTCGGTCTCGCCGTGCCGTATCAGGATCAACGTGTTCACCCGCACCCCCCGCCCGGCACCTCCCCCCGCGGAGGCGGCCTACACCCGGCGTACGCCGTACGGAAATCCGCTCCCCCGGCCCCGGCCGGTCAGGGGCTTTCCGAATCGGCGACCCGGCAGCCCTGCGCCGAGCACTCGGCGAACCGCTCCAGCCGGACGGAGAGCTCCCGGAGCAGCTCGGGGGCGGCCGTCGTGACGATGTTGCGCATCTGATGCGGATCCCGGTCGAGGTCGTAGAGCTGACGCTCACCCGTGACGTACTCCACGTAGGTGTACTTGTCTGTACGGAGGGTCGCGTAGGAGGGCGGGAAAGGACAGCCGCTGATCTTGACCGTCTGCTTGTCGCAGATCACCTGGGGGTCGTTCTTGGACCTGCCGCTGAAGAACTCCACCAGCACCGAGTCGCGCCACACCGCGGGCTCCTGGCCGCGTAGGAACGGGACGAGTGAGCGCCCCTCGATGAAGCCCGGCGTCGCCGCCCCCGCCAGCTCGGCGAAGGTGGGCGCCAGGTCGACCGTCGCGCCCAGCGCGTCCACCCGGGCGCCCGGCGCCACCCCGGGACCGCGGACCAGCATGGGGATGCGGATGTCCTCCTCGAACGGCGTGGTCTTGCCACGGGGAAGCCGGTGCTGGCCCATGTGCCAGCCGTTGTCGGACGAGAGAAGGAAATAGGTGTTGTCCAGCTTTCCGGTGACCCTGAGCTCCTCGATCAGCGTCCCGATCATCTCGTCCACGCCGAGCATGGAACGCAGCCGCTGCCGGTGGGTGTCGTCGAGCTTCTTGATCTGCCTCGGGCCCAGCTTCGGCAGGCTGCGGAGCCAGCGCGGCTCCGCGCTCAGGTTCGCCTGGTTGAACGACGGGGTCCGCGGCGCCTGGACGTCCGCGAAGGCGTGCGCGTGCCGCGGGGCGGTGGTCGCCGGGAGATGCGGCACGAACGGGGCCAGATACAGGAAGAACGGCGCCTCGGTGCGGTTGATGAACGACGTTGCCTTCCTGGTCAGCACGTCGCCGAGGTAGTCCTTGCCCTCCTTGCCGTACTTGCGCAGCGTCCCGTTGCTGTTGAGCGTGTAGTCGTAGCCGCGGTAACCCCCGGAGCCGAGGGGAACCTGCCACTCGTCCCACCCCGGCGGGATGTAGGTCTTGGGCTTGCCCTCGGGGTAGCGGTTGAGGTACTTGCCCATGAGCGCCGTCTGGTAGCCCGCGCCCTTCAGCCAGGTGGCGATCGTCGAGTCGTCGGGGAACTTCCCGAATCCGCCGTGCGGCGGGATGTTGGTGAGGACCTGGTGGCTGTGCACGTACTGCGAGCGCAGGATCGTCGCCCGCGACGGGCAGCACCAGGAGTCCGAGACGAAGAACTTGGTGAACGTCGTCCCCTGATCCATGAGAAATCGCGAAATATTGGGAAACCTTGCCAGATCCCTGGCATCCAGGTCGTCGGCGAGCAGCAGCACGATGTTGGGCCGCTCGTCGGCCGGCTTCGGCTGGGCACCGCCCCCGGGCGCGGGGGCGGGCGTGGCGGCGGATGCGCCCGCCTGCCCGCTCGCGGACCCCGCCTGGAGCTGGACCAGACCCAGGGGCAGAATCGCCAGAGCGGCCGTCGCCGACAGCAGGCGGAGTCGGGATACGCGGGTCAACGGCACGGGCTTCCTCTTCGACTCGATGTGATGTACGGCGAGTACCTGCGGCTTTCCCCCACTAGCCTTCCCCCACGACTCACGTCACAGCCGTCGCCGGAACCGCCGACCATAACTTTGCCACACCGGGTGTGCCGCTCAGCGGACCGGCGACCCCGATGGTGATCTTCCCTGCGGTCCGGCGGGTGTCACCCGGCGACGTCGCGAAGCGCGATCACCTTGGACACGTGGAGCCGGACCAGCAGCTCACCCGGGACCCCGTTGCGTTCGCCGTACTCCCGCGCCCGGTCCGGCCCCATGTACCGGCCCCCGATCACCGCGGCCCAGTGCCGCAGCTCCGCCAGGTCCCGGCTGAGTGAGACCCCGCCCTCCAGGATGACGAACGAGTAGAGCGGGACCTGATCGTCGACACAGAGCGCGACCCTCGGGTCCCTGCGCAGGGCCTTCCCCTTGACCGTCGACTCACCGGTGTTGAACAGCACGTCCTCGCCGTCGACGACGAACCAGACGGGCGTCACATGCGGCCGGCCGTCCTCCCTGGTGATCGCCAGCTTCCCGGTCCGGGTGCCGGTCATGACGAACTCGCGCCAGTCCTCAATGGGTTCCATCCGCCTATCCGATCACACCGGCGAACCGGGCGGTCCGCGACCGCCCGCACCGCGATCGCGATACGTCCGCGATTCGCGGGCGACGCCTGTCCGCCACCCGGAGGCCTCGGATCGGATCCAAGCGATCGGCCGAGCCTCCCGGCCACCGGACTCCGCCCGCCCGGCCACTCCGCCGAGCACTCGGACGATCTTGGTTCCAGCGGGGTCCGGCGGTCTGAACGATCTTGAGAACCTGCGAGAAAACTCGTACTGACAAGCGAAAATGTCAGTGGTTCTGGGTATGTTCCTAGTATGGGAAACGTCAATGACGCACCTGGTTTGACGGCCGCGGAGATCGCGGCGCTCGCCCTCTCCCTCGCCCACCTCGGCACCGGCCCGCAAGCCGGCGCAGCCCGTACCGGATTGCGGGCCGCCCTGGCCCACCTCGACGCCGGAGACGACGTCATCGCCTCGACACTGCGCACCCTGACCACCCCGCTCACCGCGGAGACCGCGCGCCGAGCCCGGATCATCGCCACCTCGATCACCGATCGGCGGGTGCTCCGGCTCTGCTACCGCGACGCCCACGGCCGGCTCAGCGTCCGCGACGTCGACCCCGTCACCTGCCTGGTCCACCGCGAGCACTGGTACCTGGTGACCTGGTGCCGGCTCCGCCACGGAATCCGCGCGTTCCGCTTCGACCGGCTCCTCGCCGTCGAACCGACCGATCTCCAGTCCCACCGGCACAGCGCCCAACGGTTCCTGCCCTTCCAGCGACGATCAGCCGCTTAGCGCCCGCAGCTGCTCGGCGGGGAGGGCGATGGCGGGGAACGGATTGTCCGGCAGCAGGATGAGCCGTCGCGGGTCGGTCTCCCCGATCGCGCTGGACAGGTGCAGGAACGCGGTCCCGATACCGGCCGCGCCGACCATGAAGCCGGTGTCGGCGGTCACCTCCCACGGCCGGCATCGCGTGTACGCCTGGTACCAGCGGAAGCCGGCCCTGTCGTGGTCGGTGGCGCCTCTGATCAACTCCAGGCCGAGGTGCCTGGCGTAGGCGAGGTAGACGCCCGCCCCGGTCACGGCGAAGAGCCCGAGGAAGAGCTCCATGATCCCCGCGGTCCCGCAGCACTGGCACACGACGTTCCACTTTCCCGGACCGGGGGAGCCGCCGCGCACGATGCCCCGGGCGAGGCGCTCGGCCCACTGCAGGTCGGCGACGTCCCCGCCCACCCGGTAGAGCTCGTAGAAGGCCCTGGCCACCCCCGCCGAACCCGAACAGAACCCCAGGTAGTGCAGGTCCCGCGCCTGGGGCACATGGTGCGGGACGAACGCCGTGTCCCCCTCGACGACGCTCGTCATCCGGATGAAGGCGGCCCCCCGCCGTGCCGCGGCGAGGAAGCGGTGGTCGCCGGTCACCCCGAAGAGCCTGGCGCAGAGGAACGTCGTCCCGGCGGTCCCGTGGAGGAATCCGGGGGTGACCGCGTCGCGCGGCAGTTCGGCCGGGGCGGGGTAGCCGTGCCCCGGCACGGCGAACGCGGCGATGCGGAGCCCCGCCTCGGCCGCGCCGTCGCGGTAGGCGGGGACCCCGAGGGCCCCGGCGGCGTGGAGCAGGGCGAGCACCACCCCGCCGTCCCCGCTCTGCGCGGGGTCACCGCTCCACCCGACGCCTCCGTCGACCGACCGCAGGTTGCGCATGATGTGGTCGGCCGAGTCACGGGCCGCGTTCATCACGCTCTCGTCCCCGGTGGCCCATCCCGTCTCGGCCAACGCGAAGACGATCCCGCCGAGTCCCTGGTAGAGGCCGAGGCCGGTGTGGCGCCGCCAGGTCGCGGCGAGATACCGGGCGCCGGCGAGGGCGTCGTCGAGGTACGCGTCGTGACCGGTCGCGGCCGCCAGCTCCAGGAAGAACACCACGATGCCGGCGGCCCCGGAGTAGAGGGAGGCGGGCGATCCCGGGACCGCGCCCCGACCTCCAGAATCGGGGTTGGCCCGCCAGTACCGCCCGCACTCCCCATCCACTGCGGCACCGCGAACCCATCGACCGGCCGCGATCGCCGCCTCCACCGGGGAGACCGGGCGGGGTCCGGCTGGATTCATCGCACCCCCTCGAAATAACCTATTAACACGGTAGGAAAACTAGGGTTGACTGTCAACCGTCCGAGCAGAGGATCCCTCACCTGAGATCCCCTTGTCCCGCGGATCGAACCGGCGGGAGACCGGCCCGGCCGGACCTCCCAGGCGGAACACGGGAGTGGGTGTGGGTACGGCCGGCGGCGAATAAACTGCCTACTGTGCCAGACGCGAAGTTTGAGATCCAGATGCTCCACGACCGCGTGATGGTGCGCGTCGCACCGGTGGACGAGGAGCGCCGCAGCAGCGCCGGAATCGTCATCCCCGCCACGGTGAAGATGACCAACCGGCTCGCCTGGGGCGAGGTCTGCGGCGTCGGCGGCAGCGTGCGCACGGTCAAGGTCGGCAACAAGGTCCTCTTCCACCCCGACGACCAGTTCGAAGTCGAGGTCCGGAACGAGATCTACCTCGTGATGCGGGAACGCGATCTCCACGCCATCGCGAGCGAGGGCCCGGAACACGGCACCGGGCTGTACCTCTGAGCCGCATTCGAGGCGGGGTGGAGTACGGCTCCGCGGCGGAGCAATCGTCGCGGACATGGTGACTTATACGTGACTGATCATTATTATCGAGCGTGACGGCGGTCGCGCCGGAACATCACCCAAAATCGGTCACACAGCTAGGTATCACCAAGAATCGCATAAAAAGACCCAAAGTCATCTTTCTGGCCTGTTTTACGTAGTAAAACTAGTTGTCCAGGACAGCGATGGTTTGATGCTGGACGGCCGTTATTAAATGGTGATATAGGGTCTGGTGATTCCACAATGACATGGGTGGTCGTTTTCCCTAGCATGTCAGATCATGTCCGAAGAGCTGGCAAATGCATTGCGGACCGCGGAGCCGCATGCGCTGACGGCGGTGTACGACGTCTACGGCTCGCGGCTCTACGACTATTGCCGCTCACAGCTCGGCCCTGAGTCTGCGGGCGCCGCGGTCCGCGACGTTCTCATCGTCGCCCAGGCCAACATCCATCGGCTCCGGAATCCGGAGCGGTTGCGTGCCTGGCTCTACGCGCTGGCCCGGGTACGCTGCCACTCCGCACCGGGTGGCGCCCGGCCCCGGCCGGCCTCTCCGGGCGACGGCCCGGGGGACGGCCAGCCGGACATCGGCCAGCTGGTCGGGCAGGCGCTGAGCGTCCTGAAGCCCCTGGAGAACGAGACGCTGAACCTCTCGGCCCGGCACGAGCTCAGCGCGGCCGAGATCGCCAAAGCCCTGGACACGGACCTGTCCACCGCGCGGCTCTCGCTGACCGCGAGCACCGACCAGCTGGAGCGCTGGCTCGCCGCGGTCCTCGGCGCCTACAACGGGCAGTCCTCCTGCGAGACCATGGGCGACCTCGTCGAGGAGTGGATCGGCTCCCCGGAGGGATCCGAGCGCAACCGGATCACCGACCACCTCGACGAGTGCCACACCTGCGCCGCCGTACCCCGGCGGATCTCGGCGCCGGCCGTGCTCTCCCGGCTTCCCATGCCGCCTCCCCCGGATTCCCTCCGCGACGAGCTCTCCGGATCCTCGGTGATCCCCGGGCGGCGGGTGCGGGTGACGGCGTGGCACGACGACGGCTTCCCCGTCCAGGACCCCGACCGGGAGGGCGCGGGGCGCGGCGGGACGACCCCGGTGAAGCAGGCGGCCGTCGCCGTACCGCTCTCCGCTCCGCCGTCGATGGGTTCGACGCCGCCGCGGAAGGTCCCCCCGGCCGTCGTCGCACCGGGTCCCAAGTCCTCCTCGCCCCCGCACTCCCGGCCGCACTCGGCGCCGCATTCCAAGCCCCGTCCGGAGAGATCCGCCGACAAGGCGGCCGGGAAGGAGCCGGACGAGCGGCCGGCCGTCGCCGTCGCCGGGACGGGGCCGTCCAAGCCCAAGTCCACCCGGTCGCCGCTGGAACGATCGAGAAAGGGTCCGTCCGACCAGGACTTCTGGGAGGTCGACCCCGACGAGTCCAACCCGGAGAGCCGGATCCGCTGGGGCAGGCTCGCCGCGGTCTTCGTCGTCGTGGCCGCGACGGCCGGCCTGGTCTGGACGTCGATCCACGGGAGCACCCCCGCGCCCGCGGTGGACACGTCGAGCCAGCAGGCCGCGTCCGACGTGCAGCCGGCGTTGAGCATGCCTCCGCTGCCCGCCGTGGACGGGCACGGCGAGCTCCCGCCGCCGCCGACCACGGGCAACCCAAGCCCCACCACCCGGGGTCAGGTTCCGCCGCCGCCGACCGTACGGCCGCCCGCCCCCACCCGGGGCGCGGGCAAGCCGACGACCTCGCCGAGCCGGCGTCCCGACGACCGGCCCAAGTCGCCGAACAATCCACCTCGTACCGATCCGACCAACCGGCCTCCGGCGCCGGATCCGAAGGGGACCGACGCCCCCCGTCCGAACAACCCTCCGCCGCCGCCGAATCCCCGGCCGCCCGCGCCGTCGACGCCGGGCGGCGGTGGGAACGGGAACTGGACCACGGCGCCGAACCAGCCGAAGCCCGATCCCCCGCCGCCACCGCCGCAGCTCTCCCTGTCGCGTACCTCGCTCGACCTCCGGTCGTCCAAGTCCGGCTATGTACAGCTTGCGGCGAAGAACGGGCAGGTGACGTGGAGCGCGCAGGTCAACGGTCCCATCTCCATCTCGCAGGGGGCCGGGAGTGTGGCCGCCGGAGGCAGCTTCAGCGTCATGGTCGAACTCGGGGACATGCAGTCGGTCCGGTGCGGCACCGACTACACCGCGTCCATCAGCATCTCGTCGAACGGAGGAAACGCCTCCGTATCGGTGATGTATCGCAAACCATGTCCCACAGGGCGATGAGCCGTCGCCGGCACGTGTGCAAGGTGCCCAACCGTAACCCGAACGAGGAAGTGCGCCTATGAAGCAAGGATTGAGGCTGAATCGCCGGGAAAGACTCATCGCGATCCTCGCGACGGTTCTCGCCCTGACGATCGGCACGGTGACGGGAATCGCGTTCGCGGGGCCCGGGGAAGGGCACAACCCGAATCCGCCGAAAAGCTGCAACGACCAGCTTCCCGAGGGCACCCCGAGTTTCGTCCACTGCTGGTGGCTGGCACAGACCCCGCAGGACGCGCTCGACGTCTACAAGTACTGGACCGACGAGCGGGTCGAGAGCGCGAAGCCGTACCCGATGCCGCACGTGTTCTGCTCGGGCCTCAGCTACGACCCGTTCACCCAGAACGAGGCCGACCGGAACAACCCCAACGTCAAGGGTCCGAAGTGCAAGAACGAGACGGCCTGCAAGAAGGGCGTCGACACCAGTAAATACTGGTGCTACAACGCGGAAGGCAAACGGGTCAATCCACCGAGCGGCGTCGACTGTTCGAACTACGACTGCAGCGTGACCAATACCTCGGACGGTTCCACCTCCTCCTCCGGCAGCGACCCACCCGCGACCGGTACGGACACCGGTACGGACACCGTCGGGGACGCCGGCTCGGGCGACACGCCGTCGGAACCGGAGGTCCCGGGCTTCCCCGAACGCTCCATGGATCCGACGACGCCGGCCACGCCCCCGACGGAGCCGGCGGCCACCGAGGAGCCTCCCGGCGGCAACGACGCCCCCGTCGCCCCGAAGAAGGAGGTCGCGCCGAGCGCCGGACCGGTGTCGGAGGCGGTCTCGAACGCCACCAAGCTCGGGATGAGCGTGTGGCTGGAGGCCGACCTGACCCAGGCCTACCTCGCGGGCGGCGACCTCTACAAGAACGCGGTCACCCGGCTGGCGAGAAACGCCCAGCTGGAGGGCGTGGTCGGGATCCAGTTCGCCTGGGACCTCGGGTACCAGGGGAACCTGAAGGACGCCAAGGCCATCGAGCGGTTCGTCAAGCTGACCGCGGCCGAGGTACGCAAGATCGCCCCGACCAAGCGGCTGGCCGTCAACATCCTGGTGCCGGAGTTCGGCTGCGGGACCAACGCCTCCTGTGTCACGGCGGTCCGGGCCAAGTACCCCGCGCTGGCCCTGCCGAACGTGGAGCGCTACGTCCTGACCGGGGCGGTCGACACCGTCCAGCTCAGCAGCGGCATCTACCTCCAGGAGTACCGGGCGGCGAACATCTCGCCCTCGGACGCGCAGAAGAACCTGTGGATCTCGGTGAAGGCCCGCGGCTGGGACACCCGGGTGCACCTGGGGGCCAGGGACGTCGCCTTCGGCCACAAGAACAACTCCCCGTGGGACGCGCCGCGTGCCGAGGCGGAGACGTCCATGCGGGTCGATCTGCCGATCAAGTACGGCGCGCAGACCGTCGCGCTGTGGAGCCATCGCCAGGACTGGGACGGCCTGTGGCGGATCTTCAACCCGAACCTCGCCCACAACGCGGCGACGAGCGCCCTCGCCAAGCGCAAGGGGTTGAACCGCACCGCCGTACAGTTCGATCCGGCCCAGGTGGAGCGGAATGTCGCCGATGACCTGAAGGCGATCTCCGGCATAGCCAGCCACGTCTATATATTCGCTGGATAAACAGTTAAATTTCGCGAGGGTGTGCACGGTGCGTGCACACCCTCGCGTCGTCTGGGAGGAAATCACGCGTCACCTTTGACCGAAGATCTCGACCGAAAATCACATAAACGGTACGGTGATTGAGATCTTTGATCATTTACCCCGAAGGGTCATAGAAATCTATGAGCGGTGCAGACAAGGACCTTGAACAATCGCTCATCCGGCCTTTGGGCGCGGGGTCGTGGTCCCTATGGAACGACGTGGTACTGAGGAGCACCGGGTTCCCGGTCGCCGACCTTCTCGGTCTCACCGACTCCGGACTCACCTCGGCAGCCGACGATCCCGGTACCGGCGACACCCGCGAGGCCTGGGACAACGGTATGCGGCTCATCACCACCCGGATGCTCTCGATCACCGGCACGGATCGGTTCCTGGAAGCCCTGATGTGGCAGAACCCCCCGCTGATCGACCGCCTCCACGGCTGGTTCCTCCGGCACACCGAACCGGACGGCACCCACGTCCGCAACTCGGTCCGGCGCAGCCAGGAGACCGGTCTCGCCCGGTACATCCAGCGCTACCACACCCGCAACGAGACGATCGGCTTCTTCGGGCCGAGCGCCTGGGCCGCGTTCTCCGACGACGTCTCCCGGCTCACCGTGACCCCGGGGCCGGAGCTCGTCTCCGGGCGGCAGGTGTACTTCGAGGACTGGTTGATCGACGCGGTCGGCGGCGCGTTCGCCGAGGTCGCGCGGCTGCGGCACGAGCTGCCCCCCGGCCTCCCCAACGGGGTCGTCGTGCACGGGAACTTCATCTCACAGCCCGGCAAACCCCCCATCCGGCTGGGGCCGGACGAGGCGGCCGTCATCCGGGCCGTCGACGGACGGCGTGTCCCGGCGCAGCTCGAACAGCTCGTTCCCGAGGTCGGCGGCCTGCCGCGCGTCCTTGAGACGCTGGAGCGCCTCCGCGAGCAAGGGCTGATCGTCTGGCGGCCGAACGTGCCGATCGACCGATGGCCGGAGCGGGGCCTGCGCGACGAGCTCACCCGGCTGACGCAGTCCCCGGAGCGCACCGCCGCGCTGGCCGCGCTCGACCGCCTGGAGGCCGCCAAAGACGAGGTCGCGGCGGCCGGGGGCAGGCCGGACCTCCTCCCGGGGGCGCTGGCCCGGCTCGGCGAGGAGTTTCAGAGCATCACCGGGAACGCCGCGCAGCGGACCAGTGACATCAGCAGGGTCGGGCGATGCGCCGTCTTCGAGGAGTGCGGGAGGGACGTCTCCGTCCGGCTCGGCACCGAGCTGCGGGAAGCCCTCGCCCCACCGCTCGCCCTGCTCCTGGACAGCGCGCGCTGGCTGGTCTGGCGGTTCGGCGTCCAGGTCGAGCAGCTGATCGACGAGGTCTACGACGAGTTCAACGGGCTGACCGAGGTCGACGGGGTGCACCTCGTCCTGTTCCTCCGCCGTTTCCTGCAGAAGGTGGACGACCCGGCTTGGATCGCTCCGCTCCTCAGCGAATTCCAGCGGATCTGGGGGGAGATCCTGGAGATCGACCCGTCCGCCGCCCGGGTCCGGCGGAGCGTGGCCGACCTCGCCGACGCGGTGGCGACGCGGTTCGCCGCCCCGGCCCCCACCTGGTACGCGGGGGCGCACCACAGTCCCGACATCATGATCGCCGCACGGGGCCCCGAGGCGATCGCGGCCGGAGACTACGAGTTCGTCCTCGGCGAGCTGCACCTGACCACGATCACCCTCGACGCCTCCACCTTCCTCACCCGCCACGAGGCCCCGGAGCGGATCGCGGGCGCCCTCGAATCCCGGCTGGAACTCCGCCCGCGGGTGGTTCCGGCCTACTCCCGCTCCGAGGAACTGACCGGTCGCGACTATCCGTCCCCCGAAACCTACTCCGACAAGTACTGGTACCTCACGTTCTCACCGGGCAACGGGGAGCGCCCCACCCCGGAGAAGCGCAGGCTTCCCCTGGCCGACCTGGTCGCCGCCCGGGACGGGGCGACCGGGGTCGTCGGGGTACGGACGCCGTCGGGGGAGACGCTCGCCGTCCGCGACTTCCTCGGTGAGTTCTGCGTGGCGGGACTGGCCAACCTGTTCTCTCCCATCACGCCGCTCGCCCACACCCCCAGGGTGACGATCGACCGGCTGGTGATGGCCAGGGAAACCTGGCGCGTCCCGGTGGCGGAGATCCCCACGGGCAAGAACGAGGATGAGTTCACCAGATTCGCCGCGGTGCGCCGGTGGGCACGCGACCGGGGTATGCCCCGGTTCGTGTTCTGGCGCGCGGCGGCGGGCGCCAAGCCCATCTACCTCGATTTCGAGAGCCCGTTGTTCGTCACCGACTTCATCGCGTCGGTCCGCAAGGCCGCCCGGAAGGACGGGACGATCATTACGATCTCCGAGATGTGCCCGGATCCCCACCATGTGTGGCTGACCGACGCCGAGGGCAGGCGCTACACCTCGGAGTTGCGCATAGCCGTACTCGACGAGAGCCGTTAAGCGACCTGAGCCGTTAACCGCGGATGAGGGGTCCGTAAGCGACCCCTCCTATTTCTCACGCCCATTCCACATCCGAGGGCGCTTGCCTGATTCTCCACTTTTATCAGTCAAATATGGTGACCCATAGATCTCGACCTGAAAACTAATCGGAGGTACGGTAATCGAGATCTTTGATCATTTCCCCCGGAAGGTCAAACATTGATGAGTGGTGCAGACAATGACCTTGAACAATCGCTCATCCGGCCTTTGGGCGCAGGATCATGGTCCCTGTGGAACGACGTCGTGCTCCGAAGCACCGGATTTCCCATCGGCGACCTCCTCGATCTCACCGACGACGCCCTGACCGCGGCCGCCGACGACCCGGATCTCGGCGCCGAGGAGAAACGGAAGGCCTGGGACGCCGGCTTGCGCGCCATCAGCGTCCGGATGCTCGCCGTGATCGGCGGCGACCTCTTCCACGAGGCGCTGACGTGGCAGAACCCGCCCCTGGTCGACCGGCTGCTCTCCTGGATGGTCCGGCACACCGAGGCGGACGGGAGCCACGTCCGCAACTCCACCCGGCGCGCCCAGGAGGTCAGCGTCACCCGGTACATCCAGCGCTACCACACCCGGAACGAGACGATCGGGTTCTTCGGTCCGGCCACGTGGGCCTCCTTCGACGACGACGTCCCGCACGCGTCCGTGACCCCCGGCCCCACCGTGATCTCCGAGCGGAAGGTGTACTTCGAGGAGTGGCTGATCCACTCCGTCGGCGTCGCGCTCGCCCGCTCCCCCGCCCTGCGGCGGGGCCTGGCCCCGGCCTTGACCCCCGGAACCGCCCTGCACGGCGACTTCGCGTCCAGGCCCGGCCGTCCCCCCGCCAAACTCGACCCGGCCGAGAAGGCGGTCATCCGGGCGATCGACGGGCGGCGCACCCCCACCGGGATCGAACGGCTGCTCTCCGCCGCCGCGCACCCCGGCATCCGGGGGCTCCGCGACGTCCTCGACGTGCTGGAGCGGCTCTTCCTCCGGGAACTGATCGTCTGGCGGCCGGACGTGCCGATGAACCGCTACCCCGAGCGCGGGCTGCGCGCCCAGCTCGCCGCCCTCCCGGACTCCCCGGACCGGACCGAGGCCCTGACCGTGCTCGACCGGCTGGAGGCGGCCAAGGATCGGATCGCCGCCGCCGCGGGCGACCCCAAGACGCTGGCCGAGGCCCTGGTCGACCTCGACGAGGAGTACGGCCGGCTCACCGGCGGCACCTCGACGCGTACCCGGGACGTCAAGGTGATCGGGCGCAACGCCGTGTTCGAGGAGTGCGGCCGGGACCTGGAACTGACCCTCGGCGGAGAGCTGCGCGAGACCCTGGCCCCACCGCTCGCCCTGGTGCTGGACAGCGCGCGCTGGCTGGTGCACCGGTTCGGCGTCGAGGTGGAGCGGTGGGCCGGCAAGGTCTACGACGAACACCTCGGCCTCTTCGGTGAGGAGGGCGTCCCGCTCGGCATGATCTTCCGGCAGTATCTGTCCGAGCTCGGCAGACAACCCTGGGTGCCCCCGCTCGTCGCCCGGTTCCAGCAGGCCTGGGCCCACGTCCTCGACTTCGACCCCACGGCCTCCCGGGTGGGCTACACGGCCCGGGAGCTGGCCGCCGCGGTGCGCGAGACGTTCCCGGCGCAGGCGCCCGGGTGGTACAGCGGGCGGCAGCACAGCCCCGACGTCATGATCGCGGCGCGCGGCGCCGAGTCGCTGGCGGCCGGAGAGTACGAGTTCGTCCTCGGCGAGCTGCACGTGGGGACGCTCACCCTCGACGCCCACGCCTTCCTCAGCTTCCACGACAGGCCGGACCTGATCCTGCGGGCCGCCGAGGAACGGCTGGAGTACACGCCGCGCTTGGTCCCGATGTACCCGCGCACCCCGGCGATCACCGGCCGCGACTACCCGACCCCCGAGGTGTTCTCCGACAAGTACTGGTACCTCTCCTACGGAGCGGGGCACGGCGAGCGCGACGCCCCCGAGACACGCCGGCTCAGCCTCTTCGACGTGAACGCGGTCCGCGACCCGACGACCGGCCGGATCGGGGTACCGGTGCCCACCGGGGAAACCCTGGGCATCCTCGACGCCCTCGGTGAGCTCATGGTCCGTGACGTCGCCAACCTGTTCAAGCCGATCCCCCCGCTCCCGCACACCCCGCGGATCACGATCGACCGCATGGTGATGTCCCGGGAGACCTGGCGCGTCCCGGCCGCGCGGATCCCGATCGGCAAGAACTCCGGCGAACTCGAGAAGTTCACCGAGATCCGCCGCTGGGCGAAGGGGCTCGGCATGCCGCGCTTCATGTTCTGGCGGGCCGCCGAAGGCAAGAAGCCGATCTACCTGGACCTGGACAGCCCGCTGTTCGTCGCCGACTTCGTCTCCTCGGTGCGCAAGGCGGCCCGGATCGAGGGAGCCGTCGTGACCCTGGCCGAGATGCACCCGGGCCCCGACCACGTCTGGCTGCCCGACGCCAAGGGTGGCGTCTACACCTCGGAGCTGCGCATAGCCGTACTGGACGAGCACCGATAACGTGGGAGGCATGTACCGACACCGCTAGGAGGGGTCCACGATGCGCGACATCCTGGACTCCCTCCTGGAGTGGCACTCCTCGGGGGAGACCTTCGGCCTCGCCACCGTCGTCAGCACGTTCCGCAGCGCGCCACGCGAGCCCGGCGCGGCGATGGCGGTCGCGGCGAGCGGGGAGGTCGTGGGCAGCGTCTCCGGCGGCTGTGTGGAGGGCGCCGTCCACGCGCTGGCGCAGGAGGTCATCGCCACCGGGCAACCCGTCCTGGAGCGGTACGGCATCAGCGACGACGACGCCTTCAGCGTGGGTCTCACCTGCGGCGGGATCATTCACGTCCTGGTGGAGCCGGTGAACCCGCGGACCTTCCCCGAACTGGCCGAGGTGGCCCAGGCGGTCCGCGGCCGCCGGCCGGTCGCGGTGGCGACGACGATCGCCGGTCCCCGGCGGATCGGGGCGAGGCGGATAATCTGGCCGGATCGCGCGTCCGGCTCACTCGGCGCGGAAGGCCTCGACGTCGCCGTCGACGACGACGCCCGGGGGATGCTCGCGCAAGGGCTCACCGGCGAACGCCACTACGGCCCGGACGGGGAACGCCGTCTCGACGACGTCACCGTCTTCGTCCAGGCGTTCGCCCCGCCGCCGCGCATGCTCGTGTTCGGCGCGATCGACTTCGCCGCCGCCGTGGCGAGAGTCGGGAAGTTCCTCGGATACCACGTCACCGTCTGCGACGCCCGCGCGGTCTTCGCCACCCGCAAGCGCTTCCCCGACGCCGACGAGGTCGTGGTCCGCTGGCCCCACGAGTACCTGCGGGAGACCGCCGTCGACGAGCGTACGGCGATCTGCGTGCTCACCCACGACCCCAAGTTCGACGTCCCCCTGCTGGAGGTGGCGCTGCGCACCGAGGCCGGCTACATCGGCGCGATGGGCAGCCGCCGCACCCACGAGGACCGGCTGACCCGGCTCCGCGAAGCCGGCTTGGGCGACCGCGAACTCGCCCGCCTCCGCTCCCCCATCGGCCTGGACGTCGGCGCCCGCACCCCCGAGGAGACGGCGGTCTCCATCGCCGCCGAGCTGATCCAGAACCGCTGGGGCGGCACCGGCCGCCCCCTCTCCCGCACCGCCGGCCGCATCCACGGCCCCGAACTCAACGGCACCCGCTGACGGCCTGCCCCGGGTCCTCGCTCCCGGGGCAGGCGGTCGGCGGGGCGGGGTCAGAGGAGGCGTTCCAGGGCGTCGCGGGCGGCGCGGCAGGCTTCGGCGGTGCGGGCGTCGGTGTTCTCGGCGAGGAGGGCCGCCTCGGTGAGGCTGACCGTCAACCCGATCAGCTCGCCGCGGATGGCGAGTGCCTGGGGGGAGGGGGCGAGCGCGAGCAGAGCGGCCAGACTCGCGTCGAGGGATCCTCGTGGTTCGGCGAACCTGCTGTCACGGCCCATCGATTCCGCGCTCATAAACCTCATACCTCTCCCCACGATCCCATCCGATCTGGACGGTCAGCTGGAGCGTAGAGACCGATTCCTCGGAAGAACGCACCATATGAGGGTTTCCCGGCGGCTATCCGGGTGTCTCCACCTCCGCGGCGGCCTGTGAAAGCCTGTCCATGTCGAGGATCACGAGATGCCGGTACCCCGTGCTGAGGATGCCGTTGACGCGGAACCAGTTGAGCTCCCGATCCACGGTCGCGGTTCCGATGTTCACATACGAGGCGAGGTCCCGGTGGGACAGCGGCATGGCCAGCCGGACCCCGGCCCCCGCCCTGTCCTGGCCGTAGTCCTGGGCGAACTGGAAGACGGTGCGGGCCAGCGCCATCCTGGCGGTGACCCCGCTGATCCTGATCTTGTGCCGGTTGTTCGCCGTCGTCTTCCGCGCCACGTGCGCCTGGACGTGCTCCCGGGCTCGGGGATACCGGTGGAGAAAGGACTCGAACACCCCGCGGCCGATCGTCCTGGCGTGCAGGTCCGTCGTGGCGATCACGGAGGCCGATCTCGGCTGCCCCAGGATGAGGGCGAACTCCCCGACCAGATCCCCCGCCGACCTGAAGGCCAGCACGACCTCCTTGGTCTCCCCGGACAGGCCGACCACTTTGACGAAACCGCCGGTGATCAGGATGACGTCGCTCTCGGTCGCGCACTGGTGGATGAGCCACTCCCCGCGCGCGTAGCGACGCGCCGTACCCTGCGAACGCAGGACCGCGCTCTCGGGGGAAGGCAAAGTGTCGAGCAGGCTCTGCCACCTCTGATACACGGAGACCGCCTTAATTGTCCGGATTTGGGAGGTTCAGGGGGGCGGCTTTGATTTTAACTCCATCCTAGGGATCATTTATATGGAAAATTCAACACAAAGTGGTAGGCAAATCTCCGCATTTGATGCGGTTCGCCGGACTCGATGGGAGAAACGTTGGTTCGTTGGGCCACTCCCGCCGGCACCGCCCACCCACACCGCGGCCGGTCCCTATCGATCGCCCGCTCCGACCAGCCGATCCTCCAATTCAACGGCGTTTGTCGAACCATGCCACCATGTCCGATATTTAACTGATCAAGGGATCGCCGCCCCTCGGACAACGTCGATTCTCCAGAGGAATATATCCATATAAGTCCTCATCTGATATTAAGCTGAGTCGCTCGGCATAGCCGTCTACACCGGTGGCGACGACCCTGGACTCCCTGCCGTGGACACCCGAACCGGAAAGCGACGCCGGGCGTTCACCGCCGACGACTCGATCTGTTCGGATTCGGTCTTCGCCGACGGAACCGCGTGCGTCCGCGGCGGGTGCGCGTGCGCTCTCCCCGTGCGGGCTGCGCCGTCCGGGAAGAAAACCGACGAGTGGGAGCGTCACCGGATCGTCTGCCGACACCGCCGATGAAGCCGGTCAACCGCCACCGACAAAGCCGGTCAACCGCTGGGTCGGGAAGCGGCCACACCAGTAATTCGGATTCTGATATGAAGATCGAGACATGTGGTGACATGGCGGAGCAACACTGAGCGTCTGCGGACCGGCCAACCGGTGAAACGCCCCCGCATCGACTCTGCCTCCTGATCGATCGAAGAGGGAGTATCAGTGCCCGCGTTCAACCCCCTGCAGCCGGAGGACCCGTCGCGGGTCGGCCCCTACCGGATCCTGGCCCGGCTCGGGTCGGGCGGCATGGGCCGGGTCTACCTGGGTCGCTCCCGGGGCGGCCGGGCGGTGGCGGTGAAGGTGGTGCGCGCCGAACTCGCCGACGACGCCGAGTTCCGGCTCCGGTTCGCGCGGGAGGTCGCGCTCGCCCGTACCGTCGGCGGCTTCTTCACCGCCGGAGTCGTCGACGCGGACCCGGAAGGCCGGCCACCGTGGCTGGCGACGGCCTACGTGCCCGGCCTCTCGCTTGAGGAGGCGGTCGAGCGGCACGGACCCTGGCCCGAGGCTTCGGTACGGGCGCTGGGCGCCGGGCTCGCCGAGGCGCTGGAGTCCATCCACTCCGCCGGGGTCGTCCACCGCGACTTCAAACCCTCCAACGTCCTGCTCACCGCCGACGGACCGCGGGTCATCGACTTCGGTATCTCCATCGCCGTCGACGGCAGCAGACTCACCCACACCGGGGCGCTGGTGGGCACTCCCGGCTTCATGACCCCCGAACAGCTCACCGGCGACCCCGTCGGACCGCCCGGCGACGTCTTCTGCCTCGGGGCGATCCTCGTCTACACCGCCACCGGGACCGGCCCGTTCGGCACCGGGTCCTGGCAGGGCCTCTGGTACCGCATCGTGCACGACGCGCCCAGACTGGACGGGCTCTCCCCCGGCCTGCGTGCCGTGGTGGCCCCCTGCCTGGACAAGCGGCCGGAGCGACGGCCGACCTCGACCGCCCTGGTCGACGAACTCGGAGCCGACGCCGACGGGGCGGCCGTCGCCGAGTTGTTCACCGGAGCGGCCTGGCTCCCTCACCCGGTGGGGCACGCCCTGCGCACCGACGCCGTGACCAAGCTGCCGGTCACACCTCCCCTGACGGGACCGTCCGGCCAGGTGACCCCGGCGGCACCCGGAGAACCGGCGCCGCCTCGCCGGACGAAGCCCTTGGATTCGGCCGACAAGGCCACCGATGCCCTGCAGGTCGGAGAGCCCGGCGGCTCACCTAAAACGATCAAGCAGGAGCGGCGTCACACCTCGGCCGAGACATCTCCACCGCAGCCGACGACGACCCCGGCCGAACCCTCCCACCAGAGATACCCCCCTGACCAAAGCGGCGACCCGGCCCCCCTGGAAAGCACCTCAGTGGATTCGGCCGACAAGGCCACCGATGTCCCGCAGGTCGGGGAGCCCGGCGGCTCACCCGAAACGATCAAGCAGGAGCGGCGTGGCGCCTCGGCCAAGCCATCTCCACCCGAGCCGACCCCGGCGGAACCCTCCCACCAAGGACACCCCCCTGACCAAAGCGGCGACCCGGCCCCCCTGGAAAGCACCTCAATCGTCCCCGGACACACCGGGGGGCGTGCCCTCCCGGCTCAGGCACGCGATGGGCGGGCGGACCCCGGACGTTCCGGCCGTCCCCGGGCCGGCGTCTCCCGTCGGCAGGCCCTGCTCGCCCTGACCGGGGTCGGCGCCACGGCGGCAGGCTTCGCCGTGTGGCGGTCACTCCCCGAGGAGAACCCCGCCACGGCCAAGCGGACCACTCCATCCCCAACCCCTGAGCGGCAGCGGCCGTCCCTTGGGACCCTGCTCTGGTCCTTCCCTGCCAGCCGCCTGCACGGCCGCCCGGCGGTCGTCGACGGAGTCGTCTACATCGGCGGTGCAAGCCGGAAGCTCCACGCCGTCGACACCATAGGAAAGCAACGCTGGGTGTTCACCACCCGAGGCGAGCTTTTGTCCTCCCCTGCCGTCGCCGAAGGAACCGTCTACATCGGCGGCGACGATGGACGGCTCTATGCCATCGACACACAAACCGGGCAGCAACGCTGGACATTCGCCACGAACAGCGCCATCCAATCAGCTCCCACCATTGCAAACGGCGTCGTCTACGTCGGCAGCGACGACCGACGGCTCTACGCCGTCGACGCCCGAACCGGGCAGCAACGGTGGGCATTCAACGCCGGTGATGTCCCCGGATCCCCACTCGTGTCCAACAGGAAGGTCTACTTCGGCGGCCACGGCGGCAGACTCCACGCCGTTGACACCGCCACCGGAAAAGAAAGCTGGACATTCACCACCGGCGAGTCTGTGTTCCGGGATCCGGCCGTCTTCGACGGAACCGTCTACACGAGCAACGAGGAAGGTCTGCTTCTAGCCCTCGACGCCCAGTCCGGGAAAGAACGCTGGACATTCACCGCCGATACCTCCCTCTGGCCACCCGCTGTCGCCGACGGCATCGTCTACATCGGCGGCTCCGACCGCAAGCTCTACGCCATCGACGGCCGAACCGGCAAGCAACGCTGGACATTCACCACCGGTGGCTTGATCGAATCGTCCCCCGACGTCGCCGACGGCATCGTGTACATCGGCGGCTCCGACCGCAAGCTCTACGCCATCGACGCCCAAACCAGAGAACAACGCTGGACATTCACCACCAAAAGCGGGATCTACTCGTCTCCCACCGTCGCCGACGACACCGTCTACATCGCCAGCGGGGGCACACTGTACGCGCTCGCGATGTAGCACGGCCGCCTTCTCTCCAGGGCGGCGAGCCGTCCGCAGACGAACCCAAGCGAGGATTGGGTTGATCACCGGAACGGGTTAGGCTGAATTCGACTTCCGCTGTCAAGCTCGCGACGATGAAGCGGTCAGCGGTGCCGAGCACTCGGGGAACTGCGATCCGGCTGCCCCTTCCGTGATTTCCGAGGAGTGTCCGTGCGGGTCTTCGAACCCCTGCAGGAGAGCGATCCACAGCAGGTGGGCCACTATCGGATCCTGGCCAGACTGGGGTCGGGCGGGATGGGCGTGGTCTACCTGGGTCGCTCCCGGGCGGGCCGCGCGGTGGCCGTGAAGGTCGTGAACGCCGCCCTCGCGGGCGACCCCGAGTTCCGGTTGCGGTTCGCGCGGGAGGTCGCGCTCGCCCGTACCGTCAGCGGCTTCTTCACCGCCGGGGTGATCGACGCCGACATGGAGGGCAGCCCACCGTGGCTGGCCACCGCCTATGTGGCCGGTCTCTCCCTTGAAGAGATCATCGAGGAGTACGGCCCGTGGCCTGAGACCTCCGTACGGACGCTGGGCGCCGGGCTCGCCGAGGCACTGGAGTCCATCCACACCGCCGGGGTGGTCCACCGGGACCTGAAGCCCGCCAACGTGCTGCTCGCCCCCGACGGCCCGCGGGTCATCGACTTCGGCATCTCGCTGGCCGTGGGCGGCGCCAGGCTCACCCGCACCGACGCGTTGATCGGGACCCCCGGCTTCATGTCACCCGAGCAGGTCGTCGGCGACCCCGTCGGACCGCCCGGCGACGTCTTCTGCCTCGGGGCCGTGCTCGTCTACGCCGCCACCGGAACCGGACCGTTCGGTACGGGCTCCGCCCAGAGCCTCTGGTACCGCATCGCCAACCTGGAGCCCACCCTGGACGCGCTTCCCGCCGGGCTCCGTGCCGTGGTGGCGCAATGCCTGGACAAGCGGCCCGAACGACGACCGACCACCGAGGCCCTCCTGGGCGAGCTGGCGGGACCCGACACGGCCAGGGGTTCGGTGACCGAGCTGTTCGCCGACACCGCCTGGCTGCCCGAGAACGTGGTGGACGCCTTGCGGGCCGGCACCGCCAGGCCGCTCCCCGCCACACCGGCGCCGACGCCGTCCGTACCGGGCGACGATCCCGTACGGCCTGCGGCGGCCACCGTGCCGCGCGCCGAGGCCGAGCCGACCCGCGCGAGGGTCGGCCCCAAGCCGCCGGGCTCCCCGGCGGACACGGATCCCGAGGCGGTGCCTGAGCCCGGCGAACCGCCACGGAACCCGGTCTCCGAGGTCACGACGGACAGCTCGGGGGCGGAGCCGCAGGACACCGGCGCTTCAGCGGTTCCCCGTCCCGCCGCACCGGACTCCCAGGACACCCGGCCGCCGGAGAAGGCACCGTTCGCCACGGAATCCTCCGGACTCCGGACTCCTCCGACGCAGCCGCGCTCCGGCGAGGCGGGCGACGGCGAGGACCCCGGCGACGCCGTGACCTCCCGGCGGCGCGGGGTCTCCCGCCGGCAGGCCCTGATCGCCCTGCGTGTCCTCGGCGTCGCCACCCTCGGCTTCGCCGGCTGGCGCCTGTTCGGCGACGGCGACGGCGACGGCGACGACGACGGCCGGGGTGAGAGGAGCGGCGGACCCGTCGGCTCCCCTTCGCCGCTCCCATCCACCCCGGGGTCACTGCGCTGGTCCTTCACCACCGGCGAGTTCGTGAGTTCGTCCCCCGCCGTCGTCGGCGGGGTCGTGTACTGCGGGAGCGGGGACAACAAGCTCTACGCGATCGACGCCGCCACCGGACGGCGGCTCTGGGAGTTCACCACCCGGGACAAGGTCTTCTCGTCCCCGGCCGTCGCCGACGGAATCGTCTACGTCGGCAGCGGCGACCGCAACCTCTACGCGATCGAAGCGGCCACCGGACGGCAACGCTGGGCGTTCACCACCGGAGGCTGGGTGAGGTCGTCCCCGGCGGTCGACGACGGGACCGTCTACATCGGCAGCGGCGACAAGAACCTGCACGCCGTCGACCTGGTGACCGGACGGCAGCGCTGGCGGTACTCCACCGGGGCCGAGGTGAACTCCTCCCCGGCGGTCGCCGACGGGACCGTCTACGTCGGCGACGACGACGGCAGGCTCCACGCCGTCGACGCCGCCACCGGGCGGCGGCGCTGGACGTTCACCACCACCCCGCGACGCGTCAGGTCGACTCCCGCCGTCGAGGACGGCACCGTCTATGTGAGCAGCTACGACAAGCACCTGTACGCCGTGGACGCGGCGACCGGAAAGCAACGCTGGACCTTCCCCACCGGCGGGCGGGTGCCCTCCTCCCCCAAGGTCGTCGACGGAGTCGTCTACCTCGGCAGCATCGACCGGAACGTCTACGCGATCGACGCCGCCACCGGAAACCGGCGCTGGGCGTTCACCGCGGGTGCGGAGTTGTACTCGTCTCCGGCGATCGCCGACGGCGTCCTCTACATCGGCGACTACGCCGGCAGGTTCTACGCGATCGACCTGGCCGCCGGGCGGGAGCGCTGGACCTACGCCACCGGGGACAAGATCACCTCGGATCCCGTGGTCGGGATCGCCGAGGGAACCGTCTACCTCAGCAGCTACGACACCAAGATCTACGCACTGCACGTGTGAGCGTCCATGTCAGTACGGTCGACGGCATGCTCCACTCGGTGAACGCGGCCGGCGGCAAGAAGCGGAGGAACAGGTCCAAGCGGGGATTGGGTTGATCGCCGGAACGGGCTACGCTGAATTCGACTTCCGCTGTCAAGATCGCGTCGATGAAGCTGTGCAGCAGTGCCGGAGAAGCCGCGATCCGGCCGCCCCTTCCGTGATTTCCGAGGAGTGCCCGTGCGGGTCTTCGAGCCGTTGCAGGCGAACGATCCCCAGCAGGTGGGCCGCTACCGGATCCTGGCCCGGCTGGGGTCGGGCGGAATGGGGGTGGTCTACCTGGGGCGCTCCCGGACCGGCCGGGCGGTGGCCGTCAAAGTCGTGAACGCGAGCCTCGCCGGCGACCCCGAGTTCCGGTTGCGGTTCGCCCGGGAGGTCGCGCTCGCCCGTACCGTCAGCGGGTTCTTCACCGCCGGGGTGATCGACGCCGACCCGGAGGGGCCGCCCCCGTGGCTGGTCACCGCCTACGTGCCCGGCCTCTCCCTGGAGGAGGCGGTCGAGCGGCACGGACCCTGGCCGCAGGATTCGGTACGGGCGCTGGGCGCCGGGCTCGCCGAGGCGCTGGAGTCGATCCACTCCGCCGGGGTCGTCCACCGCGACCTCAAACCCGCGAACGTGCTGCTCGCCGTGGACGGACCGCGGGTCATCGACTTCGGCATCTCGGTCGCCGTCGGCGGGAACCGGCTCACCCACACCGGGGTCCTGGTCGGGACGCCCGGTTTCATGGCCCCCGAACAGCTCACCGGCGACCCGGTCGGACCGCCCGGCGACGTCTTCTGCCTGGGGGCGATCCTCACCTACGCGGCCACCGGAGCCGGCCCGTTCGGTACCGGCTCGGCGCAGAGTCTGTGGTACCGCATCGTCAATCAGGAGCCGGAACTGGACGCGCTCCCCGCCGGACTCCATGCCATCGTGGCGCAATGCCTGGACAAGCGGCCGGACCGGCGGCCGACCCCCGAAGCTCTCCTGAACGAGTTGACCGGAGCCGACGGCGGCACGGTGACTGAGCTGTTCGCCGAGGCCGCCTGGCTCCCGGAGGGCATCGGGCACGCCCTGCGCGCCGACACCGCCAAGCCGCTTCCGGTCACGTCCGCGCCGGCGTCGTCCGTCCCGGACACCCGCCCCCCGGCACCTGAGGGGTCGGCGCCGCCGGTCGTATCCTCCTCGGCGGACGCTCCCGGGGAAACGTCCGACCCGACACGTCCGAGGGCCGCCCGCGCCACCGTGCCGCCGATCTCCCCGGCGGCCGGCGGACCCGCCACCGCCGACCCGCCACCGGGTTCGTTCCCGAACGGTGATACGGACACTCCTGGAAGACCGAGCGCACCCCCACACGGAGGCGACACCCATCCGCCGAGGAGCGCGTCGCCCGCCAACGAATCGTCCGATGTTCGCGCCGCTCCCACCCAGCCGCGAGCGATGGAACCGAGCGGAGAACAGACCCCTGCGGAAGCCCCTGCGGCCAGGCGGGGCCGGGTCTCGCGTCGGCGGGTGCTGCTCACCCTCACCGGTGCCGGCGTCGCGGCGGCCGGCTTCACCGGGTGGCGGCTCCTCGACGACGGGGACGGGGACGGCGTCGGGACCGTCTCCGGTCCCCCGCTCCCGCCGCAGCCGGGATCGCTCCGCTGGGCCTTCGCCACCGGTAAATCCGTGAGCTCGTCCCCGGCGGTCGCCGACGGCGTGGTCTACTGCGGCAGCGGCGACCACAAGCTCTACGCGATCGACGCCGCCACCGGACGGCGCCGCTGGGCCTTCACCACCGGCGACGAGGTCTTCTCCTCCCCTGCCGTCGCCGGCGGGGTGGTGTACGTCGGCAGCGGCGACCGCAACCTCTACGCGATCGACGCCGCCACCGGACGGCGACGCTGGACGTACGCCACCCAGGGGTGGCTGACCTCGTCTCCGGCCGTCGCCGACGGAATCGTCTACGTCGGGAGCGTCGACCGCGGGCTCCACGCCGTCGACGTCGCGACGGGGCGGCGGCGCTGGGTCTTCACCGCCGGCCGCGAGGTGTACTCGTCACCGACGGTCGCGGACGGATCCGTCTACGTCGGCAGCGACGACGGGCTGCTCTACGCGGTCGACGCCGCGACCGGACGGAAACGCTGGGCGTGCACCACCGGGCGGCGGGTGAGGTCGGCGCCCGCGGTCGTCGGCGGAACCGTCTACGTCAGCAGTGACGACAGGCATCTCGACGCCGTCGACACCGCCGACGGCCGACAGCTCTGGACCTTCTCCACCGGCGCCCGGGTGATCTCGTCCCCCAAGGTCGTCGACGGAGTCGTCTACGTCGGCGGCGTCGACCGCAACGTCTACGCGATCGACGCCGCCACCGGGCGGCGCCGCTGGACGTTCACCACGGCCGAGGAGGTGCACTCGTCTCCGGCGATCGCCGACGGCGTGCTCTACATCGGCGGATACAGCGGCGGGTTCTACGCGATCGACCTCGCCACCGGGCGGCGGCGCTGGACCTTCGCCACCGGGCAACGGATCACCTCCGGCCCCGCGGTCGCCGACGGAACCGTCTATCTGAGCAGCTACGACACCAAGATCTACGCCCTCAGAGTCTGATCGTCCCAGGTGTCGAAGCCGGACCGCCGCGTCGATGAGAGCCTGCCTGGTCTGCCGCTTCTTCCACTCCCGCAACGACATGCACGTCACCTTGGTGCACACCCCGAGACATCTGCATGCCTGCAAAACCGCACCGAAGCTCGGAATCGGCTTTCGCCGTGTTGATCGTGGTCACAAAAGGGCGCATTTCTTCAAGCGGGAGCACCCGATATGTGGTGCGATGGCGAGGCGTGCCGTTGCTTGTGGCCGACAACCCCTATGCCATCGGGTGCTTGTGGGTCCCGCACCGGCCATTCCCCCGATGAGACTTGAGGAGTGTCGGGTGCGGGTGTTCGAACCCCTGCAAGCAGACGATCCACGGCAGATCGGACCGTACTGGATCCAAACCCGGCTGGGCTCGGGCGGAATGGGCCGGATCTACCTCGGGCGCTCCCGGACGGGCCGGGCCGTCGCCGTCAAAGTGATCCGGGCCGAACTCGCCGAGGACCCCGGATTCCTGCGGCGGTTCGCCCGGGAGGTCGCGCTCGCCCGTACCGTCAGCGGGTTCTTCACCGCGGCCGTCGTCGACGCCGACCCCACCGGATCGCCCCCCTGGCTGGCCACGGCCTACATGCCCGGGCTCTCCCTGGAAGCCGCGATCGAACAGCACGGCCCCTGGCCGGAGGCATCCCTCCGGGCGCTGGGCGCCGGGCTCGCCGAGGCGCTGCAGTCGATCCACACGGCCGGGGTGATCCACCGCGACCTCAAACCGTCCAACGTGCTCCTCACCGGGGACGGGCCCCGGCTGATCGATTTCGGCATCTCGGTCGCCCTCGACGGGAGCCGCCTCACCCAGACCGGCTCCCTGGTCGGCACCCCCGGCTTCATGTCCCCCGAACAGCTGACAGGCGCCCCCGTGGGACCCGCGAGCGATGTGTTCTGCCTGGGTGCGCTGCTCGCCTACACCGCCACGGGGACCGGCCCCTTCGGCATCGGCTCCTGGCAGGTCCTGTGGTACCGCATCGTCCACGAGGAACCGGACCTGACAGCCCTCCCCGACGGGCTGCGCCCCCTGGTGAAGCGATGCCTGGCCAAACAGCCCGAACAGCGGCCGTCCACCGCGACCCTGCTGGAAGAGCTGACGAGAACCGGCACCGACGGCACCGTCGTCACCGAACTGTTCACGGGAGCCGCCTGGCTGCCGCACCCCGTCGGGGACGCCCTGCGCGACGACGTCGCCGCGCCACCCCCGTGGACGGGGACATCCGACCACGAGACACCGGCTCCGCCTTCCCGGGCACCCGGCGACCCCGATCGCGCCGACCGGCCACCCACCTCCTCGGATGACGGTGAGGACGTCCGTGCCACGGAAATCCCCCCGGCCGTCGTCGCGGTCCCCGGCCTGCCCGCCGTTCCCACACGGGTGGATCCCGCGGACGGCGTGCCCTCCGGCGAAGTGCCCGCGGCCCGGCGGGCCCGAATCTCACGCCGCCAGGCCGTGTTCGCCCTGGCCGGCGTCGGCGCCGCCGTGGCCGGCTTCACCGGGTGGCGACTCCTCGACACCTCCGCGGAGAAGTCACTCCCCGGCGCCTCCCCGGAGAAGCTGCGCTGGACCTTCACCGTAAGCGGCGAGGGTGTGGACGTCCCCCCGCCGGCCGCCGTAAGCAGTGGGGGTGTCGACGCCTCCCAGCCTGCCACCACAAGGGGTAGGGGCACTGACATCTCCCCTCCGTCGGTCGTCGGCGGAGTCGTCCTGATCGCCTCCCGCAGCGCAAGATCCCATGGCGGCAAACTGCACGGGATCGACGCCATGACCGGCAGGCGACTCTGGGAGTACATCGGTGACTTGAGCAGCACGCTGTCGCCTCCCGCGGTCGCCGACGGAGTCGTCTACATCGGCGCCGTCGGCAAGCTGTACGCGATCGACGCCATGACCGGCAGGCGACTCTGGGAGTACACCGGCGACAAATCGCTGTTCTCGGCCCCGTCCCTGGCAGTCGGCGACGGAGTCGTCTGTACCGGTGGTTTCCTCGGCGAGGCACAGGCCATCGACACCGCAACACGCAAGAAACGCTGGACGTACCCTATCGACGGCCTGCTGCTGCAGCCTCCGGTTATCGCGGAGGAGACCGTCTACATCCCTGAGCTCAAGGGGAAATTGCACGCGGTCGACACCACCACCGGCAAAGCACGCTGGTCCATCTCCGCCTCACTGTCACCGTTGAGGGCCCCCGTGGTCGCCGACGGAACCCTCTACCTCGCCGGCATCGGCACGCTCCAGGCGATCGACACCGCCACCGGCAAACAACGCTGGACCTCCGACGCCAGTAGTCTCGACAGTCCGGCGGTCGCCGGCGGAACCCTTTACGTCGCCGGCATCCGCGGGATCCAGGCGATCGACACCGCCACCGGCAAACAACGCTGGACCTCCGACGCCGGCGGGGTCCCCGGCAAACCACGCCAGGCCGTTCTCGGCCCTCCGGCCGTCGCCGACGGAACCCTCTACGTCGGCGACAGCGCCGGCGCACTCCACGCGATCGACGCCGCCACC
Organism: Rhizohabitans arisaemae; assembly: GCF_025996515.1. GTDB lineage: Bacteria > Actinomycetota > Actinomycetes > Streptosporangiales > Streptosporangiaceae > Rhizohabitans > Rhizohabitans arisaemae. The sequence goes on from NZ_BLRH01000009.1 coordinate 1,220,643, forward strand.
GGCCAACAACGCTGGTCCGTCTCCACCGGCGAAACCGCGCTGGAGTCTGTGGCGGTCTCCGGCAAAGTTGCCTACGTCACCAGCCGCGACGGCAAGTTACATGCGGTGACCGCCTAGCGTCACAAACCCGGCCGGTGGAGTGACACCTCGAACAACACCGGTATCCCGCGCCGTACCGGCAACCGATCGGCGCCGGACGGCGCCGGACGGCGGCTGCCGATCCCCCCGGCACGTGGGGATCGGCAGCGGTCTGGGGCCGGCTACGGGAGGGCGGCGATGGCCTCGATCTCGAAGAGGTAGTCGGGGTTGGCGAAGCCCGCGACCTGGACGAGGGTGCTCACCGGGAAGTCGCCGGTGAAGTAGCGGGAACGGATCTTCCGCATCTCGGCCATGTGGTCCCGGTAGTTCTCCCCGACGAAGACGTTCACCTTGACGATGTCGCGGAGCGTGCCCCCGGCGGAGACCATGACCTTCTCCAGGTTGGCGAAGGCGGTGTCGGCCTGGGTGAGGAGGTCCGGGGCGAGCTTGCCGTCGGGGGTCATGCCGATGATCCCGCTGACGAAGAGCAGCGAGCCGCCCGTGACCTTGATGGCCGTGCTGTAGTCCCAGGTCATCTCGTAGATGTCCGGGGTGGTGACGATGGTCTTCCGCATGACTGCCGGTTTCTCTCTCACAGTAGGTCGCCGCCGGGCTTGTGCCAGGGCGCGACGACGCGTTTGACGGCCATGAGAATGCCCATGGCCGAGTTGGACAGCAGGATCAGGATCGCGACGACGGCGAGGGCGTCGGCCATCTGGAACATGGAGGCGGACTGGCTGAGCAGGATGCCGAGGCCTTGGGTGCTGCCCATGAACTCGCCGATCACGACGCCGATGAACCCGCGGACGATGCCCACCTGGAGGCCGACCAGGACGAAGGGGAGCATCGACGGCAGGATCACCTTGACGGTCAGCGCGAGCCGCCCGGCGCCGTACACCCTCCCGGCCCGGAGCAGGGACGGGTCGACGGTCTGGAGGCCTTCGACGGTGTTCACGATGATCGGGAAGATCGCCATGAAGAGCACCATGAACACCTTGGACTCGACCCCGAAGCCCAGCCACAGCACCAGCAGCGGGGCGAAGGCGACCTTGGGGGTGGCGTAGAGCACCCAGACGAACGGGCCGAGCAGCAGGTTGAGCAGCGGTGAACCGCCGAGCATGATCCCCAGGGTGATGCCGAGGACCACGGCGAGCAGATAGCCGATGGCGAAGCTCTGCAGGCTGAACAGCAGGTGCGGCAGGAGCCGCCCGCCGGAGGCGAGGTCGGCCAGGCTGCCCACGATGGCGGACGGGGGCGGGAAGAACTCGGGGTCGATGAGTTCCAGGGTGCCCACGGCCAGCTCCCAGAGCGCCAGGAGGATCACGACCTCGGCGGCGACCGCACCCCACCATTTGACCCGCCCGCGCAGCGGTGGCGCCGGGGGCCGGGGGGAGCGGCGTTTGCCGGAGGCGCGGAGCCGCGACGGCGAGCTCACGGCGGTCATCAGATCTCCTTCCGGCCCAGCCAGGGCGAGCGGCTCTTGGCGATGTGGTTCATCAGCTGGCTCAGCCCCACGGTCCAGATGATCGTCAGGATGATGACCGCGAACGCCTGACCGGTCTTGAACGTGCTGGTCTTCAGCGTGATGAGCGCGCCGAGACCGGTGGAGGCCCCGGTGAGCTCGCCCACGATCAGGCCGATCATCCCGATGACGACGGCGTGCCGGAGACCGGTGAGCACGTACGGGAACGTGGACGGGAGCGCGATCTTGCGGAAGACCTCGACGCGGGAGGCGCCGAAGACGCGGGCCGCGTTGATCACCGATCGGTTGACGGTCTGCACCCCGGCGATCGTGTTCAGCAGGACCGGATAGAACGAGGCGATGAACACGAGGAAGATGATCGGTCCCGCCGCGAACCCGAACCACACGGTGGCGAGCGGGCGCAGTGCGATCCAGGGTGTCGCGTACAGCGACCAGATGATGGGCGTGGACAGTTTGTAGATCAGTGAGGAGCCGCCGATGATCAACCCGAGCGTCACCCCGGCTGCGGCGCCGAGCAGGTAGCCGATGACGTAGGCGGTGGTGCTGGACCCCAGGTGCGGCCAGAGCTCCCCGGTCGTCACCAGGTCGGCGAACCCTTGGACGATCCGTGAGGGTGGCGGGAGGAAGACCGGGCTCACCAGGGCGAGGACGGTGACGATCACCTCCCAGAGCGCGAGCACGATCAGCACCTCGGCGGTGACGATGGCGGCGCGCTGCCGGCCGGTCAGCCTCTGCACCCAGGAAGTCCGGGTCGCGGGGCGCAATGCGGATGCGGGCGCCTCCGCGGTCGATGTGGTCATGATCCTCCCCCGGAGGGTCCGAGGCGATGTGATGAATGTGTACGGGGTCGGATGATGTATCCAATTTGCGACCCAGCCACAGCATCTTTCCTGTTCCAGGAGAAATCAAGTGTTGACATGGCGGGTGTTATGTATCCATTATCCACCAACAGCGGATTTTCGCAGCGGCGAGCCCGTACCCCCAAGGGTGACCGTGGGGATCACAGCCGGGCTTACGTGCCCGCCGTCCGACTCGGGAACCAGATGAGGACTGTCATGGCTCGACCACACCTCCATCGCACCGCCGTAGCAGGCGTGCTCGCCACCGTCACCCTGGTGGCCGGCGCCTGCGGCGGATCCACCTCCGAAACCCCCGCGAGCCCCGGCGCGGCCGTCGCGGGCGGCTTCGGACCTCCCGAGAAGACCACGGTCAACGTCGGCGTGCGCCTGCCCGACCTTGGCTCGGTCGCCCCCTTCTGGATCGGCGTCGAGCAGGGCTTCTTCAAGGAAGAGGGCCTCGACGTCAAGCCGCTGGTGGCCGAGGACGTCCGCGCCGGCGTCGTCGGCGGCAGCCTGGACGTGGGCATCATCGAGGTCGGACCGCTCGCCCAGGCCGTCAACGAGGGCCTGGAGCTCGCCGCCTTCTCCGGCTACCGCTGCCTGGAGCCGTACCTGCTCGCCGTGGACCCCAAGGCCACCAAGGCCGAGGACCTCGCGGGCCGGGAGGTCCTGCTCGGCGGCGTCCCCGGTGACCCGCAGGTGGAGAAGCGGCTCGACCTGCTCGCCGCCAAGGGCTGGGACCTGCGCAAGGTCGACGTGAAGTACGTGACCGTGCCGGGCGGCTCCGACGCCTGGGTGAAGCTCTTCAACCAGGGCAAACTCGCCGTCACGCCGTTCTTCGGCCGGCACCGCCAGGGCATGATCGACACCAAGGCCAACGTCGTCGTGGACGAGGGCGTGGAATGGCCCAACGACATCATGGCGGCGAACCGCGCCTGGCTGAAGGCCAACCCCAACACCGCGGCGCGGTTCACCCGGGCGATGATCAAGTCGGCGCGCTTCTACCTGGACCTCGCCAACAAGGACAAGGTCCTGGAGATGAACGTCAAGAACGGCGTCAACGTCGAGCAGGACAAGAAGTTCTACGAGGTCGGCCCGCGTCTGTTCTGCAACAACCTCTACCTTTCCGCCGACGAGACGATGAAGCTGCTCACCTCGCAGAAGCTCCCGAAAATCCCGACCTTCGAGCAGATCACCGACCTGGCCCCCCTCAAGGCCGCGCAGAAGGACCTGGGGCTTCCCGAAACCAAGGTGCCGTTCGGACCGCAGGGCGGAGCCCCCGCGGCGAGCCCCTCGTCCAGCGGATGACCGAGCCAGCGGAGAGTACGGCGGCCGTGGCACCGGCCGTCACGATCGACAACGTCTCGGTCGCCTACGAGTCGGCGCGGCGGGCCACCGAGGGCGGGACCGTGCGCGCCGCCGTACTGGACGCGGTGCTGGAGATCGCGCCGGGCGAGACGGTCACCGTGCTCGGCCCGAGCGGCTGCGGGAAGACCACGCTGATGAACGTCGTCGCCGGCCTGGTGACGCCGTCCGCGGGCCGGATCGAGGCGGGGGGCAAGCCCGTCCGCGATCCGGGACCGGACCGCGCCGTGGTCTTCCAGGAGTACGCGCTGTTCCCCTGGCGCACCGTCTGGAACAACGTCTACTTCGGCGTGGAGATGCGACCCGAGCTCCGCGCCGACTGCGCGCCCCGGATTCAGGAGGCCATCGATCTGGTCGGCCTGCGCGGATTCGAGGACGCCTACCCGTCCGAGCTGTCGGGCGGGATGCGACAGCGCGTGGGCATCGCCCGCGCGCTCGTCGCGGAGCCGAAAATCCTGCTGATGGACGAGCCGTTCGGCGCCGTGGACGCGCTCACCCGGGAGGTCATGCAGCGCGAGCTGGAGGCCATCCTGATCCGTACGGGCAAGAGCGTGATGTTCATCACGCACAGCATCGACGAGGCGATCCTGCTCGGCGACCGCATCGTGGTGTTCACCCCCCGGCCCGGACGCATCAAGGAGATCATCACCGTGGACCTGCCGAGGCCCCGGGCGGCGCGGGACGTCCACGCCCTGCCCGAGTTCTCCGAGCTCAGAGACCGGCTGTGGGAACTGCTGCGGGAAGCGGAGGAGGAGGAGTGAGCGACTCCTACGTGATCGGCTCCGCCTATCTGATCAGCATGGACCCGGCCGTCGGCGACCTGCCGGCCGGCCGGGTCCGGGTCGACGACGGGACGATCACCCACATCGGCGCCGAGGTCCCCCTGGACGGCGCCACGGTGATCGACGCACCCCGGTCGATCCTCATGCCGGGGCTGATCGACACCCACTGGCACCTGTGGAACACCGTGCTGCGCGGGGTGATCGCCGACGGGCCGGTCCGTGGCTACTTTCCCGTCAAACGGCGCCTCGCCCGGCATTTCACCCCGGAGAACTCCTACGACGCGTGCCGTATGGCCCTCGCCGAGGCCACCGCCTCCGGGATCACCACGGTGAACAACTGGGACCACAACGCCCGGTCCCCCGAGGACGTCGACGCCAAGCTCCGGGCCCACCGCGACATGGGACTCCGGACCCGCTACTCCTACGGCAACCCCGACGCCTACGACCGGACCCGTCCGATGGACCTGCCCGACATCGCCCGGGTCAAGGACGAGCTCACCCCGGACGGACTGCTCACCTTGGGGGCGGCCGTCCGCGGTCCCACCCGGACCGAACCGGACGTCCTGCGCCGGGAATGGGACACCCTCCGGGAGCTCGGCGTCCCCATGACCATGCACTGCGGCGGCCGGCGCGCCCAGACCGACCGGTACGCCGACCTCACCGCGATGTACCGCGACGGGCTGCTCGGCCCCGACCTGCAGATCGTGCACGCCGTCGAGGTCGACGACGCCGAGATCGAGCTGCTCGCCGAGACCGGCACGCACCTCACCCTGAGCCCGCTCACCGAATACCACGGCATGGGCATCCCGAGGATCGGCGAACTCCTCGACGCGGGGATCGTCGTCAGCCTCTCCATCGACACCTGCGCCTCGCCCCTGCCCGCCGACATGTTCAGCCAGGTCGCCGCCATGCTCGAACTGGAGAAGGGCAGACGCCCCGACGGTCCCCTCACGCCGCGCCGCGCCTTGGAGATGGCCACGATCGACGGTGCCCGGGACCTCGGGATCGACCACCTCACCGGCTCCCTCACGGTCGGCAAACGGGCCGACCTCATCCTGCTCGACGCGGACGCCCTCAACCTGGCGCCCTGCGTCGACCCGATCCGTACCGTCGCGCACTGCGCCAAACCCCACAACGTCCGGCTCGTCATGGTCGACGGCCGCATCCTCAAGCAGGACGACCGGTTCACCCGCTTCACCCCCGCCGACGTCGTCGAAACCGCCCGCCACACCGTCCTCGACCTGCTCACCCGATCCGGCTGGACCGACTTCCCGGCCCCGTTCCTCTTCTGACCCCGCCACGGCCTGCGTCTGCTCCGGCCCGCGACCCCTCAAGCCGCCGCAGGCCGTACCTGCTCACAAAGCCCCGAGTCCGGTACGGCCTGCGGCGGCTTGGGGTCTCGCCCGGCTGGGGCGATGCCGCAGTACGGCCGCGGGCGGCCACAAGGCCGTACGGATCCTGAGGTTTTCCGGGTCTTCGTCCGGGATCGGTGGGTGAGACTGGGGATGTGAAAGAGAGAGCCTCCCGAATCCTCGTCGTCGACGACGAGCCGTTCCTCGCCGACCTGGTGGGCACCGCCCTGCGCTACGAGGGCTTCGAGACCGAGCTCGCGGGCTCGGCGGAGCAGGCGCAGTCCCGGCTGCGAGCGTTCAACCCGGATCTGATCGTGCTGGACATCATGCTGGGGGACGGGTCGGGGCTGGAGCTGTGCCGCCGGCTGCGCAGTGAGCGCTGCCAGGCGCCGGTGGTCTTCCTCACCGCCCGGGACACCGTGGAGGACAAGGTGCGCGGGCTGACCGTGGGGGGCGACGACTACCTCACCAAGCCTTTCAGCCTCGACGAGCTGGTCGCCCGGATCAGAGCCGTGCTTCGCCGCACCCAGCCCGACGACCGGGACGGCGGGCGGGTGGTCTTCGCCGATCTGGAGATCGACGAGGACGCCCACCAGGTGTACCGGCACGGGGTGCCGATCACCCTCTCCCCCACCGAGTTCCGGCTGCTGCACTATCTGACCGTGAACGCCGGGCGGGTCATCTCCAAACGCCAGATCCTGGACAACGTCTGGGAGGACGAGCTCAGCGGGAACGACGGCGTCATCCAGACCTACATCAGCTACCTCCGCCGCAAGATCGACGCCTTCGACCCTCCGTTGATCCACACCGTTCCCCGCATCGGATACGTCATCCGCATGCCGGTCCCCCGGGGGTGAGTCGTGTCCCTGTGGATCCGGCTGGTGCTGACGCTGATCAGCCTGCTTTTCCTGGCTCTCACCTGCTCGCTGGGAGCCACCCTCGGGGCCATCAAGGACTGGAAGGACCGGGGGGAGAACCTGGAGCTGGCCGCCGCCGCCGAGGAGTTCGGGCGCACGGTCGTGAACGGGCGGTTCCGCACGCCGGATCCCCGGGACGACATCGTCCGCACCTGGCAGGCGGTCGCCGCGGGCGGTGACGCCCCCTCGTTCTTCGCCACCTACGAGCGCAGCGGGAAGCCCATCCAGACCTGGGCGCTGGGCGCCCCGCCCCGGCTCGGCGACGGCCTCACCCGCCACCTGGTCCCGGAGCCGGGCGAAGAGCGGTTCCGGCGGGCCGGGGAGTGGCTGGTGCGCACCGCGTCCCTGCCCGACCAGCGGATACTCCTGGTCGGCAAGCGGATGCGGGAGGCGGACGAGCTGCTCGGCAAGACCGCCAAGATCGCCGGATTCTTCACGTTCACGGCGCTGGTCGCCGTAGGGCTGCTCGCGCTGCGTTTCGTCCGGCGAAGCCTGCGCCCGCTGAACCGGATCGCCGAGACCGCCGCGGCCATCGGCTCCGGCGACCTCACCCGCCGGGTCGACGTCACCCGGCCCCGGACCGAGGTCGGCCGGCTGGGGCTGGCGCTCAACGCCATGCTCGGGCAGATCGAGTCCGCGTTCCGCAAGCGGGAGTCCTCGGAGGAGCGGCTGCGCCGGTTCCTCGCCGACGCCTCGCACGAGCTGCGCACCCCGGTGGCGACCATCCGCGGCTACGCCGAGCTGTTCCGCCGGGGCGCGGCGCACCGGCCGGACGACCTCGCCAAGGTCATGAGCCGGATCGAGTCGGAAGCCGAGCGGATGGGGTCCCTCGTGGACGAGATGCTCCTGCTGACCAGGCTCGACGAGGGACGGCCGCTGGAGTCCGAACCCGTCGACCTGGCCGCCCTCGCCGCCGACGCCGTCGCCGACGCCCGGGCCGTCGCCCCCGGGCGTCGGTTCGCACTGGACTGCCCGGAACCCGTTGAGGTGTACGGGGACGAGGCCCGGCTCCGGCAGGTCTTCGGCAACCTGCTCTCCAACGTGATCCGGCACACCCCGGAGGGCACCCCGGCGCGCCTGCGCCTCACCGAGTCCGCGGGCATGGCCGTCCTGGAGGTGGCCGACGAAGGCCCCGGCCTCACCCCCGAGGAACGCGTCCGGGTCTTCGAACGCTTCTACCGCACCGACCGGGGCAGATCCCGGGGCCGCGGCGGCTCCGGCCTGGGCCTGGCCATCGTCGCGGCCGTCGCCGAAGCCCACGGCGGCGACGTCGAGGCCGCCTGCGACCCCACCGCCCCCGGCACCACCTTCCGCCTCCGCCTCCCGGCGACACCCCCTGAGCAAGTACAGACCGTGGCCCGAACATCCGCGCCCCCTTCTTCGGAGGGCTCGACCGGATCCGGTTCCCGGTCGGCTGGGTGAAGAAGCCAACCCAACCCTCGCGTCACGTCTCAGTTCATAGAACTCCAGATTGCACCGATATCAGTGTTCAACGCCTAGTCCATCCATTCGGTTTCGGATGTCAGCCGTGTCCGGATCCCCCAAGGATTCATATATCTCCAGTACTCTGCTCCAACACTCTCGCGCACCGGATTTGTCATTTTGACGAAGAAGAAGCTCACCTAGCCATAAAAGCGCTTGGGCCTCACTACGGTGATCCTCAAACTCTCGAAACACCTCCCCGGACATACGGAGAATTTCCATCGCATCGGCATCCGACCCCATCTCCATAAGGATTTCGGCTAGCGACAGCCTTCCCCATGCCGAGGTCCATATATCGCCGATCTCATCAAAGATCCTCACGGCTTCCGCACCAAGTGCCACCGCCTGCGCCAGATCTCCGATTGCCCGTTCACACCTTCCCAGGCTAAGCAGTGACATCCCCTCTCCTCGACGAAATCCGGTTGACCGGAATATGCGAAGCGAGGACTGGAAGAGTTCGGATGCCTCGTTGAAGTCGCCTCGCTCTTCGCATATAAGGCCTTGACCACGGAGGGCGAATCCTTCCACCCAGCCCTCGGAAGTACTGCGGCCGACTTCTGCGGCACGCTGATAACTTGACATGGACTCATCAAACCGCCGAGATCGCCATGCGATATCACCCAGCATTAGTAAATTGACCGCCTCACCAAGACCATCCCCCAGCGAAACCGCAGCTGCAAGGCCGTTTCGATGATTCTCCTCCCACTCCTTCCAATAGGAGCGAAGCTCAAAGAACCCCGTGGTCACGAACGCCAGCTTCCATCCGATATCAAACTGGCCAAGTTCGATCGCCTGACGCATTGCCGCAAGTATATTCGGTCTTTCTACGTCAAACCAGGCCATAGCTTCCGGTGCACTACCATAATCATCGACCAGATCAATCTGGTTTGCGGGAACAAGTGGAATCTGCGGCAAGAATGGCAGGATAGCCGATCTTGCATTATTGGAAGTCAGGAGATACCAGGACAGCAACCGACGCACAGCCTTCGTGCGCTCCATTTGCGAGTCTTGCACAAATGCACGCTCCCTCGAATACAACCTGAGCAGAGCGTGAAACTGAAAACGATTTGCAGATACTTCCTGGAGAAGATGGACACCCGTGAGCGCCTGCAACTGTCGTTTGGCGGTCGCCATTCCAACCCCGATCAAAGCAGCAGCGGCCCCGACCCCTATTTCTCTTCCTTCGAACAAGCCAAGCAGTCTGAACGCTCGCATGAGTTCTGGAGTCAGCGCCTGATAGGACCAGGAGAAGACCGCACGCGTATCGCTGAGCTCATCCTCTACCGAAGCAAGCTCATCAAGCCTCCGCTGCTCACCAATCAGTTCATCAAGCAAGTTTTTTAATGACACCAATGGGCGGCCGACCGCACGCTCCCCAACCACCCTGAGCGCAAGTGGTAAACAGCCACACAGCTGCGCAACTCGCAGAGCAATATCCTGCTCAGCTCTGACTCTATCCGCTCCTATCACTTCCGAAAGAAGAAGAACGGACTCCTCGGGAGACAGAACATCCAGGGTCACAGGTAGTGCTCCTTCCCTCACCACCAGTCCAGAGAGGGTGTTCCTGCTGGTTACCAGGGTAAAACACCGATGTGACCCCGGAATCAGATGGCGCACTTGGGCGGACGAGGAAGCGTTGTCCACGAGAATGAGGGCACGCTTCCCATCCAGCAACGACCTGAAGAGTGCGGACCGACCCGCCAGTGTGTCCGGAATATCTTCGGGGGGAACCTGCAAGCAGCGGAGGAAGGCATCGAGCGCTACTTCCGTGGAGAGTGGTGCTCCTGTGGCGAACCCTTGCATGTCGATGTAAAGATCACCGTCTGGGAACTCATCGCGGACGCGATGGGCCCAGTGCACCGCAAGGGCCGTCTTTCCTACCCCGGGCGGGCCGGACACTATGGAGACTCCGGCCGGCATACTTCCCTGTTCGTCAGAACCGAAACGCGCAATAAGGAACCGGTCAAGCTGGTACAAATCACCCTTCCGATTGACAAAGCCGGAAGGGTTTAGAGGCAGCTGATGGGGTGCTGGAAACGCCCGGTGGGCACGATGAAGATGCACCCCGCCATACACGACTCCCGCTTGTACCACAGTCTCAGCTTCGCCGGTGAAATCGTTCGTGGAGCTTGACTGCGAGATCATCGCCTACTCTCAGCCGGGGTGGTAATCCTTGTGATCGACAGCCCGTTCCCACACGGATTCGAAGGCAGCCACACAGAGCTTCACGACGTCTGACTCTTTGGTGATCTCCTGGAAGAGATATGTACCATCACCAGCGAAATGCCCGAATCTGACAAGTTGATCGTCGAATACCCAGAAGTCATTGCCCGGTAACGCCAAACCTGACGCGTGACGTCGAGGGAGCCACCGCACCCGTTCACCTGCGGCGATGTTCAGATCGGCCGTCAGGTCATACTCATGGCGGATGAAGTCGGTAATCGGTTCCGAGATAATACGGGCACGACGCACTTGTACTCCGCGAGCCACAGTGGCCACGATCAAGTCATACCATTCCCGCCAGCGCTCGACCGCATTGACAGGGACGTCGGCCTTCCAGTCGAGATATACCGGGTCGTCCGGTGTATACATGTCCCGCATCTCCAGATGCACCGCTGAGCGTACGCACCCGGCGAACAGTTCACTGAAGGTTGGCCGCTCCTCCACCGCTTGCCTCCTGAATGATCGCGCGCATACGTGCAGGCAATCTGACGACCTTCTCGTGCGCGGTGATCGGGCTCTTGGCTGCGACTTCGTCCAGAGTAGCGCGATCCGTCACCTCCCATCCCTGAAAAAGCAGGTCCCCCGAGGACTCGTCGACCCAAACGGAGGGGCAGTTGCCTCCTGCCGTGTCAGGATCGATGCCGATGAGCCGTAGCGCCATGGCTGCCTCCAAGGTCGAGTTTTGCCGGCCATCTCGCCACAAGCCTCAACCGGGCGACATGTTTGGTCAAGGCCTCGTTCAGGAAGGCGACCTTCCATGCGTACACGGTAGGTCTCCTGATCACGAGATACCGGTGCCGATTCCCGTGACCAGGAAACCTAGGGCGACGGGACGGGAGACATCAAACGTCTGTCACGTAACACGCCGCGGGAGCCGTGGTTCCGCAGATCTCCCGAGAAATCCAATACCACCCATCCACGGATTTTTCGCACTTTCATCGACTATTCATGTCCGGAAAAAGCCACGAACAATCACATTCGCCATAGCTGAGTACATTCGTCCACAACAGATCGACGCCGATGCCCAAGCCGGGGGACGCTGCGTACACCGCCCATGTCCGGTGACACCCCGCGCCAGTGGCCAGGACGCACGGACGTGTCGCCCGGCGATCACTCACCCTAGAACACGTGCAGAAGGGCGAAGGTGAGGGCGATCGTCGCGGTGAGGAGGAGCCAGGAGAGGGTGAGGGTACGGCGGAGCGCGGGGGCGGTGAGGGTGCGGTCGCCGAGGGAGAGCGCGCCGATGGCCGTGGTGACGGGGGCGAGCGAGTTGCCGATGTTGCCGCCGGCCAGCTGGGCGGCGAGCAGGGTGGACGGCGGGAGGGCGAGCTGGTCGGCGACGTCGCGCTGGAAGGAGGCGAACAGCGTGTTGGACGAGGTCGTCGAGCCGGTGAGGAAGGCGCCGATCAGGCCGACCAGGGGGGCCACGAGCGGGTAGGCCCCGCCGAGGACCTCGGCCGTGCCCACCGCCACCATGCGGATCATGCCGGTGTCGGTCATCAGGTTGGCCACGGCGGTGAGGGCGAGGATCGAGGTCACCGACTTCTTGGCCTGCCCCGCCCAGGCGGCGGTCGTGGTCCGGAGGCCGCCTTTCGGCCAGTGCCCGAGCAGCCGCCAGACGAGCAGGCCGCCCGCCGCCGCGACCAGGACGTAGAAAGCGGGATGGCCGAGGAGCGCGATCGGGGTGTAGGTCTGCACCGGCTCGTTGACCAGCCCGTACGCCGTCTGGGTGGTGGGGAAGGACGGCCCGACGAGCAGATGGGTCTTGACCCAATCCCGGGAGGGGCCGGGGACGTAGACCGCGAGGGCGAGCAGGAAGAGCAGCCCGTACGGCACGAACGCGAGCGCCGGATGCGCCTCCCGGGGCTTCCTCCCCCGCGCCGCGATCGATCCGTCCATCCTGGCCTGCGGTGACCCGGCTCCGGACCATACGGCTGCGCCGGGTTCGGCGTCGCTCTCCCCGGTTCCGGCTTTCCCGGCAACCGGGCCGCCACCACCTGGCTCCGAGGCGAGCGCTTCCACGCTTCCCGCCGACCGCGGTCCCGAATCCATCCGAGCCGAGCTCGCGGACCCCGGTGAACCCGCACCCGCGGTTTCCTCCACCCGGAGCAGGGCATCCCTGCGCCCATCCTGGTGAAGAGCCCCCGGGCCCACGACCGGGGTCTGGCCGGCCGTGGTCGGCGGCGTTCCCTGTCGAACCGGCCCTGGGGAGATCGCGACCCTGTCCCGTGACCGCCGGGCCCGGCCGAGCCATCGGAGCAGCGCGACCCCGGCGATTCCGGCGACCCCGGCGGCGAGGGCGCCGATGGCCGGCTCCGCCCGTACCGCGAGCGCCTGGGCACCGGCCATCAGCGGCCCGCAGACGAGCAGGACCCGCCAGGCCCGGACGATCCCCCGCCACCCGCTGTGCAGGAAGGCGACCAGGATCCCGGCGATGAGCGCGTTGACGCCGAGCAGGAGGGAGCTTTCCACGGCGTACCGGGCGGTCTGTCCGGCGTCCAGGCCCGCGGTGAGCGATCCCATGTAGAAGGAGGAGCCCATCGAGCCGAAGCCGACCGACCAGTGGTAGCCGACGAGCGGCATCGCCACGGCGAGGACCGGCTTGATTCCCATCGCGACGAGCAGGGGCGCCGCGACGGCGATGGGCACGCCGAATCCGGCGACCCCCTGGACGAGCGAGGCGAACACCCAGGCGATGACGAGGACGTTCTCGACGTCGTACGGCAGGATGCGCCGGAGGAGCCCTCCCGGCCGGTCCAGGCCCATCCGGGTGGTGCAGTGGTGCAGGAAGAGCGCGGAGAGCACCACGCAGAGGATCCACACCCCGACCCACAGGCCTTTACCGACGCCGACGAGGAGCACCTGCGGCCCCGCGCCGAACAGGAGCGCGGCGATTCCGACCGCGGTGCCCAGGGTGATCAGCCCGTTCACCGCCGTCGACCACCGCCCCCACAGCACCAGGCCGAGCAGGACCGCGATGGGCGCGACCGCGGCGGCCCAGTGACCGAGGTCGATCGGCGGCAGCCCGTCGATGAGTTCGGAGGCGGACATGAGGCTTGGAACGGTCCTTTCATGGAGGGCTGTCGGGCGACAGTGCGCCCCACCTGGGGCGGGATCCTGCAGATCCACCACGTGATCGTTGCGGTGTGTGGCTCCTGAAGGGCGCACACAGCGCAACGATCACCACGGAACGCCTGTCGGACCCATCCTCGGGTGATCATCGTGATGTGCACTCCCTCCGGGATACGCACAGCGCAACGATCATCCGAGAGAGGGATGTGGGGAGAACGCGTGAGATCCCGCGCCGGCGTTCCGGGCACACCTCGATGCCGGCCGGGTCATCGGCCGGCCGCGTAGGCGTGGCCGCCGCGGGGGTCGGCCGCCGCACGGAGGAAGCCGGTGGCCGGGTCGCGGCCGACCGCGCACATCCGGCTGAGCGACCAGGCGGGGGCCCGGACCACCTCGTGGCCGCGCCGTTCCAGCTCGCGCAGCACCTCCTCGCCCAGGCTCGTCTCGGCCACGATCTGCCCGGGCCTGGCGTCCCGGGGGTAGAAGGAGGCCGGGAAGTGCGTGGAGTGGAAGGTCGGCGCGTCCACGGCGGCCTGCAGGTTCATCCCGCCGACCAGGTGGTTGAGGAGGAAGAGCAGCTGCCATTGGTCCTGCTGATCCCCACCGGGTGACCCGAACGCGAGGACCGGCTCGCCGTCCCGCAGCACCAGCGAAGGCGACAGAGTGGTGCGGGGCCGGCGGCCCGGCACCAGTGAGGAGGCGAGCCCCTCCTGGAGCCAGGTCATCTGCAGCCGGGTGCCGAGCGGGAAACCGAGCTCGGGGATGATCGGCGAGGAGTGCAGCCAGCCTCCGCTCGGCATCGCGGCGACGAGGTTGCCCCACCGGTCGGCGACGGCGGCGTGCACGGTGTCCCCGCCGACGGCGCCGGGGGCCGTGACGGCGTCCGGCAGGCGCAGGCCGTGGGCGAGGGTCGGCTCCCCGGTGCTCCCGTCGGCCGCGACCCCTGGTCCGTGCCCCAGACCGGGCAGCCGCGGAACCCGGCCGCCGGGCGAGCCCGGCCGCAGCAGGGTGGAGGCCGTCTCGCCGATGAGCTGCCTGCGGGAGGCGGTGTACGGCGCCGCGAGCAGTTCGCCGAGCGGCACCTCGGCGCTGTCGCCGTACCAGGCCTCGCGGTCGGCGAAGGCGAGTTTGGCGCCCTCGATCACGGTGTGCGCGTAGCCGACGGTGCCCGGCCGCAGGTCGGCGTCCGCCAGCAGGGCGAGCTGCTGGAGCAGGACCGGTCCCTGGCTCCACGGCCCGGGCTTGCACACCGTGTGCCCCCGGAACTCCAGGGTCGCCGGCTCCTCGTAGGAGGGTTCCCAGCCGGCCATGTCTTCCCCGGTGAGCACCCCGGCGTGGGGCTCCCCGGAGGAGTCCCGCCAGGGCAGGGCGGCGAAGGCGTCCACCGCCTCGGCGACGAACCCGTGCGACCAGGCGCGCAGCGCGGCGTCGATCTCGTTCTCCCGGCCGGGCCCGGCGGCCTCCGCCTCGGCGAGCAGCCGCTCATAGGTGGCGGCCAGCGCGGGGTTGCCGAACCTGCCGCCCGGAACCGGTGGCCGGCCTCCGGGGAGGTAGACGGCGGCGGAGGTGGGCCAGTGGTCGCGGAACAGCTCCGCCACCGAGGTGACGGTCTCCACCATGTTCGCGGTGGCGGGGAAGCCGGACCGCGCGTAGTCGGCGGCGGGGCCGAGTACGTCGCGCAGGTGCCGGGTGCCGTGGTCGCGCAGGAGGGTGAGCAGGGCGGGGGTGGCCCCGGGGACCGCGGCGGCGAGCGGCCCCGCGCCGGGGACCAGGTCGAGCCCGAGGGCGCGGAAGTGGTCGAGGGTGGCCCCGGCGGGGGCGGGTCCCTGCCCGCAGAGCACCGCCGGGGTGGGGTCTCCGGCTCGGGAGAAGATGACCGGGAGGTCGCCTCCGGGACCGTTCTGCTGGGGTTCGACCACCTGGAGGGTGAACGCGGCGGCGACGACGGCGTCGAAGGCGTTGCCGCCGCCCTCCAGGATGGCCATGCCGACCCCGCTGGCCAGCCAGTGCGACGTGGCGACCATGCCGAACGTCCCGGTGAGTTCCGGACGGGTGGTTATCTCCATGACCTCACGCTTTCACGGGGACGACGTCCCCTTTCGGGGGAGTCCGCTGCGGCTCCTCCGCCGGGTCCGCCGAGAGATCGCGCCGCCGGGTCTCGGTGAGCCCCAGGAAGCAAGCCAGACTTATCACACAGATTCCCACCATATAGATCGTGATCAGCTGGGACGTACCCGTCAGGCCGTACAGCGCGGTCGCGGTGATCGGGGCCAGCGCGCCACCCAGCAGCGCTCCCAGCTGGTAGCCGATGGAGATGCCGCTGTAGCGGACCTCGGTGCTGAACAGCTCGGCGAAGAGCGCGGCCTGCGGGCCGAACAGAATCCCGGAGAAGGAGTTCATGCCGATCACCGCGAGCAGGATGGCCCAGCCCTGGCCGGTGTCCACGAGCGGGAAGAAGACCGCCGCCCACATCACCGAGAGCACCGCGCCGGCCAGGGAGACCCTCCTGCGGCCGTACCGGTCCGACAGGATCGCCGCGGCGATGATGGCCGCCCCCATCGTGGCCATGCTGATCAGGATGTAGGTGAGGATCTGCTGGCGCGGGAGTTTCAGGACGGTCGTGCCGTAGGTCAGCAGGTACACGATGACGATGTAGCCGACCCCGCTGTTGCCGATGTAGGTCCCGGCGGCGAGGGCCACCTGCTTGGGGTAGCGGCGGAGCACCGTGGCGATCGGGAGGCTCTGCTCCTTCTCCGCCTTCTTCTGGTGCTGCGACTGCTTGAAGAGCGGGCTCTCCTCGACCCCGAGCCGGACCCAGAGGCCGACGAGCACCAGGACGATGCTCAGCAGGAACGGCACCCGCCAGCCCCAGGTGGCGAAGGAGTCGCCCGGCGCGACCTGCGCCATGACCAGGAACACCAGGTTGGACAGGACCAGACCCGCCGGAATGCCCATGGAGATGAAACTGCCGTACAGGCCGCGCTTGTTCGGGGGCGCGTGTTCGACGGCCATCAGCGCCGCCCCGCCCCACTCCCCGCCGAGCCCGGCGCCCTGAAGGAAGCGCAGGGTGACCAGGAGGATCGGTGCCCAGATGCCGATCTGCTCGTAGGTGGGGAGCAGGCCGATCGCGAACGTCGAGCCGCCCATGAGCAGCAGCGACCAGACGAGGATGGACTTACGCCCGATCCGGTCGCCGAAATGTCCGAGGACGATGCCGCCGAGCGGCCGGGCGCCGAAGCCGACTGCGAAGGTGCCGAACGCGGCGAGCGTCCCGGCGAGCGGGGACAGCGAGGGAAAGTACTGGGGGCCGAAGACGAGCGCCGCGGCCATGCCGTAGATGTAGAAGTCGTACCACTCGATCGTGGTGCCCGCCATACAGGCCGCCACGACGCGCCGGGCACTCAGTGGGCGCTTGGCGGGTGGCGAGTCGGTGTTCTGCCGCATCGCAGGCCTCCTTGGGCCGGATGTCCCCATGGGGAAGAGCTTCGGGTGGTGTCGGGGCCGGTGGTCAGACGTCCAGCCGGCCGGAGTTGTGCACGATCTCTCCCCCGAGAAGCGTCAGCTCGACTTCGGTGCCCGGCAGATCCGCGATATCGCAGTTCAGCGGGTCACGGTCGACGACGATGAGGTCCCCGTACGCGCCGGGGTTCAGGTGGCCGAGCCCGGGACGGCGCAGGACGCGGCCCCCGGCACCGGTCCACATGTGGACGGCCTGGCCGCGGTCGACGGTGTGGTCGGGCGAGGCGTTGCTCCGCCCGCTCGCCGCGAAGACACCCGTCTGGGCGAGCTGGATCTGCTCGAACGCGTTCTTCGGTCCCCAATCGGATCCGCAGGCCACGTCCAGCCCGGCGTCGAGCAGTCGTTTGAACGGCACCAGGTCACGCCAGACGTGCCGTCCCATTCTCTCCCCGTAGATCTCCCCTTTCGCCCAGGAGAAGCCCGCGCAGGTGGTGAGGTCGAACCCGAGTGCGCGGTAGCGCCGGGCCTGCGGCTCGGTGATCAGCGGGGCGTGCTGCACGATCCAGTGCCTCCCGCGGATCCGGCCGGCCAGTTCCGGGTCCTCCAGCACACCGAGGACGTCCTCGTGGTCGGAGTAGCCGGCGGCGAGAAGGTTGGCCCGGATGTCGTGCTCCAGGCAGTACTCGGCGAAAGCGCGGATCTTCTCCGCCGAGATGAACGCGGTGCCCTTGGTGGGGCGCCCGTACGGGTCGGCGTAGGGCTCGGGCATGACCATGTGTCCCGGCCATCCCGGCCCACCGGAGGCGGCCAGAGTGAGGCCGACCATCCACAGTGTGGAGTCGCCACCGGTGAGCTCGGCGTGCCCCCGGCGCATGAGCTCGCCGAACTCGGCCATGCTCGCGGGCTGGAACGGCGGCCGGGCGCACATCTCCACCTCCATGGAGATCCCCACCCGGGTGGTGAGCCGCCGCTCGGCGTGCAGGTGCCGATAGACCGAGAGGTAGTCGGCGGTCATGTTGTGCGGCTCGTAGACCGTGGTGACCCCGCGCCGGTTGTAGGTCGCCATCGCCTTGCGGGTGGCGGAGAAGAGGTCCACCGCCGGGCGGGGCAGCCGGTTCAGGATCTGGGTCCAGAACGGGTCGTAGTTGTAGATCTGGTTGACGGATCCCCGCAGGATGCCGGTGGCGGCCCCGTTGTGGTCCTTGTCGATCCAGACGTCGCAGACCCGATCCGGAATGAGGTCGGTGATCCCGACCGCGCGCAGTCCCGCGGTGTTGAACGCGCAGATGTTCGGGGTGACCGGCGCCCACGCCTGGATCAGCACCGGGTGCCGGTCGGTCGCGCGGTCCAGGATGTGGCGGTCGGGAAGGACACGCTCCTTCAGGTCGCGGTAGGAACGGCGGATGAAGTAGAAGGGCTCCCCCACCGGGCTGGTGACGATCCAGGTTCCGGGTGGAGTGGTGGCCGCGCGTTCGGCGATTCGGCGGACGATGTCGTCGTGGTCGACCGCGTCGGTCAGGTCGACGATCGCCGCCATCTGCCCGGCGTGCTGGATGAGGTGCGGGTGAATGTCGACGAGCCCGGGCATCGCGGTGAGGCCCCGCAGGTCGATCGCGGTCCCATCCCGGCCGAGATGCGGTCTCAGCTCGTCGTGGCGCCCGACGGCGGCCACCTTGCCGTCACGCAGCAGGATCGCCTCGTGGGTTTCCCCCGCGTCGCCGAGGGTGTGCACGGCGCCGCCGTACAGGAGTGTGGAGGTCACCGGTCCTCCCCCGCCGCGGGGACCACGTGGCCGAACCTGAAGAGGTTGCCGGGGTCGTGGATCCGCTTGAGCTCCCGCAGCCGGGAATAGGTCTCGGCCGAGTAGGCCCGGTGGAGGTCGTCGAACGCGGTGCCCTGGAAGTTGAGCAGGGTGCCCCCGGTGGAGTCGGCGGCGAGCGCGTCCAGCACCCGCGCCCCGGCCCGGGCCGCCTCCTCCGTGGCGTCGCCCACGGCGAGCAGGCAGAACTCCGCGTCCCGCCCGCAGACCGCGTTCGGGACCTCGGGTGCGCGCCGTGCCGCGCCGCCGAGGTGCCGCAGCTCCACCATGGCCAGGGGAAGCTCCGCACCGGGGCCGGCCAGCCGCAGCAGCTCCTCGACGGAGCCGGCGGAGAGCCGGGCGAGCAGGGAGCTGCCCTCCCAGAACGGCTGCGGGTCGGGCGGGTCGTTGTGGATCGAGGCGATCTCGGTGTACGGCATGTCGCGGACGTCGTCGATGAGGACCCGGCCCGCCCGCCGCATCGGGGCGAGGAGTGCCTCGCCGAGCCGGGGGTCGCCGAGGTGGGCGATGCGCAGGTGGACGACGAACGCGCCGCGCAACGGCTCGGGCAGCTCGGGGGCCTCCGGCATCCGCAGGAGGGCGACCGACGTCGTCGTCTCCTCGGGAAGGTCCTCGATCCACTCGCGGTAGGCGTGCAGCACCTCGGGCGCCGACTCCCCCCGGAAGTGGATCCCGCCGCCGTAGAGCCGGGTGACCGGGACGAGCCCGATCGTCAGGGCGGTCGCCACACCCAGGTTTCCCTTGCCGCCGCGCACTCCCCAGAACAGGTCGGGTTCACGCTCCGGGCTCACCGTGTGGAACGTTCCGTCCGCGGTGACCAGCTCCACGGACCGCACGTGGTCGGCCGCGTAGCCGTACCTGCGCGACATCGGTCCAAGCCCGCCGCCGAGGGTGAAGCCCATGACGCCGGCCCCGGGAAAGGACCCGTTGAGCGGCGCCAGCCCGTACGGCCGCGCCGCCTCGATCACCTCGGCCCAGACCACACCGGCCTGCACCGTGACGGTACGGGCCCGGGGGTCGACCGCGAGGCCCTTCATCCGCCGGGTGCTGATCAGCAGCGACCCGCCGAGATCTCCGACGAGCCCGTGCCCGGTGGACTGGACGGCGACGCCGAGTCCCCGTGCCGCCCCGAAGGCGACGGCCGCGGCGACGTCGGCCGGACCGGTCGCCCGGACCACCAGCTCCGGGTCGGGCCGCCACGCGCGGTTGTAGCCGAGAGTCTCCGCCGCGAAGGCCGGATCCCCCCGGACCAGGGCCGGAAGCCCATCGGCCGTCAGGGTCACGACCGGCCCGCCACACCTGTGATCGGGTTGCTGAGCACGCCGATGCCCTCGACCTCGACCTCCACCACGTCACCGGGGACGAGAAGCCTCGGGGGCGTCCGGGTGAAGCCGACACCCTCCGGGGTGCCGAGCGCGACCACGTCGCCGGGGCGCAGGGTGGAGGTCTGGGAGATGTAGGAGAGCACCCGCCCGATCGAGAAGATCATGTCGGAGGTGTAGCCGGACTGCATCAGCTCGCCGTTCACCTTGGTGGTGAGGCGGTGGTCGCGCCCGCTGTCCCATTCGTCGGCGGTGACCAGGACCGGGCCGATGGGGGCGCTCTTGTCGGGGTTCTTGCCGAGCGTCCACTGGGTGGTGTCGAACTGCCGGCTCCGCGCGCTGACGTCGTTGAAGGCGGTGTAGCCGAGTACGGCCTGCGGCGCGGACCCCTCATCGGCGTCGATCAGCGTCTCGCCGATCACCACCGCCAGCTCGACCTCCCAGTCGAGTCCGTGCTCGGTGGAGGGCACCGGAATCGATTCCCCGTCGCCGACCAGGGTGGAGTGCCAGCGGCCGAACACGGTCGGGTGGTCGGGGACGGTGGCGCCCGCCTCCTCGGCGTGCGCACGGTAGTTGAGCCCGACGCAGAACACCTTGGCGGTCATCGGCACCGGCGGCACCTGGGAGAGGCCGCTGAGGGCGAGCCGGGCGGCCTGGGAGCCTTGTGCCTGCTCCAGCCGACCGGCCGGGTCGGTGTAAAAGTCGTCGAGGGTGGCGATGGGCAGCACCGTGTCGCCCTCGACGGCGCCGATGTACCGGGTCTCGCCGTCCCGATATCCGATCAATCTCATGGGGCTTGGCCTTTCCTGGCAATTCTCGTGTTCACCATGGCGAGCGCGGCGGACACGACAGCGAGTACGGCTGCCGCGATCCCGGCCGCGGGGGGCCACGGGTTGAAGAGGACGGCGTCCAGCGACCAGGCGCCCGGTCCGCTCAGACCGAGCGCGATGCAGAGCATCGCCAGAACGAAGGGGTACTCACCGCCGCCGAGGACGTTCCAGAAGACGCCCGCTTTCGCGATCATGGAGAGTCCCGCCACGAGCATCGTGCCCCCGGCGACGGCGGCGGCGAGCGGCGTGAACAGCCCGAGGAGGAACAGCGTCCCCGCGGTCAGCTCGCAGACCGCCGCGAGAATCGTCATGATCCGCCCGGGACGGTGCCCGAGTGACTCGAAGAAGATCGCGCTCCCGTTGAGCCCTGGCCCTCGGAACCAGCCGAGCGACTTCTGCGCGGCATGGCAGACGAGGATGATCCCCAAGACGACTCGGAGCAGCAGCAGTGCGGCGTCCATGACGGCCTCCTTGAGCGGGCTGTGCTCAGGAGTCGGACTGCCCGACGTCGATGCCGCCGAGCAGACGCATGTCCACGTAGCCGGTCTCACCGTGCTCGGCCACCGACTTGCGCACCTGCTCCAGCAGCACGTCCGCGGGAAGGGTGAAGTCGAGCCCCTCCAGGTAGCCCTGGCGTGCGACGAGCCCGGTCGGCCAGTAGACCTCGAGGCGGTTGCCGTCCGGGTCGTAGAAGTAGACCCCGATGGCGTTGCCGTGGGTGACGGTGTACTCGATCTTCACGTCGTGCTCGACGAACCGCCGGTAGTAGGCGAGGACGTCCTCCAGGGTGGGGCAGCGGAAGGAGATCTGCTGCAGCCAGAGCTCCCCGTCCGGTGAGGTCCGGCCGCCGCACAGCAGCACCTCGTGATGCTCGACGTCGGGCCGGGAGCTGAGGAAGACCATCCCGTGCTCGGCGTCGTCGTCGCTCACCTGCAGGCCCAGGACGTCGCGGTAGAAGGCCACGGACCGGTCCAGGTCGCGGACGTGGACACCGACGTGGGCAAGGCGTTCTATAGTCGGCACAGTGACTCCTGTGGGTCCTATTGATTAGACTCAATTAGGATTAGTCGCGGAGAAGACCCTTGTCAAGGGATCGCCGAAGCTGTTTTGGTTATACCTGTTTCAGGATATCGGGCACATCGCCTGCCCACCCCAGGATCCATGGAGGAACACCGGACATGGCACGAGAGCTGTTCAACCCGCCGCAGATGCACCCCGCCACCAGCTACAGCCACATCGCGATCGCCCGGGGAAGCAAGCAGATCTTTTTCGCCGGCCAGGTCGCCCTCGACGACGACCTCAAGATCGTCGGTGAAGGGGACCTGCGCACCCAGGCGCTGGTCTCGATGCGCAACCTCAAGCTCGCCATGGACGCGGCCGGGGTGGGCTGGGGCGACATCGTGCGGCGGACCATCTACACCACGCGGCCGCACGCCCTGGAGGAGATCACCTCGGCCGTAGCCGAGGCCGTCGAGGGCACGCCGCCTCCGCCGCAGACCATCGTCGGGGTGACCGGCCTCGCGCTACCCGGCCTGCTCATCGAGATCGAGTGCACCGCGGTCGTGGACGACGCGTAAGACCCATGCGCGCGCCGGCGCGCACGGCATCGGCCGGGACGCCGCACCCAGGGTGTTCCGGCCGTACGCCGATCCGGGCCGGTGATTCGTACCGGGAGATCGGCTAGACACCCGCTCCGGTCTGCTCCGGGCGCATGTCCTGCGCGGGACGGATCTCCAGCGAGTGCCTCCGCGCGGCGGCCGCGGCCTGTTCGGGATCGCCCGCGATGATGGCCTGCACGAGGTCGATGTGCAGGTAGAGCCGGTGTTTCTTGTACTCCGTGTGCTCGTTCGCCGACATGTCCGGGACGACGGCGACGGCCTGGTCCTGGATGAACTGGGCGAGCCCCAGATAGATCGTCTGGAGCATGTGGTTGCCGACGATCTGCGCGATCCGCTCGTGCAGCCGCCAGTTCGCCCGGATGAAGCGCTCCGGATCGCCGACCACGTCCGCCATGGCGTCCAGCAGCACCCGCAGGTCGGCGATGTCCCTGGCGCTGCGGAACCGCGCCGCGTCGGCGGCGAGCAGCGGCTCCAGGGCGTCCCGGACCGCGACGGCGTCGGTGACCGAGACCGGTTCGCTGTGCACCGCGAGCAGGGTCTGCCCCAGACGGACGACCGGGTCGGTGTGCGCCACGAACAGGCCGCCGCCGGGACCCGGACGCACCAGGATCCGCCCCTGCGACTGGAGCAGTCTGACCGCCTCGTTGACGGTCGCGCGGGCGAGCCCGGTCTCCTGACGGAGCTCGTCCTTGGTCGCGATCCGCTCACCGGGCATGAGCCTCCGCTGGTTGATCAGCTCGTCGACGTACCGGGCCAGCGCCTCGGCCTTGGGAACACCTACTGGCAATGCCATGGAACCAGTATAACCAACAGTCAGATACATCCTCTTGACAACCACAAGATGCCTAATAGAGGCTAATAGAGCCTAACCAATATTCTCTTTTGGAGCGTGATGAGGCCATCCAGCCCGAGGGCCGCCGGCACCGACGAGTACCTCATGCTGATCGGCGGGGTGTGGTCGGCCGGCACCGACGGCGGCTGGATCGAGGTGGAGGACCCGGCCCGCAGACGGCCCGCCGGCCGGGTTCCGCGCGGCGGAGCCGAGGACGTCGCGCACGCCGTACGATCGGCCGCCACGGCGTTTCCGGCCTGGCGCGGCGAGAACCCCGCGTACCGCGGGCACGCCCTGCTGCGGATCGCCGACGACGTCGAGGCCGAGACCGAGCGCCTCGCCAGGCTGCTCTCCACCGAGACCGGCAACGCGATCCGGCGCCAGACCCGGCCCGAGGTGATCGGCGCCGCCCGGCTCTTCCGCTACTTCGGCGGCGTGGCCGGTGAGGCCAAGGGCGAGACCGTCCCCCTCGGCGACGGCCTGCTCAACTACACGATCCGCGAACCCCTCGGCGTGGTCGGCGGGATCATCCCGTGGAACGCCCCGGTCCAGCTCGCGAGTGTGAAGATCGCCATGGCGCTGGCCACCGGGAACACCCTGGTGCTCAAAGCGGCGGAAGACGCCCCGCTCGCCGTGCTGGAGCTCGCCCGGATCTGCGCCCGGCACCTCCCGCCCGGGGTGCTGAACGTCGTCACCGGGTACGGGGAGGAGGCCGGGGCGGCCCTGCTCGCCCACCCCGACGTGGCCAAGCTCTCCTTCACCGGCTCCACCGAGGTCGGCCGGATCGTAATGCGGGCCGCCGCCGACCGCATCGTCCCCGTCTCCCTGGAACTCGGCGGCAAGAGCCCGGCCGTCGTCTTCCCCGACGCCGACACCGACGCCGTCGCGGCCGGGGTCGTCGACGGCATGCGCTTCACCCGGCAGGGCCAGTCCTGTACGGCGGGTTCGCGGCTCCTCGTCCATGAGTCGATCTTCGATTCGTTCCTGGACCGGGTGGTCACGGCCATCTCCCGGCTCCGGATGGGCGACCCGCTCGACGAGGGCTCCGACATCGGCACGGTCATCAACCCGGTGCAGTACGGGCGGATCCGCGGCTACATCGAGTCCGGGGTCGCCGACGGCGGCAGGCTCCTGACCGGGGAGATCCCCCAGACCTCGAGCCCGGACCGCGGGCTGTTCGTCTCCCCGGCCGTCTTCACGCGGGTACAGCCCTCCTGGCGGATCGTCCGCGAGGAGATCTTCGGACCGGTGCTCGTCGCCCTGCCCTGGCGGGACGAGGCCGAGGCCGTACGGATGGCCAACGACACCCACTACGGGCTCGCCGCCTACGTCTGGGGCCGTGACCTCGGCCGCGCGCTGCGCACCGCCCACTCCATCGACGCCGGATGGGTACAGGTCAACCGGGGGCTCGGCCAGCTCCCCGGGATCAGCTACGGAGGGATCGGGCGGAGCGGCATCGGCCGGGAGTTCTCCTGGGAGGGAGCGCTGGACGGCTTCACCCACCGCAAGACGGTCACCGTGGACACCCGGATGTGACCGGTTCTCCACCGACAACTCAGTTCACCGTTACCTTTCACCAAGGAGCCGACAACCATGGCCATCCAGCGCATCGACACGATTCCCAGCCGCGCGGCCGAACTCCCCTACGCCCCGGCGGTCAAGGTTGACTCCCCCGTCACCATGTACTTCCTCGGGGGCGCCACCGCATTGCCGCTGTACCACAACCACCCGCACGTCCCCGAGGAGTGCGTGCTGCCCGACGACATCGTGGAGCAGACCCACCGGGTCATGCGCAACATCCAGGGCGTGCTGGAGCACCTCGGGCTGACCTGGCGAAACGTCGTCAAGACCACGGAGTACATCACCGACATCCGCGACGCCGACCTGATGCACGCCACCATGGACGAGTACTACCGGGGCTGGACCCCCGCCGCCACCATGGTCGCCGTGAACAACCTGAGCGCCCCGGGCTGCCGCTTCGAGCTCGACGCCATCGCGGTCGGCCCGCCGACCCCCTGACCGGGCGAGAGAGACACGGCGCCGGAACCCCACTCCGGCCGCGCGGCCTGTCCCGGATCACAGCCAGCCGCTCTCCCTGGCGCGCAGGGCGGCCTCCATCCGGTTCGCGGTCCCGGTCTTGGCGATCGCGCTGGAGAGGTAGTTCCGGACCGTGCCGGCGGAGAGGCTGAGCGTTTTGGCGATCTCGGTGACCGCGACCCCGGTGGCGGCGACCCGCAGCACGTCCCGTTCCCGGTCGGTGAGCGGATCCGGACCGCGTTCCAGGGACGCCACGGCCAGCGCGGGGTCGACCACGATCCGGCCGGCCCTGACCCCGCGGACCCCGTCGGCGAGCCGCTCGGGGCTGCTGTCCTTGACGAGGTAGCCGGAGGCGCCGGCCTCCAGCGCCCTGCGCAGGTAGCCGGGCCGGCCGAAGGTGGTGAGGATCATCACCTTGGTCCCGGGCAGCGCCGCGCGGATCCGCCGGGTCGCCTCGATCCCGTCGACCGGGTGCATCTCGATGTCGAGCAGGATCACATCGGGCCGGTGCTCGAGCGCGGCCGCCACCGCCGCCTCGCCGTCGGCGGCCTCGGCCACCACCTCGATGTCCTCTTCGAGCGACAGCAGCGCGGCGAGTGCCCCCCGGACCAGGTTCTGGTCCTCGGCCAGAACGACCCTGATCATCCGGGCTCCCCGGGGATCTCGGCGCGCAGGACGAACCTGTCCCCCACCCGTCCGGCCGAGAGCCGTCCCCCCACCGCGTCGAGCCGCTCGGCCAGCCCGGCCAGCCCGGTCCCCGGACCGGCGGCCCGCTCCGGTGCCGCCTGCCGTACCGGGCCGTCGTCGGAGACGGCGACCACCAGGGCCTCTCCCGATTCGACGCTGATCTCGCACCGGAGCGCGCCGGAGTGGCGGAGGACGTTGGTCACACCTTCCCGTACCGCGCAGGCGGCGATCTCGTCAAGCGGGGTGGGCAGCGAGACCTCCGGGACCCGGGTCACCAGCGTCACCCCGACCGAGCGCATCAGGGTGCGGGCTGCGGCGAGTTCACCGGCGAGGGAGATCCGCCGGTAGTCCGAGACGGTGGCCCTGACGTCCTCCAGCGCCCCCCGCGCCACCTTGGACAGCTCGGTCAGCTCCGACACCGCGCGGTCGGGATCCCGCTTGATCAGCCGGGCGGCGAGCTCGGTCTTGAGGATCACCTCGGTCAGCCGCTGCCCGAGGATGTCGTGGAGGTCCCTGGCGATGCGGAGCCGTTCCCTGGCCACCGCAGCGCCCTCGGCCTCGGCCTGGGCCGCGCGCAGCTGCCCGGACAGGTCGCCGATCCGGTACGCCCCCAGGGTGAGCAGGCCGAAGAGACCGATCTGCAGGACCGTCCAGAGCACCCGGCCGGGATCGGCTTCGACGACCCAGACCCCGAGCGCCACATCGGCGATGATCAGTGTGGCCAGCCCGGGGAGCCATCTGCGCCGGGGCTGGTCGAGCAGGAGGGTTGCGGCGAGGTAGTACGAGGCGGTGAGAAGCCAGCCCATCCCCATGACCGTGAGCATCGCCGCCCCCACGACGGCCATCCCCACCAGCGGGAGGGTGCCCCGGCCCGAGTGCGCGGGCCGGATGCCGACCCAGACGGCCCGGGCGAAGAGCGCGCCGAAGACGGCCGTCCCGGCCGTCGCCACCGCGGCCCGCACCCCGCCCGGCCCCTCCGCGAGGAAGCCGGCGAGCGGGAAGCCGAGGAAGGCGACGGCCGAGACGGCCGCCAGGCGGATGTGCTTGACGGGTACGCGTGCCCCACCCGTCACGGTCAGCTCACCCGGCGGTAGCGCCAGACCGCGACCAGTCCGAAAAGCGCGGCCCAGCCGAGCAGAAGCACGGCTCCCCAGGTCAGCGGCTGTTCACCGGCGAGCAGGCGCCAGGAGAGTTCCGCCGCGCGGTAGGTCGGCAGGGTCGTGCCGACGGCCTCCAGCCAGTCGGGGAAGACCGTCACCGGCATCCAGAGGCCGCCCAGGAGCGACATGAGGAAGTAGAGGCTCATCGCGGCCATCTGGGCGACCTCGTCGCGGAAGGTGTAGCCGATGGCCACCCCGAGCGCGACGAAGGGCAGCGCCCCGAGCCAGATCAGCGGCACCAGCCCGATCCAGGTGCCGAGCGGGAGCTCGACGCCGTTGACGAGGAGGCCGCACATCATGATCAGGAGGATCACCGGGATCACCAGGAGCGTCGCCGAGACCATCTTCACCACGATGTAGGAGGCCGGATGGACCGGGAGGAGGGCGAGCTGCCGGGTCCATCCCCGGGTCCGCTCCACCGCGATCCGCGCCCCGATCCCCATCAGGCAGACGCTCATCGACCCGTAGAGCGACATCGACACCATGTAGTAGGCGTCGAATTCGGTCGTCCCCACCTGGTTGAGCTGGAACAGCGTGGTGAAGAGCAGGTAGAACCCGACCGGAAAGGCGATGGTGAACATGACGAAGGCCGCGTTGCGCAGGGTCCGCAGCACTTCGATCCGCAGGTAGGCGGTCATCGGGTGGCTCCCGTCGTGAGCTGTGCGCCGTCGGCCGGGCGGTCCTCCGTGAGGGAGAAGACGGCGTCGGAGAGCGGGGCCGCGACGACCTCCAGGTCCCGGGCCTGCCAGTAGGCGGCGAACAGGGCCCGTACCGTCGCGTCGGCGTCGGCGGAGCGGATCGTCACCGCGGTGCCGTGCACCTCGACGTCGGTCACCGCCGGCAGCGCCCGGAGGTCGGCCGCGAGGTCGTCCCCGGGGACCGCGTCGGGGAGGGTGCAGCGGATGACGCGTCCGGAGGCCATCGCCCGGATCTCGGTGGTGGGTCCGTCGGCGACGACCCGGCCGTGCGCCATCAGCACGATCCGGTCGGCGATCGCGTCGGCCTCCTCCAGGTAGTGGGTGCTGAACAGGATCGTCCGTCCGCCGGCGGCCAGGCCGCGCACCATCGTCCAGAAGGACCGCCGGGCCGCGATGTCCATGGCCGCGGTCGGCTCGTCCAGGACGAGCAGCTCGGGGTCGCCCACCAGGGCCATGCCGAAGCGGAGCCGCTGGGTCTCCCCGCCGGAGAGCTTCTCGGTACGGCGGTCCACCAGATCGGTGAGCTGGGCGTGCGCCAGGACGGCGTCGAGCGGCATGGGATGGGGGTGGATGTCGGCGAGCATCCGGATCATCTCCCGGACGGACACCCCTTGGAGGGGCTCGCCCTCCTGCAGCACCACGCCGATCCGGCCTTCGTCGATCGCCTTCCGGACCGGGCCGCCCAGCACCCGCACCTCCCCGGCGTCGGGACGCTGCAGGCCGAGCAGGATGTCGAGCATGGTGGTCTTGCCCGCGCCGTTGGGCCCGAGGACGGCGACCACCTCGCCCACCCCGATGCGAAGGTCGGTTCCGTCCAGGGCGACGACCTGACCGAAGCGTTTCCTGAGCCCGCTTATCTCTATGGCGGGCGAGTTGCTGTCATTCATAGTTAAATGCTCACCATCAGCCAGTTTTTCGACCAGTGCCAATTAATCGGTGATCCATATGACAGATGTCATATTTCATAATTTCCTGTGAATTCTGAGCAACATCCCATTTCTTGGGCGAACGTGCAGGGTCGGCAGCAGGTCCAGCCGGTGATCCTCCGGCAGGGTGAAGCGGACCCGCCGGGCGATCGCCGCCACCGCCAGCACCGTCTCGGCCAACGCGAAGGCCGAGCCGATGCACCGCCGCGGCCCGGCGCCGAAGGGGAACCAGGCGAGCCGGTGCCGGGCGGGGCCCCGCTCCGGGCGGAGCTCGCCGGGGTCGTCGAAAAACCTCGGATCCCGCTGGATGGTCCACCGCGGCATGAAGATCCGCGAGCCGGCTCGCACCGGGTTGCCCCCGACCACGTCGTCCCGCACCGTGTCCCTGGTGAGGAACCACACCGGAGGGAAGAGCCGCAGCGTCTCCCTGACCAGCCCCTCGGTGTAGGCCAGCCGCCTGAGATCGCCGAATCCCGGGGCCGCGCCGCCGAGTACGGCCCGCAGCTCCTGCGCCAGGCGATCCTGCACCGGCGGGTGGGCGGCCAGCAGGTAGCAGGCGTAGGTCAGCCCCAGCGCGGTGGTCTCGTGCGCGGACACCAGCAGGGAGACGAGCTCGTCCCGGAGCCGGACCTCCTCCATCCCGCCCGGCTCCGCCGACAGCGTCGCCAGCAGATCGCCGCCCGGGGCGGCGCCCCCGCGCCGCCGTTCGGCGATCAGCGCCCCGACGTGGCCCCGGAGCCGATCCATCTCCTCGACGAACCCGGTGACCTCGCGTCCCCAGGTGCCGGGGGCGGCGTCCGCCTCGGTCCGATGCGGACGTTCCATCCCCGCGCGCAGGTACGTCATCGCCGCGTCGGCGTGCCACCGGACCTCCTCCGGAACCGCGCCCGCGCCGAAGAGCAGGCCGAGGGTGAGGTCGAGGGTGAGGTCCAGCATGTGCCGGTAGAGGTCCTGGATCGAACCGTCGGCCCAGCGTGCCGTGGCGGCGTCGGCGTACGCGGCGACCAGCGGGGCGTGACCCGCGCCGTGGCCCTGGCCGAACAGGGGCTGGAGGCGGCGTCGCTGCAGCCGCCAGCTCCGTTCGTCGTCGTCGGCGATGAGCGCGCCGCCGAGCAGCGCGCGATGCCGCTGAATCGAGGAGTCCCTGACGTAGTTGTCCGGCCTGCGGACCAGGACGTGCTCCACGAGCTCGGGGTGTGCCAGGACGTAGGAGGGCCTGCCCGCGAAATGCAGGGGAAAGAAATCCCCGTGTTCCTTGACCCGCCGGTCGAAGAATCCGATGGGGTCGGCTCGATATTCCTCCGCCGGAGTCGGGCCCGGCGAATCCTGTGCCGAAATCCGGACGCCCGTATCCATGTCAATTCATCATGTGCCGGAGAAGCCGGATGGCGTCCTCTCGTTTGGCGTCGGGAGCCCGGGTGGCCAGAAACTCCCGCAGGGCGGGCACGTCCACCCCGGCCGCCTCCGGCACCGCCCGGAGGATCCGGTCGTAGGTGCGGTCGGGGAAGTAGAACTCCTTCGCGATGGCGATCACGGTCTCGGCGGCCGTCGCGTCCACCACCTTCTCCGCCAGCGCCGCCTCGATCGCGATCCGGATGTTGACCATCGGCTCGCACAGCGCCCGCAGCGAGTCCGGGTCGTAGGTGATCGCCACCTCGTCGTCCTCGTCGACCTGCCCCGACCGATACATCTCGTAGATCCGGCCGACCCCGGTCATGCCCCAGTCGGCGAGCTCCACGGCGCGCAGCGCGCCGATGCTGGAGGAGCCGAACAGCTTCACCGGGTTGCGTCCGTCCAGCGCCCGCATCAGCTCCTTGGGGGAGATCATGAGGCCCTGGAGGAACCCGCCGTCCACGATCCCGATGTGGGTGACCGGCTCCGGCTCGGCGAGCAGCGCGTCGACGTCGCCGCGCATGACCGGTGGACGCAGCTCCACCGGTGCGATCCCGGCCACGGTGGCCGCGTCGATGCTCGGCCCGGCGAACACCACGGCGCGCATCAGCTCTCCCCTCGATCCCGCATCCCGATGAGTTCCTTCAACGTGGCGTCCCAGTGGACGCCGGCCCGCTTCCCGAGCCTGCTCTGGTCGACCCCGTAGGACTCCAGCCCGGGCACGATCACCCGGACCACGCTCACCGGGAAGCCCGGCGGGGTGCGGTCCACCACGATCGCCCGTTCCAGCCCCTGGTCCCGGAGGCGGGCCAGCAGCAGGTCGACGTCGGCCATGACGTCGTCGCCGGGATGGCTGGGGAGGGTGGCGAAGTCGACCGCGGGGCCCGACTCCCGCCACGGCCAGACCGACTTGTCGGTGGCCCCACCACGCGAGGCGTGCTGGTTCCACTTGTCGACCCGCCGGCCGGGCAGGGAGAGATCCTCCCGCATGCCCTGGATGTCGACGGCCCGGCTCTGCACGGCTTCGGTGATCGCGCGGACCACGGCGACCTCGGCGTCCGGGTGCGTGCCGTAGCCGGAATGCCCGGGGGAGAAGGTCTCCGCCACGTCCTCGGCCACCATGGCCGCGAAACTCGGGATTCCGGCGGCCGAGGTGATGTTCTTGATCACCAGGGGGAGGCCCGCCTCCTGGACGCGCTCGGCGAACCAGCCGGCCGACGGGGGCAGGGTCGCCGGGTCCACGGTCGGGTGACGCTCCTCCAGCCAGAGGTCGGCGCCCGCCGGGGCCGCCGCCCCGAGCTTGGTGACGACCACCTGCCTGAGCCGGTTGCTCACCAGGTCGGCCAGGGTCCAGGAGTCCCGCTCGACGAGTTCGCAGAGCGCGTGGCAGATCGCCTCCTCCAGGGAGTTGCCCGAGGCGAGCCCGTTGCCGGTGGTGATGTAGAAACACTGGGGCTCGTGGAAGACGGTGTAGTACCCGGCCAGGCAGAGCGGGACGTACACCTCCTCGTCGGCGAGGAGGTCGTGTCCCCGTACCCAGGAGATCGGCCGGTCCTCGCGGTAGAAGGGGTTGGGCTGAAGGTTGTGGTCCGCCGGGTTCATCACCGGGTGCCGTCCGGCGGCGAGCTCGGCGTAGGACGCGATGACGTCGGCGGTCATCGGCTGCCACGCCGCGAACCGCTCCACCGCCTCCATGATCGCGGACGCCCGGGCGTCCGCGTGGGTCCGCCCCTTGCCGTTGTACACCGAGAGGACGTCGCGGGAGCCCGGCGCTATCGCGTTGTGCACCGGGATCCCGATGCGGTCGAGCCGGGTGATGTCGGCGACCCGGGTCACCCCGACCGTCCGCAGCAGCGGCGTGACCCGCTTGAGGGTCTCGGCGACGGGCACCTCCCGCGTGGGCCCGGTCTTCGGCACCTTTCCCCGTAACTTCATAGCGTGTGCCTCCCGTCGATCGGTTGGGTGTAGGCGGTCTCACTGCCGATCCGCCCGATGAGGACCTGACAGAGCGGCCGGATCCGCCCCGAGGGATGAAGCTGCCGGGCGACTTGATCCGCTTCGAAGGAGCATCGGACCCGGCTGCCGAGACCGCGGGCGGCGGCCGCGAGACAGACGCGCTGTACGGCGATCCCCGCGGTGATGTTGAGCATCTGGTACCACCGGTCGCCGACGGTGTCCAGGCCGGTCTCGTAGTCGCCGGCGAGATAGAGCCCGGCCGCCGCGCCGTGCATCGCGAGAATGTGGGCGAAGGGCCCGGCGGCCCCGGGACCGTCCTGCGCGGAAGGGAGCCGCAGCAGCCGGTGCTCCCCGCGGTCGTACACGTATCTGCCGGTCGGCACCCCGTCCACCCGGTGCACGAGCGCGTACAGCAGCATGTGCCCGGGATCCACCTCGCTTTCCCAGCCCCCGGCCCCCGCGGCGACGACCGCCGCGAGATCCTCGCGGCCGAGCGGGTCGGGGCCGAACCTCCCGTCCGCGCTCCGGCGGCGCGCCACCCCGTCGGCGAGGCGCGACGCCACCGCGGGCAGCGGCTCCGCCGCTCCCCCACCCAGGCCCGCGAGTCCGGGTACGGGCGGCGGCGGGCCGTCGGCCGTGCGGCTCGCGCCGAGCAGCGCCGCCGTCAGCGGGACGGAGTCGAGCATCGGGACGGGCCGGGTCCGGTCGGTGGGCGGCAACGCCTCGGCGTCCAGGGCGGGGCGGTCCGGCCCGGCGTCCGTCCACGGCTCCCCCGCGAGTTCGACGACGGCCAGGACGGTCTCGGCGCCGGCGTCGAACCCGAGGACGTCCCCCATCGGCGCCGGATCGAACCGCAGGACGGCCCGGCCGTACCACCGCGTCCCCGCCAGCAGGCTGAGCAGCTGACCGGCGACCACCCCCGCGTTGAGGCAGGTGAGGCGGTACCCGAACTCCCGGTACTTGAAGACCAGGCGTCCGACCACCCCGGTGACCAGCAGGCAGAGTCGCGCTCCGGGCAGACCGAGGTCACCCGGGACTGCACCGCGGCGGACCCGGGTGAGGGAGTGCGCGGCGCAGTCGTAGTGGTACGCGCCCGTCTCCAGGCCGTCGGCCGAGCCGACCAGGTAGACCTCGCTGGACTGCAGCCCGCCGCCGGCGGGGACGGGCCGGTAGGCGCGCCCCGCCGCGTACCCCTCCTCGGGAAGCGTCGTCCCGGCCGGGCCGCCGGTCTCCCACTGGTACCGGGTCAGGCCCGAAGCGGATGCGAGCAGGTCGCCCAGGGGCTCGGGGATCGGCACCGCCGCGTGCCGCCCGTACCGTTTGACCAGGGGCGGCATCGTCCGCCAGTCCGCGGAGTTCATCGCGTCGATCGGCGGCCGTTCGGCGACCCCCAGATACCGGCGCGCGGTGTCTCCCCGGCTCATCCCAGACCGGCCTCGGAGAACATCTCGGGTATGCGCACGTCGTACTCCGTCTCGACCGCGCGGGCGGCCAGGTAGCACAGGAGGAAGCGCTCCCGGGGGATCATGCCGAACCGGCTGAAGAACAGGTACTGGTAGTTCAGCAGCGCGCGGTACACCGTGAACCACTCCGACTCGTCGAGTTCCCTGCGCACCTCCTCGTTGCCGAACAGCACCCGGTGGAACGGGCTGACCCGGTTCCACTCGCCCGTGCCGGCCATCGGCAGGCCGACCCGGGGCAGGATCAGTCCGCCCGTCCGGCTGAGGTCCTGGACCCGCTGCTGGAAGTCCGCCAGGATCGCCGTCCACCCGGCCAGGTGGGGCAGGCCGTGCTCCCCGGTCTCCACCCCGGCGAGCACCTCGCGCAGCCGCGCCGACAGGCTCTCCCGGTTGCTCGCGAAGACACGGTCGAAGCGTTCACGCATCTCCCCGGGGTTCACCACGTTGGCGAGGAAACCCTCGGCGTGGGACCGGTAGGAGATGGCGCCTTTGTCGATCGGCGGGCAGAGCACCTGCGCGCTCGCCAGCATCAGGTTCAGCGCGATGTCCAGCCGCTGCGCGCCCCCCGCCACATCCTCCATGATCTTGAAGACCAGGGGGGTCGTCTCCACGTGGAACCGGGCGAGCAGCTCGCTCGCCTCGGGCGTGCCGAGCACGTGCAGACGCGGGTCGAAGGGGGCGTACCCGATCGTGTTGTCGGGCTGCCAGGGCGCCAGCGGCCCCGGCTCGCTCTCCAGCTGCGCCAGTTTCTCGTGCGCCCGCATCTCCCACTCGGGGTCCGGGTGGCCGGCCGAGGGGTGCCGCCGCTGATGACCGCCGACGATCTCCTCGATGAGCGGGCGGACCGTGCGGTCCCACACGCCCGGCTCCGCCCGTACGTTGATCCGGACGTGCGGGCCGAGCACCCAGTGCCGCTGGAAGTAGCCCGACGTCCCCGCCGGGAGCGCGGAGATCAGCGGTCGGACCGCGCCCAGGATCAGCTCGTCGACGCCCTCGGGCGAGTGATGGAAGACGTGGGCGCTATGCCAGGTCGACGTGGTCATCGCGCGCACCGCTCCCCTCGGTCGACGAGCGTCCTCGCCATCAGGTAGGTCACGAACATCTCGTCGGCCATGGACACTCCCATCCGGTTGTTGATCAGATGTGCGCAGCGCATCGCGATGCCCTCCACCGGGGTCATCCCGCGCTGCCAGGCCAGGGGCGATCGGGGCGGCCGCACGGTGAGCAGCCCGGCGTCGGCCAGCTCCGACAGCCTGTCGCGGAGCGCCCGGATCGTCCCCAGCCACGCGCCGAGGGTGTCGGTGCCGCCTCCGGCGCCGAGCAGCGACCAGACCCCCTCCACCTGTTCCGCGAGGCGGTCACGCTGCGCCGCGTACGCCTGGTGGTGCGCGTCCGAGATCGGGTAGCGGTCGCGGTGTCCCCCGTCCGCGGAGGCGTACTCGGCGGCCAGCCGGTCCAGGTCGGGACGGAGCACGGCGAGCGTGACCATCGCCGTCGAGAGGGCCAGGCCGCGGCGGCGGGACATCGGCGCCCCCGAGGCCAGGACCTCGGCGGCGATCCGGCTGGACTCGACGAAGTGGTCCTCCACCGCGGCGAGCGACTCCCCGTGCCCGTAGGAGTCGTGCTCCGGTCGGTAGGGCACCGCGGCGGCCGTGTCGGCCGGGCGCAGCACCCGCTCGTAGGAGGCGAGTCCCTCGTACTCGGCGAAACCCGCCGCCATCGCCGTGTAGGCGGCCTGGTCCGCCGGACCGCCCGCCGGATGGGCCCGGAGGTAGTCCGCGAGCGGGCCGAGCAGCGCCTCGGTGACCTCGTCGCGGGAGCCGCCCGCCGGCCGTACCCGGAGGCGGACGTGCGTCCCGCCCTCCCAGTACCGCAGGAAGAACCACCCGTCCACCTGCCCGGCGGCCGTCAGCGCGCGCGCCGCCGGGACCACCGCCTCATTGATCAGCGGGTCGAGTCCGCCCTGACGGTAGGCGTGCACGCTCACCCACGCGCCGCTCATCGGACCTCCCCGTCGGGTACGGCGGGCAGCTCGACCATGAACTCGGTGACATGCCGTTCCGTGCCGTAGACGGGCGCCTGCGCGAGGTCGGGGTGCGCCTCGGTGACCACCACCAGATCCCCGCCGTCCGCGATCATCCGTTCGAGCAGCGCCACCAGCGGCCACACCGTCAGGTCGACGTAGACGGGCTTGCGGGACTTCATGTCCGGCTTGAAGACCGTCTCGGAGAAGCCCATGACCCGGATGTAGAACCGCTCCGGGATTTGCTGGCCGGTGAGCCACTCGGTGATCCGGAGCCAGTACCTGGTGTCCTCCTCCCCCTTGCCGCGCCGCGGCATCTCCCGCGCGGGGAACACCCAGCACCGCCGGGAGAGCGTGATCCGGCCGGACTCCAGCCGGGGGAGCATCCGGACGCCCCCGTCCCGGGGGTCGTCGCCCTGGGGCACGAACAGCGGCATGCTCGCGTGCAGCAGGGACGCGGGCGGCCCGAAGACGGCGAGCAGGTCCCGGACCGGCGGCGGCAGCCAGAACTCGGCCATGACCCCCGGGTGGGTCGGGTGGACCCGTACCCCGCGGCTCCTGGAGCCGAGGGCGAGGAACCCGCTGTCCTGATCGAGGGTCACGACCAGGTCGTTCAGCGGGATCTTGAACCGGTCTTCCCTGGCCGAGGTGATGAACGGGTAGTCGAGCTCGTACTCGCAGCACCGGGCGCGCAGGTTGAGGTTGGAGCCGAACAGCCCGTCGCTGTCGGCGAGCAGCCCCCCGCCGGGCGCGTGGGTCACGGGTGCGAACCCGCCGGGGGGATCCTCGCCCCCGGCCTGGCGCATGAGCCGTGCCAGCCTGCCCTGCCCCCGGCCGTACCCTCCGGTGACCCCGTTGAGCACCACCCTCGGGTGCTCCCCCTCCCCGACCAGCTGGACGTAGCAGGTGACGGAGTCCCGCAACCCGGGGCCGTCCCCGGCGCCGAGAGCCTCGATCAGCCGCTCGGCCGGGAGGCGTACCACCCCGTCCGGGTCGGGACTGGTCGCCAGGATCAGGTCGGTGACCCGGTCCTTCATCGCCGCCTGCTCCCGGGCGAAGGGCAGGGCGCGCCAGGTCTGCGGCGACCAGCCGACGGGACCGCGGCGCAGGGTGCGCAGCGTCTCGGCGTCGAGGCCGGGCACCACGGTCTCGGCCCCCTCGGCGGTGAGCCGGTTGATCAGCTGGTAGAAGTCGAGCCAGTCGACGCCGGCCTCCGGGCCGTGGCACACCGAGAACACCCGGGCCATCGCCTGCCGGGTGGGGAGCATCGCGTCGACCGCGCCGAGCAGGGCTCGCAGACCCGCCAGTTCGTCCAGCACCGGCCGCCAGGCGGTCCGCCCGTATTCGAGCACCGGCCGGGTGAAGACCGCGTTCTCGTGGAAGAGGTTCTTCCGGGGCAGCCGCCCCTTGATCGCCAAGCGTCCTGGGGCGGTGAGCCGCTCGACTCCGGCATAGATCTCGCGTTGCCGGGTGAGCCGTTCCCGCGGGTCCGCGATCGACGGGTAGCCCAGCAGGTCGCGGTGGAGGGCGCGGAGCTCCGCGGCGTACGGCGCCGCCGACGGGTCGGCGTCCAGCGCCCCGGCCAGCCCCTCCAAGTGGTCCTCGTCCTGATCGCGGTAGCCCGCGAGCGGGGAGAGCGCCCCGACGCCGATCAGCTTGCCGACGAACCTCTCGGTCTCCTCCGCCCCGAGCTCGGGATCGATCCGGCGGAGGTGGGCGCAGACCTCGTCCACGGTCGCCCCCGGATACTCCCCGACGAAACGGACACAGGTGTCGAACGCCTCCCCCGGTCTGGTGGTGACCAGCGGATTCATCGGGGCCGGGGAGAGGAAGCGGACAACTCCGCCGTGCGAGACGAGGCTGGGGTTGACGCGCACCCTCGTGGAGCGCAGCAGCGCCGGCCGCGCCGCCACCGCCTCGTTCAGCGCCGTCAGCACCCAGGCGTTGAGCTCGGAGACGCTCGTCCACGCGAAGTCCCCGGTGTACCGGTACGGCGCGGCCGACTCCTCGTCCACCCCGGCCCAGCCGCTGATGGTGAACGTGCTGTACGGACTGGTCTTGGCCACCACCCGGGCCAGGTACTTCACCAGGCGCAGCACCGCCTGACGGCCCGGCGGCCGGTCCGGAGGTCCGTCGAGCCACTTGGCGAGCTCCTCGAACAGCACCGGGCTCCCCTGGACGAGCCCGTGCCCGAAGGCCGGCTCGGCCAGCGCCGCACGCAGGCCCTCCGCCTGCCGCTCGGTCTCCTCCTCCAGCGTCGCCGGCAGCTCGGCGAGCAGCCGCTCCCGCTCGGCGTACTGCGCCGACCAGTGGTCCACCCGGTCGGCGAGCTCCGCGGGCAGTGTCGCGCGCACCTCCTCGGCCCAGACCGCGGACGGGATCCGCCGCCGGCCGAACAGCGCCCGGCGGAGGGCGACCAGCCGGGACTTGACCACGGCGTTCCCCTCGTCCCCGATCAACGGGTAGAGGTCGTCGGCGAGCCCGCTCCCCTCCTCGGCGAGCCACCTGCCGAGCCCGGCGACCTGGCTGAGGGTGGCCCAGCTCTTGTCCGCCCGCAAGTTCTCCAGCGCGGAGACCGGGATCGAGGCCACCCGGACCGCGACACGTGTCTGCATGCCATGACCTCCTAGAAGACGATGGGCATCTCGTACTGCGCGTTGACCGTCCGATGGCCGACCGCGATCTGGAACATCGGCAGCTCCGCCGGGTCGACGACGCCGAGCAGACGCTGTACGGAAGCCACCCGGTACCCGTTGAGCGGCCTGGCCGCAAGCCCCGCCGCCCCCGCGAGCACACAGAGCCGCTGCGCCGCGATCCCGGCGTCGAGGTTGGCGATGCGGTATCCCCTGGCGCCGAACCGCTCGGTCATCCGGTCCCGGTTCGCCACCACGTAGAACATCGCGTTGACGCCGGTCATGTCCACGATCGGCGGCCCGGTGCCCTCGTCGAACCCGCCCTGCGGCATTTCGCCCACGACGTCGAGCCCCGGCAGCCGGTAGACCCCGGGGTCGACCCCGGTGACGTGCTGGGCGACGAGATGGGACGTACCAAGCGGTACCGTGCCCAGGTCGCCGGAGTAGGGGGCGGCCGCCAGGGCGAGGCGCCGGAAGTCGGCGGCGGCCATCGGCCGCCGTACCGGCTTGAACAGCGTCCCGCCCGAGTTGCGCAGGCGCAGCGCCTCCACCAGGTCGACGTCGTCCGGCGGGGCCGGCGGTCGCAGGTCGGTGAGCACCGAGTGGGCGTCGATCTCGTAGGTGTCCGAGGCGAGGGTCACGTCCTTTTGCACGTCCCGGAAGGCGGGCGAGATCTCCGGGAGCCGCGTGAGCAGTTCCTCCGCCGTGGCGGCGGGCCGCGACGGGAAGATCGGGAGCACCGCCATCGTCCGCTCCTCGGCCGGGACGACCCCGAGGAGCCGATCGGTCACCTCGTCGAGGAACCGGGTGCGCACGCTCGCCGCCAGTCCGAGACAGCCGGCGACCATGAGCAGGTTCCCGGCCGTCATCCCCGCCTCCTGCGTACAGAGCCGGTAGGCGTAGTGACGGTAGCGGAACGCGGTCTTCCACAGGTGCGAGGTGAGCAGCAGCACCGCCGCCGCGCCGTCCAGATCCGCCCCGGCCGCGGCGCCGAGAATCGAGCGGTGGTCGCCGCGCCGGATCGGCACGATCGCGTGATGGAGCTGGTCGTAGTGGTAGACCCCGGCGGGGCGGGCCCCGTCCTCCGGAAGCCACAGGTAAAGCTCGGTGGGATAGAAGCAGCGGGCCGACGGCACGGTGCGGTGGTACGGCCAGCCGGAGAGCGGCCCCACGTCGACCCGGGAAAGCCCGTACCCGTAGTGGAGCAGCGCGCCCAGCGTGTCGGCGTCCAGCGGCGCGGTGCGCCCGTCGCCGGGGACGTGCTCCCCGAACGCCGCGGTGACGGGGCCGAGCCGCGAGGGGAGCCGCTGCGGCAGGGGCAGTGCCCGCAGCCCCGGGTAGGACTTGAACTTGGGGGGTTCGTCCGGTGAGCCCTCCACCCCGATCCCGCGCCGGAGCAGGGACGCGGAGTCGAGCAGGGTGTTGTGCCAGTAACGGTCGCCGACCTCGGTGCCGACGTCGCCCATGCCGCCTCCTCGCCTTAGGGGAACGGGTGTGGATCGGTGTTGACGTCTTCCGGACGCAACGGCGCCTCCGTGTACCCGAGTAGGTGGGGGGTCTCCAGCAGCCGGGGGATCCCGTCGATCCGGCGGGCCCGGTGGCCGAAGGTCATCGGGAGCAGGCCGGGGATGAGGACCTTGACGCAGGCGAAGCCGCCGAGGGCCTGCTCGGGCGTGGTCTGATCCACCACCACGACGTCCTGTCCGCGGTCGAGGTATCGGGCGACGGTCGCGGTCAGGTCCACGGAGAGGTCGTCGTTGCGGGGGCGGAAGGCCCCGGCGAACGACTCCTCGATCGGCATCGGCGTCCGATCCCCGTCGAAGAGGAAGGAGAACCGGGAGAACGCGGCCGGATGCCCGTTGACCAGGGAGTGGTCGTGCATGGACCGGACCTCGTCGGGGTTCGTCAGCATCCGCCGTACCCGCGGGAGTTCGTCGGCGTATCCTTCGGCCCGCCACTCGACCAGCGGGGCGATCTCCAGCAGCGCGTTCGCGACGGCCCGCTCGGGGTCGAAGCCCGACGCCGCGGCGCATACGGCCTTCGGCAGGGATTCGTCGTCGCCCGGCCTGATGGCCATCGCCCAGACGCTGGGAACACCGTGCTCGGTGGTGGTGTCGAAGGCGTAGGCTTTCGCGCCCGTGATCCGGCGGAGCCGTTCGGCCATGAGCGGGATGCGCCGGTCGCGGGCCGAATCCAGGTCCAGCGGGCGTACCGGGAGCCGCGCGTACCAGGTGAGCAGGAACGCGTCCCGCTCCGCCAGTTCGAGTATCCCGTGCAGGATCGCCTCCTCCAGGCAACCGCCGATCGCGCAGCCGTTGGAAATCTCGTAGACGAACGGCCGGTACGTGGGATCAAGGCTCCTGAGCCGGTAGTAGGCGCAGCATTCAGGGACGAGGATCGGTTCGCCGCGGCGGAACGAGTATCCCCAGACCCAGGGGACGACGAGATCGTCATGGTAGCGCGTAAACGGAAATCCCGGCACGTCGTATCGGGAGTCCGGGTACAGTCCAAGACTTTTCGGATCGAGGGCGCGATCGGCGAGCTCCCGGTAGCTCCCCCGGACCACGGTGCGTTTTCCGCCGGGCCGGGTCCCCGCGTACCGCTCCAGGGCTTCGGCGATCGCGGTCACCTGCGCGGTGTGGAAGTCCAGCTCCCGGCCGAACCCCATCTCGGTCTGGTCGTCGGTCTCGGACAGCCCCATCGGCGCGGCGATGGTCGGATACGTGCTGTAGACGGTCCGCTGGACCCCCCGGATCATCCCGGTCTCGACGTCGACGTAGTTCGCGGTCAGCGCGTCGGTCTCGGCGCGCAGGTCCCGGACCCGGTAGACGCCGGGGTCGGGCTTCGGCCGCGGGCGGAGGACGACGACCGCCGCCTCCTCGCCGTCGTCGGGGAGTCTCCCGCAGTCGGGGCAGTACGGCTCGGGCAGGAACCGGTGCACGCTGACGTCGAGGGAGCCGAGCTTGACGTGCAGGACCCGGCCGGTCTCCCCGCCGCGCACCTCCGCCGCGATCAGCTCCGCGACGACGCCGGCGCCGAAGGCGGTGATCCTGGTCTCGTCGGCCTCGTACCGTTCGGGGTACATCCGGCGGGCCCGGAGCCGGTCCTGGGCGTCCGGCCTGGCCTTGACCGCGCGCAGCCGTACACAGGTGGGGCAGCCGGGCACGCCGTCCACGACGACCGGGCCGATCACCACGGTGCCGAGCTCGACCCGTACCGGCAGCCAGCGGGCGGCCTTGCCGACCTCGGCGGGCGGTGCGCCGGTGCCGGGCCCGTCCTCGACCACGACGGCGGCGCTCAGCTCCGCCGCCCCGGCGCCGCCCGGGGTCAGGTGGACCACGTCCAGGTCACGGGCGAGCCGTTCGGCGACGGTACGGCCGAGGCGGCCCGTTCCCGCCACGCCGACGCGGTCTCCGGCGCTCACGAGGGTCTCAGTCATGGACCACGACCTGGACGAGCGTCGGAAGGGCGGCGGTGACCACGGGGTCGTGTCCGGCGGGCAGCGCGTAGACCCGCGCCCCCCGGCTGTGCAGGATCTCCACGAGTTCGGGCCAGGGTGGCGGCGTGTACGGCTCCGCGGCCAGCGCCGTCCCGGTCCCCCGCAGCGCGCGCGGGAGGTCGGGCACGGCCGGCTCCGTGACGCCCTGGCGGCCGAGGACCACCTGCTCCAGCCCGGAGATCAGATCGTCGCCGGGCACGTAGGCGACGGCCCGGCCGCCGTCGCAGACGGCGTACACGCGGACCCCGAGCTCCCCGGTGACGTCGTACACCGCGGTGTCCGCGCCGATGAGGCGCAGGATCTCCAGGATCTGCCGGTCCGCTTCGGGCAGGACGGCCGCGAGGTCCACGAGCGGGTACGGCTCGGCGGCTTTGTTCAGGCCGGCGACGGTGCGCTCCACGCAGTGCCACAGGAGGCCGCGGGTGAGGGCGTCGCCCGCGTCGGTCCCGGAGACGAGTCCCGGCGGGACCCGGAACCCCTCCGGCGACAGGGGCGCGGCCAGCGCCGGATAGGCGAGATGGGCTTCGACGAGCTCCGGCTTGCCGAGCTGAAGGTTGTACGCGTAGGCCTTGAGCGCCCCGTCGTCCTCGACGAGCCTGCGGCCGTCGACCGCGAGCGCCGCGTAGGCGCGCAGGGCGACCTCACCGCAGCCGCGCCGGGCCCGCTCCAGGCTGGGTCCGGCGCCGAGCACCTCGGAAGCTGCACCGAGCACCCCGAACGGGTCTGCGACCCTCGCCTTGACGACGCGCAGCGGGATCTGCGGAAGCGCGTGCTCGTCCAGTTCGGTGAAGAGCCCCAGGCGGGGGTCGTAGAGGGTGGCGGCGGCGGCGGAGAAGTCGTCGGAGCCGCGGGCTCTGGCCGCCAGAAACGCCTCGTAGCGGTCGGCGAACGCGGACTCGGTGTCCGGGGCCGCGTCCAGGCCGCCCGGGTGGGGGTGGCAGCGGTGCGCGGTGGTCGCCAGGGTCTCCAGATCGACCCGGGTGATCAGGCGACGCCCGGCCCCCGTGGGGTCGGCGACCACCGGGTCGATCTCCTCGACGCCGGTGACGTGGCGGAAGGCCAGGAAGGAGAGCCGGTTGGCGACGATGCCGGCCGTGGGTCCGGCGAGAAAGCCGCCGGCGGAGGCGTCCTCCGCGGTTCCCTCGGCGCGGCGTAGCCAGGTGGACTCCCATCCGGGGCCGGCCGAGCCGCCGACCGGGCCGATCCACGCCTCGTCGGCCACCACGACCGCCTGGACGAGGGGGCGTCCCAGTTCGCGGCAGAGCAGATCCAGCCGGCGGGCGCGAGCCGGGACGTTCACGTCGGCGACGTGCAGGACGAGCTCGCCCTCCCACACGACGTCGGGCCAGTCCTGGTCCGGGGACGCCTGCCGGAGGGTCAGCCGCTGATGCGGGTCCCTGGCCGTCGCCTCGTCCGCGTACTCCCGCAGCCGGTTCAGGTCGGTCGGCGACTCCTCGGTCACCACGGCGACGATCTCGCGGAGGCCGGAGCGGAGGCAGGCGTGGATCAGGGCGGTGAAGGTCAGGCCGGAGCCGACGCACACCACCGGTGTCTCGCGGTACTTCTGGAAGCGGCGCGCGGCCGAGTCGAGGTAGTAGTCGATGTAGGCGATCTCGGCGGCGTAGGTGTCGAGCAGGCTCGCGTCGAGGGTGTGCGGCAGGTCCTCGGTGGTGTCCTTGACCAGTCCCGCCCGGGCGAGGGCGGTCACCAGGGTGGTGACCATCTCCTGCTTACCGCCGGGAAGGTCGCCGACGAGCTCGTCCAAGGACGTCGATCCGTCGAGGAAGGGGGCGAGCCGGTCGATCAGTGCGAACGCGGTCTTGCCGTTGATGTTCAGGTGGCCGCCGGAGTGGACGAAGGACACCCCTTCGGGGCCGGGCACCCAGAAGACGTCGGGCTTGAGCTTTGGTCTCATCGTGTGGGCTTCCTCTCGCTGCGCGCGGGTTCGGGGAGGGCGGCCGGCGGTGTACGGGGACCCGGCCGGTCCGTCTCGACCTGGCCGGGAGGGCAGATGCGGCGGCACACCCACCGCGCACGCGATCCGAGGATCAGCAGCAACAGCAGCAGCAGCCGAGGCAGCAGCTGGCGCTGCACGAGGGTACGCCGACGGAGGCGGTGACCTCGGTCATCCCGTGACCGAACTCCACCGTCTCCAACGTGGTCGCACCGGGCACGCCGGGCTGGATGGCCTCGACCTCCAAACCGACGAGCTCGAGTGCGAGACTCTTGCGGACGGACATCATGCTCTCCTTTCCTCCACAGGCTGAGCTAGATCTGAAGTGATCGTTCTCAGCCGCCGCCGCAACAGCAGCAGCAGCACACCACGCAGCAGCTGCAGTAGGAGCACGAGGCCGCGACCTCGGCCATGCTGTGCCCGCCGACGAGCGACTCCAGGGTGACGGCGCCGTCGTCGACGATCTCCATTGGCTCGACCGCGAACTGATGCAGGGAACGGGCCAGTTCGCTACTCACAGCAACCTCCCTCTCCCCGTCAGCAGCAGCAGCAGCTGCAGAGGAACCAGTCCTCGCTGAAGCAGGACGCGGCCACCTCCGGGGTGTAGACGTTGAGCGCTTCGAGCGTCACGGCCCCGGTCGGGTCGAGCTGGATGGGCTCCACGTCGAGGT
The DNA here is from genome assembly GCF_025996515.1 of Rhizohabitans arisaemae. Lineage (GTDB taxonomy): Bacteria > Actinomycetota > Actinomycetes > Streptosporangiales > Streptosporangiaceae > Rhizohabitans > Rhizohabitans arisaemae. Next base: position 1,265,210 of record NZ_BLRH01000009.1, read on the forward strand.
CGCCGAGTTCGAGGGTGAACTTGTTCATGGTCTTCTCCCTGAAACTAGTAGCAGCAACAGCAGCAGCAGGACGCGCAGCAGCTGCAGCCCGGGGCACAGGACGCGGCGAGCTCGTGACTCGTCTCGCCGAACAGGGACTCCAGGGTCTGACCGGAGGCGTTGCCGCCGAAGGTCAGGGTTTCGACGTCGAGATCGCCCAGGTCGAGGGCTTTGATCTCCTTGCTGACCATTCCTTTCTCCTTCCGCTCAGCCGCAGCAGCAGCAACAGGGGATGCAGCAGCTGCAGCAGCCGACGGGGAGCACCGACGCCGCGTTCTCGTGCATCCCGCTGCCGCTCAGGAGCGACTCCAGGGAGACGTCACCGGCCGGCGCCACCTCGAACTGCTCGACTCCGATGTCGGAGAGGTCGAGTGACCTGGAATTAGGCATATATATATTCACCCCCTTTCACCTGTCGAAGCGGTATAACCTCCGCGGAATTGATTGCGATCATCGATTCCACTGTCATACCGGGCGTAAGGCGCAAACTATTTCGCCTGCCAGGGGCGGTCAACCGGCAATCTCCGACTATTAACACGACCTTAGGAATCGAGCTGAGAGTTATCGAAAAAGCACCCAGAGTATCTATATGAATTGTATAAATAAGTACCCGGTTACTTCGCCGACCGAGAGCTGGTTCTTGCCAAGTAGGGCGAAATGGCTAAGATTCGTGGCATAAATCACAGCGGCGAGCGAACCTGGAGCCCTGATGAGAGTTCTCATCGTGGAGGACGACGAGCGCCTGGCCGCAGCGCTCGGCATCGCCCTCAAACGATTCGGCTACGACGTCCTCCATGCGGGCAACGGGGCGGAGGCCCGCCTGGCCACCGGCTACGACCTGATCCTTCTCGACCTCACCCTCCCCGACGAGGACGGCCTGGACATCTGCCGGCACGTCCGGGAGAACAGCGATGTGGCGATCATCGCGCTGACCGCCCGAGGCGCCGAGCACGACCGGATCCGCGGGCTCCGCGCCGGTGCCGACGACTACATCGTCAAACCCTTCAGCATGGGCGAACTGGAGGCCCGCATCCAGGCCGTGCTCCGCCGGGCCCGGCTCAGCCCGGCCGGAACCCTCACCCTGGGCGATCTGGAGATCGACCTGGACACCCGCAGGGTCCGCCGGGCCGGCCGCCCCGTCGACCTCGCCCCCAAGGAGTTCGCGCTGCTGTCCCGGCTGGCACTGACCCCCGGGGTCGTGGTCAGCCGCGAGCGCCTGCTGCTGGAGATCTGGAAGACCTGCATGTCGGGGACGAGCCGCACCCTCGACGTGCACATGACCACGCTGCGCGCCAAACTCGGACAACCCAACCCGGTGGACACCGTACGAGGCGTCGGCTACCGCCTGCTTTTTCCCGTCCCTCCGGCGGAGACCGACGCAGGGAGCACGTCTTGCGCCGTCGCATCCACATCGTCTTCCAGACGGTCATAGCCCTGACACTGGTGTGCCTGATGCTGCCCCTGGGGATAAGCAGCGCCGGTTCTCTCACCCGCTCGATGTTTATCGACCGCCAGGCCGATACCAACCGGTACGCCGAAATTGGAAAATCAACCCTACTCACCGGTGACATAGAGCCGATCAACCAAGAATTCACCCGATACAAAGAGCTCTACGGAATCCACGTCGTCCTGTTCGACAGATACAGCAAACCGACCGCGTTCTCTGAATCAGGACTGGAGAACCTGCCCACCATGGCCACCAAGGTCGCGGTCGCCCTCTCCGGGGAAGAGCCGATCCTGGAACGGACGAGCTGGCCGTGGGAGATCGGCCCGATGATCATCGCGGTTCCCATCCTGCTGGACGACGAGACGATCGGCGCCGCCGTCACCGTCTCCTCGACCACCAAGCTCCGTCAGGACATCCTGGGCAGCTGGGCGCTCTTCCTCTGCCTCGGCCTGTTCATCGTGCTCGCCGCGCGCAACGTGGTGCCGTGGCTCACCCGGTGGATCCTGCGTCCCGTGCTCAGCCTCGACCAGGCGGCCAAGGCGATCACCCGGGGGGAGCTCTCGTCCCGGGCCCGGATGACGACGGGGCCGCCGGAGCTGTGGGGGCTGGTGCAGTCGTTCAACACCATGAGCGAGACCATCCAGGACCTGGTGAACCGCCAGCGCACCTTCGTCAGCTTCGCCAGCCACCAGCTCCGCAGCCCGCTCACCGTCCTGCGGCTCCAGGTGGAGAACCTCGGCGCGGGCCTGGAACCGGAGCGGACACCGGAGGTCCAGGCCATCCTCGACGAGGTGGACCGGCTCGCGCTCCTGTGCCACGGGCTGCTCGGGCTGGCCACGGCCGAGAGCGAGGAGCTGGTCCTCACCGTGGTCGACCTCGGCGCCGTCGCGGACCAGAGCGTGGTCCGATGGCAGCCCATCGCCGACCAGCGGGAGATCGAACTCCACCGGATCGGCGACCCCGTCGCCCCGGTCCAAGCCGGTGAGGGCGTGGTCGACCAGGTCCTGGACACCATGCTCGACAACGCGTTGAAGTTCTCCGGCCCCGGGTCGCAGGTGACGGTCGGGGTGCACGTGGGTGCCGACGGCTGGACGGAGGTCCACGTCATCGACGACGGACCGGGCATGTCGGAGGCGGAGCGCAAGCACGCGGCCGATCCGTTCTGGCGTGGATCCAAGACCCAGAACGTCGACGGGTCGGGCCTCGGCCTCGCCATCTGCACCACGCTCGTCTCCCGCTCCGGCGGGAAGATCGAGCTGTACAGCGCCGAGCCGCACGGCCTCATGGCCTGCGTCCGGCTGCGCGCCGCGGACGCGCCGGCCAAGGTCGCGGTGCCGGTGGTGGCGACGTGAGGCGCCGTACGGCGATCGCGGGCTTGATCACGCTCCCCTTCACCATCGGGAGCTGCGGGCCCTTCCAGCCACCGCGCCGGCTGGTGATCGCCACCGGTGGGGTCGGCGGGGTGTACGACAAGCTGGGCCGCTCCCTCGCCCACTGGCTTCGGTACCACTGGGGGACGTCGGTCGAGGTGCGGTCCACCGCGGCCTCCCTGGAGAACCTTCGCCTCATCGCCTCCGGTGAGGCCCACATCGGCTTCTCCTCCCTCGACGCGGCCGCCCTGGCGCCCGCGGGGATGCTCCCCTTCCCCGCGCCCCTCCCGATCGCCTCCCTGATGCGCCTGTACGACGAGTACCTCCAGATCGTCGTCGGCGGCGCCACCCCCGTCTGGATGCTCAGCGACTTCACGGGCGGCACCGTCTCGGTGGGCTCCGCCAACTCCGGGACCGAGCTGCTGGCGACCCGGCTCCTGGAGGCCGCGGGACTCCCCGAGGCCGCGGTGAAGCGGGTCCACCTGGGTGTGGCGGAGTCGGCGGAGGCCCTCCGCACCGGCCGGATCAACGGCTTCTTCTTCACCAGCGGGCTCCCGGCACCCGCCATCACCGAGCTCTCCCAGAAGATGCCGATCCGCATCCTGTCGACGGACGACTACCTGAAGGCCCTCGTCGACCGGCACAACAACGTCTACTTCAAGCGGTCGATCCCGGCGCGGATGTACGGGCTGTACAGCGAGACGCCCACCATCGGAGTCCCCAACATCCTGGTCGTCGGCGGGGGCCTGGACACCGAGACCGCCTACCGGCTGACCAAGATGATTTTCCAGCTCAAGCCGGAGCTCATGGCGGCGCACGGGGCCGCCCGCCACGTCAACGAACGTTCCGCCATCAGCACCGTGCCGGTCCCGCTCCACCCGGGCGCCGTCCGCTACTACCGCGAGGCCAAACCGATGACCACGGTGGAGGGCCCCGAATAGCCCGGTGACCCGCCCGGCGGCGAATCCCGCGGAAAACCCGGCGGCCGGTTGAACCACAGGCCCGCCCCCGGCCGTACAACCATCCGACATCACCTGCCGGCCAAGGGACAGCGGACATGCGACAGGACAGCCGTACTCCGGTGAGCCACTCGCCGCTCGCCACCTTGTCCCGCGATCACGATGAGCCTAGGCTCGTGCGGAAAGACCCCCCTACCCCCCAGGGACACGCCTCCATGGCCGCACGGGTCAAAGCGACGGGCGGGCTGCGTGGCTGGATCCGCCGCCTCCGTCCGGTGACCGACGCAGACGACGAACTCGTCGTCTCCGAGCTCTACCGGGAGTACCACCGTCCGCTGCTCGGCTTCGTGATCCGCCTCACCGGCGGCGACCGGCAATGGGCCGAGGACGTGGTCCAGGAGACGATGATCCGCGCCTGGCGGGGCGCCGACCGGCTCGACGCCGACGCCCCGTCGCTCATGCCCTGGCTGGCCACGGTCGCCCGGCGTATCGTCATCGACGACCGGCGCCGCCGGGACGCCCGGCCGCAGGAATCGGGGGAGGAGCCGCTGGAGAGCCTGCCGATACCTGACGAGATGGAGGATCTCCTGCGTAAGGTAATCGTCTCCGAGGCACTCAAATCATTGTCGCCCGCCCATCGCGAGATTCTCAACGAGACGATTCTCCGCGATCGGTCGGTAAACGAGGCCGCCCAATTGCTCGGTATTCCGGTGGGCACCGTGAAATCGCGGGTCTATTACGCCGTCCGGGCGTTGCGGGTCGCGCTGGAGGAGAGAGGGGTGACGGCGTGAATTCAGAGGTGGAGCACACCGATGTCGGCGCTTACGCCCTGGGGCTGCTGGAGGCCGAGGACCGCCGCGCCTTCGAACGGCACCTCGCCGGATGCCCGTCCTGTACGGCGGAGCTGACCGAGATGTCGGGGGTGGCCGGGGCCCTCCTCGGAATCGATCCGGTCGAAGCCGACCGGCGGGGCGCCGGGGACGCCGAGGAGAACGTCGAGGACGGCGTCGTCCGGATGGTCGATCTGCTCAACCGCCGCAAGGCGCGGCAGCGCCGGGTCCGCCGGGGCACCGCCCTCGTCGGCGCGGCCGCCGCGGTCGCCCTGCTGGCCGGCGGGATCGTGGTGGGCGCCGCCGTCACCCGTGGCGACACCGTACAGCCAGGTCATCACCGTGGTCCGGCGGAGCAGATGTTCGTCGCGAGCGCGGAGAAGCACTGGGCGACGTCGCCCTCGGGTGTCGCGGGCGGGGTGGCGGTGGAGCCCCGGGCCTGGGGCACGCACGCCGCGCTGGAACTGCGCAATGTGCGGGGACCGCTGGAGTGCGAACTGATCGCCGTCTCCCGGTCCGGTGAGCGCCGGGTGGTCACCGGGTGGGCCGTCCCCGCGAAGGGGTACGGCGTCCCGGGTTCACCGGCCCCCCTCTACGTGCACGGTGGGGTCGCGTTCCCGCGCACCGACGTGGTCCGCTTCGAGGTGCGGGTCAACGGCGGAGACGTCCTGCTCGCCATTCCCGTCTGACATCCAACCAATAGATCACCCCTATTCGCTATTTGTCCACAAATAGCGACGTATGGCCATGCGGAAATTCCGCCCGGGAAACCGGCGAAAAAATGTTGAGATTTCGTTGAACCCGCCGCACCCGCGGCGCCGTACCACGTGTCGACAGGGCGAATCGCCCGGCTGACAAGCCGGTCAACCGGATCGGTGACCAGAGCATTCAAGGGGTAAACCATGTTCGCACGTCGATTCACGCTGCCCGGATTCGCCGTGGCCGGCCTGCTCGCCGCCGCGGTGCTCCACCCAGGCCCCGCCCAGGCGGATGCGGAACCCGCCGCCCTGAAGACGGCCCAAGACGAGGTGTACCTCGCCGCGGGCCTGCGGGGCGCGAACGAAGTCGGCACCCCGGGCGATCGCGACGGCCGGGCCACCGCCGTGATCCGGATCAAGGGTGACCAGGTGACGTTCGCGCTCCGCTGGAACAAGGTCGCCCCGCCCACCGCCGCCCACATCCACTTGGGCGCCAAAGGCGCCAACGGGCCCGTGAAGATCGACTTCCTCACCAAGGCCCTGCCCAAGAGCGTCCTCGGGATCACCGGCACCGTCACGGTGAACGACGCCGGGCTGCTCGCCTCGCTCCGCGACGACTCCGTGGGTTTCTATGCCAACCTGCACAACGCCGAGTTCCCCAAGGGTGCGGTACGCGGGCAGTTCCACAAACTCAACAAAGCGGTCGACCTGGGCGGCGTCCTGCACGGCAGCAACCAGGCGACCCTCACCTCCAAGGCGGACGGCGCCGAAGAGGTCCAGGAGGACGACGGCAGGAAACGCGGCGACCGCGACGGCGCCGCCACCTGGTGGCTCCGCCCGAACGGGGGCGCCCTCGCCTACACCGTCACCTGGTCCGGGGTCGACGCCCCGACCAACGGGCACATCCACAAGGGGGTGCGGGGGAAGAACGGCCCCGTCGTCGCCGATCTCTTCGCCGACCCCGCGGGGCTCCCGCCGAACCTGACCGGTGTGGCCGGCCAGGCCCCGGTCAAACGATCCGTCCTGCGGCGGATCACGGGCAACCCCCAGGGTTACTACACCAACCTGCACACCGTCGAGTTCGACGGCGGCGCCGTGCGCGGGCAGCTGAGCCGGGGCGCGAGCCACCCCAGGGCCCTGACCGCCGAGGTGCTCCGCGGCTCCCAGATCTACGCCTGCACCAAGCAGCAGGACGGCGGCCACGCCTTCACCCAGTTCGGGGTGACCGCCAAACTGGCCCGCGGCATCAAGCACTCCTTCGTCACGCCGGCCGCCGGCCCGCCCCAGTGGATCGCCCCCGACGGCAGCGCCGTGACCGGCAAGGCCGTCACCCGGACCCCCAACGGTGACGGCAACATCCCCGAGCTCGTCCTGGACGCCACCCAAAGCGGCGCCGGCCGCGGCCTGCTCGCCCACACCACCCAGATCCTGCGGCTCAACACCGTCGGCGGCGTCGCCCCCGCGGGCGCCTGCGACCCGGCCCGCACCCCCAAGGCCAAGTCCCCCTACAAGTCCGACTACCTCTTCCTCGGCTGAGACCATCCGCCCCACCACGACGTCGCGCCCCGCACCCCCCGGGGCGCGACGTCGTCTTCGCCCGCCGACAAGAGGCGAGGGCGATCCGCCTGGGCCGGGCAGGCAGCAGCCGTCGAGGTGACGACGACAAACCGGCGGTGTCCCCCCGTAAGCGACCTCAAGCTCTGCAGTACCGTCCGGCCGAGTTCACCCGCCGACCCCCGGCCGTCCCGGGAAACAGGAGCGAGAGGTACGGGCTGCGCCGGGTCCGGCGATCCGGGACCCCTCAGACGTCGGGCAGCAGGCCCGCGTCGTGGGCGAGGATCGCGGCCTGCACCCGGTTGGCGCAGCCGAGCTTGGTGAGGATCCGGCTGACGTGCGCCTTCACCGTGTCCTCCCCCCATGTAGAGGATTCTGCCGATCTCCGCGTTGGACAGCCCCGCACCGACTTTGAGCAGGACGTCCCGCTCGCGATCGGTGAGGGTGGACACCCGGTCGGCGGCACGCTCGGCCCGGCTGTCGTCCGTCTTCACGTAGTGGTCGATGATCTGCCCGTTAATGCGGGGGGAGAGGATCGCCTGGCCTCCCGCCGCGGTACGCACCGCCTGGATGAGCTCCTCGGGTCCGGTGTCCTTGAGCAGGAAGCCGCACGCGCCCGCCCGAAGTGCCCGCGCCACCAGGTCGTCCTCGCCGAAGGTCGTCAGCATGACGACCTGGACGCGGGGCGCGACCCGGCCGATCTCCGCCACGGCGGCGATCCCGTCCATCACCGGCATCCGGATGTCGAGGAGCACCACGTCGACGCTGTGCGTGCGAACCGCCTTCACCGCCTCGGCCCCGTCGCACGCCTCGGCCACGACCTCAACGTCGTCGGCGTGCCGCAGGATCAACCGCACGCCGGTACGCAGCAGGAATTCGTCGTCGGCGAGCAGCACACGGATGGGCATGTACCGATTCTGCCCGCTCACCCGCTCGGCGCGGACAGCCGCAGCGTCCGGATCTCGGTCACCCGCCCCGCGCGCAGGCAGTACCTGTCGACGATCACCGGGTTCTCGGTGAGCCGGGTTCCCAGGAAGACGTACCGGCAGACGGTACCGGGCGGGCGCGGCGGCTCCACACCGGCCACCGCGAGCCGGCTGACCGGCTGATCTTCCCCGACCAGATCGTCCACCTGCCCGGCGGACATGCCCGGCTTCACCGAGGTGATCCAACCGGGCAACGGCAGGTAGACGAGGCTGCCGAGCAGGAGTGCGGCCACGCTGAGCGGTCCCGCGCCCTAGACGACGGCCATGCCCCACCTCCCGGCCCGCCGACCGGTACCTCCACGGGAGAAGACTCCGGCCGGGGCCGTGCCTCGTGCGGCAGCTCCGCCGTCAGCGCGAAGCCGCCCTCCGGCGCCGGACCGGCGGCGAAGCTCCCGCCGAGCAGCCGCACCCGCTCCCGCAGCCCGATCAACCCGGTGCCGATCCCCGGGGCCTGCGGCCAGTGGCGACTACGGCCAGCTGCGCGAGATCTTCGCTTCCTTCGCCACCGACGGACAGTTTGCCCTGGAGTCGGGGAACGCGCTCTTCATCGCGGTGAGCTGCAACGACTATCCCAAGCCGTGGAACGAGTCCTCGTCCCTTCCGGAGCGCCGCCGCCAGTTCGACGGGCGCTCACCCGAGCCGAAGGTCAGTTCGACGCGTTCAGCGCGAAGGGTTTCGCCCGGGGCACCATGGCCGAGATGTGCATCACCTGGCCGTCCGAAGGCACCGCGAAGCCGTACAGGTCAACCGGGGTGTTCCCCGACGTGCCGGTCCTGGTCCTCGCCGCCGACCTGGACGCCAACACCAGCGTCGCCTCGGGCGGCGCAGCCGCCCGCCAGTTCAAACGCTCCACCTTGGTGACGGTGCCGAACATGGGCCACGTCGCCGACTACAACCCGAGCGGCTGCGTCGCGAGCCTCGTCACCGCCTTCATCCGCACCGGTGCCGTCGGCGACACCACCTGCCTGAAGGCCATCCCGCCCATCAAGGTCCACCCCGTCCGGGGATCCCATGACTAGCCCCGACCAAGCCTGCGGTACGGCGACCCGATCCCCGGACCGATACGGGCTCCGCCGGATGAGTCGTACGGTGAACGGGCCTCGGCCATCTCCTCGGACCGCTCGGAACTCCACCTGGATAGTGGCGCCACGATGGCCGTCCTCAGTTCACGATGCCCCGCCTGTCACCAGTGGAAACTCGTACACCACCTCCGTGGACGCAACCCACTGCGCCATCGCAGGACCTCCAGCCCGACCTCGGTGTCTGGGTGCGCGGCCGCGCAACTTCCTGTCGCACGGCCCCGGTCGGCAGCCGCGTGATCGGCTCGGAGAGCCGCGGTACCGGTGCCCCGGACGGCAGGCGTCGTCCGGGGCACCGGTACCGCGGCTTGTCACTCCGTATGGCGAGAAATGATCTTGTTGAGGACAAGAATCGTTGACCCTGCTATGACCCCACCACCGAGGCACGCTTCGGCTGGATCCTGTCGAGATAGGTAGGTGAGGAGGCCTGCAAGGGCACCTATGGTGAGGCTTGCGATCAAGATCAGTGCAGCGCGAAGACTCAAGAGCGCAGGTGGCGACGGGTCTGACATCGGATTCCCTTCGAGTGAGATCGGGATAGAACCGCCATCGCGGTTCTACCGCCTCACCTAGTCGATCCAGCCGAGGAAACCCACGGCCACTCTCCAAGAAACTCTTTGGATTCACGCGTGGGTTGCCCAAGCTTCGGTGACTATAGGGAGGTCGTACAACCTCGTTCACACATGACCATTCTGCGGCGCAACGAGGCAACGTTCCCTCCGGATGCAGCAAAGGAAGATATGGACGAGCGACCTCACTGGACCAATCAGCCGCACAGCGAACTGGTGTCCTCTCGTCAGCTCGAGGAGTGGGCGGTCGATAGGTGGCGTGAGGCGGAACCCGAACCGAACATCACTCTGGACCATACCGCTCGCTTGGAAGTCGATCGCCAAATACGGGACGTGCTTGCAGCCCAGAACTTTCAGGGACCGGCTTACGTAGTATTTGAAGAAGAAATGGTAAATTACGGCTACCAAGTCATGATGGCATGGCTGGCCAACGGGCATATATTCGCGAAGTGTGCAGAAGCTGGATTTCCTATACTGCCCGCACCGATCAAGATTGATGATCGCGAGGATCTTGCACAGGAGACAGTGGCCCGCTCCATAAAGAACTTCAAGCTCTATGGACTCGAGCAGGGTGGCTGGAAAGCAGAGCTCGGAGCAAGTCTAAAAACATATTTCACTCGAACACTTTGCGGCCAATTTGCAAATATTTGGAGAAAGTTGGCCCGAACTCAAAATTCCGGGATCACGTGCCCCTTGGATGACTTGATCGAAATAGCAATACCAGAACTAGGACCTGAAGAAGTAGTAGTACAGCGCGAGGAGATCCGTCGAGGGCTGGCAGGGATAGCAAACGAGAAAACTCGGACCGCGATTGTCCTAAGCATGGATGGGTACGAGCAGGAAGAAATTGCAGAGATCCTCGGCCCCGAGGTTACCCGCCGCGCCGTGGAGGGGTACCTGCATCGACATCGGTCTCATGTAGCCCCCTCCAAAAAAGGGGAGAGGTGAACACATGAATATGGAATGGTCAGAGGCGGACCACACTCAAGGCGTCGAGGATATAGCGCGCCTTATTGAGGAATCATCTTTTGGGACGGTAGGAGCACGCCAACTACGAGACCGTACTCATGGTTCAGTAACTCTCTCCATTAGGGCACGCGCGCTGCTGGCGCACGATCCAACGATGCTCAAGTGGTGGCGCGCCAACCAGCACAATCCGGAAGCGCTTTATGTCAAGGCATGTGAGTTTGCCGAAGCCAACGAACTGGAGATAAGCGATACTCTGATGCGGTTGGCCGCCGACAGGCGTGGATCTCTAGAATTGATCAACGACAAATCGTCGATTGAAGCAAATTCGCTAGAAGCAGCGCGACCGGCTCAGCCCGACTGGCGTTCGTTTGCAAGTTTTTACACCGAGCGCTACTCTGTGCTCACAATTTCCCTTTGTGAACTTACGGGCCTAACCGAGGAAGCGGCTAACGTCTTCGTCAGGCAAGCGATGACGAAAGCGTTCGATGATTGGGAGGAGCTTGTTGCGTCTGGTAATCCTGAGGCATGGGTCCTCGGTTACTCCATGCAGACCTATCGGCACCACATAGCGGCTGCCTATTCAGCAATTAGAGGTGATATCAGTCACATTTCGACACGCGTAGCGATCGATTTTAGGACTAGCTGTTCGAGCGCTCTCGCAGTGCAGCCTGATGAAGTACTCATGACGGGTGCAATGGCCGTGGTAGTAAGCCAATCAGCCCTAATCACCAATACACCTCCCCTAGAGCGAGATGCCGATACTGCTGTTACGGCTCTCTACAGCGCTCACTATCGGTCGCTTGTGCGCCTTGCATTCCTGCTGGTAAGAGATGTAGCTCCTGCTGAAGAGGTAGTGCACGATACTTTCGTTGCTATTCACGAAGACTGGCATAGGCTACGCGATCCCGACAAAGCACTGACATACCTGCGCCAGTCGGTCATTAACCGATCACGTTCGGTCCTGCGTCATCGCGCTGTCATTGAGGCGTACGCTCCCCAGGAACTACCAGAAGCTTCGAGCGCTGAGAAGACCGCCAATAGCGAGCTTGAGCGTTCAGCGGTAATTGAAACCCTGCGAACACTGCCGACCCGTCAGAGGGAAGCACTGGTGCTGCGTTATTACGCTGACCTGCCGGTCACCGATATCGCCAACGCAATGGGAATCAGCGCGGGCGCGGTTAGAATCCATACAGCACGCGGCATGGCCACATTGCGGCAGGCGCTAGAACAGTTCTCTTAATGTTGTTCATCCCTGGTTCATGTGTGCGAACCTCCCGCTCCTATTAAGCAGGTGTTCAAATTTGGCAAGATCGTGCGACCCGCTGCTTGAGCCCCAGAGCGACTGATGCGAGCCCTTGCTGGAGACCACAGGCCGGACAATGCAACGGTGTCCCATCTGGAACCCAGAACGAGGGGCCTCCAGAGATTGGAAGAGCATTTCCCGGCCCGGGTTCCCTATCCGGCGTTGCTGAGGCATCTCAACGAAATCAGTACGCTCTTAGAGAGCGGTCCTCCGGAGATTCAACGCCGACGTGTCACCGGGACCGCCGGAGAAAGCGCTGTCCTCGCTGCCTGGTTCGCCTGGGAACTGGGGGACGGCCCCGATGCGGCGGGGAACTCCCGACTGGCGGGCCTTGCCGCCAAACGTGCCGATGATGCGGCCGTAGTTTCCGCTTGTATGGCCAGCTACCGCACTTACATGACAGATGGAGACAACCGAAGAGGCGTTCGCCTCGCCACCGACGGCCTGGAACACCTCGGGAGTGCCGATCCGGCGACCCGCGCATGGCTACTGGCCCGACAAGCCGAGGAAGCCACCTTGCTCGGCGACCGCGCTCACGCCGATCCGGGAAGCGGAGAACCTATACCCCTCGGCTGACACCAAGGCTCATCCATGGACATACTTCCTGGACCCAGGGCGCTTCGACATCCTCCTGCACCTCGGTCCCGAAACCGAGATCCAGAAGCTGTGCGTGGTGAAGGCCGAACTGTCTCTGGCCCGAGCCAGATTGGGCGATGTCTCCGAGGCTGTGACGTTGGCGCGGGACTCCCTTGCAGCCACGACAACCATGGCCTTTCCTCTCGGTTGGGAACGTCTCGACCGCGTGGTCGCCGAGCTTCGTTCATCACGGACTCAGGCGGCCCGCGATTTCCGCACCGACTACGCCGCTACGCGCACGAAGTCGGTTCCGCCGTCTCTTCCGTAATCCAGTCCCTGTACTTCGCCAATCCGCCTTCGATCGGCGCAGCGACAATCTCAGGCGTCTCATAGAAGTGGGTCTCCCGGACGACTTTCACGAGCGCGTCAAGTCTCTGCTGTGTCGTCTTCATGAGGACCAGATACTCATTGTTCCTTTGGATCTCCCCCTTCCACCGGTAGGTAGACGAGATCGGACCGCTGATCTGAGCGCCTGCCGCCACCCTGCCTTCGACGACCGCATCAGCGATCCGCACAACCTCTTCACGCGTTCCTGCGGTCACATGGACTTCAACATGCTGAGACATGGCCACGAGCCTACGTGCCAGCGATCCCCTCCTCTGTTCTCCTCAGTCGTTCAGCTCCGGCCGTTGGGTTCATCGCTAATCCGGCCAACCGGTATGAGCGTCGGCAAAGCTCGGGTGCGCTCACGAAGGTCCTGCGCCTCGGCACCCGGACTTCCGGCCGCGGACAAGTCCCGGTCGAGGTCGCGGAGCCTGACCCGGCTGGTCTCCCGCAGGGCGGGCGCCGGGATCACGTCGAGCACTTCCAGGCCGAGCGCAGCGGCATCGGAGAGACGTCCGCGTGCGGCTTCCGCGCGCGCGAGTACGAGCGTGGCGGCTGCCCAGCCCGGTCGGCCGACGGGAAGGGAATGCCGTGATGCCCCGGCGTGGAGACCGGCGGCGGTGTGGTCGCCGAACTGCAGGTTCGCCTCCGCAAGGTGTAGCTGGAGTTCGGCGAGGTCGAACCCGAACCGGCCTGGCCGGTCACCGTCAGGGTCGGCCTCCAGCTCTCGCTGGGCGGCGACCATGACCACGGCGGCGTCTGACCGGTAGCCCTCTCCCATATGAGCGAGGGACCGTAGCCGACCCCAGGCCAGGATCTGGGCGCGGCGGAGCGGCGTGCCGGCGTACTCGTACGCCTGCTGGGCAAGCTCCAGAGCCTCGATCGGGCGATCGCTGGTATAGGCGGTCATCGCATGGGCCCCGAGCGACCAGCAGATCAAGTCGCCGTCCCCGGCTGCGGTTCCCAGGCGCGCCGCGGTCGCGAAGTGAATCGCCGCCGCCGGGTAGTCCGCCAGGTGGAACGCCAGATTGCCGACAAGTGCCGACAGCCAACCGGCCAGACAACGTAGTTCGGTCCGCGCGGTGTCGGACTGGTCGCGCTTCAGCATGCCGCCGACCAACATACGGGTACGATGCACTTCGACCGCGAGCAGACCAGGCGGAAACATCGAGTAGTTCCGGTCGTAGTAGGCGACCGCCGAGGCGAGGTTCTCCAAGGCGAGCGGGCCGCCGGCTGGACCCTCGACTTCGAGTGCCAGGGCGATGGAGTCGCGGATGGCGGCCAAGGCCGCAGCACCGCTGTTGTGATCGACCGTCATCGCATCACCATCCGTGTAGGTCCATCGCGGGAATCCTCGCCCGTCACGGTACGCCCTGCCGTCGATCACATGCGACAACAGCGTGGTGTTGCGTAGTCCAAGCCGGACGGGATCTGCCTGATATACCGCACACAGTGCTGCGGTGTAGTCGTAGCCTGGCGTGATGTCCCCGTGCTCCCACTTGCAAAGCATGCTCGCGTTCAGAAGCGACGTGCCGATCCTGGTCCGGGTGTAGTAGTCGGCGATCTCGGTGATGGTCTGGGCGCGCGACCAGCCGAGCGCCCACCGCCACGCCTCAAGGGGGAGCACCTGCGGAAGCTCTTGCACGATCGCCTCTGCGATCCGCTGGACTGACCACCGTTGCCGTTGACCCTGCCGACGAATCTCCTGACCTCGGCGTGTGAGCTCGGCCCGGCGCATCCGGCTAATCGTTGCCATGGGGTGCGCATGCCTCCGTGAGTCTCTCGACATCGGTCGCAATCTTGGCACTGTCGGTCATTTCATTGTCACGGGTGGCAATAGCGGAGGCAATGCGCTGCGCTGACGGCGACATTGATGTGTCCGCCAGGCGAACGGCACGGTGAGGAGAGTCCACCACCGAAGAAGCCTCACCACCGAAGGAGTCTCCGGGGCGGAATACCCACCCCGCCATCGAGCCTCAGCCCCTGTTAGCAACGTAGAAGCGAGGACTCATGAACACGATCCTGATCGATGCCGAGGGCGCCCTCACCGAGTTCGAGCTTGATGTCCGGGTGACGACCGACGCGTCCACCGGGTACATCGTCCGCTCTTGCGACACCAGCGACACCTGTGGCTCCACGTGCTATTCGGCGTGTGCCAGCAGTTGATCCCAATGGATTGTGGGGATCAGGCTGCCGCCAGATCCCCACAAACCGTCCAATCAACCACCCTCAACGAGAGGAAGTGTGTGATGGGAGGCACGGATTCGCCGCTGTACCGACATGCTGGTGGCGCGATGCTGCGCGCAGCGGCCCTACCGCTGAGCCGTACCCCGACCACGTGGCCTACGTTCGCCGACCCTGACTCGTGCCGGTCGTGGCTACGGGATGCGTGGGCAGTGCCTGGGTTTGCCGAGGCAACCCGATACGCCAGTACGCCGCTCGCCGCCAAGATTGAGGCGATCATCGACCAGGAGATCACAGACGGGAAGCGAGTCCGCCGAGTGACGCTCTCGGCAATGCGCTACCTACTGCGAGCGCTTGGCCGCCCGACTCCATTCGGTCTCTTCGCCGGCGTCGCTCCGGTCCAGGTTGGCAATGATGCTCAGGCGAGTTGGGGAACGGGCCACCAAACGTTAGTACGGGCGGACACGCTTTGGCTTGACGACGTAGTCGAACAGCTGGAGGCCTCACTGGAGATCATCCCAACTCTGGATCTCGTAGTCTCCGATCTGGTGATGGATCGAGGCGATCGGATCGAGGTACCGCGCGGATCAGGGCGGGTAACAGTGCGAAAGACCGCTGTCGTACGCCTTGTCCAGGAGGCAACCGCTGCACCGATCAACGCCTCTCTCCTGGTCGGAAAGATCGCCGAGGTGTTTCCCGGTGCCCAGGTCGCCACAATCCTCGCCGCGCTTCACGTTCTCGTCGCCCAGGGAATATTGATCACCAATCTACGGGCCCCCATGACAGTCGTCGATCCGCTTGCGCATGTGATCAAGACACTTGAGAAGGCGACAGCCGAGACCACCGTGGTGCAAGCCGGTACCACTGTCCGTAGCCTCCGTGACATCCAGCAGGTGATCACTGCACACAACGCCATCAAGAAGGACCCGAAAGGGCAAGCCCGGCTGCGTACCGTAGCCACGGAACGGATGCGGCGGCTGTCGACGGCAGGACGCGCGCAACTCGCCGGTGACCTCCACCTCGACTGCCACGTCGCAGTCCCCGACGAGCTGACCAGGGAAATGGCGCACGCCGTGACTGCCCTGGTGCGGCTGACGCGCCAACCACGTCCCGACCCAGCATGGAACGACTGGTGTCGCGACTTCTGGGACCGCTACGGCACCGGTGCGGTCGTCCCTGTTTCCGAGGCCGTTCACCCGGACTCCGGTATCGGGTGGCCTCCCGGATACCCGGCCAGCATGTTGACCGAACCCGAACCGGTGGTCAGCCACCGCGACGGGGTGCTGCTTCGGCTGGCCTGGGCGGCGATCAGGGACAGGCGCGATGAAGTCGTCCTGACCGACGACATCATCGCCACAATTACGGCGAAGGAACCAGTCGATCCACGTTGGATACCGCCGCACGTCGAGTTGGGTGCTCGCGTCCATGCGGTCAGCAAGGAAGCGCTAGAAGCCGGGGAATATACCTTCACCGTTCACCCCGCATGGGCGTTCGGCACCCTCACCAGCCGGTTCGGACCGGCGGTCATCAACGCAAACCTTGACACCACTTACGCCGCCACACCACCAGGTGTCGTCGATGCACTCAGTGTGCAACTCTCGTTTCCGCCACTGTTTCCACACTCAGAGAACGTTGCTCGCGGTCCCGCCCACCTGCCATACGTGCTTTCGCTCGGCGAACACCGCACCGACGACGACCCCCGCATCATTCGCCTCGACGATCTCGGACTCGTGGCCGTGGCTGACGGGCTACATTTGGTCAGCATCTCCCGGCGCCGGATTATCGAGCCCCAGGTGTTTCACGCTCTTGCCCTGAAGAAGCAGGCACCACCATTGGCTCGGTTTCTCGCCACACTGACGCGCGGCTTTCTCGCCCATTTCACCGAGTTCGATTGGGGGTCACCGGCCGCTCAACTGCCGTACATGCCCCGAGTACGGTACCGGCGCGCGATTCTGTCTCCCTCGACTTGGCGCATCGCCGCTGAGGACCATGCGAGGATGCTCACAGAAGCGGGCTCCTGGGAGGATGCCTTCGTCCAGTGGCGTCGGCGTTGGAACTGCCCTCACGTGGTTGAGTTGCACGATGGGCACCGCTCGCTGCGACTTGACCTCACAGTCCGTGCACACCTGATCGTGTTACGTGAGCATCTGGACAAACACCGCGCGGCTAGGTTGACCGAAACCGAAACCCTCGCCGAGACTGCGTGGATCGCGGGACATGTTCACGAGATCGTAATGCCGTTCGTGCGTGCCACCCCACCGACCCCGAACCTGGCGACCGGATCGCTGCCACTGGTCACCGACTCTGTCGCCGCGCACCTACCGGCGGCACCGCAAGCGTCATGGCTGTACGCGCAGGTGTTCACCCATCCCGAGCGCCTCGACGACATCATCCACACCCATTTGCCCAAGTTGATCGCCATGGCAGCCGGTGAACCGGCATATTGGTTCGCCCGCTACCGGAGCGTGCGGGAAACCGACCACCTCCGGCTGCGGATTCGCATCACCAGCCCGGACGAGTACGCGGCCCTGGCAGTGGTCGTCGGCAAATGGGGGCAACAGCTTCGCGAGATCGGTGCAGCGTCCCGGATCGCGCTTGCCACCTACCATCGCGAACTCGGCCGATACGGCGGCGGAGCAGCAATGGACGCGGTGGAAGAAGCCTTCGCCGCGGACTCTCATGCCGTTGCTCTCGCCTTCCGTCTCCTTCCGTCACGGGTGATCCACCCCATAGCTCTCACCGCGATCGGCATGGTGGACATCGCCGACGGATTCCATGCGTCCCCGGACGAGGCAACCGAGTGGCTCGCGACACGCCTTGCCCCCAAAACCGGCGCTTCCGCCGGGCGGGCGGTAGCCGAGCAGACCGGCCTCTGGCCGACACGCAGAACACTGGCGGACGGCTCGACATTGCCGACCACTCTGGTCGCCGCTTGGAGTGCACGGCAAGCCGCGTTACGCCGATATCGCCTCGCCTTACCCAGCGACGTCGACACCGATCAGATCTTGCTTGCTCTGCTGCACATGCACCACAACCGAGCCCGGCTCATCGATCGCACCGACGAGGCCATATGCCTGCGCCTCGCCCGACGAATCGCGCTGGCTCGCCTCGCAAAGACAGCCAGAAGCCCCAGATGAGAGGCACCCAGCACGCGGGACGGGCGCAGTCCCTGGCAGACGGTGCACCTGGCATCGCCCTACCCCACATCGAACGTGCCCACGCCGAAGTCGCCGGATGGGAGCCAGTCCACCGCCTCGCCCAGGAGATGACCGCCGTACCCGTACACGCTCACCCCGAGATCACCAGCTTGTTCTATGGGGCACCCGCCGTCGCGTACGCACTGCATACCGCCGGACACCCTGCCTACGCCCGGGCTCTCGCCACACTCGACCACAGCATCAACACACTCATCCGAATCCGCCTCGACGCAGCACATCGTCGGATCGACAACGGCCAGATGGCCACCGCCCGCGAGTACGACCTGATCAATGGAATCACCGGCCTTGGCGGCTACCTCATACACCGTCACCACGATCACGAACTTCTCCGTCAGGTCCTGGCTTACCTGGTTCGGCTCACACAACCCGTCCGCCTCGGTGGGGAGACTCTGCCTGGATGGTGGGCAGCAGGTAGCCCGGACCGCCGCCGATCACCACGATGGGACGGCGGCCACGCGGGCTTCGGCATGGCACACGGCATCAGCGGACCGCTGGCACTACTGTCGACGGCGATGCGGCGACGGATAATCGTGAACGGGCAATGCGCCGCCATCCACTCCATCTCTGTCTGGCTCGATCATTGGCGCGCGGATCATGGCTCCCGTGCCTGGTGGCCTGAGAGCATTGACCGAGATGAACTGCGCAGCGGCCTCACAACCCGCACCGGTCCACACCGGCCGTCTTGGTGTTACGGTGCGCCGGGCATCGCGTGTGCCCAGCACCTCGCGGGCCTCGCCACCGGAGACCGAGTACGCACACGTATCGCCGAGCAGGCCCTTGTCGGATGCCTTACAGATGGCCGCCAGCTTGCCCACTTCACCGACGCCGGGCTCTGCCACGGCTGGGCGGGGCTGATCCATACGGCCCGGCGCGTCCATGCCGATACCGGTGGCAGTGAGCTCTCCACCGCCATCGACACCGTGGAGGATCGGCTACGCCGACATCTACATAAGCGTGGAGCACCCGCCGACGAGGGTTTCCTGGAAGGAAGAGCCGGGATCGCGCTGGTCGAGGAGATCCTCCCTACAGCGTCGGCTGCGGGAGCCAGATGGAACACCTGCCTGTTCACCGGCTGATCTACGCACCGACTGGCTGTTCCGGCTCGGCATGTGCATCGGGCCCAGATCACCGCACGACGGAAGGAACCAAATGAACGCTGCGACAAACGTCTCCCCTGAGGGATTGCGTGCCCGCATGGTGGACCGCATCCTCTCCCAGCAAAGCCTTAGCAAATCAGTCGAGAGCGCCTTACGGCAGGTAGAACGTCACCGCTACGTCCCTACCGCTCCACTGACCGACGCCTATGAGGAGAAGGCGGTGATCACACATACGTTCCCCGATGGCACTCACCTCAGTTGTGCCTCCGGTCCGAGCATCGTCGCGGGGATGTTGAACGCTCTCGACGTGCAGCCCGATCAGCGCATTTTGGAGATCGGCGCGGGAACCGGCTACAACGCCGGTCTGCTGTCCACCCTGACAGGTGACAAGGGGCAGGTCATCACCATCGACATCAACCCCGACGTAACCGCCGCCGCACGTCGAAACCTCGACGCCACCGGATTCCATGACATCACCGTGATCACGCGTGACGGTGCGCTGGGTGCGCCCGAGCACGGCCCGTACGACCGAATCATCGTCACCGTCGGCGCATGGGACATCCCACAGCCGTGGTGGGATCAGCTCGTACCCGGTGGGCGACTCGTCGTGCCGCTACGCTGGCGCGGGACCACCCGCGCGGTCGCGTTCATCAAGCGTGACGATCACTGGGAGTCCGACTGGGTCTTCCTGTGCGGCTTCGTGCCCATGCTCGGCCAGCCCGGCGAACAGGAATCCACCATCGACCCGGACAGCCTGGTCACCCTGCATTTCGACGTGGACCAGTCTGTCGACGTCGAGGCCCTCCAGGGCATACTCGAACGGGAGAGGTCGGTCGTGTGGTCGGAGGCGACGGTCCACGGCGAGGAGCCTTTCGACCGCGTCTGGGTTCATATGAGCGCTGTGGACGACGGTACCGTCCGAATCTCGGCCGATCAGAGGGCCGTGCAGGCCGGCTTGTGCACCCCGGCGATCGTGACCCGCAGCCCTGCCCTGGTCGCCGGCGACTCACTTGCCTACTTCACCATCCGCCGTGCGGAGACGCCGGGACGCTGGCATCTCGGTGCCGTCGGCCACGGCCCCGCCGGTCGGAGACTCGCCACACGCATCGTGGAACAGATCAACGCGTGGGACCTGGATCGCACCGCCGACCCGGAGCTCTTCGCCTACCCGACGGGCACCCCTATCCCTGACACCTTGAGTGGCAAGGCCAAGGCGATCGTCAAGCCCAGCATCCGGCTTCTCCTCCGTTACCCACCCCTTCCATAGAAAGTGGGGCATCCGGAGGCCCCGCGACCTCGACGCCGTCACCACGGATCCGGCCCGGGCCGCCCACGTCGTGCCGGATACGACCGGAGACACGAACGACCGGGCGCACGCCGTACGGCAGCCGCGGCTCGATCGCCTGCCGGAACCGGACGACCAGCCGGGCCGTACAGGCTGCACCGGGCCACTCGCGGACCGGACCCGGCCCGCACCGCCTGAGCCGCCCCGGGCGCAGGCCGTACCGCGCGGCCGGTCAAGGGGCGGGCGGGAGGGCGGCGGGGGTAGCCAGGTGCGGAGGAAGTCCACGGCGAGCTCTCGGGCTCCGGCGTAGGCCCCGCCGGAGTGGCGGAGTGCACGCATGGTGAGGTCGGCGACGGTCCGCTCACCGGCAAGGCCGTCACCCGGACCCCCAACGGTGACGGCAACATCCCCGAGCTCGTCCTGGACGCCACCCAAAGCGGCGCCGGCCGCGGCCTGCTCGCCCACACCACCCAGATCCTGCGGCTCAACACCGTCGGCGGCGTCGCCCCCGCGGGCGCCTGCGACCCGGCCCGCACCCCCAAGGCCAAGTCCCCCTACAAGTCCGACTACCTCTTCCTCGGCTGAGACCATCCGCCCCACCACGACGTCGCGCCCCGCACCCCCCGGGGCGCGACGTCGTCTGTGTCCAGGCGGCCGGGGCAGGCGGGCTCAGCATGGTCGTGCCCGCCGGCGACCCGCCTCTAGGAACAAGCTCCCAGGGACGGCGGTACCGGACGGCTCTAGGAACAAGTTCCCAGGGAGGATCCTCCATGAGGCCGAAGAAACCCGGAGCGTGGGTACCGAGACTGGTGGCATGATCGCAAAAGCCTTGGGGCTCGTGCTGGCCACGGCCTTGTTGCCCGGTGCACCGACCCCTCCGACCGAACTGCATGAGTGCGCGACCGCGACCACGCGCTGCGACGGCAGCATCGAGGTCCCTCTCGATTGGGAGAACCCCTCCTCCGAACGCATCTCCGTAGCCTTCACCTTCATCCCGGCCAAGGACGCCGACGGGACGGTGGCGGCCAACCGCGGCGGGCCGCAACCGGCTCTGCCGGCGATACCCGCGATTCAGCAGGTTCTCGGGCCTGTCCTTGACCGGAAGAACCTGCTGGTCATGGATCCGCGTGGGATAGGACAGTCCTCACCGCTGCTGTGCCCGGGAGCCGACCCCTTCAAGCCGGCGACCGTCGCCGCCTGCGCCGAGAGCGTGGGTCCCCGGGGCGCGTACTTCACCGCCGACCAGGCCTCGCACGACCTCGACGCGGTCCGGAGAGCGCTCGGCCTGGGCAAGATGAGCTACTTCGGCAACTCCTACGGCACCCTGTACGCCCAGGCGTATGCGGCCCGGTACCCGAACAGCCTGGACGCGATCTTCCTGGACAGCTCGATGGTCATCGGTCGCGACGGCTACGCGGACCAGGGGTTCGACGCCCGGCTCGACTACCTCGATCTCGTCTGCGGGCGGTCGAAGGCATGCGACGCGCTGCCGGGCAAAGCCTCCGGCGTATGGACGAGGCTGGTGGACCGGCTGCGAAAGCAGCCGGACCCGGAGATGACGTTGCACCAAGCGCTCACGCTGCGTGAGCCGGCCGAAGCGGTGCTCGGCCGGGAAGTCGTCGCGGCCGCACACGCCTACCTCAACGGTGACCCGGCTCCACTACGCCGTTTGGCCCGGCTGATCCCCAAGGCCGTCCCGCCGTTCAACCCTCCGTGGCTTGCGGGGCATGTGGCCTTCCGCTGTGGCGACGGTTCCTTCCCCTTCGACCGGCTGGCATCGGCAGCCGAGCGTCGAGCGCAGGCCGAGCGCCACTACGAGCGGGAACGCCCGATGGCGCCCTATCGGCCCACCGACTTCGTCTCCACCGGGGTCAGCGGTCTGGAGTGGTGTGTCAACTGGCCGACCCCGCGACACAGCCCGCCGCGCCCGCCCGGACAGGCGCTGCCCGACGTACCCGTCCTGGTGGTGGCAGGGGACTTCGACGTCAACCGCCCCGCAGAGGTGGCGCGTTCGTTTCAGGTCTTCCCGAACGCGACCGTCGTCCGGATTCCGTTCGGGATTCACGCGCAGTCCTTTCTCCCGTCGCCGATGGGTGACTGCGTGCGCGGCATGCTGCGCACCTTCCTGACCACCAAGCGGGTGGTCGACCGGAAATGCACCGGTGAGAACTACCATGCCGTCGGCGCGTTCCCGCAAGAACTCAAGGACGTGACCCCGCACCCGGCCCGCAACCTCGGCCCCGGCCGACGGCGGATCATCGCGGCCGCCTTCGCCACCGCCGCCGACGCCACCGCCCGCCGCAATCCGCACGCCTTCTACTACTTCGGGCGGCCGAACGAGCCGGGCCTGCGCGGCGGCCAGGTCTCCTTCGGCCAGGACATCACCCTTGACAGCGTGCGGTTCGTACGCGACCTGCGGGTCAGCGGACCCATCAAGCTCACCCCGGACGGCCGCGCCGTCGCCACGCTCCGCGCCGAGACCGGCGGGCGCACCCACGAGGTGACGCTGACCTGGACGGCGTTCGGAACCCGCCCGTCCCTGTCCGGCACCTTCGACGGCATCCCCTTCGACTAGGCCAGATGCCGAGGATCCCCACGGGGCGGCCGTTCAGGGGGCGAGCGGGGGTGCGACGGGGAGTGCGGCGGGGGGCAGCCACGTGCGGAGGAAGTCCTCGGCGAGCTCGCGGGCGCCGGCGTAGGGGCCTTGGTCGTGCCGGAGGGTGCGCAGGGTCAGGTCGGCGACGGTGCGTCCGGCCTGCGGGCCGAGGCCCGCTCCGGCGTTGCAGACGAAGTCGGCGAGGGCGACCACGCCGCGCCGCCGCAGGACCTCCAGCCCGGCCTCGGTGTAGGGGGCGTGCGCGGCGGGAGCGATCGCCGCGACGTCGAGTCCCGCGGACCGGTCCTCGTCGAGGACGCCGGTGCGGGCGGCGGGGACGAGCAGGTCGGCGGGGACGGTGAAGAGCGCCGCCGGCGGGTGTACGGCGAGGCTCGCGTGGCCGGGCCACGCGGCGCCGTACCGCTCCCGGAGGGCGATCAGCCCCGGCACGTCCAGGCCGGACGGGGAACGGACGGAGCCGTGCCGGGTGGAGACGGCGACGACGCGGCAGCCCCGGGCGGCCAGGGCGGCGGCGACCGCCGAGCCGATCACGCCGAACCCCTCGATCGCCGCGGTCCGGCCGCGCAGTCCTCCCAGGGCGATCTCGGCGGCGGCGACCACCCCCAGCGCGGTGGCCGCGGGACTGCGGCCACCGGCCGCCGTACCGGGACCGTCGTCGACCGGATCGGACCCGCCGGCCGAGGTGGGGGCCGGGAGGGCGTGGAAGTCCTCGGGGCGGGTGCCGAGGTCGGGGACGGTGAGGAACGAACGGCGGTCGGCGAGGGGATGGATCTCCTCGACGTACCGGGAGATCACCCGGGCCCGGCTTTCGGGCTCGGCCCGGAGCGTCGCGCCCGCGCCGCCGATCCGGCGGCCGAGCACGGCGTGCCGGTAGGTCATGGCCCGGGCGATCAACGCGGTCTCCTCCCTGGTGACGTCGAGGGCGAGCCGGGTTCCCCCGACGCTGTGCATGCAGTCGAGGTCGAATGCGAGGAAGCCGTCGGTCAGCTCCACGACGCGCATGATGGGCGGTTCCTTCCGGCGTCAGCCGAACATCCGCCGGATCTTGGACGCCTGGAACGGAGGCTCCGTGAGACGGTGCCCCCTCGGCGGTTCCACCCCGTGCAGGTGCCGGACGAAATGGTCCCAGCCACGGCGGGTGACATAGGCGGTGCGCCCGATCAGGCTGTGTTCGGTCCCCGGCACGATGAGCAGGTCGAAGTCCTTGTCGGCCTGGATGAACGCGTCGGCGAGGGCCATCGTGTGCTGCGGGGTGACGTTGTCGTCGAGCTCTCCGTGGATGAGGAGAAGCCGCCCGCGGAGCCGCTCGGCGTGGGTCACGTTGGCGATCTCCCGGTAGGACTCCGCGTCGTAGGGCCCGTGGTAGGGCTCGCCCCAGCCCGCCTGGTAGTACCGCATGTCGTGGTTGCCGGAGATCGAGACGGCGACGTGGAAGAACTCGGGGTGGGTGAGCATGGCCCGGGCGGCCGCGTACCCACCTCCCGAGTGGCCGATGATCCCGACCCGGGAGAGGTCGAGCCAGGGACGGGTCGCGGCGAGTTCCCGGATCCCGGCGACGTGGTCCTCCAGGAACCCGGCACCGCCCATCCGTCCGTAGGAGAGGTCGTGGAAGGCCTTGTCCCGGCCCGGGGTGCCGCGCCCGTCCAGGGTGACGACGGCGAACCCGAGCGCCCGCAGCGCGTCCACCTCGTCGTCGCCGAAGCCGAGGGGGACCCGTTTCACCTGAGGACCGGGGTAGACGTGGTCGATCACCGGGTAGCGCTTGGCGGGATCGAAGTCGTACGGCGGATGCAGCACGCCGTACACGGTGGTCACCCCGTCGGCGGCGGTCACCGCGAACCGCTCCGGGGACGTCCAGCCGGTCTCGGCGAGGGCGGTCGTGTCGGCCGTCTCCAGTGGCAGCACGACCTGCCCCGTCCGGTCCCGCAGCACCGTGACCGGCGGGGTGGCGGCGTCGGACGCGGTGTCGACCAGGTAGGCGCCGCCGGGCGAGACCTGGCAGGAGTGGTCGAGCCGGTCGTCGGTGAGACGCCGCAGCCCGGTGCCGTCCAGGCCGACGCAGAGGATCTGGCGCGGGTACGGGTCGCCCGGCACCAGCCCGGACGCGGTGAACAGGACGGTTCCGGCCTTCTCGTCCACGTGCAGGACCTCTTGGACCGCCCACTCCCCGGAGGTCACCCGGGTCTCACGGCCGTCGGCGAGCAGATAGAGGTGTCCCCAGCCGTCCCGCTGCGAGTACCAGAGCACCCGGCCGTCGGCGAGCACCCGGGTGATCCGGCCCCCCGCGGCCGTGGGGTCGATCCGGGTCTCGGCGTGCTCTTCGGCGAGCACGGTCAGGCCACCGGTCCCGGGGTCGAGCGCGTACAGCGTGAGCCGCCTGCCGTGCCGGTCTTCGTCCAGGAGGTAGACCCGCCGGCCGTCCTCGGACCACCAGAGCAGCCCGATCAGCTCCTGCGGCAGGTACTCCATGTGGATCGGGTCGCCCTGCGCGCGCACGATCCGGCCGCCGGGGACCTCGGCCACGACCAGCTCGGCCGTCGGGAGCTCGGGCGCGCCCGGCGTCGGATAGCGCAGCGTGCGCAGCCGGGCGTGTCCGCCGCCCGCCGGGATGGAGTCGAGGAGGTGGGCGAGGGTGGTGTTCCGCAGGTCCAGGCGGTGCGTGGCGATCCGGGTGGAGTCGGGAGACCAGACCAGGGCGGGCGGGAAGGTCAGCCCCAGCGTCTCCATGAGGACGTCGGCACGAGCCGCGTCGGGGGTCTCGGCGTACGCCCGGTCGGC
The DNA here is from genome assembly GCF_025996515.1 of Rhizohabitans arisaemae. GTDB lineage: Bacteria > Actinomycetota > Actinomycetes > Streptosporangiales > Streptosporangiaceae > Rhizohabitans > Rhizohabitans arisaemae. The sequence goes on from NZ_BLRH01000009.1 coordinate 1,291,152, forward strand.
CTCGCCGTCGTGGGTGAGCCGGTGTTCCCGGCCGGTCGCGATCTCCCGGACCCACAGGTCGTGGTCGCGGACGAACGCCGCCCACTTCCCGTCCGGCGAGACGGGGGCGCCCAGGTCGGGGGCCTCACCCGTCACCTCGCAGGTGTAGTCGCCGAGGTCGCAGCGCATCTTCTTGCCGTCCAGCTCGAAGGTGAGCACCTCCCCGGACAGCTCGGCCTCCTCGAAGGGGATCCGGTCCACGCCCAACGCCGCGGCGAGCCGCTTGTGGTCGAACGCCTCGACGGCCGTCGCCGTGGCGGGGTCGACGAGCAGGAACCGATCGTCGCCCCTGCGCGTCCGGCGGAAGTAGAGAAACCTGTCCCCGTCCCATCGGGCGTCGACCCGGTCGCCGAAGACCAGGCTCTCCCGGTTGTGCGGCAGGCAGCGTTCCGCTCTGGCATAGTCCACAGTCATCGCTTCCACGGTCATGGCCCCATCCATCCACACCGGCGCCGGATCCGGCTTTGGCCGTGGCGACAAACGCTCCGCACATCCCTTTGGGGGAATGTGCGATGCCTGGCCATAGCCTGCGTTCCTACGCTCCGGTGACATGGATGACCGCGATGTTCAAACGCTGCTCGACGAAACGGCGTCCCGGCTCGGTGTCGTCGGCGCTCAGGTCGCGGTGCTCGTGAACGGGGAGATCCGGGCTTTCGCCACCGGATCCGCCAACGTGGAGCTCGGGCGCCCGATGACCGTCGACACCCTGGTACAGATCGGGTCCACCACCAAGGTGTTCACGGCCGTGCTGGTGATGAGCCTGGTCGAGGAGGGCAAACTCGACCTGGACGAGCCGGTGCGCACCTACATCCCCTACCTGCGCCTGGCCGACGCCGAGGCGGAAGCCACGATGACCCTGCGCCACCTGCTCTCGATGAGCTCCGGACTGGACAACGGGCCCTACACGACCTACGGCCGGGAGCAGGTCGCCACCGAACGCTACATCCGCTCCGTCGCCGACCTGCCGCTGCTCTTCCCCCCGGGGACGGGGTACGGCTACAGCAACCTGGCCACCTGCGTCGCCGGGGAGGCCGCGGTCCAGGTGACCGGACAGACCTGGGACGACCTGCTGCGTGAGCGGGTGCTGGAACCGGCCGGGCTCCGGCAGAGCGTCACCCTCCCCGAGGACCTGGTCTTCCACCGGGTCTCGGTCGGCCACGGGCTCGGCGACGACGGTGAGCCCCGGGTGCTGCGCCCGTGGGGCTGCACCCCCACCCAGGCCGCGGCGGGCGAGACGCTGTGCACCAGCGCCGCCGACCTGATCAGGTTCGCCCGGATCTTCCTCGACGGCGGGGCGGGGGTGCTCTCCCCGGAGTCGGTGACGATCATGCAGTCACCGCAGGTCGAAGTCCCCGGCACGCTGCTCGCCGAATCGTGGGGCGTCGGCCCGTACATCAAGAACTGGCACGGGACGCGGCTGTACGGGCACACCGGCACCAACGAGGGCGGCTCCTCCCAGCTGCTCTGGCTGCCCGGCCCGGGCGCGGCCTTCGCCACCTTGAGCAACGTGCCCGAGCAGGGTTATCCCCTCGCCGAAGAGCTCGCCGCCGTACTCTTCCCCGAGCTCTGGGGGGTGCGGCACGCCGCGCCGCCCGAGCCCTCGGCGGACATTCCCGTGGACGCCGACCGGCTGGCCGGGGTCTACGAGGAGTACAACACCCGCTACGAGGTGACGGTGGCCGACGGACGGGTCACCGTGTCCGCGTCCTCCGGCGGCCCCGTCGGCCCGACCGTCGTCTCCCGGCTGCTGCCCTGGGCGCCGGACCGGTTCATCGCCGAGGACACCCGGCTCACCGGCAACCGGGGGTGGGGCGTTTCCTTCGTCGGTCCCGCCGGCGCCCCGGCCACCCATCTCGTCAACGGATTCTTCTGCGCCCGACGCGTGAGGTGATCGATTATGTCTCCCCGAATCAAGGCGGGCCGTCTCGCCTGCGCCGTGCTCGCCCTGAGCATGGTCCTCTCGGCCTGCGGCCGTGACGCCGGCGAATCCGCCGACCGGTCCAAGTCCTCCTCCGGCACCGAGATCGACAAGTTCACCTGGGGTATCACCGGTGAACCCACCAGCCTGGACATCGCGCACGGATTCGACGGCGTTTCCGCGCAGATCCAGAACGAGCTCCTGGACACCGTCCTCGACATCGGGCTGGACGGCAAGCTGAAACCCGGAATCGCCGAGTCGTGGACACGCAAGGACCCGACCACCTACGTCTACACGATCCGCAAGGGCGTGAAGTTCTGGGACGGCAGCCCGGTGACGCCGGAGGATGTGGCGTACTCCCTCAGCAGGCACCTGGACGAGAAGGTCGCCTCCCAGGCCGGATTCTTCGTCTCCAATGTGAAGGAGGTGACGGCCGGCGGGGACCACGAGGTCACCGTCACCTTGAAGAAGCCGAGCGTGAACTTCGAGTACATGCCGAGCCTGGTGTGGCAGGTGGTGAAGAAGTCCTTCGCGGAGAAACACCCCCGGGATCTCGGCAGTCCCACGGTGCTCACCATGGGCACCGGTCCGTACAAGGTGAAGAGCTTCTCCCCCGCCTCCGGCGCAATCCTGGAGCGCAACGACCACTACTGGGGCGGAAAGCCCGCCATCAAGACCATCCAGTTTAAGATCATCGGGGATGTCGAGACCCTGCGCCTGGCCGTCCAGGGCGGGGAGATCGACGCCACCGCCTACGTGGACGTCGAGAACGCACGCCGCTGGACCGCGATACGCGAGGCCCAGACCCACTTCGCGCGGGCGAACGGCGTCTACTACCTCTCCTTCGACGTCACCGCCAAGCCCTATGACGACGTGCACGTCCGCCGGGCCATCGGACACATGGTCGACCGCGCATCGCTGTCGGCGGCCGAGGGCCGTACCGTCAGCGCGTACTCCGTCATCCCCGAGCCGCAGCTCAACACGCTCCTCGGCGCCGAGGAGGCGACGCGGTTCACCGCGACGCTGCCCAAGTACGACTTCGACGTGGCCAAGGCCAGAGCCGAGCTGGCCAAATCCAAGTATCCGAACGGCTTCGAGGCCGAGCTCCCCTACTCCGGCGACGACACGACCGTCAAGAAGGTCGTGCAGAACCTCAGCCAGAACCTCAAGCAGATCGGCATCACCCTCACCCCCAAGCCGATCCCTGGCGACAAGTGGGTCGCCCAGCTGTACGCGCACAAGGACCTCGGGATGCAGATCCTCAGCGCCAGCTACAGCACCCCCGACCCGGGGGAGATGCTGCCCGACGTCATCGGGGCGGCGAGCGCCAAGCCCAACCACTTCAACCTCTCCAACTACACCACACCCACGATCGAGAAGGGCCTGTCCGACCTGACCACCGCCACGGGTGCGCAGCGGCAGCAGGTCGTCAAGAGCATCGTGACCGAACTCGCCGACCAGGTGCCGTACCAGCCGCTCTACTACTTCGACACCGGTCTCGCGCTCAACCGCACGTATGCGCTGGCAGTGGAGTACGGAACCTGGGCCGTCACGCAGCGCACCTCGGTGCTGATCAAACGGGTGGGCTAGTTGTCCGCGCTCGCCTTCACCCTGCGACGGCTCGGCGCGATGGTGCTGCTGCTCCTGGTGCTGTCGTTCCTCTGCTTCGCGCTGCTCGGGCTCAGCCCGGGCAGCCCGGAGCAACTGCTCCTCGGCACCCGGCCGGCGACACCGGAACTGCTGGCCACCCTCCGGGCCGAGAACCACCTCGACGAGCCGTTCCTGATGCGGTACTGGTACTGGATCGAAGGCGTGCTCCACCTCGACCTAGGCAAATCTGTACAAACCCAGCAAAATGTCCTGGACATGATCGTCGAACGCCTGCCGATCACCGCGACCCTCGCGCTGTACAGCACGCTGATCGCCCTGGTCGTCGCAATCCCCGCCGGGCTCATCTCGGGCAGTCGGCGGAGCGGAGGAACCGACCGCGCCGTGACGTTCGCGGCCCTCGTCTCGATCAGCGCCCCGCCGTTCGCGCTCGGCCTGCTGCTGCTGTACGGCTTCGCGGTGCTGCTCGGCTGGTTCCCGGTGTACGGCGCGGGTGAGACCTTCATCGAAATGGTCTACCACCTCACCCTCCCTTCGCTCACCCTCGCCGCCGGGTCGGCCGCCGTGATCGTCCGGCAGCTCCGCGCCACCGTGATCGACGTGATCGGCAAGGACTTCATGACCTTCGCCCGCGCCCGCGGACTCTCACCGATCCGGATCCAGGTCGTCTACCTGCTTCGCAACTCCTCGCTGCCCATGCTGACCATGAGCGGGCTCCTGCTGTCGGGCTCGCTGGCCGGTGCCGTGGTGGTGGAGCAGGCCTTCGGCCTGGCCGGAGTGGGCAACCTGCTGGTCAAGGCGGTCGGGCAGCTGGACATCCCCGTGGTGCAGGCGCTCGCCCTGCTCACCGGAGCCGCGGTGATCCTGATCAACCTGCTGGTCGACCTCGCCTACCTCGCGATCGACCCCCGTCTCCGGCACCCGAGGAGCGCGACGTGAACGTACGCCGTCCCGGGCCGGTGCTCCTGGCCTGCCTGGCCGCCCTGGCCCTCGTCCTGGTCGCGGCCGTGCTCGGTGAACGGATCGCCCCCTACGACCCCCTGCTGCAAGATCCGGCGAGAGGGGCGGTCGGCCCCGGTGGCCTGCACTGGCTGGGCACCGACGACCTCGGCCGGGACATCTTCTCCCGGCTCATCGCCGGAGCCTGGACGGCGATCGCCGGGCCGCTGCTGGTGGCGATCGGCACCACGTTGATCGGCACCGCGCTCGGGCTCGTCGCCGCCTACCGGGGCAGGACCCTCGACGCTCTGATCATGCGGAGCGTGGATCTGATGTACGCCCTCCCCGCGATGCTCGTCCTCATCGTGGTGGTCGGCGTGCTCGGCGGCGGCTACTACGCGGCGGTCCTCATGCTGATCCTCCTGGTGGTGCCGACCGACATCCGGCTGGTTCGCAGCGCCGCCCTCACCCAGCGGGAGCTCCCCTACATGGAGTCGGCCCGGGTACTCGGCCTCTCCGGCAGCCGCATCGTCCTCGTCCACCTCCTGCCGAACGTGCTGCCCACCGTGGTGACCAACTTCCTGCTGGACTTCGTCACCGCCCTCGTCGGCCTGTCCAGCCTCTCCTTCCTGGGGATGGGCGTCCCCGTGGGCACCCCCGACTGGGGGCTGATGCTTGCGGAGAACCGGTCCATCCTCGACCTGAACCCCTGGTCGGTCATCGCGCCCGCCCTGCTCATCACCGTGACCGCGACCGCGGCGACCATGCTCGCCGACGCGGGGTACGACCGGATCTCATCAGCGGGAGCGCGCCGTGGCTGACCTCTCCGTCGACCGACTCACCATCTCCCATCGGGGCGAGACCCTCGTCCGCGAGGTGACGCTGCGGATCGGCGCCGGCGAGACCGTCGCCCTGGTCGGCGAGTCGGGCAGCGGCAAGTCGCTCACCGCGCGGGCCGCCGCCGGCCTGCTCCCCGACGGGCTGACCGCGCGGGGCTCGGTCGTTTTCGACGGCAGGCAGCTGATCGGCCGACCCGAGCGCGAGCTCCGCACGCTCCGCGGACGCCGCATCGGCCTGCTCCTGCAGGACCCGTTCACCATGCTCAACCCGATGCTCACCGCCGGGACCCACATCGCCGAGACACTCCCCCGCGCCCTCGGCCGGGCGGCCCGCCGCGCCGAGGTGACCCGGCGGCTCGCCGAAGTCGGGATCACCGACCCCTCGGTGGCGGACCGGTACCCGTTCCAGCTCTCCGGGGGCATGTGCCAGCGGGTGGCGATGGCGGCGGCGCTCGCGGGCGACCCGGACCTGCTGATCGCGGACGAACCGACCACCGCGCTGGACACCACGGTCCAGCGGGAGGTGCTCGACCTGCTCACCCGGCTCCGGGAGTCCCGGGGAATGGGCCTGCTGCTCATCACGCACGACCTGCGGGTGGCCTTCGACACCTGCGACCGGGTGCTGGTGATGTACGCCGGGTCGATCCTGGAGGAGGCGCCCGCCGCGCGGCTCGCCGAGCGGGCCGGGCACCCGTACACGGCCGGTCTGCTCACCGCGATGCCGTCGGTACGGCACCGGCGGGCCACGCTGACCGGCATCCCCGGCCGGGTGCCGCGGGCCGCCGAGGTCGCCGGTCGCTGTGTCTTCACCTCCCGGTGCGGCCACGCCGACGACCGCTGCGGGGCCTCGGCTCCGGAGCCGAGGCCGGTCGGGGCGGGCCATCTGGTCGCCTGCCACCGGCAGGCCGAGATCGCCGGCCTGCTTTCCCGGCCGTCCCCGCCCGCGGAGAAGGCCCCGGCGACCGCGGCGAGCGGGCCGAGGCCCGCCGTGGCGCGGGTCTCGGGACTGCGCAAGGAGTACCGGGTACGCCGGTCGGCTCCGCCGGTCGTCGCGCTCGGCGGGATCTCCCTGACGATCGGCGACGGGGAGAGCGTGGGGCTGGTGGGCGAGTCGGGCTCGGGCAAGAGCACCCTCTCCCGCTGCCTGCTCGGCCTCACCCGGCCCACCGCGGGGACGATCGCGGTCGACGGCGTCGCGCAGTGCGTCTTCCAGGATCCCTACACCTCGCTCAACCCCGCGCACACCGTCGGTTTCGCCCTGCGGGAGGCGCTCGGCAGGCGTCCGGCCGACGGCGAGGTCCCGCCGTCGGAGGCGGACCTGCTCGACCTGGTGGGCCTGCCGGCGGAGTACGGGCGGCGCCGTCCGGTGGCGCTGTCGGGCGGGGAGCGGCAGCGGGTGGCGATCGCCCGGGCCCTGGCGGTCCGGCCGCGTCTGCTCATCTGCGACGAGCCGGTGGCGGCGCTGGACGTCTCGGTCCAGGCGCAGGTGCTTGAGCTGCTCCGCCGGGTCAACCGGGAGCTGGGTACGAGCCTGCTCTTCATCACCCACGACCTGGCCGTGGTCCGGCAGGTCACCGACCGGCTGGTCGTCCTGTACCACGGGGAGATCGTGGAGGAGGGGCCGACGGAGTCCGTACTGGACCGCCCTGGGCACGCGTACACCCGGAGGTTGCTGGCGTCGGCGCCGCAGGAGACGGCGGTCTGACTCACTCGATCTATTTATCCTGATATAAACCATTATGTTGTGATCTGACAGGGTTCAGGGGGGAGAGTCCGATCAGGGAGTCGAATCCCACGCTCGGAACCATGCTCGGCGCGCTCGGAGCCGACGTGCTCCGTCCGCTCGCCACGCCCCGCGGCCCCGACGTCCTCGTCGGAGAGCCCGTCGTCTACGACCGGCTCAGCCACCTCGGCAAACTCGAGGGCGCCGTACTCCTCGCCGTGGAGTACGGCGTACACGAGCGGGAAACCGCCGAGCTCGTCGGCGCCATGGCCGACGCCGGCGTCTCCGCCGTCGTGGTCAAAACCCGGGGTGAAGACCCGGCCCGGCTGGTGCAGCGCGCCCGCGCCCACGGGATCGCCCTGCTGGAAGCCGCCCCCGAGATCGCCTGGGGGCGGCTCTACTCCCTGGTCAGCACCCTGCGCGCCCTCGGCGAACCGTCCGCCGGAGGACCCGGGACCGAGAGCGACGACCTGTTCGACCTGGCCAACACCCTCGCCGTGAAGATCGGCGGCGCGGTCGCCGTCGAAGACGTCACCACACGCATCCTCGCCTACTCCTCGATCCCCGGGCAGCTCATCGACGAAGAGCGCCGCGAAGGCATCCTCGGCCGCAAAGTCCCCCCGCACCCCACCAACGCCGAGGAGTACGGCGCCCTCGCCCGCGGCGACGAAGCCGTCTGGTTCCACCGGCCCGGCGAATCCTTCCCCAGACTCGCCATCGGGGTCCGCGGCGGCGGCGAGAACCTCGGCTCCATCTGGGTCGTCCAAGGCGACCGGAACCTCGCCCCCGACGCCAAACTCCTCCTCGCCGAAGCCGGGCGGTCCGCCGCCGCCTTCCTCAGCCGGCACCGCCTCGCCGGAGACGCCGCCCGGCGGCTCCGCGACGAACGGATGCGGTCACTCCTGCGTGACAAGGAACGGGCCGGCGAAGCCGCCGCGCTCCTCGGCATCCCGCTCGACGCCCGGCTCGGCGTCGTCGTCCTCGGCTGCGAGGACCCCCGGGTGGAACGGATCCTCGCCGCCCGGGTCAGCGACCTGCTCGCCGTCACCTGCACCTCCTACCGCCTCACCGCGCTCACCGGCGTCGTCGACGACCTCATCTACGGCGTGATCGTCAAAACCGGCGCCGAGCCGATCCTCCGCAAACTCGTCGTCGACGTCGTCACCCAGGCGGGCAAACGGTTCGGCGCGGGCGACTGGTACGCGGGGATCGGCGAGACCGTCGGCACGCCGAAAGCCGTCGCCGACTCGGCCCACCAGGCCGAAGTCGCCCTGCGGGTACTCCGCAGCGAGTTCGGGCACGGACAGGTCGCCACCCGGGCCGAGGTCACCGCGCAGCTGTTCCTCCTGGAACTCCAGACGCTGCTCCGCTCCCGCTCCGTGCCCCGCGAACCCCTCAGCGCCATCCGGGCCCACGACGCCGAGCACGGGACCGACTACGAGCACACCCTCCGGGCCTGGTGCGACGCGAACGGGAACGTCCCGCGCGCCGCCCTCACCGCCAAACTCCACCCCAACACCATGCGCTACCGGCTCCGCCGACTCTCCGGCCTCTTCAACGTGGACCTGGAGGACCCCGACCAGCGGCTCATCGCCACCCTGCAGCTCCGTCTCTTCCCCGGCGACAAGGCCGTGAACGGGCAACGGTGAGCCCCTGCCGTTACACCTTCCCGCTCTTCATGAAATATGTTTAGCTAGAGCGAACAGAGCTGGACTTAGGGGGACCCGGTGGGCACAGCAGAACGGCGGCGCGGCGAAGGCCCCGACGGCCAAGACGCCGTCGGGGCCAGAATCCGCCGATTCCGCAAAGAACGCGGACTCACCCTGCGCGGCCTGTCCACCCACTCCGGGCTCTCCATCGGATTCCTCTCCCAAGTCGAACGCGGCATCTCCTCCATCGGCCTCACCGCACTCAACAGCGTCGCCGCCGCCCTCGACCGGAGCGTCGCCGAATTCTTCGACGACCAGAAAGCCGAAGAAGACACCCCCGCCGCCAAACTCCCCGGCCACTTCACCCTCACCCGCTCCGCCACCGCCGCCACCGAATACATCTCCGGCCAGCAGACCTACCGCATGCTCTCCGCCCGCGGCCCCAACCTCGTCCTCGAACCCCTCCTCGTCCACATCGCCCCCGGCGGCAAACGCGAAGACGCCTACGGCCACTTCGGAGAAGAATTCGCCTTCGTCCTCGAAGGCGAACTCCTCTACGAAGTCGACGGGGTCGAACACCGACTCCACCCCGGCGACAGCATCCACCTGCGTTCCTCGGTTCCGCACAGCATGTACAACGACACGGACAAGGTCACCACAGTGGTTTCCGTGGTCACGCCGAGACTTTTTTAGGCGTCGGGTGCCTAGGGGAAGACCAGGTCACAACCACGGACGTGCGATACCCCGTTAAGAGAAGTCACGCCTGCAAGAACAGTATTTTTTAACATCGACCGCGGTCGGTTCATGCCGCACAAAAAGCGCGCGGCACGAACCGCCGCGCGCATTCTCGCACCGCAAAGAACGCGGCGCGAGAAGTGCGGACGTAGCGCGACCAGCCCTAAGATCCAGCCACACTCGCAACCGGGACGGGTTCTTTAAGTGCGGCGTCTTAGTGCCCGTACAGCCGTTAGGGCGGCAGCTGTGGCTGCTCCTATTGCCAGGGCGGTTACGGTGCGGCGTTGGCGGGCTATGCGGGTGCGGACTTCGGCGTACGGAACCGTGCTGAAGGAGATCAGCTCGTATTGGGACTCGTAGGTGCCGGGGAGGAGCCGCTCCAGGCCGTGCTCGATCTTCTTGCCGAGCAGGAACGAGCGGGAGCCGACCTTGTCCCGCATCTCGACGAAGTTGGCCAAAGCCAGTTCGGCGATGGTGTCGGCGTGTTCCTTGCGGCGGGTGCCGAAGGTCGCCAGGGCGCGGGGGAAGTCGTCGCCGGTCTCCTCCAGGCAGCGGTCCAGCTCCACGCAGTCTTCGAAGCCGCAGTTGGCGCCTTGGCCGTAGAAGGGGACGACGGCGTGCGCGGCGTCGCCGATGAGGCCGGTCACCGCCTCCTCGCCCTGGACGTGCCAGGGCTTGGCCCGCACGGTGACCAGGTGCCCGATCGGGTTGTGGGTGTAGTCGTCGACCAGGTCGGGCATGAGCGCGTGGGCGTCGGCGTAGTGCTCGGCGAAGAACGCGGTGAACTTTTCGGCGGTGTCGAGTTCGGCGAAGCTGCCGGGGCCGGACTTGGGCCAGAACAGGGTGCAGGTGAAGGAGCGGTCCGGGTTGGGCAGGGCGATCATCATCGCCTGGCCGCGCGGCCAGATGTGCAGCGCCCCCGGGTCGAGGGCGTACTCGCCGTCGCGCGCCGGGATGGTCAGCTCCTTGTAGCCGTAGTCGAGGAAGCTCTGGCTGAAGTCGAAGCCGGGCCGGAACTGCAGCTGGAGCCGGACCGCGCTGTAGGCGCCGTCGGCACCGATGATCACGCGGGCGGTCTTCTCCACCGGGCCGGACGGGGTGTCGAAGGTCATCCGGCCGGTGTCCACGTCGAGGCCGGTGAGCCGGTGCTCGAAGCAGGCTTCCACGCCGGGCCGGTCGAGGGCCGCGTCCAGCAGGGTGCGGTTGAGGTCGCCCCGGCTGATCGAGTTGATCGCCCGCCGCCCGTCGGCGCTGTAGGACTGGAAGCTGAGCGACCCGTCGCGGGCGTGCATCATCCGGCCGGGCATGGGGAGCGCCGGCGCCATGACGGTCTCGTCGAGGCCGACCCGGCGCAGCGCGTCGATCCCCCGTTCGGAGATCGCCAGGTTGATGGAGCGTCCCCGCTCGGGGGTGGATTTGCGCGGGTCGGGGCGGCGCTCGTAGAGGGTGACCCGGTGTCCGCGGCGGGCGAGGTAGACGGCCGCCAGGCAGCCGACGAGGCCGGCACCGACCAGCGCGACGTCCTGCCCGGCTCCGCCGGCCATCAGATCACCGTCCTGGCGGACCAGAGTTCGGGGAAGACCTCCCTGCGCAGGCTCCGCTCCAGCCAGGCCAGGCCGGTGGATCCGCCGGTCCCGGCTTTGGCGCCCATGGCCCGGCGGACCGCCATGATGTGGCGGTACCGCCAGTCGGAGAACTTCTCCGACAGGTCCATGAGGGCTTCGGCGAGGTTCCACAGTTCGCCGCCGGGCCCCTGCTCGCCGTAGATCGCGACCCAGGCGGCCTCCACCTCGGGCATGGGGACGTACTCCACGGTCAGGTCCCGGTCCCCGGGGATCTTGTAGCCCCGCCGGGAGAGCAGGTCGAGGACACTGTCGTACAGGCTGGGCTTGGCCAGCGCCTCCTGGAGTTCGGCGTAGACCCGCCGGGTACGGCGGTGCGGCCGGGTCATCGGCTCGGACTTGTTGCCGAAGAGGAACTCCAGGTGCCGGTAGCCGGCGGACTGGAATCCGGAGGCTTCGCCGAGCGCGGGACGGAAGGAGTTGAACTGGACGGGGGTCATCCAGCTGAGTGACTGCCACGTCGCGTTGAGCCCGTCGAAGTGCCGGACGCTCCGGCCGAGCGCGGTGGTCGCCCCGACGACGTCGTCGGCGTCGAGCAGCCGCTGCGCCTCCAGCAGTTCCGCCCTGATCAGGCCGAAGTACAGCTCCATGACCTGGCTGATCACCAGGAAGGCCCGCTCTTCCGGCACGTCGGTGCGGGGCTTGAGGAGGCCATGCAGGATCTGGGCGCCGACATACTCGTCGTACGGGTTGCCCGCCTCGTACTCCAGCGTGGGTCCGTTGTCGCCCTCGGCTTGGGCGGTGACGCGCTCGCGCACACCGGCCGCCGATCCGACGACTCTCCTGCTTGTCATCTCGCTCTCCTTCCGCACCTCCATGTTCACTCAAGCTGAACTTTGGTGAAATCAGCAGCACATACGAATTCCGGCTTTCTACCTTTGATGCTAAAAGTTCGCCCGGAATCCGATTTCAACGTGACTGTACGGAGCCAATCGGCTCCGTCAGGTGCCCAAGTGGGCTGAACGGTCCAGCAGCGGAAGTACCGCGGCACCCAGCAGCTCCACCCCGGAGTCGTCGGTGAGGCCGTGCGGAGTACCGAACTCCACCCGGCGCACCCCCGCGTCGATGAGGGCCTGCGCCTGCGCGGCGACCTGCTCGGGCGTCCCCGAGAAGGCGAACAGGTCGAGCAGATCGTCCGGGATCAGCCGCCCCGCCGCCTCGTGCTCCCCCGCGTCCACCAGCTCCTTCACCGCGGCGAGCAGGTCGGCCGGGACCTCCGCGGTTGGATCGAGGTCGGCGACCACCGCGAGGTACATCGCCACCTCGGTCCGCGCCTTCGCCCGGGCCGCCCGCCCGTCGACGTCGACGACGGTCACCGCGCCGAGCACCACCCCGATCTCCGCCGGATCCCGCCCCGCTTCGGCGGCCCCGGCCGCGACCCAGCCTCGGGCCACCTCCGCCATGGCCGGGTTGGCGCTCCCGCCGACCTTGAGCTCGTCGGCGATCCGTCCGGCCAGCGCGGCCCCCCGCGGCCCCCAGGCGCCGATGAGCAACGGCGGTCGCGGGCGGTGCGGACGGTAGCGGAGTCCGGTCCCGGGGGCGAGCCGGAACACCTCCCCTTCGAACCCGCTCACGTCCCCGCCGAGCAGCCGGTACACCACCTCGGCCGTCTCGGCGAGCGCCGTCAGCGGGCGCGGCTGGTCGATGCCGACCGCGCCGAGCCAGGTGCCCCGGGCCAGCCCCAGGTAGGCCCGGCCGTGCGAGGCCAGGTCGAGCGCCGCGAGCTGCCCGGCGATCTCGTACGGCGCCGCTGAATAGGGGTTGAGGCAGGCGGTGCCGAGCCGCACCCGCCGGGTCGCGGCGGCCATCTCCAGCAGCGGGAAGAGCGGGGGCTGGTACATCAGGTCGCCGAAGACGCTGAGCACGTCGAAGCCGTGTTCCTCGGCCCGGCGGGCGAGCCGCGCGTAGTCACCGGCCCGTTTGTCGCTCTGCAGCCCGAGCCCGATCTCCGCTTCAAGCACGAAAAATCCCCTTAAGTCAGGTCAGCGCAGTTCATCCGGCGGCGGCGGGTCCGCTCCACCCGCATCACCAGCCGCTCCTCGGGGTCCGGACAGCAGAAGAGCGAGTCCTGCTCCAGCCAGTCCCCGGCCGCGAGGTCCCGCTGCTTGGCGGCGAGGAACGGCAGGGCGGAGCCGAGCGCGTACACGCAGAAGTGCTTGCCCTCGGGGATCTTCAGGTGGGCGCTGTTCTCCAGTTCGAAGTAGTCGCCGACGGCCATCCCGCAGACGGACCTGCCCTCGATCCGCTCCACCACGACCCGCAGGTCGTACAGCTCCATGTCCCCCTCCGCCGGGTCCGCGCCCGCCGGGTTCGTCTCAGTGGCCATCCGTCATCCCTCCCCTGTCACGAGCCGAGGTACTCGGCGTGGTGATGCACGATCAGCCAGTCGTCGTCGGTACGGCGGAGCACGTCGGTCACCCGGCTGTGCTCGGCCGGGGCGCCGGGTTTCTCGGCGACGAGCAGGTACCGGGCGACGCCGACGTCTCCGTAGACGTCGATCCGCTTGTCCCGGGCGACGAGCCGGCTCAGCGTGGGGCGGGCGCCCGAGGCGTCCCGGCTGTCCCGATAGGCGTCGAGCTCGGCCCGGCTGCGGAGCGGCCCGGGCAGGTGCGTCTCCCACGTGGTGATGTCCGGGTCGAGGTGGCCGTCGAACCGGACACGGTCCGCCGCGAGGAACGCGTCGTACATGTCGTCGATGCCCGCCGCGATGGCGGCGGCGTCGGTGGTCGTCCCGGTCATACCCGCTCTCCTCCGGCCCGGTCGTCGCGAACGACCCGGCCTCCCTTCATCACCCAGCGGATCGTGCGGAAGGCCGAGGTCGCGGCGAGCGGGTCGGCGTCCATCGCGATCAGGTCGGCGTACCGTCCGGCCTCGACGGTGCCGAGGTCGGCTTCGGCGCCGAGCCAGCGGGCCGGGCCGAGCGTCGCCGCATACAGCGCGCGAGCCGGCCCCAGGCCGTACTCGGACAGGTACTCCAGCTCCCGGACGGTGGCGTTGGTCCCCTCGAAGGACCAGAACGGCGGCATGTCGCTGCCGAGGAGCACCTCGACCCCGGCCGCAAGGGCCATCGCGAAGCTCTCCAGGTGCCGAGGGCCGGCGCCGAGCGAGCGGCACTGCATCCATTCGGGCACGCCGAGTTCGTCGAAGAACTCCTTGCATCGGGTGACCAGCAGGGTGGGTACGAGCGCGGTGCCCCGCGCGGCCATCGCCGCGGCGACCTCGGGGGTGAGCTGGTAGCCGTGTTCGACGCAGTCGAGGCCGAGCTCGACGGCTTGGGCGATCACGGCGGCGGGACCGGCGTGCGCGGTGACCTTACGGCCCCAGGCGTGTGCGGTTCCGATGACCGCGGCCATCTCGTCGGCGAACAGCTGCGGGGTGTCGATCCGCTCGTGCCGCCCGGCGATCCCACCGGAGATCATCACCTTGATCAGGTCGGCGCCCATCTTGATCTGGGTGCGCGCCCCGCGCCGGAAGTCGTCGGCGCCGTCGCATTCGAGGGTGTCGCTCCCCTCGTGTCCGTGGCCGCCCGTGCAGACCAGCGCCCGCCCCGCGGTGTAGATCCGGGGGCCGGACACCCGGCCCGCGTCGACGGCCCGGCGGAGCGCGAAGTCGGCGTGATCCTTCTCCGCCACGCACCGGACGGCGGTGACGCCGCACTGCAGGGTGCGCCGCGCCCCGTCCGCCATGTAGAGGGCGAGCTCGTGCGGGGTGAACGAGGCGACCCGCTCCCCGCCCGCGCCGGGGAGGGAGAGGGAGAAGTGGGTGTGCATGTTGACCAGGCCGGGCGTCAGGTGGGCCCCGTCCAGGTCGACGAGCGTCGCCGCGTCCACCTGGGGGATCACCTCCTCCCGGGGGCCGACCGCGGCGATCCGCTCGCCGCGGATGAGCACGGCCGCGTCGGGGACCCGCCGGAGGCTGTCCGCGACGGTGCAGTTGACCAGGACGACGGGGGTGTCGCTCATCGATCGACCTCCACTCCGTAGATCTCACGGGCCGCCTCCGGGGAGACGTAGCCCTCGGCGACGTCCTCCCGGACCGCGTCCGGGTCGCGTTCGGCGGGGTCGCCGTGCCCGCCGCCGCCCGCGGTGAGCAGGGTGATCCTGTCGCCGACCTCGACCTTGACCCGTTTGGTGCTGACCCGCTGCTCCCGGTCGGTGCCGGGGAAGACCACGACCTGGTTGGCCTCGGGCTCCAGGCCGCCCCGGAGCGCCCACGGCCGCGTCCTGGTCTTCTTGATCACACTCAGGAACTCGCCGGGCAGAACGAAGCGGATGTCCCTCCGCAGTCCGACCCCGCCTCGGTGCCGGCCGCCACCGCCGGAGTCCTCCCGCATCTCGACCCGCTCGAAGAACATCCCGGTCCGTGCCTCCAGCACCTCGATCGGGGTGATCCGCCCGGTGCTGCCGGAGACGTGGGTGGCGGCGTTCATCCCGTCGTGGTCGCGGGTGGCGCCCCAGCCGACCGGGTCGTTGTTGCTGACCGCGAACATCTGCCCGGTGTCGGGGTCGGTCCCGACCATCATGAATCCGGGCACGTCACCGCCGGAGGAGGCGGGCAGCCGGTCCGGCATGCCCTGGGCGAGCGCCTTGAGGATGAGCTCCACCGCGACGATTCCGGTCCACAGGGTGAACGTGGGCTGGGGATAGACCGCGTGGAAGAGGGTGCCGGGCTCCGCCCGTACCGTCAACGGCACCGTGGTGCCGAAGTTGGACGGGTCGTCCGGCGAGGTGAGCGACTTGAGGATGACCTTGCAGATCGCCTCGGTGGCGCCGAACGGCATGTTGATCGGGCCGGGGACCGCCGGAGAGGACCCGGCGAAGTCCACGGTGAAGGTGCCGTCGGCGATGGTGACGGCGACCTCCATCCGGACCGGGTCGTCGGTGATGCCGTCGTCGTCGACCCAGTCCACCGCGGTCCAGGTGCCCTGCGGGAGCTTGTCCAGGGCGGCGCGGGTGCGGGCTTCGCCGTCGTCGATCATGCGCTGTACGGCGGCGTCCACGGTGGGGCGGCCGAACTTCTCCAGGATCTCCAGGAAGCGGCGTTCGCCGGTCCGGAGCGCGGCCACCTGGGCGTGCAGGTCACCGAGGACCAGGTCGGGCATGCGCGAGTTGAACCGGATGAGCTCGTGGATCTCCCGGTTGGGCTTGCCCCGGGAGAACACCTTCGTGCCCGGAAAAATCATGCCTTCCTGGTGCATGTCGGTGGAGTCCAGCACGTAGCCGGGGTCCTTGGCGCCCAAGTCCATCCAGTGGGCCCGAACACACAGGAAACCGACGATCTCCCCGCCGGAGAAGACCGGCGAGAAGAGCGTGGCGTCGTAGGCGTGCGCCGCGTTCCAGTACGGGTAGTTGAGCAGCACCACGTCGCCCGGCTCCAGGTTCTCCCGGCCGACGTACTCCACGCCCTTGCGCAGCGAGAAGTCGTTGGCGCCGAGGAAGAAGGTGAGCCCGGTCGCCTCGGCGATCAGCCGCAGGTCCGCGTCGTACATCGACATGCCGAAGTCGTGTACCTCGTAGATCACCGGGTTGAAGGAGGTGCGGATCAGCGTCGCCCGCATCTCCTCCGCCGCCGCGAGCAGATAGCTCCGTACGACCTCGGCGGTGGCCCCGTCCAGTCGCTTGGTCATGACGCCTCCGTCGGTCTCACCAGCAGATAGCCGTGCTCGTCGACCTCGACCCGCTGCCCCGAGGGGACGACGGTGGTCGAGGTGCCCTCGTCCACGAGGGCGGGCCCGTCGAAGACGTCGCCGGGTTCGAGCAGCGCCCGGTCGTAAACGGCGAACGAGGCGACGTCCCGGACGCCGAAGTCGTAGGCGTCCCGGCGGCGGAGCAGCGCCCGGCCCGGGTCCCCGTCGCCGCGCGGCCGTACCGGCAGCTCCAGCCGGTCGGTCCGGCCGATGCCGCGGACCCGCAGGTTGAGGATCTGCAGCCGGTTGTCCATGGCGTGCCCGTACCGGGTGACGTGGGTGTCCTCGAACGCCTTGCGGATCGCCTCCCGGTCCGGCCCGGACCCGGTCGTGATGATCAGCGAGTGCTCCTGGCCGAGATAGCGCAGCTCAAACTGCCGTTCGAGGACCATCCGGTCCGGCGGAACCTGCTGGGCCCGGAGCGAGGCGACCGCCTCGGCCTCCACCGAGCGGAACACCGACTCCAGCTCGTCCAGGTCGGCGTCGTCCAGTGTGGCCATCACGGTCCGGGAGAAGTCGTCCACGATGTCCGCGCTGAGCATCCCCCAGGCGGAGAAGCCGGAGGGCGCGAACGGCACGATCACCTCGCCGATCCCCATCTCCGCGGCGAGCAGCGGCGCCAGCAGCGGACCGGCCCCGCCGAAGGCCAGCAGCGAGAAGCCGCGCGGGTCGTGCCCCCGCTCCACGGTGATCTGCCGGACCGCACCGACGGTCTTGGCGAGCAGCACGTCGAAGACCCCCGCCGCGGCGGTCTCCGCGGAGAGGCCGAGCGGCCGGGCGATCTGCTCGTCGAGCGCCTCCCGGGCTGAGGACGCCCTGAGGTCCATGGTCCCCGCAAGGAACCGGCTCGGGTCCATGAAGCCGAGCACGACAGCCGCGTCGGTGACCGTCGGGAGCGTGCCGCCCCGGCCGTAGCAGACGGGACCCGGATCGGCCCCGGCGCTCTGCGGGCCGACCTTGAGCAGTCCCCGCTCCAGCCAGGCGATCGACCCGCCGCCCGCGCCGATGGTCCGGATGTCGTAGGTGGGGATGAGCAGCGGGAAGTGTTCCAGCTGCGCCTCGTAGGCCGCGACCGCGCTACCCCGCTCGATCACGCAGGCGTCCAGCGAGGTGCCGCCGATGTCGAAGGTGAGCAGGTCACGGCGGCCGAGCTCGGCGGCGAGGTGGGCCGCGCCGACGATCCCGCCCGCCGGGCCGGAGAGCACGGTGTGCGTCGGGGAGGTCTTGGCCACCGCCGAGGTCATCGAGCCGCCGCCCGAGCGCATGATCAGGAACCGGCCGTCGAAGCCCCGCTCGGCCAGGCCCCGCTCCAGCTCGTCCACATACCGCTCGAAGATCGGCCGGATGTAGGCGTCCAGGACCGTGGTGCTGGTCCGCTCGTACTCGCGGTACTCCCGGACGATGTCGGTGGAGACCGACACCCGCACCTGCGGATACGCCTCCCTGATGAGCCGCGCCGCCTCCCGCTCGTGGGTGGGGTCCAGGAAGGAGTGCAGGAAGCAGACGGCGATGGAGACCACGCCCTGTTCCTCCACGAGCCGCCGGGCCGCCTCGCGTACCCCGCCGGCGTCGAGTTCGTCCACCACGCGGCCCTTGTGGTCGAGCCGCCCGCGTACCCCGGCGGTATCGCGCCGCCGTACCAGACTCGGGGGACGCCGGTACTCGAAGTCGTACATGTGATCGGAGGGGACGTTGCCGCGGCCCAGCAGGAACACGTCGCGGAACCCGTCGTTGGTGATGATCCCGGTCCGCTCGCCCCGGCGCTCCAGCACCGCGTTGAGCCCCAGCGTCGTCCCGTGGATGAACAGCTCGACCTCGGACAGATCGGTCCCGAGCGCGGAGACCGCGTCGAGCACCCCCTCCCAGGGCCGCGCCGGGGTCGTCGACGCCTTCCGGAAACGCACCTGGTGGGTACGGACGTCCAGCTCCATCGCATCGACGAACGTGCCGCCGATGTCGACGGCGAGCCGGATGCGTTTGGGGTCGGGCATGGCAGATGTCACCTTTCGATCAACTCGATCAGCCCGGGGATGTCGGCGGCGCGATGGCAGGCCACCCGGCTCCCGCCGTGGTCACGGAGCTCCTGCTCCCGCTCCGCGCAGGCCGGCACCGAGAACGGGCAGCGTGGCGCGAGGGCGCACCCCCGCGCCGCGTCCGTCTCCTCCAGGTCCCTGGTCAGCGTGACCCCGGCGCCGGCGAAGCCCCGGCCGAGGCTCGGCGCGCTCGACAGCAGCGCCCGGGTGTACGGATGACGCGGATCGCCGAAGACCGACTCAACCGGCCCTTCCTCCACGATCCGCCCCAAATAGAGCACGACGACTCGGTCGCAGAACCCCCGAACCGTGGCCAGATCATGCGAGATGAACACCGCGCCGCGGGACGGGTCGGACGTCACCTCGGCGATCACCTTGAGGATCTGCGCCTGGACCGTCACGTCCAGCGCCGAGGTGGGCTCGTCGAAAACGATCAGATCGGGCTCGCCGACCAGCGCCCTGGCGATCCCGACGCGCTGCGCCTGCCCGCCGGAGAGCTCGTGCGGCCTGCGCTCCAGAATCGAGGCGTCCAGTTCCATCCGCTCCAGCGCGGCCCGGACCCGCGCCTCCCGCTCCGCCGCCGGCACCCCGGCCGCGCGCAGCGGCTCGCCGATCGCGTCCGCCACCGTGCGCCGAGGGCTGAGCGAGCCGATCGGATCCTGGAAGACCAGCTGGACCCGGGTACGCAGCCTGCGCAGCTCCGCCCCGCGCACCTTCGCGAGATCCCGCCCGGCCACCTCGACCCGCCCCCGCGTCGGCGCCTGCAGGCCGAGCATCAGCCGGGCGAGCGTACTCTTCCCGCAGCCGCTCTCCCCCACCACGCCGAGCGTCTCCCCGGCGGCCACGCTGAGGCCGACCCCGCGCAGCGCGTGATGCCCGCCGCCGCCGAACCGGCTCCCGTACACCACATGCGCGTCCTCGACCCGCAGCACCTCGCGCGCGTCCACGACTTCTGTCCGGTACGGGGCTCCGCCCGTGGTCGCCGCCTTGCCCGGGGCCTCGATCTCGCCGGAAGGCTCACCCGAGGGGGCCTCGCCGATCCGCAGTGGGTACTCGGCCTGTTCGAGGTGGCGGGCGTGCGCGATGTCGTCAAGGCCGTGCACCCGCTCGGCGAGAGAGCCGGTCTTGGGGTGGAAACACGCGGTGCTCCACTCCCCCGTGATCAGCCGGGCCATCGGGCGTTCCGCCGTACAGCGCTCCGAGGAATCCGTACAGCGTTGGGCGAACGGGCAGGAACCCGGAGCTTCGCGGAGCAGCGGCATCGAACCCGGGGTGACCGCCACCGGGCGGCCGTCCAGATCGGGTACCGAGCGGAGCAGCGCCCGCGTGTAGGGGTGGGCGGGTTCGGTGAGCACCCGCGCGACCGGGCCGGTCTCCACCACGGTGCCCGCGTACAGCACCACGACCCGGTCGCAGACCTCGGCGATCGACGCCAGGTCGTGCGAGATGAGCAGGACGCCCCGGCCCTCCGCGTCCGCGGCCTGGCGGAACCTGGCCAGGATCTCCCGGGTGAGCGTGACGTCCAGACCGGTGGTCGGCTCGTCCGCGATGAGCAGGCCGGGCGCGCACCCGGTGGCGAGGGAGATCATGACGCGCTGCGCCATCCCACCGGAAAGCTCGTGCGGATAGGCCGCCAGCCGCCGCTTCGGACTGCGGATGCCGACCGACTCGAAGAGCTCGGCGGCGACCTCACGGGCCTGATCCGGTGACAGCTTTTGATGGGTGAGCAGCCGATCGACCAGCTGACGGCCCACGGTCCGGGTCGGGCTGAGCGCGCCGCGCGGATTCTGGAAGCAGATCGCCGCGCCACGTCCCCGGAACGACTCCAGCTCGGCACGGCCCATCGCGAGCACATCGGAGCCGTCGAAGAACACATGGCCGCTCGCCTGCGAGCCGCCCGGGAGGAGGCCGACGATCGAGCGGGCGACCATGCTCTTGCCGCCGCCGCTCTCCCCGACCAGGCCGACCACCTCGCCGGAACCGACGGACAGCGTGACGCCGCTCAGCGCCGCCACCTGCCGGCCACGCCCATGGATCACCACGGAGAGGTCCTCGATCGCCAGAAGGGTCACCGACCTCACCTCCGCTTCGAGTCGGCGCGTTCCTGCAGCCCCTCGCCCAGGAGGCTGAAGCCGAGAACGCAGATGAGCAGACAGAGACCGGGTGGCACCGAGGTCCACCAGCGCCCGGCGACCACATCCCCGGCACCGAGGCTGATCATGGCGCCCCACTCCGCCTCGGGTGTCGGGATGCCGAGGCCGAGGAAGGAGAGCCCGGCGAGGGTGAGCATCGCCCAGCCGCAGTTGAGCGGGGCGATCACCCGGACCGGGGTGAGACTGTTGGGCAGGACGTGCCGCCAGAGCACCGACCAGGTGGAGGAGCCGGAGGTCCGGGCCGCCTCCACGAACGGCAGGTCCCGGATGGCGCGGACCTCGGCCCGGACCAGGCGGGCGTAGGCGGGGGCGTTCACCAGGGCGACCACCGCGATCAGGTTGGCCACCCCGCCGCCGAGGAGCGCGGCCACCGCCAGCGCCAGGATGAAGGTGGGGAACGCCTGGAAGATGTCGAGCACCCGCATGAGGGCGTCGTCCAGCAGGCCGCCCCGGTACCCGGCGACCAGGCCGATCAGGCTCCCCGCCACCACGGCCAGGGCGACCGAGGCGACCGCGACGCCGAGATCGAGCCGTGCCGCGTACAGCACCCTGCTCCAGACGTCCATCCCGTTGAGGTCGGTCCCGAGCAGGTGCGCCCCGCCCGGCGCGGCGAGCGAGGCGGCCGGATCGATCTCCTCGGGGCCCCAGGAGCTGAGCAGCGGGGCGAAGAGCGCGGCGAGCACCACCGTGATCAGGATCGCCGAGCCCACGACGATCAGGGAGGAGGCGAAGCGCTCCTTCGTCCTTGCCGTTCGCGCCATCAGATCCTCACTCGGGGGTCGAGGATCGCCTGAACCACGTCGGCGATGAGGAAGACCAGGACGTAGAGGAGGGCGATCACCAGCACCGACGCCTGCACGACCGGATAGTCGCGGAAGAGCAGGCCGCGTAGCGCCCACTGGCCGAAGCCCTGCCAGGAGAAGACGTACTCGATGAGAACCGTGGAGCCGATGGCGAAACCGAACACCAGCGCGGCCAGGGCGGGCAGCCGGGCCAGGGTCGCCCGGAGCAGATAGCCGCGTAGGAGCAGCCGGTCCCGGAGCCCGTGCGTGGCCGCCGCCGTGTACGCCTCCGAGCGCAGCACCTCCAGGGCGGACGCCCGTACACTCCGCAGCAGCGGTGCGACGATCACGATGACCAGGGTGGCCACCGGGAGCATCAGGTGGTGCAGCGCGGACAGAAAGGCCGGTCCGTTCGCCGTCAACGCCGCGTCGAGCAGATCGGCGCCGGTGATCAGGCTGAGGTTGGTGTCGGGGTCGACCCGTCCGCTCGGCGCCGGAGCCCAGCCGAGCACGCTGTAGACGACCAGGATCAGCACGAGGCCGAGCCAGAACTCGGGCACCGAGTTGCCGACGAGCGCCCCGACCCGGACCGTGTGGTCCCCGGCCCCACCCGCGCGCCGCGCCGACCAGATGCCGAGGACCGTGGCGATCACCAGCGCAATGATGAGAGCGATGACGACGAGCTCCAGCGTCGGGCCGAGCCGGACCGCCATCTCCGACGCGACGGCCCCGCCGCTCTGGATGGAGGTGCCGAAGTCCCCGGTGACCAGCCCCCCGAGATAGTCGAGGAACTGCTGCCAGAGGGGTTGATCAAGCCCGAACCTGGCCCGCGCGGCTGCGGCGTCGGCCTCGCTCGCGTTGGGCCCGAGGATGGTCTTGATCGGGTCGCCGGGCAGCACCCGGACCAGGAGAAAGGTGAGGATCACCACCCCGAGCAGGACCGGGACGAGCTGCAGCAGCCGTCTGAGAACGAACCGGAGGACGCGCATGGATCACTTGGCGATGCTCAGGTAACGCAGCCGGGCGAGACCGTCCATCGGCTGGACCCAACCGGCCACCTCGGCGCGGACCGGGAGGTTGAAGTTCGGCTGGCAGACGATCACCCACGGCACGTCCCGGGCGAGAATCTCCTGAACCTTGAGCCAGAGCTTGGCCCGCTCGGACTCTTCCACCACCGTGTGTGACTGCTCGAAAATCTGCTCGATCTCGGGATTGTTGTAGTTGGAGTAGTTGAGGTTGGCGTCTTTGACGAAGCTCGTCCCGAGCATGTATTCGACATCGTTCACCCAGAGCTCACCCATGGTGACCTGCAGCGGGATGTTCCGCTTCTCCCTGCGCTCCCCGAAGGTCGCCGGGTCCAGCGAGGTGAGCTTCAGCTCGATGCCCGCCTTACGGGCCTCGCTCTGCACGAGTACGGCGAGCTGCTGCTGCTCCTCGTTGCCGCTCTCGTAAACCAGTTCGGAGCCGACCGAGGTCTTGCCCGCCTCGGCGAGGAGCTGCTTGGCCTTGGCGACGTCGTGGGTGTACGGGTAACCGGTGTCGACGTAGCCGGGCATGTCCAGCGGGACGAAGCTCTTGCAGGCCCGCGCCTCACCGCCGTACACATTCGCGATGATCTGCTCGTACGGCACGGCGTGCGCGAACGCCTGACGCACTTTGGGGTCGTCGAACGGCGCCGTCGTCACCGACATCTGAATGGTGAGCTGGGCGTTGCTCGGCGCGGAGATGACCTTGATGCCCTCGGCGTTCTTCAGGTCCTTGATATCCCGCTGGGCGATGCCGAGAGCGATGTCGATGTCGCCTTTCTCCAGCTGAAGGCGCTGGTTGGAGGCGGCGGGCACCACGCTGAGCCGGATCTTGGCGGTCTTGGGGGCGTCCGGGCCCGGGTACCCGGTGTTCGCGGCGAGCACGATCTCCTGACCCTGCACGGCCTTCTCCACATTGAAGTAGCCGCCGGTCGGGGCGTTCTTGGCGAACCACTCCTTGGCCCACGGGTCGGCGTCGGTCGCGTGCTTCTTCGCCTCCTCGGAGTCGAAGACGTACAGCGCGATCGCCTGGATCTGCCGGGTGAGCGCGCTCGGGAACTCCTGACGGAACCGAACCGTGTAGTCGTCGACGATCTCCACCTGGTCGGCCTTGGTCAGCCCGATCAGCCGGTAGATCCCCGCCACGTTCGCCTTCGCGGCGAAAGCCCGATCTTTGGACCACTTGACGTCCTTGGCGGTCATCTCGTTGCCACTGGCGAACTTGACGCCCTTACGCAGCTTGAGGGTCCAGACCTTGTTGTCGGCGTCCGGCTCGAACGACTCGGCGAACGTCGGCCCGACCGCGGTGGTGTCCAGGATCCGGCCACCGGCCACGTCCTTGACCCCGTAGTCGATCATGTAGGGGAAGACGTTCTTGTGCAGCATCAGGCCGATCAGGTCGAAGCCCACGAAATCCTGGTCCCAGCTGCTTATGTAGCTGTTCACCGCGATCCGCAGCGTCGAGGCCGCCGCGCCGCCGGCCGCCGTACCCGCCCCCGCCGTCGCGGGAGCGCCCGCGCCGCCCGCCTTTGTCCCGGCCGCACAGCCGGTCGCCAGGAGGAGTGCCACCCCACCGCCGAGCTGAAGCACCGACCGACGGGACAGCAGGGGTGATTTCTCACCGTCCGGACGCAAGAAACCAGCCATGGCGGTCCTCCTGAGGCCACGAGGGGATAGGCAGCGGGGGGCGTACGGTCACATCCGTCACACCCCACGTGACCTACGATTGCCATTTGTTCTATCAGACACAAGTTTTGTGAACAAGGGTTGCACGGATGTTCACGATGAAATCACCTGATCAGAGGAGACTTAAGCGATCATGGGTGACGTGGTCCACCAGTCGTGTTCACTCAATTTCACAATCGATTGAAGTGAACACGATCAGGCTGGGCGGGTGCATACCCGCATCCGCCGTACCTCTGGCCCCGCCCCGGCGGACCCGACCGGGCACATAGGAGCCGGGCATAGCTTGAGGAATACGGACATGTCATAGTCCGTTCACACTGAGGTGAAGGGGCAAACGTCCAAAGCGGGTCTCTCCACTGCGGAGCGGGCCGCCTTGAAGGACCTCCTAAGCAAGGACCGCGAGAGCACCACCGTCCAGATCGCGGCCCTCGTTCGCGACCGCGACGGGATCCTCGAATCCGCGGCGATGTCCGCCTCCGACGACGAACACGACCCGGAAGGCGCCACCGTCGTCTACGAACGCGCCCACATCGAAGCCCAGCTCGACCGCGCGCAACAACACCTCGTCGACCTCGACGAGGCGACGGAGCGACTCGCTCGGCAAACCTACGGCGTCTGCGAAAGCTGCGGCCGCCCCATCGCCTTGGCCCGCCTCAAAGCCCGACCCACCACCAAGACCTGCATCGACTGCGCCAACCGCCGCCGCTGACCGGTTCTCATCCACCCGTCAGGCGGACCGCCGCCGCGCGTCCACCTCGATCTCGATCTTCATCCGGGGATCGGCGAGCCCGCACACCATCATGGTCGCGGCCGGTCGAACCTGGCCGAAACACCGCCGCAGCGCCGGCCAGCAGGGCTCGAAATCCGCGCGGTCCGGGAGCAGATACCGCACCCGCACCACATCGGCGAACCCGCATCCCGCCTCGGCCAGCGCCGCCCCGATGTTGCGCAGGCACTGCTCGGCCTGCTCCACCACATCGTCGGAGATCGTCATGGTCGCATAGTCGAACCCGGTGGTTCCCGACACGTACACCCGATCCCCGTCGACCACCGCCCGTGCATACCCGATCTGCTCCTCAAACACCGACCCACTCAAAACCACCCGTCGCTCCGCCATACCCAAACGCTAGGGCACCAGCCGCCCCCAAGCAGCCTCAGGCTCAACGCTCCAAATATGCACAACAACGCCACTGTTGATCAGGCCAGACTTGGGGGCTGCCTGCGAAGAAGCCACGAACCATGGCAGCGGGAAGTCCCGCTCGTCGAGCCGACGCCACGTGATCATGAAGACCTTCCGGGGTGAGACGCCGACGGCCGTACGGGCTCGGCTCCCGACGGCGGCACCTCCGAGGGTGTCCGCCGACTGTCCGTGACGGTAGCCCAGACCATCGTCCGTCGGCATCCCGATTGTCCGGACTCCTCATCAAGCAGCGGCCGTGCGTGCCCGCTCAGATGATCAGCAGCGACTTGCCGACCGTGTTGCGCGCGGCAAGTGAGATGTGGGCGTCCCGGGCCCGATCCAACGGGAAGGTCGCACCGATCGCCGGTCGAAGCCGCCCTTCCGCGATCATCGCGAGCGCCCGCCCGAGCCGTTCCCGTCTGACGGCAGGATCGGGCGGCCCCACGAGTGCGCTGATCACCCGCACCTGACGCTCTTCGGCGAGGCTCGGATCGATCTCGGTGACCCCGCCGTCCGCGGCCCCGTAGGTGATGAACCGGCCGCCCTGTGCCGCCGCCGTGAACGCCACCTGGCCAAGCATCGCGCCCGCACCGTCGATGACCAGGTCGGCTCCCCTGCCGCCGGTCACCTCGCGTACCCGGTCCACCCATCCTTCCACCGAGTAGTCGACGGTGGCCTCCGCCCCCAGATCACGGGCGAGCGCGAGCTTGCGCTCACCCCGCGCCGCCGCGACGACCCGGGCCCCGGCGTCGAGCGCCAGCTGCACCAGCAGCGAACCCGCCCCACCTGCCGCCCCGGCCACCAGCACCCACTCGCCCTTTTCAATCTCCGCCAGCCGGGTGATGCCCTGTGCGGTGACCCCGTCGTGCAGTACGGCTGCCGCCTCGGGGAAGTCCACCCCGTCGGGGATCTCCACCACTGCGTCGACGGAGGCGACGATCCGCTCGGCGTAACCGGTGGCCGCCTTGGCGACGACCCGCCGCCCGACCCAGCCGGGATCCACACCGTCCCCGACGGACAGCACCGTCCCCGCACCGCCGCCGCCGGGGATGTACGGCGGATTCTTCGGGAAGATATCCCCTCCCATGCCGCCGCGCAGCAGCGTATCCAGGAAGATCACATCTGCGGCGACAAGCCCCACGACCACCTCTCCCGGACCGGCCTCCGGATCGCCGACCTTCACCGGTACCAGCACCTCGGGACCACCGAACTCCCGTACATGAACAGCGCGCACAGAACCACTCCTCAATCGACGAATCTCGTGCACGCAGTCTCCAACCTCCAGCTAACTCGAGGTCAAGCCATCGGCCTGTCGGACACGTTGAGGTTTCAGTTCCAGGCGACAGGTTCGGAAGCGCCGTCAGCGGTTCAGGTCGGTAGCGCGTGTTCTCAGATGAGGAGCAGTGACTTGCCGACCGTGTTGCGCTGCGCCAGGGACTCGTGGGCGTCCCGGGCCCGATCCAACGGGAAGGTCGCACCGATGACCGGCCGGATCCGCCCTTCCGCAGCCAGGGTGAGCGCCTGCGAAAGCAGTTCCCGTACGGTTGCCTGATCGGGTGGTCCGGCCATCAGCGCGTTGCTCGCCCGTACCTCCCGCTCGTCGGCCACCTGCGGGTCGATCTCGACGAGCCCGCCGTCCGCGGTGCCGTAGGTGATGAACCGGCCGCCTCGCGCCGTGGCCTCGAACGCCGCCTCGCCCAGAGTTCCGCCCGCGCCGTCGATGACCAGGTCTGCTCCCGCACCGCCCGTCGCTTCGCGCACCCGGTCGGTCCACCCTTCCACCGAGTAGTCGACCGTGACCTCCGCGCCGAGTTCGCGGGCCAGCGCCAGCTTGCGCTCACCCCGCGCCGCCGCGACGACCCGGGCCCCGGCATCACGGGCCAGCTGCACCAGCAGCGAACCCGCCCCACCGGCCGCGGCGGCCACCAGCACCCACTCATCTTTCTCGATCTGCGCCATCCGGGCGAGGTTGAGGGCGGTGGCCCCGTCGTGCAGTACCGCTGCCGCCTCGGGGAAACCCAAACCCTCGGGGATCTCCACCACCTCGTCGACGGCGGAGACGACCCGCTCGGCGTACCCGGTGGCCGACCTGGCGACGACCCGGCGCCCGACCCAGCCGGGATCCACGCCGTCGCCGACCGACAACACCCTCCCCGCGCCGCCACCCCCGGGGATGTACGGCGGATTCTTCGGGAAGTACTCGCCTCCCCAGCCGCCCCGCAGCAGCGTGTCGAGGTAGATCACATCGGCGAAGGCCACCCCCACGACCAGCTCGCCGGGACCGGCCACCGGGTCGTCGACCTCCACCGGCACCAGCACTTCGGGCCCACCGAACTCCCGCACATGAACCGCGCGCATCGAATCTCCCCAATCGACGAATCTCGTGCCTGCAGTCTCCAACCTCTAGCTAGGTAGAGGTCAACTCTGCTGTTCCACAATCGGGAGAACGGTGGTCTAAGAGGTTGCCGGGGCCTCGTGGACGGTGCGGCGGGACTCGTACCAGGTGTCGCCGGCGGGCTCGCCGTCGAGGTTCCAGCTCCAGGAGACGGCCGGAGTGATCCGGCTGTAGACGCCGGGCCCGACCCGACCGACCCGTTCGACCGGAGGCTCGGCGTGGCCGTAGACGCGGATGCCCCGGACGATCAGTGGATCGACGGACAACAGATCGTCCACGACCAGGGCCACCTCGCGGTTCCCGGCCTGAAGGTTGCGGAACTTCCGGGTGACGAGCACGGACTCGCCCACGCCGCCGACCCAGAAGTGGGTCCCGTCGAACTCGAAGGAGAGGGGCACCACGTCGGGCTGCCCGTCCGTCGCCACGGTGGCGAGACGGGCGAGTGGTTGTGACCGCAGGTAGGCGATCTCCTCATCGGTAAACGACATCGTTCCTCCCCAGACAGCACATCGCTCATGACATTCGAAATAATATTCGATTCACGTGTCAGGCGCCCTTGAATACCGCCAACTGGCTCTGGATCCCGGTGAGCAGGTAGTCGAGGCCGAGCTCGAAGGCGTCCTTCCACTCGTCTCCGACCAGGGGATCGTGGGTGGCGAGGGTGGGATACCGGTCCCGCTGGGCGTGCAGGTGCCGTTTCGCGGCCTCGCGTACCTCCTCCTCGTCGCCGGCCTGCCAGGTGGCCTGCATCATCGCCGAGCCGATCACGTAGTTGGACAGCGCGTACGCAGTCCCGGTCAGCCGCTGCCCGGCGAACCCGGCCGCGGCGAGGGTGGCGTGCAGAAACTCGCTGCGGGTGAGCACGTTCGGGCCCATCAGCGGCCGGCTGAGCAGGGTCGTGGACCACGGGTGATTCAGGAGTGCCTGAAGCCAGCCCCGGAGGAGCGCCCGGACGTCCTCCTGCCAGTCCCCACCCCCGGCGGGGACCCGCACCTCGTCGAAGATCGTGTCCAGGGCTAGGTCGAGTACGTCGTCCTTGGTTTTGACGTGCCAGTACAGCGTGGTCGAGCCGGTGCCGAGCCGCTCGGCGAGCCGGCGCATGGTGAGACGGCCGACGCCTTCCTCGTCCAGCAGGGCGACGGCCTCCGCGACGATCCGGTCCCGGCTGAGCGGCGGTGCGCCGCGCTGGGTCGCCGTGGCCCTGAACCAGACGTTCTGCATCTCACTCGTGCTCACAGGGGAGAGTCTAGTATGTTGTTCGAGTACCGGATCGTTGATCCGGTCACTCGTACATCGGTCTAGAACCATGAGGAGGTACGGCGGCCGTGGGACACGTCGAGGTGGACCGGCTGACCTATGTGCTGCCGGACGGGCGGCTCCTGCTGCACGACGTGTCGTTCCGGATCGGCGACGGGGTCAAGGCCGGGCTGGTCGGGCCGAACGGCGCGGGCAAGACGACCCTGATCCGGCTGATCACCGGGGATGTCCGGCCCGCCGACGGCCGGGTGGTGCGCTCGGGCGGGCTCGGCACGATGCGCCAGTTCATCGGGAACATCCGAGACGACAGCACCCTGCGCGACCTGCTGCTCTCGGTGGCCCCCGACCGAATCCGGGAGACGACCGCGGCGTTGGCGGACGCCGAAGCGGCGCTGGCGGCGCGGGACGACGAACCGGCCCAGCTGGCCTACGCGCAGGCCCTTTCCGACTACGGCGACGCCGGAGGCTACGACCTGGAGGTCGTCTGGGACACCTGCACGACCGTGGCGATGGGCCTGCCCTACGACGCGGTCCGCGACCGGCCGGTCAACACCCTCTCCGGCGGAGAGCAGAAGCGCCTCGTCCTGGAGGCGCTGCTCCGCGGCCCGGACCAGGTCCTCCTCCTCGACGAACCGGACAACTACCTGGACGTGCCCGGCAAGGAGTGGCTGGAGGAACAGCTCCGCGCCACCCCCAAGACCGTGCTGATCGTCTCGCACGACCGCCGGCTCCTGGCCAACGCGGTGGACCGGATCGTCACGGTCGAATCTCGTGGGGTATGGATCCACGGAGGCGGTTTCGCCACCTATGCGAAGGGCCGCGCGGACCGCGCCGAACGCCTTGAGGAGCGCCGACGACGGTGGGACGAGGAGCACGTCAAGCTGAAGCGCCTGGTCAACACGCTCCGGCAGACCGCGGCCAACAACGACGCGCTCTCCTCCTCCTATCGCGCCGCCCGCACGCGGCTCAGCCGGTTCGAGGAGGCCGGTCCGCCTGAGCGCCCGCCCAAGCGGCAGAACATCCGCATCCGCCTGCGCGGGGGCCGCACCGGCAAGCGCGCCGTGATCTGCGAAAACCTGGAGCTCACCGGTCTGATGCGGCCGTTCGACGTCGAGATCCGGTACGGCGAACGCGTGGGCGTGCTCGGTTCCAACGGCTCGGGCAAATCCCACTTTCTCCAGCTGCTCGCCGAGATCGGCCAGGGTCACGAGGTGTCGGTACGGCACCGCGGCTCGGCCAAGCTCGGCGCGCGGGTGACGCCCGGACGTTTCGTCCAGACGCACGCCCGGCCCGAGCTGCACGGCCGTACCCCCGCCGAACTCGTGATGTCCGGGCACGCCCTCACCCTCAACGAGGCGATGGCCGCGCTCGCCCGCTACGAACTCGCCCCCGCCGGTGGTCAACGGTTCGAAACCTTGTCCGGGGGCCAGCAGGCCAGGCTCCAGATCCTGCTGCTGGAGCTGTCCGGCGCCACCTTGCTCCTCCTCGACGAACCGACCGACAACCTGGACCTGGCCAGCGCCGACGCCCTGCAGCAGGGCCTGGCCTCATACTCGGGCACCGTCCTCGCCGTCACCCACGACCGCTGGTTCGCCGATGACTTCGACCGTTTTCTCATCTTCGGCGCCGATGGAACCGTCTACGAGAGCGACGAACCCGTCTGGCATGAAGGGCGCGTCGATCGCCCCCGCGACGGGTTCACCCTCGCCGTCCCCGATGAGGCCGTCTCCGGTCTCGATTAAGGGAAGCCCGGTGCTTGACTGGTTAAGCATTTCCGACAGTCGCCTCAGATAACTGCGAACCCTGACTT
Organism: Rhizohabitans arisaemae; assembly: GCF_025996515.1. GTDB lineage: Bacteria > Actinomycetota > Actinomycetes > Streptosporangiales > Streptosporangiaceae > Rhizohabitans > Rhizohabitans arisaemae. The sequence goes on from NZ_BLRH01000009.1 coordinate 1,322,231, forward strand.
ACCAGGGCGAACAGCAGCCGCAGGCCGTACCGGACATCGATGATGGGACCGCCCTGATCGGTCGGAAAAGGTGCCTCATAGGGTTGGAGCGGTACCTGAACGAGGAGGCTCCACGATGCTGCACGAGAAGCTGTCGTCGGTCTACGACCACGTTCTGCGGCGCAACCCCGGTGAGACCGAGTTCCACCAGGCGGTGCGTGAGGTCTTGGAGAGCATCGGGCCGGTCCTCGGCAAGCATCCGGAGTACGCGGAATCCAAAATCATCGAGCGGATCTGCGAGCCGGAGCGGCAGATCATTTTCCGGGTGCCCTGGTCCGACGACCAGGGCGAGGTGCACATCAACCGGGGCTTTCGGGTGGAGTTCAACAGCGCCCTCGGCCCGTACAAGGGCGGCCTACGGTTTCATCCCTCGGTCTACCTGGGGATCGTGAAGTTCCTCGGCTTCGAGCAGATCTTCAAGAACAGTCTGACCGGCCTGCCCATCGGCGGCGGCAAAGGCGGCTCGGACTTCGAGCCGAAGGGGCGCTCCACCAACGAGATCATGCGCTTCTGCCAGAGCTTCATGACCGAGCTGTACCGGCATATCGGTGAATACACCGACGTGCCCGCCGGGGACATCGGGGTCGGCCAGCGGGAGGTCGGCTACCTGTTCGGCCAGTACAAGCGGATTACAAACCGGTACGAGTCCGGCGTGATCACCGGTAAGGGGCTGAGCTACGGCGGCGCGCAGGTCAGGACCGAGGCGACCGGGTACGGCTGCACGTTCTTCGTCGAAGAGATGCTCAAGGCGCGGGGCACCTCCTTCGACGGCCGGCGCGTCGTGGTCTCCGGTTCCGGAAATGTCGCGATCTATACGATCGAAAAGGTCGAGCAGCTCGGCGGAACGGTAATCGCCTGCTCGGACTCCTCCGGCTACATACTTGCCGAGAAGGGGATCGACCTGGACCTGCTCAAGCAGATCAAACAGGTGGAACACCACCGGCTCGACGTCTACGCCGGACGGGCCGGCAAAGAAGTCACCTTCGTCCCGAACCGGAGTGTGTGGGAGGTCCCCTGCGAGGTGGCGATGCCGTCCGCCACCCAGAACGAGATCACCGGCAAGGACGCGGAGCACCTGGTCAGGAACGGATGCGTCGCCGTAGGCGAAGGCGCCAACATGCCCACCACCCCCGAAGGCATCCGGGTATTCCTGGAAGCCGGGGTCGCGTTCGGGCCCGGAAAGGCCGCCAACGCCGGCGGCGTCGCCACCAGCGCACTGGAGATGCAGCAGAACGCCAGCCGCGACTCGTGGACCTTCGAATACTCCGAGGACCGGCTTCGCGAGATCATGCGCGACATCCACGCCCGCTGCCTGAAAACCGCAGACGAGTACGGCATGCCCGGAAACTACGTGGCAGGCGCGAACATCGACGGCTTCAAACGAGTCGCCGACGCCATGCTCGCCCTCGGCCTGATCTGAACCAACACCGGCGCCCAAGCCTGATCCGCTAACACCAACCGGCAAAACCCGCCACAATAATCCAAGGCCCCACCCACCGACCCCTTATTGGATCAAGGCCTGACCTGCGACTTTACCTCGGGGCCACAGATCATCCCTGGAGGCATCGCATCGTGAAGCTCGGCGACCAGTGCCTCATCAGCAACGTTCGCCCTGTCGACGACGGCCCGTAGGCGCTGGTCGTCGGCATGGCGGTTTCGCCAGATGATGTAGCGGCGGATCATGCTGCCCCGCATGCCCCCGCACCGCGCGTGGTGTGGCCGGCTCGCGCAGACCCACTGCCGGCGCCTACCCGCGTGAGCTGCCCCCAGTGGGCTGACCGCCCTTGACGAGACGATGTCAGCGACGCGTGAACCGTGCCCCGGTTCCGACGCTTGTCCACTTTTCAGCCGCCGCCGACAAGATGGAGCTGCGCGCCGGGATGCGCGGGCATCCACCCCTGGCCCAAGGCACTGCGGACACGAGCCCGAACCACTGCCGGCACGATCGGGGACATCGAGTGCGACGACCCCACCACAAGGACAGAGCCCTGCGGATCCACCTGCTGGACCACGAAGGAAGCCCCCAGCCCGCCCTTGCAGTACACGCACTCCGAATCTCTCCGCACCTGCCACCGGTAATCGGCGCCGTCCACCGTGATGAGCCGTGAGTGCCGTCGGTTGAGAGCCATCACCAACCTCCTGTCAGAACTGGGCCCCGTCATGATCCCCAACCGTGACAGGGCACCACAACAGGGCGAACGTCGTCTGATGCGGCACTAGCTCACCGTAGCCGCCGGGTCACAGATCATCCCTGGAGGCAGGACCGGCTAGATGCCGGGGGTGGGGAGGTCGGGTTCGCCGATGCGGCGGTGGAGGGCGAGGCTCGCCTGGATGATTTCCTCGGTGTCCTGGTCGATGTGGGCGTACGGCTGGAGGTTGCCGAGGACGCCGCGGCTCCAGCCGACCAGGTCTCGCGCCATCCCCTGATGGCCGCCCGCGTGGTACACGCGTACCAGTTCGAGGAGGACCCGCGCCCAGGCCGGGCCGTACTCCCCGAATCGGTACCGGAGGTTGGTCTCGCCGGCCCGGGAGGCGAGCGAAAACAGGAAGTGTGCCTCCAGCCCGACCCGGCTTCCCGCGGCGGGGCTCGCCGGGAAAATCTGGAGCGCCGTTCTCGCCAATCGGACGGCGAAGAGTGTGGCCGCCTGCGGCGAACACCGGTCGGCGACGCAGACGTTCGCATGCTGTGATCGCGGGTCGCAGAGAATCTCGTGGAGGTTCTCTCCGGCGACTTGGAGCGCCGCGGCCAGGGTGACCGGGTGCGGGCCGGCGAAACCCTGTTCGGCGGCGGTCGCCACGGCCGGGTTCGTCTGGCGTGCCTGCCCCAGCATGACCCGGGCTTTGGCGATCTGGCCTGACGCCTCCAGGTGTACACCCATTCGGGCCTGCTCGTAGACGACGTCACCGCCAAGCATTCCTTTCACCGCGATCGCGATGTCGTCGGCGGTCAGCGCCAAGTCGAACCGGCCGGAGGCGGCGTGGGTCTCCGCGGCGACGGTGATCGCCCGATACAGGTACATCCCGTGCAGTCGGCTGTCCGGCAGCCGGTTGATCTCCTCGGCTTGGGACAGGTACATCCGGACGGCCCGGTCGGCCGATCCGGCCGCCAGATCGGGATCTCCGTATTTGGCCAGTACCGAGGCGTTCAGGCTGAGTACCCGGGCGAGGTCGAGATAGTGGGGGTTGCTTGCGGTTCGCGACTGCATGGCGCCGAGCGCGGTGTAGACGCCGATCGCCTCTTCCATTTTGAGTACGGCGGACGCGCCGGAGCCGTGTTCGGCGTAGGCGACGGCCAGGCGTGCCCGCGCGTCGGCGAGGAGGTTCGGCTTGTCCGTGCCGAGGTGGGATTCGAGCGCGGAATACAGCCGCTCACTCTCCTCCAACGCCTTGATCGCGAGCTTCGGTTCCCCGGTCGCGGTGAGGCTCGACCCCATGCTGTACAGCAACGACGCGAGTCGGCTCGTGACCCGGTCGTCGGCCGTCTGGGCACGCAGGAGTGACTCGGCTCGACGTAGCGATCCCAGGGCTTCGGCGTGCCGTCCCTGTGCCTGCGCGGCTACCGCGCGATGGTAGAGCTCGTCGATCTGCCGTTCCTGGAGCCAGGACATAGATCACCCCATTCTGATCAATCCTGACTTTAGGTCAGATCGGATTGACAGTGAAGGTTGTTTACCTGGAAGCCTTGCCAGAACACACCACTTATCCGGTACGGGCGCGCTACCGAGCCCAGCCGTACCGGACTCGACGGCTAAGCCCATACCAAACTCCGCGTTAACCCGGAAAGTAGTGGGTTGCGAGACATGGAGGACATCACCGCTTCTGGACTTGTCCTCCGGTACGGGCAAGCCGTCGAACGCGTGCCACTCAGGCTCGACGGCTCGGCCCGTACCGAACCTCATAAATGGTGCGGGTTCGTCAGGTCAGTCAGGGTTCGTCAGGTCACTGCCACGGCCACCCGGCGTTCCGGCCGCGCTCGAGGAGCGGGATCAGCCGGAAGCAGGCGTCGGAGAATCCACCGAATTCATGGCGGTTCGCCTTGCCGGTCTGCATTGCCGCCTGCTGGTAGCCGCAGAGGTTGAACGAATAGATCGGGACATCCTGCGGCACCGCACGATCGACAGACTCGCCCAGGTAGGGAAACGTCTGCATGTCGGAGAGAAGGATGACACGATCATGCTTCCGGTAGGTGGCCTTGATCGCCTCAGCGATCCGTGTCCCGTGCCCCACCTCACCGATTCGCTCGCAGAACCGGTTGATCTCCCGCAGCGGCGACGCCCCGGCATCGAACCGGTGGTGGAAGACACCGTCCGCGAATCCATGCAGATCCACCTTCGTCGCCCTGGACGCCAGAACCACACCGAACAACGCCGCCGCCTGCGCCGCGCTGACCGTGGACCGCGCCGACACCTGCCCCGCCGTCATCGAAGCGGAGGTGTCGACCAGGACCAGGGTGCGCCCCGGCAGAGCGGGTACGCTACCCGTCGCCAGTGCGAGCGCCCGGTCAAGGGCGTCATGCCAGCGCTCCGACGGAGCGTTGCGGTAGGCGGAGTAGAACCGGAACGGGAACTGCCGGGACCGGGCGACCTCGTCGGGGTCCGTAAGCCGCGTGATGACCTCGCCGGCGGTCTCGTCGCCGACGCCCGCCTGGTCGAAGTTCCGCAGGTTGCGGAGGCAGTTGCCGGTCACGAGACCGTCAGCGATGAACAGGTTGGATGCCTCCACCGTGACGCAGTAAGTCGCCCGCTCCCCGCCGTCTTCGATGGCGGCAACGCGGTCGAGGGCGATCGACTCGTCATAGCCGTGCATCTCGCTGCGCGCCGGAGCCACGTGGCGCAGCTTCTCTGCCAGTCGCGCTAGCGACGCAGCCTTGTAGCTGATCCGCAAGTCCAGCAGCTCGCTGAGCTTGACCAGGGCCGTCGCCCGGTTCACTTCCACGACGAACAAGGCCAGGCGACTAGTGATCGTCCTACCTCCGTCGAGGGTGGAGGTGGAGGTCTTGACCGCCCTCTCTCGCACAATGCTGGTTACGCCGAGGCGAAGCAGCGCGTCCGACACCTGCTGAGCAAGCCTCCGCGACACGGTCGCGTACTCCACCGAGCCGTGTGCAGTGCCCTTGGCGTTGACGCGCTCCCGCACGCAGCCGTCGGTGTCGATGAGGCCGGAGATCGCCCCGATCCAGAATTCACGGCTGAACGGCCGGTTTGGCAGCGACTTCACCTCGCAGCGCTTGCCCCACACGTCGTAGCGGCGCAGGACCTCCGTGAGCGGGTTGAGCTTCCACTGCTTGAACGGAAAGCGCAGACGAACGATGCTGCCATTCGGGGTTTCAGTCACACGGCAGCCGTGCTTGACGACGTATTCGCGCATGAAGGCGACCGCACCATCGTCAGGGTTGCCGTGAAACTCTGGGGTCAGCGCGGTCATGCCGCCGTCCCCGAGCATGGCGCCAACGAAGTAGCCGTCCCACGCGTCGCCCTCCTCGCCGAACTGGGATGCGGTCAGCGGGACGGGAATGCGGTCGCCGACGCGAAGGTCTCCCGTGGTGGTCCACTCCCACGCCTGGCGCCCACCGCGCCGCTGGCGAATCCAGCGGTGGTCGTAGGTCGCCTCGATGGTGCGGCCGGATACGAAGCGGATAGTGGCGACCGGGCGCACGCCGGTGTCGAGCCAGGCGGTCGGCGTGGTCGGCCCCAACGCGCCAACCGAGTGGTTGCGCGGCCCTTGGTTCGCGCCGTACTTCACCGGGCGGGTGTCCCACGCCTTGTCGTAGGACAGGACGGGCAGCTTGCGTGCGACGACCTCTTCGATCGGTGCGGTGGTCCCGTCGGGCAGCCATACCGGCGTTCCCTCCGCCAGGCAGGCCATGTACCCCATCGACGGGATCATCGCGGTCCACGCCTCGGCGTCCATCGGCCCCTGCAACCAGCCGGCCAGCGCCTCCCAGGTGACCCCCGCCCGGCCCAGCCGCTCCGGCTCGCTCAGCACGGAACGCCGCTGCTCCACCGGCAACGCGAACAGATCCGCCCGATCACGAAGCAGCCGCAGCGTCTCCGGGATCGGCTTGTCCCGCCCGTGCCGACGGTCGAGGGCATGGGCGAACAGATCGCCCTGCCACCGGCTCTTGGCGTCGTCGGGAGACGGGTGAACCAGATCGATCACGTCGCCGAACCGCCACCCGCGCGAGTCGGTGTCGTACTTGAGGAGCGAGCGCTCGTTGTACAGGCGGCGTACGGCGTCCGCGATGCCGCGCTTCACCGGCTTGGGGACAGTCCGGCCGAACCTGGAATGCCAGTACGCGAGAGCCTCCCCCGGCTCGTCGGCACGCTGCAGCACCGAGTCCACCAACTGACGGTTCATCCCGGTCAGCCCGGCCGCAAGTCGTACCTGTACCGCCTCCAGCGCCGCGGCGATCGGAGCGGACCGCATGTTCGCCTCGTCCCGCAGCCACGGCAGGAATCCGGCGAGCCATCCGACGTCCTCAACCGCCACCTGCCGGACCAGGTACCTGAATCTGTTGTCCCGCTTGTCCGCCTTCTCATAGAAGGTCTGCTCACCGACCATGTTCGTGACCGCCAGGAGGAAGAGCTCACCCTTGGTGCTCCGGAGGTAGCCGGGCGCACCCTCATAGGTGCGGGTCGACGGCATACTCTCGGTGACAACCGGACTGGTGACAGCGGTCTTCGCGGCCCGACGGTTGAACTTGGCCATCCTTGCAGCCCTCCTTTTGCGGACTTGCGCCAAGGAGGAGCCGGCGCACGGCGGGTGCCCGAAATCAAGTCGGTGAGGGATACGTGTGGCGCTCTGCCAACTGAGCTACGAAGACCGAAATCCTCGGCTGGACTCGAACCAGCGACAACCCCATTAACAATGGAAGTAACCCTCTCCTGCGCACCGGGCACGCCATACGGCCATGCTCCTCCCGAGATCAGAGTCGGCGGCGGCACCTACTGTTCGAATCCAAATCGAAGTAGCCGCAGCCTTCGCACCGGGAGGTGCGAAAGTTGGGTGAGTCTCCGTGGAACCTCTGCGAAAACTCGGGTGAAGTTGTGGTGCCGCGCGATTCCGGCCCCGTGACCGGTCTCGGCGGCGGTTCCCACCTTAGAGATCTTCGATCTACGGCGCATCCGAATTATCGGAGTGTGCATCCCTCGTCGAGCACACGCGATCACATCGATGAGAGTGCGCAGCTGACGCCATAGTCGGCAGGCGGGCACCTGGCCCGATTCGAACCAGCGACAGCTTCAAGAAGCGGACCCAGTCCGCGCATCGGAAATCCCATTCACAAGCGATAGGTGAAACATGTTCGTCACCTGTTGATCTGTATCACTGATCCAACGGAGGAATTTCCGGCTTCCTGAACTCAATGCATCGTCGAATCCGGTCTCCATTGATTCGATATCGGGATACCGATGCTCGCACGCCAGTGGCCCAGCTCAGGCATGGCCTGATCTCTTAGCGATTAAGCCATGACACCGCAGAACTCGAACACGTTGTGGATGACTCGCCTCGCGGGGCAAATCAGATTTCGCGCCAGACGACAACCGCTCCCGGAGAGAACTTGGGTCTTTTGTGCCCAAGTCAGAACGGAGGTGTGTCCGACTCGGAGTCAGGTACCGACTGGGGTTCCGTCGTGGCTGACACCCCAGGGATCCGCAGATCCACCGCCGCCGGTGAGCTGTCCGCAAGGATCGGGCGATCGTCGTCCTCGATCGGATAGTCGAGCGGTGTGAGACGGCGGGGCAGAGGCTCGGGGAGCGGCACGATGATCTGATCTGGTGTGGCCGGGTGGATCTGTCCGAGCCGAGTGGTCCAGACGACCACGCCGGCAGAGCTCATGGCCACCTGCCAGCCGCCCTCGTGGCGCAGGCGGTGGTCGTGGCGGCAGACGCAGTGCAGGTTGTCCGCCCGGGTGCGCCCGTCATTCCGCCACTCCCGGATGTGGTCCTGGTCGGTGCGGGAGGCGGGCACCCCGCAGCCGGGCGCGGTGCACGTACGGTCGCGTACCTGTACAAAACGGCGCAGAGCAGCCCCTGGGAACCGGGGACCCTGACCGGTGTCACCCGGCTCCGTCCCACCTCGCTCCGTCCGGTCGTCCGGTGCGCGGTCTCTCCCAGCGCTCCCGGAGCCGCCCTCGCCCTCGCTCGATCTTCGAGGGCACGCTCGGCCGGGGGCGGTCCCGCCCGGATCTGTTGCGTGCGGCACTGCTCCATGCGCTTTGGTCCTGTGCGAATCGGCCCCCACCTCTGTCCCGTCGAACCCGTCCCTTGTGAGGTCGCCCACTCCGGAGCCTCCCTGGACGGGGCGTTCCCGGTCCGGCTCGCCTGCCCGCGCGGCTCCGGCCACAACCTGGGCGGTGAGATCGTCGAGCAACCGCCGCCATCGGCCCGGGAGCCCGGGCAGGGCACCCAGACGGAGTAGGCCGGACCGCGTGAACCGCAGCTCGACGACTCCGCGTCGGTCACCGGTCCCGGCCGGGCCGACCGTCGGCTCCGGCACCTTGATCCCGGGGTCGTCGCGGGGACCGGGGCGACATCGGGTGACACCGCAGGCGGCCAGGCGCCCGTGATCGTCGGTGAGGGTCCACCGCCACTGCCCGCGCACCTGCCGAGCGGCGATCTCCCGGGCTAGGCCGGCGTGTACCGGCCCCCACCCGGCCAGTTCACCAGGATGATCATCCAGACCGAGCAGCGTGGACACCTCCACCCGCAACTCCCCCGCCGCCCACCCCCGCTGACTCGCGACCGGCGCTTCGCAGTCCGGCCTGCCTGGTTCAGGGAAGCCAACCTCGAGTTCGTCCGAATCACGGGTTCCCCACGATCGAGGGGACACCGGCGGGGTGCCTTCGAGACCACCTGTCACCGGACCGCGAGTCGACCTGCCCCCGACACCGTTGCCGCCAGCCGACGAGACACCGTCCGCGACCGCGGCCACCGCCGCCCGCCCGGCCTCGACCATCCGTAAACCGTGCGCCTCAGCGGCTCCGGCGTCCCCTGGCTGCTTGGACGGTCCGCCGAGATCAGCCGACCGGGCCACATGCGCGTTCTCATCCCGCCCGACCTCCGATCGGGCCGGGCCATCCCCGCACCCGGAGTCGGCCACCGGCGATTCCACGACCCCCTCATCCGCCAGACCCCGGAACCCGGCGTCCGGCAGTCCGCCCGCCGGAGGATGGGCCTTCCCCCCGGCCACCGCGACGATCCCCGACCGCCCGGACGATCCACCAAGACCAGCCGATCCACCGAGAACAGCCGACCGGGCCGTATGTGCGTTCCCATCCCGCCCGGCCTCCGACACAAGCGGCCCCCGCGACGGCCAACCGCCCCCGGCACGACTCCCGCTCCCCGGCGCGACACCGTCCCCAGCCTCGGCAGCACCCGCTCCCCCGGACCGTACCGGTCGCAAGAGACCCGACGCACCGACCGTCCCGCCGACCCCCCGCGACCCCGACGAACCGCCGACATCAACAGGCCGGGCTGCGGCGCACGCCTCCCCGCTCCGCCGAACCCCCGACCCCCGCCCGACCTCCGACCGGGCCAGGTCACCGGCCGCCCGGGAATCGGCCACCAGCCGGTCCACGATCTCCTCGTCCGTCAACCCCTGCAACCCGGCGTCCAACAACCCCAGAAACAACTCCGACCGGATGTGCTGGGACGGCCGCCGGTCCCCCGCCGCCTTCGCCCGCCGCGCCAGCGCGTCCACCCGGGCACACGCCGCAGCCACCCGGTCCAGCGGCTGGTCCAGCCCCGACAGGTTCGCCGTCCCGTCCGGATTGCGCGACCCCGCCACCCGCCGCTCCCGCACACCCGCCTTGAACCGCCGCTCCGCCCACTCCGGGTCGATCGCGACCGCGGCGCGTCCGACCGCGTCGACCAGCGCGGCCACCGTCACCGCCTCCGCCAGGGGAAGAAGCCGCCCGCACACCGCCCGCGCCTGCTCATCGGCCAGCCCACGCGTCCAGGCGGCAAAGGCCCGCGCCTTCACCGCATCGATCCGGCCCCGCTCCAAAGCCGCGTGCACCATCGGCAGGCGCGACATCAGATCCCACGCCTCATCGAACCGGCTGCCGGCCCGGCGCCGCGACCACACCAAAGCCGGGCGCAGCTCGTCGGAGGAGAACTCATCCGGGGCATCGGCCCGGCACACCAGCGAATCAGGACCCGGGGTGCGCAGACCCACCTCCACCATCGCCGCCATCAGATGGGCCTCGTCGTGGCAGTGCTGCCGGTACCGGGCCTTCAGCACCTCCACCGCATCGGGCGCGGACACCCGCCCGATGTCGATCCCGGCCAGCACCCGCGCAAGCTCCGCGCCGGGCGGCATCTGAGCCAGCCCGGCGGGAACCCGCTGCGTCACCGGAATCTCCACACCCCCACCCTGCCACCCGCCACCGACAATTCCCGGCCCGCTCAGGACGCCAACAAATCACTTACCAAAACGCCAGCACGATACCCACACAATTGGTGCACAACACATGTCAGGGAAACGACGCCGCAAGCATGTACAGGAATCCGAAAGGCAGCAAATTCGCTTCGGGATACCGAACGGACAAACAGGTGGCGAACCTGCTTCCCGTACCGATCGAGCAGGCGATCCACCGCTCAGACAACCCGGATGATGCAGCGATGACCTATCGCAGACAGCTTGACGAGTTCCACCGAAGCCAGCGATCAGTGCAGGCTGCGCTTCCCCACGCCCAACCCCCGATTGGGCCTGTAAGCATCTCTCTGGGAGCGGCCAAGCCGAGCACCTCCCAGATCGAAATGGCAGCGGTTTCAGGATTCGAACCTGTACATCGCCAAAGAAGTAGCCGCAGCCGACGCACCGGGAGGTGCGAAATATTCGGCAAAGCCTTCCCGAGATTGAATCTGAGACGGAAAATGGGCCCGACCACGGAAACGCCGGCTGCTTAAGCCGTCAGCGGGAACCGAACCCGCCCACTCCCTTATAGTGAAGGATGTATCCGTCGTCTTCGCACCGGGAAGACTCGAATGAAGTTGTGCACGCCCAAATGACCCGGTCGAATTCGCATACCCGGCCCTCGGCGACGCTCACCACATTAGCGATCAGCACTTCCCACTGCAGCGGAATTACCCCAAAATCCGTGTTCCGGAAGTCCGCAACCCCACCCCAGACTCCGTCTGCACCCGCGATAACCTGCGAAGATGCGTCGCACGCCGGAGTCGCCGCTTCCGCTGCCGCCCCTGGTCGAGTACCGGCGGCGGCCGGTCTTCCTCCGCGCCCGGCGCCGTACCGAAGACGGACGCTGGTGGGCATTGCTGTCCTGGCAGGAGTCCTCCCCCTCAAGCGGACGTCACTGGACCGCAGAACGCTGGGTCGACTACGAACAGATCCAACCCGTCGAAGGCCAGGACTACCGGTCCGTCCCCACCGTCCAACGAGAGGATCCTTAGAGCAGCCGTCGAGGAGCTCCGCCATATCAGGGTTTTGGCGATCGGCCCAGCGTCCGCTACTGGAAGCGTGCCACGAAGCGGCGCTGCCACGGGGTTTCCACAGCCCGCCGAGAATAGTGTTCCCGCACATAGGCGACCGCCTCCGCACCGGGCACCCCGTCCAGAACGGCGAGGCAGGCCAAGGCCGTACCGGTCCGTCCGACCCCACCCCCGCAGGCGACCTCCACCCGCTCCGACTCGGCCCGCGACCACGCCTCCCGCAGCACTTCCCCGGCATCCTCCCGATCGGACGGCAACCGGAAATCCGGCCACCGCACCCACCGTGCGTCCCACTCCACCGGAGGAGGCTGGCGACCCAGCAGATACACCCCAAGGGACGGTACGGGCCCAGCCGGCAAACCCCGCCGCAGCCCTCGTCCCCGGACCAACCGCCCCGAAGGCAACCGCATCACCCCAGCCGCCGTAGGCTCCCACAAATCGATCACGGCCAGAGCGTAACCTTCCTACCCCACCCGGGTGCCGATTTCAGGACCGATCCCAGCTCCGCGACGGCACAACCGAGCCTGCTCGACCCCCGGCCAGCAGGGATCTGAATCCGCCGGATCACACCGCATTGGCCGACAAAGACTGAGACCATGAACCCGGATCCCATCCCACCAACGCACCTATTCGATCAAGGTCTGACCTGCGACGATGCACTACCGCCGGGCCGCTGCAAAAAGCACCCCCAAACCAACAAGAATCACCCCACCGACCTGCGGCTTTACCCTAGGGTTCCCGATCATCCCTGGAGGGATCGCAACTGTTCGGGATGCCGGGAGGGGTTCCGGCGCGGCACGTTCCCGATCATCCCTGGAGGGATCGCAACAACAGCGCCGGACCGGGAGCCCAGTCCATCACGAGTCACAGATCATCCCTGGAGGAATGCCCGTAAATTTAGGACCTTCATGCCTCGCTGGGTAGATTTGACGAGATGATCTCGATGTTGTAGCTCACGACCACGGAAAGCTC
>NZ_BLRH01000010.1 GCF_025996515.1 Rhizohabitans arisaemae
TTAGGCGATGTCTGACAAATGATCACGGTGGGTGCGGTTAGATGATCACTCGTGGTACGACGAGGTGAGCTGACCGACAAGGCCTGGCAGCGAATCGAACCCCTGCTGCCGACGACGGATGGCAGGGGACGGCCCTGGCGGGACCACCGCGAGGTCGTCAACGGGATCCTGTGGCGGTTGCGGACCGGATCGCCGTGGCGGGACATCCCTGAGCGCTACGGCCCCTGGCAGACCTGCTACGAGCGGTTCAAGCGCTGGGACGAGGACGGCACCTGGGCGCGCCTGCTGGAGGACATGCAGGTCAAGGACGACTCAATCGGCACAGTCGAATTGACCGTCAGCATCGACTCGACCGTCGCCCGCGCCCACCAGCACGCCGCCGGAGCGCGAAAAAGGGGGACGACGGCGGGACGATCGATGCGAAGGAGTCCCAGAGGCGACAAGCCCTCGGGCGCTCCCGCGGGGGACTCACCACCAAGCTCCACCTGATCACCGAGGCCCGCGGCCTGCCGCTGACGCTCCATCTGACCGGCGGCAACGTCGTGGACTGCACCGCCTTCGAAGCGGTGATGGCCGGGTTCCGGCTGCGCCGTCCCCTCGGCCGGCCCCGCACCCGCCCGGATCGCCTGCTGGGCGACAAGGGCCACTCCTCCAGGAGGATCCGCCTCCACCTGCGGCAGCGCGGTATCCAGGCGGTCATTCCCGAACGCAAGGACCAGATCGCCAACCGCAAGCGCAAAGGCAACCGCGGAGGCCGTCCTCCCGCCTTCGACTCCGCCACCTACAAAGACCGCAACCTCGTGGAACGGTGCTTCGCCAAGCTCAAGCAGTGGCGGGCCATCGCCACCCGCTTCGACAAGCTCGCCAGCCGCTACCTCGCAGGCGTCACCCTCGCATCTGTTGTGCTCTGGCTCCGCCACTCCGAATTGTCAGACAGGCCCTAG
>NZ_BLRH01000011.1 GCF_025996515.1 Rhizohabitans arisaemae
GAGGAATGCCCGTAAATTTAGGACCTTCATGCCTCGCTGGGTAGATTTGACGAGATGATCTCGATGTTGTAGCTCACGACCACGGAAAGCTCCGAACGCCGCTTCGCGATACGGCGGGGACTACTTCGGCCACGACCGATCCGGTTACGGGGACGAGCAGAGATGTCCTCGATCAGAACCGCCACCGGGTCCCGGCCACCGTCGCCGGGACGCCGGCCGCAATGCCCGCACCCGGCGTCGCCGCCCACCAAAGTCCGGACCGACCTCACCACCGCGATGAAACAGATCTCGTCGGGATCGACCCCGTCCAGGGCCGCCGCCCGCACCGCCAGATCACACAACGCGTTGTAGACGGTCAGGAAACCCCAGATCTCCTGGCGGGCCAGAGCCGGGCTGCGCCCGCGCAGCGCCACCCCGCTCCCACGCAGACTCGCCTTGATCCGCAGGTAGGCCACCTCGATCTGCCACCGTTCGGCATACACCCGCGCGAGCCGGGCCGCCGGATGGGACACCGGGTCCAGCAACGTGGTGAGCAACCGTACCCGGCTGGTCCGCCGCACCCCCAGGGCATCGGCGACGGCCAGGTCGAACTCCACCAGGCGCGCGATCGACGGGGGCAGGGGCGGCAGATCCCGGTCCCCGGCCAAAGTCCTGCGCCGGCACAGCATGCTGCGGGACTCGCGCAGCCGAACCAGGCACGACCCGTCGGACAGCCTCCGTGTGATCTTCACCGGCAGGGACCTGGCGCCGTTCTTCACCCGCCACAGCAGCTCGGCGCCGGCGGCGCCGAAGGCCGTCCACCGGCCCATGGAGAAGAACCCGCGGTCGGCCAGAAGCAGCATGCCCGGCCCGGCCGCCCCCGCCAGCTCGTCCAGCAGGGCCTGCTCGCCGACCGCGGCCGACCCGACCGCGGCCGCACGGACGCGGCGTGTCCCGCAGGAGACCAGGGCGACCATCCGCGCCTGCGGGCGGGAGCCGCCCGGCGGGACGGGGTGCCCGGCCCGGATCGCCGGGGTGGAGGCCAGGTCCCACACGGTGCCGTCCACCGCGGTCACCTCCAGGCCGAACGCCGCCGTTCCCGGCACCGGGCCGGGAACGGGGGCGGCGGCGGTGATCTCGAACAGCGCCCGCATCGGCTCCTCGCCGAGCCGGGCCCTGGCCTGGGACAACGCCGGCCCGGTCGGGGTTTTGGCGCCGGGCGGGCGCGGGGCCGCCACCGCCGGGACGACCCGGGCGAGCACCGAGTCGTATCCCTCTCCGCCGTACAGGCACAGTGCCAGGATCGTCAGGGCGGTCACCTCGCCGACCAGTGTCTGGCGGCGGACCTCCGCGTGCCCGGCCTGTGTCAGTGCCTGCCGTACCGTGCCGGCGCCGATCAGGGTTTCCAGGATCGACGCGCGCACGGTCCGGGTGAGTGCCGTGGCCGGTCCCGGGCCCGCCGCCACCGCCTGGCGGATCCGTTCCCGCTCGTCGTGGCCCGCCACCGCCCGGCCGGGGGGTGCGGCGGGGAATCCGGTGATGGACGGCCTGGTCTGCGGCGTGGCAAACTGCGTCGGCAAGCGGGGCTCCCGGTCGGAGGATGGGCTCTTTGTGGTGAAGAAACCATCCGCCTGGGGGCTTCGCTTTTTTGGTGTCTACGTCAGATGGTGATCCATCTGTGACCGGACGCAGGAAACCGGACAGGTTGCCCCGAAAGTTGCTAAATTTCAGGGCATTA
>NZ_BLRH01000012.1 GCF_025996515.1 Rhizohabitans arisaemae
CGCTAACCGGTCCTCTTAACGTTCCGGCACCGGGCAGGCGTCAGTCCGTATACATCGTCTTACGACTTCGCACGGACCTGTGTTTTTAGTAAACAGTCGCTTCCCCCTGGTATCTGCGACCCCACCACGCTCAAACAGCAAGTGAAATCACGTGACAGGGCCCCCCTTCTCCCGAAGTTACGGGGGCAATTTGCCGAGTTCCTTAACCACAGTTCACCCGATCGCCTTGGTATTCTCTACCTGACCACCTGAGTCGGTTTCGGGTACGGGCCGCCGGCGCACTCGCTAGAGGCTTTTCTCGGCAGCATGGGATCACCCACTTCACCACAATCGGCTCGGCATCACACCTCAGGCTTAATGAGAGACGGATTTGCCTGCCTCTCGCCCTACATGCTTACCCCGGGACAACCACCGCCCGGGATGGGCTACCCTCCTGCGTCACCCCATCGCTTACCTACTACCGGATCAGG
>NZ_BLRH01000013.1 GCF_025996515.1 Rhizohabitans arisaemae
GTTGCCGTCCGAGTTCGTGGGTACCGCGTGGACCGGCCCGGCGTAGCCCGTACGGGGCGCGGGGTGATCGTTGTGTTGTCCGCGCCTTCCTGGGTGTGCACGGCGCAATGATCAAGCCTGGGGTTGTGCCGGTCGTTGCCGTCCGAGTTCGTGGGTACCGCGTGGACCGGCCCGGCGTAGCCCGTACGGGGCGCGGGGTGATCGTTGTGTTGTCCGCGCCTTCCTGGG
>NZ_BLRH01000014.1 GCF_025996515.1 Rhizohabitans arisaemae
CACTGGGGACGGTGTGGGAGAGTAGGACGCCGCCGGACAATTTTTGTGGGAGGGGTCAGCCGTGTAGGCTGGCCCTTTTCTGCTTTTGTGGGGGGTCGCCTGTGGGGGTGGCCCCTTTTTTGTTTCGCGCGTCCGTGGTTGTCACTCCACTCGCTCCCGCCGGGGCACGTCTACTGGCGCCTATGGCTGGTGTCTACGCCGGTCCTTTACCTCTTGGGGGTGTCTGCGGCCGCGTTGATGAGGGGTTCGATGCGGTGGGGGATCTGGGTCGAGAGGGCGATGGTGGTGTCGGTCCGCCGGATCGCCGGCGACGCCAGGACGACCGCGATGATCTCTTGGAGATGGGTCGTGCTCCGGGCGACGACTCGGCAGAGCAAGTCGGAGCTGCCGCTGGTTCCGTGTACTTCAAGGATCTGCGGGAGTCGCCGGAGGGCGTGGACGGCCTCCTCCAGCCTGCCTTGGGCGATTTGGAGGGAGAGGAAGGCGAGGATCGGGTAACCGATGTTCTCGGGTGCCACAGTCGGGCCGAAGTCGGTGATGACGCCTCTGGTGGTGAGTTTCTCCACTCTGGCCTGGACGGTCCCGCGGGCTACGCCGAGGAGTCGGGCGAGTTCGGTGAGCCCGATCCTGGGGTACGTGTGACGACGACTCGATCGCGAGCCTGCTCCGGACCGCGTCCCGGGGGGCCACGCGCTAGCCGTACCCTCTGATGACGTGGACCCATACTGTGACCATTGCGGGGAGCTTGTCCGAGATCGTGACCACACCGAGTGTGTCACGGCTCGCGCGATGGAGCCGCCTCGATTCTGCGCCCGCTGTCGGCGTCGTCTGGTGGTTCAGGTGACGCCGTACGGGTGGACGGCCCGATGCTCGGCACATGGACTTCGTATCGGGTAAACCCCATAGTTTTCGGTTTTGGTTAACCGATATGCTCGTTTCGTCACCCATCTCATAGGGCTCTCGGGATTCGCTGGACATGCGATGTTCCGACACGCGATACTGCGGCCTGCTATGCCTACATAACGGGTGTAACCGTGCGTGTTTGGCGCATTGCAATCGGTCTCGTATAACGGGGGAGCATGCTAAGGCAGGGAACGATGCTGGCGGGACGCTACCGCCTTGCCTCCCGCCTCGGTGCCGGGGGGATGGGTGAGGTGTGGCGTGGGGAGGACGTCGTCCTCGGCCGCATTGTCGCAATCAAGGTACTACTCGCCGGCCTCATGGAGGATCCGGGTTTCGCGGAGCGGTTCCGCGGTGAGGCTCGCGCGATGGCCACGGTCAATCACTCGGGCGTCGTCGACATCTACGACTACGGAACGAGTGAGCTCGAAGGCGGGGGCGCCACAGCTTACCTGGTGATGGAGTACGTCGACGGTGAGGCCCTCGACCGGCTGCTGGGCCGGGTGGGCCGTATTTCGACCGACGCCACTCTTGAGCTGATCGCGCAGGCCGCCGAGGCGCTGCACGCGGCGCACGAGAAGGGGATCGTGCACCGCGACGTCAAACCGGGCAATCTCATGATCCGGTCGGACGGCACGCTGGTGCTGACGGACTTCGGAATCGCGCGCCGGGGCGGTTCGGCCCATCTCACCGATGTCGGCATGGTTCTGGGCACCGCGGCCTACTGCGCGCCCGAGCAGGCCGAGGGGCGGGAGATCACCCCTGCGGCGGACATGTACGCGCTGGGCGTGGTGGCGTACGAGTGCCTCGCGGGCTATCGCCCGTTCGACGGTGAATCGTCGGTCACGATCGCGCTGAAGCACATCAGGGAGGCTCCGCCTCCACTGCCCGGGGACATCCCGGAAGCGGCACGCAAGGTTGTCGAGCGCGCGCTGGAGAAGGATCCGTCCGCGCGGTGGGCCACCGCTTCGGAGATGGCCCATGCGACGCGACGTGCCCTGGAGATGTCGGTGTTCGCCCAGCAGGGCAGCCCACTCAAACCTGCGGAGGGCCCACCGGTACCGGGCGTCCCCGAGACGGGCACCCAGGTGCGGGTCACCAGAAGCACGTGGGCGGAGACGGATGCGTCCGCCCCGGCCTTGCCGCAGACCGAAGTCGCCGTGCCCGGGGGAGGCCGCCGAGCCAGACGCCGAAACGAGCAAACCTGGCGTAAACCCACCCTGGTGGTGGCGGGGGCGGCGCTGCTCGCCGTACTCGTCGGGGGCTTCGCGTTCATCAGCTTCGCAGACCGTGACGGGGGGCCCGGGAACGGCGTCGGCGTGAATCCGGCCGGCACCACCCGGCCACTGGGTACGGCGACTCCGATCAAGACGCCCAAGCCGACGGCGAAGCCGGCGATCCGCACCACGCGGCCGCCGCGACCGACCCCGACGCCTACCGCGACGACGATCAAGCCCTCGGCGTCCCCGACGAAGAAGCCGCCCCCGACCGCCGCCCCGTCGACGACCAAGCCGCCGGTGTCGCCCAGTCCGTCGCCGTCACCGTCTCAGACGCTGCGGCCGAGCGCGCAGGTGCCTTCCCTGATCGGGCTGACCCGGGAGGAGGCCGAAGCCGGTCTGCGCAAGGCCGGCTTCAAGCCGATCGTCGACTACGGCGGCGACCCCGACGGGAAATGCCGGGTGGTCACGCAGCTCATCCCCGCAGGGGAGTTGCGGCAGGTCGGTACCCGGGTCACGGTCATCATCGACGGCCTGCCGGGGTGCGAGGCCGCCTAGATCCCTGTCGTGTTGCGGGGGTAGGCGATTTCCGGGTCGGTGGCGATGTTCACCAGGTAGGGCACTCCGGAGTCGAAGGCGCGGCGGAGCGCGGGGCCGATCTCCGACGGCTTGGTCACCAGCTCGCCTCCGCCGCCCAGGGCGGTGACCACCTGGTCGTAGCGGCACTGGGGCTGCAGCTCGGCGGCCACGTCGTAGCCGTAGAGCAGCTGCATCGGGTGCTTCTCCAGCCCCCAGATCCCGTTGTTGCCGCAGACCATGACGACGGGAAGCCGGTGCCGGACGAGGGTGTCGACGTCCATGAGGGAGAAGCCGGCCGCTCCGTCGCCGAGGAGGAGCACGACCTGAGCGGACGGTCTGGCGAGCCGGGCGGCGATGGAGTAGCCGAGCCCGGTGCCCAGGCAGCCGAAGGGGCCCGGGTCGAGCCATCCCCCCGGCCTGCTCTGTTCCACATATTTCCCGGCGTAGGACACGAAGTCGCCACCGTCTCCGATGACGATGGCGTCGTCTTCCAGGACACGGGTGAGCTCGCCGTAGATACGCATCGGATGGATCGGGTCCGCAGCCGAGCCGAGCAGCTCGGCGTCCCCGGCGACCGCCGTACCGACCGCTTCGCGGAGCCTGGTGAGCCAGGCCGCGTACGCCGAGGGGCGGACACCCGCCTTCGGCGCGGCCTCCAGCAAGCCTTCGAAGATCAGGCTCAGGTCGCCGCCGGCGGCGCCGACGGTGCCCGTGTGGGTGGCGAGCTGGTCGGGTGAGTCCGCCAGGTGGACGACTTTGGCGAGCGGGGCGCCGTCCCGCCCGCCGAACCAGCCGTAGTTGAGCCGGAAGTCGAGCGGGGTGCCCGCCACGATCACCAGATCGGCCTGGCCGAACGCGATGCCCCGAGCCCGGGTCACCAGCAGCTCGTGACCCGCGGGGAGGATGCCGCGCCCTTGCCCGTTGGCGATGACCGGCAGCCGGAGCTCCTCGGCGAAGGCCCTGCCCGCCTCCTCGGCCGTACCGGTCCACACGTCCGAACCGAGGACCAGGACCGGCCGCTCCGCCGTGGCGAGGTGCTCCGCGATCACGGCGAGGGCGTCGGGGTCGGGTGCGAGCCGTACCGGCTCCTCGATCGGGCCGAGTACGGCCGCCGCCGGGCTGAACAGGTGATCCATGTAGAAGTCGAGGAAGACCGGTCCCCGATGCGGGGCGAGGGCGGTACGGAACGCCCGCTCGACGTCGGCGGCGATCGTCTCCGGCCCGGTGGAGGTGAAGGAGGCCTTGGTGATGGGGGCGAGCAGCGGGGGATGGTCGAGCTCCTGCAGCGCACCGGAGCCCCATCGGGAGGCCGGGGCGCGTCCGCCCATCACGACGAGGGGGGATCCGTTGAAGTGCGCGGTGGCGACGCCGCTCACCCCGTTGGTGATCCCGGGCCCCGCGGTGAGCACGGCGAGCCCCGGCTTTCTGGCGAGTCTCGCCGTGGCTTCGGCCGCGAACACGGCGCTCTGCTCGTGGCGTACGTCCAGAATGCGCATCGTCTGGTGGACCGCCCCGTCGTACATCGGGAAGACGTGCCCCCCGGACAGGGTGAACATGGTCTCGATGCCATAGTGCTGCGCCACGGCGACCGCAACGTCGCCCGCGTGTCCGTCTACTTGCCGCATGGCCGAACGTTACCAGTGAGTCACTTGTGGGCCTAGATTCACCGCCCATTACTCAATGGAGCAAATAATGCTATTTCAGTGAAAGTCAGGGTTGCTGCTCCTAGGGTGTGGGTCGATGGGAAATCCTGGTGAGAGGACTGTTTCATGAGTGTGCGAGTCTGGCGTCGGGCCGGCCTGGGGGTTGTCCTCACGGCCGCGGTGGCGGCATTCGGCCTTCCCGCGTCGGCGTCGGCCCCGTCTCCGACGCACATTCCCCGGGGATTTCTCCTCCACGACGCGGACGCCAGGAAGAACGCCAACCCCGAGTTTCCCTGGATGGTCAGCAACCGCAGGCAGGACCCGCTGTCGGTCAACCCCTGTGAGACCAAGCTCGGGCCGGGCTACTCCGGCCGGACCGCGGTTCGCACCCTCACCCAGCCGCAGCCGGACGGTTCCATCTCCGAGGAGCTGCTGGTCTACCGCAACGAGGCGTGGGCGCGGCGGGCCGTGAGCCAGATCCGGGCGGACCTCGCGCGCTGCCCCAGGCTGAAGGTGCCCGACGGCGTCGACCAGGTGTACCGGGCCCGGACCCTGCGGCTCGGCGACCACGGGATGGCGATCCACGTGCAGAGCCACCGCGGCGCCAAGGCCGTGGACGGCGGGACACACATCGTCTTGGTGCAGCGCGGGAACGCCATCGCGCTCTACTCGGCCACGGCGCCGTTCTTCACCCCGACCGACGACGATTCGCGGAACCTGCCCAAGGCCAAGCGCATGGCGAAGAAGCTCTGCTTCTACGACGGCGGCTGCTCCTGACGCCACCGCACTCCCGGACGCGGCGTCCGCCCGAGGGGCGCCGCCTGCCCGGAATCCGGTACGGCCTCAGGCGCACCACTGAGATCCGGTACGGCCGAGGGCCCGCCTTGCTCTCCCAGGCTGCGGAGAACGACGCAAGGTCCGGCGGGCCCGGCCGCCGGGTTCAGAGTCCGGGGACGCTCCACCCCTTCTCCGCGAAGAGAGGCGCGTGTTCGGCGTTGACGAACAGCCGGTCCTCGGGATTGGGAATGCGGAAGTAGCTCTGCGGGTGCAGAAGTTCGGAGCCCTCGTCGCTCAGGTCGACCACGAAACGGTCGGGAGCCCGGCGCTGGGCGAGATAGCGCAGTTCGAACGGGAAGAGCCGGAGCGGGTCGGCGGGATTCCACAGGCCCAGCCCACCCGTCCGTGCCTGCCGTACCGCCTCCCGGGCCCGGCCCAGCGCACCTTTGGAGGCGAGTTCCAGCGCCCCGCCCGGAGCGGGTACGGCCAAGGCCGGCGTGCTCTGCTGCTTGACGAACGGGTCGACGTTGGGCCAGATGAAGTACGGCATGACATGTCCCGCGGCGAGCAGGCGCTCGTTGTAGTACGGCGGCCGCGGGGCCGTCGGCTGCTCCCGGTTGACGTAGCACAGGAGACGGCCGTACCGGTCTAGGATCTCGTGCGCGAACGCCATTCTGAGGCGGAACGTCTCCGGGGTCAGCCCTTGCTCGGTGATGTCCGCGGCGATCATCGCCCGGAGGGCTTCGGTGGACGGTCCGGCGTGTGCCGCGTGGTTGGCGGCGGTCTGCTCGTCCAGGCGGGTGCTCAGGTGGTTGTGGAGGGCCGGACGGAGGGACAGCGGCGGATAGCCCGCCTCGAAGGGGTCGGCGAGGAAGACGGTCCACGCCGGGTTGGTGATCTTCACGAACCCTTTGGGCACATCGGGGCGGCCGGTGTTGCGGGGGAGCTCGAAGCTCACCTCGGGGGCGTCGACACCGAGCAGGCGCACGCCGAAGTTGCCGTCCGCCGCCACGTTGACGGTGTCCCCGTCGTGCACCATCTGGGTGATCGACTGCGGTGCGCCCTTGCTTCGGGCGATCATCGCGTGTCCCACGGTGATCCCTGGGACGGGTTGTTCAATCGCCTTGGCCATCGTCGGTCCTCCTTCGGCCTGGCAAAGAGCCAGATATCCCACTGTGAGGGAATCCGTGGGAATGAATGGATTCTTCGGTGCTTCACCGGCGACGTGGAGAACGCCAAATGATCAAGCCCGATATGTCTAGAGATCGCGATAGAAAGGGGGCTAATTCCTGATAGGGGTGTTTTTGTAGCGCGGGTGGCCCGGAATTTCAGGATGATTCTTTCCGGCCACAAGAACCTTGTCCACAGGGCGCCTCGATCGTGAACCGGTTATCCCCAGAATTCGGTTCGGCTCATCGGGGGAGCCCGGCGGTTGGGCACGCTGGCCGTCATGTGCAAGCGAGAGAAATTGGCGTTTGGCCTATTGCCAAAACTCGTCTGGAGTGCCAGCATTGGACGCGGCAAACACCCGAACAAGGATGTCGAGAAAGCGCTTCGCCACGCTGAATCCCGGGGGTTCACGGTCACCGAGCTCCATCGCGGTCATCGATGGGGCGTGATCGATTGCGGGTCCGGTTGCCGGCGGGCGGTGTGGTCCACCCCCAGGAGCGGGGGAAGGCACGCCAAAGAACTAAGAGCTGAAGTCAACCGTTGTGTGCATCCTCGCGGTCGCGAGGGAGACAGGGGTGAAGGATGACACAGCACGAGTTTCGGGTCATTCTCAGCCGGGAGCTGGCCGAGAACGAGCTCGACGGCCTCGCCGAGCGCATCTACGGCACATCCGACGCGCCCGGTGGAGACATCTTCCCGGGTACGACGGGTGGGGTGCCCGACGCCGGGGTCTACTGGCCCGGTCAGAGCTTCGTCCACGCGGCCTTCGAGGTGATCGGGCATCTGGAGGAAGCGGCCGCCGGGCTGACGGTGACACGCATCGAAAGCGACCCGATCGTCAATCAGCAGGAGATCGCCGAGCGGATGGGGCTGACGAGGGAGTCCATCCGGCTCGCCATCAACGGCAAGGTCCGGCAGGGCGGGTTTCCCGTCCCGGTCACGGCGCCGAGTGCGAGCCGCCGCATGTGGCGCTGGTCGGAGGTGGCCGCCTGGTACGGCGTGAACGACCCGGTGATGTGGGAGGCGATGCGCGCCGCCCGGGCCGTCAACGCCTGGCTCGACCTGCGTGAGCTCGCTCCCGCGGCGGCTCCGACGCCCGCCGTGTTGATCAAGGCTCTGCTGGGGGAGCGGGAAGCGGCGTGAGGGTGATCCGAAATTCAGATCGCGGAGCACACCCGTTCGATCGGGCCGAGCCGACGTGGCATCACCCGAAGCCGGAGCGCTCACCGGGTCGGATCTCGGCGGTCGGGGCATGGATGCGTGACCTGGCGACGGCCCGATCACAGCCGAGGCCGGAGCGGCCCGCCGGGCGAGGCCGTCGAGATCCGGCCGTCGAGATCCGACGGGCGATGCCGGCGCTTGAAACAGTGGGATGAACGAGTCGTCAGAGCGTGTCGGACAGTGCCTTGATCGGCATCTTCAAGTCGACCAGGAGCTTGAGGTCCTGGTCCGGGGCGCGGCCTAGGGTGGTCAGATAGTTCCCGACGATGATCGCGTTGATTCCGCCGAGCATGCCGTCACGGGTGCCCAGGTCGCCGAGGGTGAGTTCGCGCCCGCCCGCGTACCGAAGGATCGTGCGCGGGAGCGCGAGGCGGAACACCGCGATCGTCTTGAGCGCCTCCTTTCCGTCGACGAGCGGGTAGGAGGCGAACGGAGTCCCCGGCCGTGGGTTGAGGAAGTTGAGCGGCACCTCGTCCGGCTCCAGCGTTCCGAGCTGTGCGGCGAACTCCGCGCGCTGTTCGACGGTCTCCCCCATCCCCACGATGCCGCCGCAGCACAGCTCCATCCCGGCCGCGCGCACCATGAGACAGGTGTCCCACCGCTCCTCCCAGGTGTGGGTGGTGACAACCTTCGGGAAGTGGGATCGGGAGGTCTCCAGGTTGTGGTTGTACCTGTGCACGCCCATCTCGGCGAGTTCGTCCACCTGGTCCTGGGTGAGCATGCCGAGCGAGCACGCGACGTTGATGTCGACGGCCTCCCGGATCGCCTTCACCCCTGCTCGCACCTGCTCCATGAGGCGTCGGTCCGGACCTCGGACGGCGGCGACGATGCAGAACTCGGTGGCTCCGGTCTCCGCCGTCTCCACCGCGGCTTTGACGAGTGAGGGGATGTCCAGCCACACGGCGCGGACGGGTGACTCGAACTTTCCGGACTGGGAGCAGAAGTGACAGTCCTCGGGACAGCCGCCGGTTTTGAGGGAGATGATTCCTTCGACTTCCACCTCCGGCCCGCACCATTTCATCCGCACCTCGTGGGCGAGGGCGAGTAGTTCGGGGAGGCGATCGTCGGGTAACCGCAGACATTCGAGTGCTTGGGCCTCGGTCAGGCCGCGACCCGATTCGAGGACCTGTACCCGTGCCGTTTCCAGAACATCCGTCATAGCTCCAACCTAAAGGTCTCCTTGAATTGGACTTGGTTGAACCTTCCCCCAAGGGATACCCCGAGTGAGCTTTGTGCACCTTCGAGAAATCCGCCGGCATCCATCCGCGCCATATCTTCAGGAAGCACGCCGGCGAGTGGACGGGCACCGAGCATTTCAAGGTCGGCGACGTTGTGGCGCTCCGCGAGGCCGGGATGACGCGGCCAGGAGCCGATGACGACACCCGCGAGTTCGACCCCGCGCAGGGCGAGGACCTCCAGGGTCAACGCGGTGTGATTGAGGGTGCCGAGGCCGGCCCGGGCGACGACGAGCACGGGTGCGCCGAGCGAGCGGGCCAGGTCCGCGACGGTGGTGCCGTCCTCGTCGAACCGGACGAGGAGGCCGCCGGCCCCTTCGACGAGGACCAGACGCCGGCTCCGGGCGAGTTCGGTGATCTTGCTCGCGCTTTCGGCCAGCGACACCGGCGGCCGGTGCGACTCCCGGGCCGCCGCGGCGGGGGAGAGCGGGTCGGGGAAGCGGGCGTACTCATGGAGGTCGGTCACCCCGGAGAGCCGCGAGATCTCGTCGAGATCGCCGGGCTCGTCGTCGCCCACCCCGGTCTGAGCGGGTTTCACCACGGCGACATCGGCGCCTCGCGCCCGGGCCAGCGCCGCGATCGCCGCGGTCACGACCGTCTTGCCGACCCCGGTGTCCGTACCGGAGACGATCAGGATGCTCATATGGGCCTGCTCGAAGGGGCAGACGCGGTGACCGTGGCGGCCCCGGCACGGAGGCGGCCGGTGTCGCGGCGCCGCGGAAGCCGGGGCCGGCCGGTGCCCGTACCGGTGCTCATGTGGGCTTACGGAGCCGGGTGACGAACTTGTACCGGTCGCCGCGGTACAGCGACTGGGCCCATTCGACGGGGTTGCCGTCGCTGTCGAACGCGTGCCGGGTGAGCAGCAGCATGGGCAGACCCACGTCGACGCCGAGTACCTGGGCGTCGTAGGGCGTCGCCAGGACGGTCTCGATGACCTCCTCCGCCTCGGTGAGCTGCACGTTGTAGGCGTTGTGCAGGGTCTCGTAGAGGGAGGAGTGGGCCTCCAGCTCACGGCGGAGCCGGGGGAACCGTCGCGCCGACAGGTGGGTGGTGTCGATGGACATGGGCTCGCCGCCGCCGAGGCGGAGCCGGTGGATGCGAAGCACCCTGCCCCCCGGATTGATCGCCAGGCGCCGGCTCAGGGCCTCGTCGGCGGCGATGTAGCCGACTTCGAGGATCTTGGTGTCGGGTTCGAGGCCGACCGTCCGCAGGTCGCCGGTGTAACTCGTGAGCTGAAGAACCTGTGCGACCTTGGGCTGGGCGACAAAGGTGCCCTTGCCCTGGATCCGCAGCAGCCGTCCCTCGACGACGAGCTCGGAGAGCGCCTGGCGCACCGTGGTGCGCGAGGTCTCGAACCGGACCGCGAGAGTGCGCTCCGGGGGGAGCGTGCTCCCCGGAGGCAAACTCTTGGTGAGCTCCAGCAGACTTCGCTTGACGTCGTAGTACTTCGGAACTCGGGGGGGATCTTCGATCACGCGTTTACCCTTGTCTCGGCCACAACGGTGAGGGCCTCTTTGATCACCGTGAGTTCATCGGAACCTAAATTGGCCCTGGCGGTCAAGCGAAGACACGATCTGCCTTCTGGGACAGAGGGTGGTCTGAAACATCCGACGCGTACGCCGAGTGCCGCGCAGAGGTCCGCCGCCCGGACCGCGGCACCGGGTTCTCCGATCACGATGGGGACCACCGCCGCCGCTGGATCCGTGGTCTCCAAGTTTAGGTCAGCGGCGAGAGCGGACAGTGCTTTCGCGGTGCCGCGTGCCCGTCGGGGCAGGTCGGGCTCGGTGTCGAGGACGTCCAGCGCGGCGAGTGCCGCGCCGGCGCAGGCCGGGGCGAGCCCGGTGTCGAAGATGAACGAGCGGCCGGTGTCGACGAGTGCCCGGACTATCTCGGGGGCGCCGAGCACCGCTCCCCCCTGTGACCCCAGGGACTTGGAGAGCGTGACCGTACGGACGACGTCGGAGTGCCCGGCGAGTCCGGCTCCGTACACGGCTCCCTGACCCCGGTCGCCGACCACTCCGAGCGCGTGCGCCTCGTCGACCACGAGGAGTGCGCCGTGCGCCGAGGCGACGGCGTGGAGTTCGGCCAGGGGGGCGAGGTCCCCGTCGACGGAGAAGACCGCGTCGGTCACGACGAGCTTGGGCGTGACGTCGGCCGAGGCGAGAGCCCGGTCCACGGCGGCGACGTCCCGGTGCGGTGTGACGATCACGGTGGCCCGGGACAGCCGGCACGCGTCCACGATCGAGGCGTGGTTGACGGCGTCGGAGACGACGAGGCCGCCCCGGCCAAGCGCGGTGACCGCGGCGAGGTTGGCCAGGTAGCCGGAGGAGAAGACCAGTGCCCGATCGGCCCGGACGAAGGCCGCGAGTCGCTCCTCAAGCTCGCTGTGGAGCGTGGTGGACCCGGTGACCAGACGGGAGCCGGTGGACCCGGTCCCCCACACCTGGGTGGCGCGGACGGACGCCGCGATCAGACGCGGGTCGCGGGAAAGCCCCAGATAGTCGTTTGAGGCGAGGTCGACGAGCCCGTCGTGGTCCGGGGTGCGGGGACGGAGAACACGCGTCAGGCCCAGTGCCGCGCGTTCGGACGCCGCCGCCCGAAGTCGCGCCAGGGGATCCATGTTCGATGGCCTCATGGGGAGAATCCTCCCAGGTGGCGATTGTCGATTCGCGTTCGGGCCGCTGAGGACGCATGATGCACAGGTGCCGACCATTAGTGACCTCGTTCTGCGCCACTCCGCGCTCGACGAGGCTGATCTGGAGTGGCTGCACTCCCTGGTATCGGATTGGCAGCTTCTCGCCGATCTGTCGTTCGCCGACCTCATTCTGTGGATTCCGCTCAGCGAGAACGACGGATGGGTGGCGATCGCGCAGATGCGTCCCACCACCGGACCCACCGTCTACCACGACGACGTGGTGGGCAAGCGTGTCGCGCGGAACGAGCGGTCGCTGATCGACACCGCCTGGAACGAGCGCCGGATCTGCCGGGAGGGCGACCCGGACTGGTCGAGCGGGGTGCCGGTGCGGGAGGAGACCATCCCGGTCCGGAGGGCGGACCATTTCATCGGGGTGATCCAGCGCTCCACCAACCTCTCCTCCGCGCGGACGCCGTCACGGCTGGAGCTGACCTACCTGCAGAGCGCCTCCGACCTGGCCCAGATGGTCGCCGAGGGTCAGTTTCCCTTCCCCGGGGAGGAGCCGATCCTCGTCCGGTCCCCCAGGGTCGGGGACGGGCTGCTCAGGCTGGATCGGGCCGGTCGGGTCACCTACGCCTCGCCCAACGCGCTCTCGGCATACCGGCGCCTCGGACTCACCGCCGATCTGGTCGGCTCCGACCTCGGCCGGGTCACCGCGTCCCTGTGCTATTCGGACGAGCCGGTGGACGAGGGGTTGATCCTGGTGGCGAGCGGCCGCGGGCCGCGGGAGACCGAGGTCGAGGCGAGCGGGTCGGTGGTGCAGCTGCGGGCCATCCCGTTGATCACCGGGGGCACCCGGCTCGGGGCGCTCATCCTCGTCCGCGACGTGACCGAGCTGCGGCGGCGTGAGCGCGAGCTGATGACCAAGGACGCCACGATCAGGGAGATCCACCACCGGGTCAAGAACAATCTGCAGACGGTCGCCGCCCTGCTTCGCCTGCAGGCCCGCCGGCTCCAGGTGCCCGAGGGCCGGGAGGCGCTGGAGGAGGCGGTGCGCAGGGTGGGCTCCATCGCGATCGTGCACGAGACCCTCGCGCACACCCCGGAGGAGCTCGTGGACTTCGACGACATCGCCGACCGGGTGATCGCCATGGCCGCGGAGGTCTCGGTCCCCGAATCCCGGGTGACCCCGCGCAGGATCGGCACCTTCGGTGTGCTTCCGGCGGCGGTGGCGACCCCGCTCGCCATGGTGCTGACCGAACTGCTGCAGAACGCCGTCCAGCACGGGCTGTCCAACCAAGCCGGGTCGATCAAGGTGTTGACCAGCCGGGCGGGCGGGCGGTTGCAGGTCACGGTGGCCGACGACGGTAAAGGGCTTCCGGAGGATTTCGACCTGGAGAAGTCGACGAGCCTGGGGCTTCAGATCGTCAGGACCCTGGCGGTGGGCGAACTGTCGGGGCGACTGGCTATAGTTCCGGCGGAAGGTGGAGGAACGGAGGTCTCGCTCGACATACCGGTTGCCGAGTCGTAGATCATCGGGAATTCGAGGGCCTCGGCGGGCTCCGTCGGGTGCCTGGCCGGGATCGTCAACCCGTGCGGTCCGTTAGGGTTCTGTGGAGCGGCGGTGAAGGGGCTGATCGGTAGGGTGCGTCGGCACGGATATGGAATCCCGCAGCCACATCGGCGTCAGGGTCGATGCGGCCACGGGTTCGCGACGGCGGTTGCGCGATGGGCTGCGCGTTTGCCGGTTGACCTCATGCGTGCGCGCGGGCGCGAGCGCGAGCGTTGCGGCGCTTGAGTGCGCGGCGCTCGTCCTCGCTGAGAGCACCCCAGACGCCTGCGTCCTGACCGGACTCCAGCGCCCACTTCAGGCACGGGTCGCTGACCGGGCAGGCTCGGCAGACTTGCTTGGCTTCTTCGATCTGTAGCAGCGCAGGCCCGGTGTTACCGATCGGGAAGAACAGCTCGGGGTCCACGTCACGGCAGGCTGCGCGGTGGCGCCAGTCCATGCGGTCCACTCCTTCTCGTACTTTGTGAATCATTTCACTAACTTGACCGAAGCTTCACCGGGGCTATGGTTAGACCCGGGGTTTCCTTCGCCTGATCGTCGGGCATGCCTTGCCGGGAGGGTGATTCCCCGCAAAGGTCCTACGTTCCGACGTCGTTCTGAGCCTGACAGCCACAGGGATCACACGCAAGAGGTTTGGGCAAACGTTTTGCCGGAGCTGGCTGTCTATTGCGTCACACTATGGCGGTAAAAGGGCGCTAGACGATGACGTTGATTGCATCTGGTATGGCCTGGAATGTCACGCTTTCCTGCTCACCGATGTAGTCACCGTCCAGCTGGAAGGCCATCGGCCGCCGGGCCCGCAGGGTGAACTCGCCCTGGTTGTGCGCCTGGACGATGTGCCGTCCCGCGGGCAGCGCCGCCCGCTCGCCGAGGATCTGCCGGATCAGGTTGAGCAGGGTGGCCAGGCGTAGTTTGCGGAGTCCGAGCAGGTCGATCCCGGTCTCAAAGGTTGCCCAAGGCGTCGGGTACACCGGCCGCGAGCCCAGATAGGTCCACGGCGAGGTGTTGGAGACGATGACCAGGTAGACCCCCTCGACGGGGGGTTTGTCCGGCCGGCCGATCGTCAGTCCCGGGTTCCGGCGATCGGTCATGAAGTAGTGGCGCAGCGCGGCGCTCACGTACAGCGTCGGCGTCGCCCGGTAGCCGGCGCTTCGCAGGCCTTCGACCGCACGGATCACCTCCGCGTCATACCCCATACCCGCGGAGAAGGTGAAGTAGCGCTCACTGGACTCCGATCCCGTCCCCCATCGGGCCCGGCCGAGTCCGATGGTCCGGCGCCCACCCGCCCGGATCGCCTCCAGGATCGCCCCGGTCGCCTCGATCGGGTCCCCGGGCAGCCCGAGCGCTCGGACGAAGACGTTGGCGCTGCCCCCCGGAATGACGGCGAGCGCGGGCACGTCCGATGAGACGCCCTCGGCGAGCAGGCCGTTGACCGTTTCGTTGATGGTTCCGTCGCCGCCCAGGACGGCTACCGTGTCGTAGCCCTTGGCCTGTGCCGACATGGCCAGGTGCGCGGCGTGCCCGCGGTAGTGGGTCTCTTCGACGGTGAGATCGACGGCGGCGCCGAGTGCGCGGATCAGGACATCCCTGGTTCGGGGGTTGGTCGCGGTCGCCTTTGGGTTCACCAGGAGCAATGCGCGCATTTTGTCAGCGTACTTCGTACCGGACACCTTGCCACCGCGATACCGGAGAGATGGGGGTTCACCGAGGAACCGGGCGTGTGGTCGGCTAGCCTTTCGAGGGTGCGCCGACGTCCGATGACCTTGACAGCAGCCGCGGTGGTTCTCGCCCTGGAGGGACTGACCTCCGTCGTGCTCGGAGGTTATGTAGCCGTGCAGACCGTGATCGGCAAGCCGGAGGACGTCACGAGTTCGATTGCGCTGGCCGTGTTCGGCCTGGGTGCCGGGGCGGCTCTCCTGTGGGTCGCCAAGGGGCTGCTCGACGCCTTGCGATGGAGTCGTTCCCCCGCGATCGTCACCCAGATCTTCGCGCTGCCCGTGTCGATCTCCCTGATTCAGGCCGGAGCCTACCTGTGGGGGGTTCCCCTGGTGCTGGTGGCCGTCGCCGGGCTCGTGGCCATGTTCAGCCCGCCCACGACGAACGCGCTGATCGATGACGGCGCCGACCACTCCGGGCGCGGCTGACCCCGGGCGGCTCAGTCCTCGGCGGTGAGCCCTTCACGGAGCTGGGCGAGTGTTCTGGCGAGCAGACGGGACACGTGCATCTGCGAGATGCCGAGCTCGGTGGCGATCTGTGACTGGGTCATGTTCCCGAAGAAGCGGAGCAGCAGGATCCGCTTCTCCCTCGGCGGGAGTCGCTCCAGCAGCGGTTTCAAGGACTCCCGGTACTCCACGCCCTCAAGGGAGTCGTCCACGATGCCCAGCGAATCGGCGACGGCGGGTGCGTCGTCGTCTCCGGAGTCCGGCGCGTCCAGGGAGACCGTGGAGTAGGCGTTGGCCGACTCAAGGCCCTCCAGGACCTCCTCCTCCGTCATCTGGAGGTGGATCGCCATCTCGGCGACCGTCGGGGCGCGCCCCTCCCGCTGGGACAGCTCGCTGATCGCCTTGGTGAGCGACAGCTTGAGTTCCTGAAGCCGACGGGGAACCCGGACGGCCCAGCCCTTGTCCCGGAAGTGCCGCTTGATCTCACCGACGATCGTGGGAGTGGCATAGGTCGAGAATTCGACCCCCCGCCCCAGGTCGAAGCGGTCGATGGACTTGATCAGGCCGATCGTGGCGACCTGGGTCAGGTCGTCCAGCCACTCGCCGCGGTTGCGGAACCGCCGGGCGAGATACTCCACCAACGGGAGGTGGAGTTCGACGAGTTCGTCGCGGATGCGCTGACGGCGTGGATCGTCGGCGGGCAGCTCCACGAGCTGTCCGAACAGATCACGAGCGCGGACCCGGTCAGGAACCGCGTGGTTGTCACTGGCCATAGCCCGGGTCTTCTCCGTCACGCCCTGTCTCCCGGCCCCGCCGAAGCAGCGCTCCGGCGCTTGCGCAACAGGATGGCCATCCGGTCCGCCGGCTCGGTTACCGCGTCGACGTCGTCGGCGAGCGCCGTCAACACCATCCAGGCGAAGTCATCCCGCTTGGGAGCCTGTGCGGTAACCGTCTGCACTTCGACCTTGACGCTCATCTCTTCGCCGGTCAGCTCGAACTCGGCGATGAGGTCCGTGCCCGGCACCGCCTGAGGCAGCAACATGGCGCAGGCCTCGTCGACGGCGATTCTGAGGTCCTCGATCTCATCGAGGGTGAAATCCAGACGTGCGGCGAGCCCGGCGGTCGCCGTACGCAGCACGGATAGGTAGGCGCTCACTGCGGGCAGCCGAACGGTCACCGTGTCCCGGATTCCTGACAATCCCGCCGCACGCGCCGCGGTTTCCTCGGTCACGTTCCTCCTAACGACTGGAGCGTTGCGATCCCTGAGTGCAACCTACAGCCCCAGGGCTCCCCTTGCCGGACTTGGACGCGCCCGATCTCCCGGCGTCATGGAGGAGACGCCTGATTTAACGGATTCACCCATCCCGCTCTTGAGACTCAATATAGGCGATAAAGGTAAACGGACTGCATATCTGCAGTTTGTGCAGATAAATCCCGCTTTACCTTGCTTAACGCGGGGCGTTAAGCCCGTCTATCCGGCCCTCCGGGTGATCCTAACGATATCGCCGATCCCGGCGAACAATGTCGTGGCTCCGGCAACGCGTGTCCCGCCGGCACGGCCGTCGTGCCGGCC
Source organism: Rhizohabitans arisaemae (assembly GCF_025996515.1). Taxonomy (GTDB): domain Bacteria; phylum Actinomycetota; class Actinomycetes; order Streptosporangiales; family Streptosporangiaceae; genus Rhizohabitans; species Rhizohabitans arisaemae. The sequence goes on from NZ_BLRH01000014.1 coordinate 16,683, forward strand.
GTACAAAAACGGGGTCAGACCTTGGGGTTCGCCCGCTTCCGGGCGCGGTAGGCGGCCACGTTGGCACGGCTCGCGCACCGGCCCGAGCAGTAGCGGCGGGAGCGGTTGGAGGAGGTGTCCAGATAGATGTTGCGGCACGGGGTCGCGAGGCAGGTGCCCAGCCGGTCGATGCCGCGGTCGGTGACCACGGTGGCCAGTCCCATCACCGCGCCCACCGTGTACTGGTCGGCGACCCGGCCCACCTCGGTGAGGTGCAGGTGCCAGCGCTTGTTGTCGTTGGTGGAGATCTGCGGGTAGATCGGGTGCAGGATGAGCAGGGTGTTGAGCCGCTCGACGGCGTCCGCCGCGTCCTTGGCCGCCACGGATTCGAAGATGGCCCGGAGCTCGGCGCGCAGGTCCCGGAGCGAGTCGAGGTCGGCACGGCTCGCCCGGCGGGCCAGCGCGGGCCGGTCCGCGAGGAGTTCCTGGAGGGCTTCCATGCTGCCGAGGCGATCGACCTCGGCGTCGGTGTTGACGAGGGCGACCGCGAGCTCAGCGTATGAGGCCAGATTCACGTGCGAGCCTTGCTGTGGTGGGACGCTGTGACGAGACGGGACCGTGGAGAGAAGTATCCCACGGAACGCCGTACCGCAGACTCATCTCGCCCCGTCCCGCCGGGACCGGGACAGCCCTGGGCCGCACGGTCACCTCATCGCTCCCACTCCATGACCGTGTGACACAATCGTGCGACGGGGGACCCCCGGACCGTCCGATAGATGACCGCTCCAAGGATCGCCCAGGCGAACCAGTCAAGCCAGAGGCTCCTATGCGGTTTCCCAAGCCAACTGACAATGGGGTCACCAATGGCTGCCGAACCCTTATCCGTTACGTCCAACCCTCTCGATGATGATCCCGTCTTCGCGCTGCACCGCGGAGGCAAGATCGAGATCCAGTCGAGCATTCCCGTGCGGAACGCCGAGGACCTGGCCCTCGCCTACACCCCCGGGGTCGCCCGGGTCTGCACCGCCATCGCCGAACGTCCCGAACTGGTCAACGACTACACCTGGGTCTCGAACGTGGTCGCCGTGGTCTCCGACGGCACCGCCGTACTCGGCCTCGGTGACATCGGGCCCGCTGCCGCCATGCCGGTCATGGAGGGCAAAGCACTCCTATTCCGTCAATTCGCCAATGTCCATGCTGTGCCGATTTGTCTTGACTGTACCGACGTTGACGCGTTGGTCGAGACAGTTGTACGGCTTGCGCCGTCTTTTGGCGGGATCAACCTCGAGGACATCAGCGCACCCCGCTGCTTCGAGATCGAGGACCGGCTCCGCGAGCTCCTCGACATCCCGGTCTTCCACGACGACCAGCACGGAACCGCCATCGTCGCCCTCGCGGCACTCCAGAACGCGGCCAAGCTCACCGGGCGAACCCTCGGTGACCTGCGCGCCGTGGTCGCCGGAGCCGGTGCCTCGGGCGTCGCCGTCACCCGGATCCTGCTCAACGCCGGCATCGGCGACATCGCCGTCGCCGACAGCAAGGGCATGCTCTACGAAGGCCGGGAAGGGATGAACCCCTTCAAGGCCGCGCTCGCCGCCGAGACCAACAAGGCGGGCTTCTCGGGATCGACCGAGGAGGCCCTGGCCGGAGCCGACGTGTTCATCGGCCTGTCGGGCTCCACCGTCTCCGAGGAGTCCGTCGCCTCGATGGCCCCGGACGCGATCGTGTTCGCCCTCTCCAACCCCACCCCCGAGATCGCGCCGGACGTCGCCCGCAGACACGCGCGGGTCGTCGCCACCGGCCGGTCCGACTTCCCCAACCAGATCAACAATGTGCTCGCCTTCCCCGGCGTCTTCCGCGGGGCGTTCGACGTACGCGCGTCGGCGATCACGGAGAACATGAAGGTCGCCGCGGCGACGGCACTGGCCGCCGTGGTCGGCGACGACCTCGCCGAGGACTACGTGATCCCCAGCCCGTTCGACGAGCGGGTCGCCCCCGCCGTGATCGCGGCGGTCGCCGAGCAGGCGCGTAAGGACGGCGTCGCCCGACTGTGAGTACGGCTCACGCGGCCCGAGCGTGTGCCTGACCCACATGGGCGTTCCGTATGCCGACGCCATCCCGCCCATCACCTGAACCGGCGGGCAGTCGTCCGGCCCCGGTAAGCGTGACCCCGCTTGCCGGGGCTTCGCCGTTCCCCGGTGTGTCGGGCGCGGCGCCCGTACCGCGTGATCGGTCGGGGTGTCCGAGGCGGGACCGGATGCGACCGGCACCGGTGTGGGTCCCAAGCGCCGGGATACACCGGTGACGGACCTCCCGGTATCGACGGATCAAGGGGAGCCGAGGCTCCAGATCCGGACACTGTCGTCCAGGCTTCCCGAGACGGCTATCGGATTGCCGTCGAGGTCGCCGATGGTGACGGAGAAGACCCCGTCGGTGTGCCCCTTGAGCGGCTCACCGATCGGCTGGCGGTTGGAGAGGTCCCAGACGCGGAGGGTGTTGTCGTCACTCGCCGAGACCGCGATGGGCCGCCCGCCTGCCCGGCCGACCGCCAGGCTCCTGATGTCGTCGGTGTGGCCTTCCAGCGGTTCGCCGATCGGTGTCCGGGTGGTCAGGTCCCAGAGCCGCACGCTGTCGTCGACCCCGGCCGAGACCACGACGGGACGGCCGTCGAGTTCGGTCACCGCCAATGTGCTGATGTCGTCGGTGTGCCCGTTCAAGGGGTCGCCGACGGGTGACCCGGTGGCGAGGTCCCAGATGCGGATGACGTCGTCGTCTCCCGCCGAGACGATGATCGTACGGCCGTCGAGCCGGCCGATCGCCACCGCGTCCACGTCGTCGGTATGGCCCTCCAAGGGCTCGCCGACGGCCTGGCGGGTGGTCAGGTCCCAGATTCTGATGGTGTTGTCGGAACTGCCGGAGACCGCGACGGGACGGCCGTCGAGTTCGGTGACCGCCAAGGCCTTGACGGCGTCGGTGTGCCCGCTCAGCGGCCCCCCGATGCGCTTGTGCGTGATGAGATCGGTGAGGTGGATCGGTTTGTCCAGGCCGGAGGAGACGAGGATCGGCGTCTGGTTGACGCTCGCCACCGCCACCGCCCGGACGTCGTCCTTCTGCTTGGCGAACGGGACGCCGATCGCCAGCCTGGTCCGGAGATCCCAGGTGCGTATCGTGAAGTCCTTCTCGTAACCGCAACCAGCGATGATCACGGGGGCTCCGCCGACCTGGGCTATGGTCACGACGTTCACGTCGTCGATGGACGCCGCGGTGATCTGGTCGATTTTCGCGCCGAACGGGCGCGCCGCCGGCGGGGTCGTCCCGGACGTCGTGGGGCCGCCGCTTTCCGGGCTCGGGCTCGTGGTCTTTGACGACGTGGAGCCGTCGAACCAGCGGGGCACCAGGATCACCGTGGCGGCCACCGCGACCGCGACGGCGAGCACCGTGGCGATGAGCGCGAGCGGGGAGGCGCCGGCCGATTTCCGGCCGCCCGGGCTCTCGATCGTCCCCGGGACGCCCAACGGGGTCCCGGGCGTGATTCCCGGGGTCTGGTACACGGCGTCGAAGGTCCGCACCCGGGTGGCTTCCCCGGGGACGTCCACCCCGATCGGCTCCGGCGTTCTCGGCGGTGGCGGAGGGGGCGGCGGAGGCGGGGCGGGGGAGGGCCACGTCCGGGCCGACGGGCCGTTGTGCCCGACGAGGGCGAGCATGATCTCGGGGGCGGTCGGGCGGTCCGCCGGGTTCTTGGCGAGGCAGCGCAGGACCAGCTCGACGAGGCGGGGCATCCCGGTCAGATCCGGATCGCCGTAGAGGACGCGGTGCATGACCGCGGGGATGGTGTCCTGGCCGAAGGGGGGTCTGCCGGTCGCCGCGAACACGATCGTCGCGGCCCAGCTGAACACGTCCGAGGGCGGGCCGGCCCGCTCCCCGGAGACCTGCTCGGGGGACATGTAGGAAGGCGTGCCCAGGACACCGCTGGAAACCGTGGCGGTCACGTCCAGGGCCCTGGCGATCCCGAAGTCGATGACCACCGGGCCGTCCGGTCCGATGAGGACGTTGCTCGGCTTGAAGTCGCGGTGAACGATCCCGGCCTGGTGGATGGCGGCCAGCGCCGCGGCCGTGGCGACCGCGAGCCGCTCCAGCGCGCCGGGGCTCCGCGGCCCCTCGATCCGCACGAGTTCGTCCAGGGAACGGCCGTCGACGTACTCGCTGACGATGTACGGGCGATCGCCGACGACGTTGGCCTCCAGGATTCGCGCGGTGGAGAACTGGGCGACCCGGGAGGCCGCGGAGATCTCCCGCAGGAATCGTTGCCGGGCCTGTTCGTCCCGGGTGAGCCTGGTATGCAACATTTTGATGGCGACGCGTTCTCCGGATGCGCTCTCCGCGAGATAGACAACCCCCTGGCCGCCTTCACCGAGATAGCCCAACAGTCGAAACGTGCCTATATGGCTGGGTTCACCCGAATTTAGTGGCCGATGGCCGGACATAGGGATCTCCGCGGGGTGCAATAAAAATCGGTGGTCTCACCATAAATGATGATTGTTGATGAAGGCAGGAGCTGGATTTCGGCTAACTATCCGCGCCGATCTCGTTACATTGAGTGTTGACATTTTTATGTCACCATGCGAGCCTCCTTGGAGGCGGAATGAGAGATGGGGATCGATGACGGAAGACGGCTCGGATCGACGGAGGACGACGGTGCGAATCGACGAGACATTGCTCAACAATGCCAAGGCTCTTGCCGCCAAGCAGGGCCGAAGTCTCAATTCAGTGATGGAGGACGCCTTGCGTCAGCTGCTGAAGACCCAGGACGACAGGGTCGATCGGCCCGTCGTGGACCTCGTCGCCTTCCAGGGGGAAGCCGGCTATCACACCTGGGTGCGCGAGGCCCGGTTCACCGGGGTTGACATCAAACACCTCGACGACGAAGCACTCATCGACGGATTCGTCACTCGGGGAGTCACGTGATGAGGCTCGTCGATGTCAACGTCCTGGTTTACGCCTATCGGACGGAGGAGCCGAATCATTCGGCCTACGCGGCGTGGGTGAGTGGGCTCGTGAATGGGGACGAGAGCTATGCCGTGGCAGACTCGGTGATAAATGGGTTCGTCCGAGTGGTGACAAATCACCGCATTTATCGGACACCTGCTCCGATCGAGCATGCACTCGTCTACGCCGACCGCATTCGCAATCAGCCCCATGCGGTTCCGATCACCCCGGGCCGGCGACATTGGGGGATCTTCGAGAAGCTCTGCCGCATCTCAGGGGCCTCGGGCGCACTCATCGCCGACGTCTACCTGGCGGCGCTGGCGATCGAGCACGGGTGCGAAGTGATAACCGCGGACAAGGGATTCGCCAGATTTCCCGGGCTCCGATGGCGTCACCCCGTGTGACGCCGGAAAGACCGGTGGATTGGTCGTGCGTGTCGGCACCCGGCCGCGGATGGCCGCCGGACAACCGGTTAGTGTGCGGCCATGTTCGCTGTAACCGCTGTACGCACCGATGCCGAGAACCCCTTGTCCGGCCTGTCGCTGGGCGAGCACCCTGACCCACAGGTGCCTGAAGGCTGGGCGACGGTCACGGTGAAGGCCGCGTCACTCAACCATCATGATCTGTGGACGCTCCGCGGGGTCGGGATTCAGCAGGAGAGGCTCCCGATCATCCTCGGATGCGACGCCGCCGGATTGGACGAGAAGGGCAACGAGGTCGTCGTCCATGCGGTGATCGGCGACGGCGCCGATGAGACGCTCGACCCACGACGCTCACTGCTCTCCGAGATCCACGACGGCACCTTCGCCGAGCGTGTCGTCGTGCCACGCCGGAATCTGGTGCCCAAACCCGCCTCGATCTCCTTCGAGCAGGCCGCGTGCATGCCCACGGCATGGCTGACGGCCTACAAGATGCTGTTCGACAAGGCGGGGGTGGAGCCGGGTTCGACCATCCTCGTGCAAGGCGCCGGGGGTGGGGTCGCGACGGCGCTGATCGCGCTGGGCCGGGCGGGCGGCTATCGAATCTGGGCCACGTCGAGATCGGAGGCGAAACGGGACCGGGCGCTCACGCTCGGCGCCGACGCGGTCTTCGAGACCGGGGCGCGACTCCCGGAGCGGGTGGACGCCGTGATGGAGACCGTCGGTCAGGCGACCTGGGAGCACTCGCTGAAGTCGCTCCGGCCGGGAGGCAGAATCGTGGTGTCCGGGGCGACCAGCGGTCTCGCCCCGTCCGCCGACCTCGCCAGGGTGTTCTTCCTCCAGTTGTCCGTGGTCGGATCGACCATGGGCAACCGAGACCAGCTCGAACGTCTCCTGCGTTTCTGTGAGCAGACGGGGGTCCGACCCACCATCGACACCGTGCTCCCCATGACCTCGGCCACCGACGGCTTCGCCCTCATGGAAGAAGGCGACGTCTTCGGCAAAATCGTCTTCACCCTCTGACCCTCCCTCAGAGTCGATCGGGCAGCCGATCCGGGAGCTGAAAGGATCACGAAGGTGGGCTACGACAAACTGATCAGGGAGGCGTTGACCACCCCCTTCGAAGGCTGGAACCTCGGAGTCTTCCACGGCCGGATGATCGAGGACTCGGCCGCCCTGCCGTGGAACTACGAGCAGTTGGTGCAGGAGCGGCTGCCGTATGCGGACTCGCTCCTCGACCTCGGCACGGGCGGCGGTGAACTGCTGGCCTCCTTCACCCCGCTCCCGGAGCGGACGGCCGCCACCGAGGGGTGGGCGCCGAACGTCCCCGTGGCCAGGAAGCGCCTCGAACCGATGGGCGTGCAGGTCGTGGAGGTGGGCGACGACGACCGGCTGCCGCTGCCCGACCGGTCGTTCGAGCTGATCATCAGCCGGCACGAGTCCTACGACCCGGACGAGGTGCGGCGCGTGCTCAAACCCGGCGGGACGTTCATCACCCAGCAGGTGGGCGGCGAGGACATGGTCGAGATCAACAGGGCGCTGGGCGCGAAGCCGCACGAGTACGCCGGCTGGAACCTCACGACCGCCGTCGCCGACCTGGCCGCGGCCGGATTGGAGGTGTCCTGGCAGGAGGAAGCGCGGATCTCCACCGTCTTCCACGACATCGGGGCGCTGGTGCTGTTCCTGCGCATCACGCCGTGGCATGTTCCCGGCTTTGACGTCGAACGATACGCCGACCGGCTGCGTGCGCTGCACAAGGAGATGCGGGCCGGTCGGCCGCTGACCGCACACGCCCACCGATTCGCCCTCATCGCCCACCCCACCTCCTGACACCACAGCCGGATCGGACGTGACGCCACCGGCGGTTCCGCTCAACGCGGCAGCTCGGGCGCCTCGGAACACCGGCACCGCCGATGGACCGTCGCGATCCCCTGAGGATGACCCCCACCGGCGACACGGGGCTTGAGCGGCAACTCCACGGCCGGGACGAGGTCGGCGTCGATCGCCGACTCCAGGTGGACGCGGGCGGCGAACCCTCTCGCTCCTCCCGTGCCGGGCGCAGGGCTACCGGGGTGTGAGCAGTCGCCGGTTGAACGCCTCGGCCACGGCGGCGGCGCGGTCGCCGACGCCGAGCTTGGCGTAGATGTTCAGCAGGTGACTCTTGACCGTGGCCTCTGTGATGAAGAGCCGGGCGGCCACCTCACGGTTGGTGTTCCCGGCCGCCACGAGTTCGAGGACTTCGAGTTCGCGCTGGCTGAGCAGTTGTGGAGCGGGCGTTTTGACCCGATTCATCAGTCTTGCCGCCACCGAGGGGGAGAGTACGGGCTCGCCTCTGGCGGCGGCCCGCGCACCTCTCAGCAGGTCCTCCCGGGGGGAGTCCTTGAGCAGGTAGCCGGTCGCTCCCGCCTCGATAGCCGGCAGTACGTGGGTGTCGTTGTCGTAGGTGGTCAGAACCAGGACCCGCGCGGTGACGCCGAGCCTGGTCAGCTCGGTGATCGCGGTCAGCCCGTCCATGCCCGGCATGCGCAGGTCCATCAGGATCACATCGGGCTGAAGCCGCTTGGCGAGACGCAGGGCTGCCGCCCCGTCCGCGGCCTCACCCACCACCTCGAATCCGGGTGCGGAGGCGAACATGCTGCTCAACCCATCCCTGACGACGGGATGGTCGTCCACGATCAGCAGTCGTATCGGGGTCTCGGCCGTCGATTTGGCCGTGCGATCGTTCATGCGTGGCTCCCGGTCGGCAGGGTGGGGACGCAGGCCGAGATCCCGGTGCCGACGCCGGGCTCGGACTCGATCCGCAGAGTTCCGGACAGTCCTTCGACCCGCTGTCGCATGATGGTCAGGCCGAATCCGCCGCCGCGAGACGGCGGCTGCGGCGCGCCGGCTTCGAGACCGGCGGGATCGAAGCCCCTGCCGTCGTCTCGCACGTCCAACGCCACCTCGTACTCCAGGTAGGACAGCGTCACCCCGACCCTGGTCGCCTGCGCGTGCTTGGCCACGTTGGCCAGCGCTTCCTGCGCCGTGCGCAGCAGCGCGAACTCGGCCTCCGGCGTCATCGACCGCACCGTGCCGGTCGTCGTGACCTGAACGGCGAGCCCGTGCACCTTCGACCACCGGTCGGCGACGTCGGCGAGCGCGTCGCTCAGGCGCGCGGTCTCCAGCGGCTCGGGCCGGAGCGCGTCGACCGAGCGACGGGCCTCGGACAGGCTCTCCCGCGCCAGCCTCTTGACGGCTTCGAAGGGACGGCGCCACGGTGCCGGGACCTCATGCATCTGTTCGGCCGCCTGCAACTGCGCGATGATCCCGGTGAGTCCTTGCGCCAGGGTGTCGTGGATCTCACGGGCCATCCGCCGGCGCTCGTCGATGACCCCCGCCTCCCTGGCCTGGGCGAGGAGCTGCGCGTGCAGGCCGGCGTTCTCGGTGAGAGTCGTCTCCAGCAGCCGGTTCGTCCGGCTCAGCTCCGCGAGGGCCTGCTCGCGCTGCTCCCTCTCCCTCTCGGCGAGCCGGAGCGCCCAGGCGACGGAGCTCATGAGGGCGACGTTGGCGACGACGATGGTCGTGTACAGCGTGAGGCCGAGCCCGGTCGTCCTGTCCACGCCGGAGGCCTGTGCGACACCGGCCACGACCGCCACGGCTGCCACAGCCGGCAGCCGCCACGGCCAGGGCAGGACGGTGAAGGCGTAGATGAAGGGCGCAGGGGTGAACAACCCGAACATGGGATCTCGCACCACCAGGATCGCTGTGATCACCAGTAATCCGGTGAAGAACACCCCCATGATCCGTGGCCGTTCCCACCAGGCGGGACGCAGGGTGAACATGCCGAGCATCCACGCCGCGGCCAACCCGCACAGGCCGAGATCGATGAGCGGGGAGTCGCCCGCCGAAGGCCCTCTGATCACCTTGAGGACGACAAGTCCGGCCAGCAACGTGTACGGCACCGCGGTGACAAGGAGGAGCGGTCGCTCTTCCCGCACCGCCGCCCAGTGCTCGGGCCGCCTCCGCCTGCTCAAGACCCTCTCCTCCGTGCCGAGTCTTTTCCCAGCTCATCCGTGCCGAGTCTATTCCCAGCGAAACCAACGGACCGCGATGATCGAGCACCCGACCGCGTAGACCGCCAGGGTCAGGAGCGGGAGGACGGACGGGAAATGGCCCAGGTACGCGTCCTGGAATGCTCGCATGCCCGCGCCGAGCGGGGTGTAACGGCTGATGTTCTGCAGCACCGCGGGCATTTCCGAGATCGGCACCCAGAGTCCGGCGAAGAACATCATCGGGAAGAACAACACCATGCCCATCGCGGAGGCCACACTACGTCCCGGCACCCGTGCGGTGAGCAGCAGGCCGATCGCCAGCAACGCGGCGGCCGCGAGCAGCCAGGCGACGGCGAAGCCGAAGAGGTGCTGCGGCAGGTCGACGCCGAAGCCGAGGCCGGCCACCGCGAGGAACAGGATCATCGCGACGAGCGCGATGGCGAAGTTGGCCACGAGCTGGGCGGTGAGTACGCGGGCCGGGCCGATCGGCGTGGTCCGCATACGTTGCAGCACACCGTTCTCCCGGTAGCCCGCGAGCGTGGTCGGCAGGGCGGTCACGGCCAGGATCGCCAGGTTGAACAAGATCAGGACGGGCACGTAGACGTCGAAGGTCGTCAGGCCGCCGGTGTCCTCGTTGGGCTTTCGCAAGGAGGGGATGCTGCCGAGGATGATCAACACGACCAGCGGGATGCCGACGCCCCAGAGGAGTGCCATCTTGTCGCGGATGGACAGCTTGCTCTCGGCTTTGATGAGCCTCCACGTCGCGGAACCAGGCTTGGCGGCGGCCCGGGGTGGGGCGGTGTTCAGGACTGACATGAGTACGGTTTCCTTCTCTGTGGGGCGGACTGCGGGTCGGATGCCTAGTGGGGATCGAGGCGTTTGCCGGTCAGCCGGACGAACGCGTCCTCCAGGCTGGCCTGCTCGACGCGCAGCCGTTCGGCCACGATCTGGTTGCGGGCCAGTACGGTGGTGACGGCGTTGAGCGCGTTGTCGTTGCCGCTGACGACGACCAGCTCGCCCCGGCGGGTGACGCCCGAGACGTCGGGCAGGCTCGTCAGCAGGGAGTCGTCCAACGGCCTGGACGGACGGAACTGGATTCGCTGCCCGATGCGGGCCCGTTCGGTCAGGCCGGCCGGGGTGTCCACCATGACGACGCGTCCGGCGTCGATCAGGGCCAGCCGGTCACACAGCCGCTCGGCCTCCTCCATGAAGTGGGTGACCAGCACGATCGTCACCCCGCGGGACCGCACGCCCTCGATCAGGTCCCAGGTGTCGCGCCGTGCCTGCGGGTCGAGCCCGGTGGTGAGCTCGTCGAGGATCGCCACCCGAGGGTTGCCGACGAGTGCCAGTGCGATCGACAGCCGTTGCTTCTGGCCACCGGACAGCTTGGCGTACCTGGTCTTCGCCTTGTCGGTCAGGCCGAGGTCGTGCATCAGCCCGCGCCAGTCGGCCGGCCTGGGATAGAAGGAGCTGTAGAGCTCCAGGGCCTCGGCGACCTGTAGCCGCTCGGGGAGCTGGCCGGCCTGCAACTGGACACCGAGCCGCCGGGTCAGCTCGGCGCGGTCCCGGAGGGGATCGAGACCCAGCACTTTGATCTCGCCCCGGTCCGGCGTACGGAGGCCCTCGATGCACTCCACGGTCGTCGTCTTGCCGGCGCCGTTCGGGCCGAGGATCCCGAGGATCTCGCCCTCCTGAACGGTGAGCGAGACGTCGTCGACCGCGACCTTGTCGGCATAGCGCTTGTGGAGGTTGCGTACCTCGATCACTGGTGGCATGTGCGCGTCCTTCCGGGGCTGGGCCCTTCGGTGATTGGCACTGCTCACCCTGCTACGACCGGCACTCCGGTGAACATCGACCAGCAGACCGGACCTGGCTGCCGCACGGTGGGGGCACCGGCCCAATCAAGCGGTGGTGGCGATCCACCGATCGGTGGATCGCCACCGGGGGCCTCGGTCGATAGGATGCGCTTCGTCGCTCCCTCGACCACGGTCTACGCGCGGCCGGGCTTCGAGTACTTCGGCCGGGGCCGCAGCGCGACCTGGCTGAACATGCGGAATGACCGGGTCCTTTGGGCTGGGCGGGTGGGTCATGGCCCGTACGCCGCCGCCTCATCATTCGTCAGGAACTCCACCGGCATAGCCCGCAAAGTAGGACCAACCAGCAGACCGCCCACCCACACCTATCGTTGCAAGGTCCCTACCTGCCTGACGCTACCCGCATCGGAACGGCCGGAGGCGCGCTATGTCGGCATTCGACGGCCCGCTAACGCCACTGGCCCATTCAGGTGCTGCTCGACCCCCGACACCGCAGGGAAGTAATTCAAGCCTTTCTGGGACGGCTGGAGGCAATTACTTGCGGGAAGTCCCATTCCCGTGAGTTGTTATCGTTTGGAGTGATCTGAAGGCATTGATGATCTCGGCGCAATCAACGCCGTGATTGGAGTCGTCGGGTTCAAGTCGCAATCCCTCCAGGGATGATCGGGCACTGATACTGCCCGGCGGGGAGGCCGCAAAGACGCAGTTGCGATCCCTCCAGGGATGATCGGGCGCTGCTCAACTCTCAAGGCTTGACGCGTCTGCGATTGGCCGGGCTTGTCCGGAGGAACCACTCGAACGCCTCTCGGGCCAGTGCCGATACCGTCTTGCCCTCTTGCTCGGCTCGGGACTTCGCGCGTTCGCGCAGTTCTTCGGGGACACGAAAAGAAACCCTTGGGGAGTGTGAGCCTTCACCGGTCAGTGACGGACGCCCACTGCGGCCGGTCGGGACGGATACGCGGCCCTCGTCGATTGCACGGTGCACATCGGCGATCGCCTGATCCACGTACTCGTCCGTGATCGGGGCGCCCTTGGTGTCGTGGAGTTCCTCGGTGTCGATCTCGGAGTCGGGATCCAGGACCAGTTCGATGTCTTCCGGTGGCCAGGTTCGGTGCTCGGTCATGGCTTTCTCCTCCTCAGCGCGGTCGGCATCACATGGATGATCACCAGGTGTTTATCGGTGAGGACGCCGATCACTTCAAGTTCGATGCCCCTGTCATCCGGGCCGATCCACACCCATCGATCCTCCAGATTTGGGTCGGTGGCGGGAACGATTGCCGGCGGTCCGGATCGAACCACATGAAGAGCGTGTGCCTGCACGATGCGGTGCCTGCGTGCCGACCGATAGAACCGCAACCTCTTCATGCCCATATTATGTCTGACACAACCCTGTTGGATAGGGCGATTCGAAGACCTGTGTGTCCACGACCCGACTGGGCGGTGGGTGACGAGCTGATCGCGGGGCGGGTGACTTGGGGATTTTTGGGGTGGGGTTAGCGGGGTTTGGTGGGGTCTTCGTGGAATGAGTCTTTGATGCGTTTGGTGGCGTCGTCGAGGGTGGAGCGGATGGTGGTGAGGGTCTGCTCGGAGAGGTTGGCGTCGGCGGCGGCCCGGCGTAGTTCGCCGATGAAGTCGGCGAGGATCCGGCCGAGTTCCTTGGCGCTCTCCGCGTGTGCCCGAGCCTGCTGGGAGCCGAGGGAGCTCGCCTCCGCCCAGGAGTCCTCCCAGAGGCGGCGCCACTCCTGCTTCTGGCGTTCCCACTGGTTGGGGCGGCTCATCTCGCGCCCCATCTCCCGGGTCATCTGGGTGATGCCGTGGCGGAGGGAGCGCACGGTCTGGCGGACGTCTTCCTTCACTTCGCGGGCGATGTCGCGGACGGAGTCGGCGAGTTCCCGCTCCAGGTCGGAGAGTTCGTCGAAGCGTCCGGTGAGTTCCCCGCGGCCGGCGTCGGTGAGTTTGAAGACCTTCTTGCCGTCGACGACTTCGTGGGTGACCAGGCCTTCCTCTTCGAGCCGGGCGAGGCGCGGGTAGATCGTCCCGGGGGAGGGGGAGTAGACGCCGAGGAAGCGGTCCTGGAGGAGCCGGATGACCTCGTAGCCGTGCCGGGGGTGCTCGTCGAGGAGCTTGAGAAGGTAGAGGCGGAGGCGGCCGTGGCCGAAGACGGGACTCATCCGCGGGCCCGTTTTGTCGCCCCGTGCACCCAGCCGGACATGAGTGTGCCCTTCTCCGAGGTACCGCCTGTCCACGACACGATATGTCGCGTTTCCGGGAAAGCCAAATACGCGTCAGTCGTCGTCGTCGAGGCGGGCCAGCCAGGTGGCCAGCCGTTCCACGGGGGTCTCGAACTCGGGGTTGAGGTCGACGAACTCGCGGAGACGCTCGGCGAGCCAGTCGATGGAGACCTCTTCGCCGCTGCGGCGGTCGACGAGCTCCTCGATCCCCCGATCGGTGAAGTACACGGTTTGAACTCCTTTGAACACAGTGTTCTGAACACAGGGGAGATGATCTTCAGCCTACCGGGTGAAATTCCAAGCTCCGCACAGCACGCTTGGCTGGGTTCCAACTCCCTCAACCCTAGTCAGAGCCTGGGTGTGCGTGGCGGTCGGTCGGCACCACGGGTCACTGATCGCAAGGTAGCCGACATGGCAGGTCGTGCCCCTACTTCGATGACCGACGCGGCCTGCTCGCCTTCGCAACCCAGGTGATCGTTGTGGACTGTGGGCCCGATGGGGTTTGCACAGCGCAATGATCATAGTGAGTGGGAAAAAGGAACAGCTGCCACCAGCGGGGAGCCGGTGACAGCTGTTTTGAGTCGCAGCTCGATCGGGGATCAGCCGAAGATCTGGGCGAGCAGGTCGTGGAGTTCGGCGTCGTGGGCGGCGTGGGAGCCGACTGCGGGCGACGGGTTGTTGATCCGGGACACCCGGCGCAGCGGCCGTCCACCGAACACGTCGGGGGTTTCGACCATCTTGAGGGTGAGGAACGGCCACGGTCCCATGTTGACCGGCTCGTCCTGTGCCCAGGTCAGGGTGGCCTCGCTCGGGTAGCGGCCGAGTTCGGCGCCGAGCTCGTCCACCGGCATCGGGTAGAGCCGCTCCAGCCGTACGATCGCCACATCGGTGCGTCCGGCCTTCTCCCTGGCCGCGGCCAGGTCGTAGTAGATCTTGCCGGAGCAGAGGACGATCTCCCGGACACCCTGCGGGTTCACCTCGGAGTCGCCGATGACGGGCTGGAAGTGCCCGCTGGTGAAGTCATCGGTCGCCGAGGTGGCGCTCTTGTGCCGCAGCAGCGACTTGGGGGTGAAGACGACGAGCGGCTTGCGACGGTCGGACAGCACCTGCCACCGCAGGAGGTGGAAGTAGTTGGCCGGCGTCGTGGGCTGCACCACGGTCATGTTGTCCTGGGCGCAGAGCTGCAGGAACCGCTCGATCCGGGCGGAGGAGTGGTCCGGGCCCTGTCCCTCGTACCCGTGCGGCAGCAGCAGGACGACCGAGGAGCGCTGGCCCCACTTCTGCTCACCGGAGGAGATGAACTCGTCGATGATCGATTGGGCGCCGTTCACGAAGTCGCCGAACTGGGCTTCCCAGGCCACCAGCGCGTCCGGCCGGACCACGCTGTAGCCGTACTCGAAGCCGAGGGCGGCGAACTCGCTGAGCAGCGAGTCGTAGACGTAGAACTTGGTGGTGCCCCGGTTGAACTGCTTGAGCGGGGTGTGCTCGTCCCCGGTGCCGCGGTCGACGAGGACGGCGTGCCGCTGGCCGAAGGTGCCGCGGCGCGAGTCCTGGCCGACGAGCCGGACCGGGTGGTTGTCCAGCAGGAGCGAGCCGAACGCGAGTGCCTCACCGGTCGCCCAGTCGATCGCGTCCTCGCTGACCATCTGGCCGCGGCGCTGGATCACCGGCGCCAGACGCGGGTGGACGGTGAAACCTTCGGGGAGGCTCAGCTGGGTGTCGATGACCTGCTTGACGGTCTCGTTGGTGATGGCCGTCTCGGTGGTGCCGTGCGACCAGGGGAAGACCTCGGCGGTCTGCGGCTTGACGACCGACCCCGGCTCCAGCGGCTTCTTGGCGGCCTCACGGGTCTCGGTGAAGGCCCGCTCCAGCTGCTCCTGGTAGTCGCGGAGCGCCTGCTCGGCCTCCTCCACCGTGATGTCGCCCCGGCCGATCAGGGCCTCGGTGTAGAGCTTGCGGGTGGAGCGCTTGGCGTCGATCAGGTCGTACATGAGCGGCTGGGTGAACGAGGGGTTGTCCATCTCGTTGTGGCCGCGCCGCCGGTAGCAGACGAGGTCGATGACGACGTCCTTGCGGAAGGTCTGCCGGTACTCGAAGGCGAGCTTGCCGACCCGGACGACGGCTTCGGGGTCGTCGCCGTTGACGTGGAAGATCGGTGCCTGGATCATCCGGGCGACGTCGGTGGCGTACACCGAGGAACGGGACGACGCCGGGGACGTGGTGAAGCCGACCTGGTTGTTGACGACGACGTGCACGGTGCCGCCGGTGCGGTATCCGCGCAGCTGGGAGAGGTGCAGCGTCTCCGCGACCACGCCCTGCCCGGCGAAGGCCGCGTCGCCGTGGACGAGGACGGGCAGGACGGTGAAGCCTTCCTCGCCCCGCTCCAGCAGGTCCTGCTTGGCCCGTACCACGCCTTCGGTGACGGGGTCGACGGCCTCCAGGTGGGAGGGGTTCGCCACCACCGAGGTCGTGATCTTGGCGCCGTTGGGGGCGACGAAGTCGCCCTCGGCGCCCAGGTGGTACTTCACGTCGCCGGAGCCGTGCGCGGAGCGCGGGTCCAGGTTTCCCTCGAACTCGCCGAAGACCTGGGCGTAGGACTTGCCCACGATGTTGGCGAGGACGTTCAGCCGGCCCCGGTGGGCCATGCCGATGACGACCTCGTCCAGGCTCTCGCCGGCGGCGGCGCTGATCACCGAGTCGAGCAGCGGGATCAGGGACTCCCCGCCTTCGAGGGAGAACCGCTTCTGGCCGACGTACTTGGTCTGCAGGAACGTCTCGAAGGCCTCCGCCGTGTTGAGCCGCTGCAGGATGTGCAGCTGCTCGTCGCGGTCCGGCTTGACGTGCGGGCGCTCGATCCGCGCCTGGACCCAGGCCCGCTCCTCCGGGTGCTGGATGTGCATGTACTCGATGCCGATGGTCCGGCAGTAGGAGTCGCGGAGCACACCGAGGATGTCGCGGAGTTTGGCGAGCGGCTTGCCGCCGAACCCGCCGGTGGCGAACTCCCGCTCCAGGTCCCACAGGGTCAGGCCGTGCGACTTGATGTCCAGGTCGGGGTGCCTGCGCTGGTTGTACTCCAGCGGGTCGGTGTCGGCCATGAGGTGGCCGCGCACCCGGTAGGCGTGGATGAGCTCGATGACCCGGGCCGACTTGGCCACGTCGTCGTCGTGGGTGGCGGAGATGTCCTGGACCCAGCGGACGGGCTCGTAGGGGATGCGGAGCGACTCGAAGATGTCGTCGTAGAAGCCGTCCTCGCCGAGGAGGAGGCGGTGGATCTGCCGGAGGAAGTCGCCGGACTGGGCGCCCTGGATGATCCGGTGGTCGTAGGTGGAGGTCAGCGTCATGACCTTGCTCACCGCGAGCCGGGAGAGCGTCTCGGGGGAGGCGCCCTGGTATTCGGCCGGGTACTCCATGGCGCCCACACCGATGATCGTGCCCTGGCCCTGCATGAGGCGGGGCACCGAGTGCACCGTGCCGATGGTGCCGGGGTTGGTGAGGCTGATCGTGGTCCCGGCGAAGTCCTCGACGCCGAGCTTGCCGCTTCGCGCCTTGCGGACGATCTCTTCGTACGCCATCCAGAACTGGCGGAAGTCCATCGACTCGGCGCCCTTGATGGAGGGGACGAGGAGCTGCCGCGTGCCGTCGCTCTTCTTGACGTCGATCGCCAGACCCAGGCCGACGTGCTCGGGCTTGGCCAGCACCGGCTTGCCGTCGACTTCGGCGTAGGAGTGGTTCATGTCCGGCATCGTCTGGAGCGCCTTGACGATGGCGTATCCGATGATGTGGGTGAACGACACCTTGCCGCCGCGACCGCGCTGCAGGTGGTTGTTGATGACGATGCGGTTGTCGATGAGCAGCTTGGCGGGGACCGCCCGGACGCTGGTCGCCGTGGGGACCGCGAGGGAGGACTCCATGTTGGCCACGGTCCGCGCGGCGGCGCCGCGCAGGCGCACCTCTTCGGCGCCCGCGGGTACGGCGGGGCCCTTGATCGCGGGGGCGGCGGGTGCGGCGGGGGGAGCCGGGGGAACGACGGGCTTCGCCGGTGCCGTGGGGGTCACGGTCGCCGTGCCGGCGCCGTTTCCGGGAGCTCGTCCAGGCCCGTAGTCGGGGTTGTAGTCAGCGAAGAAGTTCCACCAAGCTTTGTCGACCGACTCAGGATCCTGGAGATACTTCTGGTACAGCTCGTCGACAAGCCACTCATTGGGACCAAAGGCTGCCAGCGGGTTTGTCCGCGCTGAGTCAGGTCGACTTTCTGTAGACACGGCGGAAATCGCCCTCTTCCGCAGATCGGCGTTGGATGTTAGGTAACCGGTCTCAAGGCTACTCGTCCGAATTGGGCGAGTGGGCCCGACTCGGGTAACCTCTCGCACGATCCTCTCAGGACCGCTCGATCTGGTCACCCCTGATTAGCTCATAAGGGTAGTGTCCCTGGTCACAGAAGCTCTCAGGTACGGGGAAACGTGCGGAGAGCAGTTTGTCGCCGACGTTGAGTGATCCACCGGTGGCGGCGACCCGGTCATGGAGCACGTGAAGTTTGTCTGGATTGTGACCTTCTTCGCCTGTGTCGTCGAACAGCAGACCCTCGCCCGACACCTCGATGAGCAGCTCGTTCTCCTCGCACGCGAGCCGTACCTCCACCGGGGAGGCGGGGGCCGTCCTCCGGGCGCAGGCCAGCGCCGCCTGAACGCAGTCGAACGCCGCGTGCTCGACCCCGGCCGGATGCCGCCCGAGCTCGCCGATGTCGGTCTCCACCGGGATCGGGGTGCGCCGGACGAGCGCGGTCACCGCGTCGGCGAGACCTCCCGTGGTCATCTCCTCCGGCCAGAGCTCGGCGGAGATCGCGCGTACCGTGACGAGGAGCTCCCGGGCCTGATCCTGGATCTGTTCGAGCTCGGCCGCCGCAGCGGCGGCCTCCGGCGTGGCGACCTTGGCGGCGACGCCGGGCCCGATCCGGACCGGTTCGATGAGGGTACGGCGCAGCAGCCGCAGCCGGACGGCGAGCTCGGCCACCCGCCGCTGTACGGCGTGCCGCAGCGTTCCGGCGGTCCGCGCCCGCTCGACCTCGAAGGCGTCGAGGAGTCGGGGCCGTAGGTCCGGCGACGGCGGGGCGAGGGGCCGGCTCACGGTGTGCAGGGCCCGGGCCGCGGCCCGGGCGAAGTCCCGGATCACGGCGGGGTCGTGTTCCCCGCCCACCTCCAGCTTCCCGAGGTCGGTCCCGTCGTGGGAGAGCGGTGCGGAGGTCGCCGGGGCGTGTCCCTCCTGCCCGTACGCGAGCACGCGTCCGGGCAGGTGGACACGGACCCAGGGAGCCCCGAGACCCCGGGTGAGCGATTCGGCGATCAGCGAGGTGACGGCCTTCTCGTCGCCGGAGGCGTCGAACGCCCGCTCCACGGTGTGCAGGTGGGCGAGGTCGTGCCGTGGCATCAGCATGATTACGACGCCGACCGCGAGCTGGAACGGGTGGACGGGGAGGAGCACGGTGACCCACAGGGCGCGCAGCACCCAGGTCTCCCCGGGGCGGAGCCGCCTGCCCGCGGGGAGTCCGGCGATCAGCTGTGCCCCGAGGACGAACACCGCGCCGAGCGCGACGTCCGCCGCGAACCCGCACAACTGCGCCCATACGGTGTCCGCCGGTGGCATCGCGCCGACGGCGGTCAGGGTGACGTGCCCGGAGTACACGGTCGCCAGGAGCAGGACGCCCGGGGAGAGTGGATGGCCGGGGGCGCGGCGGAGCCCGTACAGGCCGGCGCAGTAAAAGGTGAGGGCGCCGAGGAGCGGCAGCCTGGCCTCGGGGACCGACGTCAGGGCGAGCAGCGCGCTCAGTGAAAGCGTGAGAGCACCGGTGACCGCGGCCCCGGTGGTCCATCGGCTCTGCGCCTGCCGCACGTGTCACATCGTGCGCCCCATGGAGATCCACCACAAGTCATATCGGCGGCCGACCCGGCCGTAGGACCGGTGCCGGAATCGGACGAGGGTCCGTCCCAGGGTGAGGTGGCCATGGGTCTCCCCGAGCGGACCCAACGGCGGTTTGCTTCAGCGCGGCTCCACCGGCGCGTTACGGCGGTCGCGAGGGCCGGCGACCTGGAGGCGACCGGTTTGGAACCGCGTGTCTCGCCGTCACGAGCCGGAGGATCGCAAAGAGTTATTTGCAAAATTCTCTTTGCAAATAACTCTTTGCGCTTTACTCTCGGCGCATGACCAGAAAAGTGAAGTGGGTCACAGACCTGGCCACCATGAAGGCGCTCGCCCACGACCTCCGCGTGCGGATGCTGGGCGAACTCAGGTCCCATGGGGAGGCCACCGCCTCCGAGCTGGCCCGCAAGTTCGGGGAGAGCTCCGGCTCGACCAGCTACCACCTCAGAGAGCTCGCCAAGTACGGCTTCGTCGAGGAGGCCCCCGTCCAGCCCAACCGGCGGGAACGGCGCTGGCGTGCCGCGCACGAGCTCACCGCCTGGAACAACGCGGACTTCGCCGGAACGGATGAGGGGCGCGAGGTCATCGCGTTCATGCAGAACCGGCAGTGGGAGGCGCTCCGCGAGGCGGCGGCGGAGTTCGACCGGGGCCGGGCCTCGTGGAGCGACGCGTGGATCGAGACCGCCGGCGTGAGCGACTACTCGGTCCGGATGGCCCCCGACACCCTGCAGGAGCTGTGGGAGCGGATCCAATCCCTCATCGATGAGCTGGAGGCCCGTGACGCGGGCCGCCCCGACGCGGTCCGGGTCACCTTGGGCGCGATGGCTTTCCCCAGGGAGCGCAAGGCCGCGGCGCCCGCAGACGAGGCGGAGGGGTGAACCACCGGTCGGCGCGGCGCCGTTATGCCCTGGTCAGCTTCCTCACCTGGTTTCCCGTCGGCTTGATGCTGGCGCCGTTCGTCCTCATCATGACCGAGCGCGGGCTCGACCTGGCCGCGATCGGCCTGGTCTTCGCGATCTACTCCCTGGTCGTGGTGGCCCTGGAACTGCCCACCGGCGGGCTCGCGGACGTGCTCGGCCGCCGGGTCGTGCTGGCGGCCTCGGCCGTGTTCACCGTCGCGGCGATGGCCTGGCTGGCGGTCGCCGGCACCCTGACCGAGTTCATCGCGATCTCCGTGCTCAAGGGTGTCGCCCGGGCGTTGCACAGCGGACCGGCCCAGGCCTGGTACGTGGACACCGCGCACGCCGTCGAGGGACCGGACGCCGACCTCAAGCCGGGTCTGGCGGCGGGCTCCTCGGCCGGCTCCGCGGGGCTCGGCGGGGGCGCCCTCCTCGGCGGGGTGATCCCGCTGCTCGTCCCCGCCGGATGGTCGGCCGGGCCGATCCTCCCGCTCTCCCTCCCGCTGCTCCTCGCCTCGGCGACCGCCGCGGTGCTGCTGGTGACGGTGGTCCTGGCGCTGCCGGAGCCGCCGCGCGCCGCGGTCACCCTCGGCGGTGTGCTGCGCGGAGTCCCGGCGACGATCGTCTCCGGCTTCCGGACCGCGCTCGGCGACGGGGTGCTCACCCGGCTGCTGGTCGTCGCCGTCGCGCTCGGGGTCGTGCTCAACGCCGTGGAGATGCTCACGCCCGGGCGTCTGGCCCAGATCACCGGTCGGCCGGAGACGGCGGGCCTGGCCTACGCGGTCGTCGCGGCCGTCGGCTTCCTGGGCAGCTCGCTCGGGAGCGCCGCCGCACCGGCTGCGGCGCGGCGGACCGGGACCTCGGCCCGGGGGGCGATCGCCGCAAGCCTGGCCGGCGTCCTCGCCTTGGCGGCGCTGGCTGGGACGGTACCGCTCGCCGGCGCGGTCGCGCTTGTCTTCGCCGGGCTCGCCTACCTGCTGCTCTTCGCCGGTGCGGGGGTGGTCGACGTGCTTCGGTCGGAGCTGATGCACGGCCGGGTGGACTCGGCTCGCCGCGCCACCCTGCTCTCGGTCGACTCGCTTCTGCTCCAGGTGGGCGGGGGTCTCTCGGCGCTCGCGTTCGGCTGGCTCGCCTCCCGGTACGGTACGGCCGCCTCGTGGTGGGTGACCGCCGGTCTGCTGGCGCTCTCGACGTTCCTCTACCGGCAGGGGCGCCGCGCCGCCGAGCCCTCCCTCGCGGAGGTCGGCCGACTGGAGGACCCGCGTCCGGCGGGGTGAGTGGCCTTGGCCGGGGACGGCTGCCGCCCGGCCGGCTCGGGCCGCGTTCGTCGAGGTGTCGCGTACGCCGTACCGGATCGTCGGTCCGGGAACGGGGGTTTGCCGAGGTGGGTACGGCTGCCGCGTGGTGACCGCGGCAGCCGTACCCGACGGCCGGGGCCGGGGTCAGCCGAGGTTCAGGTCCACGTCGAGCAAGGGCAGGAACCACAGGAAGATCGCCAGGAGTGCTTCGGCGATCTCTCTGAGCAGGGGAGCGTTGAGGTAGTCGTGGACCCAGGCCACGTAGATGCCGATCAGGATGTAGATCAGGCCGACGAGCCCGAGTCCCCGGCGTCGGTATGCGGCCAATTCCGCCTCCCGGTTCGGGGTCAGGTGGCGTCCGGCTGCCCCGTTCCGGGCGGTTGAAACCGCGATCGCTATTCGCGCAGGGTGAGTGCGGTCTTCGGGCAGGATCGGACGGCGTGGCGGACCCGGTCGAGCGCGTCGGCGGGGGGCGTGGGCCGCAGGATGTGCAGTCTGTCCTCGTCGTCGAGTTCGAAGACGTCGGGGGCGAGCCCGGCGCACACGCCGTTGGCCTCGCAGACGAGCGGGTCGACGCTGATCTCCATCCTGATCCCTTCCCGTTGCCGGTGCGCGTTTCGATGATCTCATGCCGGGTCACGGTGTGTCGCGGGACCGTCGCCGCGGGTCGATATCGGAATCGGGCGGATAGGGGAGTGATGTCCGTCCTTCGTGAGAGGTTGCCGTATGGCGTGGGCGGTGCTCAGGCCGAGATGGGCGGGTTCGTCGGCCGGGGACCTCGCCGATCGTCCGTTCGACCGGCCGGATGCGTGTGGAAATGAGTACTGTGAAGATCGCAATGCCCGAGGGGTTGCTGCGCGCCGCGGAGAGCGCCAAGGGGTTCATGCCGGCCGTCGAGGGGCTGGCCTTGTTCGAGGCGGCGTGTGTGTACGGCCGTCGCGGCCCGATCTGCGAGATCGGTAGCTACTGCGGGAAGTCCGCCGTCTATCTGGGCGCCGCGGCGCGGCTGGTCGGGAGTGTGGTGGTGACGGTCGACCACCACCGCGGATCCGAGGAGATCCAGCCCGGATGGGAGCATCACGACCCCTCGCTCGTGGATCCGGCGTCGGGCCGGATGGACTCGCTGCCGGTTTTCCGGTCGACGATCGCGGAGGCCGGGCTGGAGAACGAGGTCGTCGCGGTGGTGGGGCGCTCCGAGACGGTGGCGCGGTTGTGGGCGAGGCCGCTCGGGCTGCTTTTCATCGACGGCGGGCACGCCGAGGAGCCGGTCCGCGCGGATTATGAGGGTTGGGCGCCACATGTGCAGGTCGGTGGCGCTCTGGCGATTCACGATGTGTTTTCCGAGCCGGGTGACGGCGGGCAGGCCCCCTACTTCATGTATCGGCGGGCTCTGGCCTCCGGTGCGTTCACCGAGGTGGCCCACGAGGGGTCGTTGCGCATTCTTGAGCGGATCTCATCGGGCATTTAGGTATTTGCCCTATTGATTCATGGGCATTGTCTGTACCCACTGTTTAACGGGCTCTGGGCTAGGTGAATCCCCAGGTGGGGAAACACCCCCTTGGCGCTGGGAAATCGGCCCGGCGCACACTAACTTTCCCGCCTGATGGGCGATTCGAAGCCTTAAAGGCGTTCTCATATATAAAAGGGGATAAATCATGCCTGAGCCCAGCAGTGGGGGGCCGGATTCGGAAATCACCGCAGACAGGCGGAGGTTCATCGCCGGGGCTGCCGCCGTGACCGCCGGGGCGGCGACCGGGGGGCTCTTCGGCGCCGGGATGTGGGCGAGCCCGGCGTCCGCATCGGCGCTGGGACTGACCCGGCAGTACGCGGTTCCGGGATATCCCGGTGCCACGCTTCCGTTCCCCACCGATCCCGGGGCTTTCTTCGCGCAGGCCCTGAAGACGGTGTTCGGCGCGCTCCAGGTCTGCCTGTGCGTCACCCCGCAGGGCGTCCTGCGCCTGGTCGGCGGGGAGACGGCGACCGCCAACCTGGCCGGCGGGCTGGGGGTCGCCATCGGGGAGGGCCGGTCCAAGCAGGGCAAGAACGTGATCCAGCAGGCGATCAACGTCCTGCTGAACCCGACCGACCATATCTCCGACGGGGTCAGCGACGCACTCGGCGTCATCGGGATCCGGCACGACGGTGCCCGGCCGACACCGTCGAGCAATATTTCGCCGCTCGATCCCGCCCGGGTATTCGCCAGATTCGCCGAGTTATTCTTGAATCCGCTGAGATGGCCGTCGCTTATCGCGGCATTCCTCCGGGACCCGGTCGGCTTTTTCAGCAGCTTCCTCGGGCTGTTCTTCCCCGCCCAGCAGAACATGAACTTCAACGTCAAAGTCACGTCCAGCAAGTTCCCGGACGTGGTTTTAGTCAATAGGTCGATCATCACGATGCAGAACGGGAACGCCAAGGAGTTCCCGCCGCGCAACGCGGGATACGCACCGCAGGGCGCCGTCGAACTCGTCGACGTCAGGAACCCGACCGGCCCGACCCTGGTGACGATCGAGCAGTTCAACTCGGTCGTCAGTCACCGGAAGGGGGCTCCGGCGCAGTTGACGCCGGCCTTCGTCCAGCAGAACGTCGCCCAAGTGGTGACGGTCTCCGCCGGCCGGTAGGGCCCGGACAAAAGACCGGCCCGTACGGCGTCACCGTCGTACGGGCCGGTTCCGTCGTCACGGCTGCGGGGTCGCGGCGCCGATCGTGTGCTCCGCCAGCGCGTCCCAGGCGGGGGAGTGCCCGGGCAGTTCCAGGATGCGCCGCAGCGTCTCGGCGTCCCCCAGGCACGCGGTCCACGACTCCCCGATCGTGATGTGCTCCTGCGGGGTCCACAGGATCTCCACGTCGTCCCCGGCCTCGACCCCGCCGTGGGCGACGTCGGCGGGGTGGCCGAGGATCGGCCGCAGGTAGACCCCGGGCCGTGCCGCGTCGAGGAAGGCCTCCAGGCCGACGCCGACGGTGGTGAGGAACGCGGGGCTGGGGATGCGCGGTCCCATGACCTCGAATCGGACCTCGCCCAGGCGCCAGAACTGGCCGAGCAGCATGTTCAGGGCGATGTCCACGCCGGAGAGGGTGACGTTCTCGCCGAACGAGCCGTTCTCGTATCGCCGGTCGAGTTCCCGGCCCCACCGGTCGAGGTCTTCGCGGGCGTAGGCGTAGACCGGGTAGTACACCCCGCCGTGGTCGTTGTCGGCCTGTTCGTCCCCCTCGATGCCGAATTCGGTGACCGGGTGCCGTCCCTGGACGGGGCGCTTGTCGAGGGCGCTGAGCCCGAAGTCCGAAGGCACGGCCGTGCCGATGTTGACCGAGACGACTTTCATGAAGCTCCCCCAGCGTTCGAGTGGTGTGAGTGGGTTGAGTAAGGTGCCAGCGCCCGGGAGAGCTCATCCGGTACGGCGACCGCGGCCATCCCCGTGGCGGTCCGCGCCATACAGGCGATCGTCTGGCCGCCCCGGGCCACGAGCTCGGCGACCGCCCCGCCGATCCGGTAGTAGTCGAAGAGCATGGTGATCCGGTTCCGGGTGGTCTCCCCGAGCGACATCCGCAGCTCGACCCGCTCCATGCCGTACAACTCGGCGAAGTAGTCGCATCGGCAGGAGACGGTGACCAGGGCGAGGCTCCCCTGCCGGAGCGAGGCGAGCACCCCGGGGGCGCGCTCCGCCAGGAAGCGCTCCCGGCAGTGGCCCTGCCAGCGGAGGTAGTTGGTGAAGTAGACGTTCCCCACCAGGTTGGTCTCCTCCAGAGTGACCAGGTGCCGATGGTCGTACGTCCGCACGGCGCTCATCCGCCGCCTCCGGTGAGCAGCGCGACGGCCACCGGGCCCGGGCCGCCCGCGACCTCGGCGACGGTGGAGACGATCGACGCGGACCCGCAGCGGAGGGCGATCCAGCCGTTCTCGTAGACCCCGTTGACCGTGATCGGCTCCGTGGGCGGCCGTCCGATCTTGGACAGGCACTCGACCGCGGTCCAGATCCGGGTGGCCGTCCGCTCCCGCGGCTCGGCGCAGCGGAGCAGCAGCTCGTCGAGGAGTCGGCGGAAGGCCGGACCCAGGGCGTGCTCCGCCCCGTCGCGGATCGGCTCCCAGTCGCAGCCGACGCCGCCCCGCGCCCGGGCCGAGAGCACCAGGCCCCCCAGCCGGCTGCGGGAGCCGCCGCGGTCGGCCGGGACCTCCGCCGCCACCCGAACCCGGAGCGAGGGGTCCAGGCCCAGCGCGATCGCCTCCCGCTGCAGGTAGACGCCGAGCAGCGGGACGGGCCACGGCGTGGTACGGGCCAGCGGGCCCGCGTCGGTCAGCCGCAGCCCCGACCACCGGCGGACCGGGGCGCCGGAGCGGTCCGTCACGTGGACGTCCCAGACGTAGTCCGCGCCGGACTGCGACCGCTGCCGCGCGTGCAGGGTGAGCGGCCCGCCGGCGTCGCGGCCCGTGGTGTGGAAGGCGTCCGCGCCGACCGGGAGCAGCCGCCGATGCGGCACACAGGCCTGCAGGGCGTGCACGGTCGCGTCGTTGATCGCGGGATCGCCCAGCAGGGCGCCGCCGACGGTTTCGGCGCCGGGCGCGAGTTCGGCCCGGCAGGCGTACGCGCCGAGCACGGTGACCTCGGCGACCCGCCGGAATCCGCCGGTGTGGAAGCACAGCGAACCGTAGAGCTCCTCCGGCGACAGCCTCCCGGCCGGTACGGGCTCCGCGCGGCCTTCGTCCCCGGTTCCGCGGGGATCGCGCCGCGCGGGCCGTACCCCGTCCTGGCAAGGATCGTCCGCGGGGATGGGGAAGACGGCGCTGAAGTGGTCGGGGCCGTGGGCGGTCTCGTCGCTGCGGAGCACGGTCCGGATGGCGTCCCCGTCCCGGAGGGCGCAGACCCGCAGGAGCCGTACCCCGTCCTCGGCCAGGACCACCGGCTGGGTGAAGGCGGCGGAGCGGACCTGCGTCAGGGGGCGTCCGGCGAGCGCGGAGGCGGCCTGGGCCATCGCCTCCAGGCCGGCGACCGCGGGCAGGACCGGCAGGCCGTCGATCCGGTGGCCGTCCAGGAGCGGGTCGGCGACGAGGGAGATCCGGCTCTCCGCGATGAGCTCGACGCCGGGCTGGTGGACGCGGACCGTCTCCAGGTACCGGCCGCCGGGGACGGGACGGGGCACGGCCGGGGGCTCGCCCAGCCGGCCGTGGACGGCGACGCCCGTCGGCAGCCCGGGGGTGCCGAGCAGGCGCAGGAAGAGCTCCGTCCCCTCGGCGACGGGGATCGGGGTGACGCCGGAGCGGAGGAGGGAGTCGAGGACGCCGAGCCGTTCGGCCATCCCGGCGCCGGTCCACACCGACCAGTCGAGGTGGAGTACCCGCAGGTCCGGGCGGTCGGCCGCCAGCCGGACGGCGTGTTCCCGGAGGAGGCCGTTGGCGAGGGCGTAGTGGCTCTCCCCGCCGAGGCCGTGCCGGCCGATCACCGATCCGAAGGTGACCACACTCCGCAGGTGCCCGGCGGCGGCGAGCAGGGTGTCCAGCGCGCCGGACTTGGGGGCGACGTGCCGGTCGAAGTCGGCGGCGGTCAGGTCGGCGAAGCGGGCGGGCCGGTTGATCCCCGCCGAGTGGACGAGCATCGTGATCTCGGTGCCGAGGCGGCGCTCCGCGCGGTGTACGGCCCGCCGCACGGCGTCCGCGTCGCCCAGGTCGGCGGTTTCATAGACGACGTCGACCCCTGCGGCGTCGAGCCGCCGCAGACCGGCGGCGAGCACCGGGTCCGTGCCGGGCTCGCCCCGGCCGAGCAGCGCGAGCGGGCATCGGACGGCTTGGGCGAGGGCGATCGCGCACTCCAGGCCGATGCCTTTGCCGCCTCCGGTGACCAGGGCCGCCCCGGAGTGGGCCTGCGGCGCCGCGGCCCGGTCGCGCAGGGACACGGGGAGGAGCCCCGGGGTCCGGAGGCGGCCGTCGGCGTCCAGGACGAACTCGTGGTAGCCGGGCTCCGCGGGGACCCGCACCTCATCGGGCGGGTAGGCGGTGCAGGACCGGATCAGGGTCACCGTGGTCTGCGGATGCTCCAGCCAGAGGCTGCGCAGGAACCCCGAGAGCGCGTCGGAACGGGCGAGCACGGTGATCCGGCCGGTCGCCAGGGCGGCCCGGCAGGCGTCGATCAGTTCGCCGGTCCGGCCCGGGTCTTCGACCCGGATCGCGTCCGTCACGGCGACCGTGGGCAGGAGTCCGGGCTCGCCGAGGGTCTCGGTGAAGCAGCGGATCCACGGGGCGACCCCCGCGGGCGTCGGATCGTGGCCCTCCTCGGCCTCCCCGGAGCCGATCTCGGGGAGGGCGCGCAGCACCGCGACGACCTCGGCGATCGTGGCGTCGGCCATGCTGAGCGGGGCCATCGGGCGCCGTCTGCCGAGGGTGTCGGCGGCGGAGGCGATCAGCTGGGCGACCCGGAAGGAGGTCAGGTGCAGGTCGCCGAGGAGGCGGTGGTCCGGGGTGATCGCCGTACGGGGAAGTTCGGTCGCGGCCGTCACCAGGGAGATCACGGTGGACTCGGCGTCGGCCGGGTCCGCGACGGGCTCGGAGACCGCCGTGACCTCGGGCGCCGGGGCGGGGAACGGGCGGGCGCAGGGGTTCGCCAGGAAGGCGGGGTCGCGCCGGAGGTCGATCGGCCTTTCGCCGCGGCCGGCGAAGAACGGGGCGAGGCCGTCCACGGCGCCGCAGGCGAACAGGGCCGCCATCGTCTCGGCGAGCGGCGTGTCGCCGGGGCCGAAGACGTCCATGCTCACGGCGGGGACGCCGCCGACCAGACCGGCCAGGGCGCTGCCCGGCCCGACCTCGCAGAACAGGTCGGTCGCCGGGGCGATCAGACGTACCGCCTGCTCGAAGCGGACGGGTGCGGTGATCTGCTCGCGCAGGAGCAGGACCGGGTCGTCGCCGTCGCCGAGCGGACCTCCGGTCACGGTGGACAGCAGGGTGCGTTTCAGCCCGGTGAAGGCGGTCGAGGTGAGCGTGTCGGCGAAGGCGTCGGCGCAGTCGGCCATCGCGGGGGAGTGGAAGCCGCGCGAGACGGCGAGCATCGTGGTGGCGGCACCGGCCCGTTCGGCGTGCGCCGCCACCCCGACGATCCCGGCGTGCGAACCGGCCAGGACGTGGGAGGCGGGCCCGTTGTAGGCGGCGACGACCAGCCCGAACTCGTGTGCCCACCGTTCGGCGTGCTCCCTGGGCGCCCCGACGCTCACCATCCCGGTCCCCGGACGGCCCAGCTCGTCCATGATCCGGCCCCGCTCACGGACCAGGACACCGGCGTCCTCCTCGGTGAGGGCGCCCGCCCACACCAGACCGGTGATCTCCCCCAGGCTGTGGCCGACGCCCGCGTCCGCCGTCACGCCGAGCAGGTCCAGGACGCGCAGCCCGGTGAGGGAGGCGTGCAGGATGGCGGGCTGCGCCACCGCGGTGTCGAGCCTGCTCTGCGCGAGCCGCGGCGCGGCCGCCTCACCCGGCCCGGCCTCGGCGGGCTGCGGCGGGAGGTCGACGCGGCTGAGCGGGAATCGCGGGGGGACGTCGTCCGGCGGCAGGCGGACCGGGGCGCCCTGTCCGGGGAAGAGCAGGGTCACCCGGCCGCGGGCGTGGACCCCGGCGAAGACCCCGGGCTCGGCCCGGACCCGGCCGGCCGGGGTGCGCGCCAGGACCTTGCGCGCCCGCAGGGCCCGTTCGGCGAGTTCGGCGGGCGTCCGCGCGGTGCAGGCGACCCGGTACGGGCCGTGGATCGGCCGGGCGGCCAGGGCGCAGGCGAGGTCGTGCAGTTCGGCCTCGGACAGACGCGGCGCGAGCTCGGCGATTCGGGTGAGCCGGTCGACGACGTCGGCAGGGCGGTCGCCGCCGAACAGGAACACCTCGGTCTCGGGCGGTGGGACCGGCGTCGCCGTACGGGCGGCGGGGGGACGCCGGTGGCTCGCCGCGTCGAGCAGGTCCCGCTGGAGCCGGAGGACCACGTGGGCGTTGACGCCGCCGAAGCCGAAGCCGCTCACCCCCGCGTGGCGGGGTCCGTCCGGCCACGGCTCGCAGCGCCGCAGGATCCGGAGCGGGCCGTCCGGTCGCAGGAGGGGGTGCGGCTCCCGGCAGCCGGTGGTGGGAGGAAGGACGCCGCAGGCCAGGCTGAGCGTCGCCTTGATCAGTCCGGCCACGCCCGCCGCGGCCTTGGTGTGGCCGATGTTGCCTTTGACCGAGCCGATCGCGGCCGGGGCCGTCCGGGTGGGCGGGGGGTCGTCGAGCAGGGTGAGCAGGGCGCGCAGTTCGGTGGTGTCCCCGACGGCGGTCCCCGTGCCGTGCCCTTCGAAGAGGGCCACCGCGGACGGGTGGACCCCGGCGTGGGTGTAGGCCCGGCGGAGGGCGCGCAGCTGGCCCTCGGCTTCGGGCCGGGTCATGCCCCCCCTTCCATCCGAGGAGACCCCCCAACCTGCTATTTCTGCATATATCGGGATTCGTTGGGCTACCGCGTCGGCGGTCCGCATCAACGCGACGATCCCGCACCCCTCCCCGGGCCAGAAGCCGTCGGAGTCCCGGTCGTAGACCCGCATCCGCTCGTCGGCGAGCGCGCCCGCCTTGGCGAAACCGATCAGCTCGAACGGGTCGAGACTGAGGTCGACCCCACCGGCGAGGACGAAGTCCGCCGAACCGTCCCGCAGCGCCGTACCGGCCGTGATGACCGCCAGCAGCGAGGAGGCGCAGGCGCCGTCCACCGTGTACCCGCCGCCCCGCAGGTCGAAATGGTTGCAGATCCGCCCGGCGATGGTGTTGGAGAGACCGCCCGCCAGGCTCTCGTCCGAGGTCTCCGGGAACGGGGCGAGGAAGTTCGCCATCGCCTCGTCCAGGATCTCGCGGCGCCGTGCCGGACTCGGATCGGCGCGCTCCAGCGCGGCGGCGAGCACCCGCCGTACGTACGGCCAGCGCAGGCGGAGGGCGTTGGCCCGGGTCACCTCCCCGGTGAGCGTGTTGCCGATCACCACCGAGACGCGGTCCCGATCCAGGCCCGCGGCCTCCGGGAACCCGGCGTCGGCGAGCGCCCGGGAGGCCGTCTCCAGGGCGAGCCAGTGCGCCGGGTCGGCCGTACGGTACACCGGGCCCGGGATGCCGAAGGCGGTACGGTCGAAGACCCAGTCGCGCAGGATCGCGGCCGACGCGCTGTAGGTGGTGTCCGGGACGGACCGGTCCGCGCAGAGGTAGTCGTCGAGGTCGAGGCGCTCCGGGGGGATCCGCCGGAACGCCCGCCGCTGCCCGATCACCGTCTCCCACAGGGCCGCCGCGTCGTCTGAGTCGGGGTAGCGGCAGGCCAGGCCGACGATCGCGATCGACATCAGGGACCCACCCCTGCGGCGACTTCCGCCCGTGGAGGCGGCGCGGGGACGGCCGGGGTGCTGATCCGGCGGTACAGCGCCGACGCGGCGTGGACCAGCCCGCGCCCCGCGCAGACGATCACCAGGGCGAAGAAGAGGCCGAAGACGACGTGGAAGTGGACCAGCAGGCCGTAGACGGCGGCGGTGGCGAGCCCGAACACCACCTGCTCCCGGCGGCGCCAGGGGGTCGTGCCCGGATCGGTGATCATGTAGTTGGTGTAGAGGACGAACGCCGCCCCGGTCATCGGCAGCAGCGCGCTCGGGATCGCCGTGTCGGTGAACAGGCCGCGCAGCACGGCCTGGGCGGCGAACCCGCCCACCCAGCCCAGGATCAGCGGCATCTTGCCGGTCAGCTTGGCGTTGAGCAGCGTGCCGAGCGTCAGCACCACCAGCGGGACCAGCGCGTCGACCGGCCCGAAGACCCACTCGGTGAACTGGTACGGCGGCGCGATGCTCACCCAGGGGAACAGCAGCAGGACGCAGCAGATCCCGAGGTTGGACGGGTTGAGGAAGTGCCGCGCCGGCCGGCCGGGGCCGGGTGAGACGCGCAGCACGTACTTGGAGCCGACCCCGACGAGCGCCGCCAGGACGGTCGGCAGCAGGTGGGAACCGCCGTAGAGGAGCATCGCACAGGCCAGCCCGCCGATGTAGGCGGGGAGGAAGAAGTCGATCACCTGACCGGCGGGCGCCAGGTACCTGGCCCGGCGTCCGTGCCCCCAGGCCTCCGCCGTCTCCAGGACGAACTCGGCGGCCAGCGCGGTGAGCACCCCCGCGATCGGGGTGAGATAGGCCTGCTCGAACCCGAGCACGCTGTGCCCGAGCACCGTGGCCAGGGTGATCGACGCGGCGAATCTGCGGAGCGCCTTGCTCCGTGGGTCGGGGGTCACCGCTCCGCCACCTTCCTGGCCCGGCCGTCCGAGGTGAGCAGGACCTGATGCCAGCCGGGGGCGAAGGTCTCCGTGGTCTTGTGGATGCGGCCGCAGGCGTCCCGCCAGGAGAGGTCGACCCGGACCGGGTTGGCCGTGGTCTGCCCGCTCAGCCCGAACAGCAGGTCGGGCGCGGAGACGCCGCCGTGCCCGTTTGCCGGATAGAGCTGCCGGACCTGCGGCGCCCCCGTGGCGGGCACGAGCCGGGCGACCGCGCCGATGGCGGGACGGGCCGGCAGGGCCGTACGGAGTCCCGGACCCTGGGGGCAGACGCCCGTCGGGAGCTTCAGCCGCAGCCCCAGGAACGGGGAGTGCTCGGACCTGTTGAGGTAGAGGGTCGACTGGCCCCACTGGTTGGCCACCGCGAAGTCCAGACGTCCGTCGCCCTGCACGTCCCCCACGGCGAAGCCGCGGCTCACCGCCTCGGTGCCGACCCCGACCCGGCGCGCGGCGTCCACGTAGCGGCCGTCGTCGGTGCGGGCGAAGAACGTGTTGGCGTTCCGGCCGGAGAGGTCGTCACCGGCCCTGATGTACGGCCACAGGCCCGGATGGGCGACGATCAGATCGTTGGACGTCGCCGTCTCCTGCAGCTGGGCCCAGCGGTTGACCGTGCCCCGGACGAAACCGGTGGCGTGCATCACCTCGTCGACGCCGTCGTTGTTGAAGTCGGCCGCCTTGACGTCCCAGGACCAGCCGGAGCGGCTCAGCCCGAGTTCCTCGCTCCGGTCGTCGTAGGGGGCGTGGCCGCGGTGCATGTCCCGGCTTCCGGTGGAGACGAAGGCGAAGTTGCTCTCCTGCAGGGCGTACGGCTCGGTGATGTTGCTGACCAGGATGTCGGGGATCTCGTCGGCGTTGAGGTCGGTGAAGGCGACCCCCATGCCCTTGAAGGAGTCGCCGCCGACCACCTTGGACTTGGGGGTGGCCAGGTGCCGCGTCCCCCGGGCCGCGCGGAACCTGATCCGGCCCGGCTCCGATTCGTTGATCAGCAGCTGGTCGGGGGCGAAGTCGTTGGCGACATAGAGGTCGGGGCGGAAGTCGCCGTCGAGGTCCTGGGTGCCAAGGGCGAGCGTCCACGCCCCGGCGCCGGAGTCGAAGACCCCCTTGACCTCTTCGAACCGGACGGCTCCCCGGGAGGTCCCGGTGAAGCGCAGCAGCCGGTTGGTTCCCCCGTTGCGGCCGCCGGAGAGCGAGTCCGGCATGACGATGTTCCCGTGGTCGCCGGTGGGGTCGAGGACCCGGGCGCCCTCGGGGAAGTAGTTGCCGAACACCAGGTCGAGGTGCCCGTCCCCGTCGTAGTCGCCGAGGGTGGCCGCGTTGGTGTTCCAGATCTGCGGCCGGTCCAGGAGGTTCTGGTGCTGGAAGGCGATCCGCGCCGGGCGTTCCGCGGGCTTGCGCAGGAACACCGAGGGACTCCGGCCCCAGTAGTACACGACCACGTCCTGCCGCCCGTCCTCGTTCAAGTCGGCGGGCAGGCACCCCATCGGGGCCTCGTACGGCGCCGCGTCCGGCGGCCGGAGGACGAACGGCCGATACCGTGCC
Organism: Rhizohabitans arisaemae; assembly: GCF_025996515.1. Lineage (GTDB taxonomy): Bacteria > Actinomycetota > Actinomycetes > Streptosporangiales > Streptosporangiaceae > Rhizohabitans > Rhizohabitans arisaemae. The sequence continues at coordinate 50,060 of NZ_BLRH01000014.1, forward strand.
CCGCTGCCCGGCGCGGGCTGCACGGTCACGGTGTCGGTGCGGGGGTCGACCAGGCAGACGTCGTCGGAGACGCCGTCCCCGCCGAGGTCGAAGAGGGCCACCCCGGCGCCGACCGAGGAGATCCACGCCCGGACCCCCTCGTAGGAGGGCGCCACCGGGCGGAGCCGCCGGTCTTCGGGCCGGTCCGGTGCCCCGAGCGGCACGGCTTCGAAGCGGAACTCCCGCCCGAGCCTGGTTCGGGCGGCGTCCGAGGTGGGCAGGCAGGTCGCCGCCCACACGGCCAGACTCGCGCCGACCGCCAGGAATCCGGCCGCGTTCCGCCGGGCCAGGGAGCGGATCGGGGGTTTGAGCCTGCTCACGGGTTCTCCCCTTTCCGCGCCCAGATCCTGCGGATCTCGGCTCGCCACCGTTGGAAGTGCTCCCCGCTGTGCGGGTTCTCCCCGAGCGGGATCAGGGCGTCCTCGGTCCAGCGGGCGGCCTCCTCGACGTCGGCCCCGGCGAGCAGGAGCGAGGCGTTCCGGGTGTGCTCGGGGATCGTCCCCGAGATCACCCGGGCGGCACCGGCGAAGGCGGAGCCCTGGGCGAGGTGCGCCTGGAAGCCGGTCCCCTCCGCGGCCCCGCCGCGGGCCAGATCCACCAGGTTGAGCAGTTCACCCGGGGTCGCGCCGCCCACGTAGGTGGCGGCGAGTCCGACACCGCTCCACAGGTCGGGCCGCCGGCGCGGGGCGAATTCGGCGATCCGCAGGGCCACCGACTCGACGTCCGCGCACTCGTGGAACCAGAGCATGCGCCCGAGGCCCTGATCGCAGATCGTCCGCTGGACCGGGGTCATGAGGGTGTGGGCCCGCTGCCGTCCCACCGTCCGGTCGGTGTGGAAGAACCCCTGGTGGAAGCCGAAGCCGTCGAAGGCGAGCCAGCGCAGCAGCGGGTGGACCGTCCGGATTCCCCAGGTGGGGCGGGCTCGCATCCGCGCGTAACCCCAGCCCATGCCGACGTGCACCAGGTGGGGGTGGCGTACGGCGGTCGCGGTGAGGAGCGTGCGCACCCGCCGGCCGCCGGAGAGGGTGAGCAGGTCCAGGATGGTGCACGCCATCCCCGCCCCCTCGTAGGCGAAGCCCCGCAGACCCTCCGGGAGCCGGTCGATCCGGTCGGAGATCTCGTGGCTCGGCGTGGTGAGGACGAGGTTGAATCCGGTGAGGAAATGACGCCCGGCGGTTTCCAGGATGTCCCTGGCCGGTCCGGTCCGGAGCCGGAACCTGCGATGGCCGAAATCCACTTGGTTCAGATCCTGCCAGAGCATTCTGGACGGCCAGTGTGGTTTTTGTGGATTCTCAGGTTTCTCGGTGTCTAAAACAGTCTTTTGGGAATATGGGGCTAACCCCTCTTGTGGTGTGACTTCCCCGTCGTGTAATGCATGCAAGTCGATACCGGCTGGATTATCCAATGCTTCCCCCGAAGCCCCGTGGTCTGCGGTACAGCGGAATAGACCCCGAATTCAGCTGCTTAACGGCCCGACAGACCAAAGCAGAATCTATTTATGCGGGCGGAGCCGGGTCAAGGTCGCCGCTCCATGCTCTCGCTTCTGGGATTAACTGCTAAGAGACGTTTTACGCGGCCCTTACCGAGAAACGGGGACAATATGAACCGGGTACACCGGTGTTTCGCCGGGTAAGAGTATGGAGTCGGACTAAACGGGCATCCCCCCTGTACTGGGGGCGTAGTGGCATCCAATACCCTGGACGTTCAGCATCCTCCAAGGTTCATAGGGTAGAAGTGAGGGTTTACAGAGACGGCAGGGGAGGGAGTGCATGACGGTCCGAGAAGGAAGCCCTGAGTCTGAACTTAACGGGGTGGCCGTCCTGGTCACCGGTGGGACGGGGTTCATTGGGTCGCATGTGGTCCGGACCTTGCTGGAACTTGGGGCCGACGTCACGGTGGCCGACCGGAATCCCCATCCGGACCCGGACGTCCGCTGCGTGACGGGGGAGCTCGCCGACCCCGCCGTACGGCGCCGGGCGGTGCGACCGGGCACACGGGCGATCATCCACCTGGCCGCGGTGACCTCCGTGCTCCGCTCGCTGGAGGACCCCCAGGACGTGTACGAGGTCAACGTCGAGGTCACCCAGGGCCTGCTTGAGCTCGCCCGCGCCGAGGGCGTCGGGAGCTTCGTGCTCGCCTCGACCAACGCCGTCACCGGGGACGTGGGCGCGGCGAGGATCGACGAGAACATCCCGCTCCGGCCGCTGACGCCGTACGGCGCCACCAAGGCCGCGGGCGAGATGCTGCTCAGCGCCTACTCGGCCGCCTACGGGGTCACCGGGACCTCCCTGCGGTTCGCCAACGTCTACGGCCCGGGCATGCGGCACAAGGACAGCTTCGTCCCAAGGCTCATGCGGGCCGCGCTGGACGGGTCGACGATCCAGGTCTACGGCGACGGCACCCAGCTCCGTGACTACGTGCACGTGCACGACATCGTGCGGGGAATGCTGCTGGCCTGGCGTGCCGGGCACACCGGCCCGCTCATTCTCGGCTCCGGGCGTTCCGAGTCGGTGAACGACCTCATCGAGGCCGCGCGCCAGGTCACCGGCGCTCCGATCCCGGTCGACCACGTCCCGGGCAAGCCCGGCGAGATGCCCGCGGTGGTCCTGGACGTCTCCGCGGCGCGGGCACTGGGGTACGAACCGGCCTATGATCTTACGGGCGGTCTGAAGACCGTCTGGTCCGACTTCACGGATGGAGCGCCGGGATGACTCTGCGAGGGGCCACCCGGCCGACCTCCGGTGCGGTGAACACGGTCGACGACCGCGCGTTCGCCGAGTTCGTCGCGGAGTACGGCCCGCGGCCGCTGCCCGAGGTGGCGGTGGTCATCGCGGCCTACAACGAGGCCGAGGGCATCGGCACGGTCGCCGACGCGATCCCCGCCCGGGTGTGCGACCTGGACGTGGCGACGGTCGTCGTGGTCGACGGGGCGAAGGACGACACGGCCACGGTGGCGGTCAAGCACGGGGCGCTCGTCTGCGACGTCCCGGTCAACCGGGGTCAGGGCGCGGCGCTCCGGCTCGGCTACCGGCTCGCCCGGGAGTGCGGCGCCTCCTACATCGTCACCACCGACGCCGACGGGCAGTACGACCCGGCGGAGATCGAGCGGGTGCTGGCCCCGGTCGTCCGCGACGAGGCGGACTTCGTCACCGGCTCCCGCAGGCTCGGCCGGCAGGAGACCGACGACGCCGTCCGTCACCTCGGCGTCCGCGTCTTCGCCGCGATCGTCTCGCTGCTCACCCGCCGGCGCATCACCGACACCTCGTTCGGGCTCCGGGCGATGCGCGCCGAGGTCACCGGGTCGGTGGAGCTCCGTCAGCCGCAGTACCAGTCGTCCGAGCTGCTCATCGGCGTGATCTCCCGCGGGTACCGGGTGGTCGAGGTGCCCGCGACCATGCGCATACGCTCGGCGGGGCGCAGCAAGAAGGGCAACAACCTGGTGTACGGCTACCGCTACGCACGCGTGGTCATGGCGACCTGGTGGCGGGAACGCCCTAGCGGGCGCTTGATTCGCCGTCGGCGGAGCGATCAGAAAAGATGATGTAGTGGAAAAGGCAGAACTTCACCAGGAACAGCACTCCGTAGGTTCCCAGGTAAGCTGCCCCCACGAAGGCCACCCTGGCCACCCCGGTCAGGAGGTATTCGGATGCCAGGCGATCGGCCGCGCCGGTCGCCAGCGCACCGATGATCAGGCTGGCGAACGCCGTCAGCCAGTACGGCAGGAGCTCTCGCACCGGCGCCCGGCCACGCCTGTTCCACGCCCAGCGCCGGTTGAGGACGTAGTTCACCACGGCGCCGGCGGTCCAGGCGGCCACGGCGGCGACCTCCGGGCCGGCCAGGCGCAAGCCGTACAGCAGCGTGAGGACGAGCCAGCTCGCGGCGAAAGCGGCGACGGAGCCGAGGGTGTAGCGCGTGAAAGCGCGCCGCACCCGGACGGGTCCAGCCGGAGTCCGAGTCATCGAATCAGCTTAGTTGGAGGCGATACCTGGCGGTGTCGGGGGATGTATGGCCGCCGATATTTCACAGCAAAGCGGGGAAGACACGTCGAATGAGCGTTTAGAGAGGCACAAACAGATGCGAATCCTGGTTCTCGGCGGCGACGGGTACCTGGGCTGGCCGACCGCGCTGCACCTATCCCAGACCGGTCATGAAGTGGCCGTGGCCGACAACTTCGCCCGCCGTGGTTACGACAACGAGCTCGGGGCGGAGAGCCTCGTCCCGATCGAGTCGCTCCAGACACGGGTCGCGGTGTGGAGGGAGTTAACCGGCAAGTCGATCGGCGTCTACATCGGCGACCTGTGTGAGGCCGACTTCACCTCCGCCATGATCAAAGAGTTCCGGCCGGACGCGGTGGTGCATTTCGCCGAGCAGCGCGCGGCGCCGTACTCCATGATCGATCGTAAGCACGCCGTGTACACCCAGGTCAACAACGTGGTGGGCACGATGAACCTGCTGTACGCGATCGCGGAGATCGATCCCTCGATCCACCTGGTCAAACTCGGGACGATGGGGGAGTACGGCACCCCCAACATCGACATCGAGGAGGGCTGGCTGGAGGTCACCCACAACGGGCGGACCGACCGGGTGCTTTACCCCAAGCGCCCCGGGTCCTTCTACCACCTGTCCAAGGTGCACGACAGCCACAACATCGAGTTCGCCTGCCGGATCTGGAACCTGGCGGCGACCGACCTCAACCAGGGCGTGGTCTACGGCCAGCAGACCCCGGAGACCGCGCTGGACGACCGGCTGGCCACCCGGTTCGACTACGACGCGGTGTTCGGCACCGTGCTCAACCGGTTCGTCATCCAGGCCGTGCTCGGCAGGCCGCTGACGGTGTACGGCGCGGGCGGCCAGACCCGTGGCATCCTCGACATCCGGGACACGGTCCGCTGTATCCAGCTCGCCTGTGAGAATCCCGCACAGCCCGGTGAGTTCCGGGTGTTCAACCAGATGACCGAGTCGATGTCGATCAAGGACATCGCGGCCACGGTGGCACGTTGCTTCCCCGGGGAGGTGACGATCGAGCACCTGGACAACCCGCGGGTCGAGCGGGAGGAGCACTACTACAACGTGGTGCACACCGGATTGGTGGAACTGGGCTTGGAGCCGCACCTGCTCTCGGACACGTTGATCTCGTCGCTGTTCGACATCACCAAGCGGTATGCCCACCGGGTCAACGCGGAGCTGATGCTCCCCAAGGTCAACTGGCGCGTCTCGGCGGTGTGACCGATTGACGGTCTCCGTGGTTCGTGATCATGTGGAGCGGGTTCCGCATGATCACGGACTGCGCCGGTCAGGGCCAGACCGCCTCCGCGTCGGACTCGCTCCGCAGCGTCTTCCCCGACAGCAGGGCGATGTCGGACTCGACCATCATCGCCACGAGGTCCTCGAACGACACCGACGGCTCCCAGCCCAGCCTGGCCTTCGCCTCCTTGGGGTCCGCGCAGAGCAGGTCCACCTCGGCCGGCCTGCGCAGGGACTGGTCGAAGACGACGTACCGCTCCCAGTCCAGGCCGACGGCCTCGAAGGCGGCGGCGACCAGCTCCCGCACCGAGTGGGTGCGCCCGGTGCCGATCACGTAGTCGTCCGGCCGGTCCGCGGCGACCATGAGGTGCATCGCCCGTACGTAGTCCCCGGCGTACCCCCAGTCGCGGCGGGCGTCGAGGTTGCCGAGCCGTAGCTCCGAGGCGAGGCCCAGTTTGATCCTGGCCACCCCGAGGGAGACCTTGCGGGTCACGAACTCGGCTCCGCGCCGGGGCGACTCGTGGTTGAACAGGATCCCGGAGACCGCGAACATCCCGTACGACTCGCGGTAGTTCTGGGTGAGGAAGTGGCCGTAGGTCTTGGCCACCCCGTAGGGCGATCTGGGGTGGAAGGGGGTCCGCTCGGTCTGCGGCGACTCCCGCACCTGCCCGAACATCTCCGACGACGAAGCTTGATAGAAGCGGATTTGTCCGGATTTGGGAGATCGGGAGGACGAGATTCCGGAACAGACGCGGATCGCCTCCAGGACCCGGAGCACCCCCATCCCGGTGACCTCGGCGGTGAGCTCGGCCTGCTCCCAGGAGAGGGGGACGAACGAGATCGCGCCCAGGTTGTAGACCTCGTCGGGCTGGACCTTCTCCACCGCCGAGATGAGCGATCCCTGATCCAGCAGATCGCCTCCGACGAACCTGATGTCCTCCAGCAACCTGCGGACGCGGGTCACCCGGGGATTGGCCTGGCCGCGGACGAGGCCCCAGACGTCGTACCCCTCACGCAGCAGGTGCTCTGCGAGGTAGGAGCCGTCCTGCCCGGTTATGCCGGTGATCAGTGCGCGCCTGGCCAACGGACCCTCCTGGATTCTGATTTGACCACTACTTATGGGGCAAAATCTCCCGTGCCTGGCGAATGTACCCCGAGTGTCCACGCCCTCCCATCCCTGGCCCGCCAGAGTCCGCCCCCGTCGGTAGAACGAGTTCTCACAGGTGGCACACAGCACTCCTTAAGATCGCAGATCGGAGAGGTGGTTGCCCAGATGAGAACAATTTCACATCACCCCTAACCCCACATAAGGGCAAGTTGATTTTGCAAGCTAAGATCAAGGCTCACGTCGCGCCCCGTACGGCGAAGCGAGAGGAGGTCGCGGCATTGGCCGGACCGGACACGCTCCGAGTCGCGTTGCTCTCTTACCGCAGCAAACCCACCTGCGGCGGCCAAGGTGTCTACGTCCGCCACTTAAGCCGGGAACTCGTCGCCCTCGGGCACCACGTCGAGGTCTTCTCCGGACAGCCCTACCCCGAGCTCGACGAAGGCGTCGTCCTCAACAAGGTGCCCAGTCTCGACCTCTACCGGGACGAGGACCCGTTCCGGACCCCCGCCCTCGGCGAGTACCGGGACCTGATCGACCTCCTCGAGGTCGCCACGATGTGGACCGGCGGGTTCCCCGAGCCGCTCACCTTCAGCCTGCGGGTCCTGCGGGAACTCCGCAAACGCCGCGGCGACTTCGACGTCGTCCAGGACAACCAGGTCCTGGGCTACGGGATGCTCGGCATCGGCAAGCTCTTCCCGCTGGTGGGCACCGTCCACCATCCGATCAGCGTCGACCGCAGGATCGAGCTGGAGGCCGCCCGCGGCACCCGGCGCCTGAGCCTGCGCCGGTGGTACGGATTCGTCCGGATGCAGCGCCGGGTCGCCCCCCGGCTCAACCCCATCCTCACCGTCTCCGGATCCTCGCTCGACGACATCCACCGGGACTTCCGGGTGCCCCGGGAGAACATGCGCCTGATCCCGCTCGGGGTGGACACCCGGTACTTCCGGCCCCGCCCCGAACTCCCCAGGGTCAAAGGCCGGATCATCGCCGTGGCCAGTGCCGACTCCCCCATGAAAGGGGTGGCGACGCTGCTCCGGGCCGTCGCCAAACTCGCCACCGAACGCGACGTCACCCTCACCGTGGTCAGCAAGCCGACCCCCGGCGGCCCCACCGAGTCGCTCGTCTCGGAGCTGGCGCTCGGCGATCGGGTGCGGTTCGTGCACGGGATCTCCGACGACGAACTCGGCGAGCTCATCGCCACCTCGGAGATCTCCGTCGTCCCCTCGCTGTACGAGGGTTTCTCCCTCCCCGCGGTGGAGCACATGGCGTGCGGGACGCCGCTGGTCGTCTCACGGACCGGCGCGCTCCCCGAAGTGGTGGGGGACGCGGCCGTCCAGGTGCCCCCGGGCGACCCGGAGGAGCTCGCGGCCGCGCTGCGCGGGCTGCACGACTCGGCCGCGCTGCGGGAACGGGTGGGCCAGGCCGGATACCGGCGGGTCCAGGAACGCTACACCTGGCGCGCGGTCGCCACCCGGACCGCGGAGATCTATCACGAGACCATCAAGTCACGTACGGCTGACGCATGACAAACCTCTGAACGAAAGGATCGGTCTCGTGCTGACCGTCGACTTCGCCCATCTCCCGCTGGGGCCGGGCGATCGGGTGCTGGATCTCGGGTGCGGTGGCGGGCGACACGCCTTCGAGGTGCTGAAGAGAGGCGCCGACGTGGTCGCCTTCGATCAGGACCCCGAGGAGCTCGACAAGGTGGCCGGGATGTTCGCCGCAATGGACAAGGCGGGGGAGGTACCCGAGGGGGCGACGGCCGAGACGGTCGCCGGGGACGCGCTGAGCATGCCGTTCGAGGACGGCGGATTCGACTGCGTGATCGCGGCCGAGGTGCTTGAGCACATCCCCGACGACATGGCGGCCATGCGGGAGATCGTGCGGGTACTCAAACCGGGCGGCCATGTCGCGGTCACGGTGCCGAGCTTCCTCCCCGAGCGGGTTTGCTGGGCCCTGTCCGAGGCGTACCACACCGCCCCGGGAGGGCACATCCGGATTTACACCCTGGCGGAGCTCAAGGCGAAGCTTAAGGCGACAGGGCTGGAGATCGGGATCCATCACCACGCGCACGCCCTGCACACGCCCTACTGGTGGATCAAATGCGCGGTCGGGCTGGACAACGCCGACCACCCGATCGCCAAGGCGTACCACGACCTGCTCGTCTGGGACATCATGCAGCGGCCGGCGGTGACCAGGCTCGCCGAAACCGTGCTCAACCCCGTCCTCGGCAAGAGCGTCGTCCTCTACGCACGCAAACCGGAGACCGTGTGACCCCCGAGATACCCGGCATCGTCTCCGCCGCGGCCGTACGCGCCACAGCCGGGAGCATCGCGGCGGTTCAGGAACCGGACGGCGGCATCCCCTGGCCGGAAGGCCACGTCGACGCGTGGAACCACATCGAGTGCGCGATGGCGCTGACCGTGGGCGGCCTGCGGGACGAGGCCCGGCACGCCTACGACTGGCTGGTACGGCATCAGCGGCCCGACGGCTCCTGGCCGATCAAGGTGGTCCGCGGGGAGGCCGTCGAGCGGGGCGGGGAGAGCAACCACGCCGCCTACATCGCGGTCGGCGTCTGGCACGAGCTGCTGATCACCGGGGACACGGGGTTCGCCCGGCGCATGTGGCCCCATGTGCGGCGCGCGCTGACCTTCGTCGTCGGGCTGCAGACGGCCGAGGGCGACATCATCTGGAAACGCGACGAGGACGGCGCGCCGAGCGACCAGTCCCTGCTCACCGGATGCTCCTCGATCCATCAGGCGCTGCGCTGCGGGATCCTGCTCGCCGAATGCATGGGCGACCCCCAGCCCGACTGGGAGCTCGCCGCGGACCGGCTCCAGCACGCGCTCGTCGCCAGACCGGAACTCTTCGCCGACAAGAGCCGCTGGTCGATGGACTGGTACTACCCCATCCTGGGCGGAGCCGTACGGGGGGCCGCGGCGTTCGAGCGGCTGGCGGCGTCGTGGGACACCTTCGTCGTCCCGGGGCTCGGCGTACGCTGCGTCGCCGACCAGCCCTGGGTCACCGGGGCGGAGTCGAGCGAGCTGGTGATGGCCCTGGAGGCGATCGGGGACCGGGAGCGCGCGGTAAGGATCTTCGCCGAGATCCAGTACCTCCGGCACGACGACGGCTCCTACTGGACCGGGTACCAGTTCGCCAACGACCGGCACTACCCCGACGAGCGGAGCGCCTACACGGCGGCGGCGGTGGTGCTCGCCGCGGACGCCCTGGCCGGCGCCACCCCCGCGGCCGGCATCTTCCGCGAGGTCGTCCCGCTCTCCCGGCCCTCCCTCTCCTCCTAAAGCCCCGGCCGTCCCGCCGCGGACCCCGTTTCGGTACGGCGTCCGGGGCGGATCGCCGGCGCGGCATGGAACCGGCCCCCCACCCGGGCGGGTGGGGGGCCGGAAGGCCGGGGTCACTTGAAGCGTCGCAACCTGAGGCTGTTGGAGACCACGAAGACCGAGGAGAAGGCCATCGCCGCTCCGGCGATCATCGGGTTGAGCAGCCCCGCCGCCGCGAGCGGAAGCGCCGCGACGTTGTAGGCGAACGCCCAGAACAGGTTGCCCTTGATGGTGCCGAGGGTCCGCCGCGACAGCCGGATGGCGTCCGCCGCGGCCCGCAGGTCACCCCGGACCAGGGTCAGGTCGGAGGCCTCGATGGCGACGTCGGTGCCGGTTCCCATGGCCAGGCCCAGGTCCGCCTGGGCGAGCGCGGCGGCGTCGTTGACCCCGTCGCCCACCATCGCCACCGCACGGCCCTCGGATTGAAGCCGGCGCACCACGTCGACCTTGTCCTTGGGGAGCACCTCGGCGATCACGTCGTCCGGGTCGATCCCGACCTCGCGGGCCACCGAGGCGGCCACGGTCCGGTTGTCCCCGGTGAGCAGCATCGGCCGCAGCCCGAGGCTCCGCAGCTGCTCGATCGCCGCACGTGAGGTGGGCTTGATCGTGTCCGCGACGACCAGGACGGCGCGTGCCCGGCCGTCCCATCCGACCGCCACCGCGGTACGGCCCTCGGCCTGAGCCGACTCCATCGCCTCGGTGAGCTCGGCGGGGAAGTCCAGGCCCTCCTCCACCAGGAGCCTGCTCCGGCCGACCAGGACCCGGTGCCCCTCGACGACGCCGCGGACTCCCAGACCTTCGATGTTGGCGAAGTCCGACAGGCCGGGCAGGGTGCCCGTACGCTCGGCGGCGCCTTGGGCGATCGCCTGGGCGATGGGGTGCTCGGAGGCGTTCTCCAGCGACCCCGCGAGGCGGAGAACCTCGGCGGCGTCCTCGCCCGCCGCGGTGCGGACGTCGGTCAGCGCCATCTTCCCGGTGGTCACCGTGCCGGTCTTGTCGAGCACCACGGTGTCCACCCGGCGGGTCGACTCAAGCACCTCCGGACCCTTGATCAGAATCCCGAGCTGCGCACCGCGACCCGTCCCCACCAGGAGCGCGGTCGGCGTGGCCAGCCCCAGGGCGCAGGGGCAGGCGATGATCAGGACCGCCACCGCGGCGGTGAAGGCCGCGGTCGCCCCCGCCCCGGTCCCCAGCCAGAAGCCGAGGGTCCCCAGGGCGATCACGATCACGATGGGGACGAAGATCCCCGAGACCCGGTCGGCGAGCCGCTGCACCTGGGCCTTGCCGTTCTGGGCGTCCTCCACCAGCTTCGCCATCTGGGCGAGCTGGGTGTCGGAGCCGACCCGGGTGGCCCGGACCACCAGGCGCCCCCCGGCGTTGACCGTCGCACCCACGACGTGGTCGCCGGGACGGACCTCCACCGGAACCGACTCACCGGTGAGCATGCTCGCGTCGACGGCGGACGAGCCGTCCTCGACGACGCCGTCTGTGGCGATCTTCTCGCCGGGACGGACCACGAAACCGTCGCCCGGCTGCAGCCGATCGATCGGAATCCGCTGCTCGACCCCGTCCTTCAGGACGGCGACGTCCTTCACCCCCAGCTCAAGCAGGGCTTTCAGCGCGGCGCCCGCCCGGCGCTTGGATCGCGCCTCGAAGTAGCGCCCCGCGATGATGAACGTGGTGACACCGGCGGCGACCTCGAGGTAGATCGCGGCTCCGCCGTGCCCGGCGGTCAGGGAGAACCCGTGGGTGAGCCCGGGGACCCCCGCGCCGCCCACGAAGAGCGCCCACACCGACCACAGGAAGGCGGCGATCGTCCCCATGGAGACCAGGGTGTCCATGGTGGCCGTACCGAGCTTGAGGTTCTTCCACGCGGCGACGTGGAAGGGCAGGGCCCCCCAGACGATCACCGGGGCGGCCAGGACGAGGGACGCCCACTGCCAGTAGGTGAACTGGAGCGGAGGGATCATCGCGAACGCGATGACCGGCACGGAGAGCACGATGTTGACGAGCAGCCGGGTCCGCAGCGCCGAGAGCGCGCGGTCCTCCCCGGAGTCCTCGCTCTCGCTTGCCGCCTCGGGAGCCGCGGCCCGCGGCAACTCGGCCGAGTAGCCGGCCTTCTCCACCTCGGCGACGAGGTCCTCGGGGGAGTACGTGTCGGCAAAGGTGACCTTGGCCTTCTCCGTGGCGTAGTTGACGGTGGCGGTGACACCGTCCAGCTTGTTGAGGCGCCGCTCGATTCTCGACGCGCAGGATGCGCAGGTCATCCCCTTGACGGCGAGTTCGATCTGGCGGGGGGCCACAGCCCGTGCCTCTCCGGCGACCGTGGTCGTCATCGTGCTTCCTTCCGTGCAGGGTGGTGCTGGCTAGCCCACGAGCTGATAACCGGCCTCGGTGACGGCCGCGCGCACCGCGTCGGTGTCGACGGGGCCCTCGGAGACGACCTTGACCGTGCCGGAGGCGAGGTCGACGTCGATCTCCTTCACTCCGGGGATCTGGCCGACCTCCTCCTTGACCGACATCACGCAGTGGCCGCACGTCATCCCGCTGACCGTGAACTGGCTCTCGCTCATCAGATTGCTCCTTCAGTCGCTGACGACTCAAACCTATACCCCGATGGGGTGTGTTGTCTACCCCAGGGGGGTATCCCCCCTTCGGTTCGCACCCGACACCGTGGACACGCTGGAGACATCGACCCTTCTGTCGCCGTACGGGCTGCTGCGCTTTCGCACCTCAGAAGGCAGACATGCGGTACGGGGGTAAGCGAAAGGTCTAGGCCGCAGATGTGTGACATTCCGTACGGGCGCGATCCGGCTTAGGCCCGTACTTTCGCCTAGAGATCGGAGAAGAGGCGGTGCGCGATTATCTCGATGCGGGTTTGGACCTGGTCCATGGTGCGGCGGGCGCGGAGGAGTTCCAGGAGTTCGTGGAGCCAGACGCCGGCGAGTGAGCCGGCGAGGATGCGCTGCTCCTCGGAGGCCTGGCCGGTGGTGATCCCGCCCGCGGCCACGCGGAGCAGCAGGGCGGCCATCCGGTCGATGAAGGGGATGCCGTCCTCCGCCGTGATCAGCGAGCGGATGAGGGCGTCGGCCAGTTCGGGCTCGCGCATGAGCCCTCGGGTGGCGCGCATGAGGACGTCGACCGCGCGGCCGGAGGCGGTGGGGGCGCCGGGCGGGCGCCGTTCGATGCTCGCCTCCAGCAGGTCGATCTCTTCGGCGACGACGGCGACGACGAGGTCCATCTTGGAGGGGAAGTAGCGGTAGAGCGTGCCGAGGGCGACGCCGGAACGTTCGGCGACGGTCCGCATCTGCATCGCCTCGACGCCTCCCCGGGAGGCGAGGGCCGCCGCGGCGGCGACGATGCGTTTGCGGCGCTGTCGCTGGTTGCGGGATCGGGCTCCGCCGTGGGTGCCCGCGGTGGTCCCGGCTTCCGCATCGGTGCACACAGTTGTCGCGGCGGGGCGGCGCCGTGCCGCCGCCTCACCGTGGTCGGGCGCCGTATGCGGAGTGCGCATGAAAACACGTTATCTGATGGGGGCTCGCCCGCGAGTGGTTACCGATCGGTCACCAGACACCTGGCGATACCTGACTTGCCGACGTGGGCAGCGGGTCGGATGATCTGTCATGACAGGAAAAATGAGAATGTGTTCTAGTTCAGGGGCGGGTGCCGTCAGGTGTTGATGTAGACGATCGCCATCGCGGCGATGCCGAGACAGAGGATCAAGCCCACCGCCTCCCAGAGCCAGTCGATGTTCCGGTCGTCCGAGCGGAAGCGCGAGAACCACGACCGGTCGTCGTCGTCCTTCGCCGCGTCCGCCGTACCGAACTCCTCGGGTCGCGTCTTGGTGAACCAGCTGCCGGACTCCGGGCCGGACGAAGGCACGGGCGGGGCGGGGCGCACGGGGTCGGCCACCCGGTCGAGGCCCTCCGGCGCCGCCGCCGGGAGGTCGGCGTCGTGGATTTCGGGGACCGGCTGGGTGGACTCGTCGAGGCGGGGGGCGTCCGGATCCTGCCGCCGATACGGGTGCCTGGTCGAAGGGTTGCGCGACCGGGCCTGGTGGGGCGCGGCGGGTTCCCGGTCCCAGGGCGTGGGGGGCGCCGCGGGGTGCTCGTCGCCGGTGAGCATGTCCCCGCCGGCGGGGGAGCGACGGGGCAGGGGATGGGATGACGGCGGCGCCGGCGGGACGGCAGGGGGGCTCACCGTGACGGCCGGGGCGGCGGGGGCGGGCATGGCGGCCTGGTCGACGGCGGAGATCTCCCGCAGGATCCGGCCGCGGAGTTCCCGTGGGGGATAGGGCCAGGGGAGCCTGGCGAGCAGGGGGCCGAGCCCGGCCTGCGCGAGCCGGGCCACCGCGTCCGCGGCTCCGGGCTGCTCCGACCGGAGCATGACCACCAGGGTCTTGTCGAACCGGGACCGGGCGTTGGCCACGAGTTCGGCGGCGGTGTCCGGCGCCACGTCGAGGACCCGGGCCAGGGCGTCTCCGGTGATGTTCCACGCCAGGTGGAGCAGGAGGACCTCGCGCTGCCGCGGCCGGAGCTCCCGGACGACCCGGGCGATCAGAGCCCGGGCCGGGTCGTTCACGATGGTGAGCGGGGACGCGGCGGGCGCGGCACGTCGCTCGGCGATCTCCTTGCGCGTCCAGGCGAACAGGCTCTCCGCGTCGTCCCCGTGGGAGAACGCGGCGATGAGGCATTCGGCGGCGGTGCCCGGGTCGCCGAGCTGGTCGTGGCAGTAGGCGTAGAGAGCGCCGGCGTGCAGGTCGTAGAGTCCGGCGACGAGGTCTCGCCGTGGCCGGTGATCGGTGAGGGACGTGGCCACGTGACGGCTCCTCAAACAAAGACTCGGCGGGATTTCGGGCCAGGGCGGAACACGGAAACCCGCTGCCACCCCCATGGCGGTTCGGGATTTCGGCCGGTCCAAGGATCGACTTTGACGTGCCCATCATGCCAAGAGAATCAATTTCTTTGCAGCATGTACCGATGTTTACTGGCATATGAGGGTGAGTAGCCCCCGCATGCATGGGCAAGAGGGGACAGATCGTACGGCAGCCACATAGGCTGTTTGCGGATCACGAATGCCGTACCTGGTCGCACAGGTCTCGCTGGGCGGCACAAACCGGTAGGAGGACGACGTCTGTGATCACCTTCGAGGGTGTCACCAAAAGGTACGCCGGAGGCACGGTCGCCGTCGCGGACCTCGACTTGGAGGTCCCGAACGGGGAGATCACGGTCTTTGTGGGACCGTCGGGGTGCGGCAAGACCACCTCGCTCCGGATGATCAATCGGATGATCGACCCCACCGAGGGCAGGATCCTGCTGAACGGCGTCGACGTCGCGACGGTCGACCCGCCCACCCTGCGCCGCGGGATCGGATACGTGATCCAGCAGGCGGGGCTCTTCCCGCACCGCAAGATCGTGGACAACGTGGCGACCGTGCCCCACCTGCTCCGCTGGGACAAACGCAAGGCGCGGGAACGGGCGATGGAGCTCCTGGAACTCGTCGGTCTCGACCCCGGGCTGGCCGGACGGTACCCGTTCCAGCTCTCCGGCGGACAGCAGCAGCGGGTCGGCGTGGCCCGCGCGCTCGCCGCCGACCCGCCCGTGCTGCTGATGGACGAGCCGTTCAGCGCCGTCGACCCGATCGTGCGGACCAGCCTCCAGGACGAGCTCCTCCGGCTCCAGAGCGAGCTGCGCAAGACCATCGTCTTCGTCACCCACGACATCGACGAGGCGATCAAACTGGGTGACCGGATCGCCGTGTTCAAGGTGGGCGGGCATCTGGCGCAGGTCGCCGGCCCCGCGACCCTCCTCGCCGACCCCGCGGACGACTTCGTCCGGGAATTCCTCGGCCGCGACCGGGGGATCCGCCGGCTGTCCCTGGTCACCGCGGGCGAGGTACGGCTGCGCGACGACAATCTCATCGCGGAGCGGACCGACGTCGTCGAAGCCCGGGACCGGGACGCCCCCTGGCTGCTCGTGCTCGACAAGGACAGCCGGCCCCGGGGCTGGGCGCGGACCAGTGAGCTGCCCGCGGCGGGCACGATGGCCGAGGCCGCGCTCACGCCGTACCACGGCTTCGGCCGGGACGACTCGCTCCGCGGCGCGCTCGACGCGGCGGTCCTCTCCGTCACCGGGCTCGCCGTCGCCCTCGACGGGGACGGCCGGGCGGTCGGCACGGTCTCCCGTGAGGACCTCCTCGGGGGGCTGCATGGCTGAGGAGCCGTTGATCCGCTGGGACTGGATCGGTCGCAACGCGGATCGGATCGGGGGTCTCCTCGTCGACAACGTGGTGATGGGCCTGGCCCCGGTGGCCATCGGGCTCGTGGTCGCCCTGCCCGTCGGCCTGGCGTGCGCGCGCTGGCGGAGGCTCTACCAGCCGACGGTCGGGATCATCAACGTGATCTACTCGTTGCCCTCCCTCGCGGTCTTCGTCCTCCTCCTCAACGTGTTCATCCTCGCCACGATGCCGATCGTGGTCGTCCCGCTCACCTTCTACGCGCTGGCCGTCCTCATCCCCGCGGTCGTCGACGGACTCGGCTCCGTCCCCGATCCGGTACGGCAGGCGGCCACCGCGATGGGCTTCCGGCCGCTGCGCCGTCTGATCCAGGTCGAGCTCCCCATCGCGGTCCCCGTGGTGATCGCCGGGCTCCGGGTGGCCACGGTCTCCAGCATCAGCCTGGTCAGCGTGGGCGCGCTCGTCGGCAAGGGCGGGCTCGGCCACCTGTTCATCGACGGCTGGCAGCGCCAGTTCCCGACCCCGATCATCGTCGGGATCGTGTTGATCGTCGCCCTCGCCGTGCTGGCGGACGGGGTGCTCATCCTGGCGCAGCGGCTGCTGACCCCGTGGGCCCGGGCGAGGAGGACGGCGTGAACTTCCTGCTGGACTTCCTCGCGAACCCCGAGAACTGGTCGGGTCCGTACGGCATTCCGCAGCGCGTCCTGGAGCACCTGGAGTTCTCCGGGCTCGCGCTCCTGCTCGCCGCGCTCATCGCGCTTCCGGTCGGCATGCTCGTCGGGTACACCGGGCGGGGAGCGGTGATCGCCGTCGTCTCGGCCAACGCGGCGCGGGCGCTGCCGACCCTCGGCCTCGTCGTGCTGGTCGTCCTGCTGTTCGGGGTGGGGACGACCGCGCCGGTGCTCATCCCGCTGGTCGCGCTGGCGGTGCCGCCGATCCTGGTCAACACCTACGAAGGGGTGCGGGGCGCGGACGCCGATCTGCAGGACGCCGCGGTGGGGATGGGCATGACCGGGCCCCAGGTGCTGTTCCGGGTCTGCGTGCCGGTGGCGATGCCGCTGATCCTGCTGGGCATGCGCACCGCGGCGGTGCAGGTCGTGGCGACCGCCACCGTGGCCGCCTTCGTCGGTCTCGGCGGTCTGGGCCGGTTCATCATCGACGGGCTGCAGACCAGGGACTTTTCGAGCACCGTCGGCGGCGCCGTGCTGGTCGCCGTGCTCGCCCTCGCGGTTCAGGGGGCGTTCGTCGCCGCACAGCGCCTGCTGGTCTCGCCAGGGGTGAGGGGCCAAGTCGGATAAAGTCTGTAATACCTATAGGCATGGAAGGAAAAGTGGCGTCATGATACGTATTGTTCGCCACGCCGCGGTTGTCCTGGCCGCGACGCTGGCACTAGCCGCGTGCGGGGGTGGAGACCCTCTCAACACGCAGCCGACGGCGGGCGGCGGCACGACCCCGCAGCCGGACGCCACCAAGGTGATCATCGGTGGGTTCGACTTCCCGGGAAGCACGCTCCTCGCCTCGATCTACTCCCAGGCCCTCCAGGCCAAGGGGGTCCAGGTCGAGGAGAAACTCAGCGTGGGGGCCCGCGACGTGGTCTACCCGCAGCTGCAGAGCGGCGGTCTCACCGTGGTCCCCGAGTACAACGGCGCCCTGCTCGCCTACCTCGACCCGGAGAACAAAGCCGGGACCACCGACGACGTCAACACCGCGTTGAAGAGCAAACTCCCGTCCGGTTTGGAACTGCTCACGTCCTCGAGCGCCGAGGACAAGGACACCCTGACCGTGACGAAGGCCACCGCGACCAAGCTGGGCCTGGCCACGATCGAAGACCTGGCCAAGGTCTCCAAGACCCTGGCGGTCGGCGGTCCGGCGGAGTTCAAGAAGCGCCGCGAAGCCCAGTTCCAGGAGGTCTACGGCCTGACCTTCAAGCGGTGGGAGCCGACCGCCGCCGCCACGGCCGACGCCCTGCAGAGCGGGAAAGTCCAGGTCGGGAACGTCTTCAGCACCGACCCCAGGATCCTCACCGACGGTCTCGTCTCGCTCCAAGACCCTAAGAACGTCTTCAGCGCGCAGAACGTCACCCCGCTCGTCAACAAGGCGGGAGTGAACGACACGGTACGGACCACCCTCGACGCGATCTCCCAGAAACTGACCACCGAAGGCCTCGTGGAGATGATGAAGCGAATCTCCATCGACAAAGACGACCCCCCCGCCGTAGCCAAAGCCTGGCTCCAGGCAAACGGCTTGGGCTGATCCCCGCCATGAGGGGCCGAGCTTTGCTCGGCCCCTCATGTAGGACTGGGTGAATCAGGGGTGCCCACTCTTGTAAGCAGGGCCCAGGTGAGAACAACGGACTTGGGGACCGTGTTAAGAGAGGTCGCCGTTAAGGGCCTGTATTTTTTGGCCGAGCCTTCGCTCGGCCGGCTCGAAACGCCGGTAACCCGCGTCTTCCCTCCCGATCTTGCGCCGCCGGCGCGACGCAAGATCGCTCAGTCCAGATCGCGGGGGCGTTTCGAGCGCGCACGTGCCCACCCCCGGTAGGAACGATCCGGGTAAGGGAAAGCCGGTAAGTTCTTTTCAGGTTCCCCGGGTCAGGGTTGTAAGTACGGCTGGATCTTAGGGTCGGTCGCGCTACATCCGCACTTCTCGCGCCGCGTTCTTTGCGGCGCGAGAATGCGCGCGGCGGTTCGTGCCGCGCGCTTTTTGTGCGGCATGAACCGTCCGCGGTCAATGTTTAAAAATACTGTTCTTGTAGGCTCGGGCTCACTTAACGGGGCATCGCACGTCCAAGGTTGTCACCCGAGCAGCTCTTGCTTGCCCGGCCCCTCGCCCAACCGGGTAAATGAACCGACTGCCGTCAATGTTCAAAAGCGCGGTAACGCCCACGTAGTCGGATCAGGGGTTTGGCGGTGGGGGTGGCGTAGTCGACGGCGTGGACTTGGGCGATGAAGAGGGTGTGGTCTCCGGCTTCGAATTGCCGGACGGTTTCGCATTCGACGGCCGCCACCCCGCCGTCGACGATGAAGGCGTCGCTGTATCGGCCGCGGTGGTGCGGGACGCCGGCGAGGAGGAGCCGGGCGCTGGGGCGGCCGGGGCTGGCGAAGCGGCTGGCGAGGGTGGTCTGGCCGGCGGAGAGCAGGGTGGCGGCCCAGCGCCCGCCGAGGATTTCGCTCATGTAGGACTCGGTGGCCAGGCACGCGAGGACAAGTGGGGGGTCCAGGGACACGGAGGTGAAGGAGGTCACGGTGGTGCCGATGTCGTCGCGTCCGTCGCGGACGCAGACGACGGCGACGCCGCCCGCGAGCTGGCCCATGGCCTCGGTGAAGTCGTCGCTCATGGTCGGTCTGCCGGCTGTAAGTCGGTCAGCGGACGGTCCAGTTGCCGGGGAGGATGAGCGGCCCGGAGGCGGGGAGTCCGAGCTGGGCGGCCACGTGGGCGAGCGGTCCCCAGGCTTCGAGGCGTAGCCGGGAGAGTGCCGCGGATTTGTCGTCGCTGGAGTCCGGTTGGCGGAGCCGCTCCAGCGGGTGCATACGCGGATATGTCCGTACGTGGGCGTCGATGGGGAGGCCTGCGCGCTTCCGCGCGATGGACATGGCGTCCTCGAGTCCGCCCAGTTCGTCCACGAGGCCGCGTTCCCTGGCGTCGGCGCCGGTCCACACCCGGCCCCGGGCGAGATCGTGGGCCCGGTCCCGGTCCATCCCCCGGCCCTTGGCCACCTTGCCCACGAAATCCTCATAGATTCGGTCGAGCCAGGCGTTGATCCGCTCCCACTCGCCGGCGGAGAACTCACGGCTCGTGGAGAAGATGCCCGCGTTGGCGCCTTCCTCCACGAATTCGGATCCGATCCCGATCCGGTGGAAGAGCTCGGCGAGGACCGGCTTGCCGCCGTACACGCCGATGGAGCCGGTGAGGGTGCCCGGCTGGGCCACGATGGCGTCCGCGGCCATGGAGATGAAGTATCCCCCCGAGGCGGCCACGTCGCCCATGGAGACGACGACCGGCTTGCCGGCCTTCTTGGCGAGCACGACCTCACGCCAGATGGAGTCGGAGGCGACGTAGGATCCGCCGGGGCTGTCGACCCGCAGGACGATCGCCTTCACCTTCTCGTCGCGCCGGGCGGACCGCAGCGCCGCGCAGATCGTGTCGGAGCCGAGCGCGCCGCCGCCCCCCAGGGGGCTCCGCCCGCTCCGGCCGAGACGGATCATGCCGGTGCCGTGCACCAGCGCCACGACCTGGTCGCCGCTCCGGTGCGGGAGCTTCCCGGCGATCCCGCCCCGGTGGTACCGGGACACATAGAGGAGCTCCGGCTCCTCGGTGCGGCGGACCGAGGCCTTGACCTCGTCGTAGACCTCGTCGCGGTAGGCCAGTTTGTCGACCAGTCCGGCCGCGAGCGCCTCCGGGCCGAGGAACGGACCGCGGTCGATCAGCTCTTTGACCTGGTCTTCGGTGAGGCCGCGCGAGGTGGCGACGGCGGAGACGACCTGTTCGGTGACCGAGGCGGCGATCCGTGCGACGGACTCCCGGTGCGCCTCCGTCATCGTGCTCTTGGTGAACATGTCCGCCGCGGACTTGTACTCGTGGCGCTGGCCCAGCTGGTACTCCACGCCGAGCTTGCTCAGCGCGTCGTGCACGAAGCGCGCCTCGATCGACACCCCGGTGAGGCCGAGGTCGCCCGACGGCTGGAGATAGATCCGCTCAAACGCCGTCGCGAGGTAGTACGGGATGGTTCCGGCGCCGAACTCGCCGAAGGTCTCGCTGTAGGCGACCGTCAGCTTGCCGGCTTCCCGCAGGGCCTGTACGGCGGTACGCAGCTCCTGGACCATCCCGATGCCGAGCCGGTTTCCGCCGATCTTCACGATGAGCGCCGTCACCCGGTGGTCGGTCCGCGCCCGCTTCAACGCGGTGAGCACGTCGGCGAGGCGGGGCTTGCGCATCGACAGGAGCGCGGCGAGTGGGTCGGCGGGAGGCCCTTCGAGCAGACCTTCGGTGAGGTCGAGTTCGAGGACGAGCGGCGCCGTCCGTCGGCGACGTACCTTGCTGACCGTCTCCATGAGCACTTTCGCGGCTTCCATGGTGTCAGCCTATGTCGAACCGGAACGTAAGAGCGGACCGAACGGGGTGTCCAGCCGTCCGGCCCGCTCCTGGGGTCGGGTTACCGACCCGTCTTGGGGGTGTTGACGTACGTGCGGAGGAACTTGGCGTTCTTGAGCAGCTCGGCGGCGGGGACGGCGCGGTTCGCCCGGTTACGTTCGGCCAGCTTGATCGCCGACCCGAAGGTGGTCTTCCCGGTCAGCACGCTGTTGACGTTGTAGACGCCGTGTGCCCAGTTGAGCCAGGAGGCGAGCAGTTCCCGGTCGAGGATCCGACGCTTGGCGGTGCCGGTGTAGCCGAGCACCGCGGCGGCCCGGGCGAGCGAGCCGGCGTTCCGCACCTCGGCGAAGATCTCGCTCTGGTACTGGGCCAGGGCGAGGTAGCAGGAGACGCGGGCGTCGGTGAACGTGAGATTGCCGGGCTTGGCTTCCTTGGCCCATCGGGCGGCGGTGAGCGGCTGCGTGTCCGTACCGCGCGCGCACTGCGGCGGTACCGGCGCGGGGTTGACGGCCGGGCCCTTCGGCGGCGGGGACTGGGTCGGCGAGGGGGTGGGCGTAGGGGTCGGGGTGGGGGTTTCGCTTGGTTCCGGAGTGGGGGTTTCGGTGGGGTATTCGCTGGGGTCCGAGGTCGGGGTGTCGACCGAGGTCGGCCTGAGCGGCGCCGCGCCGAGGTCGACGACGGTTTGACCGGTGCTCGGGGCCGCCGTCGCGGCGGTGGTCGCCTGCGCGGCCGGTGCCACGGCGAGTGCCGCCACGGCGACGGCCATCGCGGTGAGCGTCGCCCCGGCCACGGCGGTCGCGGCGACGGCGCCGCGGGTCTTTCTGAGTTTCACCTTGAGGTTCCTCCTGGGGTGGTCGCCGGCGTCGCCGGCCCTTCCCCGTAACGCGAAAGTCGTCCGGTGCCCATGTGAGGATCGGTGGTCCGGGCCGGTTCGGCTCGCCGGACGCGGGCGGGGTACGGGCAAGGCCGGCGGCCTGGAGCCGTACCGGGGCCGCCGGGTGGGTTCGCGCGTCCGTCGGGGGGACGACGCGGCCGGCGGTGGATCACATGGGCCCCCTCACAGTGATTCGCCGCATACGCCGTACCAGGCATGGCGAATCATGGTTGATGCCTGGCAGAGCGCTAGGCGGCTTAAGAGTAAGCAGTGATTGATGGGGGTTTTGGACGCTGTGGCCTTTATGTGATCATTGTTCGAGATACGTAAGGATTTGTCGCCGGGTAGAGCCGGAGGGCTTCCCGGGCGGGCGGCGGTGAGCCGCCGTGCCCCACGGCGTCCGCCGAAGCGGAGGACCCGGCGGTTGAGCCCCTGCTCCGCGGACCTCTCGCCACCCCGTACTCAACGGTGTCGGCCGGGGCCGGACCGGAACGCAAGAGCGGACCGAACGGGATATCCGTCCGGTCCGCTCCTGAAGTGGGGGAGTTACCGCCCCGTCTTGGGGGTGTTGACATACGTGCGGAGGAACTTGGCGTTCTTGAGCAGCTCGGCGGCCGGGGTCGCACCGTTCGCCCGGTTACGCTCGGCCAGCTTGATCGCCGACCCGAAGGTGGCCTTCCCGGTCAGCACGCTGTTCGCGTTGTAGACGCCGTGCGCCCAGTTGAGCCAGGAGGCGAGCAGCTCCCGGTCGAAGATCTGCCGCTTGGCGGTGCCGGTGTAGCCGAGCACCGCGGCGGCCCGGGCGAGCGAGCCGGCGTTCCGCAGCTCGGCGAAGACCTTGCTCTGGTTCTGGGCCAGCGTGAGGTAGCACAGGACGCGGGCGTCGGTGAACCTCAGGGTGCCGCGCTTCGCCTCCTTCGCCCACTGGGCCGCACCCAGCGGCCGCGTGCCCGTACCGCGTGCGCATCGGGGCGGCACCGGCGCGGGGTTCGCCACGGGCCCGGTGTAGACGTTGCCGTTGGCGGGCCCCCGGGGAGGCGAGGACGGGGTCGGCGTCGGGGTCGGCGAGGGGGTGGGGGTCGGCGTAGGCGTCGGGGTGGGGGTGGGAGTGGGGGTCGGTGTCCGGGTCTCGCTTGGCTTGGGAGTCGGCGTCCCGCCGTTGGTCGGCTTGGGGGTCGGCGACTCGCCGTCGCTCGGGGAAGGGGTCGGGGTCTTGGTCGCCGTGGGGGTGGGCGTGGGGGTAGGGGTGGGGGTGGCCGTGGGGTTCGGCTTGATCAGCGCCGCGCCGAGGTCGATGCGCTTGGTGACGATCGGCCGGCCGTCGACCGTGTAGGCGATCGGCTTACCGGTCTCCTGCAGCTTGGCCAGCATGGCCGCGATCGTGGCCTCCGGGTTCGCCCGCCGGAGCAGGGCGAAGGCCCCCGCGACGTGCGGCGCGGCGGCCGAGGTGCCGTCCCGCGAGTCCCAGCCGCCGGGTACGGCGGAGACGACGTCGTCGCCGGGCGCGAAGAGGTCGAGCAGCGGGCCCCGGTTGGAGAAGCGGGCCACCCGGTCGTCGTCGTCGGTCGCCCCGACGGTGATCGCGTTGCTGAGGCAGGCGGGGGAGGCGACCCCGGTCCGGCCGTCGTTGCCGGCCGCGACGACGGTCGCCACACCCTTGGCGTAGAGAGCGTCGATCTCGGCCTTGAGCAGTCCGGCGAGGGGGTCGGTGTCACAGGCGCCGGTGTGCCGGCCGAGCCCGAGGCTCAGGTTGACCGCCGCGATCCGGTGGCCGTCCGTCAGCGTCGCGACGTAGGCGAGACCACGCTTGACGTCGGAGGCGAAGGCCATGACGCACTCCTGGCGTTCCCCGGTGTAGGGCTTGCAGTCGTCCTCGTCGAAGCGGCTGAACACCTGGATCGGGATGATGGACGCCCCGGGCGCGACACCGTCGCCGGACCGCCTGTGATCGCGGTCGTCATCGTCATCGTCATCGTCGTCGTCGCGGCGGGTGCCGGAGGTCCGGTCCCCGTCGTGTCCGCCGGATTCGCCACCCTCGCCCGCCGCGATGCCCGCGACGTGCGTGCCGTGGCGGCAGATGTTCGAGCGGCCGTGCTCGCACTCGTCGGTGTCCACGTCCGCGGCGTCCTTGCCGATGGACGAGCTCGCGTCCCGGGGGCAGAGGGAGGAGGTTTCGGCTTCGGAGTCCTTGCTGGAGAAGCAGGCTTCCTGGGTGATCCGGCCGCGGAAGGCCCGGTGGTCGGTGTCGATCCCCGAGTCGACGATCGCGATCGACTGGCCGGAGCCGGTGTTCCCCGCCTTGTGCACCTTGTCGGCGCCGATCAGCTTGACGGTGGAGCTCACCGCGGCGGGGATCGGCACGTCCGGCAGGATCGAGGTGACGGCGGGCTCTTTCTTGAGCTGGTCGAGCGCCTTCTTGTCGAGCTGCATGACGAAGAACGGGTTGTTCTCGGCCTGGGTGGCCACGAACGACTTCTTGGAGACGGCCTCGGCCCGCTCCATCACCCCGGATTTCGCGGCGGCCGAGTTGAGGTGGACGATGGCCCGGATCAGGTTCTTGTCCGTGGCACGCTCCAGAACCGATTCTCCGATGATCGGTACGGCCGTGCCGGCGCTGGCCGCCTGTGCCGTCGGCACCGCGCCGAGCGTGGCCGCGGCGACGGCCGTCGCGGCTATGACGCCGAGTGTTCTGCTGAGTTTCACTGGATGGTTCCTCCTGAGTGGCCGCCGGCGCCTGCGGGCGCCGACCTCTCCCCGCCACATGAAAACGTCTGATTCCCCTGCGAAGACCGCCGGCCTGAGCCGGTGCTAGCCGCGCCCGGTACGGGCGGAGCCGGCGGCCTGTGGCCGTACCGGCCGAAGGTCGCCTGGGTTCGCCCGGGTGGCCGTCGTGGAGTCGGCGCGGCCGGCGGTGGATCGCATGGGCCCCCTCACAGCGATTCGCCGCATGCGCCGTACAAGGCGCGACGAATCTAGATCTCGCGCCTGGCCAAGGGCCGGCGCGGCTCAAGAGTAAGTGGTGATTGGTGGGGCTCCTGAGACCTGTGACCTACCTGTGACTGTCTTTGAGAAACTGTCAGGATTTGTCACTTCGCCGGGCGGAACCAGAGGACGCCCAGCGGGGGCAGGCGGAGCTGAACCGAGCAGGGGAGGCCGTCCCACGGCTCGTCGTCGGCCACGACCGAGCCGAGGTTGCCCACCCCGCCGCCGCCGTACTCCAGGGCGTCGGTGTTGAGCAGTTCCTCCCAGACGCCGGGGCGGGGAAGGCCCAGCCGGTACGTCTCGTGCGGGACGCCGGCGAGGTTGGCGACGCAGACGACGATCGAACCCTGGTCGGAGTAGCGCACGAAGGAGAAGACGTTGCCGGAGGCGTCGTCGGCGTTGATCCAGCGGAAGCCGTTCGGCTGGCAGTCCAGCTCCCAGAGCGCCGGGCTCTGCCGGTAGATCCGGTTGAGGTCGGCGGTGAGCCGCTGCACGCCCCGGTGCCCGTCGAAGTCGAGGACCCACCAGTCGAGCCCGCGCTCCTCCGACCACTCGCCGCCCTGGCCGTACTCCGAGCCCATGAAGAGGAGTTTCTTGCCGGGGTGCGCCCACATGAAGGCGTAGAGCGCCCGGAGGGTGGCGAACCGCTGCCACTCGTCGCCCGGCATCTTGCCGAGGAGCGAGCCCTTGCCGTGGACGACCTCGTCGTGGGAGAGCGGAAGCACGAAGTTCTCGCTGAACGCATACATCAGCGCAAATGTCATCTGATGATGGTGGTACTGCCGATAAATCGGCTCGTGCGAGAGGTACTGGAGCGTGTCGTGCATCCAGCCCATGTTCCACTTGAACCCGAAGCCGAGCCCGCCCAGCTCGGTCGGGAGCGTCACCCCCGGCCAGGCCGTGGACTCCTCGGCGATCGTGACGATGCCGGGGACCTTGCGGTAGCAGACCGCGTTCAGCTCCGTGATGAACTCCACCGCGTCGAGGTTCTCCCGGCCGCCGAAGACGTTGGGGGTCCACTCGCCCTCGCCCCGGGAGTAGTCCAGGTAGAGCATGGAGGCGACGGCGTCCACCCGCAGGCCGTCGACGTGGAACTCCTCCAGCCAGTACACCGCGTTGGCCACCAGGAAGTTGCGCACCTCGCGGCGGCCGAAGTCGAAGACGTAGGTCCCCCAGTCGGGGTGCTCCCCCCGCGAGGGGTCGGCGTGCTCGTACAGGGGGGTGCCGTCGAAGCGGGCCAGGGCCCAGTCGTCCATCGGGAAGTGGGCGGGCACCCAGTCGAGCAGCACGCCGATCCCGGCGGCGTGCAGCCGGTCGATCAGGTGCCGGAAGTCGTCGGGGGAGCCGAACCGGGAGGTCGGGGCGTAGTAGGAGGTGACCTGATAGCCCCAGGAGCCGCCGAACGGGTGCTCGGCGACCGGGAGGAACTCCACATGGGTGAAGCCCATGGAGGTGACGTAGGCGACGAGCTCGGTGGCGAGGTCGACGTAGGTGAGGCCGGGGCGCCACGAACCCAGATGCACCTCGTAGACGCTCATCGGGCCGGTGGTCGGGTCGATCCCGACCCGGCGGCGCATCCACTCGTCGTCGGTCCAGGTGAAGCGGGAGGTGTGGACGATCGAGGCGGTCGCCGGGGGCCGCTCGGTGGCCCTGGCCATCGGGTCGGCCTTGCTCCGCCAGATCCCGTCGGCTCCCAGCACGCTGAACTTGTAGCGGCTGCCCGAGGCCAGGCCGGGGACGAAGAGTTCCCAGACCCCGGAGGACCCCAGGGAGCGCATGGGGAAGCCGGCGCCGTCCCAGTGGTTGAAGTCTCCGACGACCCGGACGCCCCGGGCGTTCGGCGCCCAGACCGCGAAGGCGACGCCGCCGTCGCGCTCGTGCGCGCCGAGCGCCTCCCAGAGCCGCTCGTGCCTGCCCTCGCCGATCAGGTGGAGGTCGATCTCGCCGAGGGTGGGCAGGTGCCGGTAGGCGTCGTCGGTCTCGGTCGTCTCCTCGCCGTACACGGTCCGCAGCCGGTAGTCGGGCACCTTCTCCAAGCCGGGGACGAGGACCTCGAAGACGCCGTCGACGACATGCTCAAGAGGGTGGACGGCGCCGTCGTCCAGGATCGCCTCGACGGAGTCGGCCAGCGGTCGCAACGCCCTGATGGTGACACCGTCAGGCCCGGGATGGGCGCCGAGCAGGGAGTGCGGGTCGTGGTGCGCTCCACCGGCGAGGCGCTGCAGATCATCGCGCATGGCTACCCCTCTTCGCATGTAATTCTGAGCTTGCCCTAACCAGCGGGTTTTTCACCTTTGATCTTTAATCCGGTGGTTTGGTGTTTTCCCGTCAGGTACGGAAGGCGGCAAGCGGGATGGAGACCCAGGACGGGCGGTGCCTGGCCTCGTAGACCACCTCGTAGACCGCCTTGTCGAACTCCAGCGCCCGCAGCAGGATGAGATCCTCCCGGGCGTCCCGGTGCACGGTGGCGTACCCGTCGAGGAACGCCTCCCGGTTCAGGGTGGCCCACTCCTCGGCCCTGCCGTGCAGGCCGCCGTACTCGGCGAACCCCGAGAGCAGGTGCCGGGCCGCGTAGTCGAAGGACCGGAGCATCCCGGCCACGTCCCGCAGCGGCGACGCCAGCGCGCGGCGCTCCCAGAGCGGCTGTCCCGGCTCCCCCTCGAAGTCGAGGATGATCCACTCGGTGAGGGTCCGGAGGACCTGCCCGAGGTGATAGTCGCCGTGCACGCGCTGTACGGCCACGGGCTGGTTGAGCCGGGCGAGTTCGGCGAACGCCTCGGCCGGGAGCGGCGCCAGCGGCGCGAGCGCGGGCACCGCCTCCACCGCTCGGTCGAGCCGGTGCAGCATCGCCTCGGCCATCCGCTTGACCTCGGTCCGGTCGACCGTTTCGGTGGGGAAGGCCGTCGCCAGCTCGGTGTGCATCTCCCCGGTGGCCCGGCCCAGCCGTTCGGACTCGGCGGAGAAGTCGCCGCCCGCGTCGCTCGCCGAGAGCTCCTCTTCGGAGGCGTAGAGGTCGCGGACGCTGGTGAGCGCCAGCGACCACCCGTCGCTGGAGGTGGGCAGGAACCGCTGCAGGATGCCGAGCGTGGTCGGATGGCCGTCCAGCCGGGTCTCGATCCAGCCGTACGGCTCGGCGACATGGGTCGAGCCCGCTTTGGCGAGCGCGGTCACGATCTCCAGTTCGGGGTTGACGCCCGGTACCAGCCGGCGGAACAGCTTGCAGATGTACTCCTCGCCGTAGACCAGCGAGGTGTTGGACTGCTCGGCACCCAGCACCAGGCTCCGGGGCGTGGGGTCGATCTCGGCTCCCTCGACGTGCCGGAAGTCCAGGGAGCCGACCGTGGCGCCGGCGGCCATGGACTCCAGCAGGTGCGCGGTGAGGTCGGCGTCGTGTACGGCGTCGTAGCCGATCATCGAGTCGACCGGTCCGATCACCGCGTGCTTGAGCCGGTCCGGGATCTCCGCGCGGAGCCCGAGCAGAAGCTGGTACCGCGCTTCGTGGACCCCCTGGCGGACGGCCGCGATCAGGTGGCGAAGCCCCGGCTCGGTCTGGAGTTCGACGTCGGAGACGATCGACAGGCTCTCGATGTCATGGCCCTTCCCGGCGAACCAGCGTTGCCCGCCGATCCAGCCCGCGAGGAGCTCCTCAAGTGGTTGCGTGGCCCCTCCCTAGGGAAAGCGCTCTCGGCCGGCGAGAGCCGCCAAGCGCACGCACCGGTCCCGAGCGCGGCCCTCGGTACCGGTGTGTGCGATGGTCTCGTGCGGTGGACTGTGAGGTGTTATACCTCTTCTTCTGCTGTGGCGGGTGTCAAGGTGAACCAGTAGAACCCGTGCCCGGGTAGCGTCAGAAGATAGGGCAATTCCCCAATCGCGGGGAAAGGAACGCCACCCATGCACTCAACTGGCACTACCCCTTCAAAGCGTCTCAAATCCAATTCGACGGGTTGCGGGAAGCGGGACAGGTTGTTCACGCACAGCACCCGGTCGTCCCCGAACTCGCGGACGAAGGCGAGCACGCTGGGGTTGGAGGAGTTGAGCTCGGTGAAGTCCCCCAGGCCGAAGACCGGGTGCCGCTTCCGGATCTCGATCATCTTCCGGGTGAAGTGCAGCAGGGAACCCGGGTTCTTCTGCTGCGCCTCCACGTTGATCGACTGGTATCCGTAGATCGGATCCATGATCACCGGCAGGTAGAGCCGGGCCGGGTCGCACTCGGAGAAGCCGGCGTTGCGGTCCGGGGTCCACTGCATCGGGGTACGGACGCCGTCGCGGTCGCCCAGCCAGATGTTGTCCCCCATGCCGATCTCGTCCCCGTAGTAGAGCACCGGCGAGCCGGGCAGGGAGAGCAGCAGGGCGGTGAAGAGCTCGATCTGGTTCCGGTCGTTGTCCAGCAGCGGCGCCAGCCGGCGGCGGATGCCGACGTTGGCCCGCATCCGCGGGTCCTTGGCGTACTCCGCGTACATGTAGTCGCGCTCTTCGTCGGTGACCATCTCCAGCGTCAGCTCGTCGTGGTTCCGCAGGAAGATGCCCCAGTGGCAGTTCTCCGGGATCTTGGGCGTCTGCGCCAGGATCTCGGAGATGGGGTAGCGCTGCTCCCGCCGTACCGCCATGAAGATCCGCGGCATGAGCGGGAAGTGGAACGCCATGTGGCACTCGTTGCCGCCGGTCATCGGGTCGCCGAAGTACTCCACCACGTCGGCGGGCCACTGGTTCGCCTCGGCCAGCAGCACCCGGTCCGGGTAGAGCCGGTCCACCTCGTGGCGCACCCGCTTGAGGTAGTCGTGGGTCTCCCGGAGGTTCTCGCAGTTGGTGCCGTCCCGCTCGTACAGGTACGGGATGGCGTCCATCCGGAACCCGTCGATGCCGAGGTCCAGCCAGAAGCGCAGCACCTCCAGCATCGCGTCCTGGACCGCCGGGTTGTCGTAGTTGAGGTCCGGCTGGTGGGAGAAGAACCGGTGCCAGTAGTACTGGCCGCGCACCGGGTCGTGGGTCCAGTTGGACGTCTCGGTGTCGATGAAGATGATCCGGGCGTCCTTGTAGAGCTGGTCGTCGTCGTTCCAGACGTAGAAGTCGCCGAAGGGTCCGTCCGGATCGCTCCGGGAGGCCTGGAACCAGGGGTGCTGGTCGCTGGTGTGGTTCATCACCAGGTCGGCGATGACGCGCATCCCTCGTTTGTGCGCTTCCTCAACGAGCTTGATGAAGTCTCCGAGATCCCCAAAGTCAGGGAGGATCTTCATAAAGTCCGCGATATCATAGCCGCCATCTCTTAATGGCGACTGATAAATCGGCAAAAGCCAGATGCAGTCCACGCCGAGCCACTGGAGGTAGTCCAGTTTCTCGATGAGGCCACGAATATCGCCCGTCCCGTCCCCGCTGGAGTCGTAGAACCCGCGGATAAGCACCTCGTAGAAGACGGCGTGCTTGTACCAGTAAGGATCTCTGGGCGTTTCGTGCGTGAACGTGTTGGGAACCGGCTCATGCTGGATCACCTGTGGCTCCACAGTGCTCGAAGTGCTCTGAATATGCGGCGGGTGTTCAGTTGTCGCCCACCCGCCACACCCCCCGACGTCGTGACCGACAAGATCACAGCGAGGAGGTGAGGGCGGCTCTCACGGTGAAGACGTGGGCGGGACTGATGTGCGGGTCAAGACGCACATAGTTGGCCCTGGTCCACCGATATGACGCGCCCGAAAGTTCGTCATCAACGACAAACCCGGCATGCCAGTCAAGGCCGAGCGCGGGCATGTCCAGAGATACCGTCGCCTCGCGGATGTTGTGCGGGTCGAGGTTGACGACGGTCAACACCACGTCGCCGAGCTCTCGCCGTCGTGTGACGAGGTCCTCGGTACCGGGCTGCCGGCTGGTGAAGCTATGACGTTTCGAGAAGCACAGCAGTTCGGGCTGGTCGACGTCGTGGAAATGCAGGTTGCGCAATTCTTGCAGAGCCGGGTGGGCTCTTCGCAACAGATTCAACTGCGTCAGGAATGGGGCAAGACTACGCCCATCCCGTTCGGCTGAGGCCCAATCCCGAGGTCTGTACTGATATTTCTCGCTATCCAGATACTCTTCGCTGCCGGGCCGAATTGGGAGGTTCTCCGCGAGTTCATAGCCGGAGTAGACCCCCCAGGAGGGGGACAGCAGGGCGGCGAGGACGGCCCTGATCTTGAACGCGGGCACCCCGCCGTGCTGGAGGTACTCGTGCAGGATGTCCGGCGTGTTGACGAAGAGGTTCGGGCGGAGGAAGTGCGCGGTGTCGTGCGCCAGCTCGCCCAGGTAGTCCTCGATCTCGGCTCGGGTGTTCTTCCAGGTGAAGTAGGTGTACGACTGGTCGAACCCCACCGCCGCCAGCGTTCGCATCATGGGCGGCCGGGTGAAGGCCTCCGAGAGGAACAGCACGTCGGGGTCGGTCTCCTGGATGTCGGCGATGAGCCGCTCCCAGAACGCCACCGGCTTGGTGTGGGGGTTGTCCACGCGGAAGATCCGCACGTCGTGGTCCATCCAGTACTTCACGACCCGCTTGACCTCGGCGTAGATCCCCTCCGGGTCGGTGTCGAAGTTCAGCGGGTAGATGTCCTGGTACTTCTTCGGCGGGTTCTCCGCGTAGGCGATCGTGCCGTCCGCGCGGATGGTGAACCACTCCGGGTGCTCCTTCACCCAGGGGTGGTCCGGGGAGCACTGAAGCGCGAGGTCGAGCGCGACCTCCATCCCCAGTTCCCGCGTCTGCCGTACAAAGTCATCGAAGTCCGATATGTCGCCCAGGTCTGGGTGAATCGCGTCGTGACCCCCATAGGCCGATCCGATCGCCCAGGGCGATCCGGGATCGCCGGGTTCCGCATGCAACGTGTTGTTGCGTCCCTTGCGGAAGGTCTCGCCGACCGGGTGGATCGGGGGCAGGTAGACGACGTCGAAGCCCATCCGGGCGATCGCGGGCAGCCTCTTGGCCGCGGTCGCGAAGGTGCCGGACCTGGGGAGGCCGGCGCCGTCGAGGAGCGCCCCCTCGGACCGGGGGAAGAACTCGTACCACGAGCCGTAGAGGGCGCGCCGCCGGGCCACGCGCACCCGGAACTTGGGCGAGCGGGTCACCAGCAGCCGGTACGGGTGCGCCGCCAGGAGCTCGACGGTGTCCCGCGCGGTCGCGAGCCTGGCCCGGGGATCGGTGTCCCCGTCGCGCAGGCGCGCCACCACCGCCATCAGGGCGGCCCGGTGGCCGCACGCGGACCTGGCGAGGTCGTTCGGGGCCGAGTCGGTGCCCGCGTCCGTCGCCGTACGGCCGTTCTTCTTGGGTTTTTCGGAAGTCTGTTCGGGTTCGGCCTGGGCAGGGGCGGTGGCCCGGCCTTGGGTGATCGAGCAGTCGCCGGCCCGAACGGCCTTGGCGGCGCGTTCGAACAGCCTGGCCCCCTCCTCCAGCATCAGATCCACGTCGATGGCCCGGGGGATCTTGATGGTGGCGTGGTGGAGCCAGGTCGCGATGGGGTCACTCCACGCCTCGACGTGGAACCGCCACTCGCCCTCGTCGGGCAGCGTGACGTCGACGCTCCAGCGGTCGGTGCTGGGGCCGTTCTCCCGCATGGGGAACAAGCGGCCTTTCAGCCCGTGTGGGTCGGTGAACACGACTCCGGCCGCGACGGCGTCGTGGCCTTCGCGGAAGACGGTCGCGCTCACGGTGAAGGTTTCACCGGCAGCCGCCTTGGCGGCCCGTCGTCCGCAGTCGACGACGGGGTGGATGTCCTGAATTGGGATTCGGCCGATCATCGTGACTTACGGTAGCGGCGACACGCCGGTGTCGCCGGAGGATTCGGGTAAGAATTGATCAAGTGGTCGAGCTTGGTGGCATGGATAGGGTTACCGGTTATCAAGGACGCGCGGCAGCCCGAACGCCCACTCTCCTAAGAGCGGTGTGCCCCAAACTTCCCTCTTCATCCTTGCCTATAAAAGTTGATGATGCGTCACAGTTGCTCGCCTTGCCGGATACGGGTTTTCGGACAGGCTCTCCGGCGGCCGGACCGGAGCCGCCGGAGGATGTCCGGGCGTTTCGGTCGCGGGAGGCGCCATCGAGTAATTAGGGTCAGGCTATGTGAGAGCTATTCGCCGCTTCACCGTGCGCACCGTTCTGCCCGAGCAGCTCGCCCCGCTGAGCGAGCTGGTCCAGAATCTGCGCTGGTCATGGCATCCCGAGACGATGGATCTGTTCGCCGAGGTGGACCCGGAGACCTGGCAGCGGGTGGGACACGACCCCGTCGCCCTGCTCGGGGCCGTCGAGGCCGACCGTCTCGCGGAGCTGGCCCGGGACAGGAGGTTTCTCCGCAGGCTCGCCGATGCGGCCGACGACCTACGCGACTACATAAAGACCCCACGGTGGTATCAATCACTACCAAATCCACCACAAGCGATCGCCTATTTCTCCCCCGAATACGGTGTCGCCGCCGCGCTCCCGCAGTACTCTGGCGGCCTGGGCATTCTTGCGGGTGACCATCTCAAGGCGGCCAGTGATCTCGGCGTCCCCATTGTCGGCGTCGGTTTACTGTATCGACACGGATATTTCACCCAGTCACTCTCCGCTGACGGGTGGCAGCAGGAGGACTACCCCTCGCTCGACCCGGGCGGGCTCCCGCTGACGCTCCTCCGCGAGGAGGACGGCTCGCCCGCACGCATCAGGATCGGGCTGCCCGAGGGCCGGATCCTGCACGCCCAGATCTGGGTGGCCCAGGTGGGCCGGGTGCCGCTGCTCCTGCTCGACTCCTCGGTCGCCGACAACGACGTTCTCGCCCGGGACGTCACCGACCGCCTGTACGGCGGGGGCACCGACCACCGCCTCATGCAGGAACTCCTGCTCGGCGTGGGCGGCGTCCGGGCGATCCGCGCCTACTGCGCGCTCACCGGGCACCCCGAGCCGGAGGTCTTCCACACCAACGAGGGCCACGCCGGTTTCCTCGGCGTGGAGCGCATCCGCGAGCTGACCGAGGGACGCCTCTCCTTCGACGAGGCGCTCGAGCTCGTCCGGGCCGGGACGGTGTTCACCACGCACACCCCGGTGCCGGCCGGGATCGACCGCTTCCCGGTGGGCATGATCGAGCGGCAGTTCGGCGGGGAGAACTCCTGGCCCACGGTTCCGGTGGAGCGGATCGTCGCCCTCGGCGCCGAGCCGGACAGCCCCGGGACGTTCAACATGGCCGTCATGGGCATGCGCCTGGCCCAGCGGGTCAACGGGGTGTCCGAGCTGCACGGCGAGGTCAGCCGGGATATGTTCCAGGCCCTGTGGCCCGGCTTCGACCTGGACGAGGTGCCGATCGGCTCGATCACCAACGGGGTCCACGCGCCCACCTGGGTCGGCCGCGAGCTGATGGAGCAGGCCGGCCGGGAGCTGCCGAACCTGATCACCGAGAAGCAGGGCTGGCAGGGCGCGCGGGAGCTCCCCGACACCGACCTGTGGGCCTTGCGCGGCGTGATGCGGCGGCGTCTGATCGAGGGGGCCCGGGCCCGGTTGCGCGGCTCGTGGCTGGACCGGGGGGCCTCCCGGGCGGAGCTGGGCTGGATCGACGAGGTCCTGGACCCGGAGGCGCTCACCATCGGATTCGCCCGCCGGGTGCCTTCGTACAAGCGGCTCACCCTGATGCTCTGCGAGCCCGGCCGGCTCCGGGACCTGCTGCTCGACAAGGAGCGCCCGGTCCAGATCGTGATCGCCGGGAAGGCGCACCCCGCCGACGAGGGCGGGAAGAAGCTCATCCAGCAGATCGTGGAGTTCGCCGACGCCGAAGAGGTCCGGCACCGGATCGTCTTCCTGCCCGACTACGACATGGCGCTCGGCCAGCTGCTGGTCCAGGGATGCGACGTGTGGATGAACAACCCGCTCCGTCCCCTGGAGGCCTGCGGCACCAGCGGCATGAAGGCGGCGCTCAACGGCGGGCTCAACCTGTCCATCCGCGACGGCTGGTGGGACGAGTGGTACGACGGCGAGAACGGGTGGGCCATCCCCACCGCCGACGGGGTCGTCGACCCCGAGCGCAGGGACGACCTTGAGGCGGCGGCCCTCTACGACCTGATCGAACGTCAGGTGGCCACCCGCTTCTACGACCGGGGCCCGGACGGCCTGCCGGCCCGGTGGCTGGAGATGGTCAAGCACACCCTGCGCACCCTCGGCCCCAAGGTGCTCGCCGGTCGTATGATCCACGACTACGTCACGGATCTCTACGTCCCGGCGGCCCTCTCCGCGCGGGCCCTGACGGGCGACGACCACCAGGCGGCCAAGTCCTTCGCGGCGTGGCGGCTGCGGGTGGCCGCCGCCTGGCCCGGGGTCCGGGTGGAGCACGTGGAGGGGGCCGGGGCGGGGGAGGCGCCGGAGCTCGGCACGGTGCTGCAGGTGGAGGCGACGGTCGCGCTCGGCGACCTCGATCCGCGCGATGTGGCGGTCCAGGCGGTGTACGGCCGGGTTGAGGCGCACGACCAGCTGGTCAAGCCGGCCTACGCCCCGCTTGAGCTGCAGTCCTTCGGCGACGACGGGCGGGCCCGCTACGCGGGGCAGGTGGTCCTCGACCGGACCGGATCCTTCGGCTACAGCGTCCGGGCCGTTCCCGACCACCCGCTGATGGCGTCCCCGGCCGAGCTGGGGCTGATCGCGGTTCCGGAGGAGCCCGCCGGGATGACAAACGGTACATTGCGCTAGTGGGCGACAGTGCGGATCTCGTCATTCTCGGGGCGGGCCCGGCCGGGCTGGCCGCGGCCTGGCGAGCCGCACGTCGTGGCCTCCAGGTCGTGGTGCTGGAGCGTGCGGAGCGGCCCGGCGGACTGTCGGCCGGTTTCGAGGTCGCGGGCGTCCGGGTCGACCACGGGAGTCACCGGCTGCACCCGGCCACCCCGCCCGCGCTCCTCGCCGACCTCGCGGGGCTGCTCGGGGACGACCTCCAGCTCAGGCCGCGGAACGGCCGCCTGCGGATGGCCGGGCGCTGGGTCGGCTTCCCGCTGAAGGCCGGCGAACTCGCCCGTACCCTGCCGAAGGGTCTGCTGCTGCGGGTGGGGCGCGACGCCCTCGCCTCACCCCTGCGCGGCGGGCCGCGCCGGGACACCTTCGCCGAGGTGGTGTGCAGCGGACTCGGCCCGGCCCTGTACGACGCGCTGTACGCGCCGTACGCCGAGAAGCTCTGGGGTCTGCCGGGCGAGCGGATCGACGGGGATCAGGCACGCAAACGCGTCACCGCGGACTCCCCGTGGAAGATGGCCCGCCGGGTGCTGGTCAAGAGCGCCGGGCCGCGCGGCCAGGGCAAGGTGTTCCACTACCCGCGGCGCGGCTTCGGCCAGATCGTCGAGGCCCTCGCCGACGCGGCCGTCGAGGCCGGCGCCGACCTGCGGCTGGGCGTGGCCGCCGGCGGGATCGTGCCCGGGGCCGACGGGGTCCGGGTGGACGGCGTCGAGGCGGACCAGGTGTTCTCCACGATCCCGATGCCGCTGCTGGCGCGGATCGTCGAACCGGGTCCGCCGGAACCGGTGCTGCAGGCGGCCGGTCGGCTGCGGTTCCGGGCGATGACCCTGGTCTACGTGGTGCACGAAGGCGGGCGGTGGACCGGATTCGACGCCCACTACCTGCCGGGGCCCGAGACGCCGGTCACCCGGATCTCCGAACCGGCGAACTACCGGGTGAGCGCCGACGACCCGGTGGACCGGACCGTGCTCTGCTTCGAGATCCCCTGCGCGACGGACGACGAGATCTGGCGCTCCGGCGACGAGGAGCTCGGGGCGCTGGCGCAGGAGTGCCTGGCCGTGACGGGTCTGCCGCCGGTCCGCCGGTCCGCCGTCGTCGTCCGGCGGCTGCCGCACGTCTACCCGGTCTACGAGCTCGGTTACCGCGAGTGTCTGGCCGGCCTGGACGCGTGGGCGCGGACGATTCCCCGGGTGACCACGTTCGGGCGGCTCGGGCTTTTCGCCCACGACAACACCCATCACGCGATGACGATGGGCTACGACGCGGTGGACGCGCTCGGCGTCTCCGGGGTGGACGGCGCGCGATGGAGCCGGGCCCGGGCGCGTTTCGCCAGGCACGTGGTCGAGGACTGAGACCCGCCTTCTGATCTGGGCATAGTGAGGTTAGGCTACCTTTACTAACGTTGTGTGCTCGTTGGGAAGGGGCTCGGGTGGCCGCCATCGTCACCGGATCAGCCGGATTCATCGGCCGCTCCCTCGTCAGGGCATTGCTCGATCGCGGGGAGCACGTCGTCGGCATCGACCGCCTGCACCAGACGATCGAGCCCGGCTTCACCCCGATCACCGCCGACCTGCTGGACGGAGACCCCCGGGTCTACTCCGCGCTGCGGGACGCGGGCGCCGTCTACCACCTGGCGGGCTGCCCCGGGGTGCGCGACCAGGGCGTGGGCATCGGCCGCCGGCGGACCAGGGACAACGTGCTCGCCACCCGGCTGGTCCTCGCCGCGGTGCCCATCGGGGTGCCGCTCGTCGTCACCTCCTCCTCATCGGTGTACGGCGGGGCCCGTGACGGGCGCCCGAGCCTGGAGACCGACCGGATGGACCCGATCGGCGGGTACGCCCGGAGCAAGGCCGAGGTGGAGCGGCTCTGCGCGGTCCGCGGCGGGGTCACCGTGGTGCGGCCGTTCACGGTCGCCGGCGAGGGACAGCGGCCGGACATGGCGCTCTCCCGGTGGATCGCCGCGGCCCGGGCGGGCCGCCCGCTGCGGATACTCGGCTCGCCGGAGCGCACCCGCGACATCACCGACGTCCGGGACACGGTCCGGGCTCTGATCGCCCTGGCCTGGCGGAACGTGGGCGGTGTGGTCAACATCGGGACCGGGGTGGGCCACACCCTGCGCGCGATGGTCAAAGCGGTGGGCGACGCGCTGAACATCCGGCCGGACTGGTACGTCGAGCCCGCCGCGGCGGAGGAGGTCAGCGACTCGCTCGCCGACATCCGGCGCCTCCGCGAGCTCGCCGGCTTCACGCCGGTGACCGATCTCACCGCCGTGGTGGCGCGTCAGGCGGCGTGCCTGGTGGACGCGCGGTGAAACGGTTCGTCCTGGTCGGCGTGGTGGCCACGGTGTCGGCGGCGCTCGGCATCGGGGTGCGTGCCCGGTTCGGCGGCCATGTCGCGGTGGACGAGCCGCAGTACCTGCTTACCGCGCTTTCGATCTTTGAGGACTTCAGCCTCGACATCTCCGACGAGCTCGCCGAACGCCGCTGGGAGCCCTGGGCGGGGTCGTCGCTCCCGGTGCAGACCGAGGTGCTCGCCGACGGGAGCGAGATCAGCCCGCACGACCCGCTCCTGCCGCTGATCCTGGCCGTGCCGATGGGGCTGGGCGGCTGGGTGGCGGCCAAGGCGACGCTCGCCCTGCTCGCCGGGGTCCTCGCGGCGCTCACCCTCTGGACGGCCGAACGGCGGTTCGGGGTGCGGAGCCGGATCGCGGTGCCCGGGGTGGCGATCGCCTTCGCCTCGGCGCCACTGGCGGTCTACGGGCAGCAGGTCTATCCCGAACTGCCCGCCGCGCTGGCGGTGGTGGCCGCGGTCGCCGTGCTCACCGCGCCGGGACCGCTGGCGATCAGGCCGGTCCTGGCCACGCTGGCGCTGCTCACCGCGCTGCCGTGGCTGTCGGTGAAGTACGTCCCGGTCGCGGCGGCGCTCGCCGTGCACGCCCTGATCCGGGTACGCGGACATCGGATCGCCCTGGTCTCGGGGCTGGCGGTGACGGGCGCCGTCTACCTGGCGGTCCACCGGCTGGTCTGGGGCGGCTGGACGGTCTACGCCAGCGGTGACCACTTCCAGGAGTCCGGGGAGTTCGGGGTGATGGGGTTCGAGCCGAATTTCGTCGGCCGGGCGACCCGCCTGGTGGGCCTGCTCGTGGACCGGGGTTACGGCATCGCCGCCTGGCAGCCGCTCTGGCTGCTGCTCCTCCCGGCCGCGGCCGCCCTGCTCCGGTACGGCCGGGGCCGGGTGCTCCTGGCGCCGCTGGCGGCGGGCTGGCTCACCGCGACCTTCCTCGCCCTCACCATGAACGGGTACTGGTGGCCGGGGCGGCAGCTCGTCGTGGTCCTGCCGCTCGCCCTCCTGGCCGTCCTGTGGTTCGTGGACCACTTCCGGCCATGGCGGCCCTGGCTGCCGTGGGTCGCCCTGACCGCCGGTCTGTCGGGTACGGCGGCCTACGCCTGGCTGCTTGCCGACGGGTTCGCCCGGCGTATCACCTGGGTGAGCGGCTTCGAGGACGTGGGTTACCCGATCTATCGGCTCCTCCGTCCGATTCTTCCGGACTACCGCTCGGGGTGGTCGGGCTTCTGGGCCCTCCACCTGCTGTGGATAGGCCTGTCTCTCCTGTTGATCTGGTACGGCCGGCGCGTGTCAGCCGTACTGAACCGAAAGGAACCCGGTAAATGCGAAAAATCGCCCTCTCTGTCATCGCCCTCTTCAGCGCGATGAGCCTCCTGCTCACCGGCTGCGGCGGCGGGGACGACGGCAGCGGCAGCAGCTCCTCCAGCTCATCCCAGTAGACGTTCGAAACACACCCGATCTCGCGCTCAGTCCTGAGCGCGAGATCCGCACGAGAGAAAGCAGTACAAGATGCGCAGGCTTCTGGCCACCGTTCTCGCGTCGGCGACACTTCTGATCAGCGCCTGTGGCGGCGGCGGAGGCGGCGGCGGTGAGGAGAGCTTCGACGACGAGTCCGTGGTGATCTATTCCGGACGCAACAAGAACCTCCTCGGACCCCTCATCGACAAGATGAAGACCGCCACCGGCGTCAACGTCCAGGTCCGGTACGGCGACAGCGCCGAACTCGCCGCCCAGCTCCTGGAGGAGGGCGACCGCACCCGGGCCGACGTCTTCTTCTCCCAGGACGCGGGCGCGCTGGGCGCACTCGCCAAAGAGGGCAGGCTCACCGCGCTCCCGCAGGGCTCGCTGGACAAGGTCCCGGCCAAGTACCGCGCCGCGGACGGCACCTGGGCAGGTGTCTCCGGCCGGTCCCGCGTGATCGTCTACGACCCCCGTGTCCTCCCCGAACAGCCCAAGAGCGTCTTCGAGCTCACCGACCCCAAGTGGTCGGGGAAGGTCGGCTGGGCCCCGACCAACGCCTCCTTCCAGGCCTTCGTCACCGCCCTGCGCGTCGTCCAGGGTGAGGAGAAGGCCAAAGAGTGGCTGACCGCGATGAAGAACAACGGGACCAAGACCTACCCCAACAACGTCGGCATCCTGAACGCGGTGGACGAAGGCCAGATCACCATGGGCCTCATCAACCACTACTACTGGTACGAGAAGGTGGCGGAGAAGGGCGCCGCGGCCGTCCCGTCCAAACTGGCGTTCCTGCCCGGCGGCGACCCCGGCGCCCTGGTCAACGTGGCGGGCGCGGGGATCGTCAAGACCTCCAAGCACGCGGCGAACGCCCAGAAAGTGGTGGACTACCTGCTGGGCGCCGAGGCCCAGAAGTACTTCGCCGACGAGACCAAGGAGTACCCGCTGGTCGCCGGGGTCGCCGTCGACCCGGGCCTGCCCGCGCTGGACTCCCTGAAGGGACCCGAGATCGACCTGGCCCGGCTCGACTCGCTGAGCAAGACCCTGGATCTGCTCAAAGAAGTCGGCCTCGTCTGACCCATGGTCGCTCAGCGCGTGAGGACGGCCCTCCGGCCACCGCCGATCCTGGTCGGTCCGGCGGTGGTCACGGCCGTCCTCGCTCTACTTCCCCTGGTCTATCTGGGCGTCCGGGTGGCCGAAGGCGGCCCGGGCGTGGTCGCGGACGTCGTGCTCCGGCCGCGCACCTTCGAGCTGGTCGCGGCGAGCCTGGGTCTGGCCGCGACGGTGACCGCGCTCTGCGTGGTCCTCGGCGTCTCGCTCGCCTGGCTGGTCGTCCGGACCGACCTGCCGGGGCGCCGGATGTGGT
The DNA here is from genome assembly GCF_025996515.1 of Rhizohabitans arisaemae. Taxonomy (GTDB): domain Bacteria; phylum Actinomycetota; class Actinomycetes; order Streptosporangiales; family Streptosporangiaceae; genus Rhizohabitans; species Rhizohabitans arisaemae. Next base: position 90,830 of record NZ_BLRH01000014.1, read on the forward strand.
CGGTGCTGGCGGCGCTGCCGCTCGCCGTGCCGAGCTATGTGGCCGCCTACACCTGGGTCGCGGCGTTCCCGTGGCTTGAGGGGTTCGCCGGCTCGGTGCTCGTCCTCACCCTGGTGAGCTACCCGTACGTGTACCTGCCGGTCGCGGCCGCGCTCGCCCGGCTCGATCCGGGGATGGAGGACGTGGCCCGCTCGCTCGGGCGGAGCCGCTTCGGCGTCGTGATCCGCCAGCTCCGTCCCTCCGTCGCCGCGGGCGGGCTCCTGGTCGCGCTCTACGTCCTGGCGGAGTTCGGCGCGGTCTCCATCATGCGGTTCGACGTGTTCACCACGGTGATCTACACCTCGTACCGGGCGAGCTTCGACCGGACGCCCGCGGCCGTACTCGGCGGGGTCCTCGTGCTGATCACCCTTGTGATCATGATGTTGGAGGCGAGGTCCCGCGGGCGCGCGGCCTACGCGTCCAGGAGCGGCACCCCGCGGCGGCCCACCCCGATCCCGCTGGGCGCCTGGCGCGGTCCGGCGCTGGCCTGGTCGGGCCTGGCCGCCGCCCTCGCCGTCGCCTTCCCGCTGGTCAGCATCGGCTACTGGCTGCTGCAAGGGTCCTCCACCCGGCTGGATCCGGGCGCGCTCGGGCAGGCCGCGATCGCCACCCTCGGCGTCTCCGCCGGGGGAGCCCTGCTCACCACCGTCCTCGCGGTACCCGTCGGGATCCTCGCGGCGCGGTACCGCACCCGGTTCGCCGCCTTCCTGGAGCAGTCCACCTACCTGGTGCACGCCCTTCCCGGGATCGTGATCGCCCTCGCCTTCGTGTTCTTCGCCGTCCGCTACGCCTACCCGCTCTACCAGCGCACCCCGCTCCTGGTGCTCGCCTACGCGGTGCTGTTCCTGCCCGCGGCCGTCGGAGCGGTCCGGGCCTCGGTCATGCAGTCGCCTCCGGTCCTTGAGGAGGTGGCCCGATCCCTGGGCCGCCGCCCGTCGGCCGTGGTGCGGACGGTCACACTGCCGCTCGCGCTCCCCGGCGTCCTCGCCGGGGCCGCCCTCGTCTTCCTCACCTGCATGAAGGAGCTCCCGGCGACCCTCATGCTCCGGCCCACCGGGATGGAGACCCTCGCCACCGAGCTGTGGACGCAGACCGGGTCGGGGGCGTACGGGGCCGCCGCGCCGTACGCCGCCCTGCTTATGGTGCTCGCCGCGATCCCCGGCTACCTGCTTGGACGGAGAAGTCATTGAGCATGCTCGTCGCCCGGAACATCACCAAGCGGTTCGGCGCCGTGGAGGTCCTGCGGGGGGTGGGCCTGACCGTCTCCGACGGAGCCTTCGCCGCCGTCCTCGGCCCGTCCGGCTGCGGGAAGACCACGCTGCTGCGGATCGTCGCGGGTTTCGAACGGGCCGACTCCGGCTCGGTGTCGATCGGCGGCCGATCGGTGGGGGACCTGCCGCCCGAGCGGCGGAAGGTGGGGATCGTCCCGCAGGAGGCCGCCCTCTTCCCGCACCTCACCGTGTCACGAAACGTCGGGTACGGGCTGCCGCGGGGCTCCCGGGAGCGGATCGAGGAGATGCTCGGCCTGGTGGGCCTCGCCGGGTTCGGCGACCGTATGCCGCACGAACTCTCCGGCGGCCAGCAGCAGCGGGTCGCGCTCGCCCGGGCCCTGGCCCCCGGCCCCGGGGTGGTCCTCCTCGACGAGCCGTTCAGCGCGCTCGACCGGGGGCTGCGCTCGGTGGTCCGCGACGACGTCCGCGACGTGCTCAAACGGGCCGGGGCGACGGCCGTGCTCGTCACCCACGACCAGGAGGAGGCGCTCTCCATGGCCGACGAGGTCGCGGTCATGCGCGAGGGCCGGATCGTCCAGGTCGGCACACCCGCCGCGGTCTACGGGACCCCCGCCGACCTGCGGGTGGCCACCTTCGTCGGCGAGGCCGTGGTGCTCCCCGCCTCGGCTTCCGGCGGCGCCGCCGACTGCGCCCTCGGCCGGATTCCGGTACGGACCGGAGCCGTGGCCGGGAACGGAGGCACCTCGCCCGCTGCGGGCCACGTCGCGCTCCGGCCCGAGCAGTTCCGGCTCGGGCACCCGGGCGACGACCGGCTGCGCGGCCGGGTGGAGCGGGTGGAGTTCTTCGGCCACGACGCGGTCGTCACCGTCCGGCTCCCGCAGATGCCCGCGCCGGTTCGGGCCCGTACGGCCGGCGAGGCGCCCTACCACCCCGGGGACGAGGTCGGGGTGCACGTGGAAGGGGCCGCGCTCTTCTACCGGGAGGGGTGAGGCCACGACACATCGTGGGCGGATCTCTCACCTGGGCGTGATGACGGTTATGGTTACGCCACGTGGCGGGGCCCGGCGGGACGGGCACGACCATGAACTCCAGGCACCGGGCGTTCGGAGGAGAATCGGTCGTGATCGGGACTGGCGGGGTTACCTTGATCGAGGGAGCGTCCTTCTGCGTGTCGACGCAGAACGGCGACATCCTGCCCGGCACCGCACAAGGGATCTACTACGCGGACACCCGGGCGCTCTCCCGGTGGCAGCTCAAGATCGACGATGGCCCGGTGGAGGCCCTTCAGGTTCTCACCGCGGAGCCGTACCACGCGACCTTCATCGGCAGGGCGTGCCCGTACCCCGGCCGGTCGGAGAGCACACTGCTGGTCAAGCGGGACCGATACGTCGGATCCGGGATGCGGGAAGACCTCGTGCTGAGCAACCTCGCCGGGGTCGGCACCGAGGTCACGCTGGTCGTCCGGCTCGACTCCGACCTCGCCGACCCGGGTGACGTGAAGACCGCGCGGCTGCCGCGTGCCGACGAGACCGAGTGGCGGACGACGGCGCCGGGCGAGCTCGTGATCATGTCGCGGACGCGGCCTAGAGGGGTGCGGATCTCCGCGCCCGGGGCGCAGGCAGAGGCCGGGTCGCTGACCTTCCGGGTACGGCTCGCGCCGCGGAGCAGCTGGACCACGACGATCCAGATCCATCCGGTGATCGACGAGGTGGAGGCGCCGTCCCGGTTCCCGAGCAAGCAGCCGCTCGATGAAGCCGAGCCGGCCCGGCGGCTCGCCGACTGGCGGCGGCACAGCCCCACCGTCAAAACCCCGCACGACGGGCTCGCCGCCGCGCTCCGCAACTCACTCCGCGACCTCGGCGCCCTCCGCCTCTTCGACCGGGCGCACCCCGAGGACCCGCCGTCCATCGCGGCCGGCGCGCCCTGGTCCATGACCCTGTTCGGGCGGGACTCCCTCATCACCTCCTGGATGGCGCTCCCCCTCGACCAGTCGCTCGCCCTCGGCACCCTGCGCAGACTCGCGCGGCTCCAGGGGCAGAAGGTCGACCCGGCCACCGGGGAGGAGCCGGGCAAGATCCTGCACGAGCTCCGGTCCGGGGTCCGGTCCGGCGGCGCCTACTACGGGTCCGTCGACTCCACCCCGCTCTTCGTCATGCTCCTCGGCGAGCTGCGCCGGTGGGGACTGCACCCCCGGGAGGTCGACGACCTGCTGCCGCACGCCGACCGGGCCGTCGCCTGGATCGAGGAGTACGGGGACGTCGACGGGGACGGGTTCGTGGAGTACGCCCCCGGCACCGAACAGGACGGGGTGAGCCAGGGCTGGAAGGACCAGTTCGACGCGATCACCTTCGCCGACGGGCGGATCGCCCGGGCCCCGATCGTCCTCGCCGAGGTCCAGGGGTACGTCTACGCCGCGTACATGGCCTACAGCCACTTCAACCGGGAGAACGGGAACCCCGCCAGAGCCGCGAAGTACCGGATGAAGGCCATGCGGCTCAAGCAGCGGTTCAACCAGGAGTTCTGGCTCCCGGACCAGAAGATGTTCGCCATCGGCCTCGACCGCGACAAACGGCCCATCGACGGGCTCGCCTCCAACATGGGGCAGTGCCTGTGGACCGGGATCGTCGACTTCGACAAAGCCGACGCGGTCGCCGAGCGCCTCATGTCCCCGGAGATGTTCAGCGGCTTCGGCGTCCGGACCCTGGCCACCACCATGGCTGCGTACAACCCGATGAGCTACCACAACGGCTCGATCTGGCCGCACGACAACGCCTTGATCGCCTCCGGGCTGATGCGGTACGGCTTCGCGGCCCAGGCGCAGCGGATCGCGATGGGCCTGCTCGACGCCACCACGGCGTTCGACGGGCGGGTGCCCGAGCTGTTCTGCGGGTTCGACCGGACCGAGTACCCGAGCCCCGTGCCCTACCCCACCTCGTGCATCCCCCAGGCCTGGGCGGCGGCCGTCCCCATCCAGCTGCTCCGGGTGCTCCTCCGCTTCGACCCCTGGGTGCCCTACGGCAAGGTCTGGGCGAGCCCCGCCCTGCCCTCCGCCCTCGGCGACCTCACCATCAGCCAGGTACCGCTCGGCGGCGCCCGGATCGACCTGGTGGTCCGCGGGGGAGAACTCCGCATCCGCGGCCTCCCCAAGGGCTTCGAGCTCATCGCCGAACCCCGGTACCCCCTGGCCGCCGAAGACCAGCCAGCCCCGCTCAACCCGCATTTGTAAAGGCTTGTAAAGATCCTTTTTTCGTGTCATAAACAACTTTGACGCGAGGGAGGCACACTTGGGCGGCGTAGGGATTGTCGGCACTGGGATCTCCGGACTCATCCTCGCCCTCCGATTGCAGCGGCTCGGCGTCGACGCCACGATCTACTCCGAGAGCGGCGTCGACGAACTCGGCGGAGGCCGGCTCCCCAACACCGTGGGCTTCTTCGAACGGACCGTCGCCCGAGGTCGTGAACTCGGCGCCAAACACTTCACCGGCGACGGCTGCGAGATGCAGCGCATCGACTTCTCCATCACCGGCGCCCCCGCGATGCGGTTCACCGGCCACACCACCCGGCCTTTCCGGGCCGTGGACTTCCGGGCGCTGCTCCCCGCCCTCCTCACCGACTTCCTCACCCGCGGCGGCCGGCTCGAACACACCCGGGCGGCCCCCACCGCAGCCGAGATGGAGACCTGGTCGGACCGCCACGAATTGATGGTCGTCGCCACCGGACGGGAGTCCGTCGCCGAGCTCTTCCCCCGAGACCCCGCGCGATCGCCGTACGACCGGCCGCAGCGACGCCTCTGCGCGGCGCTGTGCACCGGAATCACCCCGGTCGAACCCAGCGGCTTCAACTTCTCCGTCTCACCCGGCGTCGGCGAGATCTACCAGATGCCCATGGAAGGCAGGTACGGCGTCGTCGCCGGGCTCCTCATCGAAGCGATCCCCGGCGGTCCCCTCACGCCGCTCACCGAACGCGGCACAGCCGACGACCTCCCCGCCTACAACGCCACCCTGCTCCGGCTGCTCCGCGAACACGCGCCACCCGTCGCCCGGCGCATCGACCCCGGCGCCTTCGGAATCCTCGGACCCGACGACATCCTCCAAGGAGCCGTCATCCCCACCGTCCGCCACCCGGTGGCGGAGTTCGGCAACGGCCGGATCGCCCTCGCCGTCGGCGACGCCTGGATCACCAACGACCCGATCACCGGCCAAGGCGCCAACCTCGGCTCCCACTGCGCGTGGATCGTCGCCGAAGAGATCGCCAAAGGCGGCCCGTACGACGCGGCCTTCGGCCGTCGGGTCAGCGAAGAGCTGTGGACGTACGCCCGGTATGTGACCGAGTGGACCAACGCCTTCCTCCAGCCGCCCCCCGACTACCTCCTCGCCCTCCTCGCGGCCGCGTCCGCCGAGCAACGGCTGGCCGACACGTTCAGCGACTTCTTCAGCGACCCCGTCCACGCCTGGACCATCCTCTCCGACCCGGCGAGAGTGCAGGCGCTCATCGGGGGGACCGGCTAGCGGCCCCTATGCCGTCACGGTGAGCTGGGGTCAGGGCTTTCCGCTGTGCGTGGCTTACCCCGTGGTTGACACGAATGTAGAACGCCGTCCCATAGAGGGCGGTGCCGAGGAGAATCATCGCCACGATGAACGGCCACTGGACGGCTTCCGGCAGATAGAGCGCGAGTATCCAGGAACGATCCTCGACTTCGACGGTCTTCAAGATCCCGGCCACGACACCTTGCGCGACGCCGGGCAGCCAGGCGATCAGCAGGCATAGCGTCATGATCACGACCTGCTTCTTGGGGGGTTTGGGCTCGCCATCGTCCAGGCAGCCGCTGCTGAGCGGGACCTCGATGGAGGCCATGGTGGGGCCGCCGGCCGGGCTGCTCACCGCGAGGACCCCGTCGAAGGGGGCGAGCCTGCGTTCCAGCCCGTTCAGCCCGCTGCCCCGGGCGGGGTCGGCTCCGCCGCGGCCGTCGTCGGTCACGGTGACGCGCAGCATGCCGTCCCCGTCCCGCAGGTCGATCCAGACCTGGCCCGCCTCGGAGTGCTTGGCCGCGTTGGTGAGGAGCTCGCAGACGCTGAAGTAGACCGCGGCCTCGACCGCGGCGGCGGCGCGGCCGGTCAGCTCGACGTCGACCTTGACGTCCAGCCGGCTGTCCAGGGCGAGTGCCCGGACGGCGTCGCCCAGGCCGCGTTCGGCCAGGACGGGCGGGTGGATGCCGCGGACCACCCGGCGGAGTTCGCGCAGCGCCTCGGCGGAGGCGTCCCGGGTCTTGGCCAGGAGTGCTTTGGCCGCGTTCCCGTCTTTGTCGATCAGTTCCTCGGTGGCGCCCAGGGTGAGGCCGATGGCGACGAGCCGGGCCTGCACGGCGTCGTGCAGGTCGCGTTCGATGCGGCGCAGTTCGGCGGCCTGCAGGTCGGTGGCCTCGGTCCTGGTCTCGGTGAGCCTGCGCACCCGCTGGGCGAGGCGGGCCTTCCTGGTGGGGGAGAGCAGCAGCCGAGCCCAGTGATCGTGGACCTGGATGGCTTGCGGTGCCTCCAGGAAGGCGATCAGAGCACCGACCACGCCAACCAGGATCAGGAGAGGGTTCCTGGAGATCACTGTGGAGAGGCCGAGGGCGATCAAGGCGGGAGGAAGCAGCCCGAGGCCGATCCCGACCACCGGCTGACAGACAAGCCAGGCCAGGTCACGCCAGGTGGCCGGGTCGCTGAAGATCCACTGGAGGCGGAAGTGGAAGTTCGGCACCTTGGCCGTCTTGTAGAGCTTGCGGTCGTGCCGGTACCAGCCGTCGGCCTGGGGTACGGCCGGAGGCGGCTCCGGCAGATACGGCTCCGGGATTTCGATGCCGGACCACGTACGGGCCAGCCGCCGGGCGAGCTGTGCCGGTCTCCTGGCCAGCATGAGCGCCCACGGGATGACGAAGTAGAGACCGACTCCGGCCAGGAGCGAGGGTGCGATGATCACCACGCTCATGAGGAGTGCGGCGATCCCGAAGAGCGCCAGGAGGACACCCCTGCCGAGCGCCGTGAACTGTGTCCGCATGTCCTCAAGTCTCGCTGGGTCGAGGTGTGGGCGCAGTCCCCCTGGGACCACATCGGGGTGGGGTTAGCCCCACCCTGTACGGGTCCAGGTGAGGCGAGGTTCCTCGCGGAAACGGACGAATGCCACCGTCACCCCCAGACGAACTCCGCATAGACGAACAGGATCGGCGGGCAGAGAAGGAACGCCTGGCTGGTAACGGTCGCGACGACGGCGAGACTCAGGTTTCTGTGCCAGGTCGATAGGCGACTTCGTCCTCGCCCTCGTTCAACCCGAGGACCAGACTCCATTTAGTGCCGTTCGCAAGTAGGTTATATATTCTGTACGCAGTATCTGTCTGTGTCTGTGGGCCGTCTTGATTGACGCGTGTATCTTTAATTATGACGAGAAATCGGGAGGCTGCGACTTCTGGTGAGTCGTAGTCGTAAGGTTCATATTCATCAACCTGAAGCCAGACTCGGCCGCTGGTGTCGAACGGGAAGTATATCTCGCGCATCGGGGCATCCATCGGAGCGGCTTCAAGGATGGCTGACATCGTGTCCCGAACCTGGTCGATCGAGTCTTTGGTGCCTATATAGATGAGTTCTGAGCGGGACATTGTCTGCAATCTCCTATTGTGGCCATGATATTTCGAAATCGTTTCCGATTATGAGTACTTCGTTGAGATTTTGTCCGGCCTTGCGGAGCGCTTCCGACAGTCCGGATATTGCTCTTTCTCTGCTCATTCCGCTTGGTCTGACGTCCACCACAACGTTCCGAGACTGTCTTGTGGCAAGAATGATGCGTGTGGCCATCTTTGAAGGGTTGCTGGAGTTGATGCTCTTCATCTCGACGGTTGATTTTGTGTCATCGTGTATTGCGTCAGGTGAATTTTGGGCAGTTATGTGCTGTTGTGCCTCGTCTACTGAACGTAGGTTGATTTTGTGTCGGTCTCTTAGGTGCTCGGCTATGGTGCGCTCGGGTTTGTATTTGAAATACTTATAGGGATTGTCTGTTGGGGCAACCCGTCCGCTGGTCAAAACACTTTCATACGAAGGGGGCGGGTCGTCCGTGCGATTTCCCTGTGTTTCGCGCGTAGGGAGGGGGATCAGCTCCTCGTCGGTCAGGGGTGCTTTTGTAAATATTCTGGATGATTGGGGGCGGCCCGGTTTCTGATTCCCCCGTTCGTCGATGTCGGCTGTCGGCCGGGTTGGCGTGAAGGGGATGGGCCCAATGGAGGGGGGAGGGGTGCCGAGGTGGTGGAGGTAGGTGTGGAGGGTTTGTTCGGCTTGGTGGAGGGTGGTGTGGAGGTCGTCGAGGGCTTTTCCAGCTACGGCAAGGAAGGCGAGTGCCTCGTGGGCTTCGGGGGAGGTGGAGCCGTGCAGGGTTGCGATCAGGACCGTGTGCATTTCGTGGAGCGCCTCGCCGGCGTTTGCCGCGTGGCGGCGGGTCTGCTCGGAGCCGCTGACCGCGGCTTCGAGCAGGGATATCACTTTTCCTAGCGACACGGCGGTCTCCGGGGGAAGGCAATGTCAAGTGATAGGTCAGAAGAATCCTGGATGAGCCGTCAATAGTGAACAATTAGCGGATTGTGGCTGTCAACTGACTTTCCGTGGTCGTGGTGGACCCGAGCCGCGTTCGGTGGCTTGATCGGGGCGGAGTAGCCTCGGGCGTGGTGAGACCGCGAGGGAAGGGATGGACGTGGGCGAGTTTGTGCGCGTAGAGGTGGCGGATCGGATCGCGACGATTCGGCTGGACCGGCCGAAGATGAACGCCTTGAACAGCCAGGTGCAGAGGGAGATCGCCGAGGCTTCCGCGCAGGTCGACGCCGATCCCGAGGTGCACGCGGTGATCCTCTACGGCGGGGAGCGGGTCTTCGCGGCCGGGGCGGACATCAAGGAGATGGCCACGGTGACCTACGTCGACATGTCGGCCCGGTCGGTGGATCTGCAGGACTCCTTCACCGCGGTGGCGCGGATCGGCAAGCCGACGATCGCGGCGATCACCGGGTACGCGCTCGGCGGCGGGCTGGAGCTCGCCCTCTGCGCCGACTTCCGGATCCTGGGGGAGAGCGCCAAGGTGGGGCAGCCGGAGATCCTGCTCGGGATCATCCCGGGCGCGGGCGGCACCCAGCGGCTGCCCCGGCTGATCGGACCGGCGCGGGCCAAGGACCTGATTCTCACCGGCCGCCATGTGGGTGCAGCGGAGGCGCTGGCGATGGGCCTGGCCGACCGGGTGGTGCCGGACGCCGAGGTCTATCAGGCCGCCCTGGAGCTGGCCGGGCGGTTCGTCGGCGGCCCGACCGCGGCGGTGCGGGCGGCCAAGCAGGCGATCGACCGGGGTCTTGAGGTGGATCTCGCCACCGGTCTGGAGATCGAACGGCTGCAGTTCGCCGGGCTGTTCGCCACCGAGGACGCCAAGGAGGGCATGCGGGCCTTCGCGGAGAAGGCCAAGCCGGACTTCACCGGTCGTTGAGATAGGCGAGTACGGCGAGTACGCGGCGGTTGTCGTCCTCGGACGGCGCGAGGTCGAACTTGGTGAAGATGCTCGCCGTGTGCTTGCCGACGGCTCCCTCGCTGATGTAGAGCCGTGCCGCGATGGCGGCGTTGGACCGCCCTTCGGCCATCAGGGTGAGCACCTCGTGTTCCCGGGGGGTGAGTTTGCCGAGTGGCTTGTGCACGGCGTTGCTGGCCAGCAGTTTGGCGATCACTTCGGGGTCCATCACGGTGCCCCCGGAGGCCACGCGGCGGACCGCGTCGACGAACTGCTCGGCGTTGAACACCCGGTCCTTGAGCAGGTATCCGATGGCGCCGGTGCCGTCGGCGAGCAGTTCCCGGGCGTAGAGCTGTTCCACGTGCTGGGAGAGGATGAGCACCGGGAGCCCGGGGATCGCCCTTCTCGCGGCGAGTGCGGCCTGCAGGCCTTCGTCGGTGAAGGTGGGCGGGAGCCGTACGTCCACCACGGCCACGTCGGGGTGTCGCTCCACCAGGGCGCGGAGCAGCTCGGGCCCGCTCTCCACCGCCGCGACGATCTCGAACCCGTGTGCCTGCAGCAGATGGGTGAGACCGTCCCGCAGGAGGAAGAGGTCTTCGGCGAGCACCACGCGCATCATAGGGTGAGGGCTTTCCGTTTCGCTTCGCGGAGCTGGTGGTTGACCGGGATGAAGATCGCCGTGCTGTACAGGGCCGCTCCGATGAGGATCATCGCCACGATGAACGGCCACTGGACGGCTTCCGGCAGGTAGAGCGCCAGCAACCAGGAACGGTCCTCAGCGTTCACGAGCTTCATGATGCCCGCCACGATTCCCTGCGGAAACGTCGGCAACCAGGCGATCGACAAGCATATCCCCATGAGGAGGAGTTCCCTGCGGGGCAGCTTGGACTTGAATTCCCGCGAGCAGCCGCTGTTGAGCGGGACTTCGACGGAGGCCATGGTGGGGCCGCCGGCCGGGCTGCTCACCGCGAGGACCCCGTCGAAGGGGGCGAGCCTGCGTTCCAGCCCGTTCAGCCCGCTGCCCCGGGCGGGGTCGGCTCCGCCGCGGCCGTCGTCGGTCACGGTGACGCGCAGCATGCCGTCCCCGTCCCGCAGGTCGATCCAGACCTGGCCCGCCTCGGAGTGCTTGGCCGCGTTGGTGAGGAGCTCGCAGACGCTGAAGTAGACCGCGGCCTCGACCGCGGCGGCGGCGCGGCCGGTCAGCTCGACGTCGACCTTGACGTCCAGCCGGCTGTCCAGGGCGAGTGCCCGGACGGCGTCGCCCAGGCCGCGTTCGGCCAGGACGGGCGGGTGGATGCCGCGGACCACCCGGCGGAGTTCGCGCAGCGCCTCGGCGGAGGCGTCCCGGGTCTTGGCCAGGAGTGCTTTGGCCGCGTTCCCGTCTTTGTCGATCAGTTCCTCGGTGGCGCCGAGGGTGAGGCCGATGGCGACGAGCCGGGCCTGGACGGCGTCGTGCAGGTCGCGTTCGATGCGGCGCAGTTCGGCGGCCTGCAGGTCGGTGGCCTCGGTCCTGGTCTCGGTGAGCCTGCGCACCCGCCGGGCGAGTACGGCCTGCCGGGTGGGGGAGAGCAGCAGCTGGCTCCAGCGGTTGTGCACCTCGATCGCCCGGGACGCGTTCAGGAAGGTGAACAGCGCGCCGGCGACACCGATCACGGCCAGCAGGGGGTTCCCGGAGGCCAGGCCGAGGACGAACAAGGAGATCAGGAGAAGCGGCAGCATTCCGACGCCGATCCCGACGACCGGCTGCCAGAGCAGCCAGAGCAGGTCGCGCCAGGTGGCCGGGTCGCTGAAGACCCATTGGAGGCGGAGGTGGAGGTTCGGCACCTTGGCCGTCTTGTAAAGGGTGCGGTCGTGCCGGTACCAGCCGTCGGCCTGGGGTACGGCCGGAGGCGGCTTGGGCAGGTAGGGTTCGGGGATCTCTATGCCCGACCAGTCCCGGGCGAGCCGCCGGGCGTACCGGGCCGGACCTCTGGCCAGCATGAGCGCCCACGGCATGAGGAAGTAGAGGCCGATCCCGACCAGGAGCGACGTCGTCAGGATCAGCACGCTCGTGAGAAGCGCGCGGATTCCGAGGAGCCCCAGCAGGACTCCTCTGCCCAGCGCCGTGAATTGTGTCCGCATGTCCTTCAGTCTCGCTAGGCCGAGGCGCCGGCACAGTCCCCCTGGGACCACAACAGGGTGGGGTTAGCCCCACCCGCATATGGGAGGCCAGGTGGGGTGGGCCACCGCCACCGGATTGGGGAGCCAGTCGGATACCCGTGAACCGGCCGTCTTTCTAGCGTTTTTCTCGTGATTGAAGTCAAAAACCTGCACAAACAGTATCCAAACCATGTTGCGGTGCACGACGTCTCCTTCTCCGTCGCCGAAGGCGAGATCTTCGGGATCATCGGCCCGAACGGTGCGGGAAAGACCACCACCGTGGAGTGCGTGGAGGGGTTGCGGGTACCCGACGGCGGAACCGTCTCGGTGCTGGGGCTCGACCCCCGGCGGGACGCCAAGGAGGTACGGCAGAGCCTCGGGGTGCAGCTCCAGGAGAGCTCACTGCCCGACAACCTGAAAGTGTGGGAGGCGCTCGACCTCTACTGCTCCTTCTACCGCAAGCCCGCGAATCCGGACCGGCTGCTGGAGGACTGGGGGCTCACGGAGAAGCGGAACTCCCCGTTCGGGAAGCTCTCGGGCGGTCAGAAGCAGCGGCTGTTCATCGCGCTGGCCCTCGTCGGAAATCCCAGGATCGCCATCCTGGACGAGCTCACCACCGGGCTCGACCCGCAGGCGCGGCGGGACACCTGGGACCTCATCGAGGGGATCAGGGACTCCGGGGTGACCGTCGTGCTGGTGACGCATTTCATGGAGGAGGCCGAACGGCTCTGCGACCGGGTCGCGGTCATCGCCAAGGGCCGGGTCGTGGCCCTGGACACCCCGGCCGGCTTGATCGCGCAGGTCGAGTCCACCCAGCGGCTCCGGTTCCGGGGCGAGGTGGACGAGCGGATCCTCAAGGACCTGCCCGAGGTGAGCGAGGTGCACCGGACGGGTGACCAGGTGGTCGTCTCCGGCACCGGGGAACTGCTCCAGGTGGTGAGCCTGGTGCTCGCCCGGCACCGGATCGGCGTCCGCGACCTTCGTCTGGAGCGGGCGAGCCTGGACGACGTCTTCACCCACCTGACCGAGGGACGGACCTCATGAAGAAGATGACCTTCGTCGAGCTGAAGCTGTTCCTCCGCGACCCGACCGCGGTCTTCTTCGGCCTGTTCTTCCCGACGGCGCTGCTGTTGCTGAACGGGCTCCTCCCGTTCAGCAAGGAGGCCAGCGAGGACCTGGGCGGTCTCCGGGGCATCGACATCGTCACCCCGATCATGGTCGGCATGGCGATCGCCCTGGTCGCCATCACCGTGCTCCCGGTCCACGTCGCGCAGTACCGGGAGCGGGGGGTTCTGCGCCGGATGGCGGTGACCCCGTTCCGCCCGTTCCTGCTGCTCGTCGCCCAGGTGGCCGTCCAGCTCTGCGCGATACTCGTCTCGGTGGGCCTGGTGATTCTGGTGGGGTGGCTCGCCTTCGACGTGAGCCCGCCGAAGAGCCCGCTCGCCTTCGTGCTGAGCCTGGTACTCGGCGTGGCCTCGCTCTTCTCCGTGGGATTCCTCGTCGCCGCGCGGGTCTCGACGGCCAAGTCGGCTCAGGGGATCGGCTCACTGGTCTTCTTCCCGATGCTCTTCTTCGCCGGGGTGTTCTTCCCGGTGGAGTTCATGCCGGAGATCGTGCAGCGCATCGGGGACTTCACCCCGCTCGGCGCGGTCGTCCAGGCGATGCGTGACTCCTGGACCGGCGCGTCGCTTGAGCCGCTGAACATCGCGGTCATGATCGGCATGGCCCTGATCGCCACCCCGGCCGCCCTCCGCCTGTTCCGCTGGGAGTGATCCCGCGTTCGCCGTCTCACCGGCCCTTGTGGTGTGCGCTGTTGGGGGGCGCGCACACCACAAGGGTCATTTCCTGCGCGCGGTACGGGCTGCGCCGCTTTTCCCCGGCTTTCCCCGGCCCGTGTACCGGATCGCCGCTCGGATGCGCGAACAGGCCCGGTCACACGGCATGGGCGGCCCGTAAACCCCGGCTCCGCCCGTACACCGCCCGTGTTCGGGTTGTCGGTGAGGCGTGGTGTTTCCAAGTCGGGCGGCGGCCGGTGCGGCGAGGCGGGTGAACCGGCGGCGCCCGTTCCCCGTGGAGGAGGGGGAGCAAACCGACCCGCGCCGAGTCGCGTGGGACGACTTAGGGTGGGGCCATGGGTTTGGGCACTCTGGAGTGGACGCCGGCCGTGACACGGGCCGATCTCCTCGCCGAGCCGGTCGCGAAGGCCGTCCACGACGCGGGGATCCTCGTCGCGGAGATCGATCCCGATCTGGCGGACACGGCCGCGTTCTGCGAGCGGTACTCGGTGGGGTTGGACGTCTCGGCGAACTGCGTGGTCGTCGCGGGCAAACGCGGAGGTGAGCTCCGGTACGCCGCCTGCCTGGTGCTCGCCGACTCCCGGGCGGACGTCAACGGGGTGATCCGCCGGGAGCTGGAGGTGCGGAAGGCGTCGTTCGCGCCGCGGGCGGACGCCGTACGGCTCACCGGGATGGAGTACGGGGGGATCACCCCGCTGGGCCTGCCGCCGGATTGGCCGGTCTTCGTGGACGCCGAGGTCGCGAAGGCGGACGAGCTGGTGATCGGCAGCGGGTTGCGCCGTTCCAAGCTGGCGGTCTCCGGGGCGCTGCTCGCCGCGCTGCCGTCGGCGACCGTCGTTCCGCTGACCTTACCGATCGATTAACGCCATGGGACTCTCCAGGCCCGTGGGTTATGTTGGGGTGGGGGAATCTCTCCGTCTGCGTGAACCTAATGAGAGTGGGAATGTGGCTGCACAGGTCATCTCATCGGGTGGGTATCAGCCGGTATGGTGCTGCGTGCCATGAATCAGGACGATCGACTTGGCCCCTACCGGCTGCAGCGGCAGCTCGGCGAGGGCGGCATGGGTGTGGTACACCTCGCGACCGATCCCCGAGGCCGGGAAGTCGCCGTCAAGGTGCTCCGGAACGCGATCGCCGGTGACGACATGGCCCGGCGCCGTCTCGCCCGCGAGGTGGAGACGATGCGCAGGGTCCGCAGTCCGTTCATCGCCGAGGTCGTCGACGCGGACGTGACCGGCAAACGCCCGTACATCGTGACGCAGTACGTGCCCGGCCGTCCCCTGGACGACGTGGTCAAGGAGGACGGGCCGCTGGAGGGACCCGCGCTGGTCCGGGTCGCCTACGGCATCGCCAAAGCCCTTGAGGCGGTGCACGCCGGCGAGGTGGTGCACCGGGACCTCAAGCCGAGCAACGTGATGATGCTCGACGGAAGTCCGGTCCTCATCGACTTCGGCATCGCCCAGGCCGTCGACGCCACCCGGCTCACCCAGACCGGGATGTTCATCGGCACGCCCGGCTACCTCGCTCCGGAGATCATCGAGGGACACGAGTCCGGCCCCGCGGTGGACGTGCACGCCTGGGCGGGGACCGTCCTGTACGCGGCCTCGGGGCAGTCGCCGTTCGGCGCGGGCACCCTGGAAATGATCTTCTACAACATCACGGCCGGCAAGGCCGACATCTCGCCCGCGCCCAAAACCCTGCGGCCGCTGCTGAAGGCGGCCTTCACCCGCGACCCGAGGCGGCGGCCCACCGCCGGTCAGCTCGCCGCGCAGATCGAACGGCTGCAGTCGCCGGTCCCGCCGTCCCCGCCGCCGCAGCCGGCCGACGAGGGGATCCCCACCAAGCCGAGGTTCGACACCGATCAGGCGGCCCGGCAGGCCCAGGCGGACATCTCCACCGGGACCTACTCCCCCGCGGCGGACTCCGGTCAATACGTGTCCCTGCTCGGCGGCGAACAGAGCGGCCGGACGCCGGGTGCGGCCTGGCCCACCGGCCGGGCCGATCCGGTGGCCACGCCCGAAGGCGACATCCCCACCCACCGCGTCCGCCCCGACCATCCGCCGATCCAGCCCCAGTGGGGCATCGGCCGGCAGGCCCCGCCGCCTTCCGCCGGGCAGCCCTACGACCCGGCGCTGCCCACCATCGCCAAGTTCGACGGCACCGCCGCGCAGCAGGGCAGGCCGCAGACGGCCGGGCAGCCGCCGCCGGCTCCGCCGGGCGGGTTCGGATTCCCCCAGCAGGGCTATCAGCCGCCGGCCCTGCCACGGCGGGGCGGTGCGGCCAACACCGCGGTGAAGTGGTTCCTGCTGCTGGCGTTGGTCGCGGCCACGGTGCTGATTCCGGTGATCGTGATCGTCCTCGTGCTTCCGTTGATCGTTTTGCTCCGCGCCTCGGACATGGCGCGGGACAAAGGCCCCGGTGGGGGCGGGCTGGGGCTCACGATCACCCCGGGCTCGGTGTTCGGCTCCCTCGGGGTGACCTTGGCGCTGGTCCCGTACGGGGCGATCCTCGGGCTTCCCGTGACGCTGCTGCTGGCGATCCTGGTCAAGGACATGCCGGCCGGCTACGCGTTGAGCTGGGGCGCCGCCACGTTCGTCTGGACGCTGAGCGCGGGACCGGGGGTCGAGGGACCGAGCCGTCAGATGGATCGCACGCTGGGCGCGCTGCTGCCGGGCAGGGGCTCGGCGATCGCCGCCGCGTGCGTCGCGGGCGTCGTCGCCTGCGCGCTCGCGGCCCTCGCCGTGAGTTCGGTCGTCGGGGGGACGTCCGACGCGATCTGGGCGCCGTTCGATGTAGGTGTGGTACTGGATGAGCTGGTGAGACTACGAGCTCAGACCTGAGTGATGGGGGGACTTTTGACCGGCACCGCTGCTGACGCCCCCGAGAGGCTGGGGCCGTATCGGCTCCTGCGCCGTCTCGGTCAGGGCGGAATGGGCGTCGTCCATCTAGGGGCGGACACCGAGGGGCGCGATGTGGCGGTCAAGGTGTTGCATCCGCACGTGGCCGGGAACAGCCAGGCCCGGCAGCGTCTCGCCCGCGAGGTGGAGACGATGCGCAGGATCCGCAGCCCGCACGTGGCACGGGTGCTCGACGCCGAGCTGTCCGGGCCCAACCCGTACATCGTGACCAGCTATGTCAGCGGGCGCACGCTGGAGGAGACGGTGGCGGAGGAGGGGCCGCTCTCCGACGCGGCGCTGATCCGGCTCGCCCGCGGCCTGGCGGACGCGCTCGTCGCGATCCACGCCGCCGACGTCATCCACCGCGATCTCAAGCCGGCGAACGTGATGATGGTGGACGGGGAGCCGCTCGTCATCGACTTCGGCATCTCCCACCTCGTCGACGCGATGCGGCTGACCCAGACCGGCATGTTCATCGGAACCCCGGGCTACCTCGCCCCCGAGATCATCCAAGACGGGGAGATCACCCAGAAGGCCGACGTGCACGCCTTCGCGTCCACGGTCTTCTTCGCGGCCACCGGGCGGTCCCCGTTCGGCAGCGGCACCTTCCAGTCGATCTGCTACAACGTCACCTCGGGCCGGGCCGACCTGGAGCTCGCCCGGCCGTGGCTGCGACCCTTCCTGCATCGGGCGCTGGACGTGGACGCCGCGTCCCGGCCGTCGGCCGGGACGCTGCTGCAGCAGGCCGCCGCGCTGGACCCCCGCGTCGCCGAGTTGCGCGAGGAGCCCCCCGTGGTGACGCGGCCGGAGCGGCCCGTCGAGCGGACCAGGGCGTTCACGGCCGGCGACGACTTCGCCGATCTGCTGCCCCCGGTGGAGTACGCCCCGCCGGAGCGGCTCCCGCGGACCCGGCAGGCACCGGCTCCGCCGCCGAAGGCGGCCCCACCGCCGCCGCCCCCGCGTCCGGACACCCGGGTGGCCGGGTATCCGCCCCCCGCGCCCCCGCCGTACGTCCAAGGGTCCGCGCCGCCGCCCGCTCCGCCGCCCGCTCCGCCGCCCGCGGCACCGCCCCCGGCGCAGCAGCGGCCCCCGCAGGCACGCCGGGAGGCCGAGCCGGATCGTCCGCCGTACCGGGCCAGGCACCCGATCCTGTCGGGCCTGCTGCTGGTCGGGGCGGTCGCGCTCGCGGTTCGGACACCGGTGATCGTGGGCGCGCTGGCGGTCGTGGTCGTCCTGTGCCTGCGCGTCGGCGAACGCCTCTACAGCAACCTGGTGCAGCGGCGGGCGGTACGGGGCGCCGCCGGATCGGATTCCGTGGTGACCCTGCTGGGCACCCCCTGGGCGTTGATCCGCAGCACCCTGGTGACCGTCACGGTGACCCCGCTGGCGGTGATGTTCGGCATGTGCGCCTGGGGCGTCTTCCGCTACCTCGGCGGTCAGGACACCGACACCTCGGCCGCCTATGCCGCGGGTGCCTTCGTCGCGGGCCTGTTCGTCCTGCCCGGTGGCGGGGCGCCGCGGCGGGCGGTGGCGGCGACGCTGACCGGGGTGATCCGCAGTCCCGGCGCCGCCATGGTGGTGGGGATCGCCTTCGGCACCCTGGCCTTCCTCGCGGTGGTGGGGGCGATCGCCTCGGAGCCGTCGTTCCTGCCGTGGGAGGCGCCCTCGGTGGTGATCGACCGGCTCGTGGACCAGGGGCGGGATACGGCGATGGGTCTCTTCGGCGGCCTCGTGGACGATCTGATGTCGCGGTTTGGGATGGGTTTCTTTAATTTCTGAGCGGCGGAGAGGTGAGATGGCGGAGACGCTGGGTTCCTATCGCCTTCTTACCCGTCTCGGCGCCGGTGGGTTCGGCGAGGTGCACCTCGCGCTGGACCCGCAGGGCCGTACGGTCGCGGTGAAGGTGCTCCACCCGCACATCGCGGCGGACGCGGGCGCGCTGGCCCGGCTCGGCCGGGAGATGGACACCATGCGCCGCGTCCGGGGACGGCACATCGCCGAGGTCCTGGACTTCTCCGCGGACCCGCCCTACCTGGTGACCCGGTACGTCCAGGGGCGGCCGCTCACCGCGGTCGCGCCGCTGGCCGCGGGGGACCTGCTGCGGCTGGCCCGCGGGCTCGCCTCGGCGCTCTCCAGTGTGCACGTCGCCGGGGTGGTGCACCGGGATCTCAAACCGGCCAACGTGATCCTGGCCGACGGCGAGCCGGTCGTGATCGACTTCGGGGTCGCCTTCGCGCTGGACTCGCCCTCGGTCACCGCCTCGGGGACGATGCTCGGCACCCCCGGGTACCTCGCCCCCGAGGTGCTGCAGGGCAATCCCGCCGGGCCCGAGGCCGACGTGTTCTCGTTCGCGGCCACGCTGGCGTTCGCGGCGACCGGTCGTCAGCCGTACGGGGTCGGACCGGCTCCGGCCGTGGCCTACCGGGTGGTCCACCGCGCACCGGATCTGGACGGGGTGCCGGCCTGGCTTGAGCCGTTGCTGCACGACTGCCTGGCGGCCGACCCCTCGGCCAGGCCGAGCGCCGCGGAGGTCTGCGCGCGGGTCGGTGCGATCCCGGAGCCGCCGGCGGCGGTGGGCTCCCCGTCCCGGCCGGCTTCGCCGCCGGAGCGGGAGGCGGCCGGCCGGGGCGAGGGCGTCCACGGGCCGGAGACGTCCGAGTGGCGGCCGGGGGACCGGGCCCCGGCCCCGGTGATCACGCCCTCGGACAAGCTGCGCAACCGCTGGGTGATCGGCGGCGGGGTTTTCGTCGGGCTGACGGCGGCGACCGCGTTCGGGTACATCAACGAGCTGGGCTGGCTGCTGCTCCTCGGCTACGCCGGTGCGGTCCTCGCCGACATCGGGGCGGCCGCACTGTCCAAGACCACGGACACCAGGCGGCGTGTGATCGTCGGGGTCTCGTCGGTGGGCGGCACGGTGGCGCTCGCCGCGCTGCTGAGCGCGCTGTTCAGCCCGGTGACCCTGGCGGTCGCGCTCGGGGTCCTCCTCGCCTTGCTCGTGCTCCTCAGCATGATCGCCTAACCCGCCCGGCTTCCCTGCGGGATGGACGCGTTCCGCAAGCTACTAGTGGGTAACATATGTCGTGGAGCCGCGGAGAGCCCGATCCACCTGGGGAAATCTCTCCGGGCCACCCGCTGTCGGGCGGCGTGAAGCCGTTTGGCAGGCTGTGAGAGGCGCCAAAGCCGAATTCCATTCGGCTGGAAGCGCCGGTATGGAGCACGCGCGTCCCGCGCGTGCTCCGCTCGGAGACGGCGCCCGCCGTGGCGAACGGCAGGCGCGCGTGAACACGGGAGGTCGTCGGCTGACCATGAAATCGGGAATCAACATCGTCGTCTGCGTCAAGCAGGTCCCCGACACGGCGACCGTACGCAAGCTGAGGGCAGAAGACTCCACGATCGACCGTGAGGATCCCAATTCCAGCGGGGTCCTGAACGAGCTGGACGAGTATGCCATCGAGGAGGGGCTCCGCCTCAAGGAGGCACACGGCGGGGAGGTGACCATCCTGACCATGGGCCCGGCCAAGGCCGCCGAGACGATCCGCAAGGCCCTGGCCATGGGAACCGACAAGGCGGTGCACCTCATGGACCCGGCGTTGCACGGCTCCGACGCCGTCCAGACCTCCTACGCGATGGCCCAGACGCTGAAGAAGATCGGCTTCGACCTCGTCATCCTCGGGTCGGAGTCCACCGACGCCCGGACGGGTCTGCTCGCGGCGATGCTGGCCGAGCGGCTGGGCGTCCCGCAGCTCTCCCTCGCCAACAAGGTCGTGGTGGACGGCTCCGCCATCTCGATCCACCGGGTGACCGACTACGGGTACGACCGGGTGGAGTCCTCGCTGCCCGCCGTCGTGTCGGTGGTCGAGAAGACCAACGAGCCGAGGTATCCGCGTCTCAAGGAGATCATGGCGGCGAAGAAGAAGCCGGTCACCACGTTCGGCATCGCCGACGTGGAAATCGACCCGGGCAGGATCGGACTGGCGGGCGCCTACACCGAGGTGGCCGAGTTCGCGGTGGCTCCGCCCCGTGCGGCCGGGGTGGTCGTCAAGGACGAGGGGGACGGCGGCGTCAAGGTCGCGGACTTCCTCACGTCGAAGAAGTTCATCTGAGGGGGCGTGGCTGATGGAGATTCTGGTACTCGTCGACCACGTCGACAACGAGATCAAAAAGGTCACCCTGGAACTGCTGACCCTCGCCCGTTCGCTGGGGTCGCCCGCCGCGGTGTGGGCGGGACCGGGCTGGTCGGAGGAGGCCAGGACCAAGCTCGCCGAGTACGGCGCGGACAAGGTCTACGTGGCGGACGACCAGGCGATCGCCGACCACGTGGTCGCGCCGACCGCCGAGCTGCTGGCCGGCCTGGTCGCGGACAAGGCGCCCGCCGCCGTCCTGATCGCCTCGACCGGCGAGGGCAAGGAGATCGCGGGGAGACTGGCGATCAAGACCGACTCCGGCGTCCTCACCGACGCGGTCGGGCTGGGTGAGGGGTTCGTCGCCGAACAGCCGATCTTCGGTGGCGGTGTGAACGTGCGGAGCCGCGTGGTCAAGGGCACCCCGATCGTCACGGTGCGCCTCAACTCCACGGTGCCCGCCGCCGCCCCGGCGGCCGGGGCCGAGGAGCGGGTGAGCGTGGCACTCTCCGAATCCGCCCGGTCCGCCCGGGTGGTCGAGCGGGTCAAGGAGGAGAAGGGCGCCCGGCCCGAGCTCGCCGAGGCCGAGATCGTCGTCTCGGGCGGCCGGGGCGTCGGAAGCGGGGAGAACTTCGCGATCATCGAGCGGCTGGCCGACTCGCTCGGCGCGGCGGTGGGCGCGTCCCGAGCGGCCACCGACGAGGGGTGGTACCCGCACCAGTTCCAGGTCGGCCAGACCGGTAAGACGGTCTCGCCGCAGCTCTACATCGCGGTCGGCATCTCCGGTGCGATCCAGCACCGGGCCGGGATGCAGACCGCCAAGACGATCGTGGTGATCAACAAGGACGAGAAGGCGCCGATCTTCGAGATCGCCGACTTCGGCGTCGTCGGCGACCTCCACACCGTC
Organism: Rhizohabitans arisaemae; assembly: GCF_025996515.1. Classification (GTDB taxonomy): domain Bacteria; phylum Actinomycetota; class Actinomycetes; order Streptosporangiales; family Streptosporangiaceae; genus Rhizohabitans; species Rhizohabitans arisaemae. The sequence goes on from NZ_BLRH01000014.1 coordinate 112,466, forward strand.
ACCCCGCAGCTCACCGAGGAGATCATCAAGCGCAAGTAGGTCGCCTGGCCCTCCTCACGTGCCGTCTGGCACGCGGCGCGTGCGGGCGTCGGCCCCGCCCTCCCGGCGGGACGGCGGGATGTGTGAAGACCCGGTACGGTCTCCTTCGAGACCGGGCCGGGTCTTCCCATGACCCGGTACGGGCCGCAGCCGGCCCGGGCGCCGGACGGGCCGACTGCGATCCGCCGTACCCGGTACGGACGACGGTCGGCTCAAAGGCCGGCCCGGCGAAAGCCCGTACCGGCAGGGGGGCTTAGGCGGCCACCTCGACCCGGACGCGCGGGGCGGGCTCGGCCATGGGGACGACCCGCGGGGTGAGCCGGTCGATGAAGCGGGCGGCGACCGCCACGCCGACGCCGAGGGCGACCGCGATGAGGAGCGCCGCGCGCAGGGTGGCCAGGTCGGAGAGGAGCCCGATGACCACCGGGCCGAGGAGCAGCCCCGCGTACCCCATCGCCCCGGTCTGCGCGATCGCCGGACCGGACCGGGCCGGGTCGGCCGAGCCGGCCAGGGAGAGCGCCAGCGGGGAGACCATGGAGATGGCGAGCCCGACGAAGAGCATCCCGCCGAGCGCGACCGCGGTGATCGGAGCGGCGACGACCAGGCCGAACGCCGTGGCGGTGGCCAGGCCGCCGACGCCGATGAGCGCGCTCGCGCCGTACCGGATCCGCAGGCGGTCCCCGAAGAGCCGTCCGAGGAGCATGCCCGCCTCGAAGATCGGGTATCCGAGCGCGGCGACGGCCTCGGGGGCGCCGAGCACCTCGCTCAGGTAGATACCGTTCCAGTCGGCGATGGTCCCCTCGATCATGAACGCGGCGAAGGCGATCGCGCCGAGGAGGTAGACGATCCGGGGGAGCCGGCCCGTCCTGGCGGTCCCGGCCTCGGCGCGGACGGGCGCGTCGGGGAGGTAGGTCCCGCTGAGCAGGACGGACGCGGGCACCCCCAGCAGCGCGATCAGGGTGAGGTGGGCGGTGAACGAGAGTCCCGCCTGGATCGCGAGGGTGCCGAGGAGGCCGGCGGCGATCGCGCCCACGCACCATCCGGCGTGCATCCCGTTCATCGCCGGTCGCGCGGCGGCCCGCTCCACGGTCGCGCCCTGGGCGTTCATGGCGATGTCGACCATGCCGAACGCCATCCCGAAGAGTGCCGCGGCGGCGAGCGTCAGGGTGAGGGAGGGGGCGAAGGCCAGCGGGATCAACGCGATCGCGCAGGCCGGCGCGGCGAAGCGGAGCACCTGGCGGCTGCCGAACCGCTTCATGATCGGGCGCATGCCCTGCATCGTGACGAGGGCGCCGAGCCCCCAGACGAGCAGGACCAGGCCGACCTCGGTCTTGGAGATGTCGAGGCGGTCGGCGAGGGCGGGGATCCGTACGGTGAACGTGCCGCACAGGATCCCGGCGAGGACGAAGGTGAGGGTCGCCCCGACGCGGGCTCTCATCAGGTGGCGGGTCATCGGGGCGCGATCCTCTCTCGGCATCAGGGCGGCAAAAGCGCCAGTAGCCGTCGTTTCAGCTGCTCGTAGTCGTGGTGTTGGTACAGGTCGGGGTCGTGTGCGGCGACCTCCCAGAGGCCTTCGGCGGCGAGCCGGACGATCCGGGCGGCTCCGGGGTCCGGCTCCTCGTCGAGCCCTTCCCGATGCCAGCGGGCCATCGCCTCGCGGATGCGGGCCAGGAGCCGGGGGTCGCTCGCCGCGCCTTGGACGGTCGCCCATCGTCGCAGCGTGGTGGGGCGGCTCTCGGCGGTCAGCACGTCGAACGTGGCCTCGACGTAGGCCCGGGTGTAGTCGCCGTCCCGGTGTTTGCCGACCAGGGCGTCGAACTCGGCGATGAGCCGCTCCACCAGGGCTTCGATGAGGGCTTCCTTGGTGTTGAAGTGGTACAGCAGCCCGCCCTTGCTGACTCCGGCGCGCTGTGCGACGGCGGCGAGGGTGAGGGCTCCGGTGCCCTGCTCGCAGAGGACCGCCTCGGCGGCGTCCAAAAGTTCGTCCCGCTTCACGACGTCTACTGTACCGTCCGGACGGTACAGTGTCCAACCGGTTCGGAACCGGTCGCGGACCCCTCTAATCTTGGAAGGCCGAATCCGGCGGCCGGAGCCGAAGCCGGCAAGGCACGGATAAACTGAGGACGCCATGGTTTACCTTGACCACGCCGCGACCACACCGATGCTCGCTCAGGCCGTGGAGGCCATGACAGCCGAGCTCGGCCAGGTCGGGAACGCGTCGTCGCTCCACTCGTCCGGGCGGCGCGCCCGCCGGATCGTGGAGGAATCCCGGGAGACGATCGCCGCGGCGCTCGGGACGCGACCGAGTGAAGTCGTCTTCACCTCCGGCGGGACCGAGGCCGACAACCTCGCGATCAAAGGTCTCTACTGGTCGCGCCACCGCGCCGACAGCCGCCGCAGACGCGTCCTGATCAGCGCGATCGAGCATCACGCGGTGCTCGACCCGGCGGCCTGGCTCGGCGAGTCCGCCGGCGCCGAGGTCACGCTGCTCGACGTGGATCAGCACGGCCGGCTCGACCCCGAGACGCTCCGGGCCGCCATCGGCGACGACCCCGGCGGCATCGCGCTGATCAGCGTGATGTGGGCCAACAACGAGGTCGGCACGGTTCAGCCGATCCCCGAGCTCGCCGAGATCGCCGCCGGATACGGCATCCCCCTGCACACCGACGCGGTCCAGGCGGTCGGCAAACTCCCGATCTCCCTCTCCGGCGGGGTGGACGCCCTCACGGTCTCCGGCCACAAGCTCGGCGGACCGCTCGGCGTGGGGGCCCTCCTGCTCGCCCGGGGGGTGGCCGATCCGGTGCCGGTGCTCCACGGGGGAGGCCAGGAGCGCGACGTGCGCTCGGGCACGCTGGACACCCCCGCCATCGCCGGGTTCGCGGCGGCCGTGCGGTTCGCCGTGGAGCACCGGGAGGCCACCGCGGCACGGCTCACCGCGCTCCGCGACGACCTGGTGGCCCGGGTCCGCCAGGCGGTCCCCGACGTCATCCTCAACGGGCATCCCGGCGATCGGCTCCCGGGCAACGCCCACTTCTCCTTCCCCGGATGCGAGGGGGACGCCCTCCTCATGCTGCTCGACGCCAAGGGCGTCGAGTGCTCCACCGGCTCGGCCTGCTCGGCCGGCGTCGCCCAGCCCTCCCACGTCCTGCTCGCCATGGGCGCCGACGCCGTACGGGCCCGCGGCTCGCTCCGGTTCAGCCTCGGGCACACCTCCACCGCGGCGGACGTCGACGAACTGGTCCGGGTGATCCCGGGGGTCGTCGAGCGGGCCCGCCGCGCCGGAGTCGGGTGAAAACCCCGGTTCGGCGGCCGTGCGCAGCGGATAGCCTTGAGGGGCCATGACTCTTCGCGTGCTTGCCGCCATGTCGGGCGGCGTCGATTCCGCGGTCGCCGCGGCCCGTATCGCCGAGGCCGGGCACGATGTGACCGGCGTCCATCTCGCGCTGTCCAAAAACCCGCAGTCGTACCGGACCGGGGCGCGGGGATGCTGCACCGTCGAGGACTCGCGGGACGCCCGGCGCGCCGCGGACGTCATCGGCATCCCCTTCTACATCTGGGACATGGCCGAGCGATTCCACCACGACGTGGTGGAGGACTTCGTCAGCGAATACGCGGCGGGCCGGACCCCCAACCCCTGCCTCCGCTGCAACGAGAAGATCAAGTTCGAGGCGGTCCTCGACCGGGCGCTCGCGCTCGGCTTCGACGCGGTGGCGACCGGGCACTACGCGCGGGTCACCGCCGACGGGACGCTGAGCCGCGCCGTCGACCCGGTGAAGGACCAGTCCTACGTCCTCGGGGTGCTCACCCGGGAGCAGCTGGGCCGGGCGATGTTCCCCCTGGGCGACACCCCCAAGGCCGCCGTCCGCGAGGAGGCCGCGCGGCGCGGGCTGTTCGTCGCCGACAAGCCGGACAGCCACGACGTCTGCTTCATCGCCGACGGTGACACCCGGGGGTTCCTGCGGGAGCGGCTGGGCCCCGCCGCCGGGCCCATCGTCGACTCCACGGGGGAGGTCATCGGCTCCCACGACGGCGCCTACGCCTACACGGTCGGCCAGCGCAAAGGCCTCGGCGTCGGCCGTACCCCGGACGGACGGCCCCGCTACGTGCTCTCCATCGAGCCGGTGTCGAACACCGTGACCGTGGGCTCCCGCGAGATGCTGGAGGTCACCGAGATCACCGCGGAGCGGCCGATCTGGAGCGGTCTGCGCGTCCCCCCGGCCACCCCGATCACCTGCGGCGTTCAGCTGCGCGCCCACGGGGAGGCGTACGGCTGCCGCGTGGTGCTCGACGGCGGGCGGATTCGGATCGCGCTCGACCGGAGCGCGTCCGGGGTCGCGGCCGGGCAGGCGGCGGTGTTCTACGACGGGGACGTCGTCCTCGGGTCGGCGACCATCTCCGCCGCAACCTGACCCGTCTTCCGGGCGGAAGGTTTACTTCTCATACCAATTCCTTCTGTGTTGGTTTTACCGGTGCTTTTATCGCCATCCTGCGCGAGGATCATCGCGATGAGTTGGGGGCCGGTCCCACTGGGAGGATGAGCATGAGCGCCTGGTCGGTACCCGGTTACTCCGAGGTGCGCGCGATCGGCGAGGGCGGTGGCGGACGGGTCGTCGAGGCCGAGCACGAGACCGGCACACCGGTCGCCATCAAATACCTTTCCGAACGTCTCCGCGGCGACCAAGGGTTTCTCACCCAATTCCGGGAAGAAGCCAGACTCCTTATCGAACTGCGGGACCCCCACGTCGCACGGATCTACGAATACGTCGAAGGGGACACCGGCGCCGCCATCGTGATGGAACTGCTCGAAGGCGCCTCCCTGCGGGCCATGCTGAAACAGCACGGCCCGACCGGTCCCGAGGCGGCCCTGGCCGTGCTGAAAGGGTCACTCCAAGGATTGGCCGCCGCGCACGCGGCCGGAGTCGTCCACCGGGACTACAAGCCCGACAACGTTCTCGTGGACGGCGAAGGCCACAGCAGGCTCATCGACTTCGGCGTCGCCGTACGCACCGGCAGCCCCGGAGCGCCCGCCGGCACCCCGCCCTACATGGCGCCCGAGCAGTGGCACAGCGGCGCGGCCACCCCGGCCACCGACGTCTACGCGGCCACCGCGGTCTTCTTCGAATGCCTCACCGGGGTCCGCCCCTACCGGGCCACCAACACCGCCGTGCTCATGCACGCGCACCGCAACGACCCCATCCCCGTCGACGAGGTCCCGGAGCCGATCCGCCCGCTCGTCGCCGCCGGACTCGCCAAAGACGCCCGGGACCGGCCGGCGAGCGCCGCCGCGTTCCTCGTCCGGCTGGAAGAGGTCGCCCAGGCGGCGTACGGCGCCGACTGGGAGGAACGGGGCCGTCGCCGCCTCGGCGAACTCGCCGCACTGCTGCTCCTCCTGCTCCCCGCCGGGCAGGTGACCGCCCAGTCGGGCACCACCTTCGGGCAGGTGGTCCTGCGGACCGTCCGGACGTACGGCGTGCAGATCGCCGCGGTCGCCGCACTCGTCGTCGTGATCGCCGGAGTCGTGGCCATCGTGAGCGCGGGCCGCAACGGCACCGACACGCCCCTGCAGCGCGGGGCGCCGGTGTTCACCCTGCCGACCACCCCGGAGACGTTCCCGGTGGTGACCCCCACCCCGGAGTTCCCGACGGGCGCGCCGACCCCGCTCCCGCTGCCCTCCGCCACCGTGCCCGAGCCCTCGCTCCCGATCCGGCCGGTGTCCGCCGGCCCCAGTGCGTCGCCCACCCGGACCGCCCCGGCACCCGAGGGAACCCGGACGCCTGCCCCCACCCCGACCGCACGGACCACACCCACCCCGAGGGCGACGCCCACCGGCCCGCCTGAGCCGGCGCCGCAGCCCACGGTCACCGACGAGCCGCAGCTCCCGCCCCCTCCCCGCAACGACACCGTCCGGGAACTGGGCGTGGCCGGCCTGCGTACCGAAGGAGCCGGTACGGGCGTCGCCGCGGTCTCCGTCACCACCGGCAGAACCTCCCCGGTCCGGCTGACCGTGACCTTCACCCGAGGGGCGACCCGCGTCGACTCCACCACCGTCACCCTGTCCGGCTCGACGCGATACACCCGGACGTTCCGGCACACCTACGCAGACGGACTCTGCGACGGCACCTGGGGCGTGATCGTCTCCACCGAGCCCCGCGCGGCCAACGGGATCGTCACCGAGCAGACCCGGGCCCCGTCCTGCGTCACCGAGGTCCGGGACCTGCAGATCGAGTCACTCGACGTCCGCGAAGGCGGCGACTCCACCGGCGTGGTCACCGTGACCACCACAGGCACCGGCCCGGTCGTCCTCACAGCCCGGTTCGGCGCCGGGGAGGGCGGCAGCCGTACCCAGACCTTCACCCTGTCCGGCGCCACGAGCTACCGGCGTACGGTCACCCACGACTTCGCCGAACTCCCGTGCCGGACGACGGTCACCCTCACCGCCGCCACCGACCCGGCGGCCCCCGGCGGCTCGGTCAGCCGCCAGGCCCGCACCCCCGACTGCCAGGAGGAACCCGAGGTCGTCCACGTCGTGGTGACCCACGGGACCCTGGAGGGGGGTGGCGAAGGAGGGGAACCCTACCTGCTCGCCGTGATCGAGGTGGAGACCGCCAACACCCAGCCCTTCACCCTGCTCGGCACGTATCGGGCGACCGGCTCCGAAGAATCCGTCAACGGATCCTTCGGCCCGATCACCCTTTCCGGGCAGCGGCACTACACCGAGACCGTTCGGCTACCGGTCGGGGACAACTGCTTCTTCAACGTCACCGCCACAACCAACCCCACCCCCAACTCCGGCCCCAGCACCGTGGCGATGAACTTCTGCCGGGACTGACATGCCGGCCGTGCACCCTCAGCAGGCACGGTTGGGGTGAAGACAACGGACGTGGGGACCGTGTCAGGAGAGGTCGCCGTCAACGACCAGTGTTTTAAACATTGACTGCGGGGTTTGTGCCGGACAAAAAGCGTCCGGCACAAACCCCGCACGCTTTCGCCCGCCGCAAAGAACGCGGCGTGCGAAAGCGGACGTAACGCCTTGGGCACCTAGCATCCAGCCATACTTACGACAAGAGTGCACAAGCAGGCATGTTGTTTGGTGCGGCCAGTGGCGGTGAAAGCCGGTGCCGGCGACTTGGGGGTAACCACGGACGTGTGACACCCGGCTAGGAGAAGTCACAGTTAGGACCGGTGTGGCTCGGGGTTCGCGGGTCTTTGTTGTGATTGTCGTCGGGGTGACGACCTCAGACGTTTGGTACCCCGTTAGGCGAACTCGGGATTACCGGAACATTGTTTCTCAATACTGATCGCGGTGGTTCGTGCTGGATAAATAGCGTCCGGTACGAACCACAGCGCGCATTCTCGCACCACAAAGAGTGGTGTGAGAAGTGTGGATGTAGTGCGACCGACCCTGCTGTGCTCGCACGTCCTGATTCATGAACCGAGCATGAGAATTCAAAGAATCCGGCACCTGTCTGATGCAGAATTGGGAAAACGCTAGAGGGTCCAATCATCGAGACATCACCGTCAGGAGGAATACTCATGCGCGAATGGAGTGGCGCAAGCGATGCGAGGAGAAGGCTTGTGGCCTTTGCCTCGGCAGTCGTCGTGGGGATCGGGGGAATGGCGCTGATGGCACCTACTCCTGCCGCCGCGCAGGCGACAGCAGGGTGCAGGGTTTGGTCGGATCCGCCGGGAACGCAACGCGGCAAGGCATGGGCTAGTTGTACCACCATGCAGGCCCGGGCATTCGCTCTTTGTGAGGAGAACAGCGGCGACCGCTACTGGGCGCCCGGACCGTGGGTCGGCGCCGGCCAGCAATCGGAGGCGCGGTGTCACGAGCAGGCATGGCTGGTCTCATTGTCCGGCGAGTTCAGATAATGCGGCTCCGGCACAGATTCCGTGATCGTCCAGCGCAAGCAGGCATGTTTGTACGGCCAGCGGCGGCGAAAGCCGTTACCGGCGACTTGGAGTAGCCAAGGACGTGTGACACCGGCCAGGAGAAGTCACCGCTAAGACCAGTGTGGCTCAGGGTTCGCGGGTTTTTGTTGCGAGTATCGTCAGGGTGACAACCTGAACGTGCTAGCCATGTTAAGAGAAGTTGAGCCTTAGAACCCGTAGGCCGAGCTCCGCTTGGTCGGCTCAAAACACCGGTGAGGCCGCGCGCACGTACCTACCCCAGCAGAAACGGTTTGGATGACGCCCCGCCCGGTAAGCCCGAGTTTCTCTCACGGGGGTTAGGGTCAGGGTTGTAAGCGTGGCTGGATCTTAGGGCTGGTCGCGCTACATTCGCACTTCGCACGCCGCGCTTTTTGCGGCGGGCGAATGCGCGCGGCGGTTCATGCCGGACGCTTTTTGTCCGGCGTGGACCGTCGCGGTCATTGTTAAACAATACTGTTCTTGTAAGCTCAAGTTCCCTTAACGGGGTACCGCACGTCCGTTGTTCTTGTCCGGCTCGCTCTTACGGGTACCGCACGTCCGTGGTTTTGTCCTGGCTCGCTCTCGCACGGATATCGCACGTCCGTTGTCACCCGTACGGCTCCTACCTGCCTGGCCCATCTCTTAGAACGGGATGCTCAGCCCAGGTTCACGGTCTCGCCGGGCTCGGTGCGGCGGTACTCGATGCCGCCGTGTTCGGCGAAGCCGCCCATCAGGCGGTCCACCAAGGCGTGTCCCGCATCGTTGAGCAGGCCGTCGTGGATGGGGAACACGCGGGCCGGGTTCACCGCACGCATGTGGTCGACGGCTTCGCTGATCTTCAGCCAGGGCGCGTACACCGGGGAGAGCAGGGTCTGCACCGGGACGCCGGGAACGGTGAAGCTGTCTCCCGGGTGGAACACGGAGCCGCCGATAAGGAACCCGGTGTTCTCGATGACCGGGATGTCGGGGTGGATCACCGCGTGCCGCCGGCCGTACACCACCACGTCGAAACCGGCGGCGGTGAAGGAGTCGCCTTCCCCCACGATGTGCACGGTCCCCGTCACATCGGTGAGCTGCGCCGCCACGGAGGCGCCCGTGTAGATGTCGACCTTCCGCCCGGCCAGCTGTTCCGGGCTGACGTGGTCGAAGTGCTCGTGGGTGATCAGGACCGCGTCGGCGCCGTCCACGGCGTTCGCCTCGCTGAACGTCCCCGGGTCGACGACGAGGGTGCCGCCGTCGCGCGTCAGCCGTACACACGCATGTCCCAGCTTGGTGAGCTTCATGGACTGAGCTTAGGCTGCCCGGCGTGACTGAGTTTCCATGGCCTCCGGCGAGTGCCACCGGAGTCGGCTCGTACCCGGGCGAAGATCCGGCCGAGGCACTGCGTGTCGCGTTCGGGGAGCTGCCGCTGCCGTACCTGCCGGAGTTGCCGGCCCGCGGGGTGGGCGCGGACACGATCGGGCGCACCGCGGGGCTGCTGGTGGATCTGGCGGTGTCCGTCGAGCCGTCGGGCTGGCGGTTCACCGACCGGCCCGGTCGTGATCTCCGCCGTGCCCGCGACCACCTCTCCCGTGATCTCGATGCGCTGGAGGAGGCCACCCAGGGGTATACGGGTCCGCTCAAGGTGCAGGCGTGCGGCCCGTGGACCCTGGCCGGGGCGATCGAGCTCAAGCACGGGGACCGGACGCTGGCCGACCCCGGCGCGGTACGGGATCTGATCGACTCGCTCGCCGAGGGGTTGCGGGCGCACGTCGCACAGGTACGGCGGCGGGTGCCCGGCGCGGAGGTGATCCTCCAGCTCGACGAGCCCGGACTCCCGGGTGTGCTGGCGGGGACGGTGCCCACGGCGAGCGGGTTCGGGCGGCTGGCCGCGGTGGCGGGTGAGGACGCCGTCGCCGGGCTGCGCAGGACGATTTCCGAAACCTTCACGGTTGTGCACTGCTGCGCCCCGGGGGCGCCGATCGGCCTGCTGGCCAAGACCGGGGCCCGCGCGCTGTCCCTCGACGCCACCCTGCTCCGGCGGACCGACGAGGACGCGATCGGGGAGGCCGTGGAGGCCGGGCTGGCGTTCTTCCTGGGGGCGGTGCCGAGCCTGGACGCGGACCTGCCCGACATCGGCCTGCTGGCCCGGCCGGTCAAGGAGCTCTGGCGGATGCTCGGCTTCCCGGCGCAGCGGCTCGCCGGGCAGGTGGTGGTCACGCCGACCTGTGGTCTGGCCGGGGCGTCGCCGGCGTACGCCCGTACGGCGCTCGCGCGGTGCCGGGAGACGGCGAAGGTGCTCCGTGAGGATCCCGATGAGTAACCGATGGGTGGTGCTCTTTCGCTAGTTGAGTCACGATAAAGCGGCTCATAGGTGACGTTGGGGTCCGTCGGTTTCCGGGTGCGCCGACGTGATCGAAGTGCGAAAACGTCGGTGCCCGGCGATACGGTTTTCCCAGGATGCGAAGGGGGTTGCCGAATGAGCGTCGTGAGCGGGCCGGAGTCGGGCGCGAGCGAGGTGGAGGAGTCCGTGGCGAGCGCGGGCGCGCCGCCGGAGGCGCGGGAGCGTCACGCCCTTGTCGCCGAGCGGGTCGAGGAGGCCAACTGGCGCTACTACGTGCTCGACGCGCCGACACTCGCCGACGCGGAGTACGACACACTCATGCGCGAGCTGCGCGAGCTCGAAGAGCGGTATCCGAGCCTGCGCACCCCCGACTCGCCGACCCAGAAGGTCGGCGCGGCGATCAGCACCGAGTTCACCCCGGTTCAGCACCTGATGCGGATGCAGAGCCTGGACAACGCCTTCGCCGACGCCGACCTCGCCGGGTGGCAGGCGAGGATGGAGCGGCTGATCGAGAGCGACCCGGGTCCCTACCTCTGCGAGCTGAAGATCGACGGTTTGGCGATCGCGCTCGTCTACGAGCAGGGGCATCTGGTCCGGGCGGCCACCCGGGGCGACGGGCGCACCGGTGAGGACGTCACGCTCAACGTCCGCACCATCGAGGGCGTGCCGCATCGGCTCGACGGGGAGAACCCGCCGGAGCGGCTGGAGGTGCGGGGCGAGGTCTTCCTCCCCGTCGAAGGCTTCCTCAAGCTCAACGAGCAGCTGGTCGAGGCGGGCAAGCCCCCGTTCGCCAACCCGCGCAACTCCGCGGCCGGGTCGCTCCGGCAGAAGGACCCCCGGATCACCGCCCAGCGCCCGCTTCGCATGCTCGTGCACGGCTTCGGGGTCTGGGAGGGCGACGGCGTCCCCCAGAGCCAGTCCCAGACCTATGCGCGGCTCAAGGAGTTCGGGCTCCCGGTGAGCGCGCTGTACCGGGTCGTGGACGACCTGGACGGCATCCGCGGGTACGTCGAGCACTACCGGGAGCATCGGCACGACCCGGAGTACGAGATCGACGGGGTCGTGGTCAAGGTCGACCGGATCGCGCTGCAACGGCAGCTCGGCTCCACCTCGCGGGCGCCACGCTGGGCCATCGCATACAAATACCCGCCGGAGGAGGTCAACACCAAGCTCCTCGACATCCACGTGGGGGTGGGCCGGACCGGCCGCGTGACGCCGTACGGCGTGATGGCGCCGATCACCGTCGCGGGCTCCACCGTGGAGCGGGCGACCCTGCACAACGCCTCCGAGGTGGTCCGCAAGGGGGTGCTCATCGGGGACACCGTCGTGCTGCGCAAGGCGGGCGACGTCATCCCTGAGATCCTCGGCCCGGTGGTCGATTTGCGGGACGGCACCGAGCGTGAGTTCGTCATGCCCACGCACTGCCCGGAGTGCGGCACCGAACTCCGCCACATGAAGGAGGCCGACGTCGACATCCGCTGTCCGAACGCGCGCTCCTGCCCGGCCCAGCTCCGTGAGCGGATCTTCTTCGCGGCCGGGCGCGGCGCCTTCGACATCGAGGGCCTGGGCTATGTGGCGGCCACGGCGCTGACCCGCCCCCTGCCGCCGCAGGAGCCGCCGGTGCGGACCGAGGCCGACCTGTTCGACCTCAAGGCCGAGCAGCTGCTCCCGATCAGGTCGCACGTCATCGACAAGGAGACCGGGCTGCCCAAGCTCGACCCGGAGACGGGTGAGCCCAAGGTCGTCACCTTTTTCGCCAACGACGACGGCCGACTCAGCAAGAACGCCGAAAAGATGCTGGAAGAGCTGGAGCCGGCGAAGCGGCAGCCGCTCTGGCGGGTGCTGGTCGCCCTCTCGATCAGGCATGTGGGCCCGACCGCGGCACAGGCGCTCGCCGCGGAGTTGCGTTCGCTGCACCGGATCTTCGAAGCGCCGGTGGAAGAACTGGCCGCGGTGGAGGGGGTCGGCCCCACCATCGCCGCCTCGATCGTCGAGTGGTACGCCGAGGACTGGCACCGGGAGATCGTCGAACGCTGGATCGCCGCGGGCGTCCGGACCGAGGACGAGCCACCCGCCGTGGAGCTGCCGCAGAACCTGGCCGGGCTCACCCTGGTGGTCACCGGGACGCTGCAGAACTACAGCCGGGACTCGGCCGGAGAGGCCATCACCGGCCGGGGCGGCAAGGTCTCCGGTTCGGTCTCCAAGAAGACCTCGTTCGTCGTCGTGGGGGAGAACGCCGGCTCCAAACACGAGAAGGCGCTCACCCTGAAGGTGCCGATCCTGGACGAGACGGGCTTCGAGACCCTGCTCACGTACGGCCCCGAGGCGGCGACGGAGGTGGCCGTCCGCGGGGAGGAGTGACCCCGTCGCCGCGCACCGCCGGGTCCGGCGGAGCCCTGAGGGGGCGCCGCCGGCCCGTGCGTCGTCAGCGGCCCCCGGGCGTCGAGGTCACCAGCCGTTTGGTGTACCAGTGCTCCGGTTCGGTCAGCACTCCGGCCGTCTCTCCGCTCTCCACCACCTGTCCGCGGTGCAGGACGACGACGCGCTCGGTCATCTGCCGGGCGACCGCCAGGTCGTGGGTGATGAAGAGCATGGCGATCTTCCTCTCCCGGCGCAGGTCGCGGAAGAGTTCGAGGATCTGCGCCTGGACGGACACGTCCAACGCCGCGACCGGCTCGTCGCAGATGAGCAGGTCGGGGTCGGTGGCGATCGCCCGGGCGATCGCCACGCGCTGCCGTTCGCCCCCCGACAGCGCCGGAGGGCGGCGGCTCGCGTACCCGGCCGGCAGGCCCACCAGGGCCAGGAGATCGGCCTCGGCCGGTACGGGACGGTCCCGCCGGTGCGGCACGCGGTGCCGGATCGCCTCGCGCAGGCACGCGCCGACGGTCAGCGAGGGGTTGAGCGAGGAGTACGGGTCCTGGAAGACGACCTGGACCGCGGGCCTGTGCCCACGCCCGAAGCGGATCTCGCCGGAGTCCGCGGTCTCGAGTCCGAGCAGGATGCGGGCGATGGTCGACTTGCCGGAGCCCGACTCACCGAGGAGCCCGAGCGATTCGCCCTCGCGGATGCGGAACGACACGCCGTCCAGAGCCGTGGTGCTTCGCCCGGGACCGACGAGCGGCCTGCTCCGGAACGTCTTGCGGAGCTCGCCGACCACGACCAGATCGTCCGGTCGCCCGGCGTCCTCCGCCCGTGTTTCCCCGGCGTCGTCCCGGTCCGCGAGCATCGCGTCCAGCTCAGCCCCGATGTCGGCGACGCGCGTGCACGCCGTCAGGTGACCCGCCCCGACGGGTGACAGCGTCGGCCTGGTTTCCCGGCAGGGTCCCGCGTGCCAGGAGCAGCGGTCGGAGAACGGGCAGGTGTGCCGGACGGCGTCCGCCGCGGGCACACTGCCGGGGATGGAGGTCAGCTCGGCGAGGTATCTGTCCCTGGGGACCCGGGACCTGAGCAGGCCCAGCGTGTAGGGGTGGCGCGGGCGCGTCGCGAGCGTCCCGGCCGGAGCGCTCTCCAGCACGGCCCCGGCGTACATCACCACGACGTCGTCACAGGCGCCGAACGCGACGTCCAGGTCGTGGGTGACCAGGATCAGCGACATGCCGCGGCTCTCCCGCAGCCGGCCGAGCAGGTTCAGCACGTCGGCCTGCGAGGAGGGGTCGAGCGCGGTCGTCGGCTCGTCGGCGAGGAGCAGGTCGGGGTCCCGCCCGAGCGCGGCGGCGATGGCGACCCGCTGACGCATGCCTCCCGACAGCTGGAAGGGGTAGTCGTCCGCCACCGTGGGGTCCAGCCCGACTTCGGCCAGGCGGCGGGTCGTCTCCTCCCTGCTCGCCGCGCGGTCCGAGCGGATCTCGGGCGCCAGCGACTCCCGGAGCGTCACGCCCACCCGCTGGAGCGGGTTGAGCATGGTGAACGGGTCTTGCAGGAGCAGGCTGATCCGCTCACCCCGGACGGTTCGAAGCCGCCGCTCCGGCAGGCCGATGAGCTGAAGACCGTCCAGCCTGACCTCGCCGTCGGCGCGGACGCCGCTCGGGAGCAGTCCGACGAGGGACCGGAGCGTCATCGATTTCCCCGAACCGGATTCTCCGACGACGCCCAGCGCCGCCCCCCGGGCGATGGTGAAATCCAGCTCACCGGCGAGCCGGCGCGGCCGGCCGCCGACGTCGGCGGTGATCGTGAGTCCGGTCGCCGACAGCAGAGGGGGGTGGGGTGTCATCGTGCCTCCGTCGCCAGGGTCGCCCTGTCGTAGAGCCGGTCGCCGACGAGTGTGGCGCCGACGGCCGTGAGCACGATCAGCAGCGCCGGTGTCAGCGACATCATCGGGTTCTCGAAGATGAGTTCCTGTCCGTCGGCGAGCATCGTGCCCCAGTCCGCGGCGCCGGGGGCGACCCCGAGCCCGAGGAAGGACAGCGCCGAGAACGACACCAACGCGGTCGTGAACTCCAGAAGGAAGGTGGCGACCACCGTCGGCATGATGTTCGGGAGGATGTGGCGGCCGAGGATCCAGCCCGGCCGGACGCCCATGGCGCGAGCCGCGTCGACGTACGGCAACCGCGCCTGCGACAGGGTGGCGCTTCTGATCAGGCGCACCGTTCCCGGCAGGGTGAGCACGATGAGCAGGCCGATGGTGAGCAGGTAGCCTCCGCCGACGGTCCCGATGACGACGATGGCCACCAGCAGCGCCGGCATCGAGTAGAGGATGTCGGCACCCCTGGCGATCACCGCGTCGATGCGGCCGCCGTGGTAGCCGCCGAGCAGTCCCAGCAGGGTGCCGGCGACAAGGACGCCGATCGCGACGCACACCGGGCCCGCCACGGCCGGAAAGGTCCCCACGATCAGCCGGGACAGCACGTCACGTCCGAGGACGTCGGTGCCCAGCGGGTGGCCGGGACCGGGCGGGCCGGCGCCCAGCGCCGGGTTCTGGGCGTCGGGGTCCTGGGGGGCGAGCTCCGCGCCGAACACCGCGAGCAGGGCGACGACGGCGAGGAGGGCCGGGAGTGCGAACCGTAGCGGGGACGGCCGTTTCCGAAGAGTGTCCGGCTTGGCCGGGGGCGGGTTCACGCCGATGGTCATGGGGACGTCCTCACTCCCAGCCGGAGGCGGGGGTCGATCATGATCGACACCAGGTCCACGAGCAGGTTGGTCAGTACGACGACCACCGCGATCAGCATGCCGAGGGCCTGGATGACCGGCATGTCCTTGGCTTCGACCGAGTTGACCATGAGGGTGCCGATGCCGGGCAGCGAGAAGACGCTCTCCACCAGGACGGTCCCCGCCGCCAGCTGGATGACGAGGATCCCGACCGTGTTCACGATCGGCAGGGCGCTGTTTCTGAGCACGTACCGGGTGAGGATCCGGGAGATCCGCAGGCCCCGGGCGTGGCCGAAGACGACGTGGTCCTGCCGGCAGGTGTCCAGGACGGCGGCCCGGGTCTGCCGGACGACGATCGCGATGAGGACGATCGACAGGGCGACCGCCGGCAGGATCAGGTGCCGCAGCCGGTCCAGCCCCGCCCCTCCCGCACCGAACACGGGAGCGCCGAGACCGACCCCGAAGACGTAGATCAGCAGCACGCCCGTCGCGAACGGCGGCGAGCTCATTCCGACGACGGCGGCGAACGAGGTCAGGCGGTCGGCGGCACGACCGCGCCGCAGGCCGGCGGCCATGCCCAGCGGAATGCCGACCAGCACCGTGATGACAAGGGTGAGAGCCGCCAGCTGGGCGCTCACCGGGGCGAACTCGCCGATGCGGGCCAGCGCGGAGGTGTGCGAGAGGATCGACCGGCCGAAGTCCAGCTGGACGGCTCGGGCCAGCCAGCTCCCGTACTGGACCAGGAAGGGCTCGTCGAGGCGGTACTCGCGGACGAGGGCCGCGATCTGCTCGTCGCTCGCGTCCTGCCCGCCGAGCAGGCTGGTGAGCGGCGATCCGGGCGCGAGGTGCAGCAGGCTGAAGATGAGGAAGCTCACCGCGACGAGCAGGCCTCCGCCGGCGGCGAGTCGCCTCAGCACGAATCCCGTCATCGCCGGGGGATCCCTCGCGCCGGTCCGGTGCGGCGGGCCTCAGCGGCGGTCATCGGCGGTCTCCGCGGGGGCGCGGTCCTTGCGTACCAGGTTGGTGCGCCGGAGGCGGACGACCTCCGCGTTCCGCTGATTGACCCCGACCGTCTCCCAGGTGACGATGCCCATCCGGGGACGGCTGGCCGATTCGCGCAGTGCGATCACCGTCGACCGGGCGGAGAGGGTGTCCCCGGGGTGGACCGGGACACCGAACCGCACGTCGTCCACGCCGAGGAACGGGCCCCCGGACTCGCTCAGGTCTTCGACCGAGAGCCCGACCACGGTGCACAGCACCAGCATCGGGTTGACGACGACGCCGGGATGGCCGTGCGCGCGGGCGAACTCACCGTTGACGTAGAGGGGGTGCCAGTTGCACGTCGAGGTGGAGAACAGGATGGCCTCCGCCTCGGTGACGGTCCGTCCCCAGTGGTGTTCGATCTCCTCGTGAAGGGTGAAGTCCCGGAAGACGCGCCCCTTCTCCTGCATGACGAATTTCGTGAAGTCCGGATTATTCATCGGATGCCTTCCCGGACGCACCGTGCTGCGGGCCTCCAGTCCAGAGGCACGCCGGACGCGTGCGTCGTCGGTGGCACCGCAGGCCGGGACAGGCCGGGGGGCGACCGAATCGGCACGGAGGCGTGGCCTCGATCGGTCAGGATTCAGTGCACCGCTGCGTCACCACACGATGACCGGGTCCACGTCGGCGAGGATCGTGGACGGTGGAAGCGGCGTACGGAGAGGCACCCCGGAGTGGCGGGTTCGGCGCCTCCGTCTGGCACGTCGGTTGCCGCATCGTGACACCGGTGACCTCGGCTGTCAATAGTGCAGTGCTCGGTGGTAGAGCTCGCCCGGGATGTTGACAGGTCACGCACTCAGTGCGACGCTGCGATGACCGACGTGCCCCGCAGCGGCACGACTGTCCGGATTTCCGGGGAGCCGCTCCGCACGTCGCCTCTCACGTCCGTGATCGTGATCGATCACGGATGCGGTCATCGCGGATCCGAGACAACGACGCGAGCCCTGGCCGATCGAGATCCCTTCCGATCGAGGCTTCGCTTCCACCTGTCGTCACCTCTCGGCCGCCCCGGACGCCCGTCCCTTCCGGTGCCACCGAGGGTTCACGACTCCATCCCCGCGAACGTCTCGGATGCGCCACCTGAGGAGTAGTGATGGGCCGTCCATCCCAGTCGCTGGCCGTGGTCCTCGCCACGGTGTCACTCATCGCCGGCTGCGGGTCGTCCACCGGCACGACCCCGCCCGCGTCCTCCGAAGTCACCTTCGCCTCGTCCGCACCGCCCTCGCTGGACGTGGCGAAGAACTACAACATCGCCGAGACCAACATCATGGCCATGATCACTGAGCCGCTGGAGACCCTGACGCAGGACGGGACGTACACGCCGTTGCTCGCGCGGTCCGTCACCCAGCCCGACAAGACGACGATCGTGTACGACCTCCGGCCCGACGTGACGTTCTCCAACGGGAAGCCGCTCACCGCCGAGGACGTGGCGTGGAGCCTGAAGCACGTCACCGGGGACACGGCCCAGACCAAGAACACGCTGGAGTACGTGAAGTCGATCGAGGTCACCGGGGAGCGCCAGGTGACCGTCACCCTGTCCCAGCCCGACCCGCTGACCCGCGCGGCGCTCTGCGTCGTGGGCCTCATCCAGGAGAAGGCGTTCGCCGAGGCGCACGCCGCCGACCTCGGGTCGGCGAACGCCGTACCCGTCGGCACCGGCCCGTACACGGTGGACCGCTACACCCCCGACGAGATCGGCATGAAGCGCAACCCCCGCTACCAGGGCAGTCCGCCCGCACCGGACCGCCTGACCTTCACGGCGATCACCGGTGAGACCAAGGGTCAGCTGGCCATGCGCTCCGGCCGGATCCAGGGGGCGATGATCTCGGACGTCACCGCGATCAAGGAGTGGGAGCGGATCTCCGGGGCGAAGGTCTACAACGTCCCCAGCCTCCAGTCGAACTTCCTCGCGCTCGACGTCACCAGGCCCCCCTTCGACGACGTGCACGTACGGCGGGCCGTCGCCCACGCGCTGGACCGGCCCGGCGTGCTGTCGGCCGCCTTCGGCTCGCAGGTGCGGCCGCTCCGCTCGTACCTGCCGGACGACATCGTCCGGGCCACCGCGCCGTCCCCCGCGGAGGCCGACGCCTTCCTGGCGGGCCTGCCCTCCTACCCGTTCGACCTGGAGCTGGCCAAGCGGGAACTGGAGAAGTCGGCCCACGCCCGCGGTCTGTCGTTCCCCGTCTACTTCCTCGACGAGCTCCCGTGGACGAAGCTGGTCGCGCTGAACCTGCAGGAGAACCTGGCGAAGATCGGTGTCTCGGCCGAGGCCAAGCAGGTCGGCCGCAACGAATGGCTGGAGAGCATCTACGCCAAGAAGGCCGGAACGCCCACGCCGTTCAACCTCGGGACCTTCGCCCCGGTTCCCAACGGCCTGGACAAGGTCGTCGGCGAAGGCGCGTTCAACGTCGCCAAGTACTCGACCCCGCAGACCCGTTCCGCGCTCGGCGGGCTCACCGGCGACGACGCCGAGCGGTGGGAAGCCACCAAGACCCTGCTCGGCCGGATCGCCGAGGACGTGCCGTACATCCCGGTCTACCAGGGCGCACAGGTCTCGGTCCTCGGGGGCGGCTACACCTACACCCGGGCTCCGTCACAGCTGGACTTCGCCCAGGGGACCAACATCCGGCTGCTGAAAGCCGCCGGGTGACCGCATGCGCCCATCGCACACAGAAGGAACAGGCACCGTGGACGATTCCATCGCCCGGCAGACCTCCGGGCTGCTCGGCGCCACCGGATGGTTCGAGGATTTCACCGTCGGCCTGCGGCTCCGCCACGCCCGCTCGTCGACCATCGGCGAAGCCGAAGGGTCCTTCCTCGCCAAGCAGGTCATGAACACCGCGCAGGCGCACTGGAACGACCATCAGCGCGACACCCGTGACACCGCCGAACTCGGTTCCGGCCGGCTCGTCTTCGGGCTGGCCACCGCGGCCACGGTCCTGGGGCTCGCCTTCCAGGACACCACCGAGCACGCCCTCGCCGAGGTGTCCTACGACGGGTTCCGCTTCCGTGCGCCCGTCCACCACGGCGACACGCTCACGGCGTACACCGAGGTGCTGGACATCGCTCAGTCCGAGCACCCGGACGCCGGCCTGGTCACCTTCAAGCACTGGGGTCTGCGCCAGGACGACGTCGTCGTCTTCGAGGGAATCCGCACCGCCTTGATCAAGAGAAGAAGCCATTGGGGGATTCGATGACACACCCGTCACCGGTACGCCGGTTGCGCCGCAGCGAGCTGGCGACACCGGGAAGCAACGAGAAAATGATCGCCAAAGCCGCGGAGAGCACCGCCGACCTGGTCTTCCTGGATCTGGAGGACGCGGTGGCCCCGGCGGAGAAGGACGCCGCCCGCGGCAAGGTCGTCCGCGGCCTGACCGAACTCGACTGGGGCGCCAAGACCCGTGCCTGCCGGATCAACCCGGTGCAGACCCCCTGGTGCTTCGGCGACGTCATCGAGGTCGTCGGCGGGGCCGCGGGCGCGCTCGACGTCGTCATCGTGCCCAAGGTGCGGGGGCCGCGGGACGTGTGGTTCGTCGACGACCTGCTCACCCAGCTGGAGGCCAGACTCGGGCTGCCCCATCGGGGGATCGGTATGGAGGTCCTCATCGAAGAGGTCGAGGCGCTCGCTCGCGTCGACGAGATCGCGGCGGCCAGCCCACGGCTCGAAGCGCTGATCCTGGGCTTCGGCGACCTCTCCGCCGACCAGGGCATGCGGGGCGATCACGTCGGGGGCGCGGATCAGGGCGCCTTCCCGTACCCGGGTGACATCTGGCACTACGCGCGGTGCCGGATGGTCGTCGCGGCCCGGACCAACGGCATCGACGCGATCGACGGGCCGTACGCCGGCATCGGCGACCCCGAGGGCTACCGGGCGTCCGCCGTTCAGGCCGCGGCGCTCGGCGCGGTCGGCAAGTGGTGCGTCCACCCCGGCCAGCTCCCCATCGCCAACGAGGTGTTCGCCCCGACCCGCGTGGAGCTGGACAAGGCGGTGGCGGTGATGGCGGCCCTGCGGGAGGCGGAGGAGAACGGCCTTGGCGCCGCCGTCCACCAGGGCAGCCTGATCGACGCGGCGGCGCGGCGCATCCATGAGACCGTGATCGAGCGCGCCCGCCGATGCGGGATGCATCCGTGACCCAGGCTCCGGATGTCACGGACCATCTGGCGCGGTCGGTGCCGACGTACCTCTACGAGCGGATACCGGCGGACGTCGTTCTGATCGCCAAGTCGAGCATCCTGGACTGGCTGGGTGTCGCCCTCGCCGGTGCCGGGGAGCCGGTCTCCCAAGCGATCGCCGGTACGGCGGCGCCGCCCGCGACCGGACCGGCCGCCACCGTGCTCACCCGGGCCGACGGGGCCTCGCCCGCCGATGCGGCGAGGATCAACGGAACCGCCGGGCACGTGCTCGACTACGACGACGTCCTCACCGCGTTCGACGGCCACCCCACGGCTCCGGTCCTGCCCGCGGCGCTCGCCGTGGCCGAGGTGCGCGGGGCGAGCGGCCGGGACCTGCTGGCCGCGTTCGTCGCGGGCGTGGAGACCCAGACGCGGGTGAACCGCGCCGTCACGCCGTCGCACTACCTGAACGGTTTCCACACCACCGCCTCGGTGGGTGTGTTCGGGGCGGCGGCGGCGAGCGCGCACCTGCTCCGGCTCGGGCCGCGGCGGACCGGGCACGCGCTGGGCCTCGCCGCGACCGCCGCGTCGGGACTGAAGTCCGCCTTCGGGTCCTGGGGCAAATCGCTGCAGGTGGGCCGGGCGGCCGCCGAGGGACTGCTGGCCGCCCGGCTCGCGCGGCGCGGTGCGATCGGGCCCGTCGACGGCATCGGGTGCGCGCAGGGGTTCGCGCCGACCCACGCGGACGCCGTCGACCTCGCCGAAGCCATGACCGCGGCCGGTACCCCCTGGTACTGCCGGGAGATCCTCTACAAGTTCCACGCCTCCTGCTACGGGACGCACTCCTCCGTCGAGGCCCTGCTGCGGCTGCGGCCGCGGCTGCCCGTGGACCGGATCGCCGGTGTCGAACTGCGCGTCACGCCCATGCATGTGGGGATGTGCACGCGTCCTTACGTGCGGACGCCGCTCGACGCCAAGTTCAGCCTGGAGTTCACCGCGGCGATGGCCCTGGTCCTCGGCCAGGTGGGGGAGGACGCCTTCACCCCCGAGACCCTGGCCAGGGACGACCTGCGGCGCCTGGCCGCCGTGGTGCGCACGGAGGTCGACCCGGACCGCCCGTTCACCCGCACCGCGGTGTCGGTCGTCCTGACCGACGGCACGACGTTGAGGGACACGGTCGACGTCGGGGTACCGGCCGCGGCGGGGCGGCTCGAACCGCAATGGGACCGTCTCACCGGCAAGTTCCGCTCCCTCGCCGTGCCGGTGGTGGGCTCCGCCCGAGCCGAGGAGATCGTCTCCCGGGTCGCCGCCCTCGACGGGCTCGTCTCCGTGGCCCGGCTCACCGCGTTGCTCCGCGAGCCGGGCCCCACGTCCCCCACCGGCCCCTCCGGGGCACAGATCCGCAGATGGGAATCGCATGAACCTTGACCAGAGCACAGGGATGGGCCTCACCGGCGACCAGCGCGCGCTGCAGCGCCTGGCCCGCGAGTTCGCCATGAAGGAGGTGCTTCCGCTCGCCAACGAGCTCGACCCGATCGACGGTGAGATCCCGCTCGCCCTCCGGGAGAAGATGGCCGACATCGGATTCTTCGGGATCATGGTGCCTGAGGAGTACGGAGGACTCGGCCTCGGCGTCCTGGAGTACTGCATCACCGCCGAGGAGCTCTCCCGGGCCTGGATGAGCGTCGGGAGCCTGATCGCCAGAGGCAACGGACTGCACGGAGGGTTCTCGCCGCGGCAGAAGGCCGAGAAACTCCCGCTGGTGGCCCGCGGGGAGTTCCTCTCCGCCATCGCGATCTCCGAGGCGGAGGCGGGCTCCGACGTCGCCAACATCACCTGCCGCGCCACCCGGACGGGGGACGGCTGGATCCTCAGCGGGACGAAGATGTGGTGCACCTTCGCCGACGGCGCGGACTACCTGGTGGTCTTCGCCCGTACGGCACCGCCGCCCGGCGCCGCCCGCAGGCACGAGGGGGTCTCCGCCTTCTACGTCCCCAAGGAGCGGGGTGGGCTCCCGCCCGGGGTCTCCGGGACCAGGATCCGCAAGATCGGTTATCGCGGCTGGAAGACCTGGGAGCTCGCCTTCGAGGACCTGCGGCTCCCCGAGGACGCGCTGCTGGGCGAGGAGGGGAAGGCCTTCCGTACGATCATGGAGGTGCTGGACGTCGCCCGGGTGCACACCGCGGCCCGGTCCATCGGCCTGGCGCGGGGCGCACTCGAGGACTCGCTCGCGTACGCGGTGACGCGCAGGCAGTTCGACAGCCGCATCGCCGACTTCCAGGCCATCCGCTTCAAACTGGCCGGCATGGCGGCCGAGATCGAGTCGGCCAGGCAGTTGATGTACGCCGTGTGCCGGGAGATCGACGCCGGGCGGAAGGCGAGCACGCAGGCGTCGATGGTGAAGCTGCTCGCCAGCGAGATGGCCGAGCGGGTCACCAGTGAGGGCATCCAGATCCACGGCGGCGCGGGGTACACCACCGACTGCGCCGTGGAGCGCCACTGGCGGGACGCCCGGCTGACGAAGATCTTCGAGGGGACCAGTGAGATCCAGCTTCGGGTGATCTCGGACGCACTGCTGGGCCGCTGAGAACGCCGGCCGCCCCGAGGGGCGGCCGACGTCTCCTTCCGTCGTTAACCGCGGTCGTTCCGGACGACCTCGCCGTCCTTCACCACGAGCACCGTACGGCCTGAGTCACCGAACAGGTGCGGCTCGGCGAGCGGGTCGAAGTCCACGGCGACGACGTCGGCGAGCTTGCCCGCCTCCAGGGTGCCGACTCTGTCCCGTACCCCGATGATCTCGGCGTTGACCGACGTCGCCGCCATGATGGCCTGCATGGCTCCGACGATCTCCGCCCGCAGGGCGATCTCCAGCCCGCGGTTGTCCTGCTTGGGGCCGACGTAGTCGGTGCCGGAGCCCACGAGCACCCCGGCGTCGGTGGCCACCTTGATGGCCCTCGCCATCTTGGCCTCGACCCCGCTGAAGCGCTCGCGGATGTCGCCGTGCAGCGACATGTCGTCGAAGTCCCGGGCGTGGATGTGCATCACCGCCAGCGTCGGCACCAGGTGGACCCCGAGGGCCGCCATCTCCTCCGCGAGTTCTTCGTCGATGTCGGTACCGTGCTCGACGCACGTGGCGCCCGCGGCGATTCCATTGCGAATCCCCTGGTTGTTGTGGGCGTGCACGGTGACGTAGGTCTTCCGCGCCTGTGCCTCGAGCACCGCGGCCTCGATCTCGGGGACGGTGAACTGCGTGTCGTCCATGGAGTCGGAGAGGGAGATGATGCCGCCGGTGATGTTCATCTTCAGGAAGGTGGCGCCGCGCCGGAAGTTGTCGCGTGCGGCGGCGCGGACCTGGTCCGGGGAATCGCAGATGACGCTCAGCGTGGCGAGCCCGGGCAGCTCCCGGCTCTTCCATTCGTGCACGCACTCGTTCGGCGAGGTGTAGTGGGCGTGGCCGCCCGTCTGCGCCAGGATCGCCCCGCAGCACAGGATGCGGGGGCCGCGGATCCGGCCGGACTCCACGGTGCGCACCAGCCCCCAGTCGATCCCCCCGGTGTCGCGCACCGTCGTGAAGCCCTGGCGGAGGGTGTCCTCGCACACGGCGAACATGTTGGCCGCGCGTTCGGCGATGCTCAGCTCCTTGGCCAGCATCGGGCCGATGGGGCTGGTGAGGCCGAAGTGCACATGGGCGTCGATCAGTCCGGGCAGGATCGTGCACCCCGCCATGTCGATCACCTGGTCGTCACGCTCGACCGGGCCGATGCCGACGATCCTGTCTCCGTCGATCCGCACCGCGGCGCCGCGGATGGGATCACGTCCGGTCCCGTCGATGATCTGTGCACCCTGTATCGCGATCATTGGTTCTCTCCTGAAGGGGTCGGGTCGCCACAGAACCGGGCGAGGATGTCGTCGCGGTGTTCGTCGAGGCGCGGCGCGCGGTGCCGTACGCCCGACGGTGTGAGGCTGAATTTGATGGGCTGACCGGCGATGACGACCGGCTCGGCGGAACCGGGCTGCTCGACCGCGCACAGCATGTCGCGCCGCCGGACATGCGGGTCGGCGAAGACGGCCCGGGCGTCGTTGACCGGCCCGCAGGGCACGTGACCGCCGAGCACCGAGAGCGCCTCCGCCGTCGTCCGGACGGCCAGCCAGTCCGCGACGATCGCGCGGACCACGGGAGCGTGGCCGACCCGGTCGGCGTTGGTCCGGTAACGCGGATCGTCGCCCAGCTCGGGGCGGCCCATCAGGTCGCACAGGACCCGCCAGTGCCGGTCGCCGGGCGCCGCCAGCGCCAGGAAGCCGTCGGCGGTCGGGTAGACGTCGAACGGGCAGAGCAGCGGATGGGTGTTTCCCTGGGGGAGCGGGCTCCGGCCGGTGTAGCTGTACTGGTAGACGATCCGTTCGCAGAGCGAGAGGACCGAGTCGTACATCGCCACGTCGACGAACTGCCCCAGGTTCGAGCGCCGCGCCTCATGGACGGCGGCGAGGATGCCGATCGCGCACAGCGCGCCCGGGAAGATGTCGCCGATGCCGGGCCCGGTCTTCACCGGCTGCCCGGGACCGGCGCCGGTGATGCCGACGAGCCCGCCCATGGCCTGCGCGGTGACGTCGAAGGCCGGCCAGTCCTGGTACGGGCTGCCGCCGGATCGGGGGTCGCCGAAGCCGCGGACGCACCCGTAGACCAGCACCGGGTTGATCGCGCTCAGCGTCTCGTAGGAGAGGCCGAGCCGGTCCATCACCCCGGCGGAGAAGTTCTCGACCAGCACGTCGGCGCCGGCGACCAGCCGGAACAGCGACTCCTTGCCCGCCTCGGTCTTCAGGTCCAGCACGATGCCGCGCTTGTTCCTGTTGACCGACTGGAAGTAGCCGCCCAGCGCCTCGGGCCCGTCGCCGTCGCGACGGGGGCCCATCCACCGGGTGAGGTCGCCGCCGGGCGGCTCGACCTTGATGACGTCGGCGCCCAGGTCGGCCAGCATCATCGTGCAGTACGGTCCGGCCAGCATCTGGGTCAGGTCGATGACGGTGAGGTCGCGGAGGGGACCTGTCCTGGGGGGCGGATCGATGCTCACATGAGTCCTCTTCCCTGGTGAACATGCCTTTGGTGGGGCCAGGGAAAGTCACCGTGGAGGTACGGGGCGATCGAACGCGACCGGCACCGGGGCGGACTCTGTGGTGAGATGTGTCTACGTGAGACGGGCGGCGACTGTCAAGGTCAGGCTTCTCCGTCCGGCCCGGCCGGCTCCGGCAGGACGACGCCCTCCAGCTTGAGCCGCTCCCGGTAGCGGCGGACCAGGTCCCGGTAGGCCTGGGTGAGAGCGCCGCTCGACGCGCCCCAGTAGTCGCGCTTGACGTCACGCAGGAACTCGGCGGGCTCCTCCAGGAGCCTCCGGCCCACCAAATGCTCCTCGACCCATTCGCGGCCGACGTCGGTCACCAGGGTGGACGACGCCTTGACGATCGTGTGCGTCCGCAGGTCGACCAGGACCCCCAGGGTGAGCGTCTCGTAGAGGGCGCGGGCCGCCGTACCCGCCGGCATCTTGGCGTATCCGCTGACCACGACGATCCGGCCGTCGCCATCGACGCCTGCAGCCGTCGCCGCCTTTTCCGGACCGAGCGGTGACATCACGGTTGCCTCCTGGTGGATCTTGGTGAGGTTGACGAGCGTGATAGGGCGTGATGATACTAATCAGGCGCATAGAACCGATGTCCGCCGGCCTCGATGAACAGCGCATCCTTCGACCGCCGGCGATGACGACGACGTTCTCCCTGTCTGACGGTGGCAGATGTGACGTCGTGCCCCGACCCCGCACACGTTCGCACCCTCGTGTGTTCCGGCTGCCGCCACCACTCGTGCCCGCTCCGGCACTTCCGCACCGTGGACTTCAGCCGAGGAGACGGCATGACGAACCTGAGATCGCGCTATCGGCGGGCCGAGGCCCTCCTGCCGGCGAACGTCGGCGCACTCGTGTACCGCGCCCGCGTACGGCCCAACTGGCTGTCGGATCACGAGTTCTGGTACCAGGTCCGGACCCGGGAGGGAATCCGATACCACCGCGTCGACCTGCGTTCCGGACTCAACGCGCCCGCCTTCGACCACGTGGAGCTGGCGCGGGCGCTGGGAGCGGCGGCGGGCGCGCGGCCCGACCCGAACGCCCTCGGGTTGAGCCGTCTCGTCTTCACCCCCGGCGGCGTGGAGTTCCACGCACTGGGCGCCGCCTGGCACTGCGACACCACGACCTACCGATGCCGCCGTCTTCCCCGCCGTCCTCCCTCCCTCGACGAATCCGTCGCCCCCGGGGGCCGCTGGGCCGTACGGCTTCGCGACCACAATCTCGTGCTGCGGGACCTCGACGGGGTCGAGGCGGACCGCGAACTGACCACGGACGGCACTCCCGAGCTCGGCTACGGGACGTCCCCCGACCCCATGGCCCTCCGGTCGCTCCTGGACCACATCGGTGTCACGCCGCCCCCCGCCGTGCTCTGGTCGGCGGACGGTACGGCTTTCGCCACACACCGGGTGGACCAGCGGGGCGTGGCCCGGGCCGCCCTCGTGCAGTCCACCCCGCCGGACGGCTCGCGTCCCCGGCTGCGGACCTTCGCCTACTCGACGGTCGGCGAGGAACGCCTGCCCACGTCCACCCCGCTCGTCTACCACCTGGACACCGGGACCTGGGTGGAGTGCAAGGACGATCCGCTGGTGACCCCGTTCGAGCCGGCCCTCGCCTTCGGGCGTACCCGGTGGTCGGCGGACGGCCGCGCGCTCCTCTGGCACGCCGGAGACCGCGGGGACAGGCGGGTACGGCTGATGCGCATGGACGCCGCGACGGGCGAGGTCGAGGAGCTGCTGGAGGAGCGGTCCGAGACCCAGGTACAGACCCATCCGATCCGCTACCGCAGCCCGAACCTCCTTGAGCTGTCGTCGGGTGAGATCCTCTGGTGGTCCCAGCGCGACGACTGGGGGCACGTCTACCTGCGTACGGTGGACGGGGCACTCCGGCAGGTCACCCACGGCCCGTGGCTGGTCCGCGAGACCCTGGCGGTGGACGAGACCCGCCGGGAGCTGTACTTCACCGCCTCCGGCCGGGAGGCGGATCTCGATCCCTACGTGCGGCAGATCTACCGGGTGGGCCTCGACGACGGCCGGATCGGCCGCCTGACCGACGACGACCTCGACCACGACGTGGTCGCCTCCCCGGCCGGCACCTACCTGCTGGACGTGGCCTCCGGCCTCGACCGCCCTGCGGTCAGCCGGGTCCTGGACCGCTCCGGCGAGGTCGTCGTCGAGCTGGAGACCGCCGACGCGGCGGACCTGTACCGGGCGGGCTGGCGCCCGCCCGAGCGTTTCCGGGTGAAGGCGGCCGACGGGACGACCGACATCCACGGTGTCCTGTACCTGCCGCACGGGTTCGACCCGGGAGCGCGGTATCCCGTGTTGGACAACTTCTATCCGGGCCCGCAGGTCACGGCCGCGCCCGTCCGGTTCCCCCTCTCGGGGGAGATCGTCCCGACCGTCGAGGCCGCGGCCATGGCGGCGCTCGGTTTCGTCACCGTGGTCGTCGACGGGCGCGGTACGCCGTACCGGTCCAAGTCCTTCCAGGAGCACCAGCGCTTCGACCCGGACCGCACCGCCTTCATCGACGACCACGCCGCCGCCATCGAGCAGCTCGCCGCGACCCGGCCCTGGATGGATCTCGGCCGGGTGGGCGCCTTCGGCACCTCGGGCGGCGGGTACGCCGCGGCGCGGGCGCTGCTGCACCGGCCGGACTTCTTCACGGTGGCGGTCGCCACCGCCGGCGACCACGACGACCTCGTCTACCAACCGGCCTGGGGCGAGAAGTTCTTCGGGTTGCCCTGGGAGACCGACTACCGCGCCAAGTCCAACTCCGCGCTCGCCGCCCGGCTCGAAGGCAGGCTGCTGCTGATCCACGGCGAGCTCGACGACAACGTGCTGCCGTCCCAGACGCTCAGGTTCGCCGAGGCGCTGATCCGGGCCAACCGCGACTTCGACCTCCTCCTGGTGCCGGGGGCCGACCACACCATGGCGGTACACGGCGCCTACACCACCCGGCGGCGCTGGGACTATCTGGTCCGCCACCTCATGGGGGCCGAGCCGCCCCCCTACGAGATCGCCGAGTTCCCCCTCGACCTCGGCGCGATCGCCGAGATCCTCGGCGGCTGACGTCGGCCCCGTCGACCCTCTGCGTAAGGACACCGGATCCTCATGAACCCCCTGATCTCTCTCACCGTCGCCGAGGCCGCCCACCTCATCCGCCTCGGTGAGCTCTCCCCCGTCGAGCTCACCGAGGCCTACCTGGCCCGGATCGACGAGGTGGAGCACATCGTCCAGGCCTTCGTCCACATCGCCGCCGACCAGGCGCGCGTCCAGGCGCGGCAGGCCGCCGCCGAGGTCGCCCGCGGCGAGTGGCGAGGGCCGCTCCACGGCGTCCCGGTCGGCGTCAAGGACGTCGTCGACACGGTCGACATGCCCACCCGCCACGGCTCGAAGGCGTTCCACGACCACCGGCCCCGGCGGGACGCCACCGTCGTGGTCCGGCTCCGTGAAGCCGGCGCGGTCCTCATCGGCAAGAACACCACGCAGGAGTGCGCGGTCGGCATCGCGTGCGCGCCGACGACGAACCCGTGGGACCCGGGCCGCATCGCGGGCGGGTCCAGCGGTGGATCGGCGGCCGCGGTGGCCGCCCGCGAGTGCGCCGCCTCGATCGGCTCCGACACCGGGGGATCGATTCGGATCCCCGCGGCGTTCTGCGGCACGGTGGGTCTGCGCCCTACGGGGGGCGTGGTCTCCCGCCGCGGGCTGCTGCCCGCCGCCACCTCGCTGGACCGGGTCGGCCCCATCACCGCCTCCGTCGAGGACGCCCGCATCCTGCTCGCCGCGATCGCCGGTTACGACGCGGCGGATGCGGCGAGTGCCCCCATGGCCTCGGTGAGCGGCTCGCGGACCCCGTTGCGCGGGGCGAGGATCGGCGTCTTCCGCGAGTGGGCCGACCAGTCCGAACCGGAGATCCGCCGGGCCTTCGACACCGCGGTCGAGGTCGTCCGGGAGAACGGGGCCGAGCTCGTCGAGGTCGCGGTGCCCGCCGCCGATCTCGTCCTGCCGGCCTACCAGGGGGTGGCGCTGCACGAGCTGGGGACGGTGCACCGCACGACGGTGGAGACCAGGTCCCACCTGTACTCTCCCGGGGTCCTCGCGATCGTCCAGGCGGGCATGGAGGTCGACGCCGACACCTACGCGGCGGCGAAGACCATGCATGAGGAGATCCGCCGGGCCTGGCGGCGCCTGTTCGCCGACAGCCGCCTTTCCGCCTGCATCGCGCCGGCCGTACCGGTCACCGCCTGTCCGCCCGGCGAGGTCGCCGACATCGAGATGCGGGTCGGCGGTTTCACCATCCCGGTGAGCCTGGCCGACCTGCCGGTCGTCGTCCAGCCCATGGGCCGGTCCGGCGGATTGCCGGTCGGCCTGCAGTGGATCGGCCCACCGCTGGAGGAGTCCCGGCTGCTGGACTTCGCCGGGACCTACGAGCGGTCCACCGACTGGCTCGCCGTCCACGCCCCGGTCTCCGCCGGCTCGCCGGGGGGACTCTCATGAGCGATCCGGGCGGACGCGGTCCGGAAAAACACCGTCCCGCCGGGGAGCGCGTCCGGGTGAGACGCCTGCCGGCCCGTGCCGACTACGACCCCGCGGTGGCGTACCGCCTGTTCGACGAGGCCGTGATGTGCCACGTCGGGTACGTCCTCGACGGGGTGCCCTACGTCATCCCCATGCTGCATGTACGGGCGGACGACCGGCTCTACCTGCACGGGGCGGCCGGCAACCGCACGCTCGACGCCGTCGTCTCCGGAGCGGCCGTCTGCGTGGAGACGACCCTGCTGGACGGTCTGGTCCTCGGGCGTTCGGCCTACGAGAACTCGGTGAACTACCGCTCGGTGATCGCGTTCGGCCAGGGACGTCCGGTCGAGGGGGAGGACGCCAAACGGGATGCCATGACCCTTCTGCTGCGCCGTCTTCTGCCGCCGGGACGGCTGGAGGACGTGCGGGCGCTCTCGCCCCGGGAGCTGGCCCGGACCAAGGTCATCGAACTCACCCTCGCCGAGTGTTCCGTCAAGGTTCGCCGGGGCCCGGCCCTGGACGACAGGCGGGATCTGGACGCGCCGGTCTGGGCGGGCGAGATACCGTTCCTGTCCGTGCTCGGCACACCGCGCCATGACGGGGCGGGGCGCACGGACATCCCGGCTCCCGCCTTTCCCGACGGCTGGGCGGGGCCGCCGAATCCCCGATGACGAATCCCCTCCCCGATGACCGCCGGCCGTGAGGCCGGAGCATCGTCAGGCCGTATCCCGCAGGCCGTACCCCCGGTGGACGGGGGTACGGCCTGCGGCGTACGGCCCCGAGGTGCACGGCCGGACCTGATCGGGGTCGCCGTGACGGTCGCGTGGCGTAAGCCGTACCACGGCTTCTGTGTCAATTGTGAAAAATGTTCGTGACAGAACGTGCTCAAGTGGTTTCGCGAAGTCGTCCGGCTGCCTTACTCTCCCCATAGTGACCTTTGGGGGCTCCTTGACCGTCACGGTGGTCGATCTCCGCGGGGGAGGAGCTCTCAAGTCCGGTACGCGGGGGACGTGACGAGGGGTCTGCCGACCTCTTCACGGCGATGGGGCCGGGCATCCCCACCCTCGTGGGCAGGTCAGGTCCCTCCGCACCCACCGGTCGCCCGCGAGAGAGGACCTTTCCTTGAGCGCTCACATTCAGGCCGCAGGCGTTCGGGTCGGCCACCTGCCCGATGCGCCGGCCACGCTCCCCACGCCGGAAGGCGAGGTCTCCCCACGTGAGGTCTCCCCAGGTAAGGATTGTCGATGAAGGACCCGACCGACACCCGCGACATCGGGCCCCGCGCGGGCTCGCCCCTGTGGACGTACCTCGCCGGTGTGATCACGATCGGGTTCACGGCGCTTTTCGTCGCCCAGCTCAGGCTCGGGGCGGACGAGTACCTCACCCTCTTCCGGTCGGAACTCTTCTGGATCCTCGCCGTGCTCGTCGTCTTCGGCCATCTTCGCTCGGTGGTCATGCCGGGGGCGCTTCCGGTCGGGGGGACACCCGCCTCGGTCATGTTCACCTTCGCCACGCTGCTCCACTTCGGGCTGGCGGCCGCCACCCTCCTGCAGGCGCTCGCCGTGGTGGTGCACGGGATCGTGACGCGCAAGGCCTGGCATCGGATCGTGTTCAACCTGGCCCAGCTCACCCTGTCGTTCACCGCGGCGGCCGTGGTGATGGGCGCCTACGGCGTGCGCCCCAACCCCTCCACCCCGTGGACCCCGGGCGGTGACGACGTCCTCCCGGTGGTGCTGGCGGGGCTGGCCTACTTCGGGGTCACCGCCGCGCTGGTCTGCGGCGCCGTCGCGCTGCACGAACGGCGCTCGGTGCTGCGCGTGGTGCGGGCGACCGTCGGCTACCAGGGGCTGGTGCACGGGGCCATGCTCGGGCTCTCGCCGCTCGTGGTCGTGGTGATGGACCACTCGGTCGCGCTGGTCCCCCTGTTCATCGCCCCGCTGATCGCCGTGTACTCGACCGCCACCCTGTCGATGCGCCGGGACCACCAGGCGATGCACGACGTCCTCACCGGCCTGCCCAACCGCAAGCTGCTGCACAACCGGACCGACGAGGCCTTGGCCGAGGCGGAACCACCCATGCGGGTGGGGCTCTTCCTGATGGATTTGAACAGGTTCAAGGAGGTCAACGACACGCTTGGGCACGCCGTCGGGGATCGCCTGCTCCAGCTGGTGGCGCATCGGCTGACCCACAGCGTCCGTCCGGGGGACATGGTGGCGCGGCTGGGCGGGGACGAGTTCGCCGTCCTGCTGCCCACGATCAGGAGCGCCGCCGCCGCGCGCGAGGTGGCGACCCGGCTGCGGGCGGCGCTCAACGAGCCGGTGCGGTTCGAGGGGATGACCTTCGACTTGGACGTCAGCATCGGGATCGCGCTCTACCCCGAGCACGCCCCGAACTTCGAGACGCTGCTGCAGCGCGCCGATGTGGCGATGTATCTGGCCAAGGACGGCCGTACCGGGGTGGAGAGCTACAGCTCGCAGCGGGACCGGAACTCCCCGTCCCGGCTCAACCTCATGGGGGATCTCAGGCGCGGCCTGGATCGGGGCGAGCTGACCGTGTTCTACCAGCCCAAGGTCTCCCTGGAGACCGGCCGGCCCGTCGGCGCCGAGGCGCTGGTCCGCTGGCGGCATCCGACCCGGGGCCTGGTGCCCCCGTCCGAGTTCCTCCCCCTGGCCGAGCAGTCCTACCTCATGCGTTCCCTGACCCAGTATGTGATCGAGAGCGCACTTGAGCAGTCGGCGCGCTGGTGGGCGGCGGGGACGCCGGTGCAGGTGGCCGTGAACCTCTCGGCCAGGGATCTGCTCGACTCGACGCTCCCCGACGTGATCACCGCCTCGCTGAGCCGCCACGGTGTGCCGACGACGTCGCTGCAGCTGGAGGTCACCGAGCGCATTCTCATGACCGAACAGGCATACTCCGCCGACACCGTGCGCATCCTGGCCGACCTCGGCATCCCGCTCGCCTTGGACGACTTCGGCACCGGCTACTCCTCCCTGGTCCGGCTGCACCGGCTCCGGATCGAGGAGGTGAAGATCGACGCTTCGCTGGTACGGCGGGTCGCGGACTCCCGGGACGACGCCATGATCGTCCGCTCGTTCGTGGAGTGCGTCCGTTCTCTGGGGATGCGTTCGGTGGCGGAGGCGGTCGAGGACTCAAGGACCGCCGAGATGCTTCGGGAGATGGGGTGCGACGTGGGTCAGGGCCGGTGGTTCGGGGAGCCGATGGCCTCGGAGGCGTTCACCGAGTGGATCCGCGAGCACGGGGCGGATCCGGCCGGGGCCGCCTGCGAACGCCGCCCGCTCGGCGTGGTCTCCCGGAGCGGCGGCTAATACGTCGGTCCCCTGGTGGCCCGGTCACTAGGATGGGGAGGAAGCCTTCCACTAGCGAAACGGTTCTCATTACCATGTCCGCCATAACCCGCGACGAAGTGGCACACTTGGCTCGCCTGTCCCGGCTGGCGCTGACCGAGGACGAGCTCGACCACTTCGCGGCCCAGCTCGGCGTGATCCTCGAATCGGTGGCCCGCGTGAGCGAGGTCGCCGCCGACGACATTCCGCCGTCCTCGCACGCACTGCCGCTGACCAACGTCTTCCGGCCCGATGAGCGACAGCCCTCCCTCACCCCGGATCAAGCGCTCGCCGGCGCACCCGCGCCCGAGGAGAACCGTTTCCGCGTGCCGCGCATCCTGGAGGAAGAGTGAGCGGGTCCATCGGCAAGCATCGCAACGAGGAGGTGGGCAAGTGACGCTCATCCACAAAAGCGCCGCCGAGCTCGCGGCGCTCATCGCCTCCGGCGAGGTTTCGGCCGTCGAGGTCTCAAGGGCCCACCTCGACCGGATCGCGGAGGTCGACGAGCAGGTCGGCGCCTTCCTGCACGTGGCGGAGGACGCCGCGCTGGCGCAGGCGAGGGCGGTCGACGCCCGGCGCGCCGCCGGGGAGGAGCTCGGGCCGCTGGCGGGTGTGCCCATCGCGCACAAGGACGTGTTCGCCACGACCGACATGCCGACGACCTGTGGATCCAAGATCCTGGAAGGCTGGCGCCCGCCGTACGACGCGACCGTGACGCGGCGGCTCCGCGAGGCCGGGCTGGTGATCCTCGGCAAGACCAACATGGACGAGTTCGCGATGGGCTCCTCCACCGAGAACTCGGCGTTCGGCCCCTCGCGCAACCCGTGGGACCTCTCCCGGGTCCCCGGTGGATCCTCCGGTGGATCCTCCGCCGCCGTCGCCGCCTTCGAGGCGCCGCTTTCGACCGGCACCGACACCGGTGGCTCGATCCGTCAGCCCGCCGCCGTGACCGGGCTCGTGGGCATGAAGCCGACGTACGGCGGATCCTCGCGGTACGGGGTGGTGGCCTTCGCCTCCTCCCTGGACACGCCGGGGCCGTTCGCCCGCAACGTGCTCGACGCCGCGCTGCTCCACGCCGTGTTCAGCGGCCACGACCCGCGTGACTCCACCTCGATCGACGCGCCGGTCCCGCCGGTGGTGGAGGCCGCCCGGCAGGCGTCGGTGGAGGGGCT
Organism: Rhizohabitans arisaemae; assembly: GCF_025996515.1. Classification (GTDB taxonomy): domain Bacteria; phylum Actinomycetota; class Actinomycetes; order Streptosporangiales; family Streptosporangiaceae; genus Rhizohabitans; species Rhizohabitans arisaemae. The sequence continues at coordinate 147,122 of NZ_BLRH01000014.1, forward strand.
GCGCGTCGGCGTGGTCAACGAGTTCTCCGGCGAGGGGTACCAGCCCGGCGTGCTGGCGCGGTTCCACGAGGCGTGCGCGCTCCTGGAGGAGTTCGGCGCCAAGGTGGTCGAGGTCTCCTGCCCCTCCTTCCGGTACGCGATGCCCGCGTACTACCTGATCGCTCCTTCGGAGTGCTCCTCCAACCTCGCCCGTTTCGACGCCATGCGGTTCGGCCTGCGGGTCGGGGACGACGGGACGAGGTCGGCCGAGGAGGTGATGGCGCTCACCCGGGCGGCCGGTTTCGGCCCGGAGGTGAAGCGGCGGATCATGATCGGCACGTACGCGCTCTCCAGCGGCTACTACGACGCCTACTACGGCCAGGCCCAGAAGGTCCGCACGCTGATCACCCGCGACTTCACCGCGGCGTTCGAACAGGTCGACGTGCTGATCTCGCCGACGACCCCGACCACCGCGTTCCCCATCGGGGAGCGGGCGGACGACCCGATGGCGATGTACCTCGCCGACCTGTGCACCATCCCCGCCAACCTGGCCGGCAACGCCGCCATCTCGGTGCCCTGCGGGCTCGCCGACGAGGACGGCATGCCGGTCGGGCTGCAGATCATGGCCCCGGTGCTCGGCGACGACCGCTGCTATCGCGTGGGGGCGGCCCTCGAAGCCGCCTACCGTGACCGCTGGGGCGGGTCGCTGCTGGAGAAGGCCCCGGCCTTCTGACCCGATGCCACTTTCGTGAACACCCTGCCGTACGGCCGGGGCAGGCCGGCGTACCGGTTTCGGGAGGGCGGTGCCGTGGGACGGCGCCGCCCGCCGGACCGGGGCGCGGCTCCCGGCGGGTACGGCGGAGCGTGTCCGTCCCCGAGGGGACACCGTCGATCCGCTTCCGTGACGAGCCGATCCGGCCGGATCGGCGGTTCGCCGAGGGCGACGACCACTTACCCGGAGACCGTCCCTCCCGCCCGGCGTTAGGCTGGACGGTGGGACGACCCGTAGTCAGGACCAGGGACTTTTCTTATGACTGTCGAGACGCTGACGAGCTACGATCAGGCGCTCACCCGGTATGAGCCCGTGCTCGGCATGGAGACCCATGTGGAGCTGGGCACCGCGTCCAAGATGTTCTGCGGCTGCCCGACGACCTTCGGCGCGCCGCCCAACACCCAGGTCTGCCCGGTCTGCCTGGGGCTGCCGGGCTCGCTGCCCGTGGCGAACGCGATGGCGATCGAATCCACGATCCGCATCGGCCTCGCGCTGAACTGCTCCATCGCCTCCTGGTGCCGCTTCGCCAGGAAGAACTACTTCTATCCGGACATGCCGAAGAACTACCAGATCTCGCAGTACGACGAGCCGCTCTGCTCGGACGGATACCTCGACGTCGAGGTGGGGGGCGAGACGATCCGGATCGAGATCGAGCGGGTCCACCTGGAGGAGGACACCGGCAAGTCCACCCACATGGGCGGGGCCGGCCGCATCCAGGGTGCCGACTACTCGCTGGTCGACTACAACCGGGCGGGCATTCCGCTCGTGGAGATCGTCACCAAGCCGATCACCGGGACGGGCGCGCTCGTCCCCGAGGTGGCCCGGGCCTACGCCACCGAGCTGCGCGAGGTGATGCGGTCGCTCGGCGTCTCGGACGTGCGGATGGAGGAGGGCTCCATGCGCTGCGACGTCAACCTCTCCCTGATGCCGCGCGGCTCCTCCACCTGGGGGACCCGTACCGAGACCAAGAACGTCAACTCCCTGCGCTCGGTGGAACGGGCGGTGCGCTCCGAGGTCGAGCGGCAGGCGGGGGTGCTGGACGCCGGGGGACGGATCGTCCAGGAGACCAGGCACTTCCATGAGGAGACCGGGACGACGACGCCGGGTCGCTCCAAGGAGGAGGCGCAGGACTACCGGTACTTCCCCGAGCCCGACCTGCTGCCGATCGCGCCGGACCCCGCCTGGATCGAGGAGTTGCGGGCGACCCTGCCCGAGTTGCCCTCGACGCGGCGGCGCCGGCTCCAGGCCGAGTGGTCGCTGTCCGATCTGGACATGGCCGCCATGCACAACATCGGGGCGATCCCGCTGGTGGAGCAGACCGTCGCCGCGGGCGCGCCGGCCGCCGACGCCCGGAAGTGGTGGATGGGCGAGCTCGCGCGCCGGGCCAACGAGTCGGGTGTCGCGCTCTCCGATCTCGCGATCACTCCCGGGCAGGTCGCCCGGGTGGGCGCGCTGGTCGCCGAGGGGGCGCTCAACGACAAGCTGGCCCGTCAGGTGATCGAGGGCGTGCTCGCGGGCGAGGGCGACCCGGACGCGGTGGTCGCCGCCCGGGGGCTGAAGATCGTTTCAGATGAGGGCGCGCTGTCGGCCATCGTCGATCAGGTCATCGCCGAGAACGCCGACGCGGCCGAGAAGGTCCGCAACGGCAAGGTCGCCGCCGCCGGAGCCTTGGTGGGCGCGGTGATGAAGGCGAGTCGCGGCCAGGCCGACGCCGGTCGGGCCCGGGCTCTCATCCTGGAGAAGCTCGGCGCCTCCTGACTCACGCGACAAGACGCCCGCACACCTGGTCACGGCCGGTGCTGCGGGCGTTTTGCATGCGTGCCAGGGGTTTGGTCGGCGAGATGATCGAGTTACGGTATCAATGTCCCTATTTGCGGATAAGTCCCAGCAACCGGTGCCCTATTGTTGCCCAGGAGTAGCCGCCGAGCTGGAACCGAGCAGGAGGGACGGGCGTGTCGTACGCAGGATCCTCAGTCGACCCGCCGGACCCTTACGGGCAGTCGCCCGATGTCACGGGGAGTGGCCGCGGGCCGGGACCTGCGGAGGGGGACGGCTTCACCGCGTCGCCCCCGCGCGGTCGGGGCGACGACGGCCGGGAGCTCAGCCGGGGCCAGCAGCGGATCTCCCCCCACGAGGCGTGGGGTTCCCGGGACGTCGACGACACCGGTCCACAGACGGGTTGGATAGGGCATCTCCCTGCGATTGACGACACCGGTCCCCAGACCGGCTGGATCGGGCACATCCCTGCGATGCCTCCGACTCAGGAGGATCCCGCCACGAGCAAGGTCAACGGTCCGTCCGGTCCGATCGACCAGTGGAGCAGCCCGCCGACACCGGCTCCGCCGACACCGGCCGCCGCCGGCCCCTACGGGCCGGACCCGGGTGGGTGGCCGCCGGAGTCTCCCGGGCCGGCCACCGGTGCGTACGGCCGGCCGCATCCGACCCCGGAGCCGGCGGCCCCCGGCCCGTACGGCAGGCCGGATCGGCGCTGGGACGAGGCGCCAGGCCGTACGGCGGTCGCCTCGGAACCCGGGTATCCGGTTTCCACCCCCGCCGTCGGCGGGCCGGGGGGAGCCGACCCCGTCGGCTCAGCCGGCGAAGGGCCGCCGGAGAGGCGGAAGTCGGTGCTGAAACTCGTCGCGCTGGGCGTGCTGGTCCTCGCCGTGCTGGCGTACGCCGTTCCGGCGGTGATCCTCTCCGGTGAGATCAGGCCGGGCACGAGCGTTGCCGGGATCGATATCGGTGGGATGACCAGGGCAGACGCCGAGGCGAAGATCCGTACCACGCTGAACGCCCGAATCCGCAAGGCCATCAGGGCCGAGGTGGGGAACAAGAAGTTCGAGCTGATCCCGGTGGACGTCGGGCTGACCTTCGACGTGGGGGCGATGCTGGAGGGAGCCGAAACCGGCTTCCCCGGCCCGGTGGCGGTCTTCGACGCCTTAACCGGAACCCGGACCCTCCCCCTCAAGGTGGACGTGGAGGAGCAGGCCCTGGACAGTGCCATCGCGACCGTGGCCGGGGCCGTCGACCAGCGGGTGCGCGAGGGCTCCGTGCGCTTCAAAGGGACCGTTCCCGCCTCGGTGACGCCGCGGAACGGCAGGACCCTGGACCGCAAGGCGAGCGCGGAGGCGATCCGGGCGGCGTTCCTGGCGGGGAAGACCTCCGTGCGGTTGCCCACCGTCACGGTCCGCCCGAAGGTCTCCGCCGCGGAGGTGAAGCGGACCGTGGGTAAGATCGCCCCGGCTGCCGTCGCCGGCCCGATTACGCTGAAAAACGGCACCAAGTCAGCGGCACTCCAGCCGGCGGTCATCGCGGCGAACCTGGAGTTCGTCCCCGACGGGCAGGGCGGGCTGCGTCCTGAGTTCGACGGGAAGACGGCGGTCGAAGGCATCGGGACGAAGCTGGTCGACGCCGGTAAGGCCCCCAAGGACGCCACCTTCGACGTGGTGCGGGGGAAGCTGAAGTTCATCCCGGGCAAAAAGGGCCAGGGGGTGGACTCCGACAAGCTCTCCGCGTCCGTCGAGGAGCTCCTGGCCGAGGGCGGCGGCGGCCGTACGGTCGACGTGAAGCTCACCACCGTCGAGCCGAAGATCACCGACGAGGAGGTCAAGGGGCTCGGCATCAAGGAGAAGATCAGCGAGTTCACCTCGAACTACCCCTGCTGCGCGCCGCGGGTGAAGAACATCCACGCCATCGCCAAGATCCTGGACGGCTACGTCGTGCGGCCGGGGGAGACCTTCTCACTCAACGACATCGTGGGGGAGCGGGACACCGCCCGCGGCTTCGTGGAGGCGCCGATGATCGAGCGGGGCCGCTTGGTCAACAGCGTCGGCGGCGGTATCTCGCAGTTCGCGACCACGATGTTCAACGCGGTCTTCTTCGGCGGGCTGCAGTCGGTCCAGCACACCCCGCACGAGTTCTACATCTCCCGCTATCCGGCGGGCCGCGAGTCGACCGTCTCGTTCCCGCAGCCGGACTTCCGGTGGAAGAACGACTCCAAGTACGGCGTCCTGGTCAAGACCGGCGTCACCGGTACGTCGGTCACCGTGCAGTTCTGGAGCACCAAGCGCTACGACATCGAATCAAAGAGCTCGGAAAGGTATAACGTCACCACTTTCGAGACAATTCGGGAGAGCGCCGACGACTGCATCCCGATGCCCGGCGCGCTGGGCTTCACCATCGACGTCTGGCGGATCTTCAAACAGAACGGGCGGGAGATCAAGCGGCAGCAGTTCCACACCGTCTACAAGCCGGAGATCAAGCTGATCTGCGAGTGAACCGGTCACCCCGTAGGGTCGTCACCATGAAGATCTGGGTTCCCGAGCGGTCGTTCGCCCGAATCCTGAGCGAGCTTCCCGGAGTCGAGTGCGTGGTCTTCGACGGCTCCGGGGAGGTTCCGCCGGGGATCGAGGACGTGGAGATCTGGGTGCCTCCGCTGACCCCCTTGCCCGACACCCCCGGGCTGCTGCGCCGGATGAAGGGCCTCAGGCTTCTGCAGACCGTGACGGCCGGGGTCGAGGCCTATCGGCCGTACCTGCCGCCGGGGGTGCCGCTTTGCAACGCCCGGGGCGCGCACGACGCCGGCACCGCGGAGTGGGTCGTGGGGGCGATCCTGGCGACGGTGCGGGGAATCCCGGGCTTCACCGACGATCAGCGGGCCGGGCGCTGGAACTACCACCCGACCAAGGCGCTGGCCGATTCGACGGTGCTCATCGTCGGCTACGGGTCCATCGGCGCCGCCGTGGAGCGGCGGCTGGCGGGGTTCGAGGTGCGGACGGTACGGCTGGCGCGGACCGCGCGTGCGGGGGTGCACGGCGAGAGCATGCTCCCCGAGCTCCTCCCGGAGGCCGACGTGGTCGTGCTCCTGGTCCCCGCCACCGCCTCGACCCGGCGGATGGTGGACGCCGGATTCCTGGCCAGGATGAAGGACGGCGCGCTCCTGGTCAACGCGGCCAGGGGGTCGGTCGTGGACACCCACGCCCTGGTGGCCGAACTCACCACCGGGCGGCTCACCGCGGCGCTGGACGTCACCGACCCCGAGCCGCTGCCCGAGGGGCATCCGCTGTGGAGTGCGCCCGGAGTGCTGATCACCCCGCATGTGGCGGGGAGCACCCCGGCCTCGTGGCGTCGTATTCAGCGGCTCGTCCGGGATCAGGTCGAGCGCCGGTTGGCCGGCGAGCCGCTCCACAACGTCATCACCGGCGCCTACTAGCCCGGACGGCCCGCCGCCCTGCCCCACAGGTCACTCGACCCCTGTGGGGTTTCCTTATTGTGCAGAAATATCAACAGTCACTCCAATATCTCAATTTAAATATGCCTGTTTATCTCTAAATTACAGAGTCATACCTTCTATTGACTTTGAGTCATATCAGTAGTCAACTCCTATCACGGCCGATATGTAGTGTCCCGTATCCAGTCCGTTACCTCGAACGTGTGCCCCCGTTCGCGCCGATGGCGCGCGTTCGAGACGGGTCCCACCCCCCAACTCGACGACATCGGGCCGTCCCGGAGGAGACCTCTGCGGGATGTCGTCGCTCCAGGAGAAGAAGGAGTATCTGCGTGAGAAGAAATGCCGCGTTTGGCCTCGTGGCGGCAGCCACGGGGATCGTCGTGGCGCTCTCCGCGACCACAGCCGTCGCGAGCGCACCAAAAGCCTCGTCACCGGAAGACCTCAAGGCCCTCGCCGTTCAGTCGGCCGAGCGAATGATCGCGGCCGACCCCGCGCCCCTCCACCTCACCGCCAAGGACGCCGTGCAGCGGCTGAGCGTCGTGAGCGAGCTGGGGATCCAGTACGTCTCCTACGGCCGGACCCACGCCGGCTTGCCGGTCTACGGCGGCGACTTCGTGATCGCCACGGACTCCGCGGGGACGGTCGTCGCCACCTCCGTCAACCAGACCCAGACGCTCGACGTGGCCACCACGGCGAAGCTCACCCCGGCCGAGGCCGCCAAGATCGCCCGTGCTCAGGTGTTCAAGGCGGGCTTCAGCACGGCACCCGAACTCACGATCATGGCCGAGGGCTCCGGGCGGCTCGCCTACAAGGTCGTCGTCAGCGGGCAGCGGGGCGGGAACGAGAGCATCCTGCACGTCTACGTGGACGCGCTCACCGGAGAGATCGCCGAGGCGGACGACCTGGTGAAGGCCGGGAACGGCAACAGCTTCTACCACGGCCCCGTCGTCTTCAACACCACTCCCTCCTACTCCATGCAGGACTCGACCCGGCCCGGCCTGCGCTGCGGCGGCCAGAACGGCGTGACCTTCACCGGCCCCGACGACAACTGGGGCAACGGGGTCGGCAACAACCTGGAGACCGCCTGCGTCGACGGCATGTACGCCGCCGGCAAGCAGTGGGACATGCTGCGGAACTGGCTCGGCCGCAACGGCGTCAACGGCACCGGCGGCACCTTCCCGATGCGGGTGGGCCTCAACCAGGCGAACGCGTTCTGGAACGGCAGCTACACCAACTACGGCCGCTCCTCCAACGGCGCCCGCCACGCCGCCGCGATGGACGTCGTCGCGCACGAGTACGGCCACGCGATCTTCCAGACCACCCCGGGCGGCTCCACCGGCAGCAACGAGAAGGGCGGCCTGAACGAGTCCACCGGTGACATCTTCGGCGCGCTGACCGAGTTCTACACCAACGAGCCGGCGATCTACGACCCGCCGGACTACGACGTCGGCGAGGAGGTCAACCTGGTGGGTTCCGGTCCGATCCGCCGGATGCACCAGCCCTCGCTGATCTCCGGGCACCCCAACTGCTACTCGGCCTCGACGCCGACCCTCGGCGTGCACGCCATGGCCGGGGTGCAGAACCACTGGTTCTACCTGCTCGCCGCGGGCAGCGCCCCCGGTGGCGGCCTGCCCAACAGCCCGACTTGCAACGGCACCTCCATCGCCGGTCTGGGCATCCAGAAGGCCGGTCGGATCTTCATGGGCACGCTCAACCTGAAGACCGCGACCTGGACCCACGCCCGCGCCCGCGCGGCCTCCCTCCAGGCCGCGAAGGCGATCTTCGCTCCGTCCTGCGTCGAGCACGCCCGGGTCAAGGCGGCCTGGAACGCGGTGAGCGTCGGGGCCGTCGCGGGTGAGGTGACCTGCCCGTAGCCGAACCGATTGATCGAACCGGGCTCCCCGCTCGGATCGGTGACCTTGCGGTCCCGATCCGGCGGGGAGTTTCGGTCTGCCGGTGGGGCTTTCACCACCCCCAAGGGAGATAAAAGTCGCCCATCGGTGACGAGGTAGGGACGGAAGGACTCCCGACCGTGGCTGTGTCGTGACCTTGAGTGCGTACCGTAATCATTACCGTTGACCCGCATGTCCGTGCCCGCGACTCCGGACCAACGGGGTATCGGTTATCAGATCGGTGACGACTCCGGCAATGGAGCCGCGACGTCGTGGAGAGAGCGCGAGACTAAGCGCCATGAATGGACGAGACCATCATGATCGGCAGGCGTGACTTCCATGTCCCGCTGGCCGCCGCGGCCGGACTCGGCGCGGCGGGGTTGCTCGGCGTGCTCGCCGCCGGCGGTGTGACACCGGGTGTCCTGTTTCTCGCCGGGCTGCTCTCGTCCTTCTCGCTGTTCGTGTTCGCCACCCGGGTCTCCACGCCCCGCCGGGCCGCCCTGCGGTGGCTGGGCGCGGGTGTGCTCGCCTGGGCCGGCGCGATCGGGGTCAGGATCTCGATGCCCGCGCTGGACCGGGCGGCCTCGGTCTCCTACTCCGATCTCTTCCTCCTCGCCGCCACGGTGCTTCTCGCCGTCGGGTGCGTCCGGGCCAGGGCCCGCCCCATCGCGTTGAGCAGGGTTCTGCGGCACCTGGCCGACTCCTATCTCTGCATGGCGGGTCTCTTCCTGATCGTCTGGGTGATCTGGCTCGGCGAGCCCTACGCGGAGTCCGGGGAAACCCCCGGCGGGTTCCTGCTCAAGATGTCGCTCCCGCTGATCGGGCTGATCGTGACGTGCGGGGTCGCCCCGCTGGTCCTCGCCGGGCGGACCACGGCCGCCGCGCTTGGCGGATTGGTCTGCCTGGCCGCGCTCACCCTCACCGAGGCCGTGCTGGTGGTGACGCGTCTCACCGCGGGCACCGCCGTCCCGCCGGGCGCCGCGGCGCCGGGGGCGCTCACCCTGATCGCCTTCCTTCTCCTCGCGGTGGCCCCGTGGAACGGCCGGCTGGTCCGGCACACCCACCCGATCCGGCGCTCGCTGATCGCGATCCTGCCCCCGGTCACCGTCGGGGGAGCCACCGTGGTGCTCACGTGGAGCGCGCTGGCCGGCCCCGGCCACCGGGTGGCGGCGGTCGTCCCGATCCTGGCGGCCTCGGTGGTGCTGCTGCTCCTGTCCCGGTTCTTCCTGCTGCTCGCGTCGACGGTACGGCTGCGCAGGGGGGTGGCGAGCGGGGAACGGCACCTGCGGGAACTCGCCGAGAGCACCGGCGACCTCGTGCTCGTCGCCGACTACGAGGGCGTCGTCCGGGAGGCGAGCGCCGGGGTGACCCGGACCTACGGCTACGATCCCGCCGAGCTCGTCGGGCGTCCGATGGCCGAGTTCGTGCACCCCGAGGACGTCCCGGACATCGAGGCCGCCCTGCGCGCCTTCGCCGAGTACGAGGCCGGCCGGTCGGATGCGGGCGCGGGGGGCGGGCCGACCCGGGTCTGCAAGGTCTCCTGCCGGGTCAGGGCCAGCGACGGCACCTGGCGGCCCACCGAGTCGGTCGCCACCGGGTACCCGGGGCGGGAGTTCGTGATCATCACGGCGCGCGACGTCGCCGAACAGGAGGCCCTCCGGCGCCAGGTCACCCACCTGACCTTCCACGACGGCATCACCGGCCTGCCCAACCGGGCCTACTTCGAGGAGCGCACCCGCGACGTGCTGGAACGGCGCCCTTCCCAGGTCGCCGTGGTCTTCCTCGACCTGGACGGGTTCACCGCGGTGAACGACTCGGTGGGACACGCGAGCGGCGACTACCTGCTCGGCCAGGCGGCGCGGCGACTCCGCGCGGCCGTACAGCCCCAGGACACCCTGGTCCGCTGGGGCGGCGACGAGTTCGCGGTCCTGGTGGACGCGCACGGCGTCGTCGACCTCGCCGAGCGGCTGGTCCGGACGGTGTCGTCGGACCCGTTCCGCGTCGCCGAACGGGACATCGCGCTCACCGCGTCCGTGGGGGTCGCCTTCGCGGAGGAGGGCATCGCGCCGGGGGATCTGATCCGCAACGCCGACGTCGCGATGGCCCGGGCCAAGGAGCTGGGCGGGCGCCGCGTCGAAGTCTTCGCCGCGCACATGCACGCCGACGTGGTCCGGCGGCTGGAACTCGCCGCCGACCTGCAGCGCGCGCTGTCGGAGAACCAGTTCAGCGTGGAGTACCAGCCGGTGGTCGACCTGGCCACCTCCCGGGTGATCGCGGTGGAGGCGCTGGCCCGCTGGTGGCGGGGGAGCGGGTTCGTCCCGCCGGAGCAGTTCCTCGGGCTCGCCGAGGACACCGGGTTGATCGTTCCGCTGAGCGAGCGGATCCTGCGGGACGCCTGCCGGGAGGTCGCCGCCTGGCGGGCCTCGTCGTGGGAGATCGGGCTCTGCCTCAACCTGTCCGCGCGGCAGATCCGGTCGCCCAGGTTCGTCGAGACCGTCGCCTCGGCTCTGGCGGAGAGCGGGCTCCCGCCGAGCGCGCTCACCCTGGAGGTCATCGAGGAGATGCTGGTCGAGGACTCCGAGGAGATCGTCGCCAGGCTGTCCGACCTGCGGGCCATGGGGATCCGCCTGGCGATCGACGACTTCGGCACCGGGTACGCCTCACTCGCCTACCTGCGCCAGCTCCCGGTGGACATGATCAAGATCGATCCCTCGTTCGTGGCGGGGCTCGGCACCGACGAGACACTGACCCTGCTGACCCAGACGATTGTCCGCCTGGGACACGAGCTCGGGCTTATCGTGGTGGCCGAGGGTATTGAGCGTCCCGAACAGCTTGAGCTGCTCAAGGAGCTGGGGTGCACCCGAGGGCAGGGCTTCCTCGTGGCGCGTCCCATGGCGCCCAGGCGGGTCGAGACGCTCATCGAGTCGAGTCTGTCCACCTGTCCGATCCAGACGGCCAGCTGAGCTGCCACGCCGGGTCGGCGTCTTGAATCGTGAGACATCCGTCTCGTGAAGTTGACGTGTCGCCTCACATCGGCCAAGGTGGTTGACATGCATCTCAGTGGGATTCTCGTAGTACTTGGCTGGCGCGCGGGCTAGCCGAGTCAACGAGTCCTGCGCGCCCCTCACCGCCGAAGGCGGAGGGGCCTTTTTTATGAGCAAAACCCAAGCCACGCTGCAACCGCTTCAAGGAACGAGCCAGCCGATGACCGAACAGATGACAGGCGCACAGGCCCTAGTGCGGGCGCTGGAGCATGTCGGCGTTGACACCGTGTTCGGGATCCCAGGTGGTGCGATTCTGCCCGCCTATGATCCGCTCTTCGACTCCGAGAAGGTCCGGCATGTGCTTGTACGCCACGAGCAGGGCGCCGGACACGCCGCCGAAGGGTACGCGCAGGCCACCGGCCGCGTGGGTGTGTGCATGGCGACGAGTGGGCCCGGGGCCACGAATCTGGTGACGCCGATCGCGGACGCCTACATGGACTCGGTGCCGATCGTCGCCATCACCGGGCAGGTCCCGAGCGAGTCGATAGGCACGGACGCCTTTCAAGAGGCGGACATCTCCGGCATCACCATGCCGATCACCAAGCACAACTTCCTGGTGACCGATCCGGCCGACATCCCCCGGACGATCGCAGAGGCGTTCCACATCGCCTCCACCGGACGCCCTGGACCCGTTCTCGTGGACATCTCCAAGGACGCGCTCCAGAAGACGATGACCTTTACCTGGCCCCAGCCGATGCAGCTCCCCGGATACCGGCCGGTGACCCGGCCGCACTCCAAGCAGATCCGGGAGGCGGCCAGGCTGATCGCCTCCTCGAAGAAGCCGGTGCTCTACGTCGGCGGCGGGGTGCACCGCGCCGGCGCCGCCAGGGAGCTGCGCGCCCTCGCCGAGCTCACCGGAATCCCCGTCATCACCACCCTGATGGCGAGGGGGACGTTCCCCGACAGCCACCCGCTGCACCTGGGCATGCCCGGGATGCACGGCACGGTGGCCGCCGTCGGGTCGCTCCAGCGGGCCGATCTGATCATCGCGCTCGGGGCGCGTTTCGACGACCGGGTGACCGGCAAGCTGAGCAGCTTCGCCCCGGAGGCCAAGATCGTGCACGCCGACATCGACCCGGCGGAGATCTCCAAGAACCGTCACGCCGACGTGCCGATCGTGGGCGACTGCCGGGAGGTCCTCGCCGACCTCCTCGTCGCGGTCCAGGCGGAGATCGCCGCCCGTGGCCTCCCGCCGGACGGCGGCATGGCGGGCGACTACGCCGAATGGTGGCGCACGCTGAACAGCTGGCGGGACACCTACCCGCTCGGCTACGAGGACTTCGCCGACGGCTCGCTCGCCCCGCAGTACGTGCTGCGGCGGCTCGGGGCCATCGCCGGTCCGGACACCCTCTACGTGGCGGGCGTCGGGCAGCACCAGATGTGGGCGTCCCAGTTCATCGGGTACGAGAACCCCGGGACCTTCATCAACTCGGGCGGGCTCGGCACGATGGGCTTCGCGGTCCCCGCCGCGATGGGCGCCAAGATGGGTGCCCCCGACAAGACCGTGTGGGCGATCGACGGGGACGGCTGCTTCCAGATGACCAATCAGGAACTGGCCACCTGCGCCCTGGAGGGCGTGCCGATCAAGGTCGCTGTGATCAACAACGGTAACCTGGGCATGGTCCGGCAGTGGCAGACGCTCTTCTACGAGAAGCGCTACTCCAACACCGACCTGCAGTCCGCGCGGCGCATCCCCGACTTCGTGAAGCTGTCGGAGGCGTACGGATGCGTCGGATTGCGCTGTGAGCGGCCCGAGGACGTCGACGCGACGATCCGGAAGGCGATGGAGATCAACGATGTCCCCGTCGTCGTCGAGTTCATCGTGCACAAGGACGCGATGGTCTGGCCGATGGTCGCGGCCGGGACGAGCAACGACGACATCAAGCTGGCTCGGGACATGGCTCCCGACTGGGAGACCGGAGATTAGGGACATCCAATGAGCAGGCATACACTCTCGGTTCTCGTCGAGAACAAGCCCGGCGTGCTCGCCAGGGTCGCCTCCTTGTTCTCCCGGCGCGGGTTCAACATCGACTCGCTCGCGGTCGGGCCGACCGAGCACGGGGACATCTCGCGGATGACGATCGTGGTCAACGTCGAGGATCTTCCGCTGGAGCAGGTCACCAAGCAGCTCAACAAGCTGATCAATGTGATCAAGATCGTGGAGCTGGATCCGGCCGCCAGCGTCCAGCGCGAGCTCATGCTGGTCAAGGTGCGCGCCGACGTCGAGACGCGGAGCCAGGTCCTGGAGCTGGTGCAGCTCTTCCGGGCCCGCTGTGTCGACGTGGCGCAGGACGCGGTGACCATCGAGGTGACCGGCACCGTGGACAAGCTTGAGGCGTTCATCCGGGTTCTGGAGCCGTTCGGCATCAAGGAACTCGTCCAGTCGGGCATGGTGGCGATCGGACGAGGGGCACGCTCCATCACCGACCGGTCGTTGCGGGCCCTGGACCGCAGCGCCTGACCACGCGCAAGCCGTACAAAATCCTGAGAAAGGCAATCAAGCAAGTGACTGAGATCTTCTACGACGACCAGGCCGACCTCTCGATCATCCAGGGGCGGCACGTGGCGGTGCTGGGGTACGGCAGCCAGGGCCACGCCCACGCCCTCTCGCTCCGGGACTCCGGCGTCGACGTGCGCGTCGGCCTGCCGGAGGGCTCCAAGAGCCGGGAGAAGGCGGAGAACGACGGGCTCCGGGTCACCACGCCGGCCGAGGCCTGTGAAGAGGCCGACCTGGTCATGATCCTCGCACCGGACCACATCCAGCGGCACCTCTACGCCGAGGCGGTCGCGCCCAACCTGGTCGCCGGGGACGCGCTCTTCTTCGGTCACGGCCTCAACATCCGGTACGGCCTCATTGAGCCCCCGGCCGGGGTGGACGTCGCGATGGTCGCGCCCAAGGGCCCCGGCCACCTGGTGCGGCGCCAGTTCGCGGCGGGCCGCGGCGTGCCGTGTCTGGTCGCGGTGGAGCGGGACGCCACCGGCAACGCGTGGCCGCTCGCCCTCTCCTACGCCAAGGCCATCGGCGGCACCCGGGCGGGCGCCCTGAAGACGACCTTCACCGAGGAGACCGAGACCGACCTGTTCGGCGAGCAGGCCGTGCTCTGCGGCGGTGTCTCCGAGCTGATCAAGGCGGGCTTCGAGACCCTGATCGAGGCCGGCTACCAGCCCGAGGTCGCCTACTTCGAGTGCCTGCACGAGATGAAGCTGATCGTCGACCTCATGTACGAGGGCGGCGTCTCCAAGATGTACTGGTCGGTCTCCGACACCGCCGAGTACGGCGGCTACACCCGCGGCCCGCGCATCGTGACCGCCGAGACCAAGAAGGAGATGCGCCGCATCCTGGACGAGATCCAGTCCGGCAAGTTCACCCGTGAGCTCGTCGACGAGTTCGACGGCGGCGAGGTCGGCTTCCGCCGGTTCCGGGCCGAGCTGGCCGAGCACCCGATCGAGAAGACCGGTGCCACGCTCCGCCCGATGATGAGCTGGCTGCGCGACGAGGCCTAAGAGGTTTCGTCTGGCTTGTACGGCGCCGTCCCCTTCCGTGAACGGGGGCGGCGCCGTCTCGTTTCGGGGTGTGCGCCCTTCCGCCGACGACCCGGCCGGACGGGTTCCGATCGGTTTCCGTACGGTTCCCGCGGCGCGGACTTCCCCCGTGGGAGAGGAGGCGTCGCCCCCCGGCGCCGCCGGGACGATCAAGGTTCGCCGTGTTGACGGGAGGCGCTTGACCCTCAAGGGGGTCTCACGAAAGCATGTCCCACCAGTCACACCCAAAACACCTGAAAAGGGGACGGCGTGAAACGCGCTTTCGGCTTGATGGCCGCATTCGCTCTGGTAGCGACCGTTGTCAGCGTCCCAGGACCGGCGATCGCGCGGCCCACCCCCTGTCTGAGCGAGGGCGCGGAATCCACCGCCGCGCAGGTGATGAAGGGCGAGCTCACCTTCCTCGGACAGGCGCCCGTGCGGATCGGCGCGGACATCGACTGGCGGCGCAGCCCGTACGGAAACCGCTCCTGGGACCTGATGTTCCACTCGCTCCGCTGGATCGTGCCGTTGATCTCGGAGTTCGAGAAGTCCAAGGAACGGCGGTACCTCGACCGGGCGGCCCAGATCGCCGAAGACTGGGTGGCGGACAACAAGCGGGGTGCCGCGGGCGTCAGCAAGGTCGCCTGGGACGAGCACCCCATCGCGCTGCGGGCCCCCGCCCTGGTCTGCCTGAGCGCGCACGTGGACGACTCCTGGCTGCGGGAGAGCCTGTCCGAGCACGCGAGGGTCCTCGCCGACCCCGGCAAGTACGAGGCCGGCCACAACCACGGGCTCGACCAGGACATCGCGCTGCTCGGGATCGGCTGCCGGTACAACCGCGAGGAGTGGACCGGCCTGGCCACGCGGCGCATGGTCAAATCAGTCAAGATCGCCATCGACGGCCAGGGCGCGCTGATCGAGCAGGCGCCGAAGTACGTCTCCTACGTGCGGGATCGCTGGGCGGTCGCCGAGCGGCTCATCAAGGCGTGCGGGCTCCGCGTGCCCGCCGAGGTCGCCGAGCGGACCGCACGGCTGCCGATCTTCATCGCGCACGCCACGCAGCCCGACGGCCAGATGGCGCCGATCGGGGACACCCCGGCGGACTTCGTGGCGCCCAAGGTGGAGCAGCCGGCCGAGCGGGTGAAGATCTTCAAGGCGGGCTACGTCTTCGGGCGCACCCGCTGGGAGGACCCCAAGGCGGCCTTCTACTCGATCCACTTCGGTCCGGGCGCCCTGGAGAACTTCCACGGGCACGAGGACCACATGGGCGTGACCTATCAGGCGCAGGGGAGGGACGTCCTGGTGGACGTCGGATTCCACTCCTACGAGAACACCTCCTACCGGAAGTGGACCCTCTCCCCTGAGGCCCACAACGTGCCGATCGTCGAGGGGGCGCCGTTCCGGAAGAGTACGGCGACCCGGCTGACGGGCTCGCGGATCCGGGACAAGCGGGAGTCCTACACCCTGGAGGACCGCGCGTTCGGCGTCACCCGGACCAGGTCGGTGCTGGTCAACCACGAACAGGACCTGATGGCGGTCCTCGATCGGGCCGAAGGCGGCCGGCGGATCTCCAACCTGTGGCACCTCGACCGGAAGTTCAAGATCTTCTCAACCGCGGGCGGCCGGGTCGTCTTCGGCGAAGGGGACTGGCGGGGCACCCTCGTCCAGCTGAACTCCAAGACCTGCAAGCCGGCCGCCGGCCTCAAGGCGGAGCGGAGCTGGGTCTCGCCCGAGTACCTCAAGCGGGCGCCCGCCTACCTGATCAGGTCGGCGCCGTCCAAGGACCCGCTGCTCACGCTGGTGGTCCCCGGCACCGACGCGCCCAAGGTGAGCTGCGTACCCGGGAAGGTGACCGTGGGGATCGACGACGTCGACGTGGTCGTCGGGGTACGCGCCGACGGTGAACTGACCTGATCGACGCGGTGCGCGTCCGAGCCTTTGGACCTTGGCCCAAAGGCTCGGGCGGCATCGGGCCCGCCGGTCCGGCGGATCAGCGACCGGCGAGGACGAAACTCGAGTCGCCGAAGGAGATCTCGTCTCCCGGGCGGATCAGCGCGGGACCGAGGAGACGCCACCCGTTGAGCCGGGTGCCGTTCATCGAACCGAGGTCGACGACCAGCCAGGACTCGCCCTCATGGCGGAGCTCGGCGTGCCGCCGGGAGACCGTGAGGTCCCCGAGTACCAGATCGCAGGTCGGCGCCCGGCCGATCGAGAAGACCGTCCGGGTGTCGCTCGGCAGCGCCAGCCGCTGCAACCTCGGCTTGCGCCACGCGCTGGCGACCCGGCCGACGAACTCCGAGACCTTGCCGACCTTGTCGGTGACGAATCTGCTGAACCGTCCGCGCGGGGGGAGATCGGCGACCAGCTGGTCCAGCTCGCCACGATGGCGGGCACGCAGCGCCATGTCGATCCGGCCGACGAAGGTTTCGTGGGAGAGCTGACCTTCGACGGCTCTGTCGCGTAGCTCGCTGATCGCACGATCACGGTCCCCGTCGGAAGCGCGCACAGGGGGATACGTCGAGCTCATTTTCTGAGTATCCGGCCAGAAACTGTCGGGTGTCCAGGAGTTGTCAGGGGCTGTTTGCCTCTCCGGTCGATCACTCCGATCAATCCCGCACGTCGGCACAGACGACGTGGGCGCCGATCTCGACCATGCGGCGTTCGGTGTGCGAGTCGACGACCCGGGCCATCAGGATCGGGGCCTCGCTCGCGGCCAGCTGGGGCAGCCGGGCCCGTACCGAGTGGTGGAGTTCCCTGGAGATCTCCTCTCCGAGCGAGCCCGACGCGGAATGGACCTTGACGTGCAGCATGAGGCCGGGGGCGCCCGACGGAGTCCGTACCTCGGAGATCCACACGTGGTGGATGAGGGGGAACTCCGCGAGGAGCCGTCCGATCGCGGCACGCAGGTCGGGGATGAGCGGGTGCCTGCTGCGCTGGTAGCCGTGGTCGATCCGGGGCTGCGGGCCGGACATGTGCGGACGCGGGGAGGGGATCCAGGCGGGTGCCGCCGGTGCGTTCTGCGCCGAGGCGCCGGCGGAGCCGGGCCCTCCCCGGGGGGAGGCGGGGCTCACCACGGTCATGGGTCCGGTGGCGTACGCCTGGGGCGGGGTGCCGCGGACCGGGGTGAGCGCCCGGTAGCGCACGAGATACCGATGGAGGTCTTCGATGGGTACGGCGGCGGCGGCCGGTCCCGCGGCGTCCACGACGATCTCTCGCACGGCCGTCACCCGCTGGATGTCGAGGATGGTCTCGGCATCGCAGAGGGAGAGTGAGTGACGGCCGCCGTGGCGGGCGTAGGACTGGGTGCCTGTGTAGCCGAGCAGGACCCGCTCTCCGGTCTTGGTCGTCCCCAGGACGACTGAGCGGTCGGGGCGCACGGCGACGAGGACGCCGCTCTCAGCGAGGGCGGCAAGCATCTGCTGCGGGCTTCCGTGCGTGGCGAGCACTTCAGCGAGAGCGGGATTCCCGATGCTCATAGACGAACTTTAGGTAGTTTGCGCCAACTTATCTGCCCATTTCGGAAGAATATTCATGATCGTCACGACGCGGGTGCTGTCTCGGATTTCGGACACTCGTGAATGCGTTCACAAGCTCCGCTAGAATCGGGAGTCCAACACACCCTCCCTCTCGAAGGACGCGTCGTGTCAAAGCCCGTTGTTCTGGTCGCCGAAGAGTTGTCCGAGGCGGGCCTCGCCGTGCTCGGAGCGGATTTCGAGGTACGTCACACCGACGGTGCGGACCGGTCGCAACTGCTGCCCGCGCTCGCCGACGTCGACGCGCTCATCGTCCGGAGCGCCACCAAGGTCGACGCCGAGGCCATCGCCCACGCCCACAAGCTCCGGGTGGTCGCCCGGGCCGGAGTCGGGCTCGACAACGTCGACGTCGAGGCCGCCACCAAGGCCGGGGTCATGGTGGTCAACGCCCCCACCTCCAACATCGTCAGCGCCGCCGAGCACACCGTCGCGCTGATCCTGGCCTCGGCGCGCAACGTCGCCCAGGGCCACTCCGCGCTCAAGAACGGCGAGTGGAAGCGCTCCAAGTACACCGGCGTCGAGCTCCTGGAGAAGGTCGTCGGCGTCCTGGGCCTCGGCCGGATCGGCCAGCTGGTCGCCCAGCGCCTGGTCCCGTTCGGCGTGGAGCTGATCGCCTACGACCCGTACCTGCAGCCGGCCCGCGCCGCGCAGATGGGGGTGCGCCTGGTCTCCCTCGAGGAGCTGATCAAGCAGTCCGACTTCATCACCGTGCACCTGCCCAAGTCCAAGGAGACCGTGGGGCTCATCGGTGACAAGGAGCTGCACGAGGTCAAGCCCTCGGTGCACATCGTCAACGTGGCCCGGGGCGGCATCGTGGACGAGAGCGCGCTGTACAGCGCCCTCAAGGAGGGACGGGTCGCGGGCGCGGGGCTCGACGTCTTCGCCAAGGAGCCGTGCGTCGACAGCCCCCTGTTCGAGCTCGACAACGTGGTGGTCACGCCGCACCTCGGCGCCTCCACCCACGAGGCCCAGGAGAAGGCCGGCACCCAGGTCGCCCGCTCGGTGAAGCTCGCGCTCTCCGGCGAGTTCGTCCCGGACGCCGTGAACGTGCAGGGCGGCGCGGTCGCCGAGGACATCAAGCCCGGCCTGCCGCTCGCCGAGAAGCTGGGCCGGATGTTCACCGCCCTGGCCGGCGAGGTCGCGGCGCGGCTGGAGGTGGAGGTCCGCGGCGAGATCGCCGCGCACGACGTGCGGGTGCTGGAACTCGCCGCGCTGAAGGGCGTCTTCACCGACATCGTCGAGGAGACCGTGACCTACGTGAACGCCCCGCTCCTGGCTACCGACCGCGGCGTCGCGGTGGAGCTGGTGACCAGCTCGGACAGCCCGGACTGGCGGAACGTGGTGACGGTCCGGGGCACGCTCGCCGACGGCCGTTCGGTCTCGGTCTCCGGCACGCTCTCCGGCCCCCGCCACATCCAGAAGATCGTGGAGGTCAACGGGTTCGACATGGAGATCGAGCCCACCGACCACCTGGCGTTCTTCAGCTACGCCGACCGCCCCGGCATCGTGGGCATCGTCGGGCGGATCATGGGGGACCACGGCATCAACATCGCCTCGATGCAGGTGTCCCGGAGCGCGCGCGGCGGCAAGGCGCTGATCGCCCTCACCGTCGACTCCGCGATCCCCTCCGAGGTCGTCGTCCAGATCGCCGAGGAGATCGGCGCCGAGACGGGCCGCACGGTCACGCTGGCCGACTGACACACCGACGGCACGAGGGCGCGACCGCCGGTCGCGCCCTCTGTTTTTCTCCCCGGTCTTTTCCCCAGGTCAGTCGTGATCTGTCTCACTATTCAAGAAGTGAGGACATTTGGCGAGACAATCCGGCAATCACCGGGTAATCTCGGCAGATGATGCGCCAGGTATACGTACTCATTACCGGCCGCGACGGGGCCTGAACCAAGGCAGGCCGGCTCCCCGTCGCGGAGTGTGGCGCTTGCCGGCTGTGATCCCTACGCCTTCCCCCGATCTCCACGACCGCCTCCGGGTGCTCCGGTCGGCTGTCCGCGTATACCCGAGGAATCCCCATGTACGAGATGTATCCCTGGAACCACGCCGAAGAGCAGGAGACCGACGCGGTCGACGCGGTTCAGATCGCCCTCGACCGCAGGGACAACGGCGGCCGCCCGCAGGAGCGGTAGCGGCGGGCGTGGTGTACGGCTTCCCGCACACCACGCCGGATCGCCGCGGATCAGGGGGCCGGGCGGACCGCCCCGCTGAAGACCGCCTTCCGCCAGGAGCTGAGCTTCTCCTCCTTGATCGGCATACCGGTCCGCGAGGCGTGGATCATGTAGCCCGGGCGGGAGACGATGCCCACATGGCTCCGGCTTCCGTACGAGAAGATCAGGTCGCCGGGCTTGAGGTCCTCGAACGCCACCTTGGTCTTGACGCCGTGGTACTGCGCGGTGGAGACCCGCGGCAGGTCGATGCCCGCGGCCTTGTAGGCCATCAGCATCAGGCCTGAGCAGTCGAAGCCGCGTGGGCCCTCACCACCCCAGATGTACGGCTTGCCGAGCTGCTTCCGGGCGTAGGCGACGGCGATCTCCGCCTTGCTCGGCTTCTTCACCTCGGGCTTGTCGGCTTCCGGCTTCTTCGGCGCCGGGGTGGCCGGTGCCGGGGTGGACGGCTCCGGGTCGGCCGCCTTCGGTACGGGCTGTGGCGCAGGCTCGGCGACATAGCGGACGGACTGTACGGCCGTCGCGCCGCCCACGGCCTTCGTCTCCGCCTTCACCTGGGGTTCGGCCACGGCGGGACCCAGAGCGAGGGGGATGGCGACGGCGGTCGCCGCCGTGATGGAGAGACCGCTCAGCAGGAGTAGTCCGGTCTTACGATTGCGTGGTTTGGCGTGCCTGGACAGGACTGCGTTCCCTTCTTCCATGACGCCTACCGGGTTAGCTGACGGGTTCGGGCGTGGAAGTCGCCCTACGGCGCGCATGGCGCCGATTCACCCCGAAGCCGGAGTGGGGAGTCGCATGCTCCCCACGCCCTTGGGTGGGTCCCCGGTTCCGCGAAGCCGCGGATTCGGCGTAAGGCCCAAGATCACGAAATTTCGGTATAACTTGGGCAAAACGGAATCTACTTCGTTGTAGCCCAGCACTGTAGGGGAACGGTCAAAGAAGGACAAAGGGGATCAATAATCCTTTACCTTCCCTTGGTCCCGCACTGTCCGAGTGCTGAGATCCATGCTCAAGTCCTGAGACGAGCCGGGTAGGGTACCCGCATGCGGGAATCAATGCGTATGGCCGTCATTCCAGGTGACGGCATCGGTACCGAGGTCGTGGCCGAAGGGCTGAAGGTTCTGGAGGCGGCCCTCGCCGGAGAGGCGATCAAGCCCGAGCTCACGATGTACGACTTGGGCGCCGGGCGCTGGCACGCGACGGGGGAGACCCTGCCCGACCAGGTCCTCGCGGAGATCAGGGAACACGATGTGATCTTCCTCGGCGCGGTCGGCGATCCGAGTGTGCCGAGCGGCATCCTGGAGCGTGATCTTCTTCTCCGCCTCCGCTTCGAGCTCGATCACTACGTCAACCTCCGCCCGGTGAAGCTCTTCCCCGGCGTGGCCACCCCGCTCTCGGGCGTCCGGCCCGAGGACCTCGACATGCTCGTGGTCCGGGAGGGCACCGAGGGCCCGTACGCCGGAGCCGGGGGCGTCCTGCGCCGCGGCACACCGCAGGAGATCGCCACTCAGGAGAGCCTGAACACCGCGTTCGGCGTCGAGCGGGTGGTCCGCTACGCTTTCCAGCAGGCGGCGAATCGGCCACGCAAGAAGCTGACCCTGGTTCACAAGACCAATGTCCTGACCTACGCCGGTGACCTGTGGGCGCGTACGGTCGACGCGCTGAGCGCGGAGTTCGGTGAGGTCGAAACCGACTACTGCCACGTCGACGCGGCCACGATGTACTTCGTCACCCAGCCGCAGCGATTCGACGTCGTGGTCACCGACAACCTGTTCGGTGACATCCTCACCGACCTGGGCGCGGCGGTCGCCGGGGGCATCGGCCTCGCGGCGAGCGGGAACATCAACCCCGAGCGCACCGCGCCGAGCATGTTCGAGCCGGTCCACGGGAGCGCGCCGGACATCGCGGGCCAGGGCAAGGCCGACCCCACCGCCACGATTCTGTCGGTCGCGATGCTGCTGGACCACGTGGGGCTGCCGGAGGCGGCGCGTCGGGTGGAGCAGGCCGTCGCGGACGATCTGGTGGCACGGCAGGGGGTGTCGGCGGCGCGGAGCACCCGTGAAGTAGGTGATGACATAGCCGCCCGTGTGTTGATTTGACGCTGAGGGAGTAGATTCACCCCACAGTGGAGAAACGAGGACGACCAAGTAGGTTGTCCTGAGAGGTACGAAAGAGGGACCTGTCATGACGCTCAGCTTCGATGTGCAGCTATCCGAGAACGGGCGCACTCCGGCCGAGCGTGAGCAGGTATTGAGTGATCCGGGGTTCGGCAAGACCTTCACCGATCACATGGTCACGATCGACTGGACCGAGGAGAGAGGCTGGCACGACGCACGGCTGACGCCGTACGCGCCGCTCTCCCTCGATCCGGCGACGTCCGTCTTCCACTACGCGCAGGAGCTGTTCGAGGGGCTGAAGGCCTATCGGCAGACGGGCGAGTCGATCGTCACGTTCCGCCCCTACTCCAACGCGGCGCGGTTCAACGCCTCGGCGCGCCGGATGGCCATGCCCGAACTCCCCGAGCAGGTCTTCGTGGAGGCCCTCGAACTCCTGGTGCAGACCGACCGCGACTGGGTGCCGACCACCGAAGGGCACAGCCTCTACCTGCGGCCCTTCATGATCGCCACCCAAGTGGGGCTCGGGGTCAACCACCCGTCCAACGCGTACCGGTTCGTCGTGATCGCCTCGCCGGCCGCCTCCTACTTCGCCGGCGGGGTCAAGCCGGTCTCGGTGTGGCTGTCCCAGGACTTCACCCGGGCCGCGGTGGGCGGCACCGGGGCGGCCAAGTGCGGCGGCAACTACGCGGCGGCTTTCCTCGCCCAGCGTCAGGCGGTGGAGAAGGGGTGCGACCAGGTGGTCTGGCTCGACGCCGTCGAGCACCGCTGGGTGGAGGAGATGGGCGGGATGAACCTGTTCTTCGTCTTCCGCGACCGGCTGTTCACCCCGGCGCTGACCGGAACCCTGCTTCCCGGCATCACCCGGGCCTCCCTCCTCACCCTCGCCGCGGATCTCGGCATCCCGGCCGAGGAGGGGCGGATCAACATCGACGAGTGGCGGGACGGCTGCGCGTCGGGTGAGATCACCGAGGTCTTCGCCTGCGGCACCGCGGCGGTCATCACCCCGGTCGGCACGGTGAGCGGGCAGGACGGCTCATGGACCGTCGGTGACGGCACCCCCGGTCCGATGACCATGCGCCTCCGCGACGAGCTCATGGGGATTCAGTTCGGCTCCAGGGTGGACTCCCACGACTGGATCCACAAGATCTGCTGACGCCGTTCCGGGTACGGCGGGCGTTCCGCCGTACCCGATTCCGGTACGGCGGCCACGCGGTGGCCCCAGCCCGGCTCATGGCTGCCGTCGGCCGTACCGGACATCCCGTATCGCCATCTGATCTCTGTTTGTGTGGTTTCAAGGAACCGTGGTGGTCACTGTCCGGTTTCCGATGATCAGCGCTGGGTAGCAAAGCTGTCATATGTCAAGCTGATTCGTCGCGGCCTGAATCGGGGGGCACCGTGGACGCAGAGAGTCGGCGCAGGTGGCGGGCTCTCGTCGTGACCGGCGCGATGGCGGCGCAGATCGCGCTGGGCGGCTCGGCCGCGGCGGACGCCCGTACCGGTTCCGCCGCTCCCTCAGGCCCCGCGGACCGCGCGCCCACGCCGTGCCCGGCCCCCGCCGTACCCGAGACCGTCACCTCCCAGGGGGTGGAGGTGACCGGCTGCGCGAACCGCGCGGCGGTCCGGGTGGGGGAGAAGGCGACGTTCATCCTGATCGTCAGGAACACCAAGCAGACGATCTCCGACCCGATCAAGCTGGATCTGAATCTGCGGGGTGTCCTGGACGACGGCCGGCTCACCCGCCCGCCGGTCGTGTACACGGCCGAGCGTCCCGTGGAGCAGCCGGAGGTCGCGGCGGTACGGCCCAAACCGAGCGAGCGGGCCAAGCCCGAGGGCGTGCCCACGGCCAGGCCCACGTGGATGCCGTACACCACGCTGACCGGTCCGTCCGAGGGGGCGGGCGACGCGGCCGACTTCGAGTGGACCGGCCGTCTCGCCGGCCAGGCCGGGGCGAGGATCGTGTTCGAGGCGAGGGCGGAACGCACGGCGCAGGGGGATCGGCGCCTCACCGCGGTGGTGGAGTTCGGCGGGAAGACCATGCGGCTCACCGTCGCCGTCATGGATGTGACGATCAAGAGTTCGGCCGTCCCCACCGGTCTGTGGCCCGGCGGGCGGGTCGACTACTCGATCCTGGTGCGGTCGGTCCGGGGGCCCGCGACCGACGTCCGGATCGCGGTCCCGCAGAGCGGGGTGGTCGACGACGCCGGTTGGGTGGGCGACCAGCGGGCGTCCTACCTCGGCGTCGGCACCCCCGGTGAGCCGCCCGCGCCCGGCTACTCGGACGGGGTGCTCCGCTGGCGGGGAGACGTGCCGGAAGGCGGGGTGCGGATCACCTACTCGGTGCGCATCGGCGCGGCCAAACGCGACCACAGCCTCACCAACCTGGTCGAGGACAGCTACGACTACTGCGCGACGGCGGGTAACCAGCCCCGGTGCAGCACCGTGGTGCTCCTGCCCGACCTGGTGGTCACCAAGTCGGCGGCCCAGGCCAAGGTCCTGCTCGGGGATCAGGTGCGGTTCCGGCTCACCCTGGCCAACCCGGGGAAGGCGGCGACCGGGCGGGTAAGCGTCGTGGACCACCTGGAGCGGGTGCTGGACAAGGCGGAGTACGACCGGGACGCCCGGGCGAGCCTGGGCTCGGTGGACCTCCGGGACGACAGCCTGAGCTGGGCGGGCTCGATCTCCCCGGGGAAGACATCGGAGGTCACCTACAGCGTCCGGGTGCTCCGCCTCGGCGACGGGGAGCTGGTCAACCGGGTCGAGGCCGAGCACGGCAACTGCGCGGGCGCCGAGGCCGACAAGCGCTGCGCGAGCGCCGTCCGAATCACTCCGCCCGGCGCCGGCGGGGGCAAGGCCCTCAAGGGTCTCCTGAACACCGAAGGCCCCGGGGTGATCTTCCTTCTCGGGTCCGTGCTCACCGGTCTCGCGGGCGGGCTGGTGAAAAGTAGGTTCTCAGGGCCCGGAATCGGCGCAGGTCAAAAGCTTTACTGAGAGAATCGTCTCATCCTGCGAGATCACTGTGTCGGATGGTGTCACAGCTGTGGCAGACTGAGGTCATCATGTTCTGCGCTCTGCTCATTATTGGCGGGCGCGTCGGCACCTAAGGGACACCGCCGGCGCGCAGACCTCTCACGTCCGTGAGGGGTCTTTTTGTTTGGGCCCCAGCGCATCCGACAGGCCGGCATCCGGATCCGCGAACCCCGTGGCGGCGAGCACAGCACAAGATTCACCGACAGGAGACTTCCGATGACCGACGACAGCTTCCACGTCTACGACACGACACTGCGGGACGGCGCGCAGCAGGAGGGGCTCAACCTCACCGTCGCCGACAAGCTCGCCGTCGCGCGGCACCTGGACGGGCTCGGCGTCGGCTTCATCGAGGGGGGCTGGCCGGGGGCCAACCCCAAGGACACAGAGTTCTTCCGGCGGGCTCGGACCGAGCTCGACCTGAAGCACGCGCAGCTCACCGCGTTCGGCGCGACCCGCCGGCCCGGTGCGAAGGCAGCCGACGACCCCCTGGTGGCCGCTCTGCGCGAATCCGGCGCGCCGGTCGTGACCCTTGTCGCCAAGAGCCACGACCGGCACGTGGAGCTGGCTCTCCGCACAACCCTTGAGGAGAACCTCGCGATGATCCGCGACACGGTCTCCCATCTCCGTGCGGAGGGCCAGCGCGTCTTTCTCGACGCCGAACACTTCTTCGACGGATACAAGTCCAATCCGGCGTACGCGCTTGAGGTCGTACGCGTCGCGGCCGAGGCCGGCGCATCGGTCTTCGTGATGTGCGACACCAACGGCGGCATGCTCCCCGACGAGCTCGCCGACATCGTCCACGAAGTGGCCCAGACGAAGGCCCGCCTGGGCATCCACTGCCACGACGACACCGGGTGCGCCGTGGCCAACACCCTGGCAGCGGTCAAGGCGGGCGTCACCCACGTCCAGGGCTGCGCGAACGGGTACGGCGAGCGCTCGGGCAACGCCAACCTCTTCACCGTCGTCGCCAACCTCCAGCTCAAGCGAGGCATGCAGGTGGTCGCCGACGCCCAGCTCGCCGAGATGACCCGGATCGCCCACGCGATCTCCGAGATCACCAACATCACCCCCAACTCGCACCAGCCGTACGTCGGCCTCTCCGCCTTCGCGCACAAAGCCGGGCTGCACGCCTCGGCGATCAAGGTGGACCCCAACCTGTACCAGCACATCGAGCCCGCCACCGTCGGGAACGACATGCGGATGCTCGTCTCCGACATGGCCGGCCGGGCCTCGGTCGAGCTCAAGGGCAAGGAGCTGGGGTACGACCTCTCCGGCGACGCGTCCCGGGAGCTGGTCGAGAAGGTCAAGGCGATGGAGGCCAAGGGGTACACCTTCGAAGCCGCCGACGCCTCGTTCGAGCTGCTCCTGCGGGACACGGTCCTCGGCGAGCAGGAGCGGCGGCACTTCGCCGTGGAGTCCTGGCGGGTCATCGTCGAGCGGCGGCCCGACGGCGCGGTCGTCAGCGAGGCCACCGTCAAGCTGCACGCCAAGGGCGAGCGGATCGTCGCCACCGGCGAGGGCAACGGCCCGGTGAACGCCCTGGACAAGGCGGTGCGGTTCGCGCTGGAGCGCCTCTACCCCGAGTTGGCCGGGGTCGAGCTGATCGACTACAAGGTCCGTATCCTGGAGGGCTCGCACGGCACCGGCGCGGTCACCCGGGTGCTCGTCACCTCCAGCGACGCCGACAGCGAGTGGAGCACGGTCGGGGTGGACGAGAACATCATCGAGGCGTCCTGGCAGGCCCTTGAGCAGGCGGTGACGTACGGCCTCCTGCGGGCCGGCTACAGCCCGGCCTGACGGCGGCCGGAGCCGCCCGGCCCGGCAGGGGGTCGGGCGGTCCGTTCTCGCTCAGGCGGGGCCGGTGCTCTGCACGACCTCGAACGACCACAGCTCCGCCTCGCCCGCCGCGGGACCGCCGTGTCCGTGTCCGTGCCCCTGGGCCGCCTCTCCCGCGGCCTGGGCGTGCCCCTTGCGGAACCCCTGGCTCTGCGTCCAGCGCTCGAAGTCCTCCTCGCTCCGCCATCGGGTGTAGACGAGGTAGCGGTCGCTCCCCGCCACCGGCCGGAGCAGTTCGAACCACTCGAACCCGTCCGCCGACTCCACCATCCCGGCCCGCCCCGCGAACCTGCGCTCCAGCTCCTGGCGCATCTCGACGGGGACGGTCAGGACGTTGATCTTTACCACTGAGGGCATGGGGACTCCTCGCTGACGGTGACCGCTGTCCGGTCCTGGTGAATCCGATTCTCCCGGTCCGCCTTCCGGGGTCGGCGGGCCGTCGCCCCCATCGTGCCGCGCGCCGGGTGTCCGGTACGGCTTCCGCAGGCCGGACAGCGTGGCGTGGCGGCCGGATATCGGCGGGCTGAAACGCGGAAATCAAAATCACTTCCACGCTTTCTCATGCGTCCCTCCGGGCTCGCTGAGAAACACCGGTAAATCCGGCGGTCAGGGGTCTAGCAAACGCTCCTTTTATCCAGATAGCGTCCTCCTTGTGAAGGCAACTCGTCGTGGGTTGACCAGGCCTGCCCGAATCGCCGTCGGGCTGCTACGGCCTTCTTCCCGAGAGCGCTATTTGACGGCGCTACGCGATCGTTTCGGCCATCGCGGTGAACGGTGCGCGGTCTGCCGGTCGGATTCGCTGAAGATTCAGACCCTCACCCATGTCAAGAAGCGAAAGACGCTGACTCTGCGGGTGTGCCGTGAATGCGGCCATGTGGGTAACCCCGATAATTTCAAGGATTACACGGAGTATGAATCATTGACCCGGTTCCCCGTCACGCCCAGGGTCGGTACCGAGGAGCGCCCCGGGCGGGAGTTTCACATGGCGCGCATGGCGGTCGAGATCATGGGGGGATCGGAGCTGTCCGTCCTCGTGTACGGCCCCGGACGGAGCCTGGACTATCGGCACATCGGCGCGCTGGACAAGGTGCGCAGGGCCGCCGTCGGCGATTTGATGAAGCTGGTGGAGGACGCGGACTGGGTCGACCTGGCCGCGCCGGTGACCGACCGGTTCGACCTGCTGATCGCCTGTGAGGTGGTCGAGCACTTCACCGACCCTCCGGCCGACTTCGCCCAGCTCTTCAGCCATGTGACCGACGACGGGCTGGTCGTCTGCTCGACCAACATCTACGACGGGACCGACCTGAAGAAGCACGACTACGTCTTCATCAAGGGTCACACCTCGTACTACAGCCCGCGGTCGATCGCCCGTATCGCCAAGGAGAACGGGTTCTACATCGATTTCCGGGTGCCCTTGGCGGCGACGACCACGGTGGGCCCGCGTAAGCGCTATGTGCTGTTCAGCCGGTCGATCGAGCGGATGCAGGACGTCGCCCTCTATTTCGGTCGGAACCTATATGCGCCCTCGGAGCGCTGAAACGCGACGTCGCGCGATGAGGCGACTCGAAGGAATCGTACAGACAGTCATTTTGATGGGGTAGCAGGAGGAAATCGCCTCGATATCCACTCCGGATTCGTCGCATTGTTTGCCCGGCGAGTTAAGGCCGGACGCGGCGGGTACTTCCCTGCGTGGGCCGAACCTGTGGGTGGGAGTTGATGATGATCAATGGCGCGCACGTCGTACTCTTCAGCGAGGACGCCGACGCGGATCGGCGGTTCTTCCGCGACGTCCTCGGCTTTCCCGCGGTCGACGTCGGGCAAGGGTGGCTCGTCTTCGCGCTGCCACCCGGGGAGATGGGCATCCACCCCACCGACGAGCGGGGGAGCCACGAGCTCTACCTGATGTGTGACGACATCAACACCACGATGAAAGACCTCCTCGCCCGCGGGGTGGAGTTCACCCGCCCGGCGATCGACGAAGGATTCGGATTGGTGGCCTGGATCAGGACCCCGGGAGGGGGTGAACTCGGGCTGTACGAGCCGCGGCATCCCATCGCCACCGGCGTGAACTGACCGCCCGATCCGCCCGCCGGGGGAGACGACTGCGGCGGACTCGCGGACCAGGGTCGGGTGAGGGCGCGGCAATGACTAGGCTCGTTCCGTACCACATCCGATCCCTGAGGCAGTGACCAGTGCGTATCGCAAGGTTCTCCACCGACGACGGCGTCGCGTTCGGAGTGGTCGAAGGAGATGTGATCTCCCAGATCGCGGGACATCCCTTCGGCCAGATCCAGTTCAGTGGCGAGCGGTTCCCGCTGGCCGAGGTGAGGCTCGTGGCGCCGATGCTCCCGAGCAAGGTCATCGCGATCGGCAAGAACTACGTCGATCACGCGCGGGAGATGGGTTCCGAGCCCCCCGGGGAGCCCCTCGTCTTCAGCAAACCCTCGACGTCGGTGATCGGCCCCGGCGAGGCCATCGCCTATCCGGTCAAACTCTCCGAACGGGTGGACTTCGAAGGCGAGCTGGCCGTGGTGATCGGACGACTCTGCCGTGACGTCCCGGTCGCCCGGGCGCACGAGGTCGTCTTCGGCTACACCTGCGCCAACGACGTGACCGCGCGGGACCTGCAGGCGAAAGACGGCCAGTGGACCCGCGCCAAGGGGTTCGACACCTTCTGCCCGATCGGCCCGTGGATCGAGACCGTGCTCGACCCCGCCGATCTGGCGATCAAGACCGAGGTCAACGGCGAGGTACGGCAGGACGCGCGCACCTCCCAGCTCATCCATGACATTCCCACGCTGATCGCCTACGTGAGCGCGGTCATGACCTTGATTCCGGGAGACGTGATCCTCACCGGGACCCCCGCCGGTGTCGGCCCCCTCGACATCGGCGACGAGGTCAGCGTCACCATCGACGGCATCGGCACTCTCACCAACAGGGTGGTCTCCCGTGACTAACGAGGTCCGTGTCCGCTTCGCTCCCTCCCCGACGGGGATCTTCCACGTCGGCGGCGCCCGATCGGCCCTGTTCAACTGGGCCGTCGCCGAGCAGACGGGCGGCACCTTCGTGCTGCGGATCGAAGACACCGACGCCACCCGGAACCGGCCCGAGTGGACCGACGGGATCATCGACGCCCTCACCTGGATCGGCATCGGCAAAGACTCCCCGTTCTTCGAGGGACCCCACTTCCAGTCCGAGTACGAGCCGCAGCACCGGATCGCCGCCAGCAACCTGTACACCGAGGGCAAGGCCTACTTCTGCGCCTGCACCCGTGACGAGGTCAAAGCCCGGACCGGATCCGAGCACGCCGGATACGACGGACACTGCCGGGATCGCGGGCTGGAAGGCGGGCCCGGGCAGGCCCTCCGCTTCCGGACCCCCGACGAGGGGATCACCGTCGTGGACGACCTGATCCGCGGCCGGGTGGAGTTCCCCAACAACGCGATGGAGGACTTCGTCGTCGCCCGGGGCGACGGCTCACCCCTCTACGTGCTGGCCAACGCGGTGGACGACATCGAGCAGGGCATCACCCTGGTCATGCGGGGCGAGGAACACCTGCCCAACGCGGCCCGCCAGCAGCTGCTCTGGCCCGCGCTCGGCGCGACCCCGCCCCAGTGGGCGCACATGCCGGTCATCGTCAACGAGCAGCGCAAGAAGCTGTCCAAGCGGCGGGACAAGGTCGCCCTGGAGTCCTATCGGGAGGAGGGTTACCTCGCCGAGGCGATGATCAACTATCTGATGCTGCTCGGCTGGGGCCCCGGCGACGACCGTGAGATCATGCCCTGGTCCGAGATGGTCCCGCTCTTCAAGGTATCCGACGTCAACCCCTCCAACGCGTACTTCGACGAGAAGAAGCTGCGGGCGTTCAACGGTGACTACATCCGGGCCCTGCCGCCGGAGGAGTTCATCGCGCACTGCGACCCCTGGCTCCGGCCGGACTGGGATCGGAAGGTCTTCGCACAGGTCGCCGGGCTCGCCCAGACCCGCATCGCCGTACTCTCCGAGGTCACCGCCAACGTGGACTTCCTCTTCCTCGACGAGCCGCCCGCGGACGAGGCGGCCTGGGCCAAGGGGATGAAGGGTCCCGCCGCCGAGATCCTCGGCGGCTATCTCGCCGCGCTCCCGGACGAGTGGACCGCAGACGCGCTGAAGACCGCTTTGGACGAGGTCGGCACGGCCCGCGGGCTCAAACTCGGCAAGACCCAGGCGCCGGTGCGGGTTGCCGTGACCGGCCGTACCGTCGGCCTCCCGCTCTTCGAATCCCTGGAGCTCCTCGGCCGTGAGCGGGTCGAACGGCGGCTCCGGGCCGCGCTCGCCAAACTCTGACCCCGGACCCCGAGGGCTTCACGCCGGCCGTGAAGCCCTCGGACACCCGCCGGATCAGGCCTGGACGAGCCCCCTGCGTGCGAGCAGCGGCTCGATCGAGGCGTCCCGCCCGCGGAACGCCCGGAAAACCTCCATCGCGTCGGCGCTGCCGCCCTTGGCGAGCAGCTCGCGCCGGAACCGGTCGCCGTTCCCCCGGCGCAGGCCGCCGTTCTCCTTGAACCACTCGACCGTGTCCGCGTCCAGGATCTCGCTCCAGATGTAGGAGTAGTACCCGGCGCTGTAGCCGCCGGCGAAAATGTGGGCGAAGTAGGTGCTTCGATAGCGCGGAGGTACGGTCGCCAAGGCCACCCCCGCCTTCTCCAGCGCCGATCGCTCGAACTCCTCCACCTCGCCCGGGTCCTCATCGGCGCCCAGCCGATGCCAGGCCAGATCGAGGAGCGTGGCGGCGAGATACTCCGTCGTCGCGTAACCCTGGTTGAACCGCTGCGACGCGACCACCCGGTCCGCCAGCTCCTGCGGCATCGGCTCGCCCGTCCGATGATGCCTGGCGTAGTTGGCCAGCACCTCCGGCCACACCGCCCACATCTCGTTGACCTGAGACGGATACTCCACGAAATCACGGGGCACCGACGTCCCGGAGAAACGGGGGTACCGGACATCGGAGAAGAGGCCGTGCAGCGCATGGCCGAACTCGTGGAACAACGTCGTGACCTCGTCGAACGTCAGCAACGTCGGCTCCCCGTCCGCCGGCTTGGGAATGTTGAGGTTGTTGACCACGACGGGGCGCCGACCCGTGAGACGCGACTGGCTGACCAGACTGTTCATCCACGCCCCACCGCGCTTGGAGGCACGCGCGTGGAAATCGCCCAGATACAGGCCGAGCGGCGACCCGTCCTCGTCGAACACCTCGAACACCCGGACATCGCTGTGATAGCCCTCCAGGTCCGGGCGGGCGGTGAAGCGCAGCCCGTACAGCAGCCCGGCCGCGTGGAAGACGCCGTCGAGCAGCACCCGGTCCAGTTCGAAGTACGGGCGCAAGCCGGCGCTGTCCACGTCGAAACGCTCCCTGCGCACCCGGTCCGCGTGGAAAGACCAATCCCAAGCCTGAAGATCGGGCACCTGGAACGCCTCGGCCTCCCGGTGCGCGTTGGCGACGGCGGCCGGAACAAGCCTGCCGAGCATCCCCGTCACCGCGGCGCTCGTCTCCGCCGTCTGATCCGCGATCACATAATCCGCGTGATTCGCGAACCCCAGCAGAACCGCCCGCTCCGCCCGCAACCTCGCCATCCGCACCACCAGTTCGGCGTTGTCCGGCAACCCCCGTGACACCGACGCGTCGAACAGGCGCCGACGGAGCCCACGATCGGTCAACTGCCCCAAAGCCGGCTGATTCGTGAACAACGACAACGTCAGCAGATAATTGCCGGCCAAACCGCGGGCTTTCGCCTCCGCCGCCGCGGCACCGATCGCGTCCTCCGGTAGCCCGTCCAGCTCGGCCGCGCTCTCCACCACCACCGCCCGCTCATTCGTATCGGCCAGCAGGTTCCGCTGAAAAGCGGTGCCAAGCGTGGAAAGCTCCTCGTTGATCTCACGGAGCCGCTCCTTCTCCCCGGCCCCGAGGCCCGCCCCCGCTCGGACGAAATCCCGGTGATACCGCTCCACCAGCCACGCCGACTCCGGATCGAGGCCGTCCCTGGCCTCGTAGACGGCCCTGATCCGGTCGAACAGCGCGGAGTTCAACCGGATCGCGTCACCATGCTTGGCCAGCTCCGGCGTGACCTCGGCCTCAATCCGCTGAATCTCCGGATCGGTATCCGAAGACGCCTGATTGAAAAACACCGCCGACACCCGCTCCAGCAGATCCCCAGAAAGCTCCAACGCGACCACCGTGTTCTCCAGCGAAGGAGCCTCCCCACTCGACACGATCACCTCGATCGCGGCCAGCTGCTCCGCCATACCCCGCTCGAACGCGGGGACGAAATGCTCCGAACGGATCTCGCCGAAAGGCGGAAGCTCATACGGGAGAGCGCTCGGCGAGAAGAACGGGTTGACGGCCATACGGCGGCTCCTTCAAGCGATGACGTCCGGCCACCAGGGTTACACAGCAACCGTCCGACAAGGCCCGACAAGCACCCACCCGACCCACCGACCACCGAAGACGCCGGCCGCGACACGAGTTTTTGCCACACATCCGAGATCTCCAAGCATTCGCTTTGGTCTCAAGGCCCACAGTCGGCTATTCTTTCGGAGTCGAGCGCGGCCAACAGGCCGCCTCGGTGGGGTATGGGGTAATTGGCAGCCCAACTGATTCTGGTTCAGTTAGTCTAGGTTCGAGTCCTGGTACCCCAGCACGATCGGGTCTTGGTGCTCGCCCCCTTCGGGGGGCTTCGCCCAAGGCCCGTGCTGTATTTATCCCGGGGGGACGATCCCCCCGGAGCCCCCCGGTGTGGCGGCTTCGCCGCCACCTGCGGACCTGGTTCCTGTGGCTCGCCAGCACGATCGGGTCCTGGTGCTCGCCCCCTTCGGGGGGCTTCGCCCAAGGCCCGTGCTGTATTTATCCCGGGGGGACGATCCCCCCGGTGTGGCGGCTTCGCCGCCATCTGCGGACCTGGTGCTGGGCTCGCCCTTCGGGCGTCGCGAGGTGGCTGTGCTTGAGCCTTAGCCGGTGTGGCGGCTTCGCCGCCATCTGTGGACCCGGTTCCTGTGGCTCGCCCTTCGGGCTTCGCTGGTGGTGTTTCGATGGACCGGTTCGCTGAGCTCGCCCTTCGGGCATCGCCGGGGGGCCTTCGGCCTCGTGGCCCCAGGACCGCTGGTGTGGCGGCTTCGCCGCCACCTGTGGACCCGGTTCCTGTCGCTTGCCCTTCGGGCTTCGCTGGTGGTGTTTCGATGGGTACTTTTGGTGGGCTTGCCCTTTGGGCTTCGCGGGGTGGCCTGTTTGAGTTGTGGCCGGTGTGGGGGCTTGCCGCGCTTGGGGCGGCTTCGGCCAAGGCCCGTGCTGCGTCTCGGCGTTCTTGCGTTGGCTTGGGCTCTTTCGCCCCGGGAAACCTGGTCACGGCCTCGTCCGGGGCGACGGGGCACCCGCTCGCTCGCCGGCACCTCCTGGGACCTGATCGTCTTGAACGCGACCGCCTGGGTGAACTCGCCATGAGATACCCGGGCCCGGCGGAGTGCGGTCCGTCAGACCCCCAGATCCCGGGCGAGCAAGGCCGCCTGGAGTCGGCTGCGCAGCCCCAGTTTTCCCAGGACCCGGCTGACGTGGGTCTTCACCGTGCCTTCGGCCAGATCGAGGCGGTCGGCGATCTCAGCGTTGGACAGTCCCTCACCGAGGCAGGAGAACACGTCGCGCTCCCGATGGGTGAGAGTGTCGACGACGGAGGGATCGGGGCTGCCGGCACCGTGTACCGGGTGGGCGGTGGCGAGCTTCGCGATCAGGCGACGGGTCACAGCCGGTGCGATCAGTCCCTCTCCACGCGCCACGGTGCGTACGGCCTCCAGCAGGTCGGCCGCGTCGGTGTTCTTCAGGATGAAGCCCGCGGCACCAGCCTGCAGCGCACCAAGAAGGTACTCGTCCAGGTCGAAGGTGGTCAGCACCAGTACATCGGCCAATCCTTCCGCGACGATTCGGCGGGTGGCCGAGACACCGTCGAGCCGGGGCATCCGGATGTCCATCAGCACCAGGTCGGGGCGGAGCCGCCGGGCGAGCACCACCGCCTCTTCGCCGTCCGCCGCCTCGCCCACGACGTCGACGTCCGGGGCGCTGCCCAGGATGAGCACCAGCCCTGCCCGTACCGAACTCTGGTCCTCGGCTACCAACACCCGCACCCGCTCTTCGGGCCCGGAGCGGTCGCCGGTCGCTGTGCACTCGGTCATGCGGAGGACTCCTGGTCATGGTGTACGGGTAGGACGGCACGTACGCGCCAGACATCCGGCGGCCCTCCGGGCGGGCCCGGGGCGGGTCCCGCCTCCACCTCTCCTTTCACCAGGCCAACCCGCTCCCGGATGCCGATCAGGCCACTGCCCGAGCCGGGGGCGCGTGGATGGGATCGGCTCAGGTAAGGGCTGGTCACCGCCACCGTAAGTGTGCCGTCGGTGTCCTGCGACAGCTGTATCCGCACCTCACCGGCGCCCGCGTGCTTCAGGGCGTTGGTCAGCGATTCCTGGACCAGGCGATAGGCCGCCAGTTCCACCGGCGCGGGCAGCGGCGGCTTCTCGTTCCGCCGGTCGTCGAGGGTGAAGGTGAGCCCGCTCGGGGCGCCGTCGGTACGCGCCTTCTCCGCCAAGGTCTCCAGTCCGGCGAGAGTGGGGACGGCGGCCGGCGACCGGTCGTCGTCACCCTCCCGGAGCAGCCCGATCATGCGGCGCATGTCGGCCAGTGCGGCGACGCTGTTCTCCCGGATGGTCCCCAGGGACTGCCGCGTGGTCGCCGGGTCGTCAAGGGAGAGCGCGGCGGTGGAGTGGATGGCGATGGCCGAGAGATGGTTGGCGACCATGTCGTGCAGTTCACGGGCCATCCGCCCGCGTTCGGCCGCGACCGCCTGCGCCTGGTCCATCTCGGCGAGCAACGTGGTCTGCTCCGCCCGCAGCCGGGCCACGTCGGCGGCCTCCCGGTGGTTGCGAATGATCACACCGGTCATGGCGGGGGCAATGGTGATCATGCCGATGACTACCCCGAGCAGCAGCCCTTGGGGAGACCTGGTCCACAGGAGCAAGGCGATGGTCGAGGCCACCGTGAGCGGCACCGAGACCACGGGGATCCGCCGGGCGATCCGGGGCGGCCCGTAGACCACCGCCGCGTACACCACGTCGGTGAAGACCAGGATGGTGGCCAGGTTTCCGACCGTGAAGAGGTCGGCGATCAGTGCCACCGTGCCGACCAGCAGGGCGACCGGCGGCAGCGAGCGGCGGAACAGTTCGGCCGCACAGATCACCGCCAGCGGCACCAGGGCCGCCCAGGCGGGCAGTGGCGACATCGGGTGGCTGTACAGGCCCAGGGACCACAGGAGCACACCGCCGAGGAACGCGGCCACGGCGATGAACACATCATCGCGATGGGGACGAAGGAACCTCACCGTTCCATCAAACACCCAGGTGAGACCAGGGGGCCTCACCACGGGGACGGAGTGGCACCTACATCGAAGGATGCACTCCGGTTCCTCATTTTCGACGACGAGGCGAGGCCGTGGAGAGGGGACGCTGGGAAGACAAGCACCATCGTCAACGGGAGAAGTCCTTGATCTTTACGCTGATCATCATATGCGAGATCGGCTTCTGGGTCCTGCTGGCCGCAGGACTCGCCGCGCGCTACCTGCTGAAAAGGCCGAAACTCGGCGCGGCCCTGTTGCTCTGCGAGCCGCTGCTGGAGATCGTTCTCCTCGTCGCCACCGCCGTCGACCTCAAGAACGGCGCCGAGCCCAGCTGGCACCATGGCCTGGCCGCCCTTTACATCGGCTACACCGTCGGTCACGGCCACCGCACCGTGAAGTGGCTCGACGGCCATGCCGCCCACCGCCTCGGCGGCGCACCACCCCCGCCCAAGCCGCCCCGGTACGGCGTGGCCCGCGTCGCCCATGAGGGCAAGGTCTGGGTCGGCACCCTGGTGGCCGCGATCATTGCGACCGGACTGCTGCTCCTCGCCGTCCGGTATGTGGGTGACGCCGACAGCGCCGAGCCCTTGAAGGCATGGATCCTCAACGCCTGGAAGGTCACCGGCTTCCACGGTGTCTACGTCCTCAGCTACCTCATTTGGCCTCGCAGGGCCCCCAGGACGGACCACGCCCCGGTTCCGCCGGGCCGCCGATAGCCACGGTCCCGCCGGCACTTGTCCGGCGCCGCCAAGGAGGCGGCTTTGGCCGTACAAATCGCCCTCGAAGGCAGAGGGCACGAGCTGGCGTAGTCGGTGGCGACGGTGTCGTTGGCCACCCGGGTGGCGTGCAGATGGTTTGGCTCGGCCATAGTCGAGAACACCATGCCCGCCTGCCGTCGTCAGTTGGATTCCGCTGTACGTCGGGCACGGCCCAGGAGGGGTCGGCGCGAGCAGAGCCTGCTCGGCGTCGGCGGTTCCCAGGTGCGGGGTGATGGTAACCGGGTCGCTGTGCGTGGCTCGGGTGTGCCGCATCCTGTATCGGCCGGACATCGGGCCGTACAGATACCCGTGGGCAGGCGCTGGGCGATTTCGGTCCCGGCACCTGCCCCACGGCCTGCTCAGCCGGAGTGGCGCACCCCTCCGGCGAAGCGGGGGTTCACGTGATCACTTCACTGGTCATCGGATCGGCCAGGCCACCTGGGTGAGCAGATCGGCTTGAGCGGTGGTGGTCGGGTCGTTGAGGTAGGTTTCCCGGGGCGGACCGGCGACCTCGTGCCCGTGTTCGGAGATCCAGGTGGTCAGGGCGTGGTAGGCGGGGCTGATCTCGTCGTACCGCCCCCGGTGGGTGGTGACCGCGGCGGTGATCGCGGCCATCTCGCCGACCTGCACCGGAGAGGGCGCGGTGACGGGCGACGCGATCGGCAGGCAGACGTCGATGTCGCCGTCGTTCTCCGCATCGATGATGTCGTGGAACACCAGGAACGGAGCACCCGACGGGCCCTGACCGGCTTCCGTGAGCACCCCGACGAGAGTGCCGAAGCCCTCGGCGATCGTCGCGCCGACACCGGCCAGATCGGTGTGGCGGCGCAACGAGGCCACGATCTGTGCGGGCAGGTTTTCGATGGTGATGGCGTAGCTCATGAGGCTCTCCTCGCCGTTGATCAACCTTGATAGGACGGCCAGCATGTGATTGTGGCGATCACGCTCCGCCAGCAGGCGTTGCCGATGCGCGGCCAGCAGGCCTGGGACATTCGCCGGGGAGGCGGCCAGAACACGCCTGATCTCTTCGATCGGCATGTCGAGTGCCCGTAGTCTGCGGATCGATTCGGCTCTTCCTGCTTGACTGAGCGCGTAGTAGCGATAACCGCTGGAGGCGTCGACCTTTGTCGGCCGCAGCAGATCCAGCTCGTCGTAGAGGCGCAACGCCTTGACCGACAGCCGGGTCATTGCGGAGAACGTGCCGATCGACACGAGTTGCGTCATCACCAACCCCAATCACGCTTCCGGTCCACACACCGTCGTCTCTTCCCCTGGGGGAGAGTCAATCCGATGTCCCCGAGCGCGTGCTCGGCGACAGGGGGAGGCACGGTCTTGGCCGAGGTGATCTGGGAACAGGATGAGCAAGCGGCGGACCGCTGAGGAGGAGCTGTCGTCGTGGTTGATGATCAAACGGGCGAGAGTGGTGGGGATTTTGGGCGAAATCTCGTGGCTCGCAGGGGTTGATACACCCGGTCGGCCTGACCAACCGGCTCTCCGGAACCGTCGCACCTCTTGGGGCTGCCGGAGGGGTTCGACTGGTGTGGTTTAACCACGGGCTCCGACGAGGCCGGTTCTGGGGTCGGCTTGGAGGCTCGCGCGGGATGTTTGATCGACGGGGCTCGCTGAAGCCGAATTACTATGACTAGTTGGAACTTAGTGGACATTGGGGGAAATCGGTGATCGTTGGGGCGCTCGTGGGGGCTGCGGATTCATAGGGTTATGGGTATGAGTTCACTGAGTTCCGCCATCGCCGACTGGGCGGTCGATCTTATGGAGTCGCTTGGCGGGCCCGGTGCCGGGTTGCTTGTCGCCTTGGAGAACCTGTTTCCTCCGATTCCCAGCGAGGTGATCCTGCCGCTCGCCGGCTTCGCCGTCGGTCAGGGCAAACTCTCCATCGTCTCGGCCATCACATGGACCACATTGGGCTCGCTGATCGGAGCGGTCCTGCTCTACCTGCTCGGGGCGGTCCTCGGACGCGAGCGGATGTACGCCATCGCCGCCCGCCTCCCCCTGGTCAAAACCGAGGACGTCGCAAGATCCGAGGCGTGGTTCGTCAAGCACGGCTCCAAAGCGGTGTTCTTCGGGCGGATGATCCCCGTCTTTCGGAGCTTCATCTCCATTCCCGCAGGCATCGAACGCATGCCGATCGGCACGTTTCTCCTGCTCACCGGCCTCGGCAGTCTCACCTGGAACACGATCTTCATCACCGCCGGGTACTTCCTCGGCGAGAACTGGGAGATCGTCGAACAGTACGCCTCCGTCCTCCAGATCGCGGTCATCGCCGGCGTTGTCCTGGCCGTCGCCTACTTCGTCATCACCCGACTCCGGGACCGTACCGAGAAAGATCGAACCGGGGTTCGGTAGGGGCGTTCACCCCTGACCCAATCGGTTTGTTGGCACTCCGGCGGTGCGGTAGAGTTAGCGCCGTCGCCAAGGAGCAAGGCCCCAAAGCCCTGGACCTCGGCGAACAAGCGCCTCACCAGAAGGTGCAAAGACGTGCCAAGCAGCCGCACAAGCTGCCTGACACAATGGCAAGAACAGTCGCGGGGATCCGATAGAATTCCCAAAGCTAAACAAGCAAGGCCCCGTCGTCTAGTGGCCTAGGACGCCGCCCTCTCAAGGCGGTAACGCCGGTTCGAATCCGGTCGGGGCTACAGGTCTTGGGCCCGTGTGGTTGAAAGCCTTGGCTTTCTTTCCATACGGGCCTTTTGCTGTTTCCCCTGAGGCTGCCCTGGAGCCCCACGAGAGTGGAAGTAGGGCATACCGCGCGATGTGGGTTCAATTCCCACCGGCAGGGGGAGCAGCCGGAGGCCAAGGAGCAGATCAAGACTCCGAGGATCCACCCTGCAGGCATTGGTAGCAGGTCCGATACGTTCTCCGCAGATGGGGCCGGGGCGTTTTACCTCAACGGGCGTAGGGAAGCAGCGTGGCCGGATTCGTGTAGGCGTTTCGGGTGGGGAGCAGCGAGGCGCGGGCACCAGCGGCAGGGCGTCGGTTCAGCCCCACGGGTGTGGGGAGCAGCGGCACACGGTGTACGGGGAGAGCCCGGGCACCGGTTCACCCCCACGGGGTGTGGGGAGCAGTCCGGGTACGGCACGACCACCGGGATCATGCTCGGTTCACCCCCACGGGTGTGGGGAGCAGCTCGTGTACGACTCCGTATCGGGCCGGGCGGTCGGTTCACCCCCACGGGTGTGGGGAGCAGCTTGACGAACGGCGGCTTGCTCTTCTTCTTGGCGGTTCACCCCCACGGGTGTGGGAGCAGACTTCCTGAACTGCGGAAACGTGAGTGAGCTACGAAAACACAGAGGTCGGGGTTTGCGGGTGATCCGATGGCCCGAACTGGTCGCCTTGGGCAGGTGTCGACGCAAAACCCCGGCTTGGCGCAGGTCATGCAGATGAAGTCACCTCCCTGCGACAAGTACCTAGCCACCCGCACGCATGCGACAGCAAGCCCAACCCCGGTCGCCATCCTGCCGGATACAACAGGTCGCCGAGGTCGGTTCAAGCCGCGTGTTTTCGCATCCAGGGCGGCCGGAGAATCCGGTACACCATCCTGCCGTCCG
Organism: Rhizohabitans arisaemae; assembly: GCF_025996515.1. GTDB lineage: Bacteria > Actinomycetota > Actinomycetes > Streptosporangiales > Streptosporangiaceae > Rhizohabitans > Rhizohabitans arisaemae. Next base: position 187,982 of record NZ_BLRH01000014.1, read on the forward strand.
GCCCGCGGGCGATCTCGTAGGAGCCCGGATGGTCGGCTTTGTGCCGGTTGTGGAACCCGCACACCGGGACCAGGTTCCCGATGTCGGTCGGCCCGCCGAGCTCCCACCCGGTGACGTGGTCCACCTCGCAGGCACGAGAGGGGATGTCGCACTCGTCCACCACGCAGGCGGTGTACAGGGCGGCCAGGGCCAGCCGCTGGGCGCGGGAGGCGAACCGGACCCGGTCACCCAGGCGGATCGGCCTGCCCTCCCCGTCCAGCAGCAGCACCGACATCCCGTGGTTCAACGCGATCCGCTTCGCCTGGGCCGCGCTGATCGGGGTGCCGTCGGCCAGGTGGGCGCGCTCGATCCCCCACCGGCCCGCCCCCGGGCCGCCGCCGATCGTGGGCGCGTCCCCGGGCGGGGGTCCCGTGCCGTGCGCGGACGCGCGGCCCGCCCGGATCGAGGGGCGGGGGAAAGAGACTGTGCCCGGCCGGGGCCGGCCGCCGGGAGCCTGCGGCGGGAGCCCGGCGTCCTCACCCCGGCCTCCGGCGTCTCCCTCCGGGTCTGCGCTGTTCCGGCTCGGGTCCCCGGTGGTGCGCAGCCTGATCACGGCGACGGCTTCCTGGCCGTGCCCGTCCCGGGTCAAAAAGGTGCGCAGGGCGGCGGCGGTCCGCCTGTCCCGGGTCCCGGCTGCGGTGCTGCGGGAGGTCAAAGGGTCCAACTTGGACTGCAGCAGCTGCCCCAGCTCGGGGTCCAACCACCCCTTCACCCACACCCCGCCGTCCAGTGAGCCGGTCACCTCTAGCCAGGATGCGTCGTACCCTTTGCGGGTGTCGCCGTCGGGTCCGTCGCCCCGTACCGTCTCGACGATGCGCTCCCCGGCTCTGCGGACCTGCTCCACTGTGCCCCCGGACTCGGCAAGCCCCAGCAGGATGCGCTCCGCCTTCGCGGTGTCGGCGTCGTCCAGGTGCTTGACCGCACGGCAGACCGCCGCCGCGTAGCCTGCGGGGAGCCGGTGATCTTCGAACCGTCCGGCGACTTCGGGAAGGCGGCGCAGGGTACGGGCCAGGGCCAGCCGGTCGGCGGCCACCGCCGTGCGGGTCCCAAGCCCGGTGGCCAGCCACGCCCCCGTCCCGGTGAAGCCGTGCGTCCTTGCCTCGCCGCAGGAGTCGATGCGCTCCACCAGCGGGGCCAGCGCCACCTCCACCGCGTCTGCCACATCCCCCAGCAGCGCCGCCCGCTCCATGCACGCCGCACCCGAGCCGGGGACCGGAAGCCGGGCGCACGCGGCGGCCAGCCGGAGCGTCGCCTCCAGCACCTGCTGCGGGGTGGCCGTGGCCGGGTCCACGCTCACCGTCTCCGGTTCCATACGCACAGTGTCTCATCGGCCACCGACAGTTCCCGAAGGGTTCGCCGACGGGAAACCGACCCCGATATAGGACGGGCACCTTCCCGGCTCGACCGGGCCCGCCCCACGCCTCGATGACCAGCGCACCAGTCTCCGGAGACCCGACGGGAACGGTCGGCAGTCGGGATCGGGATCGGTACGGGCGTGCCTGGTCGCCGTCTATGCGAATCCCGCTTTGAGCCGCTTGGGGTCGTATCCGCTCATCCCTCGGCCGCGTAGCAGAGAAACGCACATACTCCTCGCCTTCCAGGGCTCGGAGTTGCTCCGCCCGTGGTTCAAGCGGGAGAAGCCCCGCAAGGGCGAGTCGTCGCTGAAGTCGGTGCGGCAGCCGATCGTGTCGGTCAACGACACGCTGAATGGTCGGCTCGATCTCGAGCAGCACGGCGGCCGGACCTTCGAACGCGTCGCCCGGCGCATCGTCGCGATGGCCACGGCCATCCGGCACAACCAGAAAACCGGTGCTTCGGTCCTGCAATCGCCGACCACCGTCCTGTCGGTCGTTGAGGCGCCGGGCTGATCTATCCGCGCAGGTCGAGCCGCATCAGGACTCGGGGATGACCGGCCAGCACCGAGGTGGTGTCGGCGGCGTGGGCGAACCCGGCGCGCTCGAAGTTCTTCCGGATCCCGGCGTACGCCATCGTCATGTCGACCTTGGCGCCACCGTTGTCGAGCGGGTACGCCTCGATCGCCGGTGCGTCGTGGGCACGAGCGAACTCGACCGCACCGGCGATGAGGGCGTGCGAGATCCCCCTCTTGCGATGACCAGGGCGTACGCGGATGCACCACAGCGACCAGACCGGCAGGTCGTCAACGTGCGGGATCCTATGACTGCGCGCGAAGGCGGTGTCGGAGCGGGGCGCCACGGCGGCCCAGCCGACAGGCTCGTCGCCGTCGTACGCGAGCACCCCCGGCGGGCGCTCCGCACGGCACAGCTCGGCGACGTACTCACCGCGCGCCGGCCCGCGAAGCTCGTTGTTGAGCTTGGACGGGATCCGGTAGCTCAGGCACCAGCAGACGCTGGCCCCAGGTGATTTTGGGCCGACCAGGGTACGGACATCCTCGAAGGCTGAAGCCGAGCGAACTGCGATAGTCATGGCGCCACGATGTCACGACGTATCTGGTGACATCGCTCAACCCCCGATGACACAGCACCACCACATCGGAACCACTCGTCTAGATTCTCCTCACATGTTGGAATCCGCCACGTGAGAATGGACCGTCCTGACGATGCCGGAAATGTCCAAGTCTTCGAAAGTGAGGAAAAACACCTCCTGCTCGCGACAAACGCCCAGGTCATCCAGTCTGCTCCCCGCGCCCGCGGGGATGGTCCCCCATTCTTTTCCCCTCTCATCCGAACCTGCGTGCTGCTCCCCGCGCCCGCGGGGATGGTCCCTCATTCCCATTCTACTGGCGTTCGCTTTCGTTCTGCTCCCCGCGCCCGCGGGGATGGTCCCGGGCATGTGGAAGTTCTTCGATCGGGAACTTCCTGCTCCCCGCGCCCGCGGGGATGGTCCCCTGGAGATGCCCATGACGCGGTCATGCCATCCCTGCTCCCCGCGCCCGCGGGGATGGTCCCCTGGAGATGCCCATGACGCGGTCATGCCATCCCTGCTCCCCGCGCCCGCGGGGATGGTCCCCGGCCGGAGGCGTCCCGCCAGGCTCCGTCTATCTGCTCCCCGCGCCCGCGGGGATGGTCCCCCACATGGGGAACACGTTGGAGGTGTAGTCGCCTGCTCCCCGCGCCCGCGGGGATGGTCCCTTCTTGGAGTCGAGCCCCAGCTTCACGAGCATCTGCTCCCCGCGCCCGCGGGGATGGTCCCTTGGCGGGCTACGGCGGACCCAAACAGGACGTCTGCTCCCCGCGCCCGCGGGGATGGTCCAGCGAAGCGAACAGGTTCCCGTCGGTCCCCAACGCCTGCTCCCCGCGCCCGCGGGACGGTCCGAAGCCCGCAGTGACCTCCACGAGTACCTGCCGCAATGCTCCTGTGCACGTGGGGGTTGCCCCATCCGGCACACACTAAAGATCATCCTGTCCTGCTCCCCGCACGCGTGGCAGCACTCGTGATGGACCTGGTCCGGTCACGACGGACGGGCGACAGGGGATCGTTTATGGGTGCGGGACCTGGGCTCTTGTGATGGGGTGGATAGGACGATTAGCGGAATATTGCTCCAAAGAGGGGGATGCGTGGTGGGTAGGGGGTTCGGGTGGATCGCGGGGTTGGGGGTTGGTGCCGCGGTTGTGCTGGGGGTGCAGGGAGTACTGGTCCGGCGACGGACACCGCGGTTGCCGGAGGCGGGTGGGGACCGGCAGGGGGTGGTCTGGCCTGCGGGTGAGGCGTCGGCCCGGAGCCCGCTTCGGATCGCGGTACTGGGGGAGTCCACGGCCGCGGGGGTCGGGGTGAACTCGCATGAGGACGGGTTTGCCGGTCATCTGGCGAGAAGTCTCGCCGTGCGCACGGGCCGGGCGATCGCCTGGCAGGTCGCGGCGCGGTCCGGGGCGAACACCCGGGTCACGGTGCGGGATCTGGTGCCGCAGCTGGAGCCCGCCGACGCCGTGGTGGTGCTTCTAGGGGTCAACGAGCTGTTGGAGTTACGGCGTCCGCTGGCTTTTGAGCGGGATCTGGTGACGTTGGCGGCGGCGGTGCGGCGGCGACTCGGGCCGGTGCCGATCGTGTTGGCGGGGATGGCGCCGGTGGGGCGGTTTCCCGCGTTGCCGCAGCCGCTTCGCGGGGTCATGGGGGTGTGGGCGGCGGGTCTCGACCGGGCGATGGTACGGGCCGCGTCGGCCGTACGGGATGTCCGTCATGTTCCGGCCGGGGTCCCCGTGGAGTCGGCGGAGGTCTTCGCCGCCGACGGGTTCCACCCGGGTGCCGTGGGTTACCGGATGTGGGCCGCGGCGATCGCCCCGGCGGTCGCCGGGCTCTGCCGGGTCTGACACCTGCCCCGGCCCGTACCGCTCGGGTGCGGCATGGACCGGTGTGGCGGGCGCTCCGGGGTCAGGGGGTGGGCGGGGCGGCGGAACGGGTCCGGAAGACGGCCCTGCGGGCGGCTTTGGCGACCTGCTTGTTCGGGTGGGTCTCCCCGATCTTGTCGAGGATCTCGGCGACGTCGGGGTGCGGGATCTTCCAGAGGGAGTCGACGAGGGCGATCAGTTCGGCGGGGGGACCCACCTCGTTCACACTTGTCACGAACTCGTGGTCGCCGAGCCCGGTGGCGATGCTCCACATGTCCAGGAGCATCCAGCGGGTGTCGGCCTGGGTAGGCGCCGGTACGTCGTCGGCGTCGAGCTGGGTGAGCCGGGTGGCGGCGTAGGCGCGGAGCGACGGGATGTGCAGCGCGTCCCGCCACGCGGGTTCGGCGTGCTCGCCGAGTCCGTTGACCATGCTCACGGCCTGGACGCGCAGGAGGACATCGTCTTCGGCTTCGGTGGAGGCGGCGAGGAGCTCCTTGGCGGCCCCCGCGGGGTCGCGGAGACGGAGCCAGGCCGCGTACTCGGCGTCGGCTTCGTGCTCGGGGATCTGCGCCGTGATGGCGAGCAGCTCTCCGGCGGTCATCGACTCGACGGCTGGGCGGGCGTCGATGCTGAGGTCGTCGTCGCCGATCAGGTGCACGACGCCGGCGACGCCGAGCGGCGTCAGCCGTACCGTGTCCGCGTCGACCTCGATCATGCCGTAGTCGCGGAGCCATTCGAGCCCGGAGGCGAGCGGGTCGTCCAGGAACGCGAGGGCGGCCTCCCAGCTCTCCTCGCCTTCCAGCTCGGCCACCTCCTCGGCGAGGGACTCGCGCAGCTCGGCGAGCGGCATCGCGGCCTCTTCGAACAGGAGGAGCTGCAGCAGCAGCGCGCGGGTCAGGCCGCCGAGCGCGTCCTCCAGCCCGTCCTCGTCCAGCTGCGGGTCGGCGTACCCGATGGAGTGCAGGCCGAGCAGCCAGAGGTCCATGACGTCGTCGTCTTCGGGGTACGGCCATTCGGCGACGTCGGGGTCGCCGCTGACGACGCCGTTGTCCACGGCTTCGATGAACTCCAGGTCCACGCCGAGGTTCCACAGGTCCCACAGCTGCGGTACGGCCTCGGCGAGGGGTCGCTCGTCGGGGACCGGCAGGCCCACGGCCTTCAGGGCCTGTTCGACGTCGGAGTCGGAGAGGGGGATCTCGTCGCCGACGATCCGGTGTTCGCCCACCCACAGGACCAGGGAGCGAAGGCGGAGCAGGAGTGCGGCCTGCCGCGCCTTCTCGGCGAGTTCGGCGACGGGGGCGAGGCGGATGGTCGGGAGAGCCGCGATCTCGTCCTCGTACTGCCGGAAGTCGCCGAGCCGGCCGCCCAGGAGCGCGGCGGCGAAGTCGACCTGAAGGTCTTCCAATTCTTCGAGGAGTTCGTCGAGGAGGTCGGACTCCTTGCGCAGGCGACCGGTCTCCTCCAGGAACGTCAGGTACGCGGCGAGTGCGGGAATCGTCCCTTCGGCTGCCCGGCGTGGGTTCTCCACGGCCTTGGGCATCCGGTCGAGCAGCACCTCCTCCAGGTCCTGGCGCCGCCAGACGCCGCAGTCGGCGCTGACGGTGAGGCGGTGCACGAGGGCGGCGGTTCCCACCAGGTCGGGGTCGATGTCCGGAGCCTGTGACTCCGCCCAGACGACGAAGTCTTCGATGAAGGGACGCAGCTCGGTGGTGGCGGCGTCGATGTGGTCGGTCACTTACGCAAGACTAGCCCGGCAAGGTCGCCGTGTGAGTGCTCGCCGATGCTCAGACGTTCCGCCGCATCGCCTCGGAGATCCGTTCGGCGGCGCCGACGACGGCCCCCGCGTGCAGCCGGCCCGGGGTGCGGGAGAGGCGCTCGATCGGCCCGGAGACGGAGACGGCCGCGATGACCTTGCCGCCGGACCCGCGGATGGCGGCGGAGACCGAGGCGACGCCCTGCTCCCGCTCGCCGACGCTGTGGGCCCAGCCGCGGCGCCGTACGGACGCCAGCGTCGCCGCGGTGAAGCGGGCTCCCCGCAGGCCGCGGTGGAGACGGTCGGGCTCCTCCCAGGCGAGCAGGATCTGGGCGGCGGATCCGGCGCTCATCGGCAGGGCCGAGCCGACCGGGACGGTGTCCCGGAGCCCCTGTGATCGTTCCGCGGCGGCCACGCAGACGCGTTCGTCGCCTTGACGCCGGTAGAGCTGGGCGCTTTCGCCGGTAATGTCACGTAAGTGAGTTAACACGGGGGTGGCCACCGCGAGGAGCCGGTCCTCGCCGGCGGCGGCGGACAGCTCGGCGAGACGGGGTCCGAGGATGAATCTGCCCTGCGTGTCGCGCGAGACGATGCGGTGGTGCTCCAGGGCGACCGCGAGGCGGTGGGCGGTCGGTCGGGCGAGGCCGGTGGCCTGGACGAGCTGTGCGAGGGAGGAGGGGCCGGCCTCCAGGGCGTTGAGGACCAGAACCGCCTTGTCCAGTACGCCGACTCCGCTAGAGTTGTCCATACCCCGATACTGCCGTCTCAGAGTCTGAGAAGCAAACGCTATCTGAGGCGCCGATCGGAAATCTGGGAGGCACGCAAGGATGCGTGCGCACAGGAGGAGAACGACATGGGCCGCGGTACAGGCAGGACCCTCGCGGAGAAGGTCTGGGAGCAGCACGTCGTGCGGCGTGCCGAAGGTGAGCCCGACCTGCTCTATATCGACCTGCACCTCGTTCACGAGGTGACGAGCCCGCAGGCCTTCGACGGTCTGCGGATGGCGGGCCGGACCGTGCGGCGGCCCGATCTCACCATTGCCACCGAGGACCACAACGTCCCGACTGTGAACATCCTCGCGCCGATCGCCGACCCGGTGTCGCGCACCCAGGTGGAGACGCTGCGCAAGAACGCGGCGGAGTTCGGCGTCAGGCTGCACCCGATGGGTGACGCGGGGCAGGGCATCGTGCACGTGATCGGGCCCCAGCTGGGCCTGACCCAGCCCGGCATGACCGTGGTGTGTGGCGATTCTCACACCTCCACCCACGGCGCCTTCGGGGCGATCGCCTTCGGGATCGGGACCAGCGAGGTGGAGCACGTCCTGGCCACCCAGACCCTGCCGCTGTACCGGCCGAAGACGATGGCGATCGAGGTCGACGGCGCGCTGCCGTACGGAGTGACCGCCAAGGACCTGATCCTGGCGATCATCGCCAAGATCGGCACCGGTGGCGGTCAGGGCTACATCGTGGAGTATCGCGGCGAGGCGATCCGGGCCCTGTCGATGGAGGGCCGGATGACGGTTTGCAACATGTCCATCGAGGCGGGGGCGCGAGCCGGGCTGATCGCACCGGACGAGACGACGTTTGAGTATCTGGCCGGCCGTCCGCACGCCCCCAAGGGCGCCGACTGGGACGCCGCGGTGGAGTACTGGCGTTCGCTCCGCAGCGACGACGACGCCGTCTTCGACGAGGTGGTACGGCTGGACGCCTCCACCCTCTCGCCGTTCGTCACCTGGGGCACCAACCCGGGCCAGGGGGCGCCGCTCGCCTCGTCCGTGCCCGCCCCCGAGGACTTCGCCGACCCGGCCCAGCGGTCGGCGGCCGAGCGGGCGCTCACCTACATGGATCTGCGCGCGGGCACGCCGCTGCGCGACGTGGCGATCGACACGGTCTTCGTCGGCTCGTGCACGAACGGGCGGCTGGAGGACCTGCGGGCGGCGGCGGAGATCCTGTCCGGCCGGAAGGTCGTCACCCGGACTCTGATCGTCCCCGGCTCCATGCAGGTCAAGGCGGCGGCGGAGGCCGAGGGACTGGACCAGGTGTTCAAGGCCGCCGGCGCGGAGTGGCGTGAGGCGGGCTGCTCCATGTGCCTGGGGATGAACCCCGACCAGCTCGCCCCCGGTGAGCGGAGCGCGTCCACCTCCAACCGGAACTTCGAGGGCAGGCAGGGCAAGGGTGGCCGAACCCACCTGGTGTCCCCGCAGGTGGCGGCGGCGACCGCGGTCACCGGCCGTCTCACCGCGCCCGCCGACCTCTGACCGTCCCGCCCATCCCCACTTCGACCCGGCGACGGGTTCGAGATCTCGCAAAGGCTGAGCACACATGGAAGCTTTCACGATCCACACCGGCAGGGCGGTGCCGCTGCGCCGGAGCAACGTCGACACCGACCAGATCATCCCGGCCGTCTGGCTGAAGCAGGTCAGCAGGACCGGCTTTGAGAAGGGGCTTTTCTCCGCATGGCGGGAGGATCCCGACTTCGTGCTGAACAACCCCGCGTACCAGGGGGCGAGCATCCTCGTCGCGGGATCCGACTTCGGTACGGGCTCCTCGCGTGAGCACGCGGTCTGGGCGCTGCAGCAGTACGGCTTCCGCGTGGTCATCGCCCCGAAGTTCGCCGATATCTTCCGTAACAACTCCACCAAGATGGGTCTGCTGCCGGTCATCCTTCCGGCGGAGGTCGTCGAGCGGCTCCAAGATGAGGCGGAGCAGGACCCGACCGCCGAGATCACCGTCGACCTGGTGGATCGCGTGGTTCGGGCCGGAGACCTCACCGTCTCCTTTGACATCGACGACTACACCCGCTGGCGTCTGCTCGAAGGGCTGGACGACACGGGACTGACCCTGCGTCACGCCGACGACATCGAGGTGTACGAGAATGGGCGGCAGCCATGGCTGCCGACGACTGTCTGACCAATGCCCAGATCGGCCCCGGGGAGAGCGCTCTCCGGGCCGACCCGCCCGCCGAGCTTGCCCGGAAGCTGCGTGACGCGCATCACCGCGTCCGGGTGCTCGCCGTACCAGATCAGGAGCGAACCCGCCTGGCCAGAAGGCTCGTGGTGATCTGCGATTTGGCAAAGCATGACTTGGATCACGCGTGCCTCAGGCTGGATTCGTTTCTCCGTGACCTCGATATACGACACACCGAGTAGGCGAAACATTGCGTTTGGTGATTGAGTCCCGCGCGTTCGTCCCTTAATTTCATGCGCGTAAGGGAAAACAGGGGGAGCATGCATGAACAAGCGTGAACTCGTCGACGCGATCTCGGGTCGAGTGGGAGATAAGAAGACTGCGAACGAGGCAGTGAACGCCATCCTCGAAACCATTCAGCACGAGGTGGCCAAAGGGGAGAAGGTGGCGATCACCGGCTTCGGGGCCTTTGAGAAGGTCCACCGGCCTGCTCGCACCGCCCGCAACCCGGCCAGCGGAGAGGCCATCAAGGTCGCTGAGAGCTGGGCGCCGAAGTTCCGGGCCGGAGCCGATTTCAAGGCGGCGGTGAACACCGCCCCGAGGAAGGCGGCGCCCAAGGCGGCGGCGAAGAAGAAATAACCGAATACCTCGCCAACGCGCCCGGATTCCGCTCGACGCGGGTCCGGGCGCGAGTTTTTAGCCCTGGGGGAGGGGAAAGGTCGACAGCGTGATGTAGGTGATGCGCCCCTCGGTCAGCACGATGTTGACCCGCTGGCCGAAGCGGAGCAGCCGCAGGGGACCGGCGTCGAAGGCGTCGGCGCCGAAGGGGAGCTCGGTCCCGTCGTCGAGGTAGACGCTGCCCGAGCGGGTGGCGTCGTCGAAGGTTTTCACGGTGGCCTGCACGCCCTGAGCGTAACAACTCGCCCGGGGCTTCCCCAGCCGGCCGCGGCCGTCAGGCCATCAGGGTCGCGGCGACCTCCGCGGTGCGCGGGCCGAGGCCGAGGGCGAGCGCCGACCGCAGGTCGGCCTCGGTGTCGACGTCCCGCCGGACCGAGGAGACGCCGGGGAGCAGGAGCTCCTTCGCCCCGGCGTCCAGGTGCCGGTCGCGGGAGGCTCCGCCGAACCGCGGTTCGAACGGGACCCCGGGGCGGACCGCGTAGAGGGTGGTCCCCGTCCCCGCCGCGTCGGGGAGAAAGGACTCGTCGAACCCGTCGGCCGCGTCCAGGACCCGGGTGAGTTCGCCGGGGCGCACGGCGGGCAGATCCGCCTGCATGGCGGCGACCCCCGAGCCGGGCGCCAGCCGCAGCGCCTCGGCCGCCCCGTGGCGGAGCGCGGGGTTGAGGCCGGCGTCGGGCTCGTCCCGGACGACCAGGGCGCCGAGTTCGACGAGCGGCGGCGCGGCCACCGGGTCGTCGGTGACCACGATCAGCCGTTCGACGCGCGGACAGGCGAGCGCCGCCGCGACCGTGTCCAGCGCGATGGCGAGGGCGAGACGTTCCCGGGCGGGTCCGGCGAAGACGGCGAGCCGGGACTTGGCCGCGGGCAGGGTCTTGACGGGGACCACGATCGACCATCGGGTGCTCACGGCCGGGTCTCCTCGTGGTTCAGCTGGTCTGTCGCGTGCATACCCTAAGAATCTCGCCTCGACACTGTGCGGCGGTAACCGGGACACTAGCCAGGCAGGCCTGGACAGGAGGATGTTTCGATGAGTCGCCGCGGACGACCGCCCTTACCGTGGGAAGCCCTAGCCGTAGGGATCTTGAAGCCGTTGCTGCTGGCCTTGGTCAAGCGGGACTGGCGGGGCAGGGGAAATCTCCCTCGGGAGGAGGGTGTCATCCTGGCGGTCAACCACATCTCGACGATCGACCCGCTGCTCCTCGCCCACTTCGTCTACAAGTCCGGGCGCTGGCCGGTCTACCTCGCCAAGGACGGCGTCTTCAAGGTGAAGGGGCTCGGGTACGCGCTCCGCAGGCTCCGGCAGATCCCGGTGTACCGGGGGAGCGGGGACGCGGCGCTCTCGCTCCGCGAGGCCGAGCAGGGGCTGAAGAACGGCGCGTGCGTCATCGTGTACCCGGAGGGGACCTGTACCCGCGACCCGGACCTGTGGCCGATGACGGGGAAGACGGGCGTGGCGCGGCTCGCGCTCAAGACCGGCGCCAAGGTGATCCCGATCGCCCAGTGGGGGGCGCAGGATCTGCTCCCGTACCGGAAGAAGAAGCTGAGCCTGTTCCCGCGGAAGACGTTCCGGGTGCTGGCCGGCCCTCCCGTCGACCTCTCGGCGTACCAGGACAAGCCGCTGCGCGGGTCGACCCTGCGCGACGCCACCGCCGACATCATGGGCGCCGTCACCGAGCAGCTCGCCGAGCTGCGCCGGGAGAAGGCGCCGGAGCTCCCGTACGACGCCCGCCCGGCGGTCGATTCATGACATCAGGTGAAAGTTGCTGGGTAGATCAGTCGAGGTATGGGTGCACATCGTGAGGGGTACGGCGACGATGCCGGAAGAAGCCAAGTCCGCGGAGCGGCCCCGGTGAACACCGCCGCCGTATTCGGAACGGGATCGTGGGGGACGACGTTCGCGATGGTCCTCGCCGACGCGGGGACCCCCACGAGGCTGTGGGGGCGGCGGCAGGAGGTCGTCGACGCGATCAATCTGCGACGGGAGAACCCCGACTACCTCCCCGGGGTCACCCTGCCGCCGGGGATCGTCGCCACCGTCGACCCCGCGGAGGCGCTGGCGGGCGCCGGGTTCGTGGTGCTCGCCGTCCCGTCCCAGACCCTGCGCCGCAATCTCGCCGCGTGGAAGCCCCACATTCCCCGGGACGCGCTGCTGGTGAGCCTGATGAAGGGCATCGAGCTCGGTACCTGCAAGCGGATGAGCGAGGTCATCTGTGAGGTGGCCGAGGTCCCGCCGGGCCGGGTCGCGGTGGTCTCCGGCCCGAACCTGGCACCGGAGATCGCCCATCGCCAGCCCGCGGCCACCGTGGTGGCCTGTACCGACCGGGACGCGGCGGAGCGGCTCCAGGAGGCCTGCCACACCCCGTGGTTCCGCGCGTACACCAACCCCGACGTGGTGGGGGTGGAGCTCGGCGGAGCCGTGAAGAACGTCATCGCGCTCGCCGTGGGGGTGGCGGTGGGCATGGGTTTGGGGGACAACGCCCGGGCCATGCTGATGACCCGGGGGCTCGCCGAGATCGCCCGGCTCGGCGCGGCGCTCGGCGCGGATCCGCATACGTTCGCGGGGCTGGCCGGGATGGGCGATCTGATGGCGTCCTGCGCCTCACCGCTTGCACGAAACCGCACGTTTGGGGAGAACCTGGGTAAGGGCATGACTCTCCGGGAAGTGATCGCGGCAACCAGGCAGACCGCGGAAGGTGTCAAATCCTGCGTGTCCGTACTGGAGCTATCGAAAAAGCACGACGTGGAGATGCCCATCACCGAGGTCGTGGTGGGTGTGGTCCACGATGAGATGACACCGCGTGAGGCCGCGGCGTTGCTGATGTCGCGGTCTCCCAAACCGGAACGGTACGGCGTGTGACAAACTCTCGGCGTTTGCGCAGGAGACAGGGCGAGAACACCCGCGCGGTCCACCTGCCACCCCCTCCCCGGCCGACGCAGACCCCCGTGGGGCTTCCCATCTGGCGAACCGCGGCCTGGAGTTTCGAGGACTCCCAGGAGTACGCGGACGTCTTGGGCGACAAGGTCCCCGGCTACTCCTACAGCAGAGTCGACAATCCGACGGTCGCCGCGTTCGCGAGCGGGGTCGCCTCCCTGGAGGGCGCCGCCGCTCCCGAGGACGTCGCCGGCGAGGCGTTCGCCTCGGGCATGGCGGCGATCAACGCGGTCTTCACCACCTTCCTGCGGACCGGGACGCACGTGCTCGCCCCGGCGCCGGTCTTCGGGGGGACCTACTCCCTCCTGGTCAACGTGTTCCGCAGGTTCGGGGTCGAGGTCGACTTCGTGGACTTCACCGACCTGGGCCGCGTCCGGGCCAGCGTGCGGCCCAACACGAAGATCCTGTTCGCGGAGACCCTCGCCAACCCCACGATGGCCGTCGCCGACCTGCGCGGCCTCTACCGGGTGGCCCGGGAGGCCGGGGCGCTGCTGGTGGTGGACTCCACCTTCGCCACCCCGGTGGTCTGCCGTCCGCTGGAGCACGGGGCCGACCTGGTGGTCCACTCGGCTACCAAGTACCTCGGGGGCCATTCCGACTGCACCGGCGGCGTTGTGGTGGGCCGTCCCGACCTAATGGCAAAAATCCGAAATGTCAGGATCGATACGGGAGGTGTGCTCTCGCCGGACGACGCGTTCCTGCTCCGGCGCGGGCTGGAGACACTGTCGCTGCGGGTGCGCAGGCACTGCGCCACCGCCATGGTCTTCGCCGCAGCGGTCGCCAAACACCCGGCCGTCCGCCGGGTCGACTACCCCGGGCTCCCCGATCACCCCGGGCACCAGCTGGCCCGGCGGCTCTTCGACTCCGGACCCGAGGGGACCCGGTACGGCGCCTGCGTGACGATCACTCCGCACGGGGGTTTCGAGGCCGGGGTCGCGCTCGCGGACGCCGTCCGGGTGGCCCGGGTCGCCACCTCCCTGGGCGGTACCCACACCCTGGTCAGCCATGTGGCGTCCACCACGCACCGCCAGCTCGACCACGCGGCGCTGACCGCCTCGGGCATCGACGCGGGAGCCGTGCGGTTCTCCATCGGCCTGGAGGACGCCGAGGACCTCATCGTGGACGTCACCAAAGCCCTCGACGTCGCCCGGGCGCGGGGTAAAGCTTGATCACCGCACCGGGGCGGTAGATTCGTGCACCATGGAAGTACAGCGTGAACCAGTTCGAGTGGCCGTGATCTTCGGGGGCCGTAGCTCGGAGCACGCGGTGTCCTGCCTCGGGGCCGGCAGCGTGCTGAAGGTGATCGACCGGGCGAAGTACGACGTCGTGCCGATCGGTATCGCCAAGGACGGGCGATGGGTCCTCGCCTCCGAGGGGCAGCGCTACGAGCTGGAGGGGACGGTCCTGCCGACCGTGGACGAGGCCGGGGCCGAGCTCGCCCTGCCGTCGACGCCGGGCGGGCTGACCGTTCTCACCCCGGGAAGTCCACCGCGCGTCCTCACCAAGGTCGACGTCGTGTTCCCGGTGATGCACGGGCCGTTCGGCGAGGACGGCACGATTCAGGGCCTGCTGGAGATGGCCGGCATCCGCTATGTCGGCTCAGGGGTGCTGGCGAGCGCGGTCGGCATGGACAAGGCCTTCATGAAGATGGTCCTGGCGCAGGCGGGGCTGCCGGTCGGCCCGCACCTCGTGGTCTCCGAGCGCGCCTGGCGGCTGGAGCGCAAACGGGTCGTCGACGACGTCGACGAGCTCGGGTACCCGGTGTTCGTGAAGCCCGCGCGGGCCGGGTCCAGCCAGGGCATCTCCAAGGCGCGGGACCGCGGCGAGCTGGAGGCCGCCGTCGAGCACGCCAGGGAGCACGACCCCAAGGTGCTCATCGAGAAGGCGATCGTGGGCCGGGAGATCGAGTGCGCGGTCCTGGAGTCGCTCGGGGACGACCCGCCGGAGACCTCGATCCCCGGTGAGGTGCTGGTCGGCGGGGATCACGAGTTCTACGACTTCGACGCGAAGTACATCGGCGAGGACATGACCCTGGTGGCCCCCGCGGACATCCCGGCGGAGGTGGCCGAACAGGTCCGGGGGATGGCGGCGCGGGCCTTTGCGGCGCTTGGCTGCGAAGGCCTGTCCCGGGTGGACTTCTTCTACACCGACTCGGGGGAGCTGATCCTCAACGAGATCAACACCATGCCCGGGTTCACCGACGCCTCGATCGCGCCGCAGCTGTGGGCGGCCTCCGGCCTGCCGTACCCCGATCTGGTGGATCGGCTGATCCAGCTGGCGCTGGACCGTCCCAGCGGGCTGCGTTAGGCCGGTGGGGGCACGGCGGCCTTGATCGGCCCCGCGAGGTCGACGAGGATCTCGCCGGCCGGATAGGTCGTCGAGACGGTCAGTTCGACGTAGGCGACCCGCCCGATCGCGGTGTACAGGGTCGGGCGGTCGCTGAACCAGGAGACCCCGTCGATCTCGGAGACGTGGTCGGTGGGGCGCATGGCGGCCGGGCGGGGCACCCCGCAGCGCAGCGCGATGGTGGGGGAGCCCCAGACCGTGACGTACGGCGAGGGCGGGCTGGTCTCGACCCGTGCCTGGCCGAGCAGGGTGCGGGGCAGCCGGTCGTGCAGGGCCGCGCAGGCCGCCGCGGCCGCACCCTCCGGTACCGGCGGGGCCACCTGGACGGGGCCGCCGCATCCGGCGAGGAGGAGTACGGCCGCGGCGAACGGCGTGATCGGGAACCGCCGGCGACCGGCTGTTCGTAAAGTGGTCATAACTCTCAAATATGAACAATCGGGCAGGTTAAGGTTCGGGTGATCCCCGCGACGGACTGGATCTGGGCGACCACGAGTCGGCCGAGTTCGTCCACGTTGAGGGCCTGCGCTCGAACAATGACATCGTAAGGGCCGGTGACGTCCTCGGCCTGTGTGACGCCCGGGATCGCGGAGATCTCCGTGGCGACGTTGGCCGCCTTACCGACCTCGGTCTGGATGAGGATGTAGGCGTGCACCATGGTGTCCTCCCTTTCGTGCCCGTTCGGCTGGTTCACCGTACTCTTGATCGCAAGAAGGAGGTCCTGCCATCACAGCCGGTGAGCTTGGAGAATTCGGTGTCGTCGGACGACTGGTCGGCCGACTACCGCAAGGTGGTGCCGTCCTGCTGGGTCCTGGAGACGATGGGGCGGTGTTGTCTGCGCCGGACGGGCGTGTTGTGGTGTCAACGGATCTCTTAGTCGAGGGTAGGCACTTTCGCCGGGATTGGTCTACTCCCTATGACATCGGGCGGAAGGCCGCGGCCCAGAATCTCGCCGACGTCGCCGCCATGGGCGCCACCCCGACCGCGATCTTCACCGGCCTCGGACTGCCCCCGGACGTCTCCGCGGAGTGGCTGGACCGCCTCGCCGACGGGCTGCGCGACGAGTGCCACCTGGTCGGGGCGAGCGTGGCCGGCGGGGACGTCGTACGGTCGGAGACGGTCATCCTGGGGGTCACCGCGCTCGGCGACCTGGCCGGCCGGCCGGCGGTCACCCGGGCCGGGGCCCGGCCGGGCCAGATCGTGGCCGTGGCGGGGCGCCTGGGCTGGGCGGCCGCGGGACTGGCGCTCCTGCAGGCGGGCCGATCCTCCGGCGACCCCGCGCTGGAGCCCCTGGTGGACGCGCACCGGCGTCCTCGGCCCCCCTACGCCTGCGGCCTGGCCGCCTTCGGGCTCGGGGCCACGGCCATGCTGGACGTCAGCGACGGCCTCGTCCAGGACCTCGGGCACGTCGCCAAGGCGAGCGGTGTGGGGATCTTTCTCGACTCGACGGCGCTCGCGCCCGCGTCGCCCCTGGTGGACGCGGCCGCCGTCCTAAACGTCCCGGCTCTGGACTGGGTTCTCACCGGAGGGGACGACCACGCGTTCGCCGCCGTCTTCCCCGCTGGGCGGGAGTTGCCGTCGGAGTGGCGGATCGTCGGCGAAATCCTTGAAGGATCAGGTGTTCTGGTCGACGGCCGGGTATACCGCACCGGTGGCTGGGATCATTTCTCACCAGCCAATACCGATGAAATTGTGACAAGAGAGAAGTAAAGATGTTATTCATATCTACGGCCTGGTAGCTCCGTGAGGGGGGAAGCATGGGACGACATCGTCCGCCGGACCCGGAAGGGGATGGTTTGCCGGACGATTCCCAGTCAACGGCGAAGTTCGGCCGGTTCGGCTTCAAGGAATCACCCTTCGCGGACGTAGACCGCGGGGAGGACACCCAGACGTTCACCCCGGACTTCGACGACCCCCTCCAGACCGGCCCCGACACCCTCTCCTGGCCGCCGGAAGGCGGCAGGCGGATCCCCGCCTGGGAAGGCGCCGACGACTCCCGGCGCAGGAAATCCCCGAACCCGTCGGCGGGCCGCCCGCGTGAACGGCGACGCCGTACGGCCGAGGGGCGCCGCCCCGGCAGACGCGGTGGACTCGTCGCGGCCCTGGCCGCGGCCGCCGTGGTGGCGCTCACCGCCGTCACCGTGGTCATCGTCAACTCCGGAGCCGAAAGCGAGGCCTGCCCGGACGGGAGCGTCTGCGCCGCCGCCCCCCGGCAGCCGAGCGAAGCGCCTCCGCTCACCCTCGACGACCCCGGCGAGTCACCCACCGACGAGGACGAACCGGCGACCGAACCCGCCGAGAAGAGTCCCGAACCCGAACGGACCACCACCCCGGACCCGGCTCCGCAACCGCCGTCCAGGCGGCCGAGCCCTGCGCCCAGCCCCACCAAGAGCGGTAAACCCACCCCGACCACCCGGCCCGCCCCGCCGCCGGTGCCCGAGGTGACCGACCCGAGCCCGGACGTCACCGACGACGGGAGCGAACCGGAACCCGAACCCACCCTCGACCCGGCACCCGGGCCGAGCCGGCCGACCCTGACGGGGCCGCCGAGCACCGCGCCCGAACTACGGGCCGCCACCGACCTCACACTCAGCTACGAACTGGTCGAAACCGCTCGGGCGCGCTACACGGCGCGGCTCGTCGTCTCCAACGACACCGGCGGAGAACTGAACACCTGGACCGTCAGCCTGCCCGTCGGGGGCACCGTCCAGAGCGCCGAAGGCGCCGAGTGGACCCAGCGGGAGGAGAACCTCGTCCTCACCGGCACCGTGCTCGGGCCCGGTGAGACGGCCGTCGTCGTCTTCGGAGCGAGAGGAAGACCACACGAGCCCACCGCCTGCACGTACGAAGGCGGTAGCTGCCGGCTGGCACCATAGGAGCATGACAACGCCGCCCCTTGTGCTCACCGTCGCCGGCTCCGACTCCGGCGGCGGCGCCGGAATCCAGGCCGACCTGAAGACGATGCTCGCCCTCGGGGTGCACGGCATGAGCGTCATCGCCGCCGTGACCGCGCAGAACTCGCTGGGCGTGCAAGGGTACTGGGAACTCCCCGCCGAGGCCGTCCAGGCCCAGCTCGACTCGGTTCTCGGCGACATCGGGGTGGACGCCGTCAAGACCGGCATGCTCGCCTCGCCCACCCTGGTGGAGCTCGTGGCCGCCACGCTCGCGGAGGTCTCGGCCCCCGTCGTCGTCGACCCGGTCGGCGTCTCCAAACACGGCGACTCCCTCCTCGCCCCCGAGGCGGTCGAGACGATCAAATCCCGGCTGTTCCCGGCGGCGACCGTGGTCACCCCCAACCTGTACGAGGTCCAGCAGCTCACCGGGGTCAAAGTCGAGGACGAGCACGGGATGCGCGCAGCCGCCGACGCGATCCTGGAACTCGGTCCCACCTGGGTTCTGATCAAAGGCGGGCACCTGCCCGGGGCCCCCGTCGACCTGCTCACCGACGGCACGACCACCCAGACCTTCGGCGCCGAGCGGCACGACAACCGGCACACCCACGGCACCGGCTGCACCCTCGCCTCGGCCGTCGCCTCATACCTGGCCCTCGGCGAGGACGTCGTCGAAGCCGTCCGCCTCGCCAAGGGATACGTCACCGGCGCCATAGCCCACGGCTTCCCGCTGGGCTCCGGCATCGGCCCCGTGGACCACGCCTGGCGCCTGCGCCCCGCCGCGCGCTGAAGGCCCGCCGTCGCAAGTCTCCGGCTAGAAGAGCATGTCGACCGGGGCTCCGTGCCAGCGCCAGCCGGCTCCCGGATGCCCGCGGCCGGGGAGCTCCCGCCGTCCGGTCGCCCACAGGAGGAGATCCCAGGAATCGCCGTCCACGTCGATCTGCGGGAACATGCGCATCAGGACACGCGTGCAGACGTCCCTTGGCGGGTCCGGGTCGAGACGCAGCCCGGTGGCCACGTCGTGGCCGTGGACGAGGAGCTCGACACATCCCATGGCGGCGAAACCCTCGGGATCGGCCATCCCGGACGGGTGGTAGGCCCGGATCCCGGCGGAGGCGTGGTCGACGACCGCGGCCAGCACACCTCCGGCGGCCATGACGAACTCCGCCATCTGCGCCGGCGAGGAGCCCTCGTCCGCCGTGACGAGAAAGGGTACGTAGTGGTCTGCCGGGCGGACCGCCACCTGACCCGCATAGGAGAACAGGCAGTCGGCCATGTGCTCCACCGTCCGGTGGCAGCTCCACTCCAGAGTGCCGGCCGGGAGCGACCAATCCCGATCGGCGCCCTCCCGAAGCATGTTGATCACTTCTGTGGTGCATCGGTGCACGTCGTCGACGCTGACAGGTTGACGCAGGCCCATCGAAGGCTCCACGAGGTCGTGAAGCACCAAACGCCCGGACCGCGGTCGGGGTGGCGGGTGCCTCGGTCTGAGCCGGATCACCGGGAGCGGCCGGTGAGCCGAGGGAATGTCAGGCCGGGTAAAAAACACAGCCCGCCATCGCGACGATGGCGGGCTTGAAGCAGGCTTGGAAACCCTAGCGGGTGACCTTGCCGGCCTTGATGCAGGAGGTGCAGACGTTCATGCGCTTCGGCGTGCTCCCCACCACGGCGCGCACAGTCTGGATGTTGGGGTTCCAGCGGCGGCGCGTGCGGCGGTGGGAGTGCGAGATGTTGTTGCCGAACGTCGGCCCCTTGCCGCAAACGTCGCAGACGGAAGCCACGGGAGTCTCCTTCAATCACATTGATGGGCCCGCCCTGCCTCACGCTGCTGCCGAGCGGACGGCGGGCATGCCGGATATCACCATCCGGCGAAACGAGGATAGCCGATACCCGCCCCAACAGCGAACCGAACCCCCGACCCCACCCCGCGGAGCGGGCGGACAGGGTTGAGCCGGGCGGGGCTACAGCCGGTAGGCCAGGGTTCTCCACGTGTTCCCTGGTCCGGATTGTAGGCGCGGCTGGATCCTAGGGATGGTCACGCTACGTCCGCACTTCGCACGTCGCGTCCTTTGCGACGGGCGAATGCGCGCGGCGGTCCGCGCCGGACGTCTTTTGTCCGGCGTGAACCGACCGCGGTCAATATCAAAAAATACTGTTCTTGTAACGCTGATCGTGCCTGAGGCGGTCCGCACGTCCGTTGTCGTCACCCGGGCGGCTCTTTCCGGCCCGGCCTATCGTCTAGACCGGGCAAACCGGAGGTCCCATACCTTTTGTGCCGCGAGAATGCGCGCGGCGGCTCGTGGCGCGCCGCTCTTTGCCCGGCACCGACCGGCCGTGGCCGATGTTGACCGGCACTGTCTGTGGCAACCGGTAGAACAGGAGGGTGACCACCTTCGATGAGCCTCTGACCAAGGTCCTCGGCGCGCCGACGGCGAAGAAGCTGGACGAGTTGCTTGAGCTGCGGACGGTCGGCGACCTGATGCGGCACTATCCGCGGCGGTACGCCGAAAGGGGCGAGCTCACCGACCTCTCGAAGCTGGAGCGGGGTGAGCACGTCACGGTGGTGGCGGAGGTGGCGCAGAGCCGGATGCGGGACATGGCGTCGCGCAAGGGGAAGCTGCTGGAGGTGGTGGTCACCGACGGCCGGGACCGGCTGATGCTCACGTTCTTCGGCAAGGCGGCCCACCATCACGAGAAGGTGCTGGTGCCGGGTAAGCGGGCGATGTTCGCCGGGCAGGTGGGTGAGTTCAACAAGAAGCGCCAGCTCACCCATCCGGAGTACGAGCTGCTGGAGGCGGGTTCGGAGTCGGCGGCGGTGGAGGCCTTCGCGGGCGCGCCGGTGCCGGTCTACCCGGCGGCCGGGGGGCTGCCCTCGTGGACGATCAGGAAGTGTGTACGGCTGGCGCTGGACACGCTGAGCGTGGGGGACGATCCGCTTCCGCCCGGGTTGCGTTCGGGACATTCGCTGATCGGCCTCGGGGAGGCGCTGGAGCTGGTGCACCGGCCGCGGGACATGCGGGATGTGGGGCGGGCGCAGCGCAGGTTGAAGTGGGATGAGGCGTTCGTGCTGCAGACGGTGCTGGCGCAGCGCCGGCTTGCGGCGGAGCGGTGGCCGGCGACGGCCAGGGCGGCTCAGGGGGACGGGATGCTGGCGGCGTTCGAGGAGCGGCTGCCGTTCACGCTGACCGAGGGGCAGCGCGAGGTGGGCGGGGTGATCGCGGCGGATCTGGCGCTCACCCATCCGATGCACCGGCTTCTGCAGGGGGAGGTCGGTTCGGGGAAGACGATCGTGGCGCTCCGCGCGATGCTGCAGGTGGTGGATGCCGGGGGTCAGGCGGCCCTGCTGGCGCCGACGGAGGTGCTGGCGCAGCAGCATCACCGGTCGATCGTGGAGTTGCTGGGGGATCTTGCGCTGGGCGGGATGCTCGGCGGGACCCGGGTGGCGCTGCTGACGGGGTCGGCGAACGCGGCGTCGCGCCGTTCGGCGCTGCTGGACGCGGCTTCGGGCGCGGCGGGGATCGTGATCGGCACCCATGCCTTGCTGCAGCAGCACGTCCAGTTCGCCGATCTCGGCCTGGTGGTCATCGACGAGCAGCATCGTTTCGGGGTGGAGCAGCGGGACGCGCTGCGGGAGAAGTCGACGTCGGGGCGGCCGCATGTGCTGGTGATGACGGCGACTCCGATCCCCCGGACGGTGGCGATGACGGTCTACGGCGATCTGGATGTGGTGACGTTGACGCAGCTGCCGTCGGGGCGGATGCCGATCGCGACCCATGTGGTGCCGGCGGCGGAGAAGCCGCGGTTCCTGGATCGGACCTGGTCGCGGGTGCGTGAGGAGGTCGGGGCGGGTCGTCAGGCCTATGTGGTCTGCCCGCGGATCGGTGACGGCGACGGGGAGGAGGGCGATCCGGCGGCGGGTTCGGATGAGGAGCGCCGCCCGCCGATCGCGGTCTCGGATCTGGTTCCGCTGCTCGCCGCGGGCCCGCTGGCGGGGTTGCGGATCGAGGCGCTGCACGGCCGGATGCATCCGGAGGAGAAGGACGCGGTGATGCGGGCTTTCACGGAGGGCGCGGTCGACGTGCTGGTCGCCACGACCGTGATCGAGGTGGGGGTGAACGTGCCGAACGCGTCGGTGATGGTGGTGATGGACGCGGACCGGTTCGGCGTCTCCCAGCTGCACCAGCTCCGCGGGCGGGTGGGCCGGGGGAGTCTGCCGGGCCTGTGCCTGCTGGTCACGGAGTCGCCCGGGGGGACGGCGGCCCGGGCTCGGCTGGACGCGGTCGCCGCGACGCTGGACGGTTTCGAGTTGTCCCGGATCGACCTGGAGCAACGCCGGGAGGGCGATGTGCTGGGTGCCGCGCAGTCGGGCCGCAAGTCGGCGCTGCGGATGCTCCGTCTGCTGCGGGACGAGGATGTGATCGAGGAGGCCCGGGTGGCGGCGAGCACGCTGGTCGCGGAGGATCCGAAGCTGGCCGCGCATCCGGCGCTCCGGACGGAGCTGGGCCGTCTGGTGAACGAGGAGCGCGCCGAGTACCTGGAGAAGACCTGACGGGCTTGGCCTGGGCCGGGTGCTCGCCGCGGCCCGCGGCCGCCGTACCGGCTGCGTCCTCGACCGGGGAGCGGGCGCTTCAGGCGTCGTGGGTGGAGACCGGCCGAGACCGGGCGGGCCACGTCCGGGTCCCCCCGAACCCCGGAGCGGCCTCGCCCGGTCTCGTCCTCCGATAAAGCCTGTTGTGTGGGTACTTGACCCGGGGCGCCTGCGGCCTCCCCCCAGATGCCGCGGCGGCCCCGGGTCCAGTCCCTGCTCCGCCCGGGGTCTTGCGACCTCGGGCTCACGTGCTGTCCGGCCTCCCCCCGAATGCCGGACAGCTGACCCGTGGACCCAGCTTGAGGCGGCCTCCCCCCGAATGCCGCCCCCAGCCGGCCCTGCCCTCGGGTCAGGTGCCGAGGGCACCGGCGTGCGGAAGGGCTCACGATCACACCGGTCGGCCTCCTTCTGGGTCACCTGAAGGCCGCACGTACATAATCGACCGTAACAAGGGTGCTGAACATCCCTCTTGCACATTCCTCACCTGGTCTTGCGCACTCTTGACCTGGGGTAATGGGATATGGCGTACCGATACCGGGGCGATCGCACCATGGGCCGTACGGCAGACTGACGGCATGACGCGTGTCATCGCCGGGGTTGCCGGTGGCCGACGACTGTCCGTACCGCGGGGGCGGAACACCCGGCCGACCAGTGATCGCGCCCGTGAAGGTCTCTTTTCCTCCGTCGGGTCCTCGCTTGGTGCGCTGGACGGTGTCCGGGTGCTGGACCTGTACGCCGGGTCGGGCGCGGTCGGGATCGAGGCGCTTTCGCGGGGTGCGGCGCACGCGCTGCTGGTGGAGTCGGACCCGCGGGCGGCTCAGGTCATCCGGTCCAATGTGGCCGCGGTGGGGCTCGCGGGCGCGGTCGTGGCGGTCGGCCGGGTGGAGCGGGTGCTGGCCCAGGGGTGCGCGGAGCCGTACGACCTGGTGTTCGCGGATCCGCCCTATTCGGTGGGGGACGCCGAGGTGGTTCAGGTTCTCGGGGCGCTGCGCGAGTACGGCTGGCTCGTGGACCACGCCTTGATCGCGGTGGAGCGGGAGTCCCGGGGGGCCGATCTGATCTGGCCCGCCGGGTTCGAAGGGGAGAGGGTCCGTCGTTACGGTGAGGCGGCGATTTGGTACGGTCGCGCCGCCGGGAGCCACTAATCGCACCCCTTGGGGGTTCACGTTGCATCGTGTCGTCTGTCCGGGGTCGTATGACCCTGTCACCAACGGTCACCTCGACATCATCAGCCGGGCCGCCCGGCTGCACGACGAGGTGATCGTCGCCGTGCTGATCAACATTGAGAAGAAGGGCCTGTTCACGGTGGACGAGCGCATCGACATGCTGCGCCGGGTGACCGAGGACCTGCCCAACGTGCGCGTGGACAAGTTCCACGGCCTCCTGGTGGACTACTGCCGGGAGCATGAGGTCACCGCGATCGTGAAAGGTCTGCGGGCGGTGAGCGACTTCGACTACGAGCTCCAGCAGGCTCAGCTCAACTATCGGATGTCGGGTGTCGAAACCCTATTTATGGCGACCAATCCGGAGCACTCCTTCCTGTCGTCAAGCCGGGTGAAGGAGATCGCCAAGTACGGCGGGGATGTGTCCGGACTCGCCCCAGACCTGATCATTGAGCTGCTCGCCCAGCGTCTCAAGAGCTAGAGCCGGGAGCTAAGTACCTGCCAACCCTGGTAGTCTTTCGGTTCGGCCGTGTACAACGAGCGCGGTCTGTCATGCCTCATGAGAGTAGGAAGTCCTCTGTCTCGCCTTGACCCCCGGGCTCCGTTCGTGTTCAGCACTCACGAACTGGGGCGACGACCGGGCTCGATGCGCCGGATGACCTGCACCCTCCCGGCACCGGCAGATCTCGCCGTGGGCATGGTCGGTGTCCCCAAGGACGCCGACGTCGAGCTGGAACTCCGGTTCGAGTCGGTGATGGAGGGCGTGCTCGTCACGGGCACGGCGCAGGCACCGCTCATCAGCGAATGCTCGCGTTGCCTGGAGTCGTCGACCTCGTCGATCGAGGTTGACTTCCAGGAGCTCTTCTTCTACCCCGTCGAGTCTGGGCTGTTCCAGACCGGCGAGGAGGAGTCCGTCCTCAGCGGCGATCTGCTCGATCTCGAGCCGATACTCCGTGACGCGGTGGTGCTCGCGCTGCCGCTGAGCCCGCTGTGCCGGGACGACTGTCCCGGACTGTGTACGGAGTGCGGGATCAGACTGGCCGAGGCCGGTCCCGATCACCGGCACGAGAAGCTCGACGCGCGCTGGGCCGACTTGGGGAAACTCATGGAACACAACGACAACGATCAGGAGGGCTGACGTGGCCGTCCCAAAGCGGAAGATGTCGCGGAGCAACACCCGCTCCCGCCGCGCGCAGTGGAAGACCGCCGCGCCCGCACTCGTCAACTGCCAGCAGTGCCGTAACCCCAAGCTGCCGCATATCGCTTGCTCGACCTGCGGCACCTACAACCGCCGTCAGGTGATCGAGCCTTCTGCCTGACGCCGGCAGCCATGGCGCCGGCCGGTCTCGATCGGCCAGCGCCTCCGCGTCGACCGGGCGCTCGCCTGTGACCGGTCGACGCAGACCATGGCTTGGTGGCGGTACGCCCGAGGCCGTGGTGGACGCCGGAGCCGACCGGCGCCCACCACGTCTTCGGGGGCTTGCTCCCCTTACGCGACATCGGGTCGACCCGGTGTCGCGTCGCCGTCACCTCGCCTGAAGGCGCCGGTGCGCACGCGCCGGCACAGGGTTTTCGGGTGGGGCCTCGCAGGCCCCGAGGAGGAGACGTGAGCGTCAACGGTGGACCGCCCGGTGTCGAGGCGGCTCGTGACGAACTTGAACGCGTTCTGTCGGTGAAGCTGGATCTCAAGCTCCTGGAGCGGGCGCTGACCCACCGGTCGTACGCCTATGAGAACGGCGGGCTGCCGACCAACGAGCGGCTGGAGTTCCTCGGGGACTCGGTGCTCGGCCTGGTGGTCACCGACACGCTGTTCCGTGAGCACCCGGATCTGCCCGAGGGGCAGCTGGCCAAGCTCCGGGCGGCCGTGGTGAACATGCGCGCGCTCGCGGACGTGGCGCGACGGCTCGGGGCCGGGCGCTACATCCGGCTGGGCCGCGGCGAGGAGGGCACCGGGGGCCGCGACAAGTCCTCGATTCTGGCCGACACGCTTGAAGCGATCATCGGTGCGATCTACGTCGACCTCGGGCTGGAGGAGGCGTCGCGGGTCGTGCACGTGCTCTTCGACCCGGTGATCGACCGCTCGGCCTCGCTCGGCGCGGGACTGGACTGGAAGACCTCGCTGCAGGAGCTCACGGCCGCCGAGGTGATGGGCGTGCCGGACTACCATGTGGACGAGAGCGGTCCGGACCACGCCAAGTCCTTCACCGCGACGGTGCGGGTGGGCGGTCAGGTCTACGGCACAGGCGCGGGCCGGAGCAAGAAGGAGGCCGAGCAGCAGGCCGCCGAGGCGGCGTGGCTGGCCATCCGCGCGCTGCGGCAGTCTCAGGGCGAGGGTGAGTCCTCCGCCGGGGACGGCGCGGGGACCTGACGACTCAAGGAGGGCCATGCCGGAGCTTCCGGAGGTCGAGGTCGTACGGCGCGGCGTCGAGCGCTGGGTCGTGGGGCGGACGTTCGCCGGGGCCGAGGTGCTCCATCCGCGCGCGATCCGGCGCCATCCGGCCGGCGCCGAGGATTTCTCGGGCCGGCTCGCCGGGCGGACGGTGGGCTCGGCGCGGCGCCGGGGCAAGTATCTCTGGCTGCCGTTGGGCGACGAGGAGGCCCTCCTGGCCCATTTGGGGATGAGCGGCCAGCTGCTCGTCCTGGCCCCGGGGTCGCCGGTGGAGCGGCACCTGCGGGTCCGGCTGGGTTTCACCGACGCCGGGACCGAGCTTCGCTTCGTCGATCAGCGGACGTTCGGCCATCTCATGGTGGTTCCGCTCTCGGACGGGGTGCCCGAGGTCATCGCGCACATCGCCCCGGATCCGCTGGAGGACGCGTTCGACGAGGAGTGGTTTTTCGCCCGGCTCCGCTCCCGCCGTACCGGGGTCAAACGGGCGCTGCTCGACCAGTCGCTGATCAGCGGGGTGGGCAACATCAACGCCGACGAGGCGCTGTGGCGGGCCGGGATGCACTGGGCGTGGCCCACCGAGACGGTGCCGCCGGCGAAGAGCGCGCTACTGCTTGAGTCGATCCGCCAGGTGATGCGGGAGGCGTTGGCGGAAGGCGGGACCTCGTTCGACAGCCTGTACGTGAACGTCAACGGGGAAAGCGGCTATTTCGATCGCGCTCTCGCCGTGTACGGCCGGAGGGACGAGCCCTGTCCCCGCTGCGGCACCCCGGTCCACCGGGATCCGTTCATGAACCGGTCGTCCTATTCCTGTCCGCGGTGCCAGCCGAGGCCGCGCGGCGCACGTCCGTAGAGGGGTCGGGTCATGTCCGATGGGCCGGTACGGCTGACCGCGTGGGCACGGGGTCGCGTCCAGGGGGTCGGTTTCCGGTGGTGGGTCCGCGCCCGGGCCTTGGAGCTCGGCCTGGTGGGCTGGGCGAGCAACCTGGCGGACGGCCGGGTCGAGGTGGTGGCCGAGGGGCCTCGCGGGGCGTGTGAGCAGCTGCTTGAGCTGCTGCGCGGGGGGAGCACCCCGGGCTCGGTGACCGGGGTCGCCGAGTTGTGGAGCGAGGCCAAGCACACCGTGGCCGGCTTTGAGGAACGCTGAGCAAGCCTGTACCGGCTCCTGCCGATGGTTACCCAGAGTGATTTTTCTCACCGGGGTGGGCATGGTGGCGGAGAGGTTCGCAGGTCAACAGGTATACGGAAGGTATGAGAGGTAAGGATTGCCCCTCTTTAGCCGCCCTCGATGGAATTCAAGGTCCACTATCGGGTATATTTAGTGGTCGATAGTGTTCATCAGCACATACAGCGGAGCGTTCAACTTGACCGTCCTCCTTGCTGATGCGACTCTTGAAAAGAACCACGCGCACCCCTCCCGCGGCTTAAAGTGCGCGAACCAATCTGGTCACTCAGCGTGGAGGACCCTTTACCATGGCGAAGGCTCTACTAGGCCACGTCGGCGGTCCTGACCCTAGGATGGTCTCGGAAATGCGCCGGCTCCAACAGCGTATCCGTGACCTGGAGGCCGAACTCATTCGGCTGCAGGCTCAGAACGACGCCTTGGCATCCACCACTAACGACGATTCGTTCGTGCGCGGCATCCAGGACCGAGAGCGCGAACCGGCCCTCACCTGAGCGTCGGGTCGTCTTTCCCAGCGGGGCGCCTCCACCGAGGCGTCCCTCTCTGTTGGCCGCCACCGCGGCAAGCCGGTGAGCGGTTTGTTCCGCGTGGTCGTCCGCGCCTTCCGGGCGGCGGGGCCCGCTCGGCGCTAGGCTTGCGCCGTTGACGAGTTCCCGGCGAGTGCTGCCGTGTGCGAGTGAGAGCCTGGCGCCTGACCGGGTGAGGGCGGCGCCTTCGGCGTACCCGTCGAGCGAGCGTCCGCTGTGAGACGCACCCGGAACGGTTAGGACTGCACCGTGTACCTCAAGAGTCTCACCCTGCGCGGGTTCAAATCGTTCGCCTCGGCCACCGCCTTGCGGTTCGAGCCGGGGATCACCGCGGTGGTGGGTCCGAACGGCTCGGGCAAGTCCAACGTGGTGGACGCGCTCGCCTGGGTGATGGGTGAGCAGGGCGCCAAATCCCTGCGCGGCGGCAAGATGGAGGACGTCATCTTCGCCGGAACCTCCAGCAGGCCCCCGCTGGGCCGGGCCGAGGTCACCCTCACCATCGACAACTCCGACGGCGCGCTGCCGATCGACTACACCGAGGTCACGATCAGCCGGTTGATGTTCCGGTCGGGTCAGAGCGAGTACTCCATCAACGGGGACTCCTGCCGTCTCCTGGACATCCAGGAACTGCTGTCGGACTCGGGGATCGGCCGGGAGATGCACGTCATCGTGGGTCAGGGGCAGCTCGACACGGTGCTGCACGCCGGGCCGGAGGAGCGCCGC
This sequence comes from Rhizohabitans arisaemae, assembly GCF_025996515.1. Taxonomy (GTDB): domain Bacteria; phylum Actinomycetota; class Actinomycetes; order Streptosporangiales; family Streptosporangiaceae; genus Rhizohabitans; species Rhizohabitans arisaemae. Next base: position 216,398 of record NZ_BLRH01000014.1, read on the forward strand.
GCCCTCGTGGAGGAGGCCGCGGGGGTGCTCAAGCACCGCAAGCGCAAGGAGAAGGCGCTCCGCAAGCTCGACGCGATGCAGGGCAACCTCAACCGGGTCCAGGACCTCACCGCCGAGCTCCGGCGTCAGCTGAAGCCGCTCGGCCGGCAGGCGGAGATCGCCCGCCGGGCCGCGGTGATCCAGGCCGATCTGCGGGACGCCCGGCTCCGGTTGATCGCCGATGATCTGGTACGGCTGCGCGACGCGATCGAGCGGGAGGCGGCCGACGAGGCGAGCATCCTGGCCAGGCGGAGCGCGGTGGGGCTCGCGCTCGGCGAGGCGCAGGGGGAGGAGGCCGAGCTGGAGGGCGCCGCCGCCCAGGCCCAGCCCCGGCTCGCCGCCGCCCAGGAGACCTTCTTCGGTCTGTCCGAGCTGCGGGAGCGGCTCAAGGCGGTGGCCGGCCTCGCCGCCGAACGCCATCGGCACGCCGTCGACGTCGCCGCGGTGGAGCGCCGGGGCCGCGACCCGGAGGACTACGAGCGGGAGGCCGAGCGGGTCCGCGAGGAGGAGGCAGTGCTCCAGGCCGAGCTGGAGGCCGCCCAGGACATGCTGGAGGAGGCCGTCAACCGCAGAGCCGAGGCCGAGCAGGCCCTGCGGGAGGAGGAGCGGCGGCTCGCCTTCGAGGCCAGGGCCGCCGCCGAGCGCCGGGAGAACCTGGCCAGGCTCCGCGGGCTCCTGGCCGCGGCGCAGAGCCGGTCGGGCGCGGCGGCCGAGGAGATCGGCCGTCTCACGGAGGCGAGGGCCGAGGCCGATCAGCGCGCGGCGCTGGCCCGGGCGGAGTACGAGGCGACGGAGAGCGAGGTGCCCGGCGCCGACCCGGAGATCGGCGCGGCGCTGGCGGCGGCCGAGGCGGCCCTCGCGGGCGCCAGGGCCGTCGTCGAGGAGGCCAAGGCGTCGGTGGGGCCGTACCGCGAGGCCGTGGCCGCCGCCCGCGCGCAGGTCGCGGACGCCCGTACGGCCGACGCGCGGGCCCAGCGGGAGATCGCCGCGCTGGACGCCCGCCGGGAGGCGCTTGAGCTCGCCCTCACCCAGGGCGCGGACGCGGGGGAGCGGCTGCTCACCGCCGACGGCGTGCTGGGCGCGGTCGCCACGGTGACGACGGTGCGGCCCGGTGCCGAGGCGGCGGTCGCCGCGGCTCTCGGCGCGGCGGCCAAGGCCGTCGCGGTGGAGTCGCCGGAGGCGGCGGGGGACATTCTGGAGCTGCTCCGCGCCGAGGACTCGGGCCGGGCCGGGTTGCTGGTCGGCGGTGCCCCGCCGCCCGTCCGGACCGGTGCGCCGGACCCGGACGGGGAGCGGGCGGTCGATCTGCTGAGCGTGCCGGAGACGCTGCGCGCCGCCGTACATCACCTGCTGGACGGGGTCGTCGTCGTGGACGACCTGGCGGCGGCGCGGTCGCTGCTGCGGGCGCGGCCCGAGGCACGCGCGGTGACCCGGGACGGCGATCTGCTCGGGACGCATTGGGCGGAGGGCGGTACCGATCGGGGGCGGAGTCTCCTGCAGGTCCGGGCGGCGCTGGACGAGGCGGCCGACGGGGTCGAGGCGGCCCGGTCGCGCGCGCAGGAGACCGCCGAGACGCTCGCCGCGGCGGTGGAGGAGGAGCGGGAGGCGACCCGCCGGCTGGAGTCGGCCCAGGCCGGGGTGGCCGGCGCCCAGACCGGGGTGGGCGAGGCGCAGGCCGTACTGGACCGGGTGCGGGAACGACGGCGGGAGGCGGACGCCGAGGCCGCGGCGGCGCAGCGCCGGCTCGCCCAGCTGGGGGCGGCGGCGCGGGCCGCGGCGGAGGAGAGCGAGCGGCTGGCCAAGCGGGTCGCGGACGCGACGGGGGCCAGGGAGCGGGACGCGGCCGGGGTGGACGATCTGGCGGAGCGGCTCGCCGAGGCCGAGGAGACACCGGAGTTCGAACCGGACACCACCGAGCGGGACGGGCTGTCGCTGCGGTGCGACACCGTCCGTCAGGTGGAGATGGAGTCGCGGCTGGCGGTCCGGACCGCGGAGGAGCGGGTTCGGGCGATCGACGGCAAGGCCGACGGCCTGCTCCGCGCGGCGCGGCGTGAGCGTGAGGAGCGGGCTCGCGCGGCCGACGAGCGGCGGCGGCTCCGCCGTCAGGCGGCCGTGGCGCAGGCCGTGGTCACGGGGGCGGAGACGGCGTTGCGGGCGCTGGAGTCCTCGCTCGGCGCGGCCGCCGCCGAGCGGGCCGAGGCGGAGCAGGTCCGCCAGACGGTGGACGCGTCGCTGAAGGCGGTCCGGGTCCGGGTTCGGGAGCTCTCCAGTGAACTGGACAAACTCATCCATGTCGCGCACGGCAGCGAGGTCGCCCGCACCGAGCAGCGGCTCAAGATGGAGCAGATGGAGACCAGGGCCATGGAGGAGTTCGGCATCGAGCTTCCCGTGCTGGTGGAGGAGTACGGGCCGGGCGTCCCGGTCCCGGTGCACGAGGGGGACCCGGTCCCCTTCGACCGGGAGGAGCAGACCAGGCGGGCCCGGGCCGCGGAGAAGCAGCTCGCCCAGCTGGGCAAGGTCAACCCGCTCGCCTTGGAGGAGTTCTCCGCGCTGGAGGAGCGGCACGCCTTCCTCACCTCTCAGCTGGAGGACCTGAAGAACACCCGCAGGGACCTGCTGACCGTGGTCAAGGAGGTCGACGACCGGGTCGAGCAGGTCTTCTCCGCCGCCTACGAGGATGTGCGGCGCGAGTTTTCGGAGATCTTCGGCCGGGTCTTCCCCGGCGGGGAGGGCAGGCTGCTCCTCACCGACCCCTCCGACATGCTCACCACCGGGATCGAGGTCGAGGCGCGCCCGCCCGGGAAGAAGGTCAAGCGGCTCTCGCTGCTCTCCGGCGGGGAGCGCTCGCTCACCTCGGTGGCGTTCCTGGTCGCCATCTTCAAGGCCAGACCCTCTCCGTTCTACGTGATGGACGAGGTCGAGGCCGCGCTGGACGACACCAACCTGCAGCGGCTGCTCACCCTCTTCGAGGAGCTGCGGCAGAGCTCCCAGCTCATCGTGATCACCCACCAGAAGCGCACCATGGAGATCGCGGACGCGCTGTACGGCGTGTCCATGCGCGGCGACGGCGTCACCCAGGTGATCAGCCAGCGCCTCCGGAGCTCCGCCTGACCACACCCCGCGTCGCCGTACGGCCGAAGGGCGGCCTATGCGTGCGGCCGTGTCCGGCGGCGGTGCCGGGTAACGTCCTTGGTGCCGGGCCGGAGCCGCCGGACGGCCGTACCGGATGGGGGGATCGTTGGGCTGCCGGGCGTGCGCGTCGACGGGGGACGGCGCGGTGACGCATGAGAACGTCGTCACCTACACCCAGTTCCTCAGCGCGGAGTTGATCGAAGGCATCGTCTACGGGGGCGCGGACGCCGGCGCGGATCCGCGGTGGGCCGAGTCGGGGGCGGTCAGCCGGGAGGAGTACGCCACATGGTGCGGCCACTGCTGTGGCATGGCCTGTCTGCAGATGGTCCTGCACCATCGGGACGGGCGTACCCCGCCGCTTCTGGAGCTGATGCGCGGCTGCCGGTCCTACGGCGGTTATGTGGAGCGGCCGGACGGGGAGATCAAGGGGCTGTACTACGCCCCGTTCGCCGAGTACGTCGGTGAACGGCACGGGCTTGTGGCCGAGGTACGGCCGGAGCTGACCGTCGCGGAGATCGCCGGGCTGCTGGGCGCGGGCCGGTTGGTGATGGCCTCGGTCCACCGGGAGATCCGCAGGCCGGAGCGGGCGGCCCCCGGCAGGGGCGGCCACCTGGTGCTGATCACCGGCTGCGACGGGGAGACGATCTCCTTCCGCAACCCGTCGGGCCACTCCGCGTCGAGCAGGGCGGCCGTGCTGCCGCAAGCCACATTCGCGGCATTTTTCGCAGGTCGTGGGATTTCCCTGGCCCTGTCCTAGACATTCCGGTGATTGGAACGGTGCGGGGATGAGTGAGTTCTCATTACCCCTGCCGGGATCGGGTGTGCTCGCTAGGCTCCTGCCCCATGCGCGACCTCTCCGGCGCACGAGGCGTTCTCTACCTCGTGGTGTGCGCGGCGCCCGCGGCGGCCCGGGTCCATCGGCTGGTGATCGTCGCCCAGCGGGCCGGATGGCGGGTCCTGGTGATCGCGTCGCCGATGGGCGTGCGGTTCCTGGACGTGGCCGAGATCGAGCGGCTCACCGGGGAACCGGTGCGGTACGACTACCGGATGCCCGGCGAGGAGGGCGAGCCCGCGCCCGCCGACGCGGTGGTCGTGGCGCCCGCCACCTTCAACACGGTCAACAAGTGGGCCGCCGGGATCGCCGACACCTTCGCGGTCGGCCTGCTCTGCGAACTGACCGGGGTCGGCCTGCCGATCCTGGCGGTGCCCCTGGTCAAACCGGCCCTCGCCGCCCACGTCGCGTTCGGCCGGAGCCTGCACGCGCTCCGGGGGATGGGGGTCCGGGTGCTCGTCGACCCGGCCGGCCGGATGCCGCCCTGGGAAGAGGTCCTCCGGGAACTCCACCGGGCGATCGACGACCGGGAGGGGCCCGGCGATGGACGCCCGTAAGGAGATCGGCCAGCGGATCGCCCGCGCCAGGCGCCGCCGCGGCTGGTCCCAGCACGTGCTGGCCGGGCTCGTGGGCCGGTCGGAGAGCTGGCTGAGTCAGGTCGAACGCGGGAGGCGGTCGGTGGACAGCCATACCGTGCTCGTCGGCCTCGCCGAACACCTCGGGCTTCCGGTCGAGGAGCTCTCCCTCAGCGGGCCCGCCGACGACCTGCCGAGGTTCGAGCCGGCGATCGGCATCGGCCGGGCGATGATGGGCTACGAGGGGCTGGAGGCGCTGATCGACCCCAGGTACGCCGACGGGTCGACGCCGAGCCTGCGCCGGCTCCGCCACGAACTGCACGCGGTGAACAGGCTCTACCAGTCCACCAAGTACCACGAGGCGGCGCGGCGGCTGCCCGCGTTGATCGTGGCGGCCGAGTTCGCCGCCCGGACCGGGGGGCCCGGCCGGCGCCGGGACGGGCAGACCCTGCGCGCCCTGGTCTACCACGCGACGGCGACGATGCTCTCCCGGGTCGGCGAGTCCAGGCTCGCCTGGACGGCGGGGGATCGGTCGCTGCACGCCGCCGAGGAGGCCGGGCTGCCCATGCTGGCCGCGGTGAGCGCGTACCGCCTGGGGTACGTCTTCATCCGGCTGGGCGAGGCCGACCGGGCCAAGGACATCGTGCTGCGCGCCGCCGAGGCGCTGGAGCGCGGCGTCCGGCGGGCCGGGCCGCGGCGGCTGTCGATGTGGGGAGCCCTGCACCTGGTGGCGGTCACCGCGGCGGCGGCCCGGTTCGACCGCGCGGAGACCGACCGCTTCCTCGGCCGGGCGAGGCAGGCGGCGGAGCGGCTCGGCGCGGACCGCAACGACTTCTGGACCGCCTTCGGCCCGACCAATGTGGAGATCCACCAGGTGTCGGTGTCGGTCGCCTTCGGGGACGCCCGGTACGCCGTCCGCCGGGCGGAGGCGATCGACCTCACCCGGCTCGCCCCCGGCCTGCGCGGCCGCCGCGCCCAGATCCACATCGACCTGGCCCGCGCCTACGCGGTCCAGGGCAAGGACGCGGCCGCGGTGAACATGCTGCTCCAGGCGGAGCGGCTCTCCCCCGAGCTGATCCGGTACGGGGTGAGCACGGGCCGGCTCCTCGCCCAGCTGCTCAAGCGGGAGCATCGGGTCAGCACACCGGAGCTGCGCGCGCTGGCCCACCGGGCCGGCGTGAGCTGACCCGCACTTTTCTGCGGCCTGTTTACCTTCACGATTGTGCGAGCTTCCCGGCGGAGGAGCACCTATTCTCACGGCGATGCGAGGTATCGGCCGCGTACTTGTGCGCTCTCCGTGGACGGTAGTGATCGCGTGAACCCTTCTGCGACGGGCGCGCTCCGGCTCCGGGGCTCGTCCCGCTTCGCCGGGGTCCCGCACTCGGCGGGGTCCGCCCGCGCCTACGCGCGGGACCTGCTGGCGGACGCGGTTCCGGCCACGACGCTGCACGATGTGACGCTTGCGGTGAGCGAGCTGGTGACCAACGCGGTCGTCCACTCCGACTCCGGGCTCCCCGGCGGGTCGGTGACGGTCGTGGTGACGCTCGGCGCGGCGATCCGGGTGGAGGTGACGGACGCGGGATGCGCCGGGCACCGGCCGGAGATCGCCCGGGACGTCGAGCCGGACGCGACGAGCGGCCGGGGTCTCCGGCTGGTTCAGGCCCTCTCCGCGCGCTGGGGGGTGTTCCCGGTGGATTCGGCGGGCCCGCGCACGGTCTGGTGTGAGATCCCGGTCGGGGATCGTCCGGCCTGACGATCTACCACAGTCGTCCGAGTGGTCTGTCCAGAATTAGGCGACAAATCGTGATGGGCCTGAGCTATCCGGGCGGGAATCTCCCCGGTGTCCGGATTCGCTGGCGCGAGCATCCTGGATGACGTGGAAAACTGACTAACCGTGGAAGGTTATCTCTGGCTCATCCTGATCGTCACGCTCGTCGCCGTCCTCGCCGGGGGCTCCCTGCTGCTCCTGAAGCCGGGACGCAAGGCGAAGCCGCCCGTGGCGCCGCCGGAGGAGCGGCCGATCCCCGGCGCGGAGCGACCCGCCGCACGCGGCGCGGGTGAGGAGGGGGACGGCGCGGCCACCGCGACGCTCCCGCGGCCGATCGCACCCGCCGAAGCCAGACCCGAGATAGAGATCCCACCACCGTCCGCCGGCCGGATGGTACGGCTGCGCGCCCGGCTCGCCCGCTCGCAGAGCGCCCTCGGCCGCGGGCTGCTCGACCTGCTCTCCCGGGACGCGCTCGACGACGAGGTCTGGGACGAGATCGAGGACCTGCTCATCACCGCCGACGTCGGGGTGACCCCGACCCAGGCGATGGTCGAGGAGCTGCGCACCCGGGTCAAGGTTCTCGGCACCCGGACGCCGGAGCAGGTCCGCTCCCTCCTCCGCGAGCAGCTGCTCGTCCTGATCGGGGCCGACATGGATCGGACCCTGCACGTGCAGCCGCACGGCGAGCGCCCCGCGGTCGTCCTGGTCGTCGGGGTCAACGGCACCGGAAAGACCACCACCACCGGCAAGCTCGCCCGGGTCCTGGTGGGAGACGGCCGCAAGGTGGTGCTCGGCGCGGCCGACACCTTCCGCGCCGCCGCCGCCGACCAGCTGCAGACCTGGGGCGACCGGGTCGGCGCCGAGGTCGTCCGCGGCCCCGAGGGCGGGGATCCCGCGAGCATCGCCTTCGACGCGGTGAGCAAGGGCATCGCCGGGAAAGCCGACACCGTGATCATCGACACGGCCGGCCGGCTGCACACCAAGACCGGGCTCATGGACGAGCTGGGCAAGGTGAAGCGGGTCGTGGAGAAGAAGGCCACCGTCGACGAGGTCCTGCTCGTCCTGGACGCCACGACCGGTCAGAACGGCCTCACCCAGGCGCGGGTCTTCGCCGAGGTGGTCGACGTGACCGGAATCGCGTTGACCAAGATGGACGGTACGGCCAAGGGCGGGATCGTCATCGCGGTCCAGCGCGAGCTCGGCGTCCCGGTCAAACTGGTCGGCCTCGGCGAAGGACCGGACGACCTGGCCCCGTTCGACCCCGAGGTCTTCGTCGACGCGATCCTCGGCGACTGAGCAATGTTTTCTCAACATTGACCGTGGCGGTTCGTGCCGCGCAAAAACCAGCGCGGCACGAACCGCCACGCGCATTCTCGCGCCGCAAACCACGCGGCGCGAGAAGTGCGGACGTAGCGCCTTAGGCACCTAAGATCCAGCCGTACTTCCAACCCTGACCTGGGAACCCACTGGAAAACCTCGGGCCTACCGGCTGTGGTCTTGCCCGGCTCTCTCTTACGGGTCGGCCATGTGCGCGCTCGAAACGCCCCCGCGTCTGGACTGACGCGGGCGTCGTCGCGCCGGCGGCGACGACTAGGAGGGAAGACGCGGGTTACCGGCGTTTCGAGCCGGCCGAGCGGAGCTCGGCCAAAAGGTACTGGTCCTTGACGGCGACCTTGCCTAACACGGTCCCCACGTGCGTTGTTGTCACCCCGACCGTGCTTACGGCTGGGCGCCCCTCGATTCCCGGCTCCGGATGAGCGGTCGGTCAGGTGGTCCGCGAACAACCTTGGACGCCATCTGATGCGGCGCTTGGCCGCTGATGCCGTACACGCATCGAGTCTTGCCGTAAGCCGGGTGCTCGCTTGGCGGGGCGGAAACATCGGTGAAACACGGGGCACCGGAGTTTCACCGCGGCGAAACATGACGGGACGGGAGCGGAAACGCTCGCGGCGCACGCTGAGGCCAAGCGCCGCGAAGACCCCTTGTCCGGGCCGCCGGCGCGTACGGAACCGCCCAGACGAAGGGAGGGTCGCGTCGAATGAAGATCGATGGCGGCTCCACTGCCTGGATGCTCGTGAGCGCCGCGCTCGTGCTCCTGATGACTCCGGGACTCGCGTTCTTCTACGGAGGGATGACGAGGGCCAAGAGCGTACTCAACATGATGCTGATGAGTTTCGCCGGTATTGCCGTGGTCAGCGTGCTCTGGGTGCTCTACGGGCACTCCCTGGCGTTCGGCACGTCGGGCAGTGACTTTCTCAACAATTTCATCGGCGGCTTCGATCAGCTCGGCCTGAACGGTCTGCTGGAGACCGCCACCAAGGAAGACGGCACGGGCGTTCCCAGCCTGCTCTTCTCCGTCTTCCAGATGATGTTCGCCGTGATCACCGTCGCCCTGATCAGCGGCGCCATCGCGGATCGGGCCAAGTTCGGCGCCTGGGTGGTGTTCTCGGCGGTCTGGGTGACGGTCGTGTACCTCCCGGTCGCGCACTGGGTGTGGGGCGGCGGCTGGCTGATGAAGCTCGGCGTGGAGGACTTCGCCGGGGGGACCGCCGTCCACATCAACGCGGGCGCCGCCGCCCTCGCGCTGGCCCTGGTGCTCGGGCGGCGCAAGGGCTGGCGCAAGGAGCCGATGCGCCCGCACAGCCTGCCGCTGGTCCTCCTCGGCGCGGGCCTGCTCTGGTTCGGCTGGTTCGGGTTCAACGCGGGATCCCAGCTCGCCGCGGACGGGGTCGCGGCGCTCGCCTTCGTCAACACCCAGGTGGCCGCGGCGGCTGCGGCCGGCGCCTGGATCGTGGTGGAGAAGCTGCGGGACGGCCACTCCACCACGCTCGGCGTCGCCTCCGGCGCGGTGGCCGGCCTGGTGGCGATCACTCCGGCCTGCGCCTTCGTCACCCCGGTGTGGGCGATCGTGATCGGCGTGCTCGCCGGGGTGCTCTGCGCCCTCGCGGTCGGCCTGAAGTACCGGTTCGGCTTCGACGACTCGCTCGACGTGGTCGGCGTCCACCTCGTCGGCGGGCTGGTCGGGGCGGTCCTCATCGGGTTCGCCGGCTTCACCGCCTACACGGAGGCGAGCGACCCCGGCCTGTTCTACGGGGGCGGCCTGGCCCAGCTGGGCAAGCAGGTGCTGGGCGCCGTGGCGGTGCTGGTCTTCTCGTTCGTCGTGACGTACGGCATCGGCAAGGCCGTCGACAAGCTCATGGGCTTCCGGATCGCCTCCGACGACGAGGTCGCCGGGATCGACATCACCCAGCACGCGGAGACCGGTTACGACCTCGGCTCGATTCACGCCTCCGGCGTCGTCTCGGCCAACGGGTCCACGGCCACCGTGACGACGAAGAAGGTGGAGGCATGAGACTCATCACCGCCGTGATCAAGCCCTTCAAGCTCGACGAGGTCAAGGCCGCGCTGGAGGCGTTCGGCGTCACCGGCATGACGGTCAGCGAGGCGAGCGGGTACGGGCGTCAGCGCGGGCACACCGAGGTGTACCGGGGCGCCGAGTACCGGGTGGACCTGGTCCCCAAAGTGCGCGTCGAGATCCTCGCGGAGGAGGACGACGCCGAGGACGTGATCGACGTCATCGTCAAGGCCGCGCAGACCGGAAAGATCGGAGACGGCAAGGTCTGGTCGGTCCCGGTGGACACCGTGATCAGGGTCCGTACCGGGGAACGCGGACCCGAGGCGCTGTAGCCGATGAGGGGGTACGCGGAGGTCCGCCGGGAACGCACCGCTGAGGTGGACCGCTGGCTGACCGGACTGGTCCGTACGGCGTGCGCGGCCCCCCACCCGGCCGGGGCGCCGGCCCGGCCGGCGGGTGTCGCGCTGCTGGCGGTCGGCAGCCACGGCCGGGGGGAGCCCGCGCCGGGCAGCGACCTCGACCTGGTGCTGCTCCACGCGGGCCGGGCGGACATCGCGGCCGTCGCGGACCGGCTGTGGTACCCCGTCTGGGACTCGGGGGTCGGCCTGGACCATTCGGTCCGTACCGCCGACGAGGTCGTCAAGGTCGCCCGGGAGGACCTGAAGGCGATGCTCGGGCTGATCCAGGCGCGGCATGTGGCCGGTGACGCGGAGCTGACCAAGTCCGTACGGGAGGTCGTGCTCGCCCACTGGCGGGCCGACGCCCAGCACCGGCTCGCCGAGCTCAGGGAGCTCTCCGCCCGGCGCGCGGAGTCGTCCGGGGAGCTGGCGTTCCTCCTCGAACCCGATCTCCGGGACGCCCGGGGCGGATTGCGGGACTTCCAGGCGATGCAGGCGGTGGCCGCGGCCTGGGTGGCCTCCGGGGCCGGTCCCCGGGTACGGGAGGCCCACGAGTTCGTCCTCGACGTACGGCACGCGCTGCACACGGTGACCGCGCGCCGCGGCGACCGGCTCGTGCTGCAGGAGCAGGACGCGGTCGCCGGTGAACTCGGGTTCCTGGACGCCGAGACGCTCATGCGCCGGGTCGCCGAGGCGGGCCGGACCGTCGCGCACGCCCTGGACACCACCTGGCGCACGGTGGAGCGGCTGCGCACGGGGTCGGTCCGGCGGGGGAGGCGGCCGCTCGCCGACGGGGTGGTGGAGCAGGGCGGGGAGGTGGTGCTGGCCCGGGGCTGCGACCCCGCCGCGGACCCGGTCCTGGTGCTTCGGGCGGCGCTCGCCTCCGCGACGAGCGGGCTTCCGCTCGCCCCTGCGACGCTGTCCACGCTCGCGGCGCGGTCGGCGCCGATGCCCGTGCCCTGGCCGGATCGGGCCAGGGACACCCTCGTCGCGCTGCTGGGCGCGGGCCGCGCGGCGGTGCCGGTCTGGGAGGAGCTCGACCAGGCCGGGATCCTGGTGCGGCTCCTCCCGGACTGGGAACGGGTCAGGCACCGCCCGCAGCGCAATCCGGTCCACCGTTTCACCGTGGACCGGCATCTCATCGAGACCGTGGCGGGCGCCGCGTCCTTCACCCGTGACGTGGCCCGGCCGGATCTGCTGCTCGTCTCGGCGCTCCTGCACGACGTGGGAAAGGGCTGGCCCGGCGACCACTGTGTGACGGGGGCGCGGATCGCGGGCGACGTCGCGACCCGCCTGGGGTTCTCCCCGGCCGACGCCGAGGTGGTCGCCGCCGTGGTCCGGCATCATCTGCTTCTGCCGGAGACGGCGACGCGCCGCGACCTGTCCGATCCGGTGACGGTGGAGAAGGTCACCTCGACGGTCGGCACGCGGCAGGTGCTCGATCTGCTCGCGGCGCTGGCCGTGGCGGACGGGCAGGCGACGGGCCCGGCCGCGTGGAACAGCTGGAAGGCGGGGCTCGTGGCGGAGCTGGTACGGCGGTCGCGCTCGGTGCTGGCGGGCTCGCCGATCCCCCAGCCGCCGCCGCTCACCCCGGAGCAGGCCGCGCTCGCCCGGCACGGCGGCGGCCGGGTCCGGGTGAGCGGGGACGCGGTGACGGTGGTCGCGCCGGACCGGCCCGGCCTGCTGTGGAGCGTCGCGGGCGTGCTCGCCTCGCATCGGCTGGTGGTGCGCTCGGCCTCGGCGGCGTCGGCGGGGGGGACCACGGTGATCGAGTTCGCGGTGACCCCCGAGTTCGGCGGCCCGCCCGATCCGGCGACGCTCGAGGCCGACCTGCGCCGGGTGCTCGCCGGGCGACTTGACATCGGGGAGCGACTCGCTCGACGGTCTCGGTCAATGCGTCCCGCCCGCATCCCTGTGGCGCCTCCGCGGGTTACGCTGATTGACGACGCCTCGCAGACCGCGACCGTGGTGGAGGTCCGGGTGCACGACCGGCCCGGGCTGTTGTGGCGTATAGGGAGGGCATTCGGCGAGTCCGGCCTCGACGTGAGGGCGGCTCGGGTGGAGACATTGGGCGCGGAGGCCGTGGACGTCTTCTATGTGGTGGATCGTTCCGGTTTGAAACTCACCGATCCCAGGCAGCGGGATCAGGTACGGGAGCGGGTGCTTGAGGCCCTGCAGAGCTAGGTTTCGGCATGCCGAAATGTACTAATTTATCCTAGTTTTGTAGCAAAAAAGCAATCTGCTTATCTTGTACCGACATGGTCGGTTATGTTGAAATGTGGCACGCCCATAGGCCACGTACGCAACAAATGCCCCCAGCTTCGCGTGCCGTGATCCAAGAGCGTCCGGTGAGAGGTTGCGGACTCCTGTGAACGAACGCTTTCGCGCCCGATTGGCGGTACGGCATTGGCGGGTGCGATCCCGCATGATCGCGTTGATTCTCGCACCGACTCTCATCGCCGTGGTCCTGGGCGGATTACGCGTTCTCACCTCCGTCAGCAGCGCCGCCGAATTTCAACGGGTATGGTCCACCTCCACCCTGGTGCGCACTATGACCGACCTCGCCCATGAGCTGGAGCTGGAGCGGGATCTGTCGATCGGCTACGTGGCCGCGGGCCGTCCGGCCCGTGGTTTCGGCTCGGTCGGCCTGCAGCAGGCCCGGGTCGACGAGGTCGCGCTGCGGATACGCGCCGAGATCGCGGGTGTGGAGGGGGAGCGGCTGCAACCTCGGGCGGGGAAGGTGCGGGACCGGCTCGACCGGCTGCTCTCCCTGCGCAAAGAGGTCTTCGAGGGAGGGTTGGTCCCCTCGGCCATCGGCGACCGGTACGCCGTGGCGATCAACGATGTGCTCGCGCTGCACGGTGAGGCCGGCCAGGGCAGCACCGACGGTCTCATCGTTGCCGGTGCCAGGGCTCTGCGCGCGCTCGCCGTCGCCAAGTCGGAGCTGTCGAAACAGCGGGGAATTCTCACCTTCTCCCTGCATGCGGGACGCTTTGTCCCTGAAGCCTGGAAGAACTTCAACAGCGCTCGAGTGCGACACGAGAGTGAAATCGATACTTTTTATGCTGAAACACCCAATAATATCAGAGAACTCTATATTAAAACAGTAAACGGGACAAAAGTTAATTTAGTGGCGATTTACTCGGCTTGGGCGGTGGAGCTCGGCGGACGGAATCTTGCCCTGCTCAGCACAACGCCGGCTCGCCGGCAAAACGCCGACCGGTGGTTCGACGCCGCCTCGGACACGATCAACCGGATCCGGGTGGTGGAAAAGGAACTGGCGGACTCGCTCGTCTCCCGGAGCCAGCGCCTCCAGGAAGCCGAGCAGCGCGACGCCTGGCTCACCGCCGGACTCATCCTCGCCCTCCTCATCCTCGTCCTGCTGGTCACCCTCGCGATGGCCCAGACACTGGTCGGCCCGCTCCGGCGGCTCCGGACCGAGGCCTTGGCGATCGCCGGGGCGCGCCTGCCCGAGATGGTGCAGACCCTGCGCGAGTCCGGCGACACCGTCGTCGCACCCAAGGTGCGCCCGATCGGCGTCGACAACCGCGACGAGATCGGCGAGGTCGCCCGGGCCTTCGACGAGGTGCACCGCGAAGCCGTACGGCTCGCCGCCGACGAGGCCAAACTGCGCGGCAACGTCAACGCCATGTTCGTCAACCTCTCCCGGCGGTCCCAGACCCTGGTGGAGCGTCAGATCGACCTCATCGACGACCTGGAGCAGGGCGAACAGGACGACGCCCGTCTCGCCAACCTCTTCAAACTCGACCACCTCGCGACACGTATGCGGCGAAACAGCGAGAACCTCCTGGTCCTCGCCGGTCAGGAGGCGTCCCGGCGATGGAGTGGCCCGGTCGAACTGGTCGACGTGGTGCGGGCCTCGCTGGCCGAGATCGAGAACTACGAACGGGTGGCCCTGCGCATCCGGCCGGACGTCGCCGTCGTCGGGCAGGCCGTCAACGACGTCATCCACCTCTTCGCCGAACTGGTGGAGAACGCGATCTACTTCTCGTCCAAGGACACCGAGGTCGAGGTGGGGAGCAACACCATCGAGAGCGGCGGGGTCGCCCTCACGGTCGACGACCTCGGGATCGGCATGAGCGCCGAGGAACTCGCCGACGCCAACCGCCGACTGGCCGACCCGCCCGTCGTGGACGTCTCGGTGTCGCGGCGAATGGGGCTGTTCGTGGTCGGCCGGCTGGCGATGCGGCACGGCATCGGGGTCCGGCTGCAACGGCGCGGAGACGGGAACGGCCTGCGGGCCGTCGTCCTGCTGCCGCCGACGCTGATCACCCGGTCCGATTCCGTCTTTCCCGCCGACGCCGGCTGGCATCCGGGTGCGGTTGAGATCAACAGCCCCTGGCCGGACGTGGCGCCGCCGGTGTCGGTGCACTACGGGGCGCCCCCCGCGTTCTCCGGGTTCCGGCACAACGGAGTACGGGATCCGCTGGGGCCGGTCCGGCCCGAGAGTCCCCGGCACGCGTCGGCGTGGCCCTCCGCCGACTCCGCGCCCGGATCCACCACCGGCCCGGTGTCCTGGCCGTCCTCCCACGTCTCCGACACCGGCCCCATCCGTACCGGAACAGGCCCGATCCCGTGGCAGCGCGCGGAAGACGACAACGGTCCGATCCCCGACTTCCGCTCCGGGCCACTCGGACCGGAGGAGTTTCTTCCGATCTTCGCGGCGCTGGAGTCCGACTGGTTTCAGCGGGCGGACGAACCCGCCGCCCCGCCGGACCCGCCGGTCGAAGAGGACCTGTCCGCCAAGCCCGCCCCGGGGCCGGCCGAGCCCGTGCCCGAGCCGCCCGGGCCGGAGAAGGAACCGGCCTGGCGTTCCCCGGGCGACGCCGGCTGGGCCGCCGCGACCGCGGCCGTACAGGACACGGCCTTCGGCGGGCTCACCGCCGCCGGCCTGCCACGCCGGGTACCCAGAGCCAACCTCGTGCCCGGGGCCGCGCCCGAGCCGGGCCAGGCTCCGCCCGTACTCTCCCCTGAACAGGCACGTTCCCGGCTTTCCGGCTTGCAGCGAGGGGTACTTCGAGGCCGGGCCGAGATTCGCGGCTGGTCGTCACCGTCGTCCGAGGGAGGGGCTCATGGGCGGGCAGAGTAGCGCCAAGGGGTGGCTGTGGTAGGACACACCTGGCCGGAGGGGAGCGGCGCGCCGCCGCCCGGTGAACCCCCCGGCAAAATGCGGACCGGTCGAGATCGGGTGGTACGGCCCTACGCCGTCACCCGAGGCCGGACCAAAGGCCGACGCAGGCTCGAACTGGAGGCGCTCGTCTCCTCGGTGGCACCGGGCGGCAAGCAGCAGCGGGTTCTCACCCCCGAGTACCAGGCGATCGTCACGCTCTGCCGGAGCGTCCGGTCGGTGGCCGAGATCTCCGCCCTGATCAGGATGCCGCTCGGCGTGGTTCGGGTGCTCGTCGGAGACATGGCTGACGAAGGCCTGGTCAAGGTACACGAGCCGGCACTGGCCGAAGGCCCCTCCGAACTCAACCTCCTGGAAAGGGTCCTCAGCGGCCTCCGCCGCCTCTGACCGCGGGGCTCCCAGGTCCGTGGTGGTGGGTACGGCTGGATGCCGGGTGCCCGAGGCGTCGCGTCCGCACGTCCCGTGCCGCGCTCTCGGCGGGAAGGCGCGTGGCGGTTCATACCGTGTGAACCGCCACGGTCAAGGTCGGAGAAGACTGTTCTTGCAGGCCGCATCGTTCCTGGCGGGGTACCGCACGTCCAAGGTTGTCGTCACCCGGACGATTCCTCCCTGAGGAGCACTCACCGGGATAGATGAGAGCTTATGATAAACCGAGCAGTCGGTTTATTTTTGCGCTCGCCGTATCGGAGGTCATCTTGATCCGAACCCTCGACCCTGAGAAACACGCCGCCAAACGGCGCCGGATTCTGGTGGCGGCCGGTGAGTGCTTCGCCGAGAAGGGGTTCCACGCGACCCGGACCGCGGACATCTGCGCCAAAGCGGGGATCAGCTCGGGGAGTCTGTTCCACTACTTCCCCAGCAAGCACGCCGTCGTCGTCGCGCTCCTGGAGCAGGAGGGCCGAGAGACCGCGGAGGAGTTCGCCCGGCTGGCCGAGCTGGAGGACCCGCTGGAGGCACTGCTTCTCCTGCTCGACCACATCGTCGCACTGGCGGCCGACCCCGAGTACGCCGCCCTCGCCCTGGAGATCTCCGCCCAGGCCAACCGGGACGAGCCCATCGCCGACCTGGTCCGGAGGAACGATCGGGAGCTGCGGGAGAGCCTCGCCGGACTGGTGACCCGAATCCTGGCGCGCGGGCAGGTCGACCCCGGCCTCGATCCGGCGACCGTCGCCACCTGGCTCGCCGCCCTGATCGACGGGCTGTTCGCACGGGTCGCGGCGGATCCCGGGTTCCTCCCCCTGACGCATGGGCCGGTGCTCCGGACGCTGGTCACCCGATTTCTGCGCCCGGTCGGCACCGGGAACCCCGGGGGAGGGCGCGGGTGAGCGCCGTCGGCAGGGGTCTGGCCGCGGCGCCGGTCGCGGAGCGGAGGCTCGCCGATGTCGACGCGCTCCGCGGGCTGGCGCTCTTCGGCATCCTCATGGTGAACGTCTGGGCGTTCTCCTCCGGCTACTACGGCCTCGGCGTGATCGATCCCGCTTCCGGCTCTCCCCTCGACCAGGGGGTGCGCTGGATTGTCTCGATGTTCTTCGAGACCAAGTTCTACCTGCTCTTCTCTTTCCTGTTCGGATACAGCTTCACTTTGCAGATGGCGTCCGCGGAACGGGCGGGCGCGGGGTTCCTGCCCCGGATGCTGCGCCGGCAGACCGGGCTGCTGGCCATCGGGGTCGCCCACGGCGCTCTGTTCTTCCACGGGGACATCCTCGGCGTCTACGCGCTGCTCGGCCTGGCGTTGCTCTGCCTGCGGGGCGTTTCGGCGCGGGCCGCGGTGCGGACCGCCGTGGTCGTGATCGCCGTCGCCGGGGCGCTGTGGTGTCTGTTCGGTCTGGCGGTGCTGGTGGAACCCCAGGTCCAGGACGCGGCCGCACTGCACGCCGAGGCCGCCCGGATCGAGGCGGCTTACGACGGGACGGCCCTCGGCGTGCTCGCGGAGCACGCCGGCCGGCTGCCGGGGACCTTCGCCCTTCTTCTCCTCCTCCAGGGTCCGAGTGTTCTCGCCATGTTCCTGCTCGGCCTCGCCGCGGGGAGGCGACGGGTTTTCGCGGACTTCGACGCGCACCGTGCACTCTTCCGCCGTCTCCTTGTCCTCGGGCTGCCGATCGGGCTGGCGGGCGCCCTGGTCTACTCGTTCCTCGCGGTCTTCCGTCCGGGGAGCGCCGCCGAGGTCCTGGGCTTTGGGATCGGCGTTCTCTCGGCACCGCTGCTGACCGGCGCGTACGTCGCCACGGCAGTGATCTTCTTCCGGACCGGGGCAGGTGCGGCGGTGGCCCGGGCGCTGGCCGACGCGGGCCGGATCGCGCTCTCCAACTATCTGCTTCAGTCCGTGGTTCTCGGCGTCCTCTTCACTGCGTACGGGTTCAGGCTCAGCGGGGACCTGCCACCCCTGATGGTTCTGCTCACCGTGTCGGCCGTCTTCGCCGGGCAGCTTGTGGTCAGCGCGTGGTGGCTGCGGCGCCACGTCTACGGCCCCGGTGAGTGGCTGCTTCGCGCGATCACCGTCGCCTCCCGCCCTCCCTGGCGCAGGTCGTGACGGAGCGGAGGCGATTCCGCGGCCGCCCGGCGCCTCCGCTTCACCGCGGCCTCGGGTGCCGGTACGGGGATTTTCCGGCAAGCGGGCGGTGGATTTGGTAAAGATCTCAAGCTGAGCGCCGGACCGCGCCACATGGCCCGGCGGCGGGGTGGGCGCGACGTCCGGCATCCCGTTCCCGCGTTGGGATTCCGGGATCGCGCGGCGGCCTGCGCGGTGGCCGCCGTACCGTCAGGGGAGGGCGCGAGGCAGCCTGATCGTTTTGGGGTCACTCTCCAGTGAATGTCCTGTTTAGATAACAAAATGACTCTTTGTCCTATTTGTCGTATTAGCCCTGTCTGGCTGGATTGTGGTGCAATAACCCTCGCCCGCCCGTAGCGCCGGGTGTCGTAAGCGTTGCGGTGAGAGGTTGCGGAGACCAGTGACCACGGGATCGTTCCCCCATGACCGGGCTCCCGACGACGGGCGGCCCAGGCACGCGGCCCAGTCCACCGCCCGCAGCCCCTTCAAGATCGGCAATTGGCGGGTGCGGTCCCGGCTGATCGCGCTCATTCTCATCCCCACCGTGGTCGCCGTCTTCCTCGGCGGGGTCTCGGTGACGAACGCGATCAAGACCGGTGTCGAGTACCAGCGGCTCACCGAGATCGCCGAACTCGTCGAGCGGATCAGTCGGCTCACCCACGAGCTGGAGCGGGAACGCGATCTGACCACACTCGCCCTCGCCGAGGCCGGAACCGCGAACCGCCCGACCCGGGTGGAGGGCCTGCACGCCACGGTCGACCGCCTGTCGGGGGAGGTCCGCGGCCGGCTGGACAAGATCGACCAGAATCACGGCACCCGGGAACGTGCCAAGGCCGACCGGGTGGGCCGATGGCTCGACGGGCTCCCCGGGATGCGCGAACTCGCGGCGACCCAGGTGCCTCCCCGTGCCGCGTTCGACATGTACACCCGGATGATCGAGGACATGTCGGGGCTCCACGACGAGCTCGGCAGGGACGGCGACGACGCGGCGCTCTTTTCCGACGCGCTCGCGCTGAACGCGTTGACCCAGCTCAAGGAGGCCATCGCCCGGCAGCGAGGCATCCTCTCGGTCGCCCTCGCGGAAAAGAACCTCGGCTACGACGACATCGCCGACTTCCTCGGCGCCTGGTCGCAGCAGGAGACGGAGCTGGCGCGCTTCCGGAGCGAAGCCGAACCCGCCGACCTCAGGTTCTTCGACGCCACCGTGAACGGTCCCCAGGTCAACCAGACCGACGCGATCCGCGCCCTCGTCCTCAACCGGGTGCGGGCGGGCACCCCGGTTCGCGACATCGACCCGCGTCGCACCGACGACGTCAAGGTCTGGTTCGACGTCTCCACCGCCACGCTCGACCGGGTGCGCGCCGTCGAAGAACGCCTCACCACCTCGGTCGTCGCGGCCGTCCGGGACCTGCAGTCGGGCGAGACCCGGGGGGCGCTGGTGATCGGCGGACTCACCGTCGCCCTCCTGCTCCTCGTGCTGGCGATCACCGTGGGGGTGGCCCGTTCCCTGGTACGGCCGCTGCGGCGGCTCCGTACCGAGGCGCTGGAGGTCGCCGGGAACCGGCTCCCGGACACCGTGCGCGCCATCCGGGACTCGGGGGACGCCGGGACCGATCCGCGGATCGAGCCGATCGGGCTCGACTCCGGAGACGAGATCGGCGAGGTGGCGCGGGCGTTCGACGAGGTGCACCGCGAGGCCGTACGTCTCGCGGCCGACGAGGCGCGGGTCCGGCGGAACGTCAACACGATGTTCGTCAACCTCTCCCGGCGCAGCCAGACGCTGGTCGAGCGGCAGCTCGCCCTCATCGACGGCCTGGAGCGCGGCGAGGAGGACGAGGATCGGCTGGAGGATCTGTTCCGGCTCGACCACCTCGCCACCCGGATGCGGCGCAACAGCGAGAACCTGCTGGTGCTGGCCGGGCAGGAGACCGCGCGGCGCTGGAGCAAACCCGTTCAGCTCGTCGACGTGGTCCGTGCCGCGCTGGCCGAGGTGGAGGGGTACGAGCGGGTGGAGCTGGAGATCGCCTTGGGTACCTCGGTCGCCGGCCAGGCGGTGAACGACACCGTCCACCTCGTCGCGGAGCTGGTGGAGAACGCCCTGTCCTTCTCATCCGGCGAGACCCACGTCACCGTGTCCAGCCGGGTGACCGACGCCGGTGAGGCCATGGTCGTGGTGGACGACGCCGGCATCGGGATGACCGAGGACGAACTCGCTCAGGCCAACTGGCGTCTCGCCCATCCCCCCACCGTGGACGTCTCGGTCTCCCGCCGGATGGGCCTGTTCGTGGTGGGCCGGCTCGCGGCCCGGCACGGCATCGGGGTTCACCTCCGTCCGCGTCCGCAGGGCGGGCTGACCGCGCTGGTACGGCTGCCGCATGCGATCGTCTCGCCCGACGGGCTCGGGGTGCGGCCCGTCGTCCCGGCCGACCGGGGGCTCCCGCACCCGGCACCGGAGCGTCCCGCGGTCGCCGCCGACCCGGTCACCCCGGTTCGCGAGGCCGCGACGCCCCCGCATCCGGGTTTCGCCGAGCTCGGCCCGCCGTTGGAGCGTTCCGGAAACGTGGCGGACATCGTGCTGCCGACGGGACGGCCTCCGGCGTGGAGTTCGGAGGAGTATCTCCCCATCTTCGCGGCGGTGGAGTCCGACTGGTTCCGCTCCGGGGGAGCGGGCGGGGCCGGGCGGCGGCCGGGCGCCGAACCCGCGGCGGCCGAGAACGCCCCGCCGGCCTGGCGGGCCTCCCGCTCCGACTCGGGCTGGTCGGCCGCCGAAGCGGTGCAGGAGCCCGCCAGCGGCGGTGTCACCTCGGCCGGCCTGCCCAAACGGGTCCCCAAGGC
The DNA here is from genome assembly GCF_025996515.1 of Rhizohabitans arisaemae. Lineage (GTDB taxonomy): Bacteria > Actinomycetota > Actinomycetes > Streptosporangiales > Streptosporangiaceae > Rhizohabitans > Rhizohabitans arisaemae. Next base: position 237,029 of record NZ_BLRH01000014.1, read on the forward strand.
CAATCTCGTCCCGGGGAGCGCGGATCAGGGTGAGGCGGCGCCCGCTCCGCCGGTTCTGTCAGCTGATCGAGTACGCAATAGGCTGTCGAGCTTTCAGCAGGGACTTCGGCAAGGACGCGCAGAGTCGCGTGCGTTGAAGGAGGATTCATGACAGAGCTCAGCAGGGCCGCCTCGAGCATGAACTGGTTGATCACCGATTTCGTCCACGGCGTTCCCGGTGTCGCGCACACCGTGGTCGTCTCCGCGGACGGCCTGCCCCTGGCGTACTCCGACGGTTTCCCCAAGGACCGCGCCGATCAGCTGGCGGCGGTCGCCGCCGGCCTGATCAGCCTGACCTTGGGTGCGGCCCGGGTCTTCGAGGGCGGGCAGATGATGCAGACGATCGTGGAGATGGAGCGGGGTGTCCTGTTGGCCATGTCCATCAGCGACGGGTCGTGCCTGGCGGTCCTCGCCTCGGCGGACTGCGATCTGGGGTTGGTGGCCTATCAGATGACGATGCTCGTGGAGCGGGCCGGAGAAGTGCTCACGCCGGCGGTGCGAAGCGAATTGCAGGCGGCCCATCCGCGGAGATGACGACAGGAGAAGGTGATGGCGGGAGCGGGGGAACACGGGTTCGGCGGCATGCCGGACCGGCCTGGTGGCGCGGGCTCGGATGCCGCCGACGAGATCCCCTTGGTCCGGCCGTACGCCTTGACTCGAGGGCGGACCAGAGCGCGGGTCAAGCTGGCGGTCGAGGCCTTGGTCTCCTCTGCGACGTTGGGGAATCGAGACCTGTCAACCCTTACTCCCGAGTTTCAGGCGATCGTATCTTTGTGTCGGCAAGTACGTTCGGTCGCGGAGATCTCCGCTCTGCTCAGGATTCCGCTCGGCGTCGTGCGCGTGGTCGTCGCCGACATGGCCGCCGAAGGCTTGGTACATGTGCATCAGCCACAACTTGATGAGGGTCAGCCAGATCTGAACCTGCTGGAAAGGGTGCTCAGTGGACTTCGCAGGCTCTGATTCCTTCCGGAGCCGTTCTTTTGGGAACGCCCCGGACCGGTCGAACGGCGGGCCGACGGGCATGGGCTCCGCGTTGACTTCGACGAAGATAGTGGTCGCGGGTGGGTTCGGCGTGGGGAAGACGACGTTTGTCGGGGCGGTTTCGGAGATTCTGCCGTTGACGACCGAGGCGGTGATGACCGAGGCGTCGGCGGGGGTGGACGATCTGGCGTTGACGCCGTCGAAGACGACGACGACGGTGGCGATGGACTTCGGGCGGGTGTCCTTGGATCAGGATCTGATCCTGTACCTGTTCGGGACGCCGGGTCAGCATCGGTTCTGGTTCATGTGGGACGACTTGGTGCGGGGTGCGATCGGGGCCGTGGTGCTGGTGGACACGCGGCGGCTTGCGGACAGTTTCCCGGCGGTGGACTACTTCGAGGAGGCGCGGCTTCCGTTCGTGGTGGGTGTGAACGGGTTCGGCGGGTCGTTTCCGCACAGTGAGGCGGAGATTCGTGAGGCGTTGACGTTGTCGCACGGTGTTCCGGTGGTGCAGTGCGACGCGCGGTCGCGGGAGTCGGTGAAGACGACGTTGATCGCGTTGGTGGAGCACGCGCTCACCGTCCGCTCGTCCACGGCGTTCTAAGGGCGACCGGCCTGATCGACGACAGGGGCGGTGACCTTTCAGAAAGGTCACCGCCCCTGTCGTCGGCGGATCCGGCGTTACCCGGGCACGCCCCGGACGAGACGGCCCACGTCGGCGCGGAGCCGGACGAACTCGGGGAGCTGCCGGGTGGCGATCTGGTCCCGGGGGTAGGGCAGCCCGACCGACAGGTCCCCCACGATCCGGGACGGCGCCTTGCTGAGCACGACCACCCGGTCGCCCACGTAGACGCTCTCGTCGATGTCGTGGGTGATCAGGACGATCGTCATGCCGTGCACCCCCCTGACCTGGAGGACGAGGTCCTCCAGGTCCTCGCGGGTCTGCGCGTCCACCGACCCGAACGGCTCGTCCATGAGCATGAACGCGGGCCGGTAGGCGAGCGCGCGGGCGATCGCCACCCGCTGCTGCATCCCGCCGGAGAGCTGCCAGGGGTACTTCGCGGCGGCGCCTTCCAAGCCGACCTGCTCCAAGGCCTCCAGCGCGGAGGTACGGCGCCGGGCGCCGCTCATGCCTTTGCGCCGGAGGGGCAGGGCGACGTTGTCGGCGACCGACATCCAGGGGAAGAGCGACCGGCTGTAGTCCTGGAAGACCACGGCGAGGTTGTCCGGCGTCCCGGCGACGGGGACGCCGTTGATCAGGATCTCCCCCTGGGTGGGCTTGAGCAGCCCGGCGATGGAACGCAGCAAGGTGGACTTGCCGCAGCCGGACGGGCCGACGATGCACAGGAGCTGACCCTCGTCGACCTTGAGGTCGATGCCGCCGAGGACCTCGTGCGAGCCGTACGAATGGCGCAGGTGGTTTATCTCCAGCATTAGTCCGTCCTTCTCGCACCCCGGTGCCAGGCCAGGATGCGGCGCTCCACGAGGAGGAACGTCGTGTTGAGCAGGAACCCCATGAGGCCGAGGAGCACGATCGCCGCCCAGGTCGTCGGGATGTCGAAGAGGCCCTGCGCCTGCAGCATGCGATGGCCGATCCCGTCGGTGCTGCCGACCAGTTCCGAGATGATCATAAGGATCAGGGAGAGCGAGACGCTGATCCGCAGACCCGCGAAGATCTTCGGGGCCGCAGCGGGCAGGATCACCCGCCGCAGCCGATCAAGGCGGGACAGCGAGAACACCTGGGCCGTGTCCAGATACTGCCGGTCGACGTACCGGGCTCCCTCGATCGCATTGATCATGATCGGCCAAACCACGCCGAAGACGATCGTGGCGACCTGCATGCTCCCGCCGAACTGGAAGAGGACGAGGAAGACCGGGACGAGGGTGGGCGGGGGGATCGACCGGCCGAAGTGCACCAGCGGGTCGACGTAGGCGGAAAGACGGGTGGACCGGCCCAGCGCCACCCCTACCCCGACACCGACGGCGCAGCCGAGCACCCAGCCGATGGCGAGCCGGGTGAAGCTCGGCAGGAAGTTGCCGATCGCGTCGTCGGTGAGGAAGAAGGTCCGCCACGATCCGGAGAACCAGAGCTCGTGCAGGCGCACCAGGACGGTGGACGGGGGCGGAAAGTAGACGGCCTGGATCCAGCGGGTGACGACTTCCCAGAGCACCAGGGCCACCGGCATGATCCACAGGGACAGGATCCGGCCGGCCACCCGCCGGGCCACCCCGGGCCTCTGGGCGGAGACGGCGGTCACGACGTCCCCCCCACCCGCTCCTGGTGCCAGCGGAAGAGCCGGCGTTCGGCACCGGTGAGCAGGAAGTTCGCCACCAGGCCGATCGCACCGGCCCAGATCGTCCCCGCGAGCACGAAGTCCATGTTCCCGGCCCCGGTGCTCATGTGGGTGAGGAAGGCGCCGATGCCCTCGCCGCCCGCGACGAGTTCGACGCTCACCGCGACGATCAGTGTCACCGAGGCGGCCAGCCGGATCCCCGTCGCGATGAAGGGCGCGGTGCTCGGCATCGTCACCCGCCACAGTACGGCGAGGGAACCGAACCCGAAGCTGCGCAGCGTCTCCTTGGCCAGGGGATCGACGTCGCGCACGCCGTACATCGTGTTGATCAGCAGCGGCCAGGTGCAGGCGTAGACGATGAGTGCGATCTTGGCGTTGTGCGTGGGGATGAAGACGAACAGTGCCAGCGGGATCAGGGCCAGGGACGGGATCGGCCGGAGGAACTCCAGCAGGGGACGGGTCGCCCGTTCGACCTTGGGGAGTGTGCCCAGGGCGACGCCGGCCGGCACCGCGAGGACGATGGCGATGAGGAGTCCGGCGAAGCACGCCAGCAGGGTGGCGCCGACTTCGCTCAGGAAGTCCCCGTCGGCGGCAAGGCCGATCGTACGGCCGAGAACCGTCGAGGTCAGGGGCAGGATAGTGGGATCGATCAGGCCGAGGCGCCCCGCGGCCTCGGCGACGAGGAGGAACCCCGCGACGCCAATGGCGCCGCGGAGTACCTTCCGAACGGTCATCCTGTGCTGCTCGCCAGCAGCTTGGTGACGTCGACGTTCCGCTTGAGGTACTGGAAGCGGAACATCAGGTCGGCGACCCGCTGCACCCGCTGCGGGCTGAGGGAGGTGCTGTAGACCCCCATCCCCATGGCGGCGGCGGCCTCAGCGGAGATCTTCGTGTAGGTCGGGATGATCCGGTTGATCGCGTTGCGGTCCTCTGCCGCGATCTTCTGGCCCTTGGCCAGCGCCCGCGTGAAGGCCGCGGCGGTCTTGGGGTGCTTGGTGACCCATTCCTCGGTCGCCGCCCATCCGTCCAGGGGCAGGTCCGCGGTCGGGCCGGCGATGGTGTCGATGATCGTCCTGACCCCGAGCTTGGTTTGGGCGCCGGAGAGGAAGGGCTCCACCAGCCAGGCCGCGTCGACCTTGCCGGTCTCCAGCGATGCGATCTGCTGATCGAACGGCACCGCGACGAAATCCACATCCAGCGGTGTGAGGCCGTGCACCTGCAGCTGGGCCGACATGGTGAGCTCGCCGAGGGCCTTGAGGGCGTTGACCGCGATGGTCTTGCCCTTGAGGTCCTTGGGCTCCTTGATCGCGGAGTCCTTCAGCACCACGATGTTGTGGATTCCGCTCTTGCCCGCCTGGGCGTCGGCGAGGAGCCGCAGTTTGGCCTGCTCCGAGTCGTTGATGGAGAGGAAGGAGACATAGCTCGACATGAAGGTGTCGATGCTCCCGTTGAGGATCTGCGGCATCACCGCTTGGGGGGCCTGGATGGGCAGCGTCTTGATCTTGATGCCTTCTTGGTCGAAGAACCCCTTTTCCATGGCGATGTACAAGGGTGCGGCGGAGGGAACCGGGACTACACCGATGGTGAGTTCTGTCTTCTCCAACCCGCCGGCGTTTGCAGGCTTGCCCGAATCTGTACCGGAACTGCCGCAGGCGCTGAGGGTCAATGCGGCAACAAGCCCAATGAGGGAACCGCGGAACGCGAGCCCAAACCTCATGGAGTCTCCTTAGCTGGGAAAACGCGCGAATGCGCACCCCTCAAACAGACCCGGGCGGGCGGGACCCAGTCGGACCCGTCACCGGTAACCTCGAGTTGCGCGAGGGGGCGAGGCGACGGCGGACCAGCGTAGCGGAGGGTAGATCAGGGCGGCTATGCCGAGTGTCAAATAAATCCGACTATCCCGTAAAAATCTGGATATCTCGGTATGCGCGAGGAAGTCGAATTCTTACATGGTTTGATCACCGGCTGTCACGGCTTCTTGTGCATGCCAGGGGCAGGGATATGCCCGTTCTGGCAATGTTTGGGTGGTTTGTCCAGATTTCTGGATGTGGGGCGACAAGGGGTGACCGTTAATACGGCATCCGAGTCCACCCTTACGGCCTTCAGGCTCTATGCTGCGAGGATCGCATGCGGCCAGACCATCCGATTCCGGTTCATAATGCCAAAAGCGTCCTGATGGTTGTCCGTTCGTTATGAAGTAGTGCAAGTGATTGTGGTGGCAATTAGGGATGTTTGGGTCCTGTGGGCTATTGGCCTATCTCATCCGGCTATGCTCCAATAACCCTCGCCCAATGGATTGCGATGGCGGGCCACGCCACACCAAGACGTGATCGCCCTGCACAAGACCGTCCGGTGAGAGGTTGCGGAGACCAGTGGGGACAGGACCAATCCAGCAGAGCGGTCGTAAGTCAGGCACCGCTGCGGCGACGCCTTCAGGTGGGACCAAGAAGACGAAGAACCCGAGGCGTGGCGGAGAGCCGGCCAAGGGAGGGCGGCTGGCCCTGCAGAACTGGCGCGTGCGCTCGCGCCTGGTGGCGCTCATCCTGATCCCGACCATCGCGGGTGTCTTCCTGGGTGGGCTCCGGGTCGTCGCCTCCATCAACGTGGCCGCGGACTACCGGCTGGTCCGGCAGAACGCCGAGTTCGTCGGAATCCTGGGTGAGCTGACCCAGGCCCTCGCCATGGAGCGGGACATCTCCGTCCTCTTCGTGGCCCAGGGCCGCCAGGGTGACACGCTGAACGAGGTCAAGGAGCAGCAGCGCCGCGTCGACAAGGTCGCGACGGAGGTGCGGGCCGTCGCCGCCGAGATCGTGAACGTCCCCGGGCAGGTCGACCGGCAGGAGATCCAGCAGGTCATCAACCGGATCGGCTCGCTCACCACCCTCCGGCGCGCGGTTCTTGAGACGCGGTTGCTGGTCGGGGACGCCGCCCAGGCGTACTCCCGGACGATCGACGACTTCCACTCGCTCAACGACAACATCAGCGGCGCGGTGGACGAGGAACTCATCGCCAGCGTGAGCGCGCTCGCCTTCCTCGCCCGGGCGAAGGAGCAGGCCTCGCGGGAGCGGGCGCTCCTCGCCGCCGCCCTGCACGCCGGGGCGTTCGACCGAACCGGCTACGCCCAGTTCCAGGCCGCGCGGGCGCAGGTCGCCACCGAGCTCGCCTCCTTCCGGGTCGAGGCGTCCATCGAGCAGCGTCAGTTCTTCGACGACACCCTCGCGGGTGACGACACCGACCGCGCCGCGTTCATGTCCTCCCGGGCGATCATCCTGGCGGAGCAGGGGCTGAACCTCCGGGGTGTCGTCCCCGCCGGCACGATCGCCTCCAACGACTGGTTCCGGGCGAGCACCGAGTCGATCAACCGGATGCGCAACGTCGAGAAGGTGATCGCCGACGAGATCATCTCGCGCAGCCGCACCCTGCAGGAGGACGAGCAGGCCAACGCGCTCGTCGTCGTGGGACTGGTCGTGGTCCTGCTCGTCGCGGTGCTCGCCGTCACCACGCTCGTCGCCCGGTCGCTGGTACGGCCGCTGCGGCGGCTCCGTACCGAGGCTCTGGAGATCGCCTCCAACCGGTTGCCCTCGGTGGTCAGCACCCTGCGTGAGTCGGGCGACACCGGGGTGGCGACCGAGATCCGCCCGATCGGTGTGGAGTCGTCCGACGAGATCGGTGAAGTCGCCCGGGCCTTCGACGAGGTCCACCGCGAGGCGATCCGGCTCGCCGGGGACGAGGCCAAGCTGCGGAGCAACATCAACGCGATGTTCGTCAACCTCTCGCGGCGCACCCAGACGCTGGTGGAGCGGCAGATCTCCCTGATCGACGGCCTCGAACAGGGCGAGCAGGACGGCGCCCGGCTGGCCAACCTGTTCTCGCTCGACCACCTCGCCACCCGTATGCGGCGAAACAGTGAGAACCTGCTCGTTCTCGCGGGTCAGGAGCCCGCACGGCGGTGGAGCCAGCCGGTTCCCGTCGTGGACGTCGTCCGCGCCGCCCTCTCCGAGGTGGAGAACTACGACCGGGTCAACCTCCAGGTCCAGTCCGGCATCGCGGTCGCCGGTCAGGCGGTCAACGACGTCGTCCACCTCATCGCCGAGCTGGTGGAGAACGCGATCTCGTTCTCCCCCCGCGACACCCGCGTCGTGGTCTCCAGCAACAGGATCGACGGTGGCGGGCTGATGCTCGGCATCAGCGACGCCGGTATCGGAATGACCGCCGAGGAACTCGCGCACACCAACGAGCGGCTGGCCACCCCACCCGTGGTGGACGTCTCGGTATCCCGCCGGATGGGCCTGTTCGTGGTCGGCCGGCTGGCCGCCAGGCACGGCATCCGGGTGCAGCTCCGCCACCAGGACGTCGGCGGTCTCACCGCCATGGTGCTCCTGCCGGAGGGCCTCGTCGCGCACGCGGGTTCCCCCGCTCCCGGCGGATTCGGGGCCGGCCCGTCCGCGCCGCTGGTGGGAGCAGGTGCCGGATCGGCCTCCTCGTACGGCGGGCAGCCGCTCGGCAGCCCCACCCTGTTCGCCGGCAACACGTCCCCGCCGGCGCAGCCGACGCCCGCCTGGCCGACTCCGCCGGCCCCGCAGCCCGCCCAGAGCGGCTGGTCCGCGGGAAGCCCGAGCGGCGGGTCGGGCTGGTCGTCGCCGCCTTCGGCCACCGATCGCCCTTCGGGGGGGCATTCGTTCTTCGACCAGCCTTCGGGTGCCCATTCCTTCACGGACCGCCCTTCAGGTGCCCATTCGTTCACAGATCGCCCTTCGGGCAGCCACTCGTTCACGGATCGTCCGTCAAGCGGCAGTCTGTTCGCCGACCGCTCCTCCGGGGACAGCCTGTTCTCCGACCGTCCTTCAGGCGCCCACTCGTTCGGCGGTCCCTCCGGTCAGCAGGACGTCATCAACACCGGCCCGCTCCCCGTCGTCCGCTCCTCTCCGATGGATCAGGCCGAGGAGTTTCTTCCGATCTTCGCCGCGGTCGAGTCGGACTGGTTCCGGCGGGCCGACCGGCGTGACGGAACCAAGCCCGCCGAGCAGGAGCCGCGGAAGGAGCCGGTCCGGCCGGTGGTCGAGGACGCTGCGAGCGTCGGCCGGGACACCGGTGGCTGGCGTTCGTCGCCGACCGACGTGGGCTGGCAGGCGGCTCAGGCGGCTCAGGAGCCGACCCTTGGCGGTACCACGTCCGCGGGGCTGCCCAAGCGGGTGCCGCGGGCGAACCTGGTCCCCGGCACGGCCGACCTGTCCGGTGGTTCCCCGGTCCCCCTGCCCCAGCCCGTCCTGTCGCCGGAGCGGGTTCGTAATCGTCTGTCGAGCTTCCAGCAGGGAGTCCGGCAGGGTCGTGCGGCGGTCCGTGGCGGGCCGCACGAGGAAGACGCCCCTCACGGGGATCAGAGTTAGGGAGGCTTGAGTGCGGGAGTTGAGCCAGGGCGCTCGCGGCGTGAACTGGTTAATCACCGATTTTGTCACCAATGTGCCAGGAGTGGCGCACACGGTGGTTGTCTCCTCGGATGGGCTTCCTCTTGCTTTCTCTGAGGGTTTTCCGAAGGATCGAGCTGACCAACTGGCGGCGGTCGCCGCCGGGTTGATCAGTTTGACGCAGGGAGCTTCGCGAGTCTTCGAAGGCGGTGCGGTGACGCAGACCGTGGTGGAGATGGAACGAGGCCTTCTGCTGATCATGTCGGTGAGTGACGGGTCCTGTCTTGCGGTGCTCGCGTCGGCGGATTGTGATATGGGCCTGGTGGCCTATCAGATGACGCTGCTGGTGGAGCGTGCGGGACAGGTCTTGACGCCTGCGGTGCGGGCTGAATTACAGGCATCGCATCCCCGGTGATGAAGGAGGACACCGTGGCAGGCCGCGGCTGGAGTGAGGGAGACCCGCTGGGCGGGTCTTCCTATACCCCTAATCCGGTGGGGTTCGGGGACGACCCTCGACAATTTGGTGCTGGGCACGGCCCGGAGTCACCGGAACCCAGCTCCTTGGTCCGGCCCTACGCCGTGACCGGAGGGCGTACCCAACCCCGGCGCGAGTTGGCGATGGAGGCGCTCGTCTCCTCGGCGACCGTGGTGAACCGGGACTTCTCTACCCTCATCCCCGAGTATCAGGCGATCAGTACGCTGTGTCGGCAGGTCCGATCGGTTGCCGAGATCTCCGCTCTGCTCCGTATGCCGCTGGGCGTCACCCGCGTGCTCGTCGGCGACATGGCTGACGAAGGCCTGGTGCAGTTGCATCAGCCGCAACTTGATGAGGGTCAGCCAGATATGAACCTGCTGGAAAGGGTGCTCAGTGGACTACGCAGGCTCTAACTCGCCCGGGCGATACACCCCGGGTAACCCGCTGACTTCGACGAAGATAGTGGTCGCGGGTGGGTTCGGCGTGGGGAAGACGACGTTTGTCGGGGCGGTTTCGGAGATTCTGCCGTTGACGACCGAGGCGGTGATGACCGAGGCGTCGGCGGGGGTGGACGATCTGGCGTTGACGCCGTCGAAGACGACGACGACGGTGGCGATGGACTTCGGGCGGGTGTCCTTGGATCAGGATCTGATCCTGTACCTGTTCGGGACGCCGGGTCAGCATCGGTTCTGGTTCATGTGGGACGACTTGGTGCGGGGTGCGATCGGGGCCGTGGTGCTGGTGGACACGCGGCGGCTTGCGGACAGTTTCCCGGCGGTGGACTACTTCGAGGAGGCGCGGCTTCCGTTCGTGGTGGGTGTGAACGGGTTCGGCGGGTCGTTTCCGCACAGTGAGGCGGAGATTCGTGAGGCGTTGACGTTGTCGCACGGTGTTCCGGTGGTGCAGTGCGACGCGCGGTCGCGGGAGTCGGTGAAGACGACGTTGATCGCGTTGGTGGAGCACGCGCTCACCGTCCGCTCGTCGTCGCGGTAGGGCAGCCGGAAACCCTGGAGGAGCGGCCCGGCCGATCACCGTCGTCCTCGGTCTGAGCGCGCGGGCCGACCGGGACCGGATAGGCTGAGAGGTCAATTGTGCTTATGCCGCCCCAGATGACGAGCAGAGACTGGCCAACCACGTGTTCGAGACACTTTCCGACCGTCTGACATCGGTCTTCTCCTCACTCCGCAGCAAGGGTCGGCTCTCCGAGGCCGACATCGACGCGACCTGCCGCGAGATCCGAATCGCCTTGCTCGAGGCCGACGTCGCGCTGCCTGTGGTGAAGGAATTCGTCGCCCAGGTCAAGGAGCGGGCGCGCGGCGCCGAGGTCTCCCAGGCGCTCAACCCCGCGCAGCAGGTCGTGCAGATCGTGAACGACGAGCTGATCGCCATCTTGGGTGGCGAGACGCGCAGGCTGCGATACGCGAAGACCCCCCCTTCGGTTTTCATGCTGGCGGGCCTGCAGGGCTCGGGGAAGACCACCCTGGCGGGAAAGCTCGCCCGCTGGCTCCGCGAGCAGGGCCACACGCCGCTGCTCGTCGCCTGTGACCTCCAGCGTCCCAACGCGGTCCAGCAGCTGTCCGTGCTGGCCGAGCGCGCCGGCGTCGGGATCTACGCCCCCGAGCCCGGCAACGGCACCGGAGACCCCGTCGCGGTCGCCAGGCAGTCGATCGACCACGCCCGGCGGCAGCAGCACGACATCGTGATCATTGACACCGCCGGCCGTCTCGGCATCGACGTCGAGATGATGCGCCAGGCGGCGGACATCCGGGACGCCGTCGACCCCGACGAGATCCTCTTCGTGGTCGACGCCATGATCGGCCAGGACGCCGTCACCACGGCGCAGGCGTTCCTGGACGGCGTCGGGTTCGACGGGGTGGTCCTGACCAAGCTCGACGGCGACGCCCGCGGCGGCGCCGCGCTCTCGGTCCGGCACATCACCGGGCGTCCCATCGTCTTCGCCTCCACGGGCGAGAAGCTCGACGACTTCGACGCCTTCCACCCGGACCGGATGGCCTCGCGCATCCTCGACATGGGTGACGTCCTCACCCTGATCGAGCAGGCGCAGCGGACCTTCGACGAGCAGGAAGCCGCCAAGATGGCGGGCAAGCTCGCGTCCGGGGAGGGCTTCACCCTCGACGACTTCCTCGAGCAGATGATGATGGTCCGGAAGATGGGGCCGATCAGCAACCTGCTCGGGATGCTCCCCGGCATGGGGCAGATGCGTGATCAGCTGAACCAGGTCGACGACCGCGACCTCGACCGGGTGGCCGCGATCATCCGCTCCATGACCCCCGGCGAACGGCAGAACCCGAAGATCATCAACGGGTCGCGCCGCGCCCGTATCGCCAACGGTTCCGGCGTGAGCGTGACCGAGGTGAACAGCCTCGTCACCCGCTTCTTCGACGCGCAGAAGATGATGAAGCAGATGGCCGGCGGAATGGGCATCCCCGGCATGCCGGGCTTCCGCCGCAAGCAGCAGAAGACGGCGAAGAAGGCCAAGGGCAAGCGGGTCAGCGGGGACCCCCGCAAGGCCGCGGCGGGACGCCCCGCCCTGGACCCGGCGCCCGCGCCCCAGGCTCCTTCCCCGGGTATGGGGGGATTGGGGGCGATTCCCGGGCAGCTTCCCCCCGGGCTCAAGCTCCCGCCGGGATTCGACCCCGCCAAGCTCAATCTGCCGAAGAAGAAGTAGCCCCCTGGGCTCGCCGGTTGATTGGGTCACCTGGGCGATCGTCTGGCACAATAAGACGTTGGAGCATCGTGATCGCCCGGGTGCCCTCTCAAACTCCGGGGAATTGCGTCTGTCCCTCGGACGGTCTCCGTCGAATCCCCACTCGATGTGATGCCGTTCACCCACGTTTCAGATCCAGGAGTTGACCACACCCGTGGCTGTCAAGATCAAGCTCAAGCGGTTGGGAAAGATTCGCAACCCGCAGTACCGCATCGTCGTCGCGGACGCCCGCACCAAGCGGGACGGCCGTGCGATCGAGGAGATCGGTAAGTACCACCCCAAGGAGCACCCCTCCTACATCGAGGTCGACTCCGAGCGCGCCCAGTACTGGCTCGGCGTGGGCGCCCAGCCCACCGAACCGGTCCTGCACATTCTCAAGCTCACCGGGGACTGGCAGAAGTTCAAGGGCGAGCCGGCTCCGGCCCCGCTGCTGACGCCCGAGCCGAAGCCGGACCGCCACGCGATCTACGAGGCCGCGGCGAAGGAGGCCCTGACCGGCGACGCCGGCGGTGCCGCGACCACGCAGCGCAAGCAGACGAAGAAGAGCCCGAAGAAGGACGAGGCCCCGGCTGAGGCCAAGGCCGCGGAGACCGAAGTGCCGGCCGCGAAGGCCGAGTCGGCTGAGGAGAAGTCGGAAGGCGAGGCCTGAGATGCTCGAAGAGGCCCTTGAACACTTGGTTAAGGGCATCGTTGAGCACCCGGGCGACGTCCGGGTTCACGCCCGGCGCATTCGCAGCGGGCGAGTGCTTGAGGTTCGGGTGCACCCCGACGACCTCGGGAAGGTCATCGGTCGCGGAGGCAGGACGGCCAAGGCGCTGCGCACCGTGGTCGGTGCGCTGGCCGGAGGCAGATATGTCCGGGTAGACCTGCTAGACCTGACCGAGGCTCGATAGCCGGACAGCGAGCAGCAGGCTTCAACGCCCTGGCGTGACGGGTAGCCCACTCACGGTATCGGTGAGTGGGCTCGCTCGTTTCCGGCGCTCGCACGGGCGCGTCGGGGGAATTCGAGGAACGATGTGAAGGGGGTCCGTGACGTGCGCCTTGTCATCGGCCGGATCGGCCGCCCGCACGGGGTCCGGGGAGAGGTCACCGTCGAGGTGCGGACCGACGAACCCGGGCGGAGATTCACCCCGGGTGCGGTGATCTCCACCGAATCTGCGGATGTCGGAAATATCACGATCGAGGCGGTGCGCTGGCACTCCGGCCGTCTCCTCCTGCGCGTCGCCGGGGTCGCCGACCGGGACGCGGCGGAGGAACTCCGGGGGACCGTGCTCGTCGTCGACTCGGCCGAACTGGACGACACCGGCGACCCGGACGAGTTCTACGACCATCAGCTGATCGGACTAGCCGTGGTCACCACCGCGGGCGAGGCGGTCGGCACGGTCGAGGCGGTCCTCCACCACGGTCAGGACCTCCTCGTGGTACGGCGGAACGCGGGGGAGCCGGTCTACATCCCGTTCGTGAAGGCGATCGTGCCCGAGGTCGATCTCGGCGCGGGCCGGCTAGTCGTCGACGCGCCCCCGGGTCTGCTCGACCTGAACGAGGCCGACTGATGCGCATCGACGTCATCTCCATCTTCCCCGAGTACTTCAGCCCGCTCGAGGTCTCCCTGCTGGGCAAGGCCCGTACCCGGGGGATTCTGGACGTACGGCTCCACCAGCTCCGCGACTGGACCCACGACACGCATCACACGGTCGACGACACGCCGTACGGCGGCGGTCCGGGCATGGTCATGAAGCCCGAGCCGTGGGGGGAGGCGCTGGACTCGGTGATCGACGGTCCGGCGCGGCTGATCGTGCCGACCCCGAGCGGGCGGCCGTTCACCCAGGCCCACGCGGTGGAGTACGCGAAAGAGGAACATCTGGTCTTCGCGTGCGGCCGGTACGAGGGCATCGACTCCCGGGTGGTGCGCGAGTACTCCACCCGGCTCACCGTGGACGAGGTGAGCATCGGGGACTACGTGCTCGCCGGCGGTGAGGCGGCCGTACTGGTGATCGTCGAGGCCGTCGCCAGGCTCCTCCCCGGCGTGCTGGGCAACACCGCCTCGGTGGCCGACGACTCGTTCGCGCCGGGCGCCATGGCGAACCTGCTGGAGGGCCCGGTCTACACCAAGCCGCCCACCTGGCGGGGACATGAGGTCCCGGAGATCCTCCTCTCCGGTCACCACGGCGCGATCGCCCGATGGCGGCGGGACGAGGCACTCCGGCGGACGGTCCGGAATCGCCCGGATCTCGCGGCCAACCTCGGCGATTTGGACAAGCGGGACAGGCAGGTCCTGGACGAGGTCTCGTTTCGCGTCCCGCCCCAGGATGTGGCAGACTGAATCGCTGTGCCAACGCCCAGGTCGTTGGCGCCGATCCGGATGACCGACCCGGGTAACCAGGATTCGTCTCGCACGTCCCCTGCCGATTCAGATATGTGGACCTCTGTGAGCACGCCGAATGAGGACTGCCGTCATGCACACGTTGATTCAGGAGCTTGAGAAGGCTCAGAAGCGCACCGACATCCCCCCCTTCCGCCCGGGTGACACGCTGGACGTCCACGTGCGTGTCATCGAAGGCACCCGGTCGCGTATCCAGCACTTCAAGGGCTTCGTCCTGCGCCGCCAGGGCAGTGGCTCCCGGGAGACCTTCACCGTCCGCAAGGTGAGCGCCGGCGTCGGCGTGGAGCGGACCTTCCCGGTGCACAGCCCGGTGATCGAGAAGATCGAGGTCGTGACCCGTGGTCACGTCCGCCGCGCCAAGCTCTACTACATGCGTGACCTGCGGGGCAAGGCCGCCCGCATCCGGGAGAAGCGCGACGTGCTCCCCGCCAAGTAATCGTCTGCTTCACCCGTGGCCCGCGCGACCTCGCGCGGGCCACGGTCGTTTTCCGGGCCTCCCGGCTCGCCGGCCGGAAATCTTCACGGCACCCATGCGTGTGAGCACTTGTCGGCGTTGCGCATCATCTAGGCTCGTCAGCGATGACAAGCGAATCCGAGGCTGTCGCCGGAGAACCGGAGCGGGTCGGTGCGGCCCACGAGACCGCCGGGGCCCACAAGCACGATGACGAGGTGGACGTGGTCTCTGAGGACGCCCGGGATGCAGGGGAGTCCGGGCCGGTCGGCGAAACCATGGGGAAAGCCAAGGAAAAGGGCTCTTTCTGGCGGGAGCTTCCGGTCCTCGTCGTCGTCGCGCTCGTCCTCGCGGTGATCATCAAGACCTTCGTCGTTCAGGCGTTCTACATTCCGTCGGAGTCGATGGAGGACACGCTGCTGAAGAACGATCGGGTCCTGGTCAACAAGCTCGTCTATCACACCCGCGACATCGAGCGCGGGGACGTCGTGGTCTTCTCCGGTGTGGACTCCTGGGACGGCGAGGTGGCCCTGGCCGAACCGGCCAACCCGATCGCCGCCTTCTTCCGCTGGCTGGGCACCTCCTTCGGGGTCGTGCCCGGTGAGAAGGACTACATCAAAAGGGTCATCGGGATCCCCGGTGACACCGTCAAGTGCTGCGACGCCCAAGGCCGGGTGACGGTCAACGGGGTTCCGCTCGACGAGCGGGGCTACCTGTATCCGGGAGACGTCCCCTCCCGGACCAAGTTTGAGATCAAGGTTTCCGCGGGGCGGCTCTGGGTGATGGGCGACCACCGCTCCGTCTCGCTGGATTCCCGCTCGCACCAAGGCGACCCCGGGGGCGGCACCATCCCGGTCGACAACGTCATCGGGCGTGCCTTCGTGATCGTCTGGCCGTTCGCCCGGGCCGGCTCGATTCCGATTCCCGGCACCTTCGCCCAGCCGGCGCTGGCCGCGCTCGGCGCGACGCCCTGGCTGCTCGGTCTCGCCGGGGCGGTGCCCTTGGTGCTGCTCAGAAGGCGCCTTCTCCATACCCGGGGACCGGGTGGCGATGGGGCCGGGCACCCGGCCGCCGTGTCCACCGGCCCGGACCGAGTCTCGGCACAGAGCCGCAGGCCGTAACCGTCCACCGCCCGACGACTCGGCGGGCGGCCCGGGGGGCGCGTCTTGGGGCGATCATCCGGACGGTGTACGGCCGCAGCCGACGGGACACGACCCAGATCGGCCCGGCGTGCGCTTTGTCCCCCTCAGGGTCCGGGTGGATGGCGGCGTACGCCGTACAGGATGCCGACGAAGCCGGTTCGGGTCGGCACCTTGGGGCGATCATCCGGACGGACGCGGGCCGCCGGGGCACCGCCGAGATCGGCCCGGCGTGTGCTGTGGTCCCGGGGTCGGGGCGGGGTGGCGGCGTACGCCGTACGGGATGCCGGGAAGCCGGTTCGGGCTGGGGAATAGGCGGGTACATCGGGAGGAATTGAGAACCATTCCGCGACAACGGCGGGAAGGACGTACGCTGCCAACATCATGTCGGTTCATGCCTTTCGTCCGCGGCCATGCATCATCCGCCGCGATTCCGGTCTCTACGGGTACGAACGCGCACTCAAACGCCGGGGCTTCTGGCCTGTCGCGGGGGTGGACGAGGCCGGCCGGGGTGCCTGCGCCGGTCCCCTGGTCGTCGCCGCGGTCATGCTGCGGGGGGAGATCGAGGGGCTGGCCGATTCCAAGCTCCTGTCCGCCGCGACCCGTGAGTACCTGTACGGAAAGATCGTGGGCTCCGCGCTGGCGTGGAGCGTCGTGGTCATCCCGTCGACGGAGATCGATCTCGTCGGGCTGCACAAGTCCAACGTGGCGGGGATGCGCCGCGCCGTCGCCGCGCTGGACTCGCCGCCCGGCTACATCCTCACCGACGGGTTCCCGGTGGGCGGCCTGACCGCGCCCTCGCTCGCGATGTGGAAGGGTGACCAGGTGGCGGCCTGTGTGGCCGCCGCGTCGGTTGTGGCGAAGGTGACAAGAGACCGGATGATGGTCACATTGGACGAACGGTATCCCGAGTACGGGTTTGCCGAGCACAAAGGGTACGTAACCGCGGTTCACCGCCGGGCGTTGACCGAACACGGCCCATGCCCAGACCATCGGTTCTCCTACGTGACGGTGGCGCGTGCGGCGAGAGGTGGGCAGATGGGCGAGAATGGAGCCGATGGCCATGGGTACGGGGCCGAAGCCGTAATCGTCTGAGGCTAAGTGAGGAGGGGAGTGCGGCCGTGAGTCCAGAGGATCTTGAAAAGTACGAGACCGAGATGGAGCTACAGCTCTACCGTGAATACCGCGATGTGGTGGGCCTGTTCTCCTACGTCGTGGAGACGGAACGGCGTTTTTACCTCACCAACTCGGTCGACCTCAAAGTGCGCAGCGCCGAGAACGGCGATGTGTACTTCGAGGTGACCATGCAGGACGCCTGGGTCTGGGATATGTACAGGCCTGCGCGCTTTGTGAAGAATGTTCGGGTGGTCACCTTCAAGGATGTCAACGTGGAGGAACTGGCCAAGCCCGAGCTGGAGGTTCCGAGCGGCAAGCCGGGCTTCCCCGGCTGACGGTACGGGTGAGCGTGTAGACGGCGGTAATGCTCACCGTTATGGGTATGGATTTCCTATGATGTCCGATCCCAATGTCAACCAGGAGAAACGGGAGCCGCTCCCGGTGAGCCCGGAAGAGGAGTCCGGCACTCCCGCGACCGATCGAAACGAGGAGCTCGGCCTGCTCCGACGGGCCGAGGAGAGCCCGGAAGCCGGAATCGTGACCCCCCTCTCGCCGACCGTGCCCACCCCCGGTGCGCCCTCGTCACCCCCCGAGGTGGAAATCGCCGCCATCGAGCGGGACGAAGCCGGCAAGCCGATCCTCATGCGGGTGGTGAGCGCCCCGCCGGGCAAGCCCGAGGGCGAGGTCGACACCCGCTGACCGAAGCCGGATCCCCGGCCGCGCGATGGTGTGACCCGCACGCGCCGCCGACCCCTTGTGGCCGGATCCGGAGAAGCCGACAGTCGGTGGGCGGGTTTCCACAGGGAAGATCGTTCTCTTGCGGGTCATCCCCAGAATCCGGTTCGGGTCCTCGGGGTCATGACGGGCCGCGGCACAGTCGTGGGCCGGAGGTGGTCTCATGGCCGCGAAGGACGAGCTCGGCAAGCTCGGTGAGCAGTTAGCCGCCGACTATCTGCGGGACGTGGGTTTACAGATCATCGACCGCAACTGGCGCTGCCGGGCGGGAGAGATCGACATCGTCGCACGGGACGGAGACGTCCTCGTCGTGGTCGAGGTGAAGACGAGGTCCGGCACATCGCACGGCACCCCGCTCGGGGCGGTCAGCGCCAAGAAGGCGTTGAGGCTGCGCAGACTCGCGGCCCACTGGCTGGGGGCGCAGTACGAGTGGTTCCGTTCGGTGCGCATCGACGTCCTCGCCGTCCAGCGGGTGGCCGACGGGCGCATGTCGATCAAGCATGTTCCGGGGGTGCTGTAGATGGCGGTCGCACGGACCAGGTGCGTCGCGTTGATCGGCGTGACCGGTCACATGGTCGAGGTCGAGACGGACGTCGCGAACGGGATCGTCGCCACCAACCTCATCGGCCTCCTGGACACGACGTTGACGGAAGCCCGCGATCGGGTGCGCTCCGCCGTGGTGAACAGCGGGTTTTCCTGGCCGGACGCCCGGATCACGGTGAGCCTCTTCCCCGCCGACCTGCCCAAGCGCGGCTCCGGGTACGATCTCGCGATCGCCGTGTCGATTCTCGCGGCGGCGAGGATGCTCCCCGCCGACCACATCGTCAAGCCGGTCTTCCTGGGCGAGCTCGGTCTGGAGGGACGGATCCGGCCCGTCCGCGGTGTGCTGCCCGCGGTGATCGCCGCCGCCGAGGCGGGGGCCGGGATCGTGGTCGTGCCGGGTGAGAACGCCCCGGAGGCGGCGCTGGTGCCCGGGCTCACGGTCGTCGCCGCCTCGACCCTGGCGGAGCTGGTCGGCTGGATTCAGGACGACGACCTGCTGGGGAACGCCTACACCCTGGACCCCACGGAACCGCCTCCCGACGACGAGTTCCCCGAGAACGGCGTCCGCAGGAGACGCCCGGACCTGTCGGATGTGGCGGGGCAGCCGGTGGGACGCAGGGCCCTGGAGGTGTGTGCCGCGGGCGGGCACAACCTCTGGATGCTCGGGCCGCCGGGAACCGGCAAGACCATGCTCGCCGAGCGCATGCCGACCTTGCTGCCCCGCCTCGACCGAGCCGCCTCCCTGGAGGTGAGCGCCGTCCACTCGGTGGCGGGGACCTTGCCGCCGACCTGGCCGCTCCTCGTCGAACCCCCGTTTCGCAGCCCCCACCACACCTCGACGACGGCGGCGATGGTGGGCGGTGGAAGCGGGCAGCTCAAGCCGGGCGCGGCGTCGCTCGCCCACCGCGGGGTGCTCTTCCTGGACGAGGCACCCGAGTTCGCCATGAACGTGCTGGACTGCCTCCGTCAGCCGCTGGAGTCGGGATACGTCATGGTGTCCAGGGCGGCGGGCACGGTCACCTTCCCCGCGCGGTTCATGCTCGTCCTCGCCGCGAACCCCTGCCCGTGCGCGGGTTCGGGCACGGCGGAGTCCCCCTGCATCTGCACGCCGAACACACGGCGGCGGTATCTCGCCAGGCTCTCCGGCCCCCTCCTGGACCGGGTCGACGTGAAGGTCACCCTGTTTCCCGCCAGCCGGCACGAGCTCCTCTCCGATCGGCGGTTCCTCGAATCCAGCGCGGTCGTGGCCGAACGGGTCCTGCAGGCCAGGGACCGGGCGGCACGGCGGTACGCGGGCACACCGTGGCGGACCAACGCCGAAGTGCCGGGGACCGAGCTGTGCTCCACCTTCCGGATCCCCTCCGACGCCTTTCACTCGCTGGAGGGGTCGCTGGACGACGGGTCGCTCAGCGCCCGAGGCGTCGATCGGGTCCTCCGGGTCGCGTGGACCCTGGCGGACCTGGCGGCCAAGCCGAAGCCGACCTCGGCCGAGGTGCACGCCGCGCTGATGATGTGGAAGGGGGTGCCGTCGTGACGTCGCGGAAGACAGGAGCGGCTCCGCCCGGAGGGGCGGATCGCGAGCGGCTCGCCCGGGTGACCCTCTCCCGCGTGGCCGAGGCGGCCGACCCGGTGATGGGGCGCCTCGTGCACGCCTACGGAGCCGAGGCCGCCGTGGATCGGATCCGCAGGGGCTCCCTCCCGGCGAAGTTCGTCGAGAGCGAGCGTTCCCGGGCGCGGGCGGAGCGCCGGAGGTTCGACCCCGGCGGCCGGCTGCAGACCTGGATCGCCCGCCTGGACGGCACCGACCCCCGGCGTGACCTGGCGCAGTCCGCGGCGCACGGGGCGAGGGTGATCGTCCCGGGCGATCCCGAGTGGCCGAGCCAGGTCGACGACCTGGGTGACCGGCGCCCCCTGGCGCTCTGGGCACGCGGCGAGACCGACCTGCGCTTCTCCTGCCTGAAGTCGGTGTCGGTCGTCGGATCCCGGAGCGCGACCCCCTACGGTGTGCACGTCGCGGGGGAGATCGCGGCCGACCTCAGCCGGGGCGGATGGGGTGTGATCTCCGGCGGGGCCTACGGGATCGACGGAGCGGCCCATCGGGGTGCGCTGACCGGAGAGACGCCGAGCGTGGGCGTGCTCGCGTGCGGGGTCGACGTCACCTATCCCCGCGGCCACACGGAGCTGTTCCGCGCCCTGCGCCGGACCGGGCTCCTGGTGAGCGAATCACCCCCCGGGGTCAGTCCGACCCGCATCCGTTTTCTGGTGCGGAACCGGCTGATCGCCGCACTGAGCAGAGGGACCGTGGTCGTCGAGGCCGCCCTGCGGAGCGGCGCCCTGAACACCGCCGCCCATGCGGTCACCCTGAGCCGCCATCTCGCCGTCGTACCGGGGCCGGTCACCTCGGGGAACTCGGCGGGATGCCACCGGCTGCTGCGCAGCGGAGCGGCGGTCTGCGTGACCGGAGCCGCCGAGGTGATCGAACTCGTCGGGGAACTCGGTGCGGATCTGGCGCCGGTCGCCCGCGGGCCGGTTCTCGCCCGGGACGCGCTCGATGAACGGACCCGCCGGGTGCTCGACGCGGTTCCGAGCCGGGGGCGGGCGGAGACCGCCTCGATCGCGGTCGCGGCGGGCGTCGACATCGGCACGGTGCTTCAGTGCCTGGGGGAGCTCGCCGCAGGCGGCTACGTGGTCCGGGCGGCGGGAGGCTGGAGGTTGAAAGCCCATGACCGAACCTGACCCGGGGGTGGACGCCGCCGCGTACGGGGAGCCTTGGGGTAGAGCCCCCGATGCGGGGGGAGACTGGATTCGTGATCCCGTTCGACTCCGCCCTCGCCGAGTACGCCCGCCACCTGAACCTGGAGCGCGATCTGTCGCCGCACACCGTGCGGGCCTACCTGGGAGACGTCACCGCGCTGTTCTCCCACGCGTCCCGGGTCGCGGGACTGTCGAGCCCGGCGGACGTCGACCTCACCCTGATCCGTGGCTGGCTCGGCGAACTGCACCGGGCCGGCCGGTCGCGGGCCGGTCTCGCCCGGCGAACCGCGGCCGTACGGGTGTTCACCGCCTACGCACACCGGCGTGGCTGGCTCGCGACCGACATCGGTGCGCTCCTGACCACCCCCAAGGTCGTCAGGGCCCTGCCCGAGGTGCTCCGGCAGGACGAGGCGGCGAGCCTGCTCGACGCCTTGGGCGGCACGTCGGCGAAGGACCTGCGGGACCGGGCGATGCTGGAGCTTCTCTACGCGACGGGGATCCGAGTCGGCGAGCTCTGCGCACTCGACGTCGACGACGTCGACCGTGACCGGCACACCGTCGTCGTCACGGGCAAAGGCCGCAAACAGCGGACCGTACCCGTCGGGCTCCCGGCACTGGCGGCGCTGGACGCCTGGTGCGTGCGGGGACGTCCGCTGTGGATACGCGACGGCACCGGACCTGCGCTCTTCCTGGGCGTGCGCGGGGGCAGGATCGATCAGGGGACGGTGCGCCGGGTCGTGCACGCCCGGCTGGGCGCGGTCGAGGGCGCCCCGGACCTGGGCCCCCACGGTCTGCGCCACACCGCCGCCACCCACCTGCTGGAAGGCGGCGCCGACCTGCGCAGCGTCCAGGAACTGCTGGGGCACGCGTCCCTGGCCACGACCCAGCTGTACACCCATGTGTCGATCGAGCGGCTGCGCCAGGGCTTTCGCCAGGCCCATCCACGCGCCTGACCCGCTCCAGGCGGGCGCCGGGGACGCCGACGTGGCCCCGGCGGGGCCGAATCAGGGACCGCCCGGTCCGTCGCGGTCGCGGGAGTCGTCGGGGTCGGCGGTGAGGGACTCCGCGAGGGGGAGGACGCGGTGGGGGACCACGGTGGACAGTGAGATGACCGTGGTGCTGCGGCGGACACCCGGGACGGCCAGGATCCGGTCCACGGTCCGCTGGAGGTCGGCGTGGTCGCGTCCCGCGATCCGGCACCAGATGTCGCCGGGACCGGTGATGATGTGCGCCTCAAGCAGCTCCGGGATCCCCGTCAGGACCGAGCTGATCGAGGCGCGGGAGAGCTGTTCCACCTCCAGGACGGTGAAGGCCTCGACGGGGTAGCCGAGCGCCCTCGGCGACAGGCTTGGGCCGAAGTCGGTGACGATGCCGGCGGAGACCATGTGGTCGAGACGCGCTTGAGCCGTGCCCCGCGCCACCCCGAGACGCCGGGCGATCTCCAGCAGGCCTTCGCGGGGGTGATCGCGGAGCAGGCGGAGGAGCCGCGTGTCGAGCTTGTCGGGTCGTCGCCTGCGTCGAGAATCAGCCAATGTGCACATCCCAGCCCGTCGGATCATCGAGGATGCTGCAAATATGGCAATAGATGAGATGAAGTGTTGTCGAAACACGCGGTATAACTCAAAATACGCTCACATTAATGACAGCCTTGGGAGCGCCATGCCTCGCGAACACAAGTACCCGTTCTTACCGTACGCTCCGGCGCGCTACCCGGAGCCGGACATGATCACGAAGGGGAGGGATCTCCTCTGCCTGATGGAGAAGCGGCGGAGTGTGCGCTTCTTCAGCGATGAGCCGGTACCGAGGGAGTGCATCGACCTCGCGATCCGGGTGGCCAACACCGCGCCGTCCGGGGCGCACCAGCAGCCGTGGAAGTTCGCGGTGATCGGGGACGCCGCGACCAAGAAACAGATCAGGCTCGCCGCCGAGGTGGAGGAGCGGGAGAACTACGAGGGCGGTCGTCTGACACCCGAGTGGCGGGAGGCGCTCGCCCACCTGGAGACCACGTCGGACAAGGGCTACCTGGAGACGGCTCCGTGGCTGGTGGTGTGCTTCGCGGAGAAGTACGGCATCCGCCCGGACGGGAACCGGCGCAAGCACTACTACGTCAACGAGAGCGTCGGAATCGCCTGCGGGTTCTTCATCTCGGCGCTGCACACCATGGGCCTGGTCACGCTGACCCACACGCCCAACCCGATGTCCTTCCTCACCGAGATCTGCCACCGGCCCGGCAACGAACGGCCGTACATTCTTTTCCCCGTCGGCTACGCGGCCCAGGACGCCGAGGTGCCCGATCTGCGCCGCAAGTCCCTCGCCGAGGTGGTGGTGGAGAGCCCCGGCCTCATCGCCTGAGGCCGTCACCCCGTTGATCGACTGTGCCGGGTACGCAAGGCGCCGCCAGACCTGGCGCGGTCGTCACGATCACCTCCGGCGGCGCGACCCGCCGTTCCGGCCGTGCAGATCGCGAGCCGACTCCGCTGATCGCTTCATCGGCGCCGACGACCGAGACGCAGTCGGCACGGCATCGAGGAGGGGCCGTGATCCGGCCGACCTCCGGGCCGGATCGTCTTGGCCACGACGACGATGAGGCTCCGTTGATCGGCTCCCCGTCGCGGGGAGCCGGATCGGTGCCGACCGTCGGCGGCACCGCGGGCCGGGGGTCCCACCGGCGGTACGGCTTGAGCCGGCGTGGCCCGTACCGGGGGACGGCCCGGTACAGGCGTCTCGGACACAATGATCTCCGCTCCGTTCGGCGCTACAGTTTGGTCACTGCCGTTTACCCCGACATTGCGTGATGTGGGAGTTGCCGTCATGCGCGTGGCGATCGCCGACGACTCCGTCTTGCTCCGGGAGGGCGTAACCCGGGTCCTCGAGGCGAGTGGAATAGAGGTGGTCGCTGCCGTCGGCGACAGCGCGGAGCTCGTCGCGGCGATTGAGCGGACGGTGCCGGATCTCGTGATCATCGATGTGCGGATGCCGCCGACCTACACCACGGAGGGGCTGCGGACCGCGCTCGCGCTACGGCGGAGCAGGCCGGAGATCGCGGTGATGATGCTCTCGCAGTACGTGGAGGAGAGCTATGCCGCCGAGCTGCTCTCCGGTGACATGTCAGGTATCGGATACCTGCTGAAGGATCGTGTCGCCGACGTCGGAAGGTTCGTCAAGGCGGTTCGCCGGGTGGCGGAGGGGGGAACGGCGCTCGACCCGGAGGTGGTCTCCCAGATCCTGGCCAGGCACCGCGGCAAGAGCACCGTGGAGCGGTTGACGCCGCGCGAGCTGGAGGTGCTCGGGCGGATGGCCGAGGGCAGGTCCAACTCCGGGATCGCGGAGGCGCTGGTGATCAGTGAGAGCGCGGTCGCCAAGCACGTCAACAACATCTTCGCCAAGCTCGGCCTGGCCCTCGCGGACGCCGACCACCGCAGGGTGCTCGCGGTGCTGAGGTTCCTGCGGGTGGACCGGGACCGCTGACCCTGCGGCGCGGATCACGGGGATCCGGTGCGGCACCCTGTACCTAGTGCCACCTCTATTCGGGTATTGCTACCAGTGACCGGCTGTCAGCGGAATGTCAGCCTTGATCGCATGCTCTCTCGTATAGGACGGTTCTGTATCCGGTTCCGGTGGTGGGTGCTCACCGCGTGGTTCATCGTCATGATCGCCGGTGGGGCATCGGCCGGACCACTGTTCTCCCTGCTGGCGGAGAACAGGGCACCCCAGGGGACCGAGTCCGACGTCGCCCTCCAGGTACTCACCGACGAGCGGTCCTACGGCGCCCGGCTCGTGGCCCTGGTCGACCGCGTCGACCCGGACCGGCCGCGGAC
The DNA here is from genome assembly GCF_025996515.1 of Rhizohabitans arisaemae. GTDB lineage: Bacteria > Actinomycetota > Actinomycetes > Streptosporangiales > Streptosporangiaceae > Rhizohabitans > Rhizohabitans arisaemae. The sequence goes on from NZ_BLRH01000014.1 coordinate 261,890, forward strand.
CACTCAGGCCGTGGACCGGGCCGGCGCCGACGTACGGAAGACGGCCGGGGTCAAGGAGGTGGGTGAGCCCCTGATCGCGCCCGACCGCCGCGGTATGGCGATCACGGTCACCCTGGAGGGGCTCGACCACGCCGCCGTGGACGCCACGTTGCTCGCGGTGGAGAAACGCATGAGGGCGCTGGCCGGTGAGCTGCCGGGCGCGCAGGTGCGAATCGGCGGCGAGGAGATGATCGCGCTGGAGACGGACGCGACCTCCCAGAACGATCTGGCCACCGCCGAGCTGATCGGTCTGCCGCTCACACTGATCGCGCTGGTCTTCGTGTTCGGCGGTCTGGCCGCGGCGGTGCTGCCGGTGATCGGTGCGATGGTCACGATCTGCGGGTCCTTCCTCGGGGTCCTCGCCGTCACCTCGTTCGTCGAGATGGACACCACGGTGGTCAGCGTCGTCTCGCTGATGGGCCTGGGCCTGTCGATCGATTACGGCCTGCTGCTGGTCGCCCGCTACCGGCGGGAACTGGCCGACGGGTACGCGCCGGCCGAGGCGGTCGGCCGGGCGTGGGCCACCGCCGGGCGGACCATCGTGTTCAGCGGCCTCGTGGTGGTCGCGACCCTCGGCGGGTTGCTCGTGTTCGACGTGCCGCGGCTGCGGACGCTCGGCGTGGCGGGGATGAGTTCCACGCTGGTCGCGCTCCTGGTCGCCTTGACGTGCACGGGAGCCTTGCTCGGCGTGCTGGGCGGATGGATCGGGCCGGCTCGGGAGAAGCGGGCCGGGCGCGGGTTCTTCGCACGGCTCGGCCGGTTCACGCAGCGCAGGCCGCTCGGGGTCACCGTGGCCGCCGTCGTGATTCTGGCGGTGATCGCGGCGCCCCTGCTCACCGTCAAGGTGGCGCAGCCGAACCTGGCCGGTCTTCCCCGCGGTATGGAGTCGGTCCGGGTCGCCGACGAGCTGGCGGACCGCTACGGGCAGACGATCGACCCGCCGGTCATGGTGGTTTCCCGGGCCGACGCGGCCACCCTTGCGGCCTGGGCTGCGGGGTGGCGGGACGATCCGGCCGTGTCCGCGGTCGAACCGGTGGTCACGGAGGGCCCGGGGTTGACGTCGGTGGTCGTCAAAACCGCGGGCGGTTCCCAGGACGAGGTGGCCCGCGACCTGGTCCGCAGGATTCGGGCCGACCGTCCGCCGGGTGGGGATTCGTGGGTTCGGGGTGAGGCGGCCGTGCTGATCGACCTGGTCGGGGAGACGGCGGCCGGACTTCCGGCGGCCGTCACGATCATGATCGTGTCGGTGCTGGTGCTGCTGTTCCTGATGACCGGCTCGGTGCTGGTCCCGCTGAGCACGCTGGGGATGAATCTGCTGTCGACGGCGGCCGCCTTCGGGGTGATGACCCTGCTGTTCCAGCACGGCTGGCTGGCCGGGCCCCTGGACACGCTCACCCTGCCCGGGTTGAGCCCGTATGTGTTCCTGGTCGTGTTCACCTTCGCGTTCGCCTTCTCGATGGACTACGAGGTGTTCCTGCTCAGCCGGATCAAGGAGTACGCCGACGAGGGGCTGGAGAACGGCACGGCCGTCCGCCGGGGGTTGACGGACAACGGCCGGATCGTCACCTCCGCCGCGCTGCTCATGCTGATCGTGTTCGCCGGGTTCGGCGCCGCCCGGCTCGGCGACATCGAGCAACTGGGCATCGGCCTGTTCGTCGCGGTGCTGATCGACGCCACGATCGTGCGGTGCCTGCTCATGCCCGGGTTGATGACCTTGTTCGGGGCCGCGAACTGGTGGGCGCCGCATCCGCTGCGCCGCTTCCACGCCCGGTACGGCCTGCGGGAGTCCGGGCCCGCGCCGAGGCCGGAGGCGTATCCGGCCGGTTCCGGACGGGGAGCCGGGTAGCGGCGGCACACCCCGCCGATCCCGGGCGCCGTGTTCGCGCCCGGTGGCACCGCAGGACGGTCGAGCCGCGGGGGCCCGTCCGCGGAGCCGGAGCCGCCTCGGCGTGACCCGCACCCGATGCGACGGTCACGCCGAGGCTGCGCCGCAGGGAAGCTCCACCCGGATGGCCGTACCGCCGTCCGGCGGGCTGTCCATCGTGAACGACCCGTCCACCGATCGGACGCGCTCGGCGAGTCCGCGCAGTCCGCTGCCCGAGCCGACCACGGCGCCGCCGCGCCCGTCGTCGGTGACGTGGACCAGCAGCCGGTCGCCCTGCCGACGGACGACGACGTCGACCCGGCTGGCTCCGGAGTGTTTCGCGGCGTTGGTCAACGCCTCGGAGACCACGAAGTAGGCGACCGACTCGATGACGCCCGGCGGGCGATCCGGCAGGTCGACCGTGACCTCGACCGGCACAGGCGAACGGTCGGCGAGTCCGGACAGCGCCGCGTCCAGACCCCGTTCGTCCAGTACGGCCGGATGCAGGCCGCGCACGAATCCCCGTAGCTCGGCCAGGGCCAGCTTGGCCTCCTCGTGGCTTTCGACGATCGTCCGCATCGCCGCCTCGGGGACCCCGGTCAGGGTTTCCCGGGCCATGCCCAGATTCATCGCCAACGCGGTCAGCCGCTGCTGTGTGCCGTCGTGCAGGTCCCGTTCGATCCGGCGGCGTTCGGCGTCGATCACGGTGAGCAGCCGGGCCCGGCCCTCGACCAGCTCCCGCTCCCGTCGGTTGCCGAGGAGGGCCTGGGCCGCGGTGACGTCCGCGGCCGCCGCCGTGCGGGCCACCCACGGCGTCGCCGCCAGCGCCGTCAAGCCGACGGCCGTCAACGTGAGCACCGTGATCGGATCGCCGAGGTCCCAGCCGAACACGGTGACGCCCGGCCGCGCCCACGCGTGCAGCACCACGGTGCCGAAGGTCAGCCCGATCGCCAGGCCGCCGGCCGTCAGCCCGAAACCGATCACGGTGATGAGCGGCGCGAGCAGGTGGTAAGAGAGCTGACGCCAGGTCGCCTCGGCCCGGGCTTCGCGCAGCACCCGCTTGAGCCGGCCGGTCGCGACCGGCCGTGGGGTGGGCGGGATGTGCACATCGAGCAGGACGGCGAACCGGGAGCGCTGGATCGCGGTGCAGGCGCGGACGCCGTACACCAGGACGGCCTGCGCGGGGATCGCGAGCACCGTCAGGACGAAGGACAGGGCGAGGCTCATGGTGACCACGCTCAATCCGAGCAGCACGACGCAGCCGATCAAGCCGATCGGAAACCCGGCGGCGAGGTGGAGCGCCGACCTCAGCGTGGCGGACGGCGACCCGCGGAACGGCGTGCGCAGGCCCCGGATCACGCGCGCCGTGCGCGGGGCCGCGCGGTCGCCGAGGTCACGGGGCATCGAACGTGTTCCCGATGGAGACGCCGCCGTGTTCGCTGGTCGCCTCGATCCTGGTGGGGGCCGTGGGGTCGACCCGGACGTCCACGGATCGCAGTTCCCCGGCGGCGACGGCCCGCACGTCGTATCCTTGCTCCGGTGGCACCGCGATGACGACGTCACCCGTCGTGGACCGCGCCGTGACGTCGTGGGGAAGGCCGGCGAACTCCAGGAGTACGTCACCGGAGTCGGTGCCGACGTCGGCGGACACGGGGCCGAGGCGGTCGGCCGAGACGTCCCCCGACTCCGTCCGTACCCGGACGGGACCGTTCAGGTTCACCAGCCTCACCGGACCGGACGAGGTGTGCGCGATGATCGGGAGCCCGGAGGGCACCCAGATCCGGTACGTCGCCGCGCACCCGGGCAGCTGCGGCTCCGGCGGGCAGTCCAGGCTCAACCTGAGGGTGTCGCCCTGCCAGGCCTCCTCCGCGACCGGTTTGCCGACGGCCCAGGTCAGCCTCCGTTCGACCGTTACGGTGTCCCTGCCCGAGGCCAGTACGGTCACCTCGGTGTCCTTGACCTCGATCCGCAGCTGGGCGGGCCGTCGATACTCGTGCCGCTGGATCTCGGACTGACGCCACATCCAGGAGAGCAGGGTCACCACGCAGGCGGTGACCGTGAACCCCAGGACGACCCCGCCGGCGACCGCCCACAGCCGGCGAAATCTCCGGCCGTCCGGGGCCGTGGGGACGGATCCGTCCCGCGCCATTGGCCCGAGCACCCCCGTCCCCGTCTCGGCGTCCTACGTCGGTGGAACGCCTGTTCGCGACGGCGGACGCGTTCCGCTCCCACCCCGGCGGGACTTCCTCCTCGGGAGGGGATCCATGAACGGATCATTCCGGTGAATCGGGTACGACGTCCAGTCGATACCGGAAGGCGTGGATCTGTCCTGGGATTTCAGCCCTCGTGGCGTCGTCTCGGCTACGGGTCACCGATCGGTTTGGTGGTGCGGGTGGGCCCGTCGCCGGCGCTGCCTGATGGGTGGGGTCCCGTCGGCCGGCAGGGCGTTCCGGGTTTTCCACAGGCGTCCGGGCGACTGTCCACAGAACCGGGTTCTGTCGTCCCCGGCCGGTCCGGATCCGGACACACTCCCCTCATGACAGCCGCACGCCGCACCGTCGCCCTTCTCTGCGTGGTCTTTCTGGGCTCCTTCAACCAGGGCGCCTCGGCCGGGGCCGCACCACCGTCCGATCGGCCGGCTCATCGGGTGGCCGACCCGGTCGCGCACGTCGAGGATCTGACGCCGGTCGCGGGGCCGGGTCCTCTCCCCGTTGGCGACGGGGTCGGGGGAGCTCCGTCCGGGGCTGCGGGGTGGCGTTCTCCGCTGGCCGGGGCTCCTCGGGTGCTCCGTGCGTTCGCGCCGCCCGATCGGCCGTGGCTGCCCGGGCATCGGGGGGTGGACCTGGCCGCGTTGCCCGGCGACCCCGTGCTGGCCGCCGGGCCCGGGCTGGTGGGCCACGCGGGCCCGCTCGCCGGTCGGGGCGTGGTCGTGGTCCACCACGAAGGGGGACTGCGCACCACCTACCTCCCGGTCCGAGCCGAGGTACGGCATGGCCAGGAAGTGGCCGGCGGTGTGCCGCTGGGGACGCTGGAGGACAGGCCGGGCCACTGTCCCACGGCCTGTCTTCATTGGGGGCTGCGGCGGGGCGTCCGGTACCTCGACCCGCTTTTGCTGCTCGGCCTCGGCGTGGTGCGACTGCTTCCGTTCTGGGACGCCGACGCGCTTGCTCCGCCCGGTGACCGGATTCCCCGGCGTGCGGGGCCCGAAGGGCCGGCCGTCCCGCCGGCCTTGTTCCCGGGCCCGACCCACATTGATCGCGGGGCGACCGATTGGGTGGAAGGTGGTGGAGAAAGCAGACCTGCTTGCCCAAGTTGGCGCGAGGAGGGGGCGTGCGACGGGTACACTCTTATCGACGGCTCGCTTGACACGAGTCGATTTCGCGCGCCTGCTCATCGCCTAGGGGTAACCCAAAGCGGCGGAGCACGATCCCTTCGGTCCGCGTCGCCGATGTATCAGATGGTATGTCGCAGACGCGGCGGGAGCGGCTCGGTGGGCGCCAGGGCGGCAGTCGTACTCGACTGCCGCGCACAACCGAGAACGCGCCCGTGCGAGCGGGCGCCCAACCAGGAGGACCCACATGTCCCCGGCCCCCGTCGTCACCATGCGGCAGCTGCTTGAGAGCGGCGTCCACTTCGGCCACCAGACCCGTCGGTGGAACCCGAAGATGAAGCGGTTCATTCTGACCGAGCGCAACGGCATCTACATCATCGACCTGCAGAAGTCGCTCTCGTTCATCGACCGCGCGTACGACTTCGTCAAGGAGACCGTCGCCCACGGTGGCACGATCATGTTCATCGGCACGAAGAAGCAGGCGCAGGAGGCCATCGCCGAGCAGGCCACCCGCGTCGGCATGCCCTACGTCAACCAGCGCTGGCTGGGCGGCATGCTGACCAACTTCTCCACCGTGCACAAGCGGCTCCAGCGCCTCAAGGAGCTTGAGGAGCTCGACTTCGACGACGTCGCCGGCTCCGGGCTCACCAAGAAGGAACTCCTGATGCGCCGTCGGGAGAAGGACAAGCTGGAGCGCACGCTCGGCGGTATCCGGGACATGTCCCGTGTGCCGAGCGCCGTGTGGGTCGTCGACACCAAGAAGGAGCACATCGGGATCAACGAGGCCCGCAAGCTGGGCATCCCGGTGGTCGCCATTCTGGACACCAACTGCGACCCGGACGAGGTCGACTACCCGATCCCGGGCAACGACGACGCGATCCGCGCGGTCACCATGCTCACCCGGGTCATCGCCGACGCGGTCGCCGACGGCCTGATGGCCCGGGCCGGTGTCTCCCGCGGCGACGCCAAGCCGGAGGGTGTGGGCGTCGCCGAGCCGCTGGCCGAGTGGGAGCGTGAGCTGCTGGCCCGCTCCGAGGCGCCCGCCGAGGCCGCCGCGGTTGAGGCCGTCGCCGAGCAGCCCGCCCCGACCGAGCCGGTCGCCGAAGCGGTCGCCGAGGCCCAGGCCGAGACCGATGAGGCCGCCAAGGGTGAGCAGGCCTGATCAAGCCGCCGTCGCCTACGCCTGGGGAGCGGGGACTCCCCGGGCATAGGCCCTTCTGACCACTGCGCCGCCGGAAAGGCGGCCTGGAATCGTAACGACGAGGAACAACCACAATGGCTAGCGTCAACATGGCCGACGTCAAGCGGCTCCGTGAGCTGACCGCTTCCGGCATGATGGACTGTAAGAAGGCGTTGGAGGAGGCGGAGGGCGACTTCGACCGGGCCGTCGAACTGCTCCGTCTCAAGGGTGCCAAGGACGTGGGCAAGCGCGAGGCGCGCACCGCTTCCAACGGCCTCATCGCGGTGAAGCACGAGGGCGGCTCGCTCGGCGCGCTGCTTGAGCTCAACTGCGAGACCGACTTCGTGGCCAAGGGCGAGCGGTTCCAGGACCTGGCGGCCAAGGTCGTCGCCCACGTTCTCGACGCCAAGCCGGCCGACGTCGACGCGCTCCTCGCCTCCGAGGTGGACGGCAGGAGCGTCAAGGAGCTCCTCGACGAGGCCAACGCGGCGCTCGGCGAGAAGATCGAGATCCGCAGGTTCACGGTGCAGGAGGGCGGCCACGTCTCCTCCTACATGCACAAGTCCGACCCGCAGCTTCCGCCGACCGTCGGCGTGCTGATCCAGCTCGCGCAGGAGAACGCCGAGGTCGCCAAGGACCTCGCGCAGCACATCGCCGCGATGGCGCCGAAGTACCTCACCCGTGACGACGTGCCCGCCGAGACGGTTGAGAAGGAGCGCGCACTCGCCGAGGAGATGGCTCGCGAGGAGGGTAAGCCGGAGGCCGCGCTTCCGAAGATCATTGAGGGCCGGGTCAACGGGTTCTTCAAGGACTTCGTCCTGCTCGACCAGGCTTTCGTCAAGGACAACAAGAAGTCGGTGGCCAAGCTGCTCGAGGAGAGCGGCGTCTCCGTCCTCGCCTTCACGCGCTTCAAGGTCGGCCAGGCCTAGGCCTTACGCTAGGTCTGGAGCCGAAGAACAGAACCGAGGGGACGCGGGCCCTCGTGGGAAGTCGCCACGAAGGGGCCGCGTCGCCGCAACCGCAGGGAGGCCGCCGCCGTGCAGGAGAACAGATCACCCGCCAGGCCGGTGGCCTCACCTTTGCGTTGGAAGCGCGTGGTGCTCAAGCTCTCCGGTGAGGCGTTCGCCGGCGGGGAGCCGATCGGCATCGACCCGACCGTCGTGGCCAGCCTGAGCGAGTCCGTCGCCGCCGCCGTACGCGAGGGGGTTCAGGTCGGGGTCGTGGTCGGCGGAGGGAACATGTTCCGCGGCGCCGCGCTCTCCCAGGGCGGTATCGATCGGGCCCGAGCCGACTACATGGGCATGCTCGGGACGGTCATCAACTGTCTCGCCCTCCAGGATTTCCTGGAGAAACGGGGTATCGACACCCGGGTACAGTCCGCCATCAACATGCAGCAGGTCGCCGAGCCCTACATCCCGCGCCGTGCGATCCGGCATCTGGAGAAGGGCCGCGTGGTCATCTTCGGCGCCGGTCTGGGTTCGCCGTTCTTCTCCACCGACACCTGCGCGGCTCAGCGGGCTCTGGAGATCGGTGCCGAGGCTCTGCTCAAGGGCACTCAGGTGGACGGGGTCTACGACTCGGATCCCAGGAAGAACCCTGACGCCGTACTCTTTGATCAGCTTGACTACCACGAGGTGCTGACCCGGGGTCTGCAGGTCATGGACGCCACGGCGATCAGCCTGTGCATGGACAACGGTCTGCCGATCGTGGTGTTCGATTTGATGGGTGACGGCAATATCGTGCGGGCCGTGCGCGGTGAGAAGATCGGCACGCTCGTGAGTCCGGCAGGGAACTAGGGAGCCGAAGTGATCGACGAGACCCTCCTCGAAGCCGAGGAAAAGATGGACAAGGCCGTGGGAGTGGCCAAGGACGACTTCGCCGGTATTCGTACCGGCCGTGTCACCCCGTCGATGTTCAACAAGATCACGGCGGAGTACTACGGCACGCCCACGCCCGTGCAGCAGCTGGCGTCGTTCCACGTGCCCGAGCCGCGAATGGTGATCATTCAGCCCTACGACAAGAGCTCGATGGCCGCGATCGAGAAGGCCATTCGCAACAGCGATCTCGGGGTCAACCCCGGCAACGACGGCACGGTCATCCGGGTGGTCTTCCCCGACCTGTCCGAGGAGCGGCGCAAGGAGTTCATCAAGATCGCCAAGAACAAGGCCGAGGACGGCAAGGTCTCGATCCGCAACATCCGGCGTCGTGCCAAGGAGACCTTGGACAAGATGGTCAAGGACGGCGAAGCGGGTGAGGACGAGGTTCGCCGCGCGGAGAAGGAACTCGACGAGCTCACGCAGAAGCACGTCGCCAAAATCGATGAGCTGCTCAAGCACAAGGAAGCCGAGCTTCTCGAGGTCTGAGGCACGGGCTCGCGGGGACGGACGGGTGGTCGGCACTCGACGGTTCGCGGCGACAGGATGGGAACGAGCGCTGTGAGTCTGTCTCCAGTGGCCGGCAAGGACAGGGCAGCTATGGGTGATCCCGAGGCCTCGGATTCGGGTACGGCCGACGGCGGGGAAACGTCGTCCCCGGATGCGGAGAACGCTCCCGGGGAGAGTGGCTCCTCCGACTCGGGGAAGCCCGCTCCGGCGGCGCGGAGCGGTGGACGCGCGGGCCGTAACCTTGGCGCGGCCATCGCCGTCGGGGTCGTGTTCGGCGTGCTCATCGTGGGCTCGCTCTACACCGTCAAGGAACTCTTCCTCGTCGTGGTCGCCGTGGCGGTCGGCTTCGGTGTGATGGAACTCGCCCGCGCGTTCGCGTTCCGCGAGATCACGGTGCCGGTCGTGCCGGTCCTGGTCGGCATGGTGGCCATGCTCGCCGCCGGATATCAGGGCGGGCCGACGGCGCTGGTCGCGGTGTTCGCGCTGACGCTGCTGACCCTGTTGGTCTGGCGGATGCCGGCCGGGGTGACCGGTTACGTCAAGGACACCACGGCCTCGGTGTTCGTCACCGCCTACGCTCCGTTTCTCGCGGGATTCGTGGGGGTCATGCTCGCGGCACCCGACGGCAGCCACCGGGTGGTCGTCTTCGTCGCCGTCACCGTCGCCAGCGACATCGGAGGATACTTCGCGGGGATCACGCTGGGCCGGCACAGGATGTCACCCGTGATCAGCCCGAAGAAGACGTGGGAGGGCTTCGCCGGCTCGGTGGTCTTCTGCGTCGCCACCGGCGTGATCTTGATGGTGACGCTGCTCGGCGCGGCCTGGTGGCAGGGAGCGGTGTTCGGCGCCGTGGTGGTGGTCTGCGCGACGCTGGGCGACCTCGTCGAGTCCATGATCAAACGAGATCTGGGGATCAAGGACATGAGCAGTCTGCTCCCCGGGCACGGCGGGCTCATGGATCGGCTGGACTCGCTCCTCGCCGCGGTGGTGCCGGCCTGGCTGCTGCTCGCGCTCTTCGTCCCGGTGGCCGGATAGGCCGGGACCCGCCGGTCACCCGATCAGCCAGCCTCGGCCCTGAGCGGTCAGGTGCTTCACCAGCGCGGGGTATCCGCGTTCGGCCGCCAGCCGGCGTTCGGCTTCACTGATCGGCAGGAGCCAGAGCCACCGGACGACGTCTCCGCCGAAGGTGAATCCCGACAGGTCGGGCGCCTTTCCCCCGGGCAGGGTGCCGTCGTCGGAGAGCAGGAGCACCGCGCTCCAGGGCGGGCCCAGCGGAAACGTGGCGGGATCGTGGTACCAGCGGGCGATGTGGCCGTGGCCGAGCCAGGTGACCGAGTGCCAGGGGTACTGGGCGAGCCAGGGGAACAGCCGGGCCGCCTGCCTGCCGTCCCCGCGGGTCGCCATGGCCAGTTCGACGCGGGCGAACTCGCCCGACCGTTCCACGTACTGCTCGATGCTCGGCATGCGCTGGCAGCTCATGCCGACCGTGGAGAGCAGGGTGTAGTCCCGGTCCTGGCGGGGCGGTCGCTCGGTGATCCCGATGGTGGGCACCCGGTCGTCGCTGGCGTCCCAGTATCGGCCGCCCGGTCCGAGCCTGCTGCTGAGGTGCCCCATGATGAACTGCTGGAACGTCTCCCAGGCTCCGGAGCCCCGGCGCCACTCCCAGTACGCCTTCGCTCCGGAGATCCGGCGGTCGAGCCCCCCGAGGGCGTCCCGCAGCGACCAGGCGAACGGGGTCTCCCCGATGGTGTGCAGGGAGAACCCGGGGATGCCCCTGGTCATGTCGGCCCAGCCGGGGATGACGGCCAGGATGGTCCCCTGCTCGTAGAGGACGACACCGTCCCCTTCCTCGAACCAGACCACGTCGAGGGTGTCCGGGTCGATCGGGGGGCTGCCCAGGGGGTGGGAGGTGCAGGAGCGCGGCATGACGGGGGAGAGCCCGTCGTTGAGGCGGCCGAGATCGATGGCGGGGGGAGCCGCCTGATGGTTGGCCAGCCATACGGCGCCTTTGACCACGCCTTGCGGATCGCACAGATACGCTACTGAGGAGATGTGGTCGGACTCGACGACGAGTCTGCGGCTGCCGTACGGATTCGTGTCGGTCAGGATGACATTCGTCCCATCCGGAGTGCTGCCGCTTTTCCGGAATACCGCCATAGTTCTGGACTTTAGATCAGAGAGGCCCTCGGCCTGTGGTTCCGCGTCACAATCGATATACCTCCAGACCCGTGAGAAGGATATGTCCGCCCAGCTAACGTTCATCCCCCCGCGTCGCCCGAAGCCACCGCGGCACCTCGCCGACCTGTCGATGGAGGAGAGGCGTACCGCCGTCGCCGAGCTGGGCGAGAAGCCGTTCCGGGCGGACCAGCTCTCCCGTCACTACTTCGACCGGCTGACCGCGGACCCCGCCGAGATGAGCGATCTTCCGGCCGTCACCCGGGATCGCCTGGTCACCGCGCTTCTCCCCGATCTGCTGACCAGGGTCCGCGTCATCTCCTGCGACGACGACACCACCCAGAAGACCCTCTGGCGGGCGTTCGACGGCACGTTGATCGAGTCCGTGCTGATGCGGTACCCCGACCGGGCGACGATGTGTGTGTCGTCTCAGGCCGGATGCGGGATGAACTGCCCCTTCTGCGCCACCGGGCAGGCGGGTCTCACCCGCAATCTGACCACCGCGGAGATCGTCGCCCAGGTGGTCGGGGGAGCACGGGCACTCGCCCGGGGCGACGTCCCCGGCGGGCGGGGGCGGGTGAACAACGTCGTCTTCATGGGCATGGGCGAGCCGCTGGCCAACTACAAGGCCGTGATCGGCGCGGTCCGCCGCCTGGTCGACCCGTCCCCGCAGGGGCTCGGCATCTCCGCCCGGGGTGTCACGGTCTCCACCGTCGGGCTCGTGCCCGCGATCGGCAAACTCGCCGAGGAGGGGATCCCGGTCACCCTCGCGGTGTCGCTGCACGCTCCCGACGACGAGCTGCGGGACACCCTTGTGCCGATCAACACGCGGTGGAAGGTCGACGAGGTCCTCGACGCCGCGTGGGCGTACGGGGCGAAGACCAAGCGGCGGGTCTCCATCGAGTACGCCCTCATCCGCGACGTCAACGACCAGGAATGGCGGGCCGACCTGCTGGGACGGCTGCTCAAGGGCAGGCTCGTCCATGTGAACCTGATCCCGCTCAACCCCACGCCCGGCTCCAAGTGGACCGCTTCGCGGCCGGAGGACGAGCGGGCCTTCGTCCGGCGGCTTGAGTTCCACGGGGTCGCGGTCACGGTCCGGGACACCCGCGGCCGGGAGATCGACGGCGCCTGCGGTCAGCTGGCGGCCAACCCCACCGGGGCGTCGGAGGGGTGAGCCGGGCTCGAGGCGGGACCGATCGGCCCTGTGTGTTCTGCGCGATCGCCGGCGGGACCCCGCCCGGGCGGGCGGGTGACGGGAGCGCGCACGTCGTGCTCTCCGACGAGCACACGGTCGCGTTTCTCGACGCCCGGCCGGTTTTCAAGGGCCATGTCCTGGTCGTGCCCCGCGCGCACGTGGAGACGCTGGCCGATCTGCCGGCGGCGTCGATCGAACCGTTCTTCGGCCGGGTCCGCGAGGTGTCCGTCGCGGTGGAGGCCGGCCTCGGGGCCGACGGCACGTTCGTGGCCCTGAACAACCGGGTCAGCCAGAGCGTGCCGCACCTGCACGTCCACGTGGTGCCGCGGGTCAGGGGCGACGGGCTCCGCGGTTTCTTCTGGCCGCGGACCAAGTACGGCGACGACGCCGAGGCCGCCGACTACGCCGTACGAATCGGCGCGGCCCTGGCTGGGGCGTAGGACCAGGCACTTGTACGGCGTGCGCGGGCCGGTCGGCCGGCGCCGGGGCGCGGAGGTTCGCGCGACATCGGGTCCGGTGTGGTTGCCGCGGGTACGCCGTACGGAGTCCGCCTGACGCTGACGGCGCGGGGTGTGGCGCCGAGTACGTGCAGGTCAGGTGGGATGGCCGTGGAGTGGGCCGTCCAGGCCCGTGTGGCATCGCTGTGGGCTGCGCGGCGTGTGCGGGCCGGTCGGCCGGCGCCGGGGCGCGGAGGTTCGCGCGACATCGGGTCCGGTGTGGTTGCCGCGGGTACGCCGTACGGAGTCCGCCTGACGCTGACGGCGCGGGGTGTGGCGCCGAGTTGTCTCCGTACAGTATGTGCAGGTCAGGCGGTATCCCCTGGAGGTCGCCGCAGCGGCGGGCGGGCCGCATGGGTCTGTGCGGCGTCGTTTCGGGGCTACGGCGGGGAGGCTGCGGAGCGGGCCGTACGGGTGCGTGTGGCGCCGTACGGCGTAGACCATGGAGCGGGGTGCGGCTACGCCGTACGGATGTGCGGGGTGGGGACGCCGGTCAGCGGGTGCCCCAGGAGTAGGTCTGCTTGCGGAGTTTGAGGTAGACGAAGGTCTCGGTGGTGCGGACCGAGGGGATCGCGCGGATCTTGCCGAGGATCTCCAGGAGGTGCCCGTCGCCTTCGCAGACCACCTCGCACATGATGTCGACGGATCCGGCGGTCAGGACCACGTAGTCGATCTCGTCGATGGCGGACAGCTCGTCGGCGACGGTCTCCAGGTCCCCCTCGCATTTGATGGAGATCATCGCCTGCCGGGAGAAGCCCAGGGTGAGCGGGTCGGTGACGGCGACGATCTGCATGACGCCGGCTTCGAGGAGTCGTTGCACCCGCTGGCGGACCGCGGCCTCGGAGAGGCCGACCGCCTTCCCGATCGTGGCGTAGGGGCGTCGTCCGTCCGCCTGGAGCTGTTCGATGATCTGCTTGGAGATGTCGTCGAGCACGATCGTCGCCGGTGACGTGTCGTTGGGGCGACGGGTGCCTCTCAGTGGAGTCGACATGCCGTGAACGCCTTCCCTCCGGGGCTTGAGGACACGGCATCCCTTGTCCAGCCGCGGGGCCGACTTGAAGCCTGGATGCGCAATCGTGTCAGGTCTTCCTGCCATGATCAAGGGATTTCGTCGCAATTTGATATATTCACCACGAAATCCCTTGTCTTGCGTAGCTTACTCTGCCAGAGTCGCCAGGACTCGGCCACTGGAACCGGAGGAGTCCGCTGTGAGAGCCCGGCTGCAGAACTTCATCAACGGGGAGTTTACGGACGCCGAGAGCGACAGCCTCTCCGAGGTGATCGATCCAAGTACCGGGGTGGTCTACGCCCAGGCCCCCGTCTCCGGCGAACGGGATGTGGACGCCGCCTACCGCGCCGCGGCGGCCGCGTTCGAGAAGTGGCGCGATGTCACGCCGCAGGAGCGGAGCAACGCTCTCCTGAAGTTCGCGGACGCCGTGGAGGCTCGCGCTGAGGAGATCGTGGAAGCTGAGTGTAAAAACACCGGTAAACCACGCGGACTTACGATGAGCGATGAAGTTCCGCCCATGGTGGACAATATCCGCTTCTTCGCTGCCGCGTCACGGATTCTTGAGGGGAAGGCGACCGGCGAGTACCTGGCGGACCACACCTCGAGTATCCGGCGGGAGCCGATCGGTGTGGTCGGCCAGGTGACCCCGTGGAACTACCCGATGATGATGGCGGTGTGGAAGTTCGCCCCCGCGATCGCGGCCGGGAACACGGTGGTGCTTAAGCCGTCCGAGACCACACCGGTGAGCACGCTCCTCCTCGCCGAGATCGCCGCGGAGTTCTTCCCGCCCGGCGTCTTCAACGTGATCTGCGGCGATCGGGACACCGGCCGTGCGCTCACCGCCCACCCCGTCCCGCAGATGCTGGCGCTCACCGGATCGGTGCGGGCGGGCATGGAGGTCGCCCGGGCGGCCGCCGCGGATCTCAAGCGGGTCCATCTGGAGCTTGGCGGCAAGGCCCCCGTGGTCGTGTTCGACGATGCCGACGTGGCGTCGGCCGCAGCGCGGATCGCGGGCGCGGGCTACTTCAACGCAGGTCAGGACTGTACGGCGGCCTGCCGGGTGCTCGTCGACGCGCGGATCGCCGATGACTTCACCGCCGCGCTGGCCGAGGCGGCCCGCGGCACCAAGGTCGGCGGGCTCGACGTGGCGGACGCCGACTTCGGCCCGGTGAACAACGCCGATCGGCTGGCCGTGATGAAGGGCTTCATGGAGCGGACCCGTGGCGAGGTGCTCGCCGGGGGACACCAGGTCGGCGATCGGGGCTATCTGTTCGCCCCCACGGTCGTCTCCGGCCTGGAGCAGGACGACGAGCTGGTCCAGGACGAGGTCTTCGGCCCGGTGATCACGGTGCAGAGCTTCACCGACGAGGATCTCGCGGTCCGCTGGGCCAACGACGTCAGGTACGGCCTGTCGGCGAGTGTCTGGACCAACGACCACAGGCGGGCGATGCGGATGACCAAGCGCCTGGACTTCGGCGCCGTCTGGGTCAACACCCATATTCCGTTTGTCTCGGAGATGCCGCATGGGGGGTTCAAGCACTCGGGCTACGGCAAAGATCTATCTATATATGGGTTTGAGGACTACACCCGCATTAAGCATGTAATGCACTATATAGGCGAGTAAAGGTGGCTGATAGATGGTAAAACCCCAGGTCGCCGGGGCGGTTACGGCCAACGCTCGCGTAGATCGCACGTCCGCGATCGAGCTTGTCGACGTGGCGAAGGAATACACCGTTCACGGCGAAGTCGTCCACGCGGTCAAAGGCGTCAGTCTGGACATCGCCGAAGGAGAGTTCTTCTCGCTGCTCGGTCCGTCGGGCTGCGGCAAGACCACGACCATGCGCATGATCGCCGGTTTCGAGGATCCCACCCGGGGTGTGGTCCGCCTGTACGGCCAGGACGTCACCGACGTCCCGCCGAACCGCCGTGACGTCAACATGGTCTTCCAGTCCTACGCCCTGTTCCCGCACATGAACGTCTGGGAGAACGTGGCCTTCGGGTTGAAGCGCCGCAAGGTGGCCGCCCAGGAGATCAAGACCAGGGTCGGGGAGATCCTGGAGGTCGTGGGCCTGACCGGGCGGGAGAAGCGTCGTCCGAGGGAGATGTCCGGCGGGCAGCAGCAGCGGGTCGCCCTGGCCAGAGCCCTGGTCAACCGCCCGCGGGCGCTCCTGCTGGACGAACCGCTCGGTGCCCTGGACCTCAAGCTCCGCCACACGATGCAGATCGAGCTCAAGCGCATTCAGCGTGAGGTCGGGATCACCTTCGTCTACGTCACCCACGATCAGAGCGAGGCGCTCACCATGAGCGACCGGATCGCCGTCATGAACGACGGTGTGGTGGAGCAGCTCGCCGGGCCGCGGGAGATCTACGAGCAGCCGGCGACCGCCTTCGTGGCGGGGTTCATCGGCACCTCCAACCTGATCAACGGGACCGTCTCCGCGGTCGACGGCGCGCACGCCGTACTCAGCCTCGGATCCGACGATCGGATCCTGATCCCCTCGGGGTCGGCCCCGGGGCAGGGGGAGGCCGCCGTCATCACCGTGCGGCCCGAGAAGATCACTATCGCCAGGCAGCGGCGGGATCAGGAGGTTTCGCAGGTCCGGGGGACCGTCTCCGAGGTCGTGTACCTCGGGACCTACAACAGCTACGTGGTCACCCTCGACGGGGGCGCCGAGGTGACCGTCTTCGAACAGAACGCCATGGACGGCACGAGTACGGCGGAGCGCGGCGACTCGGTGTGGTTGTCCTGGCGGCCCCAGCACTCGTACGCCCTCCGCGGCGCCTAGTCCCACCTCCTGGAGCTCCCCATGTCACAGCTGTTCCGTGGATTGACCCAGTCACGCTTCGGGCGTCAGGACGCGTCACTCGTCACCCGCAGACAGGCGTTGCGGCTCGCCGGACTCTCCGCGGCCGGTCTCGCCCTGGCCGCCTGCGGTGTCCAGGGGCAGAAGGCCGCGCCTCCCCGGCAGAGCGAGATGGAGAAGTTCTGGGCGGGGAAGCAGAAGAACGGCAAGGTGGTCTTCGCCAACTGGCCGGAGTACATGCCGGAGGGCCGTGATCCGCTGAAGACGTTTCAGCAGGAGACCGGGATCGCCTGGGAGTACAAGGAAGTCATCCAGGACAACGCCGACTTCTTCGGAAAGTCCGAGCCGCAGCTGCGCGCCGGTCAGCCGCTGGGTTACGACATCGTCGTCATGACCAACGGCATCCATTTCACCAAGATGCAGCAGCTCGGCTATCTGATCCCCCTCGACCACGCGCAGCTCCCCAACTTCGCGGCGAACGCGGGGACGAAGTTCAAGAACCCGTCCTACGACGCGAACAACACCTACTCGATTCCGTTCCAGGCGGGGATCACCGGGATCGCGGTCAACACCGAGTTCGTGAAGGAAAAGATCACCAGTATTCAGTCCCTCTGGGATCCGAAATACAAGGGGAAGGTCGGCATGATGTCCGACACCCAGGAGATCGCCAACTTCGCGATGTTCGCGCTCGGCATCGACCCGGACAAGTCGACCCTGCCCGACTGGGAGAAGGCCGGGGCGAAGCTCAAGGAGCAGCGCGAAGCTGGCATTGTCCGGAAATATTACGATCAGTCGTATATCGATGCGGTGGCCCGCGGCGACATCTGGCTGAGCATGGCGTGGTCCGGCGACGTCTTCCAGCGGCAGCTCGCCGGCGAGCCGGTGGAGTTCGTCGTCCCCCAGGAGGGCGGGACGATCTGGGTGGACTCCATGATGATCCCCAAGGGCGCCGCCAACCCGGTCGACGCGCTCGCGCTCATGGACTACCTCTACAAGCCCGACACCGCCGCGCAGCTCGCGGAGTTCATTCAGTACGTCACCCCGGTGCCGGCCGTCAAGGACGTCCTGTCCGCCAAGGTCGGCAGTCTGAGCGGCGAGGACAAGAAGGCGATGGAGCTGATGGTCTCCAGCTCGGCGATCTTCCCCAGCGACGCGGACTACGCCCGGCTGCGCAGCTACAAGACACTGAGCAACGCCGAGGAGCAGTCCTTCCAGAACATCTTCCAGCCGATCACTCAGGGATAGGGCCGTGCGCGAGATCCGACTCCCCGAAACGGCGGCGCGATGAGGCGGGTACGGGCGGCGCTGGCGCCGTACCTGCTCGCCCTGCCCGGCGGCCTCTGGCTCGCCGTCTTCCTGGTGGTGCCGATCGCCACCATGGCCTCGGTCGCCCTGCAGACCGGCAACCTCATGGACGGCTTCAGCCAGACCTTCAACATCGCGATCTTCGGTGAGGTGTTCGCGCAGTACCACACGCAGTTCCTGCGTTCGATCGTGTACGGCGGCATCGCGACGGTCATCATGCTGGTCGTCGCCTACCCCATGGCGTACTGGATCGCCTTCAAAGCCGGTCGCCGAAAATCGGTCTACCTCTTCCTGATCCTGCTGCCGTTCTTCGTCTCCTTCGTCCTGCGGACGATCTCCTGGGGGTTCCTCCTCGCCGACGACGGCATCGTGCTCGCGCCGCTGCGCGATCTCGGCCTCATCCCCGACGACTTCCACATCCTCGCCACGACGACCGCGGTGATCGGGGGGCTGGTCTACAACTTCCTCCCCTTCATGGTGTTGCCGATCTACGTGGCGCTGGAGCGGGTCGACCCCCGGGTGATCGAGGCCGCCCAGGACCTGTACGCGGGGCGGTTCCAGGCCTTCGTCCGGGTCGTGCTCCCGCTCTCGCTGCCCGGGGTGTTCGCCGGGGTGCTCATGACGTTCATTCCGGCCACCTCGGATCCGGTCAACGCCCAGATCCTCGGCGGGACCTCGAACACCATGATCGGCAACATCATCTACACCGAGTACCTGGTGAACAACGACTATCCGGCCGCCTCGGCGCTCTCGTTCATGCTCATGGCGGTGCTGCTCATCGGCATCTTCGTGTACGCGAGGGCGCTCGGGACCGAGAACGTGATGGAGGCGGCCGCCCGATGACCACCGTCGCCCGCAAGGCCGGGACCGGGCGTGGGCGCCTGGGCGACCGGCTGCTGCACGCCTACACCTGGCTGATCATCGTATGGCTGTCCACACCGATCGCCGTGATGATCCTGTTCGGGTTCAACGACCGCAAGAGCCGCTCCAACACCTCCTGGCAGGGGTTCACCCTGGAGTGGTACCGGCGGCTCTTCGAGATCGACGGGCTCACCCAGGCTCTGATCAACTCTTTGCTCATCGCGGTGGCCGCCACCGTGCTGACCACCGTCATCGGGACGCTGCTCGGGCTCGCCCTGGGCCGCTACCGGTTCCGGGGCCGGGGGATCTCCAACTTCCTGATCTTCACGGCGATCTCCACCCCCGAGCTGGTCATGGGCGCCTCCCTGCTCTCCCTGTTCGTCTCGGGGAACCTGCAGCGCGGCCACGCCACCATCGTCATCGCCCATGTGCTGTTCGCCCTCGCGTTCGTCACGGTGACGGTCCGGGCCCGGGTGGTGGGGCTCGACCCGTCCCTGGAGGAGGCGGCGCGGGACCTCGGGGCGAGCACCTGGGACACCTTCCGGCTGGTGACCCTGCCCGCGATCATGCCCGGCGTGGTGGCGGGCGGCCTGCTCGCCTTCGCCCTGTCCATCGACGACTATGTGGTGACAAGCTTCGTCAACGGCTCCACCTCCACCTTCCCCCTGTGGATCGTCGGCTCCGTCAAAGTGGGCATCCCTCCGCAGGTGAACGTGATGGGCACGCTCATCTTCGCCTTGGGCGCGGCTCTCGCCATCGTCAACGCGGTCGCCTCCCGCCGCAAAGCGTGACCTCGCCGATCGGGTGAGGGTGAGGAGGTCGAATGGATCCGGCCAAAGGGATCAAGGACGCGGAACGGCGGGTCTACTGGCTCGACGATCCGCGCGGCCGGTCGGAGTCGCCCCGGCTCGACGGCGCCGCCGAGACCGACCTGCTGGTGATCGGCGGGGGATTCACCGGGTTGTGGACCGCGCTGCTGGCCAAGGAGCGGGACCCCGGCCGGGCGGTGACCCTGATCGAGGGACGCCGGATCGGCTGGGCGGCGACCGGCCGTAACGGGGGGTTCTGCGCGGCGAGCCTCACCCACGGCATCGGCAACGGGCTCGCCCGCTGGCCCGGGGAGATGCCGGAGCTCCAGCGCCAGGGGCTGGCCAACCTGGACGAGATCGAGCGGACCGTCGCGCGCCACGGGATCGACTGCGACTTCCGGCGCTCCGGCGAGATGCATGTGGCGACCGAGGCGTGGCAGGTGCCGGAGCTGGCCGAGGAGGCGGCGGCCGCCCGGAGCCTTTGCGGCGGGGACACGATCGAGGAGCTCGACCGGGACCGGGTCCGAGCCGAGGTGGATTCGCCCACCTACCTGGCCGGGCTGTGGGATCGGCGGGGGGTCGCGATGATCGACCCGGTGCGGCTCGCCTGGGGGTTGCGGGACGCCTGTCTCTCCCTCGGGGTCCGCGTCCACGAGCGGACCCCGGCGCTCGACCTGCGCGCGGCGGGGGCTTCGATGGCGGTCCGCACGCCCGGGGGAGGGATCCGTGCCCGGCAGGTCGCCCTGGGCACGGGCGTCTTCGCCCCGCTGCTCCGGCGGCTCCGGCACCTGGTCATCCCGGTCTACGACTACGCCCTGGTCACCGAGCCGATCCCGGAGCGCCTGCTCGCCTCGGTGGGGTGGCGGAACCGTCAGGGCATCGGGGACTCGGCCAATCGGTTCCATTACTACCGGCTCACCCACGACAACCGAATCCTCTGGGGCGGATACGACGCGATCTATTACAACGGTGGTCTGATCAAGGGTGCGCACAACCAGCGCGACCGGACGTTCCTGACGCTGGCCGAGCACTTCTATCAGACGTTTCCCCAGCTCGACGGGGTACGGTTCAGCCACCGCTGGGGCGGCGTGATCGACACCTGCAGCCGGTTCTCCGCGTTCTTCGGGACGGCGTACGGCGCACGCGTGGCCTACGCCGCCGGGTACACCGGGCTCGGGGTCGGGGCGAGCCGGTTCGGGGGGAACGTCATGCTGGATCTGCTCTCGGGGACCGCCACCGAGCGGACGCGCCTGGCCATGGTCCGGCAGACCCCGATCCCGTTCCCGCCCGAGCCGATCCGGTCGGGGGTGGTTCAGCTGACCCGCTGGTCGATCGCCCGGGCGGACGAGGACCAGGGCCGCCGCAACCTGTGGCTGCGCACCCTGGACGCCTTGGGCGTCGGCTTCGACTCGTAGCGGCGGTTTCCCGCACGACATTGATCATCCGGGCATTGTCGGAAAACGCGGCGTCAGAGTCGTTGAATCCAGCAATCTCTATGTAAAGATGTGGGCTGATGACGGAGATTGGCACGGTGGGAGTGCCTGCCGAATCACTTGATTATGCATTTATGCACAATGTCATGGAATATCCCTCTAGATGATGAGGAAAACCATCCCCAGGTTGAGGATCGGGTGGGCCGGACGGGTGACCGATTCGCCGTCCCCGGGCCGGAAGGCCGACTGATCGCGGAGGATTCTCCGGATGGGCGATCCTTCGCCGCGGTCCTTGGATCGGAGGGATCGTTGAGGAGGCGGTATGGATCAGAAGTTTAGCTATTGTGCGCTTCCGCCCCAGTCGGAGCCCGTCATTCCTCCGGGGATCGGGCATGATCGGGCACGCGCAATTCTCCAGTTCAGCGCTAAATGGGTGAACGGTACGGCTCTGCATTATTACTTCTTCGACCGGAAAGAAGACGGATCCCAGGTCCGCTTCACCAACGGCACGTCCCGATTCGTCACCTGGGTCGGCGCCGAGGCTCAGCGGCAGGTCGTCCGGGACGCCTTCCAGGTCTGGAAGGACCTCGGCATCGGGCTGGAGTTCCGCGAGGTCTCCGATCGCAACCAGGCCGAGATCAGGATCGGGTTCATGGATTTCGACGGCTCGTGGTCCTACCTCGGCCGGGGGATCCTGCAGGCGGGCGTGAACGAGCGCACCATGAACTTCGGCTGGGACCTCACCACGCCGTACGGCCGTACCACCGCGCTGCACGAGATCGGGCACACGCTCGGCATGCCGCACGAGCACCAGAACCCCTTCACCGGCATCCAGTGGGACGAAGAGGCCGTCTACGCCCACCTCGGCGGCCCGCCCAACAACTGGACGCGCCAGCAGACCTTCCACAACGTGCTCCGCAAGCTCAACACCCAGGAGGTCTCGGGCTCGACCTGGGACCCGAACTCGGTGATGGAGTACTCGTTCCCGCCCGGCCTCATCCTCGCGCCGGAGAAGTATCGCAATGAGGGGATAAGCCCGCCGGGCACCATCTCCCCGGTGGACGCGGAGTACATCCGGCAGTGGTATCCGCCGCTCGCACCCGAGGGGCCGCCGCCGCTGAAGCCGTTCGAGTCCGTCCCGCTCGACCTCGCCTCCGGGCAGCAGGCGGACTTCTCCATCGCCCCGGAGGCCACCCGCGACTACACCTTCGGCACGTTCGGTTCGACCGACGTGGTGCTCGTCCTCTTCGAGCAGGTCGGCGACGAGCTCCGGTACGTGACGGGGGACGACGACAGCGGCGCCCCGCGGAACGCGACGCTGAAGCAGAAACTCTTCCAGGACCGCAGATACGTCCTGCGGATGCGTCTCTACTCCGCCTGGCAGTCGGGCAAGTCCGCCGTCATGTACTGGTGATCGGCCGGAGCCGTTCCCACGTGGGGCCGTCCCACGTGGGACGTCTCACGCCGGTACGGCGACGGTCAGCCGGCGCAGGCACCGGCGGAAGGCGTACACCGAGATCGCCAGGGCCGCCCCGCTGACCACCGCGACCGCGCAGGTGCGGATCACGAGGTAGGCGCCGATGGACTGGCTCAGCAGCAGCCAGATGCTCATCGCCGAGTTGGCGAGCAGGACGAAGGCCCAGAGCAGGGTGATCCGCGCGAAGAACCGCCGTACCCGGTGATGCCGGAGTACGGCCGAGGGCAGATGGATGTAGTCCAAGGTGAGCTTCTGGACGAGCGGCCTGCGCAGCCGTACCGAGGCGAGGAACGCCATGCTGATGCAGATCGTGCCGAGTTCCGGTTGCAGGAAGTAGACGACCTCGCTCCCGGTCCAGAACCCGAGGGCCGCCCGGGCGGTGATCGCGATGGCGGCGAGCACCATCGTCCCGGGCACCGGGCGGCGCAGGATGAGCCGCCAGGCGACCCCTCCGTAGACCCAGCAGACCGCGGCGACGAGGGCACCGGTGAGTCCGAGGACCGCCAGTGCCACGTAGAACACCACCAACGGGGCGATCACCCCTTCGAGGACGCGGGGTATCGCCTGCTTCACCAGCGCGGTGACGCGGGGGAGGGTGACAGGGGGGACGGGCATGGGACTCCACCAGGGGGCGATCGTGCCGGATGGGCGACCGTCCCCTCGCACGACCCGGCTCGCGGCGCGCGAGCCTGGCCGGGAAGCTGACAATGGGCCCGAGCGCTTACCGTAGCCCAAACTCCTGTATCACCAACAAATAGATCTACGATTAGTGACAGGACACCATAACTGAGGTCAAAGTGACGAATGTTCCGTACGCCGGAGAGCGATGACACAGACGAGCCCGATGACCGCGCTGACCGGGATGACCACCGTCGGATCGGCGAATTCCGCGGCCGCCCCGGCGACGGCGAACCCCAGGCCCTGCCAGAACATCAATCCTGCGGACTGCAGACTGAGGGCGCGGGACCGCAGGTTCTCCGGGGCCGCCTCGATAAGCCGCCGATCGAGGCCGAGATGGTGGGCGAAACCGATACCGGAAACCGCCAGGATCGCGATCGACAGCCATAGTCCGGGTTCGGTGGCGAACATGAGCTGGGGCAGGAACACGCATACGGCCAGCGGGATGATTCTCCGGATTTTCAGCCAGACCCCGAACAGCTCCCCGATCACGCTTCCGATCGGCATCGCGGTCAGGAAGAGGCCGAGGGCGAAGGTGTCGAAGCCCTGCGCGCGGGTGTACGGGACCGCGAGCGCGGAAGGGAAGATCGCGAGTGCGGGGACCCACCAGCCGAGGAGCAGAATCCGCCGGAGCGGCGGGACCGCCATGACCCGGCGCAGACCTGAGAGGGAGTCCCGCAGGAGTGACCCCTGGGTTTCCTTCTTGGTCGCGCGTTCCTTGGTGCCGAACCGGAGAACCGCGGCGGAGAGCAGGAAGCAGGCGCCGACGATCAGGAGTGCGAGGTGCGGCTCGATCGCGGTCAGCAGGAGACCGGTGAGGGTGAATCCGGCCATCAGGGTCAACTGCGCGACGAGCCGGAACAGGCTGCGGCCGGGGATGTAGGCGTGATCGGGGAGCACGTCGGGAAGGGTGGCCGATCGGGCTCCGCTGAACACCGGGGCGACGAGTCCCACACAGAACGCGAGGAGGAGCAGGACGACGATGGGGATGCCGGGAATCGCCATGGCACAGGAGAGCAGCGCGGTGACGAGGTTGGAGCCGACCAGGAGCCGCCGGATCGGGACGCGGTCCACCAGGGCGTTGAGGAGCGTTCCGCCGAACAGGTGTGGGGAGAAGCCGAGCGTGAAGACGAGCGCGGAGAGGAACGGGGATTGCGTCCGCTCGTACACGAGCACCATGAGCGAGAACTCGGTGATCACCGTCCCAAGCATGGAGACCACGTGGGATATGAAGATCGCGCGGAATTCCGGGATGGCCAGTGCGTCGCGGTATCGCCCATCAACGGATGTCTGGGTCACGCGCTCACCGTGGCTGTTCTAGGATCACAGCGCGAGTGATTCATCTAGAAACGAATGAAATATGGCATATAGGCTGCTATTCACGGACGAGGACCTGCTTTTCAGCAGATTTGCGATATCTCCGTTATGGGAGACTGTCGCGGCGGTCCGTGTCATCCATGATGTACGACGGCACGCCTTTCATCTGGCTTGGCTGAAAGATGTCAAGGAGCAGCTCACCCGACTTGACCTGAGCCCGATTATCGCGCTTCAGCCATTACGGGGGGAAACGCCCGATTTTCTGTCGCCACCTCCGGCCCGGCCCGCCATCGAGATCGAGGAGGAACTGGAGACGGTACGGGCGGTGCCCGCCGAGACCGTCGTCTCGGAGTTCCGTCGCACCCTCGCCGACCAGCGCGATCCGGCGGCGCGAGCGCTGATCGAGAAGCTGCTTGAGGACCCGGCGGCCTCCCGGGATCAGCTCGTCGACCTCTGCGCCCGGTGCTGGAAACTGTTGATCCACCCCTACTGGGGTCGTATCCGCCGGCTGCTCGAAGCCGACATCGCCCACCGCGCCCGGACCCTGACCGAATACGGACTGGCCAGGGTCTTCACCGACATCAACAAGAAGCTCACCTACCAGGACGGGATCCTGAGCCTGTCCGACCACTACGTCCGGGAGCGCCTGGTCGGCGGGGTCGGCGTCGTGCTGCTGCCGAGCGTCTTCATCTGGCCGTCCACCGCCGTCATCTCGGCCTCACCGTGGCAGCCGACCATCTCCTACCCGGTGCGGGGGGTGGGCGACCTGTGGCGGCAGCCGAGCGCGGGGTCGCCGGAGGCGTTGGAGCGGCTGATCGGCCGTACCCGCGCGATGATCCTCGCCGGACTCGACCGGCCGACGTCCACGACGACCCTGGCGGAGCAGTACGGACTGAGTCCCAGTGGGGTGTCCGCGCATCTCACGGCGTTGCGCGACGCCGGATTGGTCTCCTCCCGCCGCGATCGCCACCAGGTTCTCTACTTCCGTACCCCGCTCGGCGACGCTTTGCTGCAACGGTGAGGCGGATCCGCTGTCACCATGGGTTCCGCCCGCCGCAATCAATCGGGTGAGGCCGGAGACGGCACCGTCGCCCGCGGGAGGCCGATCGGGGGTCTTCAGACGCGCTGACTCCCAGCAGACGATCAGCACAAGGACTAAATCCTCCAAGCCCCTACATATCTCGAAACCATGCCGCATAACGGAACGTGGGTGCCATAATCCGTTGGGCTGACCCTGAGAAGCCGACTGGGGAGTCAACGTATGCGTAGCGTGACGATCGCCTTCGCCGTACTGGACGAGGTCGCCGTCCACCAGCCGGTCGGGGTCAGCGAACTCGCCCGCCTCCTCGACCTCCCCAAGAGCACGGTGCAGCGGAGCCTGCGGGTGCTGGCGGAGGTGGAGTGGATCCGGCCGTCCAAGCACGGGGAACAGACGAGGTGGATGCTGACCAGCCGTCCGCTGGTGATGGCGGGGCTGCTGCAGCGGCGCGAGAAGACCCTGCGCGCGGCCGCGACACCGATCATGCATGAGCTCGGACGGCAGACCAAGGAGACGGTACGCCTGATGGTCCACGACCGATCGTGGATGGTCCTGCTGGACAAGGTGGAGAGTACGCAGCCGGGACGGAGCCTGACCTGGATCGGAGCGCAGGCGCCGATCCACGCGAGCGCGGCCGGTCTGGTGCACCTGGCCTATCTGCCCGAGGAGCGGGTGGAGCCGATCGTCGCGGGCCGGCTCGAACGCTTCACCGAATCCACCGTGACCGAGCTCCCGGCGCTGCTCGCCGCACTGGAGGAGGTACGGGCCCGCGGGTACGCCGTCAACGCGGGAATGTGGCGCGACGAGGTCAACGCCGTGGGGGCGGCCGTGCTGGACCCCGAGCGGCGTCCTATCGCGGCCATCACCGTGTCGACCCCGGCGCAGCGGCTCCCCCGGCGCCTGTGGCCGCAGTACGGGGCGATGATTCATGAGGCCGCGATGCGGATTTCTCGCGAAATGTATGACTAGACGGGACGGGTTGATCGGCTCGCGTTCGGAAAACTCGCGATGTATCGTGAACGCATGCTCAACCTGCCGCCCGACGAGGTCGCCTCCACGCTCGCCGCACGAAGCGAGCTGGGGTCACAGTATGACAAGGCGCTCGCGGAGAGCTTTGTCGAGCGGGTCGGCGAGGAGATCGACAAACGGGTCGACGCCCGGCTGGCCGCCTCCGGTGCCGCCAAGCGCCCAAAGTCGAGCCACGGGGCGGCGGTCGGGCTCGCACTCGGCTCCATGGGCATGGGATTGGTGATCACCGCGATCGCGCTCGGCGCCGCAGGTGGGTTCGCCGGTGTCCTCGTCGTCCTCATCGCCTGGATCGCGATCGCGGTGGTGAACATCAGCTTCAACAATTCGCGTTCCTGATCAGCCGTAGCTGATTAATCAGACTAAAGCCGCATTTGCCTACAATCCATCTGGTCATTGCGGGCTAAATCCCATGGTCTCTCAGCGCGCCGCCGTCCCTTGGTCGTAACCTTCGGCGCAAGCCTGTTCCCGATCCACGGAGCAGGGGCTCTTTTGCGTGGAGGCAGCCGTCATGGGCCTCGGACTTCTTCTCTCGATCCTCGCCAGCCTGCTCTTCGGATTCATCGTCGGCGCCGTGGTCACCCGCCCACGGCGCTGGGTGGGTTACGGCTGCGAACACCGCTACCACGACCTGGCCGGCGCCCCGGTCCGACCCCGCCTGGACGAAGCCGCGGACGGGGTGGGAACCGGCGCCACCCGCTGACCGACCCGGCCCGGCGGCATTTCACCGAGCCGGTGCAGCCATCCGTGTCGACCGACCGTCGGCCGACCTCGGTTGCATCAGCACGGGTACGGCCACCGCAGTCCGTGACATCCTTCGACACCGTACGCCGATGGTCCGTACGGCCGCCGCGGGGGACCGGGCTGGGCCGAGCGTCAGCGGTTGAGGCGGTGGTCCAGCGCGGTGTGCCGTCGTCCGGCCCCGACGGTCCGTACGGCCACCGCGAGCGCGCGGCGGGAGCCGACCAGGACCACGAGCTGCTTCGCCCGGGTGACCGCGGTGTAGAGCAGGTTGCGCTGAAGCATCATCCAGGAGCTTGTGGTGATCGGGATGACCACGACCGGATACTCGCTCCCCTGTGAACGGTGGATCGTCACCGCGTAGGCGTGCGCCAGCTCGTCGAGTTCGTCGAAGGCGTAGTCGACGGACTCGTCCTCGTCGGTGAGCACGGTGAGCTTGTGGTCCTCCGCCGACAGGTCGGTCACCACGCCGACCGTGCCGTTGAACACCCCGGCGGCACCCTTGTCGTAGTTGTTGCGGAGCTGGGTGACCTTGTCGCCCACGCGGAAGACGCGGCCGCCGTACCGGCGCTCCGGCTGTCCTTCGCGGGAGGGGGTCAGGGACTGCTGGAGCAGGATGTTGAGGTTGCCCGCCCCGGCCGGTCCGCGGTGCATCGGGGCCAGCACCTGGATGTCCCGCCGGGCGTTGAAGCGGAACTTCCGGGGGATCCGCCGCGCGACGATGTCGACGGTGAGCGCGGCGGTCGCCTCGGCGGGATCCTCTTCCGGCTCACAGGCGAAGTAGTAGAAATCCGGATAGCCCGTGAGGTGGGGTGACGAACCGGAGTTGATCCGGTGGGCGTTGACCACGATGCCGGACTGCTCCGCCTGACGGAAGATCCGCGTCAGCCGTACCCGCGGGATCGCCGGGGAGGCGAGCAGGTCGCGCAGCACCTCGCCGGCGCCGACCGAGGGGAGCTGGTCCACATCGCCCACCAGGAGCACGTGGGCACCGCGGGGCACCGCCTTCACCAGCTTGTTCGCCAGGATCAGATCGAGCATCGAGGACTCATCGACGACGAGCAGGTCGACGTCGAGGGGGTTGTCGCGATCGTAGGTCGGGTCGCCGCCGGGCCGGAGCTCCAGCAGGCGGTGGACGGTGGCGGCCTCGTGCCCGGTGAGCTCGGAGAGCCGCTTGGCCGCCCGCCCGGTCGGCGCCACCAACGTGATCTTGGCTCGCTTGGCCTTGGCCAGCTCCACGATGGAGCGGACGGTGAAGCTCTTGCCGCACCCGGGACCCCCGGTGAGCACCGCGACCTTGGAGGTGAGCGCCAGTCGTACCGCCTCCTCCTGCTCGGGGGCGAGATCGGCGCCGGTACGGCCGCGCAGCCAGGCGAGGGCGCGCTCCCAGTCGACGCCCGCGAACTCCGGCATCCGGTCCTCGGTGGTGCCCAGCAGGTCGAGCAGCCCGGAGGCGAGCGAGCGTTCGGCGCGGTGGAAGGGGACGAGGTAGACGGCGGGCACGGTGGGCGGAGGTTCGTCGGCGGGCTGCGCGGGGGAGCCGCCGACCGGTACGTCCTCGCGGACCACGCCCTCGTCGGCGACGAGCTCGGTGAGGCAGGGTGCGATCAGCTCGTGCGGGACGTCGAGGATCTTGGCGGCGTCGGCGACCAGATTGGGGTCGGGGAGGAAGCAGTGACCGTTGTCGGCCGCTTCGGAGAGGGTGTACTGGAGGCCCGCCTTGATCCGCTCCGGACTGTCGTGCGGGATGCCGACCGAGCGGGCGATCGTGTCCGCGGTCTTGAAGCCGATGCCCCAGACGTCGGAGGCGAGCCGGTACGGCTCGTTCTTGACGACGGAGATCGACGAGTCGCCGTACTGCTTGAAGATTCGGACGGCGAGGGAGGTGGAGACGCCGACCCCTTGGAGGAAGACCATCACCTCCTTGATCGACTTCTGCTCCTCCCACGCCTTGGCGATCATTTTGGTGCGCTTGGGGCCGAGGCCGGGGACCTCGATGAGCCGGGCGGGGGACTCCTCGATCACCTCCAGGATGTCCGTGCCGAAGTGGCCGACCATCCGCTCGGCCATTTTCGGGCCGATTCCCTTGATCAATCCCGAGCCCAGATAGCGCTGAATACCTTGAATGGTGGCGGGAAGTATCGTGGTGTAGGAATGGACTTCGAACTGTTTGCCATATTTTGGGTGAGATGTCCATCGACCGGTGAGCCGCAGACTCTCGCCGGGCTGGGCGCCCAGCAGCGGCCCGACCACGGTGAGCAGATCGGCCCCGCTTCGGTCGGCGGCCACCCGGGCGATCGTGTACCCGGTCTCCTCGTTGGCGTAGGTGATGCGTTCGAGAACCGCTTCCAGGACGGCGGCGGACGGGGCACTGGACACGCCTGACATTCTGCCCGACCAACCGGGCGCCGAGGGTCGTTTGACCCAGGCCTCGCGAGGCGGCCGATGGGATGTCGCTCAGGGTCACCGCCGAATCCCACTAGGGTCATATATTACTATTTGAGGTAAGTGGGTAACCTATGGTTACCACTGGGGGATTGTGGCTTGATCTGATCGGGGGATCATCGTGAAGGCTCAGACAACCCTGCACCGGTGACGGCGATGTCGGTTTACCTCTGGCCGCGATCCATCCGCGGGCGGATCACACTGATCGTCGGCGTCATCACCGCGCTGCTGCTGATTCCGCTGACCATCGGAGTGGATCTGACGGTCCGCGACGTCATCACCCGCCACATCTTCAACGACGCGCATCTGGCGGCGGCGCGGACGAGCACCGCGATTCCGGCCATGATCTCCCGGATTCCGGAGACGGTGCACGGGATCAACCTGATCCAGGTGGTCGACAAGGACGGCCGGGTCATCGCCGCCAGCAAGGACGCCTCGCCCGTCAAGCCGATGAACACCGTCCGCCCGTCGGCGACGGATGGGACGTGGAACCTGCTCACCTGTGACAACGGTACCTGCCTGATGCTGGCGGCGGTCCGGGTGAACGTCGGGCCGGACTCCCCGGTGGTTTACGCGGGCAAGGTCCGGCCGCCGATTCTGGCCGGCGGGTTCATCGAGGCCGTGAGCGTCGCGGCGGCGGCCGCGCTGACCGGCCTGGTCAGCTGGTTCACGTGGGCGGTGACCGGCCGGACCCTGGGACCGGTGCGGGCGATCCGCGCCCAGCTCGCCGAGATCAACGAGAGCGACCTGAGCCGCCGGGTCTATCAGCCTCCGGGCGAGGACGAGGTGGCGCTGCTGGCCAGGACCGCCAACGCCACCCTGGACCGGCTGGAGCGCGCGGCCGAACATCAGCGGCGGTTCGCCTCCGACGCGTCCCACGAGCTCCGCTCGCCCATCACCGGGCTCCGCCTGGAGCTTGAGGACGCACTCGACCACCCGTACGACACCGATTTGATCGCGACGTTGAAGGCGGCGCTCCGGGACACCGAGCGGCTGGAGGCGATCGTCACCGACCTGCTGCTGATGGCGCGGATCAGCACCGGCGGCGTCGCGGACAAGGAGCGGATCGACCTCGCCGAGCTGGTCGCCGCGGAGCTAGGCACCCGCCACCCCCAGGTGGAGATCCGGACCCGTCTGGTGAAGGGAACGGACGTCGTCTGCGCCCGGATGCAGATCGCCCGCGTCGTCACCAACTTGATGGACAACGCCGAACGTCACGCCCGGGGCCTGGTGGAGGTGGAGGTACGACCTGACGGCCCCTTCGGTCTGCTCAGCGTCACCGACGACGGGTCGGGCATCCCCCCGGAGGACCGCGAACGGGTGTTTGAGCGGTTCGTCCGGCTGGACGAAGGGTGGCGGCTGGACGAGCGGGGGAGCGGTCTCGGCCTGGCGATCGCCCATGACATCGCCGCCGCGCACCAGGGCACCCTCAAGGTCGAGGACGGCCCCGCAGGCTGGGGCGCCCGCTTCGTCCTGCGGCTCCCCCTCGTCCGGGAATCGGCTAGGGGGTGACCAGGAGGGCGTCGCCCACGGTCCGCTCGCGCCCGTCCGAGGGGCGGTTCCGCACCTTGTTTCCGACGACCATCGTGGTCGAGCCGCCGCCGTCGAGGTTGATCGCCTCCCGTGCGCCGAGCCAGAGCATGAGCCTGGCCGCCTCGTGCATCGTGGCGCCGACGCTCGACTCCGGCTTGCGCCCGTCGACCGTCACGAGGATGAGCCTGCCGCCCCGGCCGACCCCCGCCAGGGTCCGCGGGTGGCGCCGGACGAGCATGTTGAGCGAGGCGTGCCCGTTGGTCTTGGCGTTGATCCAGGTTTTTCCGTTCCGGACGACGGCGATCCCCCCGCCGACGATGTGGGTGGTCGGGTCGAGGGTGATCCGGCGCTTGGCCCGCAGGTCCACCACACTCGTCGTGACCTTCAGGGTCGCGCCCACCGCGACGTTCTGCTCCAGCCAGGCGACGCCCTCGCCGACCCCCTGGATCACGCTGCCGCCTGCGGGGACCTTGCCGCCGCGGGGCCGTAGCTCGGTCACGGTCCCCGCCGCGTCCAGCACGGCCTCGGTCCCGTCGCCCGCCGGGGTGGCGACCCCCCATTCCGCGGTGTACTGCATGATCCGGTCCGCCTCGACGGCCGGGCGGTTGACGCCGTCGACCCGGTGGTGACCACCGTTCGGGGTGTTCAGCCGGACCGTCGCCGACAGCTCGGTGACCTGGGCTTTCTTGCCACGCAGCACCAGTGCCGTCCGGCCGCTCACGCCTTCGCTGAGCAGTTTGCCCGCGACGACCGAGATGCCCACCGGCTCACCGCGCATTTCGGCCGGGGCGTGGATGTTGAAGAATCCGCCGTTGATCGCGGCGATCGCCTTGCGCGCCTTCGCCATCGACGTCGTGGTCTCCCGGGCGGCGACGCTCTTGCCGAGCGAGGCCTCGAATGCGCCGCCGAACCTCCTGGGGTCGACGGTGACGACCCGGAGATCCCACGGTCCCCCCGCGGTGTCGGCCCCGTCGTCGCCGAGGAAGTCCACCTTCGCGGGGATCTGGGCGTCGGCGAGCTCCTTCTGGAGGTCCGTCGCGAGCTTCTTCTCGGTGGGCCCGAACATCCCCACCCGGACCGTGTAGCCGGCGATCCTGGCCGGCGCGTCGGCGACCGCGCGCTGGTTGATCGGCTCGACCCGGGGTTCGAACCCGGCGGCGATCACCTCCTGCGCCTTGCTTTCTGCCATTGCGAGCGTGCCGTACTCCCGGCCGCGGTTGACGATGACCGACACCGTCCAGCCGTCGGAGGCGACGCCGTGCGTGTACTTGTAGAGGTCGACTCCCGGGCCGACCCGGGTGAGCGTCGCGGCCGTCTTGCCCTGCGGCCCGAGGGGGAACCGGGTCACCTCGACGACCACGGGTGGCGGCGGCGCCGAGGTCGCGGCGACGCTCTGCGGGGCGATCACCAAGGGGGCGGTGAACGTCGAGGCGGCGATTCCGGCGAACAGGGAGCGGCGCACCATGAAGTCATTCCTTCCATAGATTCGCTCCATCGTGTCGGCTCGACACGCCCGGCGAGGGCGATTCCGTGGAATTCGGCGGTGCTCAGGGGTGCTCTCGGCGGAACGACTCCAGGGCGAGGAGGGCGACGTGGAGCGACAGGCACGACTCGATGTCGTCCAGATCGGTGTTGAGGACCCGTTCGAGGCGGCGGAGCCGTTCGTAGAAGGCGGGGCGGGACAGATGGGCCCGCCCCGCGGCGACCGCCTTGTTCCGGCCGGACTCCAGATAGGCGGTGAGGATGCGGGTGAGGTCGCCGCCCCGGGAGGCGTCGTGGGCGAGGAGGGGTCCCAGCTCGCGCTCGGCGAAGGTCTGCAGGCGGGCGTCGTCGCGGAGCAGGTGGAGCAGGCCGCGGAGCCTGAGGTCGGGGAGGCGGTAGAAGGGGCGACCGTCCGGCCGCCGGACGGCGACGTCGGCGACCTGCTCGGCCTCGGAGAAGCTGCGGCGGACGTCGCGTACGGCGTCCACCAGCGAGCCCGCGGCCAGCACGAACGGCGGGGCGAACGCCGTACGGAGCCGGCCGGCCAGCGCGGTCAGGGTGGCCTCGGCCGAGGAGCGGGGCGGCAGGGGGAGCAGGACGCCGACCCGGCTCTGGTCGAGGGCGCCGACGAGCGCGGGCAGCCGCGCCTCCCGGCACGCCGCGGCGGTCGCCTCGGCGAGCTCGCTGAGCAGGGCTTGGGCGTCCAGGGTCTGCTCGGTGGCGACCTCGCGCAGCCGCAGGACCACCCCGAGCAGTTTCTTTCCGCTGAGCGTGACCCCCATGGCCCGGGCCCTGGCCGCGGCTTCGTCGGGG
Organism: Rhizohabitans arisaemae; assembly: GCF_025996515.1. Lineage (GTDB taxonomy): Bacteria > Actinomycetota > Actinomycetes > Streptosporangiales > Streptosporangiaceae > Rhizohabitans > Rhizohabitans arisaemae. The sequence continues at coordinate 295,330 of NZ_BLRH01000014.1, forward strand.
TCGGAGTAGGCGTGGGTGAGGATGCCCGCGATGATCGTCCCATGGGCCTGGCGCTCCAGGCTCTCCTGATGGCGTTCGAGCAGGCGGCCGAGGGCGAGGGTGGTGGCGGCCCGCTCGGCGAGCACGATGTCGCGCGGGCCCGGGGCCTGGTCGCAGAGCAGGATCAGCCGGCCCCAGTCCTGCCCCCGGGCGCCCACGGTGGTGACGAGCCAGCCGCTCGCCGGGTCGTAGGCGGTCCGCTCCGCCGGGGCGACGGTCCTCGATCTGATCTCCCAGCTCGCCAGCAGGGCCGACGGGTCCTGGTCGGCCGAGTCGCAGGCGAGCACCTGGTGGGCGAGGTTCTCCAGGATGCAGGGACGGCCGGAGAGCCTGGTGACCTGGGCGATCACCTCGGCGGGGGAGGCGCCCTCCACGGAGAGTTCGGTGAACACCTCGTGCAGCTGCTTGGAGGCGCGCAGCTCCTCCAGCTGGATGTCGATGATCCGGGCGTGCACCGACTCGGTGATCTGGACGAACGGGGTCTCCCTGGCCAGGGTGATCAAGGGCAGGCCGTGCTCCTCGGCGGCCTTCACCACTTCCAGGGGGAGTTCACCGACGAACTTGCGGCCTAGCTCCACGATGAGCCCGGAGGCGCCCACCTCGGCGAGTTCCACCACGTAGTCGACGAGCCGCTCGGGCTCGTCGGGCATGGCGATCCCGGTGGTCAGGATCAGCTCGCCGCCCTTGAGCAGGTGGGCGATGTCGGTGATCTCTCCGACGTGCACCCAGCGGACGCGGGTCTCCAGCCGGTCCGAGCCCGCGACGACCCGGGGGTTGCCACGACGCAGCGCGTCCAAGGCGAGGACGTCGGCCAGCGTGGGGAGCATAGGCCCGAGCGTAACCCACCAATGTGTAAGCGAGACCAGACGAGTGTTAGCAGTCTGTTATCCGATGTACATCATCGGACGCTACCGTTGCGCCGCCTCGGCCGATCAGCCGGGTGCCGACCGGTGGTCGAAGGCCGGCCTGTGCGCGGGCGCCGGGGGATCGGGGCGCAGGCGGGCCTCCAGGCCGTCGAGCACCGCCAGGAGCCCGAAGTCGAAGGAGACCGCCTCCTGCTGGGCCGAGGTGGTGTGCCCCAGGTCGTCGAAGCGGCGGAGAATCCGCCGGTGCTCGGGGGAGGCCGTCCGCAGTGCGGCCTTCACCGCGGCCATCCAATCCTGCTGGGTCATCCCGGAGCGGATCGCCGAGGTGTGCCACGAGACCTCCCCGTGCGTGGCCCCGATGACGTAGGCGGTGAGTGCCTGGAACGCGTAGTGCACCTGTAGCCCGGTGAACCCGGCCTTCTCCATGAGCGTCTGGACCCAGTCGGTCACCCGCACCGCGTTGGGCCCGAAGTCCGGACGGGTGTAGATGAGCGTGACCACCCAGGGGTGCTTGAAGATCATTTCACGGGTGCGGTACGCGAACACGTTGGCGCCCTCCCGCCAGGTGACCGTCGCCACATCGGGGAGGCGCACGGTCCCCCAGATCTCGTCCAGGACGAGCTCCAGCAGGTCGTCTTTGCCGGGGACGTGCCAGTAGAGCGAGGTGGCCGCGGAGTCGAGCCGGGTCGCCAGCCGCCGCATGCTCAGCGCGTCGAGCCCCTCGGCGTCGAGCAGGCCGATCGCCTCGCGCACGATCTGGGCGCGGCTCAACGCGGGGCCGCGTCCCGCGCGGGGATCGGCCGCCGTCCTGACCCAGATCGAGGTGAAGGGCTTGTGCGTCATGCGCCCAAGGATAAGAGCGAAACGCCTCGACGGCACACTGTACGATCCTGTCGTACAGTGTTCGAGGCATCGAATGCCGTACGAGAGCCGCACGAGAGAGGGCACCCCCCGTGAATCACCCCCGCCGCTGGTGGATCCTCGTGGTCCTATGTCTCAGCCTGATGGTCGTCGTCGTCGACAACTCGGTGCTCAACGTCGCGATCCCATCCCTGATCAGGGACCTCGGCGCCACCAACGCCGACATTCAGTGGATCATCGACTCCTACGTGCTCGTCTTCGCCGGGCTCCTGCTCACCGCCGGGAGCCTGTCCGACCGGTACGGCCGGCGGCGGGCGCTCGTCGTCGGCCTCGTGCTCTTCGGCGTGGCCTCCGCGGTGGCGGCGCTGGCCCGGACCCCGGAACAGCTGATCGCGGCCCGCGCCTTCATGGGCGTCGGGGGCGCGATCCTGATGCCGAGCACCCTCTCCATCCTCGTCACGGTCTTCGACGACCGGGACCGCAAGAAGGCGATCGCGATCTGGAGCGCCGTCGCCATGGTCGCCGTGATCGCCGGTCCGGCCTTGGGCGGGCTGCTGATCGAGCATTTCTGGTGGGGATCGGTCTTCCTGCTCAACATCCCGGTGGCGGTGGTCGCCTTGATCGCCGCGCTCGTGATCATGCCGGAGTCCACGGGCGGGCGGCGGCGCCTGGACCCGATCGGCGCGCTGCTGTCCATGGTGGGGATGTCGGCCCTGGTGTGGGCGGTCATCTCCCTGCCGCAGCACGGCTGGACGGACTACCGGACGCTCACGGCCTTCGGGGTGGCCCTGGTGGGGCTGACCGCTTTCACGCTCTGGGAGCTGCGCCGCAGCGAACCGATGCTGCCGCTCGCGCTCTTTCGCGACCGTGACTTCAGCGGCGCGAGCCTGTCGATCGTGCTGCTCTCCTTCGGCAGCGGCGGGCTGACCCTGGTGCTTACGCAGTATCTGCAGTTCGTGCTGGGTTACGGCGCCATGCAGGCCGGTTTCGCCCTGGCCCCCATGGCCGTGACCGCGCCGATCTTCAACGGTGTGGGGGTCGTGCTGGACCGGCGGATCGGCAGCCGCTTCACGATCGTCGTCGGGTTCGTCCTGATGGCGGCCGGGTTCGGGGTGCTGACCTCGGTCGACGGCTACCCGATCCTGGTGGCCGCGCTGATCGTCATGGGGATGGGCGCCGGTGTCGCCACCCCGGCCGCCTACGGCACGATGATGGGCGCCGTTCCGCGGGAGCACGCGGGGGTGGGCTCCGCGGTGAACGACACCGTGCAGCAGGTCGGGTACGCGATCAGTGTCGCGGTGCTGGGGAGCGTGCTCGCCGCCGCCTACCGCGCCGAGATGCCGGCCGGGACGCCCGCCCAGGCGCTCGACTCGATCGGGGCGGCGCTCGCGATCGGGGATCCCGGCCTCGCCGAGACGGCCAAGGACGCCTTCACCTCGGCCATGACGATCGGCTCGATCGTCGGGGCCGTCGCCGCCCTGGGAGCTGCCGTGGTGGCGTTCGCACTGGTCAGAGCAGGTAAGCCGAATGCACAGGCCGACTCGCAGGAGCCCGAGAAGGTAGGGGTCTGACCCCTGACAAACTGTGAAGCCATTCCGAGAAATACTGACACTGTGCTTGGTATGAGCATGCACCTGGACAAGTGATACTCAAGGCATGCCGACAGAGCCCTCCCCCGAGACCCCCGACCTGCTCGCCCGCCATCGCGCAGTGATCCCGAACTGGGTCGCCCTCTACTATGACGAGCCCATCGAGATCGTCTCCGGCCGCGGCAATCGGGTCGTCGACGCCACCGGCAAGAGCTACCTCGACTTCTTCGCGGGAATCCTCACCAACATGATCGGCTACGACGTGGCCGAGGTACGGGAGGCCGTCGAGCGTCAGCTCGCCACCGGTGTGGTGCACACCTCCACCGTCTATCTGCTGCGCGGTCAGGTGACCCTGGCCGAGAAGATCGCGAGGCTCTCCGGCATCCCCGACGCGAAGGTGTTCTTCACCAACTCCGGCACCGAGGCGAACGAGACCGCGCTGCTGCTCGCCACCTACGCCCGCAAGACCGACCAGGTGCTGGCGATGCGGCAGAGCTACCACGGCCGCTCCTTCGGCGCGATCGGCGTCACGAGCAACCGGTCCTGGAAGAACAACTCCTACTCCCCGCTCAACGTGCACTTCCTGCACGGCGCGGACCGGCACCTGCCGCAGTTCCGGGGGATGGGCGACGCCGACTACATCGAGGCGTGCACGGCGGACTTGAGACACGTGCTCGCCACCGCGGTGGGGGGCGACGTGGCAGCCTTGATCGCCGAGCCCATTCAGGGCGTCGGCGGGTTCACCACGCCCCCCGACGGACTCTTCGCCGCCTACCGCGAGGTCCTCGCCGAGGAGGGGATCCTGTTCATCTCCGACGAGGTGCAGACCGGGTGGGGCCGGACCGGTTCGGCGTTCTTCGGCATTCAGAACCACGGGGTCGTCCCCGACATGATGACCTTCGCCAAGGGGCTGGGCAACGGCTTCGCGGTGGGCGGCGTCGTCGCCCGCGGCGACCTGCTGGACGCGCCGCACGCGATCGGCCTGGCGACCTTCGGCGGAAACCCGATCTCCATGGCCGCGGCCAACGCGACGCTGGACTACGTCCTCGACCACGACCTCCAGGCCAACGCCCTCAAGACCGGCACTTTGATCATCGAGGGGCTGCGCGAGGCCGCCCCGCGCCTGCCGATCGTGAAGGACGTCCGGGGCAAGGGGCTGATGTTCGCCGTGGAGATCGCCGACCCCGCCACCGGCGCCCCCTCTCCCGCCCTCGCCACCCGGCTCATGGAGGAGACCAGGCGGGCCGGGCTGCTCGCCGGCAAGGGCGGCCTGTACGGCAACACGTTGCGGATGGCCCCGCCGCTCACCCTCACCCTCGACGAGGCCGCCGAGGGTCTGGGCATCCTGGTCGCCGCGCTGGAACTCGTCAACGCGGAGGCGTCGGCATGAAGCACATCACGCATTGGATCGGCGGCGCCCCGGTCGGCAACACGGCCGAGGGCAGGCGGGGCGACGTCTTCGACCCCGCCGTCGGCGAAGTCCGGGGCCGGGTGGACCTGGCGACCGAGACCGAGGTCGACGCCGCCGTCGCGGCGGCGCTCGCCGCATTCCCCGCCTGGCGGGACACCTCCCTGGTGAAGCGGGCCCAGACGCTGTTCGCGTTCCGTGAGCTGGTCCACACCCACCAGGGCGAACTCGCCGAGCTGATCGGCGCCGAACACGGCAAGGTCCGCTCCGACGCCCTCGGCGAGGTGGCCCGGGGGCTGGAGGTCGTGGAGTTCGCCTGCGGCATCCCCCAGCTGCTGAAGGGCGGCTTCTCGGAGAACGTCTCGACCCGGGTGGACTCCTACAGCATCCGCCAGCCGCTCGGGGTGGTGGCCGGGATCACCCCGTTCAACTTCCCGGCCATGGTGCCGATGTGGATGTTCCCGGTGGCGATCGCCTGCGGGAACACCTTCGTCCTGAAGCCGTCGGAGAAGGATCCGTCGGCGTCGCTGCTCATGGCCGAGCTCTGGCGGCGGGCGGGTCTGCCGGGCGGGGTGTTCAACGTGGTCCAGGGCGACAAGGTCGCGGTGGACCGCCTGCTGTCCCATCCGGATGTGCGTGCGGTGAGCTTCGTCGGTTCGACGCCCATCGCGCGCTACGTCTACGAGACCGGGACCGCGCACGGCAAGCGGGTGCAGGCGCTGGGCGGGGCGAAGAACCACATGCTGGTGCTCCCCGACGCCGACCTGGACCTGGTGGCCGACTCGGCGGTGTCCGCCGGGTTCGGCTCCGCGGGGGAGCGCTGTATGGCGATCTCCGTGGTGCTCGCGGTCGACCCGGTCGGCGACGAGCTGGTCGAGAAGATCGTTTCCAGGGTCTCCCGGCTCACCGTGGGCCCCGGGGACGATCCCGCCGCGGAGATGGGCCCGCTGGTCACCGCCGCCCACCGGGACAAGGTCGCCTCCTACCTCGACCTCGCCGCCGACGAGGGCGCGACGGTGGTGGTCGACGGGCGGGACACCCCGATCGCCGGGGGGAGCACCGCCGCGCGAACGCCCGGCTTCTGGCTGGGCCCGACCGTCGTCGACCGGGTGAAGCCCGGCTCGGCCGTCCACACCGATGAGATCTTCGGCCCGGTTCTGTCGATCGTGCGGGTCTCCTCCTACGAGGAGGGACTGCGCATCATCAACGAGTGCGAGTACGGCAACGGGACCGCCGTGTTCACCAACGACGGCGGCGCGGCGCGGCGTTTCCAGAACGAGGTCGAGGTCGGCATGATCGGCATCAACGTCCCGATCCCGGTGCCGATGGCCTTCTACTCGTTCGGCGGCTGGAAGGCGTCCCTCTTCGGCGACACGCACGTGCACGGCACCGAGGGCGTGCACTTCTACACCCGGGGCAAGGTCGTCACCTCGCGCTGGCCGGACCCCTCCCACGGCGGCGTCAACCTCGGCTTCCCCGTCAACGGCTGATCGGGTCCCGGGTGCGGGCCACACGGTGGGTCCGCGCCCGGTACGGCCTGCGGCGGCGGAAGCCCGCAGGCCGTACATCCGCGATGTGTACATCGTTTGTCCCCTGAGCGTCGCCTCGTCGAGGCGACGGGCGACGGCGCTTCAGGCGCCGGGTACGCCCTCGTCCTTATGGTCGTTTAACGCCTCTGGCCCGATAGTCCCCTGAAGCAGGGCAACGAGGAGGGTGTTGATCGAGCTCCGGCTCGCCGAAGGGGATTTCGGGTCCGGTGCCGTCCGGCAGTCGCTGTTCGCGCTGCAGGTCGGCCTGCTCCGGGAAAGCAGCCGGTTCCGAGCGTCAGGAAGGCGGCTCGATGGTCGATCAACCCCGACTCGGTGTTCAAGGCCGTCCGCGACGCGAGAGCACCAAGTCGGCCTGGCCTGGACCGCCGTGTTCCCACCGGGTGCCGAGTACCTGGCGGCCGGATGCGCCCCCGGGGCGCCGACGGCCGTACCGGATGAACGGGAATGTCTTTCCCATCCACCGATGAACTAGGAGATTCCTTCCATGAATGTTAGGTTTGCCTTGCCTAACTTGACCTTGGAGGCGTCTCATGGCCTATTCGGCGCTCGACCGGCTTCAGCTCAAGGTGGTCGGCAAGGTGGCGTCCCTGATGATGGCGATGCCGGCCCCACGGGAGCACCACGAGCAGTTCCGCATGACGGTCGTCCGCGCCGAATGGGCCGGGCCGCACATCAGGCGGATCACCTTCGCCGCCGAGGAGTTCACGGCCTACACGGTGACCGGGCCGGACGAGTACTTCGGCCTGATCATGCCGCCCCCCGGCGAGGCCGAGCCGGTCATGCCGCCCGAGCGGCTCAACGTACGCCAGGCCATCCAGAAGATGCCCGCGGATCGGCGGCCCGATCTGCGCTGGTACACGGTACGCGCCCACCGCCCCGAGGCGGGGGAGATCGACGTCGACTTCATCCTGCACGGGGACGCCGGGCCCGGCTCGCGCTGGGCCGGGGCGGCGGAGCCGGGGTGGGTCGCCGGGTTCCGGGCCGGCGGCTCCTCCTATCGGCGGGCCGCTCCCGGGGAACGGCAGCTCCTGGTCGCGGACGAGACCGGGATGCCCGCGCTCTCGGCGATCCTGGAGAGCCTCCCCGCGCCGGCGGAGGGGATCACGGCCCTGGTGGAGGTACCCGGCGAGAGCTACCGCCTGCCGGTGACCGCCGCCGTGGAACCGCGGTACCTGTATCGGGGCGAGGCGCCCGCGGGCACGCTCGCCCTGCCCGAATTGGCCGGGGAACCGATGGCCGATCTCGGCTACGCCTGGGTGTGCGGGGAGGCGGGCCTGGCGAGCGGGGTCCGGCGCCACCTGGTGAAGGAGCGCGGGGTGGACCGCCGCCGCATCATGTTCTCCGGCTACTGGAAGGTGGGCCAGGCCCGGCTCTGAGCGTGTCCCGCCGACCGGCGAGCATGTCCGCGGTCCGGGCGAAGACCGCCTCCCGCCGGTTCCGGGGGCGCCCCCGGTGATGCCACGTCCGGCGTGACACGGACGGCGGCGGCCCCTCTTGCCGTTAGTCTCGGTTGAGTCGGCGACGGGAGAGGCGGAAGGGCGTGAGCGTGGTGAGGGGAAGCCGTACGCCTGCCGCGATCGCGGGGCTGGTCGTCTGCCTCGCGGTCTCGGGCTGTGGGGTGGGTCCGGCGGAGGCGTCCGCCGCACGGGGAACGGTCTTTGTGGCCGGGCCGGGGGACGGCACCCCCGGTCCTCCGGTCGCTCCGAAACCGACGCCGACGACGACCCCGACCCCGCCCGCAGCGCTGGGTCCGCCGGAGTCGACGCTGAACATCGTGACGTTCCCGGGTTACGCGGAGCGCGGGGGAAACGACCCCAGGGTCGACTGGGTCACGGAGTTCGAGCGGGAGACCGAGTGCAAGGTCGGCATCCGTGAGGTCGAGTCGGTCGAGGAGATGGGCGCCCGCTTCGATCCCGAGGCGTATGACTACGATGTCGCATTGGTTCCGCCCGAGCTGGCGGATGAGTTGATTGCGGCGCGTCGAGTTGAACCGCTGAATTTCGCATTGATAGACGGATACGACGCGACTATTCCTCGGCTTCGCAATTTACCTGGGATAAAAGGGTACGGGGTCCCATTCGTCTGGTCGGTGAACCGGATCGCTTACCATACATCGGCGGTGAAGTCCGCGCCTGAAGACGCCCGTGGACTGTTCACGGCGGACGGTGGCGTGGTGATGCGGGATCATCCGCTGACGATCGCGGACGCGGCCCTCTATCTGCGGGACCGGCGGCCCGACCTGCGGATCTCCGATCCGTTTCAGTTGACTCCGGCGCAGCTGGAGGCGGCGGTGGACACGCTGGCGCGGCAGCGGGAGGCGGTCCGGTTGTACTGGCGTCGCGCGGTCGAGGTCGTGGAGGCGTTCGTGGGCGGCGAGGTCAGGGTGGGCCAGATGGCGCCGTATCACGCGCAGCTGCTGGCGAGGGCGGGGCAGCCGGTGAAGACGGCGCGGAAGCCGCCTGCGACCGGATGGGTCGACTCCTGGATGGTGGCGGCGCACACGTCCCGTCGGACCTGCGCGTACAAGTGGCTGAGCTGGACGGCCTCACCGGAGGTGCAGCGGCGTGCGGCGGCGTGGACCGGGACCGCGCCGGCGAACAGGGACGCCTGCGAGGGGCTCGGCGGCGAACTCTGTCCGGACATCCGTTCTGTGGAGTTCGCCCGGCGTCCCACCGCGGATTGCGGTGGCACGGGGCAGGGGTGCACCACGTATGCCACGTGGGCCACCCGATGGCTGGAGATCGCGAAGTGACGTGCTCCCTGGTGAAGGCCGGGGATTCAGCCTGTGCCGCAGGTGCGGCACTTCTGCGGCTTCCTGTTTCACCGACCCGTGCCACCGAGGTGGTCCTAGCAGGTCTCCGCAGGCTTTCGAGCGCCCGGCGGTCCCTGACGCGGTCACTCTGCCGAACGCCGATCCGCCCCCGGGGGCGAATCGGCCCCTCCCCGTTCCGCCACGCGGGAGAGTCCGCTTCACCTCCGGCCTGAAGGCCGGAGCACTGCGGGCGAACCCCGGTGGCGGACTCCGGGCGACCGGCCCCCGTGGCGTCGCCGATCGTCAGGGAAGCGCCGCGCGAGACCGTCGAGGGCGCGGTATCGAGCTGGGTTCCAGCAGGTCCGCGCACTCCCCGCAGGCGTAGACCGGATGGTTGTCGCGTAGCTGGCCCACTCGGACGCGGGGTCGGGGCCATCGTTTCAGGCAGACGACACACGCTTCTCCGTCACGCTGTGCACTTGTCAGGCCGTCGGGATCGAATGTCAGCATGCACCGTGTCGATCCGGCCGGGTCCAGAGCCATCACCCTCCTTGTGGAAAGCTCATCCGCCGAATCTGTTATAGATCAGTTGCGTTCCGTAATGGCCTATGGCAAAACCAAACGACATCCAAATCCGGCTTGAGTAGCAAAGCCGTGTAGTGCAAACCCCGCTCACGCTGACATATCTGGCACCGTTAACCGCGGCCAATTCACATGTCATTCCACAGCAAACACTCATCCGTCCGACAAAGCCGGGATTTCCACGGCGAACATCAAGGATGACCGGCCGCGTTCGCGAGCCGGTCATCCTCCATCGCAGCGATCAAATCTCGGAGAAGGCCTTCTCCAGAATGCCGAGGCCCTCCTCCAGAAGGTGGTCGGGGATGACCAGCGGCGGCAGGAACCGGAGCACGTTGCCGTAGGTCCCGGCCGTGAGCACCACCAGACCCTGCGCGTGGCAGCGCCGGACGACCTCGGCCGTCACCGCGGGGTTCGGCTTCTTGGTCCCCGGCTCGACCAGCTCGATCGCGATCATCGCGCCCCGGCCGCGGACGTCGCCGATGACGTCGTGGCGTTCGGCGAGCGCGCGGAGCCGGGGGAGCATGACGGAGCCGATGTGCTCGGCGCGCTCCACCAGGCGCTCGGCCTCGATCGTCTCCAGGACGCCCAGGGCGGCCTCGCAGGCGAGCGGGTTGCCGCCGTAGGTGCCGCCGAGCCCGCCGACGTGCACCGCGTCCATGAGCTCGGCCCGGCCGGTGACGGCCGCGAGCGGCAGCCCGCCGGCGATGCCCTTGGCCGTGCAGACCAGGTCGGGGACGATCCCCTCGTCCTCGCAGGCGAACATCTTCCCGGTACGGGCGAAGCCGGTCTGCACCTCGTCGGCGATGAAGACGATCCCGTTGGCGCGGCAGAACTCCAGGATCCTGGGGAGGAACCCGCGGGCCGGTTCGATGAAACCGCCCTCGCCCTGGATCGGCTCGATCACCACGGCGGCGACGTTCTCCGCGCCGATCTGCTTCTCGATGGCGTCAATGGTCTGCGCCGCGGCCTCCTCGGCGCACCGCTCCGGCCCGGTGGGCCAGCGGTACGGGTAGGCCATCGGCATCCGGTACACCTCAGGGGCGAACGGCCCGAACCTGTGCTTGTAGGGCAGGTTCTTCGCGGTGAGCGTCATGGTCAGCAGGGTCCGGCCGTGGTACCCGTGGTCGAAGACGACGACGGCCTGGCGGCCGGTGGCGTGCCGGGCGATCTTGACGGCGTTCTCGACGGCCTCCGCGCCGCTGTTCACCAGGAACGAACGCTTCTCGTGGTCGCCGGGCGTGAGCTCGTTGAGCTTCTCGCACACCTGGACGTAGGACTCGTACGGCGTGACCATGAAACAGGTGTGGGTGAACTCCTCCACCTGCCGCCGGACCCGCTCCACCACCCGGGGGGCCGCGTTGCCGACGCTGGTCACCGCGATGCCGGAGCCGAAGTCGATCAGCGAGTTGCCGTCCGCGTCCTGGACGATCCCCCCGCCCGCCCGCGTGACGAACACGGGGAGCGTCGTCCCGATCCCGCCCGGCACGGCGGCCTGCTTGCGGGCGAGCAACTCACGAGATCTCGGGCCGGGGATCTCGGTGGCGAGGTGGCGCTCCTGCGGGAGCCGGCTGTGCGTGGTCATACCTCGACGTTACGCGGAGAGAGGTAAAGAGCCGATTCGCCGCCCTGGTTAAGCTAGAGGAGTCCTTTATGCGGTATGGATAAGCCATCCGATCCCGCAGCGTCACCGGAGGGGCCATGGCTCCCACTCTGCTCACCGTCGTCAACCGGACCCAGCTCAATCTGAAGGTGCTGACCGGCCGGGAGTCGCTCGACCGGGCGGTGCGCTGGGTCGCGGTGAGCGAGCTGGAGGACCCCACCCCGTTCCTTGAGGGCGGCGAACTGGTGCTGACCACCGGGATGCGCATGCGTCCCCGCGGGGCGAAACCGTACATGGAGCGCCTGGTCGCCCGGGGCGTCGCCGGGCTCGGCTTCGGGGTCGGGCTCGGGCACGACGAGGTGCCCGCCGCCTTGGTCCGGGCGGCGGAACGGTGCGGCCTGCCGCTGGTCGAGGTGGGGCGGGCGACCCCGTTCATCGCGATCGGCAAGGCGGTGAGCGAACTGCTCGCGGCCGAGCAATACGAGGAGATCACCAAGGCCTTCGCCGCGCAGGGCCGGCTGACCCGGGCCGCCCTGCAGGACGAGGGGGTCGGAGCCGTCGTCCAGCGGCTCGCCCGGGAGATCGGCGGCTGGGCGGTGCTGCTCGACGAGACGGGGGAGCTGCGGCACGCGGCCCCGGCCCGGGCCGCCGAGCGGGTCGGGTATCTGCGGGCGGAGCTCGACCGGCTCCGTACCCCGCCCTCGGCGAGCGTCTCGGTCGTGACGCCGGGCGAGCACGTCGTGATGCAGCCGCTCGGGGCGGGCCGCCGGGTCCGGGGCTTTTTCGCCGTCGGGGTCGGTCGCCCGATGTCGTCGGCGACGCAGACGGTGGTCAACGCCGCGGCCTCGTTGTTGACGCTCTCCTTGGAGCGTGGGCGGGAGCAGCGGTCGGCGGAGCGCCGCCTGCGGGCCGCGCTGGTGGAGCTGCTGCTGGCAGGCTCGCCCGACCTGGCGCGGGATGTCGCGGATCAGATCGGCGGCCTGCCGATTCCCCCCGTCCGGGCGATCGCGGTCAGCGGGGGCGATCGGAACGGCCTGCTGGAGGCGCTCGACGAGCGGAAGGCGTTCTCGGCCGTGAAGGACGGCAAGGTGATCGTGATCGTTCCCTCGGAGGAGCCGGCCGAGGTGAAGGGCGGCACGGTCGGCGCGGGCTCCTCGGGTGAGCTGGAGGAGGTTCCGCGGTCCTACGCGCAGGCGCTGCAGGCGCTCGCCTCGGCGGAGCGGGGGCGCAAGCCGTACCTGCGCTTTGAGGATCTCGCGGGACAGGGGTTGATCGGCATGCTCGACCGCGCGGTGGTGGAGGGGTTCGCCGCCTCGACGCTCGCCCCGCTGCGAGGGTACGGCTCACGGGCGGATCTGGTGGAGTCGCTCCGCGCCTATCTCGCGCACAACGGCCACTGGGATTCTTCGGCTCAGCAACTGGGCATTCACCGCCATACGATGCGTTATCGCATGCGCAGGGTGGCGGAGCTCCTCGGGAGGGACATCGACGATCCGTCGGTACGCGCCGAACTGTGGATCGCGCTGGGTGTCTCCGGCGGATGAGGGACGCGGGCCGGTGGGTCAGCGGGTCTTGGTGAGGAAGTGGGAGACCGCGGCCATCGTCACCGTCTCGTAGGTGTCGCCGTCCTGGAGGTGCCCGGCCCGCTCCAGGCTGATCGCCCCGTGCGCGGCGGCCCACACCGTGTCCGCGATCTTCTGCGGGCTCGCCGGCCCGACGCCGCGGCCCGCGGCCACGCACTCGGCGACGGCGCGGTCGAGGATGTTGAGGGAGGCGCGGGCGATGGTGCGCGCCCGCTCGCTCGGCACGAAACCGGGGATCGTCTTCTCGAACATGAGCCCGTAGTGGTCCGGGTTGGCGAGCGCCGCCCGCCGGTAGCCGTTGCCGATGTCGATGACGTAGTCGACGGGGTCGCTCCGGCGCGGCACGGCTTCCAGATACCGCCGGAACCGGTCGAATCCCTCCAGGTAGAGCGCTTCGACCAGACCTTCCTTGGTCCCGAAGAGCGTGTAGATGTAGGTGGTGGAGCAGCCGGCCTCGGTGGCGATGCGACGGATGGACAGGGTGTGGGGTCCGGCGGTCGCCAGGAGTTTTCCGGCGATGTCCAGCAGATCACTACGGAAAATTTCGGATTCATCCCCGATTCGCACGTCGTCACTGTCGTGGGCGGCCGTAGAGACCATCGACGCGTGTCCCTTCCCGTTCAGGGTCGTGTGGCTATCCGCGTTCGAGACTTTGCCATCCGTGTCCGCTGGCAAACCATTCGGTCATAAAAAACATCGGTATACAGGAAAAAGTCGCCTGTGTGGGGGGGATATCCCCACCCCTGTTTGTCCTGGTCGGCGGTCCTTAGGTTCATGATTTGTACGAAATGGAGTGAGGGTTCTCCCTAGACCGCGGGATACCGTCTGGGCATGGACGTGCGCCCCTTCTGGCTCGCCGGTCGCCCCGCCGTCGGAGCCGACGAGCTGACCGTGACCAACCCCTACGACGGCCGCGTGGCAGGCGTGGCGAGCGTACCCACCGCGGCCCAGGTCGAGGAGGCCGTGGCGGCGGCGGCCGCGACGGCTGCCGCGGCGGCCGCGCTCCCCGTCCACGTCCGGGCCGACGCCCTCGCGCATGTCGCCGTACGGCTGAAGGAGCGGTCGGAGGAGATCGCCCAGATCATCAGCGCGGAGAACGGCAAGCCGATCTTCTGGGCGCGCGGCGAGGTCGCCCGGGCCGCCTCGACGTTCCGGTTCGCCGCCGAGGAGACCCGCCGGTTCAGCGGCGAGGTGCAGCGACTCGACACCGAACCCGCCGCCCAGGGGCGGCTCGCCTACATCTCCCGCCGTCCGCACGGCCCGGTCCTCGCCATCACCCCGTTCAACTTCCCGCTCAACCTGGTGGCGCACAAGGTCGCGCCGGCGATCGCCGTCGGCGCCCCCGTGATCGTGAAGCCGGCTCCGGCGACGCCGCTCTCCGCCCTGCTGCTGGGGGAGCTCCTGGCCGAGACCGGCCTGCCCGAGGGGATGTTCTCGGTGCTGCCGGTGCACAACTCCGAGGCGGGTGCCCTCGTCGACGACCCCCGGCTCCCGATCGTCTCCTTCACCGGCTCCGGGCCGGTCGGTTACGCGATCATGGATCGGGTGCCGCGTAAGCACGTCACCCTGGAGCTCGGCGGAAACGCCGCGGCGGTCGTCCTCGACGACGCCGACCTGGACTGGGCGGCGAGCCGGATCGCCCTGTTCGCCAACTACCAGGCCGGGCAGAGCTGCATTTCGGTCCAGCGGGTCCTCGTCTCCGAAGCCGTCTACCCCGCCTTCGCCGAGAAGCTGGTGCGGGCCGTCGCCGCGCTGGTCACCGGGGACCCGGCCGACGGCGCGACCCAGGTCGGGCCGCTCGTCTCGGTCGAAGCGGCCGAGCGGGTCCAGTCCTGGATCGAGGAGGCCGTGGCCGACGGGGCGACCGTCCTGGCCGGAGGCACCCGGGACGGCGCGACCGTCGCCCCGACCGTGCTCGCCGGCGTGCCCCGGACCGCCAAGGTCTGCGCCGAAGAGGTCTTCGGGCCGGTGCTCGTCCTGTCCCCGGTCTCCGGGGTGGACGAGGCGTTCCGCCAGGTCAACGCGTCCAGGTACGGCCTGCAGGCGGGGGTGTTCACCCGCTCCCTGGACATCGCCTTCCGCGCCAACGCCGAGCTGGAGGTGGGCGGCGTCGTCATCGGCGACGTCCCCTCGTTCCGTGCCGACCAGATGCCGTACGGCGGGGTCAAGGAGTCGGGGGTCGGTCGGGAGGGTGTCCGCTCGGCCATGCACGACTTCACCTACGAGAAGGTGATGGTCCTCACCGGCCTCTCCCTCTGACCGCCGGGCGGCCCGCTCAGGAGTGCTGCGCCCTGCCGTACAGCTCCCTGATCTCCTCGCCGAAATAGGGGCCGTACATCGTGCCCAGGTCGTCGCTGTACTTGAAGCTGCTCACCGAGGTGATCGTGCCGGCCCCGGTGGCGGGGTCGAAGGCGCTGAGCCAGGGACCGCCGCTGGATCCGGCGGTCATGTCGCAGCGCAGGCCCTGATCGGTGGTCTGCCGGTGCGGGTCGGGGCGGACCTGGCCGCTGCAGTAGACCAGGTGGTCCCCGCCGTACGGCGGGTCGGCGGGGAAGCCGAAGCCGTAGGTCTGGCCGCCCCGGACCGGGTTGAACGCGATCTGCTGCGCCCCGACCACGTCGGCGACGTGCCTGCCGTCGGAGGTGTTCAGCGCGACCATGGCGACGTCGAAGCTGTCGTCGCCCCGTTTGGACCACGGCGCCGCGACGAACATCCGGCGGGCGGTGAAGGAGCCGTACGGCCCCCGGCCCGAGCTGTAGCCGGGGACGAAGAGCCAGTTGTCGGCCCACGAGCCGGTGCCGTTCTTGACGCAGTGCCCCGCCGTGACCACCAGGTCCCGGTTGGCGCTGCGCACGGTGCTCGCCGAGCAGACGAAGTCGGTCCGGTCCATGGTGAGGAAGACCCGGCCGGTGGTCCTGGCCACCTGGCCGTCGCCGAGCCAGCGGGAGCCGCCGACCGCGCTCGGGGCGGCGGCCGCCCGCTGCGGCTCGGCGGACCGGGGGAGCAGCGCGCCGACGGCGCCGTCCAGGAGGTCGACGGGGAGGGCCCGCGCCATCCGCTCGGGCGTCCAGTAGCCGGGGTCGGCCCGGCGGGCCGCGTGCTCGACGACGTCTCCGGGGGCCCCGGCCGCCACGCCCCGATCGGCCGAGCCCGCCGGGGCCGGGGGGCCGTACGCCGCGGTGGTGGCGCCGAGCAGCGGCGCGCTCACGACACCGCCGAGCAGGGAGGCCGTCAGGAGCAGGGGAAGACTCGACGTCATGTAACCGAATTCTGGACTACTTTTTGTGTTTCCGTGACTACTTTCCGTCAATCGGTGTCGATGGGTTCGGCGGGTGCGGGAGGGCCGGACGCGCGGTCACAATGGAGGGGTGCAGGATTTCCACGACTCCCAGCGCTGTGTGACCGTTCTCGGTTCCACGGGCTCCATCGGGACCCAGGCCCTCGACGTCATCGCGCGCAACCCGGGCCGCTTCCGCGTCGCGGGCCTGGCCGCCGGCGGCTCCCGGATCGATCTGCTCGCCCGTCAGGCGGTGGAGTTCGGCGTCGAGGCGGTGGCGGTGGCCGACCCCTTCGCCGTACCGGCGCTGCGCGAGGCCCTGGCCGGGCATCCGGTGAAGGTGCTCGCCGGCCCGGAGGGGGTGGCCGAGGCCGCGGCCTGGCCGGGCGACGTGGTGCTCAACGGGATCACGGGCGCGCTCGGGCTGACCTCGACCGTCGCCGCGCTGCGGGCCGGCCGGGTGCTGGCGCTGGCGAACAAGGAGTCGCTGATCGCCGGCGGGTCGCTGGTGAAGCGGCTGGCCGGCCCGGGGCGGCTGCTCCCGGTGGACTCCGAGCATTCGGCGCTCGCCCAGTGCCTGTGGGGCGCGAGCCCCTCCGGGTACCGGCCGGAGGCGGTGCGCCGGCTGGTGGTGACGGCGAGCGGCGGGCCGTTCCGGGGACGGACCCGGGACGCCCTGGCCTCCGTCACGCCCGAGCAGGCGCTCGCCCATCCGACCTGGAGCATGGGGCCGGTCATCACGGTCAACTCGGCGACCTTGGTCAACAAGGGCCTGGAGGTGATCGAGGCGCATCTCCTCTTCGACATCGGGTTCGACCGGATCGAGGTCGTGGTCCACCCGCAGTCGGTGATCCACTCGATGGTGGAGTTCGTCGACGGCTCGACGCTGGCGCAGGCGAGCCCGCCCGACATGCGGCTGCCGATCGCGCTCGCGCTCGGCTGGCCGGACCGGGTCCCCGAGGCGGCGCCGGCCGTGGACTGGACCCGGGCGCACACCTGGACCTTCGAGCCCCTCGACGACGCGGCCTTCCCCGCCGTCGCGCTCGCCCGCCGGGTCGGGACCGCGGGGGGTACGGCTCCCGCGGTGTACAACGCGGCGAACGAGGAGTGCGTGGCCGCGTTCCTCGCCGGGCGGCTGCCGTTCCCCGGCATCGTGGACACGGTGGCCGCGGTGGTCTCCGAACACACCGTGACCGAGGTGACCTCGGTGGAGGAAGTGCTCCAGGCCGATTCCTGGGCACGTATCCGGGCCAGGGAGCTGACGCGAGGCTAGGGGTGGGGGCCGCATGGGATTCTGGCTGGGGGTCTTCGCGTTCATAGCCGGAATCACCGTGTCGGTGGTGCTCCACGAGGCCGGTCACCTGGTCTTCGCCCGCCGGTTCGGGATGAAGGCCACGCAGTTCTTCGTCGGTTTCGGGCCGACGATCTGGTCCTTCCGGCGGGGCGAGACCGAGTACGGGTTCAAGTGGATCCTCCTCGGCGGCTACGTCA
The DNA here is from genome assembly GCF_025996515.1 of Rhizohabitans arisaemae. Classification (GTDB taxonomy): domain Bacteria; phylum Actinomycetota; class Actinomycetes; order Streptosporangiales; family Streptosporangiaceae; genus Rhizohabitans; species Rhizohabitans arisaemae. The sequence goes on from NZ_BLRH01000014.1 coordinate 312,928, forward strand.
AGATCCTCGGGATGACCCCGCTGGAGCCGCTCGACCCGGCCGACGAGCCGCGCGCCTTCCATCGGGCCAGGCCGGTCCATCGGGCGATCGTGCTCGCCGCGGGGTCGCTGGTCAACGTCCTGCTCGCCTTCGTGCTCCTGGTCCTGCTCGCCTCGACGCTGGGCGTCCGGGGCCCGGCCGACGTCGTCACCGTCGTCGCCAAGGTCTCCGCGTGCGTGCCCACCGTCCCGGGCGAGCCGTGCCGGCCGGGCGACCCCGTCTCGCCCGCACGGGCGGCGGGGCTGCGGAGCGGAGACCGGATCGTCGCCTTCGCGGGCCGTCCGGTCGGGAACTGGGCCCAGCTGGAGGCGGCCCTGCGCCGGGCCGCGCCGGGGCCGACGCCGATCACGGTGGAGCGGGACGGGAGCCCGGTCGTCCTCGACGCGGTGCTGGTTCGCTCGCCTACCGGGCACGGCGCCTTCCTCGGGATGAGCCCGCGGGTCATACCGGGTCGGCTGGATCGCATGAATCCGATCGAGGCGGGAGGTTACTCTCTTGGCGCCATCGGTCAGCTGGTATCGGGAATGGGGGGCGTTGTGGCCGACCTGCCCTCGGCATTGCCTAAACTGTTCACACCGGAGCGGGCGTCGACGCCGGGTGGTGAAGTGGCCAGCATCGTCGGCGCGGGGAGGCTCTCCGGAGAACTGGCCGAAGCGGGTGGCACATGGCAGGACGGGGTGCGGGCCATCCTGCTCCTCATCGCGTCGCTCAACGTCTTCCTCGGTCTGTTCAACCTCCTCCCGCTGCTTCCCCTCGACGGAGGGCATCTGGCGGTGCTCGCCTATGAGCGGGGACGCGCCGGTGCCGCCCGCCTCCGCGGGAGGCCGGACCCGGGACCGGTCGACTACGCAAAACTCACCCCGATCACCGTCGCCGGCCTGCTGCTCCTGCTGGGGCTGGGCCTGTTGCTGATCGCCGCTGACATAGTCAATCCACTGAAGGTGCTTCAATGACCGTCTCACTTGGAATTCCCTCCGTACGGCCGAAGGCCGTGGCGAAGCGGCGTGAATCCCGGCAGATCATGGTGGGTTCCGTGCCGGTGGGCGGTGACGCCCCGGTTTCCGTGCAGTCCATGACCACCACGGTCACCTCCGACGTCAACGCCACACTCCAGCAGATCGCCGAGTTGACCGCGTCGGGCTGCCAGATCGTCCGGGTGGCGGTCCCCTCGCAGGACGACGCGGACGCGCTGCCGATCATCGCCAGGAAGTCGCAGATCCCGGTGATCGCCGACATCCACTTCCAGCCCAAATACGTCTTCGCCGCGATCGACGCGGGCTGCGCCGCGGTCCGCGTCAACCCCGGCAACATCAAGAAGTTCGACGACAAGGTGGGGGAGATCGCCAGGGCCGCCGCGGCCGCCGGCACCCCCATCAGGATCGGCGTCAACGCCGGCTCGCTCGACCCCCGCCTGCTGGAGAAGTACGGCAAGGCGACCCCGGAGGCGCTGGTGGAGTCGGCGCTGTGGGAGTGCTCCCTCTTCGAGGAGCACGGGTTCCGGGACATCAAGATCTCGGTCAAGCACCATGACCCGGTGGTGATGATTCAGGCGTACCGGCAGCTCGCCGCCCGCTGCGACTACCCGCTGCACCTGGGGGTGACCGAGGCCGGCCCCGCGTTCCAGGGGACGATCAAGTCGGCCGTGGCGTTCGGCGCGCTGCTGGCCGAGGGGATCGGCGACACGATCCGCGTCTCGCTCTCCGCGCCCCCCGTGGAGGAGGTCAAGGTCGGGAACCAGATCCTGGAGTCCCTCGGGCTGCGTGAACGCGGTCTGGAGATCGTCTCCTGCCCCTCCTGCGGCCGGGCCCAGGTCGACGTCTACACCCTCGCCGAACAGGTGCACGCCGGGCTCGACGGGCTCAAGGTGCCGCTGCGCGTGGCCGTCATGGGCTGTGTGGTGAACGGGCCGGGCGAGGCGCGGGAGGCCGACCTCGGGGTCGCCTCGGGCAACGGCAAGGGGCAGATCTTCGTCAAGGGCCGGGTCATCAAGACCGTACCGGAGTCGCAGATCGTGGAGACCCTCATCGAGGAGGCCCTGCGGCTCGCCGAGGAGATGGGTGTCGAGGTGAACCTCGACGACGACGACCTGGTCGGTCCCGAGATCGTCGTACTCTGACGATCACTTTGGGCAATCGGTTGATTACACATTGGTAAGCATCCCGGTGAACGCCCGGCGCGTCTGACCGCACTCGGGAAGCATCGCCGGGATGAGACGCGTCATCGGAGTAGTGCTGGGAACCGCGGTGCTGTCGGCCGGAGCGACGGTCGGCCTTCCCCACCGGGTCGGGGCGGAGCCTCCCCGGCCCTCGGGGATCGGCTGGACCGCGTGCGCGGAGCCGGCCGGGGAGCGGCGGGAGCGGGGCGAGGCCCCCGTCGAGTGCGGGACGGTGGAGGTCCCCCTCGACCACGCGGCTCCGGGCGGCTCCCGGATCACCCTCGCGGTCAACCGGGTTCGGGGGTCCGCGCGCCGGGACGGCACCCATTTGGGCGCGCTCCTGGTGAACCCCGGGGGACCCGGTGCGTCGGGGCAGGAGCTGGCGAAGTTCGTCGCCGCGACGCTCCCCGCCGAGGTCGCCGCGCGCTTCGACGTGATCGGCTTCGACCCTCGCGGGGTGGGGGCGAGCAAACCGGCGCTGAGCTGTGTGGATCCGGAGCGTCACTACGCCGCCCCGCGGCCGGACAACGTTCCGCGCGGCGCAGCCGAGGAGGCCGCCCTGGTGGCGCGGGCGCGGGACTTTGCCGCCGCCTGCGGGGAGAAGGCGGGCCGCCTGCTGCCGTACCTGGACTCGGCGGCCACGGTGCACGACATGGACGCGATCCGGGCGGCGCTGGGAGAGGAGAAGATCAGCTACTTCGGCTATTCCTACGGCACCTACCTGGGCGCCGCGTACGCGACCGCCTACCCCCGGCGGATCTTCAGGCTCGTCCTGGACAGCGTGGTCGATCCGGCGGGGGTCTGGTACCACACCAACCTCACCCAGAACCTGGCCTTCGACCGGCGGCACAAGCGGTTCCTCTCCTGGGTGGCCAAGCACCACGACGTCTACCGGCTGGGGAAGGACCCCAAGCAGGTGGAGTTCGCCTGGTACGCGATGCGGGGGCGGCTCCGCGCCAAACCCGCGGGCGTCCTCGGCCCGAGCGAGCTCGACGACGTGTACACCGTCGCCGGATACACCGACGCCGTCTGGCCGAAGCTGGCCGCGGCGTTCTCCGCCTACGCGCTGCGCGGCGAGACCGAGAAGCTGCTCGCCGCCCGGCGGGAACACGCCGTGATCGGCGCCAAGGAGGAGAACAGCTACGCCGTCTACACCAGCGTGGAGTGCCGGGACGCCGCCTGGCCGCGCGACTGGGGTGTCTGGCGGGCCGACAGTCGGCGCATCTACGCCCGAGCACCCTTCCTGACCTGGGCGAACACCTGGTACAACGCCCCCTGTGCATTCTGGCCCGTCCCGTCCGGCCGTCCCCCCGCCGTCGGCACCGGCGACCTGCCGCCCGTCCTGCTGCTCCAGGCCGAGCAGGACGCCGCGACGCCGTACCCCGGAGCGCTCCGGGTTCGGCGTCTGTTCCCCACCGCCCGCCTCGTCGCCGAAGGCGGGGGCAACCACGGGGTCGGCCTCGCCGGGAACACCTGCGTCGACCGGCACCTGACGCGTTACCTCACCGAAGGCGTCCTCCCGGCGCGGCGCGCCGGATCGGCCGCGGACGCCCGATGCGCCGGGCGGCCCGATCCGTCGGCCGCTTTGCGCATGGCGGCCGGACACTCCGCCCATCTGCGATTGATCCGGGCTCTCCGAGGTGGGTGAACCCGTGGCGGCCGAGTGAGGCGGATCGGCGGGCAGGGGAGCGTAGGCTTGGGGCGTGAAGTTGCGCACAACCGCGCTGCGCGTACTCGACGACAGTGATCGTGCCGAGGTCCTCGAACTCCTCGACGCCGATCCGGTCTCCAACGTCTTCGTCTCCGCGCGGGTCCGCGCGGTGGGCCTCAGCCCCCTGCGGCTCGGCGGTCAGATGTGGGGGTACGGCTCCCGCGGCGGACTCACCGCGCTCTGCTACTCCGGCGCCAACCTGGTCCCCGTCGCCGCCAGGCCGGACGCGATCCACCTCTTCGCCGATCGGGCCCGCAAAAGGGGTCGACGCTGCTCCTCGATCGTGGGGTCGCGCTCGGCCGTGCAGCTGCTGTGGGAGCAGCTCCGGCCGTACTGGGGGCCGGCCCGGGCGATCCGCGCCGTCCAGCCGGTCATGGCCATGTCGGCGCCCGCCGCGATCCCCGCCGACCCGCTGGTCCGGCGGGTGCGGCAGGAGGAGTTCTCCACCCTGCTCCCGGCCTGTGTGGCGATGTTCACCGAGGAGGTGGGCGTCTCGCCCAACCACGGTGACGGCGGTGCGCTCTACCGGGCCAGGGTCGCCGAGCTGATCCGGATGGGCCGTTCCTACGCGCGGATCGAGGGCGGCCGGGTCGTCTTCAAGGCGGAGATCGGCGCGGTGACCCCGCACGCCTGCCAGATCCAGGGCGTCTGGGTCCACCCCGAACTCCGCGGCCGCGGTTACGCCTCGGCCGGCATGGCGGCCGTGGTGAACGAGGCCCTCCAGATCGCCCCCGTGGTCAGCCTCTACGTCAACGACTACAACATCCCCGCCAGAGCCGCCTACACCCGAGTCGGCTTCCACGAAGTGGATGTGTTCACCTCGGTGCTTTTTTAGGCCGCAGCCTGTGGGTATGTCTCACATGTTGGTCAATCGGACAAACCGGGCGGTGCTCGTTCGTTCGACCGGCTGAAGCAGCGGGGGCACGTCGTGCCTACGGTCAAGGCATGGCTCGCCTCACTCTAGACGACCTGTATCGGCTTAGGATTCCCAGCGATCCCCAACTGCGTCCGGACGGCGATGCCGTCGCCTACACCCTCACCCAGGCCGACCCGGAGAGCGACGAAAACCGGTCGCAGATCTGGCTCGCCGAACCGGGCGCGAAGCCCCGGCGGCTGACCGGCGGCCCGTCCGACTCCGCCCCGCGCTGGTCCCCCGACGGCCGTACCCTCGCATTCCTCCGCGCGGCCGGCGGGCCGCCGCAGATCTGGCTGCTGCCGATGGACGGCGGGGAGCCGCGGGCGCTCACCGAGGCCCCGCTGGGCGCGGGCGCGCCGGTCTGGTCGCCGGACGGGACGGCCCTCGCCTACAGCGGGCCGTGCGGCGACCCGGACCCGAACGCCCCCGTCGCCGACGACCGGCTCGGCCACAAGGCCGACGGGTCGGGGCTGCTGCGCGGCCTCACCGTCCACGTCCACGTGGTGACCGTGGCGACCGGGGAGGTCGTCCAGGTCACCTCGGGCGACTTCTTCGCGGGCGCCCCGACCTGGTCGCCGGACGGGACCGCCTTGGCGTTCGTCGCCGACCTGGGCGAGGACCGCGATCTGGTGCCTTCCGGCGTGGTCTGCTCGGTCGAGGCGGGCGGCGGGGAGCCCAAGGCCTTGACCGGGCCGGACACGATCTGCACCGGTGCCTGGTGGCGGGGCGACCGCCTGCTGGTGACCGGGCACTCCGGCGGTCCCACCGGCCATGCCCGCCTCTTCGAGCTGGTCGGGGGCGAGCTGGTCGAGCTCGCCGGGGAGCTGGACCGCAACGTCATGGTCGGGTCCGCAGCCTATCCCGGCGGGGTTCCGCAGCTTCTCGGCGACGACGTCGTCTTCTGCGCCCGGGATCGGGGGTTCACCCACGTCTACCGCGCCCCCGGCGAGAAGATCGTCGGAGGCGACCGGGTCGTCGCCGGAGTGAGCGTCGCCGCGGGAAAGATCGCCTACGTCGCGGGGAGCCCGCACTCCGCGGGGGAGGTGTTCCGCACCGACCTCGACGAGACGATCGCGCTCACCGACCACGCGCTGCCCGGGGTCGAGCTGTTCACCCCGTCGACCCGGGTCTTCACCGCCCCCGACGGCACCCCGGTGGAGGCGTTCCTCCTCGCAGACCCCGACCGGGAGCCCGGCCCGGCCCCGCTCCTGCTGGACGTGCACGGCGGCCCGCACAACGCCTGGGCACCCGTCTTCGACGGCGTCCACCTCTACCACCAGCTGCTCGCCGAGGCGGGCTGGACGGTGCTCACGGTCAACCCGCGGGCGAGCGACGGGTACGGCGAGGCGTTCTTCACCGGGGCGATCGGGGCCTGGGGGATCGCCGACGTCGACGACCTGCATACCCCGGTCGACGTGCTCGTCGCGGAAGGCGTGGCGGACCCGGCGCGGCTGGCGGTGACCGGCTACAGCTACGGCGGCTACATGACCTGCCGGCTCACCGCGATCACGGACCGGTTCGCGGCGGCGATCCCCGGCGGAGTGGTCACCGACCTGATCAGCATGGCCGGGACCTCCGACGCGGGCTACTTCCTCAAGGCCTACGAGTGCGTGGCCGACCTCCCCGCCCAGTCGCCGATGACCTTCGTCGACCAGGTGGTCACCCCCACCTTGATCCTGCACGGGCAGGACGACGACAGGTGCCCGATCGGCCAGGCCGAGCAGTGGTTCGCGGCGCTGCGCGAACGCCGGATCCCGGTGCGCCTGGTGCGCTACCCCGGCGGCTCCCATCTCTTCATCGTCAACGGCCGCCCGTCGCACCGGCGGGACTACAACGAAAGGATCATCACGTGGCTGGAGCAGTGGATCCCGGGCGCTGGCATGCCCGGCTCGCCGAGCTGATCGCCCAATACGAGATCCCGGGTGCGACGCTCGCGTTTCTGCACGAGGGGCGGATGCACGAGTTCGCCGCCGGCGTGCTCAACGTGGACACCGGGGTGGAGACGACCACAGACTCGATCTTCCAGATCGGCTCGATCACCAAGGTCTGGACGGCCACCCAGCTCATGCTCCTGATCGAGCAGGGCCGCCTGACCCTGGACACCCCGGTGGCCGAGGTACTGCCCGAGTTCAAGACGGCCGACCCGGAGGCGACCAAGTCCGTCACCGTACGGCATCTGCTGGCGCACACCTCCGGTATCGACGGCGACCTGTTCGTCGACACCGGGCGCGGAGACGACTGTGTGGAGAAGTACGTCAACCTGTTCGCGGACCTCCAGCAGAACCACCCGGTCGGTGCGACCCACTCGTACTGCAACTCCGGCTTCGTCCTCGCCGGGCGCGTCATCGAGGTGCTGACCGGCAAGAGCTGGGACGACGCGCTCCGCGAGCAGATCATCGAGCCGCTCGGCCTGACCCACACGTGGACGCTCCCCGAAGACGTGCTGCGGTTCCGCGCGGCGATGGGGCACATGGGCGGCAAGCCCGCTCCGCAGTGGATGCTGCCCCGCCCGCTCGGACCGGCCGGGCTGATCTGCGCCACCGCCGCCGATGTGGTGAAGTTCGGCGCGGCGCACCTCGGCGAAGGGCTGCTTCGGCGGCCTGAGGCGATGCGTGAGCCGCAGGTGGCCATTCCCAACCCGTACACACTGGGCCCGCAGTGGGGGATCGGCTGGATCCTGGACGAGTGGGACGGGCACCGGGTCTTCTCCCACGGTGGCAACACGATCGGCCAGGCGGCGATGCTGTGGGTGCTGCCGGACACCGGCACCGTGGCCTGCCTGCTCCTCAACGGAGGCGACACCTCGGCCTGTGAGCACGCGGTGGCCGTCGAGCTCTTCGCGGAACTGGCCGGAGTGGCGGTACCACCCGTTCTCGGACCTCCCGCGGAGCCGGTCACGGTGGACGTCGAGCGTTACGCCGGACTCTACGAGCGGGTGGGCACCCGGACGGAGTTCACGGTCCGCGACGGCGTGCTGCACATGTACACGGAGGCCACCGGTGCGATGGCCGGCCTCTCGCCGCCGATGGAGTGCGACCTGATCCCGGTGGACGACACCACCTTCGTCGGAAAGCTGGAGATGACCGCCCTGTGGGTCTCCTTCGTCTTCTACGAGTTGCCGGACGGAAGTCCGTACGTTCACTTCGGCGTGCGCGCCACGCCCAAGGTCGCCTGAGGGGAAACGATGATCACAGATTTGCGGCGGCGGCTCGACGAGGCGATCGCGAAACACGGTGTGCCGGGTGCCTCGATCGCGGTGAGCCGGGACGGCGAGGTCGTCGCGGTGGCTTCGGGCGTGCTCAACCTCAACACCAAGGTGGAGGCCACGACCGACGCGCTGTTCCAGGTGGGGTCGACCACCAAGGTGTTCACCGCGGCGTTGATCATGCAGCTGGTGGAGGAGGGCCTGCTCGACCTGGACAAACCGGTACGGACCTACCTGCCGGAGTTCGGGCTCGCCGACGAGGCGGCTTCGGCGAGCGTGACCACCCGGCAGCTGCTCACCCACACCGCCGGGTTCGAGGGCGATGTGTTCGAGGACACCGGGGTCGAGGAGGACTGTCTCGACAGGTACCTGAAGTTCCTGGCCGGGGTGGGCCAGGTGCACGCCCCCGGTGAGCTGATGTCCTACTGCAACGCGGGCTACGTGGTGCTCGGAGCGCTGGTGGCCAGGCTCCGCGGGACCACCTGGGAGCAGGCGATGCGGGAGCGGCTCTTCGCCCCGTTGGGGATCGGGCATTCGGCGTTCTCCGCCAAGGAGGCGATCGTGTACCGGGTCTCGGCCGGGCACATCCCCGGTCCGGACGGGCCGGCGGTCTCCCCGGACTGGGAGATGGCGCGGTCGAACGCCCCGGCGGGGTCCACGATGTGCCTCACCCCGAGCGATCTGCTGCGGTTCGGCCGGACGCTGATGCGCGGGGGTGTGACCGACGACGGCTCCCGGATCCTGTCCGCCGAGTCGGTCGCGGCGATGCTCACCCCGCAGGTCTCGGTGCCGGGGGTGCTCTTCGGGGAGGGCGCCCACTGGGGGCTGGGGATCGCGCTCTACGGCTGGGGCGACGGCGCGTACGGCCACGACGGCGGCACGATCGGGCAGTCCACGACCTGGGTGATCCTGCCCGGGGCGGGGCTCACACTCGCGATGACGATGAACGGCGGGGATGTGATGGGTCTGATGCACGATTTCGTGCATCCGATCTTCCGTGAGCTGGCCGGGGTGGAGCCACCGGCCTCGCCGGTTCCGCCGGCCGACCCTGTCCAGGTGGATTTGTCAGCCTATGTTGGCGCTTATGAGAGCGGGGTGGCCAGATACGAGGTCGAGCTCGCCGAGGGCGGCGGCATCGACGTCACCCTGGTCCCCAGCGAGCTCATGGTGAAGCTGGGGAGCACCCGGGAGACCGTCAGGTACCTTCCCCTCGGCGGACACGCCTTCGTCGGCGAAAAGCCCGAGCGGGGCCGCCATCCCGTCCTGGCGTTCGTCATGGAGAACGGGCAGGCGAGCTACCTGCACAACTCCCGGGCGCTGGCCCGCGTCCCGTAACCGGTGGCGGGGGTCCGGTGGCGGGCCCCCGCCGTACGCCGTTTGAAAACGTACGCCGCGCAAAGGAGCCCCGATGCCCGCCGAGCAGCTCAAGAAGATTTTCGACGACGCCGATGCCGAGGGGTTCGTCCATGTCCGCGAGGTGGACGGACCCGGTGAGGTGGGGCTGAACCCCGACGCCCCGGTGGTTCTGGCCTCGGTGTTCAAGGTCCCGGTCGCGCTGGAGTACGCCCGCCAGGCGGCGGCCGGGCTGATCGAGCGCACCGAGCGGCTCACCGTGACCGCCGCCGACAAGGACGGCGGCATCGGCACCTCGGGATGCGCCGACGACGTCTCCCTCACCCTGCGGGACCTGGCGCACTTCATGCTCACCCAGAGCGACAACGCGGCGACCGACGTACTGCTCCGCCGGGTCGGGCTGGACAACGTGCACGCCACCCTCGCCCAGCTCGGGCTGACGCGCACCCGGCTCATCGGGGGGTGCAGGGAGCTGCTGGACACGGTCCTCACCGATCTCGGTGTCTCCTCCTGGGAGGAGATGGAAGGGATGGGGGAGGAACGGATCCGGGGCCTGTCGGTGCTCGACCCGGAGAAGACCACCTCCGGTACGCCCAGGGAGACCACGAGCCTGCTCGCGGCGATCTGGCGGGACGAGGCCGGTCCCGCCGAGGCGTGCGAGGAAGTCCGGAGGATCATGGGCAACCAGGTCTGGCCGCACCGGCTTTCCTCGGCGTTCCCCGACGGGATCCGGATCTCCGCCAAGACCGGCACGCTGATGGGGGTCCGCAACGAGGCGGGTGTCGTGGAGTACCCGGACGGGAAACGGTACGCCGCGGCGGTCTTCGTCCGGACCCGTTCGCTCGGCGGGCGCCTGCCCCGGGCGGACGCCTCGATCGGGCGGGCCGCGCTCGCCGCGATCGAGCACCTGCGTGCGGAGGGGAGGCCCTGATCTCGCGTTCCGTCCACTCCCGTTATCGTGAGGAGATGACGTTCCGTCCGCGTGCCAGCCTGCGGCGGATCCTGGATGACCTGGGCCGCACCGTGCTGGACGTCGCGGTGGCCCCGGACGAGCTCGACGCCGAGGTGACCGGGGTCCACATCCACGACCCCCTCGACGACCTTCCCCCGCCGCCCGGCTGCCTGCTGCTGGCGGTCGGCGTGGAGGGAGCGGACCGGCTCCGCGCGCTGCTTGAGGCGGCCGGTCCGGTCGCGGGGGTCGTGGTGAAGCAGCCGGTCGCCGTGGACGACCGGGTCCGGGCCGCGGTGGCCGGGAGCGGGGTGGCGGTGCTGGGACTCACCCGGGCCGCCTCCTGGTCCCAGGTGGCGGCGCTGATGCGCTCGCTGCTCGCCGAAGGCGATATCGCCGACCCCGGCAGCAACGGGCCCGACGACCTGTTCGTGCTGGCCAACGCGCTCTGTGACCTGCTGGACGCGCCGGTCACCATCGAGGACCGCTCCTCCCGGGTCCTGGCCTTCTCCGGGCGGCAGGACGAGGCCGACTACGGCAGGGTGGAGACGGTCCTGGGCCGGCAGGTGCCGGACAAGTATCTGCGCGAGCTGGATGAGGTCGGCTTCTTCCGGCGGCTCTACCAGAGCCGGGAGCCGATCCAGATTCAGCTGAAAAAGGACTCGATCCCCCGGGTGGCGATAGCCGTGCGGTCCGGGGACGAGATCCTCGGCTCGATCTGGGTCGCGGTCCACGAGCCGCTGTCCGAGCAGCGGCTGATCGCGCTGACCGACGCGGCCAAGATCGTGGCTCTTCAGCTGCTCCGCCAGCGGGCCGGTGCCGACACCCAGCGCAGGCTCCGCGCGGATCTGCTGGCCACGGTGCTGGAGGGCGGGCCGAACGCGGCCGAGGCGGCGAGCAGGCTCGGCATCGGCACCGAACGGCTGTCCGTGCTCGCCGCGCAGCCGCGGGAGTGGGAGCACGGCGACGTGGCCGGGCGGGAGGCCGATCGCCAGCGGTTCTGCGACGCGTTCGCGCTCCATCTTGGAGCGATCCATCCCAAGGCGGCCGCGGCCCTGGTCGGTTCGACCGTCTACGCCGTCCTGCCCCTGCCCGTCGGCGACGCCGAGGAGTCGCGCGCCGTCCAGGTGGCGCGGAGCTTTCTGAATCGGGTCGGTCCCCGGCATTCGGGCAACATCGGGGTGGGCCGGCCCGCGGCCAGCCTGACCGATGTGGCCAGGTCCCGCGCCGACGCCGACCGGGCGCTTCGGGTGCTGGGCTCCCGGGGAGTCTCCGGACAGGCCGCAGGCTACGCGGAGTCGCACTTCGAGTCGCTCCTGCTCCAGCTGGGCGATCTCGCCGCCGAGCAGGAGCAGGCGCCGACGGGGCCGTACCGGCGGCTGCTCCGGCACGACGCCGAGCACGGCACGGGCCTGGTGCCCACCCTCAAGGCCTACCTGGACGCCTTCGGCGACGTACGGGCCGCCGCGGCGGCCGTACACGTCCATCCCAACACGTTCCGCTATCGGCTGCGGCGGCTGTCGGAGATCGGGGAGTTCGATCTGGACGACCCCGAGGCCCGGCTCGCCGTCACCCTGCAAATACGGATTTTTGAGTATCGGCACTAGTCACTTCATCCTTTTTGTCCGATTGGACGAAGACCGATACGGCGCCTGCGGGTGAGGGTGAGTGCACACCCCCTTCCCTCCCCCTGGAGCCCCCATGAAGAGAGCCGGAGCGGTCGCCGCCGTCGGTGTGCTGGGTCTGCTCGCCGCCGCGTGCGGATCCTCGTCCAGCGGAGAAGCGGGCAAACCCGCGGAGAACTCCACGTTCACCTACGCCATGGTGAGCGACCCCGGAGCACTCGACCCCGCGACGGCGGCCTCGGGATTCGCCAACGCGACCCTGTACTTCGCCTACGACACCCTGGTGCACGCCGGCGAGGACGGGAAGAGCGTTTCGGGTTTGGCCGAGAAGTGGGATGTCAAGCCCGATTCGGTGACCTTCACTCTCCGTAAGGACGTCACCTGCGCCGACGGGTCCAAGGTCACCCCCGTTGACGTCGCGGCGAACTTCACCTACATCGCCGACCCGGCGAGCAAGTCCCCGCTGCTCGGCATCATTGTGCCGGCCGGGCTGAAGGCCGCCGCCGACGACGCCGCGGGAACCGTCACCCTGAGCACCCCGCAGCCGCACAGCTTCATCCTGGAGAGCACCCACAACGTCTTCATCGTCTGCGGCAAGGGGCTGAAGGACCGTTCCGTTCTCGCCAAGGGGACCTCGGGCACCGGACCCTATGTCCTGAACGAGGTGGTCTCGGGGGACCGCTACACCTTTACCCGGCGGGAGGGCTACACCTGGGGGCCGGGCGGGATGACCAACACCGAGCCCGGCCAACCCGGCAAAGTAGTGCTGAAGATCGTCTCCAACGAGCAGACCGCCGCGAACCTGCTCTTTTCCGGTGCGGTCAACCTGGGGGTCTTCTTCGGGCCGGACCGGCCGCGGGTGGAAGCCGCTCCCGGGCTGGCCAAGGACACGGTCCCGATCGCCGTCGAGCAGATCTACTTCCATCAGGGCGTGGACCGGCCCACCAAGGAGCTCACCGTCCGCAAGGCGCTCGTGCAGGCGCTGAACATGGAGGAGCTGGGCCGGATCACCACCAGTGGCACCGGGCGGCCGCCCAAGAGCCTGATCATGCACCCCGGGCCCTGCCCCGGCGACAACGTCTCGGGCGCCCTGCCGGCGTACGACGTGGCCGCCGCGACCGCGGCGCTGGACTCGGCGGGCTGGAAGGCCGGGCCCGACGGGATCAGGGTCAAGGACGGCAAGAAGCTCACCCTCAGACTCGCCTTCTCCACCGCTTCGGGTTCGGGCGGGCAGGCCGGCGTGGAGTACATCGCGGACGCCTGGAGGAAGGTGGGGGTCGACACCCAGATCAACGCCCAATCCACCATCAAGATGAATGAGACGATGACCGTCACCGGGAACTGGGATGTGGGCCTGTTCGGCATCGGTCTCCCGCTGCCCTCCCAGTTCGTCGGATTGTTCTCCGGCACGCCGGCCCCCAAGGGCGGCAATTTCGCCCACCTGGCCAATGAGCGCTACGACCGGCTTGTCGCCGAGGCGGCCAAGCTTCCCGGCGAGCCGGGCTGCGCGAAGTGGAACGAGGCGGAGCGTGCCCTGGTCGAGAACGTGGACGTGTACCCGTTCGTGGGCACCACCTGGCTCACCGCCGGCAAGAACGCCACCGCGAAGACGCAGGGCTTCCTGGTCATCCCGTCCTCCATTCGAATGACCAAGGGGAGCTAGTGTTCGCGCTGCGCCGCCTGATCCGCTTCGCGGTGTCGATGGTCGTCCTCATCACGGCCTCGTTCGCGATGATCCATCTCATCCCCGGCGACCCGATCCGGGCCGCCCTGGGGATGAACGCCCCGCTTGAGCTGGTCAATCAGCGGCGCGCGGAGCTCGGCCTGGACGACCCGATCCCGATGCAGCTGCTCGCCTACGTGCAGCAGATCCTCGGCGGGGACTTCGGCACCTCGTTCATGACCAGGGAGCCGGTCGGCCAGATCATCGCCGACCGCCTCCCGCACACCCTCGCCCTGGCGGGCGCGGCCACGATCTTCACCCTGATCGTGGCCGTCCCGCTGGGCATGTGGGCCGGTATCCGCACCGAGAACGGGAGGAACCGGGGCACCGAGCTGGGCTTCACCTCCGGCACCGGCGCGCTGACCGTGGTCCCGGAGTTCCTGTACTCGATCGCGTTGATCGTGGTCTTCTCCATCGCGCTCGGCTGGCTCCCCCCGGCCGGGCGGGACGGCCTGGACTCCTACATCCTTCCCGTCCTCGCGCTCTCCATCGGCGCCATCGCCATGGTGGCGCGGCTGGCCCGGGTGGAGACCCTTCGCGAGCTTGGCGCCGACTATGTACGGCTGGCGCGGGCCAAGCGCCTCCCGGTGCTGCGGATCTACCTCCGCCACGTGCTGCCGAACACGCTGACCTCCACCCTCACCGTGGGCGGCCTGCTGCTCACCGGTCTGATCGCGGGGAGCGTGCTGGTCGAGTTCGTCTTCGCCTGGCCGGGCCTGGGCGGGCGGATGGTCGAGTCGATCACGCAGAAGGACTATCCGGTGGCCCAGGCGATCATCTTCGTCTACGGCGCGATCGTCCTGGTGGTCAACCTCATCGTGGACCTGCTGCTCAGCAAGCTGGACCCCAAGTCGACGATCAAGGAGACCTGATGCGCCAGCTGCTGCGCACACCGACCGGGGTGATCGGGCTCGCCCTCGTCGCCGCCACCGTCATCCTGGCGATCGTCGGCCCGCCGATCTGGGGTGAGGCGGCCGAGACCATCGACGCGGGCGCCGCGCTGCAGGGCGCTTCGGCCGAGCATCTCCTGGGCACCGACAACCTGGGCCGGGACATCCTGGCCCGAGTCCTCGCCGCGACGCGGTTCAGCCTGCTGCTCGCCGTCCTGGCCACCGTGATCGGCGTCGGCCTCGGCCTCTTGCTCGGCGTGCTGCCCTCGGTGCTGCCAAGGCGGGCCGCGCGGCTGGTCACCGGCGCGGTCAACGCCCTGGTGGCCTTCCCCGCCCTGCTGCTGGCCATGTTCACCGCCGTGGTGAGCGGCCTCGGCGCCCGGGGAGCCGTGCTCGGCATCGGCATGGCCATCGCGCCGGGGTTCGCCCGGCTCACCCAGACGCTGGCCGCCTCGGTGGCCGGGGCCGACTATGTCGCCGCCGCCCGGCTGCTCGGCGTGCCCCGATGGAAGATCGCCACCCGGCACGTGCTGCCCAACATCGCCGAACCGGTCATCCTCAACGTCACCGCGGTGCTCGGCACGGGCCTGGTCGCGATGGCGGGCATGTCCTTCCTCGGGCTGGGCGTCCAGCCGCCGGAGTACGACTGGGGCCGGCTGCTGAACGAGGGATTCGGCCGGATCTACCTCGACCCGGTGGTCGCGCTCGGTCCCGCCGCCGCGATCATCCTGGCCGGGCTGGGGTTCAACATGGTGGGCGAGGCGCTGGCCAAATCGGCCGCCCGGACCTCGGCCTCCGCGGGTCCGGTGAGCGCGGCCGAGGTCGCCCCGGACGACTCCGCGCCCGATGCGGACGCGGTGCTGGAGGTGAAGGACCTGACCGTCACCTTCCCCGGCGGCGTGACCCCGGTCCGCGGCATCTCGCTGACCCTCGCCCCGGGGGAGATCGTGGGGCTGGTGGGCGAGTCGGGCAGCGGCAAGAGCCTCAGCGCCTTCGCGATCGGCGGGCTGGTGCCGTACCCGGGGACGGTGACAAGCGGACGGCTGCGGCTGAACGGCACCGAGCTCACCGAGCTGGGCCAGGCCAAGCGCCGAAAGCTGCTCGGGACTTCGATGGCGATGGTCTTCCAGGACCCGATGGCCTCACTCAACCCGGCGCTCACGGTGGGCGGCCAGCTCGCCGAGGTGGCCACCGTCCACCAGGGCGCCAAGCGCTCCGCGGCCTGGGCCAGGGCGGTGGACCGGCTGAAGCACGTGCGCATCCCGGATCCGGAGAAGCGGGCACGGCAGCATCCGCACGAGTTCTCCGGTGGCATGCGCCAGCGCGCGGTCATCGCCATCGGGCTGATGGGCAGCCCCAAGCTGATCATCGCCGACGAGCCCACCACCGCGCTCGACGTCACCGTGCAACGCCAGATCCTGAAGCTGCTCCGGGAGGTGTCGGCGGACACCGGCGCCGCGGCGCTGTTCATCTCGCACGACATCGCCGTGGTGAGCGAGCTGTGCCATCGCGTCGTGGTGATGTACGCGGGGCGGATCGTGGAGGAGCTGCCGGTCTCGGAGCTGGCGGGAGGCGCCGCCCACCCCTACACCAAGGCGCTGGTGGCCTCCCTGCCCGACCTGGACACCGACAAGGGCGAGCCGCTCGCGGCGATCCCCGGCACCCAGCCCGCGCCCGCCGAGGCCGGTACGGGCTGCGCCTTCGCGGCGCGCTGCGCGCTCGCCGACCAACGATGCGGTGAGCGTCCGCCGCTCAAGGAGTTCGGAAAGGCCCACACCGTCGCCTGCTGGCACGCGGGGACCGTGGAGATCGAGGTGGCGACCCGATGATCATCGAGAACCTGACCGTGCGGTTCGGCTCGTTCACCGCCGTCGAGAACCTGACGCTGGAGATCCCGCCGGGGTCGGTCGTCGGGCTGGTGGGGGAGTCCGGCTCCGGCAAGTCCACCGTGGCCAAGGCGATCTGCGGTCTGGTGCGGTACGAGGGCCGGATGAGCGGGGTCGACCCCAAACGGGTGCAGCTGGTGTTCCAGGATCCCTACGCCTCGCTCAACCCGCGGATGACGGTCGGCGCGTCGGTGGAGGAGGGGCTCTCGGCCCTGCCGCGCGGGCGGCGGAAGGACGAGGTGGAACGGCTGCTCTCGCTGGTCTCCCTGCCTCCGGAGTTCGCCGGGCGCTATCCCCGGGAGCTCTCCGGCGGGCAGCGCCAGCGGGTGGCGATCGCCCGTGCCCTCGGCGCCCGGCCGGAGCTGCTGGTGGCCGACGAGATCACCTCGGCGCTGGACGTCTCGGTCCAGGGCGCGGTGCTCAACCTCATCCGCGGGCTGCAGGCCGAACTCGGTCTGTCCATGCTGTTCATCTCGCACAACCTCGCCGTCGTGCGGTACGTCTCCGACGTCGTGGCGGTGATGCACCGCGGCAGGCTGGTCGAGATCGGCCCGGCTGAGCGGGTGGTCGGGGCGCCGGAGCACGCCTACACGCGTGAGCTGCTGGCGGCTGTACCCCGGCTCAGGCACTGATCGCACTTTTCACTCTGATACGAGGTATTAAGTCCATTTTGTCCGGTAGCACGAAGACCGGTACGCCCCCAGCGGGGAGGGTGGGACACACACCTTCTTCCTCCCCTCCCTCCCCCAGGAGCTCCCCATGCGAAACACCGGAGCGGTCGCGACGATCGCCGTACTGGGCCTGCTCGCCGCCGCCTGCGGGTCCTCCTCAAGCGGCGGCGGCGGTGGCGTCGACGCCGGGAACGCCGTCTTCAGCTTCGCCGTCTCCGCCGACCCGGGGGCACTCGACCCGGCCATGGCGATCACCGGGGAGACCCGGGCCACCGTGTACATGGCCTACGACACGCTGGTGAGCACGGACCCCGCGGGGAAGACCGTCTCCGGCCTGGCCGAGAAATGGGACGTCACCCCGGACGCGGTGACCTTCACCCTGCGCGGGGACGTCACCTGCTCCGACGGGTCCAAACTGACCGCCTCGGACGTCGCGGCGAACTACAACCGCATCGCCGACCCGGCGACCAAGTCCCCGCTGAACGGCGTGCTGGTGCCGGCCGGGATGAAGGCGACGGCGGACGACGCGGCCGGGACCGTCACCCTGAGCATGCCCGAGCCGTACAGCTTCATCCTGGAGAACGCCCGGGACGTCTTCATCGTCTGCGGCAAAGGCCTGAAGGAGCCCGCCCTGCTCGCCAAGCAGACTTTCGGCACCGGGCCGTACGTGCTGGCCGAGACGGTCTCGGGTGACAGCTACACCTTCACCAAGCGGAAGGGTTACACCTGGGGGCCGGGCGGGGCGACGACCGACGACCCGGCACACCCCGGCAAGGTCGTGGTCCGGGTGGTGCAGAAAGAGCAGACCGCGGCGAACCTGCTGATCTCCGGTGGGCTCAGCATGGCGCTGTTCAGCGGGACCGACCGGGCCAGGCTGGAGGCCAATCCCGCGATCACCAAGAAGGTGCTCCCCTACGTCAACGGCGACATCATGTTCAACCAGGGCAAAGGGAAGCTCGGCGCCGACCTCGCGCTGCGCAAGGCCCTCATGCAGGCGGTGAACCTGGACGAGGTGGCGAGCCTCGCCTCGCTCAAGACCGGCCGGACGCCCACCGGGATGACCATGAAGCCGAGCCCGTGCACCGCGGACTCCGTCGCCGGCAACCGTCCCGTCTTCGACGCCGCGGCCGCCGACGCGGCGCTCACCGCCGCCGGATGGGCCCGCGGCGGTGACGGGATCAGGGCGAAGGACGGCGCGAAGCTGACCCTGAACTTCCTCTACACCGACCAGCTCGGTCCCGGCGCGCAGGTCGGAGCCGAGTACATCGCGGACGCCTGGCGCAAGCTCGGCGTCGACATCAAGCTCACCGGCGCCCCGTCGACCAAGTTCTACGAGACGCTCAACACCACCGGCGACTGGGACGTGACCTGGAGCTCACTCGGGGTCACGCTCCCCTCCCAGCTGGTCGCCCTCTACTCGGGTAAGGGGGCCCCGGACGGCGCCAACTTCGCGCACCTGGCGAACGAGGAGTACGTCGAGCTCACCGGCAAGGCCATGAAACTCACCGGCGAGCAGGCCTGCGCGCTGTGGACCCAGGCCGAGACATCGCTGATCAAGAACCTGGACGTGCTCCCGGTGGTGGAGACCACGAACCTCGTCGCCTCCAAGGACGCGACCGCCGAGCTCTACTCCGGCTCCGTCCTGCCCCACTCCATCCGCATGACCACGGGCAAGTGAGCGCCGGGTACGGCGGCCGCGGCCGCCGTACCCGGCGCTCAGACTCCGGCCGCGGCGTCGTACAGGGTCCGCAGGGCTTTGTGCGACGCCGATCCGGGTTCGGCGACGTAGGTGACCAGCCGCTGGTCGGTGTCCGGGATCAGGAGCATCTGGCAGATCACCCGGATGGCGCCGGTCAGCGGGTGGTACACGAGCTTGTGCCGGTCACGCTCGACCACCACGTCGTAGGCGGCCCACAGTTCGGCGAAGGCCGGGCTGAGCGCGGTCATCTCGGCCACCAGTTCCTGAATGCAGACGTCCCCCGGGTAGCGGGCCGAGGCCGCGCGCAGGTCCGCCACCACCATCCGGGCGAAGCAGTCCCGCTCCTGCCGCCCCGCCCATCGACGTCCCCCGGCGCGGAACGTCCAGCGGATCACGTTGCGCTGGGGTCCGGGGGTGGTGTCCAGATCCCCGAAGAGCAGATTCGCCATGCGGTTCCAGGCGAGGATGTCATAGCGCGCGTCCATCACGAAGGCCGGCACCGTGGTCATCGACTCCAGCAGGAGCAGGACCCCGGGGGCCACCTCCCGGCCGGGCCGGGTGCCGAGCGGCTGCTCCCGCCCGGCCAGGTGGAACAGGTGTTCCCGCTCGTGCGCGGTGAGCATCAGCGCGCGGCCCAGCGCGCTCAGCACCTGGCGGGACGGCCGGGGGCCGCGGCCCTGCTCCAGCCGGATGTAGTAGTCGATCGACATCCCCGCGAGCTGCGCCACCTCCTGGCGGCGCAGCCCCGGGGTACGGCGGGTGCCCCCCTCGGGGAGGCCCACCTCACGCGGGGTGATTCGCGCCCGGCGGGAGCGTAGGAAACGGGCGAGCTGCTCTTTGTCCACCCCTCCAGCATGACGTGGATCGCGGGTTCGCAGGGTGGTACGGCCGATCCCACCCTCGCCGGTCCCAGGCCCGGCGGGTCTCTCCCGCCGTCGATCCGGGCGGGCCAGGATGACCGCATGATCGCTCTCATCACCGGGGGCAACCGGGGCATCGGCTACGAGACCGCCCGGCTGCTTCTCGACAGGAACGTCACCGTCGTGATCGGCGCCCGCGACGCCGACCGCGGATCGGCGGCGGCCGCCCGGCTCGGCGCCCGATCCGTCCGGCTGGACGTCACCGACCCCGCGTCCGCCGCGTCCGCCGCCGACTGGGTCGCCCGGGAGTACGGCCGGCTGGACATCCTGGTCAACAACGCCGGGGTGGGCGTCTGGGACCAGGCCCCCGCCGACACGACGCCGGACACGATGCGGACGGTCTACGAGACCAACGTCTTCGGGCCCGTCTTCGTCACCAACGCCATGCTCCCGCTGCTGCGCAAGGCCTCCGCGGCCCGGCTGGTCTTCGTCTCCAGCGGCCTGGCGTCCATCGGGCTCGCCCTGGCGGGGGACGAGGGGTTCCTGAACAACCTCTCCTACAACTCCTCCAAGACCGCGCTCAACGCAGTCGCCGTCTCCTACGCCCGGGACCTCGCCGACACCTCGATCAAAGTCAACATCGCCGACCCCGGCTACTGCGCCACCGACATGACCGGCCACGCCTCCCCCCGCTCCGCCGCCGAGGGAGCCGCGGTCATAGTCCAGCTGGCCCTCCTCGACAAAGACGGCCCCACGGGCACCTTCATCAGCGAGGACGGCCCTCACCCCTGGTAAAGACGGCCCACGTCCGTTGTTCTTTCCCCGATCGCTCCTAGGTGGGTGGCCACGTGCGCGCTCGAAACGCCCCCGCGATCTGGACTGAGGGAGGCGTCGCCGCGCTAGCGGCGGCGCCTGACGAGGGAAGACGCGGGTATCCGGTGTTTCGAGCCGGCCGAGCGGAGGCTCGGCCAAAAGACGCTGGTTCTTGACGGTGACCGTGCCTAACGCGGTGAGCACCTCCGGGTTGTCACCTTGGCCGGGACTACAGGGCCAGGCAAGCAGGTGTGGTCGGGCTCGCAACCACGCACCTGCTCACCGCCTTAGGAGAACCCGCTCTCACAAGCCTGTATTTTCAACATCGACCGCGATCGGTTCGTGCCGCGCAAACACCGCGCGGCACGAACCGCCGCGCGCATTCTCGCGCCGCCAAGAGCGCGGCGCGAGAAGTGCGGACGTAGCGCGACCGACCCTAAGATCCAGCCGTGCCTGCGACCCTGCCGGGGCGAATACCCCAGGGCGGCACGCCTAGGGCCCGGAGCTCGGTCTGAGGTACGGGAACATCACGATTGTCGCTGGCATCCTGGACTTGAGTCGGCTTGGGTATGACTTGACGGAGGTATCACTGCTGATTTGTGTTGGTATCAGAGCCGGAGGCGCCCATGCCGATCGCCCAGCCGCTACGACCGGAGGATCCGGAGCGGCTAGGCAGGTACCGCCTGGCCGGTCGGCTGGGTGAGGGGGGCCAAGGCGTGGTCTACCTGGCCGCCGACCCCGGGCGTGGGCCCGAGCCGCTCGCGGTCAAACTCCTGCGTACCGCCTTGGACGGCGAGCAGGCGCTGTTCCTGCGGGAGGCGGCCGCGGCTCAGCAGGTGGCGCGGTTCTGCACCGCGCAGGTGCTCGACGCCGGGGTGGCCGACGGCCGTCCGTACATCGTCAGCGAGTACATCGAGGGGCCGTCGCTCCACCGTGAGGTCTCCCGGAACGGGCCCCGCGCCGAAGGGGCGCTGGAGCGGCTGGCCATCGGTACGGCGACCGCGCTCGCGGCGATCCACCACGCGGGCATCGTGCACCGCGACTTCAAGCCGCAGAACGTGCTGCTCGGCCCGGACGGGCCGCGGGTGATCGACTTCGGCGTGTCCAGCACGCTCGACGCGGTGGCGACCGTGACCGGCCGGGTGATCGGCACCCCGGCCTACATGTCCCCCGAACAGGTGAGCGGGGAGCAGGTGGGTCCGGCCGCCGACGTGTGGGCGTGGGGGGCGACGATCGCGTTCGCCGCCAACGGCTGGCCGCCGTTCGGGGGAGACTCGATCCCCGCGGTCCTCCATCGGATCGTCTACGAGCCGCCGGACCTCGGCGCGCTCTCCGGGCCGCTGGCCGACCTGGTCGCCCGGAGCCTGGACAAGGATCCCCGGCGGCGTCCGACCAGCCAGGAAATCATGATCCTGCTGCTGCACGCCCCGGACCCGGACACCGGCGCCGGGCCGCTCCCCGAACGTCCGGCCCGGCCGCGCCGGACGGGCGACCGGGAGCGGCGGCTGCGCTCGGCCGCGCTCGCGGCGTCCGGCTCGCTGCTGGCGAGTGTGGGCATCTTCGCGGTGGTGCTCTATCCCGTCCTCACCGGAACGCCGCGCCGGACCGTCCAGGAGGGGGCGGCCGCCCCCGTGCCCCCCTCCACCGTCGCGACCCCGTCTCCGACCAAGGGGAAGGCCGGCGCCAAGTCACCCGGTCCCCGGGCCTCGCCCACGGAGGCGTCGTCCCCGGTCCGGGTGCCGCGGGTGAACGGGCTGAGCCGCGCCGCCGCGGAGAACGCGCTCCGGCGGAACGGGCTTGTCGTCGGCGCCGCGGTCAAGGTGGATTCCCGCCTCCCCATCGGGCAGGTGGTCGCGGCGTCGGTGGACTCCGGGGTACGGGTGGAGCGGGGTACCCGGGTGGATCTGGAGATCTCCGCGGGGATCGCCGTACCGGGCCTGGCGGGGCTTTCCCGCGAGGCGGCGGAGGCCAGGCTCAGTCGGGCCGGGCTGGCCACCGGGGAGGTCGGCTCGGCGTGCGGGGAGGGGCCGGCGGGGCGGGTGCTGGCGACCAACCCGGAGGTGGGCGGGCGGTTGAGCGGCGGCGGCCGGGTCGACCTGGTGCTCGCGGCGCCGGGGGGTGAGGTCCCGGACGTGGTCGGCCTCGGTGAGGACGAGGCGAGGGGCGGGCTGCGGGAGTTCTCGGTGAAGGTGCGGACCAGGGTGACCAACGTCGATTCCGACTACGGCAAGGTGGTCGCCCAGTCCCCGGCGGCCGGGTCCTGCGCCGAGTCGATTGTGATCACTGTCGCCGTGTTCGAGGAGCCCTCCGACGGGAGTGGCCCCTCCGGGGACGGGACGCAGGGCGGATACGTGGAGCGGCTGAGTTTCCGGGTGCCCTCGTCGACGAACTGACCCCCGTGAGCCGTACTGTTTGTACGGAAATTTCGGGTGGGACGGCTAAGTGAGGTAGGCACTGTGGGCTCCATGCTGGGTCGGCTGGGTGGCTGGTGCGCACGACACGGGAAGCTGGTCGTCGCGTTGTGGATGGCCGCGGCGATCGGGCTGACCGTGCTCTCCTTCGGCGTGGGGCGTCCCGTCAGCAACGACGTCCGGCTCCCCGGGACCGAGTCCCAGCGGGCCATCGACCTCGCCCAGGAGAAATTCGGCCCCGGATACGGCCCCGGCGGCCTGGTCCATCTGGTGCTCTACACCGGCCGTGGCAAACTCACCGGGACGCCGGAGCGAAAAGCGGTCGACCGAGCGCTGGAGGAGATCCGCAAGCTGCCGAACGTGGTCTCGGCCGAGAGCCCGTACCGGTTCGGCGGCATCTCGGCGAACCAGCAGATCGGCCAGGTCCTGGTCCGCCTCACCGGCGTCGACTCCAGCCGGCTGGGCGAGGTGGGCAAGCGGATCTCCGCGGCGGCCGAACCCGCGCGGGCGGCGGGCGTCGAGGTGGTGCCGGTCGACAACGGCACCCCGGCGGACAAGGAGATCAAGACCGGGACCAGCGAGATCATCGGCTTGCTCTTCGCCGCGGTCATCCTCGTCGCCGCCTTCGGCAGCGTGGTGGCCGCCGGGATCCCCATCTTCGCGGCGATCCTCAGCCTCGGCGCGGTACTCGCCGTGATCGGCATGCTCGGCCACGTGGTGGACGTGCCGCAGACCGCGCCCGTGATGGCGTCGATGATCGGCCTCGGGGTGGGGATCGACTACGCGCTGTTCCTGCTCTCCCGGCATCGGCGGCTCCTGCAGGACGGGATCGACGTACCCGAGGCGGTCGCCCGTACCGTCTCCTCCTCCGGCGGCGCCGTCGTGTTCGCCGGCGGGACCGTGATCGTCGCGCTGAGCGGGTTGATGCTCGCCGGGTTCCCGATGCTCATCACGCTCGCCTGGACGACCGGCGTCGCCGTGCTCGGCGCCGTCCTCGCGGCGATCACCTTCGTCCCGGCGCTGCTCGGGCTGCTCGGCCACCGGGTGAACGCGCTGCGGATCGGCGGGACGCGGCGCGGCCGCCGTGGCGCCGGCTCCGGCGGAGGGTGGGGCGCGATCGCAGGGTGGGTCTCCGCCCGCCCGTGGCGGGTGCTGATCGGTACGGTGGTGGTGCTCGGCCTGCTTTCCGCGCCCGCGCTGGGGCTGGGGATAGGGCAGCTCGACGACGGGTACGCCGACCAGGGCACCTCGACCAGGCGGGCCTACGAACTGATCTCCGCCGGGTTCGGGAAGGGCGCCCCCGCCCCGATGTTCGTCGTCGCCGAACTCGGCACCCCCGCAGCCTCCGCCGAGACGGATCCGCGGCTGGAGGCGCTCGAAGAGCGGCTGAAGCGCCAGGACGGGGTCGCCCACGTCACCTCCTACACGATCGCGGACGATCGGACGGCCGCGCTCCTCACAGTGATCGCCGAGACCGCGCCGAGCGATCGGGAGACCGTGGAGCTGGTCGACGCGCTCCGCGACCTGGACCGGCGGCCCGACCCGGCCATGCCGGATGTGAAACTGCTCGTGGGCGGGGAGGTGGCCGGACTCGCCGACGCCGGTGACCTCATCCTCGGCAACACCTGGCCGGTCCTTTGCCTGGTGGTCGGACTCAGCGCGCTCCTGCTCCTGTTCGCCTTCCGGGCGCCGTTGGTCGCGCTGAAGGCGGCGCTGATGAACCTGATCTCGCTGGGGACGGCGTTCGGCGTGATCACGGTCGTGTTCACCTGGGGCTGGGGCACCTATCTGATCGGCCTGGACCCGCCGCCCTCGGCCTACGCCGGGTATGTGGAGCCGCTGGTGTTCTCGATGCCGATCGACGCCTACGTCCCGCTGCTGCTGTTCGCGGTGCTCTTCGGGCTCTCCATGGACTACGAGGTGTTCCTGCTCACCGCGGTCCGGCAGGCGTTCCTGCGGACCGGGGACAACCGGGGGGCCGTCGCCGAGGGGCTCGCCGCGACCGGGCGGGTCATCACCTCCGCCGCCCTCATCATGGTGGTGGTCTTCGCCGCGTTCGTCGCCTATCCCGATCCGGTGGTCAAAGTCTTCGGCATCGGCCTCATGGTCGCCATTCTGGTGGACGCCACGGTCATCCGCGGCCTGCTCGTCCCGGCTACGATGATTTTGCTGGGACGGTGGAACTGGTGGTGCCCGCGCTGGCTCGACCGGCTGCTCCCCGACCTCTCGATCGCCGATCACGGGGACACGCCGGAGGCACCACCGACTCTCCGGAAACCCGACAACGTACTGGTGTGACCTTGCAAGTGGGTTTTAGGTCGATTGCAAGGCGACGGGAGCAGAGTCGGAGTGTCAGGTCTAGGCCCTGCTGGAGGCGAGCATGCCCGACATCACGTCCTTACGCAGGGATGATCCGGAAAGTCTGGGTGGCTACCGGCTGCTCGGCCGACTCGGCGATCTCTACGTAGGCGAGGCCGCGTCCGGGATGCGGGTCGTGATCAGACCGCTCGGCCCGTACCTCCGGCGCCGGCTCGTTCCGGAGGTCACCGCGGCCCGGCAGGTCGCGTCCTTCTGCACCGCGCAGGTGATCGACGCGGACCTCGACGCCGAACCGCCCTACCTCGTCAGCGAGTACGTCGACGGCCCCGCGCTCAGCACCCTGGTCGAGACCGAGGGCCCCCGCCAGGGCAGCGCGCTCTCCCGCCTGGCGGTGTGCACGGCCACCGCGCTCGACGCGATCCATCGGACGGGAACGGTACACCACGACTTCACCCCCGAACGGGTTCTCATCGGCGCCGCCGGGCCGCGGGTCATCGGCTTCGGCGTGCCCCGGCGGCTGTCGGTGACCTCCTACACCGCACCCGAGCAGCTGACGGACATCTCCGCCGATCAGGCGGCCGACATGTTCAGCTGGGCGGCGACGATCCTGTTCGCCGCGGGCGGGCGGCCGCCCTACCGGCCCGATCGGGTCCGCCCGCACATCACCGGGGAGCTCGCCGAAGTCCTCGCCGCCTGCCTGGACCGGAAGCCGGAGCGGCGGCCCAGCGCCAGAAACGTCCTCCTCCAGCTGCTCGGCCAGGAGGAGCAGGTGGGCGAGGAGTCGATTCCCACCCGCGAGCTGCCCCGCAGGCCGGTGGCCCGAAGCGCCGTACCGCCCACCCGGGAGCACCGCGTCGCCGCCGCGTCCGAGGCCCCCGGCGGCGGACCCGTTCCCGGGCCGGGCGCCCCGGGTCCCACGCCGGGAGGATCCGCTCCGGTACAGGCCGGATCCGTTCCCGCGCAGGGCGGGCCGGGGAACTTCGGGGTGGATCCCCAGGCGGACACCGTGCCGAGGAGGGTGATCCCGGCCCAGGCCCCCGCTCCGACGAAGGCGGCCGCGCATCCGAGCGTGGTGTACCCGATTCCGGCGGGGCCGCCGGTGGGGGCTCCCGCCGTACCGGCCAAACCCCGGCGGAGGATTCTGCCCGCCGCGCTCGCCCTCCTGGCCATTCCGACCCTCGCCGTTCCCGTACTCATCGTGCAGTCGGGATGGCTTGCCGGCTCCCCCAGCGGTGTGGCGGCCGTGTTCACCGGCCAGACGTCGCAGAGTCCGGTCGCGACCACGGGGGAGGCCCCGGCCGGTGGGCCGCCGGAGTCGGACGCACCGGCCGAAGCGGAGAAGACCACGGTCACCGGTGAGCCGGCGCCCTCGGCCGTCCCCCGGGAGCCCGAAGCGACGGAGCCACCGGCTCCTTCGCCGTCCTTGGCGGAGTCCCCGCCGACGGCCGAGCCGGGCGTCGGCCGGCCCGCGCAGGGTTCGCCGGACGCGACAAAGGTGTCACCGGCCCGATGGGAGGGGGTGGTCGGCACCTGGCGAGGCCGGGCGACCAACCCCCGCACCCGGGAGAAGTCGCTGTTCACGGTGCAATTCGCCGGGGACCGGGAAGCGGGGAGCGCGACCTGGGGAACCGGCCCGCGCTGCCGGTACGAGCTGGTCTTCGACGGACGGGTCGGCACCGGCGTCCGGGTGAAGGTGGAGCGCGCGGACACCGCCCGAGGGTGCGAGGCGGCCGCCGTCATCGTCTTCACACCGGCCGACGGCCGCCGGTTGAGCTACACCTCGGACGGCGGTCTTCCGCCGGGGAGCGGGACCCTCACCGACTTCGGCGGTTGACCGCGGAACGGCGATGGCGTCCGCGCGCCGCGGCGAACACTCCCGGGACGGCTGGGATCGGCAGCCGGGTCCGCGTGGTGAGGTAGGCGATCGCCACCGCCGCGGAGAGCAGCAGGGCGGTGGGTTCGACGGGGGAGTCCACCGAGGGCGCGAACGGCGAGCCGGCTTCGGGTCCGGCCGGGTGCGAGACCTGGGTGAGCGCCTTGAGGGGGAGCGGCTCCTGCGGCCGTTCGGGCTGAGGGGGCGCGGATGTCGTGGCGACCCGTCCGGCGGCGGCCGCGGGGGCGGGCTCCGTTGCGCCGGCCTGTCCTGCCACGGAGAGAGTCTGCGCGCTCTGGTACACGGCCGGAACGGTGGATACGGGGTGGATCGGGGGAGTGAGCGGCTGGGCGGGCTCCGGTTCGGATGCCGTGCTCAGCAGCCGGGCCTCCAGACCGGCCGGAGGCGGGGTGTCCGCCTCGGTCAGGGTGGTCTCCTCGGCGGCCTTCCGCTCCTTGATCTTCGCGGGATAGCCGTATCCGGCGACCCTGCTCTCGTCGCGGACCTTGCGCTTGGCCTGGCCGCCGTCGATGTTGCCCTCGATCGTGTGAATCTTGTCGCCGACCACTTTGACCACGATTCCGACATGGTCGACGTCGTCGACGTCGTTGCCGCCGGACCAGTCGTAGAAGACGAGCGCGCCGGGTTCGGGCCGGTCACCCCAGGCGTCCTGCTTCTTGAACCACGCGGCGTGCCAGGGGGTGAACGCGAACTCGCCGATGTACTCCTCGACCCCGGTCTCCCGGGCGGCCCAGGCGAGGAACATGTCGCACCAGGCCGCGGTCTTGAACGCGGGGTCCGTGTCGACGTTCTGGCTGTACCAGTCGCCGAACTTCGTGTAACCGTTTGACTTCTCTTGGTACCCGACCTCATTGGCGAGTAGCTGGATCATCTGTTCTAGTTCAGGGATCATAGTGTGGGGGAGCCACTCCGGCCCGAAAACACATCGCGCCGCCTGCGCGACAGAGCCTGACGAGTCACTTTTGTTGATCTTTGGCGCAGGTGTCCCACCCGGCGAACGGGGCTCGTCGGCGGGACGTGGCGGCGCCATCTGTCCTATGCGGTTTTCCGTGAGAGGGCATATTACCTGCGGAAAGACCAGGTAAAGCAAGCCTCAAGAAATGGTGATCGGGCGTGTCGGACGCCAGGTCTCCGGATCTTCGGCCGTCGGCGGATCGGCCGGGAACCTCAACGGAGTCGCGCTTTCGGGTGTCTGGAGGCCTGTGTTTCGGCTACCTGATTATGGGGAAAACGGGCGTGTAGTCAGGCAAAGAATCTACCAAGCGTATGTTTGGTGTCGACATATCAACGCTACACAATGTATGCGAATGGTCGACAAAACGTAACGTTGCCTGGTCGGAGTCGTGGCTTCGCCCGTACCCGGCGGTTCGGACACGACGATGGCGCGGGACCGGGTCGGTCCCGCGCCATCGTGGACGTCGTTATCCCGGCTCACCCGGCGGCGGGGATTCCTCGTCGCCGCCCGGGGTCTCGCAGTTGTTCCCGACATAGAAGGTGATCGTGGTCCCGCGTTGCACCTTGGTGCCCGCCGGGGTCCGCTGACTGAGCACGATGTTGCAGCGGCCGGGGGCGGAGAGGACACTCGCCCGGAGCCCGGCCTCCTGCAGGGCGCCGATCGCGCTGTCCCGGTTCAGGCCCGTCAGACTCGGGACGTTCACGCAGTTGTCGCCCACCTGGATGGTGACCGCGGCGTTGTCCCGCACGATCGTCCCCGCCTGCGGGCTCTGGCCGACCACCCGGCCACAGGTGCCGGCGACCCGCACCGGGTTGGCGCGAAGCCCCGCCTCCGCCAGGATGCCGGACGCCCGCTCCTCGCTCGCGTTCCGGACGTTCGGGACCTCGATCCCGTACTCCCCGACGGTGATGGTGACCGCCTCACCCCGGAAGCAGGTCTCAGGGGCGGGGTTCTGGGCGAGCACCCGGCCGTGCAGGTCCCGGTTGGTGACGGTCTCGGTGGCGCGTACGTGGCCGAACCCCGCGGCCTTGAGCTTCCTGATCGCCACACCTTCGGTGCCTTCCCGCACATTCGGCACGATCCGACCGGGGTGCTCGTAGGTGCGCTGAGCGGACACCCCCTGATTGGACGCCGCGCGGTCGGTGGTGAGCACGACCTTGCGGAGGAACCGCTGACCGCATTCGAGGCCGGGGAAGCCCGACCGCAGGGTGACCTGATGGGTCTCCTTGCCTGCCAGATTCGCGGTGACGACCTTGGAGTCGGACCCTCCGCCGGCGGAGGCGGCGAAGCCTTCCCCACCGCGGGCGTTGCTGGTGAAGGTCCCGGTGAGCAGGACCGGCTTGGGGTGGTAGGTCTTCACCGTCAGGGTGACGTTCTGCCCGTCGAAGTCGACACCGGAGATCTCCGGCGCCGGGCACTTGGGTCCCTCCACCGTGTAGGTCTTGTTCTGGACGGCCTTGGGCGCGGGTTTGGTCGTGAGGACCACTTCGAAGGTGTTGGGCCGCTCACACAGCAGTGCACCGAACTTGGTCGTCCAGGAGACCTGGTGGGTCGCGGCGCCCTGAACCGTCTTGGAGTCGTCCGCGACTCTGGCACCGTTGAGCCGGTAGGTCGCGACTATCTGCACCGAGCCTTTCCCGTAGGTCGTCACGGAGCCGCGGACCGTCGCGTCGTTCCAGGAGGCGATCGTCACGTCGGGCGCCGGGCAGGTGGGGCCCTTGACCGGACGTACCTCGGAAACCGTCGAGCCCTGCTGCTTGGGCGAGGTCCACGCCCGGATCCGCCGGTAGACCGTCTGGTCGCACTCGGGTTCGGTGAAGGTCTGGGTGAACCGCCGGCTGTAGGAGGTGTCGCCGCCGAGCGGCGTCGAGGTCTGCCCACCCACCGGGGTGAGGTTGCCGGCGCTCGGACCCTGGGCGAACTCGGTGAACAGGGTGACCGGGTCACCGTTCGGCGTCTCGACGGCGACGTCGGCCTGCTTGCCGTCGAACTTGGCGATCTCCACCCGCGGGGGCGGGCACCTGTCGCCCCGTACGGTCTGCGAGGCGGTCCGGACGCCGTTGTCCGAGGCCGGGGAGGTGCTCGCCTGGACCGTCCAGGTCTCGACGGTGCCGCAGGCGGGCTTGGCGAACCGATGGGCCAGCCGCTCGTCGTAGGTCCGCTCGCCCTGGAGCCGCTTCTGGCCGTACCCGATGATCTGTCCGTTCCGCAGGTATGTCGTCATCAGCGTGCCGCGGGCGGGGAGGTTCGCGGCGACCCGCAGGTCGGCCACGCCGTTCTCCCAGTTCAGAATCGTCAGATTCCGGTACGCCAGGTCGGGCGGCGGCGGGGGGACCGTCGGTGGCGGTGGCGGTGGCGGTGGCGTGCTCTCCCCGCCGTCCGTTTCGGTGGGGGTGGGCGTGGGGGTCGCCGTCTGCGGGATCTCGTTGGGCCGGTCGATGGGGTTGATCGCGATGGGCGCCTGCGGCCGTTCCTTGCCCGCGTTGATCGCGTAGGCGACACCGCCGACCCCGGCCGCGATGACCAGCGCCCCCACCGTGAACTGCACCGCGTGCGCACGCAGGGTCCGCAGCA
Organism: Rhizohabitans arisaemae; assembly: GCF_025996515.1. GTDB lineage: Bacteria > Actinomycetota > Actinomycetes > Streptosporangiales > Streptosporangiaceae > Rhizohabitans > Rhizohabitans arisaemae. The sequence continues at coordinate 343,576 of NZ_BLRH01000014.1, forward strand.
CGGTCTGCCCGACCGTGAGCCCGCCCGTCGGGCCCCCGGCGGGACTGAAGGGGAAGAGCAGGACGAGGAGGCCGGCGAGCTCGGCGAGGTGCCGGCGCCCCCGCTCCTCCCAGTCCGGCCCGTACCCGGCGACGGCGGCGGACTCCAGCTCGGCGATGAACGCGGAGGCGCTGACGGGCCGGTCGGTCGGGTTCTTGGCGAGTCCCCGCGCGATGAGCGGGCGCAGCGGGGCGGGTGCCCGCTCCAACGGGATCACGGCGCTCTGGTGCAGGTGCCTGAGCACGGACAGATGCGTGGACTCGTACGGGCGGTGCCCGGTGACGCACTCGAAGAAGACGCAGGTCGCGGCGTAGACGTCCGTGGCCGGGGTGGACATGACCGGGGTGAGCCCGGGCTGGGCGGGCCACTGCTCCGGCGCCATGTAGTACGGGGTGCCCGCGGGGGCGCTCGCCGTGCCCGAGCGGGCGGCGATGCCGAAGTCCACGAGCTTGCTCCGGCCGGCGTCGGTGACGATCACGTTCTCGGGCTTGTAGTCCCGGTGCACGACTCCGGCCGCGTGCGCGGCGGCGAGCCCCTTGAGCGAACCCTTGAGGAGGGCCAGCGCCGCCTCGGCGCCGGTGGCCCCGTTCTCCCGGAGCATCGCGCGCAGGGAGACGCCCTGCACCAGCTCCATGACGATCGCCGCGCCCGCGTCGGTCTCGATGTACTCGTAGAGCCGGGCGACGTTTGGGTCGAGCGTCTCGGACAGCAGGCCCGCCTCATGGCGGAACTGGACGAGGAACTCCGGATCGTTCCGGAGGTTCTCGGCAAGGTACTTGATCGCCACCGGGGTCTGCGTGGCATCATGGGTTGCCAGCATCACTCGACCGCCGGCTCCGGCGCCGAGCTGCCGGATTTCGCTATAACCAGAGACGGACCAGGCGTCCACGTTAGCCTCCACGGATGACCGTGGCCCGATCGTCGCCCTCCCCGTTCCGAGCGTCAAGTGAGTTCCAGGGCCGGTAAAGGCCCGGCAAGCCGCCCGGACGCCCCCTGCGGGCCCGGTACGGCTCAGGCGCGTGGATTACACGCTGTCGACCTGCGAAAACGTCGACCCCGCCGAGGTTTCCCGGCAGGGTCGGGCACTTCTTACAGTTCGGTGAACGTCGGTCTTGACCTCGTGGTTCAGGCCCGGAAACGGGTGACGCCGCCCGGTCGAGACGGTGACTCGACGGGCGGCGTCGTGATCCTGTACCTCAAGCGGGGACTGGTGGCCCCGAAGCGAGACGATCAGGGATTACGCCGGGATGCGGCGGTTGTGCGACGTGTGGGGGGCGGCCGGTCAGCTCTTGCCGGAGCTGCGCCGCTTGCCGAAGAACGGCAGCCGGGACATCAGGCCGCCGCCGGCCTTGACGCCGCCCAGCGCGAGGAAGGCGGCCAGGATCGTGCCGGTCAGCGGGTCCACGGCGGTCAGCTCGGGAGCCGGGGCCGCGGGGGTGGTCGAGGCGGCGGTGGTCGTGGTGGTGACCTCGGACTCGCTCGACTTGTTCTTCTCGCGGACGATGTCGGGGTGACCGTATCCGACGACCTTGCTCTCGTCGCGGACCTTGCGCTTGGCGACACCGCCGTCGATGTTGCCCTCGATCGTGTGGATCGTGTTGCCCTCGACCTTGGTCACGACGCCGACGTGGTCGATGCCCGCGATGGTCTTGCCGCCGCTCCAGTCGAAGAAGACCAGAGCACCGGGTGCGGCCTCCTTGTTCCAGGCGCCCTTCTGCTGGAACCAGGTGGCGTGGTAGGGGGTGTAGGCGAACTGGCCGACCTCTTTCCAGGTGCCGGTCTTGCTGGCGGCCCAGGAGATGTACATGTTGCACCAGGCGCCGTTCGCGAACGCCGAGTCCTTGGCGACGTTCTGGCCGTACCACTCGCCGAACTTGGAGTAGCCGCTGGATTTTTCCGTGTAACCGAGCTCCGCCTCAAGGGCCTGGATCAGCTTCAGAGTTTCAGGAGTCATATGCGTAGGGGAGCCGCTCGAGCCATGCTGAGGATCGCTTCACCGTAACGACCAGGCGTACCGAGCCACTTTTGTCGAATGTTGGCACTGGTGCTCTTGGGGGGTCGACCGTGTCAACCGCGGGGCGAGCACTGGTGAGGCCAATTGGTCATTTGATTACCTGGCAACGAGACTACGGGGTTAAAGCCGAGTTGTCATTAGTCAAAGGGACGGCCACGGGATTGCCGCGAAAGGCTCATAAAGATCGTCGATGTTGAGCGGGTATGTGCTGAATCCGCTCTCCTGTAAGGGATTCGCACGCGTTCAGGAGCACTTGAAATCGTCAGCCGATCTGTCATGAACAGGGTCTGAACGGGTCAAAAAGATTTACCTTCGAGGGTGCTCCAAGTGCTTTTTGATCTAGTAGCGGGGCTGAATCGAGACCTCTCTTGGTGCCCACTTGACCTGCGGAGACCCTCCTCAGAGTGATCAACTTAGCCCTTTCGGGGTCTTACTTTGCACTCATTGACCCACCTGCTGAGATGTGTAATCCCTTTCTGTTGAGTGGTTTCAGAGTTCTGGCCGGTCGTTTGGAGATCGATTCCCCATGCTTCCGGGGCTGGCTTTACTCAAATGGGATCGGGTTCCAGGTGTCGGCGGAGGGCGAAGTCCCGGGGAGTATGAAGAAGCCTCGAATCCCCTGCCGTATAGGGGATTCGAGGCTGCTTTACCTGTTTGACCCGGAGTCCGGGAAGGCGATGGCGGTGCCAAATCAAACCGGAATCGATGATGTCGGTGTGACGACTGAGTTCTCAGATGACGTTGCGAAAGATGTTCCCGCTGACTTCCCAGGCGATTTCAGCGACGAATCAATAAGTCAGCGCAGGGCCTGGAGTTCGAGATCGATCAACTCGCTCGTCAATGCGTCCAGCGTCCGGCGGGTTTCCCGAGCGTCATCGAGAGGGCCGCCGAGATGAATGTCGAAGACGATGTAGGCGGCACCGATCTCCTGAAAACCGGCCAGGTCCCGCCGAATCTGATCCGTCGTGCCGTGGCAGGCCGGGCGGTCCGCCTCGTCCAGCGGGGTCTCGGTCACGCGGACCCGGACGAGCGGCGCCAACGCCGGCAGCGGCCGGCCGATCAGGTCCGCGGCGGCGCGCAGCGCGGGGATCCCCTTGGTGCGCAACCAGTCCACCCGAGGATGGCGGGGATGCCACGCGTCGCCGTACCGGACCGCCCGGTGGACCGCCGCCGGGCTCGACCCGCCGACCCAGACCGGCGGCACCCGTACGGGCGGGGGCGCGGTGCGCACCTCGCCGAAGGAGACGAACTCCCCGTCGTGGGAGACGACCGGTGACGTCCAGATCTCCCGCATGACGGCGAGGTACTCGTCGGTGAGGTCGCCGCGTCGCCCGAACGGCACGCCCAGCGCGGCGAACTCCTGCTCCGCCCAGCCCACGCCCACCCCAAGGACCAGCCGCCCGTCGCTGAAGCGGTCGATGTTCGCGGCCATCTTCGCGGTGATCAAGGGGTGCCGGTAGGGGACGACCGCCACGGTCGTCCCGAGCTCGATCCGCTCGGTGAGACCGGCGAGCCAGGCGAGGGTGGTGAAGGGTTCGTAGAGCGGGTCGGGGAGGCGCTCACCCACATCGGGGGTCACCGCGATGTGGTCGGAGAGCATGGCGAGGTGGAAGCCGGTTTCCTCGGCCAGCCGGACCCAGCCCGCCAGGGTCGAGGGGTCGGTTCCGGGACCGTGGTTCACCAGGGTGACGCCGAATCTCATCAATGATCAACACCTTGAGCAGGGCGGACGTTTCAGTCTTCTATGTGGTTCGTCCACAGGGCGGGGGCCACGGGTCGGCAGGTGACCGCACGGGTGGAGTGATCCAACCACGGGTGGTATCTACTGATATTTTCATGCGGGATCCGGCTTCGTGGCTGCCGCGCGGCGGGGGAAACAATCGCGCCGGAGCCCCCGGCAGCGGAAGGAAGAGGGTTTTGGGCCGCCATCGTCACTACTCCATCCGGAACCCGGGGGTACCCGGACTCCGGCTCGGCCTGGCGATCGGTCTCGCCCTCCTCGGCTGCGCGGTTCTCGCCTGGCAGGTCACCGCCGTGGTGATCGCGCGACCCGCGCCACCGGTCCCCGTCCCGTCCACGCCGAGCGCCACGCCGTCCGGGCGGCTCCCCGCGGTCGCCCGCTGGGCCACCCCGGTGCCGCCGCCCCCGGCCACCGTGCCGGTACGGAACGTGCCACGCCCCGCGCAGACCACACCCGAGCGGTCACCGGAGCCCCGGGGATCCGAGCAGCCCACCCAGGAGCCCACGCTGCCCGGGCCGCAGCGGTCGCCGGGGCCCGCCGACCCGGGATTCCCGCCGCCCCCCGGCCCGTTGCCGAGCATCGTGCCGGAAGCCGACTGACGCTCAGTCGACCGGCAGGTTCTTGAACGCCTCCCGGCGGCTGAGCCCGGCGATCCCGGTCCGGTTCACATACCGGACGACCTCGTCGGGGTCGGTCTTGGCGTACTCGCGCAGCGCCCAGCCGATCGCTTTGCGCGCGAAGAAGTCGTGGTCCGACAGGCTTCCCTCGATGCACGCGTAGAGCAGCCCGAGGTCGGTGTCGGCCTTGAAGGTGTTCTGGCACAGGATCGAGGTGCGCCGCTTCCAGAGGTTGCCCGACCGCGACCACTCGTGCGCGAGCTTGCTCATCTCGTCGGGGAACCCCCGCAGCAGCGGGCCGATCCGATGGACGGCGAGGTCGTCCACGTAGTCCCACCAGGCCCCGGTGACGATCATCTCCTCGTACATCGGGATCGTGTCGAGGGTCTGATGCCGCTTGTAGAGCCGGAAGCCGGTGAGCTCGATCGCCGCGTAGCGCTCCTCCCGGTACTCCGCCTCGCGCCACAGGGCGAGCGCCGACAGCTGCCAGTCGCGGGCGCTTCTGAGCGGCTGCTCCAGGAAGAGCGCCCGCAGGATCTGCCGCCGCGGGCCCGCCGGAACGCCGCGGAAGGGCAGTTCGGACTTCATGTACGCCTGCATGGCGGGGGCGCGCTCCGGGTCCGCCGCCTTGGTGAGCGCCAGCCGTACCGAATCGACGAGGTTCATCGCCCGCTCACCGCTCCCCGCCCGCCGGTCCGCCCGTCCTGGACGAGGCCGTCGAAGAGGACCGAGATGTAGTGTTCGGCGATCTCCGCGGAGTCGAGCCGGCCACCCGACCGGAACCAGCGCACCGTGACCCAGATCGTGTCGCGGATCATGCGGTAGGTGAGTTTGGGATCGGCGTCCCGCCGGAACTGGCCGAGCTCCTGTCCGAGCCGGATCTGCTCAAGCCACATCAGTTCGACCTGGTCCTCGGTCTTGACGAGGTAGTCGAACCGCTCACCCGGCAGCGAGCGCAGATAGTTCCAGTCGTTCTGCATGACCGTGACGGCGGCCCGGTGGGTCTCCACGGTGCCGAAGCCGATGCGGATCATCTCCGAGAGGGCGGTCCGGGGGTCGTGCCCGTCGGCCAGCACGGCCCGGTAGCGGCCGATCAGGTCGTCGAGGAAGGTCCTGAGCACCTCGTCGACGATCGCCTCTTTGGAGTCGAAGTGGTGGTACAGGCTGCCGGAGAGGATGCCGGCCTCGTCGGCGATCTGCCGGACGGTGGTCGCCTGGAACCCCTTCTCCGCGAAGAGCTCCGCCGCCAGCCGTAAGAGGTGGTCACGACGTTCGGAGCCCGGCACCGAGGGTCCCGTCCCCCGCCGAGCCGCCGGTGCCCTGCGGCGGGGCGCCGCGACGGTCCGAAGGCTCTCCGTGTTCCCCGAGGTGCCTGGGTTCCTGCGCGAGTTCACGTCCTCCATTATGGGCCTCCAACCCTGCCGTGCTCACCGCGGACCGTCGGCGGATAGGGCCATCATCGGGTGCCGGAGCCGCTCCCGCCCGGTCCTTGCGCAGAGTCGCCGCGGGAGTCCGGACGTCCCACCGTGCTTCGCCGGGCGGGGCGTACGGCGCGGTACGGCGGATTCCCCCGTCGCCGAGCCGATAATGAGGCGCATGGGTTCGGGGGGTACGGGAGGCGGTCCCGCTCGCCGGTGCGTCCTCGCGGGATTCGGCCTGGTGGCGCTGGCGGGCTGCGACCGGTCCGGTCACGTCGGGCAGGAAGGGGTCACCCGCCCGGCCGTGCCGCAGCCGTACACCGCGCTCGCCGTGTTCGATCTGACCGGCCGGCCCGGTGAGACGCTCGCCGGTCTGGGGGCTGCCGTCACGGGCGGCGGCCCGGCCGGGGTGACCGTCACCGTGGGGGTGGGGCCGAGGCTCGGCGGCTTCGAGGAGCTGCCGGTCTTCGCGCGGGAGCGGATCGAGCCGGCGGCCCGCGGGGGCGACCTGCTGATCCAGGTCTGCGGGGCGACCGAGCCCGCGGTGTGGGCCGTGCTCTCCGGGCTTCGCGCCCGGCTGGGCCGCCGGGCGCGCATCCGATGGGGCCAGCGGGGCTTTCGCCGCGCCTCCTTCGGCGCGGTCCGCAACATCCTGGGGTTCCACGACGGGGTCGCCGGTCCCACGACCGAGTCCGAGTTCCGCCGCGAGGTGTGGCGGGAGGACGGGTCGACCTTCGCGGTGGTCCGCCGGATCCGGCTGGACGTGGGCCGGTTCCTCCGGCTGCCGGTCCCCGAGCAGGAACGGGTCGTCGGCCGCCGCCGGGCGGACGGGGCGCCGCTGTCGGGCGGGGCGCCCCTGGCCGCGGTGGACCTGGAGGCCGCGGCCCCGGACGGCCGGCGGCTGATTCCGGACGGCGCGCACGTCCGGCGGGCGCACGCCTCGGGGGGCGGCCGCATGCTGCGCCGGGGCTACACCTTCGACGACGGGCCCCGCGACCGGGGCCTGCTCTTCGTGGGTTTCCAGCGGGAGCTCGGCACCTTTACCGAGACCCAGTCCCGGCTGGACCAGGGGGACGCGCTGATGGCCTTCACGACCACCACGGCCTCGGGGGCCTTCCTGATCCTGCCCGGGTTCGACGCCAGGCGCCCGCTGGGTTCGACGCTCATGCTCGGGTGAGTTTCTGGGCGTTTGTCGGAAGATGGAAGCCCATCTACCTGGCGTTACGACATTTTGCAATCGCTTGACTACCCAGAGTGGTCGCGCTTGACTGTTCCCCAGATGCGGTGGCTCACCGGTCCGGCGAGGCCCAGCCGATCGTGGCTTGCGTCTCGGACGGCCGGGGGTCACGGCAGCCCCCAGTAGGAAAGAGGAGTCGAAATGATGAAGAAACTCTGCGTTTCAGGCGCCGTTCTCGCCGCGGCGATCGGCATCGGCCTCTCCGCCACCCCCGCCCACGCGGCGCACGATGACACCTACATCGGCAACTGGAGCAGGTATATCGACGATTCCGCCCAGTCGGGGAATCAGTTCGGCAACATCAGGGCGAGCAACCGCGGTTGCGGCAACTCCGTCAACGTGAACAGCGTGAGCGCCACCTCGTGCCGGGGCAACATCTCGGTGACGTACGTCTTCGACTAGTCCGGCGGTCACGGGGCGTCGGGCCGGTTGCCGGCTCGGCGCCCCCGCGCACGCTCTACCCTGGACGTCCGCTCGGCGACAAGCCCGGCAAATAGAGTGGGGCCCATAATATTGCTTCCGACCTGCCGGGCGATGGGGGAGAGTGCATGGGTGTGCCGGTGGCATATGTGACGTCGACGGCGGCGGGCAAAGACGACGAGGTCGGCCTGGTGCTCACCGGATGGAACGACGCCGGGATGCGGGGGGAGATCGTCCGCTGGGACGACCCTGAAGTGGACTGGAGCTCCTACGACGCCGCCGTCGTCCGGTCCACCTGGGACTATGTGACCCGCAGGCAGGAGTTCGTGGCGTGGGCGCGGCGGGTCTCCGGCCTCACCCGGCTGCTCAACCCGGCCCCGGTCATCGAGCGGAACACCGACAAGACCTACCTGCGCGACCTCGCCGAGCGCGGCATCCCGACCGTCCCCACCCGGTGGATCAGCCCGGGCGAGGCGCCCGACCTGATGGAACGCTGGCCCGAGCTGGTGGTGAAACCCTCGGTTTCGGCCGGGGCCAAGGACACGGTCCGTACCGCGTCCCGGGCTCAGGCGCTCGAACACGCGTGGCGGCTGACCAAGGGCGGCCGGACCGCGATGATCCAGCCTTACCTGGACATGGTCGAATCCGAGGGGGAGACCTCGCTGATCTTCCTTGGCGGACGGTTCAGCCACGCGATCCGGCGGCAGCCCATGCTGTCGGCCCGGGGCGGGATGATGACCATGACGCACCGGAACCGGCCGGCGGTGCGGGAGGTCGACCTCGACCAGGTCATCCTGGCCAAGAAGATCCTGGGAATGATCCCTGAGGAGCTGCTGTTCGCCCGGGTCGACCTGGTCCGTGACGCGCGGGGCGCCCCCATCCTGCTCGAACTCGAACTCACCGAGCCCTACCTCTTCCTTCGCTACGCCCCGCACGCGTCACGCCGGATGGCGCAGGCGCTCCGCATCCTCGCCTCGCGCTGAGACCCCTTATCCGGGGCCGACCGGCCGTACCGGAGAGTTATCCGGTAAAAACAGGCATCATGCAGACCCGAGATGTTCCGCGATGACCCTGCGCATCGCCGTACTCGCCAAACAGGTCCCCAAGTTCGACGAGATGCGGCTCGGGCCGGACGGGCGCCTGGAGCGCAGCGGCCTGCCGCTGGAGATGAATCCGTACTGCCGCCGCGCGGTCGCCAAGGGCGTCGAGCTCGCCCGGGAGGCGGGCGGAAGCTGCACCGTCCTCACCCTGGGACCGCCGAGCGCCGAAGACGTCCTCAAAGAGGCGATCGCGTGGGGCGCCGACGAGGGGCTGCTCATCTCCGACCTCGCCTTCGCCGGTTCCGACACCCTCGCCACCGCACAGGCGCTGGCGGCCGCGATCCGGGTGGCCGAGCGGGATTCCGGCGCCCCCTTCGACCTGATCATCGCCGGGCTGAACTCGGTCGACGCCGACACCGGGCAGGTCGGACCGCAACTCGCCGAGCTGCTCGACCTGCCGCTGCTCTCCGGAGTCCGGGAGCTCCGCGTGCGGGAACGCCGGATCCGGGCCCGCTGTGAGACCGACAACGGGCATCTGACCGCCAGGCTCGACCTCCCCGCGTTGATCACCGCGGCCGAACGCCTCTGCGACCCGTGCAAGGTGCCGCCGGAGCACCGGGCCGGCCCGGACCGGATCCGGGTGCTCCGCGCGGCGGAACTCGGGCCGGGTCCGTGGGGACCGCAGGCCAGCCCGACCGAGGTCGGCGAGGTCCGCGTGCTCCGGACCCGCCGGAGCCGGGCGATGCCCGAAGGGCCGATCGAGGACCAGATCCGCACCGCCTGCGCCATGCTCGCCGAGGCCTTCGCCCGGACCGTTCCACCGGGCGGCACGGCTCCCGCCCCGGTTTCCGCCGATCGCGTCATCGGGATCCTCGCCGAACCCGGTCGAGGCGGCCTCACCCGGGAGCTGCTCGGCGGCGCGGCCCGGCTCGGCGGGCGCGTGGTCGCGCTCACCGCGGGCGAACGGGCCGACGGCGCCGACGAGGTGGTCGAACTCGACCCGGCCCCCACGGCGGAGGACTTCGCCGCCGGAGTGACGGATTGGGCCAAGGAGGCGGGTGCCTGGGCGGTGCTCGCGCCGAGCACCTCCTGGGGGCGGGAGGTCGCCGGGCGGCTCGCCGTACGGCTCGACGCGGGTCTGGCCGGGGACGTGATCGACCTCCAGGTCAGGGACGGGCGCCTGGTGTGCTGGAAACCGGCCTTCGGCGGCCACCTGGTGGCGGAGATCACCATGCGGTCGGCGGTGCAGATCGCGACGGTACGGCCCGGCGTGCTCACCCCGTCCGCGCACTCCGCCCGGGAGGGTTCCGCACCGACCCGGGTCCTGCGCCTGCGGCCGCGGCGACGGGTCGAGGTGACGGAGAGCGTCAGCGACGACGATCCCTCGGGGCTCGCCCAGGCCCGTGCCGTGATCGGGGTGGGGCAGGGGGTGGACCCGGCGCGGTACGCGGAGCTCGGGCCGCTGGTGTCCGCCCTCGGCGCGGAGCTCGCCGCGACCCGCAAGGTCACCGATCGGGGCTGGCTGCCCCGGTCGAGGCAGCTGGGGATCACCGGCCGGGTCATCTCGCCCGAGCTCTACGTGGTCCTCGGGTCGTCGGGGAAGTTCAACCACATGGTCGGGGTCCGGGGAGCCGGGTTTGTGATCGCGGTCAACTCCGATCCGTCCGCTCCGGTGTTCGACGCGGCGGATGTGGGGATCGTGGGGGATTGGCGGGCGGTCGTCCCGGTGCTCGCCCGTGAGCTGGCCGGGGTCTGGCGTGCCGGTTGAGCGGTGAGAGCCGGGGAAAGAGACATGCCCCGGTAGGCGTGGGGAGCCTGCCGGGGCATGTGTCCGCCCGACGACCTGCGAGGGCCCCGGCGAGGGATGGGGCCCGCGCGGGTGTCGCGGCTTTCTCATGGGTACGTCTGGTCACCTGGCCCGTGGCGCCTCCGGACTCGCGCTCCGGAGGCGCCACGAGTTCCGCTCCGCGAACGGTCCCGCCGGGACTTGCGCCGCCTCGGGTTTCTGGGATTCTTCGCGAAGACGTGTCTGGGCTGGGTGATGGTCTAGAGGCTTTTCAATGGATTTGTACCAACATTTGGATAATGCGATGTCGCGCCGACGGCGTCAAGCCCAAGGTTTCGGAAAAGTTCTAGATCGCTTAAATTTGTAGGGACAAAAGGACAGAGAGAGGGACGTCTTGGCACGCTCCACGCTCTACGAACAGGTAGCGGGTGAGCTACGGCGAGCCATCTACACAGGTGAGCTGTCCCCAGGAGACCTCCTGCCCACCGAGACCGACCTCATGGCCACCCATCAGGTGAGCCGCAACACCGTCCGGTTGGCGCTCGGCGAGCTCGTCAACGAGGGACTGGTCAGCCGCACCCCCCGCAGGGGAACCGTCGTCCGCGAACGCCGGCCGCTCCTCATCACGCCGCAGATGGAGCTGATCCCCAGCACGGTACGCCAGGAGGCGTTCGCCCGGGCCGTACTCTCCGAAGGACGCCAGCCCAGTCAAGCCATCGAGGTGGCCTTGATCACCCCGGCCGAGGAGATCGCGACCCGCCTGGAACTCCCCGAAGACGCCGTCGCCGTGGTCAGACGGCGGCTGCGCTTCGTCGACGGGCAGCCCTTCAACACCAACGACTCCTACTTTCCGCTCGCCATCGTCGTGGACTCCGAGATCACCCACCCCCAGGACATCCAGCGGGGAGCCAACCGCGTCCTGGAGGAGCTCGGCCACGGCCAGGTACGGGTCGTCGACGACATCTCGGCGCGGATGCCCACCCCCGAGGAGACCCAGCGACTCCAGCTGGAGCCGGGCACCCCGGTCATGGTCTACGTCCGGGTCGGATACGACGCCGAGGACACCCCGGTGCGGGTGGCGATGTCGGTCCTCCCGGCGGACAAGCACCTGATCAGGTACGAGCTGGAACAGCGTTGAGCCTTTTCACCCTTCGCCGGGCCACCCCCGGCGATCTCACCAGCGTGCTCGCGCTCCTGGCGGACGCGGCGGCCTGGCTGCACCGCCAGGGGGTCCAGCAGTGGCCGCCCGACGGCTTCCCCGCGGCCAGGATCGACCCGCTCATCGCCGAAGGGGTCGTCTTCCTCCTCGAACCCGGGCCCGCGGCCACGGTGGCGTTGGACGATCACGCCGATCCGGAGTTCTGGTACGCCGCCGACTACCCCGAGTCCGCGCTGTACGTCCACAAACTCGCCGTCCACCGGACGTTCTCCGGCTGCGGGCTCGGGGAGGCGCTGCTCGACTGGGCGGGGCTGAGGGTGTTCGCCGACGGGCGGCGCTGGCTCAGACTCGACTGCAGCAAGAACAACCCCCGCCTCCAGCACTACTACCTCAGCCAGGCGTTCCGGCACGTGCGCACCGTCGACCTCCCGCATCGGGCGTCCGGCGCCCTCTTCCAGCGCGCCGCCGGACCGCGCGGCCCCTGGAACGGTGAACGGGACGCAGGTCGGAGGCGGATCCGGATCCAGGACCTCCTGCCCGCCCAGGCGCTCGAACCCAGCTGCTGACCCGGCGTTAACCTAATGCGTAACTGACGTCGGTACCGGGAGAAACGTTTCATGGCTCGACCGCTGCTTGAGGTGATCGCGCTCAGCGCCCAGGACGCCGTCCGGGCCGAACAGGGCGGGGCCGACCGGCTCGAAGTCGTCCGCGACATGACGGCCGACGGGCTCACCCCGGCCGTGGAGACCGTTGCGGAGATCGCCCGGGTCTCGACCCTCCCGCAGATGGTGATGCTTCGCCCCAAAGCCGGATTCACCATCACCCGGAACGAACTCGCCGCCCTCACCGACGAGGCCGCCGCGCTCGCCGAAGCCGGGGCGGCCGGATTCGTCTTCGGCTTCCTCGACCCCTCCGGCGGTGTCGACCTCGCCGCCACCGAACACCTCGCCGCCGCGATCGCCCCACTGCCCTGGACCTTCCACCGCGCCGTCGACCACGCCTCCGCCGACGGCTGGAAGCTGGTCCGCAAGCTCCCGGGGCTCACCGCGGTCCTCACCGCGGGATCTCCCGCGGGCGTCCACGCGGGCCTGGCCGAACTCCGCGACCGCGCCGAAGCCGGAGACGCCGGCCTGCTCCTCGTCGGCGGCGGCCTCCGCACCGAACACCTGGCCTGCCTCCACGACTACGGCGTCCGCGCCTTCCACGTCGGCAGCGCCGTCCGCCCCTCCTGGTCCGACCCCGTGGACCCCGACCTGGTCCAGGCTTGGCGAACCCACCTGACCAAAGTCGCCGAAGCCTGAGCGAGAGATTCCGTACGGCCCTCGTAGGGTGACGGCAACGGCGCGGGAACCGGGTCCCCCGAGCCGGGGTGCGAGTACGGCTGGATCTTAGGTGCCCGAGGCGCTACGTCCGCACTTCTCGCGCCGCGCTCTTGGCGGCGCGAGAATGCGCGCGGCGGTTCGCGCCGGACGTTCTTTGTCCGGCGTGAACCGACCGCGGTCAATGTTAAGAACACTGTTCTTGTAAACGTGATCGTGCCTAACGGGGTACCGCACGTCCAAGGGACCGTGCCTACCCGCCCAACCCCGGGAACGCCGAAGATTCCGTACGGCTTCCGCCGCGTGGGGCCGTACCGGACACTCCGGGGGAGCGGCGCGGTCAGAAGGCGCCGCAGTCGGTGCCTCTGCGGAGGATGGCGGAGAGGGCCCGGATGGTCGCGGGCTCTTCGAGGAGGCCGGATTGTTCGGCCTGCTCCTGGTATGCCGAGACCCGGGCGGTGTAGCCCGCTTGACGGGCCAGGTGGAAGGCGTAGACGGTGGCGAACCGGCTGACCAGGTGGGCGGGGTGCATGTCCCAGCCCTGATGGAAGCCGTGGGAGAGCGAGTGCCGGACCAGGGCGGAGTGGGTCCGCCAGACCGCGTGGACGTCGGCGGCGGCCTCGCTCGCCGGGACCAGGTTGGTCGAGCCGTCGGACAGCTCCACCCCGGTCCCGGCGAACGCGACCTGCATGACGTGCCGCGCGAAGTCACACGCCGGATGGTCGAGCCGCTGCTCCTCGGGGGGCAGGCCGCAGGACGCCGTGTAGTCGAACACCCCGAAGTGGGCGGCGGCCAGCCGTGGGGTCCGGCCCCGGCCCGCGAGGAGGAACATCACGGTCTGGGTGGTCTCGACCTGCATCTCGAACCGGAGGGTCCCGTCCGGGAGGCCGAGCGAGCGCTCGAGTGCCTCCAGGAACCGCTCGAACTCGTCGAGGTATTCGGCGCGCGTCACCTTGGGGAAGGTCACGGTGAACCCCTCGGGCAGCCCGCCCGTCGCGTCGGCGATCCCGGTGAGGAAGCCGTCGAGGGTGCGCAGGGCGCGGTCGGCGTGGCCGTCGGCGAACGACTTGATCCGCAGGCCCCACCGCCTCGGCAGCGTCTTCCCGGCCGCCATCGCGGCCACCGCCTCGACGGCCCTGCCGACGTCGGCGTCCTCCTGCCCGTCCGGGCGGACGCCGTACCCGTCCTCGAAGTCGATCCGCACGTCCTCCACCGGCTCGGCGGCGAGTTTGGCCGCGACCCGGGATCGGACGAGCCCGGCGAAGGCCTGATCGTCGGAGGTGAGGCCGAGCGCCTCGGCGTCGAAACGGGTGTCGAGGAGCCGGGCCGCCGCCGTGCCGAGCTCGGACACGGTGCCGGCGTCGAAACGGTCCGCCGGGATGTACACGGTGTGCACCGGCTGCCGGCCGGCCGGTTGCCCGGCCGGCGGCTCCGGCGTTTGGCGGTGGTGGTGCGTGGCGCCCAGGGTGGTTCTCACAGGCGCCAGCGTACGAGCCGCCGCCTAGAAGGCGAAGACCCTGCCGGTTTTGGCGCGCAGCTGGCAGGAGTTGCCGTAGGTGCGCTCGAATCGGACGAGGCTCTGCTGCCAGACGCCGGTTGCGGTGACGGTGACCGGCGCGTAGATGAGCGGGCAGATGGCACCCGGGTCCACGTCGAGTTCGGCGGGGTCGCCGTTCACCTGATTGAGCTGGGCGCAGGCCCGGCTCGCCGCCGGATGGGTGCCGCGTGGCGGGTCGCAGAAGAGGAGCGCGACCCGCTCGGCCGGTACGGGCGATTCGCCGTTCGCGATCGTGAGGATGAGCGCCTTCAGGCGGATCTTGCTCTCCTTGACGGGTGGCTCGGGATGTACGGCGGCCACGGCCGCGGTGGTGGTGAACGTCAGCGCGGCGCCGGTGAGCAGAGCGACGCCGATGCTCCGCAGTGGTGCGGTTCTCATGAAACCCCCTGGTCATAGCTGGTGTGGGGGGCTTTCTCAGCCTTGTTCACGCCTTCACCGAGAGCAACGAACAACACGCGTGGGCGCCGGGGCTTTGGTAACGAACCGATATCAGCGCGGAGATTTGTCCACTTTTAGTGGTCTTCGTCCAAGATCAAGGGGTTATGGTCCCTTCTTGTCTCTTTACGTACGCGTGGGGCGTCCCGAGCGCCTCATGACATAGAAGGAGCATGACTGTATGCACCCCCGAGCAGGGCGCCTGATCCTCCCTCTCGGCGCCGCGGTCTTCGCGACGTCGCTGATCGGCGCCACCCTGGTTCCCGCGGCGGCGGCCGCCCAGGGCGCACCCAAGGACCTCAGAAAGGCGACGCTCGCCGGTAAGGGCGAGGCGGCCAAGGTCGTCGGTTTCTGGTCCTCGACGAAACTCAAGAAAGCCGTCAACTACGAGGAGCAGCCCACCGTCCGGGGCAAGCTCCGCATGCCACGCGCGAACAGGACGGCCGCCGACGGCAGACCCGGCTCGATCGCCCCGCAGGGCGCGGGCGGCGGTGTCGGCAGGTCGGCCAACGTCAACCTGCCCAAGACGGTGGGGAAGGTCTTCTTCACCTTCGAAGGCGACAAGAACCTCTACTGGTGCTCCGCGACCTCGGTGCAGTCCAGGTTCCGGAACCTGGTCGCCACCGCCGGTCACTGCGTGTACGACACCCGGAAGAATCGCTACGCCGACAATTGGGTATTTATCCCGGCTTACCACCAGGGCAAAACGCCCTTCGGTCTGTATGTCGGCGCAACAGTGAACACACACCGTGATTTCGACATTTTTGAGGACTACGACTACGACTACGCGTTTGTAAATGTCTATAACGGGTACCAGTTGAAGGCTCCGGCCGAGGTCGACTACAAGACCTATAAGGAATGGGTCGACAGGGGAGGCGACGCCTCGATCAAGGAGGAGGTCGTCGACTTCGAGACCTACGACCGGTGGCTGCAGAAGAACGGCCGAGGCGAGGTCCGCAAGGTCGAGACCGAGGACGAGGTCGGGCCGAGCTACAAGGGTGGGATCTTCGCCCCGGTCGAGGTGGACAAGTGGGCCTATGAGAAGGCCCCCGCCCTCAAGCCGGGCCAGGACCCGAACTCCGGGGACGCCGACAAGCGTCCCGCCACCGGCACCCGGTGGAACACCGTGGTCGAGCACGTCACCAAGACCGAGTTCGAGGCCTACGACGGTCTCGGCTACAAGAAGGTGGACGAGGCCGGCAACTACACGATCACCCGTCACTACGTGGTGAAGTACGTGAAGCGGACGGCGAACGTGACGTACGTCGTCTTCCGCTTCCACATCGTGAAGAAGCAGGACGTCGGTCGGCTCGGGGACAACGTCGGGGGCCAGGGCTTCACCTGGAACCGGAGCGTCAAGTCCACCGTGTACGCCTTCGGCTACCCCTCCGACGCGCACCCGGACGGGAACCAGCCCTACAGCGGTCACACGATGAAGTGGTGCTACGGCACGACCGCGCCGATGCCCGCCTCGGCCAGGTACAAGCTCGAAGAGCACGTCGGCATCAAGTGCTCCTTCACCCCCGGGGCCAACGGGGGACCGCTCCTGGTCAACTACTCGGGAGCCCGCCGTACCGGCTATCTCAACGGTGTCGTCAGCATGGCCTGGGACACCGACGGCAACCGGCGCTACGACCGCGTCTCCTCGCCGTACTTCAACGGGGAGACCTACGCGATCTACAAAGCGGCGGCGAATCTGTGGACGGGAAGCCTCGGCGGCTGACACGTTCCTTGACCGAACAGGACCCGGCGGAGTGTCGGGTCCTGTTTCGCGTTATCAGACCGATATGGCAATGGCCCGCGTAGTTTGTCCGGAAATATGAGTATTCAGAGATGTTTAGAGGGATTGGACCGTTTCAGAAATCCCAAAATACATATTCCTATGTCTATGCGATCAGATAAGGCGAAGTTAAGATTTGCTCGGATTCGGTCGCTGATCTTGGCGACCGCTTTGCTTGTCAGCCCCGCGGGGAGGGGCGTGTTCACTCCGCGCTGCCTGCTGGGCGTACACGGCTCTCCCCCGTGAGGGGCCGACCGGCCTGTGCTCCTCATCACAGGAGGTGTCGTGACCAACCAGTCCTACCTACCGGTGGACAGGCGGCGGAAGCGAGCGGCCACACTTGCCGCCGCGCTGGGAGCGTTCGTACTGATCGTTCCGACCGCCGTGTCCGCTGAACCAACCCCCTCGAATTCCTCCTCGGCCACGAGCAGGTGGCAGGCCACCGCGCTCACCGCCCCCGAGCTGGTGCAAGGGGCGAAGTCGCCGAGTGGCAAGCTCGCCAAGAGCGACACGAAGCTGCTGGAGAACAAATCCCCCGACCTGGTGAACGTCGTGGTCAAGCTGGACTACGACGCCATCGCCGCCTACAAGGGCGGGGTGAACGGCCTTGAGGCGACCAGTCCTTCGGCCACCAAGAAGAAGCTCGACCCCGACGGCGCCGCGGCCAAGAAATACGAGAAGTACATCGAAGGCGTCGAGAACGCCTTCCTTTCCGCTCTCGGCCAGCGGATCCCCGAAGCCAAGGTGGGGCAGAAGCTGCGGCTGGTCCTCGGCGGCATCAGCCTGCGCCTGCCCGGCAACAAGGCGGCCGAGCTGCTCAAGCTCCCCGGCGTCGCGGCCGTGCAGGAAGACTCCGCGGAGCGGCCCAACACCGACTCCAGCGCCGCCTTCATCGGGGCCAACACGATCTACAACCAGCTCGGGGGCAGCTCCTCCTCGGGCAAGGGCGTGATCGTCGGCATCCTGGACAGCGGTGCCTGGCCCGAGCAGGCGCAGTTCGCCGACCCGGGGAACCTCCCCGCCCCGCCGGCAAAGGCGGACGGCACCCCGCGTACCTGTGACTTCGGCGACAACCCGCTGACCCCGGCGACCGACGTCTTCGTCTGCAACAACAAGGTCATCGGCGGACAGCCGTTCCTCGACACCTACAACATCATCGTCGGTGGCGAGGTCTTCCCCGACAGCGCCCGCGACTCCAACGGGCACGGCACCCACACCGCGACCACCTCGGCCGGCGGCCCGGCGTCGGGCGCCAACCCGCTCGGTATCAACCGCGGCAACATCCATGGAATCGCCCCCGCCGCGCACGTCTCGATCTACAAGGTCTGCGGCCTCGAAGGCTGCTACCAGTCCGACTCCGCCGCCGCGGTGGCCCAGGCCATCCGTGACGGTGTGCGCGTCATCAACTTCTCCATCTCCGGTGGAAACGACCCCTACAGTGACCCGGTCGAGCTCGCGTTCCTCGACGCGTACGCCGCCGGCGTGTTCGTCGCGGCCTCCGCGGGCAACAGCGGACCCGGCCCGAACACCGTGGCGCACCGCAGCCCGTGGGTGACCACGGTCGCCGCGTCCACGCAGAGCCGTACCTTCCAGTCCACCATCACCCTCGCCGGTGCCGGCGGGGCGAGCGCGACGATCAAGGGTGCCTCCATCACCGCCGGTGTCGCCAGCCCGCTCCCCGTGGTGCTCGCGTCCGCACCGCCGTACAACAACGCCCTATGCACCTCCCCGGCGCCTCCGGGAATCTTCACCGGCAAGATCGTCGCATGTGAGCGCGGACCCGGCCGAGTGGTGAAGGGCTTCAACGTCAGGCAGGGCGGGGCGGCCGGCATGCTGCTCTACAACGGCACCGCCGCCGACGTCATGACGGACAACCACTGGCTGCCCACGGTCCACCTGGACAAGCCGGAAGGTGACACGCTGCGCACCTTCCTCGCGAACAACCCGGGCGCCACCGCCAAGTTCACCCAGGGCACCGCCACCACCTGGCAGGGCGACGTGATCACCACGTTCTCCTCGCGCGGCCCCGGCGGCGACTTCCTCAAGCCCGACGTGACCGCACCCGGTCTGCACATCCTGGCCGGCAACACGCCGGTCCTGGAGGACGCGGCCGGTGGCCCGCAAGGCCAGTACTACCAGGCCATCGCCGGCACCTCCATGTCCTCCCCGCACGTGGCCGGCGCCGCGGCGCTCGTCTTCGCGCTCAACCCGACGTTCACCCCGGGCCAGGTCAAGTCGGCTCTGGAGACGACGGGCAAGACCGCCGGGGTCTTCAAGCAAGACAAGGTCACCCCCGCCGACCCGTTCGACTTCGGCGGCGGCCGGATCAACCTGGGCCTGGCCGGTAAGCCCGGGGTGACCTTCGACGAGACGGCGGCGAACTTCGTGGCGTCCGCGAACGACCCACAGAACCGGATCGACCTCAACCTGCCGTCGATCAACGCTCCGGTCATGCCCGGCGTGATCACCACGACCCGGGTGGCCAAGAACGTCGCGTCGACTCGGGTCGGTTACCGCGTCTCCGGCGTCGCACCGAGCGGCGCCTCGATCACGGTCACCCCGTCAAGCTTCAACATCGTGCCGGGTGACACCGTCGCGCTGAACATCAAGATCGATGCGGGAAGCCTGCCCGAGGGGCAGTACTTCGGTCAGATCAAGCTGGACACCGAGGGCGGCGGTCCCGACCTTCGCCTGCCCGTCGCCTTCTACCGGCAGCAGGGGATCATACCCGTCACCCAGACCTGCGCCCCGACCACCATCGCGGTGACAACGGGCCGGTCTTCGTGCTCGGTCACGATTCAGAACAACACCCTTGCCTCGGCCCAGGTGACCTCGCGGACGGGCACCGCTCGTTCGCTGGACATCCAGGATGTCGTCGGCGCGACGCGGGATCCGCAGAACCCGTGGGGCATCGTCGCGCAGAAGACGCTGGCGGGACGGCAGCCGGACCGGCCGGTGATCGCTCCGGGTGCGAGCCCGGCGGGGTTCATTCCGCTGAGCGCTTTCGGGATCACCCCGGTGCCGATCGGTGACGAGCAGGCGCTCAACTTCACCGTGCCCAGCTACCGGTTCGCGGGACGGAACTACACCAGGATCGGCATCACGTCCAACGGGTACTCGATCGCCGGCGGCAGTAGCGGCACCGCGGACATCGAGTACGTCCCGCAGTCGCTGCCGAACCCGACACCGCCGAACAACGTCCTCGCCCCGTTCTGGACCGACCTGGACGGCTCCGATGCGCTCGGCATCTACGCCGCGACGCTCACCGACGGTGTCGACGACTGGCTGGTCATCGAGTGGCGTGTCAACGTCTACGGGACGTCGAGCCAGCGGGTCTTCCAGCAGTGGATCGGGCTCAACGGCACCGAGGACATCACCTACACCTATGACCCGGCGAACCTGCCCGCGGCTCCTCCGGCCGGCTACGGCCTGACCGTGGGTGCGGAGAACGCCGACGGTTCCGCAGGCAGCCAGATCGCCGGGCTGCCCACGCAGGACCTGCGGGTCACCAGCACGCCGGGTGCCCCTGGAGAGACGATGACCTACACCTTCAAGATCATGGGTCTCTACCTCGGTCGGTACGACGTGACCACCTCGATGTCCACCCCGCTGGTACGGGGCGACACCGTGGACGTCGATAAGATCACCGTTCAGTAAGCAGGCCACCGGACCCGGCCTCGCATCCGGCGAGGCCGGGTCTCGCCTTGTCGTGCACGGTTGTAACCGAGATGTCACTCTCGGTATCCGTTCCATAACGAGCTCGCGGCGATGCTCGCATTTCTGGCACCATGGCCAAGTTGATCTGGAAAAATCACCCGATACGGTTATGGTCGGCGTAGTAGCGACCTCAGATGGCATCAGGAGTCACAGATGAACCCCCGAGCACGGCGGCTCGCGCTGACCTTTGGTGGCGCACTCGCCGCCGGGGTGATCAGCATGAGTGTGGCCGTTCCGGCGGGTGCCGTCAAGATCATAAGCCCTGCGAAGCCCACTGCCAAAGCCGCGAATCCCAACATCCGCTCCGTGCCGATGGCCGCGGACGCGGCGGCGGTCAAGAAAGTCGTCGAACACTGGCGGCCCGAACGGCTCAAGCAGGCGAAGAGCTTCACCGAGTACACCCCCGCGGCCGCCACCCCGATGTCCGCGAAGCCGTTGGTCGGATCACGCGTGCCTCCCACGGCGCCGCAGCTCGATCTTCCGCGCGTCGCGGTACCTCCGGCCACCCCGACGGCCCACGGACCCGCCGGTGGGCCGAATGTGAACCTTCCCGGCACGGTCGGCAAGGTCTTCTTCGAAGTCGACGGCAAGGAGTACTGGTGCTCCGCCACGGCGCTCTCCTCGGCGAACCGTAACCTCGTGGCGACCGCCGGGCACTGCGCCTACAACGTGCAGACCAAGCAGCCCGCGCAAAACTGGATCTTCGTCCCGGCTTACGGGGACGGCGGCACGCCGTACGGCATCTATGTCGGGCAGACCCTCAACCTGCACGCGGCGTTCGCCACGGAGAAGGACTACGACTACGACTACGCGTTCGTCAACGTCCACTCCGGCTACAAGTGGGAGCAGGAGAAGGGCGTGACCGACGCCAAGGGGCAACCGGTCTACCGGCCGGTCTCGGTCGGCCGACTGGGGGACAACGTCGGGGGTCAGGGCTTCGACTGGAACCGGGGGAGCAAGCTCCAGGTGTACTCCTTCGGCTATCCGGCCGGATCGCACCCGAACGGCGCGGCGCCCTTCGACGGCAGTGTGATGAAGTGGTGCCACAGCACCTCGAAGAAGATCGCACCCTCTCCTCGGTACCGGCTGGACCAGGGGGTGGGGATCAAGTGTCCGTTCACCCCGGGCGCGAGCGGCGGGCCCTGGCTGGCCGGCTACAACAACAAGACCAGGACCGGCTATCTGGTCGGCGTGAACAGCCTCACGTGGGACACCAACGCCGACAGCAAGTACGACCAGATCTCGTCGCCCTACTTCAACGCCGAGACGGCTGCGGTGTACAAGCACGCGGTGGGCGTCAAGACGGGATAAGATCCCCGAGTCTTTCGATCCGTGGCCCCGGCTCTGCCGGGGCCATTCGTCGTTGTGGGGCGAGTTAGACGTGGCGGAGCCCGATTTGGACCCACAAACTTGATGTGATCTGCGTCACACAACCTAGATCGTTTTCTGAGTCCATGATCAAAAACTTCTGACGGTGCTTGATCGGCAACAGTCATGCTGATCAGCGAAAACTTGCCCCAGAAGTCCCACAAGCCCCATGTTGTCCGGCAGGTTCGGCTTGTAACGAAGAGATCTCATGGCAGGGAAGGCTCAGGATTCGTTGCGAATCGCCTTACACGGACCAAGATCCAGCATGTATGTTCCTGGCTATCCCTTTACTGACGCATGGGACGCAAGTTCCGTTCCACGACAGCGCGAGGAGTTTCATTGAATTCCCGAGTTCGGCGCCTGGTTCTCCCCCTCGGTGGGGCTGTGGCTGCCGCCAGCATGATCGGCGCCACCCTGGCTGCCCCGGCTGTCGCCGCTGAGACTGCGGCTCCGGTTAAGAAGAAGGAGCTCGCGACTGCGGGCGAGGCCACCAAGATCGCTGGCACCTGGACTGCCTCGAAGCTGGCCTCCGCCAAGCAGTACACCGGCTTCGAGGGCACCAAGAGCAGCGGCGCCGCCAAGGTCGCCGCCGACGGCAAGCCCGGCACGATCCCCCCGATCGGCCAGGAGAAGAAGTCCCCGGTCACCTACAAGAACGTCAACGTTCCCAAGTCGGTCGGCCGTGTGTTCTTCACCGTCGGTGACCAGGCTTACTACTGCTCCGGCGCTTCGATCCAGTCGAAGTACCGCAACCTCGTCGCGACCGCCGGTCACTGTGTCTACGACACCGACGCCAACCAGCTCGTCGAGAACTGGGTCTTCATCCCGGCTTACTACCAGGGCAAGACCCGCGGTGGCGCCGGCGAGGGCCTGGACAGCCTGTACGGTCCGTTCGGCATCTACGTCGGCAAGTCCGTGGCCGTCCACTCCGACTTCGACGTCTTCGAGGACTACGACCGCGACTACGCGTTCGTGACCGTCTTCAACGGACTCGGCCAGCACAAGCCCGTTGAGGTTTCCCCGGCTGACGCCAAGAAGTACGACGAGCAGGGTTACGACGTCACCGCGGTCGACCGCCAGATCACCAAGGCGGAGTACGAGAAGTGCATCCGCGAGGGTGGCCCCTGCAGCGTCGACGCGAAGAACGACGCCGTTGAGGTTGGCCCGACCCACCCGGACGCCAAGGTGACGAAGAAGGAAGTCACCAAGGAGGTCTACACCCTCGCCAAGGGCGACGGGACCACTGAGGGTGCCCTCAACCGTGGCAACGGCTACAAGCTGGGCTCTCCTGAGGTCAAGCACGTGACCCAGGCCGAGTTCGACGCGTACACCGGCCCCGGTTACAAGGAGAAGCACGCCAACGGCGACTACACCATCACCCACTACTACGTTCAGTCGTGGGTCAAGGAGTCGGACGCCAGCAAGTACTACCGGACGCACTACTTCATCCACCCCATCTCGGATGTCGGCGCGCTCGGCAAGAACGTGGGCGGCCACGGCTTCACCTGGAACCAGCCCATCGGCACCACCTACATGGCGTGGGGCTACCCGGGTGGCTCGCACCCGGACGGCAACACCCCGTTCACCGGCAACACGCCGAAGTGGTGCTACGGCAAGGCCGCCAAGGCTCCGGTCTCCGCGAAGTACAAGGCCGAAGAGCAGATCGCGATCAAGTGCACCATGACCGCTGGCGCGTCCGGTGGTCCTTGGCTCGCCAAGTACAGCAACGGCAGCCGTCTCGGCCTGCTCAACGGTGTCTTCAGCCTCGCTTACGACGCCGATGGCAACAAGCGCTACGACACGACCACCTCGCCGTACTTCGACAGCGAGACCTACGACGTGTACAAGGCTGCCGCCAACCTGTGGAGCGGTTCCCAGATTGCACCCAAGGTGCCGGGTTCCAACTACGACGGTGCCGGCCGGCTCTAAGGCTTAACCGCCTGAACGTCGCACCAAACGCAGGGCCCGGCATCTGCCGGGCCCTGCGCCCTGTCTCAGGAAGACACCTATATATAGGTGTCGACAACAGAGCTCCCGCCACGTGGTGTCCGAGGCGGGAGCTCTTCCTGTTTTCACCGGGGGGCCGGTCTGCCGCCCTGGTCGAGCAGAGCCGCGACCGCAGGTTCACCGCGGAAGGGGTCGAGCCGCCGCCGCAGGTCGGCGAGGTAGCTCTTGGTCCGCGCGGACTGCAGTTCCCCGGCCAGGTTCAGTGCCTGAGCCCCGACGGCGCACGCCTCGTCCAACTGCCCACCGAGTGCGTGCGAAGAGGCCAGAAGCGCCAGATTGAACATCCGTCCCCGGACGTATCTTCCGTCCATGTCCAGTGCGCGCCGCGCATGCCGTACGGCGTTCGCCTGGTCACCCAGTTCCCGGAAGCAGTGCCCGAACTTGGCGGACAGATACGCCTCGCCGAAGTAGGAGATCCAGGACGGTTCCTCGCCGGGTTTGCGCCGATCGAAGGCCTTCTCCGCTTCGTGGAGGGAGGTGGCGCAGGCGGTGCCGTCGGAGAGTGCGGCGTGTGCCTGGGCCTCCATGACACAGGACTCGGCGAGGAGAGACTGGATTCCGGCCCTGCGCGCGGAAAACTGGGCGGCCCGGGCGAGGTCGAGGGCGTGCTGAGGGTGGCCGACGTAGACGGCTTGATGGGCCATCCCCGCGAGGATCTCGCCGCCCAGTCCGTGATCTCCGGAAGCCCTCGCCAGGCGGAGGGCCTGAATCAGATAGCGCTGGGCCAGGCCGTGCTGCTCAAGGTCATAGGCCATCCAGCCGGCGAGTTTGGTCAGTTCCGCGGCTGCCGAGAACAGCGACCGGCCGACCGTGTCGCCGTACACACCGTCCC
Source organism: Rhizohabitans arisaemae (assembly GCF_025996515.1). GTDB lineage: Bacteria > Actinomycetota > Actinomycetes > Streptosporangiales > Streptosporangiaceae > Rhizohabitans > Rhizohabitans arisaemae. The sequence continues at coordinate 368,063 of NZ_BLRH01000014.1, forward strand.
GCAGCAGGGGCGAGACCGATGAATCAAGGTATTTCGCGAGCGTGGTGCGGATCCGGCCTCCGCCGAATCGGTTGTCCAGCTCGCCGAACGACCGGCAGACCTCCCGGATGTCGGCGACGTCGCCCATGCCGACCTGCCGTCCGGCGCCACGCGAAGCGAGCTTCTCACCGTCAGGGACGGTGAGCCACCGGGCGATACCGGTCGCCCCCGCCCCTACCGCGAACGTCGAGTCGACCAGGAATCTGCGCCGTTCCACATCCGCCCTCCACAGCGATGTCACCGTACTGATCCCCTCCTGCCAGGTGTGGGGGAACTCCTGTCCCAGGTTTGGCACAACCGCACCGGTGCGCATGCCCACGTCCGCCGGGGTCACGGACCGGCCGAGACAGAGCTCGAACAGCTCCGCGAGCAGCTGGGGGACCGGCTCGCGGGGATGCTGCCCGGCGAGCCAGCGGATGACCGAGCTGTGGTCGTACCGCAGCCCGGGCACCCCGCGGTCTGCGCCCAGCTCGTTGAGTCGCCGGGCGAGCCCCTTGTGCGAGAACCCGGCCTCGGAGATGAGCGCCCGCAGCACTCGGTTCGGCTCGGTGGGCTTACGCGCCATCGATGCGTTTCTCCTCTCGATCGGCAGGCACGGTGTGCGTTCGCGGTGCGCAGCAGTGGTGCGTCGGCTGTCCGGAGGGGGAACAGGCCCTGTGCGCGCCACCCGCTTCTCGTGCGACCCCTTGCCGAATGGAATAACAGAGAGCTCTCGTTATAGCACCTAGGGTGATCGACATCTTGCTTTGTCGAATACTGGCTGAGTGCGGGGGAAGGCGAGGAGGCTGCTCTATGGCGGAGACACGTAGGTAAAGGGCGCTATCGTCCAGGCGACATCAATCTGGCCTTGAGGTGAGGCGTGGTCCGTCGGTAACTCACGCGCCCCCGAGGGGTGTCCCGCTCGACTTAGGGAGCGGCCGGTTCGCCGATCCGGGTGTCGTGGCCACAATTGCGGACTAATTGCAAGAGCAATAGGTCGGTGGGATAACGAGCCACATGGTGATAATCCACAGTCGACGTCAACCCTGTCAGTTTCTCTCGAAACTCTTGCCGATGAGGCATACAGCCTGTTCGGCGTAGGTCATCTCGTTGGCTGGGGGTGCACCCGCCCCTCTCCTCCCTGTGGGACTCGATGTCTGTCGCATATGGGATCGAGCATCGGTGTCACATGGGATTTGGGTGCATCCAAATCACTTGAGGTGGAATTGTAATCGAAGTTCTAATTATTGCCTAGTGTGAGATTTGCCACCTATGCCTGTTATGGGGTGAATGTGATATCTAGTGGATCACTCGAGAAGATCATGCTCCGAGCGCAAGCTGTTGTCCTCAGGCAGGCGTGCGGGAAGAGCTGGCGAGCTCGTTGCTGCTGTGCCGATGCCTCGGAGGGTGACCGCGTATGCGTGGCGAGGGGACTGGTCTGGTGTCGCTGGTGTCAAGCCGGTGGCTCGTCCGGGCGGCGATGGTGATCGCCGTTGTGGTTTTCCCAGGGCTTGTCGAACTCCAAGCCCTGCCTGCGGTAGCGGAGCCGGTTCCGGTGAAGCTGAACCTTCCCGTGCAACAGGCGGGATCGGCGAAGAACCTCCCGCATGCGGTCGGCTCCGAGAACACCCAGTCGAAGGCCAAGGCGCGCACTGCCGGCCCTGCGGTTCCCACCGGCAAACGCCCTAAAGGCGCTTTCCCGTTGGAAGTACGGCATGAGCCGACTGAGGAGCCGGCCACAGGCGGGTTGAAGTCTCCGCCACCGCTGCCCTGGAAGGCCAAGGAGTCCAAGGCCAAGGAACCTCGACGCTCGCCCAGCAAGCAGCCCAAGGTGAGCCAGTCCCAGCGGGGACCCCCGGCCGGGACCCCTGCCCGGACAGTCAAACCGGTGAACCGAGGTATGGCCAGGAAGGCTCCGGCGTCGAAGGCGAGTACCCCGTCTACGTCGAGAGCGGTGATTGTGAATGCGGAGTTGCGGAGTGAGGCCTCGGTAAGCGGTCCGAGTGTTTCAGAGTTGAATGCGGCACCGGCTACAAGAGGTGCGGAGCTGTGGACTCTTTCCTCCTTGTCACCGACGTTCAGCGCGAGGGTGAGGGATCCGGGCGGTGCCGACGTGGGGCTATCCGTCGAGGTAGAGCATGATCCTTCTGCGACGGGGCAAGGTAGCGGACAGATTTGGACTTCCGGTACGGGCTGGGCGAGCGCCTCGGGTTCGGTGGTGACCTCACCGGCAGCGAGTGGTTTGCAGGATGGTTGGTTGGTGCGGTGGCGGGTGCGCGGGTCGATAGCGGGGCCGCAGAGCACGGGGGTTTACGGCCCGTGGTCGGCCTGGCAGTCGGCGAAGGTTGATGTAAGCAAGCCTTCCGTATGGTCGCTCAACGCTTCTCCGGGGTCTGTGGCTGGAGGGCTGTGGACCTTTACGTCGTTGACCCCGACGTTGAGCGCCGTGGTGACCGACCCCGATGGTCGAACCGTGGGATTGTCGGTCGAGATTGAGCATGATCCTGCCGTCGTCGGCCAGGGCTCAGGGCTGATCTGGACGTACGGTTCGGGGCAGGGATCACCTAACGGAACCGTGGTTTCGGTACCGACGTGGTCTGGACATCTAAAGGATGGATGGTTGCTGCGCTGGCGGGTTCGCGGGTCTGTGATATCGGGGACTACCATTCTTTATGGTCCATGGTCGGATTGGCAGTCGGCCAAGGTGGATCTCAATAAGCCCACCACTTCCCAGTTGAGCGCTTCTCCGGGGACGCAGGGTTCCGGTTTGTGGACGTTGTCGTCGTTGACTCCGACACTTAGTGCCAGGGTTACCGATCCAGACAACCGGAACGTAGGGATTCATGCCGAACTTCATCACGATCCGTCGTCAACGGGTCAAGGGAGTGGGCTGATCTGGTCGTATAACGGAGGCAATGGCGCGGCCTCCGGCTCGGTGGTGACCTCGGGCGCGGTGAGTGGTTTGCAGGATGGCTGGTTGGTGCGCTGGCGTATGCGAGGCCATGTGTTGATTGACCACCTAGGCACAACGGCCTACGGACCGTGGTCTGGCTGGCAGACGGCCGTGGTTGATCTACGTAAGCCTGCTGTGTCCTCGTTTAGTGCTTCTCCGGGGACGCAGGGTTCCGGTTTGTGGACGTTGTCGTCGCTGACTCCGACTTTCAGCGCCACGGTGACCGATCCCCAGGCCCGAAACGTTGGCATGGAAGCTCAGGTGGAGCACGATCCTTCGGCGTCGGGCCAAGGCAGTGGGTTGATCTGGTCGGGATCCACCGGAAACGCTTCTCCTGCAGGCTCGACCGTGACGTCAGGTGCGGCCAGCGGTCTGCAGGATGGTTGGCTGGTGCGGTGGCGGGTCCGCGGTCGTGTGACATTTGGCTCCGGGAACCTGTACAGCCCCTGGTCGGAGTGGCAGGCGGCGAAGGTCGATATCGGTAAACCTGCTGTGTCGTCGTTGAGTGTCTCACCAGGGTCACAGGGTTCTGGTTTGTGGACGTTGTCGTCTCTGACCCCCCAGCTGGGGGCGACTGTTACCGATCCTCTCAACCGGACCGTCGGAGTGGCCGTTGAGGTCGAGCATGACCCTTCGGTTCCGGGTCAGGGCAGCGGTTTGATCTGGTCGGGTGCCACGGGGATGGGATCCCCTTCGGGGACGACGGTAAGGGCGGAGGTCGCCTCCGGGAAGCTGGTTGACGGTTGGTTGGTGCGGTGGCGGGTGAAGGGCCGTCCCGCGGGAGGTGCGGATGGTCCCTGGTCGGACTGGCAAAGCGCCCACATTGATCTCCGTAAGCCGACGGTGTCGGATCTGACGGGAATAGGGGCGGGCCAAGATGGTTTGTGGACGTTCACGTCGCTGACCCCGCAATTGGGCGCGAAGGTAACCGATCCTCTCGGCCGGACCGTAGGGGCATCGGTGGAGATCGAGCATGATCCATCGGTGCCAGGGCAGGGCCTCGGGTCGATCTGGTCGACTGGCACCGGTTCAGGGTCGACTTCCGGTTCGACGGTGTGGGTGACGGTGGCCTCCGGGAGGTTGTCGGATGGCTGGTTGGTGCGGTGGCGCGTTAGGGGGCATACAGGAGGTGTAAACGGTCCCTGGTCGGAGTGGCAACCGGCGAGGGTTCGAGTGAACAACCCGGTCGGCACGAGCCCGGGCGCGTTGCCCGGTACTCAAGGGTCCGGTCTGTGGACGCTCTCCTCGTTGACTCCCTGGTTCTACGCCCAGGTGACCGATCCGGGCGGGTCGTCCTCCCGGCTGGCTGCTGAGGTGGAGCACGACCCGTCGGTGCCGACCCAGGGCACCGGGTCCATCTGGGCAGGTCAAGGAACATCGATTCATACCTCAGGTTCCAACGCCTGGGTGCAGGTCCCCTCATCGCAGCTGACCGACGGATGGCTTGTCCGCTGGCGTGTGCGTGGTGTGACCACCGGTGGAACCCCTGGCACATGGTCCGCATGGCATCAGGCCAGGATTGAGGTGAACAAGCCGGCCGTCTCCGCAGAGGGGCTCACCCCGGCGACCGCAACCTCCGGGCTTTGGACGGTTTCCTCGGCGACACCGTGGATCCACGGTGTCGTCACCGACCCGGAGAACCGCTGGGCCAATCTGGGCGCGGAGGTGGAGCACGATCCTTCCGTACCGGGTCAAGGCACCGGCGCGATCTGGTCGGGGACGGGAACCACCTCGGTGGCACCGGGCAACAAGGCCTGGCTGCGGGTCCCCACGGCTACATTGACGGACGGCTGGCTGGTGCGTTGGCGAGTCCGCGGGGTAACCACCTCCGGGGTCAACGGTCCGTGGTCGGCCTGGCAGCAGACACGAGTCGACCTGAGCAAGCCGTCGGTCTCCGCTCCGGCGTTGACCCCCGCCACCGAGGGTTCGGGCCTGTGGACGACGTCGTCGCTGCGCCCCTGGATTCGCGCGACGGTGACCGACCCGGATGCCCGTACCTCGTATCTGGGTGTCGAGATCGAGCATGATCCTCTGGTCCCGACTCAGGGGACAGGCGCGATCTGGTCGGCGACCGGAACCGTCGCGGCGGCCTCGGGTGGCGAACCCCGGCTGCAGGTGCCGGCGTCGACTCTCTCCGACGGCTGGCTGGTGCGCTGGCGGGTCCGGGGTGTGACCACCACAGGTGTCAACGGCCCCTGGTCGGACTGGCGGTCGGCCCGCGTGGATCTGAAGAAGCCGGCGGCGGAGGCGCTGGGCATGACTCCGGCGACGCGGGGTGCCACAACGTGGACGGTCGGCACACTGCGTCCCTCCCTCTATGCCAAGATCACCGATGCTGAGAACCGGCAGTCCTATCTGGGGGTGGAGGTCGAGCACGACCCCGCTACCGAAGGACAGGGGACGGGCCTGATCTACTCGGGTACCGCCACAACCGCTTATCCATCGGGCTCCAGCGCGTGGTTGACGCTTCCCGCCAGCGCGACCCTGACCGATGGCTGGATGATCCGCTGGCGCGCACGCGGTGTGACGACCACGGGCGTCAACGGTCCCTGGTCGGACTGGGTGTCGGCGAAGGTCAGCGCTCTGCCGTTCACGGTCTTCTCCCCGGACAACAACATGCAGGTCGGCTCGCTGACCCCGACGTTGTCGGCACATGCCGAGCCCTTCAACGAAGAGCCGGTCACCTACTGGTTCCAGGTCTGCGCGGGAACCCGGCCGAACTGGACGTGGTGTGAGAGCGGGCGTTCGTGGGATCGGTCGGGAACCTGGCAGGTGCCCGGCGGGAAGCTGAAGTGGGGGGAGACCTACTGGTGGCATGCTCAGGCCGCCACCAGTCTGGCCACCGTGACGTCGTCCTGGCGTGCCTTCACGCCCACCCCCGAGCAGGGCACGATCAACTCGTTGCTGACCTCGGGCACAAACGGCCGCGACTTCAACCACGCTTCCGGCAACTACTCGCACACCGTGACGGATCTCAACGTGCCCACCGCCGGACTGCCGCTGGCGATCAGCCGTACGTACAACAGCCAGGATCCGCGGAGCGGGATGTTCGGTGCGGGATGGAGCACCCGCTGGGACATGCGGTTGGACGATGAACCGCAGACCTCGACGGTGCTGGTCACCTACCCGGACGGCCGTCAGGTCCGCTTCGCCGCCAAGGGCGACGGGACCTACGCCCCTCCGCAGGGCACCTATGCCACGCTGGCCACGGTGCCCGCGGGCGGCTGGCGTCTGATGGACAAGTCCTCCACCTCCTACTGGTTCGACGGCTCGGGTCGGCTGACCAAGGTTTCCGACAACCGGAACAGGTCACACGATCTGACCTACGACGGGTCCGGAAAGCTGGCTTCGGTAACCGGGGCCGGTGGCCGTACCCTCACCTTCACCTGGACCGGAAACAACGTGACGTCGGTGTCCACCGATCCGGTCAACGGCACCCCGATCACCTGGACGTACCAGTACGACGCCGGCAAGCTCAGCAAAACCTGCCCTCCGGCGGCCGGTACGGTCTGCACCACCTACACCTACGGGGACGCGTCCCGCTATCGAAGCATGGTTCAGAATTCGAGCCCGGCCGGCTACTGGCGGCTGAACGAGACCGCCACCTCCACCGGCACGAAGATAGCCAGTTCGGTCGGGTGGAACCTCGGGGTCGACGACGCCAAGCTGACCGGTTACACCGCGGACGTCACGACGGGGGTGCCCGGCCCGATCACCGGTTCGGGGAACAACGCGATGCGGTTCGGCGGCACCTCCAGCTCCACCTATGTCTCGTTGCCCAAGGCGACGATCAGCGGCCGGGGCGGCAGAGTCGCGGTGGAAGCCTGGTTCAAGACAACCGGCTCGGGCACCGTCATCGGATACCAGAACTCGGCGGACATCTACGCGACGTCGTACACCCCGGTGGTGTACGTCGGAACCGATGGCAAGCTTCGCGGCCAGTTCTACACAAGCGCGGCCACCCCGATCACCTCGGCGGCGGCTGTGAACGACGGCAACTGGCACCACGTGGTGCTGTCCGGCGCCGAGGACACCCAGACGCTCTACCTGGACGGCCAGGTCGTCGGCACCCTGGCCGGGACCATCAATCACTTCTTCCAGTGGGACACCCGGATCGGCTACGGGTTCGGTTCGTCGTCGTGGCCCGCGACCACCACGTCGGCGGGGCCGAGCGCCTTCCCCTTCGCCGGTGAGATCGACGAAGTGGCGGTGTACGGCAAGCCACTCAATCTGAAGCTCGTCCAGGCGCACTACGCGGCGCGGAACCCGCAGCCCCAGCTGACGCAGATCACCGAGCCGTCGGGCCGGGTGTGGGCGCACAACGTCTACGCGGCCGACGGCGGCCGGTTGACCGCGCACACCGACGACGACGGCGGCCAGTGGCAAGTCTCGGCCCCCGCGTACAGCAGGGAGTCCAGCACCCAGACGCTGGCCACGGTCACAGTGACCGATCCCAAGGGCGGCTCCCTCGTCTACGCCGACGACCCGATGCGTGGCCTGCGTACGGTCCGGCAGACGGATCAGCTGGGCCACGTCACCCGGTACACCTACGACGAGGGCGGATTCCTCGCCAAGGTGGTCGACCGGAACGGCAACGGCGTGGAGATGTCCTTCAACGCGCGCGGGAACGCGATCGCGAAGAAGACCTGCCGGGCGGTGGGCAACTGCTTCACCGAATACCTGGACTACTTCCTGAGGGTGGATGACCCGTTCGACCCGCGTAACGATCAGCTGGTCAAACTCAGGGACGGCAGGTCGGCTTCGGCGACCGACGACACGTACGCGACCACCTGGACGTTCAACACCCACGGCGAGCAGACCACGCAGTCCACCCCGGCCACCTCCGACTTCCCGACCGGCCGGTCGGATCTGACGACGTACACCGCGGGCACCGAGCCCGCGGTCGGGGGCGGCACGACGCCCGCCGGACTGATCGCCTCACTCAGGGACCACAAGGGCAACGAGACCACTTACGCCTACAACTCGGCCGGTGACGTGGCCCAGGTGACGGAGCCCACCGGGTTGATCACCCGGTACGGTCACGACGCGATCGGCCGGGTCACCGCCAAGACGGAGGTTTCGGCGGCGGTTCCCGCGGGTGTGACCTCGACGTTCACCTACGACGCGCAGTCGCGCCTGGCCACGCACACCGGACCGGGGGTCCGGAACGAGGTGACGAACGCCACGCACACCTCGCAGGTGACCTTCACCTACGACGCCGACGGCAACACGCTGACCGAGACGGTCGGCGACCTCACCGGGGGCGACGCGGCCAGAACGGTGACCTATACCTACGACGCGTACGGCCGGGTGGCGACGACGACCGGCGCCGAGAACGGCACACTCACCTACACCTGGGACAACACCGGCGCCCGAACCCAGGTGATCGACGAACTCGGCACCCGGTTCGACTACGCCTACACCCCGCGCGGTGAGCTGGCCACCAGGACGATCAAGGGATGGACGGGCAGCCCGGTGGCTCCCCAGGCTCCTGAGGACAAGGTCCTGGAGTCCTACGCCTACGACCCGGAGGGCCGTCTCGCGTCCCGGGTCGACGCGATGGGCCGTAAGACCAGCTTCACCTACTTCGCGGACGACCTGCTCGCGGAGGTCATCGCCGACGACGCCCGGCTCAACGGTTCCCTCACTCCCCGGGACGTGGTGCTGGAGTCCAACACCTACGACCCGTCCGGGAACGTGGTGCGGGTCGTCGGCGGCGGCGGGATCGAGCGCAGCGACTACGTGTACGACGCCGCGGACCGGCTGACCTCGGAGACCTTCGACCCGACGGGGCTCGCCCGCAAGGCCGAGTACGTCTACGACGCCAACGACAATGTGACGCGTGTACGGGCGACCGCCGCCGGAACCACCCGCGAGGAAGTGGTCGAGTACGCCTACAACGCCGACGACGACGTGATTCGCCGTACGGTACGCAACGGCGCCACGGACCTGGTGACCACCCGGACGTTCGACGACCGCGGTCTGATCACCGCGGTGACCGACCCCCGGGGCAACGCGGCCGGCGCCAACGCCGCGGCGTTCACGGCGATGATGCGGTACGACATCGCCGGTCGTCCTGTGGAGATGCAGGAACCGGAGGTCCGGATCGAGAAGTCCGGCGTGGCGGCGGTGAACGCCCGCCCGGTCACCCGGTTCGGTTACGACAGCGCGGGGCGGCGAACCCACCTGGTCGACCCGGAGGGCGACACCACCCGGTACGGGTTCGACCGGCTTGGACGGTTGACCTCGGTCACCGACCCGCAATACGCCCAGCCGGGCGGGGGCACCCTCACCCCGCAGCGGACGTACGCGTACAACCATGCCGGTCAAGTGACCAGCTACACCGATCCGCGGGGTTCGACCTGGACGACCGAGTACGACCGGCTGGGCAACCGGGTGCGGGTCACCGAACCGGCTGTCACCGGACAGACCGCCGGGCAGTGGATCTATGAGTACGACCTGCTGGGCGAGCAGCTGGCTGGGACCGACCCGTTGGGGGCACGGGTCCAGAACACCTACGACGACCTCGGGCGCCCGATCACCACGACCTTGATCGAGCGGTCGCCGACTTCGCAGGCTTTCGTCACCTCGCTGGAGTACAACGACGCCGACGAGCGGACCAAGGAGATCGGGCCGCAGAGCCGTACCACAACCTGGGTTGTGAACGCGGCAGGGGAGATCGTCACCGAGACCGACCCGGCGAACAACGCCACCACCTACGCCTACGACCTGATGGGCCGCACGGTGAAGGCGACGAACCCGCTGGGCAACTCCACGATCAACGAGTTCGACCTGGCGGGACGCCGTACCGCGGTGAAGGAGACCGACAACGCGGGCACCGAGCTGCGGGCCTCCGCCTTCGGGTACGACCTGGCGGGCAACCAGACCTCGGAGACCTCGCCCGAGGGCAACACCGTGCAGAGCGTCTACGACGCCGGGAGCCAGCTGATCGAGCTGATCGAACCGGTCACCGGGACCCAGACGATCAGCACGACGTACGGCTACGACGCGGCCGGCTCGCTGACCCGGACCACCGACGGCCGCGGCAACACGGTGTGGACCACCTACAACAGCATGGGCGAGATCGAATCCCAGATCGAGCCGGCGACCACGGCGCACCCGAACGCCGCCGACCGCACCTGGACCTACGTCTACGACGCCGACGGGAACAACCTGGCCTCGCTGCAGCCCGGCGGGGTCCGGATCGACAACGAGTACGACCAGCTCGGCAGGCTGGTCCGGCAGGTCGGCGCCAACGCCGAAGTCGTCACCCCGCAGTGGACGTTCGGCTACGACAAGGCGGGGCGGCAGACCTCGATCGGCGACTACGGACTGGAGTACAACGACCGAGGGCTGCTCACCAGGCTGACCAAGGCCGGGACGCAGAAGGCGGCGTTCACCTACGACGCGTACGGGAACCCGACCCAGCGGGTGGACGACAACGGCACCTCGACCTTCGGCTGGGACGTCGTCGACCGCCTGCAATCCACCAACGACCCGGTCACCGGGCGGTCGCTCACCTACGCCTACGACAACAACGACCGGCCCGTCTCGCAGACCTCGGCAAACCCCGCCGGGTTGCAGGAGTACGGCTACGACGCCATGGACCGGATCACCGAGCAGACGCTCAAGAACGACGTGGGCGCCCAGCTCGCCAAGATCAACTATGGCTGGGACAAGGACGACAACCTTGTTTCGAAGGTGACCCAGGGTACGGCCGGCGCCGGGACCAACACCTACGGGTACGACAAGGTCGGGCGGCTGACCTCGTGGACCGACCCGGCCGGGACCAGCACCACCTACGAATGGGACGCATCCGGCAACCGCACCCGAGCCGGAGCCAACACCTTCACCTATGACCAGCGCAACCGGCTCCTCTCCGGCGGCGGCACCAGCTACACGTACACGCCGCGGGGCACCATCGCCACCGAGACCACCGGTGGGGTCACCAAAGAGCTGAAGTTCGACGCGTTCGACCAGCTCGTCTCCGACGGCGATGTCACCTACTCCTACGACAGCCTGGGCCGCATCGCCTCCCGGACCAAAGCCGGCAGCGAGGAGCGATACTCCTATTCCAGCCTGGAGAACGACATCTCCGTCGTCACCGACGGCGCCGGAGTGGTCAAAGCCCGCTTCGGCCGCGGCCCCGACGGGGAACTGCTCGGGCTCTCCGAAGGCGGCGTGTCACTCGGGGTCATGAGCGACCAGCACGACGACGTGGTGGCCACGTACTCGGGCGGCGCGCTGGTGGACTCCACCGCCTACAGCCCGTTCGGCGAGATCAGCGCCCGGACCGGGGTGGGGAGGCGGCTCGGCTTCCAAGGCGAGTACACCGACCCCGACACCGGCAAGGTCAACATGGCCGCCCGCTGGTACATGCCGGGCACCGGCGGATTCGCCTCCCGCGACGACTGGACGATCGACCCGTATCCGTCGGGCAACCTCAACCGCTACAGCTACGCCAGCGGCTCACCGCTCAACTACACCGACCCGTCGGGCAACTGCCCGTTCTGTATTCCGATCTTCTTCATGGTCGCCAGAGTTGCGGTGCAGGTCGCGGTACGGACTGCGGCGGTACGGGCCGTCAAGCAGGTGGTCAGGGCGGTTCAGAGAGTCGGTGGCAAGGGTGGCAAGCCTAAGCCTCAAGGCGCTCCGAAGCCGCCTGTCGGCAAGCCGAAGCCGAACAACGTCGGCAAGCCGAAACCGAACAACAATGCCGGAAAGCCAGGTACCAAGTCCAAGGCCAATCAGAGACCGAAAGCGGATCGGGGTAAATCTAAGGCTAATCAGAACAGGACTAAGGCTAATAACAATAAGAACAATAGGGTAAACAAGGGCAATAAGGGCAACAAGACAAACAGGGGAAATAAAGGCAGCAAGGGCAATAAGGGCAATAAGGGCAATAAGGGAAGCAAAGGTAACAAGGGTAACAAGGGTAACAAGGGTAACAAGGGGAATAAGGGGAATAAGGGGAACAAGGGCAATAAGGGAAGCAAAGGTAACAAGGGTAACAAGGGGAATAAGGGCAAGCCGCAGGGCAAAGGCGGCGCAGGGAAGGGTAACAAGAAGGGCGGAAACAAGGGAGGAAAGCCCAACAACAGCGGGAACAACGGGAACCCGACTCCCAGCCCCTATGCCAAGGAAATCTTCAAGGACGCAATAATCGACGCCGGCCTTGAGGATTTCGGCCTCAATGTTCCAGCGGTGTGTCGAAGTATCCGAGCTTGCATCAGGGACGTCATCGAGGAGGTTGCCGAGAACGTCGTAGACGATGCAGTAGACGACATCATCGAGAACATCGTCCCCGACATCCCAGTCGACATCCCCGGCGCCGGCGACTCGTGCGACACCAGGCGCAGAAACAGCTTCGTCCCCGGTACGCCGGTCCTTATGGCCGACGGCTCAAGCAAGCCCATCGAGGACATCAAGCCAGGCGACGAAGTCCTGGCCTCCGACCCGCAGACCGGCCGCACCGAACCCAAGCCGGTCACCACTCTGATCGCCAGTACAGGCGAAAAGAACCTCGTCGACCTCGCCATCGACCTCGACGGCGACCGCGGCAACGCCACCGACACAATCACCGCCACCGACGACCACCCCTTCTGGGTCGAAGACCTTCGCAAATGGGTCCCGGCTGGCGACCTCGAACCCGGTATGTGGCTCCGCACAGGCGCTGGCACCTACATCCAACTCGCCGCCCTAACGCACCGCACCGTCACACAACGCGTCCACAACCTCACAGTAGCTGGTATTCCCACCTATTATGTGATCATCGGGGATCAATCAATCCTCGTTCACAATACAAAGCCGCCACGTGAAAGCGACTGGACGCCCGATGACGATTACTCCCCGGCCGAGATTGAGAAGCGAGGTGCAAATTACAGGGCGTACTTCAGTGCACCACGAGACGTTGTGGATATTATTAACAATATCCTACAGGACCCAAGCTATCCGCAGAGGGAGACTGGTTCTGCCGGTAACAGACGTCCCGATGTATATCAAGCAAACGGTGCTCCTCGAAGTGCTCAGAGATGGAGAGGGTCGGCAATTTATGACAACGGTGATCCACTCAGTCAAGCCCGCGTCCTAGTTGATGCGAATGGGAATATGGCGTACGTGGGAAGGGATAAGGCTGGCGCTCATAATTATAATCAGATAATTTCGTGTCCATGGGTTACGAGGTAATTGGGCAATTCGCGTCGCCTACTTATTGCTAGGTGCCTCATAAATGCTGCTCTGCGGTGTTGTGTCTTGGGAGATCTGTGAGTGTGTGTTATGAGAGAAGCAGTTTTGGCAGCGTCGCTTGCCGAGGCTGGGTTAACATTCAGAGGCATGGTTGATCTGGCCACCCCGCTTATTCCGCCAACGGTTGCGACGTTCGCTAGCAGTTCTCCTGAGGTCGATGACGTGTTCAGTTTGCCAGTGGATTCTGATGATTCCATACTGCAGGAGAGGGGTAACTGTGGGTGGTATCGACTATCTCGAGATGGTGGGCTATTTGGAGAACTCGGCTCAGAATTCCTGGTAGGTGTTAACTGTGCTGAAAGTAGCTGGCCTGGTACATGGTGGTGGGCGCGAACTGAGCTGTCGGATCGATGGGACCTCATGGGCGCTGGTGCAGCCTCGGGAGTTCTCGGCAACGGAAGCTGTCGGCCGGCATTTGTTATGCTGTCTCTCGACGGGAACGTAGTTGTTCGGGGGGATACAGGGGAACTTGTGATAGAGATCATTCTGGTTCGCAAGCCTCATCGTATTGAGCGATTTCGTCGGCATGGCGAATGGTTGGCGGGTCGGCCTAGTACGGGAGAATTTGTTAGAATCGGGATCAGGCGTTGGTTGAGTGATAACTCTATTGATGGCCCTTAGGTTTCCTGTCGGGTCAATTTGGTCTAATGGTGTTGATGCTGAAGAATCCCGTGCGAGAGCGATCTGTGGAGGAAGATAGGGATTTGGGGGATTCGTTTAAGCCCTTATCAAGTTTACGGTTGCGAATTGTTGCCTTGGGGTTCGTGGCCGTGGGCCTGGTGCTGATCTGGCACTTCGGGATGACGTTTCTGTATGTGGCGCCGTGGAACCCGGCCTACGACAAGAGTGCCTCGGTGGTCGAGGGCTACATGAACCCCTACTTCGGGCAGAACTGGGAGTTGTTCGCCCCCGATCCGATCGACTACAACGCGCGGGTGCTGGTGCGGGCGAAGGTGAAGGACGCATCGGGGTGGGAGCGGCACACCGGGTGGCTGGATATGACCGGTCCGGAGCGGAAAAGGGCCCTCGGCTCACTGTTTCCAGGGCGGGTATCGCGGGTGGTGGGTGGTAGCCGGCAGTTGATGACGGACGCCGATGTGCCGCCGTCGGCAGCTTCCCTGCCTAAGCAAGAGGAGACCGAGGGGCCGGAAACAGAGACGGTTGAGGAGAAACCCGTCGATCTGGTACTCCAGGACCAGGCGGTCCGGCATATGCGGGCGATCGCGACTCTGGCCGCGCGGGCCGAATGGGGCGATGGAGTGACCGCGGTCCAGGTGCGAATCTCCGATCACCTCTTCCCGCGTTTCGAGGACAAGGATAGAAACGGCAAAGGGACCAAGACCTACAGCGACTTCGATTGGTGGCAGCCGGTGGCGGTGTCGGCGGACGCGGTGCGGATGTGGAAAGAGGCGTACCGGTGAACCCGGATGGCGAACTGTCACTGGTCTCGCCGAAAGAGCTGCTTGCGCGGCTAGGTATGCGGGTGCGGAATACGGTTGAGCGGGTAAGCGGGGTCCGGTATGGGGTGTACGGGCTGGCGGTGCTGCGTATCGGCTATGGCTTGGTGCTGCTCGGGTTGTTGCTGACGAGCTATTTCGATCGCCGGTTGTTGTGGGGCCCGGAGTCGGCGTGGACGACCGACCTCTTCAAGGAGAGCCTGGGCCAAGACGGCACGTTCTCCCTGTTCGCGATCTCGGATTCAGGCGTCTGGTTCGAGGTCCTGTTCCACGCGTTCCTGCTGGTCGTGGTGGTGTTCATCCTGGGCTGGCGGACCCGGTGGATCACCCCGGTGCTGGCGGTCCTGGTGTGGTCGTGGCATCAGCGGCAGCCGTGGGTGCTGGACGGCGGCGACAACCTGATGCAGCTGGTGCTCTTCTACCTGGTCTTTGCCGACCTGTCGGCCCGCTGGTCCCTGGACGCCAGACGAAAGGCACGGCGTGCCGCAGCGCGAGCCACTGCGGAATCGGCAGAGCAGGGTCTCACCAAGCAGAGCCAGGCCCGGGGGAAGCTGGAGGCGGCGGCAACAGTCGATTTACCCATCTCCGATGTGCCTGTGGGGCTCCCTGCGTTCGAGGGCGGCCTGCGCTGGCGGTTGGCCACGATTCTGCACAACGCCGCCCTGCTGGCGACGCTGCTGCAGGTGAGCATCGTCTACTTCAACGCCGGCCTGCTCAAGGTGCGGGGCGAGATGTGGCAGCAGGGCACCGCCCTCTACTACACGCTGCGCACCGACGAGTTCGCGCCGTTCCCGTGGCTGAGCCGTCTCATCTGGGAGAACGACCTGGCGGTGAACGCCGGCTCCTACTTCGCGGTCTTCATCCAGCTGGCCTTCCCGCTGCTGATGCTCAACCGGATCACCCGCAGGCTCGGCCTGGTCGCCGTCACGGGCATGCACGTCGGTATCGGCGTGCTGATGGGTCTGGGCTCGTTCTCTCTGATCATGATCTTCTCGGACCTGCTGTTCGTCCGCAGCGGCACCTACCGCCGGGTTGGAGCCTTCGCCCGAGCGATCTCGAACCGCCGCCGGAACCGCTTGAGCCTCAAGGCGCCTACTCGGCTGCCACGGCGGGTGACCAAACCTACCCCGCCTACCGCCGTCAAAGTACCTCAGCAACGTACCTGAACATATCGATGAAGCCGGGGCGAGCTTGGACCTGGTCATGTCCAGCGAAATGGTATATGAAGGGCCTTCATGTAGCCCCTAATCAGGCGATGAGGGTAGAGATGATCCTGATCCTCGTTCCGCGCCTGCCATAAGGAGCAACGATAGCGGAGGGGTAAGCGAGAGCCTGGGGTCTCTTGAGCCTCTGAAAGCCTCAGAGGCTCCAATTCTATTCGGCAGGCGCTTTCTGTGGGTTTTGGCTGGAGTCCATGATGGGAACCTGGGGATCTGGTCCGTTCGACAACGACACTGCCGAAGACTTCCTCGATGAGCTGGAAGAAATGTCTCCATCTCAACGCCAGGCACTTGTCGAGAAATTGTTCCACTCAGCTATTGAGGGCCGGGAAGGTTCAAGGACCTCTGTGCTTCCTGAGGAAGTAGTGGCTGCTGCGGCTTTGGTTGCGGCTAATATTCCAGCCGGGAGTTCCATTTTTTTGAACGAGGACTATCCAGGGATCGCAGAATGGTTGGAGAGGCCGGTTTTGCCTGCTCTCGCTTCGCTTGCGATTCAGGCCGTAGAAGTTACATTCTCCGCAGACAGCTGGTTCTGGGGGAGCTGGGTCGACACCGAATCGAGGAAGGAGGCTCAGTCGGCGATCCGCAGCTTGAGGTCTGTACTGGCTCCGGACAGCAAAGGCGAACCTTGATCGCTCTGCGGTCCGCAGGCTCGATCTGGGCGCCGTCCTCTTCACGTACCTGGGCGTCGGGGTACTGATGGGCTGGTCGCCGACCAGCCGGGCGTTCGTCACTTGGCGGGAGTGCGACGCCGAGGAGCGCGTCAAGGAGACGGGGCCGCGAAGCCGTACCACTGCCGGGGTGGTGAACACGACGGGTGAGACTCCGGAGACCACTCCGGCGAACAACAGCTCCACCACCGGTCCCTGCGACCCGCTGCGGTGTCAGGACGAGGAAACCGTCGGGGGTTTCAACCCGGGACCACTGGCTTCACGAGTTGCGCACCGGCGATCCGGTGACACGGAGGCTAGCCGTCGAGGCCATCGACCGGTTCTTGGATCAGGGCCCGGTTCTGATCGTTCCCTTATCTGCTGTATCGAGGATGCCATTCGTGCCGCTTATTGACCGTCCACGTGACGAGATCTAAGGTTCATTTAGGAAAGTTTCCTAAAGGAATAGCCGTTCGCGCCCCCCAGCCTCTAGGAGATTCACCATGAGCCTTCGTCGTCGCATCGCGACCCTCTCCAGCGTCGCCGCCCTCGCTCTGAGCGCCGTGGCGTTCACCCCCGGCACCGCCATGGCCAGCCCCTCCAACTGCAGCTATCAGTACGGCTCGAGCTGGGTATCCGGCCTCTGCACCTCCGGCACAGGCAAGCATTTCGTGGTCGTGCGTGCGCAGCACTACACCGGGCTGATCCTGATCACCGGTCTCTGCGTGCCCATCGGCCAGACCTCGACGGCGACGGTCAACTGGCCGATCGTCTACGTCGGCTCGTCCGCGTGCTGAAAGCCGGTCCGGCTGCATAACCGGTGCCGCGACGCCGCACCGAACGCGCGGCACCGGGCCTGCCCTGATGCAGCAGATCGGGGGAGGACGGCTGGAGTACGACGACGTCCGCAGCGGCACCTACCGCCGGGTCGGGGCGTTCGCCCGAGCTGGCGGCGACCGTACCCGGCGCAGGGCGCGACCCCGGCCCCGTCCGTGTCGGCGAGACTCGCGAAAAGCCGTACCCTCGCTCGATCTTGATGTTCCGGCCTCCGGGCTGCGACGCATCCTGTGGCACCGAGGTGCCTCACATTCCGACACGCCTTCCGTACGGCTGAGGGCCGCTGCCCGTTGTCGCTGGTCTCCCGGCAAAGTTGTCGCATCGCCTGGGCAAGGCCGTACTTCGATGGGCGCCTGCCATGGCTCGGTGCTCAACCATGGAGACAGTGGAGTCTGGGCGCGAGAATTGGCCCGGCGCGCTCAGCGGGGGATGCTCGAATGTGTCGGCTGTTCGGTTTGAGTAGTGTTCCACGCCGGTCCCGGGCCACCTTCTGGTTGCTGAACGCTCCGGACAGTCTCCGGGATCAGGGCTACCGGGACCCGGATGGGACGGGGCTCGGCTTCTTCGACCCCGATGGATCGCCGGAAGTGTGTAAGGCACCCATCGCCGCATACGCGGACCGTCGTTTCGCCGAGGAAGCCAGAGAGGTGCGCTCCACCACCTTTGTTGCTCATGTTCGGTTCGCGTCGACCGGTGGGCTGGTTGACCGGAACACTCATCCGTTTGAGCAGGATGGCCGACTGTTCGCGCACAACGGGGTGGTTGAGGGTCTGGACCTGCTTGACGCGAAGCTCGGAGCGGAACGGACACTGGTCAAGGGCGACACCGATTCGGAGCGGGTATTCGCTTTGATCACCCAGGGGATCCGGGCGAGTGGCGGAGACGTAGGGGCCGGTATCGAGTATGCCACCCGATGGATCGCGGCGAACTTGCCGCTGTACGCTCTCAATTTCGTTCTCATCACGCCTGACGGCCTATGGGCTCTGCGTTATCCGGATACACATGAGCTCTATCTGCTGGAGTTGACTCCGGAAGGCCGATCTGGTCCTCGGCATCTCAATCACGTCGGCACGGGAGGCCGTATTCGGATGTACTCCGATGATCTAGCCGATGTGCCGGCGTCGGTGATAGCGAGCGAACGGATGGACGACAATCCGAAATGGCGGCTGCTTGAACCCGGCGAGCTCGTACAGAGTGCTCCGGATCGTCTCCTGGTCCGGCGAATGCTCCTACCCGATCCACCGGCTCACCCATTGACGCTTGCCGACCTCCGTCCTGAAGCCGCCGCGTCACAGCGTGCCCATCCCCAGGGGTCCTCTTGATCATGATGCACCCGTCACAGCCGGACCTGTTGTTGTCCGCAGCGGGACCTACCGCCACGTCGCCGCCTGCACACGAGCCGTCTGGAGCCGCCCCAGAAAGCGCCCTGACACGATGAAGTCCTTCAAGCCGCGTTCACGAGTGACCGACCTTCGGTCGGCTCACACACTTGTCAACGCGCCCTGGCAGTGTGCCGGAGGGTCCGCCAGCGCTCTTTGATCAGGGTGAATCTTCGCTCGCCAAGACAGCGTGGCGCGCGGTTGGTGCGGTTGTCTGGGCTGAGGACCTGGTTTCCTTAGGCTTGCCCGATCGGCGTGTGAATGCCGGTTTCTTGTGGTGCGAGCTCTTCTACCGGGGAGTTCCGTCTTGACAACCAACATTCCTGGCGGAGCCATCGCATCACTAGTGAGTGACCGATCGGGAAGTGGCGCCTGCCCTCTTTAGGGAAGCAATTCCTGAAGTCCGGCGAGATGCCCGAGTTCCGACTCGATGCGCTGCCTGTCGCTGGAGGTGAGTTCCAGACCGCGCAAGTCGGCGCCCCATGGATCGGTGGGCTCGCCGAGGACCATGGCCAGGTCGATGAGGTGGCACAGGGCAATGGCCCGCTCGACCACCGGGGCGTCCGCGCCATGCCTGCGCACCGCAGACTTGAGCGCGCGGAAAGCCTGCAGGTCATCATTTTTGAACTCGCGCAGAATCCGGGCGTTGTCGAGCGCCCTGGCCAGGCCTGTCAGCTTCTTCGAGCCGCCATACTCCAGTTCGGCCGGCTCACCACGTTGGATGAATATGATCGAGTTCCCGGACGGATCGATCAGCGTGAACCGGGACGCACCTGGCCGGTAGCGGGTGATCCGCGGCAGGCCGGAACTCAGCACCTTGCCGTGGACCCGGCGCATCGCCGCGACCAACGCCGCGTGGTATGGCGCCACGGCGTCGACCATGACCAGGCAGCCTCCGGACTCCTCCCGGGCCGGATCCAGCCCTTTGGGCGCAGGGCCGAAGTGCAGTTGGAATCCGCTCCATTGCAGCGCCAGATAGACATAGGGCTTGCTCTGCTTGTAGGTCGCCTTGAACCCCAACGCCTCATAGAACGCCAAGGTCTCCTCCACCGACGCGCAGGGCATCAACGGCACCGTCGTCTCGTTCGGCCGAACCGCGATCTCACTCACGTCATTCCACCTTCCAGGTCGTCCGACGATGCTTGCACCATGCAGCGAACCTCGCATATGGATCGTTCCAATCAGGGTAGGGATGCAGGTTGGTGCCAGCGGGCATCCGTGATGCCTGTTCGAGCTGCAGGGCGTGTGAATCCGATGGGAGCTCACCTCAGTGCACCTGAACACCTCTTGCTCCATCTCGGGCATCCGATCGTCAAGACCTTGATCGAACGTTCTCCGGGCAGATGGTTTTCGTCACCTCGCCGGAGTGCAAGTACGCCGATGCTCGTGCCGAGGAGATCGCGCTGCGGAGCCGTACCAGTGACTTGGGTGGATATCCAGCGGATGGAAGCAACTTAAGGGGCGGATTTGGTGCGGGGGCTTGTTATAGAGGCAGCTCATGATGGGCTTCCGATGGAAATATTGAAATGGCTGATTTTGTGTGTCCTTCGTCATGATAATCAGGTATTTATCGGCGGTTAGTCTGATTTGGTGGGTATTGCGCTGTCGTTTTGGTAAGTGATTTGTTGGCGCCTCAAACGGGCCGGGAATTGTCGGTGGCGGGTGGCAGGGTTGGGGTGTGGAGGTTCGGGTGACGCAGCGTGTTCCCGCCGGGCTGGCGCAGATGCCGCCCGGGCCCGAGCTTGCGCTGGCGCTGTCGCGGATCGACGAGGCCACGGTGTCGGCGGCGGACGCGGTCGAGGTGCTGAAGGCCTGGCACCGGCAGCGCGCCCACGACGAGGCCCGCTTCATGGCGGTGACGGTGGAGGTCGGGCTGCGTTCCCCCGGCCCGGATTCGCGGGTGTGCCGGATGGAGGCCCCGGACGAGTTCTCCGCCGACGAGCTTCGCCCGGCGCTGGCCTGGTCCCGCAGCCGGGCGGCCTCCCGCCTTTCCGAGGCGTGGGATCTGATGTCGCGGTTGCCCGTGGTGCACGCGGCGCTGCAGCGGGGTGTGATCGACGAGGTGAAAGCACGGGCGTTCGCCTCCTGGACGCGGGGGCTGACCGTCGATCAGGCCCGGTCGGTGTGCGGGCGGCTGCTGGCGGTGGCCGGGGTGCTGACGGTGGGCGAGCTGATCGAGGCGATCAGGTGGGCGGCGCTGGCGATCGATTCGGAGTGGGCGGAGCGCCGGTGCGCGGCGGCGGTGCGGGAGCGCCGGGTGGTGGGGTCGCGCAACCCGGACGGGACGGCGAACCTTTCGGGGCTGGACCAGCCGCTGGAGCGGGTGGCCGCCGCCTGCAACCGGGTGGACGCGCTGGCACGCCGGTCCAAGGCGGCCGGGGACCGCCGGTTGACTCAGCACATCCGCTCCGAGTTGTTCCTGGGCCTTTTGGACGGCGGTTTCCAGGGTTGGACCGATGAGGAGATCGTCGCATTCCTGGTAGCCGAGTCCCAGGCGGCTCAAGCGGGAACACAGGACGGCTCCACACCAACGTCCCCACCCCGACAGGCGGATACGCCGATTTGCGGAGAAGAGCCACGGCGAAGTGTCGATGCCGACGGGTTTGATCGATCGGGAGTCCTCGCCGGTGGGGCGCCTCTGGATCCAGGAAGATCAGCTGATCTGAAGGCGTCTGAAGTCACGCTCGATTCGAGTGGGCAGATTGCTTCCGCCCTGGCTGACGGGCTCGACGGTGGTACGGGCGCTGCCCAGCACAACCGTTGTGCAGTGGTTGCTCGGAAGACTCGCTCGACCGATCCCGATGTTGCCCCGGGGCGGTGTGACGACGCGGGGTCACCGGTGGGAGTGCAACGATCCTCCGGATCGAAAGGGTGGGTCCCATCGGACTTTGCCGGCGAGTTCGACGATGGTACGGGCGGAGCCCAGGCTGATCGTCGTGCCGTGGTTGCAGCGCAGGCTCGTTCGGCGGGTCGTGGTGGTGTCGCGGGACGGTGCGGCAGCTCGACAACGCCGGTAGGGGTGCGGCGCCCAGCCGGTCGCCGTACGGACACGGACTTGGGAACACCTATGGCTGGTCCTATCGAGTCGGCCGTCGCAGTTCCGGACGTCTCATCCCCGCTCGGTGGTGGAGGTCGGCACCACATGCCCATGGAAACATCGACCGGCCCAGGTGTGGCTCGTTCGGTGGGTGCGACCGCAGAGTTGCCGACGGTTCCCGGCTGGGCCGGCGAGGGGTACGACGTCGACATTGGCACCGCTATCGGTGATCGGTATGGAGTTGGTCGGCTCCGCGTCGGCGACGAGGTGGTCAACACTCGAGACGTCGCTCCGCCACCCCACAAGGTGGGCGGTTCGGCCGACGCTGTCCGGGCAGATCTGGACGCCGCCGCTACAGTCGGTCCGCAGTTGATCGAGGACGCCTGGAGCGTCGGCGATGAAACCGGGAGTCCGCAGCGGTGGGCTGCGGGTGAGCTGAGAGTCGAGGCGACCACGCTGCTCGGCTTGGACGAGCATCCAGGTGAGCTGGCCGGGTGGGGTCCTGTCCCTTCCGGGCAGGCCCGCCGGATCGCTCTCCGCCAAGGCAAGGCGGTCTGGCGCTGGGTGCTGACTGACGACGAGGGCCGCCTGGTCGACTGCGGGGTCACCCGTCACCGCCCCGTGGTCGGTGGGGAACCCGGCACCACGCCCGCCGTCAAGGTCAGGGCCGAGATCACGGGGAGGGTTGGCAGCGCCAGCCAAGACTTGATCAACGCCGTGCCCGCGACGGACATCGGGACGTCCGCAACCAAAGCTGTGTCCCTTCCCGGAGATACCGCATCCTTCCCTGGAGAGGATGGGCGAGTCGGACCCGGGAGCGGAAACATGACCTCGACCGGCACCGCTACCGGGATGCGAACGAAGATCGCTACCTCGATCGCGGATCCGGTTCGGAACTCAGCCCGACTCGGCACAAAGATCGTGAATACTCCTGTCAGGGCCCGAGGCGTCGTCGAGGTTCAGATCACCGCGTCCGACCTGCCCCGGCTCAGCGGCTTGCCCGGGCTGCCGATCGGCTGGCGGAGGATCCTCGACGAAATCACCCAAAGAGCCGTCGCCCACGAACAGTTCCATTGGGACATTTCGGATCTCGGCGACCAGGATCCCAAACACCGCTGGGCCGATGCAGACGTCGGAAGTAGTGACTCTACCCAGACCGTCGCCTGCGTCGACGAAACCGGAAGCGGCCATGGGGCAGGTCGGCGACTTAAGCCCCAAACCGGCCGCAGTTCGGTGGATCCGCACTGCGCGCCCGACCTTGGGAGCCTCGGCTCATCAGACCATGGCGTTGATCTCGGCCGCAGACTCCCCGGCTCTGCGCTTCGCCGTTTCGTGCAGGTGCGTGACCGGGTATGCACCGCGCCCGGCTGCCAGGTCCCGGCAGCACACACCGACCAGGACCACATCGAGGAATGGAGTATGGGCGGGCCGACCGTCGCCACCAACCTGCACAGCGTCTGCCGCCACGACCACCGCCTCCGCCACGAAGGCGGCTGGCAGATCACTAGGACCCCGGCCGGTACCGTCGTCTGGATCACGCGCCTGGGCCAGGTCTGCCCGGTTCCTCCATCGCCGACATCGATCCCGCTCCCCGAACCGGCACCCCGCAGGACGATCCTGCCGGACTACCCGATCCAGGATGACGACACCCCGACCTTCACTGCCGCCGAGGCGCATTTCGGCTCCGCAGCTTTCGGAGTGTGGCGGCTCACCTCACTGGATGAGGCAGACCTTGACGAGTCAGAAATGCCGCCCTTCTAACCAACATTTCCCGGCGGTTGCTGTCGGCGGCGCTCGAAACCACTCGATAGGCCGGATACGCGGATGCCGCTCTGGGTCCTGGAGACCAAGGTGGTGTCCCCCAGAGTGGCGATTCACGTCGGTGACGGTCGGCCACCGCACCGACGGCTAAACCAGCTCGGCTGGCACGACGGCTCGGCTCGCGAGACGGACGAGGACACCGATCTTTCCGAATCCCAGCACACCGTGGGACGCGACCGAGTCCAATGACCGTGCCCGCCGTCGCTACGAGGCCGGCAACCGGTTCGCCGACGGCACAGTCGTGGAAGATCGGGCGGGTGGCGTCGCCCCAAGGAACCTCCGCTAGCCTTGCTCGCTCACCTGATCATGGTGCGGCGAACGGCATCGGGGCAGAAGACATCGAGTTCCGTAGCGCGAAGGATCAGACTTCTACCGAGCACACGGATTACTTTGTAAAGCCGCTAAGGCCCCCGGGTCAGGGTCCGAGGTAGGCGAGTACGGCGGCCACTCTGCGGTGGACGTCGGCGCTGGTTTCCAGGCCGAGTTTGGTGAAGATGGAGTTGACGTTCTTCTCGACCGAAGACACCGACAGGTGGAGCGCGCGGGCGATTCCGCCGTTGGAGCGGCCGTGGGCCATTTCTCGGAGGACGTCGCGTTCCCGCGGTGTGAGGGATTCGGGGTCTCCCCGTACATCGTGCCGGGCCAGCAGTCCTTCGACGACTTTCGGGTCGATGACGGAGCCGCCGGTGGCGACGGCTCTGATGGCGCCGAGGAGTTCGTCGAGGTCGCCCACCCGGTCTTTCAAGAGGTAGGCGAAGCCTTCGGTGCCGTGTTTGAACAACTCGAAGGCGAAGAGCGCGTCGGAGTACTGCGACAGGACGACGATCCCGACACCGGGGTGTTCGGCGTGGATGCGGTGGGCGGCGTCGATGCCTTCGAAACCTGGTCGCCAGTCGCCGCCGGGCATGCGAATGTCGGTGAGGACCACGTCGGGGTTGAGCCGGCGGACCGCGTCGATCAGTTCGTCCGCGTTGCCGACGGCGCCGATCACGACCACTTCCCCGGAGGTCTCCAAGAGTCCTCGGGTGCCTTCGCGTACCAGGTAGTGGTCGTCGGCGACGACTGTGCGCAGCGGTTCAGGCATTCGCGGGCACCCACGCGTTCATCTGTGTTCCTTTTCCTTGTTCGCTGACCACTTCGAGGTTGCCGCCGAGTGCGTTGAGCCGGTCGGCGAGTGTGGCGAGACCTCTCCGGTGGACCTGATGGAAGGCGAAGCCTTTCCCGTTGTCGATGACGCCGACGCGTAGGCGTCCGTCGGCCTGCGTCAGCCGTACCTCTATCTTGGAGGCTCCCGCATGCTTGAGGGCGTTGGCGATGGCCTCGCTGACGGTGAAGTACATCGCCCCTTCGATTTCGTCGGGGAACCGCCGGGCCCGTAATCCGGCGTCGGCGATCACCTTGGTCGGTACGGGAAGCCGGGAGCAGCGTTCTTCGACCGCTTCCACCAGGCCGCCTTGGCTGAGTGCCGACGGATGGATTCCCGCGGCGAGCTCTCGCAGATCGTTCAGGGTTTGCCGGGCTTGTTCCCGTAGCAGTGTCAGAACATCGGGGCCGGCTCCGGTGGCTCGGGCGAGTTCGAGGCCGGCGATCAACGCCACAAGCTGCTGTTGGACCCCGTCGTGGATGTTGTGCTGGATGCGGCGCCGTTCGGCTTCCTGGGCGTTGACGAGCCGGGTGGCGAGGGCGGCGCTCTGGATGGCGAGCCCGGCGGGTACGGCGAGCGCCTCCAGGAGCCGCCGGTCGTCGTCGGTGAGTCGGCCGTAGGTTCTCGGCCCGCAGTGGATTTGTCCGAGTCCACCGTGTACGGGGAGGGTCAGCTCGGGTTCGCCGTCTTCCTCACCGGACACCACACGTGTCCCGTCGCCGAGAGTGATCACGACCCAGGTCGTGTCCAGAGTGGCCCGTACGGCCGCCGCGAGTCTGCCGAGCTGTTCGACGGGTTCCGCGGTGTCCTCCAGCGCGGTTCCGAGGCGGGCCAGCACCTTTCCCACGCCGGGCCGTACGTCGAACACGACCGTCAGCCGGGATCCACTGATGCCGATCTTGATGTCGAGCAGCTGATGCCGTACCACGGCCACTCCGATGGAGACGGGCAGCGAGCCGAGGACGGCGGGGAGGCCGAACAGCAACAGGGCGCCCACGCCACTGTTGACGTTGGCGTGATAGTAGGCGACGGCGGCGAAACCGCAGAGCTGGACGATGAGTCCGGCGACCATCCAGGCGTACTGCCCGCGCTCCCGGGGTTGGCTGCGGCGCCACCGGACGATCAGTCCGATGAGGATGACCAGGGCCGAGACGAACATGAACAGCTGACTGAGGCCTATGGCGGCCTGGACCGCGATGAGCCACGGTCGCTCCGAGAAGCCTGCCGGGTTGGGTCGGTTGTACGGGTCGAAGGGGATGAGCGTGGCTCCGGCCCAGTAGATGAGCTGGACCGCCACGGCGATCCACAGGAAAGGTCGCCATCGGCGTGACGGAAGCCGTCCGTCGGGAAAGAGCAGCGGGACGAAGACCCAGCAGAGGCCGTAGTAGACGACGAACATGCCGGCGAGCGCCATGAACAGCAGGTTCGGTTGATCGGACCGGGCGAGGAGACCGACGCCGAGTGCGCCGAGGCCGAGGCTGAGTCCGGTGGCGAGCAGCAGCCAGCCGTACCGCACGTCGGGGCGTCGGAGCACGAACAGCCAGCCGAGCGCGGGAAGGGTGAGCGCGAGCGCGGTGAACATCCACTGTGTGGGCGGTGCGGGCAGGCCGGACTCCAGGAGCGCACCGGTTGTCACGCTCGCCCCGGCGAGCACCGCCAGCGACCCGGCTAGCGCTTTGGAACCCATGGACCACCATCGTGAGGGTTGTTCGTTTGGACGTATAGGAGGTTAACCGCATACTTTTGGCGGATATCCCCAGCTCAGAAGCCGGTGGTTCGCCGGGTGGGTTGGTCGCGCGGGCTCCGGTTGAGTGGAGGTACGCCAGAAGATGAGGAGCTTCCATGCAGAGGGTACGAGGCCTCGCGGTCGCCGTTGCCATGACGTCTGTCGCGGTTACGGCGTGCGCCGGGGAAGCGGGCACCGCCACCGCGACGACAACCGCAGCCACGCGGTCTCAGGCGGCGGCACCGGCTCCGGAGATCCCCGCCACCAAAGTCGGCGACCGGCTGCGCTGGGTGCTCGACGCGGTGAACCGGACACCGATCGCGGAGAGCGAGCTGAACGAGCATTTCGCCGCGGCGTTCCTGCAGCAGGTGACGGCCGCCAGGCTCAATGAGATCTTCAAGAGCTTGCAGGGGATGAAGCTGGACAAACTCACCGACGTTCAGCCGACCGCGCTGGCCGGTGATGTGACCGTGGCCGGCCAGAAACTCGTACTCACCATCTCGGTGGACACCTCCGGCAAGATCGACGGGCTGGTCTTCCGGCCGCCGCAGACTCCCAGGCCCACGCCGGCCAGCTGGAACGAGCTCGGCGAACGGCTGCGCAAGACCGCACCCAAGGTGACCTTCCTCGCGGCCGAGGTGACCAAGGACAGCAAATGCCGCCCCGTCTACTCGGTCTCGCCGAACGAAGCCCGCCCACTCGGCTCGATGTTCAAGTTGTACGTGCTCGGCGCGGTCGCCGAGCGGATCGACGACGGTGACTTCCGCTGGAACACCCAGCTGACCATCAAGCCGGAGCTGAGAAGCCCAAGCGGCACGCTTTACGACAAGCCGGACGGCAGCAAGGTGACCGTTCAGGAAGCCGCCAACCTCATGATCTCCATCAGTGACAACACCGGCACCGACCTGTTGATCCACAAGGCGGGCCGCGCGAAGACCGAGGAGATCGATCGGGAATGGTCCAAGAACGCCAAGCGTAACGTCCCCTTTCTCACCACACGGGAAATGCTGGTGATGAAGGCGATCGACTATCCCAAGCACGCCAAGCGCTACCTGTCCTTCAACACCAAAAACCAGAAACTCGCCTACCTGAAGAACACCGTCGCCAAGCTCCCCGTGGACAAGGTGACGCTGTGGCCCAAGCCCCGCGACATCGAGACCATCGAATGGTTCGGCTCAGCCAATGACATGTGCCGGGCCCACGCCGAACTCCGCAAACTCACCGACAAGAATGTCGGCCAGGCGATGTCGATCAACGACGGCGGACTGGCCCTCGACGCCAAGCAATGGCCGTCGGTCTGGTTCAAGGGCGGATCCGAACCGGGCGTCGTCGACCTCGGCTACTCGGCACGTACGGCCGACGGCAAGACCTACTTCGTCACCGTCATGGCGTCCAACCCCACCGAGGTCTTCGACGACGCGGAAATCGCCAACGAACTCCTCTCCCTGACCCGTGGCGCGTTCACGCTGATGGTGCAGAGCTGAGGTTTGCCGCCGTTGTAGACGGATGGACGCGGGCGTGCCCGGTCTCGCGTCGGCGGCCTCCGTCGCCCGTGGATACCGACGATCACCACTGAGCCGGTACGGGCTGCGCCCGAGCTCCCGCTGAACGAGGGCCGGGTGCTCGGGCGGCCTTCGGCCGTACAGGCGCTGTACGTCGTTCAGGGTGGAAGCCGTACCGGGTTCGGGCGTCACGGCTGTGCTGGTTGAGGGGGTGGGCGCTGCCCCCGAGCTCTCGCCGAGCGGGGATCCGATGCTTGCCCGGCCTGCGGCCGTATAGGATCCGACAGCCAACCTCGTGAAGCTCACCGTGTCGACGGTGCGGCAGAGGTCGGTCCACCAAGACCCTCATGGTTCGGGCGCCGAGTCTGGTTAGGTATGGGGACGTCTTTCGTCATGGAGAGTTCCTATGCCCATTCCAGTGAGTCCCCTGCGAGTTCTTGCGATCGCACTAGCCCTGGCAATTTCGGTTATCACTGTGACGGCGTGCTCCGCCGAGCCAGAGAAACCGGTGACAATCCCGAGCTCCGAGGTTGGCAAGCAGCTGAGCTGGCTGGTCGGAGCGTTGCCCAGGCTGCCACTCAAGGAGAACGAGCTTAAGGAGCATTTCACTGAGTCCTGGCTCGCGGAGTTCCCCGTGGCGAAGACCAACGAGTTCCTGCACGACTCGCGGGATCTCAAACTGGAGAAGCTGATTGAAGAAAAGCCGGAGAAGCTGGTGGCGCGGATTGTGAGTTTCGGCCAGGCTTACCGGCTCACCATTGGGGTGGACGAGAAGAACAAGATCGACCTCCTTGAGATCGTTGGCTTCTAAGCCCGGAGACAGCCGGTTCCGGCCAGCTGTGAAAGCAATTGCTGAAAGCGCCTTGGGGGAGATTCAAATGTCCGTATCCGCGAGACTCTTACGGATTCCCGTGATCGTCCTGGCCTTAGCCATCTCGGTTGGCACCCTGGCTGCGTGTTCCTCGGCGCCGAAAGGTTCCGTCGCGGGGGTGACGGAATCGGCTGAGCCGGTCACCTCCACGCCTTCCGCACGGGACGAGACCCCTGTGGCGGAGTCCACGGTCAAGATTCCCGACAGTCCGGTCGGGAGGCATGTGACCTGGCTGCTTGGCGCGCTGAAGCGGCTGCCACTCGCTGAGGAGGAGCTGGCGGACCACTTCGCCCCGGAGTATCTGGACACCTTCCCGGTGGAGCAGACGAACGCGTTCCTGTCGGGTATCCGGAGTCTGGAGTTTGTGGAGCTCACCAAGGTGTACGCCACCAGGTTGGAGGGCCGCGTGGTCGTCGACGGCGTTGCACGCGGGATCCTGATCACGATGGATGAGACGGACAGGCTCATGATCGTCGAGATCAAGTAGTGCGAAAGCCCGATGCAGACGGGCTGCGCCTACGCGCTCAGGCGGCCGGCGGCCGTACCCGGAATGTCCGCGCGGCGGTCTTCGCATCCGCCGCGCAGTCCGGCGAGGTCAGGGGTGGGCGGGTTTGGTGAAGGTGGCGTACATGGCTTCGCGGCCGACGAGTTTGACGCGTTCGCCGCGGGCGAGGCTGCGGGCCAAGGCGGCTTCGGCGGCTTCGATGGCGAGCCAGTTCTCGTAGACGACCACGGCGGTGCCGCGCTGCTTGAGCAGGTCGTCGAGGCGGGGCTTGCCGGGGTCGCCGCCGGGGATGTCGGCGACGAGGGAGCGCACGGTTTCGGCGGCGTCGGATTTGTTGGTGCCGATGACACCGGTGGGGCCGCGTTTGAGCCAGCCGGCGACGTAGGTCCCGGGGATGGGCTGCCCGGTTTCGTCGAGGACGCGGCCTGCGCGGTTGGGGACGACTTTGGCCCGGTTGTCGAACGGGACGTCGGGGAGGGGAACGCTCTGGTAGCCGACGGAGCGCAGGACCATGCCGACGGGGAGCGTCTCGTATTCACCGGTTCCGACGACGGAGCCGGTTTCGTCGAGGTGGGTCCGTTCGAGGCGCAGGGCTTCCACCCGGTCGGTGCCGATGATCTCCACGGGGCGGAGCCAGAAGCGGACGTTGAGCCGTCGGGGGCGTCCTTCGGGGACGCGTTCGGCCCACTCCTGGATGACCGTGACGTTGTTCTTGATCTGCCGCGGGTAGTCGCCTTCGGGGACGACGGCCTCGTCGGCGGGGACGACCACGTCGGCACCGGGGAGGTCGCCGAGTTCGCGAAGCTCCTTGGTGGTGAACTTGGCGTGTTCGGGGCCGCGTCGCCCGATCATGTGGATCTCCCGGACCTCGCTCTTGTCCAAGATCTGCAGGACGGGCTCGGGGACGTCGGTCTCCCGGAGCTCCGGAGCGGTCTTGGCGACGATCCGTACGACGTCGACGGCGACGTTGCCCACGCCGATGACGGCGACGGCGGGCACGTCGAGGCTGAAGGCCTCGGGTGACATGTCGGGGTGGCCGCAGTACCAGTTCACGAAGTCGGTGGCGGCCACGCTGCCGGGCAGGTCCTCACCGGGGATGCCGAGTTTGCGGTCGACCATGGCGCCGGTGCAGTACACGACGGCGTCGTAGCAGGTCAGCAGGTCTGCGGCGGATACGTCGGTGCCCAGCTCGACTCCGCCGAGGAAGCGCACGCCGGGGGTCTCCAGGACACGCTTGAGATAGTTGGCGATGGACTTGATCGAGGTATGATCCGGGGCGACGCCGTATCTCACCAGCCCGTAGGGGGTGGGGAGGCGGTCGATGACGTCGATCTCGACGGGCCCGAAGGCCTGCTTGGTGAGGGCCTCGGCGGTGTATATCCCAGCTGGACCCGATCCGACCACGGCCACGCGTAGGGAAGTCACGGCTCGATTGTGACATATCAAGAATCAGCAGCTTGATTGCAGCGCGGGGACGGCGGTACGCCGTGTCATGGCACCTGGTCGCCCGGTCGGGACCGTCAGGGCCGTGACCTTAGACGTCGAGGCCGCTTTAGGCCCGATCAAGCCTGTCCGATCCCATCAAGATGGTGACTGGTTGTAATATTTGTGATTTGTATCACATTCATCATTTGTCCGAGAAAAGCAGGTTTTGCCGCCCTTGTAAGTAGGGCAGGCCACAGGCCCCGACCGCCCGGCAGGGGCGGCACTCACCGTAAAAGGCGGATAAAAGCTCACATAGTGAGGTTGGAACCGCTCGCCTTGCCCGGCCGGGCTTGGCGGCCGATCCGCCGCAGGTCAAGCATGTCACCGAGAGTGACATGAAGGTTTGATGGTCTAGGCCGGGGTGAACCACTTGAGCGTGACCAGGCGGACGCCGTACTCAGACCCATGGGATGCCGGAGGCATACCTGCGTTTGTCAGAGTCCCTCCGCCTTCAAGATCGGTTGGTATGTTTGCCCATCAAGGGGGAGCAACCCCGATAAAGGAGGATCCATGGGCGGCATGGGCAGGCTCTTGATCGCCGGGGCGGTGTCGGCCGCCTTGATCGCGGTCGCCTCGGTGGTGCCCGCGGGTGACACCACATCGGGGATGACGGCGGAGTACGTCGTGCTCCTCGCCGACGGCAGGCGTACCGAAGGACTCGCCGCGATCGACCGCGCCGGGGGTGTGGTCGTCGGGGAGAACTCAGAGATCGGGGTCGTGCTCGTCGAGTCCGCCGACGCCGGATTCTCCGCCGCCGTGTCCCCGCAGGTGGCCGGGGTGACCCGCAACACCGTGGTGGGACGTACGGCCGCCGCGGCCGGGCGGGCCGAGGCGGAGCCGACCTCCGCCGCGATGGCGGCGCCGGCACCGCTCAAGGCCGAGCCGCTCGCCGGGCGCCAGTGGGACATGAAGATGATCGGCGCGACCGTCGACGGCTCCTACAAGCGGGCGCCGGGGAGCAAGAAGGTGCTCGTCGGTGTGATCGACTCGGGCATCGACGGCAAGCACCCCGACATCGCGCCCAACTTCAACCGGGCGCTCAGCCGTAACTTCGTCGACAGCGACCCGGTCGACTTCGACGGGGACGGCCACGGGACGCACGTCGCGAGCGTCATCGGCTCGCCGCTCAACGGCCTGGGGATGGCCGGGGTCGCCCCGAACGTCTCGCTGGTCAACCTGCGGGTCGCCACCGACGACGGATTCTTCTTCCTCAAGCCGACCCTGGACGCGATCACCTACGCCGGCCGGGTCGGCATCGACGTGCTCAACATGAGTTTCTACATCGACCCCTGGCTCTTCAACTGCCCGAACAACCCCGCGGACTCGGCGGCGGAGCGCGCCCAGCAGCGCACGATCATCAGTGCGACGCAGCGGGCGCTCGACTACGCCCGTTCCCGGGGCGTGACCCTGATCGCCGCGCTCGGCAACGAGGGCGTCGACCTCGGGCGCCCCACGGTGGACACCGCGAGCCCCAACTTCCCCGAGGGCTCGGCCAAGGAGCGGAAGATCAACAACTCCTGTGTCTCGGTCCCGGCCGAGTCCAAGGGCGTGGTCGCGGTCTCCTCGGTCGGCCCGCTCAAGCGCAAGGCCGAGTACTCCAACTACGGCATCGAGCAGACCGACATCTCGGCCCCCGGCGGCGACGCCGGACAGGGCGGCACCCGGGCGCGGGTGCTCGGCGCGGCGCCCGAGGCGGTGCTGCGGAAGAACGGGCTGCTGAACGAGGACGGATCGCCCAAGGCCGATGCGCCGGTGGTCCGGGAGTGCCAGCTCGGCCGCTGCTACTACTACCAGTACCTTCAGGGCACCTCGATGGCCGCTCCGCACGTGGCCGGGGTCGCGGCGATCATCGTCAGCCGGTTCGGGCGGCCGGGGCTCGGCGGTCTGGCGCTCAGCCCGTCGACGACCGAGGCGAAGCTGTACGCCACGGCGACCCCGACCGGCTGCCCCTCCTCGGGCGGTACCCGTTACGCCGACGCCAACCACAGCTGCACCGGGACGAAGGCCAGGAACGGCTTCTACGGCCGGGGCATCGTCAACGCGTTGAATGCCGCGACGCGCGGGTAGCGGCTCATCTCGGTTCCAACTCCCCGCGGAGATTCTCCTCGCGGAGGGTTTGCGGTCAAACCCCGTGACGCGGGCGGGCGTGGATGGCACGCTCAGTCACATGAGGGGGCGTGGGAGCGAGGGTGGGGCCCGGCGGTACGAGGCGCTGGGCCGGGTCATGGCGGCGTTGACGAGTGAGCCTGAGCTTCTTCAGGCCTGCCGTGACCTGACCTGGTGGCGGGGGACCGACCACAGCTGGCACATCGAGTGGACCGACGGGCCGTACGCCTCGGAGCTCGCGGTCTTGCTCACCGAGCGCATCCGGGTGCCCGGGTTCGTCGGCCGCCTCGCCGGTCCGGCCGGCCCAGCCACCCAGTCGTCCGCGAGCCTGGACGTCATGGGGGTGCGGTTCGTCCTGCGGGCGCTGGATCCGCTGGGCCGGGATCGCGGCCGGGTCCGGACGGGGCCGTGGCGGATACGCGACGCGCTGGACACGCGGCGCCGTACCCCGTCTCCGCAGCCATGGGAGAAGCTCCTCGGCGGCTAGCCTGTCAAGGGAATTTTGTCCATTTTTAAGATGCCTATACCTATTACTGGAGGGCGTAGGCGACTTTTCTGGGCAGAACAATGACCACGATCTGGCGAAAGGGAACCATCCCGGAGACACCGGAATCGTCAGATTTCGTGGCGATTGACCGGCACTATCAGGGCATCGTGCGGCACATGATGCTCAGCCTTCTCGTGGGCGTACTCGCCGGGCTGCTCGGTTCACTCGTCTCAGGATCGCTCGTCGCCCTCGTCTACAACCCCTACGTCTACTTCCTCATCCCCCTCGTGATCGGCCGCCGGGCCTCGGGCGTCGGCTGGTCCGCGCTCGCCGCGTCGCTCGCCGTGATCGGGATGCTCTGCGCCCAGCTGGTGGTGGTCGGGTTCGGCGGCACCCAGGCGCTGGGGGCGCTGGGCGTCCAGCTGACCGTCATCAACATCGTGCTGATCGGATGGATCATGATCGGCGTCCTCGGCTACCTCACCCGGTTCCCCGGGCTCCGGGGGGACCTCGCCGCGGCCCTGCTCGCCGGACGCCTCTTCGCCGACCTCTTCCTCAACCTGCCGTTCGCCATCCACGTGCTCGTCGTGGCGCTGGCCGTCGTGGTCGTCGTCACGGTCCGCCCGGGCTGGCGGTCGTGGCTGCGCTCCCTCGCCGTCGCCCTGCCGCTCGGCTGGCTCCTGGACTTCTTTGTTCCGATAGGGCTGACCGTGTGACGCGGTAGCCTTTGACTCTCGCATTCCCAGAGCCTTCCGACGCTCGCCCGTTCCACGAGGAGTAGCCGTGCTGCTGCGCATGTCGACCCTGTTCCTACGCACCCTGCGCGAGGACCCGGCGGACGCGGAAGTGCCGAGCCACAAGTTGCTGGTCCGGGCCGGGCTCGTCCGCCGCGCCGCTCCCGGGATCTACTCCTGGCTCCCCCTCGGAAAGATCGTTCTGGAGAACGTGGCCCAGGTCGTCCGCGAGGAGATGAACCGCATGGGGGCGCAGGAGGTGCTCTTCCCCGCGCTGCTGCCCCGCGAGAGCTATGAGGCGACCGGCCGCTGGACGGAGTACGGCGACACGCTGTTCCGCCTGAAGGACCGCAAGGGAGCCGACTACCTCCTCGGCCCGACGCATGAGGAGATGTTCACCCTCATGGTCAAGGGGGAGTACGGCTCCTACAAGGACTACCCCGTCATCCTCTATCAGATCCAGACGAAGTACCGGGACGAGGCGCGGCCCCGGGCCGGCATTCTCCGCGGTCGTGAGTTCATCATGAAGGACTCCTACTCCTTCGATCTCGACGACGAGGGTCTCAAGCACTCCTACGAGCTGCACCGCGAGGCCTACATCAAGACCTTCGACCGCCTCGGCCTGGACTACAAGATCGTCTTTGCCACCTCCGGCGCGATGGGCGGGTCGGCCTCCGAGGAGTTCCTCGCCCCCTGCCCGACCGGCGAGGACACCTTCGTGCAGTGCACCTCCTGCGACTACGCGGCCAACACCGAGGCCGTCGTCCTGGCCGCCCCCACGCCGGCCGCGACCTCCAAGGAGGTCCCGGACGTCAAGGTGCTGGACACCCCCCAGACCCCCACCATCGAGACGCTCGTCGCGTACATGAACGAGCACCACGGGCTCTCGATCACCGCCGCGGACACCCTGAAGAACGTCGTCCTCAAGACCCGCAAGCCCGGCGAGGACTGGGAGCTCCTCGTCGTCGGCGTCCCCGGCGACCGGGAGGTCGACCTGGACCGGCTGGAGGGCCAGCTGGAGCCGATCGAAGTCGACCAGGCCGACCCCGAGGACCTCGCCAAGCACCCCGGCCTGGTCAGGGGATACATCGGACCGCAGGGCCGCGCGGGTACGGCCGACGGCGGGCACCTCGCCGAGCTCGGCATCCGCTACCTCGTCGACCCGCTCGTCACCCCCGGCTCCGCCTGGGTGACCGGCGCCAACGAGCAGGACAGGCACGCCGCCTACGTCGTCCGCGGCCGGGACTTCGAGCCCGACGGCGAGATCGGCGCGGTGAACGTCCGGGAGGGCGACCGTTGCGGCCGCTGCGGCTCCACGCTGACGATCTCCCGTGGCATCGAGATCGGCCACATCTTCCAGCTGGGCCGCAAGTACGCCGACGCCTTCTCCCTCGACGCGCTCGGCCCCGACGCCCGGCCGGTCCGGATCACCATGGGCTCGTACGGCATCGGCGTCTCGCGCGCCGTGGCCGTCATCGCCGAGCAGTCCCACGACGAGCGCGGCCTCGTCTGGCCGAGGGAGATCGCCCCTGCCGACGTGCACATCGTGGGCACCGGCAAGGACAACCAGATCGAGGTGGCCCTCGACCTCGCCGCCCGGCTGGAGGCCCGGGGCCTGCGCGTCCTGGTGGACGACCGCGCCGGGGTGTCCCCCGGCGTCAAGTTCAACGACGCCGAACTCCTCGGCGTCCCCACCGCCCTGGTGGTCGGCCGCGGCCTCGCCCAAGGCGTCGTGGAGCTCCGCGACCGCAAGGCCGGTACCAAGGACGAGATCCCGCTGGCCGAGGCCGTCGACCGGGTGATCGCCGCCTGCGCCTCCTGATCCGTTCCGGTACGGCCGCCGCCGCGGTGGAGATTCACGGGGCGGCGGACGGCACCGGGCTGGGATCCGCGGCCGGCGGGGGCGCGCTCGACGACTGCGCCGGAGCGGTGCCTTGGGGCGTGCCCGCGGAGGTGGCGCCCTGGGCGCCGGGCATGCCGGGGAAGGCGCCGGTGACGGTGGGGCGCCAGCCGTACCCGCGGGTCACGCAGTCTTGCATGGCCAGCGCCGCGAAGCGCCGTACGCCCTCGTCGTCGGCGGCGACCAGCTCCAGGTAGGAGGCGACCATCCGCTCCTCGACGAACGCGGCGAGGCGGATCGCGGACGCGGCGTCGCCGACGGGGTGGGGGAGCGCGTAGACGGGGTCGGCTTCGATGGGTTTGCCGCCTCTGCGGACGATGACGGTGCGGATCTGGTCGCGGCGGGTCCGGTGGGCGGCGAAGCCTTGCCTGGCGGTCTCGCGCCGGGCTCCGGTGACCATGGCGCCGATCACGCCGTAGGCGTAGACGGCGGCGTGTTCGGCGGCCAGGGCTTCCTGGAGGGCGGTGTCGACGTTCATCTGGACCTCGGCAGGGCGACGGCGTGGGCGGCTTCGCAGGCCCCGATGCTGGCGAGGAGCTGAGCCAGGGACGGGGAGACGCCGCCGATGTGGCGGAGACGGGTGACGGCGGCTTTGCGTTCCTCCCCGCGCAGCATGGCGAGGGCTCTGCCGAGTGCGGCCGGGACGGGGGGCGTGGGCGCGGCGGTCACGGCCGGCGAGGGTGACGGGGTGGGGAAGGACGGTTCGGGTGCCAGCCGGTTGAGTTCCGCGGTGAGCGCCTTCAGGTGCTCGGCGTGGCGGGCGTGGAACGGCCGGAGCCGCTCGGCGAAGGCGGTGTGGGCCCGCTGTGCCGCGGTGTAGAGGTCGAGGAGACGGGTCTTGCCGGCGACGAGGTCGATGAGCAGGGTGACTTCGGGGTCGGGGGGCGCGGGGGGTGCCTTGGCCTCCGGCGTGGAACCGCATCCGGCCGCCGCGAGGGCCACGGCCCCCAGGAGCACGGTGCGCCGGGGAAGGGCACGGTGGTGCAAGGCGGCGCTCCTCGTCGTGGGATTGCGATATGAGATGGCAAGCATCGTACGGCGCGCGGTCGGCTGGTGAGGTAGTCCAGCTATTTCAACGGTCTGGTGTGGATAGGCTGTGTGCACCGCCAGGCTGAGACTAGGAAGGAGGGCTTCGTGAGCAACGCTGCTCACCGTGACAACCTCATACGGCTGCTTGAGCCGGTTGTCACGGCCGCGGGGCTTGAACTGGAGGATCTCACGATCGCTCCGGCAGGCCGGCGCAGGCTGGTCCGTGTCGTCGTGGACGCCGACGGCGGTGTGAGCCTGGACGCGGTGGCCGCGGTCAGTCAGGCGGTCTCCAAGGTGCTGGACGACGCCGATCCGTTCGGCGGCGCCCCGTACGTCCTGGAGGTCGGCTCGCCGGGGGTGGACCGGCCTCTCACCGAGGCCCGGCACTGGCGGCGGGCGAGGACCCGGTTGGTCAAGGCGGATCTGCGTGAGGGCGGGTCCGTGGAGGGACGCGTCACGGGCGCCGACGACGAAGGCGTGGAGCTGGAGGTCGGCGGCGAACAGCGTCGTTACAGCTATCAGGACCTGGCCCGTGGGCGGGTACAGGTCGAGTTCCGCCGCGACGACGATGACGACGACGATTCCGTCGACGTCGACACCGCGGCTCAGGGCTAGGGGGAGCCGTCGTGGACATCGACATGAGCGTCCTGCGCAGCCTGGAAAGGGAGAAGGACATCTCCTTCGACCTGGTTGTCAAGGCGATCGAGGATGCGTTGCTCATCGCGTATCACCGTACCGAGGGTGCGGCGCCCCGTTCCCGGGCCGAACTGGATCGGTCGACGGGGCACGTGATGATCTGGGCCGCCGAACTGGACGAGAACGGCGAGGTGATCCGGGAGTACGACGACACCCCGAGCAACTTCAGCCGGATCGCGGCGACCACGGCCCGGCAGGTCATCCTCCAGCAGCTGCGCGACGCCGAAGACGAGATCAACTTCGGTGAGTTCGCGAGCCGGGAGGGCGAGCTGGTCGCCGGGGTCATCCAGCAGGGCAAGGATCCGCGGAGCGTCCTGGTCGACCTGGGCAAGATCGAGGCGATCCTGCCGCACAGCGAGCAGGTCCCCGGGGAGCAGTATGTGCACGGCGAGCGGCTGAAGGCCTACGTCGTCCAGGTGAAGAAGGGGCACCGCGGGCCGTCGGTCTCGCTGAGCCGCACCCACCCCAACCTGGTGAAGAAGCTCTTCGCCCTGGAGGTGCCGGAGATCGCCGACGGCACCGTCGAGATCGCCGCCATCGCCCGTGAGGCCGGCCACCGTACCAAGATCGCCGTTCGGTCGCGCAAGGCCGGGGTGAACGCCAAGGGTGCGTGCATCGGCCCGCTCGGCTCCCGGGTCCGCAACGTGATGACCGAGCTGCACGGCGAGAAGATCGACATCATCGACTGGTCGGAGGACCCGGCCACGTTCGTGGGGAACGCGCTCTCGCCCGCCCGGGTCTCCCGGGTCGAGGTCATCGACCCCGATCAGCGCGTCGCGCGGGTGACCGTGCCCGACTACCAGCTCTCGCTCGCCATCGGCAAGGAAGGGCAGAACGCCCGTCTGGCCGCCCGGCTGACGGGCTGGCGTATCGACATCCGTCCCGATGTGGCCGCTCCCGACCCCCGGGATTCGTCCGCTTCGCAGAGCCCGGAAGACGCGGTCGGTCCCGCAGATGCCTCCACGCGGTAAACTGAACGGTGGCGAACGGACAGCCCCGCTGAGAACATGCGTGGGTTGTCGGGTTCGTGCGGTTAAGTCCGACTTGCTCCGTCTGGTCGTGGTTGAGGGTGTTATAACTCTTGACCTGCGAGGACAGTTGCACGGCAGGGGTGCTTCACTGCATCCCTCCCTCAGTTGTCTGGAGCTCGCCGAGCGTCGCCGGGCGTTTCCTCGTGCCTTTCGCACGGGTGGAACGTTGGATGCCGCTCGAGTGCGTTCCTACCTCGAGGGGTTTGCAGGAAGGCTTAACCGAAATGTCATGTAGGACGCCGAGACGATGGGCGGGTCAGATAGCGATGAGCGCCTGATGAGCATGCGGCGATGAGTACGTCTAGTTAGCGACGGTCCGGTAGGCACTGCCCCCGGGCCGAGGTAGGGAGTGCAGTGGCGAAGGTCCGGGTCTACGAACTCGCCAAAGAGTTCGGTGTCGAGAGCAAGGCCGTGATGGCCAAGCTCCAGGAAATGGGCGAGTTCGTGCGATCGGCGTCCTCAACGATCGAGGCGCCGGTTGTCCGCAAGCTCAAGGAGGCGTTCTCCGGCCCCTCCGGCCCCAAGAGCGCAGGAGACAGACAGAAGACGCCGCCGAGGGCGGCGAGGCCCGCGGAGAGCGCGGCCCCCAAGGCGCCCGCGCCGCCCGCGCGCGGACCTGTACCGGG
Source organism: Rhizohabitans arisaemae (assembly GCF_025996515.1). Taxonomy (GTDB): domain Bacteria; phylum Actinomycetota; class Actinomycetes; order Streptosporangiales; family Streptosporangiaceae; genus Rhizohabitans; species Rhizohabitans arisaemae. The sequence continues at coordinate 407,522 of NZ_BLRH01000014.1, forward strand.
GCCGGTCCCGGGCCCGCGGCCCGGCCCGCGTCCCACCCCGGCGGGAGTGGCGAACCGTCCTCCGGTTCCCATGCCCCCGACCCCGCAGCCCCCGCCGCAGGCGCAGTCCACGGCACCGCCTCCGCCGGTCGCACCCGCGCCTCAGTCGCCGGTGCATCCGCGGTCCGACGGTCCGCGTCCCAGCGCCCCGCGTCCGGGTCCCCGGCCCGCGCCCCAGCAGGGCCGTCCCGGCCCCGCGTCCGGGCGTCCGGGTCCCGGTGGCGGCAGGCAGCAGGGTGCCCCGGGCACGTCGGGTGGTCCCGGTGCGCCTAAGCCGGGTCCGCGTCCGGGCCCCCGTGGTCCGCGACCCGGGAACAACCCGTTCTCCTCGAACGCCAGCGGGATGGGCGTGGCCCGTCCGGCCCGCGGCGGACGCGACGACCGGCCGCCGCGCGACGACCGTCCCCGTGACGATCGGCCGCGCGAGGACCGGCCGCCGAGGGACGGCGCGGACCGCGGTCCGCGCCGCGACGGCCCGCCGCGCGACTCCGGGATGCCGAGACCCGCGTCCGCGCGGGGTACCGGTCCCGGTGCGGGCGGCCCGCGTCCGAGCCCGTCGAGCATGCCGCGTCCGGGTGGTCCGCGTCCCAACCCGATGATGATGCCCTCGCGTCCCGCCGGCCCCGGTGGGGGTGGCGGCGCCGGTCGTCCCGGCGGTGGCGGCGGTGGCCGTCCCGGCGGTGGCGGTGGCGGCGGCGGTCGTCCCGGTGGCGGTCGTCCCGGTGGTGGCGGCGGCTTCGCCGGTCGTCCCGGTGGCGGCGGCGGTGGCGGTACCCGTACCGGCACCGGCGGTCCCGGTGGTGGTGGCGGCGGTGGCTTCGCCGGCGGCGGTGGCCGTCCCGGTGCGGGCGGCGGCCCCGGCGGCCGTGGCCGCGGTGGTACGGCCGGTGCCTTCGGCCGTCCCGGCGGGCGTCCCACGCGGGGACGCAAGTCCAAGAAGCAGCGTCGTCAAGAGTTCGACAACATGCAGGCCCCGGCGATCGGCGGCGTGCAGGTCCGGCGCGGCAACGGCGAGACCGTACGGCTGCCGCAGGGCGCGTCGCTGTTCGATTTCGCCGAGAAGATCGGCGCGAACCCCGCGTCCCTCGTGCAGATCATGCTGCACCTGGGCGAGATGGTCACCGCGACCCAGTCGGTCAACGTGGAGACCCTGCAGTTGCTCGGTGCCGAGCTGGACTACAACGTCCAGGTCGTCAGCCCCGAGGACGAGGACCGCGAGCTGCTGGAGTCGTTCGACATCGAGTACGGCGAGGACGAGGGCGACGAGGCCGACCTGGTCTCGCGGCCGCCGGTCGTGACCGTCATGGGTCACGTCGACCACGGTAAGACCAAGCTCCTCGACGCGATCCGCAACTCCAACGTCGCCTCGGGCGAGGCCGGGGGCATCACCCAGCACATCGGTGCCTACCAGGTCTCGACGGTGGTCGACAGCGAGGACCGGAAGATCACCTTCATCGACACCCCGGGTCACGAGGCGTTCACCGCCATGCGTGCGCGTGGTGCCGACACCACCGACCTGGTGGTGCTGGTGGTCGCGGCGGACGACGGCGTGAAGCCGCAGACGACCGAGGCGATCGATCACGCGACCGCGGCGGGCGTGCCCATCGTGGTGGCGGTCAACAAGATCGACAAGGAGGGCGCGGACCCGCAGAAGGTACGGGCGCAGCTCACCGAGTACGGCCTGATCGCCGAGGAGTACGGCGGCACCACCCAGTTCGTGGACGTGTCGGCGAAGCAGAACATCGGTCTGGACACGCTGCTCGAAGCGATCGTGCTGACCGCGGACGCCCAGCTCGACCTGCGGGCCAACGCGGCCATGGACGCCCAGGGCGTGGCCATCGAGGCACACCTGGACCGCGGCCGCGGTTCGGTGGCGACGGTTCTGGTCCAGCGGGGCACCCTGCGGGTCGGCGACTCGATCGTGTGCGGCCAGGCCTACGGCCGGGTCCGCGCGATGCTCGACGACAACGGCGAGTCGGTTCCCGAGGCGGGTCCGTCGCGTCCGGTGCAGGTGCTCGGTCTCACCGCGGTGCCGAGTGCGGGTGACAACTTCCTGGTCGTCGAGGACGACCGGGTGGCGCGTCAGATCGCCGACCGCCGCCAGGCGCGGATCCGCAACGCCGAGCAGCTCAAGAAGCGCGTCCGCCGTACCCTTGAGGACCTGATCAAGGACATGGAGAAGGGCACGGTCGAAGACCTCGTGCTCATCATCAAGGGTGACGTCTCCGGTTCGGTCGAGGCCCTTGAGGACGCGCTCGTCAAGATCGACGTCGGCGACGAGGTCGGTCTCCGGGTCATCCGCCGCGGTGTCGGCGCGATCACCCAGGACGACGTCAACCTGGCGATCGCCTCGGACGCGGTCATCCTCGGCTTCAACGTGCGGCCTGAGCTCAAGACCGCGCAGATGGCCGAGCGCGAGGGCGTCGACATCCGGTACTACTCGATCATCTACCAGGCGATCGAGGAGATCGAGGCGGCGCTCAAGGGCATGCTCAAGCCCGAGTTCGAGGAGGTCCAGCTCGGTACCGCCGAAGTCCGCGAGGTCTTCAAGGTGCCGAGGATCGGCAACATCGCCGGTGCGCTGGTCCGGTCGGGCACGATCACCCGGAACAGCAAGGCCAGGCTCATCCGCGACGGCGTGGTCATCTCCGACAACCTCTCCGTCTCGTCGCTCCGCAGGTTCAAGGACGACGCGACCGAGGTCCGCGAGGGCTTCGAGTGCGGTATCGGTGTCGGCTACAACGACATCAAGCTCAACGACGTCATCGAGACGTTCGAGATGCGGGAGAAGCCGCGCGACTAGGGATCGACCTGGTTCGCCGCGCGGTCGGGTGCGGTACGGGCGTCAGCCGTACCGCACCCGACCGCCGCGAGGCGTGACAAAACTATGTATATAGGTGCATTGACTCTGGACATCCTGCTGGGCGACGTACACTCGCTCAAGCAGAAGCGGTCTGTCGTACGGCCCCTCATCGCCGAGGTGCGGCGGCGCTATCCGGCCGTCGCCGTCGGCGAGACGGGTCACCTGGACCTGCACCGGCGGACCGAGATCGGGATCGCGGTGGTCTCCGCCGAAGCGGGAAACTGCTCCGAAGTACTCGACGGATGTGAGCGACTGGTCGCCGGTCGCCCCGAGATCGAGCTGTTGTCCGCCCGGCGGCAACTCTTCAACGAGGAATAGCGAAAGCATGCGCGCGGCCGCTCGGTCGTGCGCGACATGAGGGAATCGGGCGAGTAGGAGAGCACGGAGATGGACGCGGCGCGTGCGCGCAAGCTTTCGGATCGAATTCATCAGATTGTGGCGGAGATGCTGGAGCGCCGGATCAAGGATCCCCGGCTGGGCTTCGTCACGGTGACGGACGCCAAGCTCACCGGCGACCTTCGGGACGCCACGGTCTTCTACACGGTGATGGGCTCGGAGGCCGAGCGCGCCGACACCGCGGCCGCGCTGGAGAGCGCCAAGGGGATCATCCGCTCCGAGGTCGGCAGGCGGACGGGGCTGCGCCACACCCCGACGCTGGCCTTCCAGCACGACCCGCTCCCGGACAGCGCCCGCCACATGGACGACCTGTTCGCGCAGGCCCAGGCGCGGGACGCCGAGATCGCCAAGCGGGCCGAGGGCGCCGAGCACGCCGGCGACCCCGACCCCTACCGGGCGGAGCCGGACCTCGACGACGTCGAGCAGGACGACAGGGCCGGTCGATCCGCGACGTGACGGTCTTGGAATCCGACTGGTCCGCCGCGGTCGCCGCCCTCGGCGGTGCCCGGCAGGTCGCCCTCGCCTGCCACGTCGCGCCGGACGGGGACGCGCTCGGCTCCACGCTCGCCTTCGCGCTGGCGCTGCGGCGGGCGGGTACGCCCTGCGTCGCCTCCTTCGGAGACAAGCCTTTCGCGGTGCCCAGGCTGCTGCGTTTCCTCCCCGGGCAGCAGATGCTGGTGCCTCCCGACGCCTTCCCCGCGGAACCGCAGGTCATGGTGGCCTTCGACACCGGGAACGTGGAACGGCTGGGCCTGCTCGCCCCCAACGCGGCCCGGGCCGAGACCTTGATCGTCATCGATCACCACCTGTCCGGCACCGGCTTCGGGGACGTCCGGCTCGTCGACACCTCCGCCGCGGCGACCGCGGTCCTGGTGACCGAGTTGCTGGACCGGATGGGCGAGGAGATCACCCGGGACATCGCGGCCTGCCTGTACACGGGGCTGGTGACCGACACCGGCTCCTTCCGCTACTCCGCCACCACGCCCGCGGTGCACGCCCTCGCCGGCCGGCTTCTGGAGACCGGGATCTCGACCGACGAGATCGCCCGCGAGCTCTGGGACCGGGCCAGGTTCGGGTACCTGCACGCGCTGGGTGAGACGCTCCGCCGGGCCGTACTGGAGCCGGGGATCGTCTGGACCTATGTCACCAGGGCGGATCGCGCCGCCTACGGCCTGGCCTACGACGAGATCGAAGGGATCATCGACGTGGTCCGCCGGATCGACGAGGCCGACGTCGCGGTGGTGCTCAAAGAGGACGACGAAGGGGCTTGGCAGGTGTCGACACGTTCCAAGGGGGAGTCGGACGTCGGGAGGGTCTGCGCCGCGCTCGGCGGAGGCGGGCACGCCTTCGCGGCCGGCTTCACCTCGCACCTGGCGGTCGAGGAGACGATGGCCGCCTTCCGGGCGCTCCTGGCCGAACTCGGGGGCCGTCCGTGAGCGCGGTCAGCGGGCTGGTCGTGGTGGACAAGCCCGCGGGCTGGACTTCCCACGACGTGGTGGCCAAGATGCGCCGGATCGCGGGCACCCGCAAGGTGGGGCACGCGGGCACCCTGGACCCGATGGCCACCGGGGTCCTGGTGATCGGGGTCGAGAAGGCCACCCGCCTGCTCGGCCATCTCGCGCTGACCAGGAAGGCATACGAGGGGACGATCCGGCTCGGCCGTACCACCTCGACCGACGACGCGGAAGGCGAGACGCTCGCCGAGGTGAGCGCGGCGGGGGTCGTCCCGGAGGCGATCGAGGCCGGGGTGGCCGCGCTGACCGGGGAGATCCTGCAGGTGCCGCCGCAGATCAGCGCGATCAAGGTGGAGGGCAGGCGGGCCTACAGCCGCGCTCGGGCCGGTGAGGCCGTGGCGCTCGCCGCGCGGCCGGTGACCGTGTACTCGATGCGGGTACGGGAGATCCGGACCCTGGGGGACCTGGTCGACGTCGACGTCGAGGTGGAGTGCTCCAGCGGCACCTACATCCGGTCGCTCGCCCGGGACCTGGGGGAGTCGCTCGGGGTGGGCGGTCACCTGACCCGTCTGCGCCGGACCCGCGTGGGGCCGTACGATCTGGGGCTGGCCAGGACCGTGGAGCAGCTCGCCGAGTCCTGCGAGATCCTGCCGATCGCCGACGCCGTCGCGGCGGCGTTCCCCCGCCGTGACGTGACCGAGGAGCAGGCCCGTTCCGTCGCGCACGGGGGGCGGCTGCCCTCGACGGGCGCCGGCCCCGGGCCGATCGGGGTGTTCGCGCCCGACGGCACGTTGCTCGCGCTGGTCGAGGAGGCCGGGCCGGTGGCCAAGTCGCTCGCGGTCTTCGTCCCCTGAGCCGGCGGCGATCCGATGTCGAGGCGCCGGGGCGGGCATGGGACGCTTGTCTGGCCGCAGACCGGCCAATGGAAGGGGCGAAGGTGCGAGGCTGGCACGGATTGGACGATGTCCCCGAGCGGTGGGGCAGGTCCATCGTCACGATCGGTGTGTTCGACGGGGTCCATCGGGGCCATCAGCGGGTGCTGGGACGGGCGGTGGACCTCGCCCGGGAGAACGGCAGGCCGGCCGTCGTGGTCACGTTCGACCCGCACCCCGACGAGGTGCTCCAGCCGGGTACCCGGGTCTCACAGCTGACCAGCCCGGCCTATCGCAACGAGCTTCTCGCCGGCCTCGGGGTGGACGCGGTCTGCGTGCTCCCGTTCACCGCCGGCCTCTCCCGGCTCGGGCCGGAGGAGTTCACGCAGTCCGTCTTGGTGGACCGGCTGCACGCGGCGGGGGTGATCGTGGGGGAGGGCTTCCGGTTCGGCCACAAGGCGTCGGGAACCGTCGAGACGCTGCGGATGCTGGGGGAGAAGCACGACTTCGAGGTGGAGGCGGTTCCGCTGCTCTCCGTCGATCGGACCGTGACCTCCAGCCGCATCCGGGAGTGCGTCGCCGCCGGGAAGGTCGAGGAGGCGACGCTCGCCCTCGGCCGTCCACATCGGGTCGAAGGCGTGGTCGTCCGGGGTCATCGACGCGGCCGGGCGCTGGGTTTCCCCACGGCCAACGTGGAGTCGCCGAGGTACACCGCGATCCCCGCCGACGGAGTTTATGCCGGCTGGCTCCGGTCCATCCCGGTCGGGGAGATCGCGCCCGCCTACGACGGGGAGCGCTGGCCCGCCGCCATCTCCATCGGGACGAACCCGACGTTCGCCGGGGTTCAGCGCACGGTCGAGGCCTACGCCCTCGACCGCGACGACCTTGAGCTCTACGGGGTGCACGTGGCGGTGGACTTCGGGGCGCGTCTGCGCGACACGCTGAAGTTCGACTCGATCGAGGCGCTGATCGAGCAGATGCACCGCGACGTGGAACAGGCCAGGGACCTGACGGGTTAGCCCGTCTTCTCTGGATCCAGGAAGAAGATCTGTCCGAATCTGTTCTGATAGCAGTACACCTGTCGGATCGCGGCCCACGGTTTGAGGGAGTTGCCGGTCAAGCCGACGCACAGTCCGCTGTGCAGGGCCTTGATCCGGAACCCGCCGGGTTTCTCCAGCGCGGGTACCAGCTCGAACCGCTCGCCGGCCCCGGTCTTCGCGCAGAAGTCGTCGGCGACGGTCGCGCCGATGAACGCACTCGACTCCTTCACCCCCATACAGCCCGGACCGAAGTCCGGGTGGTCCGTGGTGATCTGGTACTCGTCGCCCAGCCGGACCAGGGATCTCGTCGGCATCGCCTGGTCGCACGGGCCCTGCCAGAGCTCACCGGTCTCCAGCGTGGGCTTCTCGGTGAGGCAGAGGCCGGAGAGCGCGATCCGGAAGCGGTACGTACCGCTGGGCGGTAGCCCCTGTGCGGGGGAGGGGGACGCCGACGGCGAGGGTGAAGGGCTCGAAGCGCCGGAAGCGGAGGTCGTACCGCCCGTGTTGGAGACCACCACGATGGTGATCAGTACGACGGCGAGGGTGAATCCGGCGGACAGCAGGTACAGGCGGGGGTGGCGGGCCGGGTACCACGCGGGCCGCGTGGCCGGCTCCGGGACCGCCTCCGCCGGGGGAGCGTCGGCGTTCTCGTCCGCCGGCCCGGCGTCGGGGCTCGGCACGGGGGCGGTGAGAAGGTCCCGCCTGATCTCCAGCCAGGCGTCCACCCGTACCGTGGGTTCCCCGCACGCCCGGAGGAACGCGGAGACCAGCTCGGCGCGGGGGAGGGTGTCCCGGGTGAGCATGGTGGCGAGTGTGCTGGCGGGCAGGGAGTCGCCGTTCTCCGCGGCGCGGCGCTGGATGGTGCGGTAGGTGAGACCCGATCGGTCACGGAACAGGCGCAGCAGGGCGACGTACTCGGCGGGTGTTTGAGCGTGGGATGGGTCCGGGTCAGAGGCCACGTTGGTCATCCGTCTCCTAGGGCCGGGACGCTGCGGCTTGCGCGCCTGCGACGCCGCCGGCCGATCAAAGGTGGCGCTGGTCAATCAGGAGATGAAATATGCAGAAATATTGACTTATGGGTAGTTCGTAGTTGTTCGTAGTTGTACGGAGTTGTTCGAAATACTTATCAACTCTGGTCGGCATCGCGCAGGATGATGGTGACACCCGGGGTGAGCAAGAGGTGTCAGAGGGCGCGCGTCGATGCCCGGTACAGTCCACGCGAACATGATCACATAGGTGAACCCTAAGACGGCGGGGGTGTTCACCTCATGTCTCGCAACCGGGCATCGACGCGCCGATCCCCTCCCGATCGGCCGGCCCGGCCCGTACCGGCGCTTTCGGCCCGCCATCCCGTACGGCCGCAGGCGGCGCGCGGAGTCTCCCGTGGTGGAATGTCCCATGGCGGACACGTGGGGATGGGGCGCTCGCCCACAGTGGTAGCCTTACATGTCGGCCTTGTATCGGCGGCATATCGTGCCGCCTGCCGGACGGCACGGCGACTGTAGGCACGCATGGTCGTTCGTGCAAATGACCACATTCACGCGTGTCCTTAGAAAAGTTGAGGAGAGCAGTGTCGCTCGACGCCGCCGCCAAGAAGGAAATCATCACCGCGTACGGCACCGGTGATGGCGACACCGGGTCGCCGGAGGTTCAGGTCGCTCTGCTGAGCAGGCGCATCAGTGAACTCACCGAGCACCTGAAGAGCCACAAGCACGACCACCACAGCCGCCGTGGTCTTCTTCTGCTTGTCGGCCGCCGCCGCCGGCTGCTGAAGTACCTGCAGAACAAGGATATCGCGCGGTATCGCTCGCTGATCGAGCGGCTGGGTCTGCGCCGATAGTTCGACGGGGGAGCGGCTCGGTGCCGCTCCCTTCTTATTACCGGGCCACGGCGCGTCATGATCGTTGCGACGCGAAGTTGCCCGCAAACTGAATAGACCGAGAAAGTGCCCCGCGTCCGCACTGCAGCGCACCCGCTGCGTCGGAGTGGCCGGTCCTCGGTAGTGGCTTCCGGTAGACCGCATGACAACCGGGCGCTTCGATCGAAGACCGGCGCTGCACCTGACGAGGAGCTCTGGAGCGAGCAGAGACGCGGGCGACCTTGATTGAAGGAGGTCCCCCGTGGAGGGTGTCCACACAACGGAAGCCGTTCTCGACAACGGCGTATTCGGCACGCGTACCATCCGCTTCGAGACCGGCAGATTCGCCCGGCAGGCGGCCGGCTCGGCCGTCGTCTGTCTCGACGAGGAGACGATGGTGCTGTCGGCCACGACGGCGTCCAAGAACCCCAAGGAAAGCCTCGACTTCTTCCCGCTGACGGTGGACGTCGAGGAGCGGATGTACGCCGCGGGCCGTATCCCCGGCTCGTTCTTCCGCCGGGAGGGTCGTCCGTCCGAGGACGCGATCCTCACCTGCCGCCTCATCGACCGCCCGCTCCGCCCGAGCTTCGTCAAGGGGCTCCGGAACGAGATCCAGGTCGTGGCGACGGTGCTCGCGCTCAACCCCGACCACCTCTACGACGTCGTCGCGATCAACGCGGCGAGCCTGTCCACCCAGCTCGCCGGGCTGCCCTTCTCCGGGCCGATCGGCGGGGTGCGGGTGGCGCTGATCGACGCCCAGTGGGTGGCGTTCCCGACCCATCCCGAGCTGGAGCGGGCGACCTTCGACATGGTCGTCGCCGGCCGGGTGCTCCCGGACGGCGATGTCGCGATCATGATGGTCGAGGCCGAGTCCACCAAGGACACCCTGCGCCTGGTCGCCGAGGGTGCGGTCGCCCCCACCGAGGAGACGATCGCGCAGGGCCTGGACGCGGCGAAGCCGTTCATCAAGGTGCTGTGCGAGGCGCAGTCCCGGGTCGCCCAGGTGGCGGCGAAGGAGACGGCCGAGTATCCGATCTTCGTCGACTATCAGCAGGACGCGTACGACGCGGTCTCCGCGGCCGTCGGCTCCGACCTCGCCCGCGTCCTCACCATCGCCGGCAAGCAGGAGCGCGAGACCGAGCTCGACCGGGTGAAGGCGCTCGCCGCCGAGAAGCTGCTCGCCGACTTCGAGGGCCGGGAGAAGGAGATCGCCGCCGCCTACCGGGCGATCACCAAGAAGCTGGTCCGGGAGCGCATCCTCACCGAGGGCGTCCGGATGGACGGCCGGGGCACCAAGGACATCCGGCAGCTCGGCGCCGAGGTCCACCTGATCCCGCGGGTGCACGGCTCCGCCCTGTTCGAGCGCGGCGAGACCCAGATCCTGGGCGTGACCACGCTGAACATGCTCCGGATGGAGCAGATGATCGACACGCTCAACCCCGAGCGCACCAAGCGCTACATGCACAACTACAACTTCCCGCCGTACTCCACCGGTGAGACCGGCCGGGTGGGCTCGCCCAAGCGCCGCGAGATCGGCCACGGCGCCCTGGCCGAGCGGGCGCTGCTGCCCGTCCTGCCGACCCGCGAGGAGTTCCCGTACGCGATCCGCCAGGTCTCGGAGGCGCTCAGCTCCAACGGCTCGACGTCGATGGGTTCGGTCTGCGCCTCGACGATGTCCCTGCTGGACGCCGGCGTCCCGCTCAAGGACATGGTCGCCGGTATCGCGATGGGCCTGATCGGCGAGGGCGACCAGTACGTCACGCTCACCGACATCCTCGGAGCCGAGGACGCCTTCGGCGACATGGACTTCAAGGTGGCCGGCACCCGGGACGTGATCACCGCGCTCCAGCTCGACACCAAGCTCGACGGCATCCCCGCCTCGGTCCTGGCCGCCGCGCTGAAGCAGGCGCGCGGCGCCCGCCTGGCGATCCTGGACGTGATGCAGGAGGCGATCGACACTCCGGCGGAGATGAACCCGACCGCGCCGCGCATCATCACGATCAAGGTCCCGGTCGACAAGATCGGCGAGGTCATCGGACCCAAGGGCAAGATGATCAACCAGATCCAGGACGACACCGGCGCCGAGATCACCATCGAGGACGACGGCACCATCTACATCGGTGCCACCGACGGCCCGTCCGCCGAGGCCGCCCGGTCCGCCATCAACGCGATCGCCAACCCGCACATGCCGGAGGTCGGCGAGCGCTACCTGGGCACGGTCGTGAAGATCGCCGCATTCGGCGCCTTCGTGTCGCTCCTCCCCGGCAAGGACGGGCTCCTGCACGTCTCGCAGATCCGCAAGCTGCACGGCGGCAAGCGGATCGAGAACGTCGAGGACGTCATGTCGGTCGGGGAGAAGGTGCAGGTCGAGATCGCCGAGATCGACCAGCGGGGCAAGCTCTCCCTGGTTCCGGTGGAAGTCGTCGAGCGGGAGGCCGCCGAGCGCGCCGAGCGGGACACCTCGTCCCCGGAGGCCGGCTCCGCCCGTACCGAACCGTCGGCCGACGAGCCGTCGGCGCCCCCGCGGCGGACCAGGACCCGTACCCGCGGCGGACGCGACGACCGCGACCGCAACTCGTGAGCACAGCCGTTCTGCACCCGGGCGGGGACGGGTCCGGCGTCGTCCGGCGCACCGTCCTCCCCGGTGGGCTCAGAGTGATCACCGAGACCATGCCCACGGTACGGAGCGTCGCCGTCGGCGCCTGGGTGGGCATCGGCTCGCGTGACGAGGCCCCCGAGCACATGGGGGCCACGCACTTCCTGGAGCATCTGCTCTTCAAGGGCACCCCGAAGCGGGACGCGCTGGAGATCTCCGCGGCCGTCGAGGGCATCGGCGGGGAGATCAACGCGTTCACCGGCAAGGAGTACACCTGCTACTACGCACGGGTGCTCGACACCGACCTCCCGCTCGCGATCGACGTCCTCGCCGACGTGGTGACCTCGGCGCTGATCGATCCGGAGGACGTCGTCTCCGAGCGTGAGGTGATCCTCGAAGAGATCGCTATGCACGACGACGAGCCCTCCGACGTCGTCCACGAGCAGTTCTCCGAGGCGCTCTTCGGCGACACGCCGCTGGGGCGCCCGACCCTGGGGACCGTCGAATCGATCAACGACATCTCCCGGGACAGGATCGCCGAGTACTACCGGCGCTACTACACGCCGCCCAAGACCGTCTTCTCGATCGCCGGGAACATCGACCACGATCTGGTGGTCTCGCTGATCGCGGCGGCCTACGACCGGGCGGGCGGGCTCGGCACGCCGGACACGCCGCCCGAGCCGCCGCGGCTGACCGGGGAAGGCGCGCTGCCCAGGCCGGGCGTCCGGGTGTTCTCCCGGGCGACCGAGCAGGCCAACCTGGTCCTCGGCACGATCGGCATCGACCGCAACGACGACCGGCGTTTCGCGCTCGGTGTGCTGAACGCCGCGCTCGGCGGGGGGATGTCCTCGCGGCTCTTCCAGGAGATCCGGGAGAAGCGCGGGCTGGCCTACTCGGCCTACAGCTACACCTCGCAGTACGCGGACACCGGGCAGTTCGGGGTCTACGTCGGCTGTCTCCCGTCCAAGATCGACGATGTCCTGGCGATCTGCCGGGACGAGCTGGGCCGGGTCCTCGCCGACGGGCTCACCGATGAGGAGATCGAGCGGGGTAAGGGGCAGATGCGCGGTGGCCTCGTCCTCGGGTTGGAGGACACCGGGTCCCGGATGTCGCGGATAGGGAAGAGCGAGCTGGTCTACGAGCGGCTGATGTCGGTCGAGGAGATCCTCGAGCGGATCCAGGCCGTGACCCGTGCGGAGATCGAGGGGATCGCCCACGAGGTGCTGACCCGGCCGCGGACCCTCGCGGTGATCGGGCCCTACAAGGACAAGGATTTCTCCGCCGCGATCGCACTCTGACGGAACATCGCATGCCGGCGCTCACCTGCGGTGGGTGCCGGTTTCCTCATCTTTGAGACCTATTCCGGCGCGGCGTAGTAGCCCTTTGGTGGTACCCAGAAATGGCACTTCGGGGGAACGCGGTACGGGCCATTCGATCGTTACCGTCCTCTTGACCGGATTCATTTGCGCAAGGGGGTCCAAAGTGGCTGAGAAGCCGAAATTTCGTGAGTTCTTGGGTTGGTCGGGGTAGTGGCGGCGCAAACGGCCGTCCGGGGGAGCGATTTCGCCCGGCTCTCCCGGCAGGCCGCGGAACTCGGGCTCCTCCGGCGGCGGCCGGTCTACCACGGCGTTCGAGCCGCGCTGGTCGGGGTGCTCCTCCTGGGCGGCTGGACGGCGTTCTTCCTGGTCGGAGACTCCTGGTACCAGCTCGTCGTCGCGGCCTTCCTCGCCCTTGTCTTCGCCCAGGTGGCGTTCCTCGGGCACGACATCGGGCATCGCCAGGTCTTCCGCACCAAGCGCGCGAGCGAGTCGGCCGGATTGTCGGGCAACCTGCTGATCGGTCTGGGCTACGGCTGGTGGATGGACAAGCACACCCGCCACCACGCCAACCCCAACGACGTCGACCACGATCCCGACGTCGCCCCCGGCGCGCTGATCTGGACGGGGGACCAGGCCCGCCCCCGGCGCGGATTCGCCGCGCTGATCTCCCGCTGGCAGGCCCCGCTGTTCTTCCCCATGCTCTTCCTGGAGGGGCTGAACCTCCATGTGGCGAGCGTCCAGTCGCTCTTCCGTGGCGTGGTGCGGCGTCCGCTGGTCGAGGGCGGTGCGCTCCTGGCGCACTTCGCCGGCTATCTCGGTGCGCTCTTCCTCGTGCTCCCGCCGGGCAAGGCCCTGGTGTTCCTCGCGGTCCACAAAGGACTCTGGGGCTTCTACATGGGCTGTGTGTTCGCCCCCAACCACAAGGGGATGCTCATGCCAGGCCCGGACGACAAGCTGGACTTCCTCCGCAAGCAGGTCCTGACCTCGCGCAACGTTCGCGGCGGACCGTTCGTCGACGTCCTCATGGGCGGGCTCAACTACCAGATCGAGCACCACCTGTTCCCCAGCATGCCCACGGGCAACCTCCGCAAGGTCCGTCCCCTGGTCCGGGCCCACTGCGCGAGCCTTGGCATCCCCTACTACGAGTGCGGGCTGTTCCGGTCCTACGCCGAAGCCCTCAGCCACCTCCACGAGGCGGGAGCCCCGCTCCGGGCCGGCGCGGCGAGGTCGTGACGACGTCCGGTACGGGCTGCGCCGCCGTATCGGACGCGGGGCCGGGGCGCCGCGTCGGGCACGGGTCGCGCGGACCGAGACGATAGGCTGGATCGCCGTGATCAGGGTAGGGGTTTTGGGCGCCCGAGGGCGCATGGGTGCGGAAGTGTGCCGAGCCGTCGAGGCGGCGCCGGACATGGAGCTGGTGGCTCAGGTGGACGCGGGCGACGCCCGTGAACCGCTGGCCTCGGCGGACGTGGTGGTCGACTTCACCGAGCCCGGGGTGGTGATGGACAACCTCCAATGGTGCATCGGCAAAGGACTGCACACCGTGGTGGGCACCACCGGATTCGACGCTCGGCGGCTGGAGACCGTGGCCGGCTGGCTCGCCGAGCACCCCGGGGTGAGTTCGCTCATCGCCCCCAACTTCGGAATCGGCGCGGTGCTGATGATGGGATTCGCCCAGAAGGCGGCGCGCTACTTCGACTCAGTGGAGATCATCGAGCTCCACCATCCGAACAAGGTCGACGCCCCTTCAGGGACCGCGACCAGGACCGCGGAGCTCATCGCGCAGGCTCGGCGGGTCGCGGGGGTGGGCACGTCGCCGGACGCCACGACCGCAGAGCTCCCGGGTGCCCGCGGGGCCGACGTCGCCGGGGTACGGGTCCACGCGGTCCGGCTGGCCGGCCTCATCGCCCATCAGGAGGTGCTGCTGGGCGGGCACGGCGAGACCCTGACGATCAGGCACGACTCGATGGACCGGTCGTCGTTCATGCCGGGTGTCCTGCTCGGCGTCAGGCGGGTGACGGAGGTCCCCGGGCTCACCGTCGGCCTGGAGTCCCTGCTCGATCTCTGAGTCACGCCTGTGCGAACCCCCGCGATCCTGCGGGGGTTTGGTGGTGGTTGAGGCGGGGTAGGAATCAAAGGTTGGTCCCGGATTGGGTAACAGTCTGATCGCGAACCCCTCCGGAAGACGCCGATAACGGCCCTGACCTGGGATGTTGGTCATCCGGCAGGGATTTGACGCTTAGGCCGAGGGCGCTTAATGTTCTCTTCGCCAGGGGATGAGCGGAGGCCGGAAGGCCCCCGAAACCCCGGGCGAACCCCAGACAACGAGTCTCCGGCTCATCGGGTTTCCCGGTAGGTCGGTGTTTCTCCACGTGCACGCGAGCAACTTGGTTGATCGACTGGACAACGGGGAAGCGGTTCGGTAAGTTAGAGGGGTTGTCCCTGAAAAGGGGAGACGAAATTCTAGCAGATTTCAGAGTCTGGTGGATTTGACACCGGATCGGGAGAATGTAGAATTAAGTCACAACAGAACGGAAGACGCTCCGGGCGGTCGAGACTCCGGTGGAGACCGAGCGGTGTGCGTGCGTTCCTTGAGAACTC
>NZ_BLRH01000015.1 GCF_025996515.1 Rhizohabitans arisaemae
ACTTTCCACACCCGCCCATGCGGGCCGGTGTCGTATCCGGTATTAGACCCGGTTTCCCAGGCTTATCCCAGAGCTGAAGGCAGGTTACTCACGTGTTACTCACCCGTTCGCCGCTCGAGTACCCCGAAGGGCCTTTCCGCTCGACTTGCATGTGTTAAGCACGCCGCCAGCGTTCGTCCTGAGCCAGGATCAAACTCTCCAAACAATGTCTGGAAACAATCCCGGCAAACCACCCCAAGGAAAAT
>NZ_BLRH01000016.1 GCF_025996515.1 Rhizohabitans arisaemae
CAGCAGGCCGGCGGCTTCGGTCACCGCGGGGATCCCCTCGGTGTAGACCTTCTTGGCCAGCCGCTCCGAATGCGCGTCGAAACGCCCCCGCAACGAATCACCCGCATGCCGGGCGAACGCCAGAACCGTGTTCGCCACCGGATCACCGGACCACCTGTCCGGCGGAAGCTGACCCCGATACCACGACAGGCAATCCACCAGCCACTCCCGCGACTGACCCGCGAACGGATTGAACGTCGTCGCCGCCGTGCACGGCGAACCCGGACCCTCCGCCGGCTGACACGAGTCGTAAGCCGCGCTCGCCGCCCGGAACACCGAGGTCACCACCCCGTCGTCGGGGGTGTCGCCCGGCAACCGCTCGGCCCCCCGCAGCAGCCCCTGCATCAAATCGTCGCCGCGCAGCGCCGTCGGGAACCCCGCCTCGGTGTACTCCTGCAGCAACCGCACCGCCTGGGTCAGGGCCGCGTTCGCCAGGAACAGCGGCTTGCCCGGCGTGGCCAGGTCCGCCACAACCCGGTCGTAGTACTCCTTCTGCCGCCCCGCCAGGAACTGCGTCAGCTTGACCCGCAACTCCGCGACCACCGCCGCGTTCGGGGTGTGCACGGCCGACTCGGCGAACGACTGCTTGAAGCCCCCGGTCACCCACTTGTCCAGGTAGTGGTCACGGGCACTGCACACCGGGCCAGGCTCGGGGCCCGGCTTGGGGTCGATGCACACCGCGGGCACCTGCCAGGACTTCTCCCAGACACCCAGATCCTCGACCTTCTCGACCGTCTTGGGCTCGTTCTCCTTCATCGGAGGACCCCACAGGAGCTGCAACCGCAGCTTCACCGTCAACGTCGCCGGGTCCAGCCGGTCCTCGCCGCCGGTGTAGACGAAGTCGTGGCACGCCGACACCACCGGCTGGAACCGCGTCCTGGGGTTGGTGAACGCGTACACCGCCAGCGGCACCTCGTTACCCGAGACCGCCACGTTGGCCGGACGCTCCAGGAAGCCGCGCAGACTGCTGGCCTCGCGGCAGTCCGCCATCCTGGGCGACAACTTCGGCTGGGCCTCGATCGCCTGGTCGGCCGTACCGAAAAGCCGGTACTCCAGCCCGTCCACCGCTTCCTTCTGCAACGGTTTCAACGCCTCGCCCAGGTCCCCGGCCGCCGTCTTGTAGTCCGCCACCAGCCCCCGGTACAGAGCGTTGGTGTAGGTACCGTCCGCGCCCGGCTTATCGAGCGCCTGACTGAAC
>NZ_BLRH01000017.1 GCF_025996515.1 Rhizohabitans arisaemae
ACGAGGTCGACGCCCGCGACACCAAGCTGGGCCCCGAGGAGATCACCCGCGACATCCCGAACGTCTCCGAGGAGGTCCTGGCGGACCTGGACGAGCGCGGGATCATCCGGATCGGCGCCGAGGTCGTCCCCGGGGACATCCTGGTCGGCAAGGTCACCCCCAAGGGCGAGACCGAGCTGACGCCGGAGGAGCGGCTGCTGCGCGCGATCTTCGGGGAGAAGGCCCGCGA
>NZ_BLRH01000018.1 GCF_025996515.1 Rhizohabitans arisaemae
GCCGGTGCGCATGGCCAGGATGGAGGTGGTGCGGGTCTTGGTGATGGGGATCTTGTTGCAGGGCAGGACGGGGACGCCGCGCCAGGCGGGGATCTTGTGCCCGTTGATCTCGACGCTCTGGGGGTAGATCCCGCGGCTGCTGCACTCCCGGCCGAACGCGGCGATCGCCTGCGGATGCGCGAGGATGAACGCCGGGTCCTTCCACACCGTGGCGAGAAGGTCGTCGAGGTCGTCGGGGGTGGGTGGGCCGGTGCGGGGGTGCAGGCGCTGGCGGAGGTCGGCGTTGTGGAGCAGGCCGATCTCGCGGTTGTTGACGAGTTCGTGTTCCTGGCGTTCGCGCAGGGCTTCGATGGTGAGGCGGAGCTGCTGCTCGGTCTGGTTCATCGGGTGGTTGTAGAGGTCGGCCACCCGGCTGTGGATGCGCAGGACGGTCTGGGCGACGCTGAGTTCGTATTCGCGGGGTGTGGTCTCGTAGTCGGCGAAGGTGGCGGGGAGGTTGTGTTCGCCGGTGTGGCCGGCGGCGAGCTCGATGGCGGCTTCGCCGTGGCGGTTGTGGGGTTTGGGCGGGTTGTCGTGGAGGTTGCGCAGGTGGGCTTGGAGGGTGGGGGATTGGTCGGTGAGTTCGGCGAAGGCCTGGCGGGGGAGGCTGAGCAGGGTGCAGGCGGTGAGGGTGGTGACGGTGTAGGGCCAGGTGGCGGTCTCGTCGGTGAGGGCGTGGTCGCCGAAGTGGTCGCCGTCGGCCAGGACGCCGAGGGTGGCCTGGTCGCCGTAGGGGCCGGCGCCGGTTTTGGTGATCTTGCCGTGGGCGATGAGGTAGATCCGGTCGGCGGTCTGGCCGGTGTGGGCCAGGGTGTGGCCGGCTTCGACTTCGTGCTGGGTGAAGCGGGTGGCCAGGGCTTGGAGGGTGTCGGGGTCGTCGTATCCGCGCAGGAGGGGGATCTCGACGAGTTCGGCGGGGATGACCTGGACGGTGGCCCCGGCGGTGGTGAAGCTGACGCGGCCGTCGCCGATGGCGTAGGTGAGGCGGCGGTTGACGCGGTAGGTGCCGCCGGTGACCTGGACCCAGGGGAGCATGCGCAGGAGCCAGCGGGAGGTGGTCTCCTGGATTTGGGGGACGGATTTGGTGGTGGTGGCCAGGTTTTTGGCGGCCGCGGTACCGAGAGCCGTCTGCCGTTGGGGGTTGCTTTCGAGCGGTTGCGTCACAGTCCGACCACCGTCTTCTGTCGATGCGCTGTTCCCTGTCGATGTCCTGCGCCGGTGCGTCGGGCAGGGTGTGGCCTCCCGGGGCGGACACCGGTACGAGAGTCCCGGCGCCGGGCGGATTCGCGGCGGATCGCGCGGTCGGGCCGCCCGGTCGGGCCGGGGCCGTGTCGTGTGCGCGGGCCTTTTAGTGGCCGAGTTCGACGTTCTCCAGGATGCCGAGGGCGTCGGGGACCAGGACGGCGGCGCTGTAGTAGGCGCTGACCAGGTAGGAGATGACGGCTTTGTCGTCGACGCCCATGAAGCGGACCGAGAGGCTGGGCTGGTATTCGTCGGGGATGCCGGTCTGGTGGAGGCCGATGACGCCTTGGTTCTCCTGGCCGGTGCGCATGGCCAGGATGGAGGTGGTGCGGGTCTTGGTGATGGGGATCTTGTTGCAGGGCAGGACGGGGACGCCGCGCCAGGCGGGGATC
>NZ_BLRH01000019.1 GCF_025996515.1 Rhizohabitans arisaemae
TTAGAGGGGTTGCCCCGAGAGGGGCAGAGGCGTAAAGTTGATCGTTCGCCCACCGGAAGCCGGTTTGACTGGCAGGTGGGAAAATGGTAAACTTGAAGTCACAACAGAACGGAAGACGCTCCGGGCGGTCGAGACTCCGGTGGAGACCGAGCGGTGTGCGTGCGTTCCTTGAGAACTCAACAGTGTGCT
>NZ_BLRH01000020.1 GCF_025996515.1 Rhizohabitans arisaemae
CGCCAACCCCTACCTCGGCATCGCCGGCGTCCTCGCCGCCGTACACCTCGGCATCCGGGACCGCCTCACCCCGCCGCCGCCGCTGGAGGGGTACGGCTACCGCCCCGCCGAAGCCGCCGTCCTGCCGATGACGCTCCCGGCCGCGCTCGACGCCTTCCAAGCCGACACCGACCTCGCGGACGTCCTCGGCAAACAGTTCGCCGAGGCCTACCTCGCCTACAAACGCGATGAGGTCGAACGCTTCTCCAGATTCGTCACCGACTGGGAACTCCGCGAGTACGCCTACCACCTGTGAAC
>NZ_BLRH01000021.1:0-173763 GCF_025996515.1 Rhizohabitans arisaemae
CGGAGCTTTCCGTGGTCGTGAGCTACAACATCGAGATCATCTCGTCAAATCTACCCAGCGAGGCATGAAGGTCCTAAATTTACGGGCATTCCTCATAGAGCGGTGCCATATCGAGGTCGCCCTCGACCAGCGGTGGGATCGGCTCACCTTCTTCGAGCAGGGCCTCCCGCTCCGGGGTGTCCGCGGGTGAGCGCGGACGGTACCAGGCGCACGCCGGCCGTCGGGAGGTTTCCCGGCCGGGATCCTGCCGGTGGCGTGCTCACGCACCTCGCAGCCGAAATCGTCCAGGGTGGCCGATACCCGCTTGCTCGATTTTCCCCCCCGGCGGTGGCCCGTATGCCGTGGGGCTCGCTTTCGAGGAACGGCGCCGGTCCGGTGTCCTTCTCCGGCGACGGGATCTGCCGCGAGACCGCCGAAGCGGTGCAACCGAGCTCGCGAGCGGCGATCGCGAACGACCGCCTCCGCACACCTTCCGGAGAGTTACGAGGTGCGATGGTTTCAGCGTCCCGGCTCCGTGCCGTCATGAGTGCGCCGGCAGCATAAGAATCGCTGGCTCTGAGAGCCCAAATGTTTCGGTCTTCTGGGGCTTGGTTTCGGTCCGGGTCAACCTTCATCGTGGACAGGGTGACCCGGCCCAACCGTGACCGGTGAGCGAGAAGGAGCGTTCGCGGTGAGATTTCCCCGGCACCGGCAGCACGTGGTCGACATGGTCGCGGCGTGCCGCCGCCTGGGTGCCCCGACCACCTCGCGAGGGACCGGCACCGGCACCTCCGGACAGGCCGTGGGCTCCGGGGTGGTGCCGGACTTCTCCCGCCGGCCGGGAGCCGGTCGAGGAACGTGCCCGCGCCGCCGTGTTCGGCGGGGGCCGGATCCCGCGGGTCACTCGGTCCTCGCGGTGGCCACCCCCGACTCGGAAGGCAGCGCATGACAACGATCCCCCAATGGCGGCTGCGCGCGGCGTTCGCGCAGCGACTGTCGGAGATGTACGGGCGGGAGGTTCCCGCCTACACCACGCTCGTGGAGGTATCCCGCGAGGTCAATCAGGACGTCCTGCGGCAGGCGGGACCGGAGGCGGAGCGGCTGGGATCCATCGGCCGGGTCACCGCCGAGCGGCACGGCGCCATCCGGGTCGGCACCCCCGCCGAGCTGCACCAGGTCGCCCGCATCTTCGGGGCGCTGGGTATGCGCCCGGTCGGGTTCTACGACCTCCGGGAAGCCGCCTCCAGCGCCGTGCCCGTGGTCTCGACGGCTTTCCGTCCCATCGAGGCCGGGGAACTGGCCCGCAATCCGTTCCGGGTCTTCACCTCCATGCTCACCCCGGCCGATCCCCGTTTCTTCACGCCGGACCTGCGGGAACGACTGGAGAGGTTCCTCGCGGCGCGGCAGCTCTTCCCGCCTGAGCTGCTGGAGCTCGCCGATCAAGCCGAACGGCACGGGGAGTTGCCGGAGGCCGCGGCCGAACGCTTCCTCCACCTTGCCGTTCAGGCGTTCGAGCTGTCCACCGAGCCGGTCGACCAGGCCTGGTATGAGGAGCTGGCCCGGGTCTCCGGAGTCGCCGCCGACATCGGCGGCGTGACCAGCACGCACGTCAATCACCTGACACCCCGGGTGCTCGACATCGACGAGCTCTACCGGAGGATGACCGGCCGCGGCATCGCGATGATCGACGCGATTCAGGGGCCGCCACGCTGGTCGGGTCCGGACGTGCTGCTGCGCCAGACGTCGTTTCGGGCGCTCGCCGAACCGCGCGCCCTGCGCCGGCCGGACGGCAGCGTCACCACGGGATCGCTGCGCGTGCGGTTCGGTGAGGTGGAGGCTCGTGGGATCGCGCTCACTCCCGCCGGCCGGGCCGGCTACGACACCCTGCTGGCCAAGACCGACGCCCATCTGGCCGCTCATCCCGACGCCGACCGCGGCGAGGTCGCCCGATCGATCTGGGAACAGGGGTTCCCCGCCACGGAGCGGGATCTCGCGGTCGAGCGGCAGGCGTTCTTCACCTATGAGCCGGTACTCGACCGCCCCCGCGACGGGCGGAAACCGGCGGCCGACCTCGCCACTCTCATCGACCAGGGCTGGGTGCGCGCCGTACCCGTCGTCTACGAGGACTTCCTGCCCCGTTCGGCGGCCGGGATCTTCCAGTCCAACCTGAGCGGGAAGGGTTCGAGGAACGACACTCAAGCAGCGGTCGGCTACGACGCCGACCGGCTTTCCGACGCGATCGGACGCCCGGTGCTCGACCCGTTCGCCCTCTATGCGGAGCAGCAGGGGACATCCCTCGAACACGTCGCCCAGGCGCTCGAACTGACCGAAGCCATCCGGTAGCCGTCCCGCCCCGCCCGCCCGACACCCGACTTCGACGGAGAGACACCGATGAGCCAGCAGGCAACCACGCTTCCCACCACCGAATCCCTGCGCGAGCGCGCGCTCGGCAGCCTGACCCGCCTGGGCGCCGTGTTCGAGGAGGGCGACGGCCTGCGGGCGCGGACGCCGATCACCGGCGAGGACCTGCTGGGTCTTGGCGCCGCGACTCCCACGGACGCCGACAGGGCGATCACCGCCGCGCACGAGGCGTTCCTGTCCTGGCGGACCGTGCCCGCGCCCCGCCGCGGAGAACTGGTCCGCAGGCTCGGGGAGCTTTTGCGCGAGCACAAAGGCACGCTGGCCGATCTCATCACCGTCGAAGTGGGCAAGATCCGCTCCGAGGCGCTCGGCGAGGTGCAGGAGATGATCGACATCTGCGAGTTCGCGGTCGGCCTGTCCCGTCAGCTCTACGGGCGCACCATCGCCTCGGAACGGCCGGGACACCGGTTGACGGAGACCTGGCACCCGCTCGGCGTCGTCGGCGTGATCTCCGCCTTCAACTTCCCGGCGGCCGTATGGGCGTGGAATACCGCCGTTGCGCTGGTCTGCGGCGACACCGTCGTCTGGAAGCCCTCGGAGTTGACCCCGCTGACCGCCTTGGCCTGCGATCGCCTCCTGGCGACGGCGGCCGACGAGGCCGGGGTCCCACGCGACGTGCATCGACTGGTGCTCGGCGATCGCGCCCTCGGCGAGCAACTGGTCGACGACCGGCGGATCGCGCTGGTCAGCGCCACCGGTTCGGTGCGTATGGGCCGTGAGGTCGGCCCGCGCGTCGCGGCCCGCTTCGGTCGCGCCCTGCTGGAGCTGGGCGGGAACAACGCCACCGTCGTCGCCCCGTCGGCCGACCTCGACTTGGCGATGGCCGGGATCGTGTTCGCGGCGGCCGGTACGGCGGGGCAGCGCTGCACGAGCCTGCGGCGGCTCATCGCGCACACCGACATCGCCGACACCCTGGTCGACCGGCTCGCCACCGCCTATCGCAAACTGCCTGTCGGCGACCCGTTCGAGGAGGGCACCCTGGTCGGACCGCTTATCTCCGGGCAGGCCTACGACGCGATGCAGGCGGCGTTGACGGCCGCGCAGGCCGAAGGCGGCAAGATCATCGCCGGTGGACGGCGGCGGCTCGCCGACTCGGCGGCGAACGCGTTCTACGTCGAGCCCGCGATCGTCCGGGTCACCGAGCAGACCGACATCGTGCGCCAGGAGACCTTCGCGCCGATCCTCTACGTGCAGACCTACCGGACACTGGACGAGGCCATCGCCCTGCACAACGACGTGCCCCAGGGGCTGTCCTCCAGCATTTTCACCCGGGACCAGCAGGAAGCCGAACGCTTTCTCGCCGCCGACGGCTCCGACTGCGGCATCGCCAACGTCAACATCGGCACGTCGGGCGCGGAGATCGGCGGCGCGTTCGGAGGCGAGAAGGAGACAGGCGGGGGACGCGAATCCGGCTCCGACTCCTGGCGTGCGTACATGCGCGCGGCGACCAACACCGTCAACTACTCGGGTCGGCTCGCACTCGCGCAGAACGTGAACTTCCTCTGACACCCCGCGGGCGGCCCCGACCAGGTGGATGCCCGCGACGGCGGGCGAGCGGGGACATCCTGACGCGACCGGGCAGCGGCTGTGAAAACGATCTATCCGATTGAGTATTTGTCCAAACGATCGATAGACTAAGTTCATGGTAGATCTTCCGTCGCGGTCGGTTCGTCGCGTTCGCACCGTGCTCGGCGACATCGAGCCCGCCGAGCTCGGGCATACTCAGCCGCACGAACACGTCCTGTGCGACATGTCGGCGATCATCCAGCCGTGGGGTCTCCAGCCGGTGGCCGGCGCGCCGCCGTCGAGCCCGGGGAACCCGGCCGTCGCCCGGGAGTTCCCCGCGTCGGTACGCGCCAAGGTCGCCGAACCGGTGCGGCCGGACAACTACGACTGGATCCGCCGTACCGTCCTGAACCTCGACAACCTGCGGCTGCTCTCCGAGACGGACGCCGTCGAGGAGCTGTCGCTCTACCGGTCCGCCGGAGGCGGCGCGGTGGTGGACTCGTCCTGTGTGGGGATGGGGCGCGATCCGCTCGGGCTGGCCCGGGTGTCACGCGCCACCGGGGTCCACATCGTGATGGGCAGCGGCTACTACTCGCGCGACTACCACCCCGCGGGCCTGGCCGACGTGCCCGTGGACGCCGTTCGCGACGAGATCACGCGGGATGTGGAGGTCGGCGTGGACGACACCGGCATCCGCGCCGGGGTCATCGGAGAGATCGGCCTGAGCTGGCCCGTGCATCCGGTCGAGGAGAAGGTGCTCCGGGCGGCCTGCCGGGCGCAGGTGGCGACCGGGGCACCGCTGCAGATCCATCCCGGCCGCCATCCGGAAGCGCCTTTGCACGCCGTGCGCACCGTCCTGGATGCGGGCGGACAGCCGGAGCGGACGATCGTATCCCATCTCGACCGTACGCTCTGGCGGTCCGGCGACCTGCTCGAACTCGCCCGGACGGGGTGCTACCTGGAGCTCGACCTGTTCGGCCAGGAGTCCAGCTACTACGCCTTCAACCCCGACGCGCGCCGCCCCAACGACCGCACCCGGATCGAATGGCTCCAGATGTTGATCGAAGCGGGATTCGGCGACCGGTTGCTGGTCGCCCAGGACATCTGCCAGAAGGTGTATCTCCGTCGCTACGGTGGCCCCGGATACACCCACATCCTGGAGAGCGCCCTCCCGTTGATGCGGCACATGGGGATGAGCGACACCGAGATCACGATGGTTACGGTGAACAACCCCGCCGCCATCCTCACTGTGGGATAGTCGAAGCGATGGCCACTACCAACCAGAGCGGCGGCAACCGCAGCGCCAGAGGCGGCCGGATCAAGGCCGGCTCCTCGCGCCGGGCCCAGTCCGAGCAGACAGAGTTGCACCTCCTCCGCACCGCTACCTGGCTCTTCTCCGAGCGGGGGTTCCACGGCACGGGAATCCGCGACATCGCGGAGGCCGCAGGCGTCGCCGTCTCGGCGATGTACTACTACGCCTCATCCAAGGACGAGCTCCTGGAAGGGGTCATGCGCCGGACTCTCGACGTCCTGGTCTTCAGCGGCCAGGAGACCCTCCGCGACGTCGTGGATCCGGCTGAGCGCCTGGCCGCGGTCATCGCCTCCCATGTCGCCTTCCACGCCCGCAACCCCCGGGCCGCCAAAGTGGCCGACTACGAGTTCCATGCCTTGACCGGGCAGGTACGGCAGGACGTCCTGCGGCAACGGGACGCCTACGAAACGGTGTGGTCGTCGATCCTGCAGGCCGGGGTCCACGACGGCACCTTCAAGGACCGCGGCACCGTGGCACGGCTCGCGCTGCTGCAGATGACGACCGGCGTGGCCCACTGGTATCGCCCGAAGGGCGAACTGAGCATCCCGCAGCTGTGCGAGCGTTTCGCCGAGATGGGACTCGCCCTGATGGGGGCGAGTCTTGAGGGCGTGAACCTTCCGGACACCCAGCTGCTGCTGCGACGCGCCGAACTGACGATCGAGCCGCGTGAAAGGCCTTCCGGGCTGTAGCCGCCACCCCCGTGCCCACCGGGGCGATCACCGCCTCCGACTGCCACGCATACCGGATCCGTCAGTGCCGGACCAGGTGCACGGCAGCGGCGTTTCCCTGGAGAGCACCCTTGACATCCTCTCTAATTTGAGCGATCGTTCGATTACATTTCGTCCGTCGAGTGATCGCCGACGACCCTTGAACACGGGTGGAGAGATGCAATGCATGCGACAGAAGGCCATCTCGGCGGCGGTGAGCGCGCTGATGACCGAGCCGTGATTTCTCCGGCCGGCGACGACGAGCTTGATCAGGCCGCTCGGACCGCGTACCTGCTCTACGGCCTGCGGGGGCGCCTGGATCGTCTCCCCGGCGAGACGGACCTGAACTTCCGGTTGCGCACCGCCGACGGCGAGCGCTACGTCTTCAAACTCCACGCTCCGGATACCGATCCGGTGGAGCTCGAGTTCCAGGACGCCGTGCTGCTGCACCTGGCGGAGCGGGACAACCCACCCCCGGCCCCGCGCGTGGTTCGGGCGCGGGACGGCCGCTCCGCCGTACGGACGGTATGGGCCGACGGCGTGCGCACGGCGCGGATGCTGACCTGGGTAAGCGGTCATCCCTGGGCCGAGGTGACGCCGACGGCGGAGCGTCTGCGTGACCTCGGCCGTCACGTGGCGATCGTCGACCGCGCGCTGGGGGAGTTCACCCACCCGGCCATGCGGCGCGAACTGCTGTGGAATCTGACCAGCGCGCCCCAGGTCGCGGCCTTCGCGCCGGCGGTCGCCGACACGCTCCGGCCGCTGGTGCTGGAGGTCTTCGATCGCTACCGCGACCACGTCGCACCGCGGATCGCCGCACTGCCTCACCAGGTCATCCACAACGACGCCAACGAACTCAACATCCTGGTGGACGACGCCGGCGACGTCGCGGGACTCATCGACTTCGGCGACGCGGCGTGGAACCCCCGGGTCTGCGGTCTGGCGGTGGCGGGGGCCTATGCCATGCAGGGCCATGCCGATCCACTGAGAGCGGTGTTGCCCCTGGTCGCGGGGTATGACGAGGTCTCACCGCTTCAGCCGGCCGAACTTGAGGTGCTGTTCGACCTCATGCGCACCCGGCTGGCCATGAGCGTGTGCATGTCCGCATACCAGCACGCCAAGGACCCGGCCAACGAGTACCTGCTCGTCAGCCAGCACGGGGTGACATGGGCACTGCGGGCGCTGGCCGGCACCAGCCCCGACCTCGCCCACTTCCGGCTACGCGACGCGGTCGGTTTCGAGGCCGACCCCCGAGCCCGGGTGGTACGGCGGTCTTTCGAGTCCGGTACGGCCGATCCCGCGTCCGTCCTGGGCGAGGACGTCGGCACCGCGCGCGCGATCACGCTCGGCTGGGACGACGCGCCGTTCGACCTCTCCCGTCCCGCGGATCCCGCGACCGCGTCCGCCTGGATGCGCGATCACGTCACCCGCGCGGGTGCCGCCTTCGCCCTGGGCCGCTACGGCGAGAACCGGCGGACCTCCCAGGCACGGCGGTCGGTTCACCTGGGATGCGATCTCTACGCCGACGCGGGAAGCAGCGTGCGCTGCCCGCTGCCCGGCGTCGTGCACGCCGTGGCGGCCGATCCGGCGGGGACGGTCGTGCTGGAACACCGCACCGAGGACGGCGTGCCGTTCTGGACGCTCTACCGGCACCTGGATCCTGTGTCGATCGCCTGGCTCGTCCCCGGCTCCGAAGTGGCGGCGGGCGAAGTGCTGGGAACCCTCGGCGACGAGCAGCACACCGGCGGCCGGCCGCCCCACCTGCATCTTCAGCTGCTGACGCACCTGCTGGGCCTCGGCGCCGCCTTCCCCGGTACGGGGCCGGCCGAGGAGGCGGATCTGTGGATGAGCGTCAGCGCCGACCCCAACCTGCTCCTCCGCCGCAAGGACGGCGTCGCGACCCGCCCGCGACGCGACGCGGCCGGCATCGCCGCGCGGCGCCGCACGAATTTCAGCAGGGCCATGAGCATCTCCTACCGCGAGCCACTACACATCGTCCGCGGCGAGGGCGCCTACCTCTTCGACGCTTCCGGCAGGTCGTGGCTGGACCTGGTCAACAACGTCTGCCACGTGGGCCACTGTCATCCCCGGGTCGTCGAGGCCGCCCATCGGCAGGCGACCCGCCTCAACACCAACACCCGGTACCTGCACGAGTCGGTCGTCGACTACTCCCGCCGGCTGGTCCAGCTCCTGCCGGACCCGCTGCGGGTCTGCTTCTTCGTGAACTCCGGCTCGGAGGCCAACGACCTGGCGCTGCGGCTGGCCACGGCTCACACCGGCGCGGTCGACACCTTGGTCCTCGACCATGCCTACCACGGGCATCTCAGCTCGCAGGTGGCCCTGAGCCCGTACAAGTTCAACCGCGCCGGCGGGCGCGGGCGACCGGACACCACGCACGTCTGCGAACTGCCGGATCCCTACCGCGGGCGGCTGCGCGCCGGGCGGGACGACGACCTCGGCCCCCGGTACGCGGACTCCGTCGCCGAGCGGCTCCTCGCGCTCAACGCGGCGGGGCGGCGCCCGGCCGCGTTCTTCGCCGAATCCCTGCAGAGCTGCGGCGGCCAGGTCGTCTACCCCGGCGGCTACCTCGGCAGCGCGTTCGAACACGTCAGAAAGGCCGGCGGCCTGTGCGTCGCGGACGAGGTGCAGGTGGGCCTCGGACGCGTGGGCCGGCACGTCTGGGGCTTCGAGCTGCAAGGCGTCGTGCCCGACATCGTCACGATGGGAAAGCCGCTCGGCAACGGCCATCCCCTTGCCGCCGTGGTGACGACCCCCGAGGTCGCGCGGTCGTTCGTGACCGGGATGGAGTGGTTCAACACCTTCGGCGGCAATCCGGTCTCCGCCGAGGTGGGACTGGCCGTACTCGACGTCATGCGTGACGAGGGTCTGCAGGCACACGCCCGCCGGCGCGGCGACCAGCTCCTGAACGGCTTGCGCCGCCTTCAGGAACGCCACCCGCTCATCGGGGACGTCCGCGGCGAGGGACTCTTTCTCGGCGTCGAGCTGAGCCTCGAAGACCGGCGACCGGCCACCGCGCAGGCCGCGGCGGTCAAGGAGGCGGCCAAGGCGCGGGGGGTCCTGCTCTCCACCGACGGGCCGGACGACAACGTCCTCAAGATCAAGCCGCCGCTCGTGCTGACGGCGGCCGACTGCGAGCTGTTCCTCGACGTCCTCGCGGACGCGCTCGCCGAAGTCGAGCAGTCTGCCTGACAGCTGTTACTGCTTTTTCCTGACTGTTTTCCCAGCTCTTGACATCAGCTCTTATTTGAGCGATCGTTCGAATACTTTAGGCCCGCTGAGCAATCAGTGGCACCCCTGGCGCGATTGGCAGATCGAAATGCAACATCTGCGGCGGAACAGCATTGCGACGGCAGCGATCGCATTGGCCCTGATCACGGCCGGCTGCTACCAGAGCAACGACGGCAGCGCGAGCGGTGCGGCCCCGACCGACGCATCGAGGCGAGAACTTCTCCCGACGACCCCGGCCGGGGTCGGGGAGGTCGACAAGGTCACCTGGGCGCTCTATCGCGGAACGACCTCGATCGACCCCATCACCACGGGCGACTACCCCGAGATCACCGTGACGAGCCTCATGTGCGAGTCCCTGTTCCGGCAGGCCCCGGACGGGACGGTTGAGCCGGGTCTCGCGACCCGGATGGACTTCCCGGACGACAAGACCGCGGTGCTCACCCTTCGCGAAGGCGTGACCTTCTGGGACGGCTCCCCGATGACCGCCGAGGACGTGGCCTTCGGCATCGAGCGCAATCGCGATCCGAAGGGCGGAGGCTTCTGGGTGCCCGTCCTGAACCGCGTGACCTCGGTACAGGCCACCGGACCGCTCGAAGTCACCCTCAAGCTCAACAAGCCGGACTACTGGCTACAGAACGTCCTTTCCTACATGCCGGGGATGGTGGTCTCCAAGCGCTACGTCGAGAGCAAGGGCAAGGACTACGGGACGGTCGCCGGCGGCGCCATGTGCACCGGATCCTTCAAGCTCGCCGAGTGGCGCACGGGTGAGGTGCTCTCCGTCGTACGCAACGACAGCTACTGGAACCGCGCGGAGCGACCGCTGGTGCGGCAGATCGACTTCAAGGGCATCCCGGACGAGGCCACGCTGACTGCGGCGCTGCTCACCGGACAGGTGGACGGTGCGTACCTGGAGTTGCCGCTGTCGACGATGGACCAGATTCGCGGCAGCGACGCCGTGAAGACCTACCACGGCCCGTCCTACCTCATCGACGCCCTCATCGTCGCCGACACGGGGAGGGGAGTGCTGTCCGACGCGCGCGTCCGCCGCGCCCTGTCGCTCGCCGTCGACCGCGAGGCCTACATCCGTACCCTGTACAAGGGCAGCGCCCAACCCGCCCGCGCCCTGGGAAGCCCCGGCGCGTGGGGCTACGAGCGGCAGGCCTTCCAGGCGGCCTGGGACGCCCTGCCCGACCGGAAAGTCGATCTGGAGACCGCGCGCAAGCTCGTCCAGGAGGCCGGCGCCGTCGGCAAGACCGTCACCTTCGGCATGACCAACGAGCTCAACAAGGTCGCCACGGAGGCCAACCTCTTCAAGGCCGCGGCCGAGAAGATCGGGCTCAAGGCCACGCTGAAGGCGGTGTCCACGGACGCCTACAGCGGGTTCTTCCTGGATCCGAAGGCACGGGCCGACGTCGACGGCTTCTTCACGACGAACTACCCGAACTGGGCCGACCCGGCGGCGCTCTACGCGACGTTCTCCGTACCGGGCGGCCCTCAGGACTACGGCAAGTACCGCAACCCGAAGGTGGCCGAACTCCTGGAGCGGGCGCGCGGCACGGAGAATCCGCAGGAGCGGGCCGAACTGGCCGTGGAGGCACAGAAGATCATCACCGAGGAACTGCCGTGGATTCCGGTCGTGTCCCCGGACACGGTGCTGGTGCTCAACTCCAAGCTCACCGGAGCGACGGTTTCCTCCCAGCACCTGTTCGCCCCCTGGGCCACGAAGCTCGGAGCGGTGAGGTAGGAACATGACCGCCTACCTGTTGCGGCGGTTGGGAATGCTGGTGGCCACGCTCCTGGTGTCGAGCTTCGTGGTGTTCGCCGGACTGTCGCTCGCCCCGGGCAGCCCCCTGGCGACCCTCTCCGGTGGCCGTTCGCTGCCACCGGAGAGCATCGCGGTCCTCGTCGAGCGCTACCACCTCGACGAGCCGTTCCTCTCGCGGTACGCCTCCTGGATCGGCAACGCCGTCCAAGGGGACCTCGGAGTGTCGATCTCGCTGCGCCAGGACGTGTCGGACCTGATAGCGGCCCGCGCCGGGACGACCGCCGGGCTGATCCTCTACGCGGCCCTGATCATGGTGCTCACCGGCGTCGGGCTCGGGCTGCTGGCGGCGCTGCGGCCGGGGATCGTGGACTCGCTCGTCGTGATGTCCACCGCGGTGGTGATCGCCGTTCCGCCCTTCGCCGCGGCGATCCTTCTCATCGGGGTCTTCGCGGTGAACCTGGAGTGGCTGCCGGCGTTCGGCAACGGCTCCGGATTGTGGGACGGGATCCGGCACCTCACGCTTCCGGCCGTCGCCCTGGCCACCGCGGCCACGGCGGCGATCGCCCGGGTCACCCGGACCACGGTACGAAAGGAGATGGACCACGAGCACGTCCAGACGGCCGTCAGCCGGGGCATCCCCTACATGACGGTCGTGCGACGGCACGCGCTGCGCAACGCGGCCGTCCCGATCGCCACGCTGGCCGGGATGACGACGGCGTCGATGATCGCCCTGGCGGCGGTGGTGGAACGGGCCTTCGGCCTCAACGGCCTGGGCGCCTATCTCGTCAACGCCGCGCTCTCCAAGGACTTCGCCGTCGTCCAGGGCATCTCGCTCGTGCTCGTCACGGCCTTCGTCCTCGTCAACACCCTGGTCGACGTGGTCGCGGCGACGCTCGACCCACGGATCAAGCTTGGGAGGCAGACATGAGCTCGGTCGTGACGTCCCAGCGGCTCCCGGCGCGACCTCGAACACACCGGTGGAGACCCGGTCTCGGACCTCTCGGGACGACCGCCGCCGTCACGATCCTCGCCGCGGTCGCCCTTGCGGTGCTCGGACCCGCGCTGACCTCTGCGGATCCGAACACGAGCGACTTCGCCAAGGCGTACGGGGCGCCGGAGGCGGGGCACCCGCTCGGATACGACGGCCAGGGACGCGATCTCCTCGCGCGACTGCTGACGGGGGCGGGGACCTCGCTGCTCGGCCCGCTCTGGGTCGTCGCGCTGAGCATGACCGCGGGAACGGTCGTCGCCGTCACCGCCGCGTGGGTCGGAGGCCGGCTGGACTCCGTCGTGTCGGCGGCCCTCAACGTGGTGTTCGCCTTCCCGGGCGTCCTGCTCGCCATGCTGGTGGCCGCCGTCTTCGGGGCGGGCCTCGGCGCCGCCGTGCTCGCACTCGCCGTCGCCTACGTCCCCTACATCGCCAGGCTGCTGCGGAGCGCGGCCCTGGCCGAGCGCCGCAAGCCGTACATCCGGGCGCTCGAAGTGCAGGGAGCGGGTGCCTGGGCGATCTGCCTGCGACACCTCGTGCCCAACATCCTGCCGCTCATCGCCGCGCAGGCGACGCTCTTCTTCGGCTACGCCATGGTGGACCTCGCCATCATCTCCTTCTTCGGCCTCGGCGTGCAGCCGCCCGACGCGGACTGGGGCGTCATGGTCGCGAGCGGCCAGTCCGGTGTCCTGCAGGGCTTCCCCGCCGAGTCGCTGATGGCCGGCGGCTGCATCGTCGTCCTGGTCGTCGCCTTCAACGTCCTCGGCGAGCGGTTGTGCGGCCCGGCGCGGCCCGGCGTCCGCAGCTCGCCGCGCCGGTGGCGTTTCCGGTTCGGGGCCGCGTCGTGAACGCGCTGCTCACGGTGACCGGCCTGACGGTACGACTCCCGCTCGACGGCGAGCCGAGGAAGGTTCTCAGCGACGTGTCGCTGGGCATCGGCCACGGAGAGGCGGTCGGCCTCGTCGGCGAGTCGGGATCCGGCAAGTCCATGACGGCTCGCTCGATCGCGCGGTTGCTTCCCCAGGGCGCCCAGGTCGAGGGAGAGATCGGCTACGCCGGGACCGACGTCCGGGCGCTGCGCGGGCAGGGGCTGCGCGACTTTCGATCCAAGGTGTCCATGGTCTTCCAGGACCCGCGTGCCCACATCAACCCGGTGCGCACGATCGGCGACTTCCTGACCGAGGCGCTGCGCGTCAACCGGCGGGTCAGCCGGCGGGTGGCCGACGGCCAGGCCGTGCGAGCCCTGGAGGAAGTCGGCGTGGCCGACAGCCGCCGGCGGCTGCGCCAGTTTCCGCACGAGCTGTCGGGAGGGCTGCTGCAGCGGGTGATGATCGCGTCCGCGCTGCTGACCGAACCGCGGCTGCTGCTGGCCGACGAGCCCACCACGGCCCTCGACGTCACGACGCAGGCCGAGGTCATGGCCATCCTCGACGAGCTGCGGCGCGAGCGGGGGCTGGCGCTGCTGTTCATCACGCATGATCTGGAGCTGGCCGCCGCGGTCTGCGACCGGACCATGGTGATGTACGCCGGGCGCATCATGGAGAGCCGGGCCTCGGCGCTGCTGCACGAACGGCCGCTGCACCCCTACACGGCGGCCCTGACCGCGGCCCGGCCCTCGGTGCTCCGTCGAGTCCATCGCCTCACCACCGTCCCGGGACGCCCGGTGTCGGCCTTCGAGGCACCGGGCGGCTGCCCGTTCGCCGGCCGATGCGCCCACGTCGAGGATCGCTGCCGGGAGCGGCGGCCGGACCTGCGCCCCCTGGCGGGCGGGGAGGTCGCCTGCGTCCGCGCCGAGGAGCTGCACCAAGAACCGGCGGTGACCCGTGACTGAGGCGATTCTCCAGGTCGAAGGACTCCGCAAGGTCTTCGGAGCGGCCGTCGCCGTCGAGGACGTGAGCTTCTCGCTGGCACCCGGCGGGTCACTGGCGATCGTCGGCGAGTCGGGGTCGGGCAAGACGACGGTGGCAAACATGATCGTCGGACTGGAACGGCCGACGGCCGGACGCGTCGTCGCCTGCGGCCGTGATCGGTCGCGCCCGCCCCGCTCCGCACGGGAGCGACGCGAACGCGGCCACGAGGTCCAGATCGTCTTCCAGGACCCCTACTCGAGCCTCGACCCTCGGCAGAGCCCCGCCGCCGCGGTGGACGAGGTCCTGCGCCTGCACACCCGGCTCGGTGCTCCGCAGCGCCGCCGGAGGGTGGAGGAACTCGCCGAGCTCGTCGGTCTCGACAAGCGTCAGCTGGCGGCGCTGCCGTCAAGGCTGTCGGGCGGCCAGCGCCAGCGCGTCGCCATCGCCCGGGCACTCGCGGCCGAGCCGCAGGTCCTCATCCTGGACGAGTCCGTCGCCGCACTGGACGTCTCCATCCAGGCACAGGTGCTCAACGTGCTGGCGGATGTGCGCGAGCACACCGGGGTGGCCTACCTCTTCA
The DNA here is from genome assembly GCF_025996515.1 of Rhizohabitans arisaemae. Classification (GTDB taxonomy): domain Bacteria; phylum Actinomycetota; class Actinomycetes; order Streptosporangiales; family Streptosporangiaceae; genus Rhizohabitans; species Rhizohabitans arisaemae. The sequence continues at coordinate 14,358 of NZ_BLRH01000021.1, forward strand.
TCAGCCACGACCTGGCCGTCGTGCGCCAGGTGAGCGATGAGGTCGTCGTCATGCAAGGCGGCTCGATCGTCGAACGCGGACCGACCTCGCGGGTGCTGGACGAACCCGAGCATCCCTATACGCGGCTTCTGCGCGCCAGCGTCCCCACCCTCGGCTGGCGTCCCGCCCGCCGTCTTACTCACTTCTCCACGGAGGCACGATGACCGAGACCCACCCCCGACACGCCCTCGCGGAGCCCGTCGGCACCGGTCCCGAGGGCTGGCCGAGCGCCACCGAGCTCGCCGCACGCATCGCGGCCGGCGAGGTCGGTTCGCGTGAGGTCCTCGAAGGTTACCTGGCGCGCATCGCCGCGCTCGATCCCGCGTTGAACGCCTTCTGCCACGTCGCCTCCGAAGAGGCCCGCAAGGCCGCCGACGAGGCGGACGCCGCGGTCGCCGGCGGCCGGACGCCGCCGCCGTTCCTCGGCGTCCCCATCGCGATCAAAGACCTGCACCCGGTCCGCGGCTGGCCCCTGTGCGGTGCGTCGAACGCCGTCGAGCACCACGTCATGGACGAGGACGCCCCGGCGGTGCGCGCCCTGCGCGAGGCCGGCTTCGTGTTCGTCGGCGCGACGACGTCGCCGGAGTTCGGCACCGTGTCGGTCACCGAGTCCGCCGTCCACGGCGTCACACGCAACCCGTGGAATCCCGACTACAGCCCGGGAGGCTCCAGCGGCGGCGCGGCGGCGGCGGTGGCGGCCGGAATGCTGCCGCTGGCCCACGGGTCCGACGGGGCGGGCTCGATCCGCGAGCCGGCCAGCTACTGCGGGCTGGTCGGGCTGAAGCCGAGCCGAGGCCGCGTCCCGACGAGCGCGCACTATCTTGAGGGCTTCACGACGGAAGGGGTGCTGACCTGGACCGTTGAGGACACCGCGGCGATCCTCGATGTCTTCGCCGCGGCTCCCCCGACCGGATGGTACGGCGCGCCCCCGCCCGACGTGCCGTTCCGACGGCAGGCCCAGCGCGACCCGGAACGGCTGCGCATCGGGCTCAACCTTCAGCCGGCCTTCCCCGCGGAGGTCGACCCGGTGGCCGAGGTCGTCCTCCGCCGTGCGGCCGATCTTCTCTCCGACCTCGGGCACGAGGTGGTCGAGCAGTCCATCCCGGGGCTCGACCAGGACTGGTTCAAGTCCCGCTTCGACCTCCTCTACGCGACCGGGTCGGCCGACTGCGTGGTCGTCGACGAGTCCGCCGTCGAGCCGCTCAACCGCACCCTTCGGCAGGCCGCGCGCGACACCGACTCCCTCACCTACGTGACGACCGTGCTGGAGCTTCAGCTGCGCTCGGCCGAGATGTACAAGGCATGGGACGCCGTCGACGTCCTGCTCACCCCGACCAACCCCGTCCTGCCCCCAAGCGAGGGAGCCCTCTGGCAGGGACAGGACGCGGATCCGTGGCTGCCGTTGCGACGGGCGGAGGAGACCGCCTCGCTCACCGTGCTGTCCAACATGCTGGGCCTGCCGGCGATCTCCATTCCCCTCGTCGAGCCGCAGGCCGGCCTGCCGCTCGGCGTCCAGCTCATCGGCGGCCGGTGGTGCGACGGCACGGTCCTCGCCCTCGCCGGCCAGCTGGAGCGCGCCTACCCGTGGCGCCGCCGCACGCCCGCCGGACTCCCGCTATGACTCTGACAACGGAGGAAGAAAACATGTCCCTGCCCCCCGTGGCACCCTCAACGGTGATCGACTTCCGGGTGCGCGTGCCCAGTGCCGCACGGCCGCAGATCTCCGACGCAGGGGACGTGTACACGCAGTACGAGGCGGTTCTCGACATCGGGAGCGGCTGGCACAAGGGCACGGACGAACTCCTCACGGAGATGGACGCGACCGGTGTGTCGCACGCCGTACTGCACGCCGAGTACGAGCACGGGGACTACGCCGACGCCCTCAACGAGGAGGTCGCCGAGCAGGTCACCCGGCGCCCCGATCGCTTCTCGGGCTTTGGGACCGTGACGCTCGAACCGGTGAACATCATGCGGGCGGTGCGTCAGATCGAACGCGTGGCCGCGCTCGGGTTGCACGGGATCAACGTCCAGCCGTCGTTCTTCGGTCATGCGATCGACGACCGGCAGTTGTACCCGATCTACGCCAAGGCGACCGAGCTGGGGCTGGCGATCGCGGTACACACCGGGGTCAACTACTCGCGCCGCCATCCGATCGAGTCCGAGCGTCCCGTCCGCCTGGACCAGGTCGCGTGCGACTTCCCCGAGGCGACGCTCATCGCCTGTCATGGCGCGTGGCCCTGGGTTCCGGAGATCGTGTCCGTCGCGCGCCGCCACCCGAACGTTCTGATCGACTTCGGCGGCCTGGCCCCCAAGTATCTCGGCGTGCCCGGGTCGGGCTGGGAGATGATGCTGCGTTTCATGGACCGGGTGCTCCGCGACCAGGTGCTGTTCGCCACGGACTGGCCCGTGTTCCCCCATCGGCGGGCGCTGGACGAGTGGCGTGAACTGGGCCTTCGCCCCGAGACGCTCGAAGCGCTGTTCTGCGGGAACGCTTCCAGGCTGCTGTCCGCGGGCCGAGAGGCGATCATGGCATGAGCGTGCCCCGTCTGAGCCGGATCACCGACTACGTCGACCACTGGGCCACCCGTCGCCCGACGTCGGAGGCCCTGGTCGGTGATACCGGCCGGTGGACCTACGAGCGGCTGCGCGACGACGTCGACCGGTGCGCGGCCGCGCTGCTCGCCGCCGGCGTGCGGCGGGGCGACCGGGTGGCGCTGCTGGGCCATCCGCAGCCGGAATGCTATGTGGTCTTCCTCGCCACGGCCGCCATCGGCGGCGTGTGGGTGGGCCTGAACCCGAAGTACACCGTCGCCGAGCTCGCCCACGTCGTCGCCGACAGCGAGCCGAAGCTGCTGTTCGGCATGCTCGACGCCGACGACCCGGCGCAGCCCGAGACACTGAGCCGGTTGCGCGACCTCGGGTCGATGCGGGTGGTCACGCGGGACCGCGAGGTGGCCGGTCTGTCGACCGCCTACCAGACGTTCGTCGACGTCACACCCGAGGATCGAGGCGACCGCCTGGCGAGCGCCCGCGCGCAGGTCCGGCCACTGGATCCGGCGGCCATGATCTACACGTCGGGCAGCACCGGCAAGCCGAAGGGCGCCCTCGTGCCGCACACGGGGCTGGCGTACTGCGGTGTCGTGCAGGCCGGGCGATGGTACGGCGACGCACCTCGCAAGTTGTGCGATCTCCCGCTCAACCACATCGGCGGGCTCGGCGACATCTGCACCTCGGTCCTCACGGCCGGCGGCACCGTGGTCTTCATGGAACGTTTCGACGCCGCCGGAGCGCTGCGCACCGTGGAACGGGAGCGTCTGACCCACCTGTACTGCATTCCGACGCAGCTCCTGGCCGCGGTGCGGACACCTGAGTGGTCGCAGTGCGACCTGAGCTCGCTGGAGTACATCCTGTGGGGCGGAGCCGCCGCGCCGCTGAGCCTGCTGTCCACGCTGGCGAAGACGGGCGCGCGGCTGGGCACCAGCTACAGCCTCACCGAATCGACCGGGTCGGTGACCTACACCGACCCGGGCGACCCGCTCGACGTACTGGCCTGGAGTGTCGGACGGGTGGATCCGCACTACGAGGTTGCGCTGCGGCGCTCCGATGGTGCGACCGCCGTTCCGGGCGAGGCCGGGGAGCTTCTCATCCGGGGCGACTTCATCACGCGCGGGTACTTCCGCAACCCGGGGGCGACACGCGAGGCGATCGACGAGGACGGCTGGCTGCACACCGGCGATCTGGCCCAGGAGGAGCCGGGCGGTCATATCCGTCTCGTCGGCCGGCTCAAGGAGATGTTCAAGTCGGGCGGCTACAACGTCTACCCGCGCGAGATCGAGGCCGCGCTCGAAGAGCATCCGGCCGTCGCGCTCGCGGCCGTCGTCGGCGTGCCCGACGAGCGCTGGGGTGAGGTCGGGCACGCCTTCATCGTGTCGAACTCGTCGGTCACCTCGGACGAACTCCAGCGGTTCGCCCGATCACGGTTGGCCAACTACAAGGTGCCGAAGGTGTTCCGGCTGGAGCGGGACCTGCCGAAGCTGCCGATCGGCAAGATCGACAAGGTCGAGCTGCGCCGGCGCGCCGCCGCGGCCGTCTCCCCCGGCGAATCGGCGAGCGAGCGGACCGGCCGGTGAGGAACGGGACATCGTGCCGGAAGACACCGGGTCAGGCGACCGTGACCATGAGCGCGAGCGACGACCCCACAACGTACATGGCGACCAGGAGACAGAGTTGACTGACAAGCGAGTCCTGCGGAACTTCATCGACGGAGAGTTCACCGATCCGCTCAACGGCGAGTCGGCACCCGTGCTCAATCCCGCGACGGGTGAGACGATCGCGCACGCACCGCTATCGAATGCCGAAGACGTCGACCGGGCGGTGGCCGCGGCCAAGGCCGCGTTCCCCGCCTGGGCCGACACGACGCCCGGAGCACGGTCGCTCGCGCTGCTCAAGCTCGCCGACGCGCTCGAGGAGCACGGTGACGAACTCGCCGAGCTGGAGTCCGCCAACGCCGGCAAACCCCTGCATGTGGTGAAGCGCGATGAGATCGGCGGAATGGTCGACAACCTGCGGTTCTTCGCCGGTGCGGCCCGTAACCTGGAGGGCAAGGCCGCCGGCGAGTACGTGGCGGGCTACACCTCGATGATCCGCCGGGAGCCGGTGGGCGTAGTCGGGCAGATCACACCGTGGAACTATCCGATGATGATGGCCGTCTGGAAGCTCGGCCCGGCGCTGGCCGCGGGGTGCACGACGGTGCTCAAGCCCGCGCCGACGACCCCGGTCACCACGGTCATGATCGCCGAACTCGCCGCGGACATCTTCCCCAAGGGGGTCTTCAACGTCGTCGTCGGCGGAAACGAGCCGGGTGCCCGGCTCGTCGAGCACCCCGACGTCGAACTGGTCTCGCTCACCGGGTCCGTCGACACCGGCAAGTGGGTCGCCGAGCACGCGGCTCGGACGCTCAAGCGGGTTCATCTCGAACTCGGCGGGAAGGCGCCGGTCGTGGTCTTCGACGACGCCGACGTCGACGCCGTGATCGAGACGATCTCCGCCTCCGGCTACTACAACGCCGGCCAGGACTGCACCGCGGCCACCCGCGTGCTCGCCTCCTCCAGGGTCTACGACGACCTCGTCGCCGGCTTGGCCGAGAAGGCGAAAGAGCTGGTGATGGGAGACATGCGCTCGCCGGACACGACGCTCGGCCCGGTCAACAGCCTGCGTCAGCGGGAACGGGTCGACGGCTTCGTCGGGCGACGTCCCGGCCACGCGGAGGTCGTCACGGGCGGCCGTACCGTGGACGGCCCGGGTTTCTTCTACGAACCGACCCTCATCGCCGGCCTCCGGCAGGACGACGAGCTGATCCAGACGGAGGTCTTCGGCCCGGTCATCACCGTGCAGCGCTTCGGCGACGAGGACGAGGCGATCACGTGGGCCAACGACACACCCTACGGCCTGGCCTCCTCGGTCTGGACCCGTGACATCGGCCGCGCCCTGCGCCTGTCGAAGGCGCTGCGCTTCGGCTGCGTGTGGATCAACGACCACTTCCCGCTCGCGTCCGAGATGCCGCACGGCGGGTACAAGCAGTCCGGCTACGGCAAGGACCTCTCGGCCTACTCCCTCGAGGACTACACGCACGTCAAGCACGTGATGGCCAACCTGCGTTAAGCACTTCAGCCCGATAGGCGACCCTGTTCGCACGTCGACCGGCAGGCCGGTACCCCCCAGGCGTCGCGCTCAGCCCCCGAGCGCGACACGCCTAAATGCTTTATCGATCGTTTGAAAACTGGTGATTTTCCGATGATGGGAATCAAGTCCGTCGGGTGCGTCCTGCTGACACTGACCTTGCTCGTCGCAGGCTGCGGCGGCGGCGGTGACAAGGGCGGTGGCAGCGGTTCGGCCGAAGGCGAGGTGTCACGCGACACCGGAACGCCGAAACGCGGTGGGAGTCTCACGATCCTGCGCGCGTCCGACATCGACGGCTGGGATCCGGACAAGGCGATCCAGCTCTCGACGTTCGAGACCCTGCCTCAGGTCATGGAGGGCCTCCTGCGCCCCGGGACGGACGGCAAGTCGATCGAGCCGGGTCTCGCGGAGAGCTGGAAACTGGACGCCAAGGCGAAGACCGTCACCTTCACGCTGCGTCCCGGGCTGACCTTCAGCAACGGACAACCTCTGACGTCGGCGGATGCCGCGTTCTCGGTCGATCTCTGGCGTAAGGGCCTCTCCCTCGGCTCCCTTTACGCGGCCATCACCGGCACCGAGACACCGGACCCGCGAACGCTCGTCGTCAAAATGAACAAGGCGAGCACGTTCACGCTCACCTGGCTCAGCAACGGCTCCTCGATCGTCGTGCCGAAGGACTTCGGCGGGATGGACCGCAAGGAGTTCTTCACCAAGCCGATCGGCGCCGGGCCGTTCACGGTGGCCTCGTACAAGCCGGGCCAGCAGCTCGTGCTCGACCGCAACCCGCGCTACTACGATGCCGAACGGCCCTACCTGGACCGCCTCACCTACGACGTGGTGACCGACCCCAACCAGCAGATGCTCCGCTACCAGAGCCGTCAGGCCGACATGATCGAGGGGGTTCCGCTCGATCTCGCCGGTCAGATCCCCCAGGACGAGCGCGTGCCCGTCCATCCGTCCGCGACGATTCACGGGGTCTTCGTCAACGCCGGCAAGGCTCCTGGGAACGACATCCACTTCCGGCGTGCGGTCAGCCTGGCGATCGACCGCGCCCAGTACATTCAGGCGGTCTTCGGCGGGCTGGCCGTCCCCGCCACCGGCGGGCTCCCGCCGCGCGTCCAGGGCTCGGTCGGTTGTGGCTGCGTCTACGACACCGGTGTGGAGAAGGCGAAGGCGGAGCTCGCGAAGTCCTCCTACAAGCCGGGAACGAAGGTCGAACTGGTCGTCGACGCGACGACGCCGTTCTCCACCCGGGCGGGAGAGGTCGTCGCGTCGCAGCTGCGCGCCGTCGGCATCGACGCCGACCTGCAGAAGCTCGAGGTCCAGGTGCTCGTGGACCGGCAGATGAAGGGGAACTACAACCTCTCGCTGGGTGAGGTCAGCAGCGTGTCGCCGACGGTCGGCGACATCTTCGGCCTCATCGTCGCCACCGGCGGGCTGTACTCCGGACTGCCGATGAAGACCATCTCGGATGCCTTCGAGCGCCTGGAGGTGGCACAGACGGACGACGATCGGGCGGAGGCCGTGCGCGTCGCCGAGACCTGGATCCACGACAATCTGCCCTACATCCCGATCGCCTTCCCCGACCGGCTCTTCGCCGTCTCGTCGAAGGTCAAGGGGCTGCAGGTCACGCCGTTCCTGTCCTACCCGGCCCACCTGCTCTGGGCGGGGTGAGCACGCAGTCATGTCCGCCGGACGACTGCGCTTCGTGGTAGGCAGGCTGGCTCAGGTGCTTCCCGTGCTGGCCGCGCTTCTGCTCATCGTCGTGCTGCTCCAGCAGATGATGCCCGGCGATCCCGCACGGGTCATCGCCGGGCCGCGGGCGACCGCCGAGCAGGTGGTGCAGGTTCGCCATGAGCTCGGTCTCGACCGCCCGGTCTTCGAACAGTTCGGAAGACACGTCTGGAATCTGCTGCAGGGCGACCTGGGAACATCGAACCGCACCGGGATCCCGATCACCGCAATCGTGGGTGACCGGATCGGTGTGACGGTGTGGCTGCTCTTCGGCGGCCTCCTCGTCAGCACGTTGCTGGCAACGCCCGCCGCGCTGCTGATGGCGCTCCGCCCCCGATCGCGGAGCGCGCGGATGTGCTCGCGCGCACTCACGATCATCATCAACTGCCCTCCGTTCTGGGTAGGCCTGATGCTGGCATCGGTGCTGGCACTCGGCACGGGATGGCTGCCCGTGGGAGGTTTCGGGGTCGATTTCGGGGACCGGGTCCGCTCGATGATCCTGCCTTCGCTGACGATCGGCCTGGCGGCGATGCCCCTGTTGGCGCGGAGTGCCGCCGCGAGCCTGAGTCAGGTGCTCACCGCGGATCACGTGACGACCGCCCGTTCGCTGGGCGTCTCCGGATGGCCGTTGGTGCGTCGGCATCTGCTGCGCAACGCCCTGCCGCCGGCCATCACCCTCCTGGCGATCCAGGCCGCCGCGCTGCTGTTCGGAGCCGTCATCGTCGAACAGACGTTCGGCCTGCCGGGGCTGGGAGCGGAGATGATCACCGCCGCAAGCCAGCGTGACTTCCCGGTGGTTCAGGCCCTCACGCTGATCTTCGGGTTGGCCATCATCGCGATCAACCTGCTCGCCGACCTGGCGGTCGCACTGCTCGATCCGAGGACGACATGGCGATGACCGTATCCCCCCCGGCCTCCGGCCCCGACGTCGTCGTGAAGCCGCGTGCCTCGCGTGCGAGGCTCTGGACACGCTCGGCGGCCGCGTGGCTGCTGGCTCTCACGATCCTGGCCGCGGTCTTCGCACCGCTGCTCGCGCCGGCCGACCCGGGGCAACTGACGCTCGACCAGCTTCAGCCCCCTGGCGCCGACCACCTCCTCGGCACCGACGCGCTCGGCAGGGACGTCCTGTCACGCCTGCTGTTCGCGCTCCGCACCGACCTGATGCTGATGGTGTTCGCCGCCGGGCTGCCGATGCTGATCGGAACGCTGATCGGCGCCGTGGCCGCCTACTATGGCGGCGTGCTGGACGCGGCGCTGCGCTGGGTGGCCGACATCTTTCAGGCACTTCCCGTCTATGTGCTGCTGATCGCCCTGGTGTTCGTGCTCGGGCCGGGTACGTCGTCGCTGCTCGTCGCGTTCAGCGTGCTCGGCTGGGTGGTGTACGCGCGGCTCATCCGAACGGAGGTCCGCCGGGTACGGGAGCAGGAGTACGTCTCCGCGGGCTACCTGCTCGGCCTGTCACGTACCGCGGTGCTGTTCAAGCACGTGCTGCCGAACTCACTGCGCCAGTCCTTCGTCTATCTCGCCACCGACATGGGGATGGCGCTCCAGGGCATCGCGGTCCTGTCGTTCTTCGGGCTCGGCGTCAAGGCGGGCACGCCGGAGCTCGGCGCGATGGTTTCCGAGGCTCAGCTGTACCTCCGCAGCCACTGGTGGCTGGCGGCCTTCCCCGGCGTCACGATCGTGATCCTCGGCTCAAGCGTCGCGGCGCTCGGCGACCGGTTGAGCGGTCGCGGAGAGGTGGGCAGATGACATCGCATCCGCTTCTGGAAGTGGACGGGCTGCGTGTGGCGATCCGTCGGCAGGACACGGCGCCGACCGTGCTCGACGGCGTCTCCTTCGCGGTCGGAGCCTCCCAGTGCCTCGGCATCGTCGGCGAGTCGGGGTGCGGGAAGTCGCTCACGCTGCGCGCCGTGATGGGGTTGCTGCCCCCGGGGATCGAACGCACCGGCGGGAGGATCCGGTTGAGTCTCCAGCCGGGGGCCGCGCCGTCCGACGTCCAAGCCGATCAGGTCGCCGGCCGTGGGCTGGCGATGGTCTTCCAGGACTCGCACGCGTCGCTCGACCCGACGATGCGCGTGGGGACCTTCATCGCCGAAACGGTACGTCGTCGCGGTGGAACCTCGCGTTCCGACGCGCGACGGCGGGCCGTGGAGCTGCTGGCGTCGGTCGGAGTCCCCGACCCCAAGCTGCGCTTCAACGCCTACCCGCACGAACTGAGCGGCGGCATGCGCCAGCGGGTGGCGATCGCGCTCGCGCTCGCCACCGACCCGCGCGTCCTGCTGTGCGACGAGCCGACCACGGCTTTGGACGTGACGCTGCAGGCGCAGATCCTGCGCCTGCTCGACACCGCTCGCGCCGAGCGGGGACTGGGCATGGTCTTCGTCAGCCATGACATCGCGGTGATACGCCAGATCGCCGACGTGGTCGCGGTCATGTACGCCGGACAGATCATCGAGATAGGCCCGGTGTCGGACGTGCTCGACCGTCCCCGGCACCCGTACGCCCGCGCGCTGATCGACGCGGTCCCGTCGCTCGACGGGCCGGTCGGCCCTTTCCGATCGGTGCCGGGTTCCCCGCCCGCTCCGATCGACTACGGTTCGGCCTGCCGCTTCCTCGACCGCTGCGGGCATCGGGACACGGCGTGTGAGGGCGTCGTCAACGGCATCGACGGCCGCGGGGCCGGACATCGATCGGCCTGTGTCCACAGCGGCACACTCGCGAGCGGTTTGGAGGCCACATGAGCAGGCGGGTCATCGAGGTGGAGGGGCTCGTCGCGGAGTACCCGGTGCGCGTCGGCTTCTTCCGCCGGCGGCGCGTACGCGCGGTCGACGCGGTCGATCTGCACCTGGGTCGCGGCGAGATTCTGGGCCTGGTCGGCGAGAGCGGGTGCGGCAAGTCGACGCTGGCACGCGTCGTCGTCGGCCTCGCCTCGCCGTCCGCCGGACGGGTCCTGCTCGACGGTGTTCCCGTGCCGTCGCGGCGTCCCCCCGAGATGCGCCGCCGCGTTCAGATGATCTACCAGGATCCGGGCTCCTCGCTCAACCCGCGGCGTACCGTGCTGCAGACGCTGGCGGAGCCGCTGCGCAGGCATCGCCTCGTCCCGGCCGAGGGGATCGAGGGCCGGGCGCTGGAGCTGCTGGAGATGGTGGGGCTGGGGAGGCGGCAGCTGCCCGCGCTGCCGCGCGAGCTGTCCGGCGGTCAACGCCAGCGGGTGGCGATCGCACGCGCGCTGGCCGTCGAGCCGGAGGTGCTGGTCGCCGACGAAGCCGTCGCCGCGCTCGACGCGTCGGTGGCGGGTGCCGTGCTCAACCTGTTGCGCGACCTGCGCGACCGGCTCGGGCTGACGGTGCTCTTCATCTCCCACGACCTCGCGGTCGTCCGGGGGCTCTGCGACCGGGTCGCCGTCATGTACCTGGGATCCGTCGTGGAGGAGGGCCCCGTCTCGGAGGTCTTCGCCCAGCCGGGCCACCCGTACACCCGTGTGCTGCTCGACGCGGTTCCGTCGCGTGGCCGGCGGCACCCCGGCGTCGCGGTGCGCGGTGAGCCGCCCAGCCCGCTCCATATCCCGTCCGGCTGCCGCTTCCACCCACGCTGCCCGGAGGCGACGGCGCTGTGCGGTGAATCGAACCCGCCGGAGGCGCGGCGGAACGCGCAGCGGGTCATGTGCCATTTCGCCTGGCGGCCTGAACATGCCGCGGAACCGCACGGGCAGGTCTCCGCTCGCACCTCGCCGACGCGTACGGCGTGAGCGTGGCGCGAACGGCGCCGTACCGTCCCTCGGCGAGCGAGTCGCTCATCGGCTGAAGGCGGGGCCCTGGCTCGTCCGCCGGACCGGTCCACGACCGGCCCCGGGCGGCAGGGCCCCACGGTCGTCCTCAGGGCCTATGAGAAATCCGCGTCCGAGGCCTGAGACCTCCGCACGGCCCACGAAGGACCGTAGTACTTCTCCATCATCTGCTGCATGGAACGGAACACCTCCGGCGGAGCCTTGTCCACCGAACCCGCGTCGTGCGGGGGCTGCGGGTCGTACTCGATTCCCAGTTGCACCGCCTGCGCGTAAGCGGGGCCCTGCAGCCGGTCGCAGACGAGCAACGCCATGTCGATGCCGGAGGACACCCCCGCCGCCGTGATGATCTTGCCGTCCTCGACCACGCGACGAGACGTCGGCTCGGCGCCGAAGCACCGCACGCTCTCGAGCTCGTACCAGTGGCTCGTGGCCCGGCGCCCTCGGAGCAGGCCCGCGGCGCCGAGCAGCAGCGACCCGGTGCACACCGACGTCGTCCACGTGCTCGTCTCATACACCCGGCGCAGCCAGGCCAGCAGCTCCTCGTCGCGCAGATGGTGCTGCGTGGTGCTCCCGCCCGCGACCACCACGACGTCCGGCCGCTCCATGCTCTCCAGCGGCTCGGCCACGAGCCCGAAGCCCGGCTGGTCCGCGGCGGTGAGTCCCGGGGTTGAGGCGACGAAGCGCACCCGGACGTCGGGCAGCCGGCTCAACACCTCGAACGGCCCGGTGGCGTCAAGCGCGGTGAACCCCTCATAGATCACGATGGCGACGTCCACGTTCTGTACCTGCCCTCTCAATCGGCATCCAGGCATTGAGTTTATCGACCGTTCGATTAAACTCAACCCATGCAGAGCACGCATGACGCGATGAACCCGCGAATCCGCGCCGACGTCGCGATCCTCGGTGGCGGAACCGCGGGTGCGGTCGTCGCCGCCCGCCTGGTCGAGACCACCTCGTTGTCGGTGGTCGTCGTCGAGGCGGGACCTGACTACGGGCCGTTCGACGGCGGACGCTGGCCCCCGGAACTCCTCGACAGCGCCACACTGCCCGACACCCACGACTGGGGTTACCAGGACGCCGGCCTTTCCCTCCGGCGCCCGCTGCCGCTGGAGCGGGCCCGCGTCATCGGCGGTTGCTCGTCTCACAACGGCTGCTCGCAGACGGTCGGATACGGAGCCGACTATCACCGGTGGGGTCTGTCGTGGAGCGACGCACAACTCACGTCGCTGATGGCGGACAGTGCGGCCAGGCTTCGTGTCCGGCGGTACACCGACGACGAGCTCACCCCGTTTCAGGCCGCCGCGATGGAGGCCATGATCCTCTCCGAGATCCCGCGCACGGATGACCTGGACGATCTCCACGGAGGCGTCGGCTGTGGCCCCTCGCCGGTCAACAACCCCGACGGCGTCCGCTGGAACAGCGCCTTCGCCTTCCTCGATCCCGTGCGAAGCGAGCCCCGGCTGCGCGTGGTCGACCACGCGCTGGTCGACCGCCTCGAGCTCGACGGCCCGGTGGTCCGGCGCGCGCGGCTACGGCGCGGCGGCGAGCAGGTCATCCTGGAAGCCGACCGCTTCATCCTGTGCGGCGGCGCCTACGGCAGTCCCGAAATGCTGCTGCGCAGCGGCATCGGTCCAGCCGACGATCTCAAGGCTCTGGGCATAGCACCCCGCCTCGACCTACCCGGGGTCGGGCGCAACCTGCACGATCACCCCACCGTCGAACTGCGGTTCGCCGCAGGCGACCGACTTGTCCGGCAGCTCACCGACTACGGGCGCACCCGGGCCGTCCCGGATGAGCAGGTGATCGGCAAAGCACGCTCGGGCAGCGGCAGCGCACCCTACGACCTGCACCTGCTCCCCTGGACCAGCAGCGAGCCCGACGGCTGGACCTGCGTCTTCCCGGTCGCGTGCCTCACCCCTCGGTCACGGGGCGCTCTGCGGCTGGTGTCGGCCGACCCGCAGGCCAAGCCCGTCATCGACCACCGCTATCTGACGGATCCGGAAGGCGCCGACCTGGCGGCGCTCCGGGACGGCGTCGACATCTACCGGCGACTGGTGGCCTCACCGGCACTGGCCCCGCTGCTCGGCCGGCCTCTGGACGAGTTCAGCGCAGGCCCGAGCACAGACGACGCCGGGCTGCGTGCGGCATCCGCCCACTACTGGCACCCGGTGGGCACCTGTGCGATCGGCCCGGACCCGGCCGCGGGTGCCGTCGTCGACACCACAGGGCGGGTTCACGGAAGTGACAACCTCTGGGTCGTCGACGCCTCCGTCATCCCGGTGATCCCGCGAGCCACCACCAACCTGCCGGTCGTCGCCCTCGCGGAACACCTCGTGCGCGTCCTGACCTGAACCGTCCCTGACAATCAACCACCATGTGGAGGCTCCCCCCATGCTTCGTCTGACCCTCGTCCGCCACGCGACACTGCTCATCGAGATCGCCGGCCGAACCCTGCTGGTCGACCCGATGCTCGACGACCTCGAAGCCCAGCCGCCCGTGCCCGGCACGTTCAACCCGCAGCGTTACCCGCTCGTCCCGCTGCCGGAGGACGCGGCCGGCATCGTGAGCCGGGCCGACGCGGCCGTGATCACCCATCGCCACGTCGATCACCTCGACGGCACCGCCATCGACGCCCTCCTGGCACGGGGTGTCACCGTCTTCTGCCAGCCTCTGGACGAGGCCCCGCTCCGCGATCTCGGTTTCAAAGACGTGCGATCCGTCCACGACACCACGGTGTGGGAAGGGATCGAGCTGACCCGGACCGGCGGACGCCACGGCACGGGAGAGCTCGCCGACCTGATGGCACCGGTCTCCGGGTTCGTCCTGCGTGCTGAGGAACACGGCGTCTACGTCGCCGGCGACACGGTCTGGTGCGACGAGGTCCGCCACGTCCTCAACGATCATGTGCCGACGGTCGTGGTGGTCAACGCGGGTGAGGCGCGGATGCTTGAAGGCGACCCGATCACCATGGACGCCGCCGACGTCATCGCCGTCGCCCGCCACGCTTCCGGACGCGTGGTCGCGGTCCACATGGAAGCGCTCAACCACTGCGTGCTGACGCGCAAGGCGCTGGCCGCCGCGGTACGGAGCGCCGGTGTCGACGTCGACATCCCGGCGGACGGTGAGACGATCGTGTTCGACGCGGGGTGATCGCGACGCCCCCCACCTCGGTCGAGAACGGCCACGACGGCCGGTACGGCCTGCTGCGCCCCGGGCGGTGTCGGCGAAGAGGTGGCAGCGGGGCTATGCGTTCCCGTAGATCGTCGGGAACGAGGTCGGGGGGGCGACACGCCGCCGGTCTTCCTTGAGCGGCCCGGCCATCACGCCGTTCGTCGTGAAACGAGCCGTTGGTCGGCCGCGGGTCTCGAACAGCGCGATACGCCGGTCGGCCTACCGGCACGAGGCGGTTCACCCGTGCGAGGCGGCTTTCCCCTGCGCCGAGTCACGCCGTACCGGAGTCGTTCTCACCCGGGTGGCCGACGGGCCACCTGCCCACCACCCGGACCGCTTCGGCCGCCGGCGACGTGCGATCAGGCGAGCCTGTGGTGGCGGTTGGGCACCCGGTTCTTGGCGCAGCGGTTCTTGGCGGGGGCGGGTTCGAGGGGGATGGATCCCGGCCGTTCCCGCCTGCGGGTCGCGGTGAGCCGGGCGACCAGCACCGCGGAGAGGAGCAGCGCGGCGGTGAGCAGGGTGCCGACCAGGTCGTAGGGCTCGGGTTTCCCGCTTTTGACGACGGGGCCGCCGAATTCGGGCAGGTGGTGCGGGACCGGCCAGAGCAGGGGCAGGCGCGGGTTGTGCGGGTCCGCGCGGTCGCCTTCCCGGGGCTCCTCCGGGATCCGCTGCGTCGACCGTGCCGCGCGGACGGGTGGCCGGGGCCGGACGGCGGCCTCGTCGCCCGGGCCGGGGACGTCGTCCGGGGCGAGGTGCCCGAGGATGTCCAGGTCGGCGACGACCTCCGGCCGGTCGCAACGGTCCAACGTGAGGCAGGGGTCGGCCGGGAGCGTCTGCGGTTCCTCGCGGGACGGGCCGTTCCCCCGGGGCGGCGCCGACGGTTCCGGCGGCGCGGTCAGGTCGGCGGCGGTCTCCTCGGCGGTGTCCCGTCCGCTCTCGACGGTTTCGCCGGCGGTCTCGCCGGGGTCTTTTCCGGCCGGCCCGGTCCGGTTGGGGGTGAGGCCCTCGATCGCCCCGGTCACGGCGCCGGTGACCTCGTCCGTCACCTCGCACAGTCCCGAGGTGAGGTCCTCGAGGACACCGAGGATCCCGCCGAGGCCGGTGCACTCGGCCGCGTGCGCGGCGGTCCCCGGGAGAGCGGGTGCCGCCATGGTGATGACGAGCGCGCCCGCTGAGATCGCCAGAACGCGTCGTGGATTGCCGACCATCACAAACCCCCCTGGCCGTCAGTGGTCATCATCCACTTTTATGGTCGTTCTCAGCTTTCAGGGAGAAAGAAGGGTTTCGGTATGGGAGCGTGATACGCGAGTCGGGCTCTCGATTACTCGTCGTCGGTGGAGACGTCGTCGAGCGCCTCCCGGATCTCGTGGGGGAGGGTGAGCTCCTCCGCGCTGAGCGCGTCGGCGAGTTGCGCGGCCGTGCGGGCACCGACGACGGCCGAGGCCACCCCGGGCTGATCCCGGACCCAGGCCAGGGCCACCGAGAGCGGCGATACGCCGAGCCCGTCGGCGGCCGTGGAGACCGACTCCACGATGCGGCGGCACCGGTCGTCCAGATAAGGGCGGACGAACTCCGCGAAGTGCGGCGCGGCCGCCCGCGAGTCGGCCGGGATCCCGTTCCGGTACTTGCCGGTGAGCACGCCCCGGCCCAGCGGGGACCAGGCGATCAGCCCGACGCCCAGGTGCTCGGCCGCGGGGAGCATGTCCCGCTCCACCCCCCGCGCGAGCAGGGAGTACTCGACCTGGCTGCTCACGATCGGCACCCGGCACGCGTCGCCGCGCTGCCAGGTGGACGCGCACGCGAGCTGCCAGGCGGAGTAGTTGCAGACCCCGGCGTAGAGCGCCCGCCCGGAGGCCACGGCCGCGTCGACCGCGGCCAGGGACTCCTCCAGCGGGACGTCCTCGTCCCAGGCGTGCAGCTGCCACAGGTCCACGTAGTCGAGGCCGAGCCGCTCCAGGGAGGCGTCCAGCGCCGCCAGCAGATGTCGCCGGGAGGCGTCGCGGCTCCGGGGACCGTCCGGGTTGAGCGCCGCCTTGGTGGAGACGACCAGGTCGGAACGGGGGACGATCCCGCGGATGAGCCGGCCCAGGAGCCGCTCGCTGTCGCCCGCGGTGTACACGTCGGCGGTGTCGATCAAGGTCCCACCGGCCTCGGTGAAGGCCGTGAGCTGACTCGCGGCCTCCTCGGCGTCGGTGTCGCGGCCCCACGTCATCGTGCCGAGGCCAAGGCGTGAGACGGACAGCCCGCTCCGTCCGAGAAGTCGCTCATGCATGATCGGACCAGGTTACCCGCCGGGTCGGATCCGGTGGAGACTAGGCTGGCCTTCCGTTCGACCGGTCCGTCCCGCGCCCGGCCACCCCGCCCGGCCTCGGCGCGACCGCCGCACGGCGTCGGCCACCGAAGAGAAAGGCGCCCATGACGACGCTCTTCCTCGTCCGCCACGGGCTCACCCCGATGACCGGGCCGCTCCTCGCCGGCCGGACTCCCGGGGTCCACCTGGACGAGCGCGGCGCGGAGCAGGCGCACGCGCTGTCGGTACGGCTGGCGCAGGTCACCCTGGACGCGATCGTCAGCAGCCCGCTCGACCGCTGCCTGGAGACCGTCCGGCCGGTCGCCGCCGGCCGGGAAGGGCTCGACGTCGTCGTGGACGAGCGGTTCCAGGAGTGCGGGTACGGGGAGTGGACGGGGCGCTCGCTGCGGGACCTCGCCGAGGAGCCGCTGTGGCGGGTCGTGCAGGCCCACCCCAGCGCGGCGGTCTTCCCCGGCGGGGAGTCCCTCGCCGGCGTGCAGCACCGCGCGGTCTCCGCCGTACGGGACTGGAACGCGCGGGTGGGCGAACGGGGCGTCTATCTGGTGTGCAGCCACGGTGACGTGGTCAAGGCGATCGTCGCGGACGCGCTCGGCCTCCATCTCGATCAGTTTCAGCGGATCGCGGTCGACCCCGCCTCGATCACGGTGATCCGCTATACACCACTGCGGCCCTTTCTCCTGCGTCTCAACGACACCGGTAGAGGGTTTCCAGGGCGGCCGGATGAAGAAAACAGCCCCGGCGGCGACGCTCCGGTCGGCGGGGGCGGTGGAACTCCCGGGCCCGGGATATAAGGTCGAGACATGCCGGTCTTCGACTACGACCCACCCGAGCGGTTCGTGGCCGGTGCCGTCGGGCAGCCGGGTTCACGCGCCTTCTTTCTCCAGGCGCGTGCGGAGGGTCGGCTCACCACCGTGTCGCTGGAGAAGTTCCAGGTGGCGGTGCTCGCCGACCGGTTGGACGAGCTCCTGGACGAGGTGCTGAGGCGGAGCGGGGGCATCGCGCCCGTGCCCGCCGTCGCCCCGCCCGACCTGGCCGACGAGGCCCCGCTCGACCAGCCGATCATGGAGGATTTCCGGGTCGGCACGATGGCGCTCGCCTGGGATCCGGACAGCGAACTGGTCATCATCGAAGCGCAGGCGATGGGGGAGGAGGAGGCCGGTGGGCTGCTCGGCGCCGGGGTCGAGGACCCGACGGTGCTGCGGGTGCGGATCACCCCCGCGGCGGCCCGCGCGTTCAGCAAGCGCGCGCTGGACCTGGTCTCCTCGGGGCGGCCGGCCTGCCCGCTGTGCAACCTCCCCATCGACCCGGACGGGCACGTGTGTCCCCGGCAGAACGGCAGCCGGGGGGCGTGAGGTGACTGATGACGGCCGGACGGCCCCGCTCGGGGCGATCAGCCGCCGGGGGCGGAGGTGATGTGAGCACCGGAGACTTCTCCGGATCCGAGTCGTACCTCACGGACGGGGACGCGCTGCGCCTGCTGGGCAACGGGCGCTTGGAGGTCGCCGGGCGGCTGGTCGAGGCGTCCAACCTGACCCTCTACTGCACGGTGACCCTGGAGGGGCGCTCGGCCGCCTGCGTCTACAAACCGGTCCGGGGTGAGCGGCCGCTCTGGGATTTCCCCGACGGCACCCTGGCCGCCCGGGAGGTCGCCGCGTACGAGGTGTCGGCGGCCACCGGCTGGCGGATCGTCCCGCCCACCGTCTACCGCGACGGCCCGTACGGCCCCGGCATGTGCCAGCTGTGGGTGGAACCCAACCGGGAGGTGGACCTCGTCGCGCTGGTGCGCAGCCGCAACGACCCCGCGCTGCGGCGCATGGCGGTGTACGACGCCGTCGTCAACAACGCCGACCGCAAGGGCGGGCATCTGCTGCCCCTGCGGGACGGGCACATCTTCGGGGTGGACCACGGGGTCTGCTTCGCCGCGGAGGACAAACTCCGTACCGTCCTGTGGCAGTGGCGGGGCAAGCCGCTGCTGCGGGAGTCGGTCCGGGTCCTGGCCCGGCTGGAGCGCGACCTGGACGACGGTCCGCTGGGCAGGCGCCTCCGCGAGCTGCTGACCTTGCGCGAGGTCACCGCCACGTGGGAGCGGGTACGGCGGCTGCTCGACACCGGGGTGCACCCCGGTCCCTCGGGGGACTGGCCCGCGGTGCCCTGGCCGGCCATCTGACGCGGCGCCCGCCGTATCCGCCGTACACGTTCCCTGCGGTGTCCGCCCTGCTTGCGCCGCACGCGCGAATCGGGCGTCCGCCCGGCAGTTCCGGGAGCCGGACGCGGGACCGGCCGGGGCGAGCGCTCGCCCCGGCCGGTCGCGTTCCGCCTGACCCGAACAGGCGTGCTCAGCGGTTGACGTACTCCTTGTTGTACTCGATGCTCGGCGCCACCTGTCCGGCGAAGTACCGGTTGACCTCGGCGATCTCGGCGGCGTTGGGGTTGGGGTTGGTGCAGGAGGTACCCGCGCTGGAGCCCGACATCAGCTGGGAGCACAGGCCGGTCCGCCGATCGGGCATACCCAGGATGTGGCCGATCTCGTGCGTTCCGATGCGCAGGGCGTTGTGGCCCTGGCCGGTGGCCTGACGGCCCATCCAGATCCGGCCGCGGCCCAGACTCGTCGGCATCGCCCGCGGCCAGCCGTTGTCCACGTAGAACGTGATGTCGGCCGGGGATCCCGCGACGATCTGGACGTTGGTCACGCTGCTGTTCCAGATCTGCACGGCCTGGGCGATGACCGACCGGAACTCACCGGCCTGGCTGCTGTTGTACTTGAGCACCCGTACGGCGCCGCTGCTCGCCGACGCGGGGGACGCCGCGGCTCCGGTGCCCACCAGGAGGGACAGCCCGAGGGCGGCGGTCGCCGCGGTACGAAGGACGCTGCGTGTTCTCAATGGGGCCTCCTCGGCCTTGTGGTGTCGCACGCGCGGTCACCGAGGTCGACGGTCGCCGCGCGCGGGGGGAACGACATGACGGCGAGGAGCTCGGTCGAGCCGCCTCGGCGTCGTCCGGCGGTCGCGGAGCCGGCCGGGGACGCGGGCCTGCGGGTCGGCCCGTCGTCCCGGTCGTCCGTGCGGTCGACCGCCGGGGTGGTGCGCCCGGATCCGTCGCGCGCGGATCCGGGGTGGAGAACGCCGAGGTCTCCCCGGATCCCGGCCGACGGGGTCGCCGAGGCCGGGCCGTTGATCGGTCGCCGGTCGCCGACCCGCCGCCGTCCGATGGTGTGAGTCATTCGGGCCCTCCGTGGGGGGTGGGGACACGCTAACGGCCACGGGGCGCCCGCGGGGATCTCTCACTTCCCCCCTACCGCGGTGATATGGATGACGTCGGCCCCTGGGGTGGGGCCGGGGCCGAGTGCCGATTGGTATGCGAAAGAATCGGGGGAAATGTCCCGCCGCAACGGGGGTGCCGATGTGTACCGTGATCGTGAGTGTCGAGCCCCATGCGGAGGTTCCGGTGCTGCTCGCCGGGGTCCGGGACGAGTTCCTCGGACGACCCTGGGCCGGTCCCGCGCGGCACTGGCCCCGGTGGCCGGGGCTCGTCGGCGGTCTTGACCGGCGGGCCGGGGGCACCTGGCTGGCCGTGGACCCGGGGCGGGACCGGGTGGCGGCCCTCCTCAACGGGCGCGGCGCCGACGCCCCGGCGCAGGGGCGCCGGTCCCGGGGGGACCTGGCCTTGCGGGCCGCCGCGGAGGGTGTCCTCCCGGACGGGGACCTGTCGGCCTACGACCCGTTCCATCTGCTGCTCGCGGACCGGTCGGGGGTACGGCTGTGCAGCTGGGACGGGGCCGGGCTCGCCGCGGCGGAGCTGCCGCCGGGCACCCACATGGTGGTCAACGGCGGCTGGGAACGCGAACCGGGGAACGAACGGGTGGCCTGGTTCCTGCCCCGTTTCGCCGGCGCCCGCCCGACCCCGGCCGTGCGCGGCGTCCCCGCCGACCAGTGGGGGAGATGGCTGACCCTCACCGGGGGCGACGGCCTGCCGCCGACCGACCCGCGTGCGCTGGTCGTCCGGCATGAGCTCGGCGACGGCTCGGTCTGGGGCACCGGCTCGATCAGCCTGGTCGCCCTCACCCCCGGCGGCGTCCGCTATGACTTCTGCCCCGACCCCGCCGACCCCGCCTCCTGGTACCAGGTCGACACCGCCCCCTGACGGCGGTCCGCCGGTGTTCAGCGGGGGCGGATCGCGGCCACGGGGGTGAGCCGGGCCTGGGTGGTGCGGTCGAAGTCGACGACGGTGCCGGAGAGGAGCTCGGCGCGGCGCAGGCGGGCCCCGTGGTCCACCCAGTAGCGGATCGTGCCCAGGGAGGTGGGGGCCGCCACGTGGTACGGGACGGTGGTGGGGGTGTCCGGGATCCGGCCGGGGGCCGCCGGGCCGCGGAAGACGTCGACCTCCACCGGGCCCACCCGGTCGCTGCGGAGCCAGGCGGCGCCGGCCCGCCGCAGCAGGACCGGGTTCTCCGGCCGATCCGCGGCCAGGGAGAGCAGCACCAGGCCGAGCCGCTCCACCGCCTCGGCGAACTGGCCGGGTGCCGGGCTCAGCCGGTGCACCCGCCACCGGTCCTGGGGGGCAGGCAGCGGGGGTGCCCCTTTGACGGCGCCACGCCGTACCGCCACCAGTCCGGGGACCATCTGCATCAGCCGGGGGTCGGCGCCGTCGACGGCGAGGTAGAGCAGGCGCTGCCGCCAGTCCACCCAGCCCCTGACCTCGTCGACGGAGTCTCCGGCGCGGACCTGTGCGAAGACCGCCGCCACCTGGTCGGTCCGGTTGCCGAGGCGCATCGCGGAGAGCCGGGTGATCTCCGCCTCGGTGAGCGGGCGGGGCCGGTCGGCGGCTGCGCAGGCGGTCAAGGGCAGCGACAGGCTCAGGGCGAGCGCGGTCAGGCGACGGGTCAGGGTCTGCACGGCCCCATGGTCCTTCGCCGTCTCCGGCGGTGTCTCGGCGGACGCCGGACCCGGCCGAAGCCTTGACCTTCGCTTGGGGGTGGGGCCCGCGCCCCGGGTGCGGACATGCCGGGACCCGGGCTTGGTTCAAGCCCGGGTCACCTGGGGTACGGCTCACGCGGGGTGGGGCGTGCGCCGCACCCGGGTCCGGTCAGGCCGCCGCGGGGGCGAGGCGGCGCAGGCCGAGGTACTGCATCTCGGCGATGCCCGCGACGAGCAGGGCCTGGGCGACGATGAAGACGACGCCGAACGGGTTGGGGTCGATCCAGCCGGTGAACAGCAGGACGATGCTGTCCACCGCCCAGAGGGCGTTGATCGCGATGATCGCGAGGACTCCGCCGCGCGGGGGTACCCGCCGGGAGGCCAGGTAACCGAGGAACGCGGCGACGGGCAGCAGCACGACCCCGGCCCAGCGGACCAAGGGCACGGGCAGGTTCATCAGGTCACCCACCAGGCCGGCCGCGGCGATGAGCAGGACGCCGAAGGCGGCGCAGAGAAGCATGTCGATCTTGATGACTTTGGCGAGCATCGTTGTCTCCTTCCGACGCCCTCATCGGACCATCGGACCCACTGCCACCTGCAGACATGTCACTGCCATTCACTGCCAATTTCCTGCTTTTCCCGCGTTCGAAGATCGTCGGCGACGAGCTTGGCGGCGGCGTTCTGCCAGTTATAGAGCGTACGTTCGGGAACTTGGGTGACGAACCAGTCGAAGGCCTGACTTTCCACGGCGGTCAAACCGTGCTTGGTGGCCCCCGTCCGGTACGGCCGCAGGCCCGCCACATAGGGGAAGTAGAGGACGTTGTAGTAGCGCCACTCCTCGGAGGTGCCGAACTCGCCCTCCCGCGGCTTCAACCGGACGATGCTCTCCAGGAGCAGCTGCTTCAGTTCGGCCGCCCGGTCCAGCGGTTGCCCCGGGCCCCGGCCGCGCAGCCTCTCCTCGATCACCGGGAGGTTGACCAGCGGGCTGCTGGTCAGCTTGGCCAGGTCGCCGTAGGCGGCCAGCGCGCGCCGCGTCAGCCGTACGAACTCCCGCTCGTCCGCCGGGACGCCGTCCGCCCGGCGGGGCAGTGCGTCGGCCGACTCGCGGAGTTCGGCCCGTTCCTGGCGGATCGCGGCGTTCCCCGGGAAGGCCAGCCGGTCCAGCAGGCGGTGCAGCGGATCGGCGAGCGTCTGCACCGCGACGGCCGCCGCGACCACCCCGAACACCGCGGGGGCGGCCGAGGGGTTCAGCGCCGCCACCGCCAGCACCTGCCCGCCGAAGAGCACCCCGGCCACCACCGCCCCGAGCAGCGAACGGAACAGATCCCGCCAGAGCCGCTCGCCGGAGTCGAAGGCGCCGGACATCGACATGGCCACCCCGAGCAGCAGGATGTCCGGCGCGACCGACAGGCGGACCAGCCATCCCGGCAGTCCACCCGGCAGCAGGAAGAGCACGCCCCCGAGCCCCGCGAACAGCGTCGCCACGGCGAGCAGCCACCACACCCGGGGCGGGCGGGCCCGGAACAGCAGCACCACGACCCCGATGAGCGGGGCGATCAGCAGCAGCGCCAGCGGGACGTACAACGGGTGGGGCTCGCCGAACAGCCCGCCGCTCGCGGTAACCGCGGCGAGCGCCACGACACCGGCGGGGAGGAGCCCGAACCGCCAGATCCGGTCCAGGGTCTCGGTTCCCGGCACCAGCGCCAGACACGCCCCCGTCCACAGCAGCAGCGGGAGCCCGAGCAGCATCGTCTCGGCGTATCCGAACACCGGGGAGGCCCCGGGGAGGTTCAGCCGCAGCCCTTCGGCGGCCAGCGCCAGCGCGTACAGCAGGATGCCCAGACCGGCCCGCGTCGCCGCCCGCTCACCGGCTCCGCGCAGGAGAACGTACAGCCCGAGCCACCAGGTGAATCCGAACATCACAGCGAACGCAGCCACCCGAAGAGCCTAGACGCTCGCCCGTACCGGTCCGGTCCGAGGTCAGGGGGGAGAAACGCCGAGGGTGAGGAATTCGGTGAGCGCGCGG
Organism: Rhizohabitans arisaemae; assembly: GCF_025996515.1. Taxonomy (GTDB): domain Bacteria; phylum Actinomycetota; class Actinomycetes; order Streptosporangiales; family Streptosporangiaceae; genus Rhizohabitans; species Rhizohabitans arisaemae. The sequence continues at coordinate 38,021 of NZ_BLRH01000021.1, forward strand.
TGGTAGGGGACGATCGTGGTGAGGTCGGCGTACTCGTCGGGCCCGTGCTGGCCGTCGCCGCCGATGCCGAAGATGACCGCGTCCACCCCCCGCCGGTAGTAGAAACGACCGTCGGCGGAGCCGTGCTTGCGGAGGAAGGCGGGGTCGTAGCCCTGGTTCCGGATGGCCTGCTGCAGCCGCAGGACCTCGGGACGCCCCCGGTCGGCGTGGTGCGGCGGGTCGACGTGGTCCACCACGGGGGTCACCCCCGGCTGGCAGAACCCCGCCAGATGCCCTGCGATCTCCTGGACCGACCGGCCGTTCAGGTCGAGGTCCTCGGCGGGGAACCGGATGTCCAGCCACGCCTGCGCCGACTCCGGCACCTGGTTGCGGGCCTGGTTCGGGGTCTCGACCCGGGCGACGTTGACGGTGGTCCGCCACACCTCCTCGGAGGTGACCGGGTAGGCGGCGAGCAGGTCCGCAAGGCTCCGGCCCAATTTGACCAGGGCGTTGTCGCCGAGCCAGGGGTAGGCGCCGTGGGCGCCCCGCCCGGTCGCCCGCAGCGACGCCACCACCATCCCCTTGGAATCGGTCACCACGCGCAGCCCGCTCTGCTCCCCGATGAGGGCGAAGTCGGCGTCCACGCCCTGCTCCAGCTGATGGAGCGTGCCGTTGCGCCCGCCGACCTCCTCGTCGGTGACGAGCTGCAGCGCGATCGGGTACGGCAGGCGCGCCGCCTGCTCGCGGAAGACCTGCGCCAGCACCAGCGCCGAGACCTTCATGTCCTGCGCGCCCCGCGCGTACAGGCGGTCGCCCTCGCGGCGCGGCCGGAACTGGTGGGGAGGGGCGGGTACGACGTCCAGGTGGGCGTTGAAGATCACGGAGAACCGCGCCGGGCGCTCGCCGGGGTAGACCAGCGCGCTCGGCTTCCCGCCCGAGGAGAACCGTTCGACGGCGAAGCCCGGCCCGGCGAAGTCGAGGACCAGCTCAAGCGCGCGGAGCAGGTCGCCGGGCCGTTCCTCGGTCGACGGCACGGCGAGCAGCTCCTCCGCGGCGGCGAGGAGGGGTTCGATGTCCACCTGACCATCCTCCCCCGCCCGCCCCGCCGGCGCCATCGGATGAGCCGCCGGACGCCCGGGACGGACGGCACCACCGCGACCGGGGGAGGACGTCGGCGATCCCGGCGCCGTCCCTTGAGGCCGTTGTTCGCCCACAGGCGCGGGGTTTTGCCACCACCCGATCCCACTCGATGATTGACGCACCGACCTTGGATCCTGCTTTCCGGGCGACCGGTCGCCCGACCAAGCTCCTGGCCGGATGGCCGGTTTCGGGTGGGCCGGTTGGACAGGGGAGGCGTTTTCCCTCATCGCGGGCGCGGATAGGCTCGGAGGCATGCGATCGTGGCCCACCCCCGTGCTTCCCCGCCTGCCCGGCGTGGGAGAGCAGCTCCGACTGTTCGACACCTCCGCAGGTGAGATCCTCGCCACCGAGCCCCGCGACGGGACCGCCCGGATGTACGTCTGCGGAATCACGCCCTACGACGCCACCCACCTCGGCCACGCCAACACCTACGTCGCCTTCGACCTGGTCAACCGGGTGTGGCGCGACGCCGGGCTGGACGTGCACTACGTACAGAACGTGACGGACGTCGACGACCCCCTGCTGGAGCGCGCCACGCAGACCGGGCAGGACTGGCGGGAACTCGCCGACCGGGAGATCGAGCTGTTCCGCACCGACATGACGGCGCTGCGGGTGCTGCCGCCGCGCGACTACATCGGCGCCGTCGAGTCGATCCCCCTCGTCGTCGAACTGATCGAACGGCTCCGGCGGCGGGGCGCCGCCTACGACGTCGACGGCGACGTCTACTTCCCCGTCCACGCCGACCCCGCGTTCGGCGCGGTCTCCCGGCTGGGGCCGGAGCCGATGCTGGAGCTGTTCGCCGAGCGCGGCGGCGACCCCGATCGCCAGGGAAAGAAGCACAAACTGGACTGCCTGCTCTGGCTGGCGCGGCGCCCCGGGGAGCCCGGCTGGGAGTCGCCGTACGGCCCGGGGCGTCCCGGCTGGCACATCGAATGCACCGCGATCTCGCTGCACCACCTCGGCGCGGACGTCGACCTCCTCGGCGGCGGCTCCGACCTCGCCTTCCCCCACCACGAGATGGGCGCGTCCGAGGCGCACGTCGCCACCGGGTCCGCACCGGCGGCCAGGCACTACGTCCACGCCGGGATGGTCGCCCTGGACGGCGAGAAGATGTCCAAGTCCCGGGGGAACCTGGTGTTCGTCTCCCGGCTCCGGGGGCAGGTCGACCCGATGGCGATCCGGCTGGCGCTGCTCGCCCACCACTACCGGTCCGACTGGGAGTGGTTCGAGGACGACCTGACCCGGGCGAAGGCACGGCTCGCGCGCTGGCGCGAGGCGACCTCCCTCGCGCAGGGCCCCGCCGCGGACGCCGTACTCGCGAAGGTCCGGGCCAGGCTCGCCGACGACCTCGACGCCCCCGGTGCCCTCGCGGCGATCGACGAGTGGGCCGACCGGGCCTTGGAACGTTCAGACGAGGGCGACCCGGCCGCACCGGCCCTCGTCAAGGACATCGCCGACGCCCTCCTCGGGGTCGCCCTGTAGGAGTACCGCGGCCGCGCCGGTGCGTTTCACGTGTCATTCGTTGATCGGTAAGACGATCGACGGCTGCCGGTATGAGGGAAGACGCACCGGTACGGCCCTGCGTGGCGTGGTGTTGCCTGGCGGAGAAATCACGGCGGCGGGTAGCCGGTGTCGCGCTCAGTGCCGGTGGAGGGGCGCTTCGCCGGCGATGCGACCGTCTCCGCCTCCGCCGGTTCGGGTGCTTCCCGAGGGCCGGAACGCGGACTTCGACGAGTTGAGGCGCCGGGACGAAGGCTTCCCTCGGAAAACCCACCTGCAACCTATGGTTGCGCATGGTGTAGTCTGACGTGCAATCAATGGTTGCACGTTGGATGGAGGTGGGAACATGGTTCCCGAACGGATCGAGCGGGAGATTCGGATCGACGCACCGGTGGAGCGGGTGTGGACGGTCGTCACCGAACCCGAGCATCTCAACCGGTGGCTCGGCGACACCGCCGAGATCGACCTGCGGCCGGGCGGTGCCGGGCTTCTCGTGTGGGAGAAGTACGGCGCCTCGCGGCTGCGGGTGGAGAGGGTGGAGCCGCCGCACCTGTTCGCCTTCCGCTGGGCCCGCGGCGAGGACCAGCCCGTCCCGGGGAAGGCCACGCTCGTCGAGATGAGTCTGACCGCGGAAGGCGAGGGCACCCTGCTCCGCGTGGTGGAGAGCGGATTCCCGGAGCTCGACCTGCCCGAGGAGGAGAAGGAGCGCTACGTCGCCGAGAACACGGGCGGCTGGCGGAGCGAGCTGGACGAGCTCCGCGAGTACCTCGCGCGGCCGCACGCCGGATGATCCGGCACGACGACGAGTCCGACGAGCTGTGGGCGGCCGTCGCCGACCCGATCCGCAGGAGGCTGCTCGACCTCCTGCTCACCGACGGGGAGGCGACCGCCACCACGCTCGCCGCCGGACTGCCCGTCACCCGCCAGGCCGTCGCCAAACACCTGGCGGTCCTCGAACGGGTACACCTCGTGGAAGGGCGGCGGCACGGCCGGGAGGTCCGGTACGGCGTGCGCCCGGAACGGCTCGACGCCGCCACCCGATCGATGGCGCTGGTGGCGGCCCGCTGGGACGAGCGGCTGGCGACGATCAAACAGCTCGCCGAGGACGTCTCCGGCGAGGCCGGCGAACCCCGGGGGGATTGACCATGCCGCTGTCCGGCAAGATCGCCGTGATTTCCGGAGGAGGGGGCGCGAGCGGAGGGGCCGTGGCCCGTACCTGCCCCGGAGCAGGGGCTTACGTTCACCCCGCGAGCCGTACCCTCGGCGAACTCCGGCGGGTCGCGGCCGGCATCGCCGCCCGGGGCGGGGACGAAACGGCGGAGGTCGATGCCCTCGACGAGCACGCCGACGCGGTGGCGAAGGCCGGGGGCGGTATCGACACCCGACACGGTCGTCCCCGTCGACTGACCGGCACCGGACACCCTGGCGGCGGGCCTGCGGAGGCGCCCGCCGTCAGGGGCCCGATGGGCCGGGCACGCCGCCGTACAACGCTCAGATCATCGTAAGAAATGATGTGCTGCCAAACACGGAGACAGCGAGCACTATGGCGTCATGAGACGGCGAACCCCGTGGGTGTGGCGTGAACAACCCGGCCAGGCGGCCGTACGCGGCGAGCGCACCGGGTCGGCGGGGCGGTGACCGGGGTGGGAGGGGACGGGATCCATCTGGAGGTGAGCGGGTCCGCCGTGCTCCGGGACCTGATCCAGATCGGCAACGTCGCCAGAGACGTGATCATCAACCAGGCCGGGCCGCAGCCCGAGCCGGAACGGATCGTCGAAGGCGACATCCCCGCCCAGCCCCCGGGGTTCCAACCCCGGGAAGACCTCCTCCGACGGCTCCACGATCAGGTGGCCGCCGGGGGAGCGGCGGTGATCTGCGCGCTCACCGGGACGCCGGGGGTCGGCAAAACCACCCTGGCGGCGTCCTACGCCTGGGCCTGCCGGCACGCCGAATGGCCCCTGGTGGCCTGGATCGCCGCGGAGAACGAGAACCAGATCGTCGCCGGGCTCGGCTCCCTCGCCCACCGGCTGGGGATCCGCCTCCCCGACGACGACGCCCACACCGCGGCGACCAAGGCCAGGAACCGGCTGGCCGGGATGGACACCCCGAGCCTGCTCGTCTTCGACAACGCCGCCGACCCCGACGTGATCCGCCGCTGGTGTCCGTCGACCGGTGCAGTCCGGGTGATCGTCACCTCCCGCAACGCGGCCTTCGGCCGCCTCCACCCGCCGGTCCCCGTCGAAGAGTTCACCGACGAGCAGGCCCTGCGGTTCCTGCGGGAACGTACCGGGCTCTCCGACGACGCCGGAGCGCGGCGCCTGGCGGCCGAACTAGGCCGGCTCCCGCTCGCCCTCTCCCAGGCCGCCTCCGTGATCGCCCGTCGAGGCATCGGCTACCCCGAGTACCTGGAGTTGCTCGCGGGCTTCCCGCTGCCGGAGCACCTGTCCCGCCACGACGGCGACGCCTACCCCGACGGCACCGCTCAGGCGATCCTGCTCTCGGTCGGCCAGCTCGAACCCGACGACGAGGACACGCACGAGGTTCTGGACCTCCTCTCGGTCCTTTCCCCGGCCGGGATACCACGGGCGCTGTTCCACGAGGTGATCGACGATCCCGCCGGCCGGGCGACGCTCGGCGAAACCCTCGCCCGGCTCGCCGACGCCTCGCTGATCACCTTCACCGAGAACGGCGGCACCATCCTCATGCATCGCCTCGTCCAGCGTGTGCTGCGCGAACGTGCCCTGCTCGGCCACGACCCGGCCGAGGCGGTCCGCGGCGCCACCGGCCTGCTGACGGTGTTCGCCGAGCTGATTCCCGACGGCGCCAAGACCTGGGGCGCCCGGGTCGCCGTCGACACGGTCCTCGAGCAGTGCGACGCCCTCTACCCGGTCGCGAAGGCAGCCGGCCTGCTCTCCGACGAGTTGATGCTCCTCCGGTTGTGGGGCGTCTCCGCCCTGCTCGGTCTGGCCGCTCCCGACCGGGCCGTTCCCCTGGCACAGGCGACGCTCAACGACTTCGAGGACATCCTGGAGCACGGCCATCCGGACGCACTCCGCGCCCGCGCATTGCTCGCCTTCGCCTATCAGGACCTGGGACGGCCCGCCGAGGCGATCTCACTTCTGCACGTGGTCCTCACCGCCAGGGAACGCATCGACGGGCCCGACCATCCGGACACCCTGACCACGCGCTACAACCTCGCCCTCGCCTACCAGGACGTGGGACGCTTCACCCAGGCGATCGACCTCCATCACGTCGTCCTCACCGCCAGGGAACGGATTCTGGGATCCGACGACCCTGACACGCTCACCAGCCGGGACAACCTCGCCCGTGCCTACCAGCAGGCCGGGCGACCCACCGAGGCCGTCGCGCTCCATCAGGCCGTACTCGCAGACCGCGAACGGGTACTCGGCCCCGACCATCCGCAGACCCTCGGCACGAGCAACAACCTCGCCTTCGCCCATCAGCACGCCGGACACCTCTCCCAGGCCGTCACGCTCTTCGAGAAGACCCTCGCCGACCTGGAACGCGTCCTCGGCCCAGACCATCCGGACACCCTCAACTGCCGCAACAACCTCGCCCTCGCCTACACGGCGGAGGGCAGGCACGACCAAGCCTTCGAGCTGTACCGTGTCACGCTCGCCGACCGGGCGCGCCTCCTCGGGCCCCACCACCCGGACACGCTCCTCAGCCGCAACAACCTCGCCGTCGCCTACCGGAAAGCCGGACAGGTCCCTCAGGCGATCGCACTCTACGAAGAGATCCTCGCGGACTGCGAGCGCGTCCTCAGCCCCGACCATCCCATGACCCACACGGTCCGGGAGAACCTCGAGTTCGCCCGCCGAAGCGCACAGGAGAGCGGCCCGGGCTGGCTCAGGGCAATTCGCAGGATCATCGGGGGCTGACCGAATCCTCGTCGAAATCCACCGCCGGGCGCAGGTTCGGGAAGGAGTATTGGGGTCATGAGGCGGCGAAGCCCCGCGAATCACGATGGGATGTTCGGCAGGGGTGTCGCATCCGGTGGTTCCAGGATTGCAACGGCCCTTCGACCGGGTCGAGGGATTCCGGTTGCCGACATCGACGGCACCACGAGGGAACGACGATGACCGGGGCCGGCCCGGGGCCGGGCGCCGAAAGGCCGGATCCGCATGTGAGCGGGTCCACCGTGTACCGGGACCTGCTGCAGATCGGCAACGTCCAGGGGAACGTGACCATCGCCCAAGGCGGGCCGCCGACCGCGCCGGAGCAGATCGTCGAGGGGGACATCCCCCAGCAGCCACCCGGGTTCCAGCCCCGCGAGGACCTGCTCCGGCGGCTGCACGAGCAGGTGGCCGCGGAGGGCGCCGCAGTGATCTGCGCTCTCACCGGGCTGCCGGGGGTCGGCAAAACCACTCTGGCGGCGTCTTACGCCTGGGCCTGCCAGCACGCCGGATGGCCCCTGATCGCCTGGATCGCCGCCGAGAACGAGAACCAGATCCTCGCCGGGCTCGCCGCCCTCGCCCACCGCCTGGGAATCTGCGGCGCCGACGACGACTCCCACGCCGCCGCCACCCGCGCGAAGCATCGGCTGGCCGGATCCTGGTCCCCGGCGCTGCTGGTGTTCGACAACGCCGTCGACCCCGACTTGGTCCGCCGCTGGTGCCCCGCCACCGGGATGACCCGTGTGATCATCACCTCCCGCAACACCGCTTTCGGCCGCCTCCACACCCCCGTGCACATCGAGGAGTTCACCCCGGAGGAGGCGCTGCTGTTCCTGCGGCGGCGCACCGGGCTCAGCGACGATTCCGCCGCCGCGAACCTCGCCTCCGAACTGGGCCACCTTCCCCTCGCCCTCTCCCAGGCAGCCTCCGTCATCGCCCGACGGCACGTCGGCTACTCCGAATACCTCCACCTGCTCACGGACTTCCCGCTTGAGGAGCATCTGCCCCACCAGGACGGTGATGTCTACCCCCACGGCACCGCCCAGGCGATCCTGCTGTCGGTGACCCAGGCCGAGGCCGGCGACGAGGACACCTGGGAGGCATTGGGCGTGCTCGCGGTCCTGTCTCCCGCCGGGATACCCCGCGCCCTGTTCCGCGACGTCGTTGACGACCCCGCCGACCGGGCAAGGCTCGACGAGATCCTCGCCGGGCTCGCGGACCACTCGTTGATCACTTTCACCGAGGACGGCACCACGATCCTCATGCACCGCCTCATCCAGCGGGTCCTGCGTGAACGCGCTCGCCATGAGGACAATCTCGCAGGGATCCTGGACACCGCCACCCAATTGCTGTCGGCGTTCAACACTCTGATCCCCGAAGGCGCCGAAACCTGGAATGCCCGCGCCGCCGTGGAGGCGCTCCTGGAACAGACCGACGCCCTGTACGCCATCGCCAGGGCTGAGGGCCGGATCTCCGCGGACCTGCTCACCCTGCGTCACTGGAGCGGCCGGTACCTGATCGACCTGGCCGACCCAGGTCGCGCCATCACCCTGTTGGAGGTGACGGTCACCGACTTCCAGAACGTCCTGGGACGCGACCACCCCGATACCCTCATAAACCGCGCCACCCTCGTGCTCGCCTACCTGGAGGCAGGGCTGGTCGACCTTGCCATCACCCTTAACAGGGAGAGCCTCGCCGACCAAGAACGCATTTTGGGGTCTGACCACCCTGAGACCCTGAGAACGCGCAGCAACCTCGCTCTCGCCTATCAGACGGCCGGGCAACTCGACCTTGCCATCGGCCTCCACCAGTCTCTCCTCGCCGACGAGGAACGCATCTTCGGCCCCCACCGCCTTGAGACCCTGAGAACGCGCAACAACCTCGCCGTCGCCTATCAGACGGCCGGCCAACTCGACCTTGCCATCGGCCTCTACCAGTCTCTCCTCGCGGACCAGGAACGCATCTTCGGCCCCCACCACCCCGAAACCCTCAGAACGCGCAACAACCTCGCTCTCGCCTACAACGAGGCTGGGCAATCCACTCAGACCATCGCCCTCTACCAGTCTCTCCTCGCGGACCAGGAACGCATCCTCGGCCCCCACCACCCCGAAACCCTCAGAACGCGCAACAACTTGGCAGGTGCGTACCGGGAGCTAGGGCAATACGCCCAGGCCGTCACCCTCAATCGGGAAAACCTCTCCGAGTGCGAGCGGATACTCGGACCCGATCACCCCCTCACTCTCACCGCACGCAGCAACCTCGCCAACTCCTATCTGGACTCCGGGCGGTTCGATCTCGCCTTCACCCTCCTTCAAACCCTCCTCGCCGACCAAGAACGGATCCTCGGCCCCCACCATCCCGACATCCTCACCACCCGCAACAACCTCGCCACCGCCTACCTCGAGGCCGGGCAAATCGATCTCGCAATCGTCCTGTACGAATCAACCCTGGCGGACTGCGAACAGGTACTCAGCACGGACCATCCGCTGACCGGACTGTTGCGGGAGAACCTCGACCTCTCCCGTGATCGCGCAACACGGGAGAACTCGTGGTGGCTACGCGTCCTCAAGCGGATCCGGCGGCGAACGCACCCCCGGTGAAGCCCTGAGCCGACACCGGCCTGAGCAGGCGCGACAGACTGCCTCGCCGACCGGCGGTTCACCGAACCATAATTGTGCGATCTTGTAAGGCCATCGATGACCGGCGCCGACGAGACGATCAGGCCGGTTCCGGTCGTGTGGGACGCTGTCGGACCAAGCTCGTGTGTTACGCCGCGTGGGCCTCGAACCAGAGGGAACCGAGATCGTGGCCGGAGGTCAAGCGGACGTCGGCGTCGAGAGCCGCAGCCAGGAGCCGGAGCAGCGCCACCGTGGGCGCGGTGCCGCCTTCCTCGATGCACTCGATCTCGTCGTCGGTCATCCCCGCCCGGTGAGCCAGTTCGGCGACGGTCAGACCGAGTTCGGTGCGCCGGTCGTAGAGGGCCTTGCCGAAGGCCAGCGCCTCGCGAATGGCGATTCTCTCGGGATCGTCCACCTGTGCTGGAGTGCGTACCCACCGAGTGTGATAGCCAGCCATTACACGTGCCTCTCGTACGTCCCCGTCGCCGGTCCATAGTGGTCACGTTCACAGATCTTCTGAGCCCGGACCGCCCGGTCGATCTGTCTCTGATCATGTTGCCTGATTTCAGATGGACATCAGGTCGCGTACGGCCCGGGTGGCGGCGTCGCGTATGAGGGTGTGGATTTCGGCGTTGCGGGTGCGGTCGGTTTGGGCTTCGACGATGCGGATTCCCTCGCCGAGGATGGCCTTGGGCAACTCGGTGAGGGACGTGAGTAGCGTGTACGGCGTGCGCGTGGCGGCGGCTACGGCGGCGAGGTCGACGCCGTGCGGGGTGCCGAAGACGCGTTCGAAGGGGCCGGTGAGGGCGGCTTGGGGGAGCAGGGAGAAGATGCCGCCGCCGTCGTTGTTGACCACGACGAGGCACAGGTCGGGCCGGGGTTCGTTGGGGCCGATGATCAGGCCGTTCTGGTCGTGCAGCAGGGTGAGGTCGCCGAGGAGGGCGTAGGCGGGGCCGTCGTGGGCGAGCGCCGCGCCGACGGCGGTGGAGACCACGCCGTCGATGCCGGAGGCGCCGCGGTTGGCCAGGATGCGCGGCCCGCGCCGGGGCCGCATGACCTGGTCCAGGTCGCGGATCGGCATGCTGGGGCCCACGGTCAGCAGGGAGTCGCCGGGCAGCAGTTCGACGAGGTCGCGAGCGAGCCGGGGTTCGGTGATCTCGTCCGCCCGGTCCAGGACGCGGTCGACGGCGGTGCGGGCGGCGAGGTCGGCCGAGCGCCAGTGGTCGAGCCAGTCGGCGGGGCCGGGGACGGCGGGGATCTCGACGGATTGGGCGACCTGGGTGGCGGTCCTGGTCGGGTCGGGCCAGCGGGCGAGGTCGGGGTCGACGACGATGTGCTCGGCGGCCCGGGCGAGCCAGGAGAGCAGGGGCCGGGAGAGCCCGGGACGGCCGAGGACGACGACGACGTCGGGTTGCGCCCGGTCGGCGAACTCGGGGACGCCGAGCAGGTGGTGGTAGGTGGAGACGGCGTGGTCGCCGTACCGGCCGCAGCCGTGCGGTTCGGACAGGACGGGCCAACCGGCCGCCTCGGCGGCGGCCACGTACCGGGGGACGCCTGTGGCGCCTTCGCCGATGACGAGGACGCCGCGCATGCCCGGCGGGACGCGCACGGCGGTGTGCGGGGAGGGCGCCCCGCCGCGTACCCGCGGGTGGCCGGCCGCGCCGTCCAGCGGCTCGCACCAGGTGGTGTCGCCGTCGGGGACGAGCGGTTCCCGGAAGGGGACGTTGAGGTGGACGGGCCCGGGGTCGGGCGCCAGGCTGCGCCGCCAGACCCGGCAGGCCAAAGACCGCCAGTAGGCGACCTGGCCGGGCCGGTTCTCCGGGACGCCCGTCTCGCCGTACCAGCGGACCGTCGACCCGAACAGTTTCACCTGGTCGATGGTCTGGTTGGCGCCGGTGTCGCGGAGTTCGGGGGGCCGGTCGGCGGTGAGCAGGATCAGCGGGACGCGGGCCTCCCCGGCTTCGATCACGGCGGGGTGCAGGTTGGCGACGGCGCTGCCGGAGGTGCAGACGACGGCGACGGGGCGGCCGCTCGTCTTGGCGAGCCCGAGGGCGAGGTACGCCGCGGACCGCTCGTCGATGCGGACGTGCAGCCGGATCCGTTCCTCGGCGCAGAGGGCGAGGGCGAGCGGCGCCGAGCGGGAGCCGGGGGCCAGGACGACGTCGGTGAGGCCACAGCGCACCAGCTCGTCGACGAGCACGGTGGCGAGCGCGGTCGCCGGATTCACGCTGATCCGCCTTTCCCGGGAACCGCTCCGCCGGTGGACCGAGGGAATGCCGTACGGCCTGCGCAGACGCTCCGGGTTCCACGTCCGGCCCGTGCAGGCCGTACCCGACGCCCGGGCAACGGGAGATCTTTCACGGCCCGCCCTCCGCGTGAACCGGAGGCGGCCCGGCCGTCGTACACAACTGGGAAACCCGTCTCACTCGAACTCTCCCGCGGCGGTGAGCCGGTCGAGCCAGGCCGGCGCGTCGATCTCGTACGCCGCCAGCGACTCCGGGTCCACCTCCGGACGCCGTACGGCGATCGCCCCGTCCACCGGGGTCAGCGGGTCGGCGGTGACGTCCCCGGCGAGCAGCGACATCGTGCCGAGGCCGCAGGCGTAGGGCAGCTCGGGCAGCGCGGCGGCGAGGGCCAGCCCGGCGGCGAGGCCGACGGAGGTCTCGACGGCGCTGGAGACGACCACCGGCAGGCCGCAGGCCTCGGCGACGCGCAGGGCGGCGCGGACCCCGCCGAGCGGCTGCACCTTGAGCACCGCGATGTCGGCGGCTTCCGCGGCCCGCACCTTCAGCGGGTCCTCGGCGCGGCGGATCGACTCGTCGGCGGCGATCGGCACGTCCACGGCGCGGCGTACCGCGGCCAGTTCGCCCAGGGTCGCGCACGGCTGCTCGGCGTACTCCAGGCCGAACCGGCCGAGTTCCCGCAGGTTGCGGACGGCCTGCTCGACCGACCAGGCGCCGTTGACGTCGACCCGGACCGCCCCGCCGGGGCCGAGGGCGTCGCGTACCGCCTCGACCCGGGCGAGGTCGTCCCTGAACGCCTGCCCCTTCTCCGCCACCTTCACTTTGGCGGTACGGCAGCCGGACCGCCGTACCAGCTCGTGGGCGCGTTCGGGGACGACCGCGGGGACGGTGACGTTGACCGGGATCACCTCGCGCAGCGGCGCGGGCCAGCCGTCGAACGCGGCTTCCCGTGCGCAGGCCAGCCAGCGGGCGGCCTCGCGCGGGCCGTACTCGGGGAAGGGCGAGAACTCGCCCCATCCGGCGGGCCCGTGGAGGAGCACGCCCTCGCGCCGGGTCTGGCCGCGGAACGGGATCCGCATGGGGATGGCGAAGGCCCGGAGCGTGCCCACCGGTGACAGGGTCGCCATCAGGGACGCTTGGGGAACTTGCCGAAGTCGGGCTTGCGCTTCTCCTTGAACGCGTCCCGCCCCTCCTGGGCCTCCTCACTCATGTAGTAGAGGAGGGTGGCGTCCCCGGCGAACTGCTGCATGCCGGCGGCGCCGTCGGTGACGGCGTTGAGGGCGCCCTTGAGCATGCGCAGGGCGAGCGGGGACTTCTCCAGCAGCTCACGGCACCACTGGACGGTCTCCTCCTCCAGCCGCTCCAGGGGGACGACCTTGTTGACCAGGCCCCAGTCGTAGGCGGTCTGGGCGTCGTAGAAGCGGCAGAGGTACCAGATCTCCCGGGCCCGCTTGAGCCCGACGGTCTCGGCGAGCAGCCAGGAGCCGTATCCGGCGTCGAATGAGCCCACCTTCGGGCCGGTCTGCCCGAACTGGGCGTTCTCGGCGGCGATGGTGAGGTCGCAGACGACGTGCAGGACGTGCCCGCCGCCGACGGCGTACCCGGCGACCATGGCGATGACGGGCTTGGGCAGGCGGCGGATCTGCACCTGCAGGTCGAGCACGTTGAGCCGGCCGATGCCGTCGGGGCCGATGTAGCCGTCGTCGCCGCGGATCTTCTGGTCGCCGCCGGAGCAGAACGCCTCGGTCCCGGCCCCGGTGAAGATGATCACGCCGACCTCGCCGTCGTCGCGGGCCCGGTCGAACGCGTCGCGCAGCTCGAACAGGGTGGTGGGCCGGAAGGCGTTGCGCCGCTCGGGACGGTTGATCGTGATCTTCGCGATGCCCTCGGCGGTCTCGTAGACGATGTCCTCGTACTCACCGGAGCGCTTCCAGGGCAGCGTGCTCACGATCACGTTCGCTTCGTCGTTCGTCTCTGGCGTCATGCTCGCATTCTCCGACAAACCCACATCTTCCCCCAATCCACTGGACCGCCGCCCGGCATTCGAGGCGTGTCACGTGCGGTCGGCGGACCGCGAAACGCCTCCGGCTAACCTTACGACCGTGCTGATGCGTCCCGTGCACGCGGTCGTGCTGCCCCCCGGACCCGAGCTGCGCCACGCGGTGGCGGAGGCGCTCGACGGCGGCCCCGCGGTCCTCCCCCTCAACCCCGGGTCGCCCGCGCCCGCCCTGCGCGGGCTGCTGACCGCGCTGCGTCCGACGCACCTGCGCGACGAGGACGGGGTACGGCCGCTCCGCGGCGGGGCCGGGGTTCCCGCCGAGATCGCCGTCGTCATCGCCACCTCCGGCTCCACCGGGGTTCCCAAAGGGGTCCAGCTGTCGGCGCACGCCCTGCGCGCCTCGGCCGCCGCCTCCCTCGCCCGGCTCGGCGCGACACCGGGGGAGCGCTGGCTGTGCTGCCTGCCGATCTCCCACGTCGCCGGCCTCCAAGTGCTGGTCCGGGCGCTGCTGAGCGGCTCGGAGCCGATCGTCCACGAGGGCTTCGACCCCGGCGCGGTGGCCGCTTCCGGCGCCGACCGGGTCTCCCTCGTGCCGACCCAGCTCCGGCGGATGATCGACCTCGGGTACGACCTCTCGGGGTTCCGTTCGATCCTGCTCGGCGGCGCCCCCGCGCCACCGGGCCTGCTGGCGGAGGCCGCCGGGCGGGGCGCGCGGGTGGTCACGACGTACGGCATGAGCGAGACGTGCGGCGGCTGCGTCTACGACGGACTGCCCCTGGACGGCGTCGACCTCGACCTCGACCCCCTCGGCCGGATCAGGATCGCCGGTGAGGTCCTGTTCTCCGGATATCGCGACCCCGCGGCGCCGTACGGGGCTCCCGGCGAAAGCCCCGGCAAGTGGTTCACCACCTCCGACCTGGGGGTCTTCGAAGGCGGGCGGCTGCGGGTCCTGGGCCGGGCCGACCACGTGATCAACACCGGCGGGGAGAAGGTCGTCGCGGAGACCGTCGCGGCGGTCCTCGGCACGCACCCGGACGTCCGCGACGTGGTCGTGGTCGGCCGGCCGGACCCCGAGTGGGGGGAGCGGGTCGTCGCCGTCGTGGTTCCCCGGGACCCCGCGGCGCCGCCGGTCCTCGCCGCGCTCCGCGAGCACGTCAAGGAGCGGCTCCCGGGCCACGCCGCGCCGCGCGAACTGCGTCTCGTCGACGCCGTCCCGTCGCTTCCGTCGGGAAAACCCGACCTGGAGGCCCTCCGCCGGGCATAGCTCGCTAATCTCCCGTACCGGATATGTCTCTGACGTCTTTGTTGTCTGGGACATCACTTCGGCGAGCTTCCTGGAAGGGAGATCCAATGCCGGTGACCGGGAGGGCCACCCCCGCCCACGGGCGCACCGACGTCGCGCATCCCGGGCCGTCGTCCCCGGAATCGGGGTGGACCCGATGACGGAGGTACGGGAGATCACCTCGTTCCCGGAGCTGATCGAGGCGGTCGGCGGCGACCCCCTGCCCCTCTGGGTCGGCCAGGGGCTGGCGCCGGGGCATCGGGCCTTCGCCCTCGGCGGGGCGCTCGCCGTGAGCGGCGCCGACGTCGCCCGGGCGAACCGGCTCGCGATCGTCGGGCCTCCCGCCGACGCGGCACGCCTCCTCCCCGAGGCACTCGCCCGCACCGGGCACCGGTTTCAGCCGATCGGGGACGCCGCGCTCATCCGGGAGCTCGCCGCCCGGGTGCCCGGGGTCGGACTCCGCGCCGAGTTCGGCTGGATGCAGACGTCGGCGGCCCCCGGCGCGGCCCGTACCCCGACCTGGCTCGGCTCCGCCGCAGACCCGGAGGTGACCCGGTTCCTCGACGAGGTCTACCCCGCCTCCTACGCCCGGCCGGGTATCCCCGGGGTCCGGCGCTGGGCGGGACTGCGCGAGCCGGACGGGAAGCTGATCGCGATCGCGGCCGACGCGTGGAGCGCCCCCACCCTGGGGTTTCTCGCCGGGGTGGCCGTCGCCCCCGGATCGCGGGGGAGCGGCCACGGCGCCCGGATGTGCGCGGGGGTGCTGGCCGAGCTCGTCGAGGCGTACGGCACGGCGGCGCTCGCCGTCGACGAGTGGAACACCGGTGCGATTCGCATGTACCGGCGGCTCGGCCTGGTTTATCGCCCGGTCGCGGTCGCCGAGGCCAACCCGGCCTGATCCGGGGCGATCCCGGCGGTCCGGTGAAACCCGGCGACCGGTGACTCTCCACAAAACCCTGTCAAGGATCGGCCGTCCGCGCCAGAATGATCGCCCGTATGGAACCTGAACCGATAAATGGTGCGTCCAATACTCGAGGGACAACCCAAGGAAGGACGCCTCGATGAACCCACCACGCAAAGTGTGGATCTCCGCGGCTGTAGTGGCGGCCGTCGTCGTCGGGGGAATATCCGTCGCGGCCGCCGCCTCCGCCGTCCGGCTCGACCAGGCCGGGGAGCCCGCCCCGACGTACGCTCCGGGAGAGGCCCCGGGCACCGTACCCGGCCCGGCGGTCCCCAAGGAGGCGGAGAGCACACGCGACCCCAAGGATTTCGTGGTCCGCAAGGACCTGGGCAACGACAACCCCGTGGAGGTCTTCGAGCACTGGAAGGACCGCCTCGACGAGGCGGAGCCCTTCCCGATGCCCGCCGTCACGGTCGTCCCGAAGAAGACCGGGAACTGATCCCGGAACGCGATGGGGCGGTCTCCGCGAGGAGACCGCCCCATGTGCCGTCCGCGGGATCCGGCCGGTCAGTCGTTCGACGCGGGCGGAGCCTCCCCGTCGGCCACGTCCGTGCACTGCCGGCCGGGGACGAACCCCTTCGCGAAATCGGGAAGCCCGTCGGCCACCTCGACCTTCAACGCCGCCGTCGAGGCGATCAGGCTGCCCACCGGTGACTTGGCCTGGCTCTCGTCGGTCACCACGGCACGCTCGCCGAGGAAGCGATAGGTCAGGCGGTCGAAGAGGAGTTCTTCGCTGACCCCCTGGTGGATCTTGGCCACCGCGATCCCCTCGCGTCCGGCCGCGTCCTCGGCCCGGTCGACGAGCTGCACGCCGGGGATGAGCCCGGCGGCGCGGAACAGCGCCGATCGCTGCGCGGGAGGCAGGTAGGTCTCCATCAGCATCTCCCGGGCGCGGTTCCAGGCGGCGTAGTCCCGGTCCGCCCCCTCCTTGCCGTCCTGCCCGCTGTAGAGGTGCTCGCGCATGGCCTCCGGGTCGGTCGGCAGGGAACGCAGGTACACCGCGTCGGTCCGGCTCCAGTCCGGCCCCTTCCGGCCGCAGTCGTCCAGCGGCAGCCGTTCCACCTGCCCCACGTCGTCCTTCGCGTGCGCGGGCAGCGGCCAGCCCGGGTAGGGCCTCGGCTCAAGGTGCTTGATCATCAGTGCGCCGAGCCGGCTCCGGTCCGCGGACAGCCAGATTCGGCGTTCGGTCCGGTAGAGATAGCGTGACTGCCCTCCCGGTCCGGAGGAGGAGTTCGCCTTGGCGTTCTCATCCACCGTCATGGCGAAACTCCCGTACATCGTCTGGGACTCGGTGTAGACGTACTGCTCCGGGCGAGGGTTCAGCTCCTCCTCCCGGCTCGCCGTCTCCGCGGCCAGGTCCAGCACCTGGGCGGCGGAGAGCCGCACCCGGTCGGGGGTGAAGGTCTCGATCGCGGGATCGCCGCCCGTCATGATCAGGGGGACGGTGACCGCGGCCGCGACCCCCGTGGCCAGGGCGACCTTGAGCCCCAGCCCACGCAGGCCGAATCCGAGCGGGTACGGGCGCCGCGGCGCGGTCCGCGGGGGCGCGGCGGCGATCGCGGCGTGGAGGCGGCCCCGCTCGGGGTCCAGCTCCTCCGGCCGCGGCAGCGGCACTTCCTCGCGCAGCCGTTCGAGCCGGCCGATCTCATCCATGGGTGGTTTCCTCTCTCAACGCCGTGGGGTCGGCCCCGCCGAGGGCCGCCCGCATCTTGGTCCGGGCGCGGCTGATCCGGGAGCGCACCGTGCCGATCGGGACGCCGAGCGCGGCGGCGGTCTCCTCGTAGGTGAGCCCGCCCCAGGCCAGCAGGAGCAGCGCGTTCCGGTGCGCCGCGGGGAGCCTGGCGAGCGCGGCCGCCAGGCTCCGGCGGGCCGCCGTCGCGCTGACCCGGGTGTCGCTGCGTTCGGTGAACGACTCCACGACCGGGTCGGCCCCGGTCCGTTCGACCACCCGCAGCAGCCGGATCTCGGTGCGCCGATGGCGGCCGATCAGGTTGGTGGCGATGCCGTAGAGCCAGGGGCGGGCGTCGGAGCGGGCCGGGTCGTAGGAACCCCGCCGCCGGAACGCGACCAGAAAGGTCTCCGCGACGACGTCCTCGGCGTGGTCCGCGCCCAGCCTCCGGATCACATACCTCTTGATCTCCGCGGCGTGCCGCTCGAAGAGTTCCGCGAACGCCTCGGGCTCATCCCGGGATCGGCCCATGACCGCGGCGTCGTCCTCGGGGACGACGACGGCCGGGTGAGGTGGGTTCATGCTTCAAGGCCTTTCGGCGACCGGGACATGACACCTGTACTTGCCCGGCGGGCCGTCGGCGGTTCCCGGAACGCTCACCGGATTTTTCCGCTTTTTAGAGGAATCCATCTGCTGATATACCGGGATATTTCCGCAAAACAAGGGAACCAGGGAGAAGCGCCGGGCGGGAAAGCCGGGCGGCGGTCGGCCCCGAGGGCCCGGGTTTCCCCTGCACACGACGGGGTCCAGGGCTAAAATAGACAGGGAGAAGGTGTTGTACGGCTGATCCTTGCCGGGGTTCGGTGCGCGGCCGTGTGTCCGAGCCCGAGTCGATCACACACCGTGGCTCCCCAAGCGCGTCGAACGTCACATGAAACCGGTCACGGTGCCCTGAGCGGGAACAATCCACGTCTTCCAGCGTTATTGATACTGGTGCCACCCACCCTGACATTCCTTGCAAAGACGACTCCGCGATGATGGAGGAGGTGTCCTCATGCCCCGAACCGCCGTGGCTACCCCGCCCACGAGCGTGACAACCCCGGCAACCCTCGACGACCTGCTTGACCGAGGGCGAGCCCAGGGGCATCTGTCCCTCCCCGAGCTGCGTGCGGCGTTCAAGGCCGCCCGGGTGACACCCGCCGACGGCCGCGCCATCCTGACCGAGCTCACCGAGGCCGGGGTCCGCCTCGACGCGGGCGACGCCGCGGCGCCCGGGCCGGAGCGTGCCGAGGCCGCCGGCGAGTGGGCCGACGCCGAGGACGACGGCGCCGAGGAGGAGGACCTCGACGACCACTCCTCGACCATGGGCGACTCCGTCCACACCTACCTGAAGTCCATCGGCCGCCGGACGCTGCTCACCGCGGCGGAGGAGGTCGAGCTGGCCAAGCGGATCGAGGCCGGGCTCTACGCCGAGCACAAGCTGGAGACCGAGTCGGGCCTGTCCGCCACCCGCCGCGCCGACCTGGAATGGGTGGCCGAGGACGGCCGCCAGGCCAAGGACCACATGCTCGAGGCCAACCTGCGGCTCGTGGTGTCCGTCGCCAAGAAGTACACCGACCGCGGCATGGCCCTGCTCGACGTCGTCCAGGAGGGCAACCTCGGCCTGATCCGCGCCGTGGAGAAGTTCGACTACGCCAAGGGCTACAAGTTCTCCACCTACGCGATGTGGTGGATCCGGCAGGCCATCCAGCGCGGCTTCGCCGACTCGGCCCGGACGATCCGCCTCCCGGTCCACGTGCTGGAGATGCTCAGCAAGCTGAGCCGGATCGAACGCGACATGCACCAGCGGCTGGGCCGCGAACCCACCCCGGAGGAGCTCGCCGTCGAGCTGGACCGCACCCCCGACCAGATCGAGGAGCTGCTCCGCACCAGCCGGCAGCCGATCAGCCTCGACTCCACCATCGGCGAGGACGGCGAGACCCGGATCGGCGACCTGATCGAGGACGTGGACTCCCCGGAGGCCTCCGAGGTCGTCGACCGTCAGCTCCTGGCCGAGCAGCTCCGCTGCGTCCTCGGCAATCTCACGCCGCGGGAGGCCCGGATCATGTCGCTGCGGTTCGGCCTCGCCGACGGCAAGCCGCACACCCTCGACGAGATCGGCAAGCACCTGGGTCTCACCCGGGAGCGGATCCGCCAGCTGGAGAAGGAGTCCCTTTCCAAGCTGCGCCACCCCAGCAACACCCGCCCGCTGCTCGACTGGGCGAGCTGAGGGCCGCGTCCGCCTGTCCCCGGGACAGGCGGATGATCTCCCCCGGACGGCCCGGGGAGCGCTAGCATGCGGCTACCGGCCGTCGTGGTTGATCTCCAAGGATCCTGGGCATCTCCCTGGTGGCCTCCACACCTCCGGGCGTGAGTGATCCGCGCTCACAGACCGGCGAACCGCTGGGCGAGAAGGAGACAAGAGCGCATGGCGGTCCAGCCCATCAGGCTGTTCGGTGATCCCGTCCTCCGCACCACCGCGGAACCCGTCGTCGCCTTCGACCGCGAGCTGCGGTCCCTGGTCAAGGAGATGCAGGCGATCCTGCGGTCCCGTCCCGGGCGCGCCGGGATCGCGGCCCCCCAGATCGGCGTCCCCATCCGGGTCGTCGCCTTCAACTTCGAGGGCCGCGCCGGGCACCTGGTCAATCCGACCCTGGAGACCTCCGGGCGTCGCATCCAGGCCGACGAGTCCTGCCTCTCGACCCCGGGTGCCTCCGGGAACGGCTTCTGGTGGCCGGTCTCCCGCCCGTACGCGGCCATCGCCCGGGGCAAGGACGCCACCGGGAAGTCGGTGACCGTCCGCGGCCTCGGCATGTTCGCCCGCGTGCTCCAGCACGAGGTCGACCACCTCGACGGGGTGCTCTTCTTCGACCATCTCACCCCCGAGGACCAGGAGCAGGCGCTCGCCGAGCTCACCCAGGTCCACTGACCCTTTTCCGCGCCGTACGGGCTCAGCGGTCGATCTCGACGTCGCCGCCCACGTCGCCGACCTGGTGGACCGAGCCGCCGATCCGGGAGTTCTCCACCGTCTGGCCGCCCGGGTCCGGGGGTGCGGAGCGGCCTGCGGTGGTCGTGGCCGTGTCCTGGGCCGGTGGGGGTGGGGGTGTGCCGCCGATTCGGAGGCTGCCTTTGATCTCGCCGACCTGCAGGACGTCGCCGCCCACCGTGGAGTCCGCCACGGTCTGGGTGAGCGTGGGGACGGGGGGCGGAGTCCGCGGTACGGGGTCCGCGTCCTGATCCGCGGGCCCGCCGGGGGAGCGTCGCGCCGATCTCAGCCCGTACACCGAGACGGCGAGCCCCGCCGCGGCGACGAACATGCCGATCACCCCGGCGAGCTGGTCCGCCCGTTCCAGCCCGAGCACCACGAATGCCGCGCCCAGCGCCCCGAGAACCACTCCCACGCCGAGCATCACGCCCCACATCCAGGGGTTATGCCGCCTCATAACGCCATATTGCTTGTGAAACACCGTTAATGCGGTGGATGAGCCCGAACAGATACCCGAATGGAGTTGCCGGGTTAGGAACACGACCACCGACGTCCGGTACGGCGGCCTCGCCTACGTCGTACGGCATCGTGGTTTCGCGGGTCGGAGACCGCTCAGCCGCGCGGTGCATACATGATCACGGCGACGCCGATCAGGCAGACGATCGCGCCGGCGACGTCCCAGCGGTCGGGGCGGAAGCCGTCCACCACGATTCCCCAGGCCAGGGAGCCGGCGACGAAGACCCCGCCGTAGGCGGCGAGGATCCGGCCGAAGTGCGCGTCGGGCTGCAAGGTCGCGACGAATCCGTACAGACCGAGGGCGATGACCCCGGCGCCGATCCACAGGGCGCCCCGGTGCTCGCGCACCCCTTGCCACACCAGCCAGGCCCCGCCGATTTCGGCGAGTGCCGCCAGGGCGAACAGGACCAGGGACCGCAGGATCGTCACAGCACGCCAGGCTAGCCCACACCCGCGCACCGGCGGATGTCCGGTTCGGTCAACGGATATCCGGAACAGGCCGCCGGAACCCGTCGTGGTGAGCAGGCTTGGGGAAGCGGTGTTCGGAACGGAAAGCACTCAAGCGCTGGCGGCGGCTTCCCAGCGGGCGATGATCGCCGCATCGTCGGCGTCGTCAAGCCCGGACCATATCTGATCTTCAGTCTCGGCGTAGGGGAGCCACTCGTGGTAGTCAGGCGAGTCCGGCGAGAGATCACGTGTGCCGTGGACCTTGACGCCCTCCACATCGACAACCGAGGGGACCCGCAGAACACCACCCGGCAGCATGATCACATTCATGTGCCCAGTCCTTTCCCCAGACTCCCGCCTTATATCAATACCATAGCGGTGTATGGACAAGATGGAGAGAAGGACGCTCAACCAAGCCCGTACCGCTCGACCATCCATTGATAGGTCTGTTGTGCCGCTCGTGGGTCACCCAGAAGCCGAATCAAACGGGATGCGCGACGAGTGAGCACACATGCGAAACTCTCGGCGAACAGCTCGGCGACATCCTGCCGGTAGGGCGGCGCCAACCGTGTGCCGTGAAGAGCATGCAGCACCAGCCACCATTGATCCTGTGACGGCTGGTCGTCGAGATCGTCCACGGCATGACCCAACTCGTGACCGCACACACTGACCGAGGGTGAGGGCACAGTGCCCACAGCGATGCGCCGAAGCTTCGCGTCGTAGGCCCCGGCGCTGCGATCCCAGGAGCCCTGCTGGAGTGGCAGTGGCTGTTTGCGCAGGTCCTCGAACCCAGGAAGGTCGGGTACTGCACCGGAGCCCACCACGATCCCACCGGTCAGATGATCGGCCAGCCGCCGGGCCAGCCTGGTGGGAACGGCGGCGAGTGTCATGATTGCCAGCAAGGATTCGGCCGGGGGAAAAGTGCCTGGCTCCCAGGCCCGAGTCAAGCGCTGTTCAAGCGCGCCTACATGGAGCCATCCCGGCCGCCCCCTGCCGTTGTTCACTCCATCGCCCCTGAAGCACCGCGTTCGGCCGTTGCCGTGGCTGACGCTCAATGATGGCGTGTTTCTTCAGCGAGCATGCCGCGTTTGCTTCATTCGGTTGAGTCGGGCCGGTACGGCTCGCACCGCGCGGGCCGTACCGGGGTGGAATCGATCTACGTTGTAAAGGGGGCGGCCACTGGTCGCTGTGGCATCAGTCCGCGATAGGGGCGTCTTGCGTAATCCACCGCGGTGCCGTACCTGCGGAGGGAGGGAGCCGCGGAGCCCGTACCGAGCGAAAAGAAGGGGGTGCGTCTAGCCTTCCAGGGCGTACTGCATGACGCGGAGTTTGGTCTGGGCCTCGGCGAGCTCGTCGGCGGGGTTCGAACCGGCCATGATGCCGCCCCCGGCGAAGAGCCGGGCCCGGTTCCCGGAGATCTGCCCGCAGCGCAGCGCGATGCCCCACTCGCCGTCGCCGCGGGCGTCGATCCAGCCGACCGGTCCGGCGTAGCCGCCGCGATCCATGCCTTCGAGCTCCCGGATGACCTCCAGCGCGACGGGCGTCGGGCTGCCTCCGACGGCCGCGGTGGGGTGCATCGCGGCGACCACGTCCAAGACCGAGGCGCCGTCGGTGAGCCGTCCGCTGACGGGGGAGGCGAGGTGCTGCAGGTTGGGCAGGACCAGCAGTCGCGGCTCGGCGGGGACGTGCAGCTCGTCGCAGAGCGGGGTGAGCGCCTCGCGCACCGACTCGACGGCGTAGGCGTGCTCCGAGCGGTCCTTGGCCGAGGCGAACAGGCC
The DNA here is from genome assembly GCF_025996515.1 of Rhizohabitans arisaemae. GTDB lineage: Bacteria > Actinomycetota > Actinomycetes > Streptosporangiales > Streptosporangiaceae > Rhizohabitans > Rhizohabitans arisaemae. The sequence goes on from NZ_BLRH01000021.1 coordinate 61,095, forward strand.
GGCCCCGCGGGCGACGTCCTCGGTGGCGTCGCCGCCCCGGGTCGTGGTCCCGGCGAGCACCAGGGACTCGATGGCCTTGCCCGTACGGCGGATCAGCAGCTCGGGGGTGGCGCCGACCAGGCCGTCGCAGGAGAAGGTGTAGCACTCGGGGTAGCGGGTGCTCAGCCGGTCCAGGAGTATCCGGATGTCGATCTGACGTTCGGCGAGCGCGGTGAGGTCGCGGGCGAGGACGACCTTGGACAGCCGGTCGGCGCGGATGGCCCGCACCGCCTGGGCGACCGCGTGCTCCCACTGCGGCGCGGTGAGCGAGCCGTCGCTGTATCGGATCCGGCCGGGGACGTCGAGCGGCCGGGGACGCGGGGTGTCCTCGAAGGGGCCGTCGACCCGCCCGCCGAGGCCGTCGCTGATCGTGGTGAGCCAGGCCCGGCCGTCGCGGCGGGCGAGCACGGTGCGCGGGACGACCAGCACCGAGCCGGGGGAGGAGGCGTCGAAGGTGAAGCTGCCGAAGGCGACCGGGCCGGTGCCGGGCAGGTCGAGCTCGTCGTCGACGTGGGCGCGGGCGAAGGTGCCCGCCAGCCATTGGCGGGCCCAGCCAAATCGGTCGGGTCCGGCGGGGACCTGGACCCGGGCGGCCTCTCCCCAGCCGACGAGGCCCTCACCGTGATGGATCCACGCGTACGGGGTGGGGGTCGGCAGCGCGGTGATCAAATCGCCCGGGTCGTCGACGGCGACGGTGCGAACCACCAGTGGCCGAGACAGTCCAAGAGCGACACCCACCCGCCAAACTCTATTGGCTCGTCTGACCGTGTTCGACCTGCGGGGGGTCAAAGTGATCGACGTCACGGCCGTCGTCCGATCCGCCCTGGTCGGCGTAGCGGCGGAGCATTTCCCGCGCGGTACGGAGCATGTGCGCGCGGAGGGAGGGCGGGTGGAGCACCTCGGCGTCGTCGCCGAGTCTGCGGAACAGGTCCACGGCGACGTTTTCATGGATCTCCAGGGGGATCACGACCTCGCGCCGGCCCTCCTCGTCGGGCGGACCGGCCGAGGCGGCCACCACCGAGGCGATCTCGGGCCCGATCAGGTGGGGCAGGCGCTCCAGGCCGACGGGGGAGATCCGGGCGACCGCCTCATGGCTGTAGAGCCGGTTGAGGAACTCCCGGGAGTACGTGCGCCACTCGGCCTGGAGGTCGAAGTCGGCGGGGCGCTCGAAGCGTTCGGGCACGGTGTGGAGTCCGAGGACGCGCGAGATCCGGTAGGTCCGGACGCTCTCTCCGCTCCGCGCCATCATGTACCAGTTGCCGGCTTTGAGGACGAGCCCGAGGGGGTCCAGGACGCGTTCGAACTCCTGGCGTCCCCAGCGGCGGTAGCGGACCCGGATCCGCTGCTCCTTCCAGACGGCGTCGGCGATCTGGGCGAGGAACGGGGTCTGCTCGGTCCGGTTGAACCAGCCCGGGGCGTCGAGGTGGAACCGTTCCCGGATCCGGCCGGCCCGCGAGCGCAGCTCCGGGGGGAGGGCAGCGAGGATCTTCAGCTCGGCGGCGGCGACCACGGTGCCCAGCCCGAGCTCGGAGGCGGGTCCGGGGAGCCCGGCGAGGAAGAGGGAGTCCGCCTCCTCGCCGGTGAGCCCGGTGAGGCGGGTCCGGTAGCCGTCGAGGAGCCGGTAGCCGCCCGCCGGACCGCGGTCGGCGTAGACCGGGACCCCCGCCGCGCTCAGCGACTCGACGTCGCGGTAGACCGTGCGAAGGGACACCTCCAGCTCGTCGGCGATCTCCCTGGCGGTGAGCCGCCCGCGCGTCTGTAGCAGGAGCAGGACGGAGAGCAGGCGGGATGCGCGCATGCTGTCCAGTTTGCTCCATAAAACTGACAAGAGATGACAGGATTCGGGGGAAGGATGAGCCCATGACCGTCGACATCGATCGTGCCCAGGTGGTCGCGTACCGGGTGCATGCTCAAGAACTCTCCAGGGCGACGGCGGACGCCGCGGCCTTGGCCGTACACGACCTGGGGGTTCAGGACAGCCCGGCGGGGTCGGCCGCGCTCGCGCTCACCGCGCGGCTGCCCGAACCGCACCGGGGGGAGGGGTTCGCCCGCGCGTGGTCCTTCCGCGGGGCGCCGCACCTGTATCGGAGGGCGGACCTGCCGTTCTTCGCCGCGGCGCAGTGGCCGCTCACCGGCGCGGACGCGACCGCCAGGATGGTGGGGGCCGGGACCGCGCTGCGCAAGGCGGGGATCGGGGGGCTCGAAGCCTTCGGTACGGCCGCCGCGGCGCTGCACGAGGTGGTGACGGGTCCGTGTACCAAGGGTGAGGCGAGCGGCGCGCTCACCCGCGCGCTGCCCGAGGCGTTCGCCTACGACTGCCGTCCCTGCAAGACGCGGCACGTCTACGACTACGTGATCACCCTTCCGTCCCTGCCCGCGGGGATCGAACTGGAGCCAGGGACCAGCCCGCCCACGCTGCTCCCCATGGCCGACTGGCCCGAGCTGCGGCCGGGTCCCGAGGTCGTCGGCGCGCTGATCACGGCGTACCTGCGGCTGCTCGGCCCGGCGGGGCCGGGTGAGGTGGCGGGTTTCATCGGGACCAAGACCGCCGAGGTCAAGAAGTGGTGGCCGGACGGGCTCGCCCGGGTCCGGGTGGAGGGCCGGGCCGCCTGGATCCCGGAGGACCGCCTCGCGGCGCTGCGTCACGCCGAGCCGGTCAGCCTGATCCGGCTTCTTCCGGTGTCCGACCCCTACCTGCAGGCCAGGGACCGTGAGCTGCTCGTCCCGGAGGAGGCCCGGCGCAAGGAGCTGTGGAAGATCATCGGGTCGCCGAACGCGCTGCTCGTCGACGGGGAGGTCGCCGGGGTCTGGCGGGCCCGCAAGGCGGGGCGGGATCGCCTCGACGTCGCGGTCACCGCGTTCGAGAGCCTGGCGCCCGGCCGGCTCGCCGCGATCGAGGAGGAGGCGTCCCGCGTGGGTGTGACCCGAGACCTGCCGGAGGTACGGGTGACTTACACCTGATTTGTCCTACAGCTTGGGCTGGAAGCCAGACATTTATTCGAGTAATAGTTCGATAGTGGAAAAGGTTGGTGGAGACGCGGAAATCTCAAGGTCAAGAAGGGCTAATGATCTTCGCGCCGGGCAAAGAAGTCTCATAGCTTGAGTTTCAGGGAGGCGCTGTATGGCCTTGTCGCAGCGTGAGCAGCGAATCCTGGCTGAGATGGCACATCGCCTGGCCTATGAGGATCCGCGGTTCGCGGGCCGGTTGCACGCGTTCAACGCGCGGATCGACCGACAGGAACGCGGTCGCGCGCCGAGGCGCAAGCGCGCGAGCAGGCCCCGGCGCCGGATCACCCGCGCCACGGTCTTCCTCACGGCGAGCTGGCTGATCGTGGCCACCTTGATCGTCACACTGCTCGTGCTCGCCCTCCGGCACGACGCCGCGGCCGCCGCGCTCACGCTGTAGGCGATCGGCCGCCGACGGGGATCTCCCTCCCGCGGCAGGGGAATATGGCCGCAGGCACTCCCTCAGAGCGTTTGGTTGACTACAGTCAGCTAGATATGCAGAGACGACCGCTCTCCTCGCGCCTCCCCTCCTGGCTGCACCGGGGTCTCAAACGCGTCCCGGGGATCGTCCCCCTCTACCGGGCCGCGCGGATCGTGCACGTGCGGGAGCGGATGGCCCTCCTGCTGCTCGCCGCGTCGGCCGTCCTCATCGGCTTCGCGAGCGTCAGGTTCTCCACCTTCTGGATCTCCCCCAGCATGCTCATCCTCGTCCTGCTGGTCGGCGGCCTCCAGCTCCGGCTGCGCAGCCTCGCCGTGCTGCTCACCCTGGTCGCGGTGGTCCTGGTCGTGCTGTTCGCCGCCGGTGCCGCCGAGCCGGGGCTGATCGTCGCCACCGTGCTCATCGCGGTGATGTCGGTGCTGCTGGCGCGCACCCGCACCAAGACCGGGGTGCGCGGACTCCGCGGCGACGGCATGCTCGTGGAGCTCCGCGACGTGCTGAAGGCGCGGGGCCGCCTCCCTCCACTCCCCAAGGGGTGGGACCAGACCGCCGTGCTCAAGTACGCCGGCGGCTCCACCTTCGGCGGGGACTTCCTCGTCGCGGCCAGGACCGGGGAGACCTGCTACCAGATGACCCTGGTCGACGTCAGCGGGAAGGGCGTCGATGCGGGGACCAGGGCGCTGATGCTCTCCGGGGCGTTCGGCGGGCTGCTCGGCTCGGTGGATTCCGGGGACTTCCTCACCAAATGCAACAACTACCTCAACCGGCAGCACGACCAGGTGGGTCTGGTGACCGCCGCGCATCTCAGCCTCAACTTGGAGAGCGGGGAGTACACGATCACCTCGGCGGGCCATCCGCCGCCGGTCAAGTTCGACTCGGCCACCGGGGTGTGGCAGGTGAGCGCGGCGCGGGGGATCGCGCTCGGGGTCACCGCCGATCTGCGCTGCGAACCCGACACCGGGGTGCTGCGCCGCGGCGACGCCCTCATGCTGTACACCGACGGGATGGTGGAGCGACCCGGCCGGGACATCGACGCCGGCATCGACCGGCTGCTGGGGGAGGCCGAGGGCCTGGTGACCACGACCGGCTTCGCCCAGGGCGCGGCCCGCCTCACCCGCAAGCTGGCCCTCGGCCGTACCGACGACTGCGCCCTCGTGGTGATCTGGCGGGCCTGATCGGAGGCGAAGGCGCCGACGTGCGTTCCGGGGCCGGTGTGCCGAACCGGACGTGCGATGTCGCCTCGCCGTCTCTTCCGACCTGGCGATCCGGTTTCCGGTTCCGGGCGGTATTCGAAAGGCCTGGGGGACCCGGTTTCGGTAGGCTCGCTCTTTGGGTTGTTCGGCGGAACCGGTAGGGCTATAGCCCTTCTCTTCCGTCTTTCGGCATTCGGAGGTCATTCGCGCGATCGGGTGTTGTTCAGGCGTCCAGACTCCCCAGCAGCCAGCTGCCCGCCGAGTCCGGATTGTCGTTGAAATAGTACTCGCGAATGGCTTCCAGAAGATCCTCCGTGGTGATGAATCCATCCCCGTCGACGTCCAGCCGCCGGAAAACCTCCTTGGCGTCCGCCTCGGCCAGATCCATGAGCGCGCCGGTCCACCGCACCTGCTGGTCCTCGGTGATCCGGCCGTCGCCGTCCTCGTCCACCAGGGCCATGATCGCCGTGAGGAACGGCCGGTAGCCGGCGTCGAACGACTCGGACGTCACCAGCAGCCCGGCCGCGAAGGCGGATTTGTACTCCTGCTCGGTGATCCGCCCGTCGGCGTCGGCGTCGGCCACCGACGCCAGGTGCGCCCAGAGGCCCAGGGAGAGCTCGGTCAGGCGCGCCAGCTCCGGGGAGCCGGACCCGTGCCCGAACGCCGCCCCCATCCGGGTGACGGAGAGCTCGAAGTCGTTCCGCGCGATGAATCCGTCGTTGTCGCTGTCGAAGGTCCGGAAACGGCGCGCCAGCTTGCGCTCAAGAAAATGCGTCATTTCCATGAATCCTCCGATTTATCCATTTCTATTGAGGCAGAGACGCTGTGAGCGTAACGCAACTTCGCCCTCCTGCCTAGGCGGATAAACACGGAAAACGTGGCGAAACGCATAGGGAAGAAGTAATTGGTCGGCCGATTCGGGCGGTCATTGCAGCCCATGGAAGTGCTATCGGATCGTTTCCGTCGAGACCGCGGAAATCCGGCCCCGTTTCCCGGGTGGTGTGCTTTCCGGGTCGGATGGGTTCAGGCGCGCAGGTAGGCGAGGACCCGGCGGCGGTCGTCCTCGGCGGGGGCAGGTCGAGTTCGGTGAGGATGGCCGTGATGCGAGACCGCGGCCTCGGTCACGATGGAGCCGTTGAAGCGACCCTTGGGCGATGAGGCCGCCTCAGTCGTACGGATGCATCAGGCCGGCCTCGAAGGCGAGGATCGCCGCCTGGACCCGGTTTCCCACCGCCAGGCGCAGCAGAATCGCGCTGACGTGAGCCTTCACGGTGCCCTCCGAGAGGAACAGCTCACGCGCGATGTCCTGGTTGGTCAGTCCGCGGCCGACGAGCGCGAGGACTTCGCGTTCGCGCGGGGTCAGCGTCTCGATCCGGGCACGCGCCGTGGCGGCGCGGGACAGGTGGCCGCCGGCGAGCCGGGCGATGACCTTCCGGGCGATTCTCGGCGACAGGTAGGCCGCGCCGCCGGCGACCGATCGCAGGCCGAAGATCAGCTCACGCGGGTCCGCGGCCTTCAGCAGAAAACCGCCGACTCCGGCCTCCAGGGCCTTGGCGACGTAGTCGTCCTCGTCGAAGGTGGTCAGCATCACCACCGCGACCTCCGGCATCGCGGCGCGCAGCTCGGCGGCGGCCGACAGGCCGTCGAGGCGCGGCATGCGGATGTCGAGGAGCGCGATGTCGGGCCGGTGGGCGCGCACGAGCTCGACGGCCTCGCGCCCGTCGGCGGCCTCGGCGATCACTTCGATGCCGGGATCGGCGGCGAGGACCGCCTTGATCCCGGCGCGGATCATGGCCTCGTCGTCGGCCAGCACCACGCGGATCACAGTTCCCCCCGTGGAAGCCGGGCCGTCACCGTGAAGTCGCCGCGGTCGGCCCCGGCCTCGAATGTGCCGCCGAGCAGTCGCACCCGTTCCCGTAGCCCGTTCAACCCGTTCCCGTCCGGGGAGATGGGATCACCCGCTCCGAGGGGGTTGCCCACCGTGACGGTCACCGTGTCGCCGCTCTGCTCCACCTCCACCTCCACCTCCGCCCCGGGCGCGTGGCGCGCCGCGTTGGTCAGCGACTCCTGGACCACCCGGTGTACCGCCCGCTCCACCAGCGCCCCCAGGGGGCGGGTGGCGCCCCCATGCCGGAAGGCGATCGCCAGCCCGGCGTTCCGTGCCCGCTCCACCAGGGCCTCGACCGTCTCGTCGGCGGGTTCGACCGGCGCCGCCGAGCCGGGGCGCAGCACGGCTAGGGTACGGCGGAGCCGGTCCGTCGCGGTGACCGCGGAAGCCCGCAGGTCGGCCGCGGCCTCCCGGTTGCGCTCGTTCATGTCGGCCGCGAGTTCCAGGGCCCCGGCGCGCAGCGCGATGAGCGCGAGCTCGTGGCCGAGCGAGTCGTGCATGTCGGAGGCGATGCGGGCGCGTTCCTGGAGTCTGACCCGTTCGGCGAGGAGTTCCTGCTCGCGCTCCATCTGGCGCAGCCGCGCCCGGCCCGACACGACCAGCTCGGCCTGTTGCCGCCGGAACCGGCCCGCGAGCCAGGGCAGCACCGTGAACACGCCGAGGCTCATCACGGCGCCGACGCCGGTGGCGAAGTCGAACACCATGGAGATCACCACGGGAGCGGCGGTGGCCGCGAGGAGCGGCCAGGCCCGTCGCACCGGCAGGTGGCGGCCGTGCAGGTAGCCGGCGACGGCGAGCAGTCCGAAGAGGAACTGCCGCCACAGCGGGATGGCGTCGAGGTGCAACCCGTTGACCAGCGCACCCGTCGCGACCACCACCAGGATCGCACCGTTTCTCACCCGGCCGACCTTACCGACCGCAGCCGGATCAGCCGACTCGCGATCGTTGCGGCGCCCGCCACGGCCGCGATCACCAGGGTGATCGTCAGCGGCGCGGGGAAGTAGGTGAGCTGTGCCCAGGTCACCCTGCGGCCGTTCATCAGGATCGAGATCAGGTCCGGGTAGGCCGCCAGGACGAGCACCGGCACCAGCGCCGGGGCCAGACGCGATGCGATCCGCCAGGCGGGCTTCGCGCCGTGCTTTCCCGACCAGCGGCGTGACCGCAGGACCGCCGCCGTGCCCAGCCCCGCCGCCACCACCGCGATCAAGCCGAGGACCAGCTCGAATCGCTGCCTGCCGCCACCCGGCGAATCGGGTGTCTCCCCGCGGGTCAGAGCGACGAGGCCGCCGAGCACCTCGTAGGTGTCGTCCTGCAGACCGGCACCGTTGGTCATCACCGCGAAGCCGTACCCGGTGCCGGGGGCGATCGCCTGGACGGCGGAGTAGGTGAACAGGTTGCCGCTGTGGGTGAGGAGGGGAGTGCCGCCGAGGTTCTCCTCGCTCCAGCCCATGGCGTAGTCGCGCACGGGGGAGGGGGTGTGCATGGTGCGCAGGCCTTCCCGCGACACGAGGTGCGCGCCGCCTGCCCCGTTCTGACTGATCAGCCATTTGCCCAGGTCCGCCGCCGTGGTGACGACACCGCCGCTGCCGCCGAGGTTGAGGAAGCCGGGCAGTTCGGGCCGCGACCGCCAGACGCCGAACAGCGAGTTGAAGCCGTCGGCGGGTTTGACCTCTCGGTCTCCGATGAAGCTGTCCGTCATACCGAGAGGGCCGAACACGTGCTGCCGCATGTAGTCGTGGAACCGTTGGCCGCTCGCGACCTCGACCAGCCGGGCGGCGAGGTCGAAGTTCACGTTGCAGTACTCGTAGCGGGTGCCGGGCTCGGTGGTGAGGGTGCCGGTGGAGAGCCGCGCCACGTATTCGGTGAGTGAGCCCGCCGTCTGGGTGGCGTCGATGTCGACGGTGGTGTCCGACAGGCCCGAGGTCTGGTTGAGCAGATGCCGCACGGTGATGCGCCGGGCCCGCCCGTCGGCCATCCGGAATCCGGGCAGCTGCTCCGCCACCGGCCGGTCGAGTGCGATCCTGCCGTCTTCGACCAGTGTCATCACCGCCGCGGCGGTGAACGACTTGCTGAGGGACGCGACCCGCATCGGCGTGCGTTCGGTCACCGCCGCCCCGGTGGAATCACGCCCGTGACCCGAAGCGTGGACGACTCTGTCTCCCTGGGTGACGACGACCGAAACCCCGGGTAACCCCGTGGATTCCAGAGCCTTGTCCAGATAGGCGGTGAACTGCGCCGCAGTGGGGGCCGAGTTCGGTACGGCGTGTGCGGGCGTCGCCGAGACGAGGATCGCGGCCTGGCCGATCGCCACGGCCAGGATGAGGAGCAGGCGTTTCATGGGGCGAATCTAGAAACCGGGGCACCTGCCGCGGATCCGACGAGCAGCCACGATCACCCCTGACGAAAGTCGGGGTGCCGAAGACACCGCTGACGGGGCGAAGGAGGAGAGCCCAGGCTGTGTCGATCGGGGGTTTCAGGCGCGCAGGTAGGCGAGGACGGCGAGGACTCTGCGGTGGTCGTCCTCGGCGGGCGGCAGGTCGAGTTTGGTGAGGATGGCGGCGATGTGCTTGGAGACCGCGGCCTCGGTCACCGTGAGCCTGCGGGCGATGGCGGCGTTGGAGCGACCCTCGGCGATGAGGCCGAGCACTTCGCGTTCCCGGGGGGTGAGGCGGGAGATCGGGTCCCGTCGGCGGCTGAGCAGCTGCCGGACCACCTCCGGGTCGATGACCGTGTGCCCGGCGGCGACCCGCTCCAGCGCCTCCACGAAGTCCTTGACGTCGCCGATCCGATCCTTGAGCAGGTAGCCGACACCGGCGCCCGCCCCTTCGTCCAGCAGTTCGGCGGCGTAGGTCTGCTCGACGTACTGGCTGAGCACGAGGACGGGGAAGCCTGGGCGGCGGGCGCGCAGGGTGAGGGCGGCACGGAGACCCTCGTCGGTGAAGCCGGGGGGCATCCGGACGTCCGCCACCACGATGTCGGGCTCGTGTTCGGCGACCGCGGCCAGCAGCGCGTCGGCGTCCCCGACGGCGGCGGCGACCTCGTGCCCGAAACGCTCGAGGAGTCCGACGAGGCCTTCGCGGAGCAGGACCACGTCCTCGGCGAGGACTACGCGGAGACCGGACACGGGATCTCCACCTGAAGCGAGGTCGGGCCGCCCTGGGGACTGGACAGTTTCATGACGCCGTCGACCACGGAGACCCGGTCGGCGAGACCGGCCAGGCCGGTGCCGGGGACGGCACCGCCTCTGCCGTCGTCGTCGATCTCCAGGTGGAGAGCGCCGTCCCGATGCCGGGCGCGGACCGAGCTCCGGCAGGCTCCGCTGTGCCGGGCGACGTTGGTCAGCGCCTCGCAGACCACGTAGTAGGCGACCACCTCGACGGTGACCGGCAGACGCGCGGCCAGATCGATGTCCACCCGGACCGGGACCGGGGACCGCCCGGCCACATCCTGCACCGCTGCGGCCAGGCCCCGGTTGGTCAGCACCTGCGGATGCACGCCGCGGATCAGCTCTCGGAGCTCGGCCAGCGCCTGTTTGGCCTCCTCGTGCGCCTCGGCGATCTGCGCCTCGGCGGGGGAGCCGGGCGCCAGGTCGAGCCGGGCCAGGCCGAGCTTCATGGTCAGGGAGACGAGCCGCTGCTGGGCGCCGTCGTGCAGATCGCGCTCGATCCTGCGGCGTTCGTTCTCGAACGCGTCGACGAGCCGGGCCCGGGAACGGATGATCTCGGCTTCCCCGGGGGCGAACACGGCGCGTGCGATCATGGCTCGTGCTCCCGCCCAGGCGGTCGTCGGGTAGGCGGCCAGCGGAAGCAGGGCGACCCCGAGCAGGGCCAAGGGCAGGCCGCTCCTCGGATCCACGCCGGGCTGGAACGGCCCGGACATCAGGATCAGCGGCACCCAGGCCGAGGTGAGGACCAGGGCCAGGTCCAGGATCCAGAGCGTGAGCATGGAGATGAGGATGAAGCCGTACTCCCGCCAGGTCACCGGATCCCGCAGGCGCGTGGTGAGCGGAGGCCGCGGCCCGGGGCTCGGAACGGGGACCCGGTCGACCAGCCGCAGCCGGGTCCGTTCGAACCTGGCCACCAGCGGGCCTAGGAGCATCGCGGCGACGATCCCGGCCGTCAGGCCGACGACCACGCCGTACCGGTAGGCCGCGGCGAACACACCCAGCGGTATCGCGCCGAGCGGTGCGCCGACGAGCAGGTAGGCCAGAGACCGCCACGGCCACGACGACCGCAGGAAGGCCCACGGCCGTTGCATGAGCGCTTCCAGCGCGGTCCGAGGAGGCACGTCTCGACGTTATCCGACCGGCCCGGTCAGGTCGGTGGAGACAGCTATACCTTCGGTCCTCCACGTGGCGCCAATGTGTTCCGGCGAGTCCGGGACTTGGCTGGAGGGCATGGAATCGAAACAGAGCGTGGAGCTGTGGTCGGTGCGCCGGACGTACCGCGCCGCGGCCCGGGAGATGCGCGCGCTGGACGGGGTGACGACCGGGTTCGAGGCCGGCACGTTCACCGCCGTCATGGGGCCTTCGGGGTCCGGCAAGTCCACCCTGCTGCACTGCGCGGCGGGGCTCGACCGGCCGACCGAAGGGAAGGTGGTGATCGACGGCACGGATCTGGGCACGCTGGACGAGACGGGCCTGACCCTGCTCCGCAGGGAGCGGGTGGGGTTCGTCTTCCAGGCGTTCAACCTGGTCTCGGCGCTCACCGCGGAGCAGAACGTCTTCCTCCCGCTCCGCCTCGCGGGCAAGCCGGTGGCACCTGAGGAGATCCGTACGGCGCTGGCCGAGGTGGGGCTGGCGGACCGGGGTGGACACCGGCCGAGCCGGCTCTCCGGCGGGGAGCAGCAGCGGGTCGCGATCGCCCGGGCGCTGATCACCCGTCCGGCGGTGCTCTTCGCCGACGAGCCGACCGGGGCACTGGACACCAAGACCTCCCGCCATGTCCTCCGGTTGCTGCGCGACCTGGTCGACCGGCGCAGGCAGACAGTGATCATGGTCACCCACGACCCGGTGGCCGCCTCCTACGCCGACCGGGTGCTGTTCCTGGCGGACGGCCGGATCGTGGACGAGCTGGTGGGACGGGCCGGGGCGGAGGAGGTCTCCGCTCGGATGACGAGCCTGGAGGCACGGGCATGCTGAGGGGAGGCGTCGGGCTCTCCTTGGGCCTGGCCACCGTACGGGAACGCTGGACGGCCTTCGCCGGCTCGTTCGCGGCGCTCTTTCTCGGGGCGATCCTGGTGTCGGCGACCTCGACGGCGCTGCTCTCGGCGGGACCCCGGCTGCCGGACCGGCTCGCGGGCGCGCAGGTCCTGGTGACGGTGCCCGCCGTCGAGCGGCCCGAGGGGAACTTCAGCCCGGACCGGCCCTGGTCGCCCGAGCAGGTCGTGGCCCTCCAGGACCGCCTGGCCGCCATCCCCGGTGTGGAGCGGGCCGTCCCCGACCGGTCCCTCTACGCCCAGCCGGTCGTCGACGGCGTACCGGTGGAAGATCACCGGGGGCACGCGTGGTCGTCCGCCGCGCTGGCGCCGTACCGGCTGGTGTCCGGGACCGAACCCCGGCAGGCCGGACAGGTCGCGCTGGACCGGAGCCTGGGGCGGAAGCCCGGGACGCGGGTCACCGTGCTGACCGCCCGCGGCCCCGCCGAGTACACCGTGTCGGGCACGGTCGACGGGCCCGGGGTCTACCTGAGCGACGGGGAGGCCGCCCGGCTCGCCGGCGGAGTGCGCCTCATCGGGCTCCTCCTCGCGCCGGGAACCGACGTCGCCGCGGTCGACTCCGCCGCGCGAACCGCGATCGGTCACGACGGGCGGGTTTTCTCCGGCCGGGCGCGGGTCGCGGCGGAGCCCCTGGAGGACGCGCGGATCCGCTGGGTCGGCATGCAGGCCCTGACCGCCATGTCCATCCTCGCCGCCTCCTCCGCGGTCTTCGTGACGGCCTCGGCGTTCGCGTTCGGGGTGGCCTGGCGGCGGCAGGAGTTCGGGCTGCTGCGGGCCGTCGGTGCCACCCCACGCCAGGTGCGCGCGAGTGTGTACGGCGAAGCGCTGGCGGTCGGGGTGGTGGCCTCCGCGGCGGGGACGGCGCTCGGCGCGGTGCTCGCACCGGTTCTCGGCGACCTGCTGGTGGCGCTGGGGTTCCAGCCGTCCGGCTTCACCGTCCGGGTCCGGGCGTGGTCGCTCGCCGGGTGCTTCCTTGTCGGGATCGCGGTCGCCCTGCTCGGCGCCTGGTCGGCCTCCCGGCGGGCCGGGCGGGTCAGCCCGCTGGAGGCGCTGCGCGAGGCCGCCGCCGACGAACGGCCGATCCCGCTCTCCCGAAAGATCGCCGGAGGGCTGCTCTGCGTCCTCGGTCTGGCCGGTGCCGCGGTCACCGCCACCGCGGGCGGCAACGAGCTGGTCAGCTTCGGCCTGTTCACCGCGGCGGCGCTCATCTGCGGGCTGGCGCTGCTCGCCCCGCTGATCGCGCCGCCGGTCGTCCGGCTGGCCACCTGGCCGCTCGGGCGGCTGCGCGGTGCGACCGGGATGATCGTGCGGGAGAGCGCGCTCGCCTCGGTCCGGCGGACCGCCTCGACCGCGGCCCCGGTCCTGATCACCGTGGGCTTCGCCGTGCTGGTCACCGGGATGACCGCGACCACGGCGGCCTCGTTCGACGCCGCGCGGGCAAGCGTGATCCGGGCCGAGTCCGTGGTCCTCCCGGACGGGGTTGCCGGCCTGTCCGACGCGGCGGCCGGTGTCGGCGGGGCCTGGTCCACGCTGCCCACGGCGCTGTACCGGGTGAACGGCGAAGCCGTCCCAGCCCTGGGGGCTGAACGGGACCACCTGCTCGCCGCCGGATTGAAGCCGTCCCAAGGGTCGTTGGAGGACTTCGGCGGGAACAACATCGTGGTCAAGCCCTGGGTCGCCCAGCAGGGCTGGGGGCTTGGCCAGGTGGTTCCGGTGGGGTTCGAAGACGGGTGCACCGTGTCGCTGAAGGTCGCCGCCGTGGTCGACGACCTGCCGAACTCCGTGCTGGTCCCGCGTGACCTGGTCCGGGCGCACGACCCGTCGGCACTGGCCGAGGAGGCATTCATCCTCGGTAAGGCCCCGGACGCCGTACCGGGCGGACTCGGCACCAGGATCGTCGCCGCCGAGGACTACGCGCGGGTGATGTCCGACGAGGACGACCGGCTGACGTGGATCTTCACGGTGCTGCTCGTGGCGGTGTCGGCCGGGTACACCGGGGTCGCGATCGCCACCACCCTGATGACCGCGGCGGCCGGCCGGGCCCGTGACCTGGTGGTGCTGCGCCTGTCCGGGGCGACCGCCGGGCAGGCGCTCCGGACGGTCGCCGTGGAGTCGGTGCTCGTCGTGGTGCTGGGGACCCTCCTCGGCCTGGCGGTGGCGATCCCCACGCTGCTTGGGATGCGCGCAGGTCTGGCCGAGCAGCTGAGCGCCCCGGTTCCGCTGGTCCTGCCGGTTCCCCTCATCCTGGTGGTGATCGGGTTCTGCCTGCTGCTCGCCGCGGGCGCCGCGGTGTTCACCGCCCGGCGGGCCGTACGATCCCAGACGGATCGGTCCGGGGATTGAGCGGCCTGCAGGACGAACCGGTGATCGCTACCCGTCCACCGTTCGCGAACGAACGCGGCTCCTTTGCCGGCCCCACACCGCCCCCGCAGATCCTGGAGGGTTGGGTCGCTTCTCCACTCTTACACCGACGAGTGCGGTGACAAGGACCAGGTCGGCGAACTCGACGGCGCGTGAGAGGACGCGGTGATCTTGCCACCCCCACGCGCCGGGGATCCGGCCTCCTGGCTCGCGATCATCCGATTCCCGCTTGGAGCCGGGCGACTTCGGTTGCAGGACGCCTGTGGCCGTGGAGCCCTGCGGCTGTTTGAGCGTGTCCGGCGGCGGACGGGTCCGTCCGGCTACTGAGAAGTTCCGAGTGCCTTGAGGAAGCGGGCGGCGATGGGGGCGGCGATCTTGCCTCCGCCGCCTCCGCCCTCGACGATCACCGCGAAGGCCAGGTCGCCCCGGTAGCCGTGGAACCAGGCGTGGGATTCCAGCTTCTCCCCGGTGCCGTACTCGGCGGTTCCGGTCTTGCCCAGGGTGCCCTGCGGGAGCCCCGCCGCCTTGGCGGTCCCCGAGGCCACCACGGCCCGCATCATGGCGCGCAGGCCCGTCGCGACCTCGTCCGGGAGCTCACGCGGCTTGGTCTTCTGCGGGAGGTCGGGGACGAGCGTCGGCGGACGCCAGCTTCCGTCGGCGACGGCCGCCGCCACGCTCGCCATGACGAGCGGGCTGGCGGTGAGCCTGGCCTGCCCGAAGGAGGAGGCGGCGAGCTCGGCGGGACTGGTGGGCTTGGGGAAGCTCGCGGCGGTGGCCGGGATTCCGATCTCGAGCTTGCCGTTGAACCCGAGGAGTTCGGCGGCCTCACGGAGGGCGTCACCCTTCAGATGCTCCTCGGCGAGCGGGGCGAAGGTGGTGTTGCAGGACTGGGCGAAGGAGTTGAGGAAGGAGAGCGAACCGAACTCCGCGTGCTCCGAGTTACGGATCTTCAATCCGCCGACGGTGACGTATTTGGGGCAGGTGACCTGCTGTCCCGGCTCGATCCCGGCCTGCAGGAGGGCGGCCGCGGTCACCGTCTTGAAGGTGGAGCCGGGTGCGTAGCGCCCGTCGAGCGCCCGGTTGAAGCCGGGCCGGTTGTTGACCACCGCGAGGATTTCCCCGGTGGAGGGGCGCAGCGCGACCAGGGAGGCCGGTTCTTTCACGGTCTTTACCACGTTGGCCGCCGCCTGCTGGACCCGCAGGTCGATGCTGGTGCGGACGGACTCGCCCTCGGCCCCTTCGATCGTGCTCAGGGTCTTGACGGCTTTCTTGCCGGAACCCATCAGTTCGATCTTGGTGGTGGGGGTTCCGGCGAGGTGCTTCTCGAACCTCTCCTGCAGGCCGCCCCGGCCGATCGTCTGCCCGGCCCGGTAGGCGGGGCCGAGCTTGGCCACGTCTTTGGCGTTCGCCTTGTCGAGGTACCCGGTGAGCTGGTCAACCGACCCGCCCGCGCCGGTGCCGTCGATCCGCTCGCCTCCGGCGGCCTCCAGCGCCCCCCGGGCCGGCCAGGTGGTGGCGAGCCGGACCGAGCGTCCGGCGGTGAGGTCGGGGTGGACGGCTTGGGGCGTCCAGTCGACCCGCCAGCGCCGGTCGGCGACCGTGAGGGGGATGCTGCCCTGGTAGGTCCACTCCCCGATGTCTTTGAGCGTGAGCACGGCGGTGTAGGAGGCGGTGGCCTTGTCGTCACCCTGTTCCCGGATCCCGGTGAGCCGGACCGTGGTCTTCTCCACGTTCAGCGCCTTGTCCAGCCCGGTGTAGACACCGTCGAACTCGGCGGCGCTCGCCGGCGGGCCACTCGGCTCGGGGGAGTGGCGGGCGGTCTCGGCCCGCATGGCGGCCAGGTCGCCGCGGTTCCACGCGGCGGTGAACCGCTCCGCGCTCTCCTGCGGCGAGCCCTCGGTCCTTAGCAGGTAGAAGGCCCCCCCGGTGGCGGCACCCGCTGTGAGGACGACGGCGGTCGAAACGATCACGATGGTACGGCGGCGCGGCACTCTTTACCCCCTGGTAGACGGTCGCCTTGCCGACCTTACTCGCCGGTGAAGGGGGATATTAACGAAATGCCCCGTGAGCGGTGCTCGCTCACGGGGCGGTAAGTCAAGGCCGATGTGGCAGGTCGCCTCCTCGGCGAGAGGCACAACACGGCTCCAGCCGAACGGTATTCCGTGAAGGCGGTAATTGCGGCCCGGGGGACACTGGCCACATCGGCCTTGAAACTCTAACCGACTCTCCGCACTACTTATTCCATGCGGGGCGGGCGATTCTCCGTCTCGGCCCCGAAAAATTTCTGATCTACGATGTAAAGGCGACGGCTTGGTGCGATCAGGTGCGGCCCGCACGACACCTCGGCCGGGAAAACGGCTCCCGGCCGAGGTCGCGATCGCTCAGGCCCGCTCGCGTCCGCCGCCCCGGATCGTTCGGCCGAGCCGGGCCAGGATGCGCTCCGCCTCGGTGCCGAACGGGTTCTCCTTCACCAGATAGGTCCAGGTCGCGGTGGGCCGGCGTATCCCGCTCGCCTCCAGGTCGACCCCGTTCTCGGTGAACTTGGCCAGGGTGAACGTCTCCGCCGACCGGGTGCGGGTGTCGTTCTCGATCCGCTTGAACGCGGTGACCGCGGCCGCGTTGAACTCGTCCAGCGGATTCTGCCGGCCGAGCACCCGCAGGTGGATTCCCTCGCGAAGGTCGCCGAGATAGGCGAGATGGCCGCTCCAGCACTCGTCCAGATGGTGCAGCATGATCAGCCGGGCCGCTCGGTTCGCCACCTTTTCGCCGACCTCCGTCCGTACCCGCTTGAAGTCCTCGGGGGACTCTCCCGCGATGATCTCCGGGGCGAGGTCTTCGCGCAGCAGCCGGTCGCGATGGGTGAGCACCAGGGAGCGCTGGTACTCGATCAGCTTGTTGTAGCCCCAGGTGCCGCGGTGGATCTCCAGGTTGAGGCCCTCCGCCACCCGCTGGGCGTGGCCGACCGTCCACGTGGAGATCGAGGTGGACTCCGGCACGTGCGCGGTGATCAGGTGGTCCTCCAGGCTGACGAAGAACACCGACGCGCCGGGATCGCCCTGACGCCCCGCCCGTCCCCGGAGCTGGTCGTCCAGCCGGCTCGCCGGGTACCGCCCCGTACCGATCACATAGAGCCCACCGGCCTCGGCGGCGCCCTTGCCCAGCCGGATATCCGTGCCGCGTCCCGCCATCTGCGTCGAGACCGTGATCGCGCCGCACTCCCCGGCCCGGGCGATCACCGCCGCCTCCTCGGCGTCGTTGGCCGCGTTGAGCACCTTGCAGGCGAGGCCCTCCAGCCGCAGCTTCATGGCGAGCCGCTCCGACTCGGCGACGTCGAGCGTGCCGATCAGGATCGGACGGCCCTTCCGATGGGATTCGACGATCTGCGCGACGATCGCGTCCTGCTTCTCCTGCGCCGTGGCGAACAGCCGATCCGGCTCGTCCACCCGGACGCATTCCCGGTTCGGCGGGATCACCGCGACGTCGAGCCGGTAGAACTCGCGCAGCTGACCGGCGACGGCGAGCGCGGTGCCGGTCATCCCGCAGACCGTCGGGTACCGTCCCACCAGGGACTGGATCGTGAGGGAGTCCAGCACCTCGCCGCTCTCGCTGGCGGGCAGGCTCTCCTTGGCCTCCACCGCCGCCTGCAGACCGTCCGGCCAGCGCTGGAGCTTGGCGACCCTGCCCCGGGAACCGTCGATCAGGCCGACCTTGCCGTCCCGGACCAGGTAGTCGACGTCGCGGCGGAGCAGCGCGTGGGCGTGCAGCGCGGTGTTGACCGCGGCGAGCGCCTCGACGTGGCCCTCCCCGTACAGGTTGGTCAGGCCGAGCACCCGCTCCATCGTCGCGGTGCCGCGTTCGGTCAGATGGGCGCTGCGCCGTTCGTCGTCCACCTCGAAGTGGACCCCGGGCAGGAACGTCCGCATCGTCTGGGCGATCACCGGGGCGGCGTGCTCCCCCTGGGCGGCGCCGGCCAGCACCAGGGGCACCCGCGCCTCGTCGACCAGGACCGAGTCCGCCTCGTCGATCAACGCCACCTGCGGCTCCGGCACGATCACCTCGGCCGGGTCGGTCACCAGGCGGTCCCGCAGGACGTCGAATCCGATCTCGCTGACCGGGGCGTACATCACCTTCGCGGCGTAGGCGGCGCGGCGGTCCTCCGACGTGGAGGACTGCCCGATCGAGGCGACCGAGACGCCGAACCGCTCGTAGACGGGCGCCATCCAGGTGGCGTCCCGGCGGGCCAGGTAGTCGTTGACCGACATCACGTGCACCCGCCGCCCCTGCAGGGCGAACCCGGCGGCCGCGATCGCGCCGGCCAGGGTCTTGCCCTCGCCCGTGCCGCTCTCGGAGACATGCCCCGACAGCAGGGCGAGAACCGCCAGGAGCTGGACGTCGTACGGGCGTTCGCCGAGGGCCCGTACGGCCGCCTCCCGGGCCAGGGCGCAGAACTCGATCAGTTCGGCGTCGCGGAACGGGGTGGGCAGCGCCGTCACCGCCGCGCGCAACGCCTCGTCGTCAAGGGCGGCCACCGCCGCCTCGCGTTCACCTGCGGCGCGAACGATCCGCCGGAAGGGCGCCAGGTCGACCGTGCCGGGGCGCTGGAGGAGCCGCCGGACACGCTCGCGCAGCCGATTCACGCGCCACCCAGGAGAAATGAGATCACATCCCGGTCAACGGCCCACACCGCCGCGATGTTCCCCGGGGGAACGGGGAGATCCCTTCAGTCTTTTCAGCGAATTGACAGCTGCTCCCACAGTCGTCACCGGCCCAGGTTGAGGGGTATATCAGATCTCCTGGGGGAATTGTCACGTTCGACGGGCGGCAGCCGCAGGCCGTACCGGAATCGGAGGAACCGCCGACGGGCCGCCGGGGGAAGCGGGACGGCGGACGGGGGTTGCGAGGATGGGGACATGGCGTCGTGGAGAGAGATAGCCGAGCAGGTCCCGGAGCTGGCCGGGACCGTACGGAGGCTGCTCGAAGTCCGGGTCCACCAGACCCTGGCGACCCTGCGTGCCGACGGATCCCCGCGCATCAGCGGGATCGAGACGACCTTCAAGGGCGGCGAGGTGTGGATCGGCACGATGCCGGGCACCCGGATCGCCGCGGACCTGCGCCGGGACCCTCGCCTGGCGATCCACGGCCCCACCGAGAACCCCGACGAGGGTGACTTCGCGGCCTGGCCCGGCGACGCCAAACTCGCCGGTCGCGCCGTCGAGGTGGACGATCCCCGGGTGGCCGCCGGATTCGCCCCGAAGCCGGGACAACCGCTCCGCCTGTTCCGCATCGACGTCGCCGAGATCGTGCACACCAAGGTAGGGGATCCGGTCGACCACCTCGTGGTGGAGAGCTGGCACGAGGGCAGGGGCGCCGAGCGGGTCCTCCGCTACATCTGAGCCGTGCCGTCCAGGCGGGTCATGGCCTGCGTGCGCCGGGACAGCAGGAAGTCCCGGTCCACCCCGGCCTCCACCAGCTCCAGCGCCTTGGTGTATTCCGAGACCGCCTCGGCGTCCCGGCCGAGCCCCCGGAGCAGATCCGCCCGCGCCGCCGGCAGCAGGTGGTGACGAGGCAGCAACCGGTCCAGGCCCTCCAGCAGGGAGAGCGCCGCCTCCGGACCCTCGATCTGGGCGACCGCCACCGCGCGGTTCAGCCGGACCACCGGGGAGCGGGTCAGCTCCTCCAGTTCGGCGTACCGGCGGGCGATCGCCGGCCAGTCGGTGCGGTCGGCCCGGTCCGCCCGGGCGTGTTCGGCGGCGATGGCCGACTGCAGGCCGTACGGGCCCGCCGGCCGCTCGGGGAGGAGGGCGAGACCCTCCTCGATCTCGGCCCGGCGCCACAGCGTGCGGTCCTGATCGGGGAGGAGCACCAGCTTCCCTTCCCGGGTCCGGGCGTTCCGGCGGGAGTTGTGGAGCAGCATGAGGGAGAGCAGCCCGCGCGCCTCCGACTCCCCGGGCATCAGCTCCACCAGGAGCCTCCCCAGCCGGATCGCCTCCCCGGCTAGGCCGCCGGAGTCCGCGTCGGCCTGGGCGTAGCCCTCGGTGAAGATCAGATAGACCACGGCGAGGACGCCGGCCAGGCGTTCGGGCAGCTCCTCCGCCGACGGCACCCGATAGGGGATGCCCGCGGCGGCGATCCGCTTCTTCGCCCGGGTGATCCGCGCGGCCATCGTCGCCTCCGCGACCAGCAGCCGCCGGGCGATCCGCGGGACGGTCATCCCCGCCACACAGCGCAGCGTCAGCCCGATGCGGGCCTGCGGGGAGAGCGCGGGGTGGCAGCAGGTGAACACCAGGCGCAGCCGTTCGTCCGGGATCGCCGGGCTCTCCTCGGGCCCGTCGATCCAGTCGTCGGCGATCAACAGGGGCAGCTTGCGCCGGAGCGTCTCCTCCCGGCGCCGATGGTCGACCGCGCGGCGGCGGGCCGCGGTCAGCAGCCAGGCCGCGGGATTGGCCGGGGGGCAGGCCCGCCACTGCACGACCGCGGCGGCGAACGCCTCCTGCAGGCACTCCTCGGCCAGGTCCAGGTCGCGCAACTCCCCGGTGAGCAGCGCGAGCAGGCGCGCCCAGTGCTCTTGGTGCGCCTGCTCGGCCCCGGTGTGCCGCGTCATTGCGCGGAGGGGTCCACCAACGGGCGTATCTCCACATCGCCCGGGACGGCCTTGGCGAACTCGATCGCCTCGTCCAGGTCCCGCGCTTCGACGATGTAGAAGCCCCCGAGCTGCTCGGAGGTCTCCGCGAACGGGCCGTCGGTGATGACGAAGTCGTCCCCGACCTTGCGGACAGTGGTCGCCGAGGAGGAGTGGGCGAGTTCGCCCCCGCCGCGCTCCGCGCCGCGCTCCTCCAGCAGTTTGCCGAAAGCCTCATGCCGGGCGTACATCTCCTGCCGCTCGGCCTCGTCCGCCTTCGCCCACTGCTCTTCGTCCCCGATCAAAAGCAGCGTGTAGAGCATGGTTGTACTCCTTGGTAGATGAACATCTCATCTGTATGTCGAACGAAGTCCCCGGGAATCGACAGACGGCGAAAAATCCTTCGATGAGGGTTTACAGTCCAGGATATGGCTGAGCGGATGATCTACCATCTTGCCCTCGAACGGGACTGGGAGTCGGCCCGGCAGGCCGGTGAGTACAGCGTCTCCACCCTCGGGCGGACCTTGGAGCAAGTGGGGTTCGTGCACGCCTCGGCCGACCCTCAGCAGCTCCTCCGGGTCGCCAACACGTTCTATCGCGGTGTGGCCGAGCCCCTCGTCGTCCTGACGATCGCCGTGGGGCTGCTGGGACATCCGGTGGCGGATGAGGTGCCGGCAGACTCGGATGAGGCGTTTCCGCACGTCTACGGGCCGATCCCGGTGGCCGCCGTCACCGCGGTGACCCCCTTGCCCATGAATCCCGAGGGCGGTTTCACCGACTTCCGGACCGGATAAGCGGTCCGACCGGGCTCACCGGTTCCGGGTGGGAAACCCGATGTCCCGGGCGAGCCGGCGGAGGTCGGCGCCGAGCCGCCGCATGATCGAGACCGAGGGGTTCGAGCCGTCGGCGAGCAGGCCCCAGAGGAGGCCTTCACCGGTGGCCGGGGCGCCCCGGTCGTACCAGACGGCGACCTCGACCGCCTTTCTCGCCTGACCGGTGAGGCGCAGCGCGGTCCCCGGACCGGTCAGGGTCACCCGGAGGGGGAGCAGCCGCCGGCGACGGAGCCGCCACGGCGCCGTCACGGGCCTTGGGGCCAGGGCCGCCATGCGCAGCCGCACCTCGTCCAGGTCGATCCCGAGCCCGGACAGGAGCACCCGGTCCCGGGCCCGGTGGTCGATCTCGGTTCGTACGGCGTCCGCCTGGACGGTGAAGCTCGGCAGGGGCCGCTCGAACGGCCGGAGCTCCGCGAGCGCGAGGAGGAGCAGTTCGTCGTCGAGAGCGGGGTGTCCGGTCTCCCTGGCGAGCAGGCCGGCGTGGATCACCGCGTGGCGTGCCCGGGGGGTGAACCCGTCGAGCGCGGTCATCGTCGGCCCTCCGCCAGGCGACGGGCGTGCTTGCGATGGGTCGTCTGCTTGGTGACGCCGAGGGCTTCGGCGACCGCCTCCCAGGACCATCCTTGGGCACGGGCGTTCCCGACGTGCAGCTCCTCCAGCTCCTCCAGCAGTCGGCGGAGTGCCGCGACGGTGGCGAGCCCGGTCGCCGGGTCCTGGCGGCAGGCCTCCTCCGCGAGTTCCCTCACTGAGTTCATAGGCGTCAGCATATGCTGACATCCTTGAGATGTCAGCATATGCTGACGAAGAATCGGGGGGTTGTACGGCTTACACGGTCTTGCTTGGCCGTGTAAGCCGTACACCGCTCGGGGCGGTCAGCCGCCCCCGCCCTGCCAGTAGATGTCGACGACGCGGACGATCTTCCCGTTCACCGTGGTGATCAGGGCGGGGCGGACGCCGGTGTCCCCGGCCGCGGCGAGCTTGGCCGCCTCGTTGGCACTGTCGATCAGAAACTGGCGGGGGCAGCTCGCGGTGCCGAGATTGGTGTTCTTGTCGTAGGTGGTGTCGTTGCCGTCGCAGCCGAAGGCGCTGAGGAACTTGACGTTCGCGGCGATCGGCGCGGCGAAACGGGTGACGTCCCCCTCCTCGGGGCCTTCGAAGTGGCCGTCGTTGCCGTCGCTCTGGGTGAACCGGACGGGCTTGTACTCGGCCGTTCCGTCCTGGGCCACCGAGGTGATCCACCCGCGCAGCACGCCCTCGAACGGCTGTGGCTGCCCCTTGCTCCAATCCCGGTCCGGGCCGGTCTGGAAGGCGGTCCCGAACACCTTGGGGGTCGCCGCCGCCTGCGGCTTCTTCGGCGCGCTGGGAGCGTCGCCGTCGGCACGCTTCTCGGATTTGCTGGATTTAGGGGAGTCTGCCGGTTCGTCGAGGGACGCTTCCACGGTCACGGAGCACGCGGTCACGGT
This sequence comes from Rhizohabitans arisaemae, assembly GCF_025996515.1. Lineage (GTDB taxonomy): Bacteria > Actinomycetota > Actinomycetes > Streptosporangiales > Streptosporangiaceae > Rhizohabitans > Rhizohabitans arisaemae. Next base: position 84,153 of record NZ_BLRH01000021.1, read on the forward strand.
CACCAGAGCCAGCGCGGCCACGAGCAGGCCGGGTTGCCGAAGGCGGTTTGCGGATTTCACGGTATGCAGAATAGATCGGGAATGCCGGGAAATCTGGGTTCTTGGCTGTTTACCGAAGGTAGGGAAGCCCAGGTCGGCACGTTCCCGGTCCGGACACCCTCTCGATGGGTGAGCGACCGTCGCGGCCTTGGGGTGACGGTGAATCGGCCCGGTCACACTGCCACGGCTTTCTGGTGAGGACGTCGTTCATCCGGATCGGATCATAGTTTGCCCAGGTCAGAGCGGTTGAGTTATCGCTCCGCGAGCCTGGGGCGGGGGTGCCTGTCGCGTCGGCGCGCGGTTGTTGACGGTTTTTTGGTCGAATCCACTCCGAGGGCCCGGTAGAGTAGAGACACACAACGACGCGGGGTGGAGCAGTTCGGTAGCTCGTCGGGCTCATAATCCGAAGGTCGCAGGTTCAAATCCTGTCCCCGCCACTAATAAGACGTTCCCAGGTTCGCTTGGGAACGGGTATACGGGATCCCGCTGGACCATAAGGCCGAGCGGGATCTCGTCATTTCCGCGCCGGTTCACTTTAATGGCAAGGCCTGCGGCTCACGCGGGCTGGGCCTCGGTGTCCTGCTTGGCGCTCGCCGGAGGTTTGCGGGAGGTGCTCCAGCGGCGCATGATCGGCACCTCCACCGTGCGGTGCAGCACCCAGGCGGCCAGCGTGCCCAGCACGTAGAGACCCACGATGAAGGCGATGGCCACCGGGGTGGAGAACTGGGTGCGCGGATAGTCGAAGGCGTACCCCACCCAGCTCCCCGACAGCAGCGCGTGGACGCCGAAGACCATGGGGATCTGCAGAATGTAGAACGCGTAGGAGAGGTCGCCGAGTTTGACCAGCACGCGGTTGTTGAAGAACGTCCTGCGGCCGTTCCGGTCCGCGGTGACGGCCGCGCCGACCAGCAGCGCCAGGGGGGCGGTGTAGAGCGCGGAGAGGGAGAACGTGGACGGCAGGACGAACACCAGGGCGTAGGCCACGCCGACCAGCGCCAGGGCGGGCAGGATGTGCAGGCGGATCCAGTCACCGTTCTGGACGATGCGTGCCACCAGCATGCCGACGGTGAATTCGATGAGCCGGGTGGGCGGGAAGTAGTACAGGAGCCACATCTGCTCCCACGAGGAGCCCACGAACATCGGGCTGGTGGGCCTCCCGGCGAACAGCGCCGCGCTGATCAGGGGCATCGACAGCGAGAGCAGGCAGAGGCCGCCCAGCCAGTACCACAGGCGCGACGCTTTGATCTTGCGCACCACCACGAAGAGCGCGGGGAAGGCCGCGTAGCAGAACACGTCGCCGGCGAGCGACCAGGTCGGGGCGTTGACCTGGTAGTAGATGAAGGTGGGGTCCGGTATCCAGGTCTGCACCAGGAAGAGGTTGGCCAGCGCCTGGGGCAGGTGGATGGTCTCCCCGGCGATGAGGATGATGGCCGCCATCAGGATGAAGACGGCGATGTGGTTGGGGAAGATGCGGAAGAACCGCCGCCGCCACATGACCGTGGGGCGCTCGCCCACGCGGGCCGTCCAGGTGAGCAGGAACCCGCTCAGGATGAAGAAGTACGACACGCCGAGAAAGGCGGTGGCACCACCGGAGGTGATCCGGAAGTACCCCTCCTGGATGCCCTTGTCGGCGAAGATCCCTAACGCCGTGGTGTGTCCGATGAAGACGCCGAGGATGCCAAGCGCGCGCAACCCGGCCAATGATGGTAGACGCATGGGAATCGCCTCTTCTTGTGTGTCGGAACGGCTTCCGCGAGGGCAGATCAGTGGAATCCGGTGAATCGGTTCGACGAATCGTCGAACCGCGCGACTGCGGCCGTGGAACAGCGCGGGCACGGCCTTGGACACCCACCCGCGCGGTTTTCGCGGGTGGGTCGCGTCGAGCGGGTCAGCGGCGGGGAAGGACGGGCACGCGGCGCAGGCGCCAGTAGGCTAGGGCCAGGTTCACGATCCAGCCCAGCCAGAACCCGCCGAAGACGCCGAGGGAGCCCACCATGTTCTCCCCGCCGGGCACGACGGCCAGCAGGACGAAGAACATCAGGCGTCCGGTGATGGGCGCCATCACGGCGGCGAAGCTGTAGATCATCCACTGCCGGTGGCGTTCCCGCCGGCCGCGCTTGATGGCCAGGGCGCCGAGCAGGGCGGCACCCAGCCCCACGACGGCCCAGAGCGTGGTGCCGATCATGCCGAGCACGTTCAGCGCGCCCATCGGCATGATGATCAAGGCTGCGACGGCCGCGGGGCCGACCCCGCCGAAGATGTAAATCCGTCCCGTCGCGCGGTGGACCGCGCGGTGGCGTCGGCGCAGCCACGGCCAGAGCTGCAGAGCACCGGCGATCATGGCCACGGATCCGAACGCGATGTGCAGGACCAGTAGTGGATACTGGATCCGATAGAGGTCGGGATCGATGGGGATGTTCGCCGTGGCGGGGTCGAAGGTCAGATAGCTCGGCCAGGTGAACAGGAGGAACGCGACGACCAGCAGGGCCAGCAGCCCCACCCACGGTCTGCGTCGGCGAGTGGTCCTGGGTTCCGTCTGAGCAACCTGTTCGACATGGTTGGACACGCGGTTCCTCCTCTGGCCGGTTCAGACGGTGGCCGTGGGTGACCGAGGGGACGCTCTGCCGGCGCCTCCCGGCCGTTCGGGGACGCGCACGCCGACCGACGAGAGCGCGTACGGCGCCCTCGCGACCTCGTCACGCTTCCGCAAAAATGGGGTGTTAGCGAGGAGAGTGATCGTCCGCGTGGTTCATCCGCATCTTCCTAATTGCGCTGACTGTCCGTATCGAACCCTTCGCGGCCTGCATCGATGCGCGAACGAGTGAACGGCGACCGACTTCCTCGTTCCGGTGGAGCGCCTTCTTGACATTCCGGGCAGGCCGTCGGGGCCTGCGTCCCGCCGGTCGGGCCGCATCGATCGTTCGGGGACACCGACCGTGGGCGGCGCTCCCGGGGGTCCGAGACACCCTGAGGGGCATGGTTCGGGGCCGGTCCGGAAACGCCGGTGGCACCTATGCTGGAGATCATGACGGTTGGAGTCCTGTTCTGCGCCGATCCGCTTCGACCACGCCGGGTCGACGGCCATTTCGCGGATCAGGCCCAGGCCGTACGGGATCTGGACGGCGCGGTGGCGTTGATCGATCACGACGCGCTCACCGCGGGCCGGGCCGAGGAGGCGGTGGCACGGGTCCCGGCCGGATTCGGCCCGGCCTGGTACCGGGGCTGGATGGTGGGCGTCGAGCGTTACCGCGCGCTGGAGGAGGCCCTCGGCCGGCGCGGCTGCCGGTTGCTGACCGACGGCGACGCCTACCGGTCGGGCCATGAGCTGCCCGGGTGGATCGACCGCTTCCGCACGCTGACCCCGGAGACGGTCGTGCTGCCGCTGGCGCCGGGGGAGGAACCGTCCGTGGCCGATGCGGTGGCCGAGTTGGGCGAGGGCGGGTACGTGGTGAAGGACTACGTCAAGTCGCGCAAGCACGAATGGCTGGAGGCGTGCCACGCTCCGGATTCCACCGCGTTGCCGCGGGTGGTGGCGAGGTTTGTCGAGCTGGCCGGCGGGGATCTTACGGGCGGCGTGGTCGTCCGCCGGTTCGAGGATTTCGCCGGTGGTGAGACCCGGGTTTGGTGGCTGGACGGGGATGTGGTCTTCGCCGGGCCGCATCCGGACACCCCCGGTGATCCGGCCGCGGTCCCCGACGATCTCATCGAAATACGGGACGCCGTTCGAGCCTTGGATGCCCGGTTCGTCACGACCGACGTGGCCCGGCGATCGGACGGTGTGTGGCGGGTGATCGAGGTCGGGGACGGCCAGGTCAGCGACTGGCCCGCCGGTGCCGACCCGGCGGTGCTGATGAAGGCGCTGCTGGCCGTCCGGGCCTGAGGACGGGCCCGGCCGGGGGCGGCTCAGGAGGCCATGGCGAGGGCGGCGTAGAGGGCGACGCCGCCGGTGAGCGCGGATTCGTCGAGGCGCATCAGCGGGGAGTGGTTGGGGGCGGGCGCGTCGACCCCGGGCGGGCGGGTGCCGAGCTGGAGGAGCGCGCCGGGGACCTTGGCGAGGATGTGGCCGAAGTCCTCGGCGGCGAACGCGGGGCGTTCCAGCGTGTGCACCCGGTCGGCGCCGAACAGCGCGCTCGCGGTCCGGAGCGCGTAGACGGTCTGGCCGGGGTCGTTGTCGGTGGGCGGGGCGGCCTCCGACCAGGTTAGGTCGAGGGTGCAGCCGTGGACCTCCGCGATCCCGGCGGCGACCCGCCGGATTAGGGCCTGGGCGCGTTCGCGGCCGGTCGCGTCCAGGGCCCGGACGCCGCCGGTCAGCACCGCCCGCTCGGCGACGACGTTGGACGCGGTTCCCGCGTGCAGGGTGTTGACCGCGATCTGCCAGGGGTGGGCGGGATCGGCGGCGCGGGTGACGCGGGCGTGCAGGGTCTGGACGAGCGCGGTGGCGGCGCCCAGGACGTCGTCGGTTTCGTGGGGGCGGGAGGCGTGGCCGCCCCGGCCGCCGAGGGTGAGGGTGAAGCCGTCGCTGGAGGCGAGGAGCCGCCCCGGTCGGCTGGCCACGTGGCCGGAGGTCAGGGTCGGCGACTGGTGGAGCGCGAACGCCCGGTCGGGTGCGTCGTCGAGGAGCCCTTCCTCGATCATGGCGAGGCAGCCGCCGTGGCCTTCCTCACCGGGCTGGAAGACGAGGATCGCGGTGCCGGCGAGCAGCTCCCGGTAGCGGACGAGCACGTGGGCCGCGCCGGCCAGCATCGCGGTGTGCGCGTCGTGGCCGCATGCGTGCATGGCACCGGGCACGGCGCTGGCGAAGGACTCGCCGGAGCGTTCGTCGATCGGCAGGGCGTCCATGTCGGCGCGCAGGAGTGTGGTGGGCCCGGGCCGGGCCCCGTCGACCCGGACGACGATCGAGCTGCAGGTGCGCCCGGTGATGGTCGGCAGGTCGAGGGGCGCGAGGGAGCGCAGGACGGCGGCCTGGGTGCGGGGGAGGTGGAGGCCGAGTTCCGGGTCGCGATGGAGGGTACGGCGCAGGCCGACGACGAGTGGGTGGATGTCAGCAACTGCTCCGGTAAGTTTCACTTGGAGCTCATCTATGGACAAAATTCGCCCCTCATGTGTATCTGTATGCATAATCTGATGCATCAGAAGCTTAGATGCATGTATCGAAGTTCCCATCCCCTGATGGCAGTTCGTTAGGAGATGCCCGTGAGGCGTCGACTGTTCCTCACCGGCGTTGTCGGCCTGGCCGCAGCCACCGTTCTCGCTGCCTGCGGATCCGGGGCCGAGTCGGCGGCCCCCGAAGGCGCGGCCGAGAGCCCCGAGATCACGTTCCTCTACTCACCGTACGCCGACTACGGAGCGTTCTTCCTCGCCAAGGAGAAGGGCTACTTCGACAAGCACGGTGTCAAGGTCAAACTGGAGCCCAAGGGCGGCTCCTCCGGCGAGACCTTCCAGCTGGTCAGCGCGGGCAACATCGTCGCGGGCGGGGCGTCCTGGGGCGCCGGCCTGTTCAACGCGGTGAAGACGGGTGCCTCGCTCTCGGTCCTGGGCAGCGTCTCCAAGGTCCCGGCCGAGGGCCGCGACCCCTCGCCGTTCATGGTCTCGGCCACCTCCGGCATCACCAAGGTCGCCGACCTGAAGGGCAAGAAGGTCGGCGTGCCCGGTCCAGGCGGGTTCGGCGCCTACTCGGTCGCCCTGGCCCTGGCCACCGGCGGCCTCACCCTGAAGGACGTCGAGCTCGCCAACGTCAGCCCGCCCGACGTCGGCCCGGCGCTGGCCAACGGGGCCATCGACGCGGCCTGGACGATCGAGCCGCTCTCCACCGGCCTGGAGGACAAGAAGATCGCCACCCGGCTGGTGGAGCACCACGCCGCGGGCACCGAACTCGGCGCGGTCGTCTTCAACACCGACTTCGTCAAGGCGAACGAGGACGCGGTGGTCAAGTTCATGGCCGCCTACCTCCAGGCCGCCGACGAGCTGGCCAAGGGCGGCTGGAAGGACGCGGGGAACAAGGCGATCATCGCCAAGTACACCGACCTGCCCGTCGAGACGCTCGACCGGATCGGCCTCACCGAGAACGACCCGACCGGCGCGATCGACTGGGACTCCGTCGCCAAGCAGGAGGCGTTCTTCCAGCAGCAGGGCGACCTTGAGTACGAGGGCACCGCGGACATCAAGTCCGTCTTCCGCAAGGACCTGCTGGACCGTGCCGCCGCGCTGGCGAAGAGCTGAGTGGCGTGGGCACGTCGGCCATCGAGCTGACCGGGCTGTGGAAGGGGTTCCACGACGCCCGGCGCGATCAGACCGTGATCGCGGTCGAGGACGTCTCCTTCTCCGTCGCCCGGGGTGAGTTCGTCTGCCTTCTCGGCCCTTCGGGGTGCGGGAAGAGCACGCTGCTGCGGATCCTGGCCGGACTGGACGAGCACGACCTCGGCGAGGTCCGGGTGGACGGGCACGCCTCGGTCGTCTTCCAGGAGCACGGGGTGTTCCCGTGGCTGAGTGTGGAGGACAACGTCGCCTACCCGCTGAAGGTACGGGGCGCGGGCCGGGCCGAGCGCAGGCGGCGGGTCGCCCCGCTGCTTGAGCTCACCGGGCTCACCGACTTCCGCGGCGCCTATCCGCATCAGCTCTCCGGCGGGATGCGGCAGCGCACCTCGGTGGCGCGGGCGCTCGCCGACGACGGTGAGGTGTTGCTGATGGACGAGCCGTTCGGCGCGCTGGACGAGCAGACCCGGCTCGTCCTGCAGCAGGAGCTGCTCCGCATCTGGCCGGACAGCGACAAGACGGTCGTTTTCATCACGCACAGCGTCGACGAGGCGCTGACCTTGGCGGACCGGGTGCTGGTCATGTCGGCCAGGCCGGGCCGGATCCTGGCGGACGTCCCCATCCCGTTCGGCCGCCCGCGCGACATCCTGGAGTTGCGCCGGGATCCCCGCTACGGCGAGATCACCTACGAGCTGTGGCGGCTCCTGCGCAAGGAGCCCGCGGAGACGAGGCCGTCGTGACCACCGACGTCAAGCAGGGGAGCGCCGCGGTTCACGAGCAGCTGGTGCAGCGGCTGCGTACCCACCGCTCCGGGCGGATCCCCAAGATCATCGGCCCGTTCACGCCGCTGCTGCTGCTGGTGATCTGGGAGGTGGCGAGCCGGTCGGGCATGCTCGACGCCAGGTTCTTCCCCCCGCCCACCTCGATCGTCGGCACCTTCGCCGATCTCGTGATGGCGGGAACGCTCCAATCCCATGTGCTGGCCACGCTCAGCCGGGTGGGGGTGGGCCTGATCCTCGGCGCGGTGCCCGGGCTGGTCCTCGGGATCGCCCTGGGCGCCGTCCCCTGGCTGCGGGCCCTGTTCGGCCCGGTCTTCGCCAGCCTGCTGCCCATCCCGAAGATCGCGATTCTCCCCCTCCTGCTGCTCATCTTCGGCCTCGGCGAGGCGAGCAAGTGGGTGATCGTCGCGATCGGCGTCTTCTTCTACGTCTTCTACAACACGATGGGCGGCGTGCTGCAGACGCAGCCGATCTACTTCGACGTCGCCCGGAGCAGCGGCGCGAGCCGGTGGCGGACCTGGACCACGGTGGCCCTGCCCGCCGCGCTTCCGAGCATCTTCACCGGACTCAAGCTCGCCGTGGGCGGCGCCTTCGTGATCATCGCGGCCTCGGAGTTCCTCGGCTCCCGTACCGGCATCGGATACCTGATCTGGAGCGCCTGGGGCACCTTCTCCGTGGCCAAGATGTTCGTCGGCATCGTGACGATCTCCCTGCTCGGCTATCTGGCCGGCCTGCTCGTCGCCCGGCTCGAACGCCGCCTGGTCCCGTGGTCCCGTCAGTGAGCCCGGCCGTCACCCCGATCTAAGGAGGGTTTCCCCCCATGTATGCGCGTTACAGCACCCTTGAGTTCGACGCCGACAAGCGCGGCGAGGTGGTCGGCTACTTCGGCGCCGAGGGGACGGCGGGGCCGTCGGGACGGCCCGGCTGGCGTGGCTCCGTCGTGCTGGAGTCCGAGGTCCCCGGCCGGCTGCGCACGGTCACCTTTTGGGACACCGCCCAGCATTTCACCGACTTCCACTCCGGCCAGGCGCACTCCGGGATCAACAACAGCTTCGCCGAACTCGGCGTCCGGGTGACCGAGCGGGAGGGTGCCGACACCGTGCTGCCCCCGGTGATCGCCGGTGGGCACATCCGGGCGGTCACCGTACGGATCGCCGAGGAGCGCACGGACGAGGTGGAGGCGTTCTGGCGGAGCCGCGGCCGGGCGCTGATCCTCGGTCAGCCGGGCGCGGTGCGCGCCGAGGCGTTCTGGACCGGTACGGAGTTCACGCTCCTGATGGAGTGGGTCGACGAGGACGCCGCGCTCACGTTCGTGGCCTCGCAGGACCACGTGGAGTTCGCGAACGGCATGGGCACCGGCCCCGACGACGTGGTGTCGCGTCGGGGGATGAACCGGATCAAGGCTTGACCCGGTGTCCACGGCGCACCCGGGAGGTCCCCGGCCCCGGCGGGCCGGGCCTTCCCCGTGCACGCCGGGCCGCCGGCCTCGGGCGGCGGCGGGGAAACGATCCTCGAACCCCGGCGACGGGGACATCGCGGGACGGCGTGCGGTACCGTGCCCCGTTTCCGCCCCAGGGTCAGAGCCCGGGGTCTCCCCGTTGAAGGAGATTCGATGATCGGTGCCGACAACACGCGCGCTGCGGGGCTTCGCGAGAGCGTTTACGCGAACCTGCGCCGTCGTATCCTCGTCTGCGAACTGCTGCCGGGCCACCCGCTGGACATCGGTGAGCTGGCCGAGGAGTTCGGTACGTCCCGGACCCCCGTCCGGGACGCGCTGCACCGGCTCTCCCACGAGAACCTGGTGGAGATCTCCCCCCGCAGCCAGTCCCGGGTCGCGGCGGTCACCCTGCAGGACTTGATCGATCTGCTCAACCTGCGTGAGGCGATCGGGGCCACGGCTGCCCGGCTGGCGGCGCAGGCGCCCCCGGCCGAGCTGGAGCGGCTCTCCGGCGAGACCGAGCTGGGCTACGGGCTCGCCAACGACTCCTCCTCGGTGCTGTCGGCCTCCCACCTGTTTCACTGCACGATCGCGAAGCTGTCGGGCAACGCCCGGCTGTACCGCATCACCGAGAACCTGTTCGAAGACCTGGAACGGATTCTGCGGCTCTGCTCGGCGCGCCCGCTGGAGCCGGGGGAGCCGCTCAACGACCACCGCCGCCTCATCGACGCCCTCCGCGCCCGGGACGGGAAGCGTGCCGCGGAGATCGAACAGCGCCACATCAAGAAGACGCGCGAGGTGGTCATCCGCCTCGCCCTCGACTCCGGAGTGTTCGCCAACCAGCGGATGCACTCCTGACATCCCATATGTGAAAGGCAAGTAGATGTCCAAGATCGGTGTTGGCCTCCTCGGAGTGGCCGGAAAGACCCCCTTCGCCTACATCGGCCAGCGTGGCCTGGGCCTGTTCGGTGACCACCCGTGGTTCGACGTACGGGCGATCATCGCCGACGACCCCGCCGACGTCGGCCGTACCCTGGGCGAGGCGGTCGCCGACCGCTGGCTGCTCGACGAGCCGCTCCCCGCGGAGTGGGCCGACGTCCGGCTGGTGGGCATCGACGGTCCGGCCCTGCGGGAGGCCGGGGTCAGCCTGGTGCTCTCCGGGCTGCCCGGCCCGCACGCCCGCGAGCTCGACCCGCAGCTCGCGGCGCTCGGCTTCGGTGTGATCAGCGAGTCGGCCGGGCTCCGCCTGGAGGACGACGTCCCGCTGATCGTCCCCGAGATCAACCCGGGCCACCTCGCGCTCGTCGCCCAGCAGAAGATCACCCGCGGCTACGACACGGGCTTCCTGGTCGCCAGCCCGCTCTGCACCGCCGTCATCGTCGGCCTCGCCGCCAAGCCGCTCCTGGACGCGTACGGCATCGACTCCCTGGTGACCACCACGATGCAGGCGCTCTCCGGCGCGGGCAAGAGCGGGGTGGCCGCCCTCCAGGTGATCGACAATCTCCTGCCGTTCATCGGCGACGAGGAGGAGAAGCTCGACTCCGAGCTCGCCAAGATCTTCGGAACCCTTGAGGGTGACCGGATCGTTCCCTGGTCGGCCCCGATGGCCTCGACCTGCACCCGTGTCCCGGTTCGCGACGGACACACCGCCTCCCTCAGCGTCGGCCTCGGCGCCGCGGCCTCGCCCGCGGAGGTCGCCGAGGTGCTCGCGAACTTCGCCGGGCACGCCGCGGAGCACAAGCTGCCCTCCGCCCCCGAGTCGCTGATCGTGGTCCGGAGCGAGCAGGACCGGCCGCAGCCGTTCCTGGACCGGGACGCGGGCGACGGCCGGAGCGTCAGCGTCGGCCGGATCCGCGCCAACAAGGCCTTCGAGTCGGGTGTCTCGCTGGTCGCCGTCGGCCACAATCACGATCGCGGCACGGTCGGCAACGCCCTCCTGCTGACCGAGCTGGTCGCCGCGGCGGGGTTGGTCAACCCCGCGTGACCATGGTCACCGCCGGGCAGGCGCGAGCGCTCCTTGAGCGGGTGCTCGCGCCGTACCCCGACGACCGCACGCAGGTCGCCGCGGCACTGGTCGAGGCGCATCTGCGCGGAAGGCCCGAGTTCGGGCTGCCGTTGCTGGACCGGGAGCTCTCCGGTCCGGGTCACCCGTGCGCCCCGGTGACCGCCGGAGGCGAGGGAGCGGTACGGACGATCGACGCCGCCGGCGTGCCCGGACCGGTGGCGATGGCGGCGGCCGTACGGCATGCGGGCGCGGTCGCCCGCGATCTCGGGCTCGGGCTGTGCGCGGCCCGCTCGGTCACCGGGACCGGCCGGCTGGCCCCGTACGTCGCCGCTCAGGCCACGCGGGGCCGGGTGGCCCTGCTGTTCGCCCATGCGCCGCGGGTGGTCGCGCCGCACGGCGGCCGTACCCCGGTGCTCGGCACCGATCCGGTGGCCTACGCCCTGCCCAGGGCCGGGGGAGTGCTCGCCGCCGACTTCACGACGGCAGCGATCACCCAGGCCGATTTGGCCGCCCACCGCGCGAAGGGGGAGGAGCTGCCCCCGGCCACGGCGATTGACGACGCGGGACGTGCGGTCGTCGACCCGGGTTCCGTCCATGCGCTGCTTCCGGCCGGCGGGCTGCTCGGTACCCTCGTGGGCCTCTTCGTGGAGGCGGTCGCCGGCGCCCTTCTCGACCAGCGCGACAATCCGCGCGGGCGCGGTGTGGTGGCACTCGTCCTGGATCCCGCCTCCCTCGGCGCCGATCAGGGATTGGCCGTGCGGGTGGAGGCGCTCTGCGCCGAGCTTACGGCGGCGGGTGGCCGGGCCCCGGGCGCGGCCGTGCCGGACGAGGGTCTGGTGGAGGTCGACGACGCGGTCTGGCACCGACTTGAGGATCGGCTGCGGGCCGGGTCCTGACGGTGGGGTTCGGCCCGGAACACCTCGCGGAGATCTCCCGAAGAAGCTTCCGGAATGAGGTCTAACTTGGATATTGACGGGCCGTCACCATAACCCTATGTTCCTGATAGGAAAGTTTCCTAAAGGTATGACGTGCTTGGTCGTCCGCGGCGACTGTGCCGAACTTCTCGTACAGCGCGACCTTTCCCGTTCGTTCAGCGCAGTTCCTCCTCCTTACGGCGTGACCAATGGACGTTCCCGCCGCATGACCTCGGTGGCTGTCGGCCGCAACCCCATGTGGACCACCGCGCCTCCGCTTCCACGCTGACAGTGCGTTCTCCCCCGTCGGGCCTCACGTCAGGAGTCATGGATGAGAGCGAGAAGAATCGCGGCCTCGGTTCTGCTGAGCGCCGGTTTGGTGGTCGTTTCGGCCGACGCGGCGTCCGCCGCCCCGACCAACTGCACCGTTCACACCAGCGGGAACCAGGCTTCCAGCCTCTGCACCGCAGGAACGGGGGAGCACCGGATCTATGTGCTCCAGCGGCATTTCATGCCCGGGGTGGGTCCCGTCGGACCGTTCATCGGTCCGTGGCAGCCGGTGGGAACCGCTTCGGTCACCCAGATGGGATACCACGAGATCGTCCGCCTCGAAGTCGAAACGCGCGGCTGATCGCTCCAGCCGCTGCCCCGGACGTGATCAGGCTCCGGTCCAGGGCTCCCGAAGCGATGCCGTCCTTTCAGATTCCTCTGGGCAGGAGCGTGTGATGAGAGTGAGAAAGCTGGCGGCGTCGTTGTCCGCCTCGGTTCTGCTGAGCGCCGGTCTGGTGGCCGTTACGGCCGACGCCGCGTTCGCCACGCCCACCGGGTGCAGCAGCCGGCTCTTCAACGACTCGGAAGGTCGTCCCTACGCCGCGAGCCTGTGTACCGGTGGTTACGGGTATCACCGCGTCTTCGTCTTGCAGCGCCATTTCGACCCCGCCATGGCATTCATGCGGTTTGTCAGCGAATGGGCGCCTGTCGGGACCGAGTCGGTGACCCCGATCGGCTACCTCCAGACCCTCTACCACTACCCGCAGACCTGGAGTGGGTGACGCTTCACCCGCTGATCGGCATCGAGGCCGCCGTCACGTCAGGGCAGCCGTTCGGCTCCGTTCGATCGAGCGGATTCCCGGCTACCGGATTCCCGACCTCCGGCAGATCGTGGAGTAGCGGTCGCCGAGGTCGCTCGATTTCCTGCTCAACCGCTCAGATCAGGAGAATTGATGAAGGTAAGAAGGTGGGCGGCGGTGGTGTCCGCCTCCGTGGTGCTTGCGACGGGGCTGGGGAGCGGGGCCACGGCGGCCACGGCCGCTCTCGCCGACTACTGCTTCCCCACGCAGGTCTACTTCGTAGCCGGCAACAAGACGGTGGCGAGCCTGTGTGTCCACAACGGCGGCTCGGGCACCAGGCACCGAGCGGTGATAACCCTGCAGCACCCCAATCCGGTGATCGGAACGGAGGTCTGGCACAGTCCGTGGCAGCCCATGGGCATCCACTCGATCCAGCGGATCACCAACTTCCCCATCCTCAACATCGGGCAGCAGATCGAGTAGCGCGGCCCTTGTTCTCCCCTTTCAGGAGTGATCATGAAAGTGAGAAAGCTGGCGGCGTCGTTGTCCGCCTCGGTTCTGCTCGGTTCCGGTTTGGTGGCCGCCACGGCTGACGCGGCGCATGCGGTGCCCACCGGATGCACCTACTGGACCTACTATCAGGGCACCTTCCGGTACGCGGCGAGCAACTGCACAGGCGGGACCGGAGAGCACCAGATCTTTGTCGTCCAGCGCGACATCAGTCCGCCCTATGGCCTCATCTGGGCCAATGGGCCGTGGCGTCCGCCCGGTACCCCTTCGACACTTCGGATCGGTTCGCTCCCGATCAAGAAGATCGAGGTCAGGACCCGGTAGGCGCCTGCTGAGGAATCCGGTACGCGTAGGTCTTCGTTCCGCGACGTCGACTCGTACGAGCCGACCTCCCGATCTGCCCGTGAAGTCTCCCTTCTCACCCCTTCGAAGGAGTAGCGGATGAAGACGAGAAGACCGATGGCGTCGTTGTCCGCGTCCGTGCTGCTGGCAGCGGGCCTGGTGGCCGGTACGGCCGGCCCGGCGTTCGCAGTACCGACCGGTTGCAGCCACCGAACCTACTACCAGGGCGTGGACAGGTACGCCGAGAGCACATGCAGCGGCGGGACGGGACAGCACAGGATCCAGGTGATCCAGCAACACCATCTTGCCGGTCCCATCCCATCGCAGGGACCGTGGCAGCCGGTCGGGACGCCGTCGACAACCTGGATTCCCGGGTATCCGATCGTCACCGTCTACGTCGCCACGCAGTAGGTACACCGCGCGGTTCGGCAGCCGGAGTGAACGCCGGATCACGCGCACAGCCGTCTCCCTCAAGTGACGGGTCGCCTATCGCACGTCGCCGGGGGAGGGACAAGCCTCCTCCCCCGGCCGTAGCCCGTATATCCATTCCAGGAGTGAGGAGCCACCGTGAAGGTGAGGAGATGGGCGTCGTTGTCTGCGTCCGTGCTGCTGGCAGCGGGCCTGGTGGTCGGTACGGCCGGCCCCGCGCTGGCCGTACCCACCGGCTGTAGCGTCGGCGGCGGTCCCGACAGGTACTACAGCATTTGTACCGGCGGTACCGGCCTGCACAGTGTCTATGTCATCCAGGCGCATCGGCAGCCGGGCATGACCGAAGCTTTCTCCGGTCCCTGGCAGCCCGTAGGCACGCGCTCCGAAGTGGTGAGGTGGCCTTACCACGGGGTCGTCGTGCACGTGGGTTACGCGACCAACTGACGGGACCCGGGATTCAGCACACGGTTCAGCACCGCATCGGTGGGGGAGAGACGTGCCGTCCTCCCCCGGGCGGTTGCCCGTACACCCACTTCCAGCGGGAGGAACAACTGTGAGAGTGAAGAGATGGGCGGCGTCGTTGTCGGCGTCGGCGCTGCTGGCCGCGGGCCTGGTGGCCGGTACGGCGGGGGCGGCGCACGCCGTGCCGACGGGTTGCGGACCGGGCCTTCACCCCGACGGCTACTACTACAGCAGCTGCAGCGGCGGAACCGGCGAGCATCGGATTGTGATCATCGAGCGTCACCACCTGCCCGGGGTCGGCCCCATCGATCGCTACGGTCCGTGGCAGCCCGTCGGCACGCTGTCGACGATCTCGCCGCGATACAGCGGCGTCACCAACGCCTTCGTGCTGACGCGCTGACGGCGGGTCCCGAATCCAAGGTTCACCCGGGGGTCAGTACCACACCGCCGAGGGAAGGACGAGTCCCCTTCCCTGGGCCGGTGATCCGTACAACCACTTCTGGAAGGAGAAACCACGGTGAGAGTAAGAAGACAGGTGGCGTCGTTGTCGGCGTCCGTGTTGCTGGCCGCAGGGCTTGTGGCCGGTACGGCCGGCCCGGCGCTCGCCGTGCCCACCGGCTGCAGCACCTGGTACTCCGCGGGTACGTACTACAGCGGCTGCACCGGCGGTACCGGTGAGCACCGCATCGCGATCATGGAGCGGCACTGGGCACCTGGGGTAGGCCCGATCCCCAGCTATGGCGCGTGGCAGCCGCCCGGCGCGGTCTCCCAGGTGTGGCCACGATACGGCGAAGTCACCGGCAGCTGGATGGAAAGGCGCTGACGGCCGGTCGGCGAATCCAGGGTTTGTTCCAGGGGGTCAGAACCACGGCACCGGGAGAGGGCGAGACTCTCCCCCGGCCGGTTACCCGTACATCCACTTCCAGCGGGAGGAACAACTGTGAGAGTGAAAAGATGGGCGTCGTTGTCGGCGTCGGTGTTGCTCGCCGTCGGTCTGGTGGCCGGTACGGCAGGGGCGGCGCACGCCGTACCCACCGGCTGCAGTCGCGGAATCAGCGGCAGCCTTTACTACACCAACTGCACCGGCGGTACCGGTGAGCACCGAATTTTCCTCATCGAGGCGCATTGGCTGCCGGGCTCGTCCATGATCACCACTGGACCCTGGCAGCCCCCAGGCACGATCTCCTCGGTGTTGCCGCTAGGCAGGTACGTCGAGAGCGCGTGGATCGACAAGCGCTGACGGCATGTCACACCCCGGCTCGGTTGTCCGGGCGTTTGGTGATCAGGTCCGTTCCGGCCGGGATGAGGGAGCCGGCGAGCAGCCGGCTCCCGCCCGGTAGGGCGGCCAGTCGCATGAGCAGGTCGCGGGCGACGATACGCCGCCGGGTGGACGGCGCCATCCATTCGATGAAGCTCCGTCCGAACCGCTGGGTGTCGGCGACGGCCTTGGCCATTCGCGCGTGATAGCGGAGCAGCGCGCCGGTCGGGTCGTCGCCGGCCCGGCGGAGTTCGTCGGCGAGCACCCAGGCCCCGGCCATGGCGAGGGAGGCGCCATGGCCGGCGAACAGCGACACCGCCTGGCAGGCGTCGCCGACGAGGACCACCCGGCCCCGGCTCCATTCGGTCATCTCGACCTGGTTCACCTGGTCGTGGTAGAGCTGGTCGGCGGGCGGGCAACGCGGGAGCACTTCGGGCAGGATCCAGCCGAGGTGCCCGTATTGCCGGGTCAGTTCGGCGGCGATGTCGGCCGGTGGGCGCGGGTCGGATGCGCGTCGCAGGAACAGCATCGCGAGGCTGTCGTCACGGAGGGCGTAGGCACCGGTCATCAGCCCGGGGACGGTCAGGGTCCGGTACCGGGTGCCGATCTCCCGGCTGAGCCGCTCGTCTCTGAGGGTGTAGACGGTGATCTGGCGTCCCAGGTAGCGCAGGTACCTCTCCTTGGGTCCGAAGGCGAGTTCCCTGACCCGGGAATGGGTGCCGTCCGCGCCGACGAGCAGGTCGACGGTTTCCACGGTGCCGTCGGTGAGCTGTACGGTGACCCCGCTCGCGTTCTGCTCGATCCCGGCGACGCTGGTCTCGTAGACGATGGGGGAGCGGAGGTCGTCGTGGACGGCTTGGGCGAGGTCCTCCCGCATCAGGCTGAAGACCTGCTCGGCGAGTTCGCCGGTGATGCGCACGCCGCTCGTCTTGCGACCGGCGTGGTCGACGTACTCGATCTCGGTGATGGGGTAGCGCATCCGGACGATGCGGGGGCGGAGCCCCATCCGGTCGGCGACCTCCATCCCGGGCCCGTAGAAGTCGATCATGTAGCCGCCCTTCCGGAACCGGGGCGCGCGTTCCACGATCTTCACCTCCCAGCCGTCGCGCTCCAGGTGCCAGGCGAGGGTGAGCCCCGCGATACCGGCCCCGCAGATCAACGCTTTCATTGGATACCTCTCTCGGTCTTGACAAGAAGGCCATGCCGGCAGATCGATATGGCTTGTTCGCCCCAGCGGGCCGGTCCCTCGGCCGACGGCGGGTCGACCCCGGTGGCGTCGGCGAAGTGGTCGCGCGGCAGGACCGCACCACGGCACCGAGGGAGGGGAGGGCCTCCCTCCCTCGGAGGGTTACCCGGACAAGGGGCTACGCTCGGCCGGTCTGATCGATGAGGGGTGCCGAGTGGGGTTTGATCAGGCCCTTCCCCGCCGTGGCCAGCGGGGCGACCATCAGCCGGTTGGCTCCCGGCAGGTTCATCAGGCGCATGAACATGTCCCGGGCCACGATGCGCCCCCTGGTGCCGGGGGCGACCCATTCGAGGGACTGCCGTCCGAAGCGCTGGATCTCCGCGACCGGTCCGGCCATACGCGCGTGGTACCGGGTGAGCGCCCCGGGCACGTGGCGCCCGGCTCCGCGGAGTTCGTCGGCGAGGACCCAGGCCCCGGCCATGGCGAGGGAGGCGCCATAGCCGGCGAACAGCGACACCGCCTGGCAGGCGTCGCCGATGAGGACCACCCGGCCCTTGCTCCACTCGTCCATTTCGACCTGGTTGACCTGGTCGTAGTAGATCTCTGAGGCGGGTGGCCGGAGGGATAGCACCTTGGGCAGGATCCAGCCGAGATGGCCGTAATGCCGGGTGAGTTCGGCGACGATGTCGTCGGGCAGCCGCGGATCGGGTTCCTGCCGGAGGAACAGCACCGCCAGGCCGTCGTCCCGCTGGGAGTAGGCCGCGACCATCAGGCCGGGCACGGTCAGGGACCGGAAACGCATGCCGATCTCCCGGTGCAGCTCCTCGTCCTTGAGGGTGTAGGCCGCGGTCTGCCGCCCGAGGTAGCGAACGAAGTGCTCCTCGGGGCCGAAGGTGAGTTCCCTGACCCGTGAGTGCGCCCCGTCCGCGCCGACGAGCAGGTCGACCTCCTCTCGGGTGCCGTCGGTGAGCCGGACGGCGACGCTGTCGGCGTGCCGCCGGATGCTCTCGATACTGGTGCTGTAGACGATGGGGGAGCGGACCTCGTCGTGAAGGGCCTGCGCCAGGTCTTCCCGCATGACGTTGAGGCCATCGCCGAGAACCCCGGTGAAGGTGACTCCGCTGGTCCTTCTGCCCTCTCCGTTGACATAGTCGACTTCGTCGATCGGGTATTGCGTCGCGAGCAGGCGGGGGCGGATGCCCATCTGCTTGGCGACCTCCATCCCGGGGCCGTAGAAGTCGATCATGTAGCCGCCGTGCCGGAACCGGGGCGCGCGTTCCACGATCTTCACATCCCAGCCGTCGCGCTCCAGGTGCCAGGCGAGGGTGAGTCCCGCGATACCCGCACCGCAGATCAACGCTCTCATTCCGTGCCCTCCTCGTTGTCGACAAGAAAGCCGTGCCGGCAGATCGACAAGGCCTGTTCGCCCCAGCGGGCCAGTCCTTCGGCCGACAGCGGGTCGACCCCGGTGACGTCGGCGAAGTGGTCGCGCAGCAGGATCGTCGCCAGGTCGTCGGCCATGAGGAACACGGTCAGCGCGACCGGGTCGGTGCCCGGGCGGAGCACCCCCGCCTCGTGCATGGCGACGGTGAACCCCAGGCTGAGCTCGTACCACCGCCGGAACAGCCGGTACCCCTCGGGTGCTCCCGAGAGCAGCAGCCGCCGCAGGTAGGCGGGCACCGGGGAGTCCGGCGGGAGGTGGCGGGTGAGGAGCTCGGCGAGGGAGGCGCCGCCCGCCGGTGCGGCCAGCAGCTCCGGGTGTTCGGAGAATTCGGCGAACAGGTCGTCGAAGACCCGGCCGACGTGGTCGTCGACCACCTGTTTCAGCCCGTCCTTGGAGCCGAAGTGGTGGACGACCAGGGGCGCCGACACCCCGGCGGCGTCGGCGATCTGTTTGAGCGTGACACGTTCCGGGCCGTGCTCGGCGAACAGCCGTGTCGCGGCGTCCCTGATCGCCGCGCGGCGCGTCAAATCCACTGAATCCACATTCAGGATACTAAATGCCCGTTCAGTCTTCTGTCCAGAGGCGTGCGGGAACCTTGATCGATGCGATGGGGGGCGTCGGGGACCCCGATGTCGTACGGCCTGCGGTCGCCACAGCGTGAGGTGTCGGTGACCGCCTCGTGGCCGGTGAGCCGGCGCAGCCCGTACCGGACGTCTGTGACCTGGGTGAATCCGCTGTGGTGAAGGAAACACAGGGGTCGGTCTTCCGGGATTGGGAAGGTTAGCCTAACCTAATAGCCGTGACCGAGAAGATCACCCCGATTGCTCCGTCTATGTATGGAGATGGCCTGTTTCTCAGCTATGCCGGAAACACTGTGGTCGAGAACGCCGCCATCACGCTCCACACCGGCCGGGTGACCGCGCTCGTCGGCCCGAACGGCAGTGGGAAGTCCACGGTGCTCCGGACGATGGCGCGGCTGCACCGCCCCGACCGCGGCTCGGTCAGGTTCGGTGACGACTCGTCGGCCCTGGCCCTGTCCGCCAGGGATTTCGCCCGCCGGGTCACCCTGCTCGCGCAGAGCCGCCCCACCCCCGGCGGCGTCCGGGTGAAGGACGTGGTCGGCTACGGCCGGCACCCCCATCGTGGCCGCTGGCGCGGCGACGACGCGGGCGGCCCGGCCGTCGTCGCCCGGGCGATGGACGTGACCGGCGTGGCGGCCATGGCCGACCGCCCCGTCGACGAACTCTCCGGGGGTGAACTTCAGCGGGTCTGGCTGGCCACCTGCCTCGCCCAGGACACCGAGGTGCTGCTGCTGGACGAGCCCACCACCTTTCTCGACCTGCGCTACCAGGTGGAACTGCTGGAACTCGTCCGGGATCTCGCCGAGACCCACGGCGTCGCGATCGGCATCGTCCTGCACGACCTCAACCAGGCCGCCGAGATCGCCGATCGCGTCGTGCTGCTGGAGAAGGGCCGCGTCCGCGCCGACGGCCCGCCCGCCGAGGTGTTCACCGAAGACCTGCTGAGCCGGGTGTACGGCATTCGCATCGAGGTCACCCACGACCCGCTGACGGGGACGGCGCGAACCCGCCCGGTGGGCCGGCACATCCAGAACGTCCGTGTACCACAGTGACAGGAACCGTCATGTCCCCCTTGCGCAGCGCCCTCGTGGTCCTCGCCGCCGTCCTCACCCTCGGTGCCTGCGGCACCACCGAGACCGCGTCCGCACCCGCCGACCCCTCGGCGGGCCCCGGAACCGCCGCGGCCGGTCCGATCACCGTCACCGACGGCCGCGGCAAGCAGATCGCCCTCGACAAGCCGGCCGTCAAGGTCGTCGGGCTCGAATGGGGTGAGGTCGAGATGCTGGCCACCCTCGGCGTCATGCCGGTCGGCGTCGCCGACGTGAAGGGGTACGGCACCTGGGTCACCTCGGTGAAACTCGACCCGTCCGTCAAGGACGTGGGCACCCGCGCCGAGCCGAGCGTGGACTCCATCGTCGCGCTCCAGCCCGACCTCGTGGTCATGACGGCCAAGCGGGACGCCACCCTCGTGAACCAGCTGGAGAAGTTCGTCCCGGTCATCGTGACCGACAACGGCAAGTCGGGCGCCAACATCGACGGGATGCGGACCGACTTCAAGATGATCGCCACTGCGGTGGGCAAGAGCGCCGAGGCCGACCGGGTCCTGGCCGAGTTCGACGCCGCGCTGGCCGACGGGGCGGCCAAACTCGCCGCCGCGGGCAAGGCCGGCAAGCCGTTCGCCATGGCCGACGGCTGGAAGGAAGGCAGCACGATCTCGATCCGGATGTTCGGACAGGGCGCGCTCGTCTCCGAGGTCGTCATCAAACTGGGCCTGCGCAACGTGTGGAACGGCAAGGTCGACGAGGAGTACGGCCTCGGCACCACCGACGTCGAAGGGCTGACCCCGCTGAAGGACCCGGACATCCGCTTCTTCTACAACGCCTCCGACGGGGACGACGTGTTTACCGACGGGCTCGCGGGCAACGCCATCTGGAAGTCGCTGCCGTTCGTGACCAAAGGCCAGGTGACCAAGCTGCCGGACGGGATCTGGACCTTCGGCGGGCCGCTCTCCTGCAAGCAGTACGCCGACGCGATCGTGAAGGCCTACCTCGCTTGAGCACACCCGTGCTGACGCCGGCCGTCCCGGCGACACCGCTGCGGCGGGCCGGGACGGCCGGGGTCTTCGTCCTCGCCCTGGCGGTGACCGTGCTGGTCTCGGCGGTCCACCTCACCCAGGGCACCTCCTCGGTGGGCGCGCTGGACCTGCTCCGGCTCCCCTTCGGCGGGCAGGACGCACGCGCCGAGGAGGCGATCCGCGTCGTGCTCGCCTCCCGGCTGCCCCGGCTGCTCGCCGGAATCGCGGTCGGCGTCGCCCTCGGGGTGGCCGGCGCCCTGCTCCAGTCGCTGGCCCGCAACCCGCTCGCCTCACCGGACACCCTGGCGGTCAACGCGGGCGCCTACCTCGCCGTGGTCGCCGCCGCGGCGTTCGGCCTGAGCCTGCCGGTGCTGCCCGCCGGCGGACTCGCCTTCCTGGGCGGGCTCGCCGCGGCCGGGCTGGTCATGGCGCTCTCCGCGGGCGGCAGGTCGGGCACCACCCGGCTGATCCTCGCCGGGTCGGCCACCGCCCTCGCCCTCGGCGGGCTCACGATCCTCCTGCTCATCCTGCAGGAGCAGCGGACCGTCGGCCTGTTCGCCTGGGGCAGCGGCACCCTCGTGCAGAGCGACCTGCACGCGGTCGGCCAGATGGGCCCGGTGATCCTTATCGCCGTGGCCTGCGCCGTGGCGCTCGGCCCCCGGCTGGACATCCTCGGCCTGGGCGACGACACCGCCACCGTGCTGGGCGTCGGCGTCCGGCGGCTGCGGCTGACGATCACCGTGCTCGCCGTCCTGCTCTCCGCCGCCGCGGTGACCGTCGCCGGTCCGATCGGCTTCGTCGGCCTGTGCGCCCCGGTGATCGTCCGGCTGCTCGCCCGCCGCCTCCCCGAGCTGCACCGGCATCGGATCCTGCTCCCGCTCGCCGCGTTCTCCGGCGTGCTCGTCATCCTCGTCGCCGACATCGCGCTCCGCGCGGTCCTCGGCGGGCAGGGCGGCATCGACGTGCCGACCGGCGTGGTGACGACGCTGTTCGGCGCGGTGGTGCTGGTCTGGCTGGCCCGGCGCCACCGCGACGCCGGGCCGACCCGGCAGCCCCCGGCGGTCCGCGCCGCCGCCCGCCGGTCCCGGGCCGCGGTCGCGGGCCTGATCGGCGGCTGCACGGCCCTGCTGCTCGGCGCGGCGCTGGCGGGGATGCTGCTCGGCGACACCTGGCTGCTCACCGGGGACCTGGTCAACTGGGTGCAGGGGAAGACCGGCCGGGCCCTCACCTTCGTGCTCGACCAGCGGTACCCCCGGGTGCTCGCCGCGATCCTGGCCGGCGCGGCCCTGGCGCTCGCCGGCACCGCGATCCAGGCGGTGTCCCGCAACCCGCTGGCCGAACCCGGGATCCTCGGCGTCACCCAGGGCGCCGGGGTCGGCGCGGTGGCCCTTTTGACCTTCGTGCCGCTCGCCGGGATCTGGCCGATGTCTGCCGTGGCCGGCGGCGGCGCGCTGCTCGCCTTCGCCGTCGTGTACGGGTTGTCCTGGCGTGGCGGGCTGAACTCGGACCGGCTGGTGCTCATCGGCGTCGGCGTCGCCGCCGGATGCGGCGCGCTCACCACGTTCATCATCGTCTCCTCCGACCCGTGGAACACCGCCAAGGCCCTCACCTGGCTGTCGGGGTCCACCTACGGCCGGACCCCGGCCCAGCTCATCCCGGTGGCGATCGCCCTGGTGCTGTTCACCCCGCTCCTGGTGGCGGCCCGCCGGGAGCTGGACCTGCTCACCCTGGACGAGGACACCCCGCGCATCCTGGGGGTCCCGCTGGAACGCGCCCGGCTCGTCCTGCTCGGCGGCGCAGTCCTGCTCACCTCCACCGCGGTCTCGGCCGTCGGGGTCATCGGCTTCGTCGGACTGGTCGCGCCGCACGCGGCCCGGGTCCTGGTCGGCGGCCGCCACGCGCTGGTGCTCCCCGTGGCGGCCCTGCTCGGCGCGATCCTGGTCAGCCTCGCGGACACCCTGGGCCGGACCGTCATCGCCCCGGCGCAGATCCCGGCCGGTCTGGTCACCGCCATGATCGGCACACCGTACTTCATCTGGCTGCTCTGGCGGTCACGCGTGGGAAAGGACTGAACAATGATCGCTCCCTGGCGGGTCTTCCCTGTCGAGGTACGGGCGGCGCGGCGGCTCAGCCCGTCGTTCCTCCGGGTCACCTTCACCGGCGAGGATCTCGACAGCTTCGCCGACAACGGCTTCGACCAGCGGTTCAAGCTGATCCTGCCGTTACCGGGCCGGGGGACGGCGGACTTCCCCACCGGGCCCGACTGGTACGCGCGATGGCGCGAGCTTCCCCCCGAGCGGACCAACCCGATCCGCACCTACACGGTCCGCGCGGTCCGGCACGAGCCGCGCGAGGTCGACGTCGACTTCGTCGTTCACGGGGACGACGGCCCGGGACCCCATCCGGAGGTGCCCCACCACGAGCCGGGACCCGCGCTCAGCTGGGCGGTCGCCGCGCAACCCGGGGAGCGCGCCGCGTTCTTCGGCCCGGACGCGCGGCACGAGGGGTCCCAGGGCGGGCTGGAGTTCCGGCCGCCGGAGGACGCGGGGAGCGTTCTGCTCGCCGGTGACGAGACCGCGGTTCCGGCGATCGTCTCGATTCTCGAACGGCTTCCGGCCGACGTCTTCGGCGCGGCGCTGATGGAGGTCCCCTGCGCGGGCGACGTCCTGCCGGTCAAGGCGCCTGCGGGCGTGCGGGTGCGCTGGCTGCCCCGGGACGGGGCCGAGCACGGGTCACGCCTGATCCCCGCCGTCCAGGCCGAGGTCGCCGGGCTCGCCCCGGCCTCCCCCGCACCCGGGGCGCAGGCCCTCGCGGAGCCGGACGTGGAGGAGGACGGGAAGGCCCTCTGGGAGGTGCCCGACATCGTGGCGTCGCCGTCCCGCTCGCCTTACGTCTGGCTGGCAGGGGAGGCCGGTGTGATCAAGACACTCCGCCGCCTTCTGGTGGGGGAGGTCGGCCTGGACCGGCGTTCGGTGGCCTTCATGGGCTACTGGCGGCTGGGCCGCGGCGCCGACCCCGACTAGCCCGCCGGGCGTGTCGGCGTTCGATACCGAACCCGGGGCGATATGCGTAGAGTGCCGGGATGTACGGGGAACACGGTGGAAACACGCTGAAGGCGGTGGGGCTGCACCCCCAGGAGGAACTCGTCTACCGCACGCTGCTGCGGCTGGCCGAAGCCCGGGCGGAGGAGGTGGCCGAATCCGCGGGGCTCGGGACGCAGGAGGCGGCGCGGCACCTGGCCACCCTGCGGGTGAAGGGGGTGGCGACCGTCGACGTCGCGGACCGGGTCACGTTCCGGCCGGTCTCCCCCGACATCGCGCTGGGGACGGCGCTCGTCCGTGAGCAGGAGTCCCTGGAGTCGGCCCGCCGCGCGGTCGCCACGCTGACCGAGGAGTACCGGGCGAGCGCCCGCCGGCACGACGCGGATCGGCTGGTGGAGGTGATCACCGGGGCCTCGGTGCTCCGGGAAACCCTCCGCGACCTGCAGAACTCGGTCGCCTCGGAGATGATGTGGTTCTGCCGGGCCAACCCCGTGGCGATGTCCAGCGAGGACAACCTCGAGGAGTTCGACGCGCTCGGCCGCGGGGTGCGCTACCGGGTGATCTACGAGCGTGCGCTCCTGGAAGAGCCCGGGATGATGGAGAACGTCGCCGCGGGGATCCGGCTGGGCGAGGAGGCGCGCACCCTGCCCAGCCTGCCGATCCGGCTCGGGATCGTCGACCACGCGATCGCCGTGTGCCCGCTCGTCCCCGGCGCGGGGGCGGGGCTCGGGGAGCCGACCGCCGCGCTGGTCGGCCGGAGCCAGCTCCTGGAGGCGCTCATCGCCCTGTTCGAGAGCTACTGGGCGCAGGCCACGCCCGTACGGCTGCACGGGGAGATCCCCGGCCCCGAGCCCGGCGGCGGGCCGGGGGAGGAGGAGCGCTTCCTGCTCTCCCTCTTCGTCGCCGGGGTACCGGACAAGTCCATCGCCTCACAGCTGGGTGTGAGCCGGAGGACGGTGCAGCGGCGCCTGGGCGAGCTGATGGCCCTGGCCGGGGTCGACACCCGCCCGGGCCTGGCGTTCCAGGCCGCCCGTCTCGGCTGGATCTGACCTCGGGCCGGGTTGGGCGCCCGGGCCGCCTGCCGCCGTACCGCCGCCGCGCCTGTCCTCCGGCCCCGTCGCGACCCGCCGTCCGGTGAGCACGGTCGCCGGGTCGCGGTCACGTCGCCGCCGGCGGGGTCGGTACGGGCCGCGCCTGCTTGCCCAGGCGCAGCCCGTACCGGATTCCTCACGCCGGGGGCGTGGGTCAGCGCAGGCCGTAGGCCCGGACGACCGTCTGGGTGATCTCGTTGTCCCGTGAGTCCTCGGCGTTGATCCGCAGCGACACGCTTTCCGCACCCTCTGCGCGCGGGACGGTCACCCGGTAGCGGGTGCCGTGGCCGCGTACGGTCGTCTCGGTCCAGGTCCGGCCCTCGTCGAACGAGACCTCGACCTCCACCTCGGTGTCCCGGGGGACGTTGAGCCCGGTCTGATGGCGCAGCGTCAGCTCCACGGTGTGCGCGTGCCGCCCGGAGACCCGGCCGTACCGGTCCACGGGGACGTCGTAGTCCACCTGGAGCAGGGGGAGGGGTTCCCTTCGGTCACCCGCGGGCCGGGCGGAACGGAAGCCCCAGGTGGTCTCGGTACGGGTCGCCCAGATCCACTCCGGGTCGTTCCGCTCGGTGGTCAGGGTCAGCCGGTATGCGGCCGGGTCCGGTGTGGTGTCGATGTTCCGCCAGGCGTCGGGCCGCTCGGCTATCGGCGTGCCGTCCCGCCAGAGCCGTAGTTTCGATTCCCCTTCGTCGCCGAAGGCGTAGTGTCCCCGGGCGTCGGTGAACTCCGGGATCCGGACGGCGAGGACGTCCCCGGAACGGGAGGAGACGATTCCCGGCACGTCGGCGGGGATCGCGGGCCGGACCACCGGGGTGATCCAGTCCATCGTGTCCGACCCCTGGGCGTAGGTTCGCGGCGACTCGCGGAAGCCGCCCGAAAGCGGGTTCATCTCATCCCAGGTGTACAGATGGTGGACGCGGTGCTGCCAGAGCGAGTCCCCGGCACTGATCCACTCCTCTCGGGTCGACGGTGTCGCGACGATGCGCTGGAAGTCGTTCCAGGAATACGACTGCCACGGCCGCCAGCCGAACCGCTGCTCCTTGGCCCAGCCGAACCCGCCGTAGTCGGCGTAGCGGGTGGTCCGCCGCATGCTGTTGGCCCGGGTCACCCGATGTGTGATCTCATCGGGCACCCGGTCCCGCTCGACGTGGAAGACGTCGTAGAGGTAGGGGCTGGAGACGGTCAGCGTGAGTTCCAGTCTGGCCCGGCCCGGACGGGCGGCCTCGATCAGCCGCAGGCCGTCGTCGTGCGCGACGACCAGCGCGGGGATCGGCTCCCGGTCGCCCACAGGCCGCCACACGGTCCACGGGGATTCGCTCCTGTCCCGCACGATGAGCGCCGCCGAGGCGCCCGCGGCGGCAGCGGCGGTGACCTGTTCCCGCTCGGTGATCTCGGGGGAGGCGGTCATCACCACCGCGGCGCCGCGGGGTTTCGCCGCGGCGAGTTCGGCGGGCTTTCCGGTTCCCGCGTAGACGAGCCGGAACTCCCGGCGCCCGTCGTAGACCGGTGATTGGTGCAGCAGGTTCGTCCACAACGGGCCGCCGAGGCCGCGGACCTGGGCGACGACCATGGGGGCGACCAGTTGCCAGCGGGAGGAGAACTCGAACTCGCCGCGCCGTACCCGCTCGGTGGGGGTGACGTTGAGCCGTCTTATGTTGCTGAAGTGCATCACCCCGTGGCTGACCGTGCGCTTGTTTCCCATCACGCGGTGCAGGTAGTAGCTGAAGATCTCCCGCTGCTCGGCGGGCTGAGGGGTCAGGATCCGCACGGGGGCGCCTTCCCGCGCGTCCAGGACGATCTCGGTGTCCTTGGTGATCTCGATTTCGGGGTCGGTGATCAGGGTCGCCTGCTCGTCCAGCCGGTCGCCGTCCTCGATGACGCCGTGCAGGATGTAGTCGCCCTCCTCCACCTCGACGGTGCGCGGCTGTCCCGGGCGGAGCCAGGTGCGCACATCCGAGCCGCGGCGCTCGCCGAACAGGGTGACCACGTACGCCCACGTCGGCTCCCCCTTCCGGTCCAGCGCGCGCAGGGTCACCTTCCGGATCGGGCCGGTGAAGGTGGTCCCGACCGAGGTCCGTACGGAGATCCCGTCCGGTCCGGTCGCGGTGATCCAGCCCCCGTGCAGGCCTCGGGCGAGCTTGGCCGCATCCAGGGTCACCCCGACCTCCGCCGACGAGCCGGGAGGTACCGTGACCTGGGCGGACTCCAGCGTGAGCGCATCCGTCCCCGCAGGGCCGCCGTCCAGGTTCCGCAGGTCGGCCTTGAGATCGAGCCGCACCTCCGCAGCGGAGTCGTTGTGGTAGACCAGGCGTTTGACGACCGGTTTGAGGCCGGGGGCGTCGGCGTGCATGCCGAAGTCGATCGCACCGGTGCCCCGCACCCGCTGGGAGACGGCACGGGCCACGTCCACCCGGCCGGAGCCCTGTTCGAAGACGGTCAGCCCGGGGTTGATCCGGGCCGTGCCGGTCAGCGCGTCCTTGAGCCGTGCCGCGCGCCATTGCGGGTTGGCCTGGGCCAGGAGTGCCGCGGCGCCCGCCACGTGCGGGGTCGCCATCGAGGTCCCCGAGGCCGCCGTGTACCGCGCGTCGACCGGGTCACCCATGGCGGTGCCGGCGGCGCGGGCCGCCACGATGCCCACTCCCGGCGCGGTGATCTCCGGTTTGAGCCCGTTGTCGCCGAGCCGCGGCCCCCGGCTGGAGAAGCCGGCGAGCCGCTCGTCCCGTTCGACCGCGCCCACGGTGAGCGCGGCGTCGGCGGCGCCCGGCGAGCCGATGGTGTGCATTCCGCCGACGTTGCCCGCGGCCACGACGAAGAGCGTCCCGGATTGGGCGGTCAGTGTGTTCACCGCCTCGCTCAGCGGGTCCTTCCCGTCGGTGGCTCCGGCGCCGAGGCTCATGTTGACCACCTCGGCGCCCTGCCGGACCGCCCACTCCATCCCCGCGATGACCCAGGAGAACTGTCCGGAGCCGTCGTCGTCGAGGACCTTGCCGATCAGCAGGTTCGCGCCGGGGGCGACGCCCTTGTGCGTGGGGCCGTTCCCGGCCACCGTCGACGCCACGTGGGTGCCGTGCCCGTGCCCGTCGGTGACCGCGGGGTCGTCGGTGAAGTTCTCCGCGGACGTCACCTTGCCGGTGAGGTCGGGGTGGGCGGCGTCGACCCCGGTGTCCAGGACGGCCACGTCGACGCCGGTTCCGTCGTAGCCCGCCCGCCAGGCGTCGGGGGCGCCGATCTGGGCGACGCTGCGGTCCAGTGTGGTCCGGACCCGGGCGTCCAGCCAGATTCGGTCCAGGCCGGCGGCGAGCCGGGGCGACGCGGTGGCCGTGGCGGGGGAGCCGCTGATCGACTTCCAGAAGCCGCTCAGCCCGCCCTTGCCCGCGGACAGGGCGGCGCCGCCGATGCTGGGTAGCGCTGTCGTGGTCGTGGCCCCGGTGAACGTCTGCGCCTGCCCCCGCTTAGGGTCTTGAAATTTCACGATAAGAGGGAGATTTGGGGCGGACCGGTCGTCGTAGCCGTCCGCGATCAGCTGCTTCACGTCGAAAAGCCCGGGGTCGAGGAGGCCGGAGGAGAGGTACGGCACCACGTCCGCCGGGATCACCTGCAGGCCGTCCTCGGTCTCGGTGGTGTGGAAGGTGACCCGCTCCCGGCCGGGCGCGGGGCGTACCGACGCGGCGTACCTGCCCGGGGCGGCTTGAACGAGCTGGACGACGTCACCGGTGATCAGGGTGACCTGATGGCCGGTGGGGTCCACCGGATCCGTCTGAGTTATCAGGCTTTTCGGGGTATGGCCTGTGGCGGGCAGGGCGACGGCGACGGTGATCGCGGTCGCGATCCCGGCGGCCGTGGCGGTCCAGCGTACGAACCGGCCCATCGATGTGCTCCTTCAGGTTGCGCAGGAGATCGCCTGCGTGGCGGGGATGGATCGCAGTCTGAAGCGAACACTTGGGGCCGGTCACCGTCTCCGGGCCGCCGCAGTGGCGACATGTCGCAAGGTGGACACTCGGCGGCGGCCTGCTGCGGCTGGCACGGCCGGCGCCGGACGGATCGGAGGACTCTCGGAAAACCGCTCTCCGATAAATCCGGATTTATGCAACTAATTTCCGTTGCGGCAATACCCGTTTATTGCTTTTTGTTGACACAATTCATTGGCTGAATGAGTCTCGTCTCCATCGGAGTCAGGATCGTCGCATTCCGCGAAGTGAGAAACATGTCTGTTCAATCATGGAGACGTAGATTCACGCTGCTCGTCGCGGCGATGGCGGTCACGTTTCCGCCCGCCCCGGCAAGTACCGCCTCGGCGGCGACCCCGTCGCCTTCGCCTGCCGTGAAACCGGCACCCGAGGGAGACGCCGGGTACATTTCGGAGGCCGACCGGGCCCGTGCCGTGGCGCAGGCGCCGCTGCTCCGGGCGGCGGACCGGATCCGTAAGCTGGTCGAGGCAGGCCAGGACGCCGGTTTCGCCGGGACCGGGATCGGCGCGGACCGGGTCGTGGTCTGGTGGAAGGGTTCGCCGCCGAAGGCCGTTCAGGACGCGATCGTCAAGGCCCGCCGGATCGCCCCGGTCGAGGTGCGGAAAGCCGCCCACTCCCGCGACGAACTGAAGGCCGCCGCCGCGAAGGTGTGGGCGGCGGCCGGGGTGACCTCCGGGGGGCCGGTGCACGCGATCCGGATTCCGTTCGACGGCAGCAAGGTGTCCGCGGCGGTGGAGGAAGGGGCCAAGGCGGCCAAGACCCAGGCCGAGTCCAGAATCCCTCGTGGCCTCGGGGTCCCGGTGGAGGTGCACGCGCGTAACCCGCTCACGGTGACGACCCGGTGCGACGACTACGCCCCGTGGTACGGCGGCGTGGCGATCCGGAACACCGCGTTCACCTTCCCCACCCTCTGCGGCGGAACCGCCGGTCGACAATTCAACTGCACCGCGGGCTTCGCCGTCCGGCTGGGCGGGCTCGCCTACCTGCTCACCGCAGGACACTGCGGCGCCCCCGGCAATGCGTTCTCCGACTCCACCGGCGAGGCCATCGGGAGCGTGACGCATGAACACGTGACGCACGACATCGCCCTCATCCGCACCCCCGGCAACTCCCTCGGCCGCATCTGGGACGGGAAACCCGGGGTCAGCGACTTCACCAAGCCGGTGATCGGCTGGCGCTGGGCCTCCTACGGCCAGCGGCTGTGCGCGTCCGGAACGACCAGCGGCGCCAAGTGCGGCTACCAGGTGGACAGCACCTACACCACGATCTGCGGCCGGGACGTCTACGGCGGCTACGAGTGCTACAACGACCTGCTCTCGGCGCGGAGCCACAGCGGCGTCTCCTCCATCGCCGGAGACAGCGGCGGCCCCGTGTACGAACTGGACGCCGACGTCAACCGGGTCTGGGCCGTCGGCACGGTGACCGGCCGGAACTGGAACACCGCCGGTGACTGGCTCGTCTTCCAGGACTTCGGTACCGCCACCCGCGACTGGCCCGGCCTCACCCTGCCGTAGAGCGGCTCGCGACAAGCACGAGTCCGGTACGGGCTGCGCCTGGTACAAGCCGGGCGCAGCCCGTACCAGACGATCTCAAGGTCGGGAGGCCAGGACCTCAAGTGTTCGATGAAGGTTCGGGCGCGACAAAGATATGCCGAAGGACAGACGCGGGGGCATGACCGATCTCGGCAGCCTGGGTCCATGAAGAAGATCGTCCAACAGGTGGCCGGTGCGGCCACGGTCGTGCTTGTGCTGGGCGGGATGGCGAGCCCGGCTTCGGCCCGTATGGAGCCGAGGGTCCAGGCCGGCTCGGGCCAGCCTCTTTCCTGGCGGGACTGCGGGGACGGGTTGAAATGCGCCGAACTCACGGTGCCCGCCGATTGGGCCCGGCCGAAAGCGGCTCAGATCACCCTCGCCCTCGCGATGCGGCCCGCGCGTAATCAGGCGGGCAAGCAGGGCGCACTCGTCTTCGACATGGGTGGGCCCGGTCCCCAGATTTCCGGATTCCGCTATCTCGGGGACATGGTCGCGGACCTGACCGAATGGTTTGACCTGGTGACTTTTGATCCGCGAGGGTTCGACGGAAGCAGCGGTATCAAATGCCCGATTCCTGCACCGATTCCTGCGGATAAACGGACCTGGGTTTTCGCGGACCGCACCGCTTTCACCCAGCATGTCACGAAAAATCGTGATTTTGGGGAGAGGTGCGGCAAGGCGGCAGGTGTACTGTCCGGGAATCTCACCACCTGGCAGCACGTCCGCGACCTGGAGGCGGTCCGGGTGGCGCTGGGGCAGGAGAAACTCAACTATTACGGCAACTCCTACGGCACCGTCTACGGCACGGCGTACGCGGAATACTTCCCGCACAAAATCGGCAGAATGTACCTGGACAGCGTGTTCGACCACACCACGCGCTCCATCAAAGAGTGGCTGAAGCCGCGGGTGAAGACCGACGAACGGAACCTGCACCGGTTCGCCGAATGGTGTGCGAAGACGGCAAGCTGTGCGCTGCACGGGCGTGACCTGCTCACCGTCTGGAAAGAGGTGATCGCCCGAGCCGGGCGCACGCCGATCCCGGCGCCCCGCGCGGGGGCGGGCGCCACCGTCGGCGCGGCGACCATCGTCTCCATCGCGGCCGTGGGGTTCGAGCCGCTCTGGGCGGATCTGGCGAAGGCACTCAAAGAGGCCCACGCGGGCGACGCCTCGCTCCTCCTGGAGGCTCCGCCCGGTGCCCCCGACCCCGACCTGTCCCGGATCAGGCTCTGCGCCGACTACCGTTACCCCTCCGACTACCGGCGTCTGAAGAGTCTTGAGTCGGACATGCGGAAAGTCGCGCCTCTCCTCGGTTGGCGGAGTGTGTGGGTCATGGCCAACCACTGCGCCGGGCTCCCATCGACCCAGACATTCCTGCCGCATCCCATCAAGCCGCTGGGAGTGCCGCCTATTCTGATCGCCAACGGTGCCTACGACCATGCCACCCCACCGGAGGACGGCCGTCGGCTGGCCGCGCAACTTCCCGGATCCCGGTACCTCCCTGCGCTCGGCGGCCACGCCCTCTACCTGAGCGGCCACCCGTGCGTACGGGAACACGTCAACCGGTACCTGTCCACCGGTGCGCTGCCGCCCGCGGGCGCAAGCTGTGGCCAGGCTCCGCCCCGTACCGAAAACCCGTAGCCCGGCGGGAAACGATGGCAGCCTTGACCGGCATGAGATGGCTGAAAGACCTGCTGCTCGTGTCGGCCGTCGTGACGCTGCTGGTCGGAGTCGCGATCTGGGAGGGGCGGTCGCCGACACCGGGCCTCGCCGCCCTGATCGGGCTGAGCATCCTGGCCTGCCTGCCGATGCTGCTGTGGCGGAGGCTACCACTGGCCGCCGCGCTTCTGTCGGCGGCCGTGGCCTCCTCCATCGGGACCACCGACACCGTCGTCTCCGGCTGGCACGGGCGGCTGGTGGCGATGACACTGTTCTGTCTCGCCGTGTACCGCCGTCCGCACCGGCCCTGGCTGGTGTCGATCGTCTCGGTCGGCTGGGTGTTCGTGTACGGGGTGCTGATTCCCGAGGAGGCGGTGTCGACCACCGTGCTCGCCGATCTGCTCCTCGTCGGGGTGACCCCCACCGCCGTCGGATACGCGTTGCGGCTGCATCGGCAGCAGGTGGAGCAGTCGGTACGGCTGCGCCACGCCGAGCAGCGGCGGGACGCGGCTGAAGATCGGGAGCGGCTCGCCAGAGACGTCCACGACAGCGTCGGCCACCACCTCACCGCCATCCGGATGCAGGCCACCGCCGCCCGCAGAGCCCTCGGCGGCGCCCCACCCACCGCCGACCGGGCCCTCGGTACCATCGCCGACCTGTCCGCGTCGGCGTTGACGGAGGTACGGGCGCTGCTGAGCACCCTGCGCGAGGAGCCCGCCGACGGCATGCCGGGCCTTGCCGAGGTCGGCTCCCTCACCGAGCGGCTGTCCGGTCCCGACAGAGTGATCAGCTTGGCCCGCTCGGGGAGTACGGCGCGGCTGCCGTACCAGATCGACCAGACGGCCTACCGGGTGATCCAGGAGGCGCTCACCAACGCGGTCCGCCACTCCGACGCGACCGCGGTGGACGTGCGTCTCATCCGGAAACGGGACAGGCTGCGTCTTTCGATCGTGGACAACGGTTCGCCGCGGCCCCCCTCGGAGCTGCCCGCGGAGGGACAGGGTATCCGGGGGATGCGTGAGCGGGTGCGGCTGCGCGGCGGCACCCTGGCGATCGGGCCGCGTGAGCCGTACGGCTGGCAGGTGGATGTCGAATTGCCGATCGTGAAGGAGTACAAACGGTGATCCGGGTGCTCGTCGCCGACGACCAGGAGCCGGTACGGCAGGCGCTGCGTCTTACTCTGGACGGAGAGCCGGACATCGAGGTGGTCGACGAAGCGGCGAACGGTGAGGAAGCCGTACACAAGGCGCTCTGGCGGCGGCCCGACGTTGTGGTGATGGACCTGCGGATGCCGTACCTGGACGGAATCGCCGCGATCCGCCTGCTCACCGACACTCCGTCACCACCGGCGATACTCGCCCTGACGACGTTCGACCTCGACGAGTACCTTTTCGGCGCCCTGCAGGCCGGCGCGGCCGGCTTCCTGCTGAAGGACAGCGATCCCGAACTCCTGCTCGACGCCGTACGGGCGCTGCACCGCGGGCACGGCCTCATCGACCCCCAGCTGACACGTCGGCTGATCGGCCGATTCGCCGTCCTGTCCCCTCGGCCGGCCACACGCCCGCTCGACCGGCTGACCCCACGCGAACATCAAGTGCTCCGGGAACTGGCCAGAGGATTGAGCAACGCCGAGATCGCTACCGCACTGACGATTGAAGAAGGGACCGTGAAAACGCACGTCGCCCGGATACTCGGCAAACTCGGACTACGCACCCGGGTCCACGCCGTCATCTACGCCTACGAACACGGCCTCACCCCCCGATGAGCCTCGGAGTTTGTCGCCGCGAGGTCACCGGTGCGCATCCAGCGGGCCGCGTCGACGGCCTCGGCAGGTGTGCTCCGGTTACTCGTGTAGTGGTTAACGCCTTGTGGACAGCTCGTGTCGGCGCAGGAACAGGATGCCTGCCGCCGGGACGGCGTAGGCGAGGGGAACAAGAGGACTGTCGCCCAGGATGGCCAGGCTGACGACAACGGCGCCAAGCAGCAGGAGCAGCAGACACAGTGCTGCCAACGCCCGCAGTCGCGGGATCATCAGACCTGCCGCGCCGGCGACTTCCAACGTGCCGATCACCAGTCGCAGCCACTGACCCATACCGATGTCGTCGAACATCTCGACGGCGCCGGCTTCGCCGAAGAGCTTGGACGCCCCAGCTGCCAGGATGGCCAGGCCGAGCAGGATCTGCAGCACCCACGCCGTGATTCCGGCGGCCTTGCCGGACGGCGAGGAGGTTGTGGACCGTTCGTCGGCGGTCATCGTGGTCGGCTGGTCCCGGTCAGCAGGTCGGCGAGGCGGTCGAACTGCTCAAGCGCGCCCTTCGACATGCCCTGTGCCAGCGCGGCGTCGATCGCCTCCTGCGCGGGGAAGCGGGTGTGGTAGGTGACCTTTGTTCCGCCCTCGACCTCGTCGAAGGTAGCGGTTTCGATCGCGCCCGGCCCGGTGTTGAACGGCTCGATGTCGAAGATCGACGTTCGGACGAACCGCTGAGGCGGCACGACCTCCAAGTACTCTCCGGTGAATGGGGCTCGCCCGCCGTCGAAGAGGTTGACCCAGCGCCACCTGCCGCCGGGGCGGACGTCCATCTCCACCACATCGGTGGTGGTGCCGTGCGGCCCCCACCACTGAGGGATGTGTTCGGGTGAGGTCATCACGGCCCAGACCTGTTCGCGGGGGGCGTCGAAGGTGCGCTCGATGACCAACTCGGCGCCTTCGGCGTACATGGTCGTCGTCGCGTTGCCTAGATCCTGCCTGGTCACTGTGCTTCTCCTTGGGGTGTGTCGTGGTCGCCCGGCTGCTGCGTCCGCAGCGCGCGCAGGTAGTCGTCGAGGCGATCGAAGCTCTGGCCCAGGAATCGCCGGTACTGCGTCATCCATATCGCCACCTCTCGCAGCGGCTCGGGCCGGAGCCGGCAGGGGCGCCACTGCGCCTGCCGGCCCTGCTCGATCAGCCCCGCCTGCTGCAGCACCTTGAGGTGCTTGGAGATGGCGGGCGGGCTCAGGTTGAACGGTTCGGCCAGTTCGCCGACCGTGGCCTCACCGGTTGCCAGCCGTGCCAGGATCGCCCGCCGGGTCGGGTCGGCGAGCGCGGCGAACGTAGCGCTCAGCTGATCATCGTCCATAGTAGTTTTCTATTTGGTTAATTAGCCAACTAGAAAACTAGCCTCGTCGGAGGGTGATGTCAATGGCGGAGTCTGCGGGGTGGGCTGTACTCCCGTCGCATGAACAGTCCGCCGCCTTCGAAACCTGAGCTGCGTGCCGTACGGCAGGCCGATTGCCCACCTACGACTGGCCGGGCCTCGTTCTGCGGTAGAAACCGCCCGATTCCGTGTCGAGAATGCCTTGATCCCGGTACGGGCTGCGCCTGCCACAGGCCACGGCGCAGCCCGTACCGTATGTCGTGCCGACGGGTGACGGGGCGTCCGGAGTTAAGGGTCAGGCCTCTTCGGTGTGGAGTCGGGTGCGGGCGGCTTCGGCCTGGTCGGTGATGGCGGCGAGGACGGGGGCGGGGACGTTCCTGGCGCGGAAGGTGTCGACCAGCTCGTCCAGGACGGTGTCGGCATGGTCGAGGTCGCCGGCACGGGCGTGGGCGCGGGCGAGGCGGCGCATGGTCTGGTTGAGGGTGATGTTGTCGACGCCGGCGTCGACGGCCGGGTCGACGGTGGTCCGGACGACCGCGGTGAGCTGGGCGATGCTCTCGGCGGTGTCGGCGGGCCGGACTTCGACGGCGCCGTCGGCGAGGGTGAGGAAGTGGCGGCCGGCGTTGGTGCCCTTGACCATCCGCGCGTAGAGGGTGAGCGGGTGGTCCGGGTAGCGGTCGATCAGCTCGGCCAGGGCGTCGTTGCCGTCCCGCAGCTGGGGGGCGTCGGAGCCGAGCAGCGCCAGCAGGGTGCCCTGCTGGTCGTCGAGGAGGAGCTCCCCGGCGTGCTGGTCGGCGTGCTCCACCGGGTGGCGGACGCGGATTGCCTGGTCGGCGGAGACCACGCGGGCTCCACCGGGGGCCAGGTAGACGGCGCGCAACCGGTACCGTCCGGGCGTGTCGAAGGTCAGCCCGTCCGCGCCGTAGCCGAGGTAGACGCTGTCGTAGACGGCGGGGTCGTCGTCGGTGAGGGTGCGTCGGCCGAGGTGCCGGCAGGCGCGGAGCAGCGGGCGGTACAGGCGGGTCACCCCGGCGGGGTCGGTGACGGCCAGGGTGAGGTGTTCGCCGGAGGGGTCGAGGTCGGGGACGACGTCGACGGACGGCCGGGTGCCGTCGAGGGAGAGCCTCAGTTCGGCGGCCACCGGCTCCCCGTAGCCGAACACCCGCTTGCCGGAGAGTTCCAGCCGGAGCCCGGACTCGTCGGTGAGCGGGGTGGCGAGCGCGGCGAGCGTCCTGTCGGCGTCGGGGGTCCGGGAGCCGGATCCGCTGCCGAAGTTCTTGCCGCCCATGATGACGTGGTCGAGGTAGCCGTGCCGTAGGTGCCGGAGTTCGCTGTCGGTGAAGATGAACGGGAACGCCGACCAGTACGCGGCGTCACCGCTTCCGGCGTCGCCTTCGTACTTCCAGTCGTAGTTCATCCAGGACAGGTCCCCGTACCCGAAGGACGGGCCGAGCGGCTGCGGCGGGTTGGCCAGGTACTTCTGCCAGGAGTGCAGCAAGTTGAAGGCGTGGCCGAGTTCGTGCACGTAGGTGTGGAGTTCGTTCCGGCCCCCGGCCAGGTTGTAGTTGATCAGTTCGTTGTACAGCACGGCCGCCCCCTGCCGGTGCAGGCCGGACTGGTCGAACATGATGCCGAGCGTCCCGGCGTCGGCGTGCCGGGTGGCAACCAGCGTCCACACCTTCCACTGGGGTACTTCGCGGTAGCCGCTGAAGTTGGCGACCATCGCCGCGTGGAGTTCGGCGTTGGACCACCTGAGGTCGGCTCCTGCCGAGTCGACCGCGACCTGGTTGGCCGTGCCCGCCGTACGGATCTCGATCCCGGCGTCGGCGTAGCAGGCCGCCACGGTCAGCGCCCGGGTGGTCACCCCGGCGGGACGGGGGTGGTCGGCCGTGTTGTACTGCCCGAAGACCCGGGTGCCGGTCACCGTGTCGATCTCCCAGTCCACGCTGCGCAGGTACGGCGAGGTGTAGACGAGGTTGTAGGGGGTGACCTCGGCGCCGTCGTCGCTGGTGATGGTGAACCGGCCGGTGCCGTCGGTGGCTCCGGCCGGTTTCCGGTCGAGCGACAGCGTCGCGGTGGCGGGCAGGATGCCCTGCTGGAAACTCAGCCGGCCGCTGGCGGTGACCGTGGTCGGGGTGACGGTGACCTGCGGGTTGTCGATGGTGAAGCTGCTGTAAAGGGTCCGGGTGGGGCCGAGTTCGAACTCTTCGCCGCTCACCAGCCCAAGTGGCCGGGCGCCGTCCAGGTCCACCCGGAAGTCGAGTTCGTAGCCGCCCGCGTAGGGCCCGCTGGTGACGGTGCCGGTGTAGCGGCCGGTGACCGGGCGCATCAGGGTGGAGTACTCGGTCGGCAGCGACGCCAGTCCGCCGGAGATGCCCGACAGGAGGCCGGATTTCTCCGGGCCCTGTTCCCAGTGGAACACCAGGCCCCGGTCGCCTTTGATGAACAGGGTCCGCAGTGTCGAGCCGTCCTGGTTCAGGTGGATCGCGTGGTCGAAGTCGGAGTTGAACTCCTCGGGTAGCTTGCTCCATCCCGCACCGGTCATCCCCGAGATCGGCCCCTGGTACTGGATCCCGGCATCCCAATGGATCAGGACGCATCGGTCCCGCTTGAACAGCAGCGTTCGCCACGACCCGTTCACGTTGGGCAGCTCCAGGGCCACGTCCACCCCGGTACGGAAGTCCGCCGGGATCAGCGGCCCGAACTTCTGGTGGGTGACGACGGTGCCCCGGCCGACCTCGCCCACTCCCCAATCCCAGGTCAGGTAGTTGTCGCCATGGAAGAACACGGTCCGCTGCCGACCGTGGTCCGGCAGCAGCTGCAGGACTCCTTCGGCGGAGGTCGCGAAGGGCTCGGGAATGCCCGCGAGCTGGGTTCCGTACGCCCCGGAGATCGGTCCTTCGTAGTCCCGGCCGCCCCAGTGGATCTTCGTGACCCGGTTGCCCCGCAGGAACATCGCCTTCCACGGTACGTCCGTCGTCGGGATGATCGCGCTGTATCCGGTCGTCTTGCGCCGCATGAACCCCACGCTTGCACCTCCCAGACCGGGACCCGATCGGGCCCCACCTCTTGGGACGGTAAGTCGCATTATGTAGCGATACAACCACTTAGAATGACCGGAAGTGGACACTGATCGGTGGGTACGGCGGCCGGTGCCGGTTTCCCGGGAAGGCCAGGGCTCCGGGGCAGGGCGCAGGCCCGGCCCCAATTGCGCATCTCGAGCGGGGATTTGCCGCTGGCGGGTCATGGGGAAGGTCGGACGGCGAGCAAGCTATGGGGGTCTCGACCTCGTGCTCGCCGTTGACTCCGGAGAGGCCTTCGAATATATCGCCGATATATTCACCCCCTTGAATTGGGCTACCGGTCGAAATGAATCGATGTCGCTCTGCTGTCCGAGGTGACCAGGGGTGATGTATATTTTTATATGTATGTTTCAGGTTCGTTTCTGTTGTTGACATGAATAATGTATCGCCGGAAGCTCGGGGAATCCGTTCAGGACTCACAGTGAGAAATATGGGAGCCATGAAAGCCGGATTCTTGAGAAGAAAGCTGATACTCACGCTCACCTCGCTGACGATCGCGTTTCCCCTATCCGTGACATCGGCGGCGTTCGCAGACCCGGACCCGGCCGACCGGAAGGCCGCCGCGCAGAGCGCCGTCAGGGCCGACTATCTCACCGATCGGGATCGAGACCGTGCCGTCCGGCAGGGGCCGCTGATCCGGGCCGCCGAGAAGATTCGCCACCTGGTCGAGGCGGGGGAAGACGCCGGGTACGCCGGAATCGAGCTGGCCGAGGACCGGGTGCTGGTGTGGTGGAAGGGGCCGGTGCCCAAGACGATCGAAGACGCGGTCGGCAAGGCCCGCCAAATCGCCGCCGTCGAGGTCAAGCAGGCCGCCTATACCCGCAAGGAGCTGAAGGCGGCTGGTGCGAAGGCCTTCGCCGCGACCGGGGTCAAGAACGGCGGGCCCGTTCACGCCGTACGGATCCCCTTCGACGGCAGCGGCATCGGCCTGGCGGTCGACCCGAAGAACTCCTCCGCGAAGGCGCGGACCCAGTCGTTGATCCCGGAGAACCTCGGTGTGCCGGTGGAGGTCTTCGACCGTACGCCGGTCGGGTTGGCCGGCCGGTGCGACGACAGCCGCCCTTGGTACGGCGGGATGGCCATCCGCAACACCAAGTTCGGCGGCCTGGGCTGCCGGGGGACCGCGGGGAGCCAGTACAACTGCACCGCCGGTTTCGGTGTCCTCTACCAGAGCAGGCGTTACCTGCTCACCGCGGGCCATTGCGGGGCCTACGGCGACACCTTTACCGATGGTGTGGGCGAGAGCGTCGGATTCATGGAGTACGAGCACGCGGCGTACGACCTCGCCTTGATCCGGACACGCGGGAGCGCGGGGCGGATCTGGGACGGGACCCCCGGGGTGAACGACTTCAGCAAGCAGGTCATCGGCTGGCTGTGGACCTACGGCGGCCAGTGGCTGTGCTCGTCCGGGACCACGGCCGGTGCCCGGTGCGGCTTCCAGGTGGACGGCTCCTACACCGAACTCTGCGGGCCGGACATCTACGGCAACCATGAGTGCTACAACGACCTGATCTCCGCGGTGAGCCACTCCGGCCAGGGGTGTTACGGCGGGGACAGCGGC
This sequence comes from Rhizohabitans arisaemae, assembly GCF_025996515.1. Lineage (GTDB taxonomy): Bacteria > Actinomycetota > Actinomycetes > Streptosporangiales > Streptosporangiaceae > Rhizohabitans > Rhizohabitans arisaemae. The sequence continues at coordinate 124,002 of NZ_BLRH01000021.1, forward strand.
GGTCCGGTGTTCCAGCTCGACTCCGCGAACGTCGACCAGGTCTGGGCGACCGGCACGATAACCGGCTGGTGGCGGAACTGGCTCGGCACCGACTGGCTGCTCTTCCAGGACTACGGCACGGCCGCGCACCACTGGGGAGGGATGAACATCTTGAACTCCTGACCAAGGCGGCGTCTTCGGCACGGGTGGGCGGCCGGGGGCGCCGCGCGCCCGTGCCTGACGAATCGACTACACGCGGTTCAGCGCAGGACCGGCCGACGTTCCAGGACTTCGCCGCCGCCTACGACTGGCCGGGCCTCGCCGTACTGTGGAGGCCGGCCGAATTCCCTGTTGAGACCGCCATGACTCCGGTACGGGCTGCGCCTGCCACAGGCTCCGGCGCAGCCCGTACCGCTATGGGTCCAGGGCCGTCAGCCCCATTCGATCAATTCAGTGCGAAGAACCCGGTCACGGCTGAGACCCTCGCCGGCCTGTTCGGGGACCGTCCCAAGTTCTCACTCCCAGTCGTCGCTTGTGCGCCCGGACCTGGTCCCGTCACGCCGTCTCAGGCGCGGAACCCGCGGGTGAGGATAGGAATCGGCACTTGTAGACGACTTGACGATCATGGGGTCGCCCCGCGCCAATCGACCACGATCCGGCACGGAAGCGCGTGATCCAATCCAATCGATTCCGGGGGTGTTTGGGGGAATTTCAACGGATTCAGTGGTCGACAAGGGGATATACCAACGGATACCGTCCCAGCATGCGCATTCTGCTGATTGGTGCCGGTGGTGTCGGGTCGGCTGTCGCGGCGATCGCCGCACGGCGTGGGTTCTTCGAGAAGCTGGTCGTCGCCGACTACGACGAGAACCGGGCGATCAGAGCCGTGGAGGGAGTCCGGGACCCGCGGATGACCGCGATCCGGCTCGACGCCTCCGACGAGCACGCGATCGTAGGGGCGTTGCGCGACCACAGCTGCGACGTGCTGTTCAACGCGGTCGACCCGAGGTTCACCATGCCGCTGTTCCGCGCCGCGCTGGCCGCCGGGGCGAACTACCTGGACATGGCGATGTCGCTTTCCCGGCCGCACCCGCAGGAGCCGTACAGAATCCCCGGGGTGAAACTCGGCGACGAGCAGTTCGCCCTCGCCGCCGAATGGGAAGCCGCCGACAGGCTCGCCCTGGTCGGCATGGGTGTCGAACCCGGGCTCGCCGACGTGTTCGCCCGGTACGCCGCCGACCACCTGTTCTCGTCCATCGACGAGATCGGGGTCCGGGACGGCGCCAACCTCCAGGTCGACGGGTACGACTTCGCCCCGACCTTCTCGATCTGGACCACCATCGAGGAATGCCTCAACCCCCCGGTCGTCTGGGAAAACGGGGAATGGCACACCACCGAGCCGTTCAGCGAACCCGAGGTGTTCGACTTCCCCGACGGAATCGGCCCCGTCGAATGCGTCAACGTCGAACACGAAGAAGTCCTCCTCGTCCCCCGCTGGGTCGACGCCCGGCGGGTGACGTTCAAATACGGCCTGGGGGAGGAGTTCATCGGCGTCCTGAAGACGCTGCACAGACTCGGCCTGGACCGCACCGAGAAAGTCCGGGTCGGCGGCGTCCACGTGTCCCCCCGGGACGTCGTCGCCGCGGTACTGCCCGATCCGGCCGCCCTCGGCGATCGGATGCGCGGGAAAACCTGCGCCGGCACCTGGGTCCGCGGCACCGGCAAAGACGGCAACCCTCGCGAGGTCTACCTGTATCACGTGGTCGACAACGAATGGTCCATGGCCGAGTACGGCCATCAGGCCGTCGTCTGGCAGACCGCCGTCCACCCCGTCGTCGCCCTCGAACTCCTGGCCCGCGGTACCTGGAAAGGCGCCGGCGTCCTCGGCCCCGAAGCCTTCGACGCCGTTCCCTTCCTCGACCTCCTCACCGAATACGGCTCCCCCTGGGGCCTCCGCGAACAGTGACCCGGCACCCGGGGCGTTGCGGTATCAGCCGGACAACCAGTCCGGGGGCTCCCCACCCGTGACCCGTCGCCACGATTCCAGAGTCTTCGACGGCCACCGCCGATACGCCTCTTGAAGCATTTCGACGCCCGCATTCACGAGGTTTTGAAGCTGCCTGTCCTCAGCGGCAAGCAATCCTCGCAGGAGAGACGAGACCGCTTCATCGGGAACCCCGGCGTCGATCAGCAGTACACCGTTGAAGAGGGAACTCCGGGCGAAGTCGGCGAGGTAGACGTCGGGGTAGGTTCCGGCGAGTCGCTGGTATGCCTTCGTTGCCCGTTTGACGGCGATCAGGGCTTCGTCCCGGCGTCCCAGCCCCTCCAGCTCGGCTGCGAGGTTGTCGAGGGACATGGCGAGGCCGGGAAGGTGCGCATCGGGGTTGCTGCGGGCGAGTTGCTCGCGGATGTGGCACACCACATCACGGTTGCTCTATGTAGCGGTATCGTCACGGGAAATCTGCAAAGTGCTGCGGATCCCTACGTCGTACAGTGAGAATATGACTGTGCTGACCATCGAACTAGACGCGCAGACAGAGGCGGCGCTGGATGAGTTGACCGAGGATGGTGGCTCTCCTGAGCAGGTAATCCGCGACGCCATCCTCGACGCGCAGCGACGCCGTCGGAACGATCGTCTTCGTGCCCAGGCTGAAGCCGTGGGCAGGGACCCGACCGACCGGGCGGAGGCTCAGGCGATCATGAGAGATATGGACGACCTGCGTGCGTGGTGATGTGTATCGCTACCGCGACCCTCGAAACGCCATGAGCCACGAGCAGAAGGGCGAGCGGTTCGCGGTGGTGATTCAATCGGACCTTTTCGAGGCCCTTTCGACCTTGTTGGTTGCACCTACGTCGACCAGTGCTCGTTCGACCTGGTTCCGCCCTGAGATCGAGCTGCAGGGCAAGTCCACTCGCGTGATGGTGGAGCAGACCGTCTGTATTGCTCCTGAACGTCTGGGAGAGTTTGCCGGCCGTCTTTCGACCTATGAGCTTGCCGCAGTAGATCAAGCCTTGTTTGATCTACTCGACCTCCGTCGATAGTGACTCGCCGAGGTTGTTCAGGGAATCGGCGGGTTTCGGGCGGTGGGCGTTGGGGTGCTTGTCGGCCAGCCGGTCGTAGATTCGGACGGCGCGATCGATCACGATCAAGGCTTCGTCACGGCGGGGAATAGCGCCGCATCCGTTCCCGGCCGGCCGGTCCAGATCACCTCGCACGACCATGGCCGGCCGTCGTTCAGGAACCGGGCTCTCAGGTCCTCGAACGGATTCCCTGCTCGTCGGTGACCACGTGCCGGGCGGTAAGCACCAGCCCCGGACCGATCGCATAGCCGGATCCGAACGACCGGCCGCCCTCGTGGGTACCTCCGGAGACGTCGACGACCCGCCTGGGATCCATGTCGTGCCTACCTGGGGCCAGGTCGGGGAGGGAGAGCGTCGAGGGTGTCGCTCACCAGAGGGGAGCGGTCGGTCGTGCTGTCCACCGGGTTGAGGGTGACCTTCAACGTGTGCCCGGAGGTGTGTGAGACAGCACCGGAGCCCCCGGCTTCGACGACCCAGATCTTCACCCCGGTCCTGGCCTCGGCATCGCGGCGTAGTTCGACTTTGAACTCCAGCTCGACCGGTCCAACCTCAAACTTCAGCCGTTCGCCCTTCCCGGCGTCCATCGCCTCCGCCAGCTCGGCCCGGATCCCCTTGACCGCGTCGGCCAGGCCGACCCACGAGTCCTCACTCATCAACCGGACGCACCTTTCCTTGGAGAGTGCTCACTCCAAAATGCCGCGAGACATCATCGCCTTCTGCTGAGAACCCCTATCACAGCTGTGATTCGCAAAGAAGGCACTTCAATCACCTGATCCAGGCACAAAGATCAGAGACCGACCCCGGAGATTTGGGCCGTTTAGCGGCATTTGTCGCGAAGATATGCCTATCTCGATGGCCATTGCTCGTCCATTCCCGTTCCCACCTAACCAGCGGCGTCCTTCGTACGCACAGCGCTGCGCCGGTTCGACGCGGTGGAAGGCGCGGCCTCCTCACCGAACCGAGTCTGGCTTTCCCCGGGACCGCCGCGGCCAGTGCCAGGCGCCCCTGGAGCCACCGGGGTATCGGCTGGTCAAGCGGCCCTAAGCCGCTCATCCACAAGCCGCCGCCGAGGTCATCGATCGCCGCCGCCGCGAGGCGTCTTGAGGCCGGTCTCCGTGGTTGAGTTTGCGGAGCCATGTGGTTTACAGTACAAACTACATGGAAGTGCAAACCAAGGTGGAACGACTCGTGGTGAAGGATGAGGACGGCCCGCTGGGGCCGGCGGAGACGCTGCTGCTGATCGAGCAGCAGCGGGCCAAGACGATCTGGTGGCTTGGCGGAGATCCGCTGCTTATGTACACGACGTGGGGGGTGACCTGGCTACTCGGGTTTGGCGCGCTCTTCTTGTACCTGGGGTACGGCGCACTCACCCAGGCGACGGCGCTGCTGGTGCTGTTCGGCTTCATGAGCGCGGCAATGGCCATCCTCGTGATCACCCGATGGCGGATCGGCGGTAGCGTCCGGGGGGACTCCGCGGACCGGAGCAGGATGTACGGCTTCGCCTGGGGGCTCGGCCTGGCTTGCACGATCGCGCTGAGCATCCGGCTCTCCCGGCTCCTGCCCCCGCCTGAGGTGAGCTTGGTGTGGGCGGCGACGTCGATGACCGTTGTGGCGATCCTTTACATCATGGGCGGGTTGCTCTACCAGGACCAGCCGATGATGAGACTTGGGCTGTGGGTCGCCGTATTGAACGTGATCGGCACCGTGTCCGGACCGGCACCGCACGCGCTGATCATGTCCTTCGGTGCGGGCGGCGGATTCATCGTGGCCGGGATCGTGCTGCACCGACGGCGGCGGCTGAGTGGATGACGGCCGGGCCCGAACTCGATCCGGTCATCCACGCCCAGGCCCGGCTTCGGGTCGTGGCCACCCTCAACACGCTCGGTGAAGGGGATCAGGTCGCCTTCCCGGCGCTGAAGGACCTGCTCGGCATGACGGCGGGGAACCTGTCGGTGCACCTTACCAAGCTGGAAGAAGCCGGCTACGTGGAGATCGTCAAAACGCATCGGGGTCGTACTCCGGCGACCTATGTCGCCTTGACCCGGCAAGGTCGCCGCGCCTTCGAGGACTACACCGCCGCGATTCGCAAACTCCTTGAACTTTCCTAGGGGGAACATATGGCTGAGATCTTGGCGAGGACCGTCGAGGTCACTCGTAAATATGGTGATGTAACCGCCTTAGACCAGGTAAGCCTGGACATCCGCGCCGGGGAGGTGGTCGGCCTGCTCGGCCCGAACGGCGCGGGCAAATCCACCCTGGTCAACCTGTTCGCCGGCCTGCGCAAGCCCACCTCGGGCCGGGTCGAACTGCTCGGCGGCTCCCCGACGGATCCCGCCCGGCGGCGCGGCATCGGGGTGACACCCCAGGAGACCGGCCTGCCGCCGACACTACGGGTCGGCGAGTGCGCCGATTTCGTCGCCGCGCACTTCCCGGACCCGGTGGGCCGAGGGGAGCTGCTCGACCGCTTCGGCCTTGGCGACCTGGCAAAGCGTCAGATCGGCGGGCTTTCCGGCGGGCAGAAGCGGCGGCTGGCGGTGGCGCTCGCCTTCATCGGGCGGCCTCGGCTGGTGTTCCTGGACGAGCCGACCACCGGCCTGGACGTCGAAGCCCGGCGGACCCTTTGGGACGGCATCCGGCGGTTCCACGCCGAGGGCGGGACGGTCGTCCTCACCAGCCACTATCTGGAGGAGATCGAGGCGCTGGCCGAGCGGGTGGTGGTGATCGGCGGCGGGCGGGTGCTCACCGACGACACCATGGACGCGGTCCGCGGCCTGGTCGGCATCCGCCGGGTCACCCTCACCGCTTCCGGCCTGCCCGAGCTGACGGGTGTCCTCGGCGTCGAGCAGGAGGGCACCCGCACGCATCTGCTCACCGCCGACTCCGACGCACTGGTCCGGGAGCTGGTTCTCTCGGGCGCGCCCTTCGCCGATCTGGAGATCAGGCCGACCTCCCTCGAAGAGGCGTTCCTCACCATCACCGGCCGCGAATCCCAGGCCGCCTGACCCCCGGAGCCATGAGATGTCACTCGTATTGACCCACGCCCGATATCAGTTCCTGGAGACGGTCCGTGTCCCCATCGCGGTGATCGGCAGCGCGTTCTTCCCGGCGATGGCGATGCTCTTCTTCGTGGTCCCGTTCGCCGGGGACAACGCGGTCGCCTCGACGTACGCGACCGGTTCCATGGTGATCTTCGCGGTCATGTCGGCCTGCCTCTTCACCTACGGGATCGGGGTGGCCGAGGATCGGGCCCAGCCGTGGGACCCCTACCTGCGCACCCTCCCGGCGGGGCCGGTGCCCAGGTTCACCGGCCGGATCATCACCGTCATGGGCCTCACCCTGATCGCGATCATCCCGGTTCTGGTCATCGCGGCGGTCCTCACCGAGGCCACGGTGACCGTGCCCCAACTGCTGCTCGGGCTCGGCGCGATCCTGGTGGGCTCGCTGCCGTTCACCCTGATGGGCCTGTCCATCGGCTACACGTTCAGCTCCAAGGCGGCCATCGTCATCGCCCAGGTGGTCTTCTTCCCGACCGCGGTCGGCGGCGGCCTGCTCACCGGCGACCCGGCCTACGCCCCCGAGTTCATCAAGATTGTCTCCCCTTACCTGCCGACCCGCGGCGCGGTGGAACTGGTCTGGGCCGCCACCACCGACTTCACCCCGAACCCACTCGCCCTGATCATGCTCGCCGTCTGGGTCGTGGTCTTCGCCGCCCTCGCCGTCTGGGCCTACCGCCGCGACGAAGGCCGCCGCTTCACCTGAAACCCCCGGACAACCCCGGTCCGGTACGGCCTGCGGCCGCTCAGGCACCGTGGTCCTCAGTAGCGCAGTGGGTACGGCCTTCGGCGGCTCGCGGTGAAGGTTCCCCACTCGAGCTGCCTGTGGCTGTAGGTGGATTCGAGAAGAACGCGCACCTCGGCCGTCCTGATGCGTCGGCTCGGGCCGACCCGGTGCCGTCCGCGGTGATCACAAGGGGCGGACCGTCACCGCCGAGTCACAGCTGGGAGGCCTCAAGCGGGATCCCTAGCGGATCCCCGACTGTCGTCGGCGGAGCCGCCGGAACGCCATGGAGGCCACACATGGCTTGCCTGATTACCTTTGATCATGCACTCTGAACGTGCCGTACCCCTGGTGGGTGCCGGAAGTGAGGCCGGGCCTCCCGATGGAATCGGGCGTCCGGCCTTCGCGCTTCCGGACGGCTTTCGTGCGGGTCAGTCCATGGCGAGGATGGCGCGGACCCGGTCGGCGCCGCCCTGCTTGAGCCAGGTGGGGAAGTCGAGCAAGCCGGGGTGGCGTCGGCGGAGGGCGGGGATGTCGGCCTGCCAGACGCCGTACTTCTCAAATGAGGCGACGGCTTCCGGGCCGACTCCCAGGAGGTCGGCGGAGACCCGCCGATAGGTGATCGCATGGCCGACGGCCTGGCTGACGAGGTCCACCGCCTGGAGCGGGGTCAGTTCGTCCCCGGCGAGCTCGATCGACTGGCCGAGGTACTCCTGCGGGTGGGTGAAGGCGAGAGCGGCGAAAGCGCCGATGTCGGTGACGGCGATGAGTTGGACCGGGGATTCGGGGGGAAAGAAGTGGAGGAGTTCGCCGTCGACTATCCCTCCGACGGGTCCGGCGTAGGCGTGGTTCTCCATGAACCGGACGGGCCGCAGGACCGTGGCGGGCAGGCCGAGCGAGTGGATGTACTGCTCGATCTCCCATTTGCTTTCCCAGAAGGGGACTTTGGTGTCGCGTTCGGCGCCGCCGACCGAGGTGAACACCAGGTGGGCGACACCTGCCGCCTTGGCGGTGTCGGCCAGGGCCCGGCCTCTGCGGACCTCGCGTTCGACGTCGAGATCGTTGGTGGTGACGGCGAAGATCCCGTGGGCGCCGTCGGCGGCCTTGACGAGGGATTCGACGTCGTCGAAGTCGCCGATGCGCAGGTCGGCGCCTTGGGCTTGCAGGGCCTGGGCGGCGGGGGAGTCCGGGTCGCGGACGAGGGCGCGGACCGGCCATCCGGCGGCGAGCAGGTGGGCGGCGGCGGCTCCACCCTGCTGTCCGGTCGCGCCGGTGACGAGGATCGGCTTCATGTGGGCCCTTTCCTTGGGGACACGATAAACTTGAGGCTGTCTCAAGAATTATATTGAGACAGCCTCAAGTTTGGCAACCGGGAGTGCCCATGACGACCTCTCCGCCGCGCCGGATGCGGGCCGACGCGCGCCGCAACTACGAGCGGCTGCTCACCGAAGCGGCGGCGGTGTTCGCCGAGCGCGGCGTCGACGCCTCGCTGGAGGACGTCGCCCGCCGGGCCGGGGTGGCGAACGGCACGCTTTACAGCCATTTCCCCACCCGGCAGGCTCTGCTGGAGGCGCTGCTCCGGAGCAGCATGGAGAACCTGGCCGCCACCGCCCGCGAACTCCGCGACCATCCCTCCGCCTACGAGGCGCTGGTCACCTGGCTACGGGCGGCGATCGTGCACACGACGGCCTATCGAGGGCTCGCCGCCCCGATGATGCGCAGCCTCAAGGACGAGACCTCGGAGTTGTACGCCGCCTGCCAGGCGGTGCTCGCCGGCGGCGAGGCGCTCCTCTCCCGCGCCCACGCCGCGGGTGCGATCCGCGCCGACGCCACCCCCGAGGACCTGTACGCCCTGGTCAACGCGGTTGCCTGGGCGGGGGAGCAGACCTCTCCGGAACAGGGCGAACGCCTGCTGACCTTCAGCCTCGACGGGTTGCGCCCGACTTGAGCCCGGTACGGGCTGCGCCCGGCCGCGCGGCGGGGAGACCCTGCCGTCCAGGGTGACAGGGTCTTTGCCGCATGTCTGCGGCTCCGGCTTCGTTGTCTCCGGGTCCGGCGTGGTTTTGGATGGGGATCATGGCCCTCGACGAGCTTCGTGAACTCCTCAACCGCCATGCCCGTCCCGATCTCGCCACCCCCATGGAAGGTGTCCTGATCTTCAAGGCGGAGCGGCCCCAGCCACCGACGCCGACGACCTACGGCAAGGTGCTGGCCGTCGTCGCCCAGGGGACGAAGCGCTTCGCGCTGGGTGAGCAGGTGCACGAGTACCGCGAGGGGCAGTACCTCGTCGCCTCGGTCGACCTCCCGGTGACCGCCCACTTCGCCAGGGCCAGTGCGGAGCTGCCGGGGCTGGGGGTCGGGCTGACCCTGCACCCGGCGGCCGTGGCGGAGGTGCTGTTGCAGGCGGCGCCGGGTGACCTGCCGGAGCTCGGCGAGGGCGTGCCGCCCGGCCTGGCCGTCAGCACCGCCTCCGCCGAGCTCCTCGACGCCGTCGTCCGCCTGGTACGCCTGTTCGACCACCCCCGGGACATCACCGTCCTCGCGCCGCTCGTCAAACGCGAGATCCTCTGGCGGCTGATCACCGGCGACCAGGGCGCGATCGTCCGGCAGTTCGGGCTGCCCGACAGCAGTCTCAGCCACATCGCCCGCGCCATTCAGTGGATCCGAGACCACTACACCCAGCCGTTCCGCGTCAAGGACGCGGCCGCGGTGGCCGGCATGAGCGTCTCCACGTTCCACCGGAACTTCCACGCCGTCACCGCGATGAGCCCCATCCAGTTCCAGAAACGGATCCGGCTCCAGCAGGCCCGGCTCCAGCTCGCCGCGGCCCCGGCCGCCGTCGCCGCCGTCAGCCGCCGCGTGGGCTACGACAGCCCGTCGCAGTTCAGCCGCGAGTACCGCCGCCAGTTCGGCGTGTCACCCAGCCAGGACGCCATGCGCCTGGGCACGGGGGCGGCGCGCTGAGACCCGCTCACGCCTCCAGCACCCGGTCGAGCCGGATCGGCAAGGACCGCTGCCTGACCCCCGTCGCATGCCAGACGGCGTTCGCGATCGCGGCGGCCGTACCCACATTGCCGATCTCACCGGCGCCCTTGATACCCAGCGGAATGCCGGGTTCGTAGTCGGGCACGAAGTCGGCCTCGATGTCGGGCACGTCGGCATGCGAGGCGATGTGGTAGCCGGCGAAGTCCGCGTTGACGTGCCGGCCCGAGACCGGATCGCGAACGCCTTCCTCGTGCAGGGCCATGGACAGCCCGCCGATCATCCCTCCGACGACCTGGCTGCGGGCCGTGAGCGGGTTGACCACCCGGCCCACGGCGAACATCCCGAGCAGCCGGCGTACCCGTACCTCGCCGGTCGCCGGGTCGACACCCACCTCGGCGAACACGGCGCTGTAGGCGTGCCGTTCCAGGGAGGGCAGGTCGCCGAGCGATTGGCCGGTGTCGACCGTGACCGTCCCGCGACGGTCCTGCTCACGCAGCTTCGCCGCGGCTTCGGCGATCGCCCAGGCCCAGGACGTGGTTCCCCGGGAGCCGCCCGCGGGCCAGGCGGGTCCGAGGGCGCTGTCGGAGATCTTGAGGCGGATCAGGTCGATGCCGACGGCCAGTGCGTCGGCGGCGATCGCGGTCAGCGCGGTGCGTGCGCCGGTGCCGAGGTCGGTGGCGCCGATGGCGACGGTGAAGGTCCCGTCCGGCTCCGCGGTCATCGACGCCGACGAGGGGAACGCGCCCACGCTGAAGGACGTGGCGGCCAGCCCCGTACCGATCAGCAGGGCTCCGTCACGCCGCAGCCGCGGCCGACGATCTCGGGTGTCCCAGCCGAACCTGCGCGCCCCTTCCCGCAGGCAGGCGACGAGGTTCCGGCTGCTGAACGGCAGGCCGGACACGGGGCCGACCGGCGGCTCGTTGCGCAGCCGCAGTTCCAGGGGATCGAGGTCCAGCCGCTCCGCCAGCTCGTCCATGGCGGATTCGAGGGCGAACGACCCGGGGACGGCGCCGGGTCCGCGCATCGAGCCCGGCGGCAGGATGTCGAGGGGGACCGCGGTGAGGTTCGTCCGGATGGCCGGTGCCGCGTAGAGGGTCTTGGTGAGCTCGGTGCAGCCCTCGATGTACTCCGCCAGCGGAGAGATCTCGAAGGCGGGTTCGTGCCAGATCGCCCGCAGGCGGCCGTCGGCGTCGGCGCCGATCCGGATGAGCTGGTCGGTGGCCGGCCGCATCGCCGTGGCGAGGAACACCTGGGCGCGGGTCAGCGTGACCCGCACGGGCCGCCGAAACCGCAGCGCGGCCATCGCGGCCAGGATCAGCTGAGGGCCGCACAACCCCTTCGAGCCGAACCCGCCGCCGACCTGCTCGGTGCGGACGCGCACTCGATCAAGGCTGAGGGAGAACAGCGCGGCCAGGGTGGCGGCTATGGTGAACGGCCCCTGATTGGAGTCGATCGCCTCCAGGCGTTCCCCCTCCCACCACACGGTCGCCGAGTGCGGCTCCATCGCGCTGCAGTGCTCCTCGGGCGTGCGATAGCGCTCCTGCACCACCACGGCGGACGCGGCCAGCCCGGCCTCGACGTCACCGACGTCCACCGGCTCATCGAAGATCGTCAATGCCGGGCGGCCCGCCGGATGATCGGCGGTGAAGGCCGTGTCGTGCGGCTCCTCGTCATAGGTCACCGGCAGTGCGTCGGCTGCCGCCCGCGCCTGCTCCGGCGTCTCGGCCACCACGAGCGCGACCGGCCATCCGGCGAAGGGGACCACCGCGTCCTGCAGCAGCCGCAACTGGCCGTCCGGGCCGAAGAAGCCACCTGCTTTCGGATTGAGGCGGGGCGCATTGGTGTGGTCGATCACGCCCACCACGCCGGGCATGTCCCGGACGGCCGAGACGTCGACGCCGCGGATGCGCCCACGGGACACGGTGGACAGCACGACCGAGCCGGCGAGCAGGTCCGGCATCGGCACGTCGGCGGCGTAGCGCGCGGCTCCGGTGACCTTGGCCTTTCCCTCGATCCTGGGCCGCGCGGTCCCGACGGCTCCGTTCGCGGTGTTCATGCGTGGACCTCCTCCAGGACCGCCACGATCAGGTTGCGGGCGAGCGTGACCTTGTAGCCGTTGCCGGGCAGCGGCCTGGCCGCCGACAGCTCGGCATCGGCTGCGGCTCGGAATCCGTCGGCGGTGGGCGGACCCGCCAGGAGGGAGGACTCGGCGGTCCGGGCACGCCACGGCCGCGAAGCGACACCGCCGAGGGCGATCCGTGCCGAACCCCCGTCACCGTCCAGGCCGACGGCGACGGAGACGGTGGCGAAGGCGTACGACGCCCGCTCGCGCACCTTCCGGTAGCGCGACCGCGGGGAGACCGCGGATCCCGGGAGGACGACCGCGGTGATCAGGGCTCCGGGCGGCAGTGCCGTCTCCCGCTGCGGTGTGTCGCCGACGGGCGGGTAGAACTCCTCCAGTGGGATCTCGCCCCCGCCATCCAGGGTCTCGTAGCGGACGATTGCGTCGAACGCGACCAGCGCCACCGCCATGTCCGAGGGATGGGTGGCGGCACAGTGCGGCGACCAGCCGAGGACGGCGTGATTGTGATGCTGTCCGGCGATCGCGGGACAGCCGCTTCCGGGCAGGCGCTTGTTGCAGGCGTACGAGGGGTCGGCGAAGTAGCCGCACCGGGTCCGCTGCAGGAGGTTGCCGCCCACCGTGGCCATGTTGCGCAGCTGTCCGGACGCGCCGGCCAGCACCGCCTGGCTCAGCGCCGGGTAGCGCCGCCGTACCCCGGGATGGGCCGCCAGGTCGCTGTTGGTGGTCGTGGCGCCGATGAGCAGTCCGCCGTCCGGTGTCTCGCGGATCCCGGCCAAGGGCAGCCACCGTACGTCGACCAGCCGGTCGGGCGCCTCGACTCCGCTCTTCATCAGGTCGACGAGGTTCGTGCCACCGCCCAGGTAGCGTGCGCCCGTGCTCCCCGCGATCAGCGCGTCACGCAGATCCGTCGCGCGCCGGTAGGCGAACTCCTTCATCCCGCCACCTCGATGACGGCACGCACGATCGCCGGGTACGCCCCGCAGCGGCACAGGTTGCCGCTCAGCCGCTCACGCACCTCCGCCGCGTCCAAGGTCGGCGGTGGGGTATCGGGGGAGACGTCGGCGGTCACCGCGCTGGGCCAGCCCGCCGCATGCTCGGCCAGCATCCCGACGGCCGAGCAGATCTGCCCGGACGTGCAGAAACCGCATTGGAAGCCGTCATGCGCGACGAAGGCCGCCTGGAGCGGGTGCTCGACGCCCTCGATCGTGGTGACCTCGGCCCCTTCGGCGGCGACCGCCAGCGTCAGGCAGGACACCACACGTCTGCCGTCGAGCAGCACGGTGCACGCCCCGCACTGCCCGTGATCGCATCCCTTCTTCGGCCCGGTGCGGCCGAGATCCTCACGCAACGCGTCGAGCAGCGTCGTGCGGTTGTCGACGGTCAACCGGTGTGTCACCCCGTTGACGCGCAGAGAGATCCCGCTGCGGTGGTCGTCGGTCATCGTCGGTCCCTTCTCAAGCAGGCATGGACCACGCAATCAGCCGGCCATGGGGAGTACGAGCCTCAGAACTCTTGTGTCCTTGCACATTCCTGCTCGCCGCACGCGCACGGTACGGGCTGCGCCTGGTCGGTCCGATCGGCCCCGCGGTTCCCGGAAACCCATGTCGGCTTTCGCGTGCCGGGCGGCTCGCGGCTCCATCCGCGGGAACCGGATTGAGACGCGGAGCCACCGGCGAGTGCGAGAGGCGAAGACCCACGTCTAGCGCACGAGGCGGAAGAACTCCCGGATGTCGCCGACGAGCAGGTCGGGTGCCTCCATCGCGGCGAAGTGCCCGCCGCGGTCGAACTCCGTCCAGTGCACGACCTTGTGGTCGCGCTCGGCCACCCGGCGGATCGCGTAGTCCGTGGGGAACGCCGCCATTCCGTGGGGCAGGGCGGAGTACTCCTGGGGCTGTCCCCACACGGCCGCGCTCTCCTTGTAGAGGCGCGCCGAGGAGGCCGCGGTGCCGGTGAGCCAGTAGACGCTGACGTTGGTGAGGAGCTGGTCGAGGTCGACCGCGTCCTCGGGCAGGTCGCGGGCGGGGTCGGTCCACTCCTGGAACTTCTCCGTGATCCAGGCGAGCTGCCCGGCGGGCGAGTCGTGCAGCCCGTACGCCACCGTCTGCGGCCGGGTGGACTGGATGATCGCGTAGCCCAGGCCGTCCTCGCTGTGCCGGGCCATCCGGGTCTGCTCGGCTTCGGACAGGTTCTCGAACTCGGCGGGGTCTCCCGAGGGGAATCCGAGTCCGCCGTTGACGTGCACGCCGACGACGCGCTCCGGTGCCACCCGGCCGAGTTCGGGGGCGATGAAGGATCCCGAGTCGCCGCCCTGGGCGCCGTACCGCTCGTATCCAAGGCGGTCCATCAGCTCCGCCCAGGCCCGCGCCACGCGCGGCATGTCCCACCCGGTCTCCGCGGTCGGGCCGGAGAAGCCGAAGCCGGGGATGGAGGGGGCGACGACGTGGAAGGCGTCCCCGGGGTCGCCGCCGTGCGAGCGGGGGTCGGTGAGCGGGCCGATGATCTTCATGAACTCGACCACGGAGCCCGGCCACCCGTGCGTGACGATCAGCGGCAGCGCGTCCGGCTCGGGGGAGCGCACATGCAGGAAGTGGATGTTCTGCCGGTCGATCTCGGTGGTGAACTGCGGGAACCGGTTTAGCTCCGCTTCGTGGCGTCGCCAGTCGTAGTCGGTGCCCCAGTACTCGGCCAGTTTCCTGGCGTAGGACACGGGCACGCCGTAGGACCACGCGACGCCGTCCAGCTCGTCCGGCCAGCGGGTGCGAGCGAGCCGGTTACGCAGATCGTCCAGGTCGGCCGGGGGGATGTCGATGCGGAAGGGGTGGATTTCAGGCTTGTTCGGCGTCATGTGGGCAACGCTAGATCAGGGTTAGGACAGGTTCAGTCCTAGGTGTATGGCACAGTGAGAAAATGCTGGAAACATCGGCTCGCTTGCTCAGACTGCTCTCACTCCTGCAGACCCACCGCGATTGGTCGGGCGCGGAGCTCGCCGAACGTCTCGGCGTGTCCGGCCGTACCGTCCGCCGTGACGTGGACAGGCTCCGCGAACTCGGATATCCCGTCCATGCCACGGCCGGCATGTCCGGCTACCGGCTCGGCGCCGGCACCGCGCTGCCGCCGCTGCTGCTGGACGACGACGAGGCGGTCGCCGTCGCGATCGGCCTGCGCACCGCCGCAGCGCGCGGCGTCACCGGTATCGAGGAGACCTCCGTACGGGCCCTCATGAAGCTGGAGCAGGTGCTGCCGTCCCGGCTGCGCGCCCGGGTCGGTGCGCTGCAGGCGATGACCGTGCCCATGACCGCGGGCGGCCCCACCGTCGACCCGGAGCTCCTCACCGCCGTGGCCGCCGCCTGCCGCGACCGGATGGGGCTCAGATTCGACTATCGGTCTTACGACGGCACCGAGACCGTCCGCCTGGTCGAACCGCACCGTCTGGTCGCCTCGGACCGCCGGTGGTATCTCGTCGCCTTCGACACCGGACGCGACGACTGGCGCACCTTCCGCCTGGACCGGGTGCGGCTGCGCACCCCGGGCGGTCCCCGCTTCGCCCCGCGCGACCCGCCGGAAGGCGACCTGGCCGGCTACACCTCGCGCATGATCTCCAGCGCCCCCTACCGCTACCGATGCCGCTTCACCGTGCACGCGCCCGCGGCCGAGGTCACCGCGCGGTTCCCCCCGACCGTCGCCGTCGTCGAACCGCTCGACGAACACACCTGCACGCTGGAGAGCGGGTCGAACAGCCTGGACGAGATGCTCTTCTACATCACCTCGCTCGGCCTGCCGTTCGAAGCGCACGAGCCGCCCGAACTCCTCACCCACATGCGGGCACTCGCCGACCGGCTCACGGCCGCTATCGCGTCGCAGGTTCCCTCCGCGCGGACGGGCGCTTGAGCCAATCCGGGTACGGGCTGCGCCGGGTGCTCGGTGACGGCAGTCCGCCCCGATCGGGGGACGACCGCTGCGCGAACCGACCTCGACCGGCTGCATTCGCGCCGAGGCCGGTACGGCTGCGCCGGGTGCGCGGTGCGATGAGCAGTCACCGCACCGCGCACATGACGCAGAAGCGTGCGGGGGCCGTGACACCCCCGGGCCTTCCCCTGCGGGAACCGGCTCAGCCACCAGCGGCGTTCAGGAGTGTGGGTTGTCCACATAGATCACCCGCGTGAACCTGTTGTTGACGTACTGAGCCACCATGACGATCTGGATTGTGGCTTGCCTGCAGTTCGTGCTGCCGGTGAACGATCGGGTGACGTTGTAGGTGCTGTCGTTGTGTCGGCTCGTCCATCCGCAGGGGATGCGCGTGTTGCCCTCGAATACCTCCAACTCGGTCCGCGTCACCCGGGGCAAAGTAACTCTGGGTGGCGACAGAGACGGGGGTGCTCTGCTGACCGTGGCACACTGATCTTGTGGGCGAGGTGGACCAGCAGTTCCACCAGACCGTCGGTGATCTCGGTCTGCCGTACATGGCACAACGAAGAGTTAGACCCATCCGACTCCGTACGACCAGATGGTGTCGAAGGGGTAGCAAAAGGCGGTGGATTCGCGTCTTCCGGCGTACCCGTATGTCCCTTGGTTGGTGTAGAAGTGGCTTGAGTTGGTGTGATCTCTGCACCGCACCCAGGCCAGGAATGGCTCACCATCACCGTTGCACCGGCCATTGACGTACCTGCTGTTCCAGCTCGTTCCCGTCGATACCGAGCAGCTGCCCCGCTTGGCGTAGGCCGGCTCCGAGACTGTGAGAAGAGTCCCCGCGGCAAGAGCCACAGAGCAAATGCCTAACAAGAGGTTGCGCACTCTTCTTTCCCTTCCAGCGATTTGCGCCAGATCCGTAACCCTGGATCGGAGGGCTTCCCTCCCGAACCTGACGATCCCATTAGCCGCAAGACAGCTCAATGTGATTCGACTTCAACCGAAAATCCCTGGTCAAGTCGTGTACAGCTTGGCGCACGCAACGATTGCTCTGGCCGGGAACACGAGGCTCGGTTAGTCGGATACTTCCTCCGTGCGCCTTGAGGTCAGCGTGCGTTCCAGGCTCCCGGCTGGCGCTCGCTGGTGGAGGGCTCGGCGTGGCACAGCACACAGACGGGGGGCGCCGAGACCGCCGCACCCGTCGTGTCCGGTCATCGCAAGGTGCAGGGGGTGCCGCGGCACCCCCTGCACCTTGCGATGACCACTGATCGTCCAACTTGTCACTGGCCGTACCAGCACTGATCACTTGAGCAGATGGGCCAAGTACGGGCGACGGCCGACTGGCTGGAGACCCCCCGCCAGACCCGACGACGAGAAAGACAAGAAGTGAAGAAGTGACCGTGACCGACACCACCGACGTGATCGAGGCCCACCTGGACCGGCTCCGGCCCATCGTGTGTGATGTCGCGACAACCGTGCCGCGCCGGGCGGTGACGACTGTCCGGGGCAGTGCGACCGCCGTGTCTTGACACTGACCTGCCGTGATCGCGGCTGTTCGCCGCCAAGAGCGGGCGCTCGGCGCGAACCGGTTCACCGCCTCTTCGTAGCCGGCGACGGCCTTGGGGATCGCTTCCGGCGCCGGATCCGGCAGGTTCGGCAGAACACGATGCGGTCTGACGAGCATCGCGGCCGCGTCCGAGACGGCTTGAGGTGGAGCGAGGGGTCCGCGCGGACGATCCGGTCGTGCAGAACGTGGAGTTCCCCGGCCGGCTCGACGCCGAGTTCCCGGCTCAAGTCCCCGCAGACCCTGCGGTACGCCGCCAGGGCGTCGGGCCGGCGGCCGTCGCGATACAGGGCAAGCATGTACGCGTGTGTCAGTCTTTCCCTGAGAGGATGCCGCCCCACCAGATCGGCGAGCTCCGGGAGAAGCTCACGGTGCCGGCCGCACTCCAGTTCGGCGTCGACGCAGGACTCGATCGCCGACAATCGCAGCTCCTCGAGACCGACCCCCAGCCGGTCCCGCACCCGATCCGTGGCGACGTCCGCGAGCAACGGCCCCCGCCAGTACGACAGCGCATCCCTGAACAGGCGGGACCGGCCGCCCGGATCGGCCGACCGGCGGGCCCGCCCGACCAGGTCCCGGAACCGGTGCACGTCCACCGCCTGGGAGTCGGTCTCGGCCAGGTATCCGTCGCCACGGAGCAGCAGCCGGAACCCCCGGGAACCGGTGCGGTCCGGATCCAGGGTCCCGCGCAGCCTGGCCACATGGCTGTGGAGGATGCTCCGGGCGTTGTCCGGCGGGTCGTCCCACAGCAGCTCCAGCAACCGGTTCACCGGGACGACCCGCCCCGTGTCCAGCAGCAGCAGGCCCAGCAGGCAGCGCTGAGCGCGTCGGCCGAGCATGATTCGACTGTCGCCGCGCCACACCTCGACCGGACCGAGCAACCGGAACTCCCAATCCCCGTTGCGCATGATCACCCCCGTTCTCTCGGTTCGTCAACGCCGTCTTGACTCGGTGATGCAAGGCTGTGTCTCACCGTGCCGGCTCCCGCTCCCGCTGAGCCCCCGGGGCTCTGACTCGTGCGTTTACACATCTAGCCGCTTCCGGGTTGTGCGGCATCGGGGCAGACAATGCACAATCAACACTGCACAAACCGTCGCAGTGCTCACGGAGGTGGAAATGCCGCGTCCTGAGCGGCCAGTGGATCCAGGGGAAGGCGCTGTTCAGCGGTTCGCGTGGGAACTCCGCCGGTTGCGCGAGAGCGCGGGCAACCCCGGCTATCGGAACCTGGCGGGTCGCGTGCACTACTCCGCGAGCACCCTGGCGCAGGCCGCCCGAGGGGAGAAGCTGCCGAGCCTGGTGGTGACATTGGCCTACGTACAGGCGTGCGGCGGTGACAGCACGGAATGGGAGGCGCGCTGGCGCCAGGCCGCAGAGGCTGTGGAAGATGCGCGCCTGCTTTCCCCGGGCGCCGGCGACGACGCGGACGGAAGAGGTCCATATCTGGGATTGGCCGCGTTTCAGGCTGAGGACGCCGAGTCCTTTCACGGCCGGGAACGTATGGTCGACGAGCTCGTCGCGCGACTGGCTCGACAGCGTTTTCTCGCGGTGTTCGGCACATCCGGGGTGGGAAAGTCGTCGTTGCTGCGGGCCGGCCTGATCCCCAGGGCACGCGCCTGCGACCCGGAAGGCGGCGGGGGGTGGCGGACGGTGCTGATGACCCCCGGAGCGCACCCGCTGCGCGAGTACGCCGCCCAGGTCGCCGCCGCGAGCGGCCGGTCACCGGACGAGACGCACGACGCGCTCCTCACCGACCCGTCCGGCCTCCCCGACCTGACCGAGCAGCCGTCGCCGTACCGGTCGCAACCCGCGCCGCTCCTCATCGTCGTCGATCAGTTCGAAGAGGTCTTCACCCTCTGTCACGACGCGCACGAACGCGGCCGGTTCATCGCCGCCCTGCTGGCCGGGGCCCAGACGACCGGAGGCCGGACACACGTGGTGCTCGGCGTACGCGCCGACTTCTACGCGCACTGCGCCGATCACCTCGATCTCGCGGCGGCGCTCACGGACGCGCAGATCCTGCTGGCTCCCATGACGACCGAGGAACTGCGGCAGGCTGTCACGCAACCCGCCCGCTCCGCCGGCTGCAGTGTCGAAGGCGCCTTGCTCGCCGCGATCGTCGCCGACGCGGTCGGGCAGCCCGGCGCCCTGCCCCTGGTCTCGCACGCCTTGGTGGAGACGTGGCGCCGCCGCCGCGGCCACACGCTCACTCTCGCCGGGTACCAGGAGGCGGGCGGCATTCAAGGTGCCCTGGTGAAGACCGCCGAGACGCTGTACGCCGATCTTTCCCCCGCCCGGCAATCGCGTGCCAAGGACATGTTCATCCGGCTGACCGCCCTGGGGGAGGGCACCGACGACACCGCCCGACGCATCGCCCAGGACGAACTGGAGGTGGAGGAGCCCGATACCCGCGCCCTACTCGGCATGTTCGCCGGTGCCCGGCTCATCACCCTCGGCGACAACACGGTGGAGGTCGCCCATGAGGCGTTGATCCGGGGCTGGCCCCGGCTGCACCGATGGCTGACGGCCGACCGGGAGGCCCTGCGCGTGCGCCGCCGGCTCACCGAGGCCGCACAGGCGTGGGCGGCGCTCGGACACGATCCCGGCGCGTTGTACCGGGGCGCCCGACTGGCCGTCGTCCGTGAGTGGGCAGACGAAGGCCGCCGCGACGCACTGAACAGGCTGGAGCGCGACTTCCTGGACGCTTCCATCCGGCGGGAAAAGGCCGGACGCGCCAGAGTCGTCCGCCGAAGCCGCCAACTGCGCTACCTGGCGCTCGGTCTCACGCTACTGCTGCTCGTCACCGCGGGTACCGCCCTGGTGGCCGTACAGCAGTGGCGCGAGGCGGAAGGCGCCCACCGGATCGCGCTGTCACGCCAGCTCGCCGCCCAGACGCTCACCGTCGCCGACTCCGAGCCCGGCACCGCCATGCTGCTGGCCGCGCACGCCTTCGCCGTCGCACCGACCGTCGAGGCACGCGGCGCCCTGCTGAGCGTCTCCACCCTGCAAGCGCACCAGGGTACGCTCACCGGCCACATCGGTGCCGTCTCCCAGGTGCTCTTCAGTCCCGACGGCCGCACACTGTTCAGTGTCGGCAGGGACAGGGCGGTGGCGGTGTGGGATGTCCGGCGCCGGACTCGGCTGGCCGTGCTTCACGGGCACGACACGTGGCTGAAGGCCGCCGCCCTCAGCCCGGACGGGGGATTGCTGGCCACCGGCGGCGAGGACGGTCACCTCGTGCTCTGGGACACGGCGGGGCAGGCACGTGTCGCCACCCTCGCCGGGCACACACAGCAGATCAGGGAGATCACTTTCAGTCCCGACGGCCGCACTTTGGCCACCGCCGGTGACGACCGGGCCGTCATCCTGTGGGATGCGCTCCGGCATACCCGCCTGGCGACGCTCAACGGGCACACGGGGAAGGTTCGCGGCGTGGCTTTCAGTCCCGACGGCCGTACCCTCGCCACGGCAGGAGACGACAAGCGGGTGGTCCTCTGGGACCTCACGCGGCGTGTCCGAACAGCGGTCCTGACCGGGCATGCCCACACCGCCGGCGCCGTGGCCTTCAGCCCAGACGGCCGTACCCTGGCCAGCGCGGGCGGGAATACCACGGTGATCCTCTGGGATGTCGGCCGGCGCGCCCGCCTGACGACCTTCAGCCATCGGAGGCCGGGGGAGGTCATCACCCTCAAGTTCAGCCCGGACGGCCGTACCCTCGCCACCTCGGGACACGACCCGGCGATCCTGCTGTGGGACGTTGAGCGGCGTGCCCTGCGCGGACGTCTCAGCGGACACAAAATCAACGTCTACACGCTGGACTTCGACCCCCGCACGTCCATGCTGGCCTCAGCGGGAGAAGACGGAGCCGTCCTGTTGTGGAACACCGCTCAGGCCTCGCCGGCCGGTCACGCCACCCGGGTCAACGATGTCGCCTTCAGTCCCGACGGCGGGCTGCTGGCCGCAGCCGACGCACATCGGACATCGGTGTGGGAGACGCGGAGTCGAACCCTGCACGCCATCCGCACCGACCCGGCAAAGGACGTCTACGCCCTCGCCTTCAGTCCCGACGGCCGCACCCTCGCCATGGCGATGGGCGAGTCCGGATCGTCCCCGGAAACCTCGGCCGGCACCGTCACCTTGTGGGATCTCGGGACGGGGACCTCCTCGGAACTCATCGGGCACACCGGAGCGGTACTCGACGTCGCCTTCAGTCCCGACGGCCGTACCCTGGCCACCGGCAGCGTGGACTCGACGGTGATCTTGTGGGATGTGGCCCGCCGCACCCGCCTGGCTGACCTCACCGGCCACAGCCGGCCCGTCAACGGTGTCGCCTTCAGTCCCGACGGCCACACCCTGGCCACGGGCGGCCACGACCACATCGTGATGCTCTGGGACGTGGCGACCCGCAGACCGCTGGCCGCGCCCCTGGCCGCCCACACCGCGTGGGTGAGAACGGTGGCCTTCAGTCCCGACGGCCGCACTCTGGCCACCGCCGACGCCGACAAGACGGTGATCTTGTGGGATGTGGCCCGGCGCACTCGCCTCGCCGTGGTGACCGGTCACGCCGACGCCCTTACCACCGGCGTCGCCTTCCACCCCGGCGGCCGTACCCTCGCCTTCACCAGTGGCGACCACACCGTCACCTTGTGGGACGTCCGCCAGGGGAGACACACGGCTCGCCTCGTCGGTCACACGGAACCCGTGCAGGCGATCGCCTTCAGTCCCGGTGGGCACACGCTGGCCACCGCCGGAGCCGACGGCGGCGTACTGCTGTGGAACACCGACCCCCATGAGACGGCAAGCCGCATCTGCGGGGCTCTTGGTCGCGACCTAACCCCAGAGGAATGGCGACGCTACACCGAGCGGACGCCATATCGGACGACATGCGGCGCTCGGTGGTGAATGGCAAGGCTGTGTCAAGCCGGCCCGGCCATGCTGCCGGGAAACGTACTCGTGGTGCCGTGAGTTGTCGCGTGGCCCTCGGGAGGGGAAAATCATGCAATTCTCCATCCTCGGCCCGGTCAGAGTGCAGGGAAACGGCAGGACAAGCGCTCTTGGCCGGTCTCAGCGGCGTGGATTGCTGGGCTTCCTGCTGCTCAACGCCGAACGGGTGGTCACATTGGATGCGGTGATCGACGCCCTGTGGGGCGGTGCACCCCCGCCTTCGGCCCGCTCCCAGGTCTACTCGGCCATATATGCGATCCGCAGCGAGCTGGGAAACCTCGGCATCGAGGGAGTGACATCGGTTCGGGGCGGCTACATGCTGAAGGCCGGGCTCGAGGATTTGGACCTGGCCAGGTTCGAGGCCTGCGAGAGGCAGGCGCGGTCGCAGCAGGATCCGGAGAACGTCGTCCGGTTGCTCCGCCGGGGTCTTGGACTGTGGAACGGCCCCGCGCTGAGCGATGCCTCGGGGGCATACGTTGAGTCGGTCCGGACCCACCTGGAGGAGAAGCGACTCGCCGGCGTGGAGACGCTGATCGACGCCGAGCTCGCCTTGGGTCGGCACGCCCTGGTGGTCAGTGAGTTTCAGGGGCTGGTGAGCAGCCATCCGCTGCGGGAACGGTTGCACACGCAACTCATGGTGGCGCTCTACCGGAGCGGACGCCAGGTCGACGCCCTCGACCTGGCTCGTGACATGCGCCATCGGCTTGTCGAAGAGCACGGCCTGGACCCCGGTCACACGGTGGTCGCGCTGGAGCAGGCCATCCTGCGAGGCGAGCCGTCCCTGAACCTCTCGGCGCCCCGGTACGTGGCGGCCACCGGGAGAGCGCCTCTGCGCGATGCCCCGGCTCAGCTTCCGGGGAACTTCGCCGATTTCACCGGCCGTGATGAGGAACTCGCGGCCGCGGTGCGGACCTTGACCGGCGAGCCGAAGGCGGCACCACCGATCTGCGTGGTCGCCGGCCCTCCGGGGGTTGGGAAGACCGCCCTGGCCGTCCACATCGGGCACCGGCTCGTCGAGAGCTACCCGGACTGCCAGCTCTTCGTCGACCTGTGTGGCGTGGACAGCCGGTCGGCGAACCCCGCGGACGTGCTCGCCGGGTTCCTGCGCGCGCTGGGCGTGGACCCCGGCGCCATCCCGGAGAGTTCCGACGAGCGCTCCGCGCTCTACCGGACCCTGCTCGCCGACCGGCGCTCGCTGGTGGTGCTCGACAACGCGATGGACGAGAACCAGGTGCGGCCTCTGCTGCCTGGCGCCGCCACCTGCGCCGTACTGGTGACCAGCCGCAGGCGGCTCACCGGTCTCGGCGCCCAGGCGCTGCTCGTGCTGCGGCCGTTCGACGGCGAGGAGTCGGTCACGTTGCTGAGCCGGATCGTCGGAGCGGAGCGCGTCGCGGCGGAGGACACCGGAACCCACGAGGTGGCACGGCTCTGCGGCGGGATGCCGCTCGCGCTGCGCATCGCCGGGGCACGTCTCGTCGCGCGGCCACACCGCGGAATCGGGGAACTGGCCGAGCGGCTCGCCGACGAGCACCGCCGCCTCGACGAGCTCTCCTATTCCGGTCTCGCCGTCCGGGCCAGCCTTGACCTGAGCTACCACGGTTTGAGCGGGCCGGAGCGGCGGCTGCTCCGGCGGCTCGCCGTACTCGACGTCACCCAGGCCGCATCGTGGCTGGCCGTCGCGGTCAGCGGTGAGAAGCGGGCCGATGCCGAGGAGATGCTGGAGAGCCTTGCGGACATCCACCTCGTGCAGGTCTCCGGCGTCGATCGCACCGGCCAGGTCCGGTACGGCATGCACGATCTCGTGCGGGCCTACTGCCGGGAGCGGATGGCCGAGGAGGAGACCGCCGCCGACACGGTGTCCGCGGTCGTATCGGCCGCCCGGCATCTGCTCCGGCTGGCCGGTGAGGCGCGAGTCGCCAGCCGGGGCCGCGATTACGCGGTCCGTCTCGCCGAGGAGCCGGAAGCCGAGGTGGACCAGGAGAGCGTCGGCCACGCCACGCGTCACGCGGTGACCTGGCTGGAGGTCGAGCGGGAGACCCTTTCCGGCATCGTCGGGCAGGCATCGGCGTTGGGGCTTTTCGGGGAGTGCTGGCGGGTCGCCTTGATGGCGAGCTGGCTTTATGACGTCCAGAGCTACAGGGGGGAGTACCAGGCGATGCTCTCGATCGCCCGGGCGGCGGCTCTGCAGGCGGGTGACCGGCGTGCCGAGGCATTCGTCATGGTGCTCTGCAGTGAGGTGAGCGCCTTTCGCCTGGGCTCCCTGGACGAGGCCGAGCCCATGCTCAGGCAAGCTGAGAAGATCTTCCTGGAGCTGGGTGACGACTACGGTGCGGCCGACACCGGGCGGGTCCTAGGAAGGCTCGAGCGCATACGAGGCGAGCACGCCAACGCCCTGCGGCGCTATCGATGGATGCGCGACGTCTTCCATGCGGTGGGGGATCATGTCAGCGAGAGTCTGGCCCTGCGCTTCATCGGCCAGATCCATCTGGCCGAGCGTCGCCCCGGGGAGGCTCTGCCGTACATGGAGGAGGCTCTCCTGCTGGCGGCGAAAGGCCCAGGCGACTGGCATCGGCTGATGGTGCTGGTCTGGCTCGCCGAGACCTACCGCAAGCTCGGGAGACCGGACGAGGCGCGAACGGGTTTCCTTGCGGTCGCCCAAACGGTCGAGCAGGTGAACGATCTTTCGGGAGCGGCCTATGCCCGGCTTGGCCTGGCACAGGTGGCGATCGATGTCGGCGACCGCCAAGAGGCCCGCTCTCAGCTCGCCCTCGCGGCCGGCCACGCCGTCGACTGCGGAATCATGTACGCGACCTGTGACGTCGGTGTGGCCGTCGCCAGAGCGCGCCTGCGCCTCGGAGATTTCGCCGAAACAGCCGAGATGATCGAACGTGTCCTGCCGTTGATCGCCCAGATGCCCTCTTTCCCTGCGCCGGCCGAGGCCATGGAGCTGCTGGCGACAGCCCGTGAGCGGCTGGGCGATGCCGATGGCGCCGCCGAGGTTCGTGCCGAGATTGCGCGGTCCTGCCGGTAACGCAGCCACGGCGTGTAGATCGCGTATAGCCCGCGTATCAACCCAAGCTGGCAGAAATTAGGAAGTCACGGTACGACCCAGCAGGTGACGGATGATCAAGTGCTGCACCACCCCAGATCCACGTCGCCCCGATCCACGTCCTGTACCTGCCCACCCAACGGGGAGACATGACATGGCACTATGCGCCACAGGCACTCTGACGATCGTCTTCACCTCCGAAGACCTCGCGCTTACCCGGCTCGCCACACGGACCGATCTGCTGTGGGAGATGGTCGGCAGCCTGCATCGCCTGCAAACCCGCGACGGCGACAGACCCACCGCCACCTGGCGCAGGCAAGCCCATACCCGCCTCACCGAAGACGGCCTGCTGACCTCCGTGCGCACGTTGCTTCTGCCACTCGTTCCCCGGGGCCCGTACTTCCCTGATTTCCTCACCCCGATCGAAGCCCAACTCGGCAACGAGCACGCCCTCCAGGCGCTTGCCGACACACCCGGCAAGCGTGTCCGGGATGACGTGGAGCGCCTGCGCCGCAGCACCGGCCTCCCCTCCACCGCCCTGGACGATCTCGCACGCGGCACCCCGCACACCATCCGGGGACTTGGACAGCTCGCGGACGCCTACTGCCAGGCCGTGCTCACCCCCCACTGGGCGACGATCGACCGTGTCCTCTCCGAAGAGCGCACCCTGCGACTCCGTCATCTCCTCACCGGCGGCGCCGAGCACATGCTCGCCCATCTGCCACCGCCGATGCGCTGGATACCACCCGTCCTCGAGGTCGGCTACCCGGCGGGAATCACCCGTGAGATCCGGCTCCGCGGGCGCGGCCTGACACTGATCCCGTCCTACTTCTGCCGGGCCAACCCGGTCGCCCTGGTGGACCCGGCCCTCCCTCCTGTACTGACCTACCCCGTCCCCCGCCGGGCCGCGCAGAACGCCACCGGAGGCAATGCTCTGATCGCGCTGCTGGGCCGGACCCGAGCCGAGGTCCTCGGCTCCATCGACCGGGCACCAGGCTGCACCACCACCGAACTGGCCGGCAGTATCGGCGTCTCGTTGCCCACCGCCAGCGAGCACACGCACGTACTCCGCCAAGCCAACCTGATCGCCAGCGTCCGCCAAGCCAACCTGATGCTCCACTACACGACCCGATTGGGTGCCGAGCTTCTCATCGGCTCACCTCGTGCGGCAGAGACGCGTTCGCAGGGGCGGGCGCCGGTCTCACGGCTCAGGTGACATTCCGAGTGCCGTCCTGGTTGCTGGGCCCGTGGTGACGCCGGCCATGGCCGTCGCCGATTGCGCGCTGTGCACGCCTTACCGACCGTCATGCGCCTAATCCCGAGCAGGCACCGTTGCACGAGCCAAGCCGGCGGCACGCTGCCACACAGGAGCAGCCGGGTGGGTCACGGGTCGCCGGACCATTCCGGGCTTGAACGGGTGAGCAGGGAGGTTGGGGGACTCGGGGCTTTCCGTGGCCGGTCGAGGGGGAGGAAGAGCCGGGGGAGTCCGTCGGGTCTGGTGCTCACCTCGGCGTCCACCCGGTAGGCGGTCCGGAGCAGCTCACCGGTGATCACATCGGTGACCGGCCCGCCGGGGTGGGCCCGGCCTTCGTGCTGCTTGGCCTGCTTGTGGCGATCCCCGGCGGTTTGTGGCTGTGTCTTCCCCTGGCGGGATCACGGCGGGACCGATGAGTCGGCCGCCGACGCAGGGGGCCTCCCCGGTGTTCCCGCGAGTGGTCTCACGATCGGTGGGCCCGGCGGGTTCGCCGGGCCCGCCGGGCCGCCGTTCGACGGGCGGGTTCAGGAGCCGGCGGAGCGCTGCCGCCGGATGGTCAGCGCGATGAGGATCGCGCCCGCCGCGAAGATCATGCCGGTGGTGAAGGCCTGTGCCAGCCCCTCCGCCATGATGTGGACGCCTTGCATCGGGCCCGCCGGGGCGGTGGCGGCGGCGTTCTGGCTGCCCGTCGTGAAGACCGTCACCAGGATCGCCAGGCCGAGCGAGGCGCCCACGTTCTGCAGGACCTGCAGGGTGCCCGAGGTCACCCCCGAGTCCTGCGGCGGGACGCTCGTCATGATGGCGATGTTGAGCGCGAGGAACGCGGCCCCGGAACCGATGCCGATCAGTGCCATCGGCCCGGCCAGGTCGGGGAAGTAGGTACTGTCGGCGGAGATGCGGGTGAGCCAGCCGACGCCCCCGGCGACCAGGAGCGTCCCCGCCAGGGTGACCGGCCTGGCGCCCAGCCCCACGGTGAGCCTCGGCGTCACCGTCGAGGCCGCGATGAACCCCAGGGCGAACGGCAGGAAGGCGAAGCCCGTGGCGATCGGGCTGAACTTCAGCGCGGTCTGCAGGAACTGGGTGAGGAAGAAGAACATGCTGCCCATCGTGGCGGGGATCAGCAGCATGCCGAGGAATCCCGCCGCTCGGCCCCGGTCGGTGAACAGCCGCAACGGCATGATGGGCTGCTTCGTCCGGGCCTCGATGACGACGAACAGCACCAGCAGGAGCACCGCGCAGGTGAAGGCCGTCAGGGTGAGCGGGTCGTCCCACCCGCTGCCCGACGTGCGGATCACCGCGTAGACCAGGGAGGCGACGCCCAGCGTCGAGGTGAGCGCGCCCGCGACGTCCAGCCGGCCGGGCCGTGCGGGGGAGGCGGGGACGAATCGCGGCGTCAGCAGGACGGTGAAGATCCCCAGCGGCACGTTGATGAACAGGACCCAGCGCCAGGAGAGCAGGTCGGTCAGCACCCCGCCGAGGATGAGGCCGATGGCGATGCCGGAGCCGGAGACGGCGGAGAAGAGGCTGAGCGCGCGGTTGCGCTCGGGGCCTTCCCGGAAGCCGGTCACGATGAGGGCGAGGACGCTGGGGGCGGCGAAGGCCGCGCCGACGGCCTGCAGCACCCGGGCCGTGATCAGCCATCCGGCCGAGAGCGCGAATCCGGCCGCCAGGGAGGCGACCGCGAAGAGCAGGACACCGGCGGTGAACACCCGGCGCCGTCCGAACACGTCGCCGGCGCGCCCGCCGAGCAGCAGCAGGCCGCCGAACGCGAGGGCGTAGGCGCTCGGCACCCAGGACAGCCCTTCGGGCGTGAAGTTGAGATCACGGCCGATGTCGGGCAGTGCGATGGTGACGAACATGGAGTCGAGGACGAACATCAGCTGGGCGGTGAGGATGAGGCCGAGGGCGAGGCCGGGACGACGGCGCCGGGCCGGGCCGGGAGACTCCGCGGTGGATAGGGGGTCGGTGCTGGAGGCGATCTGTTCTGTCATGGCGAACCCTTAGGCGGCTGCGTGTCGATCTCCGATGGCGGGCGATCGCCCCGGCGCGTGCCGGGGCGATCGCCGGGGGTTCCCAGGCTGGTCAGGCGGAAGGGCGGCGGGCGACGGCGACGACGTAGCCCGTCTCCTCCATCGCGCCGAAGGCCAGGGCCGACCGGGCCATCAGCTCGGTGCGCTGCGGGGAGAGACCGACACTGCTTTCAAGATCGTCGGCGGCGTCCCGGAATCCCTTGGCCACCGCGGCCATCGTCCTGCTGAAGACGTGCTCACCGATCTCCATGAGCTCCACGACCTCCAGACCCGCCTGGCCGATCAGCTCCGGCAAGCTCTCGATCGGCGGATAGGAGGCGTTGAAGGTCCGGTAGTAGTTGTCGAGGAACTCCCGCTTCTCCCCGGTGGTCGGCACAAGCTCGACGCAGATCGTGAAGACCAGGCGCGCGCCGGGCCGCAGCACCCGGGCGATCTCGCGCAGCACCTGGGCGCGGTCGGGGACGTGCGGCAGCGACTCGACCGCCCACACGCCGTCGAACGACTCCTCCGGATAGTCCAGCTCCATCGCGTCCGCGTGCCGGATGACGATGCTGTCGTCCAAGCCCTCCTCGCGGACCCGGGCGACGGCCTTCTCGACCTGGTGGATGCCGAGGTCGATGCCTTCGATCTCCACCTGCCTGACCCGCGCGAGCCGTACGGCGGGACGCCCGGTGCCGCAGCCGACGTCGAGCACCCGCCCGCCGGGCCGTACGTCGAGCTTGGCGATGAGCAGGTCGGTCAGCCGGTCCGTGGCGGCCTGCATCGAGTCGTCGTCGCCCGCGCCGGCCCAGTAGCCGACGTGCAGGTTGTCGCCGAGGATGACCTCGGAGACGTCGGTGAGCTGCTCGTACTGCCTGATGATGGCCTCGTAGTCGGCGGACTGCTCCTGAACGGACATGGATTCTCCCCGTGGTGGAAGGTGTGTCGTGGTCGGTGGTGCGGGACGGTCCGGCTGAAGGGTGGGCTTCATCCGGGGTCAGATCGGTTCGTAGAACGAGATGTGCGCGCGGCTGTCGGCGACGTACGGCGCGGTGCGCGCCCAGTTTCCCCAGCGTTCGCGCAGGCGCAGGCCCGCCTGATTCGCCATCAGGTCGAACTCGGCGGGCGAGGTGAGGCGCAACGCCACCGGGTTGAGCCGGACGCCGTCGTTGCGCAGGATCACGTGCTGGGCCCGGTAGTGCTGGCCGACGGGGTCGTACTCGGAGGCGACGAGGTGCAGCTCGTCGGTGCTGATGTGCGCCACCTGGAGTCCGCCTCCGGTGAAGACGGCGGGGTTGGCCTCCTCGATGGCCAGGACGCCGCCCGGTTCGAGGTGCTCGCGGACTTTGATCAGGCAGCGGAGCTGGTCGCCCGGGTCGGAGAGCTGTAGCAGCGAGTTGACCGCGAACACCACCGAGAACCGCCCTTGCACCGGCAGTTCGCTGAAGTCGCCTCGGACCGCCTCGACGAGGCCGCCCGGATCCTTCTCCCGGAGTCTGGCGAGCATGGCGGGGGAGACGTCGACCCCGGTCACCTTGAGCCCGGCCTTGGCCAGCGGCAGGGCGACCCGCCCGGTGCCGACCCCGAGTTCCAGGACCGCCCCGCCCATGGCGAGGCCCTCCACGGCGTCGATGGTCTCCCGGGGCTCCCAGGCGCTGTGCATCCAGTCGTACATGTCGGCGATGCGCTCGCCGTACGTCGACTTCTCGTAGTTCAGCATCGGGAACCCTCTCTCAGCCGGCCAGGCGGCGGGCGACGGCGATGATGTGGGTGCCGCCGTCGACGGCGCCGGGGGCGCGGCAGGCCTCCAGCTCCCAGCGGACGAACGCCTCCATCACCTCGGGGTCGGCCAGCAGCGCGGGGTCGAGGTCGGCGGACTCGGCCGACAGGAAGTTCGAGGCGGACACCGCGGCGATCTCGCAGCCCGCGGCGGTCAAGGCGTCCCTCAGCTCCGCCCAGGTGAAGAAGTGGGTGGTGAGTAGCTCGGTGCCGGCGTTGATTCCCACGATGTCGCCGCTGGTCACCGCGCTGTCGATGGCGGCGAGCTGCCCGGCGCCGGCGAGCCGCAGGATCGGGGCGAGCCCCGCGCGCAGGTAGCCGTGGCGTGAGGTCACGCTGACGATGACGACCCCGCCGGGCCTGGTCACCCGGACGATCTCGGCGAGCGCCTCGGGGACCCGGTCCAGGACACAGCTCAGCACACTCCCGACGCAGACCACCGCGTCGTAGGCGCCGGAGGGGAAGCGGGACAGGTCGACGATGTCGGCCTGGTGCCAGCCGGTGACCCGGTCGGTCAGCCCGGCCTCGGCGACCTTCTCGCGGTTGATGCCGAGCTGGACGTCGGACAGGTCGCAGACGGTGACCTGCGCCCCGGCCCGGGCCAGTTCGATGGTGAAGCGGCCGGGGCCCGCGCCGGCTTCGAGCACGGCGTCGCCGGGGCCGACGAACTCGGCGAGCATCGCCTTGTGGATGCGGTAGTTGATCTGGTTCTCCAGGGAGCTCTCCAGCCGGTCCCACTCGTTGGCGCCCCAGGTGTTGTAGAAGGACTTGGTGGTGGCGGAGTCGTAGGCGGCGGTCATGGTCGTTGTCTCCTCAGGTCTGCCCGACGATGGTCTTAACGGCGGTTGAGCGCGTGGTAGACGAACTCCCGGCCGCCGACGCGGATGCGCGTGCCCGACTGCATGGCGAACGTCTCGTGCGGGGTGAGCCGGATCCAGCTGGTGCTGTCCTGTTCGCGAAGGAAGGTGCCGGTCGCGTGACCCCGGTCGGTGACCACGACGTCCCACTGGTCGAGCTCGACGTCGGCGTGGGCGTCGGCGACCGTGGGATCGCCCTCGGCGGTGATGAGGGCGCGGGCCTGCCCGCCGCGGACCTTGTGGTCGGCGTGCGGCGCCCGCCCGACCACGTAGTCGCCGTCGAGCACGTGGGCGGCCCCGTCGTCGGAGACCAGGTATCCGAGCACCGGCCTGGGGGCTTGGAAGGGTTCCCGGGTCAGCCCGTGCATCGCGGTCCCGCAGGAGCCGCAGTAGCGGGCGTCGGGTCGGTTGAAGTGCCCCTGCTGGCAGTTGACCCCCCAGATCAGCGGGGCGTTCGACGGGTTGTCGGAGGCGACCGACGTCGCGGAGGCGGCCGGGGGGAGCGCCGTCGCCGCGGCCTGCTCCGGCCCGGGGCCGCGGACGCCGTACCGGAGCAGGCCCCGGCGGGTGACGGGGATGAACTTCAGGCAGTACAGCCCCAGTCCGAGCACCACGCTCGTCGTCGCGAGGTAGATGATCAGGGTGGGCTGGCTGACCGTGAAGTCGTCCAGCAGCAGGCTGAGGACCCCGTAGGCGAGCAGTCCCTCCGGGACGGCCTGCAGGGGCAGGAACGCGACCGGCCAGTCCCGGTCCCGCCGCGACCGCTGCGCGAAGGTGTAGACCGGGTCCCAGATCGCGGCGCCGAGGACGACGAGGACCCCGAGCGAGACGAGCACCATGGTGTAGATCTCGCTGAGCGGGGCGAATCCGGCGGGGAGCAGCGGGGCCAGGCCGGCCGTCCACGCCGCGCCGGGCAGGATCGCCACCAGGAGCCTGGCGAGCAGCCGGCCGGCGTAGGAGGGCCGTGCGCCGCCGGTCCCCGCGGCCTCCTCCGCCATGGCGGCGGGCTGAGCGGCGGGCCGCGGCGCGGGGACCGCGGGAGGCCGGGCGGCGGGTGCGGTGACCAGGGCGGGCAGTTCGAACGTCTGCGTCGCCGCGGGCGCCGTCACCGGGGGCGGCGGGGCGATGTACGGCTTGCGGGGGCGGCTCGGGGTCTGCAGGCGTGGCCGGGCCGGGGCGTTCCGCGCGGCGACGCCGTTCGGGTCCGCGGTCCCGCCCGTCATCGGCTCGGCCGCCATGGTGTGGGCGGTCATGGGTTGGGTGGTCGTGGCCGGGGCGACGGCGGGTTCCCGCATCACGATCCTGGGTGTCGTCCTGCGGGCCGCGGTCCCGGCCATCGGGTCGTCGTTCGCGGCCGGGTTCGCGGGCTGCGGGGACGGGGTGAGCACGAAGCCGCCGCCGGGTACGGCGCCGCCGCGCAGGTCCAGGGCCGCCGGGGCCCGGCCGTCGTCGCCGCCCTCGGTGTAGCGGATCGACAGCGCCCCCGAGGTGTCCAGCACCTCGTAGCGGAGCAGGGGGGTCTCCTCCGGGCCGAAGGCACGCAGGTCCGCGCCGGGGTCGTCCGCACTGACCTCGACGGCCCCGTGCAGGTAGAGCGCGGTGCGGTCGCCGGTCTCGACCAGGGCGGCGAAGGCGGCGATCGTGTCGGCTCTGGCGAACAGCTCGCCGAGCCGCTCGTCGAGGTCGTCCGGGGGCCCCGAGGGATGGTCGAAGAGGCCCATGAGGCCGGTGTCGCCGATGTCCTCGTCGCTCACCAGCAGCATGACCGCGGATGGGAAGCGGCCGACGACCCCTTCCCCCGGCTGGACGGACAGTTTGTACTCGTCGATTCTCATATCAGTCTCCCACCACGGAAGCGCCAGCGGATGAAGGGGACGCGCAGGGGGCCGTGCAGGCAGGCGAACACCACGAGCCAGGTGGTCGCGAAGTGGATGACGAAGGGGAGGACGCCGACGGGGAGGTCGACGACGTCCCGCATCACCACGTAGACCAGCCAGCCCTCGGGTACGCCTTGGAGCAGGATGAGGATGGCCGGCCAGTCCTTCTCCCAGCGGAACTGCTGGAGGAGGTGGTACAGCGGTTCCCAGAGCACGGTGCCGAGCACCGCGACGAGAACCAGGGCGATGAGGGTCGTCCGGTAGGACTGGGTCAGGGGGGCGAAGCCCGCCGGCAGCAGCGGGGTGATCAACAGGGTCCAGACCAGCCCGGCGGTGAAGAGCAGGAAGAGCCGGGACTGGATGCGGCCCGCCAGAGTAGGGGTCACGGCGTCACGTTCCTCATCCACTTCCACCATTGGGAGATCGATCGGATCGGGCCGATCCGGCGGCAGAAACCGAGCCGGGCCAGGTCGTCGCAGATCGTCAAGGCCGCGTACTGCAGCCCGAGCAGCGAATCGACGGGCGCGTAGTAGGAGCCCTCCGTCGTCGCCCCGGCCGCGTACAGCCGGCTGTCCCCGTGGCGCGCCCCGGGCACCTCGAACGTGGGGGAGACCTGCAGCCGCCCGAGCCCGTTGCGCTCGGCACCGGTGTACTCCAGCAGGTCGGCCAGGACGCGGTGCTCCGTGATGTCGCCGACCAGACCGGTCGCGTCGATCACGAAGTTGACGTCGATCCGGCGGGTCCCGGTGGAGTCGCGCTCCCGGATGAAGGTGGCCAGGGTTCCGTCGGGGCCGGGGTCCACGTGGTCGATCTGCCCGGCCAGGGTTCGGTAGCAGCCGTCGGCCCGCGCCTTCCGGAGTTGCTTCTGCCAGCCTTTGCGGTACGGGGTCGTGGTGCCCTTGATGGTCTGCCACATCCGCAGCCGCTCTTCGTCGCCGAGCTTCTCCATCCGCACCTTGAGCTGCCCGCCCCAGCTGGCCTTGGGCCAGTTGAACCCCTGGTAGGCCCAGCCGTCCCCGCCCCGCCTGCGCATGAAGACGTGCGGGCCGTGGGAGGAGTCGACGTGGGTGCGCATCAGGTGCAGCACCTGGGTCTGCGCGCCGAGCCGCTCCCGGTCGTTGAACAGCCGGTGCAGGATCGCCGAGGCCGTGATGCCGCCGCCCCGCACCAGGACGGTGCCCGGCTGTTTCACCAGGTCGTCGTAGACGTGCTCGTGGGGCTCGTAGGCGTTGACGAAGCGGTAGCCGTCGTTGTACCGGCGGCGGTAGGCCTGCAGGTCGGGCAGGAACCGGACGCTGGGGTAGCCGACGGCCAGATGGACGAAGCTACTCCGGTAGGCGATCCTGCGGGTGCTGCCCTCCTCCACCGTCAGGATGGAGAAGTAGCCGCCCTCGGCGCGGCGGCGCACCATCCGCGCCTGCCCCTTGGCGAGGGTCTGCCAGTAGCCGATCCGGTCGGCCTCCCGCGACATGCCCTGGAACACCTGGCCCGCGAGCGGGGTCCAGTAGTCGGTGAGGAGGTTCTCGGTGAGCACGTTCCAGATCGGTGCGATGAACCCCCGGACGGATCGGGCGCCGAAGGCCGCGCGGACCGCGTAGCTGGGAAAGCCCCAGATGTTGTCCGGGGTCGACGCGGAGTCGGAGCGGATCCGGTAGCCGGGGGGCAGCTGGCCGACGCCGGTCAGGTACTCGTAGTTCTCCCACGGGTAGTCCGAGGTGGTCAGGACCTTGATGTTCTCCAACGGGAAGCCCGAGATCCGCAGGAGGTCGACCATGACGAAGGACCCCATGCCCCCGCCGATGCTCACGAACGGGGCGTCCACCACGGGGATGCCGGCGCGTGCCAGCTGCGCGTCGGTCCACACCGGCGAGGAGAGCAGCTCGGCCGAGAGATCGCCGGCGGCGTCGCCTTCGGGCATCGCGGATATTCGCCCGGCCGGTGATAGTTGA
The DNA here is from genome assembly GCF_025996515.1 of Rhizohabitans arisaemae. GTDB lineage: Bacteria > Actinomycetota > Actinomycetes > Streptosporangiales > Streptosporangiaceae > Rhizohabitans > Rhizohabitans arisaemae. The sequence continues at coordinate 159,093 of NZ_BLRH01000021.1, forward strand.
TTGTTGACGGACGGCAAATCGCCACCTCCGCGGATTCACACTCTTTCCGGTATTAGCGAGGCTGTCTGTGGCGCCAGTGTAAGCATGGAAATTGTGAATTGCATAGCCTTTGGATTTGGTAGCGTGTGATATAGGTGTGCACCCGAAAAGGAGGTCGCCAAATTGCCCTCGACGGATGACGGCGTTTTCGCTCTTCCTGGATATCGCGTCAAAGGTGAACTGCATCGATCGATGGCGAGCATCGTCTACCTGGCAGAAGACCTGAGCTTGGGCAGGAGGGTGGCCGTAAAGGTGCTGCGCCCCGCGTATTCCCGGGACGAGATATTCCGGCGGCGTTTTCTACGTGAGTGGCGAACGACGGCCGGTCTTGATCATCCTCATGTGATGCCGGTCTACGGTTTGGGGGAGAGTAATGGAATTCTCTATGCGATCATGCCGTATGTTCACGGCGGGGATTTGCGGGCTTTATTGGATTCGAACGGTCCTCTCGCGTTGGAGACCGCGGTGTCGATCGTGGTGCGGATCGGGGGCGCCCTGGACCATCTCCACGCCCGGGGCCTGGTCCACCGGGACGTGAAGCCGGCCAACATCCTGGTCGACCCGCGCCCGGACGGGCACTGCTATCTGTGTGACTTCGGGATCGCCACGGGTGAGGTGACCGCCTCCGGGACGGGTGCGGGCCCGTCCGGCCACTTCGTCGGATCGCTGGGCTACATGGCTCCGGAGCAGATCGCCGCGCAGACGGTCGACCGCCGTTCCGACGTCTACGCCCTCGGCTGCGTGCTCTACGCCTGTCTCACCGCGGTCGCCCCCTTCCAGGAACACGAGCCCTCCTTCGGTTCCGCGGGGCGAGCACGGAATCCTCCGCCTGCCGTGCTCCGCCCCGGGCTCCACCCCGCCGTGGATCGTCTCGTCGCCAAGGCGACGGCGGCGGATCCGCGAGCCCGCCACAGCAGCTGTGGCGAGCTCACGGAGGAACTGCGCCGGATCCTCACTCCCTGACGTTGTCCACCCGGTCCTCCTTCCCGTCCCCCGTCCCCCCGTCGGGGGTCGCCGCCTCCGCCGACGCGTTGTGCCGGCGGAGCACCCCCGGCAGGGTCAGCGCGACGGCCACGGTGGCCAGGGTGCCCCCGGCCCCGGCGACGATGAGCGTGGTCGGCGCGGAGGTCGCGTCGAGGAAGAAGCCGCCGGCGATGTAGGAGACCGCGGCGGCCACCCCGATCGCCCCGTAGAGGTTGCCGAAGACCCGGCCGAGCATTCCCGCCGGGACGAGCCGCTGCAGCATGGTGTTGGTGGCCACGTCCATCGCGGCGATCCCGAAGCCGCGGATGAACTGGGTGGTGAAGGCCGCCGCGACGGCCCAGGCCAGACCGGTGAGCAGGTTGCCGATGCTGCTCACCGCGAAACCGATGACGAGCAGCGTCACCAGGGAGACCCGGGTGCTGTAGCGGGCCGTCAGGGCGTAGCCGACGAGCAGGCCGATGCCGACGGCGGAGAGGAGCAGGGCGGCCCCGGAGTCGCCCGCCGCGAAGTCCTCCTTGGCCAGGACCAGCAGGGCCACGTCGTCCACGCCGTTGAACGCGACGATGGCGCAGAAGCCCAAGGCGATGACCCGGACCACCTTGGCGGACCAGATGTATCCGAGGCCCGACTTGGCGTCCTGGAGAAGCGAGACCTTCTCGCCGCCCTCGGCCGGGACCGGGGGAATGGACTTGAGGGTGAACAGCAGGGCCCCGGCGATCAGGAAGGACGCGGCATCGACGAAGAGCACGCCGCGGATGCCGATGAAGGGGAACAGCGCCGCGGCCACCAGCGGCCCGAGGGCCTCGGCGGCGTTGGTGCCGAACCCGAGCGTGGAGTTCGCCGTCTCCAGGTCCTTGTCGCGGACCAGGGCGGGGATCGCCGCGCGGGAGGCGGGCAGGAAGATCTGACCGCCGATCGCGCGCAGGCCGACGAGCACCAGCAGGAGGGGGAGGGGCGGGAGCGAGAACGCGATGAGCGCAATGATCACGCCCTGCCCGATCTCACAGAAGATCATCACCCGCTTCAGGTCGAAACGGTCGCTGATCGCACCGGCGATCGGGCTGAGCAGGGAAGGGACGAAGTCCCCGACGAGCAACAACAAGGAGACCGCGATCGCCTGCCCCACCGTATTGGACACGTGCAGCATCAGCGCCACGAGGCTGAGTGCGTCACCGCCGACGGACAGGACCCGTGAGGACCACAGCGATCGGAAGCCCGGGTTTCCGAGCAGCACGCGAAACGCGGTCTCCCGCGGTTCGGTGTCCGTGCCTTCAGCAGAGGCTGACATGCTCTCGTCACTCCTTGGTCAGGGGGTTGCCGGCCGGGGGCGCGTCCTTCAAGGTCACTTAGCGGCGGCCCGCTCGGCCGATTCTTGGAAGCGGCGCAGGCTCAGGGGGCGCATGTCCGTCCAGTGCTCGTCGATCCAGCTGAGACATTCGCCTTTGGTTCCTTCCTTTCCTGCGTCATGCCATCCGGGTGGGTTTTCCCGGGCCTGCGGCCAGATCGAATACTGTTCTTCGTGGTTGACAACGACCTTACAGGGATCTTCGTTTTCGATAAGCATGGTGGCTCCGGGTTTGTCCGATCAGCTGCTATCTGTTGCTGATTGGTCCTTTATTGGCGAGCAGCGATACGTCGTTTGAGTTATGATTCGCGGTGGCCAGATCCAGCGCTCCGTCGCCGTTGAGGTCGAGCGCCGCGATACCGCCCCGCGGATCCTTGCCGGTGATGGGGAATGTCGTTCCCTGGCTGAAATGCCCGTTTCCATCGCCGCGCAGCACGCTCACGTCGTTCGACGCGGAGTTTGCGGTCGCGAGATCGATGATCTCGTCCCCGTTCAAATCGGCCGCGACGATCGCCGCGGGCGCCTTCCCCAGGGTCGGATACTGCGAGGGATTGGCGAACGCGCCGTCGCCCTCACCCAGATAGACCCAGACGTCGTGGTCGTCGAAGCTGCCGCTCACCAGATCGAGGATCTTGTCCCCGTTGACGTCGACGGTGAGAAGCGCGGACGGGTCACCCCCGGTCGGCAGGCTGTCACCCGCCTTGAACCCGCCGCTGCCGTCCCCGAGCAGCAGCCCGATCTCGTCCGAGCCGAAGTTCGCCGTCAGCAGGTCCTGATCGCCGTCCTGGTCGATGTCGGCGGCGCTGATCCGGATCGGGTCGAACACCACCGGGAACTCGGTCGCCTTGCCCAGGCCGCCCTTCCCGTCGCCCAGCAGGACCGAGACGTTGTCGGTGTGGAAGTTGGTCGTCGCGACATCGGGGTTCATGTCCCCGTTCAGGTCCACCACGATGATCCGGTTGGGGTCCCCGCCCCCCGTCGGGTAGGCCTTGGGCGCGCCGAACGCCCCCTTGCCGTCGCCGAGCAGGATCGACACCGAGTCCGGGCCGAAGTCGGAGGTGGCCACGTCCAGTTTGCCGTCACGGTTGAAGTCGCCCACCCCGAGGTCGGAGGGGATCATGCCCGCGTCGAACTTGGCGCGCTTGCCCGTCCCGCCGCTGCCGTCCGAAAGCATCACCGAGATGGCGTTGGCGCCGAAGTCGGCGGTGATGAGGTCGGCCCGGTTGTCGCCGTTGACGTCGGCGCTCACCAGCCCGGCCGGGCCCACTCCCGCGGCGATCGAGGTCGACGGGCCGAACTCGGTCTCGGGCGGCAGGGACGCGCAGGCCGTGAGGGTCAGCGTGACGGCCGCGCCGGCGACGAGCAGGCGCCTGGCTCCGCCGGTGGAGCCCACGGCGCGGATCACGACTCGTCCAAGAGGCTCTGCGCACGGTGGTAGAGATCCAGCATCATGGGATCCTTAATCCTTTCCTGCAGGTATTCGTTTCCGAACCTGTGCCGGTATTCGGCAAACCATTCCCGGTCGTTGTGGAGAAAGAGAATGTCGTGCGGTGCCATATGGCGAATGGCGAAGCACGGCAAAGGTGCGATGGAGACGCGGAACCCGGGATTGCGGGCGGCGGTGTCGGGACACCGCAGGTGAAACTGGCCGATCATCACACCGTGTCGCACCATGGCGCTCTTGACTTGGCCTTGTGCCAGATCGAGTACGTGGAGAAACTCCTCTCTGATGTTCGGGACGACGACCATGAGGCTTCGCCGTCGAAGTTCATGCGGTGATTCCGGTGCCGTCGCCGCGAAATCCGCCAGGTGGGCGAGCAGGAGATCCGTGAGCAGCTGGGGGTGCCGCCCGTCGATCTCGTCGTGTACCGCGAAGACGAGCGCGTCGCTCTTCAGCGAGATGGGGACGAAGGGGCAGACGGGCCCGCCCCGCCCCAGTTCGGGGTGCGGCTCGGAGACGTACGCGTGCAACCAGGCCAGAACCCGGTTCGCGTGCACGACGTCGCTCGCGCTCATGAGGCCGCGGCGCGGCGGTTCGATGGTCTTCATGAGATGGGGATCACCTCCAGGTGCGGGCCCGGTACGGGCGCCAGCGCGATGGTCGGGCGGGCGCGGACCGGGGAGCGGCCGAAGGGCGCCATCCGGAAGCGCTGAGCCAGGCGCGTGATGATCAACTCCCCTTCGAGCAGCGCGAACATGTTGCCCATGCACTGGTGGGCGCCCGCGCCGAAGGGGAAGTAGGAGAATCGGGGGCGCTCGGCGGCGCCGGCCGGGAGCCAGCGCACCGGGTCGAAGCGTTCCGGCTCGGACCACACCTGCGGGTGCCGGTGGGTGACGTAGGCCGACACGATCAGCCGGGAACCCGCGGGCAGCCGTACCCCGCCGATCTCCACGGGGTCGTCGGTCACCCGCCGCAGCGCCCACGCGGGCGGATAGAGTCGGACGGCCTCCTGCACGATCGCCTTCGGCCAGGTGAGCCTGGCGAGCACGGCCGGGGTGAGGGTGTCCCCGGGGAGCTCGGACGCCATCTCCTTCAGTAGGCCCTCCCCGGCCGCCGGGTGGGTGGCGAGCAGGTGCAGAGCCCAGGTCAGCGCGGTTCCGGTGGTCTCGGTCCCGGCGATGAAGATCGAGAGCACCTCGTCCACGAGCTCCTCGTCGGAGAACCGGACTTCAGGGTCCGATCCCCGGCTCGCCAGCAGGCCGTTCAGGAACGTCGGCTCGTCGCCGCCGCGCCGCCGCCCGTCCCGTACGGCGTCCGCGATGATCGCGCGGATCGTGCGGATGGACCGGCGGTAGCGGCGGTTGTCCGGGGTCGGCCAGCTCCGCGGGGGCTGGACGAAGGTGAAGAGGCGGTCGTCCACGTAGCGCAGGAGGAAACTCAGCTCCTCCCGCGCGACCGCCCGGTCGACGTCGCCGTGCCGGCCGAAGGTGGCGTCGACCATCATGGCGACGGTCGCCCGCTTCATCTCCGCGGCGAGGTCGACGGTGCCGGCGTTGAGCCAGTGCCGCTCCAGCACCTCGTCGAGGGAGCGCAGCAGCAGCGGCGTCAGCTCCGCCAGCCGGTCCTCGTGGAAGAGCGGCTGGATCAGGCGCCGCCGCCGGAGCCAGTCGTCCCCGCTGGGGGAGGTGAACAGGCCTTTGCCGAGGAGCTCCCGCAGGAGCGCCCGGTGCACCCGCCGCCCCCGCAGCAGCGTCTGCTTGACGCCGTCGGGGTGGAAGGCGGCGTAGACCGACCCGGAGATCCCCAGGTCGAGCTCGACCAGGTCGCCGTACCGGCGGTGCGCCTCCATGAACATCCCCACCGGGTCCCGGAGAAACCGGTGGTTGAGCCCGAGGAGGGGAGGTCCGGAAAACCGGGGGACGCGGTTCACCGGACGGCCTCCGGGACGCAGCGCAGCAGCGACCAGTGGGCGCCGGGCAGGACCTCCCGGACCTCGGCGAGGTGGAAGCCGCCCTCGGCGAGCAGCCGCTCGAACCGGCTCCGGGTGCGCACCGCCCCGCCGAAGTGGGCGAGGGCGTTGAGGTCGCCGTCGACGGCGAACGCCCCTTCCGCGACGCGTTCGGGCATGAGGAGTTCGAACACGAGGAGGGTCGCGTCGTTCCCCATCGCGTCCCTGCAGTTGGAGAGGATCTTCACCGCGTTCTCGTCGGACCAGTTGGCGAGGACCCGGGACAGGAGGTAGACGTCGCCGCCCGGCGGAACCGCGATCCGGAAGTCGCCGCTGACCACGTCGCACCGGTCGCCCATCCCCCGGTCGGCCACCGTCTTGCGGCCGGCGTCGGCGGCGAGCGGCAGGTCGAACACGATCCCCCGCGCGGCCGGGCTCAGCGTGAGGATCTCCGTCAGCAGCGATCCGTTTCCGCCGCCCACGTCGACGATCGTCCGGTACGGACGGAAGTCGAACAGCCCGTCGATCAGCTGGGCCATCCCCGGCGCGAGCGCGATCATCTTGTGGTAGTGGCCGGCCAGCTCCGGATGCCGGTCCAGGTGCTCGTAGTAGCCGATGCCGAAGACGTGGTCGAAGGCGACGCCCCCGCCGGTCAGGCTCTCGTGCAGCCCGCCGTAGGCCCGGTAGCTGAGGCCGCCGAAGTAGATCGCCTGCCCGTACAGCGACTCCGGGTGATCGGTGCGGAGCAGATCCCCCGTCTCGGTGAGGAAGAAGCGCCCGCCCGGGTCCTGGCCGAGGATGCCGAGCGCGGTCAGCGCCCGCAGGACCTGCCGCAGTCGCTCCTCCCCGACCCCGGTCAGGGAGGCGAGTTCGAGGCCGGAGCGCGGCCCGTCGATCAGCAGGTCGGGGATCCCCAGCGCGGCGGCGAGGTACACCGCCGCGGTACGGCGATACCCGCCGAGCATCTCCGTCAGCCGGCTTCGCGGCGCGGTCATCGGCCGTCCCCCCGCCTGACGTGCGCGATCGCGTCGCCCAGGACCGTCCGTAACCCGGTGAACAGGTCGGCCATCGGCTCGGCGCCGTAGATCTCCGGATCATGCAGCATGGTCAGCTCCAGCGTGTCGTCGGTGTGGTGGTGCGCGTGCAGTGCCAGACCGAAATCCGCCCGGTACTCGTCCGGGGGACGGATCACGATGTCCAGGCCGCCGATTCGGGGTGGGGCGGCCGGGCGATCGGCGAAGTCGAACATCATGGGGAAGGCGGGAACCCGGCCGCTCCCGCGGAGCCCGGCCGCCCGTTCCAGCGCGGCGAAGGGCAGCAGACGCTGGCGCCGGTAGGCGTCGACCTCGGCCTCCCGGACCCGCCGGATCCGCTCGGCCAGCCCGAACGCGCCGTCGAAGGAGACCACCAGGGCCGCCAGGTTCACAAAACGCCCGATCACCTGCTGGAACACCGGCTGATCCCGTCCGCTCACCGGGACGCAGACCACGGGGCGGGGAGCCAGCAGCCGATCGCAGGCGATCGTCCAGGCGGTGAGCAGGATCGTGCGCAGCCCGCACCGGAGTTCTCTGGCCAGGGCGGTGAGCGCCCGGGTCGTCTCGGCGTCCAGCGTCACCCGTTGCGGCAGCCGCCGCAGTCCGGCGGAGTGCGGACCCGGGCGGGGGAGGTCCGGTGCCGTCCGCAGCCAGGCCGCCGCGGCTTCGTCCACCACCTCGCCGGTGAGCCAGGAACGCTCCCAGGCCGCGTGGTCCGGGTGCTGGAGGCCGAGCCGAGGGAGGTCGGGCGCCTTCCCCGCGCGCAGCGCCGCGTACGCGACCGCGAGCTCGTGCGCGAGGATCCGCGTCGACGCGCCGTCCACCGCGATGCGGTGCAACGCCAGGGTGAGCTCGTGTTCACCCGGGCCCGGGCGTGCGAGCCCCGCCGTCATCAGCTCACCGGCCTCCGGGCGCAGCGCGGGCACCGACCCCTGCCCGACCCGGACCTCGTACGGCCGCCGCACGATCTGCTCCGGCGGCAGCCCCGGAGCCCGCGCCGGCACGACGCGGACACGCAGCGCCTCATGCCGGGCCACCACCGTGTTCAGCGCCCGCCCGAGCACCTCCGGATCCAGGTCGCCCACGAGCCGCACCGCCAGCGAGACCTCCAGCTCCTGCGCCCCGGCACCCGCCTCCGCCAGGTCGTGGACCCGCTCCTGCGCGTGGGACAGCGGAACCCGGTCGCCCGTCCGCCTGCGCAGTGGGGGCGTCCGCCGGACACCCCCGGTGCCCGCCCGGCGGGACCGGATGAGCCCGGCCAGCTCCCCGATCGTCGGCGCCGCGAAGAACTCGTGCATCGCCAGCTCCACCCCGAAACGCCGGCGCACCGTCGCGACGAGCCGCATGGCGAGCAGCGAGTCCCCACCGGCCTGGAAGAAGTCGGCGTCGCCCGCGACCTCGTCCACCCCGAGGGCGCGGGCCCACAGGTCCGCCAGGACCCGCTCGGCCGTCCCCCGCGCCGCGGCGTGCCCCGGCTCGGGCGCGGCGGGCTCCGGCGGATCGGGCAGCCGCGCGGCGTCGACCTTGCCGGTGTGGCCGAGCGGGATCCGCTCCACCGGCAGCAGATGGGCGGGCACGAACGCGGGCGGCACCCGCTCCCGCAGGTGGGCGCGGAGCGAGGCCTCGTCGAACCCCGTGGTCACCACGTAGCCGACCAGGGCCGGGCGCCCGCGCACCCGCCGGAGGAGGACCACCGCCTCGTCCACCGCCGGATGCCCGCGCAGGGCCTGCGCCACCTCCGCGGGCTCGATCCGCACCCCGTTCAGCTTCACCTGGTCGTCCAGACGCCCGAGGAACTCCAGGCTCCCGTCGTGCCGGTGCCGCGCCCGGTCGCCGCTGCGGTACATCCGGGCGCCGGGCGGGCCGTACGGGTCCGGGCGGAACCGGTCCGCGGTGGCGGCCGGGGAGCCGACGTACCCGTAGGCGAGCCCCATCCCGCCGATCCACAGCTCGCCGGGCACCCGTACCGGCACCGGTTCGAGGTCGGGGCCGAGGACGTACACCCGCTTGTTCGCGATGGGCCGCCCGATGCCCGTCTCGCGAGGGGACTCCGCCGAGACCGGGACGACCTCGGCGGAGGTGGTGTCGACGGTCGCCTCGGTCGGGCCGTACTGGTTGAACAGCCTCGCCCGCAGCCGCCGGTGGAACCGGGCCGCCAGATCCCCCGGGAGCCGTTCCCCGCCGCAGAACACATGGGTGAGCGAGTCCAGGTCGCCCGGCTCGGCCGCCTCCAGCAGCCGGGCGAGCGTGGACGGCACGAAGTCGGCGACGGTCACCCGGTGCTCCCGGACCAGCGCGGCGACCGACTCGGGGTCGGCGGCCTCCTCCGCCGTGGCGAGCACCACCTCCGCGCCCGCGGCGAGCGGCCCGAACAGCTGCCACACCGAGGGGTCGAAGGAGAAGGAGACGGTGTGCAGCAGGACGTCCCCCGGGCCGAGGCCGGTGACCCGGCGCCGCCACTCCAGGTCGTTGCAGATCCCCTCGTGCGGGACCGTCACGCCCTTCGGCGTCCCGGTCGAGCCGGAGGTGTACATCACGTACGCGACGTCCGCCCCGGTCGTCCCCGGCGGATCGGGTACGGGTGACCCGGCGGCCTCCGCCCGGTCCGGCCCGGCGTCGGCGGCCGTCAGATCGAGCACCCGCCCCCCCGGGACGCCCGGCCGGCACCGGGGGTGCGGGTCCACGAGCAGGTGGCGCGACCCGGCGTCCAGGAGCGCCCGCCGGTTCCGTTCGGCGGGATGGGACGGATCGAGCGGCAGGTAGGCGGCTCCGGCCGTCAGCACCGCGAGCAGCGCCACCACCAGCTCGGGCGACCGCTCCGCGCACACCCCGACCACGTCGCCCCGGCGGACCCCGAGCCCGGCGAGCCGCCCCGCCTCCGCCCGGACCCGCTCCGCCAGCCCGGCGTACGTCAGCCGTACCCGCCCGCAGGTGAGCGCCGGGGCGTCCGGGGTCAGCCGTACCTGCCGCAGGAACGCCTCATGCACCGTCGCGGGCGTGGTGACCGGCGCGGTCGTCCGGTTCCAGCCGTCGAGCACCCGCTCCCGCTCGGCCTCGTCCAGCAGCCCGACCGCGCCGACGGGCAGGTCCGGGGCGGCGGCGAGGGTCCGCAGCAGTTCGCCGTGGTGACGCGCGAGCTGCCCGGCGGTTTCGGGGTCGAGGATCGCCCGGTCGTAGTCCACGGTCACCCGGAGGCCGCCCCCCTCCGGGGCGACGGACAGCGTCAGCGGGCATTGGGCCGTGCCCTGCCCCAGTTCGATCCGCTCGACCGTGAGCCCCGCCGCCGTCACCCGGGGAGGCGGGGCGTCCTGCAGGGCGAACAGCACGTCGTACGGCGCCGAGCGCTCCCCCTCCCGGGCCGCGGGGCCGCCGGGGAGCCGTCCGGAGAAGGAGTCAGCGTTCGCGAAGGCGCCGGACACGCTCGTCCGCACCCGGAGCGCCAGCTCGCGGAACGACATCCCGGCGGTCAGGTCCGCGCGGATCGGGATCGTGGTGAAGAGCGGGCCGACCACCCGGGTGAGCTCGGCGCGGCTCCGGCCGCTGAACGGCACGCCGACGAGGAACCCGGACTCCCCGGTGTACCGGTACAGCAGTACCTGGAGGGCCGCCGTGAGCCCGGCGAAGAGCGGTACCCGCAGGGAGCCGCACAGCCGGGTGAACTCCTGTGTCGTCTCGGGGGGGACCACGGCGACCAGCCGCCCGGACCGGATCGGGGTACCGGCGGACCGGGGACGGTCCAGCGGCAGGTCCAGAACCGGGGAGGCGCCGGAGAGGACCGCGTCCCAGTGGCCGCCGGCCCCGGTGCGCGGCTCCCGGCCACGCCACCGCGCGTAGTCGGCGAACTGGAGCTCGGGCGCCGGCAGGCGCCGCCCCGGATTCTCCCGCGCCAGGGTGTAGCCCGCGGCGAGCTCCTCCAGCAGGACCGTGTTCGACCACCCGTCCGTGGCGATGTGGTGAAGGGTGAGCAGCAGCACGTGGTGGTCGGCGCCGAGCGCGGCGAGCTTCACCCGGCACGGCGGCTCGGCGGCGAGGTCGAACGGCCTGCCCGCCTCCTCCTCGGCCAGGCGCTCCAACGCCGCCTCCGGCCGGGGTTCGGCGGTGAGGTCGGCACGGGGAAGCTCAAGCGGCGCCGGGTGCGTCCGGAGCTGACGGGGCACCCCGTCGACCTCGGCGAAAACGGACCGGAGCACCTCGTGCCGGCGGAGCAGCTCCGCGCAGGAGTGCCGCAGCGCCGCCGTGTCGAGCGGGCCGCGCAGCCGTACGGCGATGAAGACGTTGACGGAGGCGTCCCCGGGGAACAGGCGCTGGTGCAGCCAGAACCGCTCCTGGGTCGGTGAGAGCGGGCTGTCCGGCCCGTCGTGGCGAGGGATCGGCTCGGCGCGCGGGGCCTCGTGACCGGCCGCGGCGGGCCGCGGGTGCGCGGCGCCGCGGAGCCGGGCCGTCAGCTCGGCCCGCGCCTCGGCCGACAGCGCCTGCCTGCGGCGGGCCGCCTCGGTACGACTGCGCTCGGTGCTCACGCGTCTCCCCCGTCCCGGGTCGTGGCCGAGCCGGCCGGGGCCTGTCCGGGCGGCTCCAGCGACGAGATGATCGCGTCCTCCACGAGCAGCGCGAGCTCGGCGATCGTGGGGTTCTCGTAGAAGGCCGCGAGCGGCAGCTCCACCTGGAACAGCCGGGAGAGCTCGTCCAGCGCCTGCATGCCGAGCAGGGAATGGCCGCCGAGGTCGAAGAACGACTCCTCCCTCCCGATCTCGGGGATGCCGAGCAGCCGGGTCCACACGCCCGCGATGACCTGCTCGGTCACGTCCGGCCCCGCCTCGTCCGCCGTGTCGTCCGCGGTTTCGCCTCCGGCGGCGCCGACCGGGGCCGGCGGGGGTACGGGCTGCGCCGGGCCGCTCGCCCCGCCCGGCGTGACGCCGTACCGCCGCCGTTCGAACGGGTAGGTGGGCAGCGGCACCCGGCGGCGCGGCGCCGGATGGAGCCGCTCCCAGCGGACGGGGACCCCGTGCGCCCACAGCCGGCCGAGCGCGCCGAGCAGGACCTCAAGGTCGTCCCGGGGGTCGCCGGAACCCGGCAGCGAGGGCGTCGTCGCGGTGAGGCCGAGGTCCGGGTCGCCCACCGGGACCAGGTCGCAGAGGGTACGGCCGGGACCCACCTCGACCAGCAGGCCCGCGCCCTCGGCGGCCACGGCGTCGAGCCCTTGCGCGAACCGCACGGTCTCACGCACCTGACGCCCCCAATAGCCGGGGTCGGTCGCCTCCTGGGCGGTGAGCGCCCGGCCGGTCACGTTGGAGATCACCGTGCGTCCGGGCGGGGCGAGGGTGAGCCCGGCGGCGGCCTTCGCGACCTCCTCGGACGCCCGGTCCATCGCGGCCGAGTGGAAGGCGTGCGGTGTCCGCAGCCGCCGGTGGCGGACGCCGTACCCGGTCAGGCGCGTCTCGGCCGCCTCGACCGCCTCCACCGGTCCGGCGATCACGGTCTGCGCGGCGGAGTTGACCGCCGCGATCTCCACCGGGGCGGGGCACAGCTCCCGCACGCGGTCCGGCGGGAGCGCGACCGCGGTCATCGCCCCGGCGGGGCTCGCCGCCATCGCCTCCCCGCGGGCGACGATCAGCCGTGCCGCGTCCTGCGGGGACATCACCCCCGCGACGCAGGCCGCGACCAGCTCGCCGACACTGTGGCCGATCAGCACCGCCGGCTCGACCCCCCACGAGATCCAGAGCCGGGCCAGTGCGTACTCCACCGCGAACAGCGCCGGCTGCGTCGACGAGGTGCGCCGCAGCGCCCGGTCCGCCTCCGGCCCGGGGGAGCGGAGCGCCGCGGCCAGGCCGGGGTCCGCCCCGTTCGCGGCGAGCAGGTCGAGGCAGGCGTCGAACTCCCGCCGGAACACCGGCTCGTCCCGGTGGAGCCCGGCCGCCATGCCCGCGTACTGGGCCCCCTGACCGGGGAACATGAACGCCACCCGCGGCGACCCCGTCGTCGCGCCGCGCAGGACCTCGCCGAGATGGGCGCGCGCCCCGGCCCGGGCCACGATCACCCCTCGGTGCCCGAACTCCGCGCGTCCCGTCTGCATCGTGTAGGCGGCGTCGGCGAGTCCCGCCGCGTCCAGGTCCCCGATCGCCTTGGCCAGGGTCTTCGCCGCCAGGTCGCGGGCCGAGGCCGTCCGCGCGCTCACCGGCAGGACCTGCCACGGACCGCTCTGGCCCGGCGGCGCCGGCTCGGGGGCCTCCTCCAGCACCACGTGTGCGTTCGTGCCCCCGATCCCGAACGAGCTCACCCCGGCGCGCCGTACCCCCGCGATCGGCCGCCACGGCCTGGCCACGGTGTTCACGAAGAACGGTGTGGCGTCCAGCGCGAGTTCGGGATTGGGGCGCTCGAAGTGCAGCGTCGGCGGGATCGTCCGGTGCCGGAGCGACAGGACCACCTTGATGAACGAGGCGACACCCGCGGCCGCGTCCAGGTGCCCGATGTTCGTCTTCACCGAGCCGAGGGCGCAGCGGTCACCGGGCTCCGCGTCGCCCGCGGCCTGGGCGAGGGCCGCCACCTCGATCGGGTCGCCCAGCCGGGTCCCCGTCCCGTGCGCCTCGACGTAGCCGATCGTGGCCGGGTCCACCCCGGCGGCGGCCCGGGCGGCCCTGATCACCCGGGCCTGCCCGGCGATCCCCGGCGCCGTGAACCCGGTCTTGTACGAGCCGTCGTTGTTGATCGCGGAGCCGCGGACGACCGCGTGGACCGAGTCGCCGTCCCGCAGCGCGTCGTCCAGACGGCGCAGCACCACCAGGCCGAGCCCGTCGCCGTTGACCATCCCGGCGGCGTCCGCGTCGAACGCCCGGCATCGTCCGTCCGGTGAGACCATGCCGTCGCGCCGGCCGGAACCCCCCTCGAGTCCCGGTCCGCGACCCGGTCCCGCCGACTCGCGGACCGCGACCCCGCCCGCCAGCGCCAGGTCGCACTCCCCGGCGAGCAGCGCCTGGCAGGCCAGATGGATCGCCACCAGCGAGGTGGAGCACGCGGTCTGCACCGCCAGGCTCGGCCCCAGCAGGTTCAGCTTGTGCGAGATCCGCGTCGTCAGATAGTCCTTGTCGCAGCCGATGAGCAGCTGGCTGTCGTCGAGCAGATCCCGGTGCCGCGGACTGGACAGCACGTCCAGCAGGTACCCGCTGGTCGAGGAGCCGGCGTAGACCCCGGTCACCGGCCGGTTCGCCGCGTTGCCGTACCCGGCGTGCTCCAGCGCCTCCCAGGCGCACTCCAGGAGGAGGCGTTGCTGCGGATCGGTCCGCTCGGCCTCCTTCGGGCTGAAGCCGAAGAACTCCGCGTCGAAGAGGTCGTGGTCCGCCAGGACGCCTTTCGGGCCGGACCACGGCGCGGGCGCGGCGGCGACGGAGTCGACGCCGGAGAGCAGGTTCTCCCAGTAGACGGGTACGTCGGGGGCGCCGGGAAATCTCCCCGCCATCCCGATGACCGCGATGAAATCCTCGGTCCGGTCGTGGTCGGCGTTCAACGCGCGTCTCCCTTCGGCTCGTCGTGCAGGCGCCGGCGGCGCAGCTTCAGCCGGGACCGTCCCGCGCGGAGCCCGTCGGGCTCCGTCTCCTCCCGCGGGGTGTGGTCGGCGGTCTCGCCCGCCAGGTGTTCCGCGAGCGCGCGCAGCGTCGGATAGCGGAACAGGTCGACGATCCGCAGGTCCTCCCGGAGCCGTCGCAGCCGCGCGTGCGCCTGGACCAGGAGCAGTGAGTGGCCGCCGAGGTCGAAGAAGTTGTCGTCGAGCCCTGGGGCGGGGTGGCCGAGGAGTTCGCGCCAGATGTGGGCGACGGTCTGCTGGGCGGGGGTGGTGGGCGGCAGGTGGGTGCCGGCGGCGGTGCGGGTGGGGGGCGGGGGCAGTTTGG
>NZ_BLRH01000021.1:173773-174246 GCF_025996515.1 Rhizohabitans arisaemae
GTGGGTGGTGGCGTAGACGGTGGCTTCGGTGGGGCCGTAGCCGTTGACGATGCGGGTGCGGGTGAGGTGGGTGAGGTGGTCGAGGAGGTCGGGGGGGAGGGGTTCGCCGCCGAGCATGAGGGTGTGGAGGCGGGCCAGGGCGGTGCGGGCGTGGGGTCGGGTGAGGATGCGGGTGGCGTGGGAGGGGGTGGTTTGGAGGTGGGTGATGTGGTGGGTGTGGATGAGGGTGGGGATGTCGTCGTGGGCGGGCAGGACGATGCGGTGTCCGGCGGTGAGGGTCCAGATGAGTTCGAGGACGGAGATGTCGAAGCTGGTGCTGGTGTAGGCCAGCCAGACCTGCCGGGGGGTTTCCGGGTCGCCGTGGAGGTTGTCCATGGCGTGGAGGAACCCGGTGAGGTTGGCGTGGGTGACGGCGACGCCTTTGGGGGTGCCGGTGCTGCCGGAGGTGTGGATGACGTAGGCCAGGTGCTCGG
>NZ_BLRH01000021.1:174256-177043 GCF_025996515.1 Rhizohabitans arisaemae
CGCGTTCACCCCCGGCGCCGGACGCCGGTGGGGCCGGGTTCCGCGGCTCGTGGGCGGGATCGCCGTCCCGGGTCGTCCCGGCCGGGTCGCCGTGGAGGGTGTCCATGGCATGGAGGAACCCGGTGAGGTTGGCGTGGGTGACGGCGACGCCTTTGGGGGTGCCGGTGCTGCCGGAGGTGTGGATGACGTAGGCCAGGTGCTCGGGGTGGAGGGGCGGCGGCGATGCCGACGTCGGCGGGGGTGTGGTGAGGAGAGCGGAGATGTCGCGGGTGGGTGTGGCGGTGGGGGGAGGCTGGTGGTGGAGATCCTGGGTGAGGATCAGGATCGGTTTGGAGCCGTTGATGATCTGGGTGAGCCGGTGGTCGGGGTAGGTGGGGTCCAGAGGGAGGTAGGCGGCGCCGGTCTTGAGGACGGCGAGGAGGCCGATGAGGAGTTCGGCTCCGCGGGTGGCGTGCAGGCCGACCAGGGTGTCGGGGGCGGCGCCCAGGTGGGTGAGGTGGGCGGCGAGGTGGTCGGTCCGATGGTCGAGCTGCCGGTAGGTGAGGGAGTGGCCGGCCTCGTCGACCAGGGCGATCTCGTCGGGGCGCGAACGAGCCTGTGCGGTGAGCAGCTCATGGGCGAATCCCCCGCCCGGTGACCGTACGGCGGATCCGGTGAACCGGGGGGCCGGAGGGTTGTGGGCGTGGAGGTTGTGCCGGCGTTGGCGGGGGGTGAGCAGGGGGAGGACGGTGACGGGCCGGTCGGGGTCGAGCACGAGGTGGTGCAGGAGGGTCTGGTAGTGGCCGGCGACGCGGGCGATCGTGGCGTGGTCGAACAGGTCGGTGGCGTACTCCCATTCGGTGTGCAGGGTGCCGTCGTCGCGGGGGGTGACCGTGACCGTGAGATCGAATTTGGCGGTGTGGGTGGGCAGGAGACGGGGGGTGATGACGAGGTGCGGGGTGTGGTGGCTGCGGGGTGGGACCGGGTTGTGGGTGAGCATGATCTGGAAGAGCGGGTTGCGGGTGTGGTCGCGGTCGAGGTGGAGGTGCTGGACGAGCTGTTCGAGGGGGAGGTGCTGGTGTTCCTGGGCGGCCAGGGCGGTGGTTCGGGTGCGGGCGAGGAGGGTGCGGTAGGTGGGGTCGCCGGTGATGGTGGTGCGGATGGGGAGGGTGTTGGCGAAGAAGCCGATGAGGGGTTCGAGGTGGGGGTGGGTGCGGTTGGCGATGGGAGTGCCGATGATCAGGTCGTGCTGGCCGGTGAGGCGGTGCAGGAGTACGGCCAGAGCGGCGTGCAGGGTCATGTGGGGCGTGGTGCCGGTGCCGTGGGCCAGGGCGGTGAGCCCGGTGACCAGAGCCGCGGGGAGGGTGTGGTGGTGGGTGCGGCCGCGGTGGGTGGGGGTGTGGGGGCGCGGCCGGTCGGTGGGCAGGTCGAGTGCGGGCGGCGGGTCCGCGAGGTGGTCTGTCCAGTAGGCGAGGTCTTGGTGGTGGTCGGGGGTGGTGGTGCGGTGGTGCTGGCGCAGGGTGTGGTCGGTGTAGGTGGCCCGGAGCGGCGCCAGCGGCGGGGGTGTCCCCGGCGGTGTGGTGGTGTGGTGGTGGTAGAGGGTGGTGAGTTCGTCGAGGAGGACGGTGAGGGACCAGCCGTCGCAGACGATGTGGTGGGCGGTGACGACGAGGTGGTGCTCGGCGGGCCCGGTTGTGGCCAGGTGGGTGCGGAACAGGGGTCCGGCGGCCAGGTCGAAGGGTTCGGCGACGAGCCGGGCGGTGAGCTCGCCGAGCCGGGCGGCGGCGGTGTCGGCGGACTCCCCGCTGTCGGTCTCGTGGATCGCGGTGAGGTCGGTGTGGGGGAGGGGATGTAAGCGCGGCGGGAGAATGTGCTGGCGGGGGCCCTGGTCGTCGGCGGGGAAGACGGTGCGCAGGGTTTCGTGGCGGGCGACGACGTCGGTGAGGGCGGCCGAGAGGGCACCGGTGTCGAGGTCGCCGGTGAGGGTGAGCGCTCCGGCGACGGTGTAGGTGCCGGCGCCGGGACTGAGCTGGTCGAGGAACCAGAGGCGTCGCTGGGGGGAGGAGAGCGGGATCCGCTCCGGGCGTTCACCGTTCCAGACGGGCTCGGCATCCTGCCTGACGAGCGTGGTCTCTTCGAGGGCTTGGGCGAGTTCGCCGACGGTGGGGTGTTCGAAGACGGCCCGCAGGGGGAGGTCGGCGCCCCACTCGTGGCGGATGCGGGTGACGGCCTGCGTGGCGAGCAGCGAGTGGCCGCCGAGCTCGAAGAAGTTGTCGTCGAGCCCGGGATCCGGGTGACCGAGGAGTTCCCGCCAGATTCCGGCGACGGCTTGCTGGGCGGGGGTGACGGCGGGCCGATGGCCGCGGGCGGAGGTGGACTCCGGGGGCGGCGGAAGCTTCGACCGGTCGATCTTTCCGCTGGGGGTGAGCGGGAAATGGCGGAGTACGACCAGGTGGGCCGGGTGCATCCAGGTGGGGAGGTGGGTGCGCAGGTGGGTGCGCAGGTCTTGCAGGGTGCCCGGGGCCGGCTTGAGCACGAGGGCTTCGGAGGGGATCGACCCGTTGTCCGAGGCTACGCCGGTGCGGCAGCCGTCCTCGGTTTCCGTGCCGGTTGAGTGGAGGTGCTCTGGGGTGGTGAGGGTGAGGTAGGTGGTGAGGTGGGTGGTGTTGTCGTGGGTGTGGACGGTGGTGTGGCTGGTGCGGACGGCGGGGTGCCGGGTGAGGGTGGCGTCGATGTCGGTGGTTTCGATGCGGTAGCCGCGGATTTTGACCTGGTGGTCGGTGCGGCCTTGGTAGTCGATGGTGTGGT
>NZ_BLRH01000021.1:177053-179395 GCF_025996515.1 Rhizohabitans arisaemae
GACCAGGTGGGTGGGGTGCATCCAGGTGGGGAGGTGGGTGCGCAGGTGGGCGCGCAAGTCTTGCAGGATGCCCGCGGGTGCGGGTGCGGGTGCGGTGTGGGTTTCGGTGTCGGCCGGGTCGGTGTCGGCCGGGGTGGTGAGGGTGAGGTAGGTGGTGAGGTGGGTGGTGTTGTCGTGGGTGTGGACGGTGGTGTGGCTGGTGCGGACGGCGGGGTGTCGGGTGAGGGTGGCGTCGATGTCGGTGGTTTCGATGCGGTAGCCGCGGATTTTGACCTGGTGGTCGGTGCGGCCTTGGTAGTCGATGGTGTGGTCGGGTCGGTGCCGGGCGAGGTCTCCGGTGTGGTAGATGCGGGTTCCGGGTGGTCCGTGGGGGTTGGGGGTGAAGCGTTCGGCGGTGAGGGCGGGTTGGTGGAGGTAGCCGCGGGCGAGTCCGGTTCCGGTGAGGTAGAGGTGTCCGGTGGTTCCGGTGGGGGTGGGTTCGCCGTGGGGGTCGAGGATGTGGGCGTGGGTGCCCGGGCACGGCAGGCCGATCGGCGCGCGCCCCAGCGGATCACCCGGCTCGCAGCGTGCGACCGTGCTCCAGACCGTCGCCTCGGTGGGGCCGTACTCGTTGTAGAGGAGCACGTCCGGGAACAGCTCGTGGTGGCGCTCCACCAGGCTCGGCCGGAGCGGCTCACCCGCCACCACCACGGTCTCCAGCCGGACGTCCTCCCCGGCGAGACGCTCAAGCAGCAGCTCGTACAGCGAGGGCAGGCAGACCAGATGGCTGACGTCGTCCCGGGCGACCCGGGCGGCCAGGAAGTCGAGGTCCAGTTCCCGGCCCGCCGCGGGGAGGTGCAGGACCGCTCCGTTGCACAGACTCCAGAAGACCGACGCCACCGAGGTGTCGAACGAGATCGACGACAGCAGCACGAACCCCCTGAGCGGCCGGTTGTAGACCAGGCCGCGCGCCGCGGTCGAGGCGCTCAGATTGGCGTGGGTGACGGCGACGCCTTTGGGGGTGCCGGTGCTGCCGGAGGTGTGGATGACGTAGGCCAGGTGCTCGGGGTGGAGCGGGGGCCGGGGCGTGGCCGGAGCCGGGGGCGGGGGTGTGGTGAGAAGCGCGGTGATGTCGTGGGTGGGGATGAGGACTGACGGAAGTGCGTGATCCCGTTGGGTGAGGATGAGGAGGGGGTTGGAGCCGTCGATGATCTGGGTGAGGCGGTGGTCGGGGTAGGTGGGGTCCAGGGGGAGGTAGGCGGCGCCGGTTTTGAGGACGGCCAGGATGGCGAGGAGGGTGTGGGGTCCGCGTCCGGTGTGCAGGCCGATGAGGGTGTCGGGGGCGGCGCCGTGTGCGGTGAGGTGCGCGGCCAGGTGGCCGGCCCGGGTGTCGAGCTGCCCGTAGGTGAGGTGCTGCCCGGTGTCGTCGACGATGGCGATGTCGTCGGGGCGGGTACGGGCGTGCGCCGCGATCAGCTCGTGGGCGAAGACCGCCGGATTCCCGGCCTCGTCGGTGTACCGGTGCCCGCCCTCCGCGACGGTGCTTGGTGCGGTGGCCGGGTCGCCCGCCCGCCGTACGGGTGCCGTACCGGGTGGGTTGTGGGCGTGGAGGTTGTGCCGGCGTTGGCGGGGGGTGAGCAGGGGGAGGACGGTGACGGGCCGGTCGGGGTCGAGCACGAGGTGGTGCAGGAGGGTCTGGTAGTGGCC
Organism: Rhizohabitans arisaemae; assembly: GCF_025996515.1. GTDB lineage: Bacteria > Actinomycetota > Actinomycetes > Streptosporangiales > Streptosporangiaceae > Rhizohabitans > Rhizohabitans arisaemae. The sequence goes on from NZ_BLRH01000021.1 coordinate 178,740, forward strand.
GGCGACGCGGGCGATCGTGGCGTGGTCGAACAGGTCGGTGGCGTACTCCCATTCGGTGTGCAGGGTGCCGTAGTCGCCGGGGGTGACCGTGACCGTGAGATCGAATTTGGCGGAATCCGTGCTGAGCACCCGCACGGCGACGTCCACTCCGTCGGCCGTGAACGTCGGCAGGGCCGTGTTGAGGGTGAGCATGGTCTGGAAGAGGGGGTTGCGGGTGAGGTCGCGGTCGAGGTGGAGGTGTTCGACGAGGTGTTCGTAGGGGAGGTTCTGGTGCTGGTAGGCGGCCAGGGCGGTGGTTCGGGTGCGGGCGAGGAGGGTGCGGTAGGTGGGGTTGCCGGTGATGGTGGTGCGGATGGGGAGGGTGTTGGCGAAGAAGCCGATGAGGGGTTCGAGGTGGGGGTGGGTGCGGTTGGCGATGGGGGTGCCGATGATGAGGTCGTGCTGGCCGGTGAGGCGGGAGAGCAGGACGGCCAGGGCGGTGTGGAGGGTCATGTAGAGGGTGGTGCCGGTGGTGTGGGCGAGGGTGGTGAGCCCGGTGGCCAGGGTGGCGGGGAGGGTGTGGTGGTGGGTGCGGCCGCGGTGGGTGGGGGTGTGGGGGCGCGGCCGGTCGGTGGGGAGGTCGAGTGCGGGTGGGGGGTCGGCGAGGTGGTCTGTCC
>NZ_BLRH01000021.1:179576-180679 GCF_025996515.1 Rhizohabitans arisaemae
TTCGGCGGGCCCGGTTGTGGCCAGGTGGGTGCGGAACAGGGGTCCGGCGGCCAGGTCGAAGGGTTCGGCGACGAGCCGGGCGGTGAGCTCGTCGAACCGGGTCGTGGTCTCCGCTGCGGATTCGGGGTTCGTGCGGTGTCCGGCCACGGGGCCGGTGTGCCGGTGGTCGTCTCCGGCGTCGGGGACTGCGCCGGGCCGGGTGCGGCCGATGGACGAGGGGGCCCGTTCCGCTGCGGTGAGGTCGGTGTGGGGGAGCGGGTGGGGCCGGGGTGGGTGGATGCGCCGGTAGGGGCCTTGGTCGTCGGCGGGGTAGTCGGTGCGCAGGGTTTCGTGGCGGGTGACGACGTCGGTGAGGGCGGCGGTGAGGGCGCCGGTGTCGAGGTCGCCGGTGAGGGTGATGCGGCCGGCGAGGGTGTAGGCGGTGGTGCCGGGGGTGAGCTGGTCGAGGAACCAGAGTCGTCTCTCGGTGGAGGAGAGGGGGATCCGGTCGGGGTGTTCGCCGGTCCAGACGGGTTCGGCGGTGTCGTGGGCGGGGTCCCGGTCCGCCGAACGGCCGGAGTCGGTTGAGTCGCCCCGCGGTGCGCTCTCGTCGAGGGCGGTCGCGAGTTCGGCGACGGTGGGGTGGTCGAAGACGGCCCGCAGGGGGAGGTCGGCGCCCCACTGGTGGCGGATCCGGGCGATCGCCTGCGTGGCGAGCAGCGAGTGGCCGCCGAGCTCGAAGAAGTTGTCGTGGACCCCGAGTTCGTCCACGTTCAGCAAGGTGCGGAACAGCTCGGCCAGCGCCCGTTCCGCCGGGGTGCGCGGCTTCGCCGCAGGCCTCTTCTCCGTGACGTCGGGTGGCGGAGGAAGTTTGGCACGGTCGATCTTTCCGTTGGGGGTGAGGGGGAGCTGGGTGAGGGTGATGAGGTGGGTGGGGTGCATCCAGATGGGGAGATGGGCGCGTAGGTGTGCACGCAGGCTGTGGAGCGTGGCGGGATCGGGCGTGCCGCCGTGGGTGTGCTCCGGGTGGGGGGTGGTGAGGGTGAGGTAGGTGGTGAGGTGGGTGGTGTTGTCGTGGGTGTGGACGGTGGTGTGGCTGGTGCGGACGGCGGGGTGCCGGGTGA
>NZ_BLRH01000021.1:180689-449210 GCF_025996515.1 Rhizohabitans arisaemae
TTGCTCCAGCCGGGCCGTGATCTCGTCGGTGGGCGCGGATGCGCCGGCGGTGAGGTCGGTGTGGGGGAGCGGATGGGGCCCGGGTGGGTGGATGCGCCGGTAGGGGCCTTGGTCGTCGGCGGGGTAGTCGGTGCGCAGGGTTTCGTGGCGGGTGACGACGTCGGTGAGGGCGGCGGTGAGGGCGCCGGTGTCGAGGTCGCCGGTGAGGGTGATGCGGCCGGCGAGGGTGTAGGCGGTGGTGCCGGGGGTGAGCTGGTCGAGGAACCAGAGTCGTCTCTCGGTGGAGGAGAGGGGGATCCGGTCGGGGTGTTCGCCGGTCCAGACGGGTTCGGCGGTGTCGCGGGCGGGGTCCCGGTCCGCCGAACGGCCGGAGTCGGCCAGCGTGTGCGCGAGGGTGGAGATCGTCGCGTCGGCGAGCAGGTCGGCGATCGAGATCGACAGGCCGAGGGCGGATTCCACGCGGTGCTGGAGGTTGACGGCCGCCAGGGAGTCGAGGCCCAGGCTGATCAGGGGAACGTTCGGGTCGACTCGGTGCGGCGCGATCTCCAGCAGCTCGCCTACGGCCGTACACAGCTCTCGCTCGATGTCGGCGAGCGGGGTCCCGCCGGGGACGATGTCGGCGTTCATCAGGCGGCGCCCTCCTCGGGCTCGTCCGTGGGGAGTACCGGCAGTTCGCCCGCGAGATACATCCGGCGGCACAATCCGCGCTGGAGCTTCCCGTTGGAGGTCTTCGGTACGGATCGGCTCCGGACCAGCGCGACGGCGTGCGGCCGCAGGCCGTGCTGCTCCGCGACGGCCTGCCGGATCGCCGCACGCACGTGTTCGATCTGCGCCGGGTCGCAGCGGGGGGAGAGCTCGGCCACCACGGCCAGTTGCTCGCCGCCGTCCACCTCGACGGTGAACGCGGCGACCCCGCGGGGGCGTAGCATCGGGTGCGCCGACTCGACGGAGCCCTCGATGTCCTGCGGATAGTGGTTGCGTCCCCTGATGATGAGCACGTCCTTGGACCGGCCGGTGATGAACAGCTGGCCGTCCCGGAGGAACCCGAGGTCGCCGGTCCGGAGGAACTCGCCGTCGGCACCGTGGACGCGGGTGTGGAGGTCCGCCTGGCTGCCGGCGTTCCAGTAGCCGCGGGTCACGCTCTCGCCCGCGACGACGATCTCGCCGATGTGCCCGTCGGGCACCGGCTTCGCGGTGGTCGCGTCGACGACCCGCACATCCAGCTCGGGCGGCGTCTCACCGCATCCGACGAGCCACACCTCGCCGGTGTCGGACGGCCGGAAGACGTCCTCCTCCAGCGACCGGGCGGAGGTGCGCACCTCGACCGGGTGGGCCTGCGGGGGACCGCCGGAGACGAACAGCGTCGCCTCGGCCAGCCCGTAGCAGGGGTACCAGGCCCGCCGGCGGAAGCCTGACGGTGCGAATCGCTCGGTGAAACGGTCCAGAGTCCGCTTTCTGATCGGCTCGGAACCGGAGAACGCCACCGACCAGGTGCTCAGGTCGAGCGGTTCGCCGGCTCCTTCGCGGTACCGGGACACGCACAACTCGAAGGCGAAGTCGGGTCCGCCGCTCACCGTCCCGCCGTACCGCGAGATCGCTTCGAGCCATCCGAGCGGACGCTGGAGAAAGTCCAGCGGAGACATGAGTACGGCGGGGAAACCCAGGTAGAGCGGTTGCAGGATCCCGCCGACCAACCCCATGTCGTGGTACGGGGGCAGCCAGCTCACGCAGACCGACTCCGGGGTAAGCCCCATGCTTGCGGCGATGACGGCGGAGTTGTGCATCAGGTTGCCGTGTGTGACGACGACGCCTTTGGGGTCTCCGGTCGAGCCGGAGGTGTATTGGAGGAAGGCGATGTCGTCCGGGCGGGGCGGCGGGCCGGGAAGGTCCTCGTCGCCGGGGGCGATCTCGTCGGCGGCGATCCGGGGTATCCGGCTCAGCGGGCCCTCTCCGGCCTGCGCGGCGACGAGGGCGAGCACCGGGCCGTCGGCGATCAAGGCGCTCGGCCGGGCGTCGCCGACGATGCCGAGCAGCCGGGTCAGGCTTCGCTCGTTGGTGGGCGGATAGACGGGTACGGCGATGACCCCGGCCTGCAGCGACGCGGCGAACGCCGTGATGTAGTGCGGGCCGGGCGAACACATGATGAGGACCCGGTCACCGGGCCGCGCCACCTGCCGGAGTCTGATCGCCATGGTGCGGGCGGAACGTTCCAGGTGGGAGTAGGTCAGTTCCGGCGATCGGGCGTCGAAGGGGAATGTGTAGGCCGCGCGGCCGCCGTGCTCGCTCGCCCGGGTGCGGATGACGTCGACCAGGGTGCCGGGCCGGGAAATGCGCATCGTGACATCAACACCTAGTCTCTAAACCATTCCGTCTGCTGAAGGGCCACCGTGAAGTCACCGTCGATGACGAGGGCTCCCCGGCCGAACGCGTCGATCGGATCCGCCTTGCCGCCGGTGATCATCAGGTAGTCGTGGAGGGTCGAGGTGATGGTGACGCTGGCGTCCTCGTCGCCGCCCGGCACCGCGAGGCAGCGGCTGCCGGAGACCTGGACCTGCCAGCGGTGGTTTCCGGATTCGGAGACGATGCGGTATTCGATCACCGCGTTCTCCCCGACCGCCTTTTCCGGCCGGAAGGAGTCCTGCATGTTGTTGAAGATTCCGGCCAGGACGGTGTGCTCCCGGTCGTAGGGCTCCTGGGGCGGGATCCGGACGAACGGGGAGGCGGGGAAATCGGGGAGTTCGCCGCCGGTGCGTTCGGTCGTGCGCAGGCCGGGCGGGGTCTTGATCCAGTCGGTGGAGGACCAGTCCCGGGAGAGTTCGTCCCAGCCGGGCACCGGCCCGTGCAGATGGGGGAGCAGCGCGTCGGCGGGGATCTCCTGTGCGGACGACTGCCAGCGGTAGTCCCCCGACAGCCGCAGTCGTTCGGTCGTGTTCGGCAGCGCGGCGTGCGCGGTGAGGCAATGGAAGATCAGGACGTCGCCGACCCGGTAGTCCGTCGTCGCCCAGGCGTCGTCGCCGGGATCCACCCGGTGCAGCCGGGGGACGACACCTTCGTTCTGCGAGCCGGTGAGGATGGCGAGCCCGCCGAGCTCACGTGGGCAGTCCACGAAGGGGATCCACGACGTGAACATGTCGGGAACGCCTTCGACCACGAAGTCCTGATGGGCGTAGATGCCGGGTGTCGTGCCGAGACGGGTCGGCCAGACGATCCTGCCGATCTTACGCGGATGGGGGAACACGTCGGACCCGAAGAGGTTCCGCATCACCGTGGTGAGCGCCGGCTGGTGGATGAGCGCGTGAAAGTACTCAAGCCGCTGCAGGGCGATGTATCCGCCGAAGAAGTTGCTGTTCTTGAAGTCTCGGGCCGGCGGTTCGAGCGGGGCCTCGTCCGGGGGATGGCCGTCGCGCAGCCAGCCTTCCGCCTGCAGCGCGGTGAGCGTGTCGAACGCGAGTCTGCGTATGGGCGCGGGATCGAGCAGCCCGCGGAGGAAGATGTAGCCGTCCTCCGCGATCCTTCTCCTGATCTCCTGAGGGTCGTGGACGACGGCCGATGATTCTCTCAGGTCACGCATCGGATTCCTCAGCTACTCGGCTGACATTGGCGAATTGCATGATTTCCGCAATTGAATCGATGGAGTCGGGCCGGTTGTTCCGCATTAATAATTGGCGGAGTCGGGCCGCTGCATATATCGGATTTCCACTATGCGCCTGCACTGTCGCCAGCCTAGCGGGGACCCTTTACGGCGAGTAGTTAGGGAAATCCCTTACAGATGTGCCTAAGATCATAGGGTCGGCTGTTGCGAGATCGAACGTGGGATTGTAAGGTTACTTTGTGTAATTTTACCTGTTCAAACTCCTGGGGCTTTGGCGGCGGGCGCCGCCCACATAACTCATTGTTACCACTCGTGCTGGAACGGCTATCGTTCGGAGGTCTTACCTGAGTGTCATTGACAGTCGTGGCGACTTCATGCACGCTCACTAGTGGTTGAACCGGGCTATGCTGATCAATTTCGGCCTGGCCGCGCACGGGGGGTGATTCAACTATATAATTTGCTGGTCGGAGCGTGATTCGGTGTTGGCGCTCGATTGGTCGTTACGTCATCACCGCGGCTGAGGTCGTGTTTTGTGTAAGAGTTTTGAAGCGACCCCCGTCTAGCGGCCGTCGGTGATCACCGGAGTGGGAAGACGAGCCGGCAGTTGGGGGAAGCATTCGTGGTCGTTTGGCACAGATACGGACCATCGCTCGATCCAAGAAGCGAGGGATCTTGGATGACGCGAGGTGCGGGGGCACGGGACGACGGGGAGCCGATGACCCACGGCAGGTCCCCGGTGGCCGGCAGACCTCTTGTCGGCCGTAAGAAGGAACTCGGTGTCCTCACCCGCGCGCTCGACACGCTGAGGGAAGGGGAGCCGAAGATCGTGGAGATCGTCGGTGACCCGGGGATAGGGAAGACCTCGCTGCTGGCCGAGTTCGCCAGGGGGGCGGGGATCCGTGGTCACGTCGTGCTCAGCTGCCGTCCGGGCATGCGCGAGCGCGCCAAGCCGTTCGGTATCGTCCTCGGGGCCGTCGACGGTCATCTGCGGTGCACGAAGGCGAGTACGCAGAGATGGATCGGGTCCGATTTCTCGGATCTCCTCGCGCGGCTCCTGCCCAGGTCGATCGCCTCGGCGGGGCGATCGCTCACGGAGACGCAGTGGCTGAGCCTGTTCCGCACCGTCCGGTCGTTCCTGGAGGAGCTGGCCGAACCCGACGGCCTGGTCGTGATCTTCGACGACCTGCACCTGGTCGACCCGATGTCGGAGCAGCTCGTGGCCGAACTGCTGCGACGTCCGCCGCGCGGCCCGGTGCTCCTCACCCTGGCCTACCGTCCCCGGCAGATGCCCACGTTGCTGCGGACCGCGCTGGCCACCGCCGCCATCGAGCGGCGGGTCTCCTCGCTGGGTCTGGCCCCCCTGGGCGAGGAGGAGGTCGACGAGCTCCTCGGCCCGACGTGGAGCCGCACCCATCGGAGGATGCTGTACCAGGCCAGCGGCGGAGTCCCCTTCTACCTTGAGGGGCTTGCGACGGATCACGCGGATCCGGGCCGCGACCCGTCTGGCGGTGCCTTCCGCGAAGGTTTTGGCACGCTCCCACGCGGCACGTACGCCACGGTGCACGGGGAACTCGCCGAACTCTCCCCGGAGCATCTGCTGGTGGCCCAGGCCGCGGCCGTGGCGGGCGACTCGTTCAGCGTCACCCTCGTCGCCGAGCTCGCCGACCTGCCCCCGGCGGAGGTGCGGGAGGCGATCGGCAGCCTGCTCCGGCATGACCTGATCCGCAGGGTCGGCGGCTCCGCCAGGTACTCCTACCGGCATCAGCTCATCCGCCAGGTGGTGTACGAGACTACGAGCCTGGAGTGGCGGCTCGCCGCGCACGCCAAGGCCGCCGACGCGCTGCTCGACGGGGACGCCCCGGTGGCGACCCGCGCCGGGCATCTGGCCCTGGTGGCCAGGACCGGGGACGAACGGGCCATCTCCACGCTGGTGGAGGCCGCGAGCAGGACGGTGGCCCGGGCCCCGGCCGAGGCGGTCCGCTGGTTGCGGAGCGCGTTGCGGCTGCTCCCCGACACCGGGGAGGTCGGTTCCCGGCGGCTCGATCTGATGATCGCCTTGGCGAAGGCGCTCGCCGCCGGCGGCTGGCTGGACGAGAGCGGCGACATGCTGCAAGAGGTGGTACGGCGCCTGTCGCGGGACAGGACCGGACGCCGGACGCAGGCGGTCGCCCTCTGGGCGATGACGGAGCGGCTGCTCGGACGGCATCTGAAGGTGCGCGCCTTCCTGCTCAGGGAGCTTGAGGAACTCCACGGCAAACGGGCTGCGGAGGCGGTCGTGCTCAAGCTGGAGCTCGCCGCCACGACCTTGCTCGGGGACGCGGGCGGCATCGGCAGGTCTCAGCTGAAGGAACTGGTGACCGCGGCGGAGGAACAGCCCGACCCGGTCCTGCGGGTCGCGGCGCTCGGCCTCGCGGTCCTGTCCGACTGCGCCGCCGGGCCGATGGACGAGACCGACGCGGTGCTGTCGCGGGCGGCCAGGCTCGCCGACGAGCTTACCGACGATCAGCTGAGCCGCCGGATCGACGGCATCGTCTGGGTGGGGTGGGGGGAGATCTACCACGATCGGTACACCAGGGCGATGCGCCATATCGGCCGCGGGCTTGAGCTGGCCAGGATGTCCGGCCACGGTTCGGGTCTGCCCCGGCTGGCGGTCGCCATGGCCAGGCTCCTCACGATCCAGGGGCGTCTGTCGGAGGCGGTCCAGTTCGTGGACGAGGCCCTGGAGGTCGCCGAGCACTCGGGCAGCGACGAACTGCTGACGATGGCGCTGACCGCGCAGTGCCATACGGCGAACGCGCGAGGTGATCTGGAAACGGCGCTGCGGGCCGGTATCCGGGCCACGGAGACCGGCGGCTGGGTGAAGGGACGCTGGTGGCGGGTGGCCTGGGTGGCGCTCGCGGAGGCCCGGCTGCTGGCGGGCGACCCCGAGGGCTGCATCGAGGCGGTCGAGGTCGTAGGAGGCGGCCCCGAGTTGCCCGCGTTGTACGCGGTGTCCCGGTCCGAGGTCTTCGAGCTGCTCACCCGGGCCGAACTCGCCGCCGGGCGGCCCGAGCGGGCGAAGGCCCGGGCGTACGGCGCCGAGCTGGCGGCGGAGGGCGGTATGTCGAGCGCCCGGGCGTTCGCCCTGCTGGCCATGGCGCAGTCGCTGAGCGGGTTCGCCCCGGCCGTGGCGGTGGAGAAGGCCGGGGAGGCCGCGGCGATCTTCGCCAGGCTGGGCCGGAAGACGGAGGCGGGGCGTGCGCGCCTGGTCGCGGGCATGGCGCACACGGCGTCCGGCCATCCGGCGCAGGCGGGGGCCGAACTCGGCCAGGCGGAGACCCTGTTCGAGCAGTCGGGCGCGCGGTTGCTGCTGGAACGGGTCCGCCAGGGGCAGCGGCGGATCATCGAGCGCACGATCGGGCGGCCGCGCCGGGGGAGCGGACTCGACCTGCTGACCAAGCGGGAGAGCCAGGTCGCCGTGCTGGTGAGCGAGGGGCACACCAACCGGCAGATCGCCCAGCGGCTGGGGGTGTCCGACAAGACGGTGGAGGCCCACCTGGCACGGGTCTTCGGCAAACTCGGCGTCGACTCACGCGCCTCGGTGGCCGTCCTGGTCGCTCGGTCGGGCCAACCGGTCGAACTCCCGGCCTAGGTGACATGACCTGGTGATCGCTTCGGTGCGCGCTCCCCGCGGGGGTGCGGATCAGGCGACCTTGGGTTGGGTACGGGCCGCGCCGGGTTGTCGCCGGAGGCGTGGTCCGGTGCCCGGGTCGCAGGCGGCCGTACGACCGTGAATCTCTCGCACAGCTGTCAAGGTATGCCGGTTCGCGTCACGTGCGGTCGCCGGTCGCCACCCGAAGGGATGCCATGGAAGACCTGCACAGGTCGCCGGAGCACCGGCCGACCGACGACATCTACCACGAATTTCATCAGGAGCAGTGCCGGCTCGATCCCGTGCGCGCGACCCTGTCGGGGGTGGCCGGGTTCGACGACGGGCTGCCCGACTATTCCCCGGAGGGCTGGGAGCGGCGGCTGGAGCTGTACCGGGTGACGAGGTCGCGGCTCGACGCCGTACCCGGCCTGGGCGGGAGGGACGCGGTGACCGCGGGGATCCTGCGGGAGCGGCTTGAGGCGGAGGCCGGCTACCTCGCCGGCGGCCTGGCCGCGTCCCTCAACACCGTCGTGAGCCCCCCCATGCTGATCAGGGAGGCGATCGGCCAGGCCGACACCGCGAGCGAGGCCGGTGCCCGGGCGCTGGAGCGGCGGCTGCGGGCGGTACCCGGCGCGCTCTCCGGCTATCTGCGGACCGTCGCGGGCCGGCCGGCCGCGGGTCGGCCGCCGGTCCGGGCGCAGGCGGAGGTCGTCGCCTTGATCGCGCGGATGTGGTCGGACGACCCGATGTTCTCCGACCTCGCCGCGGACGCCGCCGCCCGTGGCGCCGCCGGGGCTCCGGCTCTCGGGCGTGAGCTCGCCGCCGCGGCGGACGCGGCGAAGCTCGCCTACGCCGACTTCGCGACGGGGCTGGAGCGCGAGGTGCTCCCCCACGTCCGGGAGGACGGCGCGGCGGGGCCGGAGGCGTACGGGCTTGCGGCCCGCCACGCCCTCGGCGTCGACCTGGACCTGGCGGAGACCTACGCGTGGCTCGCGGACCGGCTGCGCGCCGTGGCGGAGGAGACGCGGGCGCTGGCCGGGGAGATCAAGCCGGGGGCGGGCGTCCCGGAGGTCTGCGCGGGCCTGGACGCGGATCCGGCCTGGTGTGTGGAGACGGTCCGGCTGGAAGGCTGGCTGAAGGACCGGCTCGGGCTGGCGTTCGACCTGGTCCGCAAAGGGCTCTTCGACGTCCCGCAGGAGCTGGGCACCCTTGAGGCCGTCGTGTCGGCCTCCGGCGGCGGGCCGGTCCGGTACCTTCCGCCCGCGTCCGATCTGTCGCGGCCGGGACGGGTGATCTGGCCGGTGGGGGACGAGCCGGTCACCCCGGTGTGGAGCGGGGTGACGGCGGTCCACCACGAAGGGGTGCCGGGCCACCACCTGCAGATGGGCACGGCGGTGCTCGATTCCGGGCTCCCGCTCTGGCAGCGGCATCTGACCGTTCCCGGTCACGCGGAGGGCTGGGCGGTGTACGCGGAGGGCCTCATGACCGGGCTCGGCGGACTGGACGGCCCGCCGGGACTCGGCTATCTCATGGGTCTGCGGGCGAACCTCGCGGTGGCCCTCGCGGATCTCGGCGGGCACGCGGGCTTTCCCATGCCGGCGGTGCCGGGTGCCGTCGCGGGCGAGCCGTGGACGCGGGAGCACACCCTGGCCTTTCTCCGGGAGAACTCCACGATCGCCGAGCCGATGCTGGGGTTCACGCTGCTGCGGAGTGAGGCGTGGCCGGCTCAGGCCCTCACCTACGCCTGCGGAGCCAGGGTGTGGCAGGACGCCCGAGACCTGGCTCGGCGTCGCCTCGGCCCGGATTTCGATCCGCGGACTTTCCACACCCGGATGCTCGCCCTCGGCCCGTGCGGCCTGTCAGCGGTGACCGAGGCCGCTGCAGCGCACGCCTAGCGTTCCGCGCTTTGAGTTCGCATGCGGTTCAGCCGGCGCCGCGCTACCACGCCGAGTTCGGTACGGCCTGCGGCGGCCGAGCCGAGAACCCCGCCGGGCGGGGTACGGGCTGCGCCGGGGCCGGCCCTGCTGATTGCCGGCTGGACCCACCTCGGCGCCGGATTCGGCATGAGCTCCATCCTGGAAGGTCCCGAAGTAGTGGAGCCGCGCGAACACCTTCACAACATCATCAATGGCGGCCACTTCGACGAGGCGGAACCATCCAGGCCAACGCGGACGGGGATTCCGCGGCTCGACTACCAGCGCCCATTGGTTTCTTCTTCGAAGGTAGGCCACTCGACCCGGAATGTGGCGCGACTGATTCGATCCCGCTTCACTTCGAGGAAACCTGATCACCACTACAGCTATGCTGCTGGTCGATGATGGACGTGCAAGATCCGTGGTTGTTGCACTTCACCCACGTGGACAATCTGGGCGCCATAGCTCAGAACGGCTTGGTGGCCGACAACCGCCGACCGCCGTTGACGGTGGAGTGCGCCGATCAAAGGATCAAGGCGAATCGGCGAGAGCGCGCTGTGTCAGTCGGCTCAGCCGGTGTAGTGGCAGACTACGTACCTTTCTACTTCGCGCCGCGATCTCCCATGCTCTACCGCATCTGCAAGGGCGGCGTGACGAGCTACGGCCAAGGACAGGGTCCGCTGATCTACCTGGTGACTCGGCTCTCCGCCATGACCGAACGCGACCTCGCCTGGGTTGCGAGCGATCGGAACGCCGCCACCGCCACGGCCCGATTCACCATCACCCGGAGCGATCTGGCCAAACACATCGACTGGGCCCTCATGGAGGAGGAGTACTGGGCCGACACCGAGGATGACGGGTCACGGGTGCAACGACGTATAGCCGAAATGCTGGTCCACGAGCGTGTGCCGTGGGAGGCCTTCACACACGTGTACACGCACAACGATGCCGTGGCCGCTGCTTGTCACGCGATCATCGCCTCGTTGGAACAGCGCCCATCGGTGGCAGTGCGGGCGCATTGGTATTTCGACAACCCGGTTTCGAAAACATATTCGATCAAGGATAATAGGGTGCGAGGGGGTGAACTGAAGTGATCAGAGAGGTCAACGGCAATCTGCTGCGTGACGATGCCCAAGCGCTCGTCAACACCGTCAACCTCGTCGGTGTGATGGGCAAAGGTATCGCGCTTCAGTTCAAGCGCGCCTTCCCTGAGGTTTTCGCTGCATACGCGGAGGCGTGCGGACGCGGTGAACTCCGGCCGGGAAAGGTCTTCCCTGTACAGATCGCCGGAACTGATCGCTGGGTCCTCAACTTCCCAACCAAGCGCCACTGGCGACAGGGCTCACGGCTCGACGACATCATCGACGGCCTTGACCATCTGGCCGAGGTCCTGGTCGATCTCAAGATCCGCAGCGTTGCCGTTCCTCCGTTGGGCTGTGGAAACGGTGGGCTGGACTGGTCTGTCGTACGGCCACTGATCCTGGAGAAGCTGGGGAACCTCGACCTGGACGTCCGGGTCTATCGCTCAGGCACACCTCAGCCGAAAGACATGGTGGCGAGCGCCGAACCGCCTGACCTCACCCTTCAGCGAAACAGGCTGATCGCGGCCCTGTCCAGGTACGTGACGCTGGCCTTCGAATCGGGCATGTCGGTGTTGCCCCGGCTGTCACTGTTGGAGGCCCACAAGGTCCCCTACCTGATGCAGTGCGCCGGCCTGGATCTGGCCTTGCCATTCACGCGACACATCTACGGTCCGTTCTCCGCCCGACTGAACCAGGAACTGGCCGCCATGGAAGGCCACTACTTCCTCGGCTACGGCGACGGCACCCAAGGTGCCAGAGCTGTACTTCGGGTGTGGGAGAAGGCCGCCGCTGCCGCGGAATCGGCGGTCGCCGAGGATGTCGCGTTCGAGCAGGCCTGGCAGGCGGTGAGTCGCGCGGTGGCCGGCTATGAGTATCCCGAGGGAATGGAACTACTTGCGTCGGTCCAGTACCTGGCCGCGAGGTCAGGTAGCGCCGTCGACCCCAGCTCCCTCGCTGAACAGATGTCCGCATGGAGTCCACGCAAGCGGCGTCTCTTCAACCCCGACGACGTCAGGGGTGCTTTTGACCGGTTGTGCGAGTCAGGACTGCTGACGAGCCGGTAGTGCCGATTTCTAGTATGAGATGCATTCAGGAATTCCAGGCTCGGCGGAAACACGATGAGGGGTTCGGGTCGACGCGAACCATTCACGGTTGAGGAAGCGTCCAGTGATTCGCCCAACCATGCAGAGATAGAGGTGGAGTTCCTGGGCGCGGAACATGCCACCCTCCAGCTCTGGTCATCGCTTCGGTGAAGCCGCACTCCACGCGTGAGCCCGGATTCACCCGCAGTCGTCGCGCCAGCTCCTCCGGGTCGTCGCTCTCGACCCATATCCTGACGAACCAACTGCTCAACTCCGAATTCCCATATGAGTTCCCACTGATTCTCCGAGGGCAGCGGACCGACCATGTCGCCATCACATTCTCCGCCGATTCGACGAGTGCCTTGAGGTGGGGAACGTGTGATCACCGGCCAGGTTCCGGGTCAGGGGATCCTGCATAGCAGCCCCTTTGATGAAAACCATTCCCGGTCGTAGAATCGCCCGGTGATTCTTCCCATGATGAGCAGGTACTGTTCCAGGAGTTCTGCTGTCGGCGTCAGGGGAGTGGATTCGAGGTCCTCGCTGTACGAGTCGTATTCGCGAGCGCCGAAGACGTCTCCAGAGCATATCCCATCGTACGTGTAGAATAATGGATATATACGGTCAATACCCCCGATGTGTACGAGGTCGAAGACGTGCAGACGTTCGAGGCTGAGGATCTCCGAGTCCGGTGTCGTTCCACTCAAGGTGAGTACATGGGACCAGCCAGGTGCATGGCGGGTAATCCAGACCAGCCGAATGATAGAGGTTGGTTCATATGGGCGTATAGCGGTCTGGAAGTCGCATGTCATAGCTGATTCTGGTGCGACTTGGAGGCGCCTAGCCACTTCATTGATGTCTTCAGTACTGACCCAGTGCGCAGCAAAGGATCCGTAGAGCCCGTGCTCAACCAGGAGGTCTTTCTGCCGCTCGGCAGGGAAACTTTTCATAGGAGAAGATCGATTCAATTCAGTTCTTGTGCGACGGAGGGAGGGGCAGGAATCGTAGTATACGATTCCTGCCCCTCCACTTGTAATACGTATCCTAGTCGACTCAGGATTCGATGAGCACCCAGAACGTGTTTCCTGCTCCGACGTGGAAGTCCGCGTAGAACATGCCGAGCGCGTTTCCATGGGTTATGTTGTGCCTTCCGGTTACCGCCATGATGGAATAATTCCCTTGGGCATAGCTGGCGCCTTGCACTGTGGAAGCGAACGGGCGGGAGCACGCGGCGGCGCTGGACGGGAGACCGGATTGGGCCGGTGTTCGGCCTGGTGCGCTGAGACGGGTTCAGTCGGTGCGGATCGCGGTGAAGCGCCGGGCGACGCCCAGGTCGGCCGTGATCCGCCGCGCCGCTTCGCGGAGGTGGGGGAGGATCGACGCGCGCAGGTGGCCGAGGGGGTGCCGTCCGGCGTGGGTGGAGACGTTGACGGCGGCGACCACCCGGCCGGTACGGTCGTGGACGGGGACGGCGATGGACCGCAGGCCCACCTCCAGCTCCTCGTCGACCAGGGAGTGGCCCTCCTTCGCCACCTCGTCGAGCAGGGCGGCCAACGCGTCGCGCGAGGTGACGGTGTGCGGCGTCAGCCGTACCGGCTCGATCTCGCGAAGGATCGCGGCCCGCTCGTGCTCGGGCAGGTCCGCGAGCAGGACCCGGCCCATCGAGGTCGCGTACGCGGGAAACCGGGTGCCGAGGGTGATGTCGACGCTCATGATCCGTACGGTGGGCACGCGGGCGACGTAGCGGATGTCGGTTCCGTCGAGTACGGCCATGGACGCCGAGTCATGCACCTGGTCGACGAGGGTCGTCAGGTGCGGCTGGGCGATCTGGGGGAGGGGCAGCGTGGAGAGGCAGGCGAAGCCGAGCTCCAGCACGCGAGGGGTCGGCAGGAACCCCCGGCCCGCTTCGGAGGCGTAGCCGAGGTGAACCAGCGTGATCAGCGCGCGGCGTACGGTGGCACGACTCAAGCCGGTGGCCTGGGCCACCTCGCTCAGGGTCAGCCCGGTCTCAAGACCGGCGGGAGACGGGGGTTCCGGGTCTCGATCAGGGCGCTTCCCAGGTGGCAGGTCGTTCGCGGACGCGTTGTCCGAGGTGGATGTCACGCCTGGCCTCGACGCGTATGACGCGTGGCCCGAGCCCAATGCGATCAGGACGCTCAGGCCGCGGGCGAGTGACTCCACGAACTCGGGCCCCAGCTCCTCCTTCGACGCCCGCGCCCACGTTGCGATCGGGTCCGAGGGATTCTTCCGGGGAACAGGGGACTCTGTCAGCGCCGACTCCATCTTGGAGATCGTTCTCCGCAGGCGTGGCAGGACCAGGTCTCGGAGGGACTCGGCGCTTTGCCTGCCGGCGTGGCTGACCACGCTCACCGCGCACACGACGTGCCCGGAGGCGTCCCGTACGGGCATCGCGACGGCGACCAGGCCGGGCTCGATCAGCTGATCGTCGAGTGACCAGCCGTCCCGCCGGGCCCTGGCGACCCGTTCGGCGAAGGTCTCGGCTCCGCCGTCCGTGTTCGCCGGGAGCGCGGGGAAGCCGGTGGGGGACGGCGACGGATCTTCGGTACGGCCCGCGGCGAGGACGGCCCCCGCGGCGAGGCGTTCCCCGGGGAGCAGGTCGCCGACCCGGAAGGTGACGCTCATCGCCCGGCGCCGGGTCGCCTGGTGGACGAAGCGGACGCCGCCCTGGTCCGCGACGGCGATCGAGACGGATTCGTCGAGTTCGTCGGCGAGCCGGTCGGCCTGCGGGCCGAGCAGGTGGGGGAACCGGCTCGCCGCGAGGTAGGCGTTGCCGAATTCCATCGCCCGTGGGGTGAGCACCGCGTCCCGGCCGTCGAGGCGGATGTGGCCGAGGCGTTCCAGGGTGCTGAGCACGCGGTCGATTGTCGAGCGGGCGAGCCCGGTGTCGCGCACCAGATCGCCCGGGCTGCGCCGGCCTTCGGCCTCGGCGAGCCGGCGCAGCACGGTCAGTCCCCTGATCAGCGGGCCCACCGCCTCCGGGGGCGGGGTGTTCACAAGCGCGTCCTCCACCGGGAAACCGTATCGGCCTTGACAACACCGACATCAAACAAGGAAACTCTCCAACCACAATAATGAACCAAAGTTCACTAGGCGAACAAGAGGCGATATGGCGGAATTGGCAACACTGCGGGAGGCGGTGGCGGAGCTGATCCACGACGGGGACGTCGTCGCCATGGAGGGGTTCACCCATCTCATCCCGTTCGCCGCCGCCCACGAGGTCATCCGGCAGGGCCTCGCCGATCTCACCCTGGTCCGGATGACCCCCGACGTCGTCTACGACCAGCTGATCGGCGCCGGAGCCGCCCGCAAGCTGGTCTTCTCCTGGGGCGGGAACCCGGGCGTGGGCTCGCTCCACCGGTTCCGCGACGCCGTGGAGAACGGCTGGCCGCACCCGCTGGAGGTCGACGAGCACAGCCACGCCGGGATGGCCAACCGGTACGTCGCGGGCGCCTCCGGGCTGCCGTTCGCGGTCGTGCGCGCCTACCGGGGCACCGACCTCGCCTCGCGGACCTCGACCGTGTCCACGGTGACCTGCCCGTTCACCGGAGAGAAGCTGGCCGCCGTGGCCGCGCTCAACCCCGACGTGACCGTGATCCACGCCCAGCAGGCCGACCGCGCCGGCAACGTGCAGCTGTGGGGCCTGACCGGGGTGCAGAAGGAGGCGGCGCTCGCCGCGCGCAGGGTGCTCGTCACCGTGGAGGAGATCGTCGACCGGCTGACACCCCGGCCCGGCGGTGTCGTCCTGCCCGGCTGGGCGATCACCGCGGTCGCCGAGGTGCCCGGCGGCGCCCACCCCTCCTACGCCGCGGGTTACTCGGTCCGCGACAACGGCTTCTACCAGGCCTGGGACGCCGTCTCCCGCGACCGCGACACCTTCACCGCCTGGATTCGCGACAACATCCTGGAGCGCCCGTGACCGGATGGACCCCCGACGAGCTGATGACCGTCAACGCGGCCCGGGCCCTCGCCGGCGCCCGGACCTGCTTCGTCGGCATCGGCCTGCCCAGCGCCGCCGCCAACCTCGCCCGCCGGACCGCGCAGCCCGAGCTGGTCCTCGTCTACGAGTCGGGGGCCCTCGGCGCCAAACCGAGCAGGCTGCCGCTCTCCATCGGCGACGGCGAGCTCGCCGACACCGCCGACGCGGTGGTCTCCGTACCGGAGATGTTCAACTACTGGCTCCAGGCCGGGCGGATCGACGTCGGCTTCCTCGGCGCGGCGCAGCTCGACCGGTACGCCAACATCAACACCACCGCGGTCGACCGCGGCCCGGACCGCCCCGAAGGCCGGCTGCCCGGCGCCGGGGGAGCACCGGAGATCGCCGCCTCCTGCGGCGCGGTCCTCATCGTGCTCCGCCATTCGACCAGGAACATGGTGGACCGCCTGGACTTCGTCACCTCGGTCGGCCACGGCTCGGGGCCGCGCGACCGTTCCCGGCTCGGCCTGCTCGGCAAGGGCCCGGTCGCGGTCATCACCGACCTCGGCATCCTCCGCCCGGATCCCGGCACCGCCGAGCTGACCCTCACCGAGGTGCACCCCGGCGTCACCGTCGAGCAGGTCCGCGCCGCCACCGGCTGGCCGCTCAAGATCGCCGGCACCGTCGCCGTCACCGGGCCGCCGACCCCCGCCGAACTGGCCGCGCTCCGCGCCATGAAAGCCGCCTGACATGAGGTGCACGGTACGGCGCCTCGCCGGCGCTCAGGTCTGGTACGGCCTGCGGCGGGCCACCCGCGGGGGTTCCTCCTCGCAAGCCTGCGGTAAGCGGTATCGGGGGATCCGGCCTCGTCCGTCCGGCATCGGAGGGTTCGCCGGCACCTCGGGGGCCACGCCCGGTACCGCCTGCGGCCTGCCCGTCGCCTGTTTCCAGGGGACGCCTGGTCTTGCCGAACCGCCGGGGGTGGGCGACGTCATCGCGGCGAGTGGCATGGAAGGAGCCCGCGTGATCCGCACGGGACCGGTCTGGTCCGGTACGGCCTGCGGCGGGCCGAAGCCGGGCGAAGGGGCCGACGTGGTCCGTACAGAACAAAGGAGATCGTGGTGAACGACGTCTACATCGTGGACGCGGTCCGGACGCCGTTCGGCCGGTACGGCGGGGCGCTGTCGGGGGCCCGCCCCGACGATCTCGCCGCCCACGTGGTCCGGGCGCTCGCCGATCGGGCGCCCGAGCTGGATCCGGCGCGGATCGACGACGTGTACCTCGGCAACGCCAACGGCGCGGGGGAGGAGAACCGGGACGTCGCCCGGATGGCGGTCCTGCTGGCCGGGCTTCCGGTGACCGTGCCCGGCGCCACCGTGAACCGGCTCTGCGGCTCGGGTCTGGAGGCCGTGGTGCAGGGGGCGCGGGCCATCGCGGTGGGCGAGGCGTCCGTGGTGATCGCGGGCGGGGTGGAGTCGATGACCCGGGCGCCCTGGGTCCTGCCCAAACCCGAGCGCGCGTTCCCCGCCGGGCCGCAGACACTGCACTCGACCACGCTCGGCTGGCGGTTGACGAACCCGGCGATGCCGGCGGAGTGGACCGTCGCGCTCGGCGAAGGCGCCGAGCTGATCGCCGGCAAGTACGGCGTCACCCGGGAGACGCAGGACGCGTTCGCCCTGGCCAGCCATCGGAAAGCGGCTCAAGCCTGGGCGGACGGGGTCTATGCGGACGAGGTCGTCCCCTATCCGGGGGTGGAACTCGGCCGGGACGAGTCGATCCGCGATGACACGTCCCTGGAGTCCCTCGCCAGGTTGAAGCCCGCGTTCCGGAAGGAGGGCGGCACCGTCACCGCGGGGAACTCCTCCCCTCTCAACGACGGCGCGGCAGCCGTACTGCTCTGCGACGAAGAAGGGCTGAGAGCGACCGGCCGGGAGCCCCTCGCCCGGATCCGCGCCTGCGCCGTCGCCGGAGTCGAACCCCAGTTCTTCGGGCTCGGACCGGTGGACGCGGTACGGCGTGCGCTGGGCAGGGCTGGGAAGGACTTTTCGGATTTGTCGGTCTTCGAACTGAACGAGGCGTTCGCCGCGCAGGCGCTTGGCTGCCTCGCCGAATGGCCCGAGCTCGACCCGGAGATCGTCAACCAGCGCGGTGGGGCCATCGCCGTCGGCCATCCGCTCGGCGCGTCCGGCGCCCGGCTCGCCGGAGCGGTCGCCCGGCGGCTCGCCGCACGGGGATCCGGGACCGGGCTCGCGGCGCTCTGCATCGGCGTGGGGCAGGGCATCGCCGTGGTCCTGGAGCGGTAGAGGAGCAAGGAGACCCAGTGGAGAGCACCCAGACGGACATCGACGCCGAGATCGCCGCGGCCGACGCGGTCGCCCTGCCCGGCCGGATCCATCCGGATCGGGACTACCCGCCCTACCGGAGCACCGTGCTCCGCCATCCGAAGCAATCGCTTGTCGTCGTCCGCGACCCCGAGGCGGTCGAGCTGAGCGGGCCGGTCTTCGGCGTCACCGACGTCCTCGGCCACGACGCCGACCTCACCCGGCAGCACCGGGGCGAACCCCTCGGCGAGCGGATCACCGTCACCGGGCGGGTCCTGGACCGCGACGGCCACCCGATCCGCGGCCAGCTCGTCGAGGTGTGGCAGGCCAACGCCGCGGGCCGGTACGCCCACGGCGGCGACCGGCATCCGGCCCCGCTCGACCCGAACTTCACCGGCGCCGGTCGCTGCCTCACCGACGACGAGGGCCGCTACACCTTCACCACGATGAGACCGGGCGCCTACCCGTGGCGGAACCACCGCAACGCCTGGCGGCCCGCGCACATCCACTTCTCCCTGTTCGGGACCGCCTTCACCCAGCGGCTCGTCACCCAGATGTACTTCCCCGGCGACCCGCTGCACGCCCGCGACCCGATCCTGCGGGCGGTCGCCGACGAGAAGGCCCGGCGGCGACTGATCGCCGACTACGACCACGACCTGTCCGTCCCCGAATGGTCCCTCGGCTACCGGTGGGACATCGTGCTGGACGGACCCGCCGCCACCTGGATCGAGGAGGGCCGGTGACCGTCACCCCGTCCCAGACCGTCGGGCCGTTCTACGGCTACGCCCTGCCCTTCCCCGGCGGCGCCGACCTCGCCCCCGGCCACCCCGGTGCGATCACGGTGCACGGATACGTGTACGACGGGGCCGGGGCTCCCGTACCCGACGCGCTGCTGGAGTTCTGGCAGGCCGGACCGGACGGCTCGCGGGCCGGGGCCACCGGCTCCATGCGCCGCGACCCCGTCACCGGTGCGGTGGCCGGGCGGGACGGTGTCGCCTTCACCGGGTTCGGCCGGGTCGCCACCGACCCCGACGGGCACTACACCCTGCGCACCCTGCCGCCCGGCGGGACGCCGTACCTCGGCGTCTGCGTCTTCGCCCGCGGGCTCCTGCACCACCTGTACACCCGGGTCTACCTGGAATCCTCTCCCGGGGATCCGGTGCTCTCCGGCTTGACCGCCGAACGGGCCGCCACGCTGATCGCCACTCCCGAACGCCCGGGGGTGCTTCGTTTTGACGTTCGGCTCCAGTACGACGGAACCCATGAGGAGACGGTCTTCCTTGCCTTCGAGTAAACGGAGGGCGCTACATCCGATATGTCTGGCTGGTAGGGGCGTATCGCGGCGTGCTTTTGCCGGGGTGTGTCGCCGGATTCGGCACCCGGAAACCCGGGGGAGTAGCGGCATGCCGTCCGGTCGGAACGCGGGCAGGCCGTCGATGTTCGTCAGGACGGCGATGTGACGCGCAACCCGATAGGCGTGACCCCCTCTTCGCGCGGGTCCTGCTTTCCGTGTGACGGACATCCGCCGCTTCGAGCAGCCGGGCGCGATCCCCGGGCTTCGTGGCGGGGAACCCGGGCGGACCGCCTCGGCTCCTGCCCAAGTCACCAAAGGGGACGGATCCGTTGACCGATCGGCCGGTGGACGCCGGGCTGCTCAACCCTGACTGGGCCGGGACCGCGGTCGAGCTCGCCACGGACGACGCCGCCTACGTTCGGGCGATGCTCGACGCCGAGACGGCGCTGGCGCGCGCCCAGGCCGCGCTGGGGCTCGCGCCCGCGGCGGCGGCCTCCGCCGTGGCCGCCGTGGCCGCCGGGCTCAAGCCCGACATGTCCGCGCTCGCACAGCGTGCCCGTACCGGCGGCAACCCGGTCATCCCGCTGGTGGCGGATCTGACCGCCGCGGTGGCCGAACGGGACCCGGGTGCGGCGCCGTACGTGCACCGGGGCGCCACCAGCCAGGACATCCTGGACACCGCCACCATGCTCATCGCCTTCCGGGCGTTGAGCCGCGTCCTGGACGACCTGGACCGTACGGCGGACGCCCTCGCCCGGCTGGCCGCCGCCCACCGAGACACCCCGATGGCGGGCCGTACCCTCACCCAGCACGCCGTGCCCACCACGTTCGGCCTGAAAGCCGCAGGGTGGCGCAGCCTCGTTTGCGCCGCGCGGGACCGCCTGGCCGCGGTACGGGCCGCGCTCCCCGCCCAGCTCGGCGGGGCGGCCGGCACCCTCGCCGCCTTCCACGCCTTCGCCGCCGCCGAACCCGGTGCGGGGACGGGCCCGGCATCCGGCGCGGGCGACGGCTCCGCCGGTGACCTGGGACTACGGCTGGTCGCCCGGTACGCCGCCGAGGTCGGGCTCGCCGAGCCCGCGCTGCCGTGGCACACGCTCCGGGCCCCGGTCGCCGACCTCGCCGCGGGATTGGCTTTCGCCGCGGGCGCCCTGGGCAAACTCGCGGCCGACGTCCTGACGCTGTCCCGTACCGAGATCGGGGAGGTCGCCGAGGGGAGCGGCGGCGGCTCCTCGGCGATGCCGCACAAGGCGAACCCGGTACGGGCGACGCTCGTCGCCGCCGCGGCCCGGCAGGTTCCGGCGCTCGCGTCCGTCCTGTTCGGCTCCCTCGCCGCCGAAGACGAACGTCCCGCCGGCGCCTGGCACGCCGAGTGGCAGCCGCTGCGGCAGGCGCTGCGCCTGGTCGGCGGCGCGGCCGCGGACACGGCCGAGCTCACCGCGGGGCTCCGCGTCCGTCCGGGCCGGATGCGGGCCAACCTCGGCCTGACCGGCGGCCTGATCGTCTCCGAGCGCCTGGCCGCGGAACTCGCCCCGCTGATCGGGCGGGCCGAGGCCAAGCGTGCCCTGACCGAGGCCGCCCGCCGCGCCGCGGAGGAGGGCACAGGCCTGGCGGAGGCGCTGCGGGCCGACCCGGCCGTCACGCACGCCCTGCCCCAGGCGAAGCTGCGCGAACTGTTGGATCCGGCCGGATACCTGGGCTCCGCCCCCGCGCTCGTCGACCGTGCTCTGGGTCGGACGGAGAGATCATGACGGATTCCACGGCACAGGAGGGGCTTTGACCGGCATCGCGGTACCGCATCACCGGATCGACGGGGCGGAGTTCGCGCCCCCGCTGATCCTCGGCCCGTCGCTCGGCACCTCGCTCACCGTCTGGGGGCCGCAGGTGTCCGGGCTCGCCCGCCACCACCGGGTGATCCGCTGGGATCTGCCGGGGCACGGCGGCTCGCCGGCCGGGCTGCTGCCGGACACCGCGCCGGGGGCGACCACGGTCGCCGACCTCGGACGATCGGTGCTGAACCTGGCGGACTCCCTGGGCGTGGAGCATTTCGCCTACGCGGGGATCTCCCTGGGCGGCGCGGTCGGGACCTGGCTCGCCCTCCACCACCCCGAACGGGTCACCCGGCTCGTCCTGGTCTGCTCGTCGGCCCGGTTCGGCGATCCGCAGATGTGGCGGGAACGGGCGGAGCTGGTACGCGCCGAAGGCACCGACCCCGTCGCCGACACGGCCGCCTCCCGCTGGTTCACCCCGGCCTTCGCCGGTTCCCCGCCGGCCACGTCGCTGGTGGCGGACATGCGCGCGGCCGACCGGGACGCCTTCGCCGCCTGCTGCGACGCGCTGGCCGTCTGGGACGCCCGCGCCGAGCTCCCGCGGGTCACGGCGCCCACCCTGGTGATCGCGGGGCGGGACGACCCGGCCACCCCGCCCGCGCACGCCCGGGAACTGGCCGACGGGATTCCCGGGGCGAGCCTGGTCGAGGTGGCCCGCTCGGCCCACCTGGTGGGCGTGGAGCGGCCCGCCCCCGTCCTGGCGGCGATACTGGACCACCTGGTGCCGGGCGTCTTCCCGCACGGCGTTTCCCCGGTTTCCCCGGTGACGCGGCCGGAGCCGGCTCGTCCGGAGCCCGGCCACACCACCCTGGACGACGGCTCCCGGTACACCGCCGGGATGGCGGTACGGCGCGCGGTCCTCGGCGACGGACATGTGGACGGGGCCGTCGCCCGGACCACCGAGTTCACCGCACCGTTCCAGGACCTGATCACCCGGTACGCCTGGGGCGAGATCTGGACCCGGCCCGGTCTGGACCGCCGGACCCGCAGCTGTGTCACGCTCACCGCGCTGGTCGCCCACGGACACCACGAGGAGCTGGCCATGCACGTCCGCGCCGCGCTCCGCAACGGCCTCACCCCCGCCGAGATCGGCGAGGTCCTGCTCCAGACCGCGGTCTACTGCGGCGTACCCGCCGCGAACAGCGCGTTCGCGGTGGCCGACCGGGTCCTCCGCGAGGAGCCCGAGCCCTGATCACCGCATACCGGCTGGGCCTCCCATTCCGCGTGCACCCACTCGTCGAGCCGCCTGCGGCCGTACCGGATCCGCCTTCACCGGGGTTGTTCTGGTCTGTCCCACGCAGGCCGAGGCGCCGTGATCACCGGAAGGAATGTCCGGTAGGGCCGCGCGGGGCACTCCTGTCGCGTGGTCGGCGCTCAAGCCGCCTGTGGCCGTACCCGATCCGCCGGTCCCGGACACCGGCCGATCGCAGTGGATCCTCCGTCGTGGGGGACGGCCGGGCACGACTCCGGTACGGCGGGAGCGTGGCCCGGCGGCGAACCCGGTTCGCCGCCGACGTGCCCGCCGACCTGCGGTCCCACCTCATCACGCTGCGCAGGGACGTCCTCAACTCTCGGAGACCCAGCAACCCGGACCCCGTCCGGGCGCACGCCGCCCGGCTGACCGACCGGGCGTGTTTCGCCGTACCGGCCTGGGCGACCGGGTCTCAGCGATGTGCGGACGCGTGTGCGCCGCGTGAGGACGGGCCGCGGGAGAACCGGCGGAAGTGGCGGGCGATCTGTTCGAGGTGACGGACCTCGTCGAGGAATCCGGCCTCCTGGGTCACGGGTGCGAGGTGAGCCGTGGCGGGACGGGTGCGGCCTTCGGCCGGGTCGGCGCGCAGGGCCAGGTGAATGGTCGCGGCCTCAAGGGCGGCGCGGGATCCGTCTGGGGCGGTCAACGCGCGGGCGCGGGTGAGGACGTCGTCGTCGATGTGGGGGCGCAGGGCGAGCTGGCCGTCACGGATCTCGATGACCGTCCGATACAGGTAGAAGCGCAGGCGGCGGAAGCGCCGGGACCTGCCGGCGGCGGAGGCCTCGGGCAGCAGGGTGATCGTCGGATCGGCCGCGTAGAGGGCCTGCCAGAGCGGAAAGAGCCGCCGGTAGGCCCGGTAGAGCCGCAGCCACTCCGCCGCTTTCCCCGTGTGCCGGGCCAGTGGGGGCATCATCAGGCCGACGAGCCCGAACAGGACGGTCAGCAGGTAGAGGACGCTCCCGGCGGCGTACTCGAACTCGCCGACCCCGTCGAGGAGGAAGTACCCGGCCGTCAGCGCGCCCGCCTTCACCGCGCAGTAGAGCACCCCGAACACCGAGCTGACCGTGAGCATGCGCAGGCCCGCGCGCAGCGCGGTCCGATCCGCGAGGCGGGCGTACCGCCAGGTCACGATGCCGACCTTGACCTCGATGAACGCCACGTACCCGGCGTAGACGTACACGTAAGGCGAGGAGTAGAGCACGTGGACGGGACGGGCGTCCACGCCGAGCGACGCCGCCGGTTGCGGGGGCGTCAGGGCGAACAGGACCGTCGCGGAGACCAGTGCCACGGCGAGTCCGGTCAGCTGCCACCGGGTCGTCAGCGGTGTCCCGGCCTCGTCGTGGCTGCGGAGCAGCAGGAAACCGTAGCCGCCGCCGAGCGCGACCATCGTGGCGGCGTTGCCCAGGAATCGGCCCAGGTTCGCGATGCCGGTGACCCCGTCGATCCACGGGGCGGCGAACTGCGCGCTCATCGCCACGGCGAGCATGCCGAGGGTCAGGCAGAGGACTCTCAGCGACGGATTGCCGGGATCGCGCCGGAGCAGCACCAGCTTGTGCCCGAACGCCGCCCAGGACCCGAGGATCAACGCGCCGACGACGACGATTCGCGGCAGGTCATCCATGGGCGGGTGACCGGGGGGAGTCGACGCCGCGTTCGAATCGCATGAGGCCCGAACGGGTGGCCGGATCCGTCGGGAGCTCCCGCGCGGGTGCCCACTCGGCCTGCTGCAGGATCAGCGACGCGATCATTTCCGCTTCCCGCTCCTCTTCGGTGGAGTACCTGGTCCGGGCCAGAAGCCGCCCGACGACCGCCGGATCAAGATGCGGAAACAGCACCCGCGCGTGCGCGGCGTCCATGGCCGGCGGCTGCGGTGGGCCCGGCGGCCCTTGGGCGCCGCGCGGGTCGGGCCGGCTCCGGGAGGCCTCGTGGCGGCAGATCATGTGGCCGATCTCGTGCAGCACGATGTGTTCCTGGTGGAAGCGGCTGGTGGCCTGCTCGTGGAAGATGTAGTCGGTGGTGTCGCCCGCGATCCACAGACCTCCGGGGCCCGGGGAGGGGAACTCCATGGGCGCGACGATCAGCGGGCGGCCGCGCCGCCGGGCCAGCTCGACGCAGAGCTTCGTCAGATCGAAGGGGCGCGGGATGAAGACCTCTTTGAGGCGTCGGCGGCACCGGCGTTCGAGTGCGCTGAGTTCCACTTACGTGATCTCCTCCGCCGAAGTTCAGCCGTCCTGCCTGGGTGGGAGTCCTTCGAGCTCGCGGACCCGCGCGACGACCTCGCGGAGCGAGTCGAGGCTGGCCGCCGACAGCCCGTCGGCCCGCAGCGCGAGGTCCCGCACCCGTGCGTCCCGCATCGCCGCCACCAGTGCCAGCTCGGATTCGACCTGTACGGCGACCGCTTCGTCGAAGAAGTAGGCGACCGGTACGCCGAAGAACCGCGCGAGCGCCGTGATGTGCTTGAGCGTCGGGTTGTCGCGTTGCCCGGTCCGCAGGTACCAGAGGTAGGAGGCCGAGATCGTGACCTCCTGGTCGCGGCCCACGGCTGAGGCGACCTCGTCGTTGCTGTACTCCCGGCGGCCGCTCTCCCGGACCGTCGCGAACAGGTAGTTCAGCCGGTCGGCCAGCGTGCGGCCGGTAGTGGACGCCTCATCGGGATCCATCTGCGCCCCTTTACGCCGGACGGCTTGTGACTGAGGTGGAGATTCTACCCGAAGTTTTGATCTTGACTGATGTTAATTCTCTGGCTCATGAGAATCGACATCAGTTGACGATGTTCATGGCCGAAACTAGCATTCCAGTTTGACAGACATGTAGAAAAGATCTTTATCCTTCATTTCAGTCAAACCTCCCGAAGGGGCTGTCATGCGGATACGTCGTTCGCGCACCGCAGTGGTCATCGGGGTGGCGATACTCTCCCTGATGGGGACTCCTGCCACCCACACCCACGCCGCCCCGATTGAACCCGCCCCTCTGCCGGCGCGGGGTGTCGACCGGGTTCTCCTCGTCAACCAGGCCAGGATCACGAAGGTCTCCGAACGGATCCTGAAGGCGGCCGAGGCGCTGCCGGGTGACTCCGGGTTCGCCGGCAGCAGCACCGATCAGGCGAGGTCCCGGCTCACGCTGTACTGGCACGGGAAGGTCCCCGCCGGCGTGCGGAGCGCGGCGGACTCCGACCCGGGTGTCCAGGTGACGGTTGTGCCCGCCGCGTTCAGCCTGAAGACACTGAAGAAAGCCCAGCAGGCGGTGGCGGACCAGAACCCGCCCGGCAAGCGCGTGAACGGGCTGCCGTCGATCGTCTCGGCGGCCCCGGCCGTGGACGGCAGCGGGCTCGAGGTGGAGGTCGAGACCGTCAAGGGTCTGACCACGCCTGGTTCACCGGTTCGGGCGAAGGAGCGGTTCAGGACGGTCACCGGCGAGGTCCCGGTGACCGTCACCGAGACGACACGGCCGACCTTCGCCCGTCACAACGGTCAGGCCTACGGCGGCGCGCAGTACTTCGTCTACGGAGGTACCTGTTCCCAGGGGTTCTCCCTGTGGGCGTGGGGCTCATGGAGTTACATGCTGACGGCAGGGCACTGCGGTACCGACGGTTCGTGGGCCTACCCGCCGCAGGGCTCAACCCCGTATGCGCATGTCGTCCAGCGGGATGTCAATCACGACACCGCGCTGCTGATGCCGAGCCACGGCTCCAGCCAGAGCCACTTCAGGAACCAGATCTGGTGGGGCGGCCCCGACGAGCATTCACTGCGTGCCAACGTCACGGGTGTGGCGCCCCCGGTGAGCAGCAATGACCTGGTGTGCCCCTCCGGAGGTTTTTCCGGATCCTACTGCGACGTTCTCGTCGGCAATCCCAATACGTTTATCGACATGGAGAACCCGTTGCCCCCCTACCAGATGATCCGAATTTGGGACGTTGCCACCGTCATCGCCTTCCACGGCTATAACCCGGTCTGGGGCCAAGGCGACAGTGGCGGTCCGGTCGTCACCTATGACGGTAACCCTGCGGGTAACGTCGCCGCCGTCGGGACCATCATCTCCTCGTACGGTGAGCTGTCGCCCTGCCGCGGCTTCTTTTACCGGACCTGCATGAATCGTGGCGTCTACGCCCGCCTCGACCGCTTCCTGGCCCGCAATCCTTCCTTCCAGCTTCGCACCTGGTGACATTCGGGGGCGCCCTCACCGCCACGACCTCTTCCTTTCATGTTCGGGGCCGGTCGGGGAATCGGGTCAAACTCTGATCCGGCCGCAGTACCTATCCACATGCCCCTTTGTGCCGAACCATTCGTGACTGAGGTGGAGATTGTATCGGGCGGTTTCGACTTTGACTTGAATAAAGACGATCGGTTGCTAAGTTCCATTTCCGTTGGCCATTGTCGTTGTCGGAATTAGCATTTTGGCTTTGGCGGGAATGTAGGAAATGTCTTTCAAGTCGTCATGTCGGTCAAAGAAGGGACTGCTATGCGGTCACGTCGTTCGCGCACCGTAACGGTCATCGGGGTGGTGATGCTTTCTCTGGTGGGGACTTCCGCCACCCACGCCCACGCCGCCCCGCTCGACCCGGGATCCCTGCCGACACCCGGCATCGACGACCGGTCCGTCCTCGTCAAGCAGGCAAGGGTCACGAAGGTCGCCGAACGGATCGTGAAGGCGGCGGAGGCGCTGCCCGGCGACTCCGGGTATTCGGGCATTCGCACCGACCCGGCGAATTCCCGGTTCACGCTGTACTGGCACGGGAAGGTCCCCGCCGGTGTGCGGGAGGCAGCGGAATCCGACCCGGGCGTGGAGGTGTCGGTGATGTCGGCCGCGTTCAGCCTGAGGACGCTGAAGAAAGCCCAGAAGGCGGTGTCGGACCAGAACCCGCCCGGTCGGCGCGTGAACGGGCTCTCGCCGATCGTCTCGGTGGCTCCGGCCGTGGACGGCAGCGGGCTCGAAGTGGCAATCGAGGCCGTCAAGGGTGTGACCACACCCCAGTCGCTGGTTGAGACACAGCGGTGGTTCGGAACCGTCACCGGCGAGGTCCCGGTGACCGTCACCGAGACGACTCGGCCGGTCGCCACCGGCCGCCACGACGGCCAGGCCCACGGCGGTGCGCGGTTCGTCGTATCCGGACGCACCTGTACCCAAGGGTTCTCCCTCTGGGCGTGGGGCTCATGGAGCTACATGCTGACGGCCGGGCACTGCGCCGCTGAGGGCTGGACGGCCACCCAGCCGCAGCCCTCGGCGCCGTACGCGCATGTCGTGCAGCGGGAGGTCAACTACGACACCGAGCTGCTGATGCCGAGCCATGGCACCAGCCAGAGCTTCTTCACGAGGCAGATCTGGTGGGGCGGCCCTTACGAGCATTCGCTGCGCGCCAACGTCGCGGGTACGGCGGCCCATCGCTCGGGTGACCGGGTCTGCGCCTCCGGAGGCTTCAGCGGAGTCCATTGCGACGTGATCATCGACAACCCCGATGCCTTCATGGACTTCGAGAACCCGTTGCCACCGTTTGGACGTACCCGAGTATGGGATGTCGCCATCGTCATGGCCTCCGGCCCCGACAACCCGGTCTGGGGCGAGGGCGACAGCGGCAGTCCGGTCGTCACCTATGACGGCAACACCGCGGGCAACGTCTACGCCAACGGGATCATCAGCATCGCCTTCGGCAACATAGTGGACTGCCGGGGCATCCGTGGCCGGAAATGCTGGAACCGCGGAGCCTACGCCCGCCTTGACCGCTACCTGGCCCGCAATCCCTCCTTCCAGCTCCGCACCTGGTGATCCGGTGGGGCGGTCTCGCCGCCCCACCTTCCGTTTCCCCACGCCCCGGCCAACCGGTTGGGATTCCCTCAAGCCCCGCACCGAACGTCAGGCCGATGCTCCTCATGGTGGGGAGATCAGCTCGATCCACGGGGCGTCCGAGGCGGTGTCGTGATCACCTGGAGTGGTGTCCGGTACGGGCTCCGCTCGGCCTCCCTGGACTGCGCCCGCCGACCCCGGTCCTGCACCCGCTGAGCATGTGTCCTGGATGGAAGCCGGAAATCGGGGGAACGGGTCAGGTTCTGAGCTTGCCCCGGTACCAGCCGTAGCACTGGCACTCAGGTCCCCTCACCGGCATTCCTCAGGATGAACATGGGGTGCCGGTCCGCTGTGCGGACTGGTCCATTGCCCGGATGTTCCAGTGACTACAGAGTTGGCGAAACCGCGCCGCGATTAACGCATAGTCGCCGTTTGCCTGACATATCCGCCCATAGGGGCGTCAACTCTGTAGGGAGATCAGTGTGGGAAGTACGACGGACGCCGCTGAGCGGTTCTTCGTCGGCACCGACGTCGGGGGGACCTTCACCGACCTCGTCGTCCTGCAGGACGGCCGGCCGCCGCGCCTGTTCAAGGCGCCGACCACCCCGCACGACCGGTCCGAGGGCGTGGTCGCTGCGCTGTCCCTGGCCGCCGCCTCGTACGGGATGGACCTGAACGCCTTCTGCGGGTCCATCGTGTACTTCGCGCACGGCACCACCGCCGCGACCAACGCCCTGATCGAGCGGAAGGGCACCCCCACGGCGCTGCTGACCACGCACGGGTTCACCGACACCATGCTGATCCAGCGCTCGATGACCTCCTGGGTCGGCCTCGGCGCCGCCACCGGCCACTACAGCAGGCGGCGCAACCCCGCGCCGATCGTGGCCCGCGACCGCATCGCCGGGGTCACCGAGCGGATCGACGCCACCGGTACCGAGGTGGTCGCCCTCGACGAGCAGGAGGTACGCGGACTGCTCCGGCGGCTGCGCGCCGAAGGCGTCCAGGCCCTCGCGGTCGCGTTCCTCTGGTCGTTCGTCAACGGGGCACACGAGACCGCGGTGGAACGCATCGTGGCGGAGGAGTGGCCGGAGGCGTATCTGACCCTCTCCCACCAGGTCGCCCCGGTGATCGGCGAGTACGAGCGGTCCGCCACCACCGTGGTCAACAGCTACCTCGGCCCGGTCATCCGCGACTACGTGGCGAACCTGGAGGGACGGCTGCGCGCGAACGGCTTCGACGGCGACTTCTCGATCATGGACTCGGGCGGCGGGGTGATGCGGGCCGAGGACGCGGCGCGGCGTGCGGCGTCGATGCTCACCTCAGGTCCCGCCGGAGGTGTCCTGGCCTCCGTCTCGCTCGCCCGCAGACTCGGCCACACCGAGGTCATCACCTCCGACATGGGCGGCACCAGCTTCGACGTCGGCCTGATCATCGGCGGGCAGCCCCTGGTGGAGCGGGTCGGAGAGGTCGGCGACCTGCACCTCGCGCTACCCCGGATCAAGGTGACCGCGATCGGGGCGGGCGGCGGCTCCGTCGCCCGGGTGGACGAGGCGGGTGTGCTCGTCGTCGGCCCGGAGAGCGCGGGCTCGGTCCCCGGCCCCGCCTGCTACGGCCGCGGCGGCGACCGGCCGACCGTGACCGACGCCGACGTCGTGCTCGGCATCATCGACCCGGCGCGTTTCCTGGGCGGGCGGATGCCGTTGGAGCGTTCCCTGGCGGAGAAGGCCATCCTCGTCCATGTGGCCGGTCCGCTCGGGCTGAGCGTGGAGGAGGCCGCGGCCGGGATCCGCCGGGTCGCCGACAACCAGATGGCGGACCTGCTCCGCAAGGTCACCGTCGAACAGGGCCATGACCCCCGGGACTTCACCGTCTACGCGTACGGCGGCGCGGGCCCCACCCACGCCTACGCCTACACCGAGGCCGCGGGGATCTCCACCCTGGTCGTGCCGCCCACCTCGACCGTGCACTCCGCGTACGGCACGGTCACCTCCGACCGCTACCGCGCCGTCCAGACCACCGACGTACAGCGGACCCCGCCCGGTGCGCCCGACCCGGCCGTCCACCTGGACACGGCACGGATCAACGCGACGCTCGGCGAGCTGACCCGCCGCTGCCGCGCCGACCTCGACGACGACCCGCGGGTACGGCTGACGCGCATCGCCTACCTGAAGTTCCGGCGCCAGTCCCACGAGCTCCCGCTCCCCGTGCCGGACGGCGAGGTCACCGCCGGTGTGCTGCGTGAGCTGATCGAGGAGTTCCGGGACGCCTACGAACGGGTGTACGGCGCGGGGACCGCGCTGCTCGCGGCCGGGGTCGAACTGCACACCCTGCGGGTGGAGGGCCGGGTCCGGGTCACCGACGTGACGGAGGGGGCGTACCCGGGCTCCGCCGACCCGGCCGAGTCGCTGCTCGGCTCACGCCAGGTGCACTTCCCCGAGACCGGCCGGGTCGCCACCGCCGTGTACCGGGGGGACGGACTCGGCGCGGGGGCCGAGCTGCGCGGCCCCGCGATCCTGGAGTTCCCCGGCACCACCGTCGTGATCGGCCCCGGTCAGCTGCTCACCGTCGACCGGTACAGCAACCTCGTCATCGACTGCAAGGGGGACTCGTGACCGCCACGGCCATCGACCCGGTGACCTTCGAGGTCATCCGCCACCGCCTGCTCGCCATCACCGACGAGCAGGGCGCCACCCTCGCCGCCATCTCCGGCTCGACCCACGTGGTGGAGGCGAGCGACTACAACGTGGGGCTCTACCTGCCGGACGGCTCGGTGGCCGCGATGGGTCGTACGATCCTCTCGCACTCCTCGTCCATGGCGGCGATCACCCGGTCGGTGATCGAGGACTGTGCCGAGGACCCCGGCATCAACCCGGGCGACATGTTCATCGTCAACGACCCGTGGAAGGGCACGGTCCACGCCCAGGACGTCGGCCTGATCGCGCCGATCTTCCACGAGGGGGAGCTGCTCGCCTGGACCGGCGCCATGTGCCACATGGTGGACGTGGGCGGAATGACCCCGGGCAGCTTCTGCATCGACGCGACCGACTCCTACCAGGAGGGCCTGCAGATGCCGCCGACGAAACTGGTCGACGGCGGGAAGGTCCGCACCGACGTCTGGAACCTGATCCTCGCGCACACCCGGATGCCGGCCACCGTCAACCTGGACCTGCGTGCCCTGGTCGGGGCGAACAACACCGCGATCCGGGCGATGACCGCGCTCGCCGCCAAGTACGGCGCCGGCGTGGTCCGGACCGTGATGGGCAACCTCATCGAGCTCTCGGAGCGGCGGCTCCGCAACCGCCTGGCCCGGCTCCCCGACGCCCGGTTGCACTCCCGGGCGTTCCTCGACAACGACGGCGGCCTCGCCGGATCCGCGGAGAACGCCGTCCACGAGGTGGATCTGGTCCTCACCAAGCGCGGGGACACCCTGCACTTCGACTACTCGGGTTCGTCGCCGCAGGTGAAGGGATACGTCAACTGCGCGTACTCCGGGATGATGGCCGGGATCGCGGCGGCGCTGCTGCCCACCCTCGCCTACGACGCGCCCTGGAACGAAGGCCTGTTCAAGCCGGTCCGGGTGGACTGCCCGGAGGGGCTGATCTGCAACGCGGTCCGCCCGGCCGCCGTGAGCGGCGGGGCGCTGGAGGCCGGCTGGCTGGTGGAGATGACCGCCGTGGAGTGCCTGTCCAAGCTGGCGGCCTGCTCGGACGAGCTGCTGGGGGAGGCCCAGGCCGTCCCGGCGGGCGGTCCCGACAAGTTCGTGCTGACCGGCGCGGGGGAGAACGGCGCCCGCCAGACCTACGTGATCATGGACTGCCTCGCCACCGGAGGGGCCGCCTACGCCCACCGCGACGGGGTCTGGACCCAGGGCCAGCACAACATCGAACGGCAGAAGATCTCCAACGTGGAGGCCGTCGAGATGGACTCGCCCCTGCTCTACCTGTGGCGCGGCCTGGTCCCCGACTCCGGCGGAGCCGGGCGCACCCGCGGCGGCCTGAGCATGGGCGCCGTCTACACCGTGCACGGCGGCCGGGACGTCAGCGCGCTCAACTCGGCGCACGGCTGGGCGGTGCCCAACTCGACCGGGATCTTCGGCGGGTACCCCGGCGCGCAGAACACCCGGACCGTGGTGCACGACAGTGACGTCAAAGCCCGGCTTGCCGCCGGGCACCTCCCCTCCGTGGCGGAGCTCTCCGGGGAACGGCCGGTCATGCGCGGACGGCAGGGGCTTTACCGGCTCGGCGACGACGACGTCCTGGCGACCGTGCCCCAGGCGGGCGGCGGCTGGGGCGACCCGCTGGAGCGTCCCGCCGATCATGTCCAGGCCGACCTGGACTTCGGCGCGGTAACCCCCGGCGCGTCGGAACGGATCTACCGGGTGGTGCTCGACCCCGAGGGCCGGGTCGACCAGGCAGCCACCGAGAGTCTGCGGGCCGGAGTCCGCGCCGAGCGGCGCGACTGGCCGGCCGAAAAGGCGCCGCCGGACCGTCCGGCGGGCCCGCTCACCCGGATCCATCCGCTGGGCGACGCGCTGGAGGTCGTCGAGGCAGACGGTGCCCGCTGGACGGCCTGCACCTGCGGGTTCGCCTTCGCCCCCGTGCAGGAGCCGTGGCGGCCGTACGCCGGGCTCCGCGCCGTACAGGACATCCGCGAACTCAGCCACGCCACCCGACTGGACGAGGACCTGGAGCTGCGCTGCTACGCCTGCCCCGGCTGCGGGCGGCTGCACGCCGTGGACGTGGTACGGCGCGGCGCGGACCACCTGGACGACCTCCGGCTGCTCGGCGGGGAGGCGTGATGGGCCGCCTCGTCCTGGCCGCCGCCACCTCCCACGTCGGCGCCATCGTCAGAAACCCCGGAGCCGACCCGGCGCGCTCGGACGTCCTGCACCGGGCGTGGGAGACGCTCGACGCCGAGCTCGCCGCCCTGAAGCCGGACGCCGTGGTGCTCGTCGCCACCGACCACTACGAGACCTTCGGCCTGGAGAACTATCCGACCTTCTGCCTGGGCATGGCCGACGTCCACGAGGCGTGGGGGGAGTTCGGCAACCCCGGCGGAACCGTGCCCGGCCGGCCGGAACTCGCCAAAGAACTTTTGCACGGCCTGCACCGCCGCGGCTTCGACCTGGCCCGTTCGCACACCATGGCCTTGGACCACAGCTTCATGGTGCCGCTGGCCAAGCTCCCTGCCGCAGCGTCCGCCGGGGTCGTCCCGCTCTTCGTCAACTGCAACACCCCGCCGCTGCCGACCCTGGCCCGCTGCGCCGAGCTCGGACGGGCCCTGGCCGACACGATCGCCGAGCTCCCGGGGGGCGCCCGGGTCGCGGTGATCGGAACCGGGGGGCTGTCGCACTGGGTCGGCCTGCCGCGGTTCGGCGACATCAACGAGGCGTTCGACCGGAAGGTGCTGGACCTGCTGGAGCGGGGACGGCTGCCCGAGGTCCTGGCCTGGAGCGACGAGCGGATCGAGTCCGAGGCGGGCAACGGCGCGCTGGAGCTCCGCACCTGGGTGATCGCCGCGGCGGCCGCGGGCGGGCGGTGCCGCACCCTCGCCTACCAGCCGATGTACCCGTGGACCGTCGGCATCGGCATCGCCGCCTTCGACGTCGTGCGCCCCGACGCCGGGCTTGGGGTGGTGCTGTGAGCATCGTCGGCCTCAACCGGCTCGCCCGGGAGCTGGAGCACACCCCCGGCCTGCGCGAACGCTACGAGTCCGAGCCCGGCGAGGTGCTCGGCCGGTTTCCCCTCGATCCGGAGGAGCGGGACGCGGTACGGCGCCGCGACGCGGCCTGGCTGCTCGCCGCCGGGATGAACCCGGTGGCCCTGCGCAACCTCATGGTCGTCCTCGGGGTCGCCCATCAGGACATGTACCGCTCGCGGGAGGGCGACTGAGATGGGGACCACCCGGTTCATCGCGGGCGGCCCCGACGGGCACCGCGATCAGGCGCATGTGGAGATGGCGGCCGGCGAGCACCGGCGGCTGCCCGCGATAGACCCGCTGGAGATGGAGCTGCGCCTGGCGTTCTTCGCGGCCACGGCGGCGATGGAGGCCGCGGTCGACGCCGAGCTCGCCGAGTACGGGCTCAGCCATCCGCGCTTCAACATCCTCATGGTGCTGCGCAGCACCGATCCGATCGGCGCGGGGATCCCGATGGGCACGCTCGCCACCCATGTGATGACGACGGCCCGCAACGCCACCGGCCTGGTGGACCTGCTGGAGCGGCGGGGCCTGGTGAGCCGGGCGTCCGACCCCGCCGACCGGCGGCTGGTCCTGGTCCGCCGTACCCGGGAAGCCGACGAGCTGCTGGATGAGCTGCTGCCGCGTTTCGCCGCCCGGATGTCGGCCGCGCTGACCGGTTACAGCGAGGCGGAGAAGCGGCTGTTCGTGGATCAGCTCAACCGGCTCCGGCTCGGGCTGACCGCCATCACGCCGGAGACCGCCGCGCCGGAACCGGAATCCGGCACCCCCGCGGCAGCCGTACCCCGGTGAGACCGGCACAACCATGAACCGTCAAACGCCCAGGGGAGGGTCTGTGGACCTCACACTCCGGGGACGGGCCGAACCGGCCCAGCCCCCGGCGCACACCTCGGTCGCGCTGGAGCTCCGCGGCGTGCGCAAGTCCTTCGGCGGCGCCGTCGCGCTGCGCGACGTCGGCTTCACCCTGCTCGCCGGGGAGGTGCACGCGCTGGTCGGGATGAACGGCGCCGGCAAGTCCACCCTCGTCAAGATCATCTCAGGTGCCTATCCGCCGGACGGCGGGGAGCTGCTGATCGCCGGGCGGCGGCACGGCGCCCTCACCCCGCGCCGTGCCCGCGCGCTCGGGGTGAGCATCGTGCACCAGCAGCGGATGCTGGTTCCCGAGCTCACCGTGGGGGAGAACCTGTTCCTCGGGCGGATGCCCCTCCGCCTCGGCCGGGTCGACTGGAACCGGGTGCACACCGACGCGGCCCGTCTCCTGGCCGAGCTCGGCGTCGAGGTGGCGTCCCGGACCACCGCCGGTGAGCTCGGTCCCGCCGAGCAGACCCTCGTCGAGATCGCCAGGGAGACCCACGCCGGTGGGGAGGTCCTCATCCTGGACGAACCCACCGCGACCCTCGGCGGCTCCGACGCGGCCCGGGTGCACCGGCTGGTCCGCACCCTCGGCGCGCGCGGCGTCGCCGTCGTCTACATCTCCCACCACCTGGACGAGGTCCTCGACCTGGCGGACCGGGTCACCGTGCTCCGCGACGGACGGCACGTCACCACGGTGCCCACCGATCGGATGGACCTGCCGGAACTGGTCCGGGCCATGACCGGGGACCGGCTCCCGCAGGGGCGGCCGGACACCGGCCGGACGCTCGGTGAGGTCGTCCTGGAGCTGGACGACCTCACCGCGGGCACCCGCCTGGACGGCATGGACGTGACGGTCCGGGCCGGCGAGGTGGTGGCCGTGCTCGGCTGTGCCGGGGACGGGCAGTCCCAGCTCTTCCCGCTGCTGTCCGGGCTGCGACGGCCCACCCGGGGCCGGATCAAGGTCGCGGGACGCGAGGTACGGCCGGGCAGCGTCACCGCCGCGCTCGGCGCCGGGCTGCGCTGCGTCACCGGGGAACGGCTCGTCCACGGGCTCGTCCCCGAGCTCGGCGTCGACGAGAACCTCGCCCTGACCGAGCGGGGTCTGCACCGGCCCTGGCTGGTGCGCTGGGGGCGGCTGCACCGGGCTGGCGGCGCCGCCCGTACCCGCTTCGGGGTCGTCACCATCCAGGCCGACCCGCCGGTCTCCACTCTCTCCGGCGGCAACCAGCAGAAGGTGCTGCTGGCCCGATGGCTCGACTCGGGAGCCGTCGCCTGCCTGCTGGAGGAGCCCACCAACGGGGTGGACATCGCCGCCAAAGCCGACATCCACCGGCTCGTCGACGACCTGGCGGCCCGGGGCACCGCGGTGCTGCTCGCCTCCGCCGACGTCGACGAGGTGCTGCGGCTGGCCGGGCGGGTCGTCGTGGTGCGGGCCGGGCGCACCGTGGCCGACCTGCCGACCGGCCAAGTCTCCCGCGACGAGCTCGTCGCATTGAGCGTAGGAGGAACCCCCTCGTGACCACCGCCGTCGAACCACGCCGCCGCCTCGGCGTCACGGTACACCCCGGGCTGGTCCGGCACGGGGGCGTGCTCGCCGTGCTCCTGATCATCGGCACCTTCACCGCGCTGCGCAGCGACGTCTTCCTCACCGGCCCCAACCTGCTCAACGTCTCCCGGCAGATCGCCGTGGTCGCGGTGCTCGCCGCCGGGCTGACCCTCCTGATGACCGCGGGCGGGATCGACTTCTCGCTCGGCGCCATCGCCGCGGTCACCCACGGGGTCACGGCTCAGCTGATCACGGCGGGGGCGGCCGACTGGCTCGCCGTGACCCTGGCCGTCGGCTTGGGGGCGTTGATCGGGCTGGTCAACGGGACCGTGGTCACCCTCTTCCGGGTGACGCCGTTCGTGGCGACCCTGGCGAGCTCCACGATCCTCAGCGGGGCCGCACTGCTGATCATCGAGGGGCAGAGCATCTCGATCGGCGAGCATCTGGCCGGGCTCGGCTTTGGGGAGGTGTTCGGCGTGATTCCCGCGCTGGTCGTCATCGCCGTCGTGGTCTGCCTAGCCATCGGGTGCGTCATGCGCTGGACGGCGTTCGGCCGGAACGCCTTCGCCATCGGGGGCAACGAGCGGGCCGCCCGGCTGTCCGGCATCCCCGTCGTCCGCACCAAACTCCTCCTCTACACCCTCGGCGGGCTGCTCGCCGGGCTCGGCGGTGTCATGCTCGTCGCCCGGCTGGGCGCGGCGAGCCCCGGCACCGGCGGGCTCCACCTCGAACTAACGGTGGTCGCCGCCGTCGTCATCGGCGGCACGGCGCTGCACGGCGGCAGCGGAACCCTGGTCGGCACGATCCTCGGCGTCCTCCTGCTGGGTGTCGTCGCCAACTCCCTCAACCTTCTCCAGATCAACCCCTACTACCAGGACATCGCTCTCGGAGCCGTCCTCATGGTGGCCGCCGTGGCCAACCATCTGCGATCCCGGCGGCATTGACCACCGCCGGTTTGGAAAGGACCGCCCATGTCCGCCTTCGGAACTCGCCGAACCCGCTCCCTGCTGGCCGTGGCCCTGCTCGCCGTGGTCACGGCCGGGTGCTCGGTCGAGAAAACCCCCGCGGGCTCCGCGTCGGCCTCCGCCGACCCCGCGCGTCAGCTCACCCTCGGCTTCGTCAACGGCAACACCATCGAGTTCCACACCTGCCTGCAGCGGTCGATCGAGGCGCGGACCACGAGCGCCGGGGTGGAGCTGCTCACCGCCAACTCGGCCATGGACCCGGCCAAGGAGCTCGCCAACATCGACGACATGATCTCCAAGCAGGTCGACGCGATCATCGTGCAGACGGTCAACATCGACTCGCTGGAGGGCGGAATCGCCCGGGCCAACCGGGCGAACATCCCGATCTTCCTCACCTCGGTCGCCTCGGTCGACCAGTCGAAGATCCTCGGCGCGGTGATCACCGACGTGAAGAAGGTCGGCCGAGAGCTGGGCGAATGGCTGATCAAGGACGACGCCGGCGGGAAGTCGAGCGTCGCCGTGGTCGGCGGCGCGCCCGGCGCGGCGGCCGACCTGATGAACAACGCCTTCAAGGAGGCCGTCGGCGGTCAGGTGAAGCTGGTCTTCGACCAGCCGGCGTTCTGGCAGCGGGCCAAGGCGCAGGAGGTCGCCGAGAACCTGCTGCAGGCGCACCCCACGGTGAAGTACGTCTTCGTCCACAACGAGGACATGGCGCTGGGCGTCCTCGCCGCGTTCAAAGCGGCGAACCGGAGCGACATCAAGATCCTGACCAACGGCGGCAGCCCGGCGGGGGTCAAGGCCGTCGTCTCCGGCGAGTTCGCCGTCACCGTCAGCAACACCCCGCGCAGCGTCGGGGAGCTCGCCATCGACAACGTCGTCGGCCTGCTCCGGGGCAAGACCGGGGTGAAGAAGATCGACACCGTAAAGGACATCCTTATCACCAGGGACAACGCCGACCAGGCGCCGCCGTACTGCGCGTGAGGATGCCATGAACAACGACCTCGGACACCACACCCCCGACGACGAGGGTGCCCGCCGCCGCGGAGTCCGCGCCGTGGACCGGGCGCTGGACGTGCTCTGCGCCTTCAGCGCCGCCCACCCCCGGTTCCAGCTCACCGAGCTGGCCAAGGCGGCCGGGGTGCCCAAGACCAGCACCCACCGCATCGCGGTGAGCCTGGTCGAACGCGGATTCCTCCGGCAGGACGAGGACGGGGCCTACGCGCTCGGGTCCAGGTTGCTCGAACTGGGCAGCCTGGTCTCGGCCACCGCTCCGCTCGCCCACCTCACCCGGGGCGTCGCCGAGGAGCTCGCCCGCACCACCGGGGAGACGGTGCTGGTGGCCGAGGTCGACTGGCGGGACCGCACCCTGGTGATCACCGCCAGGGGCGAGAGCCCGAACGCCGGCGAGGGGCTCTCCCCCGTGGGGCGGCGTTCGGTGCTGGCCAACGGAGGCATCAGCCGCGCCATCCTCAGCGGGCTGCCCGCCAAGGAGGCCGAGAGCCTGATCCCCCACCTGAAACTGGCCCGCCGGACGCCGTCCAGCATCACCGACCCCGCGCGGTTCCTCCGCGAGGTCGAGGCGTGCCGGAACCGGGGACACGCCATCGAGATCGAGGAGTACATCCCCGGGATCGCCGCGGTCGCCGTCCCCGTCCTGGTCGCCGGACGGCCCGTGGGCGCCATCGCGATCTGCGGTCCCACCGCCCGGCTGCCCCGCCGCCGCCTGCACGGCCTCGCCGCCCAGATCCACCAGCTGCTCGCCCGGATCCCCGCACCGCCGGCCCCGGCGAGAGCCCTACCGGAAGGATGACACCGTGAACCACCCGACCCGCGCCGACTGGGTGACCTTTCCCAGCGGAGCGGACGAGATCCGCGGATACCTCGCACTGCCCGAAGGGGTCGACCGGCCCCCCGTCGTGATCATGGCGCATGAGAACCTCGGAGTCACCGCGCACCGCAGAGCCGTCACCGAACGCCTCGCCGCCGAAGGCTTCGCCTGCCTCACGGTCGACCTGTTCAGCCGGATCGGCGGCGAGCCGCCGAAGGACCACACCACCCCCGAGGAGCGGCGGGCCAAGGCGTTCCTGGCCGCCCGCGACGAGCAGGCCGTGCCCGACTGCGAGGCCGCGCTGGACTACCTTTCCGGCCGCGGCGACGTGGACGTCTCCCGCGCCGGCGCCATCGGCTTCTGCCTCGGGGGCGGGCTGGTCCTCGCCTGGGCCACCCGGACCGACCGGCTGGCCTGCGTCGTCCCGCTGTACGGGCTGCCTGAGCTGCCCCCCGCCTACAGCCCCACCGGCCGGGTCCGCTCCCGCATCGCCGCCGCCGATCAAGTCCGCTGCCCTGTCCAGGCCCATTTCGGCGGGGCCGACACCGTCATCCCGCTCGACCAGGTCACCCGGCTCGGCGACACGCTGAAACTCAGCGGACACCACGTCGAGGTGCACGTACACGAGGGGGCCGGGCACGCCTACCACGACGACACCCATCCCCACTACCACCCGCAAGCGGCCCAGACCACCTGGGAGCACTCCGTCGCCTTCCTTCGGGCACACCTGTGAGCGCGCCGAGTCTGTGGACCGGTCTGCTCGGGGCCGAGGTCCGCCACATCCCCGCCGGAGGCGTCGTCACCCGGGTGGTCTCGCTGGGCGAGGGCGATCCGGTCGTGCTCCTGCACGGCCGGGGAGGCCACGTCGAGACCTTCGCCCGAACCCTCCCCGCGCTCGCCGCA
The DNA here is from genome assembly GCF_025996515.1 of Rhizohabitans arisaemae. GTDB lineage: Bacteria > Actinomycetota > Actinomycetes > Streptosporangiales > Streptosporangiaceae > Rhizohabitans > Rhizohabitans arisaemae. The sequence goes on from NZ_BLRH01000021.1 coordinate 220,186, forward strand.
TCCGGTCGGCGGGCGATCGCCTTCGACCTGCTCGGGCACGGGCTCACCGGCCGCTCACCCGGCGGTTACGGCGTCGAACGGCTCGCCGACCACGCCGCGTCCGTCCTCGACGCCCTCGGCCTGGACCGGCCCGACCTCGTCGGGCAGTCCCTCGGCGCCTGGGTGGCGGTGCTGCTCGCGCTCCGCGACCCCGGCCGGGTGGGCAGGCTCGCGCTCATCGAACCCGCCGGGCTCCAACCGGAATCCGAACGGCTCGCCGACGACAGGATCCGTACCGCCTACGAGCGGGGCGGGCAGGCGTACCGGGAGCCGACCCCCGAGGCCGTACAAGTCCGGCTCGCCGGGCTGCTCCACGCTCCCGAGACCGTCGATCCCGAGCTGGTTCAGGTCCGCACCGCCCTCTACGCCCCCGAACAGGCGCGGGAAGTCCATCGCCTGGTCCGGGCCGCCGACAACGACGCCGCGGTGCTCACCCCCGAGCGGCTCGCGCGCCTCGCCGTACCCGTCCTGTTCATCCGCGGCGAGCACGGGCACACCCCGCCCGCCGTCGTGCACACCGCCGCCGCGGCCGTACCCGGCGCACGGGTCGTCACCGTGCCGGACGCCAAGCAGTGGCCGCAGTACGAGCAGCCCGCCGTCGTCGGCGAGGCGCTCGCCGAATTCCTGACCCGCTAAAGGAGAACCCTTGAACAGCACATTCTGGACCGAAGCCCTCGGTGCCGAGATCCGTTTCCGCGACGCGGGCGGATGGCGTACCCGATCCGTCGAGGCCGGGGACGGCGACGCGGTGATCCTCCTGGGCGGCCTGACCGGGCACGCCGAGGCGTTCCTGCGCAACGTCCTGCCCCTCGCCGAGCGCGGCCTGCGGGTCCACGCGATCGACGCCATCGGCCACGGCCTCAGCGCCAGGCCGGTCGACGTCACCTACCACGCCCCGCTCTTCACCGAACACCTGCTCCGCTTTCTGGACGCCATCGAGGTGGACAAGGCCCACCTCGTCGGGCAGTCCCTGGGCGGCTGGACCGCGCTGTACACCGCGCTCACCCACCCCGACCGGGTGGACCGGGTCGTCTCCGTCACCGGAGCGGGGCTCCTGCTGTCCGGCAAGGACCGCCGGGAGGAGAGCGAACGGGTCCACGCCCAGGTCAAAGCCGTCACCGCCAAGGCGGCCGCGGCCCCGACCAGGGAGAGCGTACGGGCGCGCCTGGAATGGCTGATGCTCGACCCGTCCGTCGTCACCGACGAGCTCGTCGAATGCCGATACCGCTACTACACGCTCCCCGGAGCCCAGGAGGCCCAGGCCAAGCTGGTCGCGGAGCAGCCCGGCGAGGGCAACCGGGCCTACATGCTCGGCGAGGACGAACTCGCCCGGATTCCGCACGAGACCCTCGTCGTCTGGACCGACCACAACCCCACCACCCCCGCCGAGGTGGGCCACCGGGCGAGCGAGATCCTGCCGCGCGGCTCCTACGACACGATCACCGGCGCGGGGCACTGGCCCATGTTCGAGCAGCCGGAGCAGTTCAACCGGATCGTCGGCGACTTCCTCGTCAAGGGGACCCCGTGACCGATCCGGCGGCCCAGGTGGCGCTCGGCTGCCGGGTGCTGGCGGCGAACGGGCACACCGACATGGTCTGGGGGCACCTGTCGCAGCGTGACCCGGACGGGCGGGACGTCTGGCTGAAGGGCGCCGGATACGGATACCAGGAGGTCACCCCCGACCGGGTCGTCCGGATCGACCGGGACGGCAGACGGCTCGCCGGGACGGGGCGGGTGCATCTGGAGTTCCCCATCCACACCGAGATCATGGCCGTCCGGCCCGACGTCGGGGCGGTCGTGCACAGCCACGCCGAAGCGGCGGTCGTCTTCGCCGCGACCGGTCTGCCGCTCCTCCCGATCGGCCATGAGGGCACCCTCTTCCAGCCGCCCGACGTCGCGCGGTTCACCGAGACCGGGGACCTGATCCACACCCGGGACCTGGGGGAACGGCTTGCCGCGGCGCTGGGCGACCGCAACGCCGTCCTGCTGCACCGGCACGGCCTGGTCACCGTGGGCCCCGACGTGCCCACCGCGGTGCTGACCGCGATCTTCCTGGAGAAGGCGTGCCGCATGCAGCTGGCCGCCGCGGCCACCGGGGCGGACTACAGCTGGTCCGACCCGGCGGAGGCGCTGGCCAAAAGGGACCGCTGCTACGGCCCCCGGCAGCTCGCCGACGCCTGGGACCACCTGGTCCGTACCCTGCCGTCCTGACCCGGCGTGCGGTTCCCCGCCCGATGGGCGACACGGGTTCCACGGTGGCTGAGGACGTGGACGGATCGCGCCGCGCGGCCCGTACGGCCGTCGGCTCCGGGCCGGTCCCGTGGGGCGGGATCGCCGTCGGAGTGCCGCCCGCTGCGGTGTCCGGCGGAAAGGGGATCCCGCTCGCCGCGGCGTGGTCCGAGTGCCCCGGGAAACCACGTTTGGATCGTCACTCGGTGAGTCTGAGGTCCTCAGCTCGCGGAACGCCGATTCAGGCCCCCGGTCAGACCCTGATTCTGCCCCAGTAGTAGCCGTTGCCCTGCCCCTCGGGGTTGCCCCACCGGCAGGGGATGTAGTGGACGCCGGGCTGCCAGCCCGAGGAGTTGCGGGTGTAGTCGTCCTGGCAGTACTGCAGGGTGTTGTACGGGCCGTAGTAGGTGAGCTCGATCGCGGCGGCGGGGGTGGCCGTCAGGGTCAGCCCGGTGACGAGGGCGGCGCCGACGGCGAGGGCTCTGGTCGTTCTGAGCGGAGCACGCATGACGATCTCCCGTTGTCGCAGGGGCGCGAGGCTCGGACCCGTTCCCGAGGTGACGGGGGATCCGACCGGTGTCGAAGGTGATTGTCAGCCGGGCCCATGCGCAGTGCAACGGGGAGATTTCTCCAGATTTGTCGGGACAAAGCCAGGGCCTGGCGGCACCCGCGTGGACGGGCGCGACGCCGAATCCCGTGGGTGCCGCGCCCCGCGTCGGCTAACCGACGGCCACGATCAGGGAGAGTACGGCCAGCAGTGAGGCGACGGGCGCCATGAGGGACCGCTCCCACCTGCTCGGTGAGGCGAGGTTTCCGATGGCGCTCACCGCCATGGCGACGGTCACCCCCCAGGTGGCCCAGCGGGCGGACGCGGCGGGGAGCCAGGCGTCCACCACCCGGGCGCGCTCCAGCACGATCAGCGCCGCGATCGTCAGCACCAGCGCGGAGAACGCGCTCGCCACCCGGAGCCGGGCCGGTAGCCGGCTGTGCCCGCCACCCCAGGCCGCGCGCCCCCACGGCGCGCCCGCCGCGAGCGCCACCTGGAAGAGCGCCACCAGGGTGAATCCGGTCGCCGCCAGGAGTGCCGCCGCCGTCACCGTCCCGCCTCGATCCGGTCGAGGATCCGCCGCATCCCCGTGTCCGGGTCGGTCACGTCCACGCGAAGCGCCTCCAGCCATTCGATCTCGACCTCGATGTGCCGGATCCCGTTCTCCACGGTCGCCAGGCGGAGCAGCCGGTCGAGGCGCGGGGGTGCGTCCCGGTGCGCGGCGGCGACGGCCCGGAGTGCCGAAAGCCGCTCCCGGGCTTGCCCGATCCGGTCGTCCAGCATGGTGCGGAGCTCCTCGGCCGTGAGGTGGGCGCCGAAGAAGACCTTGATCAGGAACGCCTCCCGCACGGGGGGTTCCGCCGTCGGGCCGCTGAGCCAGTCGCGCAGCGCCGCCTGGCCCGCGGCCGTGAGGCGGTGCTCCTTGCGGGCGGGTCTGCCGTCCTGGGGGACGACCGACACGTCGGCCAGTCCTTCGGCGCCGAGCTGGACCAGGGTGCGGTAGATCTGCGCCTGATCCGCGGTCCAGAAGTGGCGCACGGTGCCGTCGAAGAGTTTCTTCAGGTCGTAGCCGGTCAGCGGGCGGAGGGAGAGAAATCCCAGCAGGGCGTGTCGAAGCGACATTCCACTGAATATATGACAAGTCTCATATAAGACTCAACATCTATTCCATGGAAATATCCGGATTGGTGGCTGAGCCAGGCTATTGACAGATATGCGGAGATCGCTCCATATTCTTCACTACTAACTTTAGTTCCGAAGAAAGTCGGTCCCCCCCAATGGCTGTACCGCGTTCCGGCACAGATCGCGGCGACCTCACCCGGACGGCGATCCTCGCGCTGCTCGGCACGGTCGGCCCGCTGAGCCGCACCGAGATCGCCGCGCGGCTGGACCTCAGCCTCGCGTCGGTCACCGGGCTCACCAAGGAACTCCTGGGCAACGGCATGCTGGAGGAACTCGATCTGCGGCCGTCCCGGGGCGGCAGGCCCGCCCAGCGGCTCGGCCTGGTCGGCGGCGCCGGACGCGCCCTCGGCATCAAGGTCGCCGCGGACCGCCTGGTCATCGTGGACGTACGGCTCGACGGCGAAGTCCTCGGCTCCTGGGAGCGGCCCTTCGACCCGGCCGCCCCGGACGCCCTCGCCGACCTGTGCGACGCGGTCGAGGACGTCGTCGCCCAGGCCACCCGGACACCCCCGCTCCTCGGGATCGGGGTCGGCGTCCCCGGCGGCGTCGACGACCAGGCCGTCGGCACCGTCAACGCGCCCACCCTCGGCTGGCAGGCGATGCCGGTCGGGGAACGGCTCCGCCGCCGCCTCCGCCTGCCGGTCCTGGTGGAGAACGACGTCAACGCGCTCGCCGCCGCCGAACGCCTGTACGGCAAGGGGCGCACCCACCGGGACTTCCTCGTCCTCACCATCGGCCGGGGCGTCGGCGCGGCGATCGTCACCGACGGCCGGGTCTACCGGGGTGCCCGAGGCGGAGCCGGAGAGTTCGGGCACGTCCCGATCGACCCCGGCGGCCCGGTCTGCGGCTGCGGGGCCGCCGGCTGTCTGGAGGCGTTCGTCGGCGCGGCCGGTCTGCTCGCCGCCGCCGGCGCGAAAGGGTTGACGATCCCCGCGGACGACCCGTCCGGAGCCGGCGGGGCGCGGCGCGGCCCGGTGGCCGCGCTCGGCCGGGCCGCCGCCGACGGCGAGCACGCCGCACGGGCGGTCTTCGCCGAAGCCGGGGCGATCCTCGGCCGGGCCGTCGCAGGATTGATCAACATCGTCGACCCCGAGGTCGTCGTGGTCCTCGGCGAGGGCACGGCCGACTGGCCGCACTGGCGCACCGGCTTCGACCCGGCGGTACGCGCCCAGCTCCTGCCCGGCCGTCGCGACATCGAGATCGAGGTGGAGAGCTGGGACGACACCAGCTGGGCCCAGGGGGCCGCGGCCCTCGTGCTCGCCACCCCGTTCGACGCGGCGGGCACCGCGGGGGAGCAGGGCCGCCTGGTCCGCGCCCGCCTCATCGGAGCCACCCCGTGACCGCCCGGCCCGCCCAAGGCCGTCCCGGATGGGGACGTCGTACGGCCGGATCGGCGGCTTCCGCCGGCTTCGCGCACCGGATCCGGTGCCCCCGTGCCGGGTTCGCCGTGGCCGCCTTGATCCGTTGCGGGGACCTGGTCGCCGGACCGGCCACAGGCCGTACGGGATCCGCAGGCCGTATCGCCTATGCGGTGTCGGCGGCGCGCGGCCGTCGCCGGGGTGTGCGGGTATGACCGCGGTCAAGACGAAAGCCGGGCCGAAGGCAGGCGCCACGGCCGGGCCGAAGGCGCAGGGACGGCGGCGGCTGCGGTACGCGGGGACGGTCGCGTTGTTCCTGCTGCCCAGCGCGATCCCGCTGACCCTGTTCACCCTTGTCCCGATGGCGGCTTCGCTCTGGACCAGCCTGCACGAGTGGAACCTGATCCAGCCGATGACGTGGGTGGGTTTGGGGAACTACGCCGAACTGCTCGGCGACGCGGAGACCCGCGCGGCGTTCTGGCACACCCTGTACTTCATCGCCGGGTATCTGCCGCTGGTCTACGCGGGCGGGCTCGGGCTGGCCGTGCTGCTCAACCGGGCGATGAAGGGCCGCGACCTGTTCCGGGCGATCTACTTCCTACCGGTGATCACGAGCTGGGTGGTCGTCGCGCTGATGTGGAAGTGGCTGCTCAACCCGGCGACCGGGCTGGTGAACCAGGCGCTGAGCCTGATCGGCGTGGCCGGGCCCGGCTGGTGGACCGACCCGGTGTGGGCGATGCCGTCGGTCATCCTCGCCTCGGCGTGGAAGGACCTCGGCTTCGTCATGATCATTCTGCTTGCGGGACTCCAGGCGATCCCGAAGGAGTACCACGAGGCGGCGCGGGTCGACGGGGCCGGCGGTCTCCGGCGGTTCCGGTACGTCACGCTGCCGCTGCTCTCCCCGTCCACGTTCTTCGTCATCGTGATCTCTTTGATCAACGGCTTTCAGGTGTTCGACCAGGTCCACGTGATGACCGGCGGCGGTCCGGCCGGGGCCACCCAGGTCGTGGTGGAGCAGATCTACGATCTGACCTTCCGGTACGGCCGGGCGGGCATGGCCTCGGCGCTCTCCTGGCTGCTCTTCGCCGTCGTCCTGATCGTCACCGTGGTCCAGGTCCGGGCCCAGCGGCGGTGGGTGAACTATGGGTAAGGTCGTGCGGTACGCCCTGGTCGTCCTGGGCGCGCTGGTGATGCTCTTCCCGTTCGCCTGGGCGGTGATCACCTCGGTCACGCCCGACGGGGCGGTGCTTGCCACCCCGCCGGACCTCACCCCGGACGACCCCACCCTGGACGCCTACGGCCGGCTCCTGGAGGCCATGCCGTTCTGGCGGATCGTGCTGAACAGCGCCTGGATCGGCGCCGCCTCCACGATCCTGCAGCTGGTCACCGGCGCGATGGCCGCCTACGCCTTCGCCCGGCTGCCGTTCCCCGGCCGGGGGGTGCTGTTCGCGGTCTACCTGACCACGCTGATGGTGCCGATGCAGGTGCTGGTGGTGCCGCTCTTCATCGAGATGCGCATGTTCAACCTGGTGGACACCTACTTCGCGCTCCTGGCCCCCTCCATCGCCTCGGCGTTCGGGGTGTTCCTGCTGCGGCAGGCCGTCGCCCAGGTGCCCAAGGAGTTCGACGAGGCGGCGGTGCTGGACGGCGCGGGACATCTGCGGATCTTCGTCTCCGTGATCCTCCCGCTGATCAGGCCCGCGCTCGCCACCTTCGCGATCTTCGGCTTCATGGCGAGCTGGAACAGCTACCTCTGGCCGTTGATCATCATCAGGTCGCCGGAGTTCCGGACCATCCCGCTGGGCCTGGCCGAGCTGCACGGCCAGTTCACCACCGAGTGGAACGTCGTCATGGCCGGGTCCGTGGTCAGCGTCGTCCCCATCCTCATCCTCTACGTCTTCGCGCAGCGACACGTCATCGCCAGCGTCGCCCAGTCCGGTCTGAAGTAAAGGAAAGACCCCATGACCAGAACCGCAAAAGCCGCCGCGGCGGCCTTGGTCGTCGGCCTGCTCGCCTCGGCCTGCTCCCAGGGTTCGGCCACCCGGAGCGCCGAGAGCACCCCCGGAGGCAAGGTGACGCTGCGCTACCTCACCTTCTCGGCGGCGCCCGATCATGTGAAGGACCTCGACAAGATCGTCACGGCTTTCGAGGCGGAGAACAAGAACATCGACGTGGTGGTGGAGACCGCGCCCTACGACGAGTACTTCACCAAACTGCAGACGAGCATCGCGGGCGGCACCGCGCCGGACACCTTCGAGCTGAACTACGAGAACTTCGTCACCTACGCGGCCGCCGGGTCGCTGCTCGACCTCGGCACCGTCGCGGGCGACGCCGATCCGTCGGTCTACGCGGCCGAGTCGCTGGCGGCGTTCAAGCACGACGGCAAGCAGTACGCGCTGCCCGCCTCCTTCTCCACGGTCGTGCTCTTCTACAACAAGGAGCTGTTCAAGAAGGCCGGGGTGCCCGAGCCCACCGCCGACTGGACCTGGAAGGACGAGCAGGCCGCGGCGGAGAGGCTCACCGACCGCAAGGCCAAGGTGTACGGCGACTACCAGCCGGTCCAGTTCTTCGAGTTCTACAAGACGCTGAAGCAGGCGGGCGGGGAGTTTCTCTCCGCCGACGGCAAGAAGTCCGCGTTCAACGGCCCCGCCGGGATCAAGGCGGCGAAATGGCTGGTGGGCAAGGTCGGCAAGGTCATGCCGACCGAGGCCGAGATCGGCGGGACCGCCGACTACGACACCAACCTCTTCAAATCCGGGAAACTCGCGATGTGGCACAACGGGATCTGGCAGTTCGCCGGACTGAAGGACGTGCCGTTCGAGTGGGACGTGGTGGTCGAGCCGGGCGACGCGACCAAGGCGAGCGCGGTCTTCCACAACGCGGTGGCCGCCTCGGCCGGCACCAAACACGGCAAGGAGGCCTTCGCCTGGGCGCGGTTCCTCTCCTCCTCGGGCACGGCGGCGACCACCCGCATCGAGTCGTCCTGGGAACTGCCGCCCGTCGCCGACCGGTCGGTGCTCGCCGGATACCTCAAGGCTCCCAAGCCAGCCAACCGTCAGGCCGTCTTCGACTCGCTCACGTCCATCGCCCTGCCTCCGGTGATCAAGCGTCAACAGGAGATGCAGGACACGGTGACCGAGGAGCTGGCAAACGCCGCCGCAGGCCGTAAAACCGTGGAGGAAGCCCTCACCGCCGCGGCCGCCGCGGTCGACAAGCTGCTCGGCTGATTCCCAACAGGAGAAATACCCACGTGAGCGTAGGAAGCACGCCGACTCTGGCCGAACTCGCCAGGCTCGTGTCCCGCAGTGTCGATGTGATCAAATCACATCAGTCGCCGTCAGGTGCCTACCCGGCGAGTCCCGATTTTTCGGCGTATCGCGGATATTCGTGGCTGCGGGACGGCGCGTTCATCGCGGAAGGCATGAGCCGCAGCGGAGACGCGGCCGGAGCGGGCGCGTTCCACACCTGGTGCGCGCGGGTGATCGGCGCCCGCGCCGGCCGGGTCGAATCCCTCGTCGAACGGGCCGCCCGCGGCGAAGCCGTACCTGCGGAGGAGATGCTGCCCACCCGGTTCACCCTCGACGGAGCCGACGGCGCCGACGACTGGTGGAACCACCAGCTGGACGGCTACGGCACCTGGCTCTGGGCGCTCGACCGGCATCTGAACCGGCACGGCGCGGACCTGCCCGATGCCGTGGGCGCCGCGCGGATCGCCGCCCGCTACCTGACCGCGTTCTGGCGGCAGCCCTGCTACGACTGGTGGGAGGAGCACCTGGACCGTCGGCACGTGTCGACCCTGGGCGCGATCCACGCCGGACTTCGGGCCGCGATCCGGCTCGGCGCGGCGGGCGACGAGGCGCGGACGGCCGTCGCCGGCATCGAGCGCCTGATCGCCGCCGAAGGCGTCGCCGGCGGCCCGGTCGACGGCCTCGGGCCTTCCGGCCCGGTTCCCCCGGAGGAGGGTACGGCGCCCGGCGCGGCCACAGGCGCCCGGCCGGGTGAGGCGGGACCGGTCCGGCACCTCACCAAATGGCTCGGCACCGACGCGGTGGACGCGAGCCTGCTCGCCTGCGTCGAACCGTTCGGCCTGGTCGCCGCGGACCACCCGATCGGAGTGGCCACGGTGACCGAGGTCGAGCGGCGACTGGCCCGGGACGGCGGGGTGCACCGCTATCTCGCCGACACCTTCTACGGCGGCGGCCGGTGGATCCTGCTCGCCGGGTTCCTCGGCTGGAACCACGCCCGGGCCGGGCGGCCGGGCGACGCCCTGCGGTACCTGCGGTGGATGGCCGGTCAGGCGACCCCGGCCGGGGAACTGCCGGAACAGGTCTCCGGCGTGCTGCTCGCCCCCGACCGCCACGCGGAGTGGGTGAAACGGTGGGGCACCGTGGCCACTCCGCTGCTCTGGTCGCACGGCATGTACCTGATCCTCGCCGACGAACTGGGGATCCGCCCGTGATCCGGCATCGCCCGTTCGGATCCGGGCACCCGTACGCGACCGCCGAGGACCAGCGGGTGCCCGCGCGCCCCGAGGCGGGGCAGACGGTCGAGCTGCGGGTCAGGGCATCCGCCCGGGTGGCCGCGGTGGTCGCCGAGTGGGTCGTGGACGGCGGGGAACCGGCCTTGCTGGACCTCGTCCCGGCCGTCTCCGGCGAACCGGGCGAAGCCGCGGAATCGGGGCAGGGTACCGTCGACGGCGGCCATCTCGCCGCCGCGCAGAGCCGGGCCGCCCGGGCCGCCGCCGGATCGTGGACCGCGACCAGCCCGGTCCTGCACGCCGGACACCGGTACCGGTACCGGTTCCGCGCGACCGGCGCGGACGGCGGCGGCCGTACCACTCGCTGGTTCGAGGTGAGCGCCGCGAGCTGGCGAACGGACGGCGGCACGCTGACCGTGGAAGGCGCCGACCGGGTGATCCCGGGAAGTGTGCGCTGGCTCGCGGACGCCGACGGCCCGCTCCGGGTCCGGTTCGACCTGCCGCTCTCCGACGGCGAGCACGTGGTCGGCTTCGGCGAGCGGTTCGACGCGGTCGACCAGCGCGGGCGCGCCCTCGACGCGGTCGTGTTCGAGCAGTACAAGGCGCAGGGCACGCACGGCCGCACCTACCTGCCGATGCCGTTCGCCCTGGTCGTCGGCGGGGTCGGCAGCTGGGGTCTGCACGTGGACACCTCGGCCAGGACCTGGTACGACGTCGGCGCCGCCCAGCCCGGACGGCTCCGGGTGGAGGCGGAGGCGCCCTCCGGCGACCTGACCCTGCGGCTGCTCGACGGCGCCGCCCCGGCCGACGTGCTGGACGCGTTCCTGGACCGGGTGGGGCGGCCGGTCGAACTGCCCTCCTGGGTGTTCCGGCTCTGGGCCAGCGGCAACGAGTGGAACACCCAGGCCAGGGTGCTCCGGGAGATGGACCGCCACCGCGACCTGGACATCCCGGTCGGTGCCCTGGTCATCGAGGCGTGGAGTGACGAGTCCACGTTCACCGCCTTCCGCGGCGCCGAGTACGAGCCCGGCGAGGAGCCGCATCGGCTCGCCGACTACCGGTTCCCGCCCGACGGGCCGTGGCCCGACCCCAAGGGGCTCGTCGACGAGCTCCACGACCGCGGGATCAAGGTCCTGCTGTGGCAGATCCCGCTGCAGAAGACGCGCCCGCACCCGATCGGCCAGGCCGCGCTCGACGCCGGGCAGCTCGTCGAGCGCGGGTACGGCGTCCGCGAGGCCGACGGACGTCCGTACCGGAATCGGGGTTGGTGGTTTCCGCTGGCGCTCATGCCCGACCTGTCCTCCCGGGAGGTCCGCGACTGGTGGACGGCGAAACGCCGCTACCTCGTCGAGGAGGTCGGTGTCGACGGCTTCAAGACCGACGGCGGCGAGCACGCCTGGGGCCACGACCTGCGGTACGCCGACGGCCGCCGGGGCGCCGACGGCAACGGGCTGTTCCCCGTGCACTACGCCCGCGCGTTCGGGGACCTGCTGCGCGACTGCGGCAAGGCGCCGGTGACGTTCAGCCGGGCCGGGTTCGCCGGGTCGCAGCCGCACGGGGTGTTCTGGGCGGGCGACGAGGACTCCACCTGGGAGGCCTTCCGATCCTCGATCCGGGCCGGGATCACCGCGTCGGCCTGCGGAATCGTGTACTGGGGCTGGGACCTGGCCGGGTTCTCCGGGGAGATCCCCGGCGCCGAACTCTACCTGCGGGCGGCCGGGACCTCCGTCTTCATGCCGATCATGCAGTACCACTCCGAGTTCAACCGTCACCGCGCCCCGTCCCGCGACCGGACGCCGTGGAACATCGCCGAACGTACCGGTGACGCCCGGGTGCTGCCGGTGTTCCGGGCGTTCGCGCGGCTGCGGGAACGACTCGTGCCCTACCTCGCCGAAGAGGCCCGGCGGACCGTCGCCGGGGGAGCCCCGCTCATGCGCGGCCTCTTCTTCGACCACCCGGACGATCCGCTGATCTGGCGTTACCCGCTCCAGTACCGGCTCGGCGACGCCCTGCTCGTCGTCCCGGTGACCGAACCGTCGGCCGAGAGCGTCGCCGCGTACCTTCCGGCGGGGCGATGGGTCGACGTCTGGACCGGGGCCGAGTACGGCGGCGCCCGCGAGCTCGTCCTGCCCGCCCCCCTCGACCGCCCGCCGGTCCTCTGCCAGGCGGAGCACTGGCCCGGCCTCTCACCCGCGTTCTCCGCTTCCGGGATCCGCTCCGATTGAGGGGCCGTACATTCGCGCGGCGTGGCTTCGCCGAAACCCTCGGCCGATGCGGGTGTTGCGTCAGGCGCGCAGGTAGGTGAGGACGGCGCGGACCCGGCGGTGGTCGTCGGTGTTGGTGGGCGGCAGGTCCAGCTTGGTGAAGATCGAGTTGATGTGCTTGCCGACCACCTTCTCGCTGATCGTCAGCTCCTTGACGATCGCGGCGTTGGAGCGGCCCTCGGCCATGAGGGCGAGGACTTCGCGTTCCCGCGGGCTGAGCCGGGTCAGGGGGTCCTGGCGCCTGGTCAGCAGATGGCGTACGACCTCGGGGTCGACGACGCAGCCTCCGGCGGCGACCCGCTCGACGCCGTCGACGAATTCACGCACCCGCAGGATCCGGTCTTTGAGCAGGTAGCCGACACCTCTGGAGTCGGTGCACGCCAGGAGTTCGGCGACGTAGGCCGTGGCCGTGTACTGGCTGAGGACGAGTACCGGCAGCCCGGGGTGTTCCCGGCGCAGGGCGACGGCGGTGCGCAAACCCTCGTCGGTGAAGGTCGGCGGCATGCGCACGTCGGTGACCACGACGTCGGGCCGATGCCCGGCGACGGCGGCGGCCAGCGCGTCCGGCTCGTCCGCGGCGGCCACGACCTGGTGGCCGAAGCGGGCGAGCAGCGCGACGAGCCCCTCCCGCAGCAGCGTGGCGTCGTCGGCGAGGACTATCCGGAGCACGGCAACTCCAAGCCCAAGGTGGTCGGTCCACCGCGAGGGCTGGTCAGGGTGAGGACGCCGTCGAGGGCGTCGACACGGTCGGCGAGACCGGCCAGGCCGGTTCCGGACGCCGGATCGGCCCCGCCACGCCCGTCGTCGCGGACCTCGACGACCAGGGTTTCCCCGGTGGCCGCGCCCGTCACCCGGACGCGGGTCGCCCGAGCGTGCTTGGCCGCGTTGGCCAGCGCTTCGGCGACGACGAAGTACGCGGCGGATTCGACGGAGGGCGGAAGACGCCGGGGCACCCGCAGGTCCACGGTCACCGGCACGGGGGATCGGTCGGCCAGCTCGGCGACGGCCGCGGGCAGACCCAGGTCGGTGAGCACCTGCGGATGGATGCCGCGGACCAGTTCGCGGAGCTCGACCAGGACCGCCCCGGCCTCCTCGGTGGCCTGCCTGATCAGCGGTTTGGCGGCTTCCGGATCGTGGTCGAGCTCCAGTTGGGCGGTGACCAGGGTCATGCCGAGCCGGAGCAGCCGCTGCTGGGCGCCGTCGTGCAGATCCCGCTCGATGCGCCGCCGCTCCACCTCGAAGGCGTCGATCAGGCGGGCCCGCGAGCGCGTCAGCGTCCGCACCCGCACCTCGTCGCCGGGGGAGAGCAGCAGCCGGGCGACTTCCCGGTGGGCGAGCGCGGCAAGGGTCGTGGTGTAGCAGAGGAGCACGAGCGTGGCCGCCACGGCGAACGCCGCCCCCGCGGTGACGTGCACTCCCACGCCGCTCTCGACCGGCCCCGGCGCGGCCCCCGCCGGGGCCGTGCCCGGTTCCGACGCCAGGAAGGTCGTCACGCCGCTGAGGAAGACGAGCATCGGGGTGAGCCCGGCCACCAGCGCGAGGAGATCCGACAGCAGCAGAACACCGCCGTGCAGTACCAGGTAGGCCAGCTCCCGCCAGGTGGCTGCTTCGGCGTACCGCGAGCGGAGCCATGCGGCGACCCCCTGCCGGTCCGGTCTTCGGTGGGTGTCCGGGAGTATCGGGTCACCGAGGATCGCCGCCCGCCGCCGCTCGATCTCCACCAGCGGGCGGATGAGCAACGGCGTCAGGACGACCACGCCGCACACCAGGGCCACCGGGAGCCAGACCACGGTCATCAGGCCGGTCACGATGCCGGAGAGCTGGAAGGCGAGCGCCCTCAGCGGCCAGACCGACAGCACGAAACCCAGCGGGTTACCGCGGAGCGCCGCTGCGGCGTGGGTCGTGCCGTTCGCCGTCATGGCCGTCACTGTACGAGCTGGGACCGCCGCGCGAAGGGGTGCGAGCCCCCATTTCCCGATGGGGGTGAGGGCTCCTGTGGCGGCACGCCGTACCCGGCTTGCATGGCTTCGTGAACGTGATCACGGGAGCCAAGCCGGGCTCCCGGTCTTCGCCCTGATTTCCGGCGCTGCGATGTCCGGCGGTGGGCGAGGCATATCCGCGAAGGAGACGAGGAATCCATGACACGACGTGTTGGGGCGCTGGGCGCCGTGGTGGTGAGCGCCGTGCTCACCCTCTCGGTGGGTCCGGCGCACGCCGCGACCGGGAAACCGGCGATCGACTGGAAGCCGTGTGCCGGCGAGAAGACCGCCGAATGCGGCACGGTCCGGGTACCGATCGACTGGGCCAAGCCGAACGGCCCGGCGTTCGACCTCGCGGTGGCCCGGCGCAAGGCCGGGGACCCGGCCCGGCGGATCGGGGTGCTCTTCGTCGACCCCGGGGGCGGGCCCGTCTCCGAATACATCCAGCGGGGGGCCGCCGACTACTTCAGCCCGGAGATCCTGGCCAGGTTCGACCTCGTCGGCGTCGACCCGCGCGGTGTCGGAAGCAGTAACCCGGTGCGCTGCTCGACCGATCTGATGAGGAAAGATCCCTGGCCGCCGACCCCGGGCAGCCAAGCCGAGTTCGACCGGATGGCCGCCTACTACGCCGAGGTCGCGGCGGATTGCCGCCGCCGTACCGGACCGGTGATCGACCACCTCGACTCACGGACCGTCGCCCGCGACCTGGACGCGGTCAGGGTCGCCCTCGGCGAGCGCACCATCTCCTACCACGGGGTTTCGGCCGGTACGGCCGTCGGCCAGCGGTACGCCGAGCTGTTCGGGCGGAACCTCCGGGCCATGTCGCTGGACAGCAACGTCGACCGCAGCCTGGACACCGAAGGGTTGCTGGTCGGCGGAGCCAAGAACGTCGAGGACTCGTTCCGCACGTTCGTCCGCTGGTGTGATCGCGAAACGGCGTGCGCGTTGCACGGTCGGAATGTGCCGCGTGTCTGGGACGAGGTACTCGACCGGGCGGACCGGGGTGAACTGCGGGACCCCAACGAGGCCGGCCGGGTGCTGAAGACGTTCGAGGTCCTCTCCGAAGCCCACCTCGGCGGGTTCATGGGCCCCGATTTCAGCTGGCTGGCCAAGCGGCTCTCCGCGCTGGCGACCGGCAAGCCCGGGCCCGAGGCGCCTCGGCGAGGCCTGCCGCCCGACGCTCCGGAGACGATGGAACACCCCGCCCCCGCGGCCTGCCAGGACTTGCGGACAACGATCCCGAACCATCGGCGGTTCGCCCGCTTGGTCGAACGGGCGCGCCGGGCCGCTCCGCACATGCGAACCCACCCGGACCTGCAGCCGGGCATACTGACCTGCGCCCTCTGGCCGGACAAGGCCAACACCCCGCAACGCCCGTTGAAGGTCCGTGAGTCGCCCAGGCTCCTGCTGATCAACGCCCGGCACGACCCGGCGACCGGACACGACGGGGCGGTCAACGTCCGCCGGCAGCTTGGCCGCAAGGCGGTGCTGGTGACCTACGAGGGCGCCGGCCACGGTGTCTACCACCGGACCTCCTGCACCAGGAACGCGGTCGACCGGTACCTGCTGCACCTGCGCGTACCGGCGGACGGAACCCGCTGCCCGGCGGCGACCGACCGCTGATCGCGCGGGTCTGAAATTTCCTGAGTTGTCAGGGTGGCTCTCTTGCTAGCTAACAGCGTTAGCCTTAGAGTGAGGCTAACGTTGTTAGCTAGGCAAGCCCAAGGAGCTCCCCGTGAACGCATCCCTTGCCGCCACCCCTGACGTCGGCCCGGCCCGCAGGATCGCCTGGGGCGTCTTCGCCGTCTTCCTCGCCGCGTTCGCGGTCTTCGAGGCGGTGAAGTACGGCCTGCCCACCACGGCCGCGGCCCTCGTCTCCCTCGCGGTGCCGTTCACCTTCCGGACCAGCCGGATCGCACAGTCCGCCCTGCTGCCGCTGGCCGTCCTGCTTTTCTACACCTTCGGGCCGATCGTGTTCCCCCCGCTGTTCACCGCCGGGCTCGGCTGGCTGACCGGTGTCGCGATCCTGCGGGCCGTCCGCCGTGGGTGACCGCCCGGCCCAGATCGTCGCCGCCGCCAGGGAGCTGCTGGAGTGCGGGGGCCCCGAGGCGGTGACCATGCGGGCCATCGCCGACCGGCTCGGCATCCGGGCCCCCTCGCTGTACAAGCACCTGCCCGACAAGGCGGCGGTGGAGGCGGCGCTGCAGGCCGAAGGACTGGCGGTGCTCGCGGACATGCTGGAGGAGGCGGAAGCCGGCCTCGGCGGCGAGCCGCCGCTGCCCGTACTCGCCGAGGTCTTCCGGCGGTTCGCGCTGGAGAACCCCCACCTGTACCGGATCACCGGGCGGCCGCTCGCCCGGGAGAGCCTCCCGGAGGGTTTGGAGGCCCGCGCCGCCATGCCGCTGGTGCGCGCGGTGGGCGGAGATCCCGACCTGGCCCGCGCGGTGTGGGCGTTCGCGCACGGGATGGTGATTCTGGAGCTCGACAGCCGGTTCCCGCCGGGCGCGGACCTGGCCGGGGCCTGGCGGGCGGGCTGTACGGCGTTCGCCGCATACGCCGTAGGCGGCGCGTCCGGCTCAGGTGCGACTCTGCGGGCCCGAGCTCAATCTACGTAGACGTAGTCGCATTTATCGCACGTCACCGGGGGTGTGGCCTTGTCATCCTCGTATGCTGCCTTCCGCGGGGTGAAGGCCGTCTCATGCCAGCGTTCGGCCGCATGGGTCATGTCGTGGCCGATGTGTGCGTGGATCCGGGCCGCGTGCGCCAGTCGCGCTCCGGCGGGTGTGGCTACGCCGAGGACTTCGGCTCCGTGCCGGGCGATCCGGACGAGCGCTTCGTTCACCTGGACGCTCCCCAGCCAGGCCTGGAGCCAGACGTCCTCGCCGACGATGTAGCTGTCGCGCCTTCCACGAGGGTCTGGTTCGCGTCGGAGCAGGCCCACCCCTTCGAGATCGCGGACGGCTTTGGAGATAGACGCGGGGCTGACCCGGAGCCGCCGGACCAGCTCGGCGGCGGTGAGCCTGCCGTCGTCGGTGAGGTAGAGACAGACGAGCACCTTGGCCGTCATCCGTGGGAATCCAGACTTGATCATGAGCGTGACAAGCCGGTCCTCGAACTCCCGCACCGCTTCGGGGTCGCGTCCACCCGGATCGACGACGGATGTCCGTGCCGGTGCCGGAGCGGGTTTGCGTCGGCGGGCGCGGCGTTGCGCGGCCTGGTGCGCCTGGTCGGCCCGGTAGCCGCCGGAGCCGCCGTTGCGGATCACCTCCCGGCTGACGGTCGATGTCGGCCGCCCCAATCGCCTGGCGATCTCCGCGTAGCCGAGCCCTCCGGCCAGTCCCGCCGCGATGTTCCGCCGATCTTCGTGGGTGAGCCTGCCTCCTGGCATGGTCTTGCCCCTCCCCGTCGCTCAGGGTCCTCGTCCGCGGTGTCCGACCGGATTTCCCTCCACAATATTGCGTTTATCGGCATCTCGCTGCAATTTCCGAACCATCCATCGTTGCATTTGATGGCATGTCTATTGCAATTATTGGTTGATATACCTGGATAAACGGGGAATGTGCTGTTTGGTAGATTGACAGATATTGTGAACGCAACGTAGCTTTTGTTTGGCGGTGAACGCGGGATTTCGCGGCTGGGTGGCCGTTCTTATCTGGGATTTGGTGGGAACACCTGGTCCGGGGCGGTGTATCCCAGGCGTTGTCGGGCAGGGCCATTCATTTGTCTTACTTCAAAACTGACTTACTGTCATATTCACGGTTATTATTCCTAGTGGCGCCGAGGTGACGCGACGACAGCGGGCGGACGCCGGGAGGCACACCGGGCTGACGTCGAGACGGAAGGGTGGGTCATGACCACGATCGCCGACAACTGGAAGGTCCACGCGGATCATTTCTGGCTGCGAGGCCGGCGGCCGGAGCGGCCGGTGGCCTTCAACGAGGCCACCGGGATTTGGGACGTCTTCGGCTACGCCGAAGCCCTCCAGGTGGTCAACGATCACAAGACGTTCTCCTCCGACACGACCCGCGTGGTTCCGGAGCAGGGTGAGTTCACCGACGGAAATCTCGTGCAGATGGACCCACCCCACCATGGCAAGCTGCGCAAACTGGTCAGTCACGCGTTCACCCCGAAGGTCGTCGCCGATCTGGAGCCGCGGATCGGCGAGGTCACCCGCGAGCTGCTCGACGCGGTGGCCGGCCGGGACCGGATGGAACTGGTGGAGGACCTGGCCTACCCGCTACCGGTGATCGTCATCGCCGAGCTGCTGGGAATACCCGCGAGCGACCGGTCCATGTTCAGGAAGTGGGTCGATCGGCTGTTCACCGACCCGGAGCAGTTCTCCCTCGCCGAGCCGACGGAGGAGCAGCAGCACAGGCTCGACGTGGCCCTGCGGGATGTGCGCAAGCTCAAGGCCTATCTGACCGAGCATGCGGCCGAGCGTCGCCGCAGGCCGCGGGCCGACCTGCTCACCCGGCTGGTCGAGGCGGAGGTGGACGGCGTCCGCCTCACCGAGGACGAGGTGGCGAACTTCGCCAATCTTCTCCTGGTCGCCGGGCACATCACCACCACGCTCCTGGTCGGGAACACGGTGCTCTGCCTGGACGCCAATCCGGAGCAGCGGGCCAGGGTCCGGGCGGACCGCTCGCTGGTGCCGGGCGCGATCGAGGAGTCGCTGCGGCTGCTCAGCCCGTTCGCGGCACTCTCCCGGGTCACCGACGCCGAGGTCGAACTGGGCGGACAGCGGATACCGGCCGGTCGGCTTCTCCTGGTGTGGATCGCCGCGGCCAACCGCGATCCCGCCTGGTTCCCGGATCCGGACGTGTTCGACCCGGCCCGGGATCCCAACCCGCATCTGGCTTTCGGCCGGGGCATCCACTTCTGCCTCGGCGCCCCGCTCGCCCGGCTGGAGGGGCGGGTCGCCCTGAACATCCTGCTAGACCGCTACCCGGGCCTGCGGACCGACCCCGGGGAGAGCCCGACCTTCAGCCCCAGCCCCGGTCTTACCGGGGTGAGCAGACTGCCGCTGCTGATCGGCGACTGAAGCCCCGGCTCTTCCGAGATAGGGGGGATGGGTACGGCCCGCGGATGCCCCTTCCGCGGGCCGTACCTTTCGTTCGGGACCGCGCCGTGTCCCCCGCCACCGTGACGTCGAGGGATTGTCGGGCTGAGAACGGGGGAGTACCGTCTTGGTTGACTTGACAATTTACTTGATGTAATCACGCGGAGGTGGGGGTCCTCGCGTGGCCGAGGGCCGACTCACTCCCTCTCCCGCCTTCCACGAGCGGATACGGCCACGGGTGGACAGCTGAGCGGAAGGGCGTGTCATGACCACGATCGCCGACAAATGGAATCTCCACGCGGATCATTTCTGGCTACGGGGCCGACGACCGGATCGGCCCGTGTGCTTCAACACGGTCACCGGGATGTGGAACGTCTACGGATACGCCGAGGCGCTGCGGGTCATCGGCGAACCGAGGACGTTCTCCTCGAACACCGGCAGGGTGATCCCGGAGCGAGACGAGTTCAGCGAGGGCAACCTCGTGCAGATGGATCCGCCGCTCCACGGCAAGCTGCGCAGACTGGTCAGTCACGCGTTCACCCCGAAGGTCGTCGCCGATCTGGAGCCGCGGATCGACGCGGTCGCCCGCGAGCTGCTCGACGCGGTGGGGAACCAGGGCCGGATGGAACTGATCGGCGACCTCGCCTACCCCCTACCGGTGATCGTCATCGCCGAGCTGCTGGGTGTGCCCGCCGACGACCGGTTCATGTTCAAGGCCTGGGTGGACAAGCTTTTCAGCAGCTCGGAGCAGTTCTCCCTCACCAACCGCACCGAGGAGCAGGAACGCAGATTCGAAGAGATCACCGGAGAGGTTCGCAAGCTCACCGCGTATCTGGGTGAGCACGCGGCCGAGCGGCGGCGCAGGCCGCGGGCCGACCTGCTCACCCGGTTGGTGGAGGCGGAGGTGGACGGGGTCCGCCTCACCGAGGCCGAGGTGGTGAACTTCGCGAACCTGTTGCTCATCGCCGGGCACATCACGACCACGTTGCTGCTGGGCAACACGGTGCTCTGCCTGGACGCCCATCCGGAGCAGCGGGCCAGGGTCCGGGCGGACCGCTCGCTGGTGCCGGGCGCGATCGAGGAGTCGCTGCGGATGCTCAGCCCGTTCGCGGTCCTCGCCCGCGTCAACGAAGAGGAGGTGGAGCTCGGCGGGGCACGCGTCCCTCCCGAGCAACTGCTGATGGTGTGGCTGTCCGCGGCCAACCGGGACCCCGCCTGGTTCCCGGATCCGGACGTGTTCGACCCGGCCCGGGATCCCAACCCGCATCTGGCTTTCGGCCGGGGCATCCACTTCTGCCTCGGCGCCCCGCTCGCCCGGCTGGAGGGGCGGATCGCCCTGAACATCCTGCTCGACCGCTACCCGGGCCTGCGGACCGACCCCGGGGAGAGCCCGACCTTCAGCCCCAGCCCGAACATGACCGGCGTGACCAGGCTGCCGTTGCTGCTCGACGACTGAGAACCGGGCTCGCGCCGCGATCGGTGGATGACGGGGACGGCCGCGGCCGTCCCCCCACGGCTTCACCGAGCCCATTTCCTCACGGTCCGGCCGACCTTGTGGCGTGCTCTCCACATGGCTGCGGTGACGCGTGCCTTGCGCAGCTGGGAGGGCCGGCGCGCTTCGCGTGCCGGTTTCGTGCGCGCCAGGTCGGTGAACAACTCCTCATATCTGACGGCGATCGGTTCCGGGTCGAAGCGGGTCGAGCCCTGGAGCGCCGCCTGGCCCATCCTTCGCCGCTCCCGCTCATCGCCGATCAGACGCAGCAGGGCCCGGGCGATCGCGTCGACGTCGCCTCGGGGGACCAGAAGACCGTCCACCCCGTGGTGGATGATCTCCGCGGGGCCGAGTGGGCAATCCGTGCTCACCACCGGCAATCCGCAGCGCATGGCCTCCACAATGGTCATGCCGAACGATTCGGCGTCCGACGTCGTGGCCGCGATGGAGGCGGCAGCCCACTCCGCTTCCAGTGAGCCGCGCACTCCCATCAGCTGAGCCCGGCCGGTAAGACCGAGGGCGTCGATCCGGCTGCGCAGTCTGTCCTTCTCGCCGCCACCCCCGTAGATTCGCAGCCGCCATTCGGGGTGTTCGCCGGCCACCTTGGCGAACGCTTCGATCAGCAGGTCGTAGCGCTTTCCCGGAGCCAGGCGCCCGGCTGCCATCACGATCGGTTCCCTGTCGGCATCGAGGGCGGTTCGCGGCCGCGGCACACTGTTCGGCACGGCCAGCACCTCGACTCCGGGCAGTCGCATCCTGCGACGGTAGACCGCGGCGTCCGCCTCGGTCGTCGTCACCAGCGCGTCGAGGGCGCGATAGCTGTGCGTCAGCACGGCCCTCAGCGCCCTCGAGTGGACGTCGTGGGTGAGGTGTTCCTGGCCGATGCGCAGGAGGCCCGCCGGCCCCATCCGCGCGAGGCATACGTTCAGCCCCGGCCGGGTGCCGATCACCACCTGCGCGTCCGTCGTCGCCAGATAGGCGGCGATCCTTTCGTCGGTCAGCCTGCTGTACTGCTGATACGGCTTGTCCGTCATGGGGAACACCACCGACGGCACCGCGTGGGCCGGGTCCCCGGCGTCGCCGGTCTCGCTGTTCTTGCGGAGGTCGATCAGGGGGTGCAGGCGTATTCGCGGATCGACCTTGAAGACGGGTTTGTCACGGCGTCGGAAGATCGAGGTGATGACCGTCTCATGCCCCCGCTCGGCCAGGGCCGTGGCGAGGTTGAGTGTGGCGCGGATCGTCCCTCCCACCCCGTATGCGTGATGCATCAAGAAAGCGATCTTCATAGAGGCCCCCGGAAGTCGTGGATGCGAGACCCCCCGCCCATGCGGGCGCACCGGTGGCCCGAAACTCAGGACGCCCTCGGGGAGCCGCGCCTGTCATGATCCGCTTGGGCTGATAACTCTAACTTCGACAGGGAATCGGCCAGTCAGAAAGTGTCGTAAATGTCATGGTTAAGTGAGCAAGGTCGGTAAACCGGTCTTGATTGTGCAAGCAGGCCGCCGCACCTTCCACCCGGAACGGGGTGTCGCGCCGATCCGCTGGTACGGCGTCCGTGCGGCCGGGTTCGCCTCCGACCTGGGTGCCCCCGGCACCCGTGGAGAAGTCGCTTCCCGGATCAACGGGAGATTCATCTCGGGATTGGGCTATCATCGTGGTATGGCGATGAATCGTGAAGGTGGTCGATGTGTGAGCGCCGACATCGCCGCCGGGGTCTCCCCGGCGGCGGCGCTGTTCCACTCCCTGGCCGATGAGACCCGGCTGCGCATCGTGCGGCGGCTGGCCCGCGGTGAGGTGCGCGTGGTGGACCTCACCGCAGAGCTCGGGCTGGCCCAGTCGACCGTGTCCAAGCACCTGGCCTGTCTGCGGGACTGCGACCTGGTCGACTACCGCGCCGAAGGCCGGCAGTCGTTCTACTCCCTGACCAGGCCCGAGCTGATCGATCTGCTGACCTCCGCCGAACACCTGCTGGCCGCCACCGGCCATGCCGTCACGCTGTGCCCCCGCCACGGCGCCGGGGCACCGGAACCCGGCAGGGAGCCGGTGTCGTGACAGTCCTGCCGAACCTTGGTCCGGCCCCGGCCCGCCGCGCCCTGCTGCGCCGCCGGATCCGGCTGCTGACGGGGGCAACCATCGCCTACAACACGGTCGAGGCCGCGGTGGCCGTCACCGCCGGGGCCGTCGCCTCATCCGCCGCCTTGATCGGGTTCGGCCTGGACTCGATCGTCGAGGTGACCTCGGCCGCCGCGGTGGCCTGGCAGTTCTCCCGGCCCGATCACGAGAAGCGGGAGCGGGCCACCCTGCGCGTCATCGCGATCTCGTTCTTCGCCCTCGCCGCCTACGTCACCGTCGACGCGGTGAGCGCCCTCGGCGGTGGCGGCGAGGCCGAGCACTCCACGCCCGGTCTGGTGCTCGCCGGACTGTCCCTGCTCGTCATGCCGTTCCTGTCGGCCGCACAGCGCCGCGCGGGCCGCGAACTCGGCTCGGCTTCGGCCGTGGCCGACTCCAAGCAGACGCTGCTGTGCACCTACCTGTCGGCGGTGCTGCTCGCCGGGTTGGCGCTCAACAGCCTGTTCGGCTGGTCGTGGGCCGATCCGATCGCCGCCTTGACGATCGCCGCGGTCGCGGTCAAGGAAGGCCGCGACGCCTGGCGCGGTAAGGCCTGCTGCGCCGTACCCGCCGCGGCCTCCGAGGCCGGTACCTGCTCGGACGGCTGCTCCACATCCCCTCAGGAGGTCAATCGATGATCGGTCGCCCGATGCCCGCCGCCGTGCGGGCCGCCTACCGCGCCGAGATGGGCGCGGCCCGTACCGCCGCCGAGCCGGCCGCGCGGTGGCGGCACCTGGAACGGGCCCACATCCTGTCCCAGCCCTGGCCGTGGCCGCACACCCGCAACCACGTCGCCATGTTCGCCCTTGCCCTGCGGCAGCGCGATCGGCGCGAAGCGCTCGGCCAGGTGGTCCGCATCATCGTGGCCGCCCCGGGCTCGGCACTGGGCCGTTACCCCGAAGGCAACACCGGCCGGGCCGGCGTCGGACTCACCGTGCCCATGCCGGTGCCCGAAGACCTGGCCGCGGTGCTGGCGACGGCCTGAGCCGGGCCGGTGCCGACCGGGACATCAGCTTTCGGTCGTGGCCTGGGCCTGGATCGGAATGCGCTTCCCCTCCGGCTTGGGCTCGCCGAGTTTGACGCTGACCTCAAGAACGCCCTTGTCGTAGGTCGCCCGGACATCCTCCTCGTCCACCCCGGCCGGCAGGGTGAGCGAACGCTCGAAGGATCCGTAGCGGAACTCGGTCCGGTGCGGGTCCTTGTGCTCGTCCCGCCGCTCGGCCCGGACGTTCAGCACACCGTTGGTCACGGTGATCTCGACGTCGCGTTCCGGGTCGATACCCGGCAACTCGGCTCGGAGCACGTACCGCCCGTCGTCCACGTAGTCCTCGAACTTGATGGGCTGCGTTTCGGCGGTCCGCATCGCGGCGAACGGAAATTCCAGCCAGTCGAACAGCTCGGGCATAAGTCCCCGCTGCTGACGAAGCATCGGCATACTCATGGGAACCCCCCCTGTCTCCTCGTGGTACTCCCACCTTCCATTACACCGCGCGACCCTCCTTGATCGCAGGGTCGGAGGTCCCGACCTCGGAGGACCTCCGACCGAGGGGCAAAGGGTGCCGCTCCCGAATCAGTCGTCGCCCACGAAGTTGGCGCCGATGTCGAGGGCCATGGCGCCGTTGCCGGCCAGGAGGCCGCCGTCGACGGGCAGGTCGATCCCGGTGATCCAGGAGGCGCGCTCGCTCACCAGGAAGGACACCGCCTGGGCCACGTCGTCCACGGTGCCCACCCGGCCCATCGGGTACCAGGCGGCGGCGCGGTGCAGGGTGTCCGGATCGATCGAGAGACGTGCCCGCCAAACCGGGGTGGCGATCGTGCCGGGGGAGACGGAGTTGACGCGGACGCCGTACCGGCCGTACTGGACGGCGAGGCCGCGGGTGAGGTTGAGCAGCCCGGCCTTGGCCGCGCTGTAGGTGTCGTTGCCGACGTACCGGTGGCCGTTGACCGAGGCGATGTTGACGACGGCGCCGCGCCGGGCCTGGCGCATGCCGGGCATGACCGCCTGGCAGAGCCGGATCGCGCCGCCCAGGATGACGTCCACGTCCGCCTGCCAGTCCGGCTCGGGCGACGACTCGAACTCCCCGTTGCTGCAGACGGCCGCGTTGTTGACCAGGACGTCCAGCGGACCGTGCCTGTGGATGATCGAGGTGATCGCGGCCCGCACCGACTCGGCGGAGCGGACGTCGAGCGCGACGGCCTCGGCGCCGTCGATCCCGGCGGCGACGGCGCGGGCCGCGTCCAGGTCGAGGTCGCTCACGAATGCCCGGTACTCGGGAGCGAGCGTACGGGCGATGGCCGATCCGATTCCGCCTCCGGCACCGGTGATCAAAGCGAGACGGGGGGAACCCGAGGTGGACATGGATCTCCTCTCCGCGGCTCAGCCTTGTGAGCGTGCCCGCGATCTGCCCCGTGGTGATCTTTCGATGATCGCAGATTGCGGCGCTTCGTGTCCTCCACGGCGGTGTCCCGGTCCGCAGACCGTCCCGAGCGGCCCTCACCCACCAAGACCGAGAGCAGGGGAATCCCCGTAGAGCGCGGCCAGGTCACCGGAAACGCGTCGGACCGCCACGCGGCGGCGGTGATGAGGTCCGGATGGAAGCCGTTCGCCGAGAAGCGCGCACGCATCGCCCGGTCCGTCAGATGCCCTTGGACCCTGGGCGAGGCGACGGGCTCCCTCCGGGCGGACGGTCAGGTCCGTCTCGGCGGAACCGCCCGGATGAGTGTGGCCGGCGAAGGCGTCTCAGTCGAAGTCGACGACCGCGGTGCCGATGTCCACGGCCATGGCGCGGCTGCCGGCCAGGAGGCCGCCGTCGACGGGCAGGTCGATCCCGGTGATCCAGGAGGCGCGGTCGCTCACCAGGAAGGCCACGGCGTCGGCGACGTCCTGGACGGTCCCGACCCGGCCCAACGGGTACCAGGGCACGGCTCGGTCGAGGGTGCTCGGATCGGCCTCCAGGCGTTCCCGCCAGACCGGGGTGGCGATCGTGCCGGGGGAGACGGAGTTGACGCGGACGCCGTACCGGCCGTACTGGACGGCGAGGCCGCGGGTGAGGTTGAGCAGCCCGGCCTTGGCGGCGCCGTAGGTGTCGTTGCCGAAGTACCGGTGGCCGTTGACCGAGGCGACGTTGACGACGGCGCCGCGCCGGGCCTGGCGCATGCCGGGCATGACCGCCTGGCAGAGCCGGATCGCACCGCCCACGATGACGTCCACCTCGGCCTGCCAGAGCGGCTCGGGCTGGGATTCGAATTCCCTGTTGCTGAAAACGGCCGCGTTGTTGACCAGGACGTCCAGCGGACCGTACCGGGTGTGGACGGATTCGATCGCGGCCCGGACGGATTCGGTGGAGCGGACGTCGAGCAGGACGGCTTCGGCGCCGTCGATCCCGGCGGCGACGGCGCGGGCCGCGTCCAGGTCGACGTCGGCCACGAAGACCGTGTGGCCGGTGCGGAGCGTGCGGGCGACGGCCGATCCGATCCCGCCTCCGGCACCGGTGACCAATGCGAGACGGGGGGAACCCGGGATGGACATGGATCTCCTCTCTGCGGCTCAGCCCTTGAGCGCGCCCGCGGTCAGCCCCTTGGTGATCTGCTTCTGCAGGAGGGCGAAGCCCAAGAGTACGGGGGTCACCGTGATCATCATTCCCGCGAAGAGGGTGGACCAGTTGGTGCCGTAGTCGGCGGCCTGGCCCAGCTGGAAGAGCCCGAGCGGCAGCGGCATCCTCTCGGGTGAGTGGATCAGCAGCAGGGCGTAGAAGAACTCGTTCCAGTTCTGCAGGAAGCTGATGATGGCGACCGAGGCCAGCCCGGGCCCCATGAGAGGGAGGATCACCGAGACGAAGGTACGGGCGGGGCCGGCTCCGTCCATCGCCGCGGCCTCCTCCAGCTCGTACGGGAGGGTCTTCATGAAGCCGACCAGGACGAACACGTTGAACGGCAGGTTGTAGGTCGCGTAGACGAGGATGAGCCCGAGGCGGCTGTCGAGCAGCCCGAGATCCTGCATGATCAGGTAGAGCGGGGCGAAGGTGACCATCCACGGGATCATGAGCCCGAGCAGGAAGAGGCCGAGGATCAGGCCGCTGAACCGGAAGGGGATCCGGGCCAGCGGATAGGCCGCGAACACGGCGAGCAGCACACCGATCACGGTCGAGGCGACGCTGACCACGACGCTGTTGCCGAAGAACAACCCGATGTTCGCGCGGTCCCAGGCGTCGGCGTAATTCTCCCACCGCCAGGACTCGGCGACCTGCCAGGGCGGGGTGGAGATGAATTCGGTGTCGGTCTTCATCGAGACGTTGAAGACCCAGGCGTAGGCGCTGATCGAGGAGAGCGCGACGGCGCCGAGCAGCAGGTAGAAGAAGAGATGGTACGGCCGGAACGGCGCGCGGGGTCGGGGTGGGTTCCCCTTCCGTCGCCGGCTGGGGGAAGGCGGAAGGGGCTTCGGGGAGACGGCGGGGCCAGGACCCTCGATCAGCTCAGTACTGGAGGTCATCGCGCTTCATCACCTTGTTGAGGAGCCAGGCCACCGACAACATGACCACGACGAGCGCGACGCCGATCGCCGCCGCGTAGCCGAAGTCGGCGCGGTCGAAGGCGACCCGGTACATCAGCGTGCCCACGGTGTCGGTGGAGCCGAAGGGGCCGCCGCCGGTCAGGATGTAGACGAAGGCGAACGTCTGCAGGCTCTGCACCGCCCACAGGATGGCGAGCATGCGCATCAGGTCGCGCAGCATCGGCAGCATGATGCTGCGGAACACCCGCCACTCGCCCGCCCCGTCGATCCGCGCGGCCTGCAGGACGTCGGTCGGCAGGCGTTCGAATCCCGCGCAGAGCAGGACGACCCAGATCCCGATGCCATGCCAGACGGAGACGAAGGTCACGGCGGCCAGCGCGGTGGCCGGGTCGCCGAGCCAGGTCTTGGCCAGGGCGCCCAGGCCCATGGACTCCAGGGCGGGATTGATCAGTCCGAGGGTGGGGTGGTAGAGGAACTTCCACATCAGCGAGACGACGGCGACCGACAGGACCACAGGGGCGAAGACCACGAACCTGAAGAAGCGTTCGCCGTGGATGCGCTGGGACAGGGCCCAGGCGATCGCCACCGCGGGTGGGAAGAGCATGCCGCTGCCGATGAGGGTGAGCAGGAACGTGTTCTTGAGGGAGTTGAAGAAGTCCGGGTCACCCGCCAGCAGACGGTACTGCTCGATCCCCGCGAACGTCGTCGCCCCGGTCCTGGAGAACTCGTGCAGCGACAGGTCCACCGTCTTGACCAGCGGGTAGAGAAAGAAGACGCCCAGCAGCGCGAGCGCGGGCAACAGGAACGGGACGATGATGCGTCGCTGGGCCGCCTTGTGCATGTGGCCTCCGGGGTCGGCGCCACCCGCGGGCTCCGGTACGGGCGGAGCCCGCGGGGTGGGCGTGGTTGACGGGGTTCAGTTGCCGTGGACCCGGCGCAGCCCCTTGTCCAGGTTCTCCAGGGTCTGTTTGGCGTCCTGCTTGCCGAAGAGCAGCTTGGCGATCTCGGGGTAGACGACGTCCTTCGCCTTGGACTGCAGCAGGCCGTAGTAGGCGGCCTGGAGCCGGTCGGCCTTGCCCACCACGTCGGAGATGCCGGGCAGTCCGGGCGGGCTCGGCACGCCCTTCACCGCGGAGACCTCGCCGATCCGCTCGGCCCGGCGGCTCTGGGTCTCCACACTGGTGACCCGGCGGATCCACTCCAGCGAGAGCGGGATGTTGCCGCTCTTGGCCGAGATCGACATGAGCTGGGCGGCGGCGAGCATGGCGGATTGATCGCCGGTTCCGCCGGTAACGCCGGGGAAGGGGAGGACGCCGAGCTTGAAGTCCGCCGGGATGGCGTCGGCCATCTCACTCACCAGCCAGCTGCCCATGAGGATCATGCCGGCTTTGCCCTGGAAGAACTGGGCCTGCGCGGCGGTGAAGTCGGTGCCCTCGAAGCCCTTGAGGAAGCTCTTCCTGTCGCGCAGGTCCTGGAGCATCTGGAGGCCGGTGAGGAAGCCCGGATCGTCGGTGATCGCTCCTTCGCCCTTGGTGAGGACGCCGTAGGCCTTCTCGTATCCGACGGTGCGCAGCCAGAGGTTGTCGCTCCACATACCCATGTAGGGCTCGAAGAGCCCGGTGACCGCGATCGGGTCGACCCCGGCGGCCTTGAGCGCGTCGGCCGCCTTGGTCAGCTCGTCCCAGGTGGCGGGCGGGGTGATGCCGTGCTTTTCGAAGAGTCCCGCGTTGTAGAAGAGCACCTGCAGGGAGAGTTCGGAGGGGACGCCGTAGATCTTCTTGGTCGCCGGGTGCTCCATGAACTGCAGGACCGCCGGGCTGAACTGCTCCAGCCAGGGCTTGCCGGTGGTCGAGTCGACCTGGTCCAGGTAGGGCTTGAGATCGAGCAGGGCACCGCTGTCGGCCCACTCCAGCAGGGCCGGGTTGGTGCCGTCGAACATCGTGTAGTCGACGTCGGGCGCGTCGCCGGCCCGCCACCTCTGCTCCAGGGCGGGGCGGGCCTTGGTGTTGGCGAAGGTCTGCTTGACGTCGGCTCCGGCGTGGTCCTTCTCCAGCCCGGCGGCGACCTCCTCCAGGAACTTCAGGGACGGGGTGCCGACGGCGGGGAGCACGCCGACCTCGATCGGCCCGCCTTTGATCTCCTGCTGCCAGGTCTTGGCGTCGGGGGCCTTCTCCGCGGCCGGAGCGGGTGCACCGCCTCCGCCGCACGCTGTCAGAGCCAGGCAGGGAACGACGATCAGACCGACCAGCAACTTGCGGGCAATTTCCACCACGGGACCTCCGTCCTTAGTGATATCGGGTTCTTTATCAGCATTTCTAGGGGTTTCTAGGGATCTGTCCTGTTGGTTGATCGTGTCAGGGCAGATCGGGCAAGAGGTCCGCGAACTCCGTGAGGAACACCTCGATGCGGCGGAGTTCCTCCGCGTCGAGCACATGGGCAGGCTTACGGCAGTAGGGGCTGGCGATGAGGCCCCGGCGGAACGAGATCTGCTTCTCCGCGGCGATGATGAGCTCGGTGTCGAGCATCCAGTACGAGATGTAGGGGAGCAGGCGCCGGTGCAGGTCCTCGCCGCCCGCCTCGTCGCCGGTGCTGAGCCGCCGCCAGATCTCGACGTAGATCTCGGTGAACGAGCAGCCCGGCTGGGTGCCGACCGCACCGCGCCGCCAGGCGTCGGGCAGCTGGACGCCGGCGTAGCCCTCCAGGGCGGTCACCGGCGGGTCGAGGGCGGCGAGTTCGGCGATGAGCCGTCCGGGCGGGCTGGACTCCACCTTGACGAGCCGCAGGTTGGGGTGGGCGGCGACCAGGCCCGCCACGGTGGCGGCGTCCAGGCTGCTCCCGGTCTCGGCGGGGGCGTACTGCAGGACCACGGGGGTGGGCGCCACGGCGGCCAGGACGGCGGTGATGTGCTCGATCTGGGACCGGCGCGAGGGGTTGAGGAAGTGCGGGGCGAGCAGATTGATCAAGTCGGCTCCGGCGTCGACGACTTCACGGGCCCGGGCGACGGCCATCCGGGTGGTGTGGTCCTGAACCGCGACGATCGCGGCGAAGTCGTCCCGGCCGGCGGTACGGCTCAGCAGGATCCCGGTGAGCTCGCGGCGTTCATCCTCGGTGAGCTTGTAGTACTCGGAGGCGAACCCGGGGAACATCGCGCTGGTCACACCGGTGCCGAGGACGTAGTCGACGACCCGGTGGAATCCCGCGACGTCGACGTCACCGGTGTCGGTGAAGGGGACCGCCAGAACGGGCGAGACCCCCCGGACCAGGTCCGAGGCGTCACCGCGGCCACCGCCCAGAGGGGTCGTCGCGGGAGCTGCACTCGTCTGGATGTTCATTCGCCCTCCTATCAAGATATCTACGAAATATCGAAAATATTTTTCTAATAATGAACGATATGTGCCCAGGTTCGGGGAAAACAAGGGTTCCGAGCGGACTTACCCAGGGTCGAGGCGGATGTCAGCCCAGCAGGCGCAGCAGGGTTCCGCCGAGCACCTCGCCCCGCGCGTGCTCGTCCAGCGGCCAGTCCTGTACGCGGCGCAGCTCGGCCGCCGGGACGGTGTACGGCGCGTCGGTGGAGAAGACCAGCCGGGAGGGGCCGATCTCCGGGTCCCGGCCGAGCTCGTTCAGCACGGTGTCCCAGGGTGCGTAGCAGGTGTCGCCGTACAGGTTGGGCGCGTACCGCAACGCCGGCGCCGCGTCGATCCAGAAGTCGGTGGCGCCGCTGCGGCCCATGATGAACGGGGTCTGCGGATAGCGCCGGGCCAGGCTCGCCAGTGGCATCGGCAGGGCGCTAGGCGGGGTGCCGGTGCGGACATAGACCGGCCAGCCCGCCTCGGCGGCGACCTCCAGCAGCGGGTCGATCAGCCCGTCCAGCAGGTCGAAGCCCTGGAGCACGCTGTCCACCGCGAGGGCCCGCGCCCCGCCGTCCCTGGCGCGTCTGAGCTCGTCCACGGCGTCGGGCCCGCGCCACGGATTGGCGACCGCGTACGGGATCAACCGGCCTCCGGAGGCGGCGGCGGCCCGGGAGACCAGCTCGTTGCCTTCGCGGTTGTCGTAGGCGAGGCAGCGTTCTCCCGGCGCCACCAGCGCCTTGTCGATGCCGAGCTCGTCCATGGTCCCGATCAGCCGCCAGGCGCTCAGTTCGACCTCGCGGCCCCAGCCCAGCCGCACGTGCGCGTCGACGATCATCGGGTTCTCCCGGCGGTCAGGCCGAGTGCGGAGAGCGCGTCGGCGTGGATGATCTGTTCGATGAGTTCGGACGGGACGCGCGGCAGCGCCGTACCCGCCAGGATGTCGTTGACCCGGCGAAGCCCGGCGATCGCCTCCCCGGTGTTCGCGATGGGAAAGTCCGAGCCGAGCAGGAGTTTGTGGGCGCACCCCCACTCGACCGCGGCCAGCAGGGACTCGTAGCACACCCAGGGCCGCAGGTAGATCGAGGAGACGTCGGCGTAGACGTGGGGATGTTTGCGGATCGTCGCCACGGTCTCCTTGCCCCAGGGATGGCCCATGTGGGCCATCACGATGCGCAGTTCGGGGAAGCGGAGCGCCACCTCGTCGGTGACCAGCGGATAGGTGTAGCGCAGCGGTGCCTCGCGGATGGGGGAGGCGCCTTGGTGGAACAGGATGGGCAGGGCGTTGCGCTCGCAGTAGGCGTAGAACTCCAGCGCGGGCTCGCCGAGCGGGTCGAAGTTCTGGTAGTTCGGGCCGAGTTTGACACCGGCCAGCCCCAGGTCGCGGCAGCGTTCGGCTTCGTCCAGGCAGCCGGGGGAGGTGGGGTCGACGGACATGAAGCCGATACGGCGTGCGGGGTCGTTCGCGACGAACTCGGCGGTGGCGTCGTTGGTCCGCGCCGGGTCGTGCGGGATGCCGGTCGTGGCGGCCGGGTCGGCCACCGCGATGTTGAACACGATCGCGATGTCGGCCGCCGCCATGGCCCGGTCGAAGTCGGCCCAGGTGTTGGTGACGACCACGGGCCGGTCGGTGCGCCAGGAGGTGAAGACCCGCCGCTCGTCCTCCGGTACCGCGTCCCGGTGTGTGGGTGTGTGGGCGTGCACGTCGACGATCATCGAAATTCCTTCAGCAGGTCTTCTTGGGGCCGGACCCCGAGGCCGGGCGCGTCGCCGAGCCGGACGCGGCGGCCGTCGCTCTCCAGCGGTTCGGCGAGGACGTCCTCGCTGTAGTAGTGGGCGCCGATGATGTCGGAGGGGAAGTCCCGCGACAGCGCGGGCAGGGCGCAGGCCACGTGGAGCTGCGCCGCGGCGCCGATGCCCAGCTCGCCGTTGGAGCCGATCAGGGTGTCGACCCCGAAGGCGGCGGCCAGCCGGCCCATCTCGACCGCACGGCCGGGCCCGCCGCTCTTGCCCACGTAGAGGCTGACGCAGTCGGCGGCCTCCGCCCGTACCAGCGCGGTCAGGTCGGCCAGGTTGAAGACGGACTCGTCCGCGATCACCGGGAGGCCCAGCCCGCGGAGTCCCCGCAGGCCGTCGAGGTCGTCCGGGGCCAGGGGTTGCTCGACGAAGGCGACGCCGTGGCCGACCAGCCGGGGGACGGCCCGGGCCGCCTGACTGCGGGTCCAGCCGCCGTTGGCGTCGGCGCCGAGGAACGCCGCGGGCCCGGCGAGCTCCCGGGCGCGGGCGACCCGGGCGAGGTCGCCGTCGACGCCGAGCCCGACTTTGACCTTGAACGCGTGGAACCCGGCGGCGACGGCCGTGTGGAAGACCGAGTCGAGGGCGGGGCCGTCCCCGGAGAGGGAGAGCTTGATCGGGATCTCGTCGTGGTATGGGCCGCCGAGGGCGACGGCGAGCGGGACGCCGAGGCTCTGCGCGTAGGCGTCCCACAGGGCGGTCGAGACGCCGGCCTTGGTGAAGGGGTTGCCCGCCAGGAGCCGGTCCATCAGCCGTTCCAGGGCGCCGACCGGGGTGAGGGACCGGCCGATCAGGGCGGGGGCCAGGATGTTCCGGATGAAGTGGTCCGCGCTGGCGCCGTCCTCACCGCTCCACAGCGGCGTCGCGCTGACCTCGCCGAAGCCTTCGAGCCCGGTGTCGGTCACCACCCGAACCAGCAGGAAGTCGGAGCGGTCGTGTGTGCCGCGGGCGCCGGCCACGACCAGCCCGGGATGGACCTCCAGGCTGAGCCGCGCGGTGTGGATCGCGGTGACGACCGGCCTCATCGGTCGGCCGCCAGCAGCGCCCGGGGGTTGTCGACCAGCATCGCCCGCCGCTGGGCGTCGGTGATCCCCCAGCCGTCGATCTCGGCGACCCGGGCCACCGCGTAGTCCTGGCTCTTGCGGTCGGACAGCCCGGCGTCGGTGCCGAACAGGACCTTGTGGCCTGGGGCGCGGGCGAGGATCTCGCGGGCGGCGTACGGCGGGGTGCCGCAGATGCACAGGTAGAGGTTGTCGGTCTCGACGGTGAGGGCGAGGGATTCGCGCCAGGTGTCGTGCAGACCGCCGTGCCCGAGGACGACGGGGAGGGTGGGATGGCGCCGGGCGAGGGCGGCGATCTGGCCTGCGGTGGAGTAGGGCGGGGTGCCGTCGTGGCTGAGCAGGATGCCGCCTCTGGCGGCGAGTGCCTCGCAGATCGGGTCGAGGGCCAGTTCGTGCATGCTGAAACCCTGGAGCCAGGGGTGGAGTTTGAGGCCGCGCAGGCCGAGCCGGCCGAGCATCCGGTCCACCTCGTCGGCCGCGTCCGGTTTGCGGGGGTGGACGGTGCCGAATCCGGTGAGCCGGTCGGGGTGGCGGGCGACGAACGCGGCGAGGTCGTCGTTGGTCTCGGGGGTGGCGTCGAAGAGGCCGTCGTGGCTGAGGACCAGCGCGTGCTCGATGCCGGCGGAGTCCATGAAGGCGACGAACTCGTCGGCGCCGAACGGGACGCCGCCCAGCCAGCTCTTGGTCCGCCAGGAGGGGGTGTGGGTGTGGAAGTCGATCACAGGGTGCTCGCAAGTTCGACCAGGCGGCCGGCCGCCTGGGTGATCAGCTGGTCGAGCCGGCGCTTGCCGTCGCCGGTCCGGGCCAGCTCGGGCCGGTCGGTGTAGCCGTCGATCCCCCGCCACACCGCCGCGGCGTGCAGGTCCACCCCGGGGACGGCGAGGGTCGCCGGAGCCCGTTCGCGGGGTGGGCGCGGACCGACCAGGTCGGGCCGGACGGCCAGGACGATCGAGGTCTCGTACTCCCCGGCGTGCCCGGGGACCGGTGCCTGCGCCTCGGGGGAGGCGAGCCGCCAGTAGTCCAGGTGGGCGACGGAGAGGCCGTGCCGGGTGGAGCCGGCGGCGGACGCGGCGTGGCAGACACCGGTGTTGCCGCCGTGGCCGTTGATCAGGACGACCCGCCGCCCGCCCTGAGCGGCGATCGAGCGGAGCAGGTCGTCCAGGACGGCGAGGAGGGTTCCGGGGGAGAGGGAGAGGGTCCCGCCGAACGCCAGATGGTGGTCGGAGGCGCCGAAGGCGAGGACGGGGGCGACGATCAGGGTACGGGCGCTGCGCCCGGCTGCGGCCTGTGCCGCGCCTTCGGCGACGGTCTCCGCGATCAGGGCGTCGGTCGAGGTGGGCAGGTGGGGACCGTGCTGTTCGGTGGCGCCGACGGGGATGAGGACGAGGGCCTCCGGGAGGTGCCGGTTCAGCCGGTCGCGGTCGGCCGCAGTCCAGTGGAGGGCGATCGACACCATTCAAGATCCTTCGATATATCGTATTTATTTCCGATGTATCGAATCTTAGGGAGTGGCGGACTCGAAAGGCAATGATCTGATCCGGGATCCGAGCCGCCGCGAGATGAGCAGACCGAGCCGGACCAGGCCCGCGGCCGCGGCCTCACGTCGCTCTCCTACCAGGTCCCGGGCGAATCCGGTGACCCCGACGGATCCGGCGACCCGGTCCTCCGCGTCGAAGAAGGGCGCGGCGGCGCACGAGATCTCCGCCTGGTCCTCTTCCTCCTCCAAGGCGTACCCGTCGGCCCGGACCCTCGCCAGTAGCTCCGTGAACGGCTCCGGGCCGGTCTCGCGGGCGCGCGGCCCCTGGCCCGGTGTGAGGCGCCGCAGCAGGGGTGCCAGCTCCTGCGGGGGCAGGTAGGCGGAGATCGCCCGGCCGAGCGCGGTCATGTCGAAGGGCGCGACCTTCCCCGGGTAGGTGTCGAACTGGATGAACCCCGGGGTTGCGGCCTTGGCCACGTAGACCACCGAGGCGCCGTCGAGCACCCCGATGTGCACGGGCATCCCGATCTCGTCGGCGAGCGCCCGCATCTCGGCGGTCGCGATCTGGGAGAGGTCGACCTTGCGGACCAGCTGGCTGGCGAGGCTGTAGAGCCGGAGCGTCGGGTGCCAGAAGTGGCTGCGCCCGACCACCCGCCGGGCGGCGTACCCGCGGTGTTCCAGGGTGTAGACGATACTCGCGCAGGTCGCCAGGGGGATCCGCGTCACCTTGGCCAGCGCCGTGAGGGTGAGCTCCTCCTCGGCCATGACCAGCTGCTCCAGGACGGTCAGGGTGCGGTCCACTCCGGGGGACGCCGGGCGATCCGACCCGCCATCGCTCTCAGGCATCGGCCTGTTCCACCTCTCGTTTCGTGTCTCCACCGTGTCGGCGACCCGCAATTGAATATTCTGGGATTCCGATAGTTTTTTCATCATATCGAAAAGATGGTGCTGTGGGCCCTGGATAGGAGACACCTCTGGCCGGTGTCGTGGCCATCGCCCGCCTCCGCGAAACCGAACCCGACGACGCCATTGTGACCGCCCTCCGGGACGGTGGTGTCCGGCTTGCGGAGATCACCCTGACCAGTCCCGGAGCGCTCGCCGCGATTCGCCGGTGGAGCGCCCGCGACGACGTGGTCGCCGGAGCCGGAACCGTGCGCACCGCCGCCGACGCGCAGGCGGCGATCGAGGCCGGAGCCCGGTTCCTGGTCACCCCGGTCACCGTCCCGGACGTGCTCCAAGCGGCCCGGGACGCCGGGGTGCCGGTCGCGTGCGGCGCGCTCACCCCCACCGAGATCGAGACGGCCTGGCGGCACGGCGCGGCCGTGGTCAAGGTGTTCCCCGTCTCCGCCCTCGGCGACGCCGCCTACCTGCGGGCCGTCCGCGAACCGCTTGACGACGTGCCGCTGCTGCCCACCGGCGGGGTGCGCTGGGAGGACGTCGCGGGCTACGCGCGGATCGGCTGCGCCGGGGTCGGCGTCGGCGGCGCACTCGTCTCCGAGGAACTGGTGGCCGACCGCCGCTGGGACACGATCACTCAGCGTGCGGCCGCGTTCACCGCCGCGTGGCGGGAAGGGCTGGTACGGCACGATGCCTGACGTCCTCACCCTCGGCGAGACCATGGCCTGCCTGCGGGCCGGCGGGCAGATCCGGCTCGGCGGAACCGCCCAGGTGAGCGTGGCCGGAGCCGAGGCCAACGTCGCGATCGGCCTGGCCCGGCTCGGGCATGACGTCGCCTACACCGGTGCCGTCGGCCCCGACCAGTTCGGCGAGCTCGTCCGGCGGACCCTGCGCGCCGAAGGCGTGGACATCCGCGCGATCCGGACCGACCCGGCGCCGACCGGCATCGTGGTGTTCGAACAGCGCCTGGCCGGGGTGGTCCGGGTCGACTACCACCGGCTCGGCTCCGCCGGGAGCCGACTCGGCGTCCCCGACGTGGAGAAGGCCTTCGCCGGATCCACCTGCCCGCCGCGGATTCTGCACGTCACCGGGGTGACCCTCGCCCTCGGTGCGGGACCGGCGGAAGCGGTGCGCACCGCCATCGGCCTGGCCCAGGCCGCCGGAACCCTGGTCTGCCTGGACGTCAACCACCGCAGCCGCCTCTGGCCCGAGGACCTGGCCCGCCGGACGCTCACCGAGGTGGCCGCCCAGGCCGACCTGGTCATCGCCTCCGAGGACGAGCTCGCCCTCGCCGCGCCGGGCCACGACGAGCCGAGCCGGGTGGCCTCCCTGCTCGCCGGGCGGGCCGGTCAGGTCGTGGTCAAACGAGGATCCGACGGCGCGACCGTCTACACCCCGGAGGAGAGGATCGACCTCCCCGCCAGGCCGGTCGTCGCCGTCGACCCGATCGGCGCGGGCGACGCCTTCGTCGCCGGGTACCTGTCCGGGCTGCTGGACGGACTGCCACCGCGCGGCCGGCTGGACCGCGCCGTCACCTGCGGAGCCTTCGCCGTCGCCGCCTCCGGGGACTGGGAGGGCCTGCCCACCCGCGCCGAGCTGCCCCTGCTCGGTCTCCCCGGCGGAACGGCACTCCGTTGACGGTACGCCGGGCCCGTCGGTTCCCTGGATCGCGGGACTCCGGAGAGGTGGCCGTATCTTGGGCCCCGCCCAGGTCTTCGCCCGCGTGGAACCGTACCCGGACGCTGTCCTGGAGGCCGGGTGACGTACGGCGACCGGAGCGTGCCTCGGGCGCGGCGCGCGACGTCGTCTTCGGCCGAGGGGGGCGTCGCCGGTCTCACCGGGGACGGCGAACGGCCGGTCGGCTGCGGCCCGTCGGCATTCCCGGTGGGAGGGCGCTCCGATGACCGGTACGGCGTACGTCGCGGCCGCTGCCGAGGAAGGGCGGGATAGGGCGATCTGGGTGCCTTCCGCTGTCAGAATGGTCCGATGAATGTGCGGCACACGATGTACGTCGCGGCTGCGGCGGGCGAGGCGAGGGACGGCGCGATCCATGTGCTCTCCCTGGCGGACGGGCGGATGACACCGGAGGGCGTGACCCCGGTGCCGGGACAGAACCCGACCTATCTCGCCGCGAGCCCGGACGGCCGGGTGCTGTACTCCGTCGACGAGAGCGGGTACGGGCGGGTCGCCGCGTGGGCCGTACGGCAGGGCGGGCTCACCGCGCTCGGCGAGCCGCGATCCACCGGGGGAGCCGGGCCGTGCCATCTCGCCGTCGACCCCACCGGGCGGTTCGTGCTGGTGGCGAACTACGGCGGCGGTTCGGTTGCCGTGCTGCCGATCCTCCCCGAAGGCGGGCTGGGCGACCCGGTGGAGACCGTCGTGCTCGGCGAGACCCGGCCGGGGGCGTCCCGGGCGCACATGGTGGCCTTCGACCGTGATCGTGATCAGGTCCTGGTGACCGATCTCGGCACCGATCTGGTGTACCGGTTCCGGCTCACCGGCACGGGCCGGCTCCACGGGCTGGGGGAGATCGCGATGCCCGCGGGTTCGGGGCCGCGGCACCTGGAGATCACCGGGCGGTACGCCTATGTCGCCGGTGAGCTGGACGCCACCCTCTCCGTGGTCGACCTGGACGCCGGAACTGTCCTCGTCGCTGTCCCGTCCACTGAGTCGGACTCAGGCGAGAGGTGCTACCCGTCGGCGATCCGGTTGAGCGACGACGGCAGGCTGTGCATCGTCGCCAACCGGGGACCGGAGACCGTGGCGGTGTTCCGGGTCCGCGGTCCCCAGGTGCAGCGGTTCGCCGAGTTCGGCTGCACCGGCCGTCATCCGCGGGACCTGACCCTGGGACCCGGCGGGCTGTACGCGGCCAACCTCGGCTCGGGAGAAGTTGCCGCCCTCGGGTGGCCGGCCTGCGGTGGTACGGCGACGATTCGCCAGGTTCTGCCGCTGCCGGGCGCGAGCTCGATCCTCTTCGCCTGACACGTCCGCGCGTTCCCGGGTCCGGGCGCCGGAGGCCGTACCGCGACATCGCCCAGGAGCCGGCCCTGCTGACGGCCGTCGAAGTGGGCATTCCCTGGCCGCCCTCCCGACGTCGCCGCCCGTCGGCGGAGGTGCGCATCCTGCACGGGCAAACACGGGTTTGCCTGAAGCGCCGCAAGTGGTGCTGCTAGCGTGACGGCATTCCCACCCGCCACAGTTGGGATCACCATGCAGCCTCTTCCCAGCACACACTCTCCGTCTCTGGAGACCCTCCAGCGTTATGTCGCGGAGATGGAGAAGGAACGCGGCTTCTCCGATAGCACCATTATCGAGCAGTGTCTGAAGCTCAGCGAGGAGACCGGGGAGGTGTGCAAGGCCGTACGCAAGCACACCTCCTTGTCGATCGATCCCACCAGTTCGACGGGGACCGTCGGCGCCGAGCTCGCCGATGTCCTCATCTACGTCGCGGCCATCGCCAACCGTGCGGGAGTCGACTTGTCCGAAGCTCTGCGGGCCAAGGAGCAGGTGAACGAGACTCGTGTTTGGACATGACAATGGGGCGTTGTCGCTATGAAAGCCTGAAGAAGGCAGTGGGCTGACCTGCCCGAGCAGGCGCTTCGAAGAAGTCCTGAAGCATCGAGGTGACCGCAGGGTCGTTCCTGGTCAGTTCGTAGCCGCCGAACCGGTCCACCTCATACCCCTTGAGCCGCAGCGCCCGGTCTTCGGCGGCCATCTTGGAGCACAGGTGAGGTATGGCGGCCGCGCCTGCCTCCATGCCGTCCACTTAGTGTTGCTGGCCGTCGACTTCCAGGACGACACGGGCACTTTGCGGCAGGAGCAGCAGGAAGTCCATGCGCTCGCGTCCCAGCATGCTGTCCTTGCCGCCTGCGGGTCTGCGGGTCGTAGTGCAGGCACACCTGCGGGATGAGGGCAAGGCAGCGGATGGTGTCCTCTCGCAGGAGGGGGCCCGGGCGTAGGCGGGGAAGAGGACCTGCTCGGGTTTGCTCGCCAGGGACCTCTACAACTGAGAGCACAGACGCCCCAGGACAGCACGCAGAGCCCTCAACGCGACGGCGATCTCGTCAATGTCCAGCCGGAGGTTCTTCCGCTCCGTGCCGTATTCCAGCAGCTCGTCCCAGGTCAGACGGGTCAGCACTGACGCGGCGTCCACGTCGGCGAGGTCGCCCAACGGCCCCTTGCGCAGCTGCTCCACCCGCGCGGAATCGAAGATCGTCCCGTTCGGCGTCTGGCTGAAACCCTTCAGAAAGGGGATACCGGGGCATCGCCTCATAATCCGCTGGCCGCTCTGATCTCGGGTGGAGGATTGCTGAACTGCGCTATTTGAGCACCTGAACCTGGACGCAGGTCCCTCCAGGGCGACTCCGCTAACTCGGCCACTCCTGCCTTACCCACCTAGGCGAAGACGGCTGGTCAGCCGCCATACTCATGGCTGAGCTGGGCGAAGATGCCCTGGTCGCGCCATGCGGCGTAGTAGGAGTAGACGGTGCCGTGGGGCGGGAAGCCATGCGGCAGGTAGGCCTAGGCGATGCCGGTACGGTTCACACAGAGGATCGCGTTGAAGATGTCCCGCAGATCGGTGGGAGCGGGCGCGCCGGTCGGCGGCGGTCGAGCCGGGCCTGCCGCCAGGCGGTGAGGGTCGGTTCGATCAAGGCCCAGGGGGCGTCGGAGATGTCGGAGGGGTAGCTGCGTCGAGGGTGCACACCCGACGTTTACGCTGTCCCTTCCAGGCCGCCGCGCAGCCTCGGGAACCATGACATCCCTACGCCAAACGGAATCCGGGACCGATTGTAGCGCGAGACGGACATCAGCCCGCCGGGAAGCCGACGTCCATGCCAGGAGATACCTCGCGAAGCTCACGTATCACCCAACTGTCAACGCGACTCATGCCCACACGCCATCCCCGAACACCCTCTCAGAGGATATCTGGAGAAAGGGGCTACGAAAACAATTTACCAGACCAAAAAGCATTGGCTGACTGCCAGGCCTTCTACTAGCGTGACACGCATGACCGAAGAATCACTAAACGATCTCCGACCTCTAGATGGGCAGCTTGCTACCAGCCCTGCGGTCGATGAAAAAAGAGCGTTTCGCGGCCCCCATGTCTGGCTTAACTGGCAGGCTTAGCGTTTTGGGCAGCCAGCGCGCACAAGCTCCCGCACTCAAACGACACTCGTTCAACCGCTTTGGCAAGAGTTCGGCCTCTATTCAGATACCCATATAGTGGGAAATCTTGCTGTTGGTCCATATCGGGTAATGCATGCGTTCCCGGAAGGACTGCCCGCCCCTGGTAGATCGCGCATGGTGCTTGTGCTACGGGCACACGATCATCTCCTAGATCCGAAGCCTGGGCTGGGAGACCCTGAAGAGCAGGAGATCGATGCCTACGCTGGGGGTGACCTTGGTCAGCAGATGGCTTCGTTGTTGGCTTTAGCAATCGCCCAGCGCATCCGTTCTGGAGGCGTTATTCGCCATGCTTTCGAGGATGACCCACTGGGCTCACCTCTTGCTCTAGACCACTATCCGCCAACGCTAAGTATGCCTCGCAGCCGGCAGCTACTTCCCCGGGTCGCTAACGATGCGAATCTGCATGATAGCGAGCATTATCTGAACGTGTTCGCTCGCTTCCCTGCGCATGATGCAGTTGCGGTCATGCGCGCGGCTCATCAATACGCGGATGCGCTTTGGTGGGCCGACCTTGATCCTCGCATGTCTTGGATCAAGCTGTTTGGTGCACTAGAGGCTGCGGCCGATAATTGGGATTCTAGCGTCCGGCCGGACCCTGTCGCGCAGCTTAAGCGTCGGCATAAAGGTTTGCATGACAAGCTGGAAAGAAAGCACCCCGAAGCCCTCCAAATTGTGGCGAAGTCTCTGTCACGAATCTTGGGGGCCGAGAGCAAGATGATCGATTTTATTCTCAATTATGCACCAGACCCACCAGCGCAGCGTCCTGAGTTTGGCCAAATAGACTGGACGCAACTAGAGCCTGCCCTACATGTGCTTTACGATCATCGCTCCCGCGATCTTCATGGGGGTATCCCTTTCCCTGAGCCACTGTGTAGCCCACCGTTTTTTGATATCAATGGTGTGCCCACCGAAGCGTTCCCGGGCCACAGTGCCTCAAGTGGTGGTGCCATCTGGCCAGCACATCGACTCCCGATGTATCTGCACACCTTTGCGTATATCGCTGGCGAAGCCCTGCGGCGCTGGTGGCTCAGTCTAGACAAAGATAAGGCACCTCGGATGCAGTAACCGAGAGTGCGCTTCGCCCCATACATACCCCAAAGAAGCTCGTATCATTCACCCATTTTTGGCGGCGGCAAGGAGCGCTTTCAGCCTCACATAATGATTGACCTCCCAACGGGTAGGAACGGAGACGGCGGAGTGCTTTAGGTGCAGCCAGAAAGCTATACGCGGTGGGTAGGCGGTGCGGCGGGCGGCCCGTGTTCCCGCTGTCGACCGGGACCGGCTTCCAGGCCGCATGACGCGCGTGCCGCACTCCTCGGCGAGCACTCCGACTTGCTGACCTTTCGCTTGATCATGAGTGCCCGGGTACCAGTGAATTTCACATGTAACACCGGGCCCGCTACCTACGCGGTCAGCGGAGATCCCGGAAATGTCGTACCCCCGCTGTAGTGTCACGGCCGTGAACGATGCTCTCGCGCATGAGCGCCTGGTCGGTGTACTTCAACTCATCGACCGTTGGGGCGGGCTGTACGAACGGCGGTGGGGTAAGCAGGCGCCTTACCAGGAACAACCCGAGCTTGCTTCACAAG
This sequence comes from Rhizohabitans arisaemae, assembly GCF_025996515.1. Classification (GTDB taxonomy): domain Bacteria; phylum Actinomycetota; class Actinomycetes; order Streptosporangiales; family Streptosporangiaceae; genus Rhizohabitans; species Rhizohabitans arisaemae. The sequence goes on from NZ_BLRH01000021.1 coordinate 262,783, forward strand.
TGGATGCGCTCATTGATGAGGTCCGAACAAGGACGAAGCTGGCCCACGATGTGATCACAGTGATGGGCGAGAAGGAGCTGGCGGCGAAGGTCGTTGAACACGAGGAGGGCCTTTACGGAGGCCATCCATTCACGCAAGCGCGCGTCGCGATAGTCGAGGCGGTTGCCATCCTGGCTCAACGGGAGGAATTGGCCGAGATAGTGGGGCCTATCGGGCCTCGGCTCGTGGCCTCTGAATTACATCCGAACATCTGGAGCGCGGCTGCGAAGCTGTGGGACGATGGTTATGTCCGCCCAGCGGTCCAGACCGCCGCAACGGCACTCGAAGGGCTCTTGCAGCGCATAGCTGGGCCTGGCTTGTCGGGTGAGAATCTCGCCATCCTATTCTCGATCAACGATCCTACAATAGGATCACCTCGTCTTCGGCTTCGCGATGTCGACCCTACCTCGAAGACGTGGAAGTCAGCGCATGAAGGTGCTGCTGCGCTGGTTCGTGGTGCGTTCATGGGCGTGCGCAACCTCGTATCTCATCCCGGCTGGCCCGACCCGAGTCCTCGCGAGGCCATCGAGATGTTGGCCGTACTGAGCTATGTGGCGCACCTTATTGACCGATCGGATGTTGTGAACTCTTCGTGACTACCTCGATCTGGGCGGGTATCTCGGCGATGCAGCTTGAGGACGACGGAACCATCTCGATCGTCCTCGTGGATGGACAATGCATACGTTCATCGTTGGGGCGCACCCCGTTTGAACTCACCAGTGCGGTTGCCTCCATGATCTTCCTTCCGCAGTCATATCAACTGAAACTCCGCACCACACGTGGACATGACATCGTTGTTGACCTCCCGCAGCCCACGGACCTCGCGCCCTTGCGCGGACGACCGGCGATCTACCTAGATCAGAACCACTGGAGCACCCTCACCAATACGATCCACCAGCCAGATCGTGTCCAGAATGAGCACGAGCGCAGCGCAGCGACACAGCTCATCGAATTCGCGAAGGCTCGCGAAGTACTTCTACCCATGTCCGCGGCGCATATGGCTGAAACGGCCAAGCAGGTCAACCATGAACAGCGCTACCAGCGAGCGCTCACAATTGCCCAGCTTTCAGGCGGCTGGCAACTACGCGATCCACTCGACTTGCGCCGATTTGAACTGCGGCAAGCATTGACGATCCGCTATCGCCGACGCTGCCTCATTCCACCTGCGGCCATCACTCTCGAACCGAACGCCGTTTACTTGGGTCGAGACAGCACGCTCCCCAGTGTTGGCCCCGACCTGCCTCCACCAGTTCAATGGGTCCTTCATGCCATCCGCTGCATCGGCGGAACCATCGATACGCTCCTCGACGCAGAACATGTCCCAACGACTCCTTCCTCTGGGTGGGCAGTCGGCCTTCAGCAGTTCGCGACGTTCTTGCGGAACAACCCGACTGGCAAGGAGGTGAAGCGGAAGCGGACGCATGCACGATTCATCGCTGACCTCGGACTAGAGTTTCCTGAGGAGGCACACCGAGCTGACGTCACACCTGCGGAAATGTCCGACTGGGTGCTCAACCACAGCGAGAAAGACCTACCTACCATGCCAACGTTGGGCCTTTTCCGGGAGGTTCTCCATGAGAAGCTCTCCGACGGCAAGCTGCACTGGGCAGACAATGACCTCATCGACATGACATACCTGACCGCCGCGGCCGGCTACTGCGACTACGTTGTGGGTGAGCGCTCACATGCTGCCCACATTGGAAACGCAGCACGACGCCTAGGCAGAGCGAATAAAATTCACCGCAGCATCCAGTCACTTATGAAACAGTTCTGAGAGGGCACCGCATTAGGAGAGCGGTGGCTGTACAGCCACCTTATGAGCTTTGAGCTGCGTAAACGGTTCGTATAGCCTGTGCCACCTACGAAGTCTCCCGCGCATGACCCGCATCCGTTCAGTGGGGTCGTTAGCAGGATGACCATCCGCATTTTAGGCGGAGCAATCACCCTGCTTGGCTGATCGAAACCATGGTCAGGCGCGTGTGGACGGTGACGCGGATGCCTCGACGTGTGGGGGCGTTGTTGTCAGCACTGCTATTACCTCAGCCATAGTCATCCGATGGCAAGCCGACCCGGAGCGCAGGGCCGCCAGGCCCGAGCACCGGACGCGGCGTGGCAGCCTCTTGCGATCTCACGGCGGCCGATATCTGAATTGCTGTGCCTTGTCACGCTCTGTGGGAGGACAATACGAGGATGACGGCTCGACGGTGGGTTCTGGTGGGAACGGCTGTGCTGGTGGCCGGTGTAGCCGTGATGCTGGTCTGGCTGCGCTGGGAGAGCGCAAACAAGGTCGCGACGGCGGTGTCGGCGCTGGCGGGGCTGGCGGCGGTCGGGGTGGCGGTATGGGTGGGCTGGACGGCGGTCTCGGCCGGTGGCGGCCGGGTGCGTGTCAGGAAGACGGGGGCGGCGACGGCTTCGGGGGCAGGGGATGCGAACACCGGTGTGGTGGGCAAGTCCGTAGCTGTGCCTGGAGATTTGGTGGTGGACGGGAGCGGGGATGCCAGGGCGTCGGGTGAGGGCGATGCCAACTCCGGTATCCGGTTGAGCTGACGCCGTTCGAAGGGCGGGCGCGGGTATGGACGGCGGGCGCTGGAAGGGCGGTGTCCGAGAGAGCGGGGCGGCGTCGGCCGAGTCCGGCGGGTATGCCAACACAGGTATCCATATCGGGGATGTCTATCGGGAGCCGGTGGCGCGGTCGGCGTACCTGGAACAGGTTGAGCAGATCTTCCCGTGGACGTTGGAGGGCCGCTCTGCGGAGCTGGCCGAGCTGGCGGCGTTCTGCTCGGGTGAGGGCGGGCCGGGTTATGTGTGGTGGCAGGGGCCTGCCTGGGCGGGTAAGTCGGCGTTGATGGCGACGCTGGTGTTGCATCCTCCGGCGGGGGTGCGGGTGGTGTCGTTCTTCATCACGGCACGGTATGCGGGGCAGAGTGATCGTCAGGCGTTCTTGGATGTGGTGTTGCCGCAGTTGGCGGAGCTGCTGGGGCAATCGCTGCCGCCGTTGCTGGGGGCGTCGACGCAGCAGGGATGGTTCAACCGGTTGTTGAAGGAGGCCGCTCGCGCGTGTGCGGGGGCGGGTGAGCGGCTGGTGTTGGTGGTGGATGGGCTGGATGAGGACCGGGGGGTGACGGTCGGGCCGGGGGCGCACAGCATTGCAGCGTTGCTGCCGCCGGTGGTGGCGGAGGGGTTGCGGGTGGTGGTGGCCGGGCGGCCCAATCCCCCGGTGCCCTCAGATGTGCCGGTGGGACATCCGTTACGGGACGCGCGGATCGTGCGGGCGTTGACGCCGTCGGCTGCGGCGCAGGTTATCCGTGATGACGCTGAGCGTGAGCTGGAGCATGTGCTGCATGGGGATACTGCCGGTCGTGACCTGTTGGGCTTGTTGGTGGCCGCCGGTGGTGGTTTGAGCATCGGAGATCTGGCGGAGCTGACCGGGGCGCCGGTGGGTGGGGTGCGCAAGTGGTTGCACGCGGTGTCGGGGCGGACGTTTACTGGTCTGGAGAGCCAGTGGCGGCCGGGTACAGGGGCGCGGGTGTTCGTGCTGGCGCATGAGGAGCTTCACACCGCCGCAGTGGAGTCGCTGGGGGCGCAGATGCTGTCGGGATGTCATGACCGCATCCATGCGTGGGCGCAGGGCTATCGGGATCGGGGGTGGCCGGCCGAGACGCCGGAATATCTGTTGCGGGGTTATCACCGGTTGCTGGGTTCGGTGGGTGATCTGGATCGGATGGTGGCGTGCGCGACTGATAGGGCGCGGCTGGATCGGATGCTGGACATCAGTGGGGGCGACGTCGCTGCCTTGGCCGAGATCACCACCGTCCAGCAGTTCATCTGCCACCAGGACCACCCGGACCTGACCGCCATGCTGAAAGTGGCTGTCACCCGCGATCGCCTCATCAGACGCAATAGCAACATTCCGCCCCATCTACCCGCTGCCTGGGCCTATTTAGGGAATCCCAATCGCGCTGAAGCACTCGCTCGCTCCATTGCTGATCCATCTGAGCAAGTAAAGGCGCTGAGTTATCTAGTGGAAGCCTTTGCTAATACCGGAGATCTGAGTCGGATCCGTCATATTGCTGCAACTGCTGAAACCAGCGCACTTTCTATTTCACACCCAACTGAGCGGGCAAAGGCGTTGGGATTGTTGGTGGAGGCCCTAGTCGACGCTAAAGATTTGGACCAGGCAATGCGCATCGCCCACTCCATCACCGACCACTCTGCACAGGCAGGCGTGTTGGGCTTGTTGGTGGCGGCTCTGGTCGACGCTGAAGATTTGGACCAGGCCATGAGCATCGCTCGCTCCGTCACTGAGCGCTCTGGGCAGGTACTGGTATTGAGTTACTTGGCAGGGGCTTTGGCTAAGGTCGGGGATCTGGATCGAGCCCGTGAGACTGCCGCCACCGCTGAAACCATTGCCTACTCCATAACCTCCTCCACAACCTCCTCCGCCGCGCAACCATGGGCGTTGATCCAGGTAGCGAGGGCTTGGGTATGGATAGAGGATCTGGACCGTGCTCGTGAGATCGCGTCGGCGGTGGAAGACATCACCAACTCCGTCGAACCCCCTTACTGGCAGGTACGCACACTGTGTCAGCTGCTGAACCTTGTGGTCCAACTCGGGGAACAGGAGGGGGTCCGTCGAATTGCCGCCACCGCCCAGAACATCACGCGCTCCATGTTGGATCTATCAAACAGGATAGAGGAACCGCATTCTTTCCAGACTGAGACGCTGAGCATTCTCGTGGGCTCCCTCGCTCATGCAAGGGACCTAGACAAGGCTGAAACTATCGCCCGGTCAATCACCGACCCCACTTCCCAGGCAGAGGTGTTGAGCATCCTCGTGGGCTCCCTCGCTCATGCAAGGGACCTAGACAAGGCTGAAACTATCGCCCGGTCAATCACCGACCCCACCTCCCAAGCCAAGGCGCTGAGCCACCTGGTTGGAGCTTTGATTCAGGCCGGGGATCTGAACCGAGCTCGTCAGATTGCAGCGACTGCTGAAACTATCGCCCGGTCAATCACCGACCCCACCTCCCAAGCCAAGGCGCTGAGCCACCTGGTTGGAGCTTTGATTCAGGCCGGGGATCTGAACCGAGCTCGTCAGATTGCAGCGACTGCTGAAACTATCGCCCGGTCAATCACCGACCCCACCTCCCAAGCCAAGGCGCTGAGCCACCTGGTCAAGGCTCTCGCAGAAGTTGGAGACTTGAATAGGGCAGAGACCATCGCACACTCCATCACCGATCCCTCTTCGCAGGCTGCAGCGCTGAGCTACCTGGTAGCAGCCTTGACTCAGGCTGGGGAATTGGACGAGGCGGAGACCATCGCACGCTCCATCACCGATCCCAACTGTCAAGCACAGGCATTGAGCCGATTTGTAATGACCTTGATTCAGATCGGTGATATAGATCGAGTCCGTCAGGTTGCAGACGCCGCTGAAGCTGCTGCGCACTCAATCTCTGATCCCGCCGGACGGGTTTGGGCGTTGAATAGTCTGACGGAAGTCCTAGCCCAGCTCGGGGATTTAAACCTAATCCGCCAGATTGCGGTTGCCACTGAAGCCGCCGCCCGCTCTATCGACTTTCCTTACGGAGTGGCCTGGGTATGGAGTAGCGTGGTGAGGGCAGCTGCTCAAGCGGGAGACTTCGACTGGGCTGAATCCACTGCTCGTTCCATCTTCAGTCCCCGCGCGCAGGCAAAAGCGTTGGGCCACTTGGTGGAAGCCCTCACTCGAACTGGGAATACAGACAGGGCTGAAGAAATCACTCGTTCCCTTGCGATTGTTCCCTCTATCCAGGCAAAGGCGTTGAGCCACTTGGTGGAAGCTTTTGTTCAGTCCGAGGACCTAGACCAAGCTGAAGCCGTTGTCCGTTCCATCTCAGAACCTTCCATCCAGGCAGAAGCGTTAACGATTATTTTTGGGAGATCAGATCTCGATAACTCTCGGCGGATCCTTGCGGCAGTTCTGGCTAATACACAGCCAATCGCGCTACTAAAAGCGGTAGCCATGGTGGCGCCAGAAGCAGTTATCTACAACGCAGACTATGTCTCCCAGCCATAAGTTTTTGCTTTTGCCAGTTGGGTGGTGCAGGATCGCCCAAAGAGCTCACTCCACCGGACCGGATCCCCACCGAAGGCACACACTGGCCAGTACCGGCGATGGCAGGCACAAATTGCCGGTCCGTAGTCTGTTGCGTCCCTTGATCGTCTGCCTGTTTGCCTGGTCGTCATGGGTGCGTGGGCGGCGCTGGTCGGCCAGCACGATAGAGAACTCCTGCCGGGCCTCGCCGTCGCTGATGTAGAGGATCACGTGCTTAGGGTCGGTATACGTCCCGGTGAGGCCGGTGATCTCACACCTGACTCCGGTCTCCTCCAACGTCTCGCGAATCGCCGCCTCGGGCAGGGGCTCACCGAGGTCGATCGCACTGCCGGGAATGGCCCAGTTGCCGTTGCGGCGGATCATTAGGATCTCGCCCGCCTCGTTGGTGACCACGACGTTCACCGAGGGAACCAGGCTGTTGGGCCTGGGCGCGACAGGGTCGTCGTAGAAGTCGATCCGGCGGCCCATGCTTAAGACTCTACCGGCATGACGCTGCGGACCATTGTGACGCCTGCCTGTAGTTATTCCAACAAATTCGGTCAAAATAGAGAGTCCGGGTTGTGCACCGTATGAATGTAGCGCTTGGCCTTGGAGCCGCGGCTGCGAGTGCGTTTTTGGCGAGCGCGGACCGATTCGCGACTGCGCTCCGCAGCTAGAACGATGCTCTGACCCCTCTCGATGCGGTCTTGCACCAGAGAGTGCAATTCCTCGGCGGTGGTGCCGACCGTGCCGGCCAGCCCGTGCTTGACCAGCTCGATGAATTGCGTGTTGATCAGATAGCGCTCTACCTGTTCGTAACCGAGGAGCCGTGCTTGGCTTCCAGCTTGGACGCCGCGCGTGCAGTCGTCCTTCAAGAGTAGCCGAACGTAAGAGACGGGTAGGTACATGCCGGGGACCAAGCAGAGAGCATAGCTCGCTCGATTAATGAATAGCGCTGAAGAGGTGGTCCTTTTTATAGATCACGCATATCGACAAGGAGTGGCACTCGGTAGATTGTCGGAAGCTACCGCAGAGTCGGGAGATCTCGCTCGCACTGAATGTATTGCCCGCTCGAGATCCGGGGGAAAATATTATACATTAGCTATGCTATCGGCAAGGATTTGGCAATCTGGCCAGGCCACCAAAGCCAAGAGAATGCTTGTTGAAGCATTAGCTCAAACAGGCCCACTCAGGACTCTCCCTGCAATCGCCATACTCCATCCTCCGGTTGTGGACTTCACGGCGATGCACTTTTCAAGAGGTTAGGGCAAGTTACTGGATATCCCGGCTCACCCGAGCCGCTGGCATGGCACGATCTTCGAGGTTCCAGAGCGCGATAGTCCCCTCATCCCACTTCAGGGCCCGCCGGGCCAGCACCTGCACCGACCAACCATGCCCATACTGTGGGCGTCAACTCCCGCGCCACCTCAGCCATCGCCATCCGATGGCAAGGCCCGACGAAGGAGGGCTGCGGCAGCGATCGCCCGAGCCCCTAAGGTGAGCACCGAAGTCGGCGATCGTCACGACCTCAGCCCTAAGCGACCTTAGAGGTCCTAACAGAAAGATCAGCGAACGAGGCGTCGCCAGCAGATGATCGCCGCGGCCAACTTCATGAACGCTTCGTGGATGTCGTCGCGGACCTCCCAGCGGATGCGCAGGCGGCGGAACCAGTGCAGGAGCGCGATCGTCCGCTCCACCACCCATCGGTGGACGCCCAGGCCGGAGCCGTGCGGGATGCCGCGTGGGGCGATGACGGGCTTGATGCCGGTGCGCCGGACCAGGCGGCGGTACTTGTCGTGGTCATAGCCGCGGTCGGCATACAGGCGGTCCGGTCGCCTGCGCGGTCGGCCGACGCGGCCGCGTATGGGCGGGATGGCCTTGATCAGGGGCATGAGCTGGGTGACGTCGTTGCGATTGCCGCCGGTCAAGGAGACGGCGAGGGGGATGCCGCCTCCCTCGGTGACGACGTGGTGCTTCGAGCCCGGCTTGGCACGGTCGACCGGGCTCGGACCGGTTTTGGGCCGCCCTTGAGCGCCCGGACGTGCGAGCTGTCGATCACCGCCTTGGACCAGTCGAGCCGGCCGGCGGCGTGCAACTCGGCGAGCAGCAACCGGTGCAACCGGTCCCAGACACCGGCCGCGTGCCAGTCCCGCAGCCGCCGCCGGTAGGTCATCCCCGAGCCGAAGCCCAGCTCCTGGGGCAGGAACTCCCACGGGATCGCGGTGTAGAGCACGAACAGGACGCCCTGCAACGCCAGCCGGTCGTCCAGCCGTTTCCGGCCCGGATGGCGTCGGCGCCGCTCCACCTTCGGCAGCAGCGGCTCGATCCGCTCCCACAGGCTGTCCGCACGATCCACGGCAGTTGCTCGCCCTTCTTCACGCGAAGATCAACGACCAGCCGCGCCATGGGCACGGCTCTAGATCATTTTGTTGGGACCTCGTATTCGTAGCCAGTTCGAGATTGTCCACCGCTGACCGAAACACCTGCTCAGGGACACTCTCCTGGTGATCATCTTCTAGGGATGTCCATCGACGTCCAGGGATGTTACTGGAGGGCGTTTAATTTATAGCTGTTCGTCCTAGTGCGTCCCGCGCCAGGTTGGTGTGGTTTCGTCGGTAATGCGTTTGCTCGTGTTGTCGATTATCGCGATGTAGATCATGGCTTCGGAGCTGGCCAGCGCGCTCTCGTAGTCGCGGGCGAGACAGCGGTGGGGCATGAGCCAGCCGAGGGTGTGCTCGATCACCCCGCGTCGCCGGAGGATGTGGAAGCCGCAGGTGTCGGGATCGCGATGGACGACTCGGACATGGATGCCCAAGGTGACGGTGTGGTTGGCGAACTGTTGCTTGAAGCCGGTGTCGACCCAGGTCAGGGTGATGGTAGGGTGACCGGTCCCGGCTTGGTTGAGAACGCGGATGTCGGCTTGGTTCTCCGAGACCGAGGCGGCGCAGACGGTCACGATCAGTAGGCCGAGTGTGTCGGTGACGATGCCACGCTTGCGTCCGACGATCTTCTTTGCGGCGTCCGTACCCTGGGTGGCGAGGGGCGGGTTGGTGGAGGTCTTGATCGCCTGGGTGTGGATGATCGAGCCCGTGGGTACACCCTGACCGCCTGGCGGCAAGCTCGCCTCGACCGGCGCCCCACCGGGACACCCGCTCCCACCGACATGCGCGACATCTTCAACGCGATCTTGTATCTAAACCGGACCGAGATCGCCTGGTCTACCTCCCGCACGACTTCCCGCCCCACGGCACCGTCTGCACCTACTACGCCACCTGGCGCGACGGAGGCGTGTTCGCCCAGCTCAACTACGATCTGACCGGCCTGGCCCATGCCAAAGACGGCCGCGATCCCGCCAGCTCCATATTTCAGCACGAGTCTTCGTATGAGCAGGCGCTGATCATCGCAACCGGTCTCATCGACGCTGACTTGGTTGCCCATTTCGACCTGCCCGACCACGAGCAGACCCTGCTCTGACCGAGGCAGCTGCTACGCCCCTGGCGAAGACCACACCCCGCGACCACCCAGAAGATCCACCCACTCGCGTGTTACTTGTGACAGCTTCTTAACGACAAGCCGTGACTCGATATCACCGCAGGTCAGCTACAGATTCGTGGGGTTCTCTGTGATTGCTGCAGGCACCCTTGGAAATCCCGGAGTTCACGCGAACTGAAGGCTCTCAGGATGAACCCAGGGAACTTCAGTCTCCATGGAACGGCTCTGGCCCTTGGATTCCGGGGAACCGGCGTCCGAGCCGCCGGAGGCCGTACCGCGTCATCGGGTTTCCGGCTTCTTCGCGGTGGCCGCCGGATGGCCGTACGGGACTCTCCGCATCTGACTCCGTCGAGTGTGCGTTCGCCACTGTTCGCCTGACAAATCCCCTTTCGTGGGAAATGTCGCCTCTAGCAATCATGAACTCTTGTCTTTCCCGGGTGCCGATGCCACAGTGTCTTCATTATCGATACTTCGTATATGTCTTCGAAATATCGAAACTTCTACTCGACCCCCTTGTCGTCACGACCGGTGTGAGCGCTGCGCTCCCGCCGTTCGAGGAGGCTGTTCATGAGTGACACGTCCAGGCGCCGCCTGCTGCTGATGGCCGGCGGTGCCGTCGCCACCGGGGCGGCGCTGGCCGCGACATCCCCGCTGACCGGGCTGGAGAGCGCCCACGCCGACACCTTTGTGCCGACGCCGCTCGCCGCGACCGACCCCGAACCCAATATCGAGATTTCCAAGCACTGGTGGCCGGCGCAGCGCAACGTGTGGACGCCGATCGGGTGGAAAGGCCACCTGTTCCGCTTCAACGTCGTCTACAACGGGGCGCTCATCTGCGACCCCAGCTGGGTTATGGCTGCCAAGCCCAACACCCAGCCGTGGCACGGGAAGAACTTCCAGACCACCGTCGTCATGCCGATGCGCGGCGGCGGTTTCCGCGACTTTCCCACCGTGATGCGCGAGGTCTGGGACGACGACCTCGGTCAGGGCAAGCAGGGCTGGGAGGAGGACAGCGACGCCCCCGTGCTGTGGACCGAGCACCGGCGCCAGGAAGGCCTGGTCATCAAGCAGTCGGTGTTCGCGCACGTCCCGGGTGAGCAGCCCGTGCAGTCGGCCACCGAGCCGATCTACGCCTGGACGCGCTTCGAGGTCGTGCACGTCGACCCGGTCAACGCGGTGAAGGACTTCGTGTTCCAGCTGTGGCTCAGCGGGTCGTACATGAAGCCCGCAGGGCCGTACCAGGACGAGAACGGCGTACCGCTCACGATCTTCCCGAACACCGCGCCGATCGCGGGCGGCCTGACCATGCAGCGGGTGTGGAACCCGAGCGGCAAGCCCATCACGGTGCCGATCACCGACTCCGAGGGCAACGTCAAGGTCATGGTGACCACCGCCGACAAGGGCTCGATCGCCATGACCGAGAACCCCAAGGTCAAGGGGGTGTACGACCTGCGGCTGGGCCTGCCCGCGACCGTGGGAGCACACGTCGACGTGCTCATCCCGATGATCCCGCAGCCGCTCGCCGACGCGAAGGCCGAAGCCGCGATCGGCCGCGACGCGGCACTCGCCAAATGCCAGGCGTTCTGGACGGAGGACGCGGCGACCCTCGCCGTGATCGACACCACGGAGAACCACGTCAACCAGGTCATGCGCCGCTCCCCGCAGCTGGCCCAGGTGGTCGCGGAGAAGAGCCCCGACACCGGGCTGTTCACCTTCCTCTCCGGCTCCTACGCCTACGACGTGCTGTGGAGCACCCCGACCTCCATGGTCAGCCACATGTTCCTCGACCGGCTCGGCTACCACGACGTCGTGGAAAAGCACATCGAGATCTACAAGGTCACCCAGGGGACGCGCACCCCACCCGGATCGGCGTTCGCGGGCGGCTCCTACCCGGGCTACCTGTCCACTCCCAAGACGCTGCAGGCCGTCGACTGGATCAGTGACCACGGCGCGATCCTGGAGATCCTGTCGGTACACGCGCTGCTCACCAACCGGCCGGCGTTCATCGCCAAGTGGACCGACGTCATCGTCAAAGCCTGCGAGTACATCGTGCAGGCCTGCGCGCTCACCGGCCACACCGGTGTCAAAGGCATCATGCCGCCCGGCCACTCCACCGACGAGGGCGTCGAAACCCAGGGCTTCATCAGCCAGTGCTTCACCTACAAGGGGCTCGCCTCGGCGGTGGAGTTCCTGCGGCGGATCAAGCATCCCCGGGCCGAGGAGTTCGGGGAGTTCGCCGACACTTTCCGCACCACCTTCGTGCAGGCCGTCCGCGACCTGGCCGAACGTTCGCAGAAGTGGACCGACGCCGAAGGCAGGCAGTGGCCGGTGTTCCGGCCGCAGTTCGCGGGGGAAGGCGTCTGGGACGCGTTCACCATGCTCGACACCGGTGCGCTCATGTCGGTGTGGGCCGGGCTGATGCCCGCCTCCGACCCAATGATGAAGTCCTTCGTGGAGTTCTTCCGGGTCGGGCCCAACACCAAGCTGTTCGACCCGGTGCACCACAACGCGCTGTATCGCGCCGTTCTGGACCACGAGCAGTCCTCGGCCGAGCCCTGCTACAGCTGGAACATGTTCCACACCTGGCAGCTGGGGGACCGGGCCCCCTTCATCGAGGGACTGTACGGCCTGCTCACCGGCGGCCTCTCCCAGGACACCTACATCTCCAGCGAGCACCGGAACGCCATCTACGGCAACCTCTTCTCCCACCCCATCATCACCTGGTGCCTGATCCACGCCGTCATCGACGACAGCCTCGTCCCCGACCAGGTGCAGCTGCTGCGGCTCTGCCCGCTGGAGTGGCTGTCGGCCGAGAAGCAGACCCGTTTCGAGAAGGTGCCGACCAAGTACGGCCCGGTGACGCTGCGGATGAAGCTGGAAGGCCGCCGCAAGGACACCCTCAAGGTGGAGTTCCGCGGCGACTGGCACCACAAGCCCAAGCGGGTGGTGGTCGAGACACCGCCGCATCCGGACCTGAAATGGGTCGTCGTCAACGGGAACAGGTACCGCGCCGGACGAAGGATTGTGCTCTGATGACGGCGTCGATACGGGCGACCGCGGTCGCCGCGGCCCTCGCCCTCGCGGTCCTCACCGTCGCCCCGGCCGTGCAGGCGGCGCCCGGGGACGACCGCAGGCGGCTTAGCCCCGGCCCCACCCCGATCTACCACACCGGCAAATCTGGCAAACCCAGCAAGCCCGGCAAATCCAAGTCCAAGGCCTGGGATATCAGCCGCATCCGCGCCAAGGCTCCGGCCGTGGCCCCCGAGGCGACCGCCCGGTCCGGCTCGTCCCGCGCCGCGACGGCGCCGGTGGCGAACGACGTCACCGGGGACGGCCGGGCCGACCTGGTCGCCCAGCTCTCCAGCCCCGACGCCGGAGCCCTGCGCGTCTACGCCGGCAACGGGTCCACCACGTCCAACCCGTGGGAATCGACCTTCACGACAACCCCGCCGCAGTGGGAGTTCGCCGACACCCTGCTCGTCGCCGACGTCACCGGCGACAACCGCGCCGATGTGGTCGTGCGTGACCCGAGCGTGAGCAACGGCACGCTGTACATCTACCCCAACGACGGCTCCGGCTCGGCGAACCCGTGGCCAAGCCGGTTCAGCGCGGGCGCCGGGTGGAACATCGTCGACCGGATCCTCGTCGGCGACGTCACCGGGGACGGCAAACCCGACCTGCTGGCGCGCAACCCGAGTGAGGGCGACGGCACCCTCTACGTCTACCCGAACAACGGCTCGGTCACCTCGAACCCGTGGACCCAGTCGCCGATCTGGTCGGGCAACGGGTGGAACCTCGCCCAGATGATGATGCTCGACGACGTCACCGGAGACGGCAAACCCGAGATCGTGGCCCGTGACCGCGTCGGGGCACTCCTGGTCTACCCGCACAACGGGTCGACCACGTCCAACTTCTGGACCTCCATCGTGTACGGGAGCACCGGCGGCTGGAGCGGTACCGACCGGTTGACCATGGACGACGTCACCGGTGACGGGCGCCCGGACGTGATCGCGCGGGACACCTCCGGCGCCCTGTGGATCCACCCTTGGCAGAGCGCCACGGCGGGCTCGATGTGGTCGCCGACGACCCGCTTCGCCGCGGGCACCGGCTTCGCGTACGCGCTCGACGTCGTGACCGGCGACGTCAACGGCGACGGCAAGCCCGACCTTATCGCCCACGTCGCGCGCAGCGGCGACCTGTGGCTTCTGCCCAACACCAAGGCGGCCACCGGCAACCCCTGGCCAAACCGGGTCGGAGCCGGCACCGACTGGGGGTTCGCCTCCCAGGTCCTGCTCGCCGACATCAACGGCGACCGGCTCCAGGACCTGCTCGCCGTCGACAAGCGCAGCGCCAACGGCACCTTGTGGATCTACCTCAACAACGGGTCCACGACCGGCCTGCGCTGGACGAACCGCTACTTCGGCGGAACCGGCTGGAACATCTTCAACCATCTGATGGCCGGGGACGTCACCGGGGACGGCCGCGCCGACCTGGTCGGACGGGACGGCGGCGGCGACCTGTTCGCCTACCCGGGCAACGGCTCCAGCACGGCCTTTCCCTGGGATCCGCGCGCCTGGGTCGGCAGCAACTGGCAGACCGCCTCCCGGCTCACCCTCGGCGACGTGGACCGCGACGGCATCGCCGACCTGATCGACCTGGAGAACGACGGCTCGCTCTGGGTCTTCCCGACCGGCGCGTCCACCGACCCGATCCCGGTGCCCGGCGGCTGGGCGGGGACCAGATCGATCGGCCTGGGGTACGTCACCGGGGCCGCGGGCCCCGACCTGGTCGTCGGCAACGCCTCCGGCGCGGTGTCGATCTACCCCCACACCGGCTCCACCTCGGGCAATCCGTGGTCGGGAACGGCCAGGCCCGGCGGCACCGGCTTCCAGAACGCGGTCTCCCTGGTGCTCTGACCCCATGTTGTGGCGTCCGCGCGGGAACGTCCCGGCTGCGCGGACGCCGTACCCCTGCCGAACGGGAACCCGGATCGGCGCGGGTTCCCGCCGTATCGCGGGCCGGCCGTGCATACCGGCCCCGGACATTCCACCTCATCAATAAGGATTCGGAAATGACGCGACCCACCAAGGTTGGCATCAGCACCGACCAGGCCCCGCCGCCGCGCGGTGCGTACTCCCAGGCCGTCGTGGTCGGAGACCTGGTCTACACGGCGGGTTTCGGGCCGGTCGACCCGGTGACCCGGCAGATCGTCGGCGACGACGTCGCCGAGCAGACCCGCCGGACGCTGCGCAACGTCGCCGCCGCGCTGAAGACCGCCGGAGCCGATCTACAGGATGTGGTGAAGGTGACCGCGCATCTGGCCGACATCGACAACGACTGGGATGGCTTCGACACCGCCTACCGCGAGTTCTTCGACGAACCCCGTCCCGCCCGCACCACCGCCGGATCCAATCTGGGCGGCATCCTCGTGGAGATCGATGTGGTGGCCGTCAGAGGCTGCGGCCTCCGTCCCTAGCCGTTCGGCGGCGGCTGATGATCCGCTTCCGCAGCGGGGCGAGGTCCCACAGTACGGGCGACAGTGATCAAGCAGTTAGACTCGGGCGCGCGCCGCCGGTGGGGAGGTCGACGATGACGTCGATCTCGGCCGGGATCCCCGCTTCCTGCCCGGCGGCCAGGAGCATGTCGCAGGAGGACGCGTGTATGACTCCGCTTGTGCACCCGTATGAGTCGAGTTTTACGCCACCGATCGAAAAGATGATGCCGTGAGCGTTCAACAGCAGGGCCCGCTGACCGGTGTGGTGGCCATCGTCCGCCTTCGTGAGACCGAACCCGACGACGCCGTGGTGGCCGCACTGAGTACCGGCGGGGTACGGCTTGCGGAGATCACTCTGACCAGTCCGGGGGCACTCGCGGCGATCCGGCGGTGGAGTGCCCGGGAGGATGTGGCGGCCGGGGCCGGGACGGTTCGCACCGTCGCCGACGCCCGGGCGGCGATCGAGGCCGGAGCCCGGTTCCTGGTCACCCCGGTCACCGTGCCGGACGTTCTCGCCCTGGCCCGGGACGCCGGGGTGCCGGTCGCGTGCGGCGCGCTCACCCCCACCGAGATCGAGACGGCCTGGCGGCACGGCGCGGCCGTGGTCAAGGTGTTCCCCGTCTCCGCCGTAGGCGGCGCCGCGTATCTACGGGCCGTCCGTGAACCGCTTGACGACGTTCCGCTGCTGCCCACCGGCGGGGTGCGATGGGAGGACGTCGCGGGCTACGCGCGCATCGGCTGCGCCGGGGTCGGGGTCGGCGCCTCGCTCGTGTCGGAGGACCTGGTGGCGGCCGGCCGCTGGGAGACGATCACCGAGCGGGCGAAGGCGTTCACCGCGGCCTGGCGGGACGGGCGGGGGCTCGATGCCTGACGTCTGGACCCTCGGCGAGGCGCTGGCCGCCCTCCGGGCGGACGGTCAGGTCCGGCTCGGCGGGACCGCCCGGGTGAGCGTGGCCGGGGCCGAGGCCAACGTCGCGATCGGCCTGGCCCGGCTCGGGCACGACGTCGCCTACACCGGTGCCGTCGGCCCCGACCAGCTGGGCGAACTCGTGCGGCGCACCCTCCAGGCCGAAGGCGTCGGCATCGGCACCGTCAGGATCGATCGGGCGCCGACCGGCATCATCGTGTTCGAGCAGCGCCTGGCGGGGGTCGTCCGGGTCGACTACCACCGGCTCGGCTCCGCCGGGAGCCGGCTCGGTGTCGCCGAGGTGGAGAACGCCTTCGCCGCCTTCCCGTCCCAGCCGCGGATCCTGCACGTCACCGGGGTGACCCTCGCCCTCGGCGCGGGCCCGGCGCAGGCGGTGCGCGCCGCGATCGGGCTGGCCCGGACCGCGGGAACCCTGGTCTGCCTGGACGTCAACCACCGCAGCCGCCTCTGGGACGAGGACCTGGCCCGCCGCACCCTCACCGAGGTGGCCGCCGAGGCCGACCTGGTGGTCGCCTCCGAGGACGAGCTGCCCCTCGCCGCGCCGGGGACGGATGAGCCCGGCCGGGTACGGTCGCTGCTCGACGGGCGTGCCGGGCAGGTCGTGGTCAAACGCGGGTCCGCCGGTGCGACCGTCTACACCGAGGGGGAGCGGATCGATCTGCCCGCCAAGCCGGTCGTCGCGGTCGATTCGATCGGCGCGGGTGACGCCTTCGTCGCCGGTTACCTGTCCGGGCAGCTGGACGGGCTGCCGCCCCGCGACCGGCTGGACCGCGCGGTCACCTGCGGGGCCTTCGTCGTCGCGGTCTCCGGCGACTGGGAGGGCCTTCCCACCCGGGCCGAGCTGCCCCTTCTGGGACTCCCCGACGGGACGGCGGTCCGATGAACCTGCTGTCCAAGACGGACATCTCGGTCGGCGGCGTTCCAGACAGGTGATGCGGGTGCCTTCCGCTATCAAAACAGTCCGACGAGTGTTCGGCACACGTCGGATGCGTGGCCCTGCGAACCACGGCAACTGCCTGAGCGACGCCTTACGGTCTGGCGATGCTCATCCGCCGAGGCCGAGGGCCTGGGTGTCGCCGTAGAGCGCGGCCAGGTCCACCAAAAGCACGTCGGACCGCCGGGCGGCGGCGGTCAGGAGGTCCGGGTAGAAGCCGTTCATCGAGAAGAGCGCGAGGACCGCCCGGTCCGTCCGATGTCCTTGGCCCGCCAGCACCGTGCGCAGGTGTTCCAGGCGGGCGAGGTCGGCGCCGCCGCGGCGGTCCAACGTGGCTTTGGCCTCGCCGATGACGGCGATCTCGGCCCGGGGATGCTGCGGGTTCTGGCCGAGGGCGAGCGCCAATACGTCGATCTCATGTTTGGCGCGGGCGTTCTGATCGGTGAACTCGCAGGTGCCGACGGTGCCGGGGAGTCCGTCCGGAAGTATCTCGTGGGCGAATCTGCGGGTCCAGTCACGGGAGAGCGACTCGAAGTGCGGGCCCAGAATCTTGGAGTTGAACGTGGGGGTCGCGCTCTTCCACGCCTCGGCGGAGAAGCCCTGGTCGATGACCGACGCCTGGGGCATCGTGACAAGCTGGTTGAAACGGATCACCGGGTCGGTGAGGGTGATGTGCGGGCTGCGGGTTCTGAGCAGATCCTGCTCCCGCGTTACGTATCCGGTCTTCTCCAGCACCTCAAGGGGATAGGTGACCGCGCCGCGTTCCCTGCCGAGTGCGGCGCCGATCTTGCTGGGGGTGCCCGCCCCCTGGGCGATGGCCGAAAGCATGTCGTAGTAGAGCGTGTGCTGGGTGATGCGCGGGTCCTCACGGAGGAGGAACTCCGTCTCGGACCTGGAGAACACCGCACGGCCTGGGTTGAGGACGGTCTGGGTCACCCACGCGTCGAAATCGGCCGCCCGGGTGACGGCCGGGCGGCCCGCCAGCGGAAGGTAGCCGGGCGCGCCGCCCAGGACGGCGTGGACCCGCAGTGCGGCCTCCGGGGACTCGATTCCCCAATGTGCGCGCATCGTCCGAAAGTCGAACGCTTGCAGCCTCAAGTCGATCACGGCTCTACCGCGGAGCGGCTTGGTGCCGGAGAGCAGTTCATGCATGATGCTCATCGCCGAACCACACAGGATGAGACGGATCGGCGGATGCTCACTCAGCTGGGTTTCGTCGTACAAGGCCTGCAAGATGCCGGGCACCTCGGGTGAGTGCTGCATCAAGTAGGGAAGCTCGTCGATGATCAGCAGAGGACGCCTGAGGGCGTCCCTTGTGGTGACGACCTGCAGGGCGTTGCGCAGCAGAGCCCACCAATCCTCGAAGCGCACGCTTTCCGGCTGAAGCCCGGCATAGGCTGCGATCTCCGCGGAGAGCCTGCGCAGCGCCGGGCCGCGGCCTTCCTCACGCACCGCGGTGAGATAGAGCCCGCCCGCCGCCTCCGCAAGGGCGTGCAGGAGGAAGGACTTGCCGTGGCGGCGGCGCCCGGAGACGACGCCGATGCGCATGGCGGGCGCCGGATCGGCGAGAAAGTCGCAGAGCAGTGCCCACTCGCGGTCCCTGGCCAGAAGTCGGGCCGGTTTGTCCATCCAGAGTCACCTCCATTCGGAGTAAGTCGAGTTAACAAATTCTGTATAAGTTTATTTATACCTGAACACCTTCCTGGAAACGAGCACGATGACGCCGGGACATGCGGAATCACCTTGGCCGGCTTCGGACCTCGCGCCGCGATCCGGCCGTGAAGTGCGCCCGTACCGGGGAGCACTCGTGAGTTCCTCCGACCGGTTCGACGAGCCTCCGGTCGGCCTGCTCATGGGTCGCCGCGTGGCTGTACGGGCTGCTCCGGGTCCGATTGTTCGCCTGGGCGGGCCGGGTCGGCCAGGGTGGTCTCGGCTCCCGGCTGCGCCCGCGGGCCGTACCGGCCCTGGATGGTCTGAACCGTGATGGGAGTAGTCCCCGCTTCGGGGGCCTGAACGATGAAGCGGGACGGCTGCTTTGCGGGGACTGCGATTTCTTTCGATTCCCTGAATCGACGGTTCGCCGCCCCCGACAATCAGCGCAAGATCTATATAGTGACCGATTGTGCGTATGTCGCCGTTTGAGCCATTGCGTGAGTTCGACCCGCAGGTTGTCGGGGGCTATCGGCTGCGGGCTCGGCTGGGTGCGGGTGGGATGGGGCAGGTGTTCCTGTCCTTCACGCCGGGCGGGCGGGCCGTCGCGGTCAAGGTGCTGCGGCAGGAGTTCGCCGACGACCCCGAGTTCCGGGCCAGGTTCGCCCAGGAGGTGCGGTCGGCTCAGCAGGTGAACGGGGTGCACATCGCCCAATTGCTGGACGCCGGGACCGGGGACGACCAGCCGTGGATGGCCACCGCCTATGTCCCGGGGCCGTCGCTGGGTGAGGCGGTGCGGCTGGCCGGCCCGCTGCCCGTCCCTCAGGTGCAGGCGCTCACCGTTGTGATCGCCCGGGCTCTGCAGGCGATCCACGAGGCGGGGATCATCCACCGGGATCTCAAGCCGGGCAACGTGGTGCTCTGCTCCGACGTGGCTCGGGTGATCGACTTCGGGGTGGCCCGCGCCGCCGACGCCACGGCGCTCACGGTGAGCGGGATGCGCGTCGGCACCCCGCAGTACACCGCCCCCGAGCAGATCCAGGGCCGTTCCGCCACCCCCGCGGCCGACGTGTTCGCCCTCGGCGCTGTGGCCTACTACGCGGCGACCGGGAAGCACGCCTTCGGGGAGGGCCCGGAGTTCTCCGTCGTCCACCGGGTCGTTTACGAGGAGCCGTCGCTGGAGGGCTGCCCGCCCTCGCTCCTTGCGCTCGTCCGGTCCTGCCTGAGCAAGGATCCCGAGGCGCGGCCCGCCCTGCAGGACGTGATCGACGTCGGCGGGTCCGCGGAGAACAGCGGATTTCCCCCTCCGGTTGTCAGGCTCATCGAGGAACGGCAGGAGGCCGTCGACTCCCTGTCCGCCACGACGGCACCGTCCGAGCGGGCTCCGGCGGCACAAACCGGGGCGCGTCCGGAACCTCGGCGGGAGCCCGGGAACTCCGGCCCAGCACGCCGCGCCGGATGGCTTCCGGTGGTGGTGACCGCCGTCGTGGTATCCCTGATCACGGCGTTGACCGTCACTCAGCTCGGCGGAGGCGACCCCGAGAGGGACCCGCAGGCGGTACAGACCGGGCAAACGGTGTCGACCACCTCCGCCCCGACCACGGCACCGCCGCCTTCGACGACACCGCCGGTGAACGGAGAGCCATCCGTTCCGCCCACCCCCACGCCGTCCCCGTCGCCGGGTGACGTGACGCAATGGACGGGGCGGGTGAAATTCGACTTCGACGGCATCGACCTCGATTCGGTCCCGCCGAGCCGGCAAGAGGAATCGTTCGGAGCCTTCGACATCGAGGTCGCCCTGGCCTGTGGCGGCAGTTGCGCGCTGTCCGATGAAACCGGGAGGCAAGGTCTCGCGCGCTGGCCGACCTTGGAACCTCCGACGCGGGCCAAGTGTGCCGAACTCGTCTCGACCCAAGGAGACAGCCAGCTCGGGGGGATCAAGCGGGGCGATCTCCTCTGCCTGCGGACGTCCATGAACCGGATCGCGCTGGTCGCGATCAACTCCTTCGTCGACGAAAACGTCGACGCCACGGTCATAGTCTGGGCGGCTACCGACGAGAGCGGGTGACCTCGCCGAACCGTTCGATCGCCTGGGTCAGGGGATGCGTCGGTCCCAAAGTCTGACGGGCCTGCTCGACGAGCCGGACCCAGCGGATGGCCGCCTCCGCCTCACGGCCCAGGGCATGTCCGGCGCGTACCCGGCCGAACTCCGCGGTGAGGTACTCCGGTGTCCGCTCGGCTTGCCGCTCGCGCGCGGCGCCGAAGGCCGCATACGCCTCCGCGGTACGGCCGGAGGTCAGCAACCGTTCCGCGGCGTCGATCCCGCTTGCCGGCGGTGGCGGCGGCGGGGCGACGGTCGGCGGACCGGGGATCTCAGGACGCTCCCGATCGCCCGGCTGGACGATCTCCCCCAGTTCCCGCAACACCTCGGCGGCGGTCGGACGCTCGTCCACGGATTTGGCGAGCATGGCGTGGACCAGCGCCGAAAGCCGCCGCGGGACCTCCGGCCGGAAGGTCTCCACCGGCTCGGGCGGTCTGCCGAGGATGCGCACCAGGTAGTCCGCCCCGTCCTGGAACGGCGGTCCGCCGGTGAGCAGGGCGTACAGCACCGCCCCGAAGGAGTAGACGTCCGAGGGCGGGCCGGCCTCCTCGCCTTGGAACTGTTCGGGTGACATGTACACCGGTGTGCCGATGACCGCGCCGACCCTGGTGTACCGCTCCAGGTTCGAGCCTGGCGCGATCGCGATCCCGAAGTCGCAGATCTTCACCGTCCCGTCCTGGTTGAGGAGGAGGTTGGACGGTTTGAGGTCGCGGTGCACGATCGGGATCGGCAGGCCGTGCAGAAAGGTCAGCCCGGCGGCCACCTGAGCGCCGTAGGTGATGACCTCGGCGACCCCGAGGAAACCGTGCTGGGAGAGCAGGTCGCCCAGGTCGGGTCCGCGGAGGAACTCCATGACCACGAAGAGGGTGCCCCCGTGGTCGCCGCGGTCGTACACGGTCACGATGTTCGGGTGCTGCGTCATGGCGAGCACCCGGATCTCGCGGTTGAGGCGGGCCGTCGCGGCGCCGTCCATCGCGGCGATGTCCGGGGGCACCAGTTTGACGGCGACGTCGCGTTCGAGGATGTGATCCCGGCCGCGGAACACCATTCCCATCCCGCCTTGGCCGATCAGCTCGTCGAGGCGGAACCGGCCTGCCAGCACCACGCCGACGTCAATCCCGGCCATCGAACACCCTGGTCTGCTCCGACGCCTGGCGGCGCAGGACGTTCGTCGGGACATGCGGATCGTCCGGCTCGTCGATGACGTACTCCCGTCCGCTGACCACCAGTTCCACCCGGTCGTTCAGGATGACGCTCTCGTGGGTGCGCAGCCGGCGGGTGCCGCCCGGCGGCAGCCGGAAGGGCGGGCCGGTGGGCGGGCGGATCATGGTGCCGTTGCTGCTGGTGTCGGTCACGGTGAGGCTCCGGCCGTCCCAGCGCAGGATGACGTGACGCCTGCTGATGCTCTCGTTCCCCTTGGTCGGCAGGGCGATCCCCGGTGGCTCCGGCGCGCGCCCGACCCGCACCTGGTGACCGGCGTCGATCACGAAGCGCCGGTACACGGCGTCGCCGACCCTGATCTTCACCTGCACCCGGCGGAGCTGGTGCCCGAGGTCGTCGAGGGGGCGGCGATGGGTGGGGCAGCTTACGGTCCCCGATCGGTTGTCGGGCAGCGCCCGGCCACCCGCCCGGGCCGGGCCGAACAGCGGGCAGTCGTCCTCGGGGCAGCGCCATCGCCGGCTGAGCAGATCCCGCCGCGGTCCGCGGGCGTCCCTGCGGTCGTACATGCCCCACTGCAGGAGCAGGCTCTCCTCCTCCTTCTTCGACATCTGGGACTCCGACGGCGTCGGCATGATCCGCGGCACCACGGTGACCGTCCCGCCGCGTCCGGCCACATGGCGGAGGAACCGGTCGCGGTTTCCGGACAGCCAGGGGTAGACGCGATGGTAGTCCGCGAAGGAGTCCCTGCTGACGATCTTCATGTCGGTGCCGTCGGCGATCTCCAGCAACCGGTCGTCGGCCTTCTCCAATACCTCGATCAGGCCCTGCCGGTACCAGCGGTGCAGGACGGCGCGCTCCCGGTCGGCGAGGAGGTGGGTGTTGCGGAGCAGCGACTCGTCGGCGACCCCGTAGACCATGACCGATTCGTCGTTCGAGAAGACGGCAAGCCCGTCCACGAGCTTGGTGAACCTGCTCAGCTCCGCCGCACGTGTCCCGCCGAGGTCCCGCTCCCGGATCACGTTCGACATGTCCACGGCGAAGTCGGCCAGCTCGTCGGTCCAGAGGTGCTCCTCAACCCCCATAACGCAGGAAGTTAGCAGGATCTAGTACAGCGTCAACCGCGCGTGCGGCGAAATCCTCGCTCAGGGGCAGACCGCGGAAGACGGCCCGGATCCAGACGGCGCCGGCGAGGAGGTCCACGAGCAGCATGGGGTCGGCGGCCGGGGTCGGTTCGCCGCGTTCGGCGGCCCTTGCGAAGATCGATTGTTCCGGGCGAAACGGTCTGCGAAGAAGCCCCGGATGCTGCCGGCCGGCTCCGGGCCGCCCACGGCCGCCCTGCGGGTGGAGCGGACCTCGGAGATCACGGAGGCGGGGCTCCCCCGCTGGACTGGCGGACGATGAGCTCGGGCTGGAAGACGATCTGCTTGTGCCTGTGCTCGGGTTCCCGGGCGGAGTGGGCGAGCAGGAGCTGCCCGGCCCGGTAGCCGAGCTCGTAGGTGGGCTGACGGACCGAGGTGAGCGGGACGATCCAGTCGGCCGCGAACTCGATGTCGTCGTACCCGACCAGCGCGATGTCCTCGGGGACCCGGATGCCGCGCCGGGTGAGCCCCCGGTAGACGCCGAAGGCGAGCATGTCGTTGGCGCAGAACACGGCGGTGGGGCGGGCGCCTTCGTCCAGGAGCCGTTCGATCGCCGCGGCACCGGCCTTGATGTTCATCCCCTCGTTGTGGCTGACGGTCAGCGCGTCGGCGGGGGAGAGCCCGTGCCGCTGGAGGGCTTGGCGGGCGCCCTTGAGCCGGTCGGCGTGCTGGCGGATGCTGGGCGGACCGCTCACAAAGGCGATCATGCGGTGGCCGAGGCCGGCCAGGTGGTCCAGGGCGAGGTCGCCGCCGGTGACGTCGTCCACGGAGACCGAGCATTCGCCCGGGCCGCCCTTACGGTCCAGGTAGACCAGCGGAATGCCGTGCGCGGTGAGGATCTGGTGGGCCCGCCGGGTGCCGCGGGCCGGGGTGAGCAGCACGCCGCGCACCCGGTGCCCGGCGAGGAGCCGCAGGTGGTGCTCCTCCTGGACGGTGGAGTCGTCGGAGTTGCACAGGATGACGACGTGCTCGGCTTCCCGGGCCGCGGCCTCCACACCGCGGGCGGCTTCGGTGAAGAACGGGTTGGACGCGTCCAGCACGACGAGCCCGATGACCCTGCTGCCGGCCCCGCCGAGCTGCCGGGCCTGCTGGTTGGCGACGAAGCCGAGTTCGGCGATGGCGGCGTGCACCCGGGCCCGGGTCTTGGGGGAGACGATCTCGGGCCGGTTCAGGGTGTTGGAGACGGTGCCCAGGGAGACCCCGGCGCGCTGCGCCACCTCTTGGATACTCACCACGGAACCGCTTCACCTCCACGTGACACACCACTGGTCGCCGTCAATCCCCGGGAGTCCACCGCGGACAGGAACGCCGCCGTCGCGTTCTCCGGCAGGTGCGCGGACACGGTCCGGTCGTCACGGTGAGCGGGCACGACCTGCCAGTCACGACTTTCCCGGCCTGTCGTGTGATGCAGCGCACAGGACTCTATCGTGATCTCTCCCCGCAGCCGGGCGGAAATCACACCCTGGTGAATCAGTGCTCCGTCAAGTGCCGGAAGGGACGGTCGGCCGCGCAGGACCGCGTCGAGGAAGGCGGGCGTCTCCGCGATACCCCAGCCCGCCGGGTGGCTGTGCTCCAGGCCGGGGACGATCCGGATGTCCGGCGCAGACGGCAGGAGGTCCAGCGTGGACGCGAACGCCTCCAACGGGAAGCACGGGTCCTCGGTCCCGGTGACCCAGAGGGTCGGTACGGCGATGCGGCCCGCATGCCGGGTCAGATCCAGCTCGCGCTCCCAGACGGCGGCGTCGCCGGGGGGCATGGCGCGCAGCCGGGGTACCCAGTGGCCGTGCTCACGCAGCAGGCCCGCCGCGTAGACGACGGCCGCGCAGCGCACCCGTGGGTCGGCCGAGGCGTGCAGCGCGGCCAGGTAGCCACCCCAGGAGATCCCGGCGACGCCGATCCTGCCGGGATCCACGCCGTCCAGGCCGGTCAGCAGGGTGACGGCGTCGACGCAGGCCCGGACGGCGCGGGGCAGCCAGGTGCCCGCCACCCCGCCCGCGACCGCGTCGAAGATGTTCTCGTCGGTGAGCCGGACCCCGAACGCGCCGCCGCCTCCGGCCTGTGGCTCACCGCTCAGGTCGAGCGCGAGGGCGGCATACCCGCGATCGGCCCACGTCCGGGCCCATTCCGGGAACGACCGGCCGCCGCCCCCGTGCAGCAGCAGGACCGCGGGCAGCGGCCCGTCACCCGTCCCGGTTGTTTCCGGCGTGGCGAGCAGAGCCGGTACGGTGCCCGGCCCGCTGGTGTAGGACAGCACCTGCAGGCCGGGCTCCTCCCCGTGCCAGGTGAGGAGGGGCGCTTCGTACGGCGGCCGGGGCACCCAGTCAGGGATCACCTGTCGGCTCAGGCCTGCGCCGGCAGGCGGCGGGGCTTGCTGTGGGGTGGGCGGTGGCATACGGGGTCCTGCTCTACGGGTTCAGGTGGAGGGAGGATCGAGTCGTACCAGCGGGCCGGAGGCAGGCGGCGGCCGCCTCGGACGAGCACGGAGAGTGGCCGGCCTGCACCCGTACGGAATCCCGCTTACGGCTCCGGACCTGGGCGCGGGTCGGGGCGCAAAGGGGCCACGCCGGATGACGGGCTCTTTCATCCCTCCTCCGTTGTACGGGTGACCGGGGGTCATGGCCGGGCTGCATCCGGATGGAATCCTGCTCGCGAATCGTGCCGTTCGACGGTCGGATGCGGGATCGGCGAGAGGCAGGGCTGCGCCCTGTACCGGCCGCCAAGACGATCACGAGGCCACCTGGGTGCGCTTGGTCAGGTGCAGGAAGCGGGTGCGGGCCTCCTCCAGGCCGGGGTGCGACCCCGGCTCGTAGGTGATGGGCTCGTCGGATCGGGCGACGAGCTCGCGGATCTCGGCGAGGGTACCCGGCCCGGACCGGCCGCGCGCCTGGATCACCAGGTTGCCGAGTGCCGTCGCCTCGGCGGGGCCGGCGACGACCGGGAGGCCGGTGGCGTCGGCGGTGAGCCGGCAGAGCAGCTCGTTGCGGGAACCGCCGCCGACCAGGTGCACGACGCCGACGGGACGCCCGGAGAGCTCCACGGCCTGCCGCAGGGTGTCGGCGAAGGCGAGCGCGAGACTGTCCACGATGCAGCGCACCAAGCCCGGTTCGTCGCGTGGGACCGGCTGACTGGTCGCGGCGCAGTGGTCGCGGATCCGGCGCGGCATGTCGCCGGGCGGCCCGAACGCCGGGTCGAACGGGTCGACGACGCTGCGGAACCCGGGTTTCCCGGCCGCCGCGTCGAGGAGTCCGGGCAGGTCGGCGGCCGACCGGCCCCACGTGCGCAAGGACTCGGAGAGCAGCCACATCCCGGGGACGTTCTTCAGGAATCGGATGGTCCGGTCCACCCCGGGCTCGTTGGTGAACCCGGCGAGGCGGCTCTCCTCGGTGAGCACCGGCGCGGGGAGTTCCAGCCCGACCAGCGCCCAGGTGCCGCAGGAGATGTAGGCGAAGTCGGGCCGCCGCGCCGGGACCGCGACCACCGCCGAGGCCGTGTCGTGCGAGGCCACCGCCCGTACCCGCAGGTCAGGACTGAGGCCGCGGTCCCGGTGCAGGTACGGCAGCAGCGGCCCGATCGGCTCGCCGGGGTCGTGCGGCTCGGGCAGGAGCCCGGCGGGCGGCCGCAGCCCGTCGGGGAGGTCGCCGGCCCAGCCGCCGTGCGGGGCCAGCAGCTGGGAGGTACCGGCCAGGGTGCGTTCGGCGCCTTCCCTGCCGGTGAGCAGGTAGCCGACGAGATCGGCGATGAGCAGGAGCCGGCGGGCCCGGTCCAGCCCGCCGGTACGCCGTTCGGCGCGGAGCTGGACCAGGGTGTTGATCTCCAGGGTGGCGACGCCGGTGGCCCGGTAGAGCGCGGCGGCGTCCAGGTCGGCGGTGAGCCCGGCGGTACGCCGGTCCCGGTAGTGGTAGGGCAGGCCGAGGAGCCGGCCGTCCTCGCCGACCAGGCCGTAGTCGACGCCCCAGGAGTCGACGCCGACGCTCGCGGTGCCGTCGGGGAGGGCGGCCAGCCCGTCCAGGATCTGCTCGTACAGCCAGGGCAGGTTCCAGTGCAGGCCGTCGGGCCAGGCCAGCGGGGGGTTGGTGAAGCGGTGCACCGTCGTGGTCCGGATACCGGTCGCGTCGATCTCACCGTGGATCACCCGCCCCCCGCTTGCGCCGAGGTCGACGGCGGCGTAGGCCTCGCGCACTACTTGGCCCAGCTCTCGTCGGCGTAGGCCGGGTGGTTGCGCAGGTCCTCGGCGACCCGCTCGTCGTACAGCTTCTGCAGGGACTTGGTCTGCTCCGCCAGGGACTTGGTGCCGAGCAGGTAGCCGCCGAAGGCGTTGCTGTTGGTCGTGGTGGAGGGCATCTGCAGGATGCCGTAGCTGATCCGCATCGGCTTGGCCCAGTCGCCCTCGAAGAAGCCCTTGACGGTTGGGCTGAGCGGGATGTCCTTGACCGCGGGGATGCCGCCGGAGGCCTCCAGCCACGGCTGGATGTGCTTGGGCGCGCTGACGAACTGGAGGAACTTGATCGCGTACTCGAGGTTCTTGCCGGAGGTCTTGGCCGGGATCATGTAGCTGGTGCCGCCGAGGCCGGTGCCGAAGCGGTTCGGCTCCCCGCTGGCCACCGGGGTCGACTCCTTGGTGATGGTCGGGAACGGCATGCTGCCGACGGTGAAACCGGTGTCGCCGAGCACCGAGTAGCCGAAGTTCACCCCCCAGGCCATGGCCGCCTTGCCGGAGGCGAACTCCCGCAGGCCGACGACCGAGCCGGAGGTGCCGGCGATGCCCGACCAGTCCTTGGCGACACAGTTGTCGAAGAGCTGCTTCATCAGCTTCAGCGACTCCTGCACCTCGGGCAGGGAGGCGTTGAACGCGCCGGTGGCCAGGGCCCGGGTGAGGCTTTTGGCGGCCAGCGGGTCGGCCTTGCCCGGCTTGCCCGCGGCGTCGTACACGTTCCAGGCGTCGGCGTGGTTGGCGACCAGCCCGGCCGAGATGGACGCGGTGGCCCAGCCGAGGCCGAGCGCCGAGTTGTCCATGGCCATCGGGGTGTATCCGGCGGCCTTGAGTTTGCCGCAGGCGTCCATCAGCTCGGCGAAGGTCTTGGGGGCGCCCGCCACGCCCGCCTTGGTGAAGGCGTCCTGGTTGAAGAAGAGGGCGACGCCGACGAGGTTGAAGGGGATGAAGTCGATGTCACCCTTGTCGTTGGCGACCTTGTCGCGGTTGAAGTACTCGGGCAGGAACGCGTCCAGCCACTTGGTGTTGCCCTCGATGTAGGGGTTCGGCTTGTTCAGCGCGTCGGTGAGCGGGTGGACCATGTGCGGGTCCCGGGTCACGGCGGCCATCACCAGATCGGGGGCGCTGCCTGCGGCGAGCTGGGTGGAGATGGTCTGGTAGAAGCTGTCCAGCGGCAGCACGGTGGTCTCCAGCTTGACGCACGGCTCGGCCTGCTGGAACCGGTTGACCAGGTCCTCCCAGGCGGGTCCGAAGCTGCTGCCGGAGTCGGTCCACTGGTTGGGCCCGGCGAGCCGGATCGTGGTGACCTCCCCGGGGCAGCCGGGGCCGGCGCTGCCGCCGGCGGACTGCTGCGGCGCGGTGCTCGTGGTGGAGCAGGCGGCGGTGAGCAGCAGCGCTCCCGCGGCGAGCCCGGTGGTGAGGCGTCGGGCGATGGCGGAGTGGGGGGACATCGGGGATTCTCCTTGGGGTGGTGCCTACGGTCAGCGGTCGACGGACAGGCCGCCGCGCATCCCGGCGAGGAACTGCTTGGACAGGAAGGTGAAGAGGAGGAGCATCGGCAGGCTGGCGATGAAGAAGCCGGCGAACTGGGCTCCCCAGTCGGTGGAGGTCTGGCCTTTGAAGAACTGCAGGCCGACCGGGATGGTCCGCAGGGAGTTGTCGCTGATGATGAGCGACGGCCAGAAATACTCGTTCCAGACGTTGATCACGCTGATCAGCGCGACGGTGCCGATGGCGGGCCGGATGACCGGCAGGACGATGGAGAAGTACATCCGGATTCCGCCGGCCCCGTCGAGCATGGCCGCCTCGTACATCTCCCGGGGGATCTGCTTGATGTAGTTGTGCAGGACGATCACGGCGAAGACCACGCCGGCCACGGTCATCGGGATGATCAGGCCGATCACCGAGTCGAGGAGCCCGAGGTCCCGCATGAGGACGAAGAGCGGGATGATGCTCGCGATGGAGGGGACCATCATCAGGGCGCTGATCAGGCCGAGGATCACCTTGTGCCCGGGGGGCCGGTGCCGGGCCAGGACGGTGGCGGCGACGCTGCCGAGCAGGATGGTCGCGGCGATGGTGCCGGCCGCGACGATCAGGGTGACCGTCATGTAGGGCTGGATCTGCTCCCAGGCCCGCGCGTAGTTGTCCAGGTGCAGGGGGAACGCGGGCAGCCAGTAGTTCTCGTAGAACTGCTCGGTGGACTTGAACGAGGTGATGACCATGAACAGGTAGGGGAAGAGCCCGAGGAACGCGATCACGGTCAGGGCGATCGAGATCAGCAGGTCGTTGCGGCGGGTCCTAGACACGGTTCCTCCGGCGCTGGGTGGCGAGCACGAACAGGCCGAACACGAGGGTCACCGCGAACAGGGTGGTGGACAGGGTCGCCGCGTACCCCCAGTCCCGCCCGGAGAAGGCGGCGGCCAGCATACGCAGGATGGGGAACTGGGTGGCGTTGTCCGGTCCGCCGCCGGTGAGGACGAAGGCCGCCATGCCGTACTGGAGGGTGGAGATGACGGCGAGGAAGAGCAGCAGGGTGAACTGGCTCGCCATCAGCGGGATGTCGATGGAGAAGATCCGGCGGATCCGCCCGGCTCCGTCCAGCGCCGCCGCCTCGAAGATCTCCTGAGGGATGTTCTGCAGCGCGGTGAGGAAGATCAGGAAGGGGAGCCCGGCCACCCAGGGGAAGCCGATGACCAGGAGCGAGAGCAGGGCGAGGCCCGGGTCGCCCAGCCAGTTCTGCCGGAGTCCGTCCAGACCGATCCCCGACAGCAGGCTGTTGAGCACCCCGTCCTGCGGGTGGTACATGAACGACCAGATCAGCAGCGTGACGATCTGCGGGAAGGCGATCGGCAGGATAAGCACGGTCCTGAAGACGAACTGCGCCCGGCGGCGGGAGAGGGAGATGACGAGCTGGGCCGCGATGAACGGGACGATCCAGGTGAAGATTCCGAACACGAAGACGTAGCCGAGGTTGGCGACCGAGGACCACCAGAGCTCGTCGGTGAGCATGCGCTCGTAGTTCGCCAGGCCGGTGAAGGTGGAGGTGAAGCCGGGGCGCCAGGTGAAGAACGAGTGGATGATCCCGTTGATCGCGGGTTCGTAGGCGAACAGGCCGATGAGGGCGACGGTCGGCAGGAGAGCCAGGTAGGCGGCCCAGTAGCGGTGTCTTCGCCGAGGCGGCTCCGCGGCGGCGGGCGGTGTCTCGCTCCGGTCGGCTGCTCTGGGGAGCACGTCTTGCCGCACGGCGCTCACCTCCTCTGATTCGGGTGGTTGGGGTGGGGGTGCCACATTCTGGGTCGTCATTCTTCGCAGGGGTCAACAAATTGGCCGATGGTGGACACCTTCTCGGCGGGTCGCCGGGTCATGTCCAAACCTGGACATCTCTAGATCGGGACTGTTGATGTCCGGCGATGCCTGCTCTAACGTGTGGTCGCAGATTGAAGCGTTTCAAAAATGACCTGGAGGGGGCGAGATGTCAACTGCTCAGGTTGCCGGGATACACCGTCCGGTCCATTCGCCAGTGGGGCGGAGATCCCGGCGCGCATCCTCTGACCTGCGGATCGCGCCCCCGCCGATCTCGCGGGAGGACATCAGGCTGCTCGGCATCCTGGCTACCGGCCTGCCGATCCCGATGGTCGCCCGGCACCTGTCGGTCAGCGACCGCACGGTCCGGCGCAGGATCCGGTCCATCTGCGACGAGCTGGAGGTCACCACCGCGATCGAGGCCGTCGTCTGGGCCGCCCGGCGTCGGCTGATCTAGAAACACCCGGTTCCGCTACGGGGTGCGGGACCTGTCGAATGAGGATGAACATGCTGAAAGTCCCCCGGCTCGCCGCGGTGTTCGCCACGCTGTGCGTGGCCGCGCTGCTGCCGCTGATCACCACACCCCCCGCCGCCGCCGAGCCCCCCGAATGTCCCACCGGGATCAGCAAGGTCGCCGTCGGGAAGAGAAAAATCGAGTTCTCCGGGACCGCCACCTCCGGATGTACGGTCGTCCCCGGCCGCAAGGTCGAGATCTACGCGAAGGGGTCGGACACCCCGCTCACCACGGTGACCCCCGGTGCCGACGGCGCATTCCGCGCTTCGGTCAAGCGATACTCCGGAAAGGCCGACCGGCTCAACGCGACCTTCACCGCCGTCGGAGTGGACGGCGCAGCCCGTACCGCGCTCGGCGGACCGCGGCACGTCGACACCTGGAAGGCCCGGGCCGCCAACTCCGCGCCGCGGCCGACGCCGACCACCCAGAAGGGGTTGTCGGTCAGCATGACCAGCGACGCCGAAGAGCTCGGAATCGGGCACGCGGCGATCTCCGTCGGGGTGAACTACCTGATACGGCAGGGTCCCGGCGACCCGGCGGACACCATCGAGTTCCAGTCGGGCGGCCGCACCTTCTACTTCGACAAGTCCTACGCCGAGTGGCTGGACCACTCGATCAAGCCGCTCTCCGACAACGACACCCTCGTCTACCTGGTGCTGGTGATCGTCTACGACGACAAGCCCAACTCCGGCTTCCCCGTCCTGGTCCACCCGGACGCGCCCACCGGGCCGCCGCCGTCCTTCATGACCTACGCCTTCAACACCGTCACCCCGGACGGCATCGCGCACTACACGGCGCTGATGGAGTTCATCGCCCAGCGCTACTCGCGGGACGACGAGAAGTACGGCAAGGCGATCGACTACATCGTCGGCAACGAGATCAACTCGGCCGGGGTCTGGCAGCGGATGGGCGACAAGACCCTCCCGCAGTTCCTGGACAACTACGTGCCCGCGCTGCGCATCGGCCACAACGCCGCACGTAAGTACCACAGCGACGGCCGGGTCTACATCTCGCTCGACCACTTCTGGAACTCCGCGGCCCTGCCCTCGGAGCCGCTCAAGTTCTACAAGGGCAAGGAGGTGCTGGACGGGCTCGCGGCGAAGATCAAGGCCGAAGGGGACTTCCCCTGGCACGTCGCCCACCACCCCTACCCCTCCGACATGATGGACCCGCGGACCTGGAACGACCCGGTCACCGAGGACCCGAGCACCTCGAAGATCACCTTCAAGAACATCGCCACACTGTCGCGTTACCTGGAGCGGCCCGAGCTGCGCCACAACGGCGAGCCCCGGCGGATCATCCTCTCCGAGCAGGGCTGCCAGAGCCCGACCAACGGCGCGGCCGACCAGGAGCTGCAGGCCGCCTGCTTCGCCTACTCCTACTACAAGATCCGCGCCGCGGGCGGGATCGACGCCTACATCTGGGACCCGCAGGTGGACAACCGGGAGGCGGCCGGGCTGCGGATCGGCCTGTACACCTGGGACGACAAGCGGCAGGACTTCGCGGCACCGCCCGGTGAGAAGAAGCGGATCTACAACCTCTTCCGCGACATCGACACCGCGGACTCCCTGGCGCTGACCGAGTTCGCCAAGCCGATCATCGGGATCGGCGACTGGACCGAGGCGATCCCGAACTTCACCCCCGCGATGATCGACCGCAGGCGGACCGCGACCCAGGTTCCCGCCTACGACTACGCGGCACTCGGCGGATCCCAGCAGATCTCCGGCTTCGAGAGCGGCGTGAACGGCTGGCGCACCTCCGACCACACCCATGCGATCGAGTCGGTCGCCGACCCGCAGGCACCCCAGGGCACCAAGGTCCTGCGCACCCACTTCACCGACAAAGAGATCGTCTTCAGCAACGGCACCAACTCCAAGGCCTGGCGCGGCGTCGACCTCCCGCTCACCACACCGCTGAACGCCACCGCCAAGCCGAACCTGGCGGTCAAGCTCCGCGTCCCCGGCACCGGGACGTTCTCCCCGGTCAACAAGTTCTCCGCCCAGATCCGGGCGTACGGCGCCGACGGCACCGTCGCCTACGGCACGGCCGCGATCAAGGCCGGCACCGACTGGAACTCGGTCGGGATCGATCTGTCCGGCTGGGCCGGCCGCAGCCAGATCAACCGGATCAAGGTGTGGGTCAAGGGCAGCAGCGGCGACGACTGGAAGGGCACCTTCGACCTGGACGCGGTGACCCTGGCGGCCACCGCCGACGCCACGGGTCGTCCCGCCAACCTCGACCTGCGCGCCCGCGCCGACGACCGCAAGGGTGCCGGGAGCACGGTCCGCGTGGACGTGGTCAACAACGGCGGTCCCGCGCTCGCCGCCGATTTGGCCGTACAGGACTGCGACGGCGTCACCCTCAACGGACCCGTGGCAGTCACCGGGCTGGTCGGTTCGGGTGGACGCAAGACCGTGACCGGCACCTTCGCCTCCTACACCCCCGCCGATCCCGACCACCCCAAGCTGTGCCTCACGCTCGGCGGTCACGTCTACACGGTCACCGTCGAGGTGCCGCCGCCCCCGCCGACCCTGCTGTACGACTTCGAGAACGGCACCCAGGGCTGGAAGGCCGGGGAGAACGTCAACACGGTGGCCCGGGTCTCCTCGTTCCCCAACGGGCCGCAGCGTCCGCACGGCGGTGAGGGCGCACTGGACGCGGTGCTCACCGACGGCGACGCCTCCAGGCCCAAGACCGTGTCGGTACGGCCTGCGGGCCCGCTCCGGCTCGGCGGGGTCTCCGAGGTGTACGCCTGGGTCAACGCCTACGGCGGCATCCCCGACGCCACCGGGTACGAGGCGAAGCTCACGCTGCGCAGCGGATCGGAGTCGATCTCCACGGTGCTGCCGACCTTCGTGCCGGACAAGTGGAACCGGCTGGCGATCGACGTCTCGGCCTGGCCGCACCGGAACAACGTCACCGGCATCGACGTGACCTACCGGGCGCTCGGCACCACCTTCAACTGGGTGGGCGGCCCGCACCTGCAGGTCGACGACGTCGGCGTGGTCGGAAACTACGACCAGACCGCCACCTGGCGTGCCGCCTGGGGTGCCTCCATCGGCGGCCACTTCGGCGGGGACAGCCCGGCCGACACCACCTACCGGCAGTCCCTGCGGCTCAGCACCGGCGGAGACGCGGTCCGGGTGCGCCTGGTCAACCCGTTCTCCTCCGCCCCGCTCGTCTTCGACCACGCCACCGTCGGCGTCCGGGAGTCCGGCGCGGCGGTACGGGGCACCCCGACCCCGCTCACCGTGGACGGCAAGGCGAAGATCACAGTGCCGCCCGGCGAGATCGTCTACACCGACCCGGTCACCCTGGCCGTCGGGGCCGGCGACAACCTGCTGGTCAGCACGCACGCGCTGAGCTCGCTCCCGCTGCTCAGCCATGACTGGGCGAACAAGACCCAGTACCGGACTGCCGCGGGAGCCGGTGACCGCACCGGCGACCAGGGCGGTACGTCGTTCACCGCCACCGGGACCAGCACCTACTGGATCGACGCCGTGGACGTGCTCGGCAGCCAGGTGCCCGGCACGGTGGTGGTGCTCGGCGACTCCATCACCGACGGCGCCGGCGCCACCCGGGACGGCGACGACCGCTGGACCGACGTGCTCAGCGGCCGGCTGAACGCCCTGCCCGCCGCCGACCCGCGCCGCCGTGCCGTGGTCAACGCGGGGATCGGCGGGAACACCCTCAACTCCATCGGCAACCCGCAGGTCGGGGTGAACGGGCTGACCCGGCTCGACCGGGACGTGCTCAAGCAGACCGGGGTCACCGACGTCGTCGTCTTCATGGGCACCAACGACATCTACACCGGCTCCACGTCAAGCCAGGTGATCTCGGCGCTGACCACGGCCGCCGAGCGGATCCACGCCGCGGACCTGCGGGCGATCGTGGCCACGGCCATCCCCCGGGGCAACGGCACCGGCTGGACCGCGGCCCATGAAACCCAGCGGCAGGCCCTCAACGCCTGGATCAGGTCCAACCGGGTCTTCGACGCGGTCATCGACTTCGACCCGCTGGTGGCCGACCCGGCCGACCCAACCAAGATCCGCGCGGCCTACGACGCCGACGGCACCCACCCCAACGCCGCCGGATACGGGGTGATGGGCAACGGGGTGAACCTGGACGTCTTCACCGCGCCCCGGAGGCAGCCGGTCGTGGTCACCGGTTTCGAGGACGGCGCACCGGGCTGGACCGCCGGGACGAACGTGGCGGGTGTCTCCACCGTCTCGTCCTTCCCGAACGGGCCGCATGTGCCGTACCGGGGGCAGTTCGCCCTGCAGGCGGTGATGACGGACGGCGACGCCTCCCGGCCCAAGTCGGTCGTCTACACCCCGCAGACCCCGATCGACATGTCCGGCGCCGCGGAGGTCTCGGTTTGGTTCGACGGCTACGGCGGCATCCCCGACGCCACCGGTTACGAGGTCGAACTCACCGTCTGGAGTGACCAGGACAAGGTCTCCGGCACGATCCGCGGCACACTGCACGATCAGTGGAGCAAGGTCGCCACCGACATCTCCCAGTGGTCGGGCCGCAACCGGGTAACCAAGATCGAGGTCACCTACCGGATCCTCGGCACCACCTGGAACTGGTGCTGCGGCGCCCTCTTCCAGCTCGACGAACTCCAATACTCCTAACCGAACAAAACGGGGCCGGGTCGCACATCGTGTGCGGCCCGGCTTCGCCGTTGCACGGAAACGGCTTGGGCGGGCTTGACCTCGAGTTAAGTAGAGGTGCCATTGTGGTCCACATGACTACGACAGGTTTTGACGAGCAGACCCGTGAGACCGAGATCGAGGCCATCAAGAAGGTGGTCGCGGAGGTCCGGCACTACCAGCAGAACGAGCTTCCCGACGACTTCGCCGCGCTCTTCAGGGAGGATGCGATCTGGACGACGGGCCACGGCAAGCGGCTCTTCGGGCGGGATGAGATCGCGGCTTTCACCCACAAGGTGCTGCCCGGTGCGATGAAGGATTTGACGGCCAACTACGAGGTCGTCCATGTGCTGTTCATCCGGCCCGACGTGGCCGCGGTGAAGGTGCGCCAGTGGTACACGCGGGACGGCCTGCCGATCGAAGGCGAGCAGGAGGGCACCCCGATGTACGTCATGGCCAAGGAAGACGGGCGGTGGACCCTGGTCGCCTGCCAGAACACCACGGTCCTCGACTCCTGACGGCGCGGGCGCCCCTACGATCGGTGACATCGGAAAAGGATCAGACCTCCTGGTGACTGCGACCAGGGGGTCTTTCCTGCCGTCACGCCTGGTACAAGGCGATGTGGGCGCCGCCAAGGCACACACGAGACCTGTGGGGCGCTCTCCCTTCGCCGGCATTGTCCGGATCAGGTGGCTAGGGGTCACCGTTCACCTTGCGGTGCTCCGGCCTCTCAGCCCTACGGCCGCTCCCCCGTCGGACGCTGCTCCTTCAGAGGTTCGGCTTGGGCTCCCTCGCTCGTCCCACAGGCCTGTCACCAGTATATCGCGTGCGTTGAGCAGGGCCGCTAAGACGCCGTTCAGCAGGCACGCTGGTCGATGAGGGCGGCCAAGCCGTCCAGGATGCGCTGTAGGCCGAATTCCCACGCCTGGTTCTGTCCGCCGGATCGGGCGGTGGAGATGAGGGCCGAGGTGAGCGCGGGGAAGCGATCGCCGTGTTCCCGCATCAGGTCGCCGAGGACGGCGCCCAGCTCGGTCTCGGGGTCGCCCGTGGGGCCTGCCGCACGGGCCTGCTGGGTGATTTCGCGTACGTGACCAACCAGCAGGACGGCCGCGTCCATGCGTTCGGCGCCGCTCAGCCCTGTGCCGTCCAGCGTGGAAACGGCGTACTCCAACCAAGACAGCTCCCCGGGTCCCATGATCCGGGGCCCGACGGTGGCGTCCAGCATCCACGGGTGCCGTTGAAATCCGGCGAGCAGCTGCCGACCCCACTCCTCCAAATGCTCCCGCCAGCCGTTGCGCGGCTTCCCGGCCGCCCGGTACGGGCCGATGGCGGCGTCCACCATCAGCGCGACCAGCTCGGCCTTGCCCGGCACGTACCGGTACAAGGCCATCTTGGTGACGCCGAGTCGTGCGGCGACCCGCTGCATGGACAAGGCGGCCAAGCCGTCGGAGTCGGCGATCTCGATGCCCGCCCGCGCGATGCGGTCCAGGTCGAGCGTCGGCCGAGGGCCCCGTGCCGGTCTGGGGTGCGGGCCCCACAGCAGCCGCGCCATCTCGGCGTGCGTGCCACCCATGTCTGCCGCCCCCAGCCCTGGCCTTGCCGAACCCACATAACTGCGTCTACAGTACACGGTAATTATTAGTGTCCATTGGACACAGTTTCTTGTCTGGGGGAGTCCGTGAACAGGAAAGTCCTCATCTCCGGCGCAAGCGTCGCCGGGCCGGCGCTGGCCTACTGGCTGGGGCGCCACGGCTTCAAGCCGACCGTCGTCGAACTGGCCCCGGCCCTGCGCGAGGGCGGCCAGGCCGTCGACTTCCGCGGGGAGACACATCTGACCGTGCTCGAACGCATGGGCCTGCTCCCCGAACTGCACCGCATCCAGACCGGGGGCAGCCCGATGCACTTCGTCGACGAAGGCGGCAGGACCTTGCTGCACCTCCCGGCCGAGTTCGCCGGCGGCGGGCTGGAGGTGCTCCGCGGAGACCTGGCCCGGGTGCTGTACGAGCACAGCCTCCCCTACGCGGAGTACGTCTTCGGCGACTCGATCACCCACCTCGCCGAGACCTCCTCAGGCGTGCGAGTCGATTTCCGCAGCGGCGCCTCGGATGAATTCGACCTGGTGATCGGCGCGGACGGGCTGCATTCCAACGTCCGCCGCCTCGCCTTCGGTCCGGAGAAGGACTACGTCAAGCACCTCGGCTACTACGCGGCCACCTGGCGGCTGCCCAACTACCTGGGACTCGTCAAGGGCTCGGTCTGCCACAACGCGCCGGGACGGCTCGCCTCCGTGGGCGCCGACCATCGGGACGCGGCGCGAGCGGGCGCGTTCTTCGTCTTCGCGGCGCCGGAGCTGCCGTACGACCGCCACAACCCCGAACAGGCGAAGCGCCTGATCGTCGACGCCTTCTCCGGGCTCGGCTGGGAGGTGCCGCGGCTGCTCGACTCGCTCCACCCGGCCTCCGACCTCTACTTCGACTCGATCAGCCGGGCGGATGTGGACGCCTGGTCCACCGGACGGGTGTGCCTCGTCGGGGACGCCGCGTGCGGAGCCACCATCGGCGGCATGGGCACGGGGACCGCGATGGTCGCCGCCTACGTCCTGGCGAGCGAACTCGCCCGGGACCCAGGAGCCCCCCGGACGGCGTTCATCCGGTATGAGAGCAGGCTCCGCGACTACGCCAAGAGCTGCCAGGCGGGCGGCGACCGCACCGGGAGGTTCCTGGCACCCAAGACCGCCATGGGCGCACGTCTCCGCAACACCCTGCTGTCCCGCCCCTCCCTCCTGAACTGGATGCTCAAGCAGGGCGAGAAGATCACCAGCGCCATCGACCTGCCCGACCACCCCGTGCCCCGTCCACACCCGTAGGCGACCGCCACGGTCCTCGTCCTGGTCCCCCGGGGAGGTGGACCAGGTTGGCTGCCGGTCAGCCGGTGAAGGACCAAGCGCCGAAGCGGCCCCAGACAATGAACGCCGCAAGCGCCAGACAGATCAGGTTCAGCATCGCGAACCGGAACTCACCGCGGCGGGCGTGGGTGGTCATCGCGCCGATCATCAGCAAGACCCAGCAGAGGGCGGTCATCGGCACGGGAACCGGTGCGACATCGACCACGGCGGGCAGGATCAAGCCCACCGCGGCCAGGATTTCCAGGACGCCGATGGCCTTGACGGCTGCCGAGCATCTGGTAGGCGATGGCGAAGGCCCGTGGCCGCAGTTCGCCGTACAGCTCTGAGGTGCACATATCCCGTCAGCTCAATCCGTCGGTGAAGCCGGTGCGCCGGCTCGGCCAGCGCGGCATCCGGCCCAGTTCGGGGTTGGTCTTGACGGTGGAGATCCCGCTGAACGGCAGTGACCCACATCACACGCCATGCTCTCCGGGTGGCTCACCGCTCATCAACCGCATTCACCGGACGACGGTCCGATAGATGCCTGCGGCGTTGCTGCGATCAGCACCGTCACGCAGCATGATCCAGGATGAAAGGCGCGTCGTCACTGGGACCAAGGCGCCTCACATGGGTACGGTCGCTGGTTGATGGAGGAATGCGACGTGGGCGAACATCATTGGCTGGCAGAGCGGTTCGCCGAGCATCGCTCGCATCTCCGCGCGGTGGCTTTCCGGATGCTCGGATCGCTGAGTGAGGCCGACGACGCGCTTCAGGACGCCTGGCTGCGTGCCGGCCGCGCCGATGTCGGCCAGGTGCAGAACATTGCCGGATGGCTGACCACGGTGGTGGCTCGGGTGTGTCTGAACATGCTGCGCTCGCGCGATAGCCGCCGCGAGGAACCGCTGGACACGGAGGTGGCTGATGCGTTGCTGGGGCCTGCCTCCACGGGGAATCCCGAGCAGGAGGTGGTGATGGCCGACTCGGTGGGGGTGGCGCTGCTGGTGGTGCTCGACACCCTGGGTCCGGCCGAGCGGCTCGCCTTCGTGTTGCACGATCTGTTCGCCATGCCTTTCGAGGAGATCGCCCCCATGCTGGAGCGATCACCGGAGGCGACCCGGCAACTGGCCAGCCGTGCGCGCCGCCGCGTCAAAGGGGCGGCACCCGCGCCGCACGTCGATCTGACCCACCAGCGGGAGATCGTCGAAGCCTTCCTGTCCGCCACTCGCGGCCAGGATCTCCAAGCTCTGATCACGCTGCTCCACCCCGATGTCACGCTCCGGGCGGACAAGGCCGTCATGCTGACCGCCGAGCCCGTCATGGTCCACCAAGCCGAGCCCGTCGCCAAGGGCGCGATGGCCGCCATGCAGCGGGCCCGGTTCACCGGACCCGCCCTCATCGACGGCGCCGTCGGCCTCGTGATGGCTCCCCGCAGCCACCTGCGTGTGGCACTCACGTTCACGATCGTCGACGGCCTCATCACCGCCATCGACGTCATCGCAGAACCCGATCGTCTCGATCGACTCAATCTGGTGGTCCTCGACTGACAGGGGCTGGGAGGTGAATCGCTGGGATTCACCTCCCAACCGCGGGCTCCTCGCCTGTGACGCACGTCATATTCGCCGGCGGTCACATCGCCGTACGACGCCGGGTCAAGGCAGTGACGGGATTCACCGATCGCGCCGCTGCGGCCCCGGCCCAGCGTCACCGAAACAAGGAGCGCCCCACATGGCTCACGTCATCGTCACCGTTCTCACCGCCGCCTGGGTGGCCTTCTCCGCCTACGCCGTCCTCACTCGCGCCGCGTGGGTCGTCGAGCCGCTGGCCGCGTACGGTGTCCCGAGCTCATGGTGGCCCTGGCTCGGTGCCGCCAAGGCTGCGGGGGCAGCGGGCCTGCTGGTCGGCCTGTTCGTACCCGTGATCGGCATCCTGGCCGGAATCGGCCTGGTTCTGTACTTCGTCGGGGCCGTCATCACTGTGCTCCGCGCACGCTCCTACGCGACTGTCGCCTACCCGCTGCTGTACCTCGTGCCGGTTGTCGCCGCCCTCGTGCTGGGAGCCGCAGCCTGACCGCAGGGGTACGGCCGACGATCTCGGACACCTCGGCGAAGGGGTAGCGGAAGACGTCGTGCAGGATGAACGCGACGCGCTCGGCCGGGGTCATCGCTTCGAGCACGACGAGGAAGGCCATGGTGACCGACTCGTCGAGGGTGACCCGGTCGGCCGGGTCTGCGGCGATGCCGTCCGGTCTCCCGCCCCCGGAGCAGGCTCCCGCACGCCGGGGTTGAGGGTGGCGACGCCGCTTCGGCGGCCGACGAGGGGGAGCCGGTCGAGCACCGTGGAACGATTACCCGGATGACGGGCATGAAGAACATCAAGGCGATCACGCTCGACGAGGCGGACAAGCGATACGGGCTGTGCGCACGCTTCGGTCTGGACGACGCGTGCGACGACGATGAGGTGGTTCTCGTCGAAGGTCCGGCCGAGTTGCATCACCTCCCGCTCGACTTCCGCACCCTCGACTCCTGGACGGGCCTGCCGAAGCGGAGTCCGGGCGCCTTCCTGGGCGTCGTGGTGGACGGGGACCTGAGCGTCACCGACCGAGTGGTCAACAAAGAGTGGGACTTCGGGCCCTTTCTCTTGGTGCGGGGTGACGTACGGGCCAAGAACTTCGCCACCGCCGGCAGCGAGGTTCTGATTGAGGGAGGTCTGGCAGCGGATCAGACCATCTTGGGCACGTACAACCACGGCCGTACAGTCGTCCGGGGTCAGGCCCGCGCGGAGGTGGTCTTCTCCGAACAGCACCTGATCGAGTTCCACGGCTCTCTGACCGCCGAGCTTGTCGTCTCGTGCTGGGTGCACGTTGCGGACCCCGAGAAGGTCCGGGTGAACGGCTGGGTGGGAAATGTCCGCAACCTCAGTGATGAGATCATTCCCCAGCTCGGCGCGGAGTCGACACGGGCACTCCGCGCCCTCGACCCCGGTCTCTGGCACAACCCGGACAGTAGGGAGATCCTGAAGGCCGTCGAG
Organism: Rhizohabitans arisaemae; assembly: GCF_025996515.1. Lineage (GTDB taxonomy): Bacteria > Actinomycetota > Actinomycetes > Streptosporangiales > Streptosporangiaceae > Rhizohabitans > Rhizohabitans arisaemae. Next base: position 304,387 of record NZ_BLRH01000021.1, read on the forward strand.
GCCGGCCGCTCGCTTCTGCGCACGCCCGAGTCTCGGCAGCCGGGGCAGCCAAGGAGCTGTGCCGAAAGGATCCGAGAGATCCTTCAGCAGGCCGGCTGCCGCGAGGCGGATCCTTGGGATGACGGCTTCTGGATCCGTGACCGCGGCGACGCACATCACCTCGAAGTCTCCTTCTGCATGGCCGACGAACCGGATACGTCAGCCGATGCCGAACCGCTGGATGAGGCCGCGGAGGTGCGCCGATACGCGGAGGTTCTGGCGGCCGCCGGTGTCCGGGTAACCGTCGACCCTCATGACGAGGACATCCTGCACGTTCGACCCTGAGCTGCGGGAAGCCATCAGCGTCCCGACCCGGGCAGGTCCCGCCTGACGGGGTGCAAAGCGAGTACCAGAGCTTGCTCCTCCCGAGAAACTCGTCGGTGAGATCGGGAACTCGCGGTCGCCCAGCCCCCGACTGTGTGGACGCCCTCCGCTTGCCCCTCCCGCTCCACCTGGCCGAGCTGACCGATGAGTACGTCCTGCCTACGGAGAGGGCCCACGACGACCGCGATGCCGAATGAGCTAACCCAGACGCCCTGCCGTACCAGCCTCGGCACTACCGTTTGCCCGGGTTGCCGACCCTCCCATATGGCTCAGCTACACCCCGCAGGCGGGGCACTCGTACGAACGCCGGGTCCACCGCGCCGGGTTCGCCCGTAGCGGACCAGCATCCGGCGACAGCGGCCGCAGTCGTCGCCGAGTTCTCCGCTACCGGGGGCTCCAACGGCGCGGCGGCGCTGTGCCCGGCGAGCCGCGTCGGCGAAAGCCTGATGCTGCCGCCGTCGGCGTTGCCCGTACGGCATGCCTCGGATCGGCGGCGCTGCAACGCAAGCCGTCCGGGCCTGCTTCACCTTGCGGCCTGCGGCCGCCGTGGTGCCGGTGAGCGCCCCGACGGCCTACGGGCTCATCACGTCGCACATGCCGCATACGGCTCCGCGTGGTGGTCGGGCCTGACGGCCCGGATGGTGATGGGTCGGCCGGTCGGTTGCCGCTACGGGGTCTTCTGGTCGGTGGACTGGTCCATGACGATGATGGTCGCGCCGCCCGGGTCCTTGTAGGTGGCCTGGAAGCCGCCGGGGATCTGCGCGGGCGCTTCGACGACGGTGAGCGTCTCCGGGCGGGTGACGTGGAAGTCGTCGACGCTGTCGATGACGAACACGGGCGAGACCGGGGCGTCGGGGTCGTGGGTGTCGAGCATGATCTGCACGTCGGTGCCGGGTAGGGCCAGCGCGACGGTCTCGTCGCCCTCACGCCAGCTCTCGGTGAAGCCGAGTCCGTCGCGGTAGAGGGCGAGCGAGGCCTTCAGGTCGGAGGTGGGGACGAACAGGAACTCAAGCTTCATGGTGCTTCCCTCTGATCGTAACTAGATTTGCGGACAGCGTAACGGCATTATGTACGGATGCGCGAATGGATTCCAGTTTCGACATCCCCCAGGGGCAGGCTCGTGCTCGCCGCGGTCAAGGAGTTCGGGGCACGCCCGTTCGAAGAGGTCACGGTCACCGAACTGGCGTCCGCGGCGAAGGTCACCACGGGCGCGCTCTACCACCACTTCGGCAGCAAGCTCGGGCTCTACGCCTTCGTCAGGCACGACATCGAACGGCGCCTGCTGGATCGCATGGAGGGCGCGATGGCGGCCGCGGGAACGGCGCCGGATCCTTCGGCGGCCGTCACCTCCGCCATGCTGGTCGGGCTGGACTTCGCCGTCCGCGAGAACTTTCCGCGGATCCTGGCGGACCCTCCACCGGACGCGGGAGACGACCCGCTGGCCGAACTGCTCAGCCATGGCACCGCCGCGCCGGCACCGCTACTCGGCCGCGTGCTCGCCGCAGCCTGGCGTGCGGCACTGGCGGCGATCGCCGAAGGCGCCCCGCCGGAGCAGGCCCGCGCCGCCCTCGCGGTTCTCAGCCTGCGCACCCCCGACCACCGATGAAGCCCCGCATGTCACCTTCCGCCATTCCGAGCTCCAGGCGGTGTACGGGTCCGATTGAACGGCCGCCGGCCACCTGGACTGGTCCACGGTGGTGATCGACAGCTCGCACGTCCGGGCGCTCGAGGGCGGCCCGAAACCGGTCCGAGCCCGGTCGACCGTGTCAGGCCGGGCTCGAAGCACCACGTCGTCAGCGAGGGGGGAGGAATCCCCTGCTGATCTTCCTGTTGGGACCCCTTAGGCCATCAGAGGCCGGGCCGTTTCACCGGGATCAGCAGACGATGAAGATGCTTTTCCAACCGACAGGCGTCCGCTGCTCGGCGTTGCGGTTGGAGCGTAGTTCGAAATGCATCACGCCCTCGGCGTTGGGCTGGTTGTACATCCGGCCACTCTGGCCGTCGCCGTACCATTTGTAGGATCCGCCGAAGGGGATGTTGGACACCCCGCACCGGTCGATGACCACCGACCGGCCGGTGAAGGCCTGCCCTTCGTAGGCCACGTACTGCGAGGCGTAGGCGGCACTGGCCATGACCGCAAGCATGGCAGCGGAGATGACAGGGACGACTGCGAGTTTCTTCACGACTGTTCCTCCCGAGGAGCTTCAATGATCTACCGAGGGTAGGCATGCTACTACTCTTAGTGAGATAAGTGTGGTTGCAGGCGGCAGCCCGGTGGCCGCACTCGCTGCGCTCGCCAAAGCCGGTGGAGGGGCCGGACACGCTTCGGGCCGCGGACCTGGTCGCCGGTGACCGTCCAGGTCCGCGCCTACGACCTGCTGCGGATGTTCGGCTGTGGCCAAATGATCAAATACGCGACCGCGCTGCGGCTGCGTACGGCCGAGTCCCACCAGATGCTTCGCCGGTTCACTGCCCCGTCAGGGGGCGGGTCGGGACTGGGATTGGAGTTCGGCCGGATCAGAAGGTGAACGCGAGCCTGGGGATCACGTTCCGAACTCGTCGCAGGAAGCCGTAATGACGTACCGCTTGCGGCTGATCGTCATCTGGGCGACCGCCCGCGACTTCCCGATCTCGCGGACGAGCTCCTCGGGAGGAGCGAGGTCAGGTACTTGCTCGGGCTCACCTCCGCGGCTACCCGTTGAGGGGAGTCTCAGGCGGGGTCGGTCTCGCGGTTCGCACTTGATCTGCCTTACCTCGAAGCCTGGTGACACCTGTGGGACGCCGAATGCGTTTCACCCTCTCCCGCATCCACAGCGTCATGCCTGGATAGGAGAGAATGGTATCGATGGCGATAGTATCTCCATCGATACTGTCGAACTCGGGGGTGTTTCCATGCGTCGTTTCATCGGGCGGGATCGGGAGCTGAACGTGCTCCGCAACGCCCTCCGGGCGGTTCACGATGCCATCGGGTCCGCTAGACCAGGTCAGTGCATCCTCATGCGGGGAAGACGGCGGATCGGCAAGTCGAGCTTGGTCGAGGAGTTCCTCCGGCGCACCGAGACGCCGAACCTCTTCTTCACCGCGGCGGGCGGCACGGCTGAGAGTGAACTGACCGAGCTGCTTGACTCCGTCGCCAGGTCGACGCTGTCGGAGCGGGCTCTGTTCTCAGAGGAGGCCCCGGCGCAGTGGAATGCGGCGTTCAGGCTACTTGCGGAGATCCTGCCCGATGACACCCCGAGCGTGGTCGTCATCGATGAGGTTCCGTATCTCATGGACCGCATCGACGCCTTCGAAGGCATGCTCCAGCGGGCATGGGACCGCCTGCTGAGCCGCAAGCCGGTACTTCTCCTCCTGGTCGGATCCGATCTGTCGATGATGGAGGCGCTGAACAGCTACGATCGCCCCTTCCATCAGCGGGGCCGGGAAATGATCGTGGGACCGCTGAACCCGGCCGATATCGGCGAGATGCTCGGCCTTTCGCCGGCGGCCGCCTTCGACGCCGCCCTGATCACGGGCGGTCTCCCGCTGATCTGCGCGGAGTGGCGGGCCGGAGCGGACGTTTGGGAGTTCCTCCGCGACTCGCTGGACAACCCCATCTCGGCGTTGCTGGTCTCCGCAGAGCGTTCACTGGCCGCGGAGTTTCCCCCGCAGGCGATGAGCAGGGAAGTCCTGCGGGCCATCGGAGCGGGAGAGCGCACCTTCACCAACATCGCGCGTGCCGCCGGCGGCATCGCCCACACCACCCTCACTCGAGCTACGGATGTCCTGACCGAGAAACGGGTGGTGGCAGCGGAGTTGCCGCTCTCACTGCGGCCGTCGAAGGAACGCCGCTACCGGGTGGCCGACTCCTATCTGCGGTTCTGGCTCGCGTTTCTGGATCCGCACATGGCGGAGATCGAGCGGATGCGGGGAGACCTCACGCTGAGCCGGATCAAGGAGCAGTGGACGAGCTGGCGAGGCCGCGCGATCGAGCCCCTCGTCCGCGAATCCCTCGCCCGTCTCCTGCCGGACGGGCTCCTGCCCGCCGCCCCGGCGATCGGCGGGTACTGGACCCGTGGCAACGACGTCGAGATCGACGTGGTGGGTGCCGACCGGCAACCGGTGGCCAAGGAGTTGCTCTTCCTCGGCTCGATCAAGTGGCTGGAGGATTCCGCGTTCGACAACCACGATCTGGCCGTGCTGCAGAAGCACCGGGCGGCGATCACCGACGACCCGGTGCCGCTCGTGGCGCTCTCCCGCAACGGGGCCGGCTGTTCCGGGCTCCAGGCGGCGTACGGCCCCGAGGAACTGATCAGCGCCTGGCGCAGGGCGTAGCAGAGTCCGGCGCCGGTCATTTCCCGTCCTCATCTGTTTGGCAGCCGCTCTTGTGCAGGTGTTGCTCTTCCTCGGCTCGATCAAGTGGCTGGAGAACTGCGCGTTCGACGGCCACGACCTGGCCGTACTGCAGAAGTACCGGGCGGCGATCACCGAGGCACGAGACGGGTCCCGGGGAGACGTGGCAGGCGTAGCTGCCGCGCGGGGAAGTCCTGTGGACCATCAGAGCCGAGGAGTGCACCTTCGCCAACCGCACCTATCACTGGCAGCCCGGGCGAATTGGGGTTAGTAAAGGGTCGTGACCTTTATCAAAATAGTAGCTGAATTGGCCACAACGACAGATTTCCCACCCTGGGCGACCACGTTTGATTGAATGGTGTCCACTCCACCTATTTGCCGATGTTATTTTGTGACAATGCCCGGTACGCGATGGAAGTTAGCGGATGCACGAAAAGAAAGCTGACCCGTGCGCCACGATGCCGGGTCGTCCAAGGGACATTCCCCAACGGGGATTCAGAGACCCTCGCGGACCGGTAACCTGGGGCTGTCCACCCCGCGCAGCACTGCACTCGTGTACAACGAGGTGTTCATGCCGAAGAAGCGATCAGCCAAACACCGCGAAAAGGCTTGGGCCCAGGCGCGATACGAGGCAAGGAAGCTCGCGCGTGAAGAGGGACTCCGCGAACAAGGCGCGCGACTCGTGGGGGAACGGAGCGGCGATCCGCGATCAATCCGACGAAGGCAGACAGTAGATGGCCGAACCAATGCTCTATGGAACGCCGAGACGGAGTCGGGAAGACACGTATCCGACGCCCTGAAAAGACAGCTTGAGAGTTTCCACCACAAGTCCGGCTCCGCTGACCCGATCTTCTTCGACCCTGATGCCGACGAGCCTGCGCCCCTGAGTGAAGCGCGCCATAAGACCGTTCTCACGGAGGCCGCCACCCAAGCCGCTGAGAGTGGAGCCGATCCTTCGCTCATCCCTGACCACCGCGATCTCGGGTACCCCATGACCGCCGAGAACCAGCGTCTCGTCGAGGAGCTTCTGGCATGGTATGAGGCCCTTCAGGCGTATTGGGACGACGACGATGACGACGAGGATTTCGACGATGACGGATACGATATTCTCGACGATGAATACGATATTGAGGAGTTATCAGACGACAACATCAGAAAAACCGAACAAATCATCGCAACGATGCTCACGGATCTGAAACAGGCGCCACCTGATCACGGAGACCGAGGGTGTTGAGGAATCAGTACCCATTTGATTGCTGTCACGAACGTGATGATGGACCGTTTCTGGCTTCGATTCTCGCCAGGTAGTCGCGGATTATGGACACATATTCTCCGCGAAGCGGTGCCGCTTCCAGATAGCCCATGTGAGCGGCGCCGAGCTGTATGACGTGTTCCGAATCTGGAATTCGGCGGGCGATGTCCGCCAGGTGCGCGGGAATGCATTCATCGAATTCCCCGCCCAGAACCAGGGTCGGGATGGCGATCCGCTCGAGCTCATCGAAGATGTCCCAATCCTTGAGGGTCCCCGTTATGTGGTAATCCGCATGACCGATCATCGTCCTGAACGTCGTCACACACATGAGAGCCGGGTCGAGGGCCACCGAGCCGGTACGTACGACACAGGCGCGCATGTACTCGCCTTGGGCGACCAGGTAGTCGGGATCATCCGTCTCCCCGCGTAGCTCCCGCCCGTAGGTGCGATCCAGGACATTCCCCGGCAGGCCCGCCAGCAGCTCCCGCACCTCCTTTTCGAACCTGGGCACGCTCGCCAGGCCGTTGGCGCAGATCAGGCTCGTCCACGCGGGAGCCCGCTCCGCGGCGTACTGCAGGCCGAGCATGGCGCCCCAGGAATGGCCGTAGACGTGGGGCCGTTCCAGGCCGAGACCGTCGACGACGGCGCCGAGCTCGTCGAGGAAGCGTTCCACCGTAAGGAGGGTGATGTCCTCGATCGGGGTGGAACGCCCTACCCCGAGCTGGTCGTACCAGATGACCTCGCGTTCGCGGGCGAGCGGCTCGAACGCCTCGAACAGCAGGTCACTCGGATAGCCCGGACCGCCGTGCACGAGCAGGAGCGGGACGCCGCCAGTGCCCGTCCTGCGATACCAGACCCTGCCGCCGGGTACGGCGATCTCGCCTTCCGTCCTGCGGATCGGAAATGCGCTCATGTCAGCACCCCGCTTCCGGCACGTCGTAGACGAACTCCTCGATCCGGTCGATGAGGCCGTCCTCGAACCGGAAATACATGGCCGCGTGCATCTCAGCGCGCGAGCCGTCGGCCATGGCAAGGTGCAGCACCTGCTGCTGGAACACCTCGTGCGAATTGTGGAACTGGCGGACGACCTCGTATTTCAGGGAATCCAGGGTCGCGACAAGCGGCCCGAGCTGTTCGAGTTTCTCGTCGATGCTCTGATTTCCCTTGCCGTCGTTGTGCCACACGGTCGCCTTTCCGGTGCACATCGAGCGCATGCCCGCGAAATCATACGCCTCCAGCCGCCGCAGCGACTCCACAGCCTTATCGCAGATGTTCTTGCCCATGCGGGAATCCCATTTTGTCGTTTCCTGTGAAATGCGCCGCCGAGAAAAGCACGTCGTGATGTATGCATGATTTGGGGCGGCGGGATCCAGCATAGGGACGGGGAACTGCGAAGGTAAGGCTTGATTTACGTGGCCGCTTCAGGCAGTACGAATCCGCGACCGGTACCCCCCGGACACTGCGTGTCACGCGACAGGGGGCTCGGGGGCTTCCTTGTGGCCTCGTTCATGGCCGGTCATCGAGGGGAGGTACGTACCACCTCCACCAGCTGTCGGGGGAGACCCGAGCTCTTGTCGCGCAGCGCTGCGATCGCCGTTCTGGCGGCATCCGGCCAGGCAGGTGACCGATCGATCCGGATACCGCCCTAACCTGAGCGGCTGCATCCTGAACTGGATGCTCAGGCAGGGGGAGAAGATCACCAGCTCCGTCGCCCGGCCCGACCACTTCGTGACCCCGGCCGCAGGCGACTGACACACGATCCTCGTCTCACGAAGTGTTTTCGGTCTGACGGAGCGCGGCTTCATACTGCTCGCGGGAGAAGACGAACGGTCCGAGGCCGTCGAGAGTCCAGCCGGGCCGATGCCCGTTGCGGAACCCGGACCAGGTAACCGTCTGGTCTGATACCTCTACCTGGGCGGTCAGGGGCCAGCAGCCCCATTCGCCGCACTCGCAGCCGAGGAGGACGGTCTCGCCCTCGAAGAACCACTGGAGTGTCGGCTCGCCAAGGAAGTGACGGCTGGGCCAGAGCACCTCGTCGCGTTCCAGTAGCCCTGCATACGCGCCGGCGATGTCCGGGTGACCATCGGCACGGGCGAAGGGTAGCTCGATCACACCAGTGAGCTTGCGAAGGTCGTCCCCGTCGATGATGAGGTCCACATGCGAGTAGGCGGGGCCGGGCGCTCTTCCGACGCGGAACTCGATGACGTGCACGCCGCTTAGGTTATGGCCCGTTCTCATCTGTCGAGTGGTCTCCAGGGCGCTTCCGACAGGACCGATCCCATTGTTGATCTTGGTGTGACGATGCACGGGAGAGTCCGAGCGCGGGCCGACATGTGAGTATCCGCAGGTACTGGCATTGATCGGCGATCATTGACCCGACATTGACGGGGTTATGAGTCCGGCGGGCTGGCTAACGGCGGGGGTACCTGGATTCGTGGGCTCCGTGGACCGGTCGAGCACGCGAACGCATCTCCGGCGGGGCTGGGTGCCGGGTTCGCCTGGGTGGGTGAACCCGGCACGTGGGTCAGGCCAGGGGTGCCCGGAAGGCATGGGTGCCGGAGCCGACCGTGGTCTCCTGGCCGGGGAGGCGGACGGTGGCGGTGACGTTGGCCGGGATGGCGACGTTCAGCACGATGTCGTCGCCGTCGAGGTGCCAGGAGCTCTCGATGCGGCCTCTGATCGAGTCGTAGTGGACGGCCGCGCGGCGGATGCCGCCGCCCGGTTGGGGGGCGATCAGCACGTGGGCGAAGCCGGGTTCGGCGGGGGTGACTCCGCCGAGGGTGCGGTAGAGCCATTCGCCGACCGAGCCGAGGACGAAGTGGTTGAGGGAGTTCATCTGGGGGTCTTTGAAGCCCTGTTCGGGGCGGTAGCCGTCCCAGTGCTCCCAGATCGTGGTGGCTCCTTGGGCGATGTGGTAGCCCCACGAGGGGTAGTCCTCGTTGAGGAGGAGCCGGTAGGCGAGGTCGATCCGGCCGATGTCGGTGAGGACCGGGAGCAGGTGGCTGACGGCGAGGAACCCGGTGGTGAGGTGTCCCCGGGTCTCCACGTCGTGGGCGAGCTCTTTGGCCGCCCGCTCCCGCTGTTCCGGGAGGAGCAGCCCGAACTTCAACGCGAGGACGTAGGCGGTCTGGGTGCTTGCGGGGATCACCCCGGAGGGCTCGACGTACTCCGTCCGGAAGGCGTCGGCGATCCCGGCATGGAGCGTTCGGCAGCGTTCCTCATCGCCGGTACGGCCGACGGCGGCGGCCAGGTCGGCGGTGAGCAGGGCGGACTGGGCGAAGTAGGCGGTGGCCACCAGGTCTTTGGGCGTCTCGACCGGGGCGAGCCAGTCGCCGTAGTCCTGGTTTCGGCTCTCCCGCCAGATCAGATCCAGGTTCCTGGTCTGGATGTAGTCCAGCCAGGCCAGGCACGCGTCGAGGTGCCGGGCGACCACGCGCGTGTCGCCGTACATCTCATGCAGGAGGTACGGGACGACGACTCCGGCGTCGGCGTACCCGGGGGAGCCTTCCTGCGCCCACGGCAGGACGACGCAGGGCGCGATGTCCGGCAGGGCGCCGTTCGCCATCCGGGTGTCGCCGATGTCGTCCATCCATTTCGTGAAAAATCCGGCTAAGTCGGCGTTGTAGAGGGCGGTGCGGGTGAAGATCTGGGCGTCGCCGGTCCAGCCGAGCCGTTCGTCGCGCTGCGGGCAGTCGGTGGGGAGCTCGAAGATGTTGCTCAGCATGCTCCATTGGATGTTCCGCTGCAGCCGGTTGACCAGCGCGTTGTCGGTCTCGATCCCGCCTGAGAACCCGGTGAGGGAGGAGAGGACCACCCCGGTCACCGCCTCGGGCCTGAGCTCGCCCGGGTAGCCGGTGATCTCGGCGTAGCGGAAGCCGTGGTAGGTGAAGGTCGGCTCGTAGACCGACTCCCCGGCGCCGAGGATCAGCGTGTCGGCGGCGCGGGCGCTCCGGAGGTTGTCGGTGTAGACGGTGCCGTCGGGGTTCAGCGCCTCGGCGTGCCGCATCCGGATGATCGTTCCGGGCGATCCGGTGGCCCTGAGGCGGACCCGGCCGGCGAAGTTCTGCCCGAAGTCGACGACGAAGGAGCCCGGGACCGGCTGGGTGACCGCCACAGGTGCCAGCTCCCGGACCGGACCGGCCGGGTCGATCAGCGCGGGGACCAGCCGTCCCTTGGGGCCTTCGGCGCGGGTGACCGGCCTCCAGTCGCCGGAGCCGGGAACGCTTGACCAGTCGCCGAGGTCGGCGCGTGCGTCGTACACCTCACCGGCGAGGAAATCCGACGCCTGGATGGGGCCGAACGCGCCCTCCCAGCCGCCGCCGGTTCCGACGATCTCGCGGCGGTCGCCGTACTCCAGCACGAGCAGCGCCCGGAAGACCGGGACCGTGCCCCAGAAGTCCCGGTTGTGGCCGACGGCGATGTAACCGCTGTACCAGCCGTCGGACAGGATCGCCCCGAGGGTGTGCGCACCCTCGGACAAGCGCTCGGTGACGTCGTAGGCGTGGAACGGCACCCGGTGGTTGTAGTCCGTCCAACCCGGGGCGAAGGGGGCGTCCGACACCGCCGAGCCGCCGAGCCACAGCTGGAAGACGCCTCCGGCGGTGGCGTAGACCCGGGCCCGGGTGAGCCCGGCCCCGACGGTGATCCGGCTGCGCAGGTACGGGGTGGGCCGGTGGTCGTCGTGCACGTGGACCGGGCGGGGCAGGGTGATCCAGTCGGCCTGGTCCCAGCTTGCGATCGCGGGGCCGGTCTCGAACCGGGCGGGCGGGGAGACGATCTCGGAGCCGTCGCCCAGGGTGACCCGCACGGTCCAGGTGTAGACGCCGAGGGGTTCGAGTACGGGCCCGGCCACCTGAGCGGTCTCGGCGGAGGCGACGACTCCGGAGTCCCAGACGGGCTGCCCGTCTCGGGTGAGGCTGATCCGGTAGGCCGACTGCCGGACGCCGGAGTCCTCGCCGAGCAGTTGCCAGCTGAACCTCGGCCGGTCCTGGTCGACCGCCAGCGGCGAGTCACGATACTCAGTGCGAAGACGGTGAATGACGGTCATAGTGCCCATATCACCGTAAGGGTGGTCGTGGCCTGGAGTCGAGGTCGGAAAACTGTCCGAATCTGGACAAAACCATGGTGGTTTCGTCCGGTTCTCCCTAGCGTTTGAAACGTTTCAATTCACTGTGGAGGTTGTGATGAGCGACGAGATCGTTGAGCGGCTGAGCAGGCAGCACATCGAGACCCAGTCGTGGGGATACGTCAGCACCGGGACCCGTTTCAAGGTCTTCAACACCCCGGGCACCCCCCGGGACGTCCGGGAGAAGATCGACGACGCGGCGCTGGTGCACCGGCTCACCGGTGTCGCCCCGACGGTCGCGCTGCACATCCCGTGGGACCGGGTGGACGACTACGGCGCGCTCGCCGAGTACGCCACGGCCCAGGGGGTGCGGATCGGCTCGATCAGCCCCAACCTCTTCCAGGACGACGCCTACCGGCTCGGGTCGCTCACCAACACCCGGCCCGAGGTGCGTAAACAGGCTCTCGACCACGTCCTGGAATGCATCGAGGTGATGCGGGCGACCGGCTCGGACCGCCTGTCCATGTGGCTGGCCGACGGCACCAACTACCCAGGCCAGGGCAATTTCCGGCAGCGCCGCAGGTACCTGGAGGACGGTTTACGCCAGGCGTGCGAGGCGCTGCCGGACGGCGCGGAGATGATCCTGGAGTACAAGTTCTTCGAACCGGCCTTCTACCACACCGACATCGCCGACTGGGGGCAGTCCCTCACCCTCTGCGAGGCGATCGGGGAGAAGGCCAAGGTCCTGGTGGACATCGGCCACCACGCCCAGGGCGTCAACATCGAGCACATCGTGGCGACCCTGCTGGATCGCGGCCGCCTCGGCGGGTTCGACCTCAACAGCAAGAAGTACGGGGATGACGACCTGTTCGTGGGGGCGATCAACCCGCAGGAGACCTTCCTGATCGCGCTGGAGCTGGTCTCCGGGGAGGACGACCCGGACCCGCGGATCTCCGGGCCCGCCAAGTCCATCCTCTACAAGATCGACCAGTGCGCGATGATCGAGGACAAGATCCCGGCGATGCTGCGCAGCGTCACCGCCATGCAGACCGCGTTCGCCAAGGCGCTGCTGGTCGACCGGGCCGCCCTGGAGGAGCGCCGCGCCGAGGGCGACGTCGTCGGCTGCAACGAGCTGCTCAACGACGCCTTCGAGACCGACGTGCGCCCGCTGCTCGCCCGGGTCCGCGAGCGACTCGGCGTGCCCGCCGACCCGCTGGCCGCCTACCGTGCCTCCGGCGAGCAGGAGCGCCGCAACGCCGAGCGGATCGGGACCCCGGCCGGATGGTAGCCCGCACCCGGTGGAGCGTCCCCGACGCGATGATCCCGGCCGAGAGCACCGGCGGGCTCACCTCGCATGAGTCGGTGTGCGTGCTGAACCCCGGCGACGCCGACGCGTCCCTGGTCTTCACCGCCTACTACGCCGACGCCGAGCCTGAGGTCTCGGATCCGGTACGGCTGCCCGCGCGCCGCTCGGCGCACCTGCGCACCGACGACCCCGGGGCGATCGGCGGGCTGACGATCCCCACCGGGGTGCCGTACGCCCTGGTGGTCGAGGCAGACCGGCCGATCGACGTGCAGTACAGCCGCCTGGACACCACCCAGGCGGCCTACGCCCTGATGACCGTGATCCCGCCCGCTGAGGAGGTGGCCCGGCATGTCGGCTGATCTGATCAAGCTCTGCCGTGCCCCGGCTGATTCGGTGCATGGTCTGGCGGTCGCGGGGGAGCGGGAGGCCGATCGACGTGCGGTACGGCCGTTTGGACACCACTCAGGCGGCCTACGCCCTGATCCCACCCGTCGAGGAGGTGGCTTGGCGTGTCGGCTGATCTGATCGAGCTCTGCCGGGATCTGGCTGACCCCGTGCACGGCTTGGTGGTCGCGGGGGAGGGGAACGTTTCGGGCCCCGGGCCGGATGGCTCTCTACTGGTGACCGCGAGCGGATGCCGCCTTGCCAAGGCGGACGAGCGCTCGTTCGTGCGGATCGACCCCGCGGTGCTCGTCGGCGGACTGGACGTTCCGTGCTCCGACGAGCGATGGCTGGAGCTCCTGCTGGAGAGCAGGGCCGACCCGGACGGGCCGCGCCCGACCGTGGAGGCCGCGCTGCACGCCGTGATCGCCGACGCGGTGGGGCCCGCCGTGATCGCGCACACCCATCCCACCCGCACCCTCGCCCTGCTCTGCTCCCCTGCCGGCAAGGACCTGGCGACCGTCCGGTACTTCCCCGACCACATCGTGGTGCTCGGCGAGACCGCGTGCTGGCTGCCGTACGTCGATCCTGGTCAGGAGCTGGCCCGGGAGACCCGGCGGGCACTGCACGGGCACCGGGAGATCCACGGCGCCTGGCCCCGGCTGGTCCTCGCCGCCCATCACGGGATCTTCGCGATCGGCGCCACGGCCCGGGATGCGCTCGACATCACCCTGATGGCGGAGAAGGCCGCCGTGATCGCGCTTTCCGGTGCAGACGGCCTCACCCCCGAACAAATCCGGCGAATCAGCTCACGGGAGGATGAACAGTTCCGCCGTCGGCTCCTTCAGAAGGGGGCGAGTTGAGCCTCACGCCCTACCACCTGCGCACCGAACTCCGCCGTACCCCGATCGGCCTGCCCGTCGCCGAACCCCGCTTCACCTGGCGGCTGCGCGGTGACACCCGGCAGACCGGCTACACGCTCACCCTCACCCGGGACGGATCGACGGTCTGGGAGACCGGCGGGCTCGACGAGCTCAGCGTCACCTACTCCGGGGAGCCCCTTGCGGCCGGGGAGCGCTACCACTGGCGGCTGGTTGTGCACGGCGCGGACGGCACCCACGGGCAGGACGAGACCTGGTTCGAGACCGGCCCGGCCGAGTGGCAAGCGCGCTGGATCGAACGGCCGGAGCGCCCGCCCCAGGTCACCGTGGACCCCGCCCAGATCTGGCGCACCCTGAACACGCTCTTCCTCCAGCCGGTCCTGCAGTTCCGCCGGGTCTTCACCGCGCCGGAGGGGGCCGACCGGGCCCGGCTGTTCATCACCGCCAAAGGGCTTTACCGCGCCTACGTCAACGGGGTCCGGGTCGGCGAGGAGGAGCTCGCGCCGGGCTGGACCGAGTACCGGCACCGCCTCCAGTACCAGGGGTACGACGTGACCGGGCTGCTGCGGCCGGGGGAGAACGTCGTCGCCGTGGAGGTCGCCGACGGCTGGTGGTGCGGCTACGTCGGGCTCGACCGGCGCCGCGGGGCGCAGCACTACGGCATGCGGCCCGAGCTGCTGGCCCAGCTGGAGCTGGTCGCCGGTGGCGAGCGCACGGTCATCGGCACCGACTCCAGCTGGACCGAGCACCCCGGGCGGACCCAGTACGCCGACCTGCTCATGGGACAGTGGGACGACGCCCGGCTCGCCACCTCCGGCTGGACCGAACCCGGTTTCGAGGACACGGGGTGGCTTCCCGCCGTCGAGACCGGGGCGGAGCTGGGCCCGCTGGTCGCCGCCTACGACGACGGGGTACGGGCCGTCGCGGAGCTACCTGCCCGGCGGGTCTGGGCGCACGGCGCGGGCTACCTCGCCGACCTCGGGCAGAACATGGCAGGCCGGGTACGGCTGCGCGTGCGCGGCGCCCGCCGTACCGACGCGATCCAGCTGAGGCACGCGGAGATACTGGACGCCGACGGCAGTCCGTACCTGGACAATCTTCGCGACGCCGAATGCACCGACACGTATGTGGCGTCGGGGGAGGGCGAGGAGGTTTTCGAGCCCGCCTTCACGATGCACGGCTTCCGCTACGTGTACATCACCGGGCTCCGGCAGGCGCCCGAGCCGGAAGACGTCGTCGGGGTGGTGCTCTCCTCGATGACCGAGCCGACGGGATCCGTACAGACCTCCGATCCGCTGGTCAACCAGCTGCAGAGCAACATCGAATGGTCGCAGCGCGGCAACTTCGTCTCCATCCCCACCGACTGCCCGCAACGGGACGAACGGCTCGGCTGGCTCGGCGACGCGCAGGTCTTCGCGGCCACCGCCGCCCGCAACGCCGACGTCCAGCCGCTGTTCACCCGATGGCTCGCCGACCTCGCCGACAGCCAGGCGCCCGACGGCGACGTCCCCGACGTGATCCCGCTGATCTCGGCCTCCCCGCACGGCGCCCCCGCCTACGGCGACGCCGCGGTGATCGTGCCGTGGGAGATGTACCGGGCGTACGGGGACGTCACGCTGCTCCGCCGCGCCTTTCCGAGCATGTGCGCCTGGGTGGATCTGATCGCCGGGCTCAACCCGGACGGGATCTGGCGCAACCGGCGCGGCAACGACTACGGGGACTGGCTGGCCGTGGGGGAGGAGACCTCGCGCGAGCTGGTCGCCACCGCGTATCTGGCCCGGACGTCCGGCCTGCTCGTCCAGGCCGCCGAGGTGCTCGGCGACGAGAAAGCTGTTGTGAAATATGCGGATTTGTCGGTTCTGGTACGGCGAGCGTTCGCCGCTGAGTACCTCGGGTCCGACGGCAGGCTCACCGGGGACACCCAGACCGCCTACCTGCTCGCCCTCGCCTGGCGTCTCACCCCCGACGGGGACCGGGAGCGGCTCGCCGCGCACCTGGTCCGCAGGCTGGAGGAGAACGGCATGCGCCCGGCCACCGGCTTCATCGGGGTCAACCTGCTCTGCCCGACCCTGACCGAGATCGGCCGGTCCGATCTCGCCTACCGGCTGCTGCTCTCCACCGAGTTTCCCTCCTGGGGGTACAGCATCGGCCACGGAGCCACCACCATCTGGGAGCGCTGGGACGGCTGGACCCCGGAGAAGGGTTTCCAGGTGCCGCTGATGAACTCCTTCAACCACTACTCCCTCGGTTCGGTGGGGGAATGGCTGTACCGGTCCGTCGCCGGGATCGGGCAGAGCGCCGGGTCCGCCGGCTACCGGGAGATCGTCATCGAGCCGCAGATCGCCGGTCCGCTGGAGTGGGTCCGCGCAGAGCACGAGTCGCCCCGGGGCCGTATCGCCGTGTCCTGGCACAAAGACGGTGACACCGTGCGGGTCGAGCTGACCGTCCCGCCCGGTCCCGCCGCCCTGCTGCTGCTCCCCGGACGCTCCCCCGAGCGGGTTGAACCCGGCACCCACCAACGTGTCACGAAATTTCAGGAGAAACGACCATGAACAGCACGACGGCCGAGCTGATCGCGAGATCGAACCGGCTGGGCGCCGACCCGCGCAACACCAACTACGCGGGCGGCAACACCTCCGCCAAAGGCCACGCCGTCGACCCGGTTACCGGGGAGGACGTCGAGCTGCTCTGGGTGAAGGGCTCCGGCGGCGACCTCGGCACCCTGACCGAGAACGGCCTGGCGGTCCTCCGGCTCGACCGGCTCCGCGCGCTCACCGGCGTCTACCCGGGACCCGAGCGCGAGGACGAGATGGTCGCCGCGTTCGGTTTCTGCGGGTTCGGCGGGACCGGCGCCGCGCCGTCCATCGACACCGCCATGCACGGCCTGGTCGACGCCGCCCACGTCGACCACCTGCACCCCGACTCGGGGATCGCGCTGGCCACCGCCGCGGACGGGGAGAAGCTCACCGCCGAGTGCTTCGGCGACCGGGTGGTCTGGGTGCCGTGGCGCCGTCCCGGCTTCCAGCTCGGCCTGGACATCGCCGCGATCAGGCAGGCCAACCCGCAGGCCATCGGCTGCATCCTCGGCGGGCACGGGATCACCGCCTGGGGTGCCACGTCCGACGAGTGCGAGGCCAACTCCCTGGAGATCATCCAGACCGCCGCCGCGTTCATCGAGGAGCGCGGGATCGCCGAGCCGTTCGGGCCGGTCCTGCCCGGGTTCGAGCCGCTGCCCGAGCCCGAGCGCCGGGCCCGCGCGGCCGCCCTCGCCCCGATCATCCGCGGGCTCGCCTCCACCGACGCCCCCCAGGTCGGGCATTTCACCGACACCGCGCCGGTGCTGGACTTCCTGGCCCGCGCCGAACACCCGCGCCTGGCCACCCTCGGCACCTCCTGCCCCGACCACTTCCTCCGCACCAAAGTGCGCCCCCTCGTGCTGGACCTGCCCGCCGGCGCTTCCCTGGAGGAGACGGTGGTACGGCTGCGCGAACTGCACAGCGCGTACCGGGAGGAATACGCGGCCTACTACGGCAGGCACGCGGTCGACGGCTCTCCGGCGATGCGGGGCGCCGACCCGGCGATCGTGCTCGTCCCCGGCGTCGGCATGTTCAGCTTCGGCAAGGACAAGCAGACCGCCCGGGTCGCGGGCGAGTTCTACCTCAACGCGATCAACGTGATGCGCGGCGCCGAGGCGGTCTCCGGCTACGCCCCGATCCCGGAGAGCGAGAAGTTCCGAATCGAATACTGGGAGCTGGAGGAGGCCAAACTGCGCCGCCTCCCACCCGCCAAGCCGCTCGCCACCCGGATCGCCCTGGTCACCGGAGCCGCCTCCGGCATCGGCGCGGCGATCGCGCGACGGCTGGCCGCCGAAGGCGCCTGCGTGGTGCTGGCCGACCGCGACCTTGAAGGTGCCGCCACGGTCGCCGCCGAACTGGGCGGGCCGGACGTCGCCGTCGCCGTGCACGCCGACCTGACCGCCGAAGCCGACATCCGGGCGATGCTGGACGCCGCCGCCCTGGCCTTCTGCGGGGTGGACCTGGTGGTCAACAACGCCGGGCTGTCCGTCTCCAAGCCGCTGCTGGAGACCACCGCCGCCGACTGGGACCTCCAGCACGGCGTGATGGCCCGAGGCTCCTTCCTGGTTTCCCGGGAGGCCGCCCGGGTCATGCTGGACCAGAGGCTGGGCGGGGACATCGTCTACATCTGCTCGAAGAACGCGCTGGTCGCCGGGCCGGACAACGTCGCCTACGGCGCGGCCAAAGCCGACCAGGCGCACCAGGTCCGGCTGCTCGCCGCCGAACTCGGCCCGTCCGGCATCCGGGTCAACGGCGTCAACCCCGACGGCGTGGTCCGCGGCTCCGGCATCTTCGCCTCCGGCTGGGGCGCCAACCGGGCCGCCGTCTACGGGGTTCCCGAATCCGAACTCGGCGCGTTCTACGCGGGGCGCACCCTGCTCAAGCGCGAGGTACTCCCCGAGCACGTGGCGGCGGCCGTCTTCACCCTCACCGGCGGGGACCTCTCCCACACCACCGGCCTGCTCGTCCCGGTGGACGCCGGAGTCGCCGCCGCCTTCCTCCGCTGACCGCCTGATCGTTGCGGTGTGTACACCCTGACAGGGGCGCACAACGCAACGATCACGCGGAGTCGTGGGCTCGGGGCCGGGTTCGGTGCTTGGGCCGCCTGCGGCCGTACCGGCCCTGGATTCGGATGATCGTTGTGGTGTGCGCACCTCGGAGGGGGTGCATATCGCAACGATCATGTGGGGTGTCGGGCCGGGTGGGTGGAGTCCTGGCTTGAGGGCTCGGCGGGTTCGGTGCTTGGGCCGCCTGCGGCCGTACCGGCTCTGGGCGGATCCTGGATTCGGGTGATCGTTGTGGTGTGTGCACCTTCGAGGGTGTATACGGCACAACGATCACGGGAAGTCGTCGGGGCTGTAGAGGTGTGTCCCGGAGGGGACGTACGGCGTATTGATCATGGAAGGTCAAGTGAGGCGGGGCCCGCGTCCCTGGCTGTTGCGGTTGTGGTGGGTTCGGGATTCGGGTGATCGTCGTGGTGTGTGCACCTTGGAGGGGGCGTAGAGCACATTGATCATGGCGTTGCCGGGGGGTTCAGGTGGGATTCCGGGTGGGGGCGGCTTTTGGCCGTACCGGCTTCGGTGGTCGCTGCCGGGGATGCCAGGCCGGGTGATCGTTGTGGTGTGTGCACCTTCGAGGGTGTACACGGCACAACGATCACGGGAAGTCGCCGGGTCCGGTGCGAGGATGATTGCGGGCCGGTCCCGGGCCGCGCAACCACCGGGTGACGCGGGTCGTTCGCTCCGGAGAGCGGCGCCAGGAACATGTATGAGGAGAAACGTGCGGGTTGCTCTGTTCGTCACCTGCGTCAATGACACGATATTTCCGGATACAGGGAAGGCGGTGGTCCGGCTGCTCCGCCGCCTCGGCCACGAGGTGGACTTCCCCGAAGGGCAGACCTGCTGCGGGCAGATGCACGTGAACACCGGGTACCCCGAGGCGGCGACCGCGCTCATGCGGCGATTCACGCAGGTGTTCGGGGGCTACGAGGCGGTGGTGGCGCCCTCGGCGTCCTGCGTGGCCACAGTCCGGGAGCAGTACCCGCGGCTCGCGGCGGCGGCCGGGGACCCGGCGTTGGCCGAGGAGGTCACGAGGGTCGCCGGCAAGGTGTACGACCTCTCCGAGCTCCTGGTCGACGTGCTCGGGACGACCGACGTGGGCGCGTACTATCCGCACACGGTGACCTACCATCCGACCTGCCACTCGCTGCGCGGCCTCCACCTGGGCGACCGGCCGCTGCGGCTGCTCCGGCAGGTGCGCGGGCTCCGGCTCGTCGAGCTGCCCGAGGCAGCGGAGTGCTGCGGCTTCGGGGGTACGTTCGCGGTGAAGAACCCCGCCGTATCCACCGCGATGGGGATCGACAAGGTGACCAACGTGATCTCCACCGGCGCCGAGGTGCTCTGCGCCGCCGACAACTCCTGCCTCACCCATCTCGGCGGGACGCTCTCCCGGCTGCGCGCCGGGGTCCGGACCGTGCACCTGGCCGAGATCCTCGCCTCCGTCGAGAGCGGGGCGGCGTGAGCGGCCACACCTACCTCGGCATGCCGGCCTTCCCGGAGCGGTCCGCGGCAGCCGTACAGGACGCCCAGCTCCGCCACAACCTGCGCCATGCCACCCGGACGATCCGCGGCAAGCGCGCGGCGGTGATCGACGAGCTCCCGGATTGGCCGGGGGCGCGGGAGGCCGCGAAGGAGATCAAAGACCGTACGCTCCGGCATCTCGACCGGTACCTCGTGCAGCTGGAGGAGGCGGTCACGGCCGCCGGGGGTACCGTGCACTGGGCCGCCGACGCAGCCGAGGCCAACCGGATCGTCGTCGGCCTGGTCGAAGCCACCGGCGAGCGGTCCGTGGTCAAGGTCAAGTCGATGGCCACCCAGGAGATCGGGCTCAACGAGGCGCTGGAAAGCGCCGGAATCACGGCGTATGAGACCGACCTGGCCGAGCTCATCGTGCAGCTGGGGGAGGACACCCCCTCGCACATCCTCGTCCCGGCGATCCACCGCAACCGCGCGGAGATCCGGGAGATCTTCCAGCGGGCCATGGCGGACTGGGGCCGTCCCGCCCCCGGCGACCTGACAGACGACCCGCGTGCCCTGGCCGAAGCCGCCCGGCTTCACCTGCGGGAACGGTTCATGTCCACCCGGGTGGCCGTTTCCGGCGCCAACTTCATGGTGGCCGAGACCGGGACGCTGGTCGTATTGGAGTCCGAGGGGAACGGGCGGATGTGCCTGACCCTCCCGGAAACCCTGATCAGCGTGGTGGGCATCGAAAAGACCATCCCGACTTGGGAGGATTTATCGGTCTTTCTTGAGTTGTTGCCGCGTTCGTCGACGGGTGAGCGGATGAATCCGTACACGACCACTTGGACCGGGGTGACCCCCGGGGACGGACCGCAGACCTTCCACCTGGTTCTCCTCGACAACGGTCGAACCGACGTCCTGGCGGACCAGGTCGGACGGCAGGCACTGCGCTGCATCCGCTGCTCGGCCTGCCTCAACGTGTGCCCCGTGTACCAGCGCACCGGAGGCCACGCCTACGGCTCGGTCTATCCCGGACCGATCGGGGCGATTCTCACTCCCCAGCTACGCGGCATGCAGAGCGAACTCGACGCCTCACTGCCGTACGCGTCCACTCTCTGCGGCGCCTGCTACGAGGTCTGCCCCGTCGCCATCGACATCCCCGAAGTCCTCGTCCACCTGCGTGCCCGCGCCGTCCAGGAGTCCGGCCACCGCGCCGAACGCCTCGCCATGCGCGCCGCGCGCTGGGTTCTGGAACGTCCGGTACGGCTGACGCGGGCCCAGAACGCCGCCGGCCGCTTCCGCCGCCTGATCCCGAAACGCCTCCCCGGGCCGCTCGGCGGCTGGACCGACACCAGAGACCTCCCCCCGGTGCCGCGGGAATCCTTCCGCGCCTGGTGGCGCCGGACCGAGAAGGGCGACTCATGAACTCCCGCGACCTGATCCTCGCCCGAATCCGAGGCGCCCTATCAGCCGAGGTCCCCGACACCGAGCCCGGTCCCCCCGGCCACGGCGACCGGCGGGCCGACCAGCACACCGCGGCAAAGCCGGCCGCCGATGACCCAGGCGGGCAGGAAGCCGCAGCGAGGACCGGTCGTGGCCCTGGCAACCTGGCGTCCAACCCAGCCGATACCGGTACGGAGTCCGCGGGCCGGGCTCAGACCGACAGGCCGGTTGGAAATCGTCGGACGGGAGCTCAAAGCGCTGGCGAGCAACATATGGGCGAGGGCGCTCTGGAGCTGCTGGCCGAGCGGATCCGTGACTACCGGGCTCAGGTGCGCCTGGTTCGGGCTGAGGAGATCCCCAACGCGGTGGCCAAGGCGCTACGGGCGAGAAACGCACGGCGTATCGTCGTTCCCCCGGGATTCCCCGCCGAGTGGCTCGCTTCGGGTGAATGCGAATGGCTGTCCGACGAGGGACCGCTCACGCCGGCTGAGCTCGATCGGGTCGACGGTGTGATCACCTCCTGTGTGGTGGCGATCGCCGAGACCGGCACCCTGGTCCTGGACGGGGGAACGGGTCAAGGCCGCAGGGCGCTCACCCTCATCCCCGACTATCACCTGTGCGTCGTGCCCGTCGGCAGGGTGGTCCGGACCGTCGCCGAGGCGATGCCGCTACTCGACCCGATACGTCCGCTGACCTGGATCAGCGGCCCCTCCGCCACCAGCGACATCGAACTCGACCGCGTCGAAGGCGTCCACGGCCCCCGAACCCTGGAAGTGATCGTCGTCGGGTAGCCATCGGCGACGACCTGCTGTGGGGCGTCAACCGCCGCAAGGGCATCGACCACACCTGGGCCGCACTGCGCTCGATCCGCGCCGCCCGGCCGGACGGCGCCCCGATCTATGTGATCCTGGACAACCTGTCGGCCCACAAGAACTGGCGTATCCGCACCTGGGCCGGGAAACACAAGGTCAGGCTGCTGTTCACCCCGACGTATGCCTCCTGGGCCAACCCGATCGAGGCGCGCTTCGGAGCGTTGCGCCAGTTCAGCCCGGCCAACTCCGACCACCGAAACACACGGTCCAGACCCGGGCACTGCACGCCTACCTGCGCCGGCGCAACGCCCACGCCCGCCACCCCGACGTGCCGACCGCCCAACGCCGCGAACGCGCCCGCATCCACAGCGAGAAGGGCATCCGCTGGGGCGGCAGACCCCCGGCATCCCCAGCCTGAAGACATCTACCGAGCTCGATGATCGTTTCGGGTCACAGCACTAGTTCCAAACCGCAGGTCAACCTCGCTGGCCGAGTTCTCAGCAACCACCCCCGTGAGGGTCGCTTGAGTCGTCCCGGACACGTGGAGAGTCAAAGATCTTCTCCCCCTTCAGGGCGGTACCTTTGGCACGCGATTCCTTTCCCAGTGGAGGCCACGCCACAGGTATCGCACAATGGGCAGGGGAGACGGGGGGACGCAGACAACAGGGCATCGAGACGATGTGGCTTCCGAGTAGCCGGTCGACGCTGTCGCCGTCGTATTCGACGCCCTCTGGCATCTGCTCGGTATTGATGACGGGATAGGGTCGGGTACACGACGCGCACAGCCGCAGTTCCCAGCGGGCGTGGCTCTGCGGGCACTTGACCGAGTACGTGCCGTCCGGCCTGGACCGGTACCCTCGCCAGGGATCAGGCCTCCGCTGCAGGCAGACCGGACACCTCGTGTACGCGGCGATGGTCTCGGCGGCCACGGTCAGTTCGTCCGCCAGCAGGTCCAGGAGTTCTGCCTCCCCGGCGCCGCCCGAACGACCGGCAGCCCGGGCCCTCAGCGACTGCACCCTCACGCGGGCGGTGGCCAGTTCTTCGGGAGCGGGGGCTGTGTGACGACAAGCCCCCTGCTCGGCCAAGAGCCAGTCGTGCCGTCAGCCATCTCCCGCCCGTCCACCTGACGGCACCGTACTGTGATCGGATAGTCGCGGTATCGCTCCCGCGTGAGAGCGCTGTATCGGCTCCGGGCCAGCCGGACCACACTGTCGATCTCCATCGGTGAGACCGGCAGCAACCTCACGCCGCCGCACCTCCATGGCAAAGGCGAGTCACAGCCGGAGAAGACCTCGAGGCGTAGCCCGTTTCGGCAGCGTCTTCCGTTCTTCGAACGTACCCGGATAGATGATCAAAGTGGATATCCCGGGTTCGTCGGCGATCAGCCACCCTATCTCGTCTTGCGTGGTCGCAGTCCGGTCGTGCCTGGTGAGTGCATGCGGAAGAGCCAGGACGCGCAATACCGACCGCCCGCCGACGGCGAGCTCGAAAACCCCCGTAGGCAGCCATACAAAGGTTGCGCCCTGACCCGTGGCTTCACCGCTTCCGGTGTTTAGCCGGATCGGCGGTCCGCCGTAGGTGAACGATGGATTTTCTCCCGCGCCTGCGGGTTCACCGGACTCACCTGATTCGTCGAGTAGGCCAAGGTGATCGAGCGAGTGGAGGAGTAGCAGCCAAGTATAGACGGTGAACCCCCGACACCAGTCCTGAATCCGAACCGCGGGGCAGCCTTCCCGGTCTCTCCCGGTACGGTTGTTCACCCACGCCTGCCACAGGTCGCGCACCCGGCGATAGCGACCCTCGTTGACCAGGAGGTTTGTGGCTCGAAGCGCGATCCTGATCTCGGCCTGCCGGTTGACTCCCGGCAGGATGCCATCACCGCGCAGCGTGACGAGGACATCCCTGACCGCGCCGAGTTCCTTGTGTCTCGCCACAGCCAGGTCCTTCCATGTCTCGTTCGCCGTCCGCGACGACCCGTTTAGGCTCGCGGCCACCGAGCGCTGCTGCCTGATCAGCGCGTTGCAGCTCGATGGACGGGTCGGCGATGAACACGCGCAACACCTGGATATCGTCGTCGTCCATGTCCTGACCGATGCCGACACCCAGCCTGATCGCCTTGGCCCCGCGCGGTGAGGCGAGCAACCACTGGAGTGGCCCTTCCCACGCATCGGTCGGTCTTCCGTCGGATATGAGGATCAGCGTCGGCATGAACGCGTTCGGCGGGATAACCCGCTCATCGGCGAGCAGCTCCGTGAGCAGTGCAAGCGCGGCGCCGAAGGGGGTGCGACCACTGGCTCGGAGGTTGCTCCACTGGAGTTCTATGGCGGGAACAGGCGGTTGATGTAGGGTCGCGCTTTCCCCGCCGAAGGCCACGACGCCGACCTGGATCTCACCCCGGATGGTCCGCTCAGCGGTGAAGCTCCGAATCATCATGGTAATGCACTCGTTGAGTATCTCGATCTTGCGCAACTGCGTCATGCTGCCGCTGACGTCGGCGAGCACGCTAACGGGCAGAGAGCGGGCCGGGGCGGCGCTGGGGCGCGGGAGAGGCGCATCGAAGGGTGCTGCCTGAGTCAAAGCTACCTCGCCGATTCATAGTGATTAGCCCGGAAAACAGAGCCTTGCAGGTTTCAGTATTCACGCCAGAAGTCAAAATCTAATCAATATAAAAAATGGGCATTGAGTGCAAAATCCGACTTTCGCTTGATTGTGCTGCATAAAATCCGGATCAATGGTGTGACCGAAATTGGTTCACCTTGGGCATTTCACTCTGATGACGCGTGGCGATCACCCAACGATCTAGTTCCGGGCTGTGGGATGCGAAAAGTGGATGCAGGCTCTGCCTGTTATCCTCACAGCGGCCTATGCCTCCGGATCGCCTTGGAAGATCATCAAAAGTCACGAGGCGGTACGGCCACGGCGACCCTCCGGGGGCTCCTGCCCGAGATCGTGGGGCCGGGAGGTTTACCTACGTCCCACCATTGCTTATCGGTCTATCGGCGCGTTCGGGGTTGGATTGTGGCCTCCTCGACGTGCCCGTTGATCAGGGCGAGCACGGAGTCCTTGTCCAGTCCGGCAGCGCGATGCCGTCGAGAACCCACTTCGTCATCGAACCTTGTCGTGCTGTTCGGGCCGAGGATTTCAGCTGCCTGAGTGAGTGGCGAGTTTCCTGCTAACCGGACAGGTCCTTTTGAGGAACGGCAAAGACTTGTACCGTATGACCTCGATCACGATGCTGGGCCGAACCCGTGTCGCCGTTGGGATGTGGAGGCTTGTCCTGAACTGCGAGTGGTGTTTGGACAGGAACAACCACCAGGGCTGGTACGGCGAGTGCTTCATCCAGGTTTTGGCCGCGGCCGCCGGTCTACAAGCGACCCCGCTCACTCCCGACTGCACCGGCGTCGACTTCTACCTTTGTCTGCCGCGAGAGATCGACGGCGACTTTCCGCGCATGGAGGTCCAGGTCAAAACCTGGTCGACGCCGAAGTCGCGGAATGGGCGATGGCACTACCGCGGGCTCACCGAGAAGCGCTTCAACGCGCTCGCCGGGAAGCGCCGCCTGCCCCGTTACCTCTTTCTTGTCGTCGTTCCTCCGAACGCCCAGGATTTCGTCCGTGCCGATTCGCACGCGCTCCAGCTCAGTCACGCCGCATACTGGATCTCCTTGGAGGCTGAGCAAAGGATCGACGCCCCCGACTGCAAGCGAACCGTCGAGGTAACGATCCCGGAGAGCAACCTGCTCACCGTGGCCTCTCTCCTGAACCTCTTTGACCCCCTCCGAGCGGTGGAGGCTCCATGAACGAACCGCTGATCGCCATCGATCCCGACAACCTGGTCGGTTACCTCGCCAGCCGAGGCTGGCGGCACGTGGGGTCGTGGCGCGGAGCGATGGTCTGGGACCTCGACACAGCCGGCCAGGTTCTGGTTCCCCCGCAGCGTGAGTATCCCGACGACGAGGAGCTACTCCAGGCCGCGGTCCGCAAGCTCGCCCGTATCGAGGAACGCCTCGAGCGTGAAGTCCTCCTCGATATCGCCGAACCGTCGACGGACACGCCCTCCTTCATCCTCCAGCCGGAGACCCCGTCGGGGACGATTCCCCTCCCCGCCGCATTGAAGGCCGTCCAAGGGATCCATGATCTCCTGAAGGTCGCCGCGCAGACCGTTGAGATCGGGCCGCGGTTGCTGTTTACCGGCCAGCGCTCCCGCTATGTCGACAGTTTCCTGCAACGGGTCAGGCTCGGCACCACCCGGCCGGGCAGCTACATCTTCGACGCGCGGGTCCCCACCACCCAGCCGCCGTCCACCTCCCGGGCCTTCTCCTGGAACAACGAGCTGGTCGGCCGTGAGGTCATGGTCGCCCTGCACCGAGCTTTGCGAGCGGTCCACACCGCCGCCGCGACATCGGCCACGCAACACAATCGCCTCGACGTCTTCGACGACCATGTCGAGGACGGGGTCTCGGCCAACCTGTGCACTGTTCTCAGCGAGCTCAGCGGCGATCATCCCTTCGCGGTCAGCTTCACCTGGGCCCGGGTCGAGCCCGTCGATCTCGACCCAGACTCCATCACCTTCACCACTCACATGGTCCGCGCACTCGCGGCGGCAGGGAAGGAGCTGGCGCGGCACGCCAAGTCCGGCCGGGCGACGGTGGTCGGAGAGGTCGACACGCTTCAGCACGCCGTCGGTGAACCTCTGCGCGTCAAGATCCGGGGTGAACTCCAGAGCAGCTCGAACGTCTTCCGCCGATCAATCTGGGTGGTTCTCGACCCCGCCGACTACCAGCGCGCCTTCCACGCCCAGGTCCAAGGGCGGCGGCTGCGTGTCACTGGGCAGCTCGACCCGGATCGGCGGCGGCTGGAGATGCGCCCGGACCCGGGCGGATTCGAGGTTCTTTGAACTTCACCTGGCCGGATGGCGGGGGCCGTGGCCGGGCGGTGGATCGAGCGGGGTCCGGTACGGCCTACGCCCGTCGATCGCGTCCCGCATGGCATCGTAGATCTCCAGGATAAGCCGTTTGGTGCGATACTCCCCGTGTTTGGCTTCGTCCTTGCGTTTGACAATCGGAAACGTGTCCATGATGTAGTCCACGTTGTCGCGAGTGATGCCGTAGAGTTGAAAGAAAGCCGCGTCCAACTCGGCCCGGATTAACGCTCGTCGCTCCTCATCCCAGACAAACGGCGCACCCTCATCGCCGATATCACGCGCGAACGGCTCCATATCGTAGGCGGTGTAGGAGAGCTCAAGGGCACGCGGTAGTCCCCAGTCGGACAGGTCTATTTTGTCGGCCCACGCCGCCACCTTCCGAAAACTGGCTGGGTGCGGAATTGGGATCTGCTGAAAATAGTTATATGTCAGATTGATCCCGCCAAGCTTCTGTCGGAGCGCATAGTCAACTACATGCGAATCCAGGAGCATCGCTAACGAGAGTCCATGGGAAGCAAATATCATAGGCATGCTATGACCGATAGCAACCTTGGGCAGGTAGCCTGAGATCAGTGTCCGTTCGTCTGTGTTACGACAGACGTTACGGAATCCGAGAAGCCAACCTCCTGGTGACTCTCCTATGCTATCTCTGATTCTCTCATCGGTGTCTAAGTCAGAAACCCAATAGCGCGGTAGCACGGCGATCTCGGGATTCCGTTTCTCGGCAAGGTTGCGAGTGGATCCGTCCGATTCGTAGGTGGCCCAGCGGTGGTCGTAATGGTGGAGCATTTTGGCCTCGTAGAGTGGGAGCAGACGCTCGTCACCCTTGGTGAGGATGTTGCCATCGAGCTTCCAGCCGTCCGCGAGCATGTCTTCGAGGGTTTCTTTGTTTGCTTCGCTGGGACGAAAGAGGTCCGAGTCATTTGACATGTGGAACATCGTCAGGAACTTGATGCCCCATGGATTACCGTCCTTGTCGCCTTCCTTGACGAGGATCGGGATGCGACGGTAGATGTCGAGGGTAATCTCGGCATCGCGGCGTGTGCGGAAGACCGGGCAGGTGCCGGTGTTCGGGTTCAACAGCGTGATTTCACCGGGAGTCAGTGTGAACCGCTTGCCATCGTCGCCGAGCTGGGCGGCGTCGTGCAGGAAGAAGGCGAAATCCGCCCGGTCCACGCCGGCTTTGCGACCGGTGAGTGTCAGGAGGCTGAACTTGTAGCTGCGGTGCACCCGGGCAAAGATCCCCCGTGCGTTTTCGAAGTCGTAGAGTGAGGCCAGGGACCGCTTGATAACCAGGTCCTTGAAGAAGAACTGGGTGGTGGCGTCGGTGGCGATTCCCGTCGGCACGACGATGCCCAGTCGGCCTCGCGGGTGCAGTACCGCCCGGTTGTGCTCCGCGAAGAGGGCGTAGGTGTTGACGTCGCCACGCGCGGTCAACGGGTAGCGCTCGGAGCCGCGGAGGAACTGGCTTTCGCCCTCCGCTTGCCGCTTGGCTTCGACGAATTCCTGATAGAGCGGTCGACCGTCTTCGGAGTCCGCCAATGCCTTGATGAGCCGGCCCCGGGCGGCCTTGTTGCCGGCGGTGGCTATCGCCTCGTCACGGGTGGCGAAGAACTCCTTCTCCGACAACTTCACCTTCTCCCACGGTGGGTTGCCGAGAACGCAGGTGAAGCCGCCTTCCCAGCCGGTGTCCGGGTTGAGGTCCGGGCCGGAGCCGCCGACGCGGAAGACCTCGGGGAACTCCAGGTGCCAGTGGAAGAACCGGTACCTCTGGGTCAGCGTGCCCAGCTCGTTCGCCTGAGCCTCCGACAACGCCCCACCTTCGCCGAGCCGGCGGATCGTGCCGGTCGTGAGGGCGGCCGGGGCATCGGCGTGCTTGCGCCAGACGAACGCTGCGCACCAGGCGTCCGCCGTACGGCGGGCTTGGACGAGCGCTGCGGACCTCTCGTATTTGTGGAACCGGCGCTCCTGCTCGCGCACGTCGGCGACCCGGGAGACCGGGACGGCGGCGAGCGCGAGCGCCTGCTCGGCCAGGTCCTTGTTCCCGACTCGGTCGCCGAGGTCGAACAGGGTGTTCCAACCGGCGAGCTCCACCTTGTTCTGTTTCTTGAGCGAGGTGACGATCATCTTGTCGTCGCCCTCGATCGGTTTGAAGGCACCTTCGGGCACCCCCTTCTCGATCAGGGCGGGGGTCGCGCCGAGGAGGGCGTTGCCGACCTTGATGTGGGCGTCGAGGAAGGCCAGCGGCTTACCGGGCTCCAACGACTCGATCCACAGGGACACCTTGGCGAGTTCGGCGGCGAGCGGGTTGAGGTCTACACCGTAGACGCACCTGGCCACCACCTTGTGCATGGCCGCGCGAACCTCCGACGGCACCGGCTCGTCGTCGCCGGTAACCAGCGCGGCATACCGCTTGGCGATGCGGCGGGCGGCGGCGACCAGAAAGTGCCCGGAGCCACAGGCCGGGTCGCAGACCGTGATCTTCAGCAGATCGTCGGCCCCCCCGGATTTGGCGTGCTCGTCGATGACCGGGTCGAGCGCGGTGTCCAGCAGCGACTCGATGAGCGGGCCGGGCGTGTAGTACGACCCGGTGAGCTTGCGGTCGTTGCCGGAGACGTTCTCCCGTAGCTCGAATCTCGGGTTCCCGTTGGAAGTGGCGTACGGCACCAGCTCCAGCAGTGACTCGTAGACGCTGCCCAGCTCCTCGGCGCCCAGGTGCTGGAAGTCGACGTCGCGGGGCCGTCCGTCCGCGGCCCTCACGACCGACATCGAGCGGATCGCGGTGAGCAGCGCCTCATTGGGCAGATCGCACCAGAGTAACTGATCCGGATGCGGGTCGTCGGTCAGGCCCGTCTGGGCGCTCGCCGTACGGAAGAACAGGCCGCCGAGGCCGGGCAGGCCGAGTTCGGGCAGGCCGTCGTCGGCGCCGAGCGCCTTGACGACCATGACGACGGTCTTCCACAGGTCCCGGTGCCGGTCACCGGAGCGGCGGATCGCGAGGCGGCGCAGGCGCCGGCTGGAGAACCACCTGGTGTAGCGGTCGTGTACAGCGGGCGAGACGCCCGGGGCGAGAAGTGCTCCCCGGTCTTCCGCGACGAAGATGAAGATGATCTGGTAGGCCAGGCGGAGCAGCTCGTGGCGGAAGTCCTCGCGGGTGAGCCGGTTGGCTTCGAGTTGTGCGCGCAGCTTGGGGTTGGCGACCAGGAACCCGGTGCCGAGGGCCTCGAGCGCGAGCTTGACGCCGTCGCGGAGTTGATCGCGGGCACGCAGACCGGTCTCGGCGGCGAACGCCCGCCACCTCTCCAGCCAGCAGTCCGCGCAGGTCGGCGTGGAGTCATCCAGCGCGATGAGCTCGAAGCGGGAGGCGTGCAGCAGCGTGTAGAGCAGCACGAACTCCGAGTAGAGCTCGCCATCGAAGATCGCCTGAAGGTCGAACTCAACGTACGCGGACCCGACCAAGGCAGTGGAGTCGCGCAGGATACGCAGCCGGCGCCCGTTCGACAGGACACCCCAAAGATGGTCGTCGGAGAGATTGAGAAACTCCTGCAACATCGACTGCGGGGCTCGCTTGATCACCCCGGGGACGCTTCGATCGAGGTCGACATCCCAGCCGAGCAGATGTATGGGCACGCTGTGCCACAGATGGGAGACGGCGAAGTCCTTGTCGCCGGCCTTGAGGGCGCCGTGGTTGAACGGGACCCGGCCGAAGCCCAATTCGGTCAGCAGGATCAGCAACCACCGCTCGCGGGTGAGCGTGGTGGCGGCGTCCCCGTCGGGGAGCGCGGCCAGCTTGTCGCGGAAGGCGCGGTAGGCGCCGAGCAGGTAATCCCAATGGCGGCTGGCCGCGTCGGCGAGACGCTCGGAGGCGGCGAGGTGGTAGTCCTCGGCCCGCATGCCGGGGAGTTCCCGATCGGCGGCGGCGATCCGGGACAACACGTCCTGGGGCAGCAGACTGCCCTGGACGTCGACGGCGAGATAGGCGTTCTTCATCGGGCACCACCGGCGGGCAGGTAGACGTAGACACCAAGCACGTCGGCAGGGTGGTTGGCGGTCACCTTCAGTCCTCTCGCCCCCGCGCCGACCGCGCCGCGGACACGCTGATGGGATACGGCCAGCCGATCGGCGAGCGTGTCGCCCCGGGCCTCGATCTCGGCGGACACCTCGGGCAGTTCGGCGATCGCCCGGCCGACGGCCCGTTCGACGAGCTCGGGGAGGGTGTTTTCGGGCTTGGCGGCGAGCACCACGCCCAATTCGGCGTCGGTGAGCCACTCGCGACCGATCGCCCCGGTGCGATAGCCGATGACTCGCGCGTCCTCGGCGACCAGACTCCGGCTTCCGGTACGGCCCGGCAGCGTGACGTGGAAGCGGTAGCGGACCAACAACATCACGGTGCGGATGTCCACAGCGTCGGTACGGATCACACCGCAGCGGCGGGCCGGACCGGACGCGTCCAGCGCGTAGTCCAGTACCGTGCGGGCGAGATCCCGGACCACGGGATCGGTGCGGACCAGGGCATGACCACCGGGCGGGGCGGGGACGTCGGGGTGAAAGCTGAGCGTTTCAGCCTCGCCGGTGAAGCCCAGACCCAGCGCATGCCGTACCGGGATGGCGAACTGACGGGTGTCGGCGCGGAAGCCGTCGGGGTGGGCGTCGATGATCGCCCCGAAGCCGGATAGCGCCTCGCGGGCGAAACGGGCCACATCGGTCCGGGTGCCGAGGACCTCGCGGATCTCGGCGACCTCCCGCTCGACCTCCTCCAGTTTGACGCCGGAATGGGAGTACTTCGTGAGCGCCTTGGACTCACGGTCAGCGGCGCTCTCCCACGCCCGGTGGATCTGGTCGCGGGTCTTGGTGACGCCGAGGTCCAGGTCAAGCTGGTCCTGATTGTCGCCGGAAAACAGCAGGCCTTCGACGAGGGCGTTGATGACGTCGTCGCCGCCGGTCGGCACAGGTACGGCGACGCCGGTCTGCCTGGCGATGGTGCGGTGCTTGCGGATGAGCACGTCGAGGACAACGCCGTCGATTCCGTTGTCCAGGCCGTAGAGGGTGATGGCGCGGACCAGCGGGCTGCGCTGGCCGAACCGGTCGACCCGGCCTTCCCGCTGCTCGTGACGGGTCGGGTTCCAGGCCAGGTCGTAGTGGACGACGGCCTGGAAACTCTCCTGTAGGTTGACGCCTTCGGACAGGCAGTCGGTGGCGACCAGCACGTGCCGTCCCGGCTCTTGGGCGAGATCGTGGATGACCTCCTGGCGGGCTTCGGGCGGGAGCTGGCCGGTGACGTGCCGGACGTTGACCTTTCTGCCCAAGACCTTGGCCAGATGCTCGGCGATGTACTCGGCGGTCTGGATGAACCGGCAGAACACGATCGGGTCGTAGCCGTCGGCCAGCAGTCCCTTGACCTCCGTGATCAACGCGGCGAGCTTGGAGTCCTTCTCCGGACCTTCGATCTCCTTGAAGGCCGCGGCGAGACGGGCCAACCGCTCGTTGTCGTCCTCGCCGGACCGGCCGCCAGCGGCGGCGTCGATGCCCTCGAGCGCCTCGTCGTCTGTCAGGTCGAGGACACTTGAACGGCCCAGTTCGTCGGCTTCCGGCTCGGTCTCGGCAGCCGTCGTGGCCGATCGGGTCTTCAGCGTGGCCGCCGCCGCTCTGGGTGAGGAGGCCACCGAACGGAGTAGGGCGAGGGCGGACCAGTAGGTGACACGCTGACGCAGGCCGGTGCCAGGCTTGCGGACGGTCTCGCGGGCGTAACCGAGGACCTGACGGGCGAGCTTGCCGTACTCGCCGGTCAAGGCGTAGGAGATGTCCCGGACCTGCCGGTCCTTCGGGAACGGGGTCTCCTCGTCGAGGTAGCGGCGGATGTCGCGGCGGCGGCGCTGCACGAAGTGCCTGGCCAACTGCTCGCGTCCCTTCACGCTGTCCAGGTCCACACTCGCCAGGGCCGGATCGAGCAGGCCGATCAGGTCGCGAAACGCACCCTCCTTGCCGCTGTGCGGGGTGGCGGTGACCAGAAGCAGGTGTCGCCTGTCGTCGGCGGCCAGCTCCTGAAGCAGCCGGTAGCGCAGTTGACGCTGCTTGCTGGTGGAACCGGTCGACACGCAGGTGTGTGCCTCATCTACGATGACCAGATCCGGGCAGGTGCGAATGAACTGGTGGTAGCGGCGGTCGGATTTGATGAAATCGGTTGACACCACCGTGATCGGGTGCCGTTCGAAGATCGACTCATCGAGGCGGAGATCGCGCGAGAGCCGGCGGGCGGTCGAGGGCAGCACCAGCGCCGCCTCGATGGCGAACTTGTTGCGCAGTTCGGCGACCCACTGCTCGGCCAGTGCGGGTGAACACAGCACGGTCAAGCCGGTCGCCTCACCGCGCTCCAGCAGCTCCTTGGCGATCAGTCCCGACTCCACGGTCTTGCCGATGCCGACGTCGTCCCCGATGAGCAGGCGGACGGTGTCCATCCGCAGGGCGAGCAGCAGCGGGACGAGCTGATATTGCCGGGGTTCGACGGCGATCGAGGCCAGGGAGCGGAACGGCCCGGCCCCCGAGGTGAAGCCGATGCGCAGCGCCGTACGGAGCAGGCCCGCCGCGACGCTGTCGCCGACCTCGGCGGGGGTGGGGGGCGGGAAGGTGGCCTCACCGACCTCCTCGGGGAACAGGCACGCCTCGAAGTCGGTGTCGCCGTTGATCGGCCGGACGACCAGGAAATCGCCGGTGCCACCCGGCTGCACGACCCACTCCCGGCCACGGGCGGTGACCAGCGACCCCGCGGTGTAGCTCACGTGGTTCTCCGTCCGGTGCCGAAGACACTGGAATATGTGCGCACTATGTCGTCCCACTGGTCGTCGTAACGGAAGCGGATCACCAGCCAGCCCAGGTCCATCAGCCGGTCCTCCGCCTGTATGTCGCGTTCGAGCTGGAAAGCGGTGTCGTGATGTGGCCCATCAATGAAGATCGCAACATTTCCCGATTTATTGCGATAAGTGAAGTCGGGCTTGGCCCGGGCAGCGGAGACGAGCACCTGAGCGCCGTCGGGGAGCCGGTAGTCGTTCTCCCGCAGGAAGTCGACGAAACCCCGCTCCAGCTCACTGTCGGCGGACTCGCGCAGCGCACCGACGTGCTCCTCGGCGCTCCGGAATCCGCCGGTCGGCTCGGTGGCGGACTCGGCCAGTTCCCGCAGGATCGCCACGACGCGCAGCCGGTCGATCTGCTTGTGCCACCGCTGGTTGGAGTAGGCGAGCAGGCAGTCGTAGCAACCTCGCTCGCATCGCTCCCGGGCACCCTCCGCGTGGCCGAGGTCCTCGCCCGTCTCCGGATCGATGTGAATGATCTCCAATGCTCGCAGGGCCACGTCGGCCAGCGCGTCCCGCTCGTCGTGGAGCCGGCGCAGGACACCCGCGCCGCCCTCGGCGCTCTCGATGAGCAGCATCCGAGCCCGGTTGTCCGGGTCCGGCAGCGGCTCGCTGTGCAGCTCGGCGTCCTCCAGCTGGAACTCGGCCTCGATCCCCCGCTCCAGCGCGTACCGCAGGGTGGTGGCGACGCTCTCGTCGACAGGGGTGGACAACCGGAAGACACAGATGTTCTTGTAGTCCTCCACGAAGGGGACGACCTTGACGACCCGTTGGGCTTTGTCGATGGGGAGCAGGCCCTCGTCCTCGGGGGCTTGGTTGGCCCCGTCGGAGTCCTTGGCCCACCGGCCGCGTACCGGGTCAAGCCAGTAGCCGATGTCCCTGCGGTTCTTTCGCCCGCGGCGGCCCTGGTTGATGACCCGCACGGTCGCCGTGTCGCCGTAGACCAACTCGGCCACCGGATCGCCTCGGAGGAGGACCTGTGCTTCGAGTCGGCCCGAGCGGGTGCCGTGGCTACTGAACCGGTAAGCGGTCAGCAGATCGAACCCGGCTCGGCGTCGCTCCTCCTCGTCGGATGAGATCCTCTGCCGGCGGACGGTCTCCACGGTCTGGAGCTGCATCAGGCCGGACAACGATCCGACGAGCTCGGTGCCACATTCGTCGCATCGGTCGGTACCCGCCTGCCGACCGTACCAGTATCCGCACCCGGAGCAGATCCAGGCCTCGGACGTGGCGACTTCGCCCTCCTCACCCGTGGGCGCCTGGATCTTGGTGACTTCGTAGCGGCGGCCTTCGTGGTAGATGAGAGCGCCGGGGCCGAACTCGTTGATCGCGATGAACCGAGGACGTTGGATGTAACTGGCCTTATGTCGCTCACCCGGGATGTAGGCGGCCAGCGGCAGGCGTGGGAAGGAGTAGCCGGGCAGGAATCCCTCGGAGGCGAAGTAGCGGTAGGTATAGAAGTCGCTGAACTGGCGATCGGTGTCCTCGTTCTTCAGGATCCTGAGCTGGTTCTCCGCCTGTTGCCGCCGCCGCTGGGCGGTCTTCTTCTTCTCCGGAGAAGTGGAGTGGTCCATGACCCGGCGGTTCTGTTCGCGCTGCTCCACCGTGGCCGCGCGGAACAGGTCACGCCAGCGGTCGCAGTCGGCGTCGAACCTCTTGGCGGCACCCCTGACCGTGTCCTCGATCCAGCCCTCGTACCACCAACTGGTCTTGGCGAGGCTCTCGTGCGCCAAAACGTCGGCGAGCACCTTCTTGGCGCGGGGTACGGCGCGGCGAATCGCCCCCTCGTCGTCCAACTGGCTCTGCAGGTGCTCGCGGATCGGCAGCTCGGTCTCCTGAGAGACGTCCAGGACCTCCGACATCCGTGAGTGCAACGACGCGCCGGTCTCGGCCAGCCAGATGGCGTGGACGTGGGAACGCACCAAAGCCTCGTTGGTGAGATCCAGCCGGGGTGGTTGTACCCGACCGGCCACCATGAGATCAGAGCGGCGGAAGTAGTACTGGTCATGAGGGCTGCCGGTGGAGCAGTACGTGGTGATCAGTGCGGGCTGACCGCTCCGCCCGGCGCGGCCGGAGCGTTGCGCGTAATTGGCCGGGGTGGGCGGGACATTACGCATGGCGACGGAGTTGAGGGTGGCGATGTCCACGCCCAGCTCCATTGTGGGCGAGCAATACAGCAAGGGCAACGACACCCCCTCACGGAAGAGCCGCTCCCGCTCCTGACGTATCTCGGGCTGGACCTGTGCGGTATGCTCGGCCGCCTGAAGCCCGGCCAAGTCCCCGGCGACTGTGGCGTACAGATCTCTGAAATACTCGTTGACCCGGGTTCCCACCTCAGGGTCGACCGTCTTGCGCAGCAGGTCCGGGGCGCCGGTCTCGCCGTTGCCTGCCCGCCAGATCAGCTCGGACGACTTGAGTCGGTAACCTCTCGTTCCATCCTTGCTCTCGGCGACCACCTCGAGCAGGCCGTACTTCTCCAGGGCGGTCATCAGGCCGGAGATGATCTGTTGGGCGTCGTCGACGGTCAGCGCAGGCGAATGGTTGGGGAAGACCGTGTTGCGGCGTAGGTATCTGCCCAAGGCGGACCGCCCGGTGAAGTTGACCCGGTTCCGGCTCTCGCCGGGACGTCCCGGCTGGGCGAAAACGACGGAGGCCTCGATGCGGCTTTCCGGGTCGCTGAGCGCCCACACGCCGGTCAGGTGCTGCTGGGACTGTTTCCAGATGCGCTCGTATCCTTCGACGGTCAGTACGTCGACGTCGACGGCGAGGGCTCGCCGCATCTCGTCCAGCGCGATGCGGGCCAGTTCGGCGCGATGGCCGGGCTCGTCATCACGGAGTGCGGGATGGGTCCCCGCCCAATGTTCACCGTCCGCCGTGATCTCGCGCAACGCTACATAGTCGAAGCGCAACAGACCTGTCTGCTCCAGGTTTGGCATGGTGATACGCCAGCCACGGGTCAGATCCACGTAGATCAGATAGGAGAGCGCACCCCGCAGCGCCTTCAGCACGTGCTCGCGCTGGCCGAACTTCACCTCGGGGTTCTGCGCGAAAGCGGCGAGAGGGAGATCAAGGGTCCTGGTGAGCCGCTGAGCGATGTCGTCGTGCCGCAGCCCCTCTCGCCCCGCGGCCAAGGAGGCGCGGAACAAGGCACCACGCACCTGAGTGACCTGGACGAAGTCGTTGAGATGGCCAGCCTGGAGACTCGCGTCCTGCCGGTTGTCCACGAAGGTCAGCAGTTTGCGGGCCTTCTCATTGAGTTCGGGCTGACGGCGGAGATTCCTGATGATGCTCGTGCTGATGAGCGACATGGCCGAACTACGACCTTCGGCGGCGAAGGTCGCCAACTTGGCGAAGTCCTTGCCACGAACTTGCTCATAGGAGACTCGGCATCTCAGGCAGAACCTGAACGG
Source organism: Rhizohabitans arisaemae (assembly GCF_025996515.1). Lineage (GTDB taxonomy): Bacteria > Actinomycetota > Actinomycetes > Streptosporangiales > Streptosporangiaceae > Rhizohabitans > Rhizohabitans arisaemae. Next base: position 341,494 of record NZ_BLRH01000021.1, read on the forward strand.
CTCGCGGAGGTACCAGGCACGCTGTCCTACGCCTTCCGGGCACTCATTGCCCCCCGGCCCAAGCCAGATCTCCTTGGGCAGATGGTTTCTCAGGTTTGCCCGGACCAGGGCGCCACCGTCGCCAGCGGGCTCCAGCCAGGAGTCGGGCAGTCGGCCCTCCGCGATGGGGTCGGCGGGCCAGGGGTGGTCCGCGCTGATGTAGAGGTAGCCGTTGAGAGCCTCGCCTCCCGCGACGTCGCCCTCTTGGCGTACTCCGTAGCCGCCGTCCGTATGCTGGGTGACGACGAGGTACTCCTGCCCGCATTCCCGGCAGAAAGCTAGCGGGTACAGCATCTTCTCCCGGTGCCCGGGCACGCTGACCTGGTACTGGCTGGTGATGTGCCGGGTTGGCTCCGGTTCGAGGCTGACGTAGGCCGTGTCGCCTTTGGAGAGGAATTGATGTAGCCGGAAGGCGAACAGGGGTCGGCCGGTGACCGGATGTCGTGCCTTCGCGCCTTCCTGGAGAATCTTCTCGATGATTGGTGCACAGTCTGCAGGCGATCGTTTTGTCGCCTCGGCGAGCCGGATGGAGGCATCGGCCACCCTGGTCGGTCTGCGTCTGACAAGACGACCGGTTTCCGGCTCCCTGGTCAGGCCGAACTCCGACTCGACCCAGATCGCCAGCGGGTCGGCCGATAGCTGGGCGTAGCTTCGGTCGCCCCCCGCCTCTGCGGTCGCGGCGTGGAGTTCGGTCCCGGTGGGATACCGGTCGTCGGTGGCCCGGATCAGAGTCTCACCGATGACGCGGCCAGGTGTGACAGGGGTGCCGAACAGCCGGGTCGCGACCTTCGCGACCACGTCCTGGGCTTCGGCGAAGGTGGCGGTCGTCGCCATGGTTGCCGAAGTGCCGATGCACTGCAGGGAGGAGGCCGCGCACGCGTCACGCAGGCGGCGAACGAGCAAGGCGACGTCGGCTCCCTGGCGGCCGCGGTAGGTGTGTAACTCATCCAGAACCAGGAAGCGCAGGCCCTGCGCTGCACCAATCAGGTTCCTGCGCTCGGCAGGCCGGGTCAGGAGGTACTCCAGCATGACGTAGTTGGTCAGCAGGATGTCCGGCTTCCGGGTCAGGATCTGGTGACGTTCCTCTTCCTTTTCCTGGCCGGTATAGCGTGCGAATGTCACCCGCTGCTCATTCCTGGCCAGACCCCACTGGAGGTAGCGTTTGAGCTCTTCAAGCTGGCTATTGGCCAGCGCGTTCATCGGGTAGACAACGATCGCTTTGACTCTGCCCGGTTCCGGGTCGCGCAGGATCGAGTCGACGATCGGGATCATGTAAGCCAGGCTCTTGCCGGACCCTGTGCCGGTGGTGAGCACATAGCTGAGTCCGTGTCGGGCGACCTCCACAGCCTCCCGCTGGTGACGATACAGCGAGATGGGACGGTCTCCGGGGTCGTTGTCGTCGACCTTGATGCGAAACAGGCGCTCGCACATTGCGTGAAGCAAGCCGGTTTGGACGAGCTCGGAAATCATGCCGCCCTCAGCGAAGCTGGGGTTCAGCGACACCCACGGGTGTGGCCAGCGCACCCTCGCCTGGTTCTCGTCCGAGAGGTGTCTATCGATCCGTTTGTCCCGGACATGGACCAGGGATGTAGTGAAATCATCGTAGTCGGCAATTAACTGCTCGTGCACCTGGAAGACATCCATTGCCAGGCTATGGCTCCGTTTCTGTAATTATAAGTGAAATGTCCGACTTTACGATGCAAGTAAGTAAGGGTAGGAATGAAGATATTAGTCCCTGATCATAGGAATCTGGATAGGTCGGGGGAAGCAACCCTCGCCGACATGGTGTTGCGCAGCGATGTCATGGGACGAAGTGGGCTCGAGTAGGAATGATGGCGTCGGTGGGTTTGGTGATGTCCCTTGTCGTCAGCCGTGCCATGCCACAACGGCAGGGAACAAAGACGGCTACAGACAACGAGGCGAGCTTTGCGCCAGCGGATGACGGCACGGATGGTCCGTTCTCACGATGAGAAGGCACGGGAAGGCGGGGCATCGCCTTGATGGCTGGCGGTTTTCTCGTCGCAGGCCGTGACACCGGTAGTGGGGAGGGTCTTCGCATAGCGCATATTCGGGCCGCGGTGCCAGAAATCCGGCCAGGCTATGCGATCTGCGCTGATTCCGGGACGGTCGGACCGGTTTTGATACACGCTAACGCGTCCGGCATGGCGTTCCCGGCTGGTATGCCCGCCGGCCGGGTGGCGGCACCGGGTCGGTGTGGCAGACGCAGCCCTGATCGGCCCAGTCCGGTTTCGGCCAGGCTCCTCGTGACGGAGCTCCTGACGAACCCTGCGGCGGGCGGCGCCAGCGTGCGGTCCTGGAGACGCCTGGGCGCGGGCCCGCTGACCTGCTGGCCCCGCGCGCTCACCGGTCGGTGAGGGTCGAAGAAATCACCCTGCCGGACGAGTTTGCCGTCCAGGGCTGGTCTTGAAGAGTGCGACCCGGGGGAATTCGGGGACGGGCGGGTTCTGCTGGCATCGTCCGCGGGTGAAATCCACATCCCCGTTGGAGGTCATGGACGTGATGGGAGCGAATGATCAAATTTCGTGAAGTGGTCTCCCAGCATGGCTGGAGCGTGGCACGATTTCCCGGTTTGAGGGCCACGGGTGTCGCCGACCGGCGGGACGCCCGCCGGCACTTAGCGCCAACGCCGGGGGCCGGGTTCCATCTGATCGTCATGCTGGGTGGGAATAGCACATGGTGGCCAATCCGCTGCCGGTCGTATCGTCGCGAAGTGGAGGGTCGTAGTACCCCTCGGTAGGTGGAGACCCCACCTACGCGGTGCCGTTTTCGTCTCCCTGCCGTCATCTCGCCCACGGTGACGGCAGGTGCCCATGGTGCAATCAGGTGTCTCGCGAGGCTCGTGGGCCTCGTTCTCTCGAACGTGAACGGCGGTTCACCAGACCGTGAGTACCTGGTGATCCGCGGAGAAGACAGAGTGCTGATGGACGCGGTGAGAGTCGAGCAGCGCGATGGAACGCAGGTCGAAATACTGATTGACGCCAAAGGCCGATGTGAGCAGTTCATTGACAAGGAGACGGGAACATTCCGATCGTGGTGGGCGGACTCCGTGAACAGTGGTCTGGGAAAGCTGGTGGAGGGGCAAGCCGTGTACAGCATCACCAGATCGCGGCCCTTACGCAGGTCGCCTGCGGCGTCCTCCAGGCGGGACATGGCCTCGGGCGTTCCCCCCGAGGGCTGGACACCTGAGACCCTGAACCTTGCTGGTTCGGAGAGATCGGGAGAGTGTCCCCTTGGGGATGAAGAACTGCCCACCGCAGTTCAAGAAGGACGCGGTGGCGCTGTACGAGTCCAGGCCGGGGGAGACGATCGTCGGGATCGCCGCCGACCTGGGGATCAGTGCCGAGACGCTGCGGAACCGGATCCGGGCCGCGCACAAGGAGCGGGGTGAGCGGGGCCGACCGGGCCGCAGGCCCAAAGACACCGGCAACGGCGGCGAGTCCTTGCCGGAGGCGGTGGAGGCCGAGAACGCAGAGCTGCGGCGGCGGGTGCGCGAGCTGGAGGAAGAGCGGGACATCCTACGCAAAGCGGCCCGGTTTTTCGCCGGGGAGACGCGCTGGTGAACCGCTTCCAGTTCGTCTCCGACCACGCACACGCCTTCGGGGTGAAGCGGTTGTGTCGGATCATCGGGGTCGCCCGCTCCAGCTTCCACCACCGGCTGCGCGCCGCCCGGCACGGGCCGAGCGGCGGCGCCGGGATGAGGCGCTCGCGTCGCAGATCGCCGTCATCCACGCCGAGCACGAGGGCACCTACGGATCGCCGCGCATCACCGCCGAGCTGCGCGATCGCGGCCAGATCGTGAACTGCAAGGGCGTCATGCGCGCCTTCCGGATCGAAGGGGTGCGCCTGCGCCGCAAGGTCCGCACCACGGTGGCCGAACGTCCGGCCGGACGGTGCCGGACCTGATCCGGCGCGACTTCACCGCCGAGGCGCCGAACCGGCGCTACGTGGGCGACATCACCTACCTGCCCGTCGCCGACGGGACACACCTGTTCCTGGCGACGGTGATCGACGTGTGCTCACGCAAGCCGGCCGGCTGGTCGATCGCCGACCACATGCGCAGTGGCCTGGTCGCCGACGCGCTGCGGGCCGCCGCTCGTGACCGGGGCGGGCTGGAGGGGGCGGTCTTCCACTCCGATCACGGGGCGCGGTGCAGCGGCAGGGAGTTCGCGGATCTCTGCGCCGAACCGGGCGTCGTCCGGTCCATGGGCGCGGTCGGGTCCAGCGCCGACAACGCCCTGGCCGAGTCCTTCAACGCCACGTTGAAGCGCGAGACACTCCAAGGCCGGGCAAGCTGGCCGACCGCTCGCGACGCCCGCCTGGAGGTGTTCCGCTGGGCCTGCCGCTACAACACCCGGCGTCGTCACTCCAGGCTCGGGCAGCGCACCCCGCACGACTACGAAGCATCTCTCAACGCGACATCAACTACGCTGGCATCAGCCGCATAAGCCGTGTCCAGTCCTCAGGTGGAAGCCCCCTCGGCCAAACACGCAAGTGCTTCCTGGGGTAGGGAGTCTTTGCTCACTGATCTCGTGACGCGGCTGCGGGCCATCGCCGACGGCCTGCCGATGGGGACCCTGGAGTCCGCCAGGCAGGACCTGGGCACCGCTGCCGAGATCATGGTGTCGCTTACCGGGAGTTCATCGTGGGCCGCCGCATTCGCGCCGGACCCACGCCTCGTAGTCGGCGTTGAAAGGGGCACCGTGGTGACGGGGCGGGGCGACGACCCAGCCCGAACCCAGCAGCGACTCAGGTAGACCCGCGTCGGTGGCGGAAGACCCGTGGAGTGGTGGTGCGCCGAACGTCCGGTCGCCCGGCTGCTCAATCGGATTCTCAATGAACATCCCGAGCTTCGTGGCCGGATCCGCGTCGTATACCGGCCCAAGAGGTTTGAGTAGGAAAGGATGGCCGGATGGCGGTGGATGAATGGACAATCTCGACGGGTTCCCACGTTCCCGCTGAACTGTGGCTTGGGGAGGCTCGGCGGCTACGAAAGCTGATGGATGTCATTGCGACTCATGTGGGTGGGGCCTACGGAGCTCCGCTCTGCTGGCAATCGGAGGACATGACGGCAGATCAGTGGGCTGATCTGGATGCCATTGCCGCCGAGATGGTTCGCAATCGTCGGCACGAGGACTTCGGAAAACTAATGGAGTCGATCGGATCCGGCGGCGTTGTCTTGGGCAGCCTTGAAAACCTGCCCAACGTTCTGGCCAATCTAAGGTGGCATGCGGGTGCACTCGATGAATGGTCGTTCACCGCGGTCGTCAAGTTCTACACAAGGTACCCGGCTAGCAGGGTGGTGCACGGCCGTTGCATGAACACCCGGTCTCGTGGCTGGTCTCCTTGGTCAGTGGGGTTGTCGAGGTGATCGACGCCCCCTCGCTGCTCATCGGCAACAACCTGCTCCGCGACGAACTGATGGACGCCCGGGAAGCCATGGAGGCGTGGACCGTCACCTACCTGCCTGCGGACGTGGACGCCACCGGCCTGCCGGAGACCCTTTCCGTGTACCCCTGTACCGCGTCGGCCGGGGGCCATGTGGTGGTGGCGGACCTGGCGCTCGCGGCCCACGCTCCCGAACGCCTTGTGGACGATCTTCTCTTTCTCGACGACCGAATTCGCCCCCGTACCCCTTGACATCGAGTTCGAAGCCGAGCCGACTATGCGTCGGTGCCCGTGGCCTCCAACCAGGTCCGGGCGGCGAGCAACCGCCGGTTGCGGCCGTCGTCGCTCTCAAGCCCGAGCTTGGTGAAGATACGCCGCAAATGCGTCTCGACGGTGCGCTGCGACAGGTGCAGGTGCTCGGCGATCGCAGCGTCGCGGGCGCCCGTGGCAACGAGGGCGAGAACCTCGCGCTCACGCGGGCTGAGCAGTTCGAGCCCAGGTGACGACTTCGTACCCGGCCGCGATGGCGTCACCGGTGCGACCGGTGGTGGCGGAGGCGGCGCGGCGGGCTGAACGGCGGACGGCACGGCGAACTCGGTCAGCGCGGAGGATGCCCGCCACCAGACGACGCCGACGACCGCGGTGAGAGCGACCACGGCGAGGCCGGAAAGCAACGGCCCGGCGGGGTGGAGCACGGCCCCCGCCCAGGTCGCGGAGAGCGTCACGCCGATGGCGGCGTATCCACCGAGAACCCCTGACAGCAGTCGGCGTACCGCTGAGGGACGGGCAGCCGCGTCGGCGGACACGATGAGCGCCGCCGCCCCGACGAGACAGCCCGCAGCCAACGAGACCAAGTACGCGACGCTGCCGTCCGTCGGCGCGATGTCACCGGGGTCGTCGGCTACGGCCGTGCCCATGCACACGACGATCAACAGTGGTGCCACCGCCGCCGCGGCCGCGGCCAGCGTGGCGCTCGCGCGTTCGTCCGCCGGGACGCGGGCCGCGCGACACGCCAGGAACAGCACGGCGGCGAGTACCACGACGCTGACGAGGACGGTGGCGGCGACTGTGGCAACCGATGTGCGCCAACCCTCCGGCGCCGCCGGCGGGTGGCCGATGAGCGGCTGCACGGGCTCCAGGTCCAACGCCAAGTAGACGACCGCTCCGGCGATGACGACGCCACCCGGGATCGACCACCGGCGGGCGCGTGGCTCCGCCCGCAGTGCCGCAAGCTGCAAGACGGCGAGGGGTACGGGCCACCATCCACCCCAGGCGCCGACGAGGAGAGGCGCCATGCCGAACTCGGCGGTGACCGCGACCACGGCGAGCGCGCCGAGCACGAGGTACATGAGGACGGCGACGGCCAACGCGAGGAGCCAGCCGCCGCCCGTACGATCACCCCGATCGGCCAGCCGTCGGGACAGCAGTGCGATCCCCGTCGCACCACCCGTCAGTGCGAGCGTCGAGACGGGGTGGGTCGCATAACCGCCGGCGCCTCCGGCGCGTGCGACGGCCAGCGTGATCACCGAGCACAGTCCGAGCCCCGCGACCAGCACGACGGGCATGAGGGGATGCCACCGCCCCGGAACCCCCGGCCGCATGCGAGCGTCGTGCATCGGCCCCCCCAGGGAGTCTCCGGCGCGTATCCGGTAGCAAGCTTAGCCAGCCAGGGCGTTCGGGTCGAAGATTCAGGGCTACCCCGGACACCGTCGGGCAACGTTCAGGGCTGCTCCGGATAGCGGTCGCGACCGCAGACCACGAGATTGCCCGTGGGACTCCCCACACGCACCCGATCAGAGAGGTATCCCGTGGTCGCTGCTCCTCCCGCCCGCACCGGTCCGATCCTGCCCGTCGTCGTCGCGGGCGTTCTGCTGCTGGTCGCGACGGTCACCTTCGTCGTCGTCGACCCGCTGCTCGCCTGGGACGACGCCAACCCGCTCCTCGGCCGCGGCCGGCTGTTCCTGTACTTCACGACCCAGTCGAACCTGCTGGCCGTAGCCGCCTGCGTGGTGTTCGGCGTCGCGCTGGCGCGTGGCCGGCATCCGGGCCGGGCGGCCGAGTACCTGCGCGGGCTCGCGGTGGTGGACATGGCCGTCACCGGGATCGTCGCAGGCGCCCTGCTCGCCGAGCCGGGGGCGCCGTGGAGTCTTTCCGACTTCGTGCTCCACCAGGCTATGCCGGTCCTCATGGTCGTGTGGTGGATCGCCGCGCCGCCCGCCCGGTCGTTGCCCGTGACCGCTGCGGCGCTGTGGCTCGTACACCCGGCGATCTGGACCGCCATGGCCCTCACCTACGCCGCCGAGTCAAGCGACCACTGGTACCCGTACTTCTTTCTCGACCCTGCGGAGGTTGGTGGATGGGGCGGTGTCGCAGTATTCGTGGCGGTGATTCACCTCGTCATCGTCGTCCTGGGTCTGGGAGCCATACTCGCCGGTCGGGCACGATGGTCATACGCCGTGTGGCGAGTGCTGTGGCATGGAGAGCAGCCGGACCGTGTCCCGCCGACTCCTGCCGGCCTGACCGGTGCGGCGCAGCGGATCGAATGAGTGCAGACCCTAATAAACCTCCAGGGTCGACCCCGATGAAGGGGACGGTCCATCTGCCTAGCGTGATGTCAGAGCCGACGGGCTGAGACGGGGCAATCCCATGCCAAGCGTGGCAACGTCTCCCGTGACCGAGATCGCCCGCCGTACGAGCCCGCCGGTCTGCCGTAAACCGCGATGGCGTGGCGGCATCCGTGTGATCGCCGTCCGTCGACCTGTCCCACCCCTTCCCTACCCGTGAAAGAAGGAACCTCTGATGACGATCTCCCCGCGCCTTTACCCGACGGGCTCCCGGCGCCGCCTTCGGCCGGCTCCGGCATCCGCACCGGCCGTACCGGCGACCGCCTCATCCGTGAAACGAGCCGTCCTCGCGCGATTCACGCTCAAGAGGCTGGCGATCCCGGTGGCGGCCGCGCTGATGCTCATCCCCACCTTGGCGCCTCCCGCCGCGGCGGCCTCCGCCCCCAGGACCGCCGGCACCTGCAGCGTGGACCCCGGATCGGGGGAGCTCGTCTACACGGCGCAGCCCGGGGTCGCCAACGACCTCACCGTCACCGAGAAGCCCGGTGACGTCTACGTCCTGCACGACGACGCCGGCCCGATCAGGGGATGCGCCAAGTCCACCCGGCGCGGCGACGTCCGGTTCACCGGGGTCGTCACGGACATCGTCGTCAAGGCCGGCGACCGGGACGACGTCGTCGTCCTGAACGTCCCCCTGACGACGCCCCGATCGATCCTGTTCGGCGGGGACGGCGACGACGAGCTGCGCGGCGGCGACGGTGACGACGACCTGCGCGGAGGGAACGGCGACGACGACCTGCGCGGCGGGGGCGGCGGGGACACGTTGAACGGCGGCGGCGGTGAGGACGGGCTGCGCGGCGAGGCCGGCAACGACGAACTCACCGGCGGGGCGGGGGGCGACGACCTGAGCGGCGGCGAGGGGACCGACGAGTTGAACGGCGGCGGCGGTGACGACGACCTGCGCGGAGGCGCCGACGACGACGAGCTGAACGGCGGGGGCGGCGCCGACGATCTGGACGGCGGCGACGGCGTCGACTCCTGCAACGGCGGCCCCGGCGCCGACACCGCGACCGACTGCGAGCAGTGACGGGCGCGGAGCCGGGCCGGGCGCACCGGCGAGGGCCGGTACCCCCGAAGCCGCCGTCGGCGGCCCGGTGGAATCCGGTCCGCCGGCTCCACCGGGCAACCCCGGCGACGAGGTCCTAGGACCCCGATCGGCCGGGTGGATTCCGGTCGATGTGCCGGACAGGCGTCTGCTGTCCGGTACATCGTCCCCCCTGAGGCGTCTTTCGGCGGTGACCCCGCCGACCCCGTGCAGGCGGCGGCTCGCAGGTTTGTCAGCTCAACGAAAGCGGTCCGCCTTACACATGAAGTGCCGCAGCACCTCTTTTGAGAGGACGACTCGCATGGTGGCGCCTTCCGCTCACTCCTGGATCTCGCCACCGTCGGGAACCGGCCGTACGCTTGCCGATGACCGTCTGCCGCGATCTGACGGCGCTCGACGTCCTTTTACCGGCAACGGGTTTCCCCTACCTGCCCCTATGCCCAGCCGTGCGAGCTCAGAGGCCGCTTCCACCAGTACGGGATGAATCACATGCACCGTTCGATCCGTCGTCTGTTCGCTCTCTCCGCCGCCTCGGCTGTCATCGCGGGGGGCATGCCCGCCATCACCTCCCCAGCCGGAGCTGCGACTACGTCGGCGACGGCGCCGACCTTTGACTCCGGCTATCCGAATGTGAAGTGGGGTCCTGTCTATTCGCAGTCCAGCGACGGCTCACGGGCTGTGGCCGTCGGCCGGGCCTGGGGAGACGATGAGAACGGCGGTTTCAACTTTGAGGCACGGATCTATGACAGGAGTCCCTCGTCCCGGCTGTGCGGCTACGTCCGGGTCAAGTTCATCAACAAGGAGGAGGGCCGACAGACGATCCGATCAGCCAGGAAATGCGGCCCCGTCGGCTTCACCCGCCTGACCGACATTTCCTGGGAGAACGACGTCGCCGACACCGCCCTGGTTCAGGTCTGCCACTGGGACCGGAGAACCGCCGGCAGGAAGTACTGCGGCAAGTGGGAGTACGCCTACCGGTTTGAGGGAGCAGGTCAGCCCTCGTCGTGAACAGGCGGTGTCGCTTGAGTCATGCGACACGATGTCCGGCAACTCACGACATGTTTCTGAAACGCGGCCTCGTCACCGACCGCACCAGGTCCGAGAGACCGGTCCGGCCGGGGTTGAGCCGGTCCGGGTGGCTTCGCGCACCATGTCCTCCCGGTGGGGTCAGCTCGAGGTGTTCAGGTACCGGACGGTCAGCGCCGGGTCGGCGCCGATCTCGGCTTCGGTGTACCGCTCGGTGATCCACTGGCCGGCCGCGTACCGCCGGGTCTGGTCGGTGTGGAACGGCGAGCGCGGGTTGGCCGACTGGGAGTACACCGTCAGGGTACGGGCGCGCGGCCCGGCCGGGCCCACTTCCACGGCCATGAGGAAGCCGGTGCCGAACGAGACGTCGGGATAGACGCCGTCGGAACCGAGGCCGCCGGGCGGCTCGATCGCGTTGAAGCAGCCCTCGGCCTGGGTACAGCCGTGGATCGGGATGGACAGGTACCGCTGCGCGTCTCCCAGGGCCAGGTCGGGGCGCAGGTTCGCGTGGGCGAAGAAGCGCACGGCGTCGGCCAGCGCGGCCCGCACGTCGGGGCGGTCGGTGGCCAGGTCACGCGGGGTGGTCAGCGGCTGGGCCGGGTCGAACGGCGTGCGCCACACCGCGTCGCCCGCCGCGCCGAGGGCCCGGATGAAGAACTCGCGCCACAAGACGGCCCCCCGGCTGCTCGCGCCGCCCCGGGTGTCCCAGCCGGCCAGCGCGGCACAGCCGGCGCGCACGTCGACCGGACTGCCGTCGCCGCCGGCGAGCACCGGGTGCGCGGTGCACATCGCGACCACCGCGTCGCGACCCAGCTCGGCGCTGTGGTTGCGGTTGCCGAACATGGTCTGCTGCACCGTGTCCAGGGTGAACCCGGGCCGGCCCAGGCCGTCGGTACCGGCTCGCCGCCGGGTCAGCATGTCCAGACTGAGCCGGCTGCGCAGGGACAGCGGGGTACCGGTGGTGCCGACGATCCGCGGGAACCCGGTCAGCGGCTGCGCCGGGTTGGCCAGCCACGGGCTGTCGTTGGAGTTGGCGACGAAGTCGGTGCGGACCAGGCTGGGCAGGGCGGCCGGGCCGAACAGCCCTGGCTCGACCGCGGTCGGGTCGATGGCCCAGCCGCAGTCGCCCCGGCTGCCGTCGAGCACCGGGACGCCGGTGGCCGCGGCGATGTCGGCCCCGGCCGGGGTGGCGCAGCGCCGCTGCAGGGCGTCGTCGACGGCGGGTACGACCTGGACGTCGTTGTACAGCGTGGTGCCGGTGGAGTCGGCGGCCAGTGTGTTCACCCACGGCAGGCCCTGGTGGCGGGCCTGGGCCGCGCGCAGGTCGGCGATACTCTGCCCGTGGTTGACGGCCAGCCACTGGTCGACGAGGCGCAGGTTGCCGGCGTTCGCGTCGTGCAGGACGAACGCGGTGGTCGTGGACCAGTCCAGCAGCCCGGGGATCTGGACCACCGGCCCGTCCGGGGTGCGGTACAGCGTGCGGGTGGCCACCGCGATCGAGCCGTCGGGCCGGCGCACCGGCACCGACACGGTGCCGGCCGCCATCCGGCGCGCCCGCCCGTCGACGACGTACCTGGTCGGGTCACCGGGTGCCAGTGTGAGCTGGGTGAGCGTATTCGGTATGGCGGTTGAGATGGTGTGCATCCAGGCGAGCCGGTCGGTGTGGCCGAGGACCACGACCGGCAGCCCGCCGAACGTGGCACCGCTGACGTTGAGCCGGCCGGGGATGGTGAGCTGGATCTGGTAGAACCGCAGGTCGTTGCGCCACGGCAGGTGCGGGTTCGCGAGCAGCATGCCGGTACCGGCGACCGTGGCGGCCCGGCCGATCGCCCAGGCGTTGCTGCCGGCCGCGGGCGGTTCCACCCGGCGTACCGGGGCGGCCCCGGGTCGGGCGGCGGTCGGCGCGGTACCCTTTGGGCGGGCGGCCGGCCCGGTACCGGGCGGGGCGGCCGTGGCGATCTCCGCCCGAAACGCGCCGACGCCGTTGAGCCCGGCGATCTGGTATGCCCGCCGCCACAGGTCCAGCTCGGTGATGGGCCGCACCCAACCCGCGCCGCGGCAGGTGGGGTCGGGCAGGTGCGCCACCCCCTGCCGGGCGAGGTAGGCGTTGGCACCGGCCGCATAGCCGCGCATCAGCTCCCGCGCCTGCGGCGACGGGCCCAGCGGTTGTGGCCGGGCCAGCAGCGACTCCACCGTCGCGGACTCGTTGACGGCCGTGTGGTGCACGTCGCTGTCCAGGTTGCCGACCCCGTCCGGCGCCGTCGCCTCGGGCCCGAACCACCGCGACCGCTCGCCGGAGACGGTCAGCACGGCATCGGCCAGTGCGCACAGGTTGTCCTGCGCGTAGGCGAAGCCGGCGCCGTAGCCCAGATCCCGGTATGTCGCCGCGAGCACGTGCGGGATGCCGTGCTCGGTCCGGCGCAGGACCACGGTGCCCGCTGTCGGGGCCGAGCCGGCGAAAGCGGGCGCCCCGGTGGTGTCGGCGGCGCCCGCGTCGATTCGGGGGCGGACGGTCGGCGCCGGCGGGTCGGTGCGCACGCCGGCGATTCCCATGGCGGGGCCGGCGGCCACGACTGCTGTTGTGGCGAGCGCAGCGGCGAGAGGTACCGCAGCGAAGGCCCGAATTGATCGTTTCATGGCGCAAGTGTCGCTATGCACGCATCGATGAGTAATCCGGTACATCCCCAAATCGCCCCTGAGCGCGCCCCCTGATTTCGGTCGGCGGTGTCAGGGGGCGCAGCTGTGGCGACGCGAGAAGGGGATCCAGAGATCCCGGCCGAGAATCCAACACGCATAGGTCTGACCTGCGGCTATCTGGATTCGAGACGGGAGTGGATCTTCGCCACTACGGTTTGTGCGGGTTTGGGGACGAGCGTGGGGGTTGGTGGATGTCAACCGAGTTGGTGGTGAACCGACGGCGGTGGTGGCCGGAAACGGTTCTCCGGGGGTTTGTCTTTCGATGGATATGGCAGTTCCGTCAGGAAGTCTGCTGGCATTTATCAGTATTTGTCGCGAGAACCAGGACAGAGCAGGAATCGCAACACCTTGTATCCATCCAGTGGCGATACGTAGTGTCCATGACGTCGTGGATAGATCGACGGCACGCGATCAAGACGTCTATCGCTGAGGAGAGGGCATGCCCGACAATCCGACGAGTCCTGTCGTCCGCAATGCCGCGCCGATTCAGACCTCCGTCATCTGGGGTTCCGACCGCTTCCTGGTCAGCACGCCGGATGTCTGGGTGAACCTTCCCAACGCCACCATCCCCCAGCAGGTGGGGGTGGGTGGGGGAAGTCCGAGCATCGGGGCGTTGTTCGTCGCGATCTTCTCGGCGGAGTCCCTCGTCAAGGTCCAGGGGGACAACGGCATCTGCTGGCTGGACATCACCTTCGGGGGGCAGGACCCCCACCCCGAGAGCGACAACCATCGTTTCGACTCCTCCATCAACCTGGGGACCGAGTGGCGCAGTGTCAGCACGACTCGGATCATGGAGATACCGCCGACCATTCCCCTCGTCAACGCGACCGCTCAGGTCCGGGTGAAGTACTCCGGTGGCACCCTGGTCGAGTGCGGGCTGCAGAACTGGTCGCTGACCCTCTTCCGCTACGCCTGAACCGAACCCTTTGGACTCGACCTGATTCGCAGGGTGGGCGGTCGGCGCCGCAGGTGGGTCTCCGGTCCCGCTTGAGGCGGCCGACGGTGCCGCAGATCCGCGAACCATGGGAGTCGCCGTAGGGTTTCGCCGAACCGGATCCGGCCGGTGCCCAGGATTCAGGGCGCCGGCCGTCCGGGTCCCGGGATCGGCTCGGCACCCGGTTCCCGGATCGGGTCGGCGCACGCCCCGGATCCCGATCGGCGAGACCGGTGGCGCGCCGGACCTGTTCGTCGTGATCTCGGGGAATCACGCCCAACCGAGCACGGTACGGACGACGTCGGTCGGCCGATTCCCGGTGACGGCGGGGTCGTCGCCGATTCGCCCGCCAGGAGGGCGGATTTCGCGGTCGGCGAGGTGCTTCCCCGGGAAATCCGTGCCGTACCGTTCATACGGTGAAGCGGACCTTTTCTAACGATGAATCATTTCCGTGGGTTTTGATTGTCCGAAAACTGCGTCCGAAACGCTGATGGCTCGTTATTGGGCTGGCTGTAACCGCCTTTCAGGGCGAGCCGTTATGTGGGCTTACCAACCAGAGTCATGTTCCGGAGAATGAGACGTGACACTGCCAGATGATCATGCAATACTCTCGCGCAGGGAATGAATAGGAAACTTTCCTATGCTTTTCCTCCCCGCGACTTTCGGTACTCCGGTCCCGAGGATGAGGCACGTCCAAATTCGATCACCTCTGATGATGGAGGTGCGACGGTGGTCGCCCCGCTGGCCATGTCCTCCTCACCGGAGGGCCTGAACGATGCCCCGGTCACCGGGCGCCGAGTGCCGCCGACGGTTCCGGCCGTGCTCGCGACGCGTGCGCGCGTCCAGCCGGATCGGACCGCCTTCAACGTCGGCGGGTCGCGGTCCGCCACGTACCTGGAATGGGACCAGCGGTCCAACGCCATGGCCCATGGCCTGCTGGAACGCGGAGTCCGTCCAGGTGATCGCGTGGCGACGCTGTTCGACGAGCACCACTGGATCGAGTACGCGGTCGCCTACGTCGCGATCCAGAAGGCGGGTGCCGTCGCGGTGCCGATCCCCGCCCGGGTCGCCCCCTCCGACATCGGCTGGATGCTGGATCACTGCGGCGCCCGAGGCGTCGTGCACGACGGCAGGAGCCAGGGGGTTTCGGACACGCCCGTCTGGACGGCGAACGACCTCGAATCGGATGTCACGGTCCCGCCGGACGTCGTCCTCAAGGCCGAGGATCTTGCGCAGATCCTCTACACGTCGGGCACGACGGGACGGCCCAAGGGGGTGGCGGCCAGCCACGGCAACCTCACCTTCGAGGCCGGCATCCGGCGCCGTGGGCGGGCCATGGCGCATTCGGAGTATTTCGCGCACGCCTTTCCCATCGGCACCAACGCCGGGCAGACGATGCTGCTCAACTCGCTTCACGCCCATCCGGCCGCGTTGATCCTGCCGAGGTTCACCCCGGACCGTTTCGCCCGGCTCGTCGCCGAGCACGCGGCGGGGACCGTCTTCGTGGTTCCGGCCATGGCGATGGAGCTCCTCAACGCGCGGGTCCGGGATCGCCATGATCTGTCGGGCGTCCTTCTGCTGGGATCCACGGCGGCGCCGCTTCCGCCCTCGGTGGGCACGGCGCTCGCCCAGGCGTTCCCGAACGCGATGATCGTCAACTACTACACCTCGACCGAGGCGGCCCCGGCCGGGACCACCATGGTTTTCGACCCGGAGCGGTCCGGTTCGCTGGGTCGTGCGTCGGGTGGCAACAGCATCATGATCGCGGACTCCGGCGGGCAGCCGCTGCCCGCGGGCCGGGCCGGGGAGGTCTGGCTGCGCTCCGGTGCCACCGCCCGCGCGTACTACAAGGACCGTCAGGCCACCGACGAGGTGTTCCGGCACGGGTGGATCCGCACCGGCGACCTCGGCTATCTCGATCCCGACGGCTACCTCTACCTGGTGGACCGGGAGAGCGACGTGATCAAGTCGGGCGCCTTCAAGGTGTCGACGATCCACGTCGAGGCGGCCGTTCACCGGCACCCGGACGTCACCGATGCGGCGTGCTTCGGAATCCCCCATCCCGTCCTCGGGAAGGCGGTGGCCGCGGCCGTCGTCACGCGGACGCCGATGTCCGCTGCGGACCTGCGGCGGTTCCTCGCGGATCAACTTGCCCCGCATGAGGTTCCGGCACGCGTGATCTTCCTCGACGCCCTGCCCAGGAACGATGCCGGAAAAGTCATGAAACGAGAACTTCGTCAGCGCGCGGAAGGGGTGTGAGCCTTGCCCCAGGCCTCACTCGCACAGCATGGCATCTGGATCACTGAGCGGGTCGGCGACGTCGGCCCCGCCTACCACATGGCGCTCACCGTTGAGCTCGAGGGGGCGCCCGCCGTATCCGCCTTGGCGGCCGCCTGCGAGGAGGTGATCTCCCGGCACCCGATTCTGAGCAGCGTCGTCGACGAGCGCGAGGGCGAGCCCGACCTCGTACCCGCGGCGACCCGGCCCGCCGTCCGCATCGAATCGGTGCCGGCGAGCCGCCTCGACGAGCGGATCCGCGAGGAGACCCGGCGGGGCTTCGACCTGAGCCGTGGGCCCCTGGCCAGGTTCCTGCTGCTCACACCGGATCCGGAACGGTGCATCCTGCTCTTCACCGGCCACCATCTGGTCTTCGACGGCATCTCCAAGGACATCCTGGTCCGCGATCTGGCCGCCTTCTACACGGCCGGGCTGCGCGGTGAGGACCCCGGCCTGCCACCGCTCGAGGTCTCCTACAGCGAGCACGCGGCCGATGAGCAGGCACACGTAGGCACCGCGCTGGCCGAGGCACGGGCGTTCTGGGCGGCGCGCCGGCACGAGCAGGAGGTCGTGCTGCCCGGTCTGAACCCCGGGCTGCCGTCCGGCGGAGCCCAGGTCGGGTCGGTCGTCGCCGACGACGAGTACAGGGGCCTGGCCGCGACGGCCAAGGAGCTCGGGCTCACCCACTTCGAGTTCCTGCTCGCCGCCCTGCACACGCTGCTGTTCCGGTACGGCACAGCCGAGCCGTTGACCGCCGTCGACCTGAGCACGCGAAGCCCCCGGACACGCGACCACATCGGGTTGTTCGTCAACGAGCTGCCGGTGATCACCCGCCCGGCTCCCGAGATGGGCTTCGCGGACTTCGCCCGGCTGGTCCGGCAGGAGCTCAGACAGCTGTACGGCGTGCGCGCCGTTCCGCTGGCGCACGCCGTACCGGGGCTGACGCCACGGACCGCGCACGCGCCCGTCTCCCTCAGCTATCGCAAACACGACGAGACCCCGGCCTTCCCCGGGTCGGCGGCGGTCGTCGATCGCACCCTGTGGTGCGGCGGCAGCCGCAACGCCCTCAACATCCAGGCGGTGGAAGGCCCGTCCGACCTGGCCCTGCACCTGCAGTACGCCCCGTCGCTCCTCAGCGGGGACGACGTCGAGCGGATCGGCGGCCATCTGCGGACGGTGCTCGCCGCCGTCGTCAAGGACCCGGGCACCCGCTTGGCGGATCTGGAGGTGCTGGGCGCGGAGGAACGCCAGAACCTGATCACCGAGTGGGGCGTGACCCGTGCACCCCACGTCGCCGTGGAGCCGGTGGTCAGCATGATCGACCGGCAGGTCCGGGCGCATCCCGAACGGACCGCCGTGGTCGACGGAGATCGTCGGATCGGCTACGCGGAGCTGGACGCCCTGGCCAACGGGATCGCCGACCGGCTGGGCGACGTGCGCGGGACGCTGTGCGCGGTGCACGCGGGCAATTCGATCGAGATGGTGGCCGCCTGGCTCGGTGTGCTCAAGGCCGGCGGCGACTACCTTCCGCTCGATCCGGCGCTGCCGGTCGGCCGGCTGGAGATGATCCTGGCGGACGCCGCCCCGTCCGTGATCCTGTCGACGGGGGCCGTCCCGGTGGCGTCCACCGCCAGGATGCTGCGGCTCGACGACGCAGGGCCGGCGGCCGCCGCCCCGGACGCTCCGGCGCCCCGGGACGGCGACCTGGCCTACACCATCTACACCTCGGGTTCGACGGGCCGGCCCAAGGGCGTTCAGGTGGAGCATCGCAATCTGGCCAACCTCCTGCTGGCGATGGCCGACCGGCTCGCATCCGGGCCCGGTGACGTGTGGCTGGGGCTGACCTCCCCCTCGTTCGACATCAGCGCCCTGGAGGTCTTCCTCCCGCTGACCACCGGGGGGCGGCTGGTCGTGGTCCCGCCGGGCACGGCGAGAGACGGTGCCGCGGTGCTCCGCCTGATCGGGGACGAGGGCGTCACCCACGTGCAGGCGACCCCGTCCGGGTGGGAGGTGCTGCTGGAGCACGACTTCGACGATCAGACGATCGTCGCGCTCAGCGGAGGGGAGGCCCTGCCGATCGGCCTCGCCCGGGAGCTGCGGGCCCGTACCCGCCGCCTGCTGAACGTCTACGGTCCGACGGAGACCACGATCTGGTCCACGGCCGACGAGGTTCCCCCCGAGCCGGACCGGGTCGGGATCGGCCGGCCGATCGCGAACACCACGGTCCGGGTCCTCGGCCGCGACCTCGACGTCCTGCCGATCGGGGTCCCCGGCGAGCTGTACATCGGTGGCTCCGGTGTGGCACGCGGATATCTGCGCCGACCTGGGCTGACGGCCGAACGGTTCGTGCCCGATCCCTTCGGGCTCCCCGGGTCACGCCTCTACCGCACCGGCGATCGGGTCCGCTGGCGGGCCGACGGGACGCTGGAGTTCCTCGGCCGGGCCGACAACCAGGTCAAGATCCGCGGACATCGGGTGGAGCTGGGCGAGATCGAGGCACGGCTCCTGGAACACCCCGGCGTTCGCCAGGCGGCGGTCGCCTTGCACGGCGAACGCCTGATCGCGTACACGGTTCCCCAGGGGCCGGTCCCGCCGGAGGCGGACCAGCTCAAACACCATCTGGCCCGCACGCTTCCCACCGTCATGGTGCCCGGTGCCTACGTCGTCGTCGAGCGACTCCCGCTGACGCCGAACGGCAAGCTCGACCGGGCCGCCCTCCCGTCGCCCGAGCCCGCGCCGGAGACCGTACCCGCCCGCGCGGAACAGTCCGGCGTGGAGCACCAGGTGAGCGAGATCTGCCGGGAGGCGCTGGGGATCGCGGACATCGGGCCCGACGACGACCTGTTCGCCCTCGGCGTGCACTCGCTCACCATCACCCGGATCATCGCCGCGATCCGGCGTACGACCGGCGTCGAAGTCCCGCTGGACACCGTGTTCGACTACCCGACCGTGGCCGGCATCGCCGACTTCGTGGTCCGGAAGGCCGGCTGATGGACGTCGTACAACGGATTCCGGTCACGTTCGCGGACGCGGGCTCCCGGTCGGGCCCGCTGACGTTCGCCCAGCGAAACGTGCTGCGGTCGATGCGCCATCAGGCCACCGACGGTCACAACTTCACCCTCTGGCAGATCGTCGACGTGCCGGCGGGCGGCGACCTCGACGCCGTCGCAGGCGCGGTGCACGACCTGATCGTCGCCTGCGAGTCGCTCAGAACCCGTTTCGAGGCGGACGAGGACCCCGTACAGCACGTCGTCGGGGAAGGCACGATTCCGCTGGAGGTCTACGAGGCGGGGGACGCCGCGGACGAGTGGGCGGCCGAGCTCGCGGTGCGATGGAGCCGGGACCGGTTCGATCCGGCCGAGGCGCGCCCCCTGCGCGTCGGCGTGATCACACAGGACGGGTCGCCGGTCAAGACGGTCTTCGTGTTCGCGCACCTGGTCGTCGACGCCGCGAGCGTCTGGGCCCTGCGGCACCGGTTCGAGCGCCAGTTGAGCCAGGGCGTCCGTGCCGTTCCTCCGGCCCGCCAGCCGATCGACAAAGCCGTGGAGGAACGTTCCGAAGCCGGGATGCGCCGCGCGGAGGCGGCGCTGAAGTTCTGGCGTGAGCGACTGCGGCGCGGGCCCCAGAGCATGTTCGCGGTGCCGCTCCACGAGCCCGGGCGCTCGGTCTACCGATCCGCCAGGCTGCGGTCCCGCAGCGTCGCGGCGAACGCCGCCCGGATCGCCGCGCGAACCCACACCAGCCCGTCGGCCGTCGTGCTGGCCACCGTCGCGGCGCTGATCGGGCTCCGGGTCGACCGGAGGACGTGTCTGATCACATCGGTGGCCTCGAACCGGTCGGCCGCCGGACTCGCCGACTACGTCGGGCCGCTCGCGCAGGACGCGCTGCTCCTGTTCGAGCTGGAGGTCCCCTCGTTCGACGCGCTCGTGCGCAAGACCTGGTCGACGGCGATCAGCGCCTACCGGAACAGCCAGTTCGACGCGATACGGCTGTGGCAGACCGTCGAGGACGTCGACCAGGTGCGGGGGACGCGCTACGCCCGCGACTGCGTTTTCAACGACCGGAGCGACTACTTGGCCGGCCGCCGGCCGCTCGGGCCGGCGCAGGACTCCCCGCCGAGCCGGGCGGCCGAGCCGGGCGGGACGGAGATCGCCTGGATCCCGGCCGCCTTCCTCCCCGCCCGCCTCGTCTTCTACGTCAACCGACTCGACGACGCGGTCGAGTTCGTCCTGTGGGCGGACACCCGAAGACTCCCCGGTCCGGACATCGAGGCCTTCCTCCGCGGGGTCGACCGGGTGCTGGCGGAAGCGGCGGACGCCGACTTCGACCTCGGCCGGCTGAGCGAGATCGCCGGGGTGGTCCCGGTGGTCCGCGACGATCGCTGGCGCCTGATCGATTCCTGCTGGGTCGACCTGGACGAGGTGCGCGAGCTGCTGCACGAAGCGGTCCAGCCCGAGGCCGGGGAGGTGTTCGCGGAGGGGGAGCGGCTCGTCGCCTACCTGGTCGTCAAGGGCGACCCGCCGACCCTCGCCGCGATCCACGCGGCCTGCCGGGCCGCACTCGAGGAACGGGAGTCGGCGATGACACCGCACCACTACGTGATCTGCGCGCAGGCGCCGACCGTACCGGGAGATCCCGCGGAGTGGGCACGTGCCGCCGTCCTCGCCGAAGGGAGCGGGAGGGAAGCGTGAGCGAGGTGTTCGGTGTGTGGCATGTCGTGAAGGAGGGGTCGTGACGCGTCCGGTCGTCATCGTCGGAGCCGGGCTGTCCGGGTCGCTCATGGCTTTGCTCCTCGCCCGGCGTGGCCACGACGTCGAGGTCTACGAGCGACGGCCGGACCCCCGGCTCGGGCCCGGCGACAGCGGCGGCCGTTCGTTCAACCTGGGCATGTCCGCCAGAGGGCTTCGCGCGCTCGAGCGGGCCGGCCTGTCCGGCGAGCTGAGCGGCAGGACCGTGCCGATGCGCGGCCGGATGATCCACAGGCCCGATCGCCCGCCCCTGTTCCAGCCGTACGGTGTCAACGAGCGGGAAATCCTGCACTCGGTACGGCGGAGCGACCTCAACCGCCTGCTCATCGAGCGCGCCGAGGCCTATCCGGGCGTGCGCTTTTTCTTCGGGGCGCAGTGCACGGCCCTGGACCGCGAGAGCGCCGCGCTCACGTTCAGCGACCAGGACCGGGAATGGCAGGTCAAGGCCGACTTCGTCATCGGCGCCGACGGCGCGTTCTCCAAGGTCCGCAGAGGCATGCAGGCCGGCCGGATGGCCGACTACCGCCAAGAGTTCCTGCCCTGGGGATACAAGGAGCTGACCATTCCCCCCGCGCCCGGCGGCGGCCCGCGTACCGAGCTCGAGGCATTGCACCTGTGGCCGGCGGAGGGAGCGCTCATCGTCGCGCATCCCAACTACGACAACTCTCTGACCTGCGCCCTTTTCCTGCCGCATGACGAATTCGACGGCCTCACCACCCCGGAGGCCATCACCGGGTTCTTCGGCACCCGCTTCCCGGACACCCTGGAGCTCATCCCCGACCTCGTCACCGAGTTCACCGCTCACCCCGTCGGCCAACTCGTGACGATCCGCACAGCACCCTGGCACCACGACGACACGTGCGTGCTCATCGGCGACGCGTGCCACGCCGTCTACCCCTTCTACGGGCAGGGGATGAACTCGGCGTTCGAAGACTGCCTCGTCCTGGACGAGAGCCTGCGCCGCCATGAGGGCGACCGGGCCGCCGCCTTCCGGGAGTACGAGCGTCTTCGCCGGCCGCACACCGACGTGCTCGCCGACCTGTCCGTCCAGAACTTCGTCGAACTGCGCGATCGGGTCCGCTCGCCGGTCCACCTCGCCCGCAGGCGGGCCGACCTGCTGCTCAACCGGCTCTTCCCGCGCAGCTGGGTGCCGCTGTACACCATGATCTCCCACACCACGACGCCGTACGCCGAGGCCTTGCGTCGCGCAAAGCAGCAGGACGACCTGCTGCGCCTTCTCGGCTGGGGCCTGGCTGCGGGAGCCGTCTTCGCAGCCGGTGCCGCTTTTCGTCGCATCTCCGGGGCAAGGAAACGCTGACCATTGATTACTCATACGATCGACCGCGACCTCCGCTTGCTGGAAGTCTCCGACATCGAGCCGTCGCATCAACGGGTTCCGCGTGAACTCCTGCAATGGGCCCGGGAATACCTCTGCCGGCCCCACGCGGACCTCGGCCGCCGAGGGTCCGTGTGCCCCTATACGCAGGCCTCCATCGACAAGGGGCTTTTCTACATCTCCGTCCGGAACGACGTGCCGGAGACGGCGGCCGAGATGGCCGCGTCGCTGGAGCCGTACCGCGACTGGTTCGAGCAGCTCGCCCCTCGGGAGGCTCCCCGTTCGCTCTTCACCACCATTCTCGTCGCCTTCCCCGGGCTGGCACGGGAGAACTTCGGCGTGATCGACGAGGCCCAGCGCATCCTCAAACAGTCCTACCTCTGGCGCGGCCTGATGATCGGCGAGTTCCACGACGGCCCGCCGGACACGCCGGGGTTGTGGAGCCCCGATTTCCGCCCGTTCCGCTGCCCGATACCGTTGCTGGGGATTCGGCACATGGTCAACACCGACCTGCCGTTCGTGCGCGACGACCCGGAGGCCGTCGCGGCGTATCTGCGGCTTTTCGCCGACTCCGTCCCCTCTCACCTCCGCGACATGCTGGCGGCGCAACAATGATCCCGCTGACTCCGGCTCAGCACCGGCTGTGGTTCCTGGAACAGGCCGGTGCAGGCGGAGCCGCCTACCTGCTGTGGGACACCTTCCGCCTCATCGGCCCACTGGACACCGCGGCCCTGAATCGGAGCCTCGCGACGGTCGTCGCCCGGCATGACGGCCTGCGGACCGGGGTGGCGGACAGAGAAGGCCATCCGGCGCAGATCGTGCACGACCCCGGTGAGCTGAGCGTCTCGCTGGAGGTCCACGACGCCGCCGGCGACCCGGAACGGGCACGCGAGATCGTGGGAGCGGCCGTGTCCGATCCGCTCCCGCTGGACCGGGCCCCACTCGCGAGATTCGTCCTCATCCGCCTCGACTCCGGTGACCACGTGCTCGTGGTCTGCGTCCACCACATCGTCTGCGACGGGGTTTCCCTGGCGGCGGTCGTCGAGGAGCTGTTCACCTGCTACGAGGCGTTGTCACAGGCACGGGAACCGGAGCTGCCCGCCCCCGGCCCGCCGTTCGCCGTGTACGCCGCCGGGCTGACCGCGGACACCGAGGACGACGACCGGGAGTACTGGCGGGAACATCTCGCCGGCGCGCCCGAGCTGGTGGGGCTCCCCGCCGACCGTCCCCGTTCCGCCAAGCCGGAGGCGCGCGGGGCGGACCTCAAGGTACGGCTGACGCCCGAACTGACGCAGGCCGTACACGCACTCGCCCGCAGGGAACGCTGCACCCTGTTCATGGTGCTCCTGACCGCGGTGAAGATTCTCCTGGCCCGGGAAAGCGGCCGGCAGGACGTCGTGGTCGGGTCGCCGGTGGCCGCCCGCCCCGACGGCTTCGAGCGCACGGTCGGCATGTTCGTCAACACCCTGGCCCTGCGCACCGACCTGACCGGCGATCCGACCGTTCGCGAGACGCTCCGGCGGGTCCGCCGTACCGTCATCGGAGGCCTCGGTCGCCGCATGTTCCCCTTCGACCAGGTCGTGGAGCTGGTGTCGCCGCAGCGCGGCCTGGGCGTCAACCCGGTGTTCCAGGTGATGGTGGTCGTGGAGTCGGGCGGGCGGGACCCGGGCGGACTCACCCCGGAGCTGACCGTGGAGCCGTTCGTCGCGGACCCGCAACCGGCCAGGTTCGATCTGACCGTGCTGGCCGTCGACGGACCCGAGCTCGGCATCCAGCTCCACTACGCCGCCGACCTGTTCGACGAGGCGAGCGTGGCCCGGTTCACCGATCACCTGACCCGGATCCTCACCGCCATGGCGGAGGACGCGGAAACCCGGCTGTGGGCCATCCCCTTGCTGAACGACGAGGAACGGCGGGCCGTCGTCGGACCGGTCGTCGCCGAACCGGGACCACTCGTGCACGAGCTGGTCGCCGCCGCAAGCGCCGGGAGTCCCACCGCCCCGGCGATCGTCACCGAATCCGGCACGCTGAGCTACGGCGAGCTCGACCGGCGTTCCAACCACCTCGCGCACCGGCTGCGCGCGCTGGACCTTCCGCCCGAGGCCCCGGTCGCCGTCCTGTTCCCGACCTCGGCGGACGCCGTGATCGCCCTGCTGGGCGTGCTCAAGGCCGGATGCGCCTACGTCCCCCTGGACCCGGCGCATCCGCCGGAGCGGCTGGCGATGATGCTGCGGGAGGCCGCGCCGCACGCCATGGTCACGTTCGAGGCGGCCGACCCCGGGGACTATCCGGGGCACGTCCTCACCCTGGGCGAGGAGGAGGCCCCGCACCCGCCCCACGTGGACGTCGCACCGGACCACCTGGCCTACATCGTCTTCACCTCCGGGTCGACGGGCCGGCCCAAGGGGGTCATGGTCCCCCACGCGGCGCTCGCCAAGCTGACCGCGGCCTTCCGCTCGGCGCACGGGTGCTTCGCGCCGGGTGAGCGGGTGTTCATGCTGCCGCCGCTGACCTTCGACGCCTCGGTGGGCGACGTCTTCCCCGCCCTGACCGGCGGGGCGGCGCTTGTCCTGCACCCGGAGCCGGCGTCGCTGACCGGGCCGTCGGCCGTCGCCTTCTGCGCCCGGTACGGCGTCACCGCCGTCGACGTGCCCGTCGCCCTGTGGCAGCACTGGACGGCCGGTCTCGCCGGTCGGGGCGTCCCCGCGGACTGGCCGGTGCGCGAGGTGATGGTCGGCGGGGAAAGCGTGCCGCTGACCGCCCTGCGTGACTGGGCCGAGGTCAGCGGCGGGCGGATCCCGCTGTACAACCATTACGGTCCGACGGAGGCGACCGTGTGCGCCACCGTCCAGCGCACGGTCGACGGCTCGGAGTTCGGCGACGGCCTCCACCTCCCGATCGGGCGTCCCCTCCGGCACGTACGGGCGTACGTGGTGGACGTTTGCGGCGAGCTCGCCCCGATCGGTGTTCCCGGCGAGCTGTACCTGGGCGGCGGTGGCGTGGCACGCGGCTACCTCCACGATCCCGCGCAGACCGCCGAACGCTTCCCGCCGGACCCCTTCGCCGGTGAACCGGGCGCGCGCATGTACCGCACCGGGGATCGGGCTCGCTATCGCGCGGACGGCACGCTGGAGTTCCTCGGCCGGACCGACCGGCAGGTGAAGATCAGAGGCCACCGGATCGAGCTCGGCGAGATCGAGGCGGCCGTCGCCCGGCATCCGGCGGCACACGAGGCCGCGGTCGTGGTCCAGGGAGATCGCCTGGTCTGCTACGTGGTCGCCCCGGACGGACTCCCCGACGACCTGCGTCCCTTCCTCCGGCGGCGGCTTCCCGAGCACATGATCCCCGCCGGATTCGCCGTCCTCGACCGGTTGCCGCTGACCGCCCACGGAAAGGTGGACCATCGCGCGCTCCCGGCCCTGGCGGACGACGGCCCACGGCCCTTCACCGCGCCGATCGGCGCCGTCGAGTCGGCGCTCGCCGAGATCTGGGCAGAGGCCCTTGACCTGAAGCGCGTCGGACGGCACGACAACTTCTTCGACCTGGGCGGACACTCACTCATCGCGGCACCCGTGCTGGCCCGGACGGCCCAGCGGCTCGGCGTGTCGCTGCCGGTGCGCACGCTCTTCGAGACCGCCGACCTGGCGGAGCTGGCGGCCTTGGCGACCTCCGGACGACCGGCGCCCGTGGCGGCGGACATCCGCGCGGACGCCGTTCTGCCCCCCGCGTTCGCGGTCTCCGGTGAGCATGAGCCGTGGAAGATCACGGATGCGTCCGTGCTGCTGACCGGGGCCACCGGGTTCCTGGGCGCACACCTGCTCGCCGAACTGCTGAACCTCGGCGCGGAGCGGGTCGCCTGCCTGATCCGCGCGTCCGACGCGGAAGCCGGGGAAAAGCGGCTGCGGGAGGGCCTTGAGCGGTACGGGCTCTGGAAGGAGGGGTTCGCCGGGAGGATCGTCGGGCTCCCCGGCGACCTGTCGGCCCCGCGATTCGGCTTGCCGTCCGACGGCTTCGACGCGCTGCGGCCCGACGTCATCTGCCACAACGGGGGGCTGGTCGACTTCCTCAAGCCCTACGACCGGCTGCGTCCCGTCAACGTGGGCGGCACCCTGGAGGTCCTCAAGCTGGCCGCCCGCGGGAGGCCGACCCCCGTGCACGTCGTCTCCACGCTCGGCGTCTACCTGGGCGCGGCCTATCCAGGCCGTACGGTCACGGAGGCCGACCCCCCTGACGACCCGGACGGCCTCGACGGTGGCTACGACCAGAGCAAATGGGTCGCGGACCGGCTGGCCCGGCTGGCGCGTGAGCGCGGCCTTCCCGTATCGATCCATCGTCCGGCGCGTATCAGCGGGGACAGCCGGACCGGCCGCGGCAACCCCGACGACTACTTCAGCCGGCTTCTGGTCACCTTCAGGCAGGTGGGCATGGTGCCCGACCTGCCATTCCAGGAGGATCTCTACCCGATCGACCACATCTCCACGGCGATCGGGCGGCTGGTTTCCGATCCAGGGGTCGTCGGCGGGGACTTCCACTACTTCAACAACGCCACGGTGTCCTACGCGCAGATCGCGGCCTCCATGTCGGCCCATGGCATGGACGTCGAGCTGGTTCCCTGGCCGAAATATCGGGCGGCCGTCCTGCGACGGTCGGCCGACGTGGCCATCGCCCCGTTCGTCGCGCAGCTTCCCGAAGAGACTCCGCAGTGGGTCCGGCCGCACTTCGACTGCGGCCTGACCGCCGGCACCCTCGCTGAGGCGGGTATCGGCCCGCCGCCGTCCGCTCAGGTTCTGCTCGACCGCTATCTGGAGCAGCTGACATGAAAGTCTCGCCGGATGTTTTGAGGTTCGGGGGGATCTGGCTCGGGGAACTCGTGTCCGGAGTCGGTTCCAGCCTGACCGGCTTCGTGCTCGGTATCTGGGTTTACCAGCTCACCGGCTCGGAGACCCAGTTCGCGCTGACGATGTTCAGCGCCCTCCTGCCCGGTCTGCTGGTCGCGCCGTTCGCCGGTGCGTTGGCCGACCGGCTCGACCGCCGGAAGATACTGATCGCCGCCGACTGCGCCGCCGCGGTCCCCACGGGCGTCCTCGCCCTGCTGATCTACACGGACGGTCTCCAGGTCTGGCATATCTACCTGGGCGCGGCAATCGGCTCCGCCGCCGGTTCGTTCCAGCTCATCGCCTTTCAGGCAATGACGCCGTTGCTCATTCCCAAGCGGCATCTGGGCAGGGCGAACGGACTCATGCAGGCGGCATGGGGAGCGCAGATCGCCGCTCCGCTCGCCGCCGGAGTGCTGCTGGAGACGATCGGGCTCGGTGGTGTCCTCGCCCTCGACCTGCTCTCCTTCGCCGTGGCCGTCACGGCCCTACTACTGATCAAACTGCCGGTCGAGGTGACCAGGCCCGGGGGGAAGGAGAAGGCCGGACGGGGCTCCTTCGCCGGCGACCTGTCCTTCGGTTTCCGGTACCTGCGCGGCCGGACGGGCCTCTTCGCGCTCGTCGCCGTGTTCGCCGTCTACAACCTGCTGTTCGCCATGGCCGGCAGCCTGGTCCAGCCGCTCGTTCTGTCCTTCTCCACACCCACCACGCTGGGGGTGCTGATGTTCCTGGGTGGAAGCGGCGTATTCGTCGGCAGCCTGGTCATGGGCGCCTGGGGTGGTCCCCAACAGAAGATCACCGGCGTATACCTCTTCATGCTGCTCGGCGGTGTGGCACTGATTCTGCACGGCCCGTGGCCCTCGGCCGTGGTGATCGGGGTGGCCGCGCCCGCCTTCCTGTTCACGCTTCCCGTGGTCAGCGGATGCGTCATGACGATCCTGCAGACGAAGATCGAACCCACGTCGCAGGGACGCGTGCTCGCCGCGGTGAGGCTGGTGGGTCAATCGGCCATGCCGCTGGCGTACCTGGCAGGCGGACCGCTCGCCGAGCACGTCGTCAACCCCCTGCTGCAGCCGGGCGGAGCACTCGCCGCGAGCGTCGGCGCCGTGATCGGAGTCGGCCCCGGCCGCGGCATCGCGCTGATCTTCCTGGTGGACGGCGCACTGCTTATCGGCCTGGCCCTGGTGGTGTACCTGCTGCCGCGTCTGCGCAAGCTGGAGACCGAGCTACCCGACGCCGTCCCGGATGAGACGAGGAGTACCCATGCCGATCAACCTGCCTCCTGACGAGGCCCGCTTTTACTTCTCGCCCGACAGAGCGGCGTCCCCGATTCTCGATGTGGTCGGCGCGATGGCCCTCCGCATCGCCGTCGCAGGGCTGCGTCTGGGGATCTTCGACGCCCTCGCCGCCGGCCCGCGAACCGCGAAGGATCTCGCCGCCGATCTCTCAGCCGACCCGAACGCCCTTGAGCTCCTCCTGGACGCGCTGGACGGCGTCGGCTACCTCGAGCGCACCGGTACGGCGTACGCCAACGGCCCGGCGGCCCAGTCGCTGCGCGGCGACTACGGCAAGATCCTGCTGTTCTGGGATGTGCTGATCGGCCGGCTGTGGGGCAACCTGGAGGAGTCGATCCGCACCGGCAGGCCCGGTGTCGACTTCTACGACTGGATGGCCGATCATCCGGACACCCTTGCCCGGTTCCAGGACTTGCAGCGGGCCAATGTGGACCAGCTGGCCCGCGACGCCGTCGACGCCGTGCCGCTGCCAGGCGACGCCACCCGGCTGCTCGACCTGGGCGGCGGGCACGGGGAGTTCAGTGTCGCCTACTGTCGCGCGTACGACCGGCTGTCGGCCACCATGGTGGACCGTCCCGAGACGCTCGCCCTCGCCGGCGAGAGCCTGGCCGCCGAAGGCATGTCGCATCGAATCACCCTGCACGCGGCGGATCTGTTCGACCGGATGGAGTTCCACGATCAGGACGTCGTGCTGCTCTTCCGCATACTGCACACCTTCCCGCCCGCGCAGGCTCAGGCCCTGATCCGCGCGGCGGTGAACACCCTGCGTCCCGGCGGGAAGCTGCTGGTGCTGGAGAACTACCCCGTCCCCGGCGCGGGGGTCGCCGACAACGCGTTCTTCCGCTCCTTCGCGCTCAACCTCCACCACACCCAGGGCGGGCGGCTCCACTCGCCCGATGAGTTGACCGCGTGGATCGTCGAGGCGGGATGCTCGCCGCCGGACAGAGTCGCCCTGAGCGGTTCCCCCTGCGATTTTCTTCTTGTCGCGTCCCGGCAGACCACGGACCACGGCCGGGACGGCACGGCCCGCTGAGGCACTACGTTTCAGGAGAGATGAGATGACCACCGACGACGACATCCGACGGCACGTCGTTGTGATCAACGATGAGGAGCAGTACTCCGTCTGGCCGGAGGGCAGGGAGATTCCGCCCGGCTGGTACCCGCGCGGCGAGTACGTCGGCAAGAAGGAGTGCCTGGACCTCATCGAGGAGGCGTGGACCGACATGCGGCCACGCGGTCTGCGCGAGGGGTCGCGTTGACGACGATCGAGTCCGACCTGCGGCGCAGGCTGGCCGAGCTGGTGTCGGCCGCCTCGGACGGGGAGGTCGCCGTCGACGAGATCCTGAACGCACCGGACTCGCTGGCCGCGCTCGGCGTCACGTCGCTGGCCCTGATCCGGTTCCTCGACGCCGTCGAAGCGGAGTTCGCGGTGTACGTGGACCTTGAGGAGAGTCCGGCGCTGATGGACAGCATCGACGGACTCGCCGCCTTCATCGCCGAGTCGAGTCCGCCTTCCGGTCACTGAGGTGGAACCCGGGATGTCGTCTCGCCGCTCAGGCTGCTCTGACGGCCGGCCCGGCCTCCGCCGGGCAGCCGCCTATGAGGCGGCCACACCCCCGGATGTGCCGTAGGCCGAGCCGGACGAGGTGTCCGGGGCGGCGAGGGCGACGCCGGAGAGTCGGCGGCGTCGCAGGAGGGATCAGATCCCTTCGACCGGATTGAGGTCGGGCGCGCAGGGCGTCCGCATTTCTTGCCCGTCCGGAACACGGTGGGTATACGGAAAATATACGCGACGGCCATAACCTCTGATTCGGTCGGTCGAATACATCGAGGCTGCAATAGGTCCGTTGTAGGGCTTTTGCCTATTGCCCAGAGAAAATCTTGATGTATAGCTTGGGTGGGATTCCCTGGTTGATCGGGATATCGAAACGATCGATCGATCAACTCGATTGGTCTGGTCTCTGCCGAACTGCACAGGCGTCATTCTCGGGAAATGTGAGATAGATGATTTTTCCGTCATGGAGCCGTAATCTCACCCGCTTGGGCGTCGTGTCGACCCTCGCGCTTTCCCTTGCCGCGGTGAGCGCGAGCCTTGCCTCGGCGGCGGATCTGCCACCCCAGGCCGGGCCCAAGCCCGCGCCCGAAGGGGACTCCGGCTACATCTCGAACATCGACCGGGTGCGGGCCGCCGCGCAGGCGCCGCTGGTCCGGGCCGCCGAGCAGATCCACGGGGTGGTCGAGGCCGGGAACGACGCCGGGTTCGCCGGGATCGAGCTCGGCCAGGATCGGGTCCTGGTCTGGTGGAAGGGGGTGCCCGCGAAAGCCGTACAGGACGCGGTCGGCAACGCCCGCCGGACCGCCGTGATCGAGGTCGGGGAGGCCGCCCACTCGCGTAAGGAGTTGGAGGCGGCCGCCGGCAGGCTCTGGGCGGCGGCCGGGGTGACCGCGGGCGGGCCGGTGCACGGGGTACGCATCCCCTTCGACGGCAGCGGCCTCGCCGCCGCCGTCGAGGAGGGGAACAAGGCCGCCGTGACCCAAGCCGAATCCAGGATCCCCGGCGACCTCGGCGTTCCGGTGAAGGTCTTCGGGCGCGACCCGCTCAAGCGCACCGGCCGCTGCGACGATCGGGCTCCCTGGTACGGCGGGGCCGCGATCCGCAACACCTCGTTCGGCTTCGCCAACCACTGCGGCGGGACGTGGAGCCGGGGATACACCTGCACCGCGGGCTTCGCCGTCCGGCTGCGCGGCCTCGACTACCTCCTCACCGCGGGACACTGCGGCCGTCCCCGCAGCGTGATCGGCGACTCCACCGGGGAGGCCATCGGGAACATGACGCACGAGCACGTGGGGCACGACCTGGCGCTCATCCGCGCCGACGGCGGGTCCGCGGGACGCATCTGGGACGGAAAGCCCGGGGTCGGCGACTTCACCAAGCCGGTGATCGGCTGGCTGAGGGCATCCGGCGGCCAGTGGCTGTGCATGTCGGGGAGCACCACCGGCGCCCAGTGCGGCTACCAGGTGGACGGCCGGTACTCCACCCTCTGCGACCGGGACGTCGACGGCACCTATGAGTGCTACTACGGCCTGCTTTCGGCGCGGAGCCACTACGGTGTCCCCTCCCGAAACGGAGACAGCGGGGGTCCCGTGTTCCAGCTGGACGTCAACGCCGACCAGGTCTTCGCCGTCGGAACAGTGGTCGGCTACGGCGGCGACCGGCTGGTCTTCCAGGATTTCGCCACCGCTCGTTACGACTGGCCGGGTCTCACCCTCCGGGCCCCGTAGGAGGCCAGGTGGCAGGGGTACGGGCTGCGCCGGGACCCGGTCCCGGCGCAGCCCGTACCGGCCGATCTTCGAGGATCAGGACAAGGGGTCTATCGCTTGTAACCCCATTGGGGTTATGGTTATATGTGTAACCCCTTGGTAACCCCAATCTAGAGGTGATCTCGTGCCGAAGATCAATGTCTATCTGCCCGATGAACTGGCGGAGGCGGTCAAGAAGGCCGGTGTGCCGGTGTCGGCGGTCTGCCAGCGGGCGCTGGAGCAGGCGGTGCGCCGGGTGACCGCGATCCGGCAGACCGCGCTCGGCGAACTCGGCGACGACGACCTGAGTGAGCGGCTGCCGCTGTTCACCCCGCGGGCCCGTGCCGTGATCAAGCTCGCCATAGACCTGGCGGGGGCGGACGGGGCACCGGTCGTCGGCACCGGGCACCTGCTCGCCGGAATGGTGGACGAGGGCACCAACCTGGCCTTGCACGTCCTGCGCGCGGTGGACATCGACCCCGCCCGGGTCCGGAGCGAGCTGGCCCGGCTCGCGGAGCCTGAGCCGGGCGGTGGCGAGGACTCCGCACGGCACTTCAGCGTGCCCGCGGCCGGGGCGCTCGAACTGGCGGTGACCGAGGCGACCTCGCTCGGCCACAACTACGTGGGCTGCGAACACCTGCTCCTGGGCCTGGTCACCGAACCCGACGGGATCGCCGGGCGCGTGCTGCAGGCGCTGGGCGGCGAACCCCGGCTGATGCGGCGGGCCGTGACGGCGGCTCTCGCCGGATACGTCCACCTCCGGGCCCAGACCTCCGCCGCGAAGGCGCCCGACCCGGCGAGCATCCTCGCCGCCGCGCTGGACCAGCGGCTCCAGCCGCTCCTCCAGCGGATCGACCGGCTGGAGCGGCACCTCGGCCCCGGCAGCCGGTGACCGGCACGGGCGACGACGCGCGCCCGGTCGCCGGGCGGAGCGTCCGCCGGAGCGGGCTCATCGTGGTCCGGGCCGCGGTCGTGGCGGTCTTCTGGCTGCTGCTTCTGCTCCCGCTGCTGTTCGAGACGGGATAGCACGCCGGGGTCGGCCTACCCGGGAGCCCGGCACGATTCCCTGTGCTCGGGCCACGGCAGGTGCCGCATCGTCAGGTTCGCGGCCCGATGCCCCGCAGCACGGTGGCGACAAGGTCGTCGACGAAGCCGTCGGGCACCGTGATCCGGCCGGGGCCGGCCCCGGTGTAGAGGTGGGGCAGGACCAGCTCGTGGCAGGCGCCGATGAGCATGGTGGCCGGGCTGTCCGTGTCGGCCTCCGCCGCGATCCGGCCAAGCCGCCGCTCGGCGCGGAGGTAATCGGCGAGCCGATCCCGGAGCCCGAGGCCTCCGGCGGGGGTACCGGGCTGATCGAAGAACCGGGCGAGCACCTTCGGCTCGCCGAGCAGGCCCGCGAAGACCGGGAGGATCGCCACGTGCAGGGCGATGGCCTGCGTCATGAAGCCGGTGAGGTTCTCCTCGACCGTGCGCTCACCCGGCCGGGCCGGTGAGTCTCCGAGCGAGGCCATGACCGAGCGCACGTAGGAGCGTAAGGCCAGGGCGAGGAGCTCCTCCCGGTCGGCGAAGTGGTTGTAGAGGACGCCGGCCGCCACCCCCGCCTCCTTGGCGATCCCCCGGACGGTCAGTCCGCCGGCGCCGCGCCG
Source organism: Rhizohabitans arisaemae (assembly GCF_025996515.1). Lineage (GTDB taxonomy): Bacteria > Actinomycetota > Actinomycetes > Streptosporangiales > Streptosporangiaceae > Rhizohabitans > Rhizohabitans arisaemae. The sequence continues at coordinate 374,741 of NZ_BLRH01000021.1, forward strand.
GGCGATCACCTGGGCGGTCGATTCGATCAGGTGGTCGCGGAGGCTCGTTCCGGTGCCGGAGAGCACGGCCGGCCTTCTCGGCGTCATCAGGTCCGGACCGCGGTGACCAGCCAGGCCGCGCCGCGCAGCCGTACCGCGTCCCCGTCCTGGTGGCGCCCCAGCGCCGCCGCGAGGGATTCCATCGCCCGGGAACGGGTGTCCTGATCGGCGCCGGTGAGGAGGAAACGGATCGGCCCCCAACCGCCCACGAACTCGGCGGCGTCGGCGGCGTCCCGCCCCATGACCTGCGGCGCGTCGACCGGGGTCGTCGTGATGCGGGTGAACCCCGCCTTGCCGAGCACGGTACGGACGACGTCGGGATCGGCCAGCGATTCCGGTCCCCGCCTGTCGGCGGGTGCGGGGTCCGGCGCGGGCAGGTACGGCGCCATCGCGGCGAGCACCGCGCCGAGGTCGTGCTCGGCGAGGCTCCGCATGCTGAGGAAGGCGAGCCGGCCCCCGGGACGCAGCGCCCGGCCGATGTTCCCGAACGCCGTGACCGGGCCGGCGAAGAACATGATGCCGAACCGGCTCATCGCGACGTCGAATCCGGCGTCCGGGAACGGGTGCACCTGGGCGTCGCCCTGCTCGAACGACACGTTGCCGAGCCCTTCCCCGGCCGTGAGGGCTCTCGCCCGGTCCAGCATCGGCGCGGACAGGTCGAGGCCGGTCACCGGGCCGCCGGCCGCCCGCAGCGCGGCGAGCCGGGTGGTCTGCCCGGTCCCGCAGCCGATGTCGAGCACCCGATCACCGGCCCGGATCGCCGCGGCTTCCAGCAGCGGTTCGTTGAATCCGCTGTTGACCGCGTTGTAGCGCTCGTAGTGGTCGGCCCAGTGTGTCCCCTCGTACCCGTTCCATGCCTCGGCCTGCTCGACGTTGACCACCTGACCCATAGCCCCTCCTGAGTGAACACACGTTCATGAACGCATGTTCACGATGGCACGCCTCTCCTTGTCGCGTCAAATCCGCATCCCGCTCCATGCCACGGACAGGGAGGAGGGCTGATAGTGATACTTCGTGAAATGGCGCGTCGGCACTATCCGGAAGGTGGCAGAATCCCCCGGTCTACGGATCTTGTTGACCAGCGGCACGCTCATCGGCTCGAAGGAGTGCATCGTGCGAGGCGCAATCCGGATCGTCATCGGCCTCGCCCTGGCCGCCACCGTGACGCACTACGTGGCCGGTGTAGCCGGCGGTGGAACCCCCTCCTTACCCGGAGTCCTCTTCACCGTGATCACCCTCGCCGCAGGCGGATGGCTGGCCACGGCGGCGGAGACGCGGCGGATCGGGCTGGTCTTCGTCGGCAGCGGAGTGCTGGGCTCGATCGAGCCGGTGCTCCGGCTCTGGACGAAGATCGGGTTCTCGATCCCCGACCTCGGCAACGACATCAGGTTCGACACCTGGCTGACTCACTGGCTACGGGTGCCCCAAGCCCTGCTGGTGGTGCTGATCGCCCTGGCCCTGTACCCGGATGGCCGGGTACGCCTGCGGGTCGCCCTCTGGTTTTCGGTGGCCGCGACGGGCGCGACGTCGGTGGCCGTGGCGACGCACAACTGGCCGCGCGGCGACGGCGGTGCGGGCGCGAATCCGCTGGCGCTGCCCTGGGACGTCGCCTGGCTCGTCCAGCTCGGCGCGTACGTGCTCGCGGCCGTCGCCTTGCTGATCGTGCTCACCTCGGTCGGCCTTCGCCGGCGAACGGAGGACCGGAGCACCAGGTGGGTTCTGCTCATCCCGTTCGCCGCGTCGGTCGTGGTGCTTGTCTGGCTGCTGTCGCACGACGCTCTGCCGTACGAAGCCCGTGATTCCGAGTGGATCCTCATCGCGCTGGTCTGTGCGTGGACCGTCGGCCTGACGGCAATCCGGCGGAGGGTGGCGAGGGGGCGGAGTCCGGCAGCGACCGTTTCGGCTGACGGTGAGTGACAAAGGTCCGTGTCTGGACACGGAGGAAACCGGTGTGCCGGGTTTGACACACCGGCCGGTACGGGCGAAGCGCGGCCGGTCGGCTAAGCCGTACCAGATCGGCGGAACGGTTCAGGGGGTGGGCGTCGTGCGCGGGGTGACGCCCTCCAGGAGGGCGGGGGCGAGCTCGGCCCAGGTGGTCCGCGGGATCTCGGTCCAGTCCGCGGTGACGACCTGAATGCACACGTGGTCGGCTCCGGCGTCGATGTGCTCCTGGGCCCGGGCCACGATCGCGTCGACGTCACCCCAGGCCACCAGCCTGTCGAGGAGCCGGTCACTGCCGCCGTCGGCGAAATCCCCCTCGGTGAACCCGCTGCGGAGCAGGTTGCGCGTGTAGTTGGGCAGCCCCAGATACACCGCCAGGTGCGGACCGGCCGTCGCGCGGACCCGGGCCCGGTCGGTGTCGAGGACGACCTTCAGCTCGGGGGCGAGGAGGGGGTCGGGCCCAAGGACCTGGCGGGCGGTGTGGGTATGGGTGGAGTCGACCAGATAGGGGTGGACTCCGGCTGAGCGTTCCCCGGCGAGTGCCAAGGCCTTCGGGCCGAGCGCGGCCAGGACCCGGTGTTCCGCCGGGACCGGCGAGGGGGCGGCGTCCAGCGCGTCGAGGTATTCGCGGAGCGCGGTCAGCGGCTTGTCGTATGTCCGGCCGACGGCCTCGATCCTGGAGGCGTGGCTGCTGCCGAGGCCCAGCAGGAGCCGGCCGGGATGCCGGGCGTTCGCATCGGCGTACCAGGCCGCCGTCTCCGCGGCGTCGTGCATCCAGATGTTGAGCACCCCGGTGGCGATCACCGCCCGGGAACTCGCCGCCAGCATGGCGTCCACGTCGCCGAAGAGATCGCCGCCGGTGCCGCCGGGCGTCCACAGGGTGCCGTAGCCGAGTTCGTCGAGGAATGCGGTGACGTCGCGGATCCGGTCGCGGTCCGGGCCGCGCAGGAGGGCGGACCACACGCCGATCGTGCCGAGGTCGGGTTTCTGGGCCAAGGTGAATCCTTCCGGGGATCACGCTGTTTCGGGCAGTTTAGGTGCTTTGGGTGGCGCTGCCACCCCATTCTCAGCGCGCGATCGGGCCGGTCTCCGCCTCGTTCGACCAGGTCCACTCCGTTCAGGTTCGCGGCGTGGGTGACGGTCGACGATCAAGGGACGTAAGAACTTCAACAGGGCGATTTCCCGTGCGGGTGGGATTTCTGCGATACACCAATGTGTATGGCGTTGCCCCCATCGGTGAGAGCCGCGGTCGACGGCTGGGAACCCGTGAACGACATGGTTGAGGCCCTGCCTCGTCGGCTCGGCTCCGGGTAGCCGGGGATGGCGGTGGACACGCGGCGGATCGTGGATGTCGCCGGGCGTACCCGCGACGGCGGGACGTCCTTCGGGTCCGGGTGCCTGATCGGCTCGGGGCTGGTGCTGACCGCCCGGCATGTGGTCGCCGACCGGCAAGGCCGTCCGCTTGACGGGCTGACGGTCCGCATGCCGGAGGACGGCAGGCCATGGCCGTGTGAGGTGGCGTGGACCGGCCCGGCGGATACGGACGTGGCGGTGCTCCGCGTCACCGAGCCCGGGTCGCCGTCCTGGGAGCCGGTGCGGTGGGGTGAGCTGGTGGCCGTCGGGACCGGGGTCGCCTGCGAAGCGGTGGGATTCCCCCTCGCGATGCGGCAGGCCGGCGGGCTGCGGGACACCGAGCATCTGAGCGGGACGATCAACACCGGGACCGGGCTGCTCGGCGGGCGGATCCACGTGACCGCCGATTCAGCGCCCCCGCGGGACGGGGAGTGGGCGGGGATGTCGGGGGCGGCGCTGTTCTGCGGTCCGCTCCTGATCGGCGTGATCGTGGAGGATCCGCCGTCGTACGGGTCCCGGCGCCTGGTCGCCGAGCCGGTGGCACGGTTGTGGACCATGCCCGGTTTCCCCGAGGTGGCGGGCCAAGGCCGGACCTTGGAGGCGGTCGGCCTGACCGGCCGGCGCCCCCCGGCAGGGGCTCCGTCCCCGGCGTACCTGCTGCGGGCCGACGCCCAGGTGGTGCGGTTCCGTTCCCGGGGCGAGGAGCTGGCCAGGCTGGCGACCTGGTGCGCGGGCCTGGGTTTCGGTATCCGGCTGATCACAGGCCCCGGCGGGCAGGGCAAGACCCGCCTGGCCTGCGAGCTGGGGAACCGGCTGCGGAGCACACCGGGCTCGCCCTGGCTGGTGACCTGGTGGGAATCGGGCGACCCGGTCCCGGCACTCGACGGGCTCACCCGGCCGACACTGGTCGTGGTCGACTACGCGGAGACCCGCCCGGTCACCGCGCTGCTTGACCTGGTACGGGCTGCGACGGCCCAGGCGCCCCGCGCCCCGGCCCGGCTGCTCCTGCTGGCCCGCGGCGCCGGAGACTGGTGGCAGCGCCTGATCGACGAGGACGCCCGGGTGGAGGCGGTGTTGCGCGGCGCGGCGACGGAGGAGCTGGCCGCGCTGGAGGAGGACCTGGCTGGACGCGAGGCGGCGTACACCGAGGCGTTGACCGATCTGGCGGACGGGCTCACCGCGATGGGATGGCCGCACACCCCGGCCGAGCAGGTCCCGGTGCCGGATCTGACAAAGGCGCGCTTCACCCGGGGCGGGGCGGCCCTCACCCAGCATATGACCGCGCTCGCCGGGCTGCTGGGTGACCGGAGCGGCACCGAACGGCCGGTGGAGGAGGTCATCCTCACCCACGAACGACGCTACTGGCGGAAGACCGCCGAGGAACACCGGGTGGGTCTCTCCGATCAGAGCCTGCGACGGGCGGTCGCCGCCGCCGCGCTCTGCGGAGCGGGATCGGAACCCGAGGCTCTGGCTCTCCTTACCCGGGTGCCGGGGCTACGGGATCCCGACGAGGACCGGCGGATCCGGGTGTACCGGTGGCTGCGTGATCTCTACCCGCCCCCTGCGGACGGGTCTCGTCGTACCGGCGCGGCGGCCCCGGGCGGGGTCTGGGGGACACTGCAACCCGACCGCCTGGCCGAACACCTCATCGCATCAGTGATCGATGAGCTGCCGTCCTTTCCCGGCGAGCTCCTGGTGGGCGCCTCGGCGGGGCAGCACCATCAGGCGCTGACGGTGCTGTCCCGGGTTGCGGCGGCCGACCACTCGATCGCAGGGCTGCTTCTCAGCCTGCTGACCGAGGAGCCCGCGCTGGCGGTGCCTGCGGTCCGGGCGGCGGTCCAGAGTGAGAATCCGGTCCCGCTGGTGACCGCGCTTCTCGGTCTTGCCGACTCCGGTGGGCTCTCCTTCGACCAGCTCGCCGAGGTAGCCGAGGCGATTCCGGTGCGGACGCAGGCCCTGGCCTGGTTCGCCGCCACGATCCAGTATCGGCTGACCGAGCTGTGCGGTGCGATGGCGAGAGAAGACCCCGATGTCGGTCTTCCGGAGTTCGCCGGTTCGCTGAACCGTCTGTCAGGCCGCCTTCAGGGGCTGGGGCGTTACGGGGAGGCGCTGCAGGCCGTCGAGCGATCCGTCGACATCTGGGAACGCCTGGCCGCGAGGAATTCCGCAGCGTATCTTCCGAATCTCGCGGATGCGGTAATCAATCGCTCGACCCTGCTCTGGGAGGAGCGGCGCTGGGACGAAAGCCTGGAGGCGGTCCGGCGAGCGGCCGGGATGTATGCGCGGCTGGTGGTGGGAGGCGATTCCGCTGCATATCGCTGGCGTCTGGCCACGGCTTTGAACAATATGGCGAACCTGCTGGGGGAGTTGCGGAGGAACGACGAGGCGCTGGAACTCGCCGGACAAGCCGTTGACATGTATGAGCAGCTGGCTCTAGGCGACGCAGCCGTCTATTCGGGGGAACTCGCCATGGCGTTGAACAATCAGGCGATACTGCTGGGGGCGTGCCGGCGTACGGAGGAGGGCTTGGCGACGGCCGGGCGGGCGGTGGGGATCTATGAGTGGCTGGCCGAAACCGACCCTGATGCCTATCGTCCTGAACTGGCGATGTCCCTGCACAACCTGGCCAATGGATTGGCGGAGGCGAGGCGTTGGGACGAGGGTTTGAATGCTGTCGTTCGCGCGGTGGAGATCCGTGAGCGGCTGGCCGAGGCCAATCCCGACGTCTACCTTCCGGACTTGGCGTCGTCGTGGAACACCATGGCGAACCTGCTGGGAAGGGTGGAGCGGAAACAGGACGGCTTGGCGACGGCCAGGCGGGCGGTGGGGGCGTATGAGCGGTTGGCCGAGGTCAGCCCCGACGTCTACCGTCCTGATCTGGCGATGTCCCTCAACAATCTCGCCACTCGGCTGGCGAAGCTAGAGCGTTGGGAAGAGGCATTGAGCGTCGCGAGGAGAGCGGTGGAGATTCGTGAGCGGCTGGCTGAGGCCGATCCCGCGGTACATCGTCCGCCCCTCGCCGACTCCCTTTTCAACCTGGCGAAGCTGTTCGAAGACATGGGGCGGTCGGAGGATTGGCTGGGGGCGACGACTCGCCTTATCGCCGTACAGGAGCGATTGGCAGTGGATGATCCAGGCGCTTATCTGCCGGAGCTGGCCGATTCCCTGTACGACTATTCGATAAAGCTCGGTGAATTGGGGCGTGCGAAGGAAGCTCTCCCGGCGGCCCGACGCGCCGTTGAGATACGTGAACGGCTGGTCGAAACAGCCCCTGATATCGATGTGTCCGATCTGGTACGGAGCTGTCTGCTCAACGCCAGACTGCTGATCGCGTCGGAGATGCCGGACGAGGCCGTCGCGCTGATACTCCGCGGAAACGGCCTCGCCTGGATGAGACGGCTCAACGAGCTCGTTCATTTCGGAACGTCGCTCCTCCACGAGGCGTATCGGCGATGGCCCTCGCAGACCTTGGCCGCCTGGCGGCGGGCCACTCCCCAGGAGCCTCCGGCCTGGATGACGCCTTGACCCTCGGCTCCGCGGGTATCACAGCGTTCCACGGCGCGGTCAGGCACCTGGTTACGGCGACCCGTAGGGCGACCTGAAGAAAACCGTAAGGGCCGTTCGGCAGGCTGATGGTCGTCAGGGAGGCGGCACGGTGCCGCCGGGACACAGCACAGGGAGTGCACACCATGCGCAAGCTCATCGAGTCGACCTTCGTATCGCTGGACGGCGTCATCGACGACACCCGGCCGTCCACGGCCTCCCGGGCGCAGCCGCACTACTGGGGCCGTCCGTACTGGGACGAGCAGCACAACGGCTACGCCGCGAAACTCTTGACTTCGGCGGACGCCCTGCTCCTGGGCCGGGTGACCTACGAGGGGATGGCACCGGCGTGGTCGTCGCGGACCGGGGACCCGGGTTCGGACATGATCAACGCCATGCCCAAGTACGTGGCCTCGCGGACCCTGACCGAGCTCGACGCCGGCTGGAACGCCACCCTTATCCGGGGCGACGTGGCCGAGGAGGTCGCCAAGCTGAAGGAGCGGCCGGGCGGGGACATCGTGAAGTGGGGCACCGGCGAGCTGGACCGCACGCTGGTGGAGCACGGACTGGTGGACGAGTTCCACTTCTGGTACTTCCCGGTCATCGTCGGGGCGGGGAAGCACCTGTTCGAGGGCGCCGGGTTCGACACCACCCACCTGAAGCTGGCCGACGTGGACCGCTTCGACTCCGGGATCGTCGTCCACGTCTACGTGCCCAAGTAGGCCGCGGGGGCATCAGGCCCGGTCCTCGTCCAGCAGGGACCGGGCCTGCTCGGGAGTGAGCCCCGCACCGCGGGCGAACAGGACGGCGAACTCGGGTTCGGTCGCTTGGACCTCTGCCGTGATCCGTACGAGCTCGTCACGATCCGAATCGGACAGCGCCTGTTCACCCTGGCTGCGTGCGGTCTCGGCCGCGCCGAGCAGCTGTGCGGCCACGCCGGACCGCCCGGCCGGCACCAGAGCGGCGGCCATCCCGGTCAACGCCCACGCCATGCCCGGCCCCGAGCGCTGGTCCCGGAAGACGTCGAAGCCCTCCCGGTGCCAGGCCAGCGCCGCAGCCGGATCACACTGCTGTCCGGCCAGCAGCCCCAGCTCGACCAGGACCATCGACAGGTACGGCGGGTGGCCGCCCCCGGCTTCGGCCTGCTGGTCCCGGGCGGCGGAGACCAGCCACGTCAGGTGCTCCTCGGCCACGTCGAGTTTGCCCGCCCGGCGGGCGGCGAACGCCAGGCCGATGGTGGCGAACACCTCCCGGACCCGCTGTCCCTGCTCGGCGGTGAGCCTCTTGGCCTGCTCCGCGTACTCGTAGGCGCGTGGGTAGTCCCCGACCTCGACCGAGATCCAGGCCAGCCAGGCCAACCGGGCGGCCACGTCCGACCACAGCCCCAGCTCCTCGGCGGTTCGCAGGTCGGCCTGGCTCAGCCGGGCCGCCTCCGCCTGGTCGCCGGTGAGGTCGGCCAGGCCGATCAGCCAGTCGGTGGCCTGGAGCACCCCCCAGTCGTCGCCCAGTTCGCCGAAGAGTTTGGCGCTGCGCCGGGCGTCGTGCTCCAGTGCGGCCGGGTCGGCCCGGAGGTGCGCGAGCATGGCCCGGGTGCTCAGCACCAGCGCCTCGCCCCACCGGTCCCCGGCCGCCTGGAACCTGTGCAACGCGCGGTCCAGTATCTCCCCGGTGGTCGTCTCGTCCCCGAACTCGATGACGGCCGTGGCCAGAAACCACTCGGCCCGGGCCAGCCCGACGGGGTCCGCCGCCTTCTCGTACTCCCTTAGCACCTCCGCCACCCGCTCAGGACCGGCCTGCCCCTGCCGGATCGCCAGGCCGGTGTACCAGGCCTCGGCCTCCGCGCGGAGCCCCGACGGCGCCTCGCCCGGCACGGCCAGCGCCGCCGCCAGCGACCGGCCCGCTTCGGTGAGGCGGCCGCGCAGGAGCCGGTACCACACCAGTGCCCCCGCCAGCCGGAGCGCCGGTTCGGCCGCCCCCTCACGCCGGAAGGTGTCCAGGGCCGCCCGGAGGTTGGCGGCCTCGGCGTCCAGCCGGCGCAGCCATTCCCGCTGACCGGACCCGCGCAGCCGCGACTCGGCCTGCTCGGCGAGGGCCAGGTAGTGGTCGGCGTGCCGCCGCCGGAGCGCAGGCTCCTCACCGGCCTCGCCCAGCCGGTCCAGGCAGTAGGCGGAGACCGACTCCAGCAATCGGAACCGGGGCCCGTCGGCCCGCGTCACCAGCGAGCGATCCACCAGGCCTGCCAGCAGGTCCAGGACCTCGCCGCCGGAAACCCCGTCCCCGGCGCAGACCGCCTCGGCCGCGGCCAGCGTGCATCCACCCGGGTGAACGGCGAGCCTGCGCAGCACCGCCCGCTCCGGTTCGGTCAGCAGCCGCCAGCTCCAGTCGATCACCGCGGCCAGGGTGCGCTGCCGGGCCGGGGCGTCACGGGGTCCGGTGCCCAGCAGCCCGAATCGATCCCGGGTCACGCTCAGCCGGGCGGCCAGCTCGGGGACGCCCAGCGCGGGCACCCGGGTGGCGGCCAGCTCCAGCGCCAGGGGGATGCCGTCCAGGCGCCGGCACACCTCCGCGACGTCCGCGGTGGTCTCCGGCGCCGGGGTCAACCCGGCACGGGCGAGGAACAGCCGTACGGCGGAAGACCGGGCCAGCCGGTCCGGGTCGTCGGTGTCGGGCACCTCCAGCGGCGGCAGGTCCCAGCGCGTCTCTCCGCGCAGGCGCAGCGGTTCCCGGCTGGTGGCCAGCACGCGCAGGCCGGACGCGACCGCCAGCAGGGTTCCGACCAGTTCGGCGACCGGCTCCACGACGTGCTCGCAGTTGTCCAGCACCAGCAGTGTCCGCCGGTCCCGCAGGGTCGCCGCCAGCCGCTCGCCCGGCGACCCGGCGCCGCCGGGCGAATCCGGGATGGACAACGCGGTCAGGAGCGGCTCCGCCGCGTCACCCTGCCCGTCCCACGTGGTGAGGTCGATCAGCCAGACCCCCTCCGGATACATTCCGGCCACGGCCCGGGCCACCGCGACGGCCAGACTGGTCTTGCCCACCCCGCCCGGGCCGGTGAGCGTGACCAGGCGACCGGTCGTCAGCAGCTCCCGTACCCGCTGCAGCGCGTGGTCCCGGCCGATCAACTCGGTCACCGGCGCCGGCAGGTTCGAGGTGGGCTTGACCGGGCGTGGAGCAGGATCCGGCGCGTCCTCGGACGGGTCGCCGGTCAGGACGGCCTGGTGCAGCGCGGTCAGCTCGGGGCCCGGGTCCAGGCCCAGCTCTTCGGCGAGCCGGTGCCGGAACTCGGCGAAGCCGGTCAGGGCCTCGCCCGTCCGCCCGGCCCGGTGCAGGGCACGCAGGTGAGCCGCCCGGAGACGTTCCCGGTACGGGTGCCCGGCCACCTGCTCGCCGAGCTCGCCGATCAGCACGTGGTGCTCGCCCAGCTCCAGCCGGGCCTCGGCCCAGGCTTCGACGGCGGCCAGCCGCTGCTCCTCCCACCGGGCCACGGCCGCCCGGGCGAACTCCTCGTCGGCGAAGTCGGCCAAAGCCGGACCCCGCCACAGACCCAGCGCCTCGGTCAGCAGCCCGGCGCGGATCCGCGGATCGCCCGCCTCCCGCGCCTGCTCGATCAAGGTCGTGAACCGCGCCGCGTCCACCGCCCCGGGCTCGGCCCGCAGCGCGTATCCGGGAGCCTGGGAGGCCACCAGCTCCCGGCCACCCGGCTCGGCACCGGCCAGGGCCCGGCGCAACTGCGAGACCCGGACGTGCAGCGCGGCCGTCGGGTCGGCCGGGGCCGCCTCGTCCCACAGGTCCTCGACCAGCCGGTCCACCGACGCCGGGTGACCCTGACGAACCAGAAGGTCGGCCAGGAGCGCCCGCACCTTGCGCCCGGGGATCACGACCGGCTCGCCGTGGTCGGTCCACACGGCGAGCGGGCCCAGCACTCCGAATCGCATCGTCCCAGCCTATGGAAGCCGACCGACACTTCGTACAGCCAGGCGCACCGCCGTCTCCTGCCCCGCTGCGACCCCGTCCACCTGGACTCTCTCCCCCCGAGAGCGCCGGCAACCCGCGACGAGCATGATGAAACAGGCCGTAACGGGGCCGGGGAATCCGTCATGCCGACCGGAGGGTGACGGTGCAGAGCCGTTTGGTGGCCCGGGTGAGGGCGACGTACAGGTCGCGTTCGCCGCAGGGGCGGGCTGCGACGATCTCCGGCGGGTCGATGAGGACCACGGCGTCGAATTCCAGGCCGCGAACCTGGGAGACAGGCACGACACGGGCCCACCGGTCGATCCCGGCGGCCGCCAGTTCGGCTGCTCTGGAGTCCGCGCAGATCACCGCGAGAAGATCGCCCGGGTGTGCCGTGGCCTGGGCTCGGAGTTCCGGTGCCAGGACGGTGACGACCGCATCCCGGTGGGTGGTGAGCTCGCGGGGGATCGGGCCGTGGCGGAGCGCGGGGGTCGGCGCTTGGTCGGGAGCGATCCTGGCGAGCAGGTCACGGGTGGCGGACAGGATCTCGTGGGTGCTGCGGTAGCTGACGGTCAAGGTGTGCAGGGCGTATCGGGTGCTCAGGTGTGGTTCCAACGCTTCGGCCCAGCTGCGTGCCGTCGCCGTGGGGCCGGCTTGGGCGAAGTCCCCGACCAGGGTCATCGACCGGGAAGGGCAGCGGCGCAGCACCATGCGCCACTGCATGGCGGTCAGTTCCTGAGCCTCGTCGACCACGACATGTCCGAAGGTGCGTTCGGGAAGGCCCTCGACCAAGGCCGTGGCCTCGTCCAGCAGCACCGCGTCGGCATCCGTCCAGCCGGCGTCCGGAGCGCGCAGCAGCCGCGTCCGTTCCCCGTCGGTCAGCGAGGGCAGGTGGAGGGCCATCGCTTCGGCGTCCGCCAGGACGGCGTGGACGACGGTATCGGGGGTCAGCCGCGGCCACAGGGTTTCCACGGCGTGGTCGAACCGGGGATCGTCGAGCAGGGCGCCGCGCACGGCGTCCGCGTCGAACTCCGCCTCCGGTGCCGCGGTCGGTGCGCCGTCGAGGCCGAGGGCGCGCAGGTCGGCCTCCACGGCCTGGTCGAGGTCGAGGCCGGTGCTCTCCAGGGCCTCGGTGTCGATGGCTTCCAGGGTGGTGATCACGGCCAGTTCCAGGGCGTCGACGACCAGGTCGGCGAGGTACCGCTTGAACAGTGCCCGGGCCGGATTGTGCGCCAAGCCGCTTGTGGTGGCGGCTTTCCCCGCCCTGGCCACATCTTCGCCGGGAAGGCGGATCAGATCCCGTCCCACCTGCACGGCGAAGCGGTGGTGTGCGACTTGGCGGGAGCGGACCAGGGCCGCGAGGGCGTCGGCCAGCTCGGCCCGGCCCTTGAGTCGGGCCGTCGCGGCGGGCTCGGCGCCGGAAGGCGTCACCGGTGCGAGGCCGGCGCACGTCGCCAGGACCGCGCCGTTCTCCCCGAGGGAGGGAAGGACCTGGGAGATGTAGTCGAGGAAGCGCGTGTTCGGGCCGAGGATCAGCACGCCCTGCTCGGCGACCCGTGGGAACGCATACAGCACGTAGGCGGCCCGGTGCAGCGCGACCACCGTCTTGCCCGTACCGGGGCCGCCCTGCACCACCGTGACCCCGCGGTGTGCGGAGCGCACGATCGCGTCCTGCTCGGTCTGCAGCGTCGCCACCGCGGCCCGCATCCGCCCCGTCCGTCCGGCCTCCAGCACCTGGGTCAGCGGGCCGTCGCCCACGACATCGCCGCAGGCCGGCGGCGAGCCGTCCAGGAGCTCGTCACTCACCGCACACACCCGGCGGCTTTCGACGCGCAGGTGACGCCGCCGCCGCAACCCCAGCGGACGCAATGACGTCGCCTCGTAGAACGGTCGCGCCGCCTCCGCCCGCCAGTCCACCACCAACGGCGTCTCGTGTTCGTCCGTCCGCAGGCCGATGCGCCCAAGGTGCAGCACCGTCCCGTCCACCGCGTCGATCCGGCCGAAGACCAGCCCCTCCTCCGCCCCCTCCAGTTGCCGTACCCGGCCGGCCAGATGCCCGGCGGCGGCCTCCCGCGCGTACACCTCGCCCGGACCGGCCGCCCCCGTCCGCAGTGTGTCCGCCAGCCGCGCCCGCACGTCCGCGAGCCGCTCATCCAGGAGGCGGTACGCGGCGGTCACGTGAAGTTGCTCCGCCTCCGCCTCCGCCTCCGCCTCCGCCTGGCGCACAGCGCCATCGTCGTCGAACCGCACCGGTGGTCAACCTCTCCCTCGTCAAGGCCCTCCACTATGCGACCAAGTTCCCCTAAAAGTAAGGCTTGACTTACCTATGCACGGCAGCCGCCCGACCACTCTTTCACTGCGGACCCGGCCCCGGCCGACATCTGTCCGTACAACGGCCGCCCCCTGCGGGCGGTGAACCGCGTCGCCTGGAATCCGTGCGGAGCGCCGAGAACGGCTGGGTTCAGGCGTGCGACGTGTGGTCGAGGATGATCTCGCCGATCCGGCGGGGCAGCCCGGGGGAGAGGAAGCTGTGCCCCATGCCGGGTACGGCCGTCAGCCGTGCGTGCGGGATCTGCGCGGCGAGGGCCTCGCCGTGCGGCAGCGGACGCAGCGGATCCTCGGTGCCGTGGACGACCAGCGTGGGTGCGGCGATCGAGGAGAGCGGGACGAGCCGGTCGTCGGTCATCGTCCTTCCGGCCGGATCGTGGTTGGCGGCGGCGGCGTGATCGCTCGCCAGGTCGTACGCGGTCTCGGCGAGCCGTCGTGCGGCCGGCTCGTCGAAGGGCAGGACATCGCCGTTGAGCACGCGCCAGGTTTCCACGTTGCGCGCGATGTGTCCCGCGCGACCGGCCGGGGCCACGGTCGCCGACCCCGCGAGGTGCCGCAGGAACCGCGGCGTGGGCGGCGGAAGGTCGTGGGGATCCGGTTCCAGCCCGGCCAGGGCCCGGGCGAAGGCGGGTCCCGCGCTGTGGCCCATCGGGCCGGTCATGATCGCGGTAAGGCTGAGCACGCGTTCGGGCCGATGCACCGCGAGCCACTGCCCGATCGCGCCGCCGAGGGACGCCCCGGCGATGTGCGCGGCGACGATCCCGTACCCGTCCAGCACGGCGATCGCGTCGGCGGCCATGTCCGCCATCGTGTACGGGGTCGCGGTGAAGTCGACGCAGTCGGACCTTCCGGTGTCCCGGTGGTCGAAGCGGATCACCTGTCGCCCGCCGGCGGCGAGTGCCTCCACCAGTTCGTCCGGCCAGCCCGCCCCCGGAGTGGAGGTACCCATGACGAGCAGGATCGGCGGGTCCGCCGGATCGCCGCACTGCTCCGTCCATAGCCGAAGATTTCCAGCTATTACGAACTTGCCGTGAATTGCGTTCATTGGCGGAAATCTAGCAAGTATTCGGACTGGATTCCAATGTGTCATCAAATATGATATTTGGCGAATTCATGATATAATCAAGCCAATTGGGGCGAGATTATGGGATTTCCTGGTATCGGCGATCCGCCGCAAGGGCCGGGGAGATGTGGGCGTTCGTCGGTGTCTTTCTCTCCGATCCGCTGTGGAAAGGACTCGGAGAACGCCTGCGAAAGTCGGCGAATCCTGCTCCGGTCTCCGCCACGGACGCCGTCGGCGGGTCTTCCCGCTCGCCTTTCCTCACGGTGGCCGATGGGTCCGTACGGCCGATATGGCGGGGCCGTGCGTCGTGAGCCTCATCGAGGCACCGAGGGGAACGGCCGGACGGTCGGCCACGGCGGCAGGGGGAGTGCCGCATCCCCTTCAGCTCTCCGAACGCTTCAGGTGCGCGGCGACGCAGGTGCCGTCGTCGCTCAGCCAGCCCTTGCGCCGGGCGTAGCCGAGCATCGCGTCGAACCGCTCGTCCCAGTCGTCGGACCGGGCGCCCGTGCGGGCCCGCTCGCGGAGCGCCCGCACGTCCAGCCACATCCGGCCGGCTCCGGCCGGTCGGCCCATCCCGTCGGTGCGAAGCGCTTCGCCGACGGTCTCGTCGTCCAAGCCGTCCGCGTGGATGTGCAGGCGGCTGCAGTCGTCGGCGTCCTCCACTTCGAGCCGGGGCGTCTCTCCGGTTGCGGTGATCGTCACATGCATCGTCGGTCCTCCGCCGTCATCGGGGGTGGATGCCTGCCTCGCCGCCGCGGCCGGTACTCGGCCTCGGTCGCGAGGGGCCGTGGCATGGAGCCCGCCCGCCTCCTCGGGCACCGCGTCGATGGTCGCACGGATGCGGATCAGGGGCATGGGGGAGACGTGCTCACTTTCCGGAGCGGGGCCGCAAGCGGTGGACACGGTGACGGCACTGCGGTGCGGACCTTGGTTCCCCCTCCTGCCGAGAGGGCAACACCGCACAAATGGCTCGGTGTTTTCTGTAGAGCTTTTGTCTTTCCGCTCGTCCGGTCAATATCAATTAGGTTTCGTTTCCATTGGGTGTTCGCCGATGAAGATCAGAGGATCTCTGGACATCGGCGTCGACGGGCTAGGTGATCGATATGAGTTTTGATCCAGCGGTGAATGTGTAAAAGTCAACATTCCGGCATGATGTCAATTTTCACCTGTCGTGTAATGCTGGGGACGCACCTTGGCAGGACGAAAGGCGAAAGATCATGTCAGTGGTTGACGACGGCAGAAACGTCGTCGTTGTTCAGGTCGGTGACTCGAAACCCGAGATCCACCGCGACCTGGGTTTGAATGACTGTCGGAACCTGATCGGCAGATTCGATGAGAAGCTCACCGCGAGCCTGAAAAGGACGGAAGACCGGATCGACGCCATCCGGCGAGAGGTCGTCACCGATCCTGATCTGGCGGTCGAATACTATCTGCTGCAGCGGGCGCAGAGCCGGGCCGACGACCTGCTCAGCTGCGATCTCGACGACTTCAGCGCCGAAGAGCACGAGAAGAGGGTCGACCTGTATCACAAGCTCAGCACGGTCGGCTCCGTGCTCCTCTACGAAGACGCCAACTTCAAAGGCAAGCAGAAGTTCTTCACCGCCACCTGGCCCAACTTCAAGTGGTGGCCCTACAAGTTCAACGACAAGGCGTCGTCCGCGAAGGCCTGGGGAGGAAACATTCTCTTCGAGCACACCTGGTACGGCGGCCGGCGGCTTTATCTGGTCGGGCTCCCCTACGTGGCGTTCCCCGACCTCAGCGTGTTCGGCTTCAACGACCTCGCCAGTTCGTATGCGGGAATCCCGTAACCATAGCGCGGAAACCCATTCACGGCGGTGACCCCGCGCGATTCACCACCCCGAATGAGAAGCCGGTGCCCGGATACCTCGGGCACCGGCTTTTCGGGTTGCTTTCGAGTGGAATTCCGAGAGCCGCGGAGCACCCCCGGGGTCACCGGCCTCGCGGATCCGGTACGGGGCGGAGCCCGCGACCTACCCCGACGGGACTGCTCTGCGGCCAGGTGAAGGTGACCGAGTCACCGGGGCCCAGGTCACGCCAGATCGGTGCGATCTCATCGACCCTCGCCAGTATCCGTTCCGCCTGGCGCTCCTGGTCGGCGGTGAGGTCGAGGGGCGGGATCCACGGGGGTCTCTCCTGCGGGGGTGAGTTCCGCTTCCGCCACAGCACAAAACAGACACCGGCGAAGAACTCCGAGGTGGCCATGTCCGACCTGTCCGCTCGGCCCAGCCGCGCCTCGGAGCGGGCCTGCCTGCGCCTGGCCCGGTGGTGGCCGCGGCGGTCCCGGACGGTTTCCCCGAAGGGCATGAAGGTTCCGCCTCCGGCTGCGGCGCGGCCGTAGACCCCGGAGGTCAGGCCCAGCTCGGCCTCCACCAGGTAGTGCAGGAGATCGTGGGGGATGTGGTCGTCGTAGCCGGGCGCCGGATTCATCCCTTGCGGTTCCCGGCCCGGTGACTCGACGACGGTGGAGTAACGGCGACGGCCGGTCCGGGTGAACGTGACGTCCATGCCGTCACGGTAGACGCGGCCACCGGGTTTCGCATCCGGTTTACCTCCGGCGCGGCGGCGTACGGCCTGCTCGCCGGAACGGCCGGGCGGCAGGTCAGGGCGTCGGCCGGGACGGCACCGCGTTCACCCGGCTCAACGAGGCGCTCCGGCGGAGGATACGGCTGTAGCCGGATAATTCGCCGGGATCACTTCGGCGGCAGGCGGTGCGAATCCGGCACCACGCTCTCCCGGTCCCGGTGGTTCCCCGATGCCGCCGGTGTATCCGGAACCGATGTTCCCTCTGCGGATCAGTCCGGGACGGGTGCGCAGGCGTTTTCCGGAGGCCGGCCCGCCTCGACGGCGGTGACGGGAGCTCCGGCCAGCTGCCGGAGCGTCTCCCGGAGCGTGGTCTTCGCCGGGGAGCCGAGGTCGGCGAGGAGGCGGTCCTCGATCGCCTCGACGTCGGCGCGGGCGGCTTGCAGGGTGTCGCTTCCCTTCGGGGTGACCTCGATGATGCGCGCCCTGCGGTCCGCCGGGTCCGGTCGGCGTCCCACGAGTCCGGCCTCCTCCAGTTCGTCGAGGATGAGCACGAGCTTGCTCTTGTCGACCGATACGGCCTGCGCCAGGGCGAGCTGCGTGCGGGCGGGGGCGTCGGCGACGGCCATCAGCACGGTGTATCCCCAGAGCGTCATGCCGTGCTCCCGGACCACGGCGGTCTCCGCAGTGGCGAGCCCTTGCTTGAGCCGGGCGAAGAGCCAGTGCAGGTCCTCGTGGAGCCGGTCGCCGGACGGGCTTTGCGTGGCGGCCATGGCAGCATGGTAGCAAGTCAAAACCTTCTTGTTTTTCAACTATCTTGCTCTATATTGATTGTGAATTCAGACGATCTGAAGTCGGTGGTACTTTATGGTCAACCTGCTCCACCTGGACGCCTCCGCTCGACGTGGCTCGTTCTCCCGGAGGCTCGGCGCGGTCTTCGTCGCCGAGTGGCGGGCCGCCAACCCGGACGGGTTCTACGCCTACCGCGATCTGGTGGCCGACCCGGTGCCGCCCCTCGACGAAGCGCGGGTCGAGATCGCCATCCGCTCCGGCGTGAACGGGGTACGCGGCCTGGCGGAGATGGACGAGGTCCTCGCCGCCGTGCCCGCCTTGTCCGAGAGCTGGGCCGTCACCCGGCCGCTGGTGACGCAACTCCTCGAAGCGGACGTGCTCCTGCTCGGCACCCCGATGTACAACTTCTCCGTCCCGGCCTCGCTCAAGGCCTGGATCGACCGGGTGACCCTGCCCTGGCTGCCGCTCCACGGCAAGTCGGCCGTGGTGGTGAGCGCGCGGGGCGGAGCCTACGGGCCGGGCGCACCCCGGGAGCACCACGACTTTCAGGAGCCCTACCTGCGCGCCTACTTCGCGGCGCTCGGGCTGGAGGATGTCGCGTTCGTCCACGCCGAGCTCACCCACGCGACGGTCATGCCGTTCCTGGCCGGTCTCCGCCGGACACACGAGGCGTCGCACTCCGCCGCGCTCGACGCGGTCCGCACCCTGGCTTCCCGGCTTCCCGCCGGGGCGCCGTCCCGCGACTGAGCGTGGGCCGCAGGCCGTACCCAACCGGCGGGAAGGCACTGAACAGAGAGGACAGACCGCTTCATGGACACCGAACTGCACGACCGCGTGGTCCTGGTCACCGGCGGGTCGACCGGGATCGGGGCCGCGACCGCGCGGGCTTTCGCCCGGGAGGGAACCCGCGTCGCGATCACCTATCACAGCAACCCGGACAAAGCCGCGAAGACGGCAACGGACATCGAGGCGGTCGGCGGTCAGGCGCACGTCGTCCGGCTTGACCTGCGTGACCTGCCGAGCGTCGACCGGGCCGTCGCGAGCGTCGCCGAGCGGTGGGGCGGGGTCGACGTGCTCGTCGCCAACGCCGTCCACTGGGGCGGAGACGGACCACCCGACCCGGACGTGCGGTTCGAGGACGTCGGACCGGCGGAGTGGGCGACGATGATCGACGCGAACCTGGTCGGGACCGCGGCGACGGTCCGCGCGGTCCTCCCCGGGATGCGTGCCCGGGGCTGGGGCCGGATCGTGCTGATCTCCTCCAGCGTGGCCGAGGAGGGCCTGCCCGGGCCGGGCCCGTACGGAACCGCCAAGTCGGGACTGTACGGGCTGGCGCGGAGCCTGGCCTGGGATGCGGGCCGGGACGGGGTCCTGGTCAACGTGGTCGCCCCCGGATTCACGCTGACCGACGGGCGTCCGGGTATCCCCAAGCCGGTCCTCGACGCGTTCGCCGCGGCCGTGCCCACCCGCAGGATCTCCACCGCCGAGGACGTCGCCGGGATCGTCGTGTTCCTGGGGTCGGGAGCCAACGGCAACCTCACCGGCGAGGTGATCAGAGACGGTACGGCCGCCGCCCGCGCTCCCTATTTCGGGAGATAGCGGGCTTGTCCAGATCGGATGGTCGGGGCCATGGGGGTGATTCCCACAGCAAGACGGTGATCTTAGGTCGCCATCGGTAATGTGACGTCATGAGCGGGCAACCTGCTTGCGAGGAAGACCCGCAGGATCCCCTGGTCATCTTGCATGACCTGCCGAAACGGGAACGTCCGGAGTTCCTCCGGCAGTACCGGACGGCAGTCGATGCCGCGCTGTTCCTCACCACCGAGGTGGTCATCGCCGAGAAGCCGGATAAGCACAAGACCCGGCTGGCGGCATGGAGTTCTGAACGATACCGCCTGGCCATCGCGGTCATCGGCATGAAAGATCTCATCACCGGGCCCAGGGAGCGGGACCCTCGCTCGACTGTCACTGTGCGATTCCGGCGATCGGCATAGCGGTGACGACTTCGAGGACGGCTGAGGAGCGGATGTTCTCTTCCTGGCCAGATCAGCCGGAGCTGCCGGAGGGAGGACGCCGCCCAGGTGGCTGGACTTGGGCGGCGTCCTCGATCAAGGCCGGTAAACGAGAGGCCCGTCCACGCGGAGCCGGCTTCTAGCCGCAGGTGTTGGCGAACTCATCCCCCGCCGCGCGGTAGACGTTGTACGCGTGGCCGTCACAGTAGTAGACGACCGTGCCATGGCCACTGGCCACGGTGGTCCACACCCCGGGTGAGACGTACCGTTGAATGGACGCGAGCATCGGCGTGATATCGCCGTTCTCACAGGCGAGATAGTTGTGGACGAGGATGTTCTGGTTGGCGTCGATCTCGTAGTAAAGGGACCAGCCGCATCCCGGGGGGATGGCGTGGGCGGGGGCCTGAACCGTGACGGCGCCGCTCAGCGCGGCGACGGCCACGGCGAAGACGACGGCGAGACGACGTCGGAGGGGGTGGTGCCTGCGCATCTCAATCCTCCTGATGGGACAGATGATTTCTTTCCCTGGAGCAATCCACTTCCAATAAGTGCATTTATCGAGACATGCGGGGCTAAGCCGCCCCCAGAGTGTGCTCCGCCTTCGCACCCATGGCAATATCACCTCACCGATGAGTTCGAGCGATCCCACCAGACGGCCAGGCATCCCCGTACCCGGCTGAAGTACGGCGCCGAGCTGGTCAAGGAGGTCGCCAAGAAGACCGGCGACGTCGCGGGGGACGAGACCACCACCACCGTCGAGAAGGGCGTCGTCCCCTGGGGCGGGGCCGCGCTGCCGAAGGCCGGGGTCACGGTGTTCGAGAAGATCGACCTGGTCGGTGACGAGGCCACCGGCGCACTGCTGGTCAAGCGTGTTCCGGAGGAATCCCTGAAGCAGATCGCGGTCAACGCGGGTCTGGAAGGCGGCGTCGTGGTCGAGCGGGTGCGCGGGCTGGACCCCGGCCACGGGCTCGACGCCGCGACCGGGGAGTACGTCGACATGTTCGACGCGGGAATCATCGATCCGGCCAAGGTGACCCGCTCGGCGCTGCGGAACGCCGCCTCGATCCCGGCGCTGTTCCTCACCACCGAGGTGGTCATCGCCGAGAAGCCGGAGAAGGACAAGGCCCCATCGGTGATCCGTCCGGCGGCATGGACTTCTGACCTGTACGACCAAGTGACGGCGGACCCGGTCGGCCTGCCTATGCAAGTTCGCCGTATGGCCGCTCATATCGACGCGCAGCTCGCCTGGTTCGATGTGCCCAGGAACGCCCGGCAGCCGACCGTATTCCTACCCGGCTGAGGTTTGACACCTTTCCGGACCGGTCGGTGCAGGTGATCGGGATCTCCGGCCGAGGTCGACACCATTAGTCCGTGGTGTTTTGTGCATGTTTGTACGGCTGCCGCGGGATGCGCGGTAGCCTTCGGGACCTCAGGAAGGCCGATGGGTCGCCACCGAGACGACGCATCCGCATGAGGGTCGTCGTTTTGTCGGTGGAGATCGCCATTCTGATTCGCACATCGGGTGTTCGCCCGAAAACGATCGACCGCCTTGCGTCTCCCTCGGCCTGCCCGCCGTCGGTTTCGCATGGTCAGACTGGAGGTGGACACACGTGAACGCGGACAGAACCGCGTGGGATCGGCGCAGTGTGGTGCCGGTGATCCCCCCGATCCAGCGGCGCAAACTGGCGAAGGTGCCCTTCGTCGAGCTGGCCGACGGGCGGCTGCAAGGCGTCGTGTCCAGCGGTTCGGACATCGCCCGGGTCTACGTCTCCTCCATCGCCGCGAAGACCCACGGCTTCAACTGCTCCACGAACAACAACCGGCCCTGCGGCGGGCTGGGGTCGAGGCCGTGCAAGCACTTGGTGGCGCTCGCCACCGAGGCGGTCCTGCAGTACGGCTTCGAGCGCGTCGCCCGGTACCTGGGGGTCGAGGCGGGGGACGGCGACTCCACAGGTGGCGACTTGATCCGGGTGCTGAAGGGCGGACCGGAGTCCATCCCGGCCGCCACGGTGTTCAGCCGCTTCCTGCGCCACCTCGCCTACCTGGAGGTGCCTGCGACCACGGAGCCCATCGCGGACCTGCAGTGGTTCCCGGCCACGGGGGCGGTCCGCTGATGCTGGGAATACAGCTTTCCGAACTTCTGGGCGAGGTTCCGCCGGGGGTCGAGGAGGCCCTCGACCTGGTCGCCGGCCTCGACGACGCCCTCGTGCACGGGCTGGGCCGGCTGGGGGAGGAACGGGCCACGGCCTTTGCCGCCCTGGCCGGGGCGATGGCGGGCACGCCGCTTGGCGACCGGCTGGGCGAGGCCGTCGAGAAGATCGCGAACGGTTCCGTGGCCGACGAGTACCTGACGGCGCTGGCCGGTGGCCGGACCGCGCTGTTCGGCGCGGTTCACGACGCGCTGCTGGACCGGCTCGACTCCGCTCTGGGGCGGACTCGCGCCGAGTGGGCAGGGCTGTCCGCGCCGGCGTCGGCGCCGGACAACCTGCTCGCCGGGAGCCGGTCGTGGCTGCGCGAGCTCGCCATCACCGGATGGCGGGGGGTCGACCACGACCTGGTCTCCGCCTCCTCCCAGACGGTCGAGGCCCTGCTCGCCGAGCCCGGGCTGCGCGGCCTGGCCGTGCTGCTCGACGGATTCGCCGCCGAGCTGCGGGCGTCGTCTCCGATCGCGACGATGGACGTGCCACCGGCTCGGCGGTGGGCCGACCTGTGGGCGCGGGCCGTCCTGCTGTCACACCCCGAAGGACGTACCGGAGTCCAGGAGGCGGCAGGGGTCACCGGGCGTCTGCTGATCCTCGGCGTGGACGTGCACGAGCACGGCACCGCGGTCCAGGTGCAGGTCCACGGCCTGCTGGAAGTCTCCGGGGAGTCCCGGCCGCGGTTGGTACGGACGAGTGTCGCCGCCGCCAAGGTGGACACCATCGTGGGAACGGCGGTGTGGGGGCTGCTCGCGGGATACCCGGTGCTGATGGGCGCGCTGGCGGAACGCCGCAGCCTGCAGGTCGCCGATATGCCGCTGACAGCGGGCGGCGATCTGGTGTGGCAGGAGGAGCGGGCGCGTCCGGGCGAGGCAGCCGACCCGTTCGCCGTCGCCCGGGTCCAGCTCGCCGGTGCGCTCGCCCCGGCGGTGCCGCCGCTGGACCGCCATCCGGTGCGGATCGCCGAACCCGTGCTGGTGGAAGGCTTCACCGCGTTCGTCGAGCAGGACGGAAGCGTCGAATTCCGATTGAACGACACCTCGATCCCGGTCGCGGTCGACCGCCTGCCGGCCTGCGGTCCGCTCACCCCCGAGCTGGTGGCCGCGGCCTCGGCGGTGCTGGGATTGATGCGGTGGGACGCCGGCCGCTGGTCGCTGCAGCCGTTCGCGGTGCAGACGACGGTGAAGCGCAAGCCGGCCGAGGCGCACACCGGAGACTGGGCGATGGGACCCACCGATCCCAAGGTCGTGAAGGCCGAGGCGAAGGCCGGGGACGCGGTGGCGGTGCTCCGGGAGCGGGCGGGACGGTTGCTGCGGCGATGAGTGACTCCATGATCGACGCCGCCGCGAACCGGCGTCAGGTGCTCTGCTGGCGGCTGCTGTCCAGGCTGTTCTCCCCGGAGGAGCAGCCCGCGCTGGAGTCGGCGTCCATGGCCGTGGTACGGGACCTCGGCCTGCCCGC
This sequence comes from Rhizohabitans arisaemae, assembly GCF_025996515.1. GTDB lineage: Bacteria > Actinomycetota > Actinomycetes > Streptosporangiales > Streptosporangiaceae > Rhizohabitans > Rhizohabitans arisaemae. Next base: position 397,960 of record NZ_BLRH01000021.1, read on the forward strand.
CGCGCTGCTGGACCCCTCGGTCTCGGTCGACAACCTGGTCCAGCGCTTCCCGGATCTCGGCGCCGAACTGAAGGGTGTGATGGCGCCGGGGGAGGACGAGGACCCGGCGATCGACGTCCGCAGGACCGCGCTCGCGTCGAAGCTGCTGCTCAATGTGTTCGCCACCGGGTCCGGCAGCGTCACGGCCACTCAGCTCGCCGACTGGCAGCGGGACGCGGGCTGGCTGGAGGAGGCGCTCGGCGCGGAGCGGGGCGGGCTGAAGGCCCAGCCCGGATGCGAGGGGCTCGCGGGCACCCTGGCCGGTTTGGAGGGCGACCTCGTCCGCCGGATGCGTCTGCGGGAGGTGCTGGCCGATCCGAAGCTGGCGGCTCAGCTGACCCCGAGCATGTCCCTGATCGAGCAGCTGCTCCGGGACAAGTCCAACCTGTCGGGGGTCGCCCTGGCCAACGCCAAGGCGTTGATCCGCAGGTTCGTGGACGAGGTGGCCGAGGTCCTCCGTACCCAGGTGCAGCAGAGCAGCGCGGGGACGATCGACCGGTCGGTGCCGCCGAAGCGGGTGTTCCGCAACCTCGACCTCGACCGCACGATCTGGAAGAACCTCACCAACTGGAACCCGGAGGACCAGCGGCTCTACGTCGACCGCCTGTTCTACCGGCAGACCGCGAAGCGGACCACCCCGGCGCGGATGATCGTGGTGGTGGACCAGTCGGGGTCGATGGTCGACTCGATGGTGAACTGCACCATCCTGGCGTCCATCTTCGCCGGGCTGCCCAAGGTGGACGTGCATCTGATCGCCTTCGACACCCGGGCGATCGACCTCACCCCGTGGATCCACGATCCGTTCGAGGTGCTGCTGCGGACCAACCTCGGCGGCGGCAACGACGGGCCGGTCGCGATGGCCATGGCCCGGCCGAAGATCGCCGAGCCGAAGAACACCGTGATGGTGTGGATCTCCGACTTCTACGAGTTCAACCGGTCCCAGCCGCTCTACACCGAGATCGAGGCGGTGCATCGGTCCGGCGTGCGGTTCATCCCGGTCGGCTCGGTGAACAGCTCCGGTCACCAGAGCGTGGATCCCTGGTTCCGCCAGAAGTTCAAGGATCTGGGCACCCCGGTGATCTCAGGTCACATCCGCAAGCTCGTCACCGAACTCAAAAACTTCCTCGCTTAGGAGATATTTCCGAAATGTCAGACATGTTGCGTGCACCGGCCGAGATGAAGTTCGCGGAGGAGCTCGACTGGCTGGAGTCGGTCGACGACGGGCCCAAGCCGTTCTCCTGGCGGCTCAGCCCCCGGATGATCCGGATTTTCATCCTCGGGTCGGAGCGTTCCGACGGGCTCGACCGGGAGATCCCGCAGAAGTGGTTCGGCGACCGGAGTTTCGTGGAACGGAGCATCGTCACCCTCGCCTCGGACCGGGGGCTGCTGCTGATCGGGGATCCGGGCACCGGCAAGAGCTGGCTGGCCGAACTGCTCGCCGCCGCGATCTGCCGTAACTCCACCCTGGTCGTCCAGGGCACCGCCGGGACCACCGAGGACCACATCAAGTACTCGTGGAACGTCTCCATGGTGATCGCCAAGGGGCAGTCCCGCCAGTCGATGATCCCCTCGCCGATCATGACCGCGATGGAGCAGGGCGTGATCGGGCGCTTCGAGGAGCTGACCCGGTCGACCAGTGACGTGCAGGACGCGCTGATCTCCATTCTCTCCGAGAAGTACGTGTCGATCCCCGAACTCGACGACGACAACATCGTCTTCGCCAAGCCGGGATTCTCGATCATCGCCACGGCCAACAGCCGGGACCGGGGGGTGAACGACCTGTCCTCGGCGCTGAAGCGCCGGTTCAACTTCGTCCGGATCCCGGTGGTGACGAACAAGCGGAGCGAGGCCGAGATCGTGCGGTTCCGCACGGTCGAACTGCTGAAGCGGCACCGGATCGAGCTGGAGCTGCCGCCGACCCTCCTGGACATCCTGCTGCAGAGCTTCGCCGACCTGCGTACCGCGGCGGCCTCGGCGGGCAGCGACGATGAGAAACTGGAGTCGGCGCTGTCCACGGCCGAGCAGATCGGCGTGCTGGAGGACGCCATCCTGCACAGCCACTTCTTCGGCGACCGCACCCTGCGGGCCGGGACGCTCGCCTCCTCGCTGGTGGGCTCGCTGGCGCGCCGCAGCCCGGAGGACCTGGCCATCCTCAACAAGTACTGGCACGGTGTGGTCGAGCCGCGGAGCAAGAAGGACGGCGGGGAGTGGCCGGAGTTCCTCGAGGGCGGCCGCCAGGCCATCGCCACGCTCTCATGAGCCCGAGCCCCTTCGGCGCCCTCCGCGAACAGCTCCTCGACGCCGCGGCGGCCTTCGCCGACGACCCCGGCGCGCTCACCGGCATCCTGTCGGGCATGGTCGACGACGTCGACCGGGCGCTCGCCGAAAAGCTGGAGATCTTCCCGGTCTGCCACCATTCCCCGGCGTCGGGGCTGGCGATGGTACGGCGCCTGCGCGAGAAGCAGCCGAAAGTCGTCTACCTGGAGCTGTGCGAGGATCTTCAGCCGCTCCTGACCGAGCTCCGGCGGTGCCGTCTCCCGGTGGCGCTGCAGGCGTTCGCCTCCGAGCTCGACGGATTCCCGAACGAGTCGGGGCCGCTCAGCGTGGTGGCACCCGTCACCGAGGCCTCGGCCGAGTATCAGGCGATCGCCTACGCCCTGGACACCCCGGGGGTGGAGCTGGTGCTGGTGGACCGCTCGGTGGACCACGTCTTCCAGTGGCTGCCCGCCGAACCCGACAAATCGGATAAGTCCGAGAAGCCGGGTGAGGAGGCGCTGCACGGCGACGCGGTCGGCGTCGAGATCGGCGACCTGCGGCCCCGGTTCGCCGAGCTGGAGGCGTACCTGCTCCACCACGGCAAGGTCCGGCACTGGTCCGAATGGTGGGACCAGTACGTCGAACAGCCGCTGGTGGACGCGGACTACGACACCTATCGCCAGGTCATGGTGATGATCGGCAGTCTGTTCCGCCGGTTGCGCCCGAACCACGACGACCGGGGCGATCGGGACGAGGCCCGCGAACGGTACATGTGGACGCGGATGCGCGAGCATCTCACCGCCTCCGGAACCGACCCCGGGGATTGCCTGTACGTCTGCGGGGCCTTCCACGCGGCGAGCCGGGTCGAGGAGTTCGGCCTCTCCGGCGCGGACACCTTCGAGATCGCCCCGCGGACCGCGACGCGGTGGCTGTACGGACTCATCCCCTCCAGCCACTCCGCCATCGAAGCCCAGTTCGGCCTGGCCTCCGGCTCGGTGTCGATCGCCGCGGCCACCTGGGCCAAGGCGGTGCAGCGACACCGTGTGTCGCCGTACGTGCTCGAAGGCCAGCAAGGCGCCAAGAAGCCGCGCAAGGGGACCAAGGCGGCGGCCCCGGTCTCCCGGGAGCCGGTCGTCGATCGGCTCTCCGGCTTCCTGGCCCGGCCGCCGGTCCTGGACGAACTGGACGAAGCCGAGCTGCTCGGCTGGTGCGTGGAGATCGTCCGGCTGGCGCGCCGCAACGGCTACCTGGCGAGCACGGCGGACGCCATCGCCGTGTTCGAGACGTCGATCCTGCTCGCCGGGCTGCGGGGCAGAGGCCGTCCCACGCCGTACGACTTCGCCGACGCCGCGGTCACCTGCATCGAGAAGGACACGGTGCCCGGCCGGCGGGACGTCCGCCGCCTCTGCGAGATCCTGCTCGGCGGCGACCGGATCGGCCAGGTCGGGTACGAGGCGATGCCGCCGCTGGCCAAGGACGTGTACGACCGGCTCAAGCCGCTCGGCCTCGAACTCGGTACGCGGAAGGTCCACCGGGCGCTGCTGGACCTCACCGCCAACCCGGAGCTGGTGCCCTGCTCGGACCTGCTCTGGATCCTGCGCCGGCTGATGCCCGAACGCGCCGTACGCCCGATCATGGGCACGCGGCGGCTCGGCGAACGGCCGATCCAGGAGAGCTGGGACCTGGCGATCGGCGAGTACCAGCGCTCCCTCATCGAGCTCGGCTACGAGGGCGTCACCATCGAGCAGGTGCTGCGGGGCCGCCTCCGGCAGAGCGTCCACGACCCCAAGGCCACGGCGGCGGTCGCCCTCCAAGCGGTGGAGGACTCCATCCTCTACCTCGGCGGCGGCCGGTTCACCGACGAGCTCGGCGAACGGGCCGTGGAGCTGCTCGCCGCGGAGCGCACCGTGGACGACGCCCCCGAGGTGCTGCGTCGCATCCGCGGGCTGCTCGCCCACTATCGTGCGACCCGGCCGGAGCTGCCCGAATGGTGTGCGTCGTTCGTCACCACCGGATACGCGCACTACTGCACGCTGCTGCCCACCGCCTTCACCGACGAGGAGACCGGTGTCCGGCAGATCGCCGCGATGCTCGGCTTCCTCTTCACCATGGAGGGCCTGGCGCTCGCCCTCGGCTGCGATCGGGCCCAGCTCGAACTCGCCGTACGGCAGTCACATCCCGAAGCCCCCGCGAAGACGGCGCTGGTGTGGGCGGCCAGGAACCGGCTCGGGCTGCTGCCCCTCGCCGAGCTGCGGTCACGCTGCGACGAGCTGCTGGCGAACCCGCTGGTGGTGCCGACGTTCCCGCTCTATCTGAGCGGGTTCGTACAGGCGCTGGAGCCGGTTCCCGGGCTGGCGCCGTTCACCGTCGAGATGATCTCGAAGGCGTTCGGCGCCCTCCCCGACGCGGTGTTGCTGCCGTGGCTGCCCAAACTGATCACGACGTTGCGGGAGCACGGGCAGGAGCATGTGCCCACGCTCATCCGGGAAGCCGGCCGGACCTTCCCGGCCGACCTGGCCTCCGTCGACACCTGGGTTCCCCCGTGGGCGGTACGGGCCGAGCCGGGCACGGCCAAGGCGTCGCTCACGGCGGTGCCGCCCTCGGCCGCCGAGACGGCCGGGCTGCTCGCCGCTCACCCGGCCGCGTGCGACGCCGTCGCCGAGCTGCTCGGCTGCGAGCCGGGCTGGCGGCCGACCACCCCGTCGGGTGGGGCCGAGCACGGTGAGGTCATGGCCTTGCAGGCCAGGTATCCCGGCGCCGCCGTGGCCGTGGCCGAACTGCTCGGCGCGCGCTGATCGACGCGATGCCCCCGCCCGGTGGTCCCCTACCGGGCGGGGTACGGGCGTCGCCGAGTCCGACCGTCGATGGCGGGCCGCACGGAACCTCACACCGCCCATAGGGGGCGGGGCCGCCCTACTCCCCGATCAACGATGGCGGTCAGCCATGGTGGTTGTGGTGATGATGATCATGGTGGTGGTTGTGGTGATGGTGATGGTGATGATGGTGGTGATGGTGACGGTTGCGGTGATGATGACCGCGGTGACGATGAGGGTCGTCGTGCTTGTCCTTCTTCCAGCCCTGCCACGTGGAGTCCAGGGTGGTGGCGGTGGTCGTCGTGCCCTGTGTGAGGGCGGGTGCCGTCGTCGTCGAGGTGGTCGTGGTGGAGGCCTGGGATACTCCCGGAGTCCCGAGGACCAGCCCGGCGACCATGGCCGGGCCCAGCAGCACAAGGCGTGACAGCCTCTGCATAGGATTCCCCCTTTCGGTTCAGGAGCCGCCGGCGATGTACGCCCGGCGGTTCCGGCCCGATAGAGAACAGCCGATGGAAACGTGGGAGACGAATACCGGCGACCGGCGCGGCGCCCGCTCCGTCGCCCGGCGGTTTCCCTGCCGGGTGGGATGCGGGCGCCGCCTGTCCGGTCCTACGGCACCTGTTCAGACCGTGCCGTCACCGCCGGTGGTGCCTGTTCTCATCAATCCCAATCGCTGTGCTTCTTCTTCTTCCAGCACTTCCAGTGGTCGTGCTCCCAGCAGCACCACCACTTGCCCTTCCACTTGCAGTCCAGGGTGGTGGCGGTGGTCGTCGTGCCCTGTGTGAGGGCGGGTGCCGTCGTCGTCGAGGTGGTCGTGGTGGAGGCCTGGGATACTCCCGGAGTCCCGAGGACCAGCCCGGCGACCATGGCCGGGCCCAGCAGCACAAGGCGTGACAGCCTCTGCATAGGATTCCCCCTTTCGGTTCAGAAGCCGCCGGCGATGTACGCACGGCGGTTCCGGGCCGATAGAGAACAACGATAGAAGATAAATTCTCCGATTCGATTGGCCTTTGTAATGGTTGTCGGTTCATTGAAGAAATCGGAGGGCTATTAGAGTGGTTTTCTGGTTTTGGTGGTGACTTGTTGGGGCAGGTTTCTTTGCCGGGATTTGGCATGGTGAGGCCGAGAGCTTTGGGTGCCATGGGGACGGGTGGCTTCAGAGCTCCGGTGATCGCCCCGCCGCCGACTCGGCGGGCCCGCCCGTCCTGGTCCGCCGCCACGACGACGTTCGTTCCGGGCGGGCTCGTGGAGCACCGCGGGACCGTGTGCTCTTGACCGGTGGTGTCAGGTCTGGTGTCTTGAGGCGGTGGCGATCAAGGTGCTCATATGCGACCCCGTGCCCGTCGTACGCGACGGATTGGTGAGCTTGCTGGCCGGTGAGGCCGACATCGAGGTGGTGGCGACGACGGGGGACGGCTGGGAGGCGCTTTCACTGGCCCGCCGACATTCGCCGGAGATCATCATCACCGATGTGGAGTTGTCGGGTATCTCGGGGCTGGACCTGGCCGCCCGGGTGACCGGTTCGGTTTCCCCACCGCCTCCGGAGATCCTGGTGTTCAGCGCGCAGCTCGACGACGCGTCGATCATGCGGGCTCTGGAGGTGGGGGCGTACGGCTATCTGGCCAAGCATTCGGCGCCGCACGAGATGAAGCGGGCGATCCGGGCACTCGCCTCGGGGGAGGCGGCCACCTCGGGGGAGGTGACCAGGCGTCTGATCGACTGGCTGTTCTGGCGGAAGGCCCAGCCCATCGCCCCCGCTCGGCAGGCGCTCGCCTCGCTCACCCCCCGGGAGGCCGACGTCATGCGGATGGTGGCCCGGGGCATGTCCAACCAGGAGATCGCGAAACAGATGTCGGTTCAGGTGACCACGGTCCGCTCCCACATCTACCACCTGCGGCAGAAACTGGCGCTGCGGGACCGGGCCCAGCTCGTCTCCTTCGCCTACCAGTCCGGGTTCAGCGTTCCGACGGTTCCGATGAGCCGGGATCAGCCCGGACGCGGATGAGGGTCAGGATCCGTCCGGTCGTCGGCGGGCGGCGGCCAGGAACAGCCCGAGCCCGAGCACGGTGACCACGGTGACCAGCCAGATCCCGGCGAGCCACCCCACCTGGGTGACGGCCAGGCCGAAGGCCGGCGGGCCGAGCACGGTGCCGACGCTCCCGGCCTGCACCAGCAGCCCGTAGCCCTGGCGCAGTCGGCCGGGGCTGTCGGCGAGCAGGGGCACCGTCGCGTACATCACCGCCAGCACCAGCCCGTTCGCCACCAGCAGCACGGCCGCACCGGTGGTGACGGCCCACCAGGCGTTCGCGGAGAAGACGGCGAGCGCGGCCACCGGCATGACCAGGGCGGTCATCGCCAGGGATCGGGGACGTCCGCCTTTCGCCATCAGCCCCCCGGCCAGCAGTCCGCCGGGCACGCTCGCCAGCGACACCACGGCCGTGACGGTGCCGCCGGCGGCCGGGCCGACCCCCTGGTCGGCACCCAGCCCGGGGAGCAGGGCGAGAACCGAGACGCTGAGCAGCGCGATGAGGGAGAAACCCAGCGACAGCAGGGTGAGCGGGCCGGAACCGCCGGTAGGCGCCGCCTGGTCCTGCGATGTCTCGACGGTGCCCCGGAGCCGCGGCCAGGTCGCGCCGAACGCCAGCGCGCACGGAAGGAGGGTCAGGCCGGCGGCGGCGCGCCAGCCGTACCCGTTCCCGGCGGCTCCGGCCACCGCGGCGAGCGCGATCCCCACCGGGATGAAGGTGCTCCAGACGGCGAGTCCCACCCGCTCGGTCTCCGGGTCGCAGCATGCGGCCAGGACCAGCGGCCCGGTGACCACCACGAGGAGGTAGCCCAGGCCCTCCAGCGCGCGGGCGCCGTACAGGACTGCCAAACTCGAACCGACGGCCTGGATCGTTCCGGCGACGAGCATGACGGCCAGCCCGGCCGCGAGTACGGCACCGAGATCGCCGCGGGCGAGCCGGACCCCGACCGGCATGGCGAGCAGCGCGGCCGCCACGGTGATCATGGACACCAGCCAGCCGAACTCCACGGGGGAGAGGCCGAAGTCGGCCCTGAGACCCGCTTCCAGCGGGATGAAGCGGCCCAAGGCGACCCCGGCCGACAATCCGGCCAGGTAGACGGGCGCGATGACGTGGCGTCCGGTATGCGGCTGCCCCTTCCCCGGCGGCGCGCCGCTCATCCCGCGACGGCGTTGTGGAATCGGGAGAGGCCGCTGAACAGGTCCCCGGCGTCCATCGCGCCGAGGTCGGGAACCACCACGTCGCCGGCGAGCTCCTCGTCGAGGCTGATCCCCAGGACGTCGACGCCTTCCCCGAGCAGCGTCCGGGTCGCCTGCGCGGAGGAGCAGACCACCGCGGCGAGGAATGCGGCGGCGGTCACCTGGGATTTCGCCAGCATGTCCCGGGCGGTCAGCAGGGTGCGCCCGGTAGCCGCGACACAGTCGATGAGTACGGCGGCCGCATAGGTGTCCCGGTGCGGGGTCGTCATGTAGTCGCAGGCCACCACGCCGTCGTCGCGGCGGCGCATCCCGAGAAGGGAGAAGTCGGCCTCGGCGAAGGCCTGCCCGAACCCGGGGTAGAGCAGCAGACCCCCGCGCAGGACGACCACGCACAGCACGGCCGCCTCCTCGCCCGCGGCCGCCCGGACGCGGTCGCGCGCCGCCGCACCCAGCAGGTGACTCAGGTGGAAGACGTCACGTCGGGCCTGGTCCGAGGGGACCGAGGTGGTTCTGAGCGTCCGATACACCCCACCCGGGTCGGCGACCCTATGCCGCCGTGCCATGGCGTCTCCCCTCCCGGATCGCGGTCGCGCACCGGGCCGCGAGGTCGTCCGTGCCTTCGGCGATCTCCTGGATCCACAGATCGCCGGGGAAGGACACGCGTCCGCGGGCGACGGCCCAGCGGGCCGCGAGCAAGGTCACGGCGAGCCGGACGTCCTCGGGGGCGAGCAGGTCTTCAACCAGGGCCGCGACGTCGTTCTTGCCGAGGGCGGCGGCGTGGGTGGCGGGATCCAGGATGTCGACCAGATCGGCCAGATACCACAGCCCCTCCTCCACCAGCAGATGCGTGATCGGATCGGCGAAGAAGTGCGTCATGGCGGCGGTGAACGACTGGCCGTTGAACGTCAGCCGCCGATCGGGGGCGGTACCGCCGAAGATCCAGAAAGTCCCGTCGGAGTCCATCGTCACCGCCACACCGGTGCTCGCCGCGTAGGTGCCCCGGATGGCGTCGTTGACCTTTGTCGCCAAGGTGAGGCGATTGGACCCCGACTCGTACGGGGCGTAATACTCCTTGATGGTCTGGGATTCGGCCGACAGGTCGTCGCGGAGTGCGGCGGCCTTGCCGCTGAGCCGGAACACGTTGAACGTGATGGGCAGCACCCGCCCGTCGTCCATGACCACAGAGCGGTTCCACTCGTTGACCGGCTCGATCGTCGCCCCGAGCTCGGCGGCGAGTGCTTTGTCGACCACGTCCATATCCGGCTGGATACTCCGGAACCCCAGCCCGAATCCCGGCGACAGCCGCCGCCAGACCCGGGTGATGGTGCCGTAGTGCTCGATCCGGACCGGCCGCGGTGCGTCGATGTGGTAGCGGTCGATGCTCAGGCGCAGCATCGCCACCGGCCGGTAGGGGTTCCGGAGCAGGGCCTCGTCCATACGACGGAGCAGCCGCTCGGTTCTCTTCTCACTCGTGCCCCAGTAACCGGCGGTGACGATTTCGATCCGGGGTACGTTGACCCGCTCCAGAAGCCGCAGAACACTTCGAAACTTGAGGAAGGGTTCACCGCCACCGGTGATGTTGAGCTTTTCGGAGCGGGATTCGTCGATGAAACCGATGGCCGCGTCGAGTTCGTCCGGGGACAGGGAGTCCTTCGTCGACTTCCGGTTCAGATCCGACGAGTACATGCAATGCTCGCAGGCGACCGGGCACAGCTCGCTGAGGTGGATGAAGAAGCTGGATCCGCGGTCCGGCAACGGGAACAGGCGATGGCGCATCGCCGTGATGATCCGCTCCCGGCTCTCTCGCGGTCTGTCGAACAGGGCACCGAGTGCTGTGGTCACGCGACCTCCCGAGGTTCCGGCGCCACCCTACGTAAGCCGTACGGCGTGCGCCTGAGCTCACGTGCTCGATTTCCTCCTGCTGAAATGAGGAGATAAATCAGGATTTCTCATCAGAATGCGGAAGATCACGGTGCTCTCTCGTGGACGGAGACCACCGGACGAACCGGCGGCTCGACCGGCGGCGCATCGTCGCCATCGCCCGTGCCAGCCGCGACTACCTCGGCCGGTGGTACGACAGCCCCGACGATCTCATTGCGCTGATCCACGACCCCTGGGTCGGCGGCCGGCCCATGTCGCCCGACGGGCTGCCCGTCCTCGACAGGCTGCCCGGCCTGTCCAACGCCTACACGGCCACCGGGCACGGCATGCTCGGCATCACCCTGGCCCCGGTGACCGGCGCGGCGATGGCCGAGTACATCACCTCAGGGCACAGGCCATCCGAACTCACCCCATTCCGCGCCGACCGCTTCCGCGCCCTTGCCGTACGGGCGAGCGAGAAATCCGGTCGACCACGGTAGGCGGGAGTTTCTGAGTCGAGCACAAGCCGGTCACGAATGTTCGGTGGCGCCGACGGGACCGTCGTCATGCGGCTGCGCGCTCGAACCGGTTCGATGCTCCAATGCCGACTTGGGTACTTTCGCAACCATGCTCCCCATCTCCGCGGTTCAAGCGCATAATCGGGTGGATCACCCTGCACATGGACGAATCGCTCGGCTGCCTGACCTCTGCTCGTCCGTTCTCATTGTCACGGTTGACCGAGCCCGCGAGCCACTGGAGGTCAGGTCATGAGTCTCGATCGGCGGAGCTTCGTCAAGACGGGGGCGGCTGTAACGGGCGGTGCGTTGCTCGGCGGCCCCCTCCAAGCCCTGGGTGCCTGCTCGGCGGGAGCCGCTCCGCTGGTCAAGCTCGCGCACAGCGTGGACTACGGCCCGCTGTACCCGGTCAAGGATCAGGCCACCGGCCTGGAGCTGCTTAAACTGCCCAGGGGATTTGAGTACATCAGCCACGGCTGGACCGGTGACATGATGACCGACGGCCGTCCCACCCCGGGCGCGCACGACGGCATGGCGGCCTTCCGCCCGAGTCGCCGGCTCAAGAGCCGGATCAAAGGCAAGGCCAGGGACCACTGGACCGCGCTGGTGCGCAACCACGAACAGGGTGGCCTGTCCGGCGCCTTCACCGAGGCGGCCTACGATCCCATGGCGAACGGCGGCACGACCAACCTGATCTTCGATATGCGGGCGGGCGAGTTCCTGGACACCTGGGCGAGCCTGTCCGGCACGCTCCGCAACTGCGCAGGCGGTCCTACCCCGTGGGGCACCTGGCTCTCCTGCGAGGAGACCACCTGGGTCAACGGCGAGGTACGCCACGGCTACATCTTCGAAGTGCCGCACGACGGGGTCAGCCGCGCCAGACCGTACAAGGCGATGGGCCGCTTCACCCACGAGGCGGTCGCCGTCGACCCCGTCACGGGCCACGTCTACGAGACCGAAGACGACGACCCGGCGGGAGTGTACCGGTTCCGCCCCCGCAAGCCCGGTACGCTCGCCGCGGGCGGGGTGCTGGAGATGATGCGGATCGGCGACTCCTCCTACGACACAAGACACGACGGCACCGGTACGGTCTACCCCGAGATCGACTGGGTGCGCATCGCCGTTCCCGACCCGGCCCCGGGCGGGACGAGCACCGTACGGCAGGGCATCGCCCGGGGTGGTGCCGTGTTCTCCCGGCTGGAGGGGGCCTGGCACCATGCGGGCAAGGTCTACCTCGTCAGCACCAGCGGTGGCCCGAGCGGGCTTGGACAGCTGTTCGAGTACGACCTGCGGACCGGCACCATGAAGGTGCTCTTCACCTCACCCGACGCCTCGGTGCTGAACAACCCGGACAACATCTGCGTCAGCCCGCGAGGTGGCATCGTCCTGTGCGAAGACGGCTGGGTCGCGCCGCAACACCTCCACGGGCTCACCGCGGCAGGAGAGATCTTTCCGTTCGCCGCCAACAACGTCGTCATCCCCGCAGAGGGGGTACCCGGCAAGTCGGTGTACCCCGGCGACTACACCGGCTCGGAATGGTGTGGCGCCACCTTCGACACCAGGCGCGGCGACTGGCTCTTCGTGAACATTCAAACGCCCGGCATCACCTTCGCCATCACCGGCCCCTGGCGGAACGGCTCGCTGTAACCCGCGTGGTACGGACCGCCGATCAGAAAGACTGGGACACCGCCGTACCCGAACCGGCTCTGCGCCAGAAGCGGTTCGGGTACGCGAAGCCGTGATCACAGGCACCTGTGGCGTGGCGCATGGTCGTCTCTACTCCTCGCCGCCCTTCTCGTCCGGTGCCGGATCCACCCCGTCAATCGCGACGGCTCGGCCGCGGGATACCGGTCGGGGATGAACGCGCGGCCGTTCTCACGCTCGCGGCCGATGGCGTAGGCGTCACGCCCGGTCCGTCGGGCGAGGATCCGGTTTGCCGTAAACCCCAGGGCACAGACCCACCCGAGACATTCACCGCAACAGAGTGAATCGGCTGACGTTTCCGGGCCTGTCGAATAATCGGATGAGATGTGTGATCACAATCGCTAGCCTCGTGCCGTGACCAAGCTCAATCAGATCCTCGCCGTGGAAAAGGGTGTCAAGTCCGACGTTCAGCGCAAGGCGACCGAGGCACAGCACACCGTCCAGAAGGCGCCGCTGCTCTCCGGTATCTCGCGGACCTATCAGCCGATCGACGACGAGGGCGAGCGGCTTCCGTCCGAGTCGACCAGGGTGCAGGTCCAGGTGGAGAGCGTACTCAAGGACGTCGCCGCCGGCCTGACCCGGCTGTTCGACGTCACCGCGACCAAGGACTGGGCGAACTGCGAGGCCCGGGCAGACGTCACCGTGGACGGAACCGTCCTGCTCTCCGGGGTCCCGGTGACCTACCTGCTGTTCCTGGAGAAGCAGCTGTCCGATCTGCAGACGCTGATCTCCAGGCTGCCGACCCTGGACCCGTCCGAGACCTGGACGCTCGACGAGAACAGCGACACCTGGCGCACCGATCCGGTCAAGACCACCCGGACCAAGAAGGTGCCGCGTAACCACGTGCTCGCCGAGGCGACCGAGAAGCACCCCGCCCAGGTACAGGTGTACAACGAGGACATCGTCGTCGGCTACTGGACGAAGATCACCTTCTCCGGGGCTCTGCCGCAGCGGCGCGTCAACGAGCTCCAGACCAGGGTGCAGAAGCTTCAGGACGCGGTGAAGTACGCCCGGGAAGAGGCCAACGGCATCGAGATCACCGATCGCCGGATCGGTGAGACCGTGTTCGGCTATCTTCTCGGCTGATACAAGACTCCCATCCCCTTCGGGGGGTGGGTGCGCGAGGAGCGCAAGCTGAAACTGAGGTTAAGCCTGAACAGCGGTGTCAGTGGGGGTTCGATTCCCCTCCCGGGTACATGTCCGGGTAGCCCAATGGCAGAGGCAGCCGTTCAAACTCAGACTCTCGCTCCAGATTCAGCATTGCCGTCGAGCGTGGCGCGACCGAGATGGACAGTGATCGCTGAGATGCCGGTTCGAGTCCGGCTCGATGCTCCAACATGCATCGGTGGTTCAACGGTAGGACGCAGCATCATCACGAATGATCCACTCTCTTAAACGCCGCCGACGCCGTACATGACGGCTTTCTCAGACCCCCGGGACACGGATAGGTTCCCGGGGGTCGCTCCTTTTATCCGGTCATCCAGGAGCGGTCACCGTCGGCGGGGCCGTCGACCAGAGGGAAGCACATCGGCGCAAGCAGCTCTTCTGATGCCTGTACGGTTTGCGCCCGATCGTCGGGCTGTCTCGCTGGCGGGAGGAGTATTCCCGAACTCCGCGAACCTGCCGTCGCTGGTCCGGACGCAGTATCTGCCACCGCCGTCGAATGAAATCGGTGTCGGTGAAGGCCGACCACCGACCGGCGACAAGCGCTTGCGCAGAACGCCGGTGATGGCTTCTCGTCGTCATCAAGTGCCACGACCGCGGCCCGATTCTGGATCACCAAGTGCGCCCGAGTGAAACAGCGAGTCCCGCCGCGATCCCCGCGCGGGCGTCGGACCAAAGCTCGCATGGGAACGTCCCTTCGCAGGCGGCTGGGCCGACTACGCTGCCGAGGTCAGCCGCCGCAGCCCGATGCAGGAGGACACCGGATGACCAGCCACGACGCCCTCGCCGATGGTGAGGTGTGGGACCCCTTCGCTACGTTGCACCGTACGCTGTGGATCGGCGGCGGCCAATGGGCCGGCAAGTCGACCGTCGCCCGGCTCTTGGCCGTCCGGTACGGCGTGACTGTCTACCACTACGACTACCAAGACGCCCGTGGTCACAACGATCGCCGGATCGCCCGTTGCGTCGCTCGCGGCGAGCCCACCGGCGAACCGGACCCGGACAAGGTATGGGTCCACCCCACCCCGGAGGAGATGGCCGCCGAGACCCTGGCCGGGTTCCCCGACCGGTTCGAATGGGCCCTGGACGACCTGCGGGCACTCGTCTCCGGTCACCCGATCATCGCCGAAGGCTGGGGACTCCGCCCCGAACTCGTCGCACCCGTCATCGACTCAGCGCGCCGGATGGTCGTCATGGTGCCTACACCCGAGTTCCGTCGGCACCAGCTCCGCACGCTACCCCGGGCCGCGTCGCTCGGGCATCCCGTCAGCGATCCGGCCCGCGCACAGGCCAACCGCCTCGCCCGGGACCTGCTCGTCGCCGAGGACGCCGTCCGTACCGCCCACAGTTTGGGCATCCGTGTGATCGAAGTCGACGGTTCCCGCGACGCCGCCGCGATCGCCGAGGACGTCGCCGACCACTTCAGCCCTTACCTCCCGCCGCACGATCGCGAAGCCTGATCGCCACAGCCATGTGCCGTCATGACCCGTGATCTGATTGACCACAGCTTCTGCGGCGGACAAGCGGCCTTGCAGCCCGCAGGCGCCGCTCGTGGCCGAACCGCTGGCATCGAGGCGCATCACCTGTTCGCCACCGCTCACCTGTTCGCGGGCAAGGGCGACCCGCGCGTCCGCGCACACCTTGCCGCCTGCGGCAATCGGGTACATGGGACCCCGTGGAGCTACTTGGGCGACTCGCTCATGCTGCTCCATTCCGCCTTGATCAAATTCGATGTGCCGACGCCGTATGCGAAGGACGACGCCCCGCGAAGACCGGATCGAAAGGCTGAACCGACCGGCCGGCGATCGCTCGGCCGCCTAGCTGATCGACTTGGCGCTCTGGTGGCTCTGCCCACACCGCGATGCTTCACCGCCGTTCGTGACACCTGGCCGGTCAGGGGCGGATCACGGTGATGCCGGGGACCTGGCCGAGGGTGGTGAGGGCGTGGCCGGCTTCGGGGAGGCCGATCCGGCGGGTGATGAGGCGGTCGGGGTTGAGGGCGCCGGCGCGGATGGAGTCCAGCATCGGGGGGTAGGCGTGGGCGGGCATGCCGTGGCTGCCGAGGACCTGGAGTTCGTGGGCGATGACGTGGTCCATCGGGATCGGGGTGGGGCCGCCGGGGAGCAGGCCGATTTGGACGTGGCGGCCTCGGCGGCGTAGTCCGAGGATGGCGTCGGCGCAGGTTGCGGGGTTGCCTAGGGCGTCGATGGACACGTGGGCGCCGCCCCCGGTGAGCTCGCGGATCTGTGCGACGGTGTCACCGGAGGAGGCGTCGACCAGATGTACGGCGCCCGCCTCCCCGGCGAGCCGGAGCGCCTCGGGGTTGACGTCGACGGCGACCACGAGAGCCCCGGCGGCTGCGGCGATCATGATGGCGGAGAGGCCGACTCCGCCGCAGCCGTACACGGCGAGCCATTCGCCGGGCCGGACCGCGCCGACCTGGGTGACGGCGCGGAAGGAGGTGGCGAAGCGGCAGCCGAGGCCGGCCGCCGTGGTGAAGGGCATCTCCTCCGGCAGGCGGATCAGGTTGACGTCGGCGTGGTCGATCGCCACCAGGTCGGCGAAGGACCCCCAGTGGGTGAAGCCGGGCTGGGTCTGCCGTTCGCAGACCTGCTGGTCTCCGGCGGCGCAGGACGGACAGGTGCCGCAGGCGCAGATGAACGGGACAGTCACCCGGTCGCCTGGCCGATGGTTGTGTACGTCGGCGCCGACGGCCTCGACGGTTCCGGCCAGCTCGTGCCCGGGGACGTGCGGCAGCGTACGGATATCGGGGTCATGGCCCTGCCAGCCGTGCCAGTCGCTCCGGCACAGCCCCGTCGCCGCCACCCTGATCACCACACCGCCGGGGGAAGGCCCCGGGTCCGGCACCTCCCGCAAGTCCATTGCCCCGCCGAACTCCTCAAAGATCACCGCACGCATCCCCCGAGCCTACGCGTGCCCCTGGTGACGATTACCGGGGGCCTCGTCCTCCAGGTTTGCCCATCAAGTGGCGATCGGTCCGGCATTCTGGGACTCCCGGCTTCCGTGAGGTGCACCTTGAAGCGCAGCGGCAATTCTCTTGGGTTCGTTCTCCTTGGCTGGCTGCTCCTCCTCGTCGCCGGAGGTGCCACGTTCCTCGGCGACGCCAAAGCCGACGACATCTCCCATGTGGTGGCCGTGGTCGGCCTCGGCCTGGGCAGCCTGCTCCCGCCATCATGATCACGGTCAAGGACTTCCGGCCGAAGGAGTTAGCCCTCCGATCACGGCCAACACCCTGGAAGCGAGCCATCTCGAATGGTTCATCTGGGCGTCGGCGCCCCTTGGCGCCTTCCGTCTATGACGGTGCGGTTCTTCGTGACTCGCAGGGACGGAAGCCGGTGGCGACGGCCGGTCAGGGGCTGGTGGGGCGGTGGTGGCGCTGCACACGTCCCTTGCGATCTAGGGTACCCCGACCGGGCTATTCCCTAGAAGGGCGGTATCTCCGGTTCGTTGAGGCGTGCCACCTCCAGTGGGGTGAACCATCGCCTGAAGGCTGTGGAGCCTGGCCACGTTTTGTCGGAGGGGAAGTCGTCGGAGAGGAAAATAGGGGTGTCGTCGTCGGGGATCGGGCAGTCCGGCAAGGTCATCGTGCGGGGTGCGGCGTCGGGGAGCGGGATCACGGTCGGCGGCGGGGAGGTCGGGCAGATCTGCCCCAGGCGGGTGGTCCAGACGATGTCGCCGGTGGGTGCCATGGTGGCCTGCCAGCCGCCCTCGTGGCGGAGCCGGTGGTCGTGGCGGCAGACGCTGTGCAGGTTGCCGGCCGTGGTCGGCCCGCCCCGGCTCCACTCGCGGATGTGGTCCTGGTCGGTGCGGGCCGCGGGGACGGCGCAGCCGGGCGCGGTGCACACCCGGTCACGCACCTGCACGTAACGCCGAAGCGACGCGTCCGCGAACCTGCGCCCGGAACCGGCACCCGGCCCGGACGGTCCGGGACCGGCAAAGCCGGGCTCGGCGCCGTGAAGGCCGGCCGGTCCGCGCCCCGTCCGGGGTACGGGCACGGCGTTGTCCGCCGTGTCCTCGCCTTCGGGGTCGTCCAAGCCGGCGACGGCCCGGACAGGACCACGACCGGCAAAGCCGGGCTCAGCGCGGTGCGGATCGGCCCGTGGACCTACAGGCCCACCCTCATCCGTCTCGCCCCCGCCTTCGGGGTCGTCGGCGCCCGGGCCGGTCCTGCCGGTTCCGGTGCGGGCCGGACGGTGTCGCAGGTCCCCGGCTCCGGGGGCCGGGCCGCCCGGCCGCACGCGGTCGCGGCCGGCGGTCAGGCGGGCGATGTCGCCCAGGATTCTCCGCCAGCCCTCCGGCAGGTCCGGTATGCCGAGGAGCCTGGCCAGGCCGGCCTCGGCGATCCGGATCTCGACGACCCCCTTGGCCTTGACGGACGCGTTCACCATCTTTCCCTGAGGAACCAGCTTTCCCTGAGGGACCGCGCTCCCGGACCTGTCCCCGGCATCTGCTCCGAGGCGCCCCACAGGTACACGGTGGGGTTGCCCGCTGGGTGCGGGGCGGTGACGGGTGACCCCGCAGTCGATCAGGCGGCCCTCGTCGTCGGTCAGCACACACCGCCACAGGCCGCCGGCCTGATCACAGGCGATCCGCCGGGCCTGCCCGGCGGTGACCGGCCCCCACCCGGCCAGCTCACCGGGACGCTCGTCCAAACCCAGCAGCGTGGTCACGTCGACCCGCAGCTCGCCGGCCGCCCACCGCTGCGGGCTCCCGGCACCGATCCCACCGCCGCCGCTGGCCGGGCCACTCCCGATCGCTTCCGGACCGGTCGCGGCGACGGCGGACCCGCCGACCGGCCGCTGCCGGTGACCGGGACGGGGGCCGGGATCTCCACCGGGCGGTGGCCCGCATGCGTGCTCCTCCGACGCCCGGGGCGGTGGTGCCGCCCGCGGCCGCAGGGCCTCCGGTGAGCCGTTACGGCCACTCCGAGGTTCTTCCCCGTGCCGCCCGGGCGTGTACCGCACCTCACAGGAGGCGCCGATCCCGGGGCCGGCACCGGTCTGCGCGGGTGTCGTCGGCGACCCGCCGGGCGGGCCCGGGGAACCGGTCCCCTCCGGGTGGGCCGATGCTCCCGTGTTCGTGCGGTCCCGCGGCCCGCCGCCGAGCGGGGAGCAGACTCGAAGGATTGCGGCGGCCGGTCCGGCGGAGGCGGGCCCGCGCGTTTCCCGGCTCACCTCCGTCCATCCCACCTCCGTCCATCCCACCTCCGGCCGCCGCGGTCCCGCCGGTGATCCCGGGTCGTCATGTCCTCCCGGACCATCAGCGCGATCGGCTGGGCGAACCCGCCCGGCGACCGTCGGACGACCGTCGGCCTGGGCTGCGGTCCTACCGTCGCCGAACCCACCCGCCGGGCCGGATGAAGCCTCTGTATCCGGACCGTCCGTCCGCTTGGGGCCTGTCGGTGCCTGCGCACCGTCGCACCGCCCCGGAACATCATTGCGATCAGTTGAGGGATCCTGCCGGACGATCACCGGACGACGGTCGCCCGAGGATGCGGCCGTACGGTTGTCGAACTCGTCGACCGGGACCGATGCAACCCGTGCATCCGGACCGTCCGTCCGCTGGGGGCCTGTCGGTGCCCCCACACCGTCACGCCTCCCTGGGACATCACCACGACCGGTTGAGGGATCCTGCCGGACGATCACCGGACGACGGTCGCCCGAGGATGCGGTCGTACCGTCGTCGAATCCGTCGGCCGGGGCTGATGCCACCACCGCATCCGAACCCTCCGGCCGCCGCGCCACAACCGGCGGACCCAATCCGTTACACCGCGCCGGGACCTCACCTCGATCGGGTGAGCCGACCTGCCGGGCAACCAGCCCACGATGGTCAGCCCCGGCTGCGACCGTATCGTCGTCGGATCGGCCGACCGGGCCGGACGCGGCCCGCCCGTCCGATCCGTGTGCGGCTCTGCGCGCGTCCGGATCGTCCGGCCTTGCAAAGCCTCCGGACATCCCGCCAGGCACGGTCCTCGGTCGATCGCATCCGTCGGCACCGGCCCCTCGCCGCAGGCCGCCCCGGTGTGCCGGTGAGCCCACCCCGCGCCGCGGCGTGATCTCCGGCGGGGAGCCGCCTTCCGCTTCTGCCTGCTCCGCTTGGGACTCGGCCACCAGGAAGGCGACGATCCGCTCATCGGACCAGCCCTGGAAGCCGCCGTCCAAAAGGCCAAGGAACAGCTCCGAGCGGATGTGCTGGGTCAGCCTGCGGTCCCCCGCGGCCTTGGCCCGCCGCGCCAGGGAGTCCATGCGGGAACACGACGCCGCCACCCGGTCCAGCGGCTGGTCCACCCCCGAAAGGTTCGCCGTGCCGTCCGGATTGCGCGACCCCACCACCCGGCGCTCCCGCACCGCCGCCGCACACCGCCGCTCCGCCCAGTCCGGGTCGATCGCCAGAGCCGCCCGCTTGACCGTATCGACCAGCTCACCGGCCGTCAGGAATCCGGCCACCGCAAGCAGCCTGCCGCACACCGATCTGGCCTGCTCGGCGGTCAGCTCCCGTGTCCAGGTGGCGAACACACGTGCCTTCACCTCATCGATCACGCCATGTTCCAGAGCCTCGTGCACCTTCGGCAGCCGCGACAGCAGATCCCACGCCTCGGCGAAACGGGACGAGGCCCGGCTGCGCGACCAGGCAAGGGCCGGGCGCAGCTCGTCGGCGGAGAACTCGTCCGGCACCTCCTGCCGGCACACCCGCGAACCCGGCCCGGGGGCACGCAGGCCGACCTCCACCATCACCGCCATGAACCGGGCCTCGTCGTGGGCCCGTTGCCGGGACCAGGCCTTCAACACCACCACCGCGTCCGCCGCCGACACCGCGGTCTCATCGATCCCGGCCAGCACCACGGCAAGCCCGGGACCGGGCGGCATCTGCGCCAGCCCGGCCGGGATCCGCTGTGTCACGGGAACGCTCACAACCCCCACCCTGCCACCGCCCACCGACAATTCCCGACCCGAATCAGCACCCCAACAAACCACTTACCAAAACGCCAGCCATATAACTATCCAAAACCAACCAAGCCAGACAGAGTGCCATACATCATCTGCCGGATCAATGCTTAGCCCTCGCTATCATTCGCACGGAGGCGCGTTTTGTTAGGTCATGCTTTTCCCTGCGTAGAATCGGATGAGGAGAGGAGGTCGTAGTGAAATCTCTGCTCAGTAAATCCAGGTTGTCGGTGGCGGACTCCAAAATCTGCTGTGTCTGGTGTCGCCCTTGAGCGGGGCTGGCACAAAGCAGATCTATCTTTAAGGTGGAGACCGCCAAAACGAGACAGTCTTTTCGTGTGACGTCCACGTAATGTGCGCTCGAACGCCATCATGTTCGTTCAGGTTACGCAATACTCAACACCACACAGGCCGTTGGACTCGGCCGACATCAACGTTCCTGCCATGGTCTACACCATGGATCGCCACGGATCCGGATCTTCCGCGTCTGCTTCGTCGGCCACTGCTCGGGCGTCACACGGTTGTCCGCGGCTATGGCCTTGTTCTCATGCCAACTCGATCTTCGCTTCCCGGAAGATCGCGCGATGGTGTCACCACTTCCCGGCACCATGCCTCCGATCAGTCGACCTCGTACACCACCTGCTCCGAACCGCGAGGTTTGCAGCCCGGGGATCTCGGACGGACCGGCAGTCGGCGGAGGAGAACATCACCGGCTTCATCTGGTGGAGTGTCACCCGGCTCACCACACACCGAGACGAGGAAGTTCTCGCCCACGCGACCTGGCCTCCAAGCTCATCGCCCTCCTGGCCGAGCCACCCCTCTCACAGCCGATCCACCTCAGCCTATGATCGGCTGGGCCCCGGGCCACGAGACCGGGCGTCCTGCATACCCTGGCTTGGGCAACGAGCTTTCGATACAGCCGCAGCGGCGCCAAACCCGGCGCAGCCCGTACCGAACGATGTATTCCACGACCTTTGACAGGCTCGTGGGTACCGGCCGTCATTCTGGCGCTCCGTTTCCGTGGACGCAGCCGCGGATTCACCATTTCGCTGCCGACTACACACGAAGAGGGTGCGCATGCACGTTCCCTGGGTCGTGGTGCGACGGTCGGCGTTCCCCTCCCCGGAGTTGGCCTTGATCTCGCTTGGCCACGACGCCCTTTCTAGGAGTGATTCCAGAGTAATTGAACGGCGGAGGACACCAGGGCCACCAGGACGGCGGAAGACCAGTACAGTCGCCGTGACGGTGGAGAAAAGCGGAGAACAGCGAAGTTCAATGCTGCCGTTATCGCGGCAAAGACGACAACGAGCGGAATCCCGATAAGCAGCGCTCCGGAGTAGCCGTCACGAAACGGTATTCCCCACGGTGCAATACCTAGCCCCGCTAGCCAGTCGCGAGCCACAAAATAGGGGTAGAACAGGGCAAGTTGGCCGAGAAAGCCGAGTGTGGAATTCAGGAAGAGAGACAACAGGTAGGCGGCGTACGAGGGCAGTCGGCGGTTGTTTCCCTTTCCATCCTGCCCGCTCTTTCTCATCCAGAGACTCCTTGCAGCGCTTTTGTATTCTTCGAGGTTGCGGTAGATAGGAAGAGTTTCATGCCCGCGCACTTCGGCCGTGTCGCCTGACTCGTCATAGCGCTCAAGGATCGGTTCTGCCACGTAGTGATCAATGCCGCATTGTGGAACCCAGGGGTGCCGTCCCGCGGCTTTCGCGGCATCTCTCAGGGCTGATCCGGCCGGTCGGAATCCGGTTGTGAACCTCCTCGAACATGTTCCGCATCGCCGCGCGGAAGACTTCGGCCTGGGGGGGACCGATCAACGCGGTGTGCTCGAACACTCCCGGCGAAGGCGTCGAGACCGGTGAGGTCGGCCGACAGTTCCCACAGGCGTGCGGCCTGGACCGGATCGGTGGCCCAGGCGCTGACCCCGCCGCCCAGAACGGCGCCGGGCGCGGCCGGCTCGGCGATGTCGCAGTCTTCGCAGTACAGGCCGCCGATACCCGTCAAGCGCGGGGAGGTCGCGGCCCACACCTGTGTCGCCGCCCCCTGCTCGGGGGTCTTCCATCCGCTGTTGGTCGGGCTGTTGTCGATCGTCACCGTCAGGTCGGCCAGCTCTTGCGGGGACATGTGCCGGCCCAGCGCGGTCTTGATGGTGCCGGGGTGCAGCGAGAAGGCCCGGACTCCGGCGGTGCGGCCCAGCGCGTCCAGATGTGTCGCGAACAGGGCATTGGCTGTTTTGGCCTGTCCGTAGGCCTGCCATTTGTCGTAGCCGCGCGTGAAATGTACGTCGTCCCAGCGGATGCCCGAGAGCTGGTGGCCGTTGGAAGAGACCGACACCACCCGTGCGCCTCCTGCTTGGATCGCCGGCCAGAGGCGGTTGACCAGGGCGTAGTGGCCAAGGTGGTTGACGGCGAACTGGCTCTCCCAGCCCGGGCCGACGCGGGCTTCCGGGGCGGCCATGATCCCGGCGTTGTTGATCAGCAGGTCGATGTGGCGGCGGGAGGCGAGGAAGCGCTCGGCGAACGATCGCACACTGTCCAGGTCGGCCAGATCCAGCTCTTCCACTTCGACGTTGTCGATCCCGGCGACCGCCTCCTGTGCGGCCGTGGGGCGGCGGGCCGGAACGAGGACGTGTGCTCCCGCGCCCGCGAGGGCTCGGGTGGTCGCCAGGCCCAGACCCGAAGATCCCCCCGTGACCACCGCCAGCCGTCCCGAAAGGTCGATGCCCGCCAGGACATCGTCGGTGGTGCTGTGCGGCCCGAACCCTGATCCGATCTTGTGCTGCTGGGTGGTCATAGCTGTCCTTTCTGAGGAGAGGGGGCAGACTCAGGCCGACGGTTGCGGGCGAGGGGCTTGAGCGTGCGCTGGACGATGAACCATTCGGCGGCGCCGGCGCTGACGAGGATCGATGCCCACGTCGATGTGGTGTAGACGTCGTCGAAGGTCAGCCACTCGTACCGCGATCGGGCCGCCAGTCCGAGTATGAGGAAGCCGCGCAGCAGCACGGCCGCGAAGGAGAGCGCGTAGTTGCGGATCATCCAGATGCGGTGGAGTTGGATCTGCCCTCGCCGGATCGCCCGGTATGCCTGGGCCAGCGAGTACAGCCAGGCGGCTGTCAGCAGGTAGAAGGCGACTTGCACGGAGATTCCGTCGACGGAGAATGTGGCCGCCAGGATGGCCGCCACCGACGCGATCACGACGCTGACCATGTAGACGCGGCCTACCACCCGGTGCAGCTTGCCGTACCTGTTCCGCAGCGCCGGGACGAACTGGAGTGGTCCGAGCAGAAGTAGGAGGCTCGCGGGCAGAGCGTGGATCGTGATGGAGAGATAATGGAGGGCCACGTCCGGGTTGATGGGAATCTTGCTTTGCGTCGGGTCGCCGGTCAGGTAGGCGGGGACGCTGTACAAGGCGATGCCGGCCGCCGACACGGCGAGCGCCGCCCAGGCGCCCCACCAAACGTGACGAGTTGACAGGAATCTGGATGTTTTCATGGCGGCTCCCTGGGGCTGCGCTGGTACGGGGACGTTGAAGCTCCTGCTCGTCGGGGAACCGGCGCGGTGCGCCGCGAATGTGGTTCGCCCGGTGACAGGCATGTGGGCTCGGTCTGAGACGAGATGCGGTGTCGCATTCCTCGTCGTCGTTGATCACGTTAGTCAGGGAGAAGAAAGCTTGGCAGTGTTAAGTTTCCCGAGCAGGGTGCACTTTTTTTGATGTCATCAAGGAATCGGCGTACGGTCACTGCATGACCTCCGACGAATCCGCAACCGGCACGCCATCCCTGCGACGGCGGCGTCGGGCCGTCGCCGTCGGCGAGATCCTGACTGCCGCCGAGTGCCACATCGTCGAACACGGGCCCGCCGCCCTGTCCCTGCGAGCGGTCGCCCGGAGTCTCGCAATGACCGTGCAGGCGCTCTACCACTACTTTCCGAGCCGGGACCACCTCGTCACGGCGCTCGTCACCAAGGCCTACGACGACCTCGCCGACGCCGTGCAAGCCGCCGTCGACAGCGCGCCGGACGACACGGTCGTGCCGCGACTGGTGCTGGCGGCCGAGGGCTACCGGGGATGGGCCAACGCCAATCCCGAGCGATTCCAGCTCATCTACGGAACGCCGCTGCGGCACTACGAAGCACCCGTCGAGGGCCCCACCACCCAGGCGCTCCGTCGGATGAGCGCGATCTTTCGGCACGAACTGTTCGGTGAGTTCTCCACAGCGCAACTGGCCGCGGCCGACACCCCGGAACTCTCGTCGTCGCTCCAAGCACATCTGGAACACCTGCCACCGGACGCCCTCGGATCTTTGCCGCCACCCGCGGCGTCCCTCTTCCTGAGCGCATGGGGGCATATGCACGGCCTCGTGGTCCTGGAAGTGTTCGGGCACACCGCGTTCATCGGTGCACACCAGGCCGAAGTCTTCCGCGCGGCGATGCGGAACATGCTCGAGGACGTGCACAGCCGGATTCCGACCGGCCGGATCAGCGGTGAGGCGTGGTGTGAAAGCCGCGGAACGGCACCCCCGATCTGAGGTCTACGGTGTCCGATGCTTCGTGGCCGTTACATGTGAGAACCGTGGCGGTTCCTCCCAGTCGACGCCTCTCCGGAGATACTCCACCTGACCTGGGAAGACGTTGCCGTTCGGTGTTGGCGACGCGGTCCTTGACGGCACCTCTCATAGGGCCGCACCTGTGGCCGGTACCGGCTGGCTCTCAAAGATCGATACTCCGGTACGGGCTGCGCCGGGCTGATGTCGGCTACGGCTGTACCGGATGTCCGGTCTCATGGTCCAAGGCGTGCCACGGTCTGCGGGAGCCGGTCCGGTGGTTGATCAGAGGTCGGGGCGGATCGGCTGAGAGGGGAGTGGTTGGGCGTACCGCAGGCGCGGTGGGTACCGGTCAGTCCGCCTCATCCTGGGCGGCTTCATGCAGCTTTCCGGTGGCGATGTAGTCGACTGCGACATGGTAGAAACCAGAGATCGAGTCACCTGCTTCCACCCCGTTGTGAAATTGCTTGTGCACTTTCGTCATGGGGAAAACCATGTCGCCGTTGGGCAGGAGCACGCCCAGCCTGTCATCGTCGTCCGGCCTGTGCCAGCCGCCTCCCGCGGCGGCGATGACGCATGCACCGAGGAACGAGCCGAGCACGCTTGCCAGGACACTGGAATTCTTCAGGTCGAAGTCCGGGGCGGCACGCAGGCGCTCGATGTAGCCCTCGATCCATTCGACGGACTCCCGGTTGAGGCCGAAGTCCACATCACTCAAGGGTCCGATCCGGTCGATGACAAGGCTGACGTTCGCCTCGATCTTCTGTAGTTCGTCCACCCGAGGATGGTGGCATCGGCCGCGAATCCGATCAATCGGATTCCGTCCGAGAGTGCTTACGGGAAACACGCGTCGGCGCGGATGCCTGCGGCCGTACCGGACGTCCGGCACCTGAGCCGCCGCAGGCCGTACCGGATGAATCAGGAAATAGGCAGCGTGAAGGTGATGCCGAGGCCGGGGCGGTCCGGGTCGAGGGAGATGTGGCCGTCGACGGCGTCGGGTTCGTCGGGGAAGAGGGAGAAGAAAAGTTCGTCCTCGTCGGGGGCGGTGCCGGCGGGTGGGCGGAGGAAGTGCTCGGCCATCGGGGCGATGGTGTGCGACATGACCAGGTGGTAGTTGTGCGCCTGCCCGGCGTGCGGGATGACCGGGATGTCGTAGGCGGCGGCGAGGGCGCAGATCTTGCGGGCCTCGGTGAGGCCGCCGACCCGGTTGACGTCGGGCTGGGCGATGTCGACGGCGCGGCGTTCGAACAGGTCGCGGAAGCCGTACCGGGTGAACTCGTGCTCACCCCCGGAGATCGGGGTGTTCACCGCGCGGCGGATTTCGGCGTAGCCGGGGATGTTGTCGGGGATGACCGGTTCCTCCACCCAGCGGAGCCGGATGCCGTCGTCCTCGATCATGCGGATCATGCGGATGGCGTAGTCCACGTCCCAGCCCATGTACGCGTCGACCATCTGGTCCAGGTCGGGTCCGATGGCGTCCGCCACGGTCCGGACCAAGGCGAGGTTCCTCCGCATCCCGGCCCTGCCGTCCCCCGGACCGTAGGCGAGGCGCTGCTTGACGCCGAGGAAACCGGCTTTGGCGTAGCCACGCGCCTCCTCGGCGAGCGCGTCGAGGTCCTCCGTCGCGTACAGGCGGCTGGCGTAGACGGGGATGCGTTCCCGGGTGCGTCCCCCGAGCAGGTCGTAGACGGGGCGGCCCAGCTGGTGGCCGAGCAGGTCCCACAGCGCGATGTCGACGGCGCTGATCGCCTCCAGGACCAGGCCTTTGCGGCCGATGTTGAGGGTGCCCCGGTACATCCGCTCCCAGTGGAGTTCCACGTCGCAGGGGCGCCCGCCCACCACGATGGGGGCGAGCAGGTCCTCGATGACGGCCACGGCGGCGCGGGTGCCGAACCCGACGGTCCCGACCCCGCACCGGCCGTCGGCGTCCCACACCCGGACCACCACGGCCCAGGTCTTGGACGGCGGCAGCCCGGCCAGGGATTCGCCGCGGTCGCCGGGGCCGGTCTCCTCGGGCCACAGATGGGTCACCGGGGTGATGATCGGGCGGCCTTTGCCTTTGGCGGGCGGCGTGCCCGGCGGGGGGATCTCAATGGTTTCCACGCGTTCGACACGGCTCACCGCACACCGTCCAGATCGAGGTCGAGGGTACGGCGTTCCGGGGGCAGCGCGCCGTACAGTTCTTGGAATCGGGCTTCGTGCTCAGGGGATTCGGCCCGGTAGGTCCGCAGTCCACGTAGGACGTCGGCGCGCTCGACCTCGGGGGAGTCCAGGTGCGTGTAGCCGTCGGCGAGCCACTCCCGCCCGTCGTACCGGCTCAGCAGGATGTCGAGTTTGGCCGCGGTGAGCTGCTCCACGCCGAGCGGCGCGGCGAGCCGCCGCCGGTGGAACGACTCGGGGTCGACGACCACCGACGCCCGGGTGTGGTAGACCCACGGCAGCGGGCCGCCCTCGTCGACGATCGCGACGGTCCACGCCGGGTCGTCGGCGCGCGGGGGCAGGCTGATCGGCGTGGCCGGCGGGATCACGCCTTCGGCGACCCGATCGAGGAGGGGTACGTCCGGAGGCGGCGCCAGCTCGACCACCTCCGCGGCGTCCAGCGCGTCCAGCAGCGCCCGCGGCCCGTCCGCGTACGGGATGATCAGGTCGGCGGTGCTGAACACGGCGAGCGCCGGCGCGGTGATCGAAGACAGGTGCGCGACAGGGGAGTGCCGCAGCCACGTGAGCCGGTCGGGCCCGTACTCCTCGGCCAGGAGCCGCTCGAACGGCAGCACCAGCTCGGTCAGGGCGGGCGCCGGCACCCCGTCCAGCAGGCCGTCGGCGTGGGCCCGTGCGTGCTCTCCGAGGTGCGGCAGGCTGACGAGGGGGGCGAGGGCGCTCACCCCGGCGAGCGGAAACGCACCGGTGGCCAGCATCAGCGCCATGTAGCCGCCCGCGCTGGGCCCGGTGATCAGCACCCGCCGGTCGTCCACGAACGGCAGGTCCCGGACCAGGTGCAGCAGCGCAAGGTCCAGGTTCGGCCCGCGGACCAGCGGGTTCTCCTCCGGCGCCTCCCCGGTTGAGGCAGGGGTGGCCAGGGCCCGCCCCTGGGCGAGGTGGGGTAGCGCGGCGGCCAGCGGCAGCTCGTACCCGGCGTGGTAGACCAGCGGCACCTTGGCCGTCGGATCGTCCCGCAGCAGTTCGGGCAGGTAGATATGGCCCTGGCTCTCGTGTCTGTCGCCCCGGTGGTCACGCCAGGTGAACCGCGCGGTCACCATGGCGGCAGGCGTTGTCGCATCGTCGGTATCCACCGGCACGGCGGCGCTCACCCATCTCACGAGGGGGAACGCTATCGGTTCGCGCCACGGCCGGAGTGTGACAGCAGTGCCGTGCCCGGCCCGTTCGTGAGACATCCGTCCAACGTCGGCCGAACGGCCTGCGGCTAATGTCGGCCAAATGACTGTTCCGGATACTGTCGCTGACCTGCGGGCCGTATTCGCCGAGCCGGGGCCGGAATTCTCCCTCACCCCGTTCCTGCGCATCAACGACCGGGTGGACCCCGCCCGGCTGCGCGCGTTGCTCCGGGCGATGGCCGAGCAGGGTGTGCGCGCCTGTCATCTTTTCCCCGAGCGGGCGGACTGGCCCTTCCTTCAGCAGTCCGGGATCGCCGACCCGGACATGACCGACAACGGCATGCCGTACGGATACCTCGGCCCCGACTGGGCGGAACTCGCCCGGACCGTCCAGGCCGAGGCCCGTGCGGCGGGGGTCGAGCTGTGGGTGTACGACGACGCCGACTGGCCGAGCGGCCTGGCCGGCGGCGCGGTGATCGAGAATCCCGACCAGGTGAGCCGCTATGTGACGGTGGAGCGGCGGCGGATCGCCGGGCCCGCCGAGATCGAGCTGGGTGCGGACGGGGTGTGCGCCGCGGCCTACCCGCCCGGGGAGGCCGGCGCGGCCGTCTCCGCCTGGGACACCCTGACCGTGCCGGCCGGCGACTGGGAGGTGCGGATCGTCCGGAGCCATCCGGGTTCGGGGTATTGGACCGAGCGGTTCCCCGACCTGACCAGCCCGGAGGCGACCGAGGACTTCTGCCGCCGCACCCACGACTGGTACGAGACCGAACTCGGCGGGGGGATCAAGGGGTACTTCACCGACGAACCGTCCAGTTCGCCGACCCTGCTGAAGATGGGGGACGCCTTCGCGTTCGCGCCCGCGTTGCCGTACAGCACGGGGTTGGAGAAGGAGTTCGCCGACGTGAAGGGCTACGACCTCGCGCCCTTTCTGCCGCTGCTGGCGGATTGGGAGGCGGCGAAGAGCGCCCCGCGCCAGGTCCGGATCGACTTCTGGGACGTGTTCTCCCGGCGGTACGCGGCCAACTACTTCGCCCGGATCGCCGACCGGTGCGCCCGGCAGGGGGCCGAGCTGACCGGGCATCTGATGGGGGAGGAGCACCTCTACCAGCTGCTCACCTTCGAAGCCGGCGACCCGACCCGGCTCTACCGGCACTTCACCGCGCCGGGGATCGACTGGATCGGGGCGTTCGGCTGGGAGCCGGGCGAGGAGCCGTCGCTGCGCCGCCTGCCCTCGGTCACCCCGCGGACCGCCGCCTCCTCGGCCGCGGTGCACGGCCGCCGCCGGGTCGCCGCCGAGGTGTTCTCCGGCGCGGGCTGGGGGCCGAGCCTGGCCGACCTGCGGGAGGTGCTGGACTGGCTGTTCGCCCACGGGGTGAACCTGCAGGTCCCGATCTGGCTGCCGTACTCGCTGCGGGGCTGGAACCGGACGATCTTCTATCCGGGCGGGGCCGGAGTCCAGCAGCCCTACTGGCGGCATTTCGCGCCGTTCGCCGATTACTCCGCGCGGATGTCGGTGCTGCTGTCGGGGGGCCGTCCGGTGCACCGGGTCGGGCTGGTGTTCCCCTCGGCGCCGGTCTGGGCCGGCTACTTCGACGCCGAGCACGTCGAGGCGCTGAACACGGGCTGGAACGCGCTGATGGAGGGGCTGCTCGACGCCGGGGTGGACCCGTGTGTGGTGGGGGAGGACGAACTCGGGGCGACCCTGGGGTTCGACGTCCTGGTGGTGCCGGACGGCAGCGGGGCGGAACCCGTGCCCACCGGCCCGGAGACGGTGCCGGTGACCTTGAGTGACCCGGAGTCCGTGACCCGGGTGATCGCCTCGGTCGCCGCGCTGGCGCCTGGGCCGGCCAGGGCCGAGGACGGCGGGCCGATCCGGGTGCACGAGCGGGCCGGGGACGACTTCCGGCTGCTCTCCGTCTACAACCCGGGTGCGGAGACCCGGCGGTTCACGGTCCGGGGCGGGGACTACGAGCTGGACCCGGAGGACGGCCGGTGGCTGCCCGGGCCGGGGACCTCGATCGAGGTGGAGCCGGGCCGGATGCGGATCCTGCTGTCCACCGACGCCGGGGTCCGGACCGCCGCACCGGCGCCCGAACCGGGTGAGACGCTGGCCGAGCTCACCGGGTGGACCACGTCGCTGGCGCCGACCATGGACGATCCGGACTTCGCCTGGCAGTTCACCGACGTCGAGGCCGATCTCCGCGCCCCGGACGGACCGGGCGACTGGTCCGAGGGCGCCCTGGCGCACTACTCGGGCGAGGTCCGCTATACCTGCGAGTTCGAGGCTCCCGCCTGTTCGGGGCCGGTCCTGCTGGACCTCGGTGAGGTGGCGGTGACCGCGCGGGTCGTCCTCAACGGCGTCGACCTGGGGGTCCGTGTGTGGGCGCCGTACCGATTCGACGTCACCGCCGCGCTGAAGCCGGGCGGCAATCTGCTGGAGGTCTCGGTGTGCAACACGCTGGCCAACCACTACTCCCGGTTCCCGCTGCTCGACGGCGCCTCGGTGGTGTTCGGCGGGACGGTCCGGTCCCGGTTGCGCTCGGGTCTGATCGGTCCGGTACGGCTGACTCGGGGCCGCTCGTGAACGTCGTCGTCGAACGCGATGTCCCGGTCCCCATGCGCGACGGGGTCACGCTCCGCGCGGACGTCTTCCGTCCGGCCGAGCCGGGACGGTATCCGGTGCTGCTGACCCGGACGCCCTACGACAAGGACCAGCTGCACCTGCTCGCCCCCATCCTCAATCCCATCAAAGCCGCCGGATCCGGATATGTCGTGGTCCAGCAGGATGTGCGGGGACGGTTCGCGTCCGAGGGGGAGTTCCACCCGATCCGGCACGAGCAGGACGACGGCGTGGACACGATCGCCTGGGCCGCGTCCCTGCCGTACGGGAACGGGGACGTGGGCCAGTTCGGGCTCTCCTACGCGGCGATGGCCTGCTGGATGAGCGCGTCCGCGGCGCCCCCCGCGCTCCGGGCGATCTTCGCCTCGGAGTCCCCGGGGGAGAAGCTGTTCTGGCGAGGCGGCGCCCTGGAGCAAGGGGCCCTGGAACGGTGGGCGCTGTGGGCGATCGGCCCGCACGCGCTGGAGCGGGCCGGCGGCGCCGCCGGACTGGCCGAGCTGATCGCCCGTAACGACACCGGGGCCGCGCAGCCGTACCCG
This sequence comes from Rhizohabitans arisaemae, assembly GCF_025996515.1. Classification (GTDB taxonomy): domain Bacteria; phylum Actinomycetota; class Actinomycetes; order Streptosporangiales; family Streptosporangiaceae; genus Rhizohabitans; species Rhizohabitans arisaemae. Next base: position 429,533 of record NZ_BLRH01000021.1, read on the forward strand.
GACTATCTGGGCTTTCTCCCCGACTTCGCCGCGGGGCCGGGCCCCGAACTGGACACCCCGCCCCGCTACGACACGATCGGCGTGCCCGCGCTGATCGTGGCCGGGTGGGCCGACTTCCAGCTCGGGCCGGACCTGGCGCACTGGGCCGGGACCAAGGGCGACCCCCGGACCCGGCTGGTCGTCGGGCCCTGGTCGCACGGGATGTTCCGCCCGGTCGTCGGCGCGGCCGACTTCGGGCAGCGGGCCACGGGGGTGCTCGACCTCACCGCCGAGACGCACACCACCAGCCTGATGGGCGACTTCACCTGGTTCACCCTGCGCTGGTTCGACCACTGGCTGCGCGGCGCCGACAACGGGGTCGCGCAGGAGCCGCGGGTCCGGATCTTCGTCCAGGGGGCGAACCGGTGGCGGGACGAGGACGACTGGCCGCTCGCCCGCGCCCGCGACCGGCGGTGGTTCCTCCACACGGAAGGGGAGCTGGCCGAGCGGAGTCCGGCCGCCGACGCCGCCGAGAGCGTGTTCACGTACGACCCGGCCGACCCGTGCCCCACCCGGGGCGGGACGCTGCTGCTGGCCGACGGCTACGCCAAGGGCGCGGTCGACCAGACGCCCCTGCTCGACCGCGCCGACGTGCTCGTCTACACCTCCCCGCCGCTGGCGGAGGACCTGGAGGTGACCGGGCCGGTTCGCGCGGTGCTGTTCGCCGCCGCCGGCACCGGCCCGGCCGACTGGGTGGTGAAACTGTGCGACGTGCACCCGGACGGACGCACCCTCAATGTCTGCGACGGCATCCGGCGGGTCGGTCCGGGTGAGGAAACGTGCGAGGTGGACATGCTGGCGACCGCCACGGTGTTCCGGGCGGGGCACCGGCTGCGGGTGCTGGTCACCGCGAGCGACCATCCCCGATACGACCTGTGCGGCGAAGCAGGCGGGCGCTGGGTGTTCCCCGGCTCGCATCTGGTGCTCCCGGTGGTGACCTCGTGACCAGGACACTCGCCGCCGAGGTCGTGCTGGACGTCCCGGCCGGATGCGCGGAAGGCCCGTTCTGGCATCCGGGCGAGGACCGGCTGTACTGGACGGACATCCCCGGCCGCGTGATCCACCGCTTCGACCCCCGCACCGGGGTCGACGAGGTGTTCGAGGTCGGCCTGGAGGTCGGGGTGGCGGTGCCCCGTACGGCCGGGGGGCTGGTGCTCGCCGTACCGGACGGTTTCGGCTTCTGGTCGCCCGGCGACACCCGCGTCGAGATGGTGGCCGAGGTCGAGAAGGACCGGGCCGGCAACCGGATGAACGAGGGGAAATGCGATCCGGCGGGCCGGTTCTGGGCCGGGACCATGAGCCGGGAGCCGCTCCGGGAGACCGAGGCGGGCGCGCTCTACCGGCTCGACCCCGACCTCACCGTGACCACCGTCCTCACCGGGCTCGGCATCTCCAACGGACTGGACTGGACCGCCGACGGCCAGACGATGATCTACGTCGACTCGCTCCGGCACCGGATCGACGCCTACGCGTTCACCCCGGACGACGGGACGCTCGGGGAGAGCCGCGTGATCGCCGTCACTCCCGGCGGAACCCTTCCCGACGGGCTCGCCCTGGACGAGGAGGAACACGTCTGGGTGGCGCTGTGGGACGGCTCGGCGGTCCACCGGTACGCCCCCGACGGCACCCTGGACGCGGTCGTGCCGCTGCCCGTCGGGGAGGTGACCAGCTGCGTGTTCGGCGGTCCGGACCACGCGGACCTCTACATCACCACCGCCCCCGGCACGCTGTTCCGCTGCCGTCCCGGGGTTCACGGCCGTCCGGTACGGGCGTTCGCCGGCTAGTCCTTCTCCGGCGCGGCCGGCGGATCGTGCCGGTAGAGGCCTTTCAACCGGGCCAGCTTCAGGCTGAGATGCAGGTCGAGCCGTTCGTCGCCGCGGCTCAGGTCCACCTGGGCGGTCCGCTCGATCCGGTTCAGCCGGTGGTAGAGGCTCCCCCGGGCCAGGAAGAGCTGGCGCGCGGTGGCCCGGGCGTCGGCCCCGTTGTCCAGGAAGCACTCCAGCGTGTGCACCAGGGTGTGCCCCTGCTTGGTCTCCAGCAGCTTCAGCAGCGCGGGGTGGAGGTCGGTCGCGGTGAGCTCGTCCACCGGCACCCGCAGCAGCAGCCGGTAGACCCCGACCTGGGTCCAGGAGGTGACCGGCCGGAACGCCGGCACCACCTGGGCCACCCGGACGGCCTGCGCCGCCTCCCGGTAGGAGGCGACGGTGTCGGCCAGCTCGTGCTCCCGGCCGATGCCGGCGATGAACTCGACGCCGGGCACCGACTCGCCCAGCCGATCGCGCAGGCCGCCGGCGAGTGCGGGCGCCCCGTCCCGGCGCAGGGTGGGGTCGCTGCCGGCCACGATGAGCAGCGCGTGGTCCGGCCGGAGCAGGTGCAGGCTGTGCCGGGGGGACAGGTCGCGGCGAATCTGTTCGAGTTCGGCGCGGATCGCGGTGTGCGCCGCCTCGTCGAACGGCTCCAGCGTCTCGGCGGCGGGGCGGACCACGATCGCCACGACGGGCACGCTCGGTTGGAACAGGCCGAGCTCCACCAGGGTCAGCGCGCCCTGGCGGCGGACCACCGGATCGTCGGCGAGGAGGTCCCGCAGGAGCTCCCGCTGCCTGGCACGTTCCAGTTCGCCGAGCAGCCGCTCCCTGTGCATGATCACGCCGATGGAGTCCGCGGTGGCGCGGGCCACCGCCAGCTCCGCCTCCGACAGGGCGAGGTCGGGATCGATCAGCCAGATGTACCCGAGCAGCAGGTTCTGGCAGTGCACCGGCAGGCACACCCGGGGCATCAGCCCCAGCGCCTCGTTGGCGGGCAGCCGGATGTGACCGCGGACGTTTGCCAGCCCCAGGGTGCGTACCCAGGCGGTGACGTCCGACGGCGTCTCCCGCTGCATGATCGTGTTCATTCGCACGGCGTCGACGGGCCCCCGCTGCGTGCTGTGCGCGACGAGCCTGCCGTGCGGGTCGTCGACCAGCACCGCACGCTCCAGCCGTCGGCTGAGCGCGTCGAGATTGCCCTGCAGTTCGTCGGTCATGGCGGATCATTGAACGCCTGTCTCGCGCAGCCGTCAAGATTGTGACCGCTGTGCAGCGAGGGCCGATTCCGCGCTGACTACCGTCGACGCCATGACGACGATCTGGACCCAGGCGGAGCGGGTGACGCCCGGTGGCGTGCACTCCTTCTCCCGCCGGATTGACCCCCTGCTGTCCGTTACCCGCACCGAGGGCGCCCGCATGTACGAGGCGGACGGCCGTTCCTGGAGCGACTACCACGCCGCGTTCGGCGCCCTTGTGCTCGGCCACCGCCATCCCGACGTGGACGCCGCGGTCGTCAAGGCGCTCGGCCGCCTCGACCTGACCGGCGTCGGGGTCACCGACCTGGAGGTGGAGGCGGCGAGCCGCATCGTCGAGCACGTGCCCGCCGCCGAGCAGGTGCTCTTCTGCAACTCCGGCTCCGAGGCCACCTACTCGGCGATCCGGCTGGCCCGCGCGGTCACCGGCCGCCGGACCCTGGTGAAGTTCCAGGGCTGCTACCACGGCTGGCACGACGCCGTCGCCCTCAACGTGATCACCGCCAAGGAGCGGATGGGCGCCCCCGACCCGCTGTCCGCGGGCTCCTCCCCGGGCGAGCTGGGCGACACCGTGGTCTGCCGGTTCAACGACCTGGACAGCGTCCGGGAGGCGTTCGCCGCGCACGACGTCGCCGCGGTGATCGTGGAGCCGATCCCGCACAACGTCGGCGCGCTCATGCCCCAGCCGGGCTTCCTCGCCGGGTTGCGGGAGATCACTCAGAAGGCGGGCGCGGTCCTCATCTTCGACGAGGTGATCACCGGCTTCCGGCACGGCCTCGGCGGATACCAGGGCGTGGCCGGCGTGACCCCGGACCTCACCACGCTCGGCAAGGCGATGGCCAACGGCTACCCGGCCGCCGCGGTCGCCGGCTCGGCGGCGCTGCTCGGCGAGTACGGCACCGCGGGCGGGCCCGTCTACTGGGCCGGCACCTACAACGCGCACCCGGCCGCGGTCGCGGCCACCACGGCCACCATCGACGTGCTGGCCACGCCCGGCGTCTACGACCACATCTTCGAGCTGGGGGAGCGCGCCCGTACCGGCTTGGAGGAGGCCGCCCGCCGGCACGGGTTCACCGCGTACGCCTCCGGCTACGGCTCGGTCTTCGTGCTCTACTTCACCTCCCGCTTCCCGGTCGACTACGAGGACCTGCTGGAGAACGACGCCGCGGCCTTCGTCGGACTGCACCGCGGCCTCGTCGAGCGCGGGCACTACCTGTACCCGTCCAACCTCAAGCGCAACCACGTCTCCTCGGCGCACACCGCCGCCGACATCGACCGGCTGCTGGAGGACGCCGACCACGTGCTCGCCGAACTGGCCGCGCAGCGGTGAGCGGCCACCGCGTCGGCGACCGGCGCACAGGCGACCTCGCCGGGCTGCTCGCCGCGCTCGCGCGGCCGTACGGCGATCACGGGCTCGTCCCGTTCCTCCGGCTCAACGATGAGATCGACCGGGAACGGCTGCGCGCACAGCTGGCGCGGATGGCCGACCAGGGCGTCGGCGGCTTCTTCCTCTACCCCGAGGATCCCTCGATCCACGGACACGACGGCATGCCCTACCCCTACCTGGGCGCGGAGATGGCCGAGGTGGTCCGGTGGATCCTGGCGGAGGCCGCCGCGCTCGGGCTGGACGTGTGGCTCTACGACGAGTGCGACTGGCCGAGCGGCATGGCCGGCAGCCGTGTCGTCGACGAGAACCCCGAGCGGGTGGCCCGGCGCCTGACCGTCGACGTCGCCGAGGTGACCGGGCCGGTCCGGTCACCCGTTGGCGCGGCGGTCTGCGCGGGGATCCGGGCCGGAGCCGGTCCGGTCACCCCGCTGCCGATCTCAGGCGGCGCGGTGGACGTGCCCGCCGGGACGTGGGAGCTGCGGATCGTCCGGGCCGAGCCGATGGCCGGCTGGTTCCACCGGCGGTACGCCGACCTCACCGACGACGTCGCCGCCGAGACGTTCTGCGCCGCCACCCACGACTGGTACGGCGAAGTCGCCGGAGACCACCTTGGCACCACGGTCAAGGGCTGGTTCACCGACGAGCCGACGATCCCCTTCAGCATGGTGGAGTGGGGCGAGCCGGTCTCACCCCGCGCACTGCCGTACATCTCCGGCCTGATCGAGGAGTTCAAGCGGGAGAAGGGGTACGACCTCGGCCCCCACCTGCCGCTCCTCGCCGACCTCGGCACCGCCGATCAGGTGCCCGAACAGGTGCGGATCGACTACTGGGACGTGGTCTCCCGGCGGTACGCCTCCGCCTACTTCGACCGGATCCGGGCCCGCTGCGACGCCCAAGGGGTCGACTTCACCGGGCACCTGATGGGGGAGGAGGACCTCGACCTCTGGCTCTACCTGCAAGGCGGCGACCCGTTCCGGCTGTACGGGGCGATGACCATCCCCGGGGTGGACTGGATCGACCCGTTCACCGGGCCGGACGGCGGACTCCGGCTCCTCCCCGCGATCACGCCGGTGCTCGCCGCCTCCGCCGCCGCCCTCGCCGACCGGCCCCGGGTGATGGCCGAGGTCTTCGCCGGGGTCGGCTGGGGGGTCACCCCGGACGAGCTGCGGCGGATGCTCGACTGGCTCGCCGTGCACGGGGTCAACCTGTTCGTCCCCGTCACCTGGAAGCACTCGTTGCGCGGACGCAGCCGGACCCGGTTCTTCCCGCCGGGCCTGAGCTACCAGCAGCCGTGGTGGGAGCACGCCTCGCCCTTGGTCGGCTACGCCGCGCGGCTGTGCGCCGTCCTGTCGGCGGGCCGCCCCGTCCACGACGCCGAACTGGAGTTCCCGGCGGGCGGCGCGGGCTTCGCCGACCCGGTACGGCTGCGCGAGTGCTCCACCGCGTTCACCGGAGAGCTGGACCGGCTCCTGGACGCCGGGCACACCGTCCGCATCGTCCCCTCGGGTACGCCGGAGAGCGATGTCGTCCGGTACGGCGTCCGCGGCTCCGAGGTGAACGCCGTACCGAACGCTCAGGCTCCACCGGCCGGCGTTCGACGGCATATCCGGGAAGCCGAGGACGTGCGGATGGTCGCGCTGCTCAACGCCGGTGCCGATCCGGTGCGCTGGGACGTCGAGCGCGACGGACCCGCACCGAAGTCCGGCTCACCCGGTCGTGGTGTTCCGGACGCGACTCCCGCCGACTCGCGGCTCACCGGCCAGGGCGGGTTCACCGATGACGACGAACACGCTTCCGGCCATGTCGCGGCCGAGCCGGGAATCCGGCGGGGGGCGGAGTCCGGCTTCGCCGCGCCGGAGAACGGCGGTGACGCGGGGAGCGGGTGGGTCGAGCTCGACGCCGTGGACGGGGTGTATCACCCGGTGACCGGGCCGGTGTGGCTGGAACCCGGCAGGCTGCGGCTCTTTCTCGCCGGGACGGGTGAGGAGGCTCGGCGGACGCTCACCGATCAGGCCGTGCCCCGGCCACCCGGGGGCGGCCGGACCGTGGCCGAGCTGACCGAGTGGACCGTCACCGAGGTGTGCACCGTGGACGACGACCCGGAGATCGCCTGGCAGCTGGAGGGCTGGCCCGCGGGGTTCGCGGGAGAGCGCCTGTTCGAGACGGAGTTCGACTGGTCCGAGGGTGAGACCGGCGGGGTGGCCCTGGATCTGGGCGAGGTCACGGTCACCGCGTCCGTGGCGCTCAACGGCGTGGAGCTGGGGATCCGCGCGTTCCCGCCGTACCGCTTCGACGTCCGGCCCGCACTCCGGCACGGCCGCAACGCACTCGCCGTCCGGGTCCGCAACACGCTGGCCGATCGCATGGCGAACGACCTCGAACTCGCCGACCGGCCGCTCTGGGACGGCGGAGTGCTCGCCCGCTGGGGTGACTCCCGCGTCATCGGCCCGGTTCGATTGACCAGAGAGGCGGACACCCCGTGAGATACGCGGAATTCGAGTGGTCGATCCCCGACCGGTTCAACATGGCCGCCGCCACCTGCGGGCGGCGCGGCGACGACCTCGCCCTCCTCTACCTTCCCGCCGCAGGGGAGCCGCGCCGCTACACCTTCGCCGACATGGACACCCTGTCCAGCCGGTTCGCCAACGCCTTGGAGGCGCTGGGCGTCGCCCGGGGCGACCGGGTCGCGGTGCTGCTGCCGCAGCGTCCCGAAGTCCCCGTCGCCCACCTGGCGGCGTGGAAGCTCGGCGCGGTGTCGCTCCCGCTCACCACGCTCTTCGGTCCCGAGGCGCTCCGGCATCGCCTGGGGGAGGCTTCGCCGCGGGCCCTGGTCTGCGAGGCGGGCGAGCTGGATCGGGTGCGCGAGGCGTGCGACGGGCTCGACCTGGCCGTCGTCGCCGTCGACGCCCCCGCAGTGCTGCCCGCCGGGTGCCACGGTTTCGAGGAGCTGCTCGCCGCCGCCGCGCCCACCCGGCGGGTCGCCGACACCGCCGCGGACGATCCCGCGTTCCTGCTGTTCACCTCCGGGACCACCGGGCCGGCCAAGGGTGCGCTGCACGCGCACCGGATGCTGCTCGGCCACCTGCCGGGGGTGGAACTGCCGCACAACCTCTTCCCGCAGCCCGGCGACCTGATGTGGACGCCCGCCGACTGGGCGTGGATCGGCGGGCTGATGGACGTGCTCTTCCCCGCCTGGTACCACGGCGTCGGGGTGGTGGCGGCGCAGGGGCGCTTCGACCCGGAGCGGGCCTGGCGGTTCTGCGCCGAGTACGGCGTGCGCAACACGTTCCTGCCGCCGACGGCGCTGCGGATGATGCGGGAGGTGTACCGGCCCGAGCTCGCCCGCGGCCTTGCGCTGCGTTCGGTGGGCAGCGGCGGCGAACAGCTCGGCGAGGACGTCCTCGCCTGGGGCAAGGAAGCCCTCGGGGTGACGATCTCGGAGTTCTACGGGCAGACCGAGGTCAATTTGGTGGTGGGGAACTGCCCGGCCCTGTTCGACCCGGTGCCCGGCTCGATGGGCCGGGCGATCCCCGGGCACCGGGTGGCGATCCTCCGCCCGGACGGCTCGATCGCCGACCCGGGGGAGCGGGGCGAGATCGCGGTCGCGCTGCCGGATCCGGTGGCGTTCCTCGGGTACTGGAACAAGCCGGAGGCCACTGCGGAGAAGACCCGGGACGGCTGGGTGCACACCGGGGACGAAGGGTACGTCGATGAGAACGGCTTCTTCTTCTACACGTCCCGCTCCGACGACGTGATCAACTCGGCTGGGTACCGGATCGGCCCCGGCGAGATCGAGCAGTGCCTGGCCACCCATCCCGCGGTGCTGCTCACCGCCGTCGTCGGCGAGCCCGACCCGGTGCGCGGCGAGGCCGTGGTCGCCTACGTGGAGCTGCGCGAGGGCGTTCACCCCGGACCCGAGCTCGCCGCCGAGCTGCAGCAGTACGTCAAGTCCCGCCTGGCGGCCTACCTGTATCCGCGGCGGATAGAGTTCGTCGGCGCGCTGCCGCGCACCACCACCGGGAAGATCATGCGTAGCGCTCTGCGCCGGAAGAACTGAGGGGAACGCCATGGGCAGGGTGGTGCTGGTCACCGGGTCGAGTCGCGGGATCGGCCGCGCGGTCGCGCTCCGGTTCGCCCGGGACGGCGACCATGTCGTCGTCAACCACCACGGCGACGCCGAGGCGGCGGCCCGGGTGGCGCGGGAGGTCGCCGAGCTCGGCGGGACCGCGACGACGGTCGACGCCGACGCGGCCTCGGTGGCCGAGGTGCGGGAGATGGTGGACTCCGTGGTCGCCGCGCACGGGCCGGTCGACGTGCTCGTGGCCAACGCCGGCATCTGCCCGTTCGTCCCGTTCCTGGAGGTCACCGAGGAGGTGTACGACCAGGTCCACGGGGTCAACCTGAAAGGCGCCTTCTTCGCCTGCCAGGGCGTCGCCAAGACGTTGATCGAACACGGGAGGCCGGGGGCGATCGTCGCGGTGAGCTCCGTCGCGGTGTATCGCCCCGGGCCGATGCAGGCCGCCTACGCACCGACCAAGTCCGGGCTTCTGTCGCTGGTACGGGCCTTGGCCGTCCAGCTCGCCCCGCACGGCATCCGGGTCAACGCGGTCCTGCCCGGAGACATCCGCACCGACATCTACCTCGGCGCCGTCACCCACGGACAGGCCGAGGAGGCCTCCGCCCGGACCGTGCCGCTCGGCCGCATCGGCCGCCCCGAGGAGGTCGCCGACGTCGTCCACTACCTCGCCTCCCCCCAGGCGAGCTACGTCACCGGCGCCGAGATCCTTGTCGATGGGGCCCTCACCCATGCCCGCCCCTGACCGGAGTCCCCTTGCAATGAGGAAATTCCCAATAGATTAGCGCCTGACCTGGAGTAAGGCCACATTTGACGGGTTGGCGATCATTGCCGCTACGTTCGTTTCGGTTTTGTCCGGTATAGCAGGTAAAGGTGGTGCGCTGCCCGAAGAGGATGTTCTCCGAGGAGTAGCTGGAGCAGCTGCGTTCGTTTCCGGAGATCACCAGCGCTGAATCGGTATTCGCCAGTAGCCCTGATGGCGGAGCGAGGCTTTCCGGACACAGAAAAGATCTTTACGCGCGCTTTATCCCATGACACGATCGCCTCATTTGCCAAATATAAATAGATGAGGCGCATGTGACGCATTATCGAGCAAACCCTGGCTTATCTGCTTCTACATATCGGCGAGGATCGCTGCTTGTGACCTTCGCCCTGCTGGTTTCGTTGCTTGCGCCGCCCGCGACGGCCGAGCCCACGCCCACGCCGGCCGCGAGTGCGAAACAGGCCGAGGAATCGACCACGCTCAAGCTGGTGGCCACGGCCAAGACCGAGGCGAAACGCGCAGGCAGAGAGGTGGAGATCCCCAGCCTGCACACCGAGAACATGACGACCGTGGCCATGCCGAACGGGAAGACGGTCAAGACGTACGTCTCCCTTACCCCCGTACGGACCAAGCGCAATGGGCAGTGGCAGGCGATCGACACCACGCTGGTCCTGGAGGATGGCATCGTCAGGCCCAAGGTGACCAAGCTTGACCTCGCGCTCTCCAACGGCGGTGACGGGCCGCTGCTCAAGGCCACGGGCGAATCGCTCGGCACGGCGAAGGACGGCAAGCCGGGCGAGATCGTGGTGGCAGCACCCGCGAAACTACCCGCGCCGCAGTTGTCGGGCAGCACGGCCACGTATCACTCGGCCTACGGGCGCAACATCGACCTCGTCGTCACCGTGACCCCGGACGGCTACCAGCAGCAGATCGTGATCAGGGAGCGCCCCGACCGGCGGGTCACATTGCCTGTCCACATTGACCCGCCCACCGGAATGAAGGTGGCCAAGGCGAAGGACGGCAAGCCCGCCGCCATGGCGGGCGAGAAGGAAGTCGCGGACCTGTCGGTATTACCGGTGCTCGACGCCAAGGAACTCGAGCGGCCCGGGACGGGCAAATCCGGTCTCGCGAAGACCGCCATCACCGGCAGCGGCGACAAGACCGTGCTGGTGCTGACGCCTGACAGCGCCTTTCTCGCCGACCCGGCCGTCACCTATCCCGTGACGGTGGCCGCGACCAATTCCACCCCTTGGCACGGCGCCGGCGCACCCACCGACACGTTCATCGCCAACGGCGGCAGCTACACGAACGGCAGTTACGCCGCGAACATGAACGCCATCTTCGCCGGGCGTCGTGACGGCTACAACTACCGTTCCTATCTGAAGTACAACCTGGCCGGTGCCCCGTTCATCGGTCAGCAGATCTTTGACGCGAACATCATCCTGTGGAACTACCTATCCAGCGCGTGCGGTGAGGTCGGCGGCATCTCGTTGCACCGCATCGCCGCCGATTGGGCCGTCAACACGCTGAGCTGGTCCTCGCAGCCGCAAGCGGTGGCCGACGGGCACGTGGTCAATCCGTACGGCAAGGACCAGAACTGCTCCGACTGGATGGCCGAGGGCGAGCTCTGGTACTCCATCGAGGAGATCACCCAGGCCTGGGCGGACGGCACGCCGAACCACGGTGTCATGATTCGCTCGGTCGCCGAATCGGGCGGGAACAACTGGCGCCAATACCTGTCGGGCAACTACCCGGAGACCTCTCCCGACGGCAGCCACCACCCGTACTTCTTCGTCGAGTACGAAACGCCGGTCCCACCGCGTCGCGAAACCGTGGTGATGTCCTCCCGCGAGCCGCTCACCGCGATTCCCGAGTACGAGCAGGCGCTTAGCCGATCGCTCTACCTGCCGGAGAACGACACGGTGGAGGCGGTCAGCGCCGAACTGGTGGCGGGCAACGCCAAGCGCAGGGACGGTGAGGGCTCGCTCATCGGCAACGACAGGCTCTCCCCGGACATCGCCTCCCCCGACGACGGCGGTGACACCGAGGTCCCGGGGGACGAGGACACGCTCCCGCCGAGGGTGTTGTCGACCGACCCGGCCGCCGACGCCGTCGAAGTCCCGCTGAACGCCACGCCCCGGGTGACGTTCACCGAGCCGGTCGGCGGCGGAGAGCTCTCGGTGAAGAACGCCCAGGGTGCGGAGGTGCAGGGCGACTTCCAATTCGACAGCACCGGCAAAGTCACGACCTTCGTCCCGGCTCAGCCTCTCCGCCCTGGCGTGAAGTACACCGTGACGGTGGCGAGCGCGGTCGACGCGTCGGACAACGTCATGGAGCCCTACACGTGGTCCTTCACCACGGTGAGGCAGACCGCGGGCCATTGGACCTTCGACGAGGGAACAGGCCCCACGGCAGCCGACTCCTCCGGCCACAACCGCGATGCCACACTCAACGAAACAGCGTCCTGGACCACCGGAAAAACCGGAAACGCCCTGACCAACACCCCAACCGGAACCCCAACCTCGACCCCGACTCCCACACCGACCGTCACCCCCACCCCGACGTCCGAGTTCCCGGCCCCACTCCGGCGCCAGGGCTCGGCGTCCGCGCTACTGCTGGCCGCCCCCACGCTGAGCGCACTCAGCCTCACCCCCTCGCAAACGATCAACGGCGCACTCACCGCGTTCTCCCTCACCCCTGTCCTGGCGGCGACGGTGACGGACGCCGACGGCCGCATATCGACGGTGGACTTCCAGATCCGCTACACCACCGGCGACACCTCGAACGTGTGGGCCGGCCAGGCGGCGAACGTAGCCTCGGGCACGCAGGCGACCGGCACCGTCTCCGGCGGCACGCTGTCACACGGCTCCAGCTACGTGTGGCGGGCCAGGGCCACAGCGGGGAGCGACGTCTCTGCCTGGTCCGCGTGGCAGTCGTTCCAGGTGGACGCCGCGCCGGTGGTGGACCAGTTCCAGGTGACGCCGTCGCAGACGATCGCGGGCACGGTGACGACCTCGTCGCTGACCCCGACGCTGAAGGCGCGTCCCACGGCCAAGCTCGGCGGCGCCTCGACCGTGGACTTCCAGATCCGCTACAGCACGAGCGACAACTCGAACGTGTGGTCCGGCCAGGTGACGGGAGTCGCCTCGGGTACGCAGACCTCGAGTACGGTCGTCGCGGCGACGTTGCAGGACGGCCTGAGCTATGTGTGGCGGGCCAGGGCGACGGCCGAAGGCGTGGTCGGTTCGTGGTCGTCGTGGCAGGTGTTGAAGGTGGACGTGCCGGAGGCGGTCGTCGACCAGCTCCAGGTCACCCCGGCCCAGCTGGTGGGCTCAACGGTGACGACCTCCACGTTGACGCCCACGCTGCACGCGCGGGCTACCGACCCACTGGGCGGGCCTTCAACGGTGGACTTCCAGATTCGCCACAGCACGAGCGACAACTCGAACGTGTGGTCCGGCCAGGCCACGAACGTCACTTCGGGGTCGGAGGCGTCCAAGAGCGTGACGGCGGGCGTACTGTCGAACGGCACCGGCTACGTGTGGCGGGCCAGGGCGAGCACGCCGGGTTCGACGCCTTCGTGGTCGCCGTGGCAGACGTTCGCGGTGGACGCGGCGCCGGTCGTGGACCAGTTCCAGGTGACGCCGTCGCAGGTGATCGGCGAGACGGTGACGACCTCGTCGCTGACCCCGACGCTCAGGGCGCGTCCCACGGCCAAGCTCGGCGGCGCTTCGACGGTGGACTTCGAGGTCCGCTACAGTATGAGCGACAGCTCGAACGTGTGGACCGGCCAGGTGACGGGAGTCGCCTCGGGTACGCAGACCTCACGTACGGTCGCCGCAGCGACGTTGCAGGACGGTTCCAGCTATGTGTGGCGGGCCAGGGCGACGGCCGAAGGTGTGGTCGGCCCGTGGTCGTCGTGGCAAACGTTGAAGGTAGACGTGCCGGAGGCGGTGGTGGACCAGTTCCAGGTCACCCCGTCACAGGTGATCGGCGGCACGGTGACGACGACGTCCTTGACACCGGTGCTCGCGGCCAGGGTGACCGACCAGCTGGGCGGCGCTTCGACGATGGACTTTCAGATCCGTTACAGCACGAGTGACAACACGAACTTGTGGTCCGGTCAGGTGTCAGGCGTGACCTCGGGGGCGATCGCCTCCAGGGCGGTGGCCTCGGCGACGCTGTCGGACGGCTCCAGCTATGTCTGGCGGGTCAAGGGCACCACGCCGGGTTCGACCCCTTCGTGGTCGCCCTGGCAGACATTGAAGGTGGACGTGCCGGAGGCGGTGGTGGACCAGTTCCAGGTCACCCCGTCGGAGACGGTCGGCGGCACCGTGACGACGTCGTCGCTGACGCCGGAGCTGGCGGTCAGGGCGGTCGATCCGCTGGGTGGCGCTTCGACGGTGGCGTTCGAGGTGCGCTACAGCACGAGTGACAACACGAACGCGTGGGCCGGTCAGGTGTCGGGCGTGGGCTCGGGGTCGCAGGCGTCCAAGAGCGTGACGGCGGGCGTGCTGTCGAACGGTTCCGGCTACGTGTGGCGGGCCAGGGCGAGCACGCCGGGTTCGACCCCTTCGTGGTCGCCCTGGCAGACACTGAGAGTCGACCTGTTCGACCCCGCGACCGATCCCGCGGTCACCCAGCCGCAGGTCGTACCTTCGCAGGTGGAAGGCGGGACCACAGTGACCTCGTCGGCGACGCCCGAGCTGCGGGCTCTGATCAACCATCCGCAGGGGGCCGCCTCCCGGGTGGAGTTCGAGGTCGAGCACGACCCGGCCGCGCCGCAGGGCCAGGGGACCGGACAGATCTGGGCCACCGCGCTGGCCGGTGTGGCCTCCGGCAGCCCGGGGGTCGTGACCGTTCCCGCGGGCAAGCTGGGCGACGGCTGGGCGGTGCGCTGGCGCGTACGCGCGCTGGCAGGCGGTTCGACCTCCACCTGGTCGGCCTGGCAGCAGCTCACGGTTCTCATCCCGAAGCCCGGCGTCGAGCAGTTGCAGGTGACGCCGTCCTCGGTGGTGAACGACAAGACCGTCACGACCGTGCTGACGCCTTCGCTGCACGCGCAGGTCACCTACGCGCCGGGTGGCACGCTGCGGGCCGAGTTCGAGGTCGAGCACGACCCGGCCGCGCCGCAGGGGCAGGGGACCGGACAGATCTGGGCAGGCGCCGTGGACCACGTGCCCGCTGGGACGCGTGCCACCGCGGCGGTCCCCGTGGGCGAGCTGACCGACGGCTGGCTGGTGCGCTGGCGGGTGCGTTCCGCAGTGGGGTCGACGACCTCGCCTTGGTCGCCGTGGCAGCAGCTGCTCGTGGATCAGCCCGACTCGGCCCCCGACGTGCAGGAGCTGCAGGTCACCCCGTCAGGGCAGGCGGGCGGCAGAACCGTGACGCCGACCGTGACGCCGCAGCTGCGGGCCACCGTGCTCGATCCTCGGGGCGAGCCGGTGCGGGCCGAGTTCGAGGTCGAGCACGACCCGGCCGCGCCGCAGGGGCAGGGAACCGGCCAGATCTGGGCGGGCGGCCTCGACGGCGTCGCGGTGGGCTCACAGGCGGCGCTCGCCGTGCCCACAGGGACGCTGACCGACGGCTGGGCGGTGCGCTGGCGCGCCCGCGCGGTCTCGGCCAGTGCGGCCTCGCCGTGGTCGGCGTGGCAGCAGCTGGACATCGAGGTGCCCAAGCCGGGCGTGGCCCAGCTCCAGGTCATCCCGTCTCAGGTGGTGAACGGCACGACCGTTACGACCGTGCTGACGCCTTCGCTGCACGCGCAGGTCACCTACGCGCCGGGTGGCACGCTGCGGGCCGAGTTCGAGGTCGAGCACGACCCGGCCGCGCCGCAGGGGCAGGGGGCCGGCCAGATCTGGGCCACCGCCGTCGACGGCGGCGCGGGCACGCAGGTCGGAGTCGCCGTCCCGGCGGGCGCGCTGATCGACGGCTGGACCGTGCGCTGGCGGGTTCGTGCGCTGGCCGGTGAGCTGGCCTCGGCATGGTCGAGCTGGCAGCGGCTGGTCGTGGACCGGCCGGACTCGGCTCCGGCGGCCGGTGACCTGCAGGTGACGCCGTCCAAGACGGTGAACGGCCGTCTCGTCACCGGCACCGAAACGCCGCAGCTGCGTGCGACGCTCACCGATCCGCGAGGCGACGCGCTGAGCGCGGAGTTCGAGATCGAGCACGACCCCGCCGCCCCGCAAGGGCAGGGTAGCGGCCAGGTCTGGACCGGCTCCGTGAGCGGCGTCCAGCCTGACGCACAGGCGGCGCTCACCGTTCCCGCGGGGGAGCTGGCCGACGGCTGGCTGGTGCGCTGGCGGGTCCGCGCGGTCTCGGCCACTGCGGCTTCGCCCTGGTCGGGATGGCAGGCGCTCAAGGTCGACGTCGTCCACCCGGGTGAGGAGCCTCTGGCCCGGACCTCGGGACCGGTGATCCGCACGGATGAGAGCTTCACGGTGGCCGCCTGGCTGCGGTGGAACGAGGCCGGAGGCGACTACAGCGTCGTCGAGCAGAAGGGCGTACACCAGGCGCCCTTCAAGCTCGGCAGCGACCCGGAGCACGGGCTGGTGTTCACCTTCACCGGCACCGACGCCGCAGGCACGACGGTCGAAGGCGCGCTGTCCGGCGTACGGCCCTCGGCAGGCGCGTGGTTCCACCTGGCGGGCGCGTACGACGCGGCGGCAGGGACCGCTTCGCTGTACCTCGACGGCGTGCTGATCAAGAGCTCACCGGTGAGCTTCCCCGCATGGAACGCCGACGCCGCCATGGAGCTCGGCAGCAGGATGAAGGGCGCCTTGGACGAGGTGCAGGTCTACCAGCGCACGCTCGACGCCGCGCAGGTCCTCGCCCTGGCGGTCGGCCCCACTGCCCAGCCCGCGCGCGTGCAAAAGACGCCTGCGCAGAAAGCCTCCGTGGCGGCTGCGACGGGAGGGTTCGACTATCAGCACCTGAGCCTGGAGGACTGCCTGGTCAGTTCAAGCGAGACCGACTATGAGGACTACAACGCGCGCATCCGCGAGCAGCCCTACACCTCGTGCTGGTCCTCCTATCTCTACATGCAGGATTACGAGGACGACAGCTCCTCGGGAAGGATGGAGAAGTCCTTCTGCAAGAGCAAGGTCAAGAACATCGTCGCCAGGTGGCTCTGTAGCGCGGGCGAGGAGCTGATCGACGACGACTACGCCCTGCGTTTCCGCGCCACCTGGGTCATTCACAGCTATCTGGGCGGCCCGACGGGCACCCCGGTGGTGAACGGCGGCACGAGCGGCATCAAGCCGAACGACATGAAGATGTTCATCCAGCTGGACGAGTTCGCGGTGGTCGACGATGACGGGCGCGTCGTGGTGCCGGGGTCGCAGCTTCAAGGGCTGTCCGTCTCCACCCAGCTGGAGACGAGGCAGCCACCCTTCAGCGACGGCAGCTGCGAGTCGGATGCCACGTACAAGACGAAGGACATCTCGGAGTGGCGGACCAGGCCCTATGACGTGTTCAACGTCAAGGCCGACGTCGATCCGGCGAGCGTCTTCATCTGCACCATGGCGCCGCAAGTCGTCTTCCACTGGAATGGGTGGGACGTCCTGCGCCTTCGCATCTGGAGCGACAAGGCCCTGGACTCGGACGGAAAGGTGGTCGGCATCCGGCGGCACGGCGACGGAAAGCCGCACCTGCGTAGCTGGATTCCGAACTACCGCTGCGACAACCTGCCGTTCGGCGCGCAGAACCCGGCCGTCGATGATCGGCTCGGCGGCTGTATCAACACCAGGTCGAAGCGCGTGTTCGTCATGTCCAAGACCGACAACAGCGACTATATCGAGGTCATCCAGCATATCGAGGAGGCTCTGAACCCGGTCAACCGCCAGACGTTCCCGCCTCTTCGGCCGGGCGACGCCTGGGTCAACCCGAATTATCCGCCTACCCGGACTCCACAGGGCAACGAACAGAACAAGTTCATCTACGGCAACTGGGCGGCTCCCCGCTTTGACGCGAACGGCGACGACGCGCAGGGCAAGCCGCTGACGCGAGGTATCCCCGGTGTCACAAGCGGTATCAACAGACTGCATTTCTCCGGGATTCCGCTGTATATGGACATGGGGACACCGAATGAAATGCAGTGGCTGATCCCGCCGAACAGGGAGCAGCACCGGCGCAGTATCAACTACTGCAAGTACTACATGCCGGAGAAGTATCCCGAGCCGTTCCGGGCGGACAAGTTGCCGCTCGGCGGTACCAACAGTTGTGACGAATATCCGTTCGCCTCGACTATGCAAGGGGCCAGCTACGCCCAGGGGCATTACTCCGTCAAGGCAGTGGACGCCATCCAGAACACCAAACAGGGGCGGAGGCTCGAGACGTTCTACGCCGACTTCAGGGTCGGCGAGGGAAATCCGTTCTGGGTGCTCATCGCACCCTAGCCGCAACCCAGCTGAGACAGGTCCGAGAGGGGCGATGAGGTGCTAAAGTGCCATCTCCCGCCCCTCTTCCCCGATAAAACTCCGGAGTTTCGTCGTGAATGCTCTTCCCGCCGAGAGTCAATACGGTCTTCTGGTCGAGCACGGGGTCGAGACGTCGTTCGTGGTGCAGTGGGTCAGCGTCGGAGATGCGGACGAGGTGGTCAGGCGGTTGGGGCTTGTCGAGGAGACGGTGCGGGGGAGTGGGTTTCAGGAGGCGCGGAGTTCGTTCTCCTTTTCTGAGGAGCGGTCGCGGTGGGTGTGGGTGGCGCCGTTTGCTTCCGGGTGGTCGATCGTGGTCTTCCTCACGGGCGGGCTGACGCCGTCCGTCGAAGCGCTCAGCCGGGACGGGCAGCGGGTGATCGAGGTCATCTACGAACTCGGGGAGATGGAATATCCGTTCTACGCCCGTGACGGGATGCGGATGGAGACCATTTTTGTGGAGGAGGAGTACGACGAATTCATGGAGGACGTGGACTTCGACGACCTGCTGCCTCCCGCGGAGCGGCTGGAGCAGTATTTGCGGGTCATCGGGAGGATCACCGGGCGGTTCCTGGATCGGGAGTTCTTCGTGTCGGAGGGTGTGCTGGGGCGGCTTTCCGGGGTCGACCTCGAAGATTCAGGCTGTGGCGGTCTCGGGTGAATGGTTCGGTGCGGCGAAGGGTTCCACCTGATCATCCGTTTCGGTGCCGAACACGCTCTCATTTCCGAGCTGTGTGAGTGGTGACCGCGAGTCGCACGGCCGGCTCACCTGCCCGGTCATCCCATTCCTGGAGGAGGTGGGCCGTGGTCGCCGCGGGGGCCGTGAACGACCAGCGGCCTCCGGGACGGCGAAGACGAACCGGACCCCGTTGGGTCCGGCCCGCCAGCCCGACTCGCTGGTCCCCGACGCCCTCGCGTAGCGGGCGTGCGCCCGGCTGGAACCCGTTCTGGGTGCACATCGCGCCCTGGCCGCACTCAGCCGAGACAGGTCCGAGAGGGGCGATGAGGTGTAAGTGCCGTCTCCTCGCCCCTCTTCCCCGATTACACTCCGGAGTTCCGTCGTGAACGCTTTTCCCGCCGAGAGTCAATACGGCCTTCTGGTTGAGCACGGGGTCGAGATGTTGTTTATGGTGCAGTGGGTCAGTATCGGCGAGGTGGACGAGGTGGTCAGGCGGTTGGGGCTTGTCGAGGAGACGGTGCGGGGGAGTGGGTTTCAGGAGGCGCGGAGTTCGTTCTCCTTTTCTGAGGAGCGGTCGCGGTGGGTGTGGGTGGCGCCGTTCTCTCCCGGGTGGTCAGTCGTCGTCTTCCTCACGGATGGGCTGATGCCGTCCGTCGAGGCACTCAGCCGGGACGGGCAGCGGGTGATCGAGATCGTCCACGCATATTGGGATGTGGAGCATCCGGACTACGCCCGTGACGGGATGCGGATGGAGACCATTTTTGTGGAGGAGGAGTACCACGAATTCATGGAGGACTTGGACTCCGACGACTTTCTGCCTGATGCGGAGCGGCTGGAGCAGTATTTGCTGGTCATCGGGCGGATCACCGGGCGGTTCCTGGATCGGGAGTTCTTCGTGTCGGAAGGTGTGCTGGGGCGGCTTTCCGGGGTCGACCTTCATGACTCAGGCTGTGGCGGTCTCGGCTGAGCGGTTCGGTGCGGCGGAGGTTTCCGCCTGATCGGCTCGGCCTCCAGGTCGGCGGAGCGCTCGTGAGACACCGCGTGATCATGTGTTGGGAGCGTCCGGGCTGGGTGCGGTGGTCGGAACGCCGCCAGGCCCGGAGCGCGTGCGCAGTCCGTACCCTGCCGGGCTGAAGAAGGAGGCGCGGCCCCGTAGCCGGCTCAATCCACTAGGGCCTGTCTGACAATTCGGAGTGGCGGAGCCAGAGCACAACAGATGCGAGGGTGACGCCTGCGAGGTAGCGGCTGGCGAGCTTGTCGAAG
>NZ_BLRH01000022.1 GCF_025996515.1 Rhizohabitans arisaemae
GGAGGCCATGGTGGGGCCGCCGGCCGGGCTGCTCACCGCGAGGACCCCGTCGAAGGGGGCGAGCCTGCGTTCCAGCCCGTTCAGCCCGCTGCCCCGGGCGGGGTCGGCTCCGCCGCGGCCGTCGTCGGTCACGGTGACGCGCAGCATGCCGTCCCCGTCCCGCAGGTCGATCCAGACCTGGCCCGCCTCGGAGTGCTTGGCCGCGTTGGTGAGGAGCTCGCAGACGCTGAAGTAGACCGCGGCCTCGACCGCGGCGGCGGCGCGGCCGGTCAGCTCGACGTCGACCTTGACGTCCAGCCGGCTGTCCAGGGCGAGTGCCCGGACGGCGTCGCCCAGGCCGCGTTCGGCCAGGACGGGCGGGTGGATGCCGCGGACCACCCGGCGGAGTTCGCGCAGCGCCTCGGCGGAGGCGTCCCGGGTCTTGGCCAGGAGTGCTTTGGCCGCGTTCCCGTCTTTGTCGATCAGTTCCTCGGTGGCGCC
>NZ_BLRH01000023.1 GCF_025996515.1 Rhizohabitans arisaemae
GGCTATTGATTAGGTTAGCCTTACCTTATTTGATGGCGTGGACAGTGTCGGCGCCGGATCGGGCGCCGGCGGCCGTATCGGCTCCCGGGAGTTCGGATGAGAACACGGATCGCGGCTGTGCTGACCACCCTCACCCTCGTCACGGCGGGTGTGACGCTGCTCGGTCAGGGGACCGCGCACGCCGCCACCACCTGCACCGA
>NZ_BLRH01000024.1 GCF_025996515.1 Rhizohabitans arisaemae
CACTGGGGACGGTGTGGGAGAGTAGGACGCCGCCGGACAATTTTTGTGGGAGGGGTCAGCCGTGTAGGCTGGCCCTTTTCTGCTTTTGTGGGGGTCATCTGGGTGGGGTGGCTTTTTCTGTTTTGTGGGGGGGGTGGCCTGTGGGGGTGGCCCCCTTTTTTTGTTTCACGGGGGGTTTCTGGCTGGGGTGGTATGTGGCTGGGTCTTCTGGCGGGGTCCGCGTTTTCGTGGTCTTGGTTTGGCTGGTTGTTGTTCGGGTGTCGTATGTCCGGGGTCGCCTGGCGAGGCGGCCTCTTCCTTCTTGGCGGTACCTCGCGTCGCACCGGACTGTCAGGGCCACGTGGCAGGCTCACGCCATGCCTGTTCACGTTGTGAGCCGCCGCCGTACCACCCTCCATCGGGACTTCCCTGATGCACTGATCCTTGATGTGACGTCCCGCGCCGCCGAGCCCTGGGTTCGCCTCAGCCCGTTCTATCCGCATGGCGGTATCCCGGTGCCGGGCCATCCCGATCGAACCTCGCAGTCCGTCGAGGGCGTCTGGCAGGCGCTGAAGGTGTTCACCACCGAACCGGAGGACTTCACCAAGCTGGACATCACCACGATGAAGGGGATCAAGCGAACGGTCCGGCGACTCGGCCCGCCTCTTGGCCACCGGCTCGACGGCCGGCTGCTCGGCTACGGGGAGGCCAGGCGTGTGCTCTACCTCCCGACCTATCGCTGGATGCTCGACCACAGAACCCCCGAGCTCGTCGACGAACTCCGCGAACTCGACGGTCGTCGAACCGTGGTCCTCCTCGACTACACCACCAACGGGGACGTGGCGGACCTCTCAACGCCGCTGTCGCATGCGGCGCTCATCGCACAACGCATTCGAGAGCCTTGACGGGTTCGCGCACATCGGCGGAGACCCGACCTCACGCTCATGGCTCGGGCATCCCCCCGGGCCGAGCCGAGCCCGGCCCGGGGAGGCAGGCCCGCAGGCCGTACGGAACGGGTCTGCGGGAGGCCTGAGCGTCCGATCAGACGGTGAACGCGAGTCCGACGGAGAAGAAGACGCCGAAGGCGAGCTGGAGGCGGCCGGTCTGCTGGAGGACGCCGATGAGGATGGGTCCCGTCGCGCCGCGGAGGACCCGGGTGGTCGGTTTGATGGCGAGGAAGGCGACGAGCAGGGTGGGCGCGACGAAGGGGCGGAACGGGCTGAGGGAGAGGGCGAGGATGAAGGGAAGGATGGTGCAGCCGGCGTAGAGCAGGCGTGTTTTGCCGTCGCCGAGGACCACGGCGAGGGTGCGTTTGCCGGCGGGCCCGTCGGTGGCGAGGTCGCGGAGGTTGTTGACGACCAGGAGCGCGCAGGCGAGCAGTCCGACGGGGATCGCGGCGACCACGGCGAGAAGGGGGAGCGACAGCATCTGGACGTAGACCGTGCCGCACACCGCGATCAGCCCGAAGAACACGAAGACCGAGATTTCGCCCAGGGCGCGGTAGCCGTAGGGGCGGCGGCCTCCGGTGTAGAACCAGGCGGCGGCGATGGAGGCGGCACCGACGAGGAGCATCCACCAGGTTCCGGTGGCCAGGATGAGGGCGAGCCCGGTGACGGCGGCGAGGCCGAACGCGGTGACGGCGGCTCGGAACACCTGCCTGGGGGAGGCGATTCCGGATCCGACGAGCCTGATGGGGCCGACGCGGACGGTGTCGGTGCCGCGGATGCCGTCGCTGTAGTCGTTGGCGTAGTTGACCCCGATCTGCAGGAGCAGGGAGACGAGGAGGGCGAGCAGGGCCCGCCACCAGCTTGCCGCGTCGTGGGAGGCCGCGACGCCGGTTCCGACGAGTACGGGGATCACGGCGGCGGGCAGGGTCCGGGGCCGGGCTCCGGCGATCCACTGCCTGAGTTTGGGTGGTTTTCTGGCCATCGTGTATTTGGGGGTGCCGGGTGAGATGGGACCTCGGGGGGAGGTCATGCGTCCTCCACGGTGATGTCGGTGGCGAGGCGGACCATGTGGACGGGGGCGCCCAGGTCGATGTCGCGCCGAGCTTCGTCTGGGGCCCATCCGGCCGACTCCAGGAACCCGAGCATCGCCTTGTGCTCGGCGAAGACCCAGACGACGGCGGTGGTGAATCCGTCTTCGCGGAGGTGGTCGACGGTGGCGTTGAGGAGTCGGCTGCCGTGTCCCGCACCGGTGTGGTCGGGGCTGACGAGCAGGGTGAGGAGTTCCGCCACGGTCGTGGGGTCGAGGTCGGGGTCTTCGGCCGGCCCGTGGGAGGCGAGCCCGACGACGCGGTCGGCTTGGAGGGCGACGAGCAGACGGTGGCGGGGGGTGGGTGGTGCGGCGACGGCCGCATCCCACTGGTTGCGCCAGATCTCTTCAGCTTCCGGGCTCGTCATCTGATCGAGTACCGCTGTGGGGATGAAATCTCGGAAACCGCTCTTCCAGGCGTGAAGCTGGATGTCGGTCACCGCTGCCACATCGTCTCGACGCGCGACGCGTACGCCCACGTCTGCCATGAAATTAACCCCTTTCAACCGCTCCTACGCTATCGGGCGGTTCATCGTGCCTGTCCGCAGGCTGTGTTCGGGTGGTGGCGTTCCCAGAGAGGGCTTCACCATGCGGACTCAGCCGGGTGACCCTGCGCCTGACTGCCGGCGAGCTCGATAAGCACGGGTTTTCGTACGGTTTCCGCAGACCCGCATCGAGCACCACGATCGTGATCGGTTCTTGGAGGAGTCGACGAAGGCGTAGAGGCAGCCCGATTCCCCGCAGACCTTCAGTCTGGGCCAGCTGCCGTCGCATCGGGCCTCCACGACCGCGACGGCGAGCCGTGCCAGCCCTTGCCGTGCCCCGCTCTGGAGGGGTTCGAGGGTGGGGATCGGCCCAAGGCCGACCCGCAGGGGCAGTACGGCGAGGAGCGCACCCAGTTCGGCGTCGTGTCCGGGGGACACCGCGCCGTCCGCGCGGAGCGCGTTGCGGAGTCCCTCGCGCAAGGTGATCGCGTCCGCCAGGTCGTCCTCGTCCGTCCGGTCGCCCTCCCGGATCAGGTCCCGTTCCCGGAGCCAGAGGGTGAACTCGGCGGGGGACGCGAGCTCGTCGATGTCACCTTCCACGTCGTAGGTGTTGATGAAGTCGCGCAGAAGCTCGGCCGGGCCCATGACACCACTGTAGGTGAGCGGGGCGTCGCACGGACCACAGAAACCGCCATACGGCATTCGACGGTGTTCAGGCCGAGTCCGCGGGCCTGTTTGCCGCTCCGAGGGTCGGGGAGCATGCTTTGTCTCAGGGAGTGACAGGAGGTCTCATGGACGTGACGATCCCGGAGGGTGGGTTCTGGCCGGCTCCCGAGATACCCCGGCCGAACATCTATCCCATGGAGTGGCGGGTCGAGACGGCCAAGCTCGCGGAGATCTACGAGAAGTCGAAGCGGATGGTCTGGAACCCCGCGGATCTGCCGTGGGATTCGCTGCGCGCCGAGGATTTCACCGTGGAGCAGCGTCTGGGGATCATGTACTGGTTCTCGGTGCTGGCCAACTTCGACGCGTCCGGACCGGCCGTCTTCGCCCGGGCCACGATTCAGGCCTTTGAGAAGCATGAGGAGGACCCCGTCCGCAAGTGCTTCTTCTCCATCACCCGCGACGAGATGAATCACGAGGAGTGCTGTCAGCGGACCATCGCCCGGCTCTGGCCCGGCGGTCCCCTGAACTGGGAACCGGCCACCGACCTGGAACGGGCCGCGCACAACAACATCGGCTGGCTCTACCACAACGGGGGGCGCTACTGGCTCGCCTACAACCGGGCGGTCGGCAAGTACACGCTGCCCGTGCTGTTCACCTCGTTCATGATGGGGGAGCTGGCCGCCTCGACGCTGTTCCGCGGTATGGCCTCGGGGACCACCCATCCGGTCTTCTCGGAGATGTTCCACCGGATCGGCCGGGACGAATCCCGGCACCTGCAGATCTGCATGACCATCCTGGACGTCGAATGGCCCGGCCTGACCGATGAGACCCGGGAGCTGATCACCCGCCAGCTGCGGGCCGGTTTCGTCTTCCTCTCGATGATTCTCTGGGAGCCGCCCGAGGGTTTCTGGGAGATCCCTCCCTACTTCCTGCCCAACCATCGAATCCTGATGAACCACGCCAAGCAGGGTGGTCTCGGCATCCTCTCCTACGAGGAGCAGGCGGAGAACTGGCGGGTCGCCATGGCCAGGGTCCGCGCGATCGTGGAGCGCTGGGGCATCGCCTTCCCGGCCATCCCGGAGCTGGACATCGACGGTGTCGAGGTGGGTGACATCGATCCGGAGGACATCATCCCGGTCTTCTAGACGTGCCGGACTTCGCCCGTATAACGCGATATGACCGACCAGGGCAGTCGGAATAATTTTCTTTAAATTTGGTGTAACGCCCTGAAGCGGGATGTCGATCTCTGGGTAGAGGCCGCCGCTGTGTGTACCCCCGAGCACATAGTGGCGGCCTCTGCTATCGGGACGGGAGAGGCGGTGGGACCGCCGTCGGCGCGTCACCTCGGGGTGGCGGGGTCGAACCGGCTTGCGTGCCCCGGTACCGTTCGGTTATGGCACCCACGGGAACCGACACCGCGCCCTTCGGCCGGATGCTGACCGCCATGGTCACGCCGTTCACCGCCGACGGCTCGGTTGACTACGCAGGAGCACAGCGCCTCGCCACCTACCTGGTGGACGAGCAGCGACACGACGGGCTCATCGTGAGCGGCACCACCGGAGAGTCGCCGACGACGAGCGACGAGGAGAAAGACCGGCTGCTGCGGGCCGTGGTCGAGGCCGTCGGAGACCGTGCCACCGTGGTGGCGGGGGCCGGCACCTACGATACGCGGCACAGTCTGCACCTGGCCGAGGCCGCCGAGCGGGCGGGCGCGCACGGGCTTCTCCTGGTGACTCCGTACTACAACAAGCCCCCACAGGAGGGGCTGTACCGGCACTTCACCACTCTCGCCGACTCGACCGGTCTCCCGGTGATGCTCTATGACATTCCCGGACGTAGCGGAATCCCCATCGAGTGGCCGACGTTGATACGACTGGCGCGGCATCCGCGGATCGTCGCGGTTAAGGACGCCAAGGGCGACCTGTTCGGCGCGTCGCGGATCATGGCCGACACCGGTCTGGCCTACTACTCCGGTGACGACGCGCTCAACCTGCCCTGGCTCTCCGTCGGTGCGGCGGGCTTCGTGAGCGTCGTCGGCCATGTGGTGGGTGCGGACCTGGCGGAGATGATCGACGCGTACCGCGCGGGCGAGGTCGAGCGGGCTGTGGCCGTTCACCGCCGGTTGATCCCGGTGGTTGAAGCGATCATGACCAGGACCCAGGGGGCGATCATGGTCAAGGCCGCGCTCACCCTGATGGGCCTGCCCGCAGGCCCGACGCGGGCGCCGCTGGTCGACGCCACCCCGGAACAGATCGAAGAACTACGTTCAGACCTCGCAGCGGGCGGGGTCAAGCTGGAGGAACAGGCAGCGTGACAGTGCACGACACCTCAACTACAGGTAAGAGACCTACAGGTAAGAGCCCCGAGGCGGGCGTATGAGCCATCCGCACCCCGAGCTCGGCCCCCCACCCCCGCTTCCCGACGGTGGTCTGCGCATCGTCGCGCTCGGTGGTCTCGGGGAGATCGGCCGGAACATGACCGTCTTCGAGTTCGACGGCCGGTTGCTGGTCGTCGACTGCGGGGTGCTCTTCCCGGAGTCGGATCAGCCGGGTGTTGACCTGATTCTGCCGGACTTCGAGTACATCAGGGGCCGGCTCGACGACATCGAGGCCCTCGTCCTCACCCACGCCCACGAAGACCACATCGGCGCGGTCCCCTACCTGCTGCGGGAGCGCCGGGACATCCCGATCGTGGGTTCCACCCTCACCCTGGCGCTGATCGAGAGCAAGCTCGCCGAGCATCGGATTCAGCCGAACAAGTTCGAGGTGGCCGAGGGGGACAGGGTCGCCTTCGGCCCGTTCGACTGCGAGTTCCTCGCGGTCAACCACTCCATCCCCGACGCCCTCGCCGTGGCCTTCCACACCCCCGCGGGGCTGGTCCTGCACACCGGTGACTTCAAGATGGACCAGCTGCCCATGGACGGTCGGCTGACCGACCTGGGGGGCTTCGCCAGACTTGGCGCCGCGGGCATCGATCTCCTCATGTCGGACTCGACCAACTCCGAGGTCCCCGGGTTCGTCACCAGCGAGCGGGAGATCGCGCCGGTCATCGACGACGTGTTCCGTACGGCCGACCAGCGGATCATCGTGGCCTGCTTCGCCTCGCACGTCCACCGGGTCCAGCAGGTGTTCGACGCGGCGCAGG
Organism: Rhizohabitans arisaemae; assembly: GCF_025996515.1. Lineage (GTDB taxonomy): Bacteria > Actinomycetota > Actinomycetes > Streptosporangiales > Streptosporangiaceae > Rhizohabitans > Rhizohabitans arisaemae. The sequence continues at coordinate 6,309 of NZ_BLRH01000024.1, forward strand.
CACACGGCCGCAAGGTGGCGCTGGTGGGTCGTTCGATGATCAGGAACATGGGCGTCGCCCGTGAGCTGGGCTACCTCAAGGTGCCCGGGGGCCTGATCGTCGACTCCAAGGAGATCGAGCAGCTGCCGCCGGAGAAGGTCGTCCTCATTTCGACCGGGTCGCAGGGGGAGCCCATGTCGGCCCTCTCCCGGATGGCCAACCGCGACCACCCGATCCGCATCGCCGCCGGCGACACGATTCTGCTCGCCTCCTCCCTGGTGCCGGGGAACGAGACCGCCGTGAACAAGGTGATCAACGGCCTCACCCGGTGGGGCGCGCGGGTCATCCACAAGGGCAACGCCCTGGTCCACGTCTCCGGGCACGCCGCGGCGGGGGAGCTGCTGTATGTGCTCAACCTGACCCGCCCGTCGAACTTCATCCCGGTGCACGGGGAGTGGCGGCACCTTCGAGCCCACGCGAGGCTGGCGGCCCTGACCGGGGTTCCGGACGACCACATCGTGATCGCCGAGGACGGCGTGGTGGTGGACATGGTCGACGGCCGGATCAAGGTGGTGGGCGCCGTGCCGTGCGGCTACGTCTACGTGGACGGAGCCTCGGTGGGCGACATCACCGACCTCGCGCTCAAGGACAGAAGGCTCCTCGGGGACGAGGGCTTCATCTCCATCGTGATCGTCGTCGATGCGACGACGGGCAAGATGGCGGCCGGACCGGAGATCCACGCCCGGGGTTCGGGGATCGACTCCGCGGCGTTCGACGAGGTCATGCCGCTGGTGGAGAAGGCACTGGTGGAGGCGGCCGAGGACGGGGTCGCCGATCTGCAGCAGATGCGCCGGATCGTCCGGCGGACGGTGGGGCGCTGGGTGAACGAGACCTATCGCCGCCGCCCCATGATCATTCCGGTGGTCGTGGAGGTCTAGGGGTTCTCGACGCAGCCTCGTCAGCCGATTTCGGGTCATGGCGGGACGGGGCTGTCGGCCGGGACGTTTTGGACACGCGCGGTGCCCCTGGGGTGCTCGTGAACGGAGTGGCTGCGCAGTAGCCTCCTACTATGGCCACCCGTACGTCCAAAGGCGCGTCGAAGGGCTCCGCGAAGGGTCGTCCCAAGCCCGGCGCGGCCCGTACGACGGCTCCCCGCCGTCCCGCGGCGACACGGGCCAAGTCGTCGGCGCGCAAGTCCCCCCCGCCTCGCCACGGCGACCCCATCGGCTGGGTGTTCGGAGGTGTGGCCAAGCTCTTCGTCGGCGTGTGGTACGTCCTCGCCCACGGGGTCGGCGGCGCAGTACGGGCCGTCGGCCAGGGTACGCGGGACCACCTCGACCCGGCACATCGGCGAGACGGCCTGGGGCTGGCGGTGCTCGCCGGTGCGGTCGTCGCCGCGGCCATGATCTGGCGCGATCCGAGGGGCGCGGTCTCCGAGGTGGTCAAAGGTGTCGCAGTGGGCACTCTCGGCTCCCTGGCCTGGCTGATCCCCATTCTGCTCGCCCTGCTGGCCTGGCGCTACCTGCGCCACCCCGAGCAGAACGCCGACACCGCGCGCATGGTGATCGGATCCGCGGCTCTGATCATCGGCATCCTCGGCATCGTGCACGTCGCCCACGGCACGCCCTATCCGTCCGGTGGCCCGGCCGACGGCTTCGACAAGATCAAAGCGGCCGGTGGCATGGTCGGTTTCATCGTCTCCGCCCCGCCGATGAGCATCCTGCCCGCCTGGCTGACGGTCCCGCTGCTGGCGCTCCTGTCCGGTTTCGGCGTCCTGGTCATCACGGCCACGCCGGTCCACCGGATCCCCGAGCGGCTGGTGGAGATCCGCAGGCTCGCCCTGCGCGGGGACGTCGCCGCCGGGCCCAAGACGCCGCTGAAGCCCGCCCGGAAGTCGCGCAGGCCCCGGCGTCCGGCCGTGGTCCCCGAGTCGGACTCCGAAGGCGATCCGCCGTACGACACCCCGGTGCTCAGCGACGAAGGCGAGCCGGGGAACGCCGCGGAGATCGTGCCCGGCCTCGCCGGCGACGAGACGGCCGGCCTTCCGGACGATCCGGACGCCCCCTCCCGCCTGTCCCCGCCCCCGCCGCCGAGCCGGCCGCCGCGGAAGGTGGAGCAGCTCGTCCTGCCCGGCGGCGCCGGGACCTACACCCTGCCCGATCCGCAGGTGCTCCGGATCGGGTCGGTCCCCAAGCCTCGGACCAAGGCGAACGACACGGTGGTGGACGCGCTCACCAGCGTGCTGGAGCAGTTCGCCATCGACGCCCAGGTGGTGGGGTTCACCCGGGGTCCCACGGTCACCCGGTACGAGATCGAGCTCGGCCCGGCGGTCAAGGTCGAGAAGGTCACCGCGCTCACCAAGAACATCGCCTATGCCGTCAAGTCGGCAGATGTCCGGATCTTGTCGCCTATCCCGGGTAAGTCGGCGATCGGGGTGGAGATCCCGAACGCCGACAAGGATTTGGTCAGCCTCGGCGACATCCTCCGATCCCCGGTCGCCTCCAGCGACCACCATCCGATGATCGTCGGGCTGGGCAAGGACGTCGAGGGCCGGACGATCGTGGCCAACCTCGCGAAGATGCCGCACATCCTCATCGCCGGGGCCACCGGTGCCGGTAAGTCCACCTGTATCAACGGCTTGATCTGCTCGGTCCTCATGCGGGCCACCCCGGACGAGGTCCGGATGGTGCTCGTCGACCCCAAGCGGGTGGAACTCAGCGCCTACGAGGGCATCCCCCATCTGATCACGCCGATCATCACCAACCCCAAGAAGGCCTCCGAGGCCCTCGAGTGGGTGGTGGGGGAGATGGACCGCCGTTACGACGACTTGGCGGCGAGCGGGTTCCGGCACATCGACGACTTCAACAAGGCGGTGCGGGCGGGCAAACTGGTGCCGCCGCCCGGCTCGGAGCGGGTATACGAGCCCTACGCCTATCTGCTGGTCATCGTGGACGAGCTCGCCGACCTGATGATGGTCGCCCCCCGCGACGTGGAGGACTCCATCGTCCGCATCACCCAGCTCGCCCGGGCGGCCGGTATCCACCTGGTCGTCGCCACCCAGCGGCCCTCCGTCGACGTGGTCACCGGGCTCATCAAGGCCAACGTGCCCTCCAGGCTCGCCTTCGCCACCTCCTCGCTGGCCGACTCCCGGGTCATCCTGGACCAGCCCGGCGCGGAGAAACTGGTGGGGCAGGGCGACTCGCTCTTTCTCCCCATGGGGGCGAGCAAGCCGATGCGGCTGCAGAACGCCTACGTGTCGGAGAAGGAGATCTCCCTCGTCGTCGCGCACTGCAAGAGCCAGATGGCGGCCGAGTATCGCGAGGACGTCGCGGCCGGGCCCACCGCCAAGCGGGAGGTCGAGGATGACATCGGCGACGATCTGGAGCTGCTGATCCAGGCCGCGGAGCTCGTCGTCACCACCCAGTTCGGCTCCACCTCGATGCTGCAGCGCAAGCTCCGGGTCGGCTTCGCCAAGGCGGGCCGGCTCATGGACCTGCTGGAGTCCCGAGGCGTGGTCGGTCCGAGTGAGGGGTCCAAGGCGAGGGAGGTCCAGCTCAAGCCGGACGATCTGCCGGGCCTCCTGGTCGAGCTGCGCGGCGGCTGATCGGGCGACAATAGCCGTCACTGGTGTGTTTCGGTCCCGAGGTGGGCAGGACCTCCCCGTAGACTCGTAACAAATCGCAGTCGAGCGATTACTCAATGTCGAGGCGGGGGTTGTGCGGTGAGCATCGGTACGGCTCTGGGGGAGGCGCGGCGAGCGGCCGGGCTCACCGTGAGCCAGGTCAGCAGGCGGACTCGGATCCGCGAGACCGTGATCCACGCGATCGAGCGGGAGGACTTCTCCCTCTGCGGGGGTGATTTCTACGCCCGAGGGCATGTCCGCAACATCGCGAAAGTCGTCGGCATGGATCCCGAGGCGGCCGTACACACCTTCGACGAGGCCCACGGCGGCGTTCCGCAGCCCGTCCGCGCCGCGAGCGTCTTTCAGGCGGAGACCCCGATCAAGCTGCGGGACCGCCGCTCGCCCAACTGGACGGCGGCCATGATCGTGGCTCTCGCCGTCGTCGTGGTCTTCGGGGCGGCCCGGATGATGGGGAGCGCCGCGGGTCCCGCCGACATCAGACCCGCCTCGGTGCCCAGCCTGATCGTCACCCAGGCGCCCGCGACGCCCAAGGCGAACGCCATGGCCGAGCAGGATCCGGCCAAGCGGAACCGTAACGTTGTGGTCAAGGTCAAGGTGATCAAGGCGTCCTTCCTGCAGGTGCTGGACGCCAAGGGAAAGAAGCTCTACCAGGGAACGGTTCCCGCCGGGAAGACGGTGACCTGGAAGTCGAAGGACAAGATCCGCCTGACCATCGGAAACGCGGGCGGGGTCCGGCTCAACGTCAACGGAAAAGATCTTGGTGTGCCGGGTAAGACCGGGGAGATAGTGAACCGTTCCTTCGGGCCCGAGGTTCCTGAGTCCTCCTGAGTGTCACGTGGTCCGCATGGCCGGATACCGTAGTGTTCACCATGTCATCCCGCAGAACAGCATCGCTCATCACATTGGGCTGCGCACGCAACGAGGTCGACTCCGAGGAGCTCGCGGCCCGACTTGAAGCTGCCGGATGGCAGCTCGCAGAAGCAGACGACAATCCCGACGTCGTCGTGGTGAACACGTGTGGGTTCATCGAGTCCGCCAAGAAGGACTCGATCGACACGATGCTCGCCGCGGTCGACACCGGGGCCAAGGTGGTCGCGGCCGGCTGCATGGCCGAGCGTTACGGTGACCAGCTCGCGGAGGCGCTTCCCGAAGCGTCGGCCGTACTCTCATTCGACGACTACTCCGACATCGGGTCACGGCTCGACGACGTGCTCGACGGGCGTCCGCTGACGGCGCACACCCCGCGCGACCGCCGTGCGCTCCTGCCCATCACCCCGGTCGAACGGGCGAACGCCCGCCCGCCGGGGCACGGGGACCGGCACGCCGAGCTGCCCGACGGGCTCGCCCCGGCGTCGGGTCCCAGGCCCCTGCGCAAGCGGCTCACCGGAGGACCCACGGCCTCGCTCAAGCTGGCCAGCGGCTGCGACCGGAGGTGCTCGTTCTGCGCGATCCCCGCGTTCCGGGGCGCCTACGTCTCCAGAAACCCCGACGAGCTGGTCGGCGAGGCGGTGTGGCTGGCGGGCGAGGGGGTCAAGGAGCTCGTCCTGGTCAGCGAGAACTCGACCTCCTACGGCAAAGATCTCGGCGATCTCAGGCTTCTGGAGAAACTGCTGCCCCGCCTGGCGGAGACGGTCGACCGGGTCCGGGTGAGCTACCTGCAGCCGGCCGAGCTGCGGCCGGGGCTGATCGACGTGATCGCCTCGACCCCGGGCGTGGTGCCGTACTTCGATCTCTCCTTCCAGCACGCCAGCGGGCCCGTGCTCCGGAGAATGCGGCGTTTCGGGGATCCGGAGCGGTTCCTCGCCCTGCTTGAGCAGATCAGGGCGAAGGCTCCCGAGGCGGGGGTGCGCTCCAACTTCATCGTCGGGTTCCCCGGGGAGACCGAGGAGGACTTCGCGGCGCTCGCGGGGTTCCTGACCGAGGCACGACTGGACGCGATCGGCATCTTCGGCTACTCCGACGAGGAGGGCACCGAGGCGGCCGGCTTCACCGATCAGGTTCCGGCCGAGCTGGTGGAGGAACGGGTCGCCGAGCTCACCGTGCTGGCCGAGGAGCTCACAACTCAGCGAGCCGAGGACCGGGTCGGCGAGTGGCTGGACGTGCTGGTCGAGGAGGATCTCGGTGACGGGCGGTTCGAGGGCCGCGCCGCGCATCAGGCCCCCGAGGTCGACGGCGCGGTCGTCGTCCGCAGCCCCCGGGTGCTGCACCCAGGTGATTTCGTTCGAGCTCGGGCCGTCTCTGCAGAAGGTGTTGATCTGTTCGCGGAACTCCCATGAACAAGCCGCCGCGGGCGGGTGCCGACCCGCTCGCCACACCCCCGGCTCGCCAGGTCAGCGTGGTCAACATCGCGAACGCGGTCACCGTGGTCCGGCTGATTCTCGTCCCGGTCTTCATCGTCTTCCTGTTTCAGGACGGCGGGGGCTGGCGGATCGCCGCCTTGGCCGTGTTCGCCGTGGCCTCCTTGACGGACCGCCTCGACGGTGAGCTGGCTCGGCGCCGCGGGCTGGTCACCGACTTCGGGAAGATCGCCGATCCGATCGCCGACAAGGCGCTGATCGGGGGCGCGCTGATCGGCCTCTCCCTCCTGTACGAGCTGCCCTGGTGGGTGACGATCGTCATTCTGGTCAGGGAGATCGGTATCACGCTCGTCCGGTTCATCGTGATCAGGTATGGGGTGATTCCGGCCAGCTACGGGGGCAAGGTCAAGACGGCTCTCCAGGTGGTGGCGATAGGACTGTTCATCGCGCCCGGAATCCCCGGCGTGGTCCGCTGGGCGGCCATGGGCGCGGCCGTCGCGGTCACCGTCGTGACCGGGCTGGACTACCTGGTGCGCGCGTGGCGGCTGAGCCGTGGATCTTAGCGTGCTGGCGGCGCGGGGGCAGACCCTCGCGGTCGCGGAGTCGCTCACCGGCGGTCTGCTCGGCGCCGCGATCACCGCGGTGCCCGGCGCGTCGGCGTTCTTCCGCGGCGGCGTCATCGCGTACGCGACCGAGTTGAAGGCGGAGCTGCTGGGTGTTCCGCGTGAGCTGCTCGCGAGGCACGGGGCGGTTCACCCGGAGGTGGCCGCGGCCATGGCCCGGGGGGTCTGCCGGTTGACGGGGGCGTCCTGGGGGCTGTCCACCACCGGGGTCGCCGGACCCGACCTTCAGGACGGTCAACCGGTGGGCCGGGTCTTCGTCGGCCTGTGCGCTCCCGGGGGAGCGGAGTCGGCCCGGAGGTTTGCACTGGTGGGATCGAGGGAGGAGATCAGAAATTCCACAGTGATCCACGCGATGAGTCTTCTCCAAGCCGCCATTGGGGAACATAAGGGTTGATTACCGTGTTACGTCACCAGCGAACATGCTCTGCTCGGTCTGCCGGACAGTCGGCAGGTGCGGGTACGGTGGAACAGTGAGTGACGTCCGCGAGTCATCGGCAAGGAGACAGTACGGCGAACGCCCGGCGATCGGGCGCAACCAACCGGCTGCACGGGGTGTGGCAAACCACTCCGGGCCGGGGAGGGAGCGAGAGATGGTCCTGCTGCGTCAGCTGCTGGGTGACGTTCTGCGGCGGCTGCGGGTGCGGCAGGGACGCACCCTCCGTGAGGTTTCCACGCTCGCGCGCGTCTCCCTGGGTTATCTGTCCGAGGTTGAACGTGGACAGAAGGAGGCGTCTTCCGAGCTGCTCGCCTCCATTTGCGGCGCCTTGGGGGTGCCGCTCTCCCAGGTCCTGCGTGAGGTGTCCGACCAGTTCCTGCTGACCGAGCTGCAGCACGCTCCGGTCCTCGGCGATGAGCGGGAGCGTATCCCCGTCCACGAGACCGTGCCCGCTGAGGGTCCGCTTGGTGGGTTCCCGCAGGTCAACGACATGGTGGCCGCGTAGAATCGAGGAGTACGGCCAACGCGGCGGCACTGTCGCGCCTTGACAAGGGGGGTTCAAGGATGTCCGTAATCACGAGTCCGCTGTCCGAGGATGCCCGTAGGGTCACCGGGGATGCCCTGCAGGGAGCGCTGACCGACTTGATCGGCCTGTCCTTGCTGACCAAGCAGGCCCACTGGAACGTCATCGGCAGACACTTCCGCTCGCTTCACCTGCACTTCGACGAGATCGTGGCCATCGCCCGGGAACACGCGGATTCCGTCGCGGAGCGGGCGATCACCATCGGGGTGAACCCGGACGGACGTCCGGCGACCGTCGCGCACAATCCCAAGCTGCCGCAGCTCGAAGCCGGCTACCTCGACGACGGCAAGGTCGTCACCGCGATGGTGGAGATCGTCGAGTCCATCGTCGGCCGGATGCGGGAGCGGATCCTGGTGACCGAGGAACCCGACCCGGTGACCCAGGATCTGCTGATCGAGGTCACCAGGGACCTGGAGAAACAGCACTGGATGCTCCAGGCCGAACAGTGACCTAGCCCAGCCGGAGCGGCGCGTGACCCACCTTCACGTGCCGCTCCCTTCGTGTCCGCGGGTCAGGCGGCCAGCGAGGGCTCCTGCTCGGCGGGGGAGCTTTCCGCCTCCCGCCGTGCCGCGGACCTCTCGGCGCGTACGGCGCGCAGCGCGATCGCGATCGCGGAGGCCCAGACGACCGTGACGATCACATAGCCGGCGAGCCGGGCGCCGGAGGCGACCTCGAACTCGTTGAAGAGGGTGCGCAGGTTGGTCAGCACGATCAGCCCGCCGACGGCCGCGCCGAGCATCCGCGGCGGGATGACGCGGACGAGCCATGCGGCGATGGGGGCGGCGATGAGCCCGCCGATCAGCAGGGCGAGCACGACCGCCATGGGGATGCTCTGGGTGCCGAGTCCGAGGATGAACCCCGCGCTCGCGCCGATCGCCACCAGGAACTCGCTGGTGTCGACCGATCCGATCACCTTGCGGGGCTCCATCTTGCCGCTGGCCAGGAGGGCGGGGGTCGCCACGGGGCCCCAGCCACCGCCTCCGGTGGCGTCGATGAAGCCGCCGAATCCGCCGAGCGGGATGAGGAACCGGTTGCGCAGGGGCCGGTCGGTCACGGTGGCGCGGGGGCCCTTGGCGGTGAACCGGAGCAGGACGTAGGCGCCGAGGGCGAGCAGGATGCCGGCCATCCACGGGGTGGCCGCCTCGGTCGAGACGGAGCTCAGGAAGGTGGCTCCGGCGAAGGCGCCGATCGCCCCGGGGACGGCGATGCGGCTGACGGTGCGCCAGTCGACGTTGCCGAAGCGCCAGTGCGCCGCCCCGGACGCCAGGGTGGTCCCGATTTCGGCGAGGTGGACGGCGGCCGAGGCTGTGGCGGGTGCGATTCCCGCGGTGAGCAGCAGGGTTGTGGAGGTGACACCGTAGGCCATACCGAGGCTGCCGTCGACCAGCTGGGCGAGGAGGCCGACGACACCCAGTACCAGCAGTTTGCGCATGAAGGAGCCGCCTTCTGTCGATCCCCGGCCGCACCAGTATTCCGACCAGTTAAGTAGGAATGGTAGGTAAGAAACGGACAGATGGCAACAGGTGTGGTGTGGGTCAGTCCCAGGCGGCGGGATCGGCGGCGAGCGCGCGCACCCGATCGGGCAGCGTGCCCTTGGCGACCTGCTCCAGGGTGACCTCTTCCAGGATGGAGCGCTCGGTGGCGCGCAGGGCGATCCAGACCTCCTGCAGCGCCTGGGCCGCGCCGTGATAGCCGAGGTCCTGCGGCCGTTCCCCCCGGACGTTGGCGAGCGGGCCGTCGACCGCGCGGATCACGTCGGCCAGGGTGATCTCCGCGGCGTCCCGGGCGAGCACGTACCCGCCCTCCGGCCCCCGCTGGCCTCGCACCAGCCCCGCACGTCGCATCTGCAACAGGATGTTCTCCAGGTACTTGGGCGGGAGTTCCTGTGCTTTGGCCAGCTCCCCGACGGTCGTTGGCCCACCCCCCGAGGCGGCGAGTTCGGCGGCGGCACGGAGGGCGTAGTCGACACGGGCAGAAAGGCGCATGTAACCATTATCCGTTCATCCGCACAGTGACCATGACAGGCAGGTGGTCGGAGTACCGGAGACGTGGTGCCTGGGCCGATTCCACCTTTAGTCCCGCCGTGACGAAGACGTGGTCGATCTGCTGGGCGGGGTTGTCGGCGGGGGAGGTGGGCAGGGGCCGTACCGCGGCGAGGCCGTCGACCAGCCCGGACCGGATGAGGTCCTCAAAGGGCTTTTCCCCCGGTTCGACGTTCATGTCGCCGGCGAGGATGACGGGGCCCTTCTCCGCCAGGCCCGCCGTGAGCCTGGCGACGTCGCGCGCCTGCTCGGCCGGGGCCTGGAGGTGGGTGTTGACGATCGTCACCTTGTGCCGCCCGACCTCGACCGTCGCGCTCTGCACCTGGGCGCCGGTGGGCGCGCCGTAGGAGTCCAGCCGACGGCTGGTCAGCTCCGTGACGGGGAGGTTGGTGAGGATCGCGTCACCCCACAGGGGATCGGCTGCCGGGGCGAAGTAGTGGCGCATCCCCATGCGCTCGGCGAGGCGGGCGACGCCGTCGTGGCCGCCGTTGAGCATCCATCCCCGGTCGACCTCGCTCAGCAGGACGACGTCGGGCTGCTGGTCGCGCGCCCATTCGGCGATGCGATCGAGGGCGAGGGTTCCGTCCAGGCCGAAGCCCATGCGGATGTTGTAGGCGATCAGCTTGAGGGAGTCCCCGTTCGACGTCTTCCGTTCGACGGCCGCCGGCCAGGTCGCGGCGGTCACCAGGAGGGCGACGGCCACCACGACGGCGACCCCGCGGACGACGGTGGCCCGGGGGAGGCTCTCCTGCGGTTCGGGGCTGCCCTTGCGCAGGGCGATCCCGAGGATGACGGCGGCGACGACGGCGGGGATCCACTGGTTGGGGTAGCCGAGGTCGTAGGCGGCGTAGTAGCCGAAGGTCGCGAGCACGAAGACCACCATGCCCAGCAGGAGCGCGAGCCCCTGCCGTCCCTTGGCGGCGGCCCCAGCGGTCACCGCGAGGCAGCCGGCCAGGCCGACCGCCATGAGCACGGCGAAGAGGGCGCTCGGGGAGAAGAAGCCGAACACCCCGTAGACGACGAAGAAGGCGACGGCCCGATTGGCCCCGTAGCGGGCCGCCACCACGGCCGCGAGGTGCCCGATGAGGAAAAGGGCGACCAGGAGCGGCCCGTTCCCGAGCAGGGGGTGCGCGCTCACCGGGGAGGTGTGCGCGAACACCCCGCTGAACACCCCGTTGACGAGCAGGACGGGTCCGGCCAGGAACCAGGCGGCGGACGAGGCCGGTTCGTCCTGCTCGCGCGGCGTCAGCCGTACCACGACCAGGAAGGCCAGGACGAGGGCGACGCTCCCCACCCAGGGGAGGACGCCGTCCCGCCAGACGAAGTCGACGGTGCCGAGTGCCACGTGGACAAGGGTGGACAGGGTGAGCCCGCCGATGAGGCCGACGGGTACGGCGCGGCGAGGGAGGGTGTGCGCGCAGCCGTACAGCCAGAGCAGGCCGGCGGTCGTCCCGGCGGCGGCGAGGAGGAGCTGCGGCTGCCCGCCGTCGGTGGCCTGCAGCGCGACCCTGATGAGTGCGAGCAGGACGGCGCCGCCGAAGGCGATCCGGCCGAAGCCGATCCGGGATCCGAACGGGACGATCGCGAACGGGAGCAGGAACCAGAGGAGGGCGAAGAGCCCGAGCTGCTCGGCGGGGGTCTCCGCCGCCCGCCCGAAGATCGTGATCAGGGACGGGAGGAAGACCCGCTGGACGTCGAGGAGGAGGAGTACGCCAAGGGCCAGGCTCGCGACGGCCCAGGGATCCACCTGGCGAGGCCGCTTCGGGGTCTCGGCGGCGCCGGTCACCGATCCTCCTTGCGCGCGCGAGACCACCCGGCGATCGGACGATCGCACGACGGAAGCGTCGTTGATCTCAGTGGCATTGTCATGGACCCTCCTGATGGTTAGGAGGAATCTTCACGTCCCATCGCACCGGACGGCAAGTGAGGGAACACCTTCCCGGCGTCGGCTCTGCCCCTGCGAGAGCCGGGGTCGGCCGGGTTCCAGCGGCATTCTCCTTACACCTCGGGTAAACATGCCGATCACCGACCGGTCGGGACCCGTCGGGAGTGGGCATCGCAAGCGCTAAACTAACAAGAAGGGTTCTTAAGAGATAGATGTCGTTAGCGAATTGAAATAGACAACCGGCCGTTTTTGCGAGATTAATGAGCTGCGGCGGGAGGGAATCGCATGGTGGAGCGTCGGCCGGGCGTGCCGAGACTATTACGGGAGATCAACGACCGTGCCGCTTTGGAGCTGCTCCTGCGATCGGGGCCTCTGACGCGGGCGCAGATCGGTCAGTTGACCGGGTTGTCAAAGGTCACCGCCTCGCAACTGCTGGCCAGGCTGGAAGAGCGCGGCCTTGTCGCGGTGGTCGGTGAACAAGCGGGGGGAAGGGGGCCGAATGCGGCTCTCTACGCGATCGTCCCCTCCTGTGCCTATGTGGCGGGACTTGACGTCGGTCCGGAAAGTATCACCACTGGAATTGCTGACATAAGTGGTGAAATTGTTGCCGAGATCACAGTGGATCCCAATGGTGGCGGGGATCCCGTCAAAATTGTGCATAGCGCGGTAACCAAGGCCTGCCGTACCGCCAAGGTGGCCCTGTCGAAACTGCGCTCCGTCGTGATCGGGACCCCCGGAGTCGTCGACCCGCGCACGGGCGACGTCCGGTTCTCCTTCGACCTTCCCGGCTGGCATGAGGGCATCCACAGCGCGCTCGCCGCGAGCCTGCGCCGCCGCGTCACGATCGAGAACGACGTCAACCTCGCCGCGATCGCCGAGCGCGAGCAGGGCGCGGCACGGGGCGCCGACGACTTCGTCCTGCTCTGGGTGGGCCGGGGTATCGGGCTCGCCGTCATCCTCGGCGGCCGGGTGCACCGCGGCCGTTCGGGCAGCGCGGGCGAGATCGGCTACCTTCCCGTGCCCGGGGTGCCGCTCGCCGAGGACGTCCTGGCCCGGCCCGGCCGGCTCCCGTCGCTCGCCGGAGGACTCCAGTCCCTGGTCAGCGCGGTCGCGGTCGCCGAGCTCGCCGAGAGTTACGGCGTCGCCGCGGCCGGGCAGTCCGCCGCCGAGTGCGTCGCCGCCGCCGTCGACGGCGGGGAGCGGGGAGCCGCCTTCCTGGACGAGGTCGCGGGGCGGCTCGCCCTCGGCGTCGCGTCGGTCTGCGTGGTCCTCGATCCCGGGCTGGTCGTGCTCGCCGGGGAGGTCGGCCAGGCCGGCGGGGCCCGGCTGACCGGCCGGGTGGAGGAGGCCGTCGCCAGGATGTGCCCGATCCGTCCCCAGGTCGTGGTGAGCGAGGTGCCGGGCAACCCGGTCATGGCGGGGGCCGTCCTCGCCGCTTTGGACCAGGCTCGCGAGGAGGTCTTCTCCCCGAAGGCCTGAGCCTGCGGGCGAAAACGTCAGGCGCCGCCGCACCGGGGTGAGGTGCGGCGGCGCCCGAGTCTGTGCGACGGCCGCTCAGATCGTGAGCAGTTCGGCGGCGGCTTGGGCGTTGGCCCGCGCGGCGCCGTACGTCGCCAGGTAGATCTCGGCCGGCGGGCGCCAGATCGGCAGCCCCATCTCCACGACCGTCGCGTCGGGCCGGCCTGCCAGCACCGATGAGACGATCTTCTGGGTGGTGGGGTAGCGGTGGGCGTCTCGGACCACAAGGATCAAGGATCGGTTTGTGGCGCGTTCCAAGATCGCGGTCGGTTCGGCCGATTCGTGGTCGACCCGGGTGACTTCCGCGCCGTCCAGGGGGAGTCCCCACGGCACATCGCCGACCGCGATCGTCGGCGGGGTCTGGATCTCGACCACGAGCGGGTTCACCAGCGTCTTGGGGGTCCCGGTGAGGTGTACGGCGCGGCGGGCGGCGGAGATGCCGACCCCGTTGCCGGTGATCTCGGTACGGGGGGTGGTGCGGAACCAGGCGTGCAGGCGGGAAACCCGCTCGGCCGCCTCCTCCAGACGGGAGGCGGGAAGACGGCCCTCGACGATCGCGGTGACGATGGCGTTCCGGATCGACTCGACGACGTCGGCGGTCGGGAGGGGGCCGAGGCAGATCAGGTCGGAGCCGGCGGCGAGCGAGAGCACCGCTCCCTGCTCGATGCCGACGCTTTCGGTGATCGCGTGCATGTCGAGGGCGTCGGTGACCACGACACCGTTGTAGCCCATCTCATCGCGGAGGAGATGGGTGAGCGCCGCTGGGGAGAGCGTGGCCGGCGCGGTTCCGGTCAGGACCGGGACCCGGACGTGCGCAGTCATGATCGACTTGGTGCCGGCCTTGATCGCGGCGCGGAAGGGGGCGAGCTCCCGGGACTCCAGGACCTCCCTGGAGACGTCGACCGTCGGGATCTCCACATGGGAGTCCTGCTGGGTCGCCCCGTGGCCGGGGAAGTGCTTGACGCAGGCCGCCACACCGACGTCCTGCAGACCCTGGACGGCCGCGACGGTGTGCCGGCTGACCAGGTCGGTGGATGAACCGAAGGAGCGGGTCCCGATGATGGGGTTGTCGTCCGCCGTGTTGACGTCGGCGGATGGCGCCATATCCAGGTTGACCCCGCACTGGGCGAGTTCGGAGCCGATGGACCGGTAGACGCTCTGGGTCAGGTCGAGGTCGTCGATCACTCCCAGCGCGGCGTTCCCCGGGTAGAGGCTGCCGACGTTGTAGGCGAGACGGGTGACGTCGCCGCCTTCCTCGTCGAGGGAGATGATCATGTCGCCGTGGGTGCGGAGTTGCGCGGTCAGCGACGTGAGCTGCTCGGCTCCGGTGATGTTGAAGCCGAAGAGCGTGACACCGCCCAGTCCGTCGGCGAGGTCCCGCCGGAGCCACTCGGGTGGGGTCGTTCCCTGGAAGGCGGCGAGCAGCGTACCGGACGCGAGACGAAGGAGCTCCCGGTCGTTCGTAACGGACATGATCGTGCTCGTCTCCTTAGATGTGCTCGGGGATGTGGGGGATGTCGCCGTACGGCGTACCCGCGTGGTTGTCACACGCGTACGTCGCACGGCGGAGGTGACGGCGAGCTGTGGCTCAGCCCTTCACGGCGCCGGCGACGAGGCCGGACACCATGCGGCGTTGGACGAGCATGAAGAACACGATAACCGGGAGGGTCATCAGGGTGGATGCGGCCATGATCGCACCCCAGTCGGTCCCGCGTTGTCCGAAGAAGAACTGCAACGCCACGGGCATGGTGTACCGCGTGGAGTCGGTCATCAGGATGAGCGCGAAGATCAGCTCATTCCAGGCCGTGATGAAGGAGAAGATGCTGGTGGCCACCAGACCGGGGGCGACCAGCGGGAACAGCACCCGCCAGAAGGTGGTGAACCGGCCGGCCCCGTCGATCCACGCGGCCTCCTCCAGTTCCCTGGGGACCGCCGCCACGAAGGTGCGCAGCATCCAGATCCCGAACGGGAGGGTGAGCCCGACGTTGATCACGATGAGGCCCAGGAACTGGTCGAACAGGCCGAGTCGCTTGACCATCAGGAACAGCGGGATCAGCAGGGCCTCGGCGGGCACCATCTGCACGATCAGCAGCAGGATCAGGAACGAGGTACGGCCTCTGAACCTGAACCGGGAGATCGCCGTGGCGGCGAGCAGGGCGAGCACCGCTCCGATCAGCACGGTGGAGACCGCGACGAGCGCGCTGTTGCGCAGGTAGAGCCAGATCGAGTTGCCCGCGACCCCTTCGGTGAACACCCGCGACAAGTGGTCGAGGGTGGGATCGGTGGGGATCGGGATGAACTCGGTGGTGAAGATCTGTTCGTTGGACTTGAAGGCGGAGGCGACCATCCAGTACACCGGGAAGATCGCGGCGAGGAACACCAGGATCCCCGTCGCGTTCAGCGCCACCCTGCGAAGTCGCGCGACGGTGCGGGTTCGCTTGGCGCCCTTGCGGAGATGCTTGGGCGTCTGGTGGGGTTTCCCGGGGGTGCGGAGGCGCTCGGCCGTGAGGTCGCTCATCGGATGTCGTCCTCCTGTTTGACGATCTGCCGGATGTGGATCAGCGTGACGATGAGCAGGATCAGCGTCAGCACGACCGCGATCGCCGCACCGGTGCCCATTTTGGGCGGGCTGCGGAACGCCTCGGCAAAGGAGAACAGGGAGAGGTTGAGCGCATCCCGGTTGGTGGGGCCGCTCATCAGGACGTACAGCTGACCGAAGACCTTGAAGTCCCAGATGATGGAGAGCACGGTGAGCACCGCGAACACCGGCTTGAGCATCGGGAAGGTGATCTTCCGGAAGATCCGGACGGGGGTCGCCCCGTCAACCCTGGCCGCCTCGTACAGCGAGGTGGGGATGCTCTTCAGACCGGCCAGCACCGACACCGCGACGAACGGGAAGGACTGCCAGACCACCATGACGACGAGCACCAGGTAGATCGTCAGCGGGTCGTTGAGCCAGGGCTCGCCGGTCCAGTCCGAACGACCGAAGAGCAGCTGGGAGAGCCAGTCGGGCAGAAAGTTGAGCGCCCAGTTGATGATGCCCTGCTCGGCGTCGAACAGCCAGCGCCAGATGATGGCCGCGGCGACCGGGGGGACGGCCCAGGCGGCGATGATCCCGACGATCACGGTGTTGGCCATCTTCTTGCCCAGGCGGTGGATCAGCAGCCCGACGAGGGTGCCCAGGATCAGCGTGAGCGAGACGGCGGCGACGGCGAAGAACACCGTGTTCCGGAGCGACGACCAGAAGAGCGGGTTCTCCAGGATCTGCCGGTAGTTGTCGGTTCCGACGAACTCCGCGGGTGCCCCCCGGACCTGGCGGATGCCCACCTTCTGGAAGGACATCACCACCATCTGGAAGAGGGGGTAGATCAGGAGCGCCGCGATAACCGCGAGACCGGGGAGGAGCAGGAAGTAGGGAAGGGACCAAGTCGGCAAGGAACGTGACGGCCGCGGGGCGCGGTCCTTCCGATCACCCCGTGCCGGGGCGGAGGAGTCGTCTCCGCCCCGGACGGCCGATTGCGTCTGAGTCATGGTTACTGGTTAAGGATGGTCTCGAGTTCCGTGTTGGCGTCAGCGAGAGCGGTATCCACGTTCTTCTTGCCCTCGATGACCGCCCGGAGGGCGTTCTGCAGGACGGCCTTGGTCTCGTTGGCCTCGGTCCAGTTGGCGTCGTTGGGGAAGGTCCGCGCCTTGGGGAAGGTCGCGGCGAACGGCGCCTGAACCGGGTCGCTGGCCAGCGCGGCCAGGGCGTCCGGGTAGAGCGGCAGGAGGCCGCCGTCGGTGGCGTACCGGGTGCCCCACTGCTTGCCCGCGGCGAGCTTGACGAACTCGTACGCCAGTTCCTTGTTCTTGGCGTCGTTCCAGACGGCGATGTCGTTACCGCCCTGGAAGGCGGGAGCGGGGGAACCGTCCTTGGCGGGGATCGTGAAGAACCCCATCTGCTCGTCCTTCAGCTTCTTGTTGGCCTCCTTGATGGTGGCGATGTCCCAAGGAGCCGTGATGTACATGCCGACCTTGTTGTTGGCGAAGCGGGTCCGGATGTCCGTGGCGTTCTGGGTGAGCGCGGACTTCCGGGAGACGCCGTGCTTGGCCACCAGGTCGGCGTAGAAGGTGAAGCCCTCCTTGAAGGTGGGGTCGGTCAGCTTGCCGACCCACTTGTCGCCTTCCTTGACGGCGTACTCGCCGCCGAGGGACCAGGTGAAGGGGGCGAGGGCGTGGTTGGAGTCGCTGCCGCCGTTGAAGGCGAAGCCGTCGACGTCCTTACCCTTCTTCTCCACGATCTTCTTGCCGGCCGCCACGAGCTCGTCCCAGTTCTTGGGGATCTCGATGCCGAGCTCCTTGAACCAGTCCACGCGGTACAGGATCGCGCGGGTGCCACCGCCCCACGGCACGGCGTAGACCTTGCCGTCGACCGTCTCCAGGCCCCACAGGTTCGCCGGGATGGCCTTGAAGTCCTCGGTGGCCTGGACGACCGCGGTGAGGTCGGCGAGCGCGTCCTCGGTCTGCCAGGTGAGCACCTGGTCGTTACCGATCTCGGTGACGTCCGGGCCCTCGCCGCCGGCCGCGGCCGCGGTGAACCGGTTGTTCACCTCGGGCCAGGGGATCCACTGGGTGTTGACCGTGGCTCCGGTGGCGGCGGTGAAAGCCGCGCTGAGGTCGTCCTGGTACTTCTTGACGACGTCGTTCGGGTCGCCAAGACGCCAGACCGTGAGCGTCTGGCCTGCGTACTTCGGCCCGGTGGGCGCGGAGGAGTCCGCGGCCTTGGGCGGCTCGGCAGGTTCGGCGCCCCCGCACGCGCTGAGACCAAAAGCGAGTGCGGCGGTGACGGCCGCGAATTTTGCGATCTTCACTCGGGTTCTCCCTTCCCGGCATCGCCTCGCGGAAGCGCCACTTGGGTACAGGGGCTGGCTCTCCGTCGGCTTTGTGTCGCATTGAGGGTTTGAGCGGTGTCGGCATCCGGCATTAAAACCTTGATGTCGCTGGTCCAGGTCACCTGCCGGAGTACCTTGCCCGCCCGATGTCTGCCGCTAAACTAACAAGAAAGTTTCCTAAAAAATACCCGCTGTTAGCGGATCGATATAGACAGGAGCAGCCGCATGTCACGCCGCCCGGGGACACCGCGGCTACTGCGCGAGTTGAACGACCGCGCAGCGCTGGAACTACTTCTCTCCGAGGGCCCGTTGACCCGCTCTCAGCTGGGAGAACGTACGGGACTGTCCAAAGTGACCGCCGCTCAGCTTCTCTCCCGGCTGGAGAGCCGAGGCTTGGTCGCCGTGGTGGGGGAGCACTATGGGAGCAGAGGGCCCAACGCCGCCCTCTACGCCGTGGTCCCGTCAAGTGCCTATGTGGCCGGTTTGGAAGTTCTGCCGGAAAAAGTTACCGCGGGTGTCGCCGACATCACCGGAAAGATTGTCGCCGAGGTCACGCTCAACCCCAACGACGGGGAGGATCCGGCCAAGAACATCCACGACGCGGTGATCCAGGTCTGCGAGTTGGCCAAGATCACGATTTCCCGGCTCAGCGCCTTCGTGATCGGCACTCGGGGGATCATCGACCCCCGGACCGGCGACGTCCGGTTCTCCTACGACCTCCCGCCCTGGCACAACGGGATGCTCGCGGTGCTCCGCCGCGACCTCAACCTGCCGGTGGTCGTGGAGAACGACGTCAATCTCGCGGCGATCGCCGAACGCGAGTACGGCGCTGCGGTGGACATGGATGACTTCGTCCTGATGTGGGTGGGGGTGGGGCAGGGACTCGGCGTCATGCTGGGCGGCCGCCTCTACCGCGGACTCACCGGAGGCGCCGGCGAGATCGGCTGGCTGCCCGTACCCGGCGAACCTCTGCCCACCGACGTCGGGTCACCCCAGTCCGGGTCGTTCCAGCGACTCGCCGGCGGTCTGGCGGTCCAATCGCTGGCCAACGCGTACGGCTTCGCGGCCCCCACCCCCGGGGAGTGCGTCCTGGCCGCGCTCGACGGAGGAACCGAAGGCGAGGCGTTCCTCGACGCGCTCGCCGACCGGCTCGCGGTCGGGGTGGCGGCGGTGTCGGTCGTCCTCGACCCCGGGCTCATCGTGCTCGGCGGCGAGGTGGGCGGCTCGGGCGGCGTCGAACTCGCCGAGCGCGTGGCCGACGCCGTCGCCCGGGTCTGCCCCAGCCAGCCCCGGGTGACCGTGACCGAGGTGCGGGGGAACCCCGTCCTGCGCGGCGCGTTGCTGGCAGCGCTTGACCAGGCACGGGAGGTGGTCTTCACGAGCACGACCTCGTGATGTGCAAGGATTTTGGGTCATGCGCGATGTGGTGTTGATGTCGGATTCCCGGGTAGGCGCGATCCCCGTCGAGGAGTGTGGGGAACCGCTCCACGACGTGCGGGGCCGTCTCCGCATGGACGATCGGCTCCGCGATCACGAGGGCGCGTACGCGCAGCTGCGCTCGGGCCTGCTCGACCGCCTACTTCAGGCGCAGCGGCTGCTTCCGGACGGGTACCGGCTCCTGGTCGTGGAGGGTTTCCGGCCGAAGGACCTTCAGCGCAAGTACTTCGACGAGTACGCGAGCGAGCTCCGCGCCGCCCATCGGGACTGGTCCGAGGAGCAGCTCCGGGTGGCCGCCAGCCGATACGTCGCACCGATCGAGGTGGCCCCGCACATCGCGGGGGCTGCGGTCGACCTGACCCTGTGCACCGAGGACGGCGAGGAGCTGGACCTGGGCACCCCCGTCAACGCCACGCCGGAGGCGAGCGCGGGCCGCTGCTACACGGCGGCCGAGGGGATCGGCGCGGAGGCGACGCACAATCGCCGGATCATGGCAGCGGCGCTTGAGCCCGCGGGGTTGGTGAACTATCCGACCGAATGGTGGCACTGGTCCTACGGCGACCGCTACTGGGCGATGTCCGTCGGCGCCCGGGCGGCGATCTACGATTTCGCGGACTATCCCGCCTGACCGTCGTCCAGGTACCGCACCCCGGTGAGCTCCTCGGAGAGCTCCCAGAGCCGGCGTGCGGTCGCCTGGTCGCGGGCGGCGGCGCTCGAGGCGACGAGCACGGGGTAACCGCGCATCTCCACGAAACCGCCGGGGCCGACGTAGCTCCCACCCGGCAGGTCGGGCTCGGTCGCGGCGTAGAGGATCGGCAGGGCACCCTGGTCCGCGCTCTGCGCGATCAGGCGGGCGACGAGCGCCCAGCCGGCGTCGGTGAGGCGGTTGTGCGTCATCCGCGACTCGCTCGACTGCAGGTTGGTGGAGGCCAATCCCGGGTGGGCGGCGACGGAGCGCAGGGCGGTACCGGCGGCCCGGCGCTGGAGTTCGAAGGCGAAGAGCAGGTTGGCCAGCTTGGACTGTGAGTACGCGCCCCACTTGCGGTACCTGCGCTCGCCGTTCAGGTCGTCGAAGTCGATCCGCCCGCCGCGGTGCATGCCGCTGCTCACGGTGACCACCCGGGGTCGCGGGCGGGCGAGCAGGGCGGGCAGCAGCAGCCCGGTCAGCGCGAAGTGTCCGAGATGGTTGGTCCCCAGCTGCATCTCGAACCCGTCGGCCGTCTTCCGGTACGGCGTCGCCATGACCCCGGCGTTGTTGACGAGCAGGTCGAGCTCGCCGATCTCCTCGGCGAACCCGCGGACGGAGCCCAGGTCGGCGAGGTCCAGGGCCCGTACGCTGAGGCGGGCGTCCGGCGCGGCGCCGCGGATCCGGTCCGCGGCCCGCTCGCCTTTGCCGACGTCCCGGCAGGCGAGGACGACCTCGGCTCCCCGCCGGGCCAGCTCACCCGCCGTGACCAGCCCGATCCCGCTGTTGGCACCGGTCACGACGGCCGTCATGCCGGTTTGATCCCCGATCTGAGCCGCTGTCCAACGCATGACCGTCACACTAACCGATCAGTGATCGGTACGGACTCCGGCCGGGACGGGGATTCCGGGGCGCTACGGCTTGCCCGCGAGGAACTCCCGGAGCGGCGTGATGTGGCGTTCGGGCTGCCGCCAGTCGGCGAGGAGGTCTTCGAGCAGGTGGAGCTCGTCGACGAGCCTGCCGTGCTCGTACCGCCTGATCACGGGGTGGATGAAGGCGCTCTTGGCCGCGTTCTCGGGCTGGGGGTGGCGCTGGATGGCGAAGATGTCGGGGTGGTTGGCCCGCCCCCACCGCAGCGTCACGGTGTACAGGTCGCGAAATCGCCGTACGGCGTAGTCCTCGGGGAGGTCTTCGTAGCGCCAGGCGCGCTCCCCGTCGTCGGAGAGGACGATCGCGTCGCACAGGTACTCGAACTGCGTCCACAGCGCGGAGCTCCAGTTCACCCGATCGAGGATCGATTCGGTGAGCCCGGCGACGGGGACCTCGTGGCGGGGGAGCGGCACGCCGTCGTAGCGTTCGGAGAGGAGCCGCCGCATCGTGCGGAGGTTGTATCGGAATCCGTCGATGAACGCCGAAGAGGCGCGTTTGAAGTCGCGGGCCTGCATCATGGTCCCCGCGAAGTAGAGCCCGTCGACGTTCACGGACTGCCAGTCGGGGTTTATCGCGGGAATTCGGTTACCCGGCGCCAATTCCGGAAGGCAGTCGTCGGCGAATATGTCACGCCGCATTTGGAAACCTGTGCACCGAATCACCGACTCGTACTCCAGGGTGGCACGCTCCCCGTCCGCATGCGTGTACGTGATGTCGACGATGTATCGGTCGCCCTGGCGGCGAATCGAGTCGACCGTGCAATCGAGAACCGAATCCAGGGTTTTGAACTGGTAGCTGTCCAGGAGCATTCCGTACATTCCCCGGACATGGCCGGGGTGTTTGGTGTTCCACGCGAGCCGGAGGGGGTTCGGGCTCGCCAGGTGAACCATTGCGGCATGTCCCAAAAGCGAATCGGCGGTCTCGAAGGCCGAGTTCCCCTTGCCGATGATCAGCACCCGCCGTCCGTCGTACCACGACGGGTCGACGGGGGCGTCCTCGTAGCCGAGCGCGTGCTCGATCCCGTCGATCGGGGGGACGTAGGGAGCACCCCAGCCGGTGGCGGCGATCAGGCATTCGCAGCGAATCGTCCGGCCGTCGGCGGTCGTCAGGGTGAATCCGGACCGGGTACGGCTGACGCGGGTCACCTCGGTGCCGTACCGGACCCGGAGCCGATGGGTGCGGGAGAAATCCGCCAGGTACCGCAGGAGATCGTCGGCCTGAGGGAAGTAGTCCCGGCTGTAGTCGGGAAACATCAGTGAATCGTTGAGCAGGGAGTTCCAGTCCCAGCGGAGCCTGATCTCCGGGTCCTCACTCCGCACCTGGACCTTGTTCAGCGAGATGAGGCGCCGGTGTCGTGGAAATGTTCGGAAGAAACAGCCGGGTTCCGCTTCGCGTTCCAGGCAGAGGTAGTCCGCTCCGACTTCCTGAAGGAAATAGCTGAGCTGCAGGCCCGCAGGTCCCGCGCCGATCACGACATACTTGGGGTTGTCCCGGTCCACTGGGTCGGTCACACTCGCCCCTCTGCCTGCTCTTCGCCGAATTATCAATTAACGGTGATTTCCCTAACATCGCCCCTTATATCACTAAATCGGAAGAATGGCGGCCACAGGTCCCCGGGGAATCCCGCCCGGGTCGCGCCGTTCCGGAGGACGGGTGCGAGGCGCCCCTCGGGAGACGTCGTTTCGAGGCGCGGCACCGCCCGGGTGGCCCACCGGAATGCCGAGGCGGCGGCGTTTCCGATCGGCGGAGGCGACATGCGCCGTCGGTTCAGGCCCGCAGACGCAGACCCCGGGGAGTGGGGTGGAATCCGGCCGCCTCCAGCGCCGCGGCGAGGGGGGAGTCCGCGACGGGGACCCCGTCCGCGCGCTCGACCGTGAGCTTACCGAGGGCGCCGGCCCGGATCGTGGCGGCCAAGGCGTCGACGGCGGGCTGCAACTCCTGTTCGCCCCAGGAGAGTACGGTTTTTCCGCCCTTCTCCACATAAAGGGTGAGACGTCCGTCGACCAGTACCACGAGGGCTCCGGCCTTGCGTCCCGGCCGGTGCCCCGAGTCCGTCTCCGGCCAGGGCAGCGCGGCGCCGTACGGCTGCGCGGGGTCGGTCGCGGCCAGGACCACCGCGGCGGGTGCCCGGTCCGCGGCCCCGGCGGGCGCGGTCGCGTCGGCGGAGGAGGCATTGATTGAGGAGGCATCGATTGAGGAGGCATTGATTGAGGAGGCATCGATTGAGGAGGCACGGAGCCGGTCGACGGCCCCCGGCAGCGCGAACTGGGCGCCGCCCAGGCCTTCCACGAAGTAACCCCGGCGGCAGCGGCCACCCTCCTCAAAAGCCCGCAAAACCGGGTAAACCCCGGCGAAACCCCCGGGTACCCGTTCGGCGGCCACCGCGCCGCGGGTGAGCACGCCGTGCCGTTCGAGCAGGGCTTCGGCGAGCGCGTGGGCCCGCTCGGTGGGTGCCCCCGACGGCTGCGGCAGGAGCCACCAGCGGCCGGAGACGGTGGGCGGTCCGCTCCGGGTGGGGAGCACCGCGCGGCCACGCCGCCGCGCGGTTGGGGGACGGTGCGCGGGCCGTCCGGTGCCGAGCGCCGCCCGGAGCGGGGCGAGCGTGTCCCCGGTGACCCGGCCCGACCACACCAGGTCCCACAGGGCCAGGGCGAGCGCCCCGTCGTCGAGTGAGCCGAGCCGGTCCGACAGCGCGCGGAAGAAGAGCGCCCCGCCGCCGTCGAGCGCGGTGAGCACCCCCTCGTGCAGCGGGGTCAGTGTGATCTCGGCCGGTTCCGGCATGAGCAGCGGCGCGGTGTCGGCGAAGTAGAGCGCGACCCACCCGTCCCCGCCGGAGAGCCCGCCCTGGCCCGCCCAGACGACCTCGCCCGAGGAGGTGAGCGCGTCCAGGAGCGCCGGCTCGTATCCGGGGACACGCGCCGGGAGCACCAGGGTCTCCAGCGCTGACGCGGGGACCGCCGCACCCTGCAGCCGCTCGATCGCCGTCACCAGGGCGTCCGTCGCGGCAAGCCCTCCGCCGCGCGGCCGCGGCCCGCCCACGCCGTGCCAGCGGGGGGCGAACACGGCGAGCGTCTCGGGGGTGACCGGCTCCACCTCCTTGCGGAGCCGGGCCAGCGACCTGCGGCGGAGCATCCGGAGCACCTCGGCGTCGCACCACTCCTCGCCCCGGCCGCCGGGGGTGAACTCCCCGGAGAAGACCCGTCCGGCCGCCGCGAGCCCGCGCAGCCCGTCCACGACGACGGCGACCCCGAGGCCGTACCGCGCCCCGGCGGCGTCGGCGGTGAACGGCCCGTGGGTCCGGGCGTGCCGGGCGAGCAGGTCGCCCAGCGGGTCCGCCACCGGTTCGAGGAAGACCTGCGGGATCCCCACGGGCATCGGCACCCCGAGCGCGTCCCGCAGCCGTCCGGCGTCCTCGATCGCCGCCCACTGCTCGGCCCCCGCGATCCGGACCCGGACGGCCCGGCGCTCCCGCTCCAGCGCGACGAGCCACTCAGCGGTCCCGCCTCGCACCCGGACCTGCTCCGGCGGGAGCGGGCCGTGGGTCCGGAGCAGATCGGCGAGGTCCTCGGCGTCTTTGAGCGGGCGTGTCCGCCGCCCGAGTTCGAGTCCGGCCTCCTCGACGACCGCGGGGTCGAGGAGCTCGCGCAGATCGGCTTCGCCGAGCAGCTCGGCGAGGAGCGCGGTGTCCAGGGTGAGGGCCTGGGCCCGTCGCTCGGCGAGCGGCGCGTCGCCCTCGTACATGAACGCGCCGATGTAGTGGAAGAGGAGCGACGCGGCGAACGGCGACGCCTGGACCGTCTCCACCTCCACGATCCGCACCCGCCGCGCGGCGATGTCCCGCATGAGCCGGACGAGCCCCGGAACGTCGAAGACGTCCCGCAGGCACTCCCGCACCGTCTCCAGGACGACGGGGAACCCCGGGTAGCGGCTCGCCACCTGCAGCAGGTGGGCGGCGCGGCGGCGCTGCTGCCACAGCGGCGTCCGCCTGCCGGGGCTGCGCCGGGGGAGCAGCAGCGACCGGCCCGCGCACTCGCGGAACCGCGCGGCGAACAGCGCGGAACCGCCCAGCTCCTCGGTGACGATCCGCTCGATCTCCTCGGGGTCGAAGGCGGCGACGTCGGTGGGCGCCCCCTCCAGGGTGTCGGGGACCCGGATCACGATGCCGTCGTCGGTGTGGACGGCCTGGGCGTCCACGTCGTACCGCTCCCGGAGCCGCCGGTTGACGGCCAGGGCCCACGGGGCGTGGACCCGGGCCCCGTACGGCGAGTGCACGACCACCCGCCAGTCGCCCAGCTCGTCGTGGAAGCGCTCCACCACCAGGGTCCGGTCGTCGGGGACGTACCCGGTCGCTTCGCGCTGCTCCCGCAGATAGGCGAGGAGGTTCGCGGTGGCGTGGTCGTCCAGACCGGCAGCCCGCACCCGCTCGGCGGCCGGTCCGGGCTCCAGGGAGGCGAGCTCCCGCAGGAACGTGCCGAGGGCGCGGCCGAGCTCGGCGGGCCGGCCGGCCGAGTCTCCGTGCCAGAAGGGGAGTTTGCCCGGCCTGCCGGGCGCGGGGGAGACCAGGACCCGGTCGTGGGTGATGTCCTCGATCCGCCAGGAGGTGGCGCCGAGGACGAAGACGTCGCCGACCCGGGACTCGTAGACCATCTCCTCGTCGAGCTCGCCGACCCTGCTGCTCTGCCTGCCCGAACCTCCGGCGAGGAAGACCCCGAACAGTCCCCGGTCGGGGATGGTGCCGCCGCTGGTGACGGCGAGGCGCTGGGAGCCGGGGCGGCCGTGCACGGCACCGGTGACCCGGTCCCACACGACGCGCGGGCGCAGCTCGGCGAACTCCTCGCTCGGGTAGCGACCGGCGAGCATGTCCAGGGTGGCCTCCAGCGCCGACCTGGGCAGGGTCGCGTACGGCGCGGCCTTCTTGACCAGCTCCTCCAGCTCGTCCACGGTCCAGGGGTCCATCGCGGTCATCGCGACGATCTGCTGGGCGAGCACGTCCAGCGGGTTGCGCGGGTAGTGCGTCTCCTCGATCTCCCCGGCCTTCATCCGCTCGGCGACCACGGCGGTCTGCACCAGGTCGCCGCGGTACTTGGGGAAGATCACTCCCTTGGAGACGGCCCCCACCTGGTGGCCCGCGCGCCCGATCCGCTGGAGCCCGCTCGCCACGCTGGGCGGCGCCTCCACACAGGCGACCAGGTCGACCGCGCCCATGTCGATGCCGAGTTCGAGACTGGAGGTCGCCACCACCGCGGCCAGCCGCCCGGACTTCAGCTCCTCCTCGATGTGGGCGCGCTCCTCCTTGGAGACCGAGCCGTGGTGGGCCCGGACGATCTCGGTGGAGACGTCCCTGGCCTTGGACGAGCCCGCCTGGGCCATCATCGCGGCGGGCACCGCCCCCGGCGCGGCGGGGCCGTGCACCCGCTCGGAGGAGAGCTCGTTGAGGCGGGTGCAGAGCCGCTCCGCCAGCCGCCGCGAGTTGGCGAAGACGATCGTCGACTTGTGGTCGTCGATCAGGGTGAGCAGGTGCTCCTCCATGTGGGGCCAGATGCTCCTGGCCCGCTCCGGCGAGTCGGAGACGTCGGCGCCGCCGGCGGGCTCGGCCATGTCCTCCACGGGCACGATCACGTCGATCTCGATGCGTTTGCCGGCGGGCGGCTGGACGACCGCGGCCGGCCGGGAACCCCCCAGGAAGGCGGCGATCTCGGCCGTCGGCCGTACCGTCGCCGACAGCCCGATGCGCTGGGCCCGCTTGGCGAGGAGTGCGTCGAGCCGCTCCAGGCTGAGGGAGAGGTGGGCGCCGCGCTTGGTCCCGGCCACCGCGTGCACCTCGTCCACGATCACCGTCTCGACCCCGCGCAGGGACTCCCGGGCCTCGCTGGTGAGAAGGAGAAAGAGGGATTCGGGGGTGGTGATGAGGATGTCGGATGGTTTGACGGCGAATCGGCGCCGATCCTGCGCGCTGGTGTCGCCCGAGCGGATCGCCACGGTGATGTCGGCGGGCGGCAGGCCGAGGCGGCGCGCGGTGTGCCGGATCCCGGCGAGCGGGGCGCGCAGGTTGCGCTCCACGTCCACGGCGAGCGCCTTCATCGGCGAGACGTAGACGACCCGGCAGCGCCGCCGGGGGTCGGCGGGGACGGGTTCGGCGGCGAGCCGGTCGATCGACCACAGAAACGCCGACAGGGTCTTGCCCGATCCGGTGGGCGCCACCACCAGGGTGTCGTCCCCTCGCGAGATCGAATCCCACGCCCCTTCCTGCGCCGCCGTGGGCGCCGCGAAGGCCCCGGTGAACCACTCCTTGGTCACCTGGGTGAAGCGGTCGATCGATGAGGACCCCACATCGCCATCTTGCCCGGTCCGACCGACAGTTTCCGCCCGGGATGTTTACCGGATTCTGTCATGAACATTTACCGGCCTGCGGCCGTCTCACCCCTTGGGCGGTATCGGCGATCCACGAGGAGACGGTCCATGACGTACGGCGAGACGGCTCGGCCGGGTTTCGCCGTGCCCGTCCGGCCCGGCTCCGGCCGTACCGGTACGGAACGGACCGTACGGCCTCTTCCCCGCCGTACGGCGCGTCCTCCGGACCGGTTCCGGATCGGCCGCGCGGTTTCGGGTGACCGTCGTGACGTGCGTGTCCGGGGGACGTACGCACGGCGGCGGTCACCCGGGCCGGGGCCTGCGGAGCCCGTACCCGATCCGCCCTGCGGGGTGCGCGGCACGTCGGCCGTGGGTCCCGCGACTGACTCGTCTCGGTGCCGTGGTGTCTTGAACAGGGGCGACACCACGGCACCGGCGGTCAGTCCCGGTCGTCGCCGGGTTCGGGGAGACCGTGTCGGAGGCGGCGGTCGGCTTGGCGTCGTTGCAGCTGGATCGCGCGCAGATACCGGCGTCTGGACCGTCGTGCCTGCCGGATCGGCCGCGGGGTCCTGCCGCGCTTGACGGATACCATGGTCCCATCGTCACCCGCGGGAGGGGTTCGCGCCAGTCCCGGTGCCCCGATACTGGGTTCATGCGCCTCACGGATTTCTGGAATCGGATGAACGATCAGTTCGGCGCGGTCTACGCGGAATCGTGGGCCAAGGACTTCGTTCTCGCCCCCCTCGGGCACCGGACCGTCGAGCAGGCACTCGCCGAAGGCGTCGCCGCCAAAGTGGTGTGGGGGGCCGTCTGCGAGGTGGCCGACGTCCCCGCCCGGCTCCGTTAGGGCTCCGGCTCCGTCCCGAGCAGGGACTTGATGGCCTCGGCGGCCGGTCCGGGGTGCTCCGCGTCCCCCTGCCCGCCGCGCGCCCAGAGGAGGAGCCAGCCGTCCTTGACCGGTGTGGCGAAGACGACGGTCTGGCGGCCGGTCCGGGGGTTCCAGACCCACAGGATCGGATTGTCCTTGATCAGGAACCGGCCGGCCAGGCCCCGGGACGGCAACTGTCCGGCGAGCGCTTCGAGATGGGTGCGGCGCTGCCGCGCGTACGTGCTCATCGCTGACACCTTCAAGGCTTTGAACGGCAGGCGGGGATCGAGGGCGGTACGGCTGTTCGCGGGGCGGCGCCGAGGCGGTCGGCCCGCCCCGCCGGGCGGGGAGGGGCGGGGTCGGGGATGCCGGGCCTTCTCGATCCGTACGGCCGGTACGGCATACGCGAGGTGACCGCCTGGCCGGCGTCGACGGAACCGGCCGGGCAGGCGCGGCGGAAGGGCTGGTCGCGTTCCTACAGTGACGTGTTACCCCACTGGTCCGCGGTCTACCTCGGTCCGGATGCCGAGGTAGACCCCACTTTCCGGCGCGTGGGCCGCCGAGTGTCGCGCTCTGCGCCGAGGGGGATGCCGCCGACGGGGCTCGGCCGTTCGCGGGGTGCGATCCGGTGGGGAAAGTCTGGCGTGTTCTCTTCATGATCGAACAGATGTTCGTCTATGCTTGAGGCCGGAGTGGTCTTCAGGTTGCGCGCACCGAGGTTGTCCAACCCCGGCGTGGGTGAGCGGAAAATGTCGGCGGCACCCCGTAGCTTCTCCTTCGACACGACAGACCTCACCCACGCAAGGCGGGACTCCCCATGGCAGCTAACGACCGAGAGAAGGCTCTAGAGACCGCGCTCGCGCAGATCGAGCGGCAGTTCGGCAAGGGTTCCGTGATGCGTCTCGGCGACGACGTCCGGCCGCCGATGGAGGTCATCCCGACCGGTTCGATCACGCTGGACGTGGCGCTCGGCATCGGCGGACTCCCTCGCGGCCGGGTCGTCGAGATCTACGGGCCCGAGTCGTCCGGAAAGACCACCGTCGCGCTCCACTCCGTGGCGAACGTGCAGAAGGCCGGGGGCATCGCGGCCTTCATCGACGCCGAGCACGCCCTCGACCCCGAGTACGCCAAGAAGCTCGGCGTCGACACCGACGCGCTCCTCGTCTCCCAGCCGGACACCGGTGAGCAGGCGCTGGAGATCACCGACATGCTCATCCGCTCCGGGGCGATCGATCTGGTGGTCGTGGACTCGGTGGCGGCGCTGGTGCCCAAGGCCGAGATCGAGGGCGAGATGGGCGACAGCCACGTCGGCCTCCAGGCCCGACTGATGTCCCAGGCGCTCCGCAAGATCGCCGGCGCTCTCAACAACACCAACACCACCGCGATCTTCATCAACCAGCTCCGCGAGAAGATCGGGGTCATGTTCGGCAGCCCGGAGACGACGACGGGCGGCAAGGCGCTGAAGTTCTACGCCTCCGTCCGGCTGGACGTGCGCCGGATCGAGACGCTGAAGGACGGCACCGAGCCGGTCGGCAACCGGACCCGGTGCAAGGTGGTCAAGAACAAGGTGGCCCCGCCCTTCAAGGTCGCGGACTTCGACATCATCTACGGCCAGGGCATCAGCCGCGAGGGCGGCCTGATCGACATGGGCGTCGAGCAGGGCTTCGTCCGCAAGTCCGGCGCCTGGTACACCTACGAGGGAGACCAGCTCGGCCAGGGCAAGGAGAACGCCAGGACCTTCCTGCGCAACCATCCGGACATGACCGACGAGATCGAGAAGAAGATCAAGGAGAAGCTCGGCATCGGCCCCCGCGTCGACACCCCGGCGGACAAGGCGCCGGCGGTGAAGCCGCCCGCGGCCCCGGCGCCCGCCGCCGCGGCCTCGACCCGTAAGGCGGCGGCCAAGTCGGCCGAAGCCTGAGCATGACCTATCCGAACAGGCGTCGCCGCCGTGCCTTCACCCGGGAGGACGGCGGCGGATCGCCCGAGTGGGCGGCGGATCCGGAGGAGGGCTCCTCCGGTGAGCGGTCCGGGCGCCGCGGGGAGGACCCGGAGGCGAAGGCGCGGGCCGTCTGCCTGCAGATGCTGACCGCGGCCCCCCGCACCCGGGCTCAGCTCGCCGACGCGCTGCGCAGGCGGGGGATCCCCGAGGAGACGGCGGAGGCCGTCCTCGGCCGGTTCTCCGAGGTGGGCCTGGTCGACGACGAGGCGTTCGCCGACGCGTGGGTGAGTTCCCGGCACGCCGGGCGGGGCCTGGCCAGGCGGGCGCTGGCGACCGAGCTCCGCCATCGGGGCGTGGACGAGGAGACCGTCCGGGAGGCGGTCGAGCGTCTCGACCCCGATCAGGAGCTGGAGACCGCCCGCCATCTGGTCGCCCGCAAGCTCCGGGGGACCCGCGGGCTGGATCCGGCGGCGAGGATCCGGCGGCTCTCCGGGATGCTGGCGCGGAAGGGGTATTCGCCCGGCACGGCTTATCGGGTTGTCAAGGAGGCGCTGGAAGCCGAAGGCGTGGAAGATCTTTACGGGCTGGACGGCCTGGACGAGACCGAAATCGACGGATGACCGTCATCGGTCAATGGGGGCGCCGGGAACGGCCTCGGTGGGCAAACGGGCTGGACACGGCTGCTTTGCTTGCTCGTTACCTCTCAGACGCTTAACCTCGACGACAGTGAGGAGTTACTCCGCGCAGTGCGGATTGCCATAAGGGTAAATACGGACGAGGAAGCTGAACGAGGGTGGGAGATAGTCGGCCGACGATATTCAGTCGGTGATATTACTCTGCCTTTTTGAGGCGTCTGTCTAATATGCGGTCCGCGCCGCGCGTGTGACGCTTCGCGTCCACATAGGCTCGATGCGAGGAGGGCGGGGCTCGCCATGGAACCCCTGACCGTGCTGCTGGTCGGTGCGGCACTGCTGCTCCTCGTCGTGATTCTCTTCGTCCTGCTGCGCAGGCCCGGCGGATTCCACGGCCCGACCCCCGAGCAGGTCGCCGAGATCCAGCTGGAGCTGGACATGGCCCGCCGGGAGGCCGTCGTCATCCGCGCCAACGCGGAGGGGGACGCCCGGGAGATCCTGCGCAAGGCCGAGTCGCTCGCGGACAACCTGGGCAGGGCGCGCAAAGAGCTCGAAGAGGAGTCCCTGACCCTCAAGACCGAGCTCAAAGGCCTGCGCAGGGACCTGGAGCGGAGGGAGAACCGGCTGGCCGAGCGCGAGCAGCGGCTCGACGAGGAGAGCCGCAGGCAGACCGATCGGTCTCGCCGGCTCGCCGAGACCGAGAGCGAGCTGGCCGCCCGGCGCAGCGACCTGGACCGTGCCGACGAGGAGCGGCGTGAGGTTCTGGAACGTGCCGCGGGCCTCACCTCCGACCAGGCCAAGGCGGAGCTGGTCGCCGGCATCGAGAACCAGGCCAAGCGCGAGGCCGTGCTGATCGTCCGCGACCTTGAGGCCGAGGCGCGCCGGGAGGGCGAACGCCGCGCCTGCAAGATCGTCGCCCTCGCGGTCCAGCGGGTGGCGACCGAGCAGACCGCCGAATCCGTGGTGAGCGTGCTCCATCTGCCCGGCGACGAGATGAAGGGGCGCATCATCGGCCGGGAGGGCCGCAACATCCGGGCCTTCGAGTCCACGACCGGGGTCAACCTGATCATCGACGACACCCCGGAGGCCGTACTCCTCTCGTGCTTCGACCCGGTCCGCCGGGAGGTCGCCCGCCTCACCCTGGAGAAGCTCGTCCTGGACGGCCGGATCCACCCGCAGCGGATCGAGGACGCCTACGAGCGGAGCAAGGCCGAGGTCGAGTACCTCTGCGTCCGCGCCGGGGAGGACGCCCTGGTCGAGCTGGGCATCACCGACATGCACCCCGAGCTGATCACGCTGCTCGGGCAGCTGCGCTACCGCACCTCCTACGGGCAGAACGTGCTCGGCCACCTGGTCGAGTCCGCGCACATCGCCGGGATCATGGCGGCCGAGCTCCGGCTCGACCCGACGCTGCTCAAGCGGTGCACCGTGCTGCACGACATCGGCAAGGCCCTCACCCACGAGGTGGAGGGGAGCCACGCCCTGATCGGTGCGGAGATCGCCCGCCGGTACGGCGAGCACGAGGACGTCGTGCACGCCATCGAGGCCCACCACAACGAGGTGGAGGTCAGGACCGTCGAGGCGGTGCTGACCCAGGCGGCCGACGCGATCAGCGGCGGCCGGCCGGGGGCGCGGCGGGAGTCGCTGGAGGCCTACGTCAAGCGGCTGGAGCGGCTGGAGGAGATCGCGGGCTCCTACGACGGGGTGGAGAAGGTGTTCGCGATGCAGGCCGGCCGGGAGATCCGGGTCATGGTCAAGCCGGACGCCGTCGACGACATCCAGGCCCAGGTGATCGCCCGGGATGTGGCCAAGCAGGTCGAGGAGGAGCTGACCTACCCCGGTCAGATCAGGATCACCGTGGTCCGCGAGTCGCGGGCCACCGAGTTCGCCCGGTAGCCTCCCCGGCCGGGGCCGGGGAGGCCCGCCGGATCAGTCGGCGAAGATGTCCCGGTAGAAGGCGATCTCCGCTTCCAGGGCTTTGATCTGGGTGTCGGCCCGCCGGAAGCCGTGTGACTCACCCGCAAAGGTGATCAAGGTGCAGGGGATTCCGTTGTCCTTCATCGCCGCGGCGAACACGGTCGACTGCTGCGGGGGTACGACGGGGTCGTCCAGCCCTTGGAGGAGCAGCATCGGGCAGCGCACCGAGGACGCCGAGGAGAGCGGCTGGCGGGCGTCGTACAGGATCGGGTCGGGCGGGCCGACCAGCCATTCGACGTACCGGGACTCGAAGTCGTGGGTGGTGTCGTTGAACGTGCTCAGGTCGCTGACCCCGTAGACGGAGACCCCGCCCGCGAACACCGTCGACGCCGCGCACGCGGCCATGACCGTCCAGCCGCCCGCACTCCGTCCGCGGATGGCGACCCGGGAGGCGATCCTGGCGTCGAGGAGCCACCGGGCGGAGGCGATCGCGTCCTCCACGTCGACCACCCCCCATTGGCCGCGGAGCCGGTCGCGGTAGGCCCGCCCGTACCCGCTCGACCCGCCGTAGTTGAGGTCCAGGATGCCGATGCCCCGGCTGGTCAGGTACGCCTTGCTCAGGTCGAGCGCGGTGTCGGCGTGCCCGGTCGGCCCCCCGTGCACGTTGATCACGTAGGGGGGCAGGCCCCGCCATTCGGCGGTGGGGTTGCCCGGGGGATGCCGGTAGGCGTGGATCATGCGCCCGAAGCGGCTCTCGATCTCCACCGGGTGGGGGATCGGGAGGTAGGCGATGTGCGGCGGCGTCTCGATCTCCCTGCGGAGCTCGGCCGTCTCCCCGGTGGCGAGGTCCAGGCGGATCAGCGTCCTGCCGGACGTCGGCCCGGACGCCACCCCGACCAGCAGGTTCCCGTCGGCGGTGAGCGCGGAGTCCCACACGTTGTAGTCGAGGTCGAGGTCGGCCAGGGTGCAGTCGTCGGGGTCGAGGATGCCGAGCCGCTGGTCGCCGCCTTGGCCGTGCAGGACGGCGAGCCTCCCGTCGGCGAGGATCTGGTACGGCTTGCCGCCGAGCCGCCAGAGGGGGCGGGCGAACTCCTCCTCGGCGGGGTAGAGCGCCTGGGACGAAGTGCCATATATCCCGATCTGGTAGATGTTCCACCAGCCAGACCAGTCGGAGATCAGGTACAGGGTGGAGTCGTCCAGCCACTGGGGGGCGAGGATCGACTCGGTCTGCCCTCCCTTGACGGTCCAGGACTTGCCGCTCTCCATCCGCATGATCTTCAGCTCGGTGCTGACCCAGGGCAGCCTGGGATGATTCCAGCAGATGAACGCGAGATGCTCCCCGTTTGGGGAGAACGCCAGTCCGGCGTAGAAGTCCGACCCGGTGGCCACCTCCCGGCACGCCGCCGAGCCGTCGAGCGGGACGGCGACGACGGCGCGGGTCACCCGGCCGTCGGCGGCGTGGCTCTCCCGCACGCACCAGACCTCGTCGCCGTGGAGTGTCGTCTCCGCGTAGCGAAGGCAGCCGGGGCGCTCGGGTTCCGGGGTGAGGGGCCGGACCTCGCCCCGGCCGGTAAGGAGGTAAAGCCGTTGGTCGGGGTGGTGGGAGAAGACGATGCCGTGGCCCGGCACCACCAGATAGGAGCGCCCGCCGTACTCGTGTACCCGGGTACGCGCGTCCCACGGCGCGGGAAGTGTCTCGTGGAGGCCGTCCGGGGTGTGGTGCATGATCGTGGTCCGTCCGCCCTCGTCGGGGCGGTCCTCCTGCCACCAGACCTCGCGGCCCATCGCGGTCGGGTAGCTGATTCGGAGGCCGGTCCGCGCGACGTCGGCTGCGGAGATCGGAGACGGCCACGTTGCGTAAGGCGCCATTACGCGTTGGGGGGTCATATCGGCATCGTGCCCCAAAAACGGAGATGGCATAACCCGTTTCACGCCCGTCTCGCGGTATGCGCCGAGCGGGGTTAGCGTGGAAGGATGAGCCTATTGCCCGACTGGCCGGAACCCCGCTCCGCCACGCCCTGGTGCGACACCCTCACCGGTCTCCCCAAGGCGGGGAGACCGGCGGATAAATCACCGGAGAACGTCGTCGCCGAGGTGCTTTCGGCGATCCTGCTCGGCTCCGATCGGCGCCGCCCGGAGCGTTAGACGCCCGTGCTCATCGACATGGACGCCATGACGGGTTTGGCCGAGGTACGGCGGCTGCGCCTGCTCCGCCGCTCCAGCCAGACGGCGACGCCGCTCAGCGCCATGTTGAGCCCGACGTAGATGACGCCGATCACGATCGCCGCGGGGATCAGGCTGCCGAAGTGGACGGCAGGGATGATCTTGAATCCCATGTTGAGCAGGTCCACGTAGGCGATGATGTAGCCGAGCGCGGTGTCCTTGAGCAGGACGACGAGCTGGCTGACGATGGCCGGCATCATCGCGGTGACCGCCTGCGGGAGCAGGACCAGCCGCATCACATTGGTCTTGCGCAGTCCGAGGGCGTAGGCCGCCTCCGACTGCCCTCTGGGCACCGCGCGGATGCCCGCCCTGACCACTTCGGCCAGGACCGATCCGTTGTACAGGGTGAGTCCGGCCACCACGGCCATCAGGGTGTAGTCCCCGCCGCCGAAGACCCAGGGCGACGCGTAGAAGATGAAGAAGATGAGCAGCAGGAGCGGGACCGCTCGGAAGATCTCCACGACGGCGCCCGCGGGGACCCGGATCCATTTGTGGTCGGAGAGCCGGGCGATACCGAAGACCGCACCGAAGACCACCGCGAAGACCGCGGCGAGCCCGGCGGCCGTCAAGGTGCCCAGCAGGCCGGGAATGATGAAGTTCACCCAGGTCGAGGACTGGAGGAACGGCTCCCAGATCCTGCCGTCCCACTGCCCCTCGGCACCGAACTCGGCGATGACGAAGTACGCGATCGCCGCCAGCACCACGACGGTGACCAGCGTGAGGGCGTTGTTGCGCAGCCGGGCCCGGGGTCCCGGTGTGTCGAACAGGATGTTCGCCTGGGTCATCAGGTCACCGCCAGTCGCTTGGCCAGCCATCCGGTGAAGAAGCCGATGGGCAGGGTCACCGCCATGAACGCGACGATGAGACCGAGGAAGATGGGGATCGAGACCCCGGTGTCGTCGAAGATGTCCTTCATCGTGAACGCCGACTCCGCCAGGTAGCCGGCGGCGATCGCCACCGTGGTGTTCTTCATCATCGCGATCATCACGCTGCCCAGCGGGGCGACGACCACGCGGAACGCCTGCGGCAGGATGATCATGCGCAGGGACTGGACGAACGTGAAGCCGAGCGCCCGGGCGGCCTCGGCCTGACCCAGCGGCACCGTGTTGATCCCCGACCGGAGCGCCTCGCAGACGAAGGTCGCGGTGTAGGCGGACAGTCCCAGGACCACCAGCCAGAACCCGTTGGTGCTGGGTGTCTGGGAGAAGGACAGGCCGAGGGTGTCGCTGAGCCCGAGCGCGGAGAAGGCCAGGATCAGGGTGAGCGGGGTGTTCCGCACGACGTTGACGTAGACCGTCCCGGCCGCGCGCAGCACCGGGGTCGGCGACACCCGCATGGACACCAGGATCGTGCCGAGGATCAGCGACAGGACCGCGCACACCGCGGCGATCTGCACGTTCTTCAGGAAACTCAGCAGCAGATCCGGTGCGTACTTGATTAATTCATCCATCGTGCTCCACCCGTGGATACGGCGGCGGCCGGTGACCCGGACGCCGGGTCACCGGCCGCCGTAGGGAATCGGATCAGCTGCAACCCTCGGCCGGGGGAGTCGCGGCGGGCGCGGTGAGTCCCTGAGTCTTTCCGAACCACTTGTCGAAGAGCTGCTTCATGGTGCCGTCCTGGTACATCTTGGCGACCGCGGCGTTGATCGCCTCACAGGTCTTGGTGTCGCCCTTCTTCAGGCCGACGCCGTACTTCTCGTCGGTGAACGGGTCACCCAGGATCTTGAGGTTGCCCCCCTGGGCGGCGAACCCGGCGAGAATCAGGTCGTCGGTGGTGACCGCGTCCAGGTTGCTCCCGTTGAGCTTGGCGAAGCACTCGGAGTAGTTGCTCGCGCCGACCAGCTGGACGTCGAGGTCGAGCTTGCCGTCCGGCGGCGGGTCGGTGATCCGCTTGTAGGAGTTGGATCCCGCGGCCTGGCAGATCCGCTTGCCCTTCAGGTCGGTCGCCTTGGTGATCGCGGTGTCGCCTGCACGCACGATGGTGTCCTGGTGGGCGATGATGTAGGGCCCACCGAAGGTGACCTTGCCCTTACGGGCCTCGGTGATGGAGTAGGTCGCCACGATGATGTCAACCGTGCCGTTGGCCAGGAATGCCTCCCGGTTGGAGGAGGCGGACTCCTTCCACTCGATCTCGACGTCCTTACCGCCGGCCAGCTCCTTCAGCAGGTACTTGGCGACGTCGACGTCGAAGCCCTCAGGGGCGTCGCCCTTCTTGAGGCCGAGGCCGGGCTGGTCCCACTTGGTGCCGACCACGATCTTCTCGCCGGCCTTGGCCCGGTCGACCAACGGGCCGTCGGAGCCTCCGCCGCACGCGGCCAGGCTCGCGGTGAGGGCTACGCCTACCAGGGCGGTTCCTACTTTGCGTACACGCATTCCCGCAACCTCGTCTCAGGTCAGTGAGTCAGAATCTTGGAGAGAAAATCCTTGGCGCGGTCGGTGCGCGCGTTGGTGAAGAACTCCTCAGGGGTGTTCTCCTCGACGATCTGGCCTTCGGCCATGAACACGACGCGGTTCGCCGCCCGGCGGGCGAACCCCATCTCGTGGGTGACGACCATCATGGTCATGCCCTCGCCGGCCAGCTCGATCATGACGTCGAGGACCTCTTGGACCATCTCGGGGTCCAGGGCCGAGGTCGGCTCGTCGAACAAGATCATTTTTGGGTTCATCGCGAGCGCCCGGGCGATGGCCGCGCGCTGCTGCTGGCCGCCGGAGAGCTGGGCGGGGTGCTTGTGGGCCTGGGCGGCGATGCCCACCCGCTCCAGCAGCTCCAGCCCGCGCTTCTCCGCGTCCTTGGGCGGGATCCCGCGGACTTTGATCGGGCCGAGGGTGACATTTTCCAAGATTGTCTTGTGTGCGAACAGGTTGAACGATTGGAAGACCATGCCGACCTCGGAACGGAGCCGGGCCAGACCCTTTCCTTCGGCGGGAAGGGGGCGCCCCTCAAATGTGATTGTCCCGGAATCGATGGACTCAAGCCGGTTGACGGTCCGGCACAGCGTGGATTTACCGCCCCCGGACGGGCCGATGACCACGACGACCTCGCCACGCTCGATGCCGAGGTTTATATTCCTAAGAACATGTAAATTTCCGTAGTACTTGTTGACATTGTCTAGGACAACAAGTGCTCCCTGCCGATCCGTGGCATTACCGGTCTCCGTCATGACGCATAAGTTAATACCCGAGAATGGAAATGTCAGGGTCTTTATCGGTACCGATCCGATTACGCCGCCCAACCTCTTCCACGGTGTGCGTACCCCGGGTTCGGCGCATCATGTGACCGCGCTCCGCGGAGCGCCTACCCTTGTCGGTGAGATGACAGTCACCGCAGAGGGCACCCGCACGTACGAGGTACGGACCTATGGGTGTCAGATGAACGTTCATGACTCCGAGCGCCTGTCCGGTCTGCTGGAGAGCGCCGGCTATGCCCGCGCGGCCGCCGGGGAGACCGCGGACATCGTGGTCTTCAACACCTGTGCCGTCCGGGAGAACGCCGACAACCGCCTGTACGGGAACCTCGGCCACCTGCGCCCCGCCAAGCTCGCCAATCCGGACATGCAGATCGCGGTGGGCGGCTGCCTGGCGCAGAAGGACCGTGGGGAGATCGTCCGGCGTGCGCCCTGGGTGGACGTCGTGTTCGGCACCCACAACATCGGATCCCTGCCGGTGCTGCTGGAGCGGGCCCGGATCGGGCGCGAGGCCCAGGTCGAGATCGAGGAGTCGCTGACGACCTTCCCCTCGACGCTGCCGACCCGCCGCGAGTCGCCGTACGCCGCCTGGGTCTCGATCTCGGTGGGGTGCAACAACACCTGCACCTTCTGCATCGTCCCCGCGCTGCGCGGCAAGGAGAAGGACCGGCGTCCCGGCGACGTCCTCGCCGAGGTCCAGGCGCTCGTCGACGAGGGCGCGTTGGAGATCACGCTGCTCGGCCAGAACGTCAACACCTACGGGGTGGAGTTCGGGGATCGGCTGGCGTTCGGAAAACTCCTCCGCGCCTGTGGTGGTGTCTCCGGGCTTGAGCGGGTTCGTTTCACCTCACCGCATCCGGCGGCCTTCACCGACGACGTCATCGCCGCGATGGCCGAGACGCCGAACGTCATGCACCAGCTCCACATGCCGCTGCAGTCGGGTTCCGACCGGGTGCTCAAGGCGATGCGCCGCTCCTACCGCGCGGAGCGGTATCTCGGGATCATCGAGCGGGTCCGCGCGGCGATGCCGGACGCGGCGATCTCCACCGACATCATCGTGGGCTTCCCCGGCGAGACGGAGGAGGACTTCCAGGGGACCCTGGACGTCGTCCGCCAATCGCGGTTCGCGAACGCCTTCACCTTCCAGTACTCCAAGCGTCCCGGCACCCCCGCGGCCACCATGGACGGGCAGGTGCCCAAAGAGGCGGTCCAGGAGCGGTACGAGCGGCTCGTCGCGCTACAGGAGGAGATCTCCTGGGCGGAGAACAAGGCTCAGGTGGGACGGACCGTGGAGATCCTCGTCGCGGAGGGCGAGGGGCGCAAGGACGACGCGACGCGCCGGATGTCGGGGCGTGCGCCGGACAACCGGCTGGTGCACTTCGCGGTCCCCGGCGGGACCGAATCGGTCCGGCCCGGCGACATGGTCACCGCGGAGATCACCTACGCGGCGCCGCACCACCTCGTCGCCGACGTCGTGCACGGGGTACGGCGGACGCGGGCCGGGGACGTCTGGGCCGCGCGGCAGGACGGCGCGGAAGCGGGCAAACCCGCGGTGCTGCTCGGGATGCCGACGATCGGCCGGCCGGTCCGCGAGGACGCCGAGGCGCCGTCGTGCTCGGCCCGGCCGTGACGCGGAATCGGTAGCGGGGTGCTCGCCGCCGCAGCGGTCTGCCCGCACCCGCCGCTCCTGGTCCCCGAACTCGCCGGTGCCGCCTCCGCCGAGCTGGACGGGCTGCGCGCGGCGTGTGACCTGGTGGTCGGCTCGCTGATCGAATCGCGTCCGGACGTTCTCGTCGTGGTCGGCGGCGCCGGGAGCACGGCGAGCCATCCGCCGGACAGCGCCGGAAGCTTCGCCCCATATGGGGTGGACGTCCGGGTGGGGGAGGGGGAGCCGACGCTCCCGCTCTCCCTTACGGCCGGACGCTGGCTGCTCGACCGGGCCGGCTACCCGGGGCGGCTGGCCCTGGAGGCGGTGGCCTTCGACGCGCCCGCCGAAGACTGCCTGCGCCTCGGGCGCGACCTGGCGGCTTCCGCCGGCCGCGTCGCCTTACTGGTCATGGGCGACGGCTCGGCCTGCCTGACCGAGAAGTCACCCGGATACCTCGACCCCGCCGCGCGCCCGTACCAGGAGATGCTGGTCCGGGCGCTGGAGCGAGCCGACGCGGATGCGCTGGCCGGGCTGGACCCGGGCGAGGCGGACCGGCTGCTCGTCGCCGGACGGGCCGCCTGGCAGGTGCTCGCGGGCGCGGCGGGTGGCCGAGGTTGTCGTGGCGGACTCCACTACGCCGCGGCGCCGTACGGTGTCGGCTACGTCGTCGCGGAGTGGGTTCCGGAGCCGGCGGGGCGCTGAACGTCCCCGCCGACCGGCCGGGCGTTATGCCGGTCCGGTGGGTCCGCGTCCGGTCTGTCCGGGTCCCGGCGGCATTCCGGTCCCGGTCTGTCCGTCGATCTTGTCTGCCGCGTTCTTGGCGGCGTCGGCGGCCTTCTTGATCTGCTCGGTGAACCTGCCGCCGGTGGCGCTGTCCGCGGCCCGGGCGCCTCTCTCGATGCCTTCGCGGATGCCGGCCTCCAGCTTGGTGCGGAACTCGGCTTCCATCTTGTTCCGCATGTCCTCGGGCTTGCCGGTCGTGGTGCCCGGCGCTCCGGCCTGAGGTGGGACCTTGGTGCCGGACATCTGCTCGTCCTTGGCGGCGACGGAGAACATCTCCTTCACCTTGTCGATGATCGACATAGTCTCCCCCGAACGAAATAGACAAATCGCCCTTTGGGTACATACCCATTCTGGCATGGCAAAACAGTCAGGCTGCTCCGAGGAGTCTCCGGGGGTTGGCACACTTGAGCCCGTGGGCCAGCAATCAATCGTCGCGATCGTCGGCGCGACCGCGAGCGGCAAGTCCGACCTCGGAGTGGAGATCGCGCTACGGCTCGGCGGGGAAGTCGTCAACGCCGACTCCATGCAGCTTTACCGAGGCATGGACATCGGCACGGCCAAACTCACCCCGGAGGAGCGCCGGGGGGTGCCCCACCATCTCCTCGACGTCTGGGACGTACGGCATACCGCGAGCGTCGCGGAGTACCAGCGCGCGGCCCGGCGGCTCGTCGAAGACCTCGCCGTACCCATCCTGGTCGGCGGGTCGGGCCTCTACATTCGGGCGGCCGTCGACGACCTGGAGTTCCCGGGGACCGATCCGGAGATCAGGGCCCGGCTGGAGGCGGAGCTCGACGAGGCCGGGCCGGACGCGCTGCACGCCCGGCTCCGGCGGCTGGACCCCGCGGCCGCGGCGGCGATCCTTCCCACCAACGGCCGCCGGATCGTCAGGGCGCTGGAGGTGATCGAGTTCTCCGGGCGGCCGTTCAGCGCGACGATGCCCTCCTACGAGGGGCTCCACCGATGCGTCCAGATCGGCCTGGAAGTCCCCCGCCCCGAACTCGACCGGCGGATCGCCCTCCGGGTGGACCGCATGTGGGCCGCGGGACTCGTCGCCGAGGTGCGCGCGCTGGAGGCCGCGGGACTGCGATCGGGGCGTACGGCGAGCCGCGCGCTCGGCTACGCGCAGGTGCTCCGGTACCTCGCCGGAGAGTGGACCGAGGACCAGGCGAAGGAGGAGACCGTCCGGGCCACCCGGCGCTTCGCGCGGCGCCAGGAGTCCTGGTTCCGCCGGGACCCCCGGGTCGTCTGGCTCCCTTACGACGCCGAGGACCTGGTCGAGCGGGCACTCGATCACATTGCCGACATCATGTGAGGTTTTTGCCCGGTACGGCGGTTCGCAGGGCCTCGCCGTCACCGGATGACGGCTCCGCCGCCGTACGGCCGTACGATCTGCACATGCGGTTTGTCAAAGGACACGGCACCGAAAACGACTTCGTGATCCTGCCCGACGTCGAGGGCGCCCTGGAGCTGACCGCGGCGGCGGTCGCGGCGATCTGCGAGCGGCGTTCGGGCGTCGGGGCGGACGGGGTGCTCCGGGTCGTGCGGACCAAGTCCTGCCCGGAGGTCGCCGACCAGGCGTC
This sequence comes from Rhizohabitans arisaemae, assembly GCF_025996515.1. Classification (GTDB taxonomy): domain Bacteria; phylum Actinomycetota; class Actinomycetes; order Streptosporangiales; family Streptosporangiaceae; genus Rhizohabitans; species Rhizohabitans arisaemae. The sequence continues at coordinate 48,369 of NZ_BLRH01000024.1, forward strand.
GGAGGCCGAGTGGTTCATGGACTACCGCAACGCCGACGGGTCCGTCGCCGAGATGTGCGGAAACGGGCTCCGGGTTTTCGCCCGATACCTGGTGGACGCGGGACTGGCCGCCCCGGGCGAGCTGAGGGTGGCGACGCGGGCGGGCCTGCGTGGAGTGAGCCTGGGCGCCGTCGGCGAGGTCACCGCCGACATGGGCAGGCCGGAGGTGCTCGGCGCCGGCCGTACCGAGATCGCGGGAGAGGTCCTCGTCGGACTCCGCGTCTCCATGGGGAACCCCCATCTCGCCTGCGTGGTCGACCGGCCGGTGGGCGACTTCGACCTGTCCCGGCCGCCCGTGGTCGACGAAGCGGATTTCCCGTCCGGCGCCAACGTCGAGCTCGTGGCCGCGCGGGCCGAGCCCCGGCACCTCGCCATGCGCGTCCACGAGCGGGGTTCGGGGGAGACCCGGTCGTGCGGGACCGGTGTGGTGGCGGCCGCGGTCGCGGTGGCCCACGCCGCCGGCGAGGAGACGGGAACCTGGTTCGTCACCGTGCCCGGCGGCGGGCTCACCGTGCGGTTGGACGGCCGGACGAGTTATCTCACCGGGCCGGCGGTTCTCGTCGCCGAAGGGGAGCTCCGGCCGTCGGTCTTCGGGTAGGACATGATCAGAGGATCCGGCGGACATACAGGGCGATTCACGGAGACGGTATGACGAAGACACAGACCCTTGCCGCAGCGGTGAAGACGCCGGTCGGGGCGCTGGGCAGTGGGTTCATGATGTCGCGTGAGGCCAAGGCGGCGTGTGAGCTGACCGGGCTCGGCTCCTGGCAGATGTACTTCCGCGGCCGATTCGGGGTGCTCGGCGAGACGGACGCGGACGTCGTCGTCGCGGTGGCGGTCTTCTACCCGGCCGATCACGTCAGGGAGTCCTGGGACGGCGGGCGGGCGGTTCCCGCCCACCAGGCCGCCGAGCGGTACGCGCAGGCCTGCCAGGCGTGGGGGCGCCGCAGGTTCGCCGGGTTCGCCGAGGCCGGCCGGCTCGCCGAACTCCTGCTCACCGTCGTCGACAACGCCGATGTGACCGGGGCGCCGCTGTTCGCCGGATGGCGGGCCGTGCCGCTCGCCGAGGACGCCCCCGCCCGGCTCGCCCAAGCCCTCTACGTGCTCCGCGAGCTCCGCGGAGGACTGCACGGAGTGGCGGTGCTCGCTTCCGGGGTGAGCCCGCTCGACGCCACCTTGATCGGCTCCGAGGGCACCGACGCGTCCGAGGGCAGGGCGATGGCCGGGTTCCTCGGCTGGCACGAGCCCTTCCCCGACCCCACCGCCGAAGCCGTGGCCCGGCGAGCCCAGGCCGAACTGCTCACGGACACGCTGATCGCTCCGGCGTTCGAGGTTCTGGACGACCTTGAGCAGGAAGAGTTGGCGCGGCTCCTGCACGAGGCGCACACCAGGTAGGCCGTAGACGTTTGGGGCACGTCTCACGAGCTGGCAGACTGGCCAACCATGGACGTGGACATCTGGGCCTGGGTCGGCGACACCCAGCGGCAACTACACGACTCCGGCGAGGGCGGGATGGCCTTCGCCCTGGGCGAATTGCCCGCTCAGGCACAGGAGGGCAGGTACGCGCAGCTCGACGTCATGGCTCCCGCCGTGGCGATGCGCGGACAGGAGCTCGGTCTCCCTTGGGTGGAGCTGTACGCACGGCACTGGCATCTGCAGGGGCGGCTCGGCAGCCGCATGCAGGGTGCGAGCGCACTCCAGGACGCGATCGGCCTCCGGGAGTTCGCCAAAGGCGTCGAGGACTGTCCCGACGCGGCCTGTTCGATCGTGGACCTCGCCCTGTGTCAGGCCAACATCGACGGTCCCGGATACGCCGAGGACCGGATCGCCCTGATCACCGGGGCGTTGGACGGCGACGCCGGCCCGTGGACCGAGGCGCTCAACCAGGAGCTGGCCACCGCGCTGCTGGACGCCGGGTCCCCCGAGGAGGCGCTGCAGCTCGTCGGGGTCGGCGTGGTCGGCGCGCGCGCTCTCTTCGACCTCGGCCGCAACGAGGAGGCGTTGATCGCCCTCGACGTGGCCCTGGAGGACGACCGCGCCGCGGGGATCATGCGGGCTCGGGTCCTCGCCCGGCTCGGCAGGCATGAGGAGGCCGGTGACGCGCTCCCCGGCCTCGACGAGATCGGCGAGACCCCCCGGCACTGGCTCGGCTGGTCCACCGCGGTCTCCGAGCTCGTCGGCAAGGCCGACCAGGTCGTCAACAGCTGGCAGCTGGGCCGGGTGCTCCGCGGCTGGATCGAGTACTTCGAGTCCGTGGGCGCGTTCCGGACCCGGGTCGAGCTCGCCCTGGTCGCCGGTGACCTGGCGGTCTCCCGCAAATCGGCCTGGATGGCCCGGCAGCTCGCCGACCTCGCCGAGGCCTCGCTCGACGGCCTCCACGACCGGGACGGGCTGCTGGACCGGGTCGCGGCGCTGCGCTCCGCGGCCGGCAAGGTGGCCGGTGCCCCGGCGCCGGGCCCGGACGACGAGCTGGCCGCCTACTTCGACGCCGCGGACGTCGGCACCGCCGACCCCGAGCAGTGGGTCGCCTGGCTGCTCCCCGCCCACGGGGTCAATCCGGAGGTCACACAGCGGCTCGTCACCACGATGGGCTTCCTCGGGTTCCCGCGCTCCGGGGCGGACCTGCTCTGGGACCAGGTGGTCAAGGCGCCGGCGGCCGACGACGCCTCGGCGACCCTCGCCGGGCTGCTGATCGAGGCCGGTGACGACGAGCGGGTGCTTCAGCTGGTCGGCATGCTCCCCACGGCGGCGGGTCACATGACCCTCGCCCGGCTCCACCAGGCTCGGGAGCGCTGGGAGGAGTGTGCCGCGGAGGCCGCCAAGGTGATCGAGGCCGAGCCCGCCTCGGCGGACGCCAGAAGGCTCGCCGCCGTCGCCGCGCAGCAGCTCGACGACTACACCACCGCCGCGGGCCTGCTCAAGGAGCTCACCGCCGACGGAGGCGGTGAGGCGGAGGACGTCTGGCGGATGGTCGTCTTCGCCACCGCCGCCAAGGACTGGGAGCTGGTACGGGCCGGAGCCGCGCGGCTCGACCTCCCCGCGCTCTCCACCGAGGAAGGGCCCATCGAGGAGCGGTGGCACCTCGCCCGGGTGCTGCTCCCGGCCGCGGACGGCACCACGCGGGAGATCATCGCCCAGCGGACCGGCCCCGCGACGGCCCGCCTGCTCATGCCGCAGCCGACGGGCTCGGACTTCAACGCCGGGGACGTCGTGGTGGTCGACCCGCAGCCGCTGGAGCCGATGCCGGAGAGCGAGGAGGAGCGCCAGTCGTGGATGGTCCCCTTCGCCGCGGTGACGCTGCTTCAGCCTGGCGGCTACATGAGCTGGTTCTTCGACGGGGCCGCGCCGGACGAGCGCGCCTGGGAGGAGTTCAGCCAGGTCCTCGCCGAGCGGGACTGGCCGATGTGGGTCTACAGCGATGAGAACTACACGGTCACCCACCCGGGGACCGGTGAGCGGCTTCCCGGGATCTACGGCTGGGTCGCCGTCCCGCCCGCGGTCACCCCCCAGGAGGTGGACGCGCTCCTCGACGACGTGACCGAGCGGTGGGTGCATCCGCTGGCCTGGCTCGACCTGGCCAAGGCGGCTGAGATCGAGGTCGAGCGGCACGAGCGGATCGTCAAGGAGTACGGCCTCTAGGCGTCGTCCCGTCCTGGGGAGGTTTCATGTCGCTGCTCGCCCGATTTCGGCTCGACGGCCGGGTCGTCATCGTGACGGGGGCCTCCTCAGGACTGGGTGTGGCCTTCGCCCGGGGGTTCGCGGAGGCGGGCGCGGACGTCGCGATCGGGGCCAGGCGTCTCGATCGGCTGGCGGAGACGAAGAGCCTGGTCGAGGAGACGGGGCGGCGGTGCGTCGCGACGGCCGCCGACGTGACCGATCCCGGTTCCTGCCGTGGTCTGGTCGAGGCGGCGATGGCCGAGTACGGCAGGGTCGACGTTTTGATCAACAATGCCGGGATCGGCACCGCGGTACCGGCGCTGCGGGAGACTCCCGAGCAGTTTCGCCAGGTGATCGACGTCAACCTGCACGGGGCGTATCTGATGGCGCAGGCCTGTGCCCGGGTCATGAAACCCGGCTCGTCGATCGTGAACATCGGCAGTGTGCTCGCCGAGACCACGGTCGGCCTTCCGCAGGCGGCCTACAGCGCCTCGAAGGCGGCGCTCAACGGGCTTACCCGGGACCTGGCGCAGCAGTGGACGGCTCGGCTCGGCATCCGGGTGAACTGTCTGGAACCGGGGTTCTTCCACACCGAGATGACCGAGGGCTACCGGCCTGGCTATCTCGAGAGGCAGCTGGAGACCCGGGTGCTCGCCGGCCGTGCCGGGGACCCGTACGAGCTGGTGGCCGCGGCCGTCTTCCTGGCGAGCGAGGCGGGTTCCTACGTCACCGGCGCGGTGCTCCCCGTTGACGGCGGAATTCTGATCACCTAGTGTCGTCGGCTTTCCCGATGAGAGAGGCCGTTCACATCATGGATGGACCGATGGGGGGCGAGTTGGTGAAGACCGACCGGCTGGGGGAGGTGCTCGACGAGGAGCGGCCGTGGGGCCGCTTCGAGCGCTTCACCGTCAACGAGCCGAGTACCGTGAAGATCATCCATGTGGCGCCCGGCCAGCAGCTCAGCCTGCAACGCCATGTCTTCCGCGACGAGCTCTGGGTTGCCCTAGACCCCGGTGCGGTCTTCGAGGTGGACGGGGACAGGGTGGAGCCCGACGTGGGGGACCGGCTGCTGATCCGGGCCGGTCAGACCCATCGGCTCGGATCGCTCGGACCGGCGGTGCGCGTGCTGGAGATCGCCTTCGGGCACTTCGACGAGGAGGACATCGAGCGGCTGGCGGATGTCTACGGTCGTTCCTGATCGGCGACCGCCCGTCGGGGAGATCTCTCATCGCGCACGTGTAAAAGATGATTTACGGTGAATAACGAATATCGCTAGGTTTTTCGCGAGCGGGATGGGTGCCGGTTGTACGGGCTGCGGGCACGGGTCGCGGGCATGGTCGTGGGCGGCGTCGTCACCGCGACGGCCCTGACCGGATGCACGGCCGTCATCGGGGCGGAACCGTCCCCGGACGAGCCGGGCACCGGCCGGGTCGTCGCGGGCACGGCGGTCAAAGCGCTGCAGGGCCTTGACGTCAAAGGCCGGGCACCCATGACCGGCTACGACCGGGACGAATTCGGCCCGGCCTGGGCGGATGTGGACCGCAACGGCTGCGACACCCGCAACGACATCCTCAAACGCGACCTGGAAGGGGAGAGGTTCCGCGCCGGCACCCGCGACTGTGTCGTGATCAGCGGTACCTTCCGCGACCCGTACAGCGACCGGGTCATCGACTTCGTACGCGGGCAGCACACCAGTACGGCGGTGCAGATCGATCATGTGGTGGCGCTCGCCGACGCCTGGCAGAAAGGCGCCCAGCGGTGGTCCGCCGACCGCAGGAAGGAGTTCGCCAACGACCCCCTCAACCTGCTCGCGGTGGACGGCGCCCTCAACAACCGGAAACAGGCCAGTGACGCCGCCAGCTGGCTGCCGCCCAGGAAGGGCTACCGCTGCCCATACGTGGCCAGGCAGATCGCGGTCAAGGAGAAGTACGACCTCTGGGTCACCTCCGCCGAGCGGGAGGCGATGGCCGCGATCCTGCGCGACTGCCCCAAGGAGCGGCTCCCCGTCTCCGAACAGGGCGAGTGATCGAACAGGGCGAGTGACTGACCTCACGCGATTGGCCCGACCTCACGTGATTGGCGCGGTGGGCTAGGAGGCGGCACTTCCCGGCGAAGACTTCCTTACTTCCCGGCGAAGACCTCCTTGCCGAGTTCGTCGGCGATTTCGCGCATGCCGGAGGCGAGCTCGGCGGGGCCGACGGTGTCGACCCGTTCGGCGGGGCCGGAAACGGAGAGCGCCGCGACGACCCGGTCGCCGTCACGGACGGGTACGGCGAGGCAGTGCACGCCGATCTCCTCCTCCCCGAGGTCGAGCCCGAAGCCCCGGTCCCTTACGACGGTGAGTTCGGCGAGCATGACATCGAGGTCGACGATCGTGTTCGCGGTGCGCCTGGGCAGCCCGGCCCTGGTCAGGATCGCCGCGGCCTCCTCGGCGGCCCGGTCGGCCAGGAGCACTTTGCCGACCGCCGTGCAGTGCGGCAGCACCCGGCGGCCCACCTCCGCGAACATCCGCAGCTTTCTGGGGGAGGCCACCTGGGCCACGTAGACCACGAAGTCGCCTTCGAGCACCGCGAGGTTGGCGGTTTCACCGGTCAGCTCGACGACACGGGAGAGGTAGGGGCGGGCCCACAACCCGACCATGCGCTCCGCCGCGCCGCCGACCCTGAGCAGCGAGCCGCCGAGGGCGTACCTGCGGTCGGCCTCCTGGCGGACGTAACCACGGCGGAGAAGCGTCCGCAGCAACCGGTGGATCGTGCCGTAGGGGAGCCCGGTCCGCGCGGCGATCTCCGACACCCCGCCTTCGCCGCCGTGGTCGGCGAGGGCCTCCAGGATGTCGAGGGCCCGTTCGACGGATTGAACGCCTGACTCGCTCATGCACGCAACGCCTTTCGCGACAGACCCCGCAGCGAGGCGTCCAGGACCTGCGCCGTGTGGGCGACCGGGAGACGCACCCCGGCCCGGGAGAGGGCGGAGGCGATCTGCAGGGAGCAGCCCGGGTTGCCCGAGACGAGGAGATCGACGCCGGTGGACCGCACATTGGCGGCCTTGAGGTCGCCGAGCTCCCGCGCCGCATCGGGCTGGAACAGGTTATAGGTACCGGCCGAGCCGCAGCACGTCTGTCCCGAGGGTATCTCGCGGAGGGTGAGCCCGGGGATCTGCCGGAGCAGCGTCCGCGGCTGAGCGGTGATCCCCTGCGCGTGGGCGAGGTGACACGCGTCGTGGTAGGCGACGCTCAGGGGGAGCGGGTGGCGTTCGGCCCGTGGACCGAGCTCCATGAGGAACTCCGTGAGGTCGTGGAAGGCGAGGGGGGCCGCCCTTTCCCGGAGCGGGGAACCCTCCTTGAGGGACGACCCGCAGCCGGCCGCGTTGACCACCACCGCGTCCACCCCGGCCCGGGTGAACACCTCGCCGAGCCGGTCCGAGAACCGGGCCGCCTCCTCGGCTCTGCCGGAGTGTTCGGAGAGCGCGCCGCAGCAGCCCTGCGCTCCGGGGATGATCACATCGCAGCCCTCCATCGCGAGCACCCGCGCCGTCGCCGAGTTCACCTCGGCGAAGAAGGCGTCCTGGACGCATCCGGTGAGCATCCCGACGACCGCCCGGCGCTCGCCGCGTGCCCGGACCACCCGGGGGAGCCGGATCCTAGGCCGGATCGGCGGCACGAGCTCGGACATCGCGGCCACCGGCGCGGGGAGGAGGGGACGGATCCGCCGCCTGAGCCCGGGGTGCTGATAGAGGCGGAGCGGCCCGCGCAGCAGGCGCAGCCGCCGGGGGTAGGGGAAGAGGTGGAAGACGAGCGTGCGCAGCGCCCGCTCCCACGGCGGTCGCCGGTACGACCTCTCCACCTCGGCCCTGGTCTGCTCGATCAGTAGGTCGTATCGCACCCCTGAGGGACAGACCGGTACGCACGCCATACAGCCGAGGCAGGCGTCGAAGTGCCCCGCCATCTCCGGGGTGATCGGGACACCGCCGACGTGCTGCTCCATCAGGTTGATCCGGCCGCGGGGTGAGTCCATCTCCTCACCCCACAGCAGATACGTGGGGCAGGCCGGCAGACAGAAACCGCAGTGCACACAGTCGTCGATGAGTTCGGGGTCTATGCCGCTCACCGCTCACACACCTCCTGTTCGCACACGGCTTGTTCACACACGGCCTGTTCACATGCCGCTGTTCGCACACCTGCCAAGTCACACACCCCCCACAAGCCGACCCGGGGAGAGGAGACCCTGGGGGTCGAAGCGCTCCTTGACCCGGCGCATCAGCCGTACCGCACCGCCGGGTCCCCAGACGTCGACTCGATCGCGTACGGCGCCCGCCGCCCGCCGCACGATCACCACCCCGCCCAAGGCGGCGAGGTTCCCACGGATTCTCATGATGAACGCGGCGGTGTCCGGGGCGTCGGCGGGATCCTCGGAAACCCCCACGTGGAGCAGTCCGAACCCGCCGCGTGTCCGAGCGGCCACCGCATGGTCGCGGGCGGCCTCGTCGATCTCGCCGAGCACCTCCGAGAACCGCCCGACCGGGAACCGGACCTCGATCAGCGTGCCGTCGGGGTGGGTGCCCCACCAGGGTGGCGGCCGGTCCGACGTCCGGCCGTCGCCGAGCGACCGCCGCAGCGCCGCCGCACGGCTCTCCGCGGCGCCGCCTTCGAAGAGCGCCGCCACCTCGGGCGGCCCCTGGGCGGAGTCCCACTCGATCGCGCTCGGTGCCGCCTGCGAGTGCAGCAGGGTCCGCATGGCCGACACGGCGGTGGCCCGGTCGGCGGGATTCAGGATGAGCCAGGCACATGCGGCGGGGAGCGGGTGGAGCCGGAAGACGGCCTCGACGACCAGGCCCAGGGTGCCGAAGGCGCCGGTGAACAGCTTGCCCAGGTCGTATCCCGCGACGTTCTTGATCACCTTGCCGCCGGAGCGGGTGATCGTGCCGTCGGCGAGGACGGTCGTGACGCCGATGAGCAGATCCCGCGGGGCGCCGTACCGGAGTCGGCGCGGTCCGCAGACCGCGGTGGAGATCGTGCCGCCGACGGTGGCGCCGCCCACCGGGTCGTCGAGGGCGAGCTGCTGTCCCTGCTCCGCGAGGATTCGGGCCAGCGGGTCCAGCCGTACCCCCGGCTGGACCCGGACGACCAGGTCACCGGCTTGATGTTCCAGGATTCCGTCGAGGTTTCCCAGGTCGACGAGGAGGTCGGCCCGGCGCGGCGGATTCCCCCAGTCCAGTTTGGTGCCGGCCCCGCGTGCCGTGACCGCCAGATCGTGATGGGCGGCCAGGCGCATGAGGGCCGCTGCTTCGGCCGCCGTGGCCGGCGCCGCCGTCCAGGACGGGATGACACCCGTGATCGCGTCGTCCTCGGTGGCCTCGCGGACGTCGGGGCACACTCGGGAGAGCGCGGCGAACAGGCCGCGGTCCGCGGTCACCACAGCTCCGCCTCTCCCGACGCGACGAGGGGATGGACGCCGCGTCTGACCCCCGGTACCTCACCGCAGAGCCGTGGGGTTGGAAATATCTTGCCCGGGTTGCACAGGTTCCACGGGTCGAAGGCACAGCGGAGCCGATGCATCGCGTCCAGGTCGTCCTCGGAGAACATCCTCGGCATGTAGCGGGATTTGTCCACTCCGACCCCGTGCTCGCCGGTGATGGACCCGCCGTGCCGGACGCAGAGGTCGAGGATCGCCCCGGAAAGCTCCTCCGCGCGGGCTCCGGCCCGGGGGTCGGCGTCGTCGAACAGGACGAGCGGGTGGAGGTTGCCGTCTCCGGCGTGGAACACGTTCGCCACGCGGCAGCCGTACTCCGCGGAGAGGGCGTCGATCCTGGCGAGCACCTCCGGCAGGGCGGTGCGCGGAACCACCCCGTCCTGCACGATGTAGGCGGGGCTGATCCTTCCGACCGCCGCGAACGCCGATTTGCGGCCCTTCCAGATCGCCGCCCGTTCCACGTCGTCCGCGGCGATCCGGATCTCGAAGGCCTCGGAGCAGAGATCCACCACCTGCGCGTACTCGGCGGCCACCTCCTCTTCGGGGCCGTCCAGCTCGACGATGAGCACGGCCCCGGCACCTGGGGGATACTCACAGCGCACCGAGGCTTCGGCGGCTTCGATCGCGAGCGCGTCCATCATCTCGATCGCGGCGGGGACGATCCCCGCCCCGATGACGGCGGAGACCGCGCGCCCGCCCGCCTCGGTGCTCTCGAACGCCGCCAGCAGGGTCTTGACCTTCTCCGGCAAGCGGGTCAGCCGGACCGTCGTCTTGGTGGCGATGCCGAGGGTGCCTTCGGACCCGACGAACGCGCCGAGCAGGTCGTACCCCGGATCCAGGGCGTCCAGCGTGACGATCTCCCCGTCGGGGGTGACGATCTCCGCGGCGAGGACGTGGTTGACGGTGAACCCGTACTTCAGGCAGTGGGCGCCGCCGGAGTTCTCGGCCAGGTTGCCGCCGATGGAGCAGACCTGCTGGCTGGAGGGATCGGGGGCGTAGTAGTAGCCGTGGGGCAAGGCGGCCTGGGTGATCGCGAGGTTGGTGACGCCGGGTTCGACGACGGCTCGCCGCCCGACCACGTCGATCTCCAGGACGCGGCGCATGCGTGTGGTCACGATGAGGACCCCGTCACCGCGGGGCAGGGCGCCCCCGGAGAGCCCGGTCCCCGAGCCGCGGGCGACGTAGGGGGTCCGGGTCCGGACGCATTCGGTGACGACGGCGGCTATCTGCTCGGCCGTCGTCGGCAGGACGACCAGGCCCGGGGTCGTCCGATGGACGGTCAGGCCGTCGCATTCGTAGGTGCGCAGTCGCACCGGGTCGGTGATCACGCTGTCGGAGCCGAGCAACCCCGTGAACCGCCGCGCGAGCTCACCCAGTCGATCGGCCATCGTGTCATCCTTTCCGCGGTGTCGTCACCGTCGTGCCCGTTCGGTCGGCCGCTTCAGATGTCCGCCGGTCGCAGGCGTCCGGTGCGGACGGCGGACCCCGGAGCCGCGACGCGCCAGCCGGGTGAACCGGCGTGCGGGTTCCTGACGACCGTGACGTCGACGATCGGCGGAATGCGGTCAGTGGCCATACACGCAGAGTAGCCACTTGGCGTTCGGTGCTGTCAAGGTGTTCATCAGCTTTCGAAATAGAGCTCAATATTTCGAAACTAGTCTCGATAACATTCGGAGGGTCTTCATGCTTGGCCCTCGAGAGCCGTACGGAATCCTGATCCGTCCGAGGACGGATCAGGACCGTCTTGGCGTTCACGTCATGGCGGCGTACGCGGGGAGCGTGAGGAACTCCGCGAAGTCGTCGTCGAGGGCGACCTTCGTGAAGAGCGTCACGGCTTGCCCGTACAGCGCCTCGTCGTAACCCGGTTCGGCCGCGATTCCGGCGAGCTCCTCGGCGATGATCCGCTCAACCAGTTCCTTGGTCACGGTCGTCCCGTCGGAGAGTTTCACCGCGTTGTGGGTCCACTGCCAGATCTGGGATCGGGAGATCTCCGCGGTGGCGGCGTCCTCCATGAGGTTGTGGATGGCGACGGCGCCGTTCCCCGCCATCCAGGCGGCGAGGTAGCGGAGGGCGACGTCCACGTTGCCGCGCAGGCCCGCCTCGGTGATCTCGCCGGGGGTCTTGGCGACCGAGAGGAGGTCGGCGGCCGAGACGCTCACGTCCTCGCGCAGGCGGTCCAGCTGGTTCGGCCTGCCCCCGAGCACGGAGTCGAAGACCTCGCGGCAGACCGGCACCAGGTCGGGGTGGGCCACCCACGAGCCGTCGAAGCCGTCGCCCGACTCCCGGGTCTTGTCGCCGCGGACCTTCTCCAGGGCGACCGTGTTGACCGACGGGTCCCGCCGGGAGGGGATGAAGGCCGCCATGCCCCCGATGGCGTGGGCACCGCGCCGGTGGCAGGTCCGGACCAGAAGCTCGGTGTAGGCCCGCATGAACGGGGCGGTCATCGTCACCGAGTTCCGCTCCGGCAGCAGGAACTCACGGCCCCGGGTGCGGAACTTCTTGATCACGCTGAACAGGTAGTCCCATCGCCCGGCGTTGAGACCCGCGGAGTGCTCGCGCAGCTCGTACAGGATCTCCTCCATCTCGAACGCGGCCGGGTAGGTCTCGATGAGGACGGTGGCCCGGATCGTCCCGCGGGGGATGCCGAGGACCTCCTGCGCCCGGACGAACACGTCGTTCCACAGTCGCGCCTCCAGATGGGACTCCATCTTCGGCAGGTAGAAGTACGGGCCCCGCCCCTTGGCGAGCTGCCGCCGCGCGCAGTGGAAGAAGTAGAGGCCGAAGTCGAACAGGGAGCCCGACATCGGCTCCCCGTCGACCAGGAGGTGCTTCTCGGGCAGGTGCCAGCCTCGCGGCCGGACCACGATCACGGCCAGTTCCCCGTCCGGCCGGAGCGCGTACCGCTTGTCGCCGACGTTGAAGTCGATCGTCCTGTCCAGGGCGTCCCGGAGGTTGAGCTGCCCCTGGACCATGTTCTCCCACAGCGGGGAGTTGGCGTCCTCGAAGTCGGCGAGCCAGACCTTGGCGCCCGAGTTGAGGGCGTTCACGGTCATCTTCCGGTCGGTGGGACCGGTGATCTCGACGCGCCGGTCCACCAGGCCGGGGGCCGGTTCGGCCACCCGCCACGAGGGGTCGGCGCGTATGCCGGCGGTCTCGTCGAGGAAGTCCAGCGTCCCACCCGCCTCCAGGTGTGCCTGCCGCTCCTCCCGCGCCTTGAGCAGGTCCTGTCTGCGTGCCCCGAATTCCCGCTGAAGCAGGGCCAGCAGGTCGAGTGCCTCCGGGGTGAGGATCTCGTCGTACCGCGGATGGAGTGGGCCGGTGATCTCGACACCCTGCATGACACTCACCAGTCTTTCCGTATAGTGGAAAATATCTTTCAAATTGTGGAATAACGCTACTTTGTTGGACTGAGCTCGGTCAACACGCTGGCCTCCTCCCCGGGGGTACGTCCCGGTAATCCCTGAGGGGGAGGGCGAAGACCGCTCCCCAGGGGGAGGAACCGGGGCCGCACCGCAGGCGATACTCCCTGCCATGGGAATGGCACAACGGGTCTGCGGTCCGGCCGTGGTCCTGGCGTCGGCGCTGGCCGTCGCCGGATGCGGGATCATCGGCACCGAATCGCGGGAGACGAAGACCTACCAGGTCGCGGATGCGGTGCACACACTGGATGTGCAGTCGGGAGCCGGGGACGTCACGGTCGTGGAGTCGGATCGGTCCGGCGTCGCCGTCACGGAGACGCTCTACTGGGGAGGCGACCGGCCGACGACCGAGCGCCCGGTGTCGGGTGGGACGCTGACCCTCGCCTACTCGTGCGGGGGCGGTCTGTTCGGCATCAAGAACTGCGGTGTCGACTACCGGGTCGAGATTCCCCGGGGGATGAGGCTCGTCAAAGTGGGCACCGGGGCGGGGGACGTCCGGCTGGAGGGGGTCGGCGCGACGCTCGACATCGGGGCCGGAGCCGGCGACATCACCGCGGTGAGGCTGGTCGCCGGACGGACGAAGGCCGAGTCCGGGGCCGGTGACGTGGATCTGGCCTTCACCGACGCCCCCGACCAGGTGGAGGTCGAGACGGGTGCCGGCGACGGGACGCTCCGGCTGCCTCCGGGACCCTACGCGGTCACGCTGCACACCGGCGCGGGAAGCGAGACGGTTCACATCGACCGGGATCCGAACGCGCCGCGAAAGATCAGCGTGCAGACGGGGGCCGGGAACGTCAACCTGCTTAAGGTTTAACCGGATGAGAGTTGCCGTCCCGCCGTGGGAACATCTGGGGGAAGACGTGGGGGCGTCGAGGCGTTGACCTAATAGAGATGACATTTATGCATAAAGACTCTTACGTACCTGATAACGACCTTCTCGATGAGGATTACCCCGAGAACGGTGATCTGGATCTGGCCGAGCGCCGGGCGTTGCGCCGGGTGGCGGGGCTCTCCACCGAACTCACCGACATCACCGAGGTCGAGTACCGCCGGCTCCGGTTGGAGCGGGTCGTCCTGGTCGGCGTGTGGACCGGTGGGACGCTGCGCGACGCCGAGAACTCGCTGCAGGAACTCGCGCTGCTGGCCGAGACGGCCGGGTCCGAGGTCCTGGAAGGGCTGATCCAGCGGCGTCAGCGGCCGGACCCGGCGACCTACATCGGATCGGGCAAGGCCGAAGAGCTGCGTGAGATCGTCATCGCGACGGGCGCCGACACGGTGATCTGCGACGGTGAGCTCGCCCCCGGGCAGCTACGCCGGCTGGAGGAGCTCACCCAGGTCAAGGTCATCGACCGTACGGCGCTGATCCTCGACATCTTCGCCCAGCACGCGCGGAGCCGCGAGGGCAAGGCGCAGGTCGAGCTGGCCCAGCTCAACTACCTTCTCCCCAGGCTTCGCGGCTGGGGTGGGAACCTCTCCCGCCAGGTGGGCGGTCGCGCCGCCGGGGGTGTGGGTATCGGTGGCCGCGGTCCCGGTGAGACCAAGATCGAGCTGGATCGGCGCCGGATCCGGACGAGGATCGCCAAGCTGCGCAGGCAGCTGTCCGAGATGACGGTCTCGCGGGAGACCAAGCGGTCCCGGCGCGAGGACCGGGAGGTCCCCGCCGTCGCCATCGCCGGGTACACCAACGCCGGCAAGTCCTCGCTGCTGAACAGGCTCACCGGGGCGGGGGTCCTGGTGGAGGACGCGCTCTTCGCGACGCTGGACCCGACGGTCCGGCGCGCGCGCACGCCGGACGGCCGGGTCTTCACCCTCGCCGACACCGTCGGATTCGTCCGGCACCTTCCCCATCAGCTCATCGAGGCGTTCCGCTCCACGCTGGAGGAGGTCGCGGACGCCGATCTGATCCTGCACGTGGTGGACGGATCGCACCCCGATCCGGAGTTGCAGCTCGCCGCGGTACGCGAGGTGCTGGCCGAGATCGAGGCCTCCGACATCCCGGAGGTCGTCGTGGTCAACAAGGCCGACGCGGCGGATCCCGTGGTGCTCGCCCGGATCACCTCCCGCGAGCGCCACAGCGTGGTCGTCTCCGCGCGGACGGGTGCGGGCGTCGAGGAGCTGCTCGCGCTGATCGAGCGCGATCTGCCCAGGCCCGCACGGGAGATCCACGCCATGGTTCCCTACAGCCGGGGAGACCTCGTGGCACGCGTCCACCGGGAGGGTGAGATCATCTCGTCCGAGCACCACGGCGACGGAACCGTGCTGCACGCCAGGGTCTCGGCGAGTCTGCTGGCGGAGCTGGAGGGCTTCCTGACCCCCGCGTCGGCCACGCGCTGACCCGGGGGCGGGGGCCAGGCGGACCGGTGACTCGGACAAAAGCCGGAGGCGGTATCAATGGCGGCTTTTGCGGTGTTTTTCGCGGACCTTGAGTGCCGTCGTGATCACCACTACGATAAGGAAAGTCTTAGCGGTAAATAGCGTTAAATTTGTGATGCTTCCTTTGGCGACTTCGAGAATGGCCGTGCCAGGAGGGGGCTGCTGCGGCAATTAGGCCTTGACCTGCGGGTGAGTGAACGAGGACGCTGTAGGTGGGCGGGAAGGTCGAACCGGATGTCGTGGAGGGGACCCGGCGTTCTTCCCAATAACCCTGTACAGCGAGCCGACCTGTGAAATAACGTAACTGAACTGAAATCGCCAGCCTCGTGAACGGCGATCATCGAGTGGTGCCCACCGCCGGCCGTCCGGTTGCGGTGCAACCCTGGCAGCGGTATGAGGATGAGAGCAGGAGACCCCCGATGGCGTCCGGACGTCGTGTTGGACACCACGCGAACGCGTGTGGGCTATCGGCTGCGCGTGACCTGGGTTACTCTCACGACACGACAGATGCCCCCTTTCGGGCGATCCGCCGCACTTCTCGGGCGCGTCGGCGGGCGGTGATGCGATGACAGTACGGTTGTTGACCAACATCGGCCGGTTGTGGACCGGGTCCGATGTCTGCAGCAACGCCGCGATCCTCGTGCACAACGACCGGATCGCCTGGGTGGGCCGTGCCGCCGACCTCCCGCAGAACGTCCCCGGCGTCGTCGACGACATCGTCGACGTCGACCACGTGGAGAACCTCGGCGGCGCGCTGGTGACCCCGGGGTTGATCGACGCGCACTCCCACCCCGTCTACGCGGGCAACCGCTGGGCGGAGATGGCGATGCGCTCCAGCGGCTCCAGCCACAGCGCGATCACCGCGGCCGGGGGCGGCATCGCCTCCACCGTGACGGTCACCCGGGGAACCGACCCGTGGACGCTGTGCAACGGGGTCCGGGAGCGGCTGCGCGAGTGGCTGCTGTCCGGCACGACGACGGTGGAGGCCAAGACCGGCTACCACCTGACCCGGGACGGCGAGCTCGCCGACGTGCGCATGCTGCGCGAGCTTGAGAAGGAACCGATGATGCCGCGCATCCACGCGACCTTCCTCGCCGCGCACGTGGTCCCGCCGGAGTTCTTCGGCCGGCAGCGTGAGTACATCGAGGCCGTCGGGACCTGGTGCATGGACGCCGCCGCGGCAGGTGCCGACAGCGTCGACGTCTACTGCGACGACGGGCACTTCAGCGTCGAGGAGGCCCGCTGGGTGCTCGCCTCCGGGCGCAACGTCGGGCTGCTGACCCGCATCCACGCGGGCGCGCACAGCCGGAACGGCGCGGTTCAGCTCGCGGCCGACATGGGCTGCGCCTCGGCGGACCTGCTCCACCACACCACCGAGGAGGATCTCGTCGCGATGGCGCGGTACGGCGTCCCCGCGGTGATCTGCCCCGGTACCGCGCTGCAGCAGGGCAGCTCCCCGCCGGTGCGCCGGATGCTGGACCAGGGCATCACCGTCGCGCTCGGCACCGACCACAACCCCGGGCACTGCGGCATCACCTCGATGGCCCTGGTCGTCGGGCTCGCCGTCGCCGCGTTCGGGATGAGCGTGACCGAGGCGCTCAGGGCCGCGACCCTCGGCGGCGCCTCCGTCCTCAGCGCCCCCGACCGGGGCGTTCTGGCGCCGGGACGGCTCGCGGACATCGTCCAGTGGGACGCCGACCACGAGGGCGCCTTCGCATGGGCGTTCGGTCTCCGGCCCCGCCGGGTGTGGCGAGGCGGGCAGCCGGTTCAGTGATCGGCCGCCCCCGTCCGGGGAGCCGTAGTTGTCCACAGGTTCGGCTCCCTCGGCGCCGGCGGTCCACAGAATCGGATTCGGTACGGCCACGGGCCTCGTCCCCCGCCTACCGTCGGGCAGGTGGAGACGACCCGAAGGGCAGGTCAGGGGCGTGGTGGCGAGGCTCCTGACCCGTATGCCCGCCTGAACGCACTCGCCCTCCCCGGTCCGGCGCGACCGGACCGCGAGCACGTGGCCGTCGAGCACGAGCTCTCAGACGGCGATCGCCTGCCGCCGTCGGGGCGGCTGATCGCGGAACCCGCCCCACCACGGGGGCCACGTGTTCCGCTCATCGAACGGTCGGCGCGGTTCGATCTCGGCGGCAGAGGTCTCCGGGTCCTGGTTCTGGCCGGAGTCGCCGCATCGGTCGTCGCGGGGGTCTACGCCTGGCGTTCGGCTCCCACCCCTGAGCCCGTCCCGGTCGCCGTCCCGTCCGCCGACGCCGGATCGCGGTCCGGTCCCGTGCCCGGGGAGGGTCCGTCGCCGAGCGCCACGGCGAGCGTCTTCGTCCACGTCATCGGAGGGGTTCGCCGGCCCGGCGTGATCGCGTTGCCGGTGGGGGCGAGGGTGCGCGACGCCGTGGACGCCGCCGGAGGGGTACGTGCCGGATCCCGGGCGGGGACGCTCAACCTGGCCCGCAGGGTGGTCGACGGAGAGCAGATCGACGTGGGCGCCAAGCAGCCGGCGGTCACCGCGGGGGGTAACCCGGGCACCGGGCCGGAGGGCGTCCTCGACCTCAACCTCGCCACACCGGAGCAGCTGGAGACGCTCCCCGGCCTCGGGGCCGTGCTGGTCAAGCGGATCGTCGACTTCAGGATCGGCAACGGGGGATTCCGCAGTGTCGAGCAACTCCGTCAGATCTCCGGCATCGGCGAGCGCAAGTACGCGGAGATCAAGGACAAGGTGCGGGTCTGATGTCGCCGCTTGCGCTCCCCGCCCTGGCCACCTGGGTCACGACGTTCGTCCTGCTGTTCACCGAGCTGCGGACGGCGCTGGTCGTGGCGGCCTTGGCCGCGGTGGCCGCGGGGGTCGTCGCCCTGTCGCCGCGGGGGCGGGTCGCCACCGGGGTCCTGGTCTGCGTGGCGGCCGCCTCCGTCGCCGTCGGTCTCCGGCTCCACGTGGTACGGGACGGGCCGCTGACCGATCTCGCCGCGGGCGGGGCGACGGCGGCCGTGGAGGTGGTGCTGACCGACGATCCCCGGCCGTCGAAGCAGGGGACCCGGACGGTGGTCAAGGCCACGGCCGTACGGCTGGACGCACGGCTCCGGCTTTCGGCCCCGGTCGTCCTGCTCGCCTCCGGACCCGGATGGCGGGGGCTGTTGCCCAGCCAGCGGGTCCGGGTGATCGCGCGGGTGCTGCCACCGGGAGAAGGGGACCTGGTCGCGGCCCTGCTGGCCGTACGGGGACCGCCTGAGGTGCTCAGCCCTCCCTCGCCGGTGCAGAGCGTCGCGTCCGCGCTGCGCGCCGGGCTTCGGGAGGCCGCCGGGGGGCTCGCCCCGGCGGAACGGGGTCTCCTCCCGGCGTTGGTCGTCGGAGACACCTCAACCATGGTGCCGGAGGTCGAGGAGGACTTCACCGCGGCGGGGCTCTCCCACCTGACCGCCGTCTCCGGCTCCAATCTGGCCGTCATCGCGGGTGCGGCGGTGGCGGTGACCAGGTTCGCCGGGCTGCCGCTTCCCGTCCGCGCCGTGCTCGCCGCCCTGGCCATGGTCGGCTTCGCGGTGGTGGCGCGGCCCTCACCGAGCGTGCTCCGGGCATTGCTGATGGGGTTGATCGCTGCGGCGGCGCTCGGCACCGGCCGGAGGAAGGACGGTTTGGCGGCGCTTTCCGCGACCGTCCTCGCCCTGCTGCTGTTCAATCCCGAGCTGGCGCGGTCGTACGGCTTCGCGCTCTCGGTCTTCGCCACCGGCGGCATCCTGGTGCTGGCACCGCGATGGCGGGACCGGCTGGCGGTGCGCCTGCCCATCCTGGCGGCCGAGGCGCTCGCGGTCACCGCGGCCGCCCAGGTGGCCTGCACCCCGATCCTCATCCTGATGTCGGGGGAGCTGAGCCTGGCGGCGATCCCCGCGAACCTGCTCGCGGCTCCGGCCGTGGCCCCGGCCACCGTGCTGGGGTTCGCCGCGGCGATCGTCGCGCCCGTCTGGACTCAAGGGGCGTCCTGGCTCGCCGTCCCGGCGGGATACGCCCTCGGCTGGATCGTGACCGTCGCGCGGACGGCGGCCGGGGTTCCCGGTGCGGTGATCTCCTGGCCCGCGGGGGCGCACGGGCTGATCCTGCTGGGGCTGCTGGGCGGCGCGGCGTTTCTGGCGACACGGCGGAGGACGGTCGCGGTGGTCGTCGTCTGCGCGTTGGTCGCCTACGTCGGGGTCCGGCTCCTGGCGGCGGCGTGGCCGCCTCGCGGCTGGGTGCTGGTGGCGTGCGACGTCGGCCAGGGCGACGCGCTGGCGGCCGCGGCGGGGCCGGGGAGTGCGGTCGTCGTCGACGCGGGGCCGGACCCGGCGACGGTGGACCGATGCCTGCGCAGGCTCGGCGTCCGCCGGGTGCCGATTCTCGTGCTGACCCATCCACACGCCGATCATGTCGACGGGGTTCCGGGGGTGCGCCGCGGCCGGACCGTGGGGCTCACGGTGATCAGTCCCCTGGCACCCGGACCGGACCGGGGGTGGCCCGCACGGACCGCGGCACGCTGGCGTCTCCCCGGCGTGACGGTGGACGTGTCGGCGCCCGTCCCGGCCGTCGGCGTGAACAACGCGAGCGTCGTCGTCCGGCTGGAGTGGCCGCACGGGTCGGCGCTGCTGACCGGGGACGTCGAAGCGGAGGCGCAGCGGGAGCTGGTCCGCCGGGGCGTGCCCCGCGTCGACGTCCTCAAGGTTCCGCACCACGGGTCGGCGGATCAGGACGCCGCCTTTCTCGCCGCCACGGGGGCGCGGACCGCCCTGGTCAGTGTGGGGGAGGACAACGATTACGGGCACCCGGCGGAGGCGACGACGTCGCGGCTGAGGGCGCTCGGGATGCGGGTGTTCCGGACGGATGAGGCGGGCGACCTGGCGGTGGTGGTGCGGTCGGGGGTGTGGACGGTTGTGTCCCGAGGGCGGTGAAGACATGGCATGCTGCATGACGTGGCAGCCGAGACGCACGCGAACGTGACACTCATCATGGGCGAGGAGGAGTTCCTCGCCGACCGGGCGGTGGCGGAGGTCAGGGCGGCCGTTCCCGGGGCCGAGGTGCACGATCTCGTCGGCGGCAAGGTCGAGCCCGGGGACCTGGCCAGGTTGACGTCGCCGTCACTCTTCGGCGACCGCAGTCTCGTGGTCATCCGCGCCGCGCAGGACATCCCCAAGGAAGTCGTGCCCGAGGTGGTGGCGTACGCGGGGCGACCGCCGGAGGACGCCCTGGTCGTTCTGGTGCATCCGGGGGGAGTCAAGGGGAAGGCGCTGGTCGACGGGGTCAAGAAGGCGGGGGCCGCGGTCGTCGCGATCCCGAAGGTCACCAAGGCGGGGGAGCGGATCGCGTTCATCCGGTCGGAGATGCGCAGGGCCGGTCGCTCGATCGGCGAGGACGCCGCCCGCACCCTCCTGGACGCCGTGGGCAACGATCTGCGGGAGCTCGCCGCCGCCTGCAGCCAGCTCGCCCTCGACAGCGACGCCAAGACCGTCGACGAGGCCACCGTGCTCCGCTACCACCGGGGACGGGCCGAGGTCACCGGGTTCGCGATCTCGGATCTGGCCGTCGAGGGCAAGCTTGGGGAGGCGCTTGAGCAGCTGCGCTGGGCGATCGGGACCGGGGTCGCACCCGTTTTGATCATCAGCGCGCTGTCGAGGGGGCTGCGTTCCCTGGCCAAGGTGAGCGGGGGACAACGGGAGGCGCAGGCCGGCATGCCCCCGTGGATGGTGGACAAGCTCCGCAAGCAGCTGAGGGGTTGGGGGCCGGAGGGTCTGAGCGCCGCGATCCAGGCGGTCACCGAGGCCGACGCCCAGGTCAAGGGAGCCGGGGCGGACCCGGCCTACGCGCTGGAACGCGCGGTTCAGACCATCGTCGTCTCCCGCCACGGCCGCTGAGGCGGTCCCGGCTCAGCCTGTGGTGGTCGGCTCGGCGGCCTGGCGTTCGGTGACGGCGCCGTCGCGGATCTCCAGCACGCGGTCGGCGAGGGTGATCAGGCTGGGGTCGTGCGTGGCGACCAGCGCGGTGACGCCTTCGCTGTCGACCAGGGCCCGGATCAACTCCATGATCTGCCGGGCGGTCTGGGAGTCCAGCTGGCCGGTGGGTTCGTCGGCGATGAGCAGCCGCGGGGTGTTGGCGAGGGCGCGGGCGAGGGCCACCCGCTGCTGCTGGCCGCCGGAGAGCTCGTAGGGCCGCTGGTTGAGGTGCTTTTCGAGGCCGACGAGGGTGAGCAGGAGCCGCACCCGGTCCTCCCGTTCGGCGGTGGGGGTCTTTCGCAGGCGCATGGGGACGCCGACGTTCTCCGCGGCGGAGAGCACGGGGACCAGGCCGAAGGACTGGAAGACGAAGCCGATGACTTCCCGGCGGAGCCGGAGCAGCCCTTCCTCGGGGAGCGCGGTGACGTCCTGCCCGGCGACGACGACCCGCCCCGAGTCGGGGCTGTCCAGGCCGCCCACCATGTTGAGCAGGGTGGTCTTGCCCGAGCCGGATCTGCCTTGGATCGCGATGAGTTCCCCGGCCCGCGCGTGGAAGGTGACGTCGCGGAGCGCGGTCACCCGGGTCGGTCCGCTGACGTAGGTCTTGTGGAGGCCTTCGACCACGACCAGGTTGTCACTCATTGTCTTCCTCTCGCGGCCGGTCCGGCCACACGCCGATGTGGTCGCGTTCGAGTTCGAGCCGGACGCGTCGTTCCAGGTTGAGGGCGCTGGTGAAGTTGCGGGGGAGTTGGAGGCGCCCGACCCGGTCGAGTACCGCGTACTCCTCGGCGATGACGGTGCCGCTGTCTCCGACGCGCCGGAGTGTTTCGCTGCTGGTCCGTCCGTCGCGGATGCCGATGGTCCGGTCGACCTGCTCGGAGACCTGCGGGTCGTGGGTGACGATGACGACGGTGACGCCGAATTCGGAGCCGGCCCGGCGGAGGGCGCCGAACACCTCGGCCGAGGTTTCGGTGTCGAGTTCACCGGTGGGTTCGTCGGCGAGGATGACCTGGGGTTCGTTGGCGAGGGCCACGGCGATGGCGACGCGCTGCTGCTCGCCGCCGGACATCTGGGCGGGCCGCCGGTCGGCGCAGTGGGCCACTCCGAGCATGTCGAGGAGTTCGGCGGGGCGTTTGCGGTCGCGTTTTCCGGCGAAGCGCATGGGGAGCCGGATGTTCTCCAGCGAGCTGAGGTAGGGGATGAGGTTGCGCGCGGTCTGCTGCCAGATGAATCCGACGGTTTCACGGCGGTATTTCAGCCGGTCGCGTCCACTCATGGTGAGCAGGTCGGTTCCGGCGACCCGGGCGAGTCCGGCGGTGGGGACGTCCAGCCCGGAGAGGATGTTGAGCAGCGTCGACTTGCCGGATCCGGACGCCCCGACGACGGCGACGAGTTCACCGCGGTCGATGAGCAGGTCGAGTCCTTGGAGGGCGACGACTTCCACCCCGTCGGTTTTGAAGATCCGGACGAGGTTGTCGCACAGGATGTGGGCGTGTTCGCCGAAGACCGGCTTCTGCCGTACGGCTTCCGCCGCCAGGTCCGTATACGTCATTCCTGATCCCCTATCCGAAGGACGGTTCCGAGGGATCTGCGCCCGCTGACGGCGGTGACCGCCGAGACACCGGCGATCGTCAGGGCCGTGATCCCGAGAGCGAGGAGCCCGGGGAGGACCGGACTGAAGGCGTAGTGATCCACGGGGATCCCGCCGGCGTACCCGCTGAGGTCGATTCCGGCACCGATCACCTGGGGGAGCCCGGAGCCCAGCCCGAGCCCGGTGATCGCGGCGATGCCGATGATCGGTCCGATCTCCAGCAGGGTCAGCGTTCGGGCCTGCCGCCCGGACAGTCCCAGGGTCCGCAGGAGCGAGGCGGTTCGCGTCCGTTCCGCCGAGCCGAGCGCCAGCGACAGCAGGACCGCGATCAGGCAGTAGCCCGCCATCGCGACGACGGTCACCAGCAGCGCGTTGTGCATGACGCCGGACATCGGGCTCCCGGTCATCGAGGCGAGCACGCCTTCGTGGGTGAGCGCGGTGAGATGGGTGGTCTCCTCCGCCACGGCCGCCCGCAGCTGCGCCGGGTCGATGCCGCTTCCGCGGATCAGCAGCATGGTGGGCTTGGGGTCGCGGAGCGCCGAGTACGGTCCGACGATGAGCGGGTTGGGCGAGTCGGTGATCCTGGGGAACCCGTCGAGGGCGGCGGTCGCCGCGATGGGGAGCGTCACCCCCTGGTCCGCGCGGACCTCCAGCCCGTTGGGCGGGCGCAGCCGGGTGATCTGCGGGTGGGCGAGCACCGGGGTGGCGTCGGGGGTGGGCCATCCGGCGGGTACGGCGGTGGGCGCGGCGGGCAGCCCGAGCGGGCTTCCCTCGACGAGCTCGCGGTACGCCTTCAGGTCGACGGCGAGGAAGGTGACCGGTATGCCGTGGGGGGTGCCGTCGCGCAGTTGCGCGGTGGTGTCGAGGAACGCGGGGAGGACCTGTTCGACGCCGGCCACCCGGCGGACGCGTTCGACGGCCGCGGCGGAGAAGGGGTGGTCCGCGGCCATCCGGGCTCCGGCGCCGGTGAGCCGCCAGGCGGCCTCCTCCTGGGCCTGCGAGAGTCCCGCGGAGAGGGAGGAGCCGAAGACGGTGATCGCCGTCGCGGGCAGCAGGATCAGGACGGGCAGCGCGGTGAGGGCGCGGGAGCGGGCGGCTCCGGCGGCGCCGAGGAACGGTACCGCCGCCGTGGATCTGGCGGCCAGCCGGCTGACCAGGCGGAGCGGGTACGGGTAGAGGCGGAGCACGATGAGGGAGACGGCGAGGGTGAGCAGCGACGGCGCGGCGATCGTCAGCGGGTCGCCGGTGTCGGTGGTCAGGCCACGCTGCCGGATCAGCACGACGCCGACGACGGCGAGGACGACGACGAGCCCGTCGAAGACGAGCCGCGGGGCCGACGTCCCGCTTCCGGCGAGGTCGTGCCGCCGTGCGCCGTACGGCCGCAGGCGGCCCACGCCGAAGAGCGCGAAGAGGACCGCCCCCACCCCGATCAGCACGGGCGCGGCCACGGCCACCGCGGTGGTGCGCCCGGGGACGGCGACGCCGATCAGGTATCCGGCGACGGCGGGGGGCAGGGTGACCACGGCGACGGAGAGCCCGCCGAGGGTGAGGAGCTGGGCCGGGGAGGCGCCGCGTCCCCGCATCAGCTGGAAGCCGGGTTCCAGCCGGTCGGTGAAGAGGTTCACCGCGAGGGCGGTCACGCCGAGCGCCACGCCGAGGAGGGCGGCGAGAACCAGCCACATGATCGTTTGAGTGGTGCCGAGCTCTCGGAGGAACCCTTCGAGCAGCGGGGTGATGCCGCTGCTCACCGAGGCGGCGTCTCCGGTGGCGCTGTGTTTGGTCACCGCGGCCTCGAACGCCTTGACGGCGCCGATGAGGGACGGGGCGTGCTCGGCGGTGACCTTCGCCGGGATCACCGGGTAGCCCCACTGGTAGTGCAGGGTGCTGGAGCTCTTCGCCAGCAGGGCGAACCCTTCGGCTCCGGTCAGTCCTTCGCCCCACATCTCGAAGGCCTGGGAGTGCCTGATGTTCTTGATCTCGGGTTCGAGGAGGCGTTTGACCCGGGCCCAGTACGGCGAGGCGGGGTCGTTCGCCCGCCAGATGCCGCTGATCTTCAGCGAGTACGCCAGGTTGTGGGTGCCGACGAAGAAGACGGTGCCGACCTTCATCTCCATCATCTCGGCGGTGCGCGCGGACACGGCCAGGTCGATGGAGGGGACCAGGCCGAGCTTGGCGTGCTTGACCGGCGGGCTCGACGCCGCGGGCGGGCCGCCCGCCACGTAGGTGATGTGCCGCTCGGTCCCCGAGAGCCAGGTCACGTCGGTGAACTGGTCGGCGGCCCGGGTGCTGTTGGGGAGTCCTTCGATCACCGGTTCCCGCAGCGTGTTGACCCGTGCCTGGGCTTCCCCGACGAATGCGGAGAGTTCCGGGGCGAGCAGCCCGTGCCAGGTCCGGCCCGACCCCGTGATCTCCTCGGGGGAGGAGGGGCGCCTGGTCGGGTCGGCGGTGCCCAGCTGGGACACGAGGAGGTCGGTGGTCCCCGGCAGGGCCCGGCCCAGCTGCGCGCGGAGCGCGGTGTCGTAGGCCCCTTCGAAGCGCCGGGCCAGTCCGGAGACGAGCGAGACGGCGACGAGGATCAGGAGGGCGAGGACGAGCGCGGCGGCGGCTCGCGATCGGATGAGCCGGATGAGAACGGTCAGGGGGCTCATCGGGCCGCTCCTCTCACGGGGCCTCGCACAGGGGTCATCGGTCTGTTCCGTTTCTGAGCGCGTTGCCGAGTCCGCGTCGTCTCAGCGAACGGGCGAGACCGACCACGACGGAGGAGAGCAGGAGGAAGACGGCGGCGAGCAGGCCGAGCGCGGCGAGCCAGGGGATGACGAGTTCGACGGGCGGGCTGACCGCATTGGTCTGCCCCGTTTCCACGATGCCGGGGACCACCAGCCGGGAGATCAGCAGGGCCAGCGCCGTCCCGGCGGCCAGGGCGAGCCCCACGCCGAACGCCTGCTCGACCGCGAGCAACCCGAAGACCTGCCGGAATCTCACTCCGAGCGCGCGGAGCAGGGCGAACTCGGCTGCGCGTTCCCTGGCGGTCACCGCCGCGTTGATCAGGAAGCCGAGGGTGGCGAAGGCGAGGGCGGTGAGGAAGCCGATGACCAGGGCGCCTTGCAGCCCGGTGGCGAGAGGGTCGTCGCGCAGTTCCCGGTGGACGGCTTCGCGGTGCGCGATCGTGTGCCCCCATTCGGGGTGGGAGCCGAGCTCCCGTACCGCGCCGGAGTCGGCGGACAGCCACCATTCGACCGGGTCGCGGGGGACGGCCCCCGAGATCACGTCCAGGGTGAGCAGGCTGGGCAGGTCGACCAGAACGCCGTCGCGGCCGGCCGCCAGGGTGGGCATGGCGGTGAGGATCCCGGCCACCTTGACGGTGACGACCCCGGTGTCGAGCCGGAGCGGGGTGTCGTCGCCGACGCCCAGCCCGGCCTTGTCCGCCAGTCCGGCGCTGATGAGTGCGGGCAGGGTGGCCGGCGGTCCGCCGTACCCGGCTCCGGTCGGCACGGGCAGGACGGTCAGCGCGGCGGACGGTACGGCCGAGGGCCGTTCGGGCTTCGGGATCCGGAGGGTGAGCAGGTCGCCGGTCCGCGCCACGGAGGTGCCCCGCAGCTGGACGACCCGGTCGCCGCTGTGGGCCCATTCGGTGCCGGAGGCCAGGCTTATCTCGCCGGCCGGCTCGGTGAGAATCCGCTCCACGGCCACGGTGAGGGCGCTGGACGCGGCGGGCAGCGGGACGGAGAGGGTGAATCCCCGCAGGGTGAACGGATAGGCGAGTTTCCCGTCCCGGCCGGCCAGCGCGGTCAGGTCGACGGAGACCCGGTGGGTCTTCCCGTCGGGGACCAGGTCGCCGAGGGGGATCCGCCGGTGGAGACCCTGTCCGTCCCGCAGGATGGCCTGCATCGCCGCCCGCCGGTAGCCGTCGCCCTGGCCGGGGGAGTCGAGGGTGAGGCGGAGGTCGAAGTGGAGCCGTCCGGGCGTGCCGGGGATCTGCGGGGCGCGGTCCCCGGGACGCTCGGCGGCCAGCCGGGCCGCGAGCGCGGTCAGCGGCTCGGCGGCGAGGTCGGGTCGGAGCCGGAGCAGTCCGCCGATCCGCTCCGCGTCCGCGGCGATCAGCGTGACCTCGTCGCCGCCCGCGTCGGCGACGGAGCGGTGGACCGGGCTGATCCCGGTGACCCCGGGGACCGCCGCGTACCGGGCGCCCCGGCCGTACGGACCGAGGGTCCCGGTGAGCGAGGCGGCTTGGATCCGCACGTCGGCGCCGGTGCTCAGCTCCGCCTGGTCGGCTTGGGACCGCTGCCAGGTCGCCGTGGTGGCCAGGGAGACGATGCCGATGGCGACGGCCATGATGAGCAGGAGCGCCGGTCCGGAGTGGCGCAGCGGTCGGCGGCTCACCTGCCAGGCCCCGAGCGCGGCGGCGAGCCCGGTGCTCCGTGAGGTGAAGCGTTCGGCCAGCCGGGAGGTGAGCGGGACCAGGCGCAGCCCGAGCAGTCCGCCGCAGAGCAGGGCGAGCGCGGGGCCGCTGACGATCAGGGGGTCGACGCTCAGCTCCCCCGGCGCGGCGGAGACGGCGGCGGTGCCGTACCGCTGGAGCTGCCAGATCGCCAGACCCGCGACCACGAGCAGCGCCACGTCGGCCCCGGCCCGGCCGAGGGCCCCTCGGGTGCCTCCCCGGCCGCGCACGCTCTGCTCCTCGACGTAGGTCCGGCGGGCGCCGCTCAGGGCGGGGGCCGCCAGCAGGAGCGCCGCGCACAGGGCGATCGCGGCGGAGAGCGCGAACGGGGGCGCCTCCGGCAGCCGTACCCCGGTGGTCCATTCCAGCAGCGGTACGGCCAACAGGGGGGCGAGCAGGGCGCTCGGCGCGGCCGTCAGGGCGGCTTCGGCGAAGGAGAGCCCGGCGAGGCGGAATGTCCCGGCCCCCCGCGAACGCATCAGGGCGACCTCCATCCGCCGATGGTCGGTGAGGAGGCGCGCGGTGAGCAGGAGGGCGTACCCGGCCAGGATGATCAGTTGGAGGACGGGGACGAGCATCGTCGATCGGGCGACCACCGCGGCCCGGTCGATCTGGGTGAGCAGTCCCGGGAGGTTGCTCACCGCGCGGCAGGACGAGCATCCCTCCTTGACCGCGGCGTCCAGCCCCGAGGTCGCCTGGGCGAGTGCGGCGAGGTCGCCCGGATCGAGGTTGCGGAGGTCGGGGCTGACCAGCCAGGTCGCGGTGACCCCGGTGGCGAATCGCCGCAGGAAGGTGTCGGCCGGGACCATGAGGGGGCCGTAGACGGTGAAGTCGCCTTGCCGGACCCCGGTACGGAGCAGCGGCTCGCCGGCGAGCCGCTCGTCGTCGGGGCGGTTGAGGGTGTAGAGGCCGGTCACCCGGACGTCGACGGGCCGGTCGCCGAGCCTGCTCCGGAGGGTGATCAGATCCCCGGAGTTCACCCCCATGGGACGTGCGGCGTTTTCGGAGAGTACGGCCTCCAGGGTGTCGCCGGCCTTCGGCCAGCGGCCCGCGACGAGCCCCGCGACGGATTCCAGCCCCTCGTACACGCCGAACACGGTGAGGTCGGGGCGGGGCAGGCGTTCCTGGCCGGGCAGGCTGTAGGAGTCGGAGAGGGCGCTCATCACGGTCGTCGTCGGCACGCCGGGGTGGGCGGCGGCGGCCCGCTGGCGCATCCGGGCGTCGGTCTCGGCGAAACCCTGCCCGCTGACGACGGCGGAGATCTTCGCGCTGAGGGTGCCGAGCGGCGCGTCCGCCAGGGCTTTTCGGACGCCGAGGTCGGTGACGGTCGCCGCGTAGCTCACCAGGGCGACGAGCACCGTGGTGGCGAGCAGGATCGAGGAGAACGCGGCGAAGAGCAGCAGCGGTTCGCTGCGAGCGCGTCGCAGGATAAGTGGCCGTCGCTCCCGCATAGCGCCTCCCATAGCCCCCGCTGGAACGCTTGACAGCGTTTAACAGCGAGGGATCTTGTACAAGAGGGATGGCGGAAGCGTGATCAGTCCGAAACAAGGGTGACGGACACGCGTAAACGCCGCACCCCTCCAGGGGTACGGCGTGGCTGCGGCGTCGGCGCCCTGAGGGCAGGGCCTTACTGCGACTGGAGCGCGAGGGCGCGCTTGGCGATCGCCGACTTGCGGTTGGCGGCCTGGTTCTTGTGGATGACGCCCTTGCTGACAGCCTTGTCCAGGTTGCGGCAGGCGGCCTGCATGAGGGTGACGGCCTTGTCGACCTCACCGGCGTCGGCAGCCTCACGGAAGCTGCGGATCGACGTCTTCAGGGCAGACTTGACGGCCTTGTTGCGCAGGCGGGCCTTCTCGTTCTGAAGGTTACGCTTGATCTGGGACTTGATGTTCGCCACGAAGAAGCCTCTGGTTGTGTCGGTGGGATGCCGGCGTGGGCACGGTGCTGGACACGCCGAACGCGATTGAGCAGGCTACCGATTACGCGGGTCCCGACTCAAACCGGAGGTCACGAGAGCGGCCTGCCGGACCAGTTTAGCGCAGGGTCTGTGCCGGAACGTCGGAAGTCCATGACTACGGTACCCTTCGATGGTCAGGGTTGGCACCGGGACATGCCACCATGGAAGTCGGCTGGTATGCCGACCACTTAAGTCTGACGAATCTTCCGAAACGGATCGCGGTGACCACGCCTCAGCCCGACCACACCGACCCTGCGATGATCCGCAACTTTTGCATCATCGCGCACATCGATCACGGCAAGTCGACGCTTGCCGACCGGATGCTGCAGTTGACCGGTGTCGTCGAGGAACGGCAGATGCGGGCTCAATACCTGGACCGCATGGACATCGAGCGCGAGCGCGGGATCACGATCAAGTCCCAGGCGGTCCGGCTGCCCTGGACCGGGCTGGACGGGCGTCCGTACATCCTGAATCTGATCGACACCCCGGGACACGTCGACTTCTCCTACGAGGTTTCGCGGAGCCTGGCCGCGTGCGAGGGCGCCGTGCTCGTCGTGGACGCCGCACAGGGCATCGAGGCGCAGACCCTGGCCAACCTCTACATGGCGCTCGGCGCCGACCTGCACATCATCCCGGTGCTGAACAAGATCGACCTGCCCGCGGCGCAGCCCGACAAGTACGCGGTGGAGATCGCGAACATCATCGGCTGCGACCCCTCGGACGTCCTGCGGGTCTCCGGGAAGACCGGCCAGGGTGTGGACGAGCTCCTGCACGAGATCGTCGCCCAGGTGCCGGCTCCGGTGGGCGACCCCGACGCACCGGCCCGCGCCCTCATCTTCGACAGCGTCTACGACACCTACCGGGGCGTCGTCACCTATGTGCGGGTGGTGGACGGTCGGCTCTCCAAGCGGGAGCGGACGCTGATGATGTCCACCGGCGCGGTGCACGAAACCTTGGAAGTGGGCGTGATCTCCCCCGATCCCAAGCCCACCAAGGGCCTGGGGGTCGGCGAGGTCGGCTATCTGATCACCGGCGTGAAGAACGTCCGCCAGGCACGCGTCGGCGACACCGTGACCACCTCGGTGAAGCCCGCCGGCGTCCCGCTCGGGGGATACGAGCACCCCAAGCCGATGGTCTTCTCCGGTCTGTATCCGATCGACGGCGACGACTACCCCGAGCTCCGCGAGGCCCTGGACAAGCTCCAGCTCAACGACGCCGCGCTCGTCTATGAGCCGGAGACCTCGCTGGCGCTCGGGTTCGGGTTCCGCTGCGGGTTCCTCGGCCTGCTGCACATGGAGATCGTCCGTGAGCGGCTGGAGCGCGAGTTCGGGCTGAGCCTGATCTCCACCGCGCCCAACGTCGTCTATCGGGTGATCACGGAGTCCGGCGAGGAGCTGGTCGTCACCAACCCCTCGGAGTTCCCCGAGGGCAAGGTCGGGCAGATCTTCGAGCCGACGGTGAAGGCGACCGTGCTCTCCCCGGCGGACTACATCGGCGCGATCATGGAGCTCTGCCAGGGCAGACGGGGCGCGCTCCAGGGGATGGACTACCTCTCCGAGGACCGGGTGGAGATTCGCTACACCCTCCCGCTCGGCGAGATCATCTTTGACTTCTTCGACCAGCTCAAGTCCCGCACCCGCGGCTACGCCTCCCTCGACTACGAGCCCTCCGGCGAGCAGGAGTCGGACCTGGTGAAGGTGGACATCCTGCTGCAGGGCGAGCCGGTGGACGCCTTCAGCGCGATCGTGCACCGGGACAAGGCCTACTCCTACGGGGTCGAGATGGCCAAGAAGCTCAAGGAGCTCATCCCGCGGCAGCAGTTCGAGGTGCCGATCCAGGCCGCGATCGGCGCCCGGGTGATCGCCCGGGAGAACATCCGCGCCATCCGCAAGGACGTCCTCGCCAAGTGCTACGGCGGTGACATCACCCGGAAGCGCAAGCTGCTGGAGAAGCAGAAGGAAGGCAAGAAGCGGATGAAGATGGTCGGCCGGGTGGAGGTCCCGCAGGAGGCCTTCGTCGCGGCACTCTCCACCGACTCCTCATCTGTGGACAAGGGTAGGAAGTAGCTCAGAGCGGGAGCATCGCCGTCAGCTTGGCGATCCCGTCGGCGAGTCGCGCTCGGCTTCGCCCGAGCCCTCGATCTCGCCGGTGTGCCACCCAGGGCAAGGCGCAGATCAGAGCGGGAGTATCCCGGTCAGCTTGGCGATCCCGTCGGCGAGGACGCCGACCTCCGCGAGGCGGTTCAGGGCGGCGGTCAGCCGCCGCCTGCCGGGCCGCTCCGACCGGGCCTCCGCGGCGATGTCGTCGAGGTCGCGCTCGGCTTCGCCGGGGTCCTCGATCTCGTCGCGGTGCCTCCTGATCAGCTCGCGGAGCTCGGCGACGACCGCGTCGAGCTCGGCGGTGCCCGCTCCGGTGTTCTGTACGGCCGTGGCGCCCGGCCCGACGGCCATCGGGCCGCTCACGGTGCCTCCGGTGATCTGAATCCCGTAGTTGTCGGCCATGTCCACTCCTTTGGGGAGACGATTGCTTCGGGGAGACGCCGCACGTTCCTCAGCCGCACGCCAGCCTCGCGCACCCCGGGATCGGGGGCAAGCGCTTCGCGACGGAGCGTGGCAGCATCGTGTCATGAGGGTTGTCACGGTGAGCGCGGGTCGTGTCGTCGACGCGGATTGGGCGCAGTTGCACCGGACCGGGATCGACAAGCGTCCGGTGCCCGGGCGGGTCGCGGTGCGGGCCGAGGGACTGGACGGGGACGAGCAGGCCGATCGGAAGAGCCACGGAGGGCCGGAGCAGGCGGTGTACGCCTACGCGCGGGAGGACCTGGACTGGTGGGCCGCCGAGCTGGGCCGGGAGCTGCGCGACGGGATGTTCGGGGAGAATCTGACCACCCTCGGCCTCGACGTGAACGGGGCCCTGATCGGGGAGCGCTGGCGGATCGGTTCGGCGCTCCTGGAGGTCACCGCGCCCCGCGTTCCCTGCGCGACGTTCCGCGGTTGGATGGGTGAGCCGGGCTGGGTCAAGCGGTTCACTCAGGCGGAGCGCCCGGGGGCCTATCTGCGGGTCGTTCAGGATGGGGAGCTGGGGGCGGGGGACGGGATCCGGGTGGAGTTCCGGCCCGAGACCCGGGTGACCGTGGCGGAGTCGTTCCGTGCCTACCACGGTGCCCGCGAGGTGATGCGGCGTCTGCTGAAGATTCCCGGCCGGAGCCACAAGTGGGACTCGGCGGCCAAGCGGGTCCTGGGCGACTGACCATCCCTTAGCCGGAAATTTCGTGATTCCGGTACGGCGTGCGCCGGGCGGCCGGGTGCGGCGTGTGCGTGCCGTCGCGCGTGACGGTTGCTCGCGGAGGTCGGGTGCCCGGGTTCGGCGAAGCCGGGTGAACCGCCTGCGGCCGTACCGGATGGGAAAAGGGAAGGTCTGGTACGGCGTGCGCCGGGCGATCCGTGCGGCGCGGTGGCCGGGCCGGGCTGAGCCTGAGCCGCCCGATGGCCGTGCTGGATGCGGATTGTCGTACCGGTCCGGGAGAATCCGTCCGGGAAAACACCCATGTCCTGAGCCGGTGAACCGGCTCAGGACATGGGAAGGCCGCGCGGATAGGGGGCCGCCTGATATCCGCGCGGCCTTTGAGGGGTCTCGTGACCCCTTACGCACGAGGACCGGACGCGACCCAGGACGCCGGTCCCCGCACGGGCTTCATCAGTCCAGGACGCGGGCGAGCGCCTTGGTGAGGGAGGCGTTGGCGTCGTCCTGGTCGAGGGACCACATCATGGAGCCGCCCAGGCCGTTCCGCTTGATGTACCGCGCCTTCTGGTGCATCTGCGCGGGGTCGTCGTAGGAGTGGAAGTCGGTGCCGTTGTAGAGCCAGAGCGCGCCGGTGGCCGGGTTGCGGAACCTCGGGCCGGGCAGGTTGGCGACGGTGCGGTAGTCCAGGCTGGCGACGCCGGTGCCGGGCTGGAAGAGGCCGTTGCCGCCGGGGTGGTTCACATTGGTCCAGCTCTGGCTGTAGGACGGCACACCCAGGACGAGCTTGTGGCGGGGGGCGCCTTGCGCGATGTAGTTCTGGATGGTGGCGTCGTTGCTGAACCGGATCGGGTTCGGGTCGTTCGGGTCGGTGTAGAGGTTGCTGCCGTGGCCGGTGGTGCCGGACCAGGGGCCGTGCAGGTCATAGCCCTGGATGGTGCCGAAGTCCAGGTACTTGAAGATCTTGTTGACCTCGATCCCGGCGGTGATGGCGCGCGGGTTGGCCGGCAGGTAGGCGGTGAGCTCGTACTTCCTGCGGACCTGCTTGCCGTAGGCGTTCAGCTGCTTGCGGAACTCGGCCAGCAGCGCGGTGAAGTTCTCCCGGTCCTCGGGACGGATCACGTTGCCCACGTTGGCGGTCCAGTTCGGCCACTCCCAGTCGATGTCGAACCCGTCGAAGACGCCGAAACCGGAGCCGGGGCCGCCCTGCGGGTCGGGGCTGAACACCGGCAGGTTGCCCTTGAGCCAGATGTCGATGCAGGACTCCACAAAGGCGGTGCGCGAGGCCGGGGTCAGCGCGGCGTTGGAGAAGAACCGCGACCAGCTCCAGCCGCCGAGTGACATCAGCACCTTGAGGTTCGGGTGCTTGGCCTTGAGCTTCTTCAGCTGGTTGAAGTTACCCGCCAGTGGCTGGCCCCACTCGTCGGCGACGCCGTCCACCGTGAGGTTGGCCGGCAGGCGCTGCTGGTAGTCGGCCCACGGGTCGCCCTGACCGGCGGTCGGCGTGACGAAGCACTTCCCGTCCTCGCTGACGTTGCCGAACGCGTAGTTGACGTGGGTCAGCTTGGCTGCGGCACCGCTGGTGTCGATGTCCTTCACATGGAAATTGCGTCCGTAGACGCCCCATTGGAGGAAGTAGGCGACTTTCTTGTAGTCGTCATCGTCGCCCAGGGACTTGGCCTGAGCGGGAAGGGCGATGGTCGTGAGACTTGCGGTAACCAGCATCGCGAGAGCGACGCGGAGGCTCCGTGCCACGGCGGTTCCTTTACGAGTCGGGGGTTACTCTTAAGAAACTTTCCTTATAGTTAGGCCCGGATCGTATTCCCGGGGGGTTGGCGCGTCAATGGCTTGGCGC
Source organism: Rhizohabitans arisaemae (assembly GCF_025996515.1). Lineage (GTDB taxonomy): Bacteria > Actinomycetota > Actinomycetes > Streptosporangiales > Streptosporangiaceae > Rhizohabitans > Rhizohabitans arisaemae. Next base: position 82,355 of record NZ_BLRH01000024.1, read on the forward strand.
GGACAAGGCAGACTGGTATACGTGCCTTCCGTACTTCCCGACGGCGAAGCCGTGCCTGCCACCGGAGAACTGCCCGCCACCGCCCTGGAGGGGCTGGGGGAGCGGCCGTTCGGGTTCTATGTGCACATCCCGTTCTGCGCCACCAGGTGCGGATACTGCGACTTCAACACCTACACGGCGACCGAACTGGGATCGGGGGCCTCGCAACGAGAGTACGCCGAGACGGCCCTGCGGGAGGTACGGCTGGCGCGGGCCGTGCTCGGTGAAGTGAATCTTCCCGTCAAAACTGTGTTTTTCGGCGGCGGCACCCCGACCCTGCTCCCCCCGGGAGACCTCGCCCGGCTGCTCCGCGCGATCGGCGACGAGTTCGGCCTGGCGCCGGACGCGGAGATCACGACCGAGGCCAACCCCGACTCCGTCGACGTCGCCGCGCTGGCCGAACTCCGCGAGGCGGGGTTCACCCGGGTGAGTTTCGGCATGCAGAGCGCGCGGGAGCACGTGCTGGCGGTGCTCGACCGCCGGCACACCCCCGGGCGGGCCGCCCAAGCCGTACAAGACGCTAAAAAGGCAGGTTTTGCCCACGTCAACCTTGATCTGATCTACGGGACGCCGGGCGAGTCCGACGACGACTGGCGGGCGTCGGCCGAGGCCGCGCTCGCCGCCGAACCCGATCACATCTCCGCCTACGCCCTCATCGTCGAGGACGGCACGCGGCTCGCCGCGCGGATCCGCCGCGGTGAGCTGCCCGCCCCCGACGACGAGGCGTGCGCCGATCGGTACCTGATCGCCGAGTCGCTCTTCACCCAGGCCGGGCTGGAGTGGTACGAGATCTCCAATTGGGCCGCCTCGCCGCAGGCCCGCTGCCGGCACAACCTGCTCTACTGGACCGGGGGCGACTGGTGGGGGGTCGGGCCCGGCGCGCACAGCCACGTCGGCGGCGTCCGCTGGTGGAACGTCCGGCACCCGGCCGCGTACGCGGGCCGTCTCACCTCCGGCGCCTCACCCGCGCACGCCCGCGAGCTGCTCTCCGCGTCCGACCGGCGGATGGAACGGATCATGCTGGAGCTTCGCCTCGCCGACGGCTGCCCGCTCGGCCTGCTCCCCGGGCGGGCGGCGGCCGACGCCCTGGCGGACGGGCTGCTGGAGGAGGACGCGTACGGCGCGGGGCGCGCGATCCTCACCCTCCGCGGGCGGCTCCTCGCCGACGCGGTGGTCCGCGATCTCACATGAGACGGGGCTTTACGGGATATCAAGGGGAGTGAGCTGAACAGCGGAGGGATCCAAGCATGAGATGTGCCGTGTGCGGAACCGATCGCACCGTCGAGGAAACCCAGTGCGGACGCTGCGGAACGCTCTACCGGCCCGCACCCCCCGATCGGGAGACCGGGTACGGGCCGCCGCCGGATCTCGGCAGGCCGCCGGAGCCCGAACCCCCGTCCTGGCGGGACACCCGGGGCCGGCGTCCTTACCCCGAACCGGTGTTCGCCCCTTTCGGCGGACCGGAACCCCACGGCCACGAACCGCCACGGGACCGTCCCGAGTTCCTCGACTCCGACGACTGGCCGGAGGACGAGCCGTTTGAGCCGGAGTACCCCACCCGTGCGGAGCCGCCGGGACCCGAGCGGGGACGCCGCTCCCGCCGCCTCCTCGTCGTCCTCGCGATCGTCGCGCTGGCCGGGGTCGCGACCACGGCTTTCGTGTTCGCGCTCGCCGGCGGTTCGGAGCCCGCGCCGGACCCCGCGCCGGAGGACTCGGTCGCCGCGGACGTCTCGGGGCGGCCGGGGACCGACCCGGTCGTCCCCGACGTCGTGCTCCCCCCGCCGCCCGGCGCCGATCCGGGTTCCGGCTCGGAGCCGCCGTCCGCCGAGGGGTCGCCGGGCAAGGAGCAGGCCCTCGCCGTCGACGAGCTGCTCGACGGGAGCGAACCGAGCCGGGGGGCGCTCGGCCCGGCGATCGGGCGGGTACGGCGGTGCGAGGAGGCCGGGACGGCGACGATCGAGCGGGTCACGGAGGAACGGGGCGAGCAGCTCGCGCTCGCCGAGACGCTCACGGTCGACGCGCTGGCCGGAGGGGAGGAGCTCAAGGAGCGGCTGATCCGGGTGTTCCGCAGCTCCAAGAACGCGGACGAAGGGTATCTGGCCTGGGCCCGGCGTTTCGTCGCGGGCGGGTGCGCCGGCGAGGTCGGGGCGGATCCGGACTACCGGCGCGGCGAGGACGCCTCGCGGGAGGCCGTGGCGGCCAAGCGGGACTTCGTCGAGCTCTGGAACCCGATCGCCGAACGCGAGGGGCTGAAGCCCAGAAGCGCCGCCGAGATCTGAGGTCGGCCGACCCGGGTTTCGGTCGGGCCGCAACCGGCTGCTCCGTCGTCTCGGACCCGGCTGGGCGGCGGGGTCCGAAAACGCGGTTTGGGATCCTACTTGATCATGCGGATGTTGAACGGATACCGGTAGTTCTCCCCCCGGTTCGCGGCCAGGGCGGCCATGATCGAGAGAACGAGGGCCCCGATCGAGACCACGAAGATCAACAGGAACCCGATCAGTATGAGCATCAGGATGCTCGACACGATGGCGGCGATCGCCACGGTGATCTGGAAGTTGAGCGCCTCGGCCGCCTGGTCGCGCACGTAGGGCGACTCGTCCTTCTTCACGATGTACATGACGAGCGGGCCGACGAACGAGGTGAACAGGCCGAGGAGGTGGGAAACCATGGCCATCGTCGTGTCGTCGGAGCCCGGCCGCGGCCCGTAGGCGCCGGGGACGTGCCCGTAGGAGCTCGCGGGGGCGCCGTACCGGCCGGCGGGGGGATACCCCTTCGCGAAGCCCGGCTCGGCGTAGGGCGGCGGCTGCTGGTAGGGGCCGGACTGGTAGGGCTGCTCGTAGGCGGGTGCCTGCGGCGGATAGCCCTGATCGTATTGCTGCTGCGGATAGCCCGGGTCGTACGGCGGCGGGGCCTGCCCGTACCCGGGATCGTGCTGTCCGTACGGGCTCTGCCCGTACCCGGGGTCCTGCTGTCCGTACGGGCTCTGCCCGTATCCGGGGTCCTGCTGCTGTCCGTACGGACCGTGCCCGTACCCGGGGTCGGCCTGGTGCCCGTACGGGGACCCGGTCCCGTAGGCGTCGCCCGATCCGGTGTCGTGCCGGGTCTGGTCGTACCGTCCGGAGGAGTCGTGGTCGTCGCGGGGGCGGTGCGGCTCACTCATGCATTGAGACTACTCGCCGGACGCGGTCACGAAATCAATGAGTTCCTCGACCGGGGCCAGGAGTTCGGGTGACAGATCTTTGTAGGTCGTGACCTGCCGGAGAATGTGGCGCCACGCGGTGGCCGGGTCCACGGCCCAGCCGAGCGCGGCGAGCACGCCCTCCTTCCACGGCCGCCCCCGGGGGACCTGCGGCCAGTGCTCGAAACCGAGCACCGAGGGTTTCACCGCCGCCCAGACGTCGACGAAGGGGTGCCCGACGATCAGGACGTGCGGGGAGCCCACCTGGGCGGCGATCCGGCTCTCCTTCGAGCCGGGGACCAGGTGGTCCACGAGGACCCCGAGGCGGCGGCCGGGGGCCGGGTCGAAGGCGGCGACGATCGAGGGCAGCTCGTCCACGCCGGAGAGGTATTCCACGACCACCCCTTCGACCCGGAGGTCGTGGCCCCAGATCTTCTCGACCAGCTCGGCGTCGTGCACCCCCTCCACGTAGATCCGGCTCGTCTGGGCGACCCTCGCCCGCAGCCCGTCCACCGCGATGGAGCCCGACGCGCTGCGGCGCGGCGCGGGCGGCGCGTCCGTGACCGGCCTGACCAGGGTGACCGGCTCCCCGTCCAGCAGGAAGGCGGCCTGTTCCAGCGGGAAGAGCCTGCGCCGCCCGTGGCGGTCCTCCAGGGTCACCGCCTCCTTGTCGCAGGCGACGACGGCGCCGCAGAAGCCCGAGGAGGCGTCCTCCACGACGAGTTCCGGTTCGGCCGGTATCTCCGGGACCCGCCGGCGGCGTCGCGGGTCCGGGGCGAGCACGTCGCGGTCGTACCTGCCTGGGGGTGAGACCATGGCATCGCACCTTAGTGCGAACAAATCACCCGGAACTTCATCGACACGCGGGGTGGATCCGGGTATCCGGACCGGACAGCCGACCGTCACTCCCACCTTTATCCGGGCGCTCACCCGCGTACACTTGGCACTCAGAGACGTCGAGTGCCAAGGTGGCCGTTGTGGGAGGTGAGCGCGTGCTCGATGACCGCAAACTCGCGGTGCTCCGTGCCATTGTCGAGGACTACGTGTCCACCAACGAACCGGTGGGCTCCCGAGCGCTGGCGGACAAGCACAACCTGGGCGTGTCTCCGGCCACGATCCGCAACGACATGGCCGCGCTCGAGGAGCAGGGGTACATCACCCAGCCGCACACGAGCGCCGGCCGGGTGCCGACGGACAAGGGCTACCGGCTGTTCGTGGACCGCCTGTCCCAGATCAAGCCGCTGTCCGTCGCCGAGCGGCGGGCCATCGAGACCTTCCTCGGCGGTGCCGTCGACCTCGACGACGTGGTCATGCGCACCGTACGGCTGCTGGCGCAGTTGACGCGCCAGGTCGCCGTGGTGCAATATCCGTCGCTGACCCGTTCCGCGGTACGCCACGTCGAGCTCGTCCGGGTCACCGACCGGCGCGTGATGCTGGTGCTGATCACCAACACCGGACGGGTCGAGCAGCGCACGGTGGAACTGCCCGACTCGGTGGCCGAGGACACGGTCGCGCACCTGCGCGCCGTGCTCAACGCCTGCCTGGACGGTTGCCGGCTCACCGACGTGCCCGCCACGGTCGGCGATCTGCCGGATCGGCTTCCGGCGGAGGAGCGGCCCGTCGCCGCGACGATTCTGTCGGTGTTGCTGGAGACCTTGGTGGAAAAGCACGAGGAGAAGATCGTCTTCGCCGGGGCGGCCAACCTCGCGGCCGTGGACTTCTCGGTGGGACTTCGCGACGTGCTCGAGGCGTTGGAGGAGCAGGTTGTGCTCATGCGGCTGCTGGGTGAGACCTCCGAATCGTCGGCACTTCACGTGCGGATCGGTTCGGAGAACCCGTACGGTCTCAGAGGCACCTCGGTCGTCGCCGCGGGCTACGGCTCAGGCGACAAGGAACTGGCCCGGCTCGGTGTGCTCGGGCCGACTCGGATGGACTATCCCGTGACGATGAGAGCGGTGCGCGCAGTGGCACGTTACGTCGGACAGATTCTGGCGGGGTCCTAGTGGCCCGGGATTACTACGCGACCCTTGGGGTGCGCAGGGACGCCGGTCCCGACGAGATCAAGAAGGCTTACCGCCGGCTCGCGCGTGAGCTGCACCCGGACATCAACCCGGACCCGGAGACGCAGGAGCGGTTCAAGGAGATCACCCAGGCCTACGAGGTCCTCTCCGACCCGCAGAAGCGGCAGATGTACGACCTGGGGGCGGATCCCTTCGCCTCGGCCGGCGGCGCCGGCGGGTTCGGCGCGGGCTTCCCGTTCAGCGACATCATGGACGCCTTCTTCGGCCAGGCCGGGACGGCACGCGGTCCCCGGTCCCGCGCCCGCCGCGGCCGCAACGCCACCATCCGGGTCGAACTCGACCTGGTGGAGACCGCGTTCGGCACCACCCGGGAACTCGTGGTGGACACCGCGGTCCTGTGCGAGGTCTGCACCGGCTCCGGCGCCGCCTCCGGGACGCACCCCGACACCTGTGACATGTGCCACGGCCGTGGCGAGGTCTCCCAGGTCACCCGCTCCTTCCTCGGCCAGGTGATGACCTCGCGCCCCTGCCCCCAGTGCAGCGGCTTCGGGTCGATCATCCGCCATCCCTGCCAGGAGTGCTCGGGCGAGGGCCGGGTGCGCACCCGCCGGACCATCAAGGTGCGGATCCCGGCCGGCGTCGAGGACGGCACCCACATCCAGCTCGCGGGCGAGGGCGAGGTAGGCCCCGGCGGCGGCCCGGCCGGAGACCTCTTCCTGGAGATCGTCGAGAGGGCGCACCAGATCTTCGAGCGGCGCGGCGACGATCTGCACTGCACCGTCCAGCTCCCGATGACCGCGGCCGCGCTCGGCACCCTGCTCACCGTGGAGACCCTCGACGGCTCCGAGGAGGTCGACGTCCGGCCGGGCACCCAGTCCGGGCAGGTCATCCCCCTGTACGGGCGGGGCGTCCAGCGGCTCAACGAGTCGGGCCGGGGCGACCTGCTCATCCACGTCATCGTCGAGACCCCCACCCGCCTCGACGCCGAGCAGGAGCAGCTGATGAAGGAGCTCTCCCGGCTCCGCGGCGAGGAGCGGCCACGCGGCAAGTTCGCCCCGGGACAGCAGGGGTTCTTCTCCCGCCTGCGAGACGCCTTCAACGGCCGCTGATCGACGGTGAGCGCACCCGTCTTCCTGGTCGAGCACCTCGACCCGGACGCCGAGCAGATCACGCTGGACGGCCCGGAGGGGCGCCACGCGGCGACGGTACGGCGGCTGCGGGCCGGTGAGCGGGTCGACCTGACCGACGGAGCCGGTCAGGTCGCCGAGTGCGTCGTCGCCGACGTGCTTAAGGACGCCCTTCGGCTCCGCCCGCTCCGGCGGTATGCCGTGCCCGCGCCGCAGCCGCGGCTCGTCGTGGTCCAGGCGCTGCCCAAGGGGGATCGGGGCGAGCTCGCCGTCGAGCTGATGACCGAGGTCGGGGTGGACGTCGTCGTGCCGTGGTCCGCGGCGCGCTGCGTCACCCGGTGGCGCGAGGACCGGGCCGGCAAGGCGCTGGCCCGGTGGCGGAGCACCGCCCGTGAGGCGGCCAAACAGGCCAGGCGTTTCCATCTCCCCGAGGTGACCGAACCGGCGAACACCGCCGAGGTCGCCGCGCTCCTGGCCGGGGCGGCGCTCGGCATGGTGCTGCACGAGCGGGCGGCCGAGCCGCTTTCGGCGATCGCCCTGCCGGCCAAGGGCGACCTGGTCGTGGTGGTCGGTCCGGAGGGCGGGGTCGCCGATGAGGAGATCGCCGCGTTCCGGGAGGCCGCGGCGGTGCCCGTACTGCTCGGCCCGACGGTGCTGCGCACCTCGACGGCCGGGGTGGCCGCGGCGTCCGTGATCTTTTCCCGTACCGGCCGCTGGTAGTCCGGAAACCGGGTTTCGGACTACCAGCGGGCGCGCCTTAAGTCGCCGGGGCGCTGGGCGGGATCTCGGTCAGGGTCTGGACGGGCTTGGGACTCTTCTCCGGGGTCGGGCAGCTCGCGTCGCCGCACCCCGGCGCGGAGGCGCTCGGCGTCGGGCCCGCCGACGGCGACGGGCTCGCGCTCGGATCGGGGGTCTCGGTCTCCGGCTCGGGAGAGGCGCCGCAGGTCTCGGTGGGGACCGGCTCGGGGTGATCGGAGGCCGGGTCGACCTGGGTGGGGCTCGCCGTCGGCGGGCAGGGGCTCGGCGTCGGCGTCGGCTTGGCCGTCGGCGGCGGTGAGGAGGGCGGCGCCGTGCCGGGCGGCGGGACGGCCTTGGTCGGCCCCGGAAGCGGGAGGACCCGCGTCGGCTCGGGGCGGGTCGTCCCGGACTTGTCCGGGGGACGCGTGCGATTCTGGGCGAGCGAGATCTCGTCCTGCTGGGTCACCCGCTCGCGGAGCTCGGGTACCGCCATCACCACCGCTCCCGCGACGACAAGCGCCGCGGCGAGGGAGAACATCGGTCGCCACCACCGAAAGGGGCGGCCCCGTTCGATGCGCGTGCGGATGATCTCCAGGCCCTCGGCGGAGGGAACGATCGGATCCACCTCGGCACGCAGGGCACGGCGAAGCCGCTCGCCGTACTCGTCGTGCGGTTCGGTCATGACAATTGCTCCAGTACTGTCCGTAGCGCGCTCATCCCCCGGGCGGTGTGACTTTTCACCGCACCTCGGCTGATTCCCATCGCGCTTGCGATCTCCGCTTCTGACAGATCCCCGTAGTAACGCAGCACTAGAGCCTCTCGCTGGCGGGTTGGCAGGCCTCGCAAGGCTTCGATGACGGCCGTCCGCTCGAACTCGCCGATCGCCCCGTTCTCCGCGCTCGGGGCGTCGGGCAGCCCCTTCGGGGCGTATTTCTCCACAACGGCCCGGTGGCGCAGCACCGAGCGTGAACGGTTGACCACGGACTGGCGCAGGTAGGCCAGAGCCTTGTCGGTGTCCCGCAGCCGCCGCCATGCCCCGTGAATGGCGACGAACGCGTCCTGGACGACCTCTTCCGCGGTGGCGACGTCACGCACCAGCAGCACGGCGAGACGCACCAGCGACCGATAGTGGGCACCGTAAAGCGCGGTCACGGCGGAATCCGCGTCCCACCCGACGGGCACCGCCCCGAGGGACCGGTCGGCCACGAGGGTCTCGATGGTCACATCCGTTGGACGCGTCGCCTTGTCGGCAGGTTTACTCTCTGGTGGTTCTTTAGGGGGCATAACCCGGTGGCCTCGCCCGACGATTGCCGATGTTCGTCGCAGGAGTGTCGCACACAAACCCTAGCTGTCTGGATCATTCGGTGCGGCATCCGGGGCATCACCGATTGGCAACGGGGGCCGGGGTTCGGCGGCACGGCTGCCCCTATGATCGAGGGTGACAACGGATACGCAGGTCAGGCTCATGGCGGGCGGCCGGGCGGACGACGAGGAGGCGGCGGTGGCGGATTGCCTGTTCTGCGGGATCGTGGCGAAGGAGATACCCGCCACAGTGGTCGGTGAGACGGATCTCACCCTGGCCTTCCGCGACATCAACCCGCAGGCCCCGACGCATGTCCTGGTGACGACCAAGGCCCATCACGAGGACGTGGGCTCGCTGGCCTCCGCCGACGCCGAGGCGCTCGCCGCGCTGCTCCGGGAGTGCCGGCGGGTGGCCGAGGCCGACGGGATCGGCGACGCGTACCGGGTGGTCTTCAACACCGGCGCGGGAGCCGGGCAGAGTGTGTTCCACGTCCACGCGCACGTCCTCGGCGGCCGCGGGCTGGGCTGGCCTCCGGGTTGATAAGACGGTGCGTCACCAAGGTGACGCCACTACCATGGCAGACTGTAACCGAAGCGCTCAATGCGGGAGGCGAGCAGGCCAAGCGGCCGAGCTATGGTTGATCAACACCAAAAGCGTGCGCAGGCGCGGGTGGAAATCCCGGCCGGGCATTCGATGGTGAGCCTTCTGGGCTCACGCGACGAGCTCCTGAACGTCATCGAACGGGCGTTCCACGCCGACGTTCACGTCAGGGGCAATGAGATCACGGTGACCGGTGCCCCCGCTGAGATCGCCGTCATCACCAAACTCTTCGAGGAGCTGGTGGAGCTGCTGGGCAGCGGCGCGCAGCTCACCCCGGACGCCGTCGAGCGCAGTATCGCCATGGTTCGCATGGAGACGGGCGAGCGCCCGGCCGAGGTGCTGACGCTCGACATCCTCAGCAACCGAGGCCGGACGATCCGTCCCAAGACCATCAATCAGAAGCGCTATGTGGACGCGATCGACAAGCACACGATCGTCTTCGGGATCGGCCCGGCCGGCACCGGGAAGACCTATCTGGCCATGGCCAAGGCGGTCAAGGCGCTCCAGGCGAAGGACGTCAACCGGATCATCCTGACCCGGCCCGCGGTGGAGGCGGGCGAGCGGCTCGGCTTCCTGCCCGGCACGCTCTACGAGAAGATCGATCCGTACCTGCGGCCGCTCTACGACGCGCTGCACGACATGGTCGACCCGGACTCGATCCCCCGGCTGATGGCGGCGGGCACGATCGAGGTGGCCCCGCTGGCGTACATGCGCGGCCGGTCCCTCAACGACGCGTTCATCATCTTGGACGAGGCGCAGAACACCAGCCCCGAGCAGATGAAGATGTTCCTCACCCGGCTCGGTTTCGGCTCCAAGATCGTGGTGACCGGCGACGTGACCCAGATCGACCTGCCCGGCGGCACCAAGAGCGGCCTGAAGGTCGTCCAGGACATCCTGGAAGGCCTGAACGACATCCACTTCTCCCGACTGACCAGCGAGGACGTCGTACGGCACAAGCTCGTCAGCGAGATCGTGGACGCGTACAACCGGCACGACGCGCGCCTTGAGGCGCCACAGAAGATCAGTCGTGACAAACGTCATCAACGGGGGCGTTAGTTCAGATGAGTATTGAGGTGGCCAACGAGTCCGGCGAGGAGGTCGACGAGTCCACGCTGGTGGCGCTCGCCGGCCACGTCCTCGACCGGCTGGGCATCCACCCGCTGGCCGAGCTCTCCATCCTGGTGGTGGACGAGGAGGTGATGGGCAAGCTCAACCAGCAGTGGATGGGCGAGTCCGGACCCACCGACGTGCTCGCCTTCCCGATGGACGAGCTGCGCCCGGCCCCGATCGGCGGGCGGCAGGAGGGCGACGCCCCGGCGGAGCCCGGACTCCTGGGCGACGTCGTGCTCTGCCCCACGGTGGCCGCGCGGCAGGCCACGGAGGCCGGTCACAGCACCGGGGACGAGCTGGAGATGCTCTGCACCCACGGCATCCTCCACCTCCTCGGCTACGACCACGCCGAGCCCGATGAGCACAAGGAGATGTTCGATCTCCAGGCCGGCCTGCTGACCGAGTGGCAAGAGGTGCGGCGGTCCAGGTGAGCAGCTGGTTGATCGCCGCTGCACTGATCATTTTGATCGGTGGGTTGTTTGCCAGCGCCGAGGCCGCGCTCTCGCGGATCTCCCGGGTCCGAGCCGAGGAGTTCGTCCGCGAGGGCCGGCGCGGAGCCGTCAGGCTGCAGACCATCGTCGCCGACCCGCCGCGCTACCTCAACCTCATCCTGCTGCTCCGGGTGAGCTGTGAGCTCTCGGCCACGGTCATCGCGACCCTGCTGTTCATCGACTGGCTGGGGGACAGCGGCCGGGCCTACGCGGTCGCCGCCGTGGTCATGATCCTCGTCAGCTATGTGATCGTCGGAGTCTCGCCGCGTACGCTGGGCCTCCAGCACGCCGGGCCGATCGCGCTGGCGAGCGCCCCGATCGTCTACGGGCTCACCCGGATCTTCGGCCCGCTCCCCACGCTGCTGATCCTGCTCGGCAACGCGCTCACCCCGGGCAAGGGCTTCCGCGAGGGCCCGTTCACCTCCGAGGCCGAGCTCCGCGACCTGGTCGACCTGGCGGAGCAGCGGCAGGTCATCGAGCCGGACGAACGGCAGATGATCCACTCGGTCTTCGAGTTCGGCGACACGCTCGTGCGCGAGGTGATGGTCCCCCGGACCGACGTGGTCTTCATCGAGCGGACCAAGACCCTGCGCCAGGGGCTCTCCCTCGCGCTGCGCAGCGGGTTCTCCCGGATCCCGGTGGTCGGGGAGAACGAGGACGACGTCATCGGGATCGCCTACCTGAAGGACATCGTGCGCTGCGTGCACGAAGGGGACGACGGCGCGGACACCTCGACGGTGGAGACGCTGATGCGCCCGGCCAACTACGTGCCGGAGAGCAAGCCCATCGACGAGCTCCTCCGGGAGATGCAGGCGCGGCAGATCCACCTCGCCATCGTGATCGACGAGTACGGCGGGACCGCGGGCCTGGTCACGATCGAGGACATCCTCGAAGAGATCGTCGGTGAGATCGCCGACGAGCACGACCAGGAGACGCCCAAGGTCGAGCACCTGGATCCGGACACGGTACGGGTGACGGCCCGGCTCACCGTCGAGGAGCTCGGCGACATCTTCGGCCTGGACCTGGAGGTGGACGACGTGGAGACCGTGGGCGGGCTGCTGGCGCACGCGCTCGGCCGGGTTCCGATCGCGGGCTCCACCGCCGTCATGGCGGGGCTGCGGCTGACCGCGGAGAGCCTGGCGGGCCGCCGGAACCGGATCAGCACCGTGGTGGTCCGCCGCGAGGACGAGCGGACGTCGCCGGGCGATGCGGAGCAGGCGGGTGAGGGGTCCGACGGCTGACCCGCCCCGGTGATCAACAAAAGCGCCGAAACGGAATATTCAGTGATCAACGTGTGGTTCGGTTGATCGCGGGAAAGTAGACCGTGTTTGCGCATGACATCGGGGGAGTCATGACACGCGGAAATCTGCATGCCGTCATCGCGCTCGGCGCGGTGCTCCTACTCGGCACGGCGACAGCCTGCGGCACGGGCGGCACGACGCAGGCCACCCCACAGGCCGATCCCTTGACCGTAAGGCTACAGGCGGCACTCCGGGAAACCGGGGATTTGCCGCAAGGTTTCTCGTTACGGCCGCAAGCGGGGTGGAAGGCTCCCCTCACCGTGCCCAAGGGTGCGTGCCGGACGCTTCTGGCGGCGATGAGCGGCGACGCGCCGACGGCCGGCCGGACGGCGTACGGGGAGGTCGGGTTCCGCGGCGATCGGCTCGGCGAGTTCGCCGGGATCGGCCTGGCCGCCTTCGAGTCCGACCAGGCCCGGTCGCATCTGCGCAAGCTCGGGGACGCCTTCCGCAAGTGCACCGAGCTGACCGGCGACGACGGGACGAGCGGCACCCGGCTCACCGGGACCGAGCTCGTCTTCGACGACCTGGGGGACGATTCACGGGCCCGCCGGTTCGCCGGCAAGCTCAACGGGTTCCCCTACGACATGCGCCTGGTACTCGCCCGGGTCGGGCCGACGCTGGTCTCCCTGGTGCACACGGTCTTCGGCACGGCCTCCCCGGCGCGGACCGAGGAGCTGGCGCGGTTCGCGGTCGAGCGCGCCAAGGCCGCCGAGTAGCGGCGTGGCGTCGCGGGGCGGCCGGATACCCTTTCCCCGTGACCGACGTGACCGAGAAGCAGATCGACCCAGAAGACGCGAAGATCATCACACTCGCCCGCTCCGCCAGGGCGCGCTCCGGTTCGGGGCAGGGCGCCGCGGTGCGCGACGAGACCGGACGGACCTATGTCGCCACCGACGTCGGGCTGCCCTCGCTGACGCTCTCGGCCCTGCAGGTCGCCGTGGCCATGGCCGTCTCCAGCGGTGCCCGGGGACTGGAGGCCGCCGCGGTGGTGACCGACGGCGCGGGACCGAGCGAGCGGGAGGCCGCGGCCGTACACGATCTGACGCCCAATGCCCCGATCTTGGTGGCGGATCCGGACGGCACACTGCGAGACTGAGCCGATGCCGACACCTGAGTTTCTCGTACGCATCCGGGAGCGGGCCGGGACCGAGCTCATGATGCTCCCCTCGGTCGGCGGCTGCGTCTTCGACGAGCACGGCCGCCTCCTTCTCGCCCTGCACACCGACATCTGGGCGATGCCCGGGGGCATTCTGGAGCCGGACGAGCGGCCCGCGGAGGCGGTCGTCCGGGAACTCCGGGAGGAGACGGGGCTCGAGGTCGCGGTGCGGGGTCTCATCGGCGTGTCCGGGGGGCCGAACTTCCGGCACACCTACGCCAACGGGGACCGGGTCGCCTACATGACCGCGTTCTACGGGTGCGAGATCGTCGGGGGGTCGCTCCGGCCGGACGGCGAGGAGATCGCCGACGCCGTCTTCTTCGCCCCGGACGAGCTTCCCGGACTCCGGCTGGCGCCGTGGATGCCGGAGGTGGCGCCGCTGGCGTACGCCTGGTGGGAGACGGCCGCGTACCGCAGCGGTGCGACCGTCGGCGAGAATGTCTAGGTGAGTTCTCCCGGATACCGTGCTGGTTTCGCCTGCTTCGCAGGCCGTCCGAACGTCGGCAAGTCCACCTTGATGAACGCTCTGGTCGGCACGAAGATCGCGATCACCTCCTCCAAGCCGCAGACCACGCGGCGGGTGATCCGGGGGATCGTGCACCGGGCCGACGCCCAGCTGGTCATCGTCGACACCCCCGGCCTGCACCGCCCGCGCACGCTCCTCGGGGAACGCCTGGACAGTCTGGTGCTCTCCACCCTCTCCGAGGTGGACGTGATCGGCTTCTGCGTTCCCGCGAACGAGCCCGTCGGGAAGGGCGACCGCTTCATCGCGGAGAAGCTGGCCGCCGTCTCCAAGACCCCGGTCGTCGCCGTGGTCACCAAGTGCGATCTCGCCTCGCGGGAGCAGATCGCGCGGCAGTTGCTCGCCGTGTCCGAGCTCGGGGCGTGGGCGGAGATCGTCCCGGTCTCCGCGGCGTCGGGGGAGCAACTCGACGTGCTGGCCGAGGTGCTGATCGGCAGAATGCCGGAGTCGCCGCCCCTGTACCCGGGGGGCGAGCTCACCGACGAGCCTGAGCAGATCATGGTGGCCGAACTGATCCGCGAGGCCGTGCTGGAAGGCGTCCGCGACGAGCTGCCGCACTCCATCGCCGTGGTGGTGGAGGAGATGGCGCCCCGGCAGGGCCGCGACGACCTGCTCGACGTCTACGCGTTCATGTTCGTGGAGCGACCCAGCCAGAAGGCGATCGTCATCGGGCATCAGGGTTCCCGGCTCAAGGACGTCGGGACCCGGGCCCGGAAGCAGATCGAGGCTCTGCTCGGCACCCGGGTCTTCCTCGATCTGCGGATCAAGGTGGCCAAGGACTGGCAGCGTGACCCCAAGCAGCTGCGGCGTCTGGGCTTCTACGACTGATCCGTGCCGCAGGGGATCAGCGCAGGCGTAGCTGGACGTGGTTCCAGCGGTCGAGCACGGTGAAGCCGAGCCGCTCGTTGATGGCGATCATGTGCTTGTTGCTCACCTCGTTCCAGGTGATGATCTTCTCTACGTACGGTTCGGACGAGTGGAACCACTGGGCCTGGGCGAGCTTGAGCAGCAGCCCGAGCCGGTGGCCGCGGTGTTTGCGGAGGACGACGGTGTCGCCCTGCCGGGCCCACGGTTCGGGTGAGGTCGCGTCGAGGAAGATCCGGGAGTACCCGGCCGGCTCACCGGTGTCCTTGTGGCGGGCGATCGTCGTGTACGTGATGAGGCCGAATCGCTCGTTGACGTCCTCCAGTTCACGGACGCGTACGGTGTCCAGGTGTTCGTGTCTGAGGTCGAGGTCCCCCAGGGGCGCGTCGTTCATCCCGTTGAGCAGGGTCGTCATATCCGCCAGCAGGGTGTCGTGGACGGGGCCGACGAAACGCTGGAACTCATAGTCGTCGGCGTGCTTGACGGCGTCCTGCCGCATTCGGTGGAAATCCTGCCAGGGGACCGCGGTGAGGTCGAGGACTCTCCGCTCGTCGGCGGAGGCCATCGTGAACCCCATGGCCTTGATGAAATCGGCACCCGGCCCGCTTGCCGGACATTCGGCGGTGATCACCCGACGGTTGTGATGCAGGGCCCGGCCGATCGCGTGGTTCAGCAGGGCCCGCCCTGTTCCGGCGCGTCGATGCTCGGGATGCACCACCAGAAGGCGTAGTAATGCGGCGTGTGGGTTGTCCGGTTCGGGAAGCAGAAGACTGTAGCCACCGGTGGTTCCGGCCGTCCATGTCTCGTTGGAGCCGGGGATCCAGCCGCCCTGGAGCCTGAGGACGAATTGTATGAGGGAAGGACGGGGACCGGGGTCGTCGATTGCCGCGCTCGCTTCGTGGGCTGCGTGCAAACCGCGGATTCGGCCACCGGGTGCGGAGAAATCAAGGCGTTCGATGTCCACAATCACACCTAACCGCACCTTCCGCGGAGAGTCGACTCTCGGCTTCGACTGGGTTGATGTTCAGCTGTCAATTCGCAATCCGTACGGCATAAACCCTGTAAACGGTTGACCTAAGCTGCGTGGTAGTCATTGTGGGATTCAGAGGGTTCTGGGAGGGCTGAGCGAAATGTCAGAACACGCGGAGACCCTGATCGGCGAGGCGGGACGACTCTGGCAGGAAGGCCGCTACGAAGAGGCCGAAATCCTCTTCGCGAGGGCTGCGGCGCTGGGGAATCCCCGTGCTCTGATGCGGGCGGGATTGCGGGAGTTCTTCCGGGACCCCGACGAGGCCGCGCGCCTGCTGCGGGCGGCGGCCGACACCGGTTCGGCCGAGGCGATGACGCTGTACGCGTACCAGGTGCTGGAGGAGGATCAGCCGAACGAGGCGGTCGGCTGGTATTTGAAAGCGGCGGAGACGGGGCACGCCGAGGCGATGCACCGGCTCGCCGTCCTGCTTGAGGCGGACGACCCCGAGGCCGCGGTGCGCTGGTACCGGGAGGCGGTGCTGCGGCGGTGGACCCCCTCGATGATCAATCTCGCGCTGCTCACCAAGGATCGGGACCGCGGGGAGGCCGAGCGTCTGCTCCGGACGGCGGCGGAGAAGGGGATGACCGACGCCGTCTACGACCTCGGGCTCCTCTGCCAGGAGGACCGCCGCTTCGAGGAGGCCGAACAGTGGTACCGGCGGGCGATCGACGGGGTCGACGTGGACGACCACGAGGACGGGGACTACGACATCTACACGCTGGTCATGTTCAACCTGGGACTGCTCCACGAGGCGACCGACCGGCCCGAGGAGGCGCTGCGCTGGTACCGCAGGGCCGCGCTCCGCGGTGACGCCCGGGCCGGAGCCGCCTCCCAACGTCTCAGCGGCACCCTCTGACCCGCGTCAGCCGTACCGAATCCGCAGGTCAGAGCTAGAGTGACAATCGTAAGTACGCTTATTATAAGCGTACTTACGATTGGTGTGCTTACCATAAGTATGGTTACGTCCAAGGGCCACGCCGATCAAGCCTGAACGGGTGCTCGACCGAGAGTGAGCGGAGCTCGCCGGGTTGAGGTTCCTCCCGTTCGACGGCGTTCCGTACGGGCGGCGCCGCTCTCAGGGATCGAGATGGCGTCTCAAGCTCTCCTTCGCGTCTGCTAACGTGCTAGATGTGCTGTGTGGCAAGCTTCTTAGCCGCCGCGGCGAGGGCCCGTAGGCCGGCTCCCTCGCTGCGGAGGTAGTCATGCGCGTCGGCCGTTTTTCAAGGACCGACGACCCCGACAAGGAGCATGATGTTCGCCCAGCAGAAGCCCAGTGGGATGCCTGTTCACCGCTATCAGCCGTACACGCCGGTGAATCTGCCGGACAGAACCTGGCCGTCCAAGACGATCGATCGGGCGCCGCGCTGGCTCTCCACCGATCTGCGGGACGGCAACCAGGCGTTGATCGACCCGATGAGCCCGGCTCGCAAGCTGAGGATGTTCGAGCTGCTGGTCCGGATGGGGTATAAGGAGATCGAGGTCGGATTCCCGGCGGCGAGCCAGACCGACTACGACTTCGTCCGGCAGCTGATCGAGGAGAACCGGATCCCGGACGACGTCCGGATCTCGGTGCTGACCCAGGCCCGTGAGGAGCTGATCGAGCGGACGGTGCAGTCGCTGGCCGGGTCGCCCCGGGCGACCGTGCACCTGTACAACGCGACGGCGCCGCTGTTCCGCCGGGTGGTGTTCGGGATCGACCGGGACGAGTGCAAGGCGCTCGCGGTCCGCGGCACCGAGAACGTGATGAAGTACGCCGAGCAGTACCTGTCCGACTGCGACTTCGGCTTCGAGTACTCCCCTGAGATCTTCATCGACACCGAGCCGGACTTCGCCCTGGAGGTCTGCGAGGCGGTCATGGACGTCTGGAACCCCGGACCCGGCCGCGAGATCATCCTCAACCTGCCGGCCACGATCGAGCGGGCCACCCCCAACGTCTACGCCGACCAGATCGAGTGGATGAGCCGGAACCTGTCCCGCCGGGAGTACGTCTGCCTCTCGGTCCACCCGCACAACGACCGGGGGACCGGCGTGGCCGCGGCCGAGCTGGCCGTCATGGCCGGGGCGGACCGGGTCGAGGGCTGCCTGTTCGGGAACGGCGAGCGGACCGGGAACGTGTGCCTGGTGACGCTGGGGATGAACCTGTTCTCCCAGGGCGTCGACCCGTGCATCGACTTCTCCGACATCGACGAGGTACGCCGGACCGTCGAGTACTGCAACCAGATCCCGGTGCACGAGCGGCATCCCTACGCCGGGGACCTGGTCTACACGTCCTTCTCCGGTTCCCATCAGGACGCGATCAAGAAGGGCTTCGACGCGCTGGAGCGCGACGCGGCGCAGGCGGGCGTGCCGGTGGCGGAGCACCGCTGGGCGGTGCCGTACCTGCCGATCGACCCCAAGGACGTGGGCCGGACCTACGAGGCCGTCATCCGGGTGAACAGCCAGTCCGGCAAGGGCGGCGTCTCGTACATCATGAAGGCCGAGCACGGGTTCGACTTCCCGCGCCGTCTGCAGATCGAGTTCTCCCAGGTGGTTCAGGGGCACACCGACGCCGAGGGCGGGGAGGTGTCCGCGGACGAGATGTGGAAGATCTTCTCCGCGGAGTATCTCTCCGGGGGCCGGGTGGGCCTGCTGGCGCACCGCAACTCCTCCAAGGTGAGCGACTCCGGCGGCCAGACCCGGGATGTGATCAACGCCGACGTCCGGGTCGACGGTGAGATCAGGGAGATCGAGGGGGCCGGAAACGGTCCCATCTCGGCGTTCGTCGACGCGCTCGCCAAGGTGGGCGTGGACGCCCGGGTGCTTGACTACCACGAGCACGCGATGAGCTCGGGCAGCGACGCCAGGGCCGCCGCCTACGTCGAATGCCAGGTCGGCGAGGTCACCCTCTGGGGGATCGGCGTGGACGCGAACACCACCACGGCTTCGCTGAAGGCGATTCTGTCCGCGGTGAACCGGGCCACCCGGTAGACACGGTCGTCAACGAACGCGGCGGCTCACCCGGGCTTGGGGTGAGCCGCCGCGTTCTGTGCGGGGTGCCGGTCAGCGGGCGAAAAGGTAGTAGTCGGCGAGGGCCCGGAGCTTGGCGTGCATGCCCTCGTAGGAGGTGTGGCGGCCGATGAACGCCTTGTGGACCTTGGCGACCATGGTGTAGTTCGTGTCGCAGACGTTGCCGACCGGAGCCGTCCCGGCCTGGCTGATCAGCTGGTAGGTGTCCAGCTCGTCCATGCCGACCAGCGAGGAGACCCAGGTGACCAGGTCATGCTGGCTCACCCGGTAGGCGTCTTCGAGGGGCCGGGCCGAGCCGGTGGACATGAGGTGGTCGTCGTCCTCCATCCGGGGCCAGGGCGTCTGCACCCCCTTGATGAGGTCGACGGCGACGACCGTGTTCATCGCGGTCTCGACCGCGGTCCCGCAGACCTCCCCGTGGCCCTGCCGGCAGTGTCCGTCCCCGATGGCGAAAAGCGCCCCCTCGACGTTGACCCCGAGGTAGACGGTGACCCCGGCGCGCAACTCGGGGGTGTCCATGTTGCCGCCGTGCGCGTCGGGGGTGATCGTCATCCGAGCCTCCCCGGCGGACGGGGCGACGCCGACCGTGCCGTGCATCGGGTCGAGCGGCATCTCCACCGAGAAGTCGCCCCGCCGGGCGTGGTAGCGGACCACCCGGCGCTCCCTGTCGACGTCGTAGAGCCAGACGACCTCGTCCAGCGGAGGCTGCAGCGTCGCGGTGGTGTGGGTGCTGGTGAGCGCGCCGAAGTGCGGGAACGTGGTGGACACCGCCCAGTCCCGGGCGGGCTCGATGGAGATGAAGTGCAGCGCGAGGGTGTC
The DNA here is from genome assembly GCF_025996515.1 of Rhizohabitans arisaemae. GTDB lineage: Bacteria > Actinomycetota > Actinomycetes > Streptosporangiales > Streptosporangiaceae > Rhizohabitans > Rhizohabitans arisaemae. The sequence continues at coordinate 101,661 of NZ_BLRH01000024.1, forward strand.
GCCGGGCATGGCGCCCTCGACGTGGAACGGCCCGGTCACCGGGTTGAGGTAGGGGAATTCGCAGACCTGTGAGGGGAGGTCGTGCACCGAGCGGACCTTGCCGCCGAAGCAGTCCTCGGTGTAGAGCTCGACGATCGATCCCGGTTGGATCTTGCCGACCGCGGGTCGTCCTCCAAAGGTGTAGGAGAGCTCTGCCGGTTCCGGGCGATAGGAGATGACGTGCAGGTCTGTCATGATTCCCCCTCGAACTGCCTACGTGACCGTGATACCCCTGCGACGGTGTTGCGGTGGGAGGGCCGACCGGATCCGCCCACTGGCCGTCGCCCGATCGATCTCGGCGGGTGGGAGCGCTCCGGGGTGACCGGGCCGGGCGCACCGGGGTTCGGTCGCGCGCGAGGACACCACGGACGGCTCCTTCCGTACAAGTGGGGGTAGCCGTACGATAGAGCTATTCCTTGAATTTGGAAAGATTTCCCATGACAGTAATCAGACCGAGGTCACCACATCGAAATCCAGCCCGTCGGCGCGGCCGATGTAGACACTTTTGCGCACGTGCCTGTCCACCAGGGTGAGCCGCCCCCGGGCGCTGGTGACGACGGTGCCGTCGGCCACCGTGTCCAGTTCGGGGACGATCAGCGATCCGGCTCGCCTGCCCATCGCCGCGAGCATCAGCATCCCCTCGTAGACGCCCTGGGCGTGGCCGTTGAGGAGCGGGGCGGTCGGGCCGAACCGGTGGACGTATCGCTCGGCGAGGCTGAGACTGTCGTCGGTGGCGACGCTGCCGAAGTAGCCCATCGAGGCGTAGAGCTCGCCGGTGTCGTCCCCGCCGACCCCGAGCAGCCCGTGCTCCTCAAGCGCGCCGCAGAGCCGGGCGCACCGCAGCCCGCTGTGGGCGAACGCCCGGTTGAACATGACCAGATCGGTGCCGATCAGGGTCAGGAAGACCGCGTCCGCGCGGGACGCCTTGATCGCGTCGAGCAGCGGTTCCGGGTCGTTCATCTCACGTATGTAGCGTTCCCCGACGATCCGGGCGTCTTGGGCGGCGAGGTATCGCTTTGCCTGCGCGTTCAGCAGTCGCGGCCAGACGTAGTCGTTGCCGAGGAGAAACCAGCGACGGGCCGCACGGCTCTCCACCAGCCAGCCGATCGCCGGGCCGACCTGGGTCTCCGGGGTCTCACCCAGGTAGTAGACCCCGGGTTCGCGCCCGCCGCCCTCGTAGGGGGGTGTGTACAGGAAGGGGAGCCGCCCGCCGAGCGCCCGCGCCACCGACACCCGGACGTCGCTGGCGTGCGACCCGACGATCGCGTCCACCGCCCCGGTCCGGGCGAGCTCGGCGACGTCGGCGGCGACCGCCTCGGGGCTCCGTCCGCCGTCCACCACCACGAGCTCAAGCTCCCGGTTCAGCAGTCCGCCGGAGGCGTTGACTTCGGAGGCCGCGAGCACCGCGCAGTTGAGCGCGCAGGGCCCCACCATGCCGAGCACCCCGGACATGGGTATGACCAGCGCGACCCTGACGGCGGAGGATCGCCACAGCTGCGCTTCCAGGGAATCGGTGATCAATGTGACGTCATCTGTCACCCGACCGAGTATCCTCCCAATCGGGTGATATGCGAAGGGAAATGGCAATGGAAACAATGGGTTTGACATCTTCTCTCGCATATTTACTGAGCCGGGCCGAGCGTACGGTCAACCGCGGACTCGCCGCGGTGCTCGCCGGCGAGCAGCTCTCGGTCGAGCAGTGGCGCGTCCTGCAGACACTCGCCGACGGCAGCGGATACTCCATGGGCGACCTGGCCGAGACGGTGCTCATCCCGCATCCGACGCTCACCAAGATCGTGGACCGGCTCGTCGAATCGGGGCTCGTCTACCGCGGGCACGACCCCGCCGACCGGCGCAGGGTCGTGGTCTACCTCGCCGACCGGGGCGCGCAGCTGCTGGGCCGACTGGACGCGGGACTGGCCGAATACCACCGTCACCTGGAGCGGGTGTACGGGTCGGAGCCGACCCGCAGGCTCATGCAGGAGCTCTCGGACCTCGCCGACAAGCTCTAGATCGCCGGACTTTCCCGCGAACCCATAGCGCGGCGCCGTACACACTGCAATGATTTAGCCGACATGTCGGCCAGCCTGCCTCTCCGGTTCGCCAGGGCGACCGCCTTCGCCGCGGTGTGCCTGATACTCGCCGTGGCCGCACACCTTTTCGCGGGTGGCGAGATCGGCAGCTGGGCGATCTTCGGCGGCCCGGTCGTCGCGTTCCTCGCCGCCCTGCCGCTCTGCGGCCGCGAGCGGGGCATGGCGGTGATCCTGCCGCTGCTCTCCGCCGTCCAGGTGGCGCTCCACCTGATGTTCGCCGCGGGCCGGACCCCCGCCGAGATCCCGGCCGGCGTCCACCCCCACATCGGCTCCGGCCTCATCCCCGACCTCGGCATGCTGGTCATGCACGGCTGGGCGGTGACGCTGACCGCGCTCTGGCTCACCCGGGGCGAAGCCGCCCTGTGGGCGCTGATCCGGCGCTTCGAGCGCGGCCTGTTCCGCCTCTTCGGGTACTGGCTCGCGCTCGTCGTCGACACCCCCGGGCGTCCCGGGCCCGCCGGCCTGCCCGCCCCCCGGGTCCTTCGGTCGGCGCTGCTCCGCCACTCCCTGAGCGGACGCGCTCCACCGGTACCGCAGGTCGCCTCCGGCTGATCCACAACGGCTGCCCGGGGCGATTCGCGCTGTCCCGGGTGGTGCCTGACTCCGCCCGGTTCCCGCCGACCCCGGAACCCCCGTGGAGTATGCCGATGTCCGTTCCCCCCATGTCCGTGCCCGAACCGGTGCCACCACCCCCGCGGTGATCGCCGCCGCACTGCGCCTGTCGGCCGTACGCTGCCGCCACGGGCGTCTGATCGCGGTGGACGGTGTGGACCTGACACTCGCCCCCGGCGAGCATCTGGCGATCACCGGCACCAACGGTTCGGGAAAGAGCACGTTGCTCCGCGCCGTCCTCGGCCTGCACCGGGAGACCACCGGCGTGATCGAGGTCGCGGGCCGCCAGGCGCGCGGTACGGCCGACTGGCGGCGACGCCGCGCCGAGGTCGCCTGGATCCCGCAGCGGCAGGGCGCGGGACGCTTCCCGCTGCTCGTCAAGGAGTTGCTCGACAGCGGAGGCCACCTCGACGAGGCGATCGCCGCGGCCGAGCGGCTCGGCGTCGCCGGACTCCTGGACCGGACGCTCGGCACCCTCTCCGGCGGGCAGCTGCAACGGGCCTACCTGGCCCGGGCACTCGGCCAGGTCGCGGCCGGGGCGGAGCTGGTGCTCGCGGACGAGCCCACCGCCGCGCTCGACTTCGCCGGTCAGGAGCAGGTGGCCGAGGTACTCGCCGGGCTTGCGGCCGCCGTGGTCGTGGTCACCCACGACCGGGTGGTCGCCGCCGCCTGCGGGCGGGTGGCCGAGATGGCCGCCGGGCGGCTGCGGGAGGTCCGGTGAACTCGCTCGGAGTCCTGCTCGACCTGCCCTCGGTCAGGCTGGCGCTGCTCGCGCTGGTCCTCGGCTCGGTGGCGCTGCCGATCGTCGGGGTCTTCATCGTCGGGCTGGACATCATGCCGGTCCGGTTCGCGATGATGCACGTCGCCCTGCTGGGTATCGCGATCGGCCTGCTCACCGGCCTCGACCCGCTGCTGTGCGCACTGGTGCTCTGCGCGGTGACCGGGGGCTCGCTCACCCCGCTCGCCCGCAGCGGCACGGGGCTGTCGGGGGCGATGGGCCTGCTGATGACGCTCGCGATCGCCGCGGCCCTGCTGGTGCTGTCGATCTCCGGGGTGAACGCCAACGGCGCGTTCGAGCTGCTCTGGGGGTCGATCCTGGCCACCCGGCCCGGTGACGTCGTCGCGCTCGGGCTCCTCGCCGTACTCGTTCCCCTCCTGTACGGGCTGCGCCGCCGGGACCTCGGGCTGCTTCTGCACGACCGCGAACTCGCCCTCTGCTCCGGGGTGGCGGTGGAGCGTCTCACGCTGATCCTCCTCGTGGTGATCGCGGTGGCGATCGCCTCGGCCATCCGGCTCACGGGGGCGCTGCTCGTGGACGCGCTCACCCTGCTGCCCGCCCTGGCGGCCCGCCGCGTCGGCCGCTCCCTCCCGTCGATGATCCGCTGGTCGGTGCTGTTCGGCCTGGCCTTCAACGTCGGCGGCTTCCTCCTCGCCCTCCTGTTCGACCTGCCGCCGGGACCGACCCTGGTGCTCGTCGGCGGGGCCTGCACGCTTCTCCTCCACTCGATCCCGGAAAGGGGTCTCACCCGATGAAGAAACTCACCGCTCTGTTCGCTTCCGCCGTCCTGCTCCTGTCGTCCTGCGGGAACGACCCGGTCACCGAAGCGAAGTCCGGGGGCGGCCTGAAGGTGGTGGCCGCCTCGGCCTGGGAGGCCGCGTTCGCCAAAGCGGCCGGGGCCACGGACATCACCGTGATCGTGCCGCCCGGGGTGCACCACGCTCCCGATTACGACCCCAAGCCCTCCGATCTCGCCAAAATCGCCCAGGCCGATGTGGTGCTGTACGCGGCGTTCGAGGGTTTCGCCGGGAAGCTCAAGGAGGCCGCGGGGTCCAAGGCCAAGCTGATCGAGGTCGCTTTGGACAACAACCCCGACAAGGTGAAGGCCGAGGTCTTCCGGCTTGGCGATCAGTTCGGCACGCTTGCGGCGGCCAGGCGCTGGGTGGACGCCTTCGACGGCGAGTACGCCGGGCTCAAGCAGTCGGTCTCCGGCGCAACCCAGGGTAAGCCGCCCGTGGTGGTGGCCCAGGCGTTCGTGGCGTGGGCGGCCGACCTGGTCGGGACGGCGCCCGCCGGCGTGTACGGGCCGCAGCCGCCGACCCCGGCGCAGATCGCCGAGCTGGTGGCCAAGCGTCCCCAGCTGATCCTCGACAACTCGGCCATGCCCGGTGGGGACGCCCTCGCCGACGTCCGGGCCAAGCGGGTCGTGATCAACAACTTCCCGGATCGGAGCCTCGACCTGATCGCCCTCTACCGGGCGAACGCGAACGCCCTCATCGCCGCGCTCGGTTAGGCGGACTCGTCTCGGGTGGCCCGGCCACCGGGCCACCCCACATGGGGGAGACAGGCGATGACGCCATCTTCTTTTCGCTCGATTTCAGTGAGGTCGGCTCCGCCGTGCCTATCCGGATGCGGTACGGCGGGCCGCGGCAAGGCCGATGGCTGCGGCAACCGTGAACTCAGCGGCCACCAGGAGCCAGCCGGAACTGTAGCCGGCCTGGTCGACCAGGAGCCCGAAAAGCGGTGGGCCGACGGCGAAGCCCGCGAAGAAACCGCCCGAGGCGATCGCGGTGTCCCGGCCGGTCCGGCCGGGCTCGGAGCGCTGGATCACGGCGAGCATGGTCACCGCGTTGGCGGGCACGGCGAACGAGCCGACGACCGCGGCGCCCACCCACACCAGGGGCGACACCCACGGGGCGGTCGCCAGCAGGAGGGCGCCGGCGGCGGCGACCAGGGTGAGGGGGGCGAGCAGGTTCTCGGCGTGCCCGCGCCGGCCCGCCAGGTTCGCCCAGCCGACCCGGCCGATCACCCCGGCCGTCCCGACCAGCGCGACCAGCCAGGCGGCCACCACCGGGACCAGGCCGAGCCGCTCGGTGCCGAAGAGCGCGAGATAGGTGTTGACGGCGGCCGTCCCGGCGCCGAGCAGGAGCGAGAAGGCGGCCAGCCATCGAATGTGCCCGGCCGTCCTCGCCTGCCCGGACGGCTGGGTCGGCTTCGCCTGGGGAGCGTGGTCGGACGGCAGCGCCCGTACCGCCCACACTGCGGTGAGCAGGGCGAGCCCGGCCGCCGCCCAGAGCGCGTTGCGCCAGTCGGTCCAGGCGGCGAGCGCGGCCAGCGGCACCCCGGCGACGAACGCGCCGAGCGGCACCCCCGACTGCTTCCAGCCGGTCACGCCGCCCCGCCTGGCGGGCTCCACCGCAGCAATGATGATCTTGTTGGTGGCGGGGTTGGCCAGGGCCATGGGCAGACCGCCGACGGCGACCGCGGCCAGCAGCGCCAAGCTGCCGGCGGAAAGCCCGATCAAGGTCAGCGCCAACGCGGCCACAACCAGCAGCGCGACCAGGCAGCGGCGGGCCCCGAGCCGGTCAACCCAGCCGCCCGCGGCCAGGGAGAGCAGCGCGGCGGCGCCGAAACCCGCGGTGGTGGTGAAGCCGAGCAGGGTCCGGGAGACACCCGCCTCGGCGACCAGGAACGGACCGAGCGCGCCGATCACGAACACCTGGAGCATGGAGACCGTCATGGCCAGCGTGAGCAGGGCGGTGATCGAACGGCCACCCCCCGGGGCCCGCGTCTCGCCGTACCCGGCTCGTGTCTGGCTCATCCTTGCTCCCTTGCGTTCGCGAATCGCGGCCGACGCCCCCTGAACAGACAGTCGCCGCCGGACCGGTACGGGTTCCCGCGGAGATGTCCGGGGCCGGCCGGGGTCAGGGGGGAGACCCGATGAACGATCAATATCTGACCACACTCGCGCTGGCCGCGCGGAGCGGGGACCCGGCGGACGTCGAGGCGTTCACCGGCGCTGTCTACGCGGACGTGCGGCGCTACCTCGCCTACCTGGTCGACGCGCAGTCGGCGGAGGACCTCACCCAGGAGACGTTCATCAGAGTTCTGCGAAGTCTGCCGAGGTTCATGGGCCGATCATCGGCCCGTACCTGGCTCCTGGCCATCGCCCGGCGGGTGGTCGTCGACCGGTTCCGCGCCACCGCGGCCCGCCCCGTCATCGCCGACCTGACCGACTGGCAGGCCACCGCCGACCGGCACCTCGTCCGCGACCTCCCCGCCGCCGACGAGGGAATCGCCCTGGTGGACCTCCTCACCCGGGTTCCCGCCGAACGCCGGGAGGCCTTCCTCCTGACCCAGGTGGCCGGCCTCTCCTACGCCGAAGCCGCCGCCCTCATCGGCTGCCCCATCGGCACCGTCCGCTCCCGAGTAGCCCGCGCCAGAACCCAACTCATCGAATCCCTCCACCAAGCCGAATCATGCGCCTGAAACTCAACCCCCACAGCCGTAGACCACGATTTCCAAACCCTCCACCACTTGGAGCCCAGCTACCTCCACCGTTGATCGGTCCGTCGGCTTGGCCGACCGAGTCCCCGTCAGAGCCCGGTACGGGCTCCGCGACCTCGATCCACACCGGACGTGGAGAGCGAGCTACTCGTCCGCTTGCCGTTTCCAGCGCGAGAGGCCGGTCTGGGCATCCAGCGTCTGGGGATGGCCAGCTCCCAAGATTCGGACCATGATCGGCAGAAGGTCTGCGAACTGGTCGCGGGCGGAGGTGTGGTCTCCTGCTGCTCCTGTCCAGTAGGCGAGGTCGGCTCGGGTGGTCAGTGTGTCGGGGTGTTCGGCGCCGCAGATGCGTTGGCGGATGGGGAGGAGGTCTGCGAGTTGGTCGCGGGCGGAGGTGTGGTCTCCTGCCATCCCTGTCCAGCGGGCGAGGTCGGCTTGGGCGGTTAGTGTGTCGGGGTGTTCTGGGCCGGAGATGCGTTGGCGGATGGGGAGGAGGTCTGCGTAGAGGTTGCGGGCGGTGGTGGGGTCTCCTGCTGCTCCTGTCCAGTAGGCGAGGTAGGCGCGGGTGACCAGGGTGCGGGGGTGTTCAGGGCCTAGTACGCGTTGGTGGATGGGGAGAAGTTCGACGAGGTGGTTGCGGGCGGTGGTGGGGTCTCCTGCTGCTCCTGTCCAGTAGGCGAGGTAGGCACGGATAACCAGGGTGTCGGGATGGTCAGGGCCCAGGGTTTTGCTGTAGGCGAGGTAGCGGTGATGCTGCAGGGTTTTGGCGGTGGCGTAGTCGCCGCTTGCGTGCAGGTATTCGATGACTCGTGCCATTGCTGCTGAATCGGGAGGGAACACGGTGCGGGCGTGTGGAAGTAGTCGGGCGTAGATTGCCCAGTTGCCGATCAGCTTCGGGTCATTGGGGAGGATGTTAGTCAGCAGCGCGATGGCTTGATCGCGGATGGCGGGTTGCCGGTCTTCGGGGAGTTCGGACCAGGTGACGGCTTGGACCAGGCGGTGCGCGCTGATCTTTTCTTCGGTCAGCGTGATCATGCTGTGGGAGGCCAGCGTTCCTAAGGCTTGCGCAATCTCCAGCTCATCGGTTTCGGGCAGCCCGTACAGGACGTCGGTCGGCAGATCGTCGGGGGCGTAACATGCCATGAGCGACAGTACATGCGGTGCCAGCGGGTTGAGTTCGGCGACGCGGGCCATGGTGACTGCCCACACCCTGGCGACGATCTGCTGGGAATCCTGGCCCGGTACGACCGTGGCGTATGCCTTCGCCGGGGATTGATGGAGCAGTCGGCGGTAGCGGGACACCGTCATACCGGTACGGGCGATGAACGTCCCGGCCTGGGTCAGTGCCAGCGGGAGGGCCCCTAGGTCGTCGGCGAGTTCGGTCATCTCCTCTCGGCATGTGGCCGTATCTGCGGCGGCTGGGGTGGTGGGACGTCTGATCAGGTCGGCAAGAAGGTCGGTAGCCGCCTGTGGAGCCAAGACGTCCAGGTTGATCGAGGCACGGCCCAGGTCGTGCCAGCCGATGTCGCGGCGCGTGGTGATGAGTACGTGCCCGCCGCTCAGCCGTCCCAGGTCGGGGGCGATGTCCTTGGCCTGCTCGACGTTGTCGAAGACCAGCAGCCACCCCGGATGGGCGACGAGCCAGGAGCGGGCCCAGGCCGCGGCCTCCTCCACGGTGGCTTGGCTGGCGGCTACCGAGTCCTTTCCTGTACATATCGCTTGGGCCAGGTTGGCTAAGGACGTATCAATCTGGACTGGGCTATCGGCCTTGAGCCACCAGACCAGCCGGTAGCGGTTCCGGTGCCGGACGGCGTACTGCAGGGCCAGCTCGCTCTTGCCGATCCCGCCGAGGCCGTGCACCGCCGTCTGCGTGATCACGCCGGCGTCGGCTTCCGCGGTGAGCATCTGCTCTATCCGGTGCAGCACTTCCTCGCGGCCGACGAAGACCGTCGCGGGCGGACGTGGCAGGTTGGCCAAGCCAGGCGGGGCAGTGGTCTGGGTCGCGTCCGGCAATGGCGCCCGAGCCGGGAGTTGGGCGCCGATGGACACATCACGTGCCGATCCGAACTGTACGGCGTGGCCGCCGACGTTCGAGTCCGACAGCCTGTTCTCGGGGGGCGTCGCATGGGGATCCGGCTTGGCCGGTGGCGGGTCACCCGCGGCGGCTGTGGACATCGCCGGTACCGATTCGGGTGATGTCACCGGTGGCGCGACCGCCGTGGATCAGCCGGTATGCCGGCACGCCGAAGTCCATTCCGTCCCTTCCTCCGTACTCCCCGAAGGTGAGGTGATCCTAGCTCTCCGATCTAGCCTTAGATGTCGGAGAAAAATGACATGTTCCTATCGTGTCGCACGATTTCAAGATCGGGTTGATGAGCGTTCGTTGTATGTCTAATCGTGCCGCGGTCTAGGTCTTATCGACATAGATTGTCGAAATGTTCTATGAGGGCGATTTGTGATGGTTGGTCGGTTCAGAGATTAGATCAAGGTTGTCTAAGTTCCCCTATTTCGGACAGTGGCTCCCTGCTCGGAGAGGGTCTCGTAGCAGGCCGGATCGGCCAGCAGCTCTTTCCGTCCCGGGCTGGACCCATCGGTGGATATTCCCAGGCGGACAGATTCTGAGGGAATTCTGATGGTTTACTGAGGTTCGCCGGTCAGGCTTCGCGGTGTGAATGATCATTATTTGTTTGGAAGAGCGCACTGGCGCCCGGCTGCCGCTTCCCGGCGTGACGGCCGGATTTCCCGATTCGGGCGTACCGCTCTGGCGGCGCTCGTACTCGCCACCACCGTGCCGGTGGCCTTGCTCCCCGGATCTGCTTCCGCCACTCCCGCCCCGGTCATCCGGGATGGGCGGACCCAGCCGGTCTTCTCCTACACCGAGGCGGTACGTGAGACCGTTTTCGTCGACGCGCCGATGGACAGCGATCGGGACGGGCGACGGGATCGCGTCGCGGTGGCCGTACTGCGCCCCGCTGAAACCCAGCAGGGGATGAAGGTGGCGACCGTCATGAAGGCGACGCCGTACACCGGGTGGGCGCCACCGGGATCGCCGCCGCCGACGGTGCCCGATCCGGGGGTTTTCTCCGAGTGGTACGACGAGTTCTTCGTCCCCCGCGGCTACGCGGTGGTCGAGGTGGAGATGCAGGGAACGGGGTTGTCCGAGGGCTGCCCGATGAGCGGCGGACACCAGGACACGATCAGCACAACCGCGGCGATCGACTGGCTCAACGGACGGGCCCACGCCACGTACGCCGACGGGCGACCGGCTGTGGCCACCTGGAGCGACGGCGCCGTCGGCATGGTCGGGCTCTCCTACGACGGCACCCTGGCCAACGCGGCCGCCGTACAGGGCGTCCAGGGGTTGAAGACGATCGTGCCGCTGGGGGCCATCTCCAGCTGGTACGACTACGCGCGGGACCAGGGAATCGGCTACGCCCGTGAACTGGGGAACCGGTATCCGGAGTATCAGGCGCGCCGGTTGGCCAACGAGAGTGCCAAGGCGAAATGTGGCGATGTGCTGACCGCGTTGGGAGACGGCGCAGGCGACGACACCGCCGATTACACCTCATTCTGGTTTGAGCGGGACTATCGTCGGCACGCCGAGCGCGTCCGGGCGTCAGTCCTGCTGGTTCAAGGGGTCACCGACGGAAAGGTGCGCAATCGCCACTTCGCCGCTTGGTGGCAGGCCCTCGCCGACAACAACGTTTCGCGCAAGCTGTGGCTGCACAACGGCGACCACGAGGATCCGCTCAACACCGGTGGTGAGGCGTGGCGGGACACCCTGCACCGGTGGATGGACCACTGGCTGTACCGCGTCGACAACGGGATCATGACCGAGCCCCGGGTGACCATCCAGCGACCTGACAAATCCTGGCAGACCTCCGCCGACTGGCCGAACCCGGGCAGCCGTCCCATCCGACTCTGGTTTGGGCCCGCGACCGCGACGGCAGCAGGCAGTCTCACGCCGACTCGGGCTGACGGCGGCAGCCAGAACTTCACCGATGACCCCACGCAGAAGGAAGCCGGCATGATCGCCGATCCGGGGGTCGCCAAACCGCATCGGCTCGCCTACCTCACCCCTCCGCTGACCAGCGCCACACATGTGTCGGGAGCACCCGGACTGAAGGTGGAGATGTCGGCCACCACGACGAGCACCCCGCTCACCGCCCTCTTGGTGGACTACGGCCCCAGCGTCTCCGGAGCCGGTCGGAACGCCGGTACGGCAGCCCCGGTGCCACCCGGATCCTCGGCCGATTTGATCGCGGTCACCACGCCGGGCAAGCCTCTGCCCAAGGTGCTCCCGATCGTCAGCCGCGGCTCCATCGACGTGAAAAACCGGGAATCCCTGGTGCACGCGAGTCCCCTCACGCCGGGCAGGACCTACACGATCCGCTGGCGGCTGCACGACATCGACTACATCTTCCCCGCAGGCCACCGCATCGGCATCGTGATCGTCGCGAACGACATGGAGTACATCACCACCGACCCGTCCGCCGGATCCGTCACCCTCAACCTCCACAACAGCAAGCTGACCTTGCCCATCGTGACCACCGGGTAGCCCGGCCCAGATGATCGTTGCGCTGTACGCACCCCCCAAAGGCCGTACAGCGCAACGATCAATGGGAAGCGGAATGCCAGGTGGCGGTCAGTCGGGTGCACGGCCCGTACCCCGGCATCGGGTGTGCCGAACGGGCTGAGGATCCCCGGGATTTTGGCCGCCATGGCGTTGGCGCCGACGCCTGACCCCGAGTCGGAGACACCTCCGTTCCGATCTGGTCTCAGGGGACGGGGTTCGCACCGCGCGTGGCTACGGTATTTCGCCGCCTGCACCGACAAGGGTTGCGTTCGGCGTGGCCGGGCAACTAAAACACTCGGGCTCCCGCCCTATCGTCTGGCGATATGACCACCGGCCTTCACCGCCAAAGCAGCCAAAAGTGGCATAGGCCCCGACGGTGTCGCCGTCAACTCTCAGGGAGCACGGGAAGCGCGATTGGCCGTGTCGGAGGTTGTCGTAGTCGGCCAAGTGGCGGGGTTCGATGGGTCAGCGGCGGAGTGAGTTCTCGATGGCCTGCTCGATGAGCAGGGCTTTCTGTTTCGGGTCGCTTCCCTTGGCCACCGTTTTGATTCGGTGGGCGTCCTCGATGGTCGGGAGGAATCCCACCAGGAGGAAGGGCAGCAGCAGGCGTCGGGTGAGGAGTTCGTTCTCCGAGGTGAAGTGCGGCCGGCGCACGACCGAGACGTTGACGCGGATCGCGTGTTCGTTGCCTGCGGGGACGCCGGGCCGGTCGGTCTCGATCGCCGCGTAGCGGAAGCCGTGGGCCAGGTCGCAGGCGGCGCAACCGGCGGGGCCTCGGCTGAGCCGGTCACCGCAGTCGGGGCAGGCCAGCCGGTCCAGGGCCGCGTCCACCACGCGCCAGTCGTGCCGGTCGGGTTCGTCCACCACCAGCTCGGCGATGCCCGCCTCCGATTCTGCACCGATGCTCATGCGGTGCAGGAAGGACCGCCACTCCTCCTCCACGATGCCGTCCACCAGATCCCGGCATACGGCACAGGCGGGTGCCCCGCCGTAGGCGTACCCGCCGCACGTCGTACACCGGCGCAGGGGCGCGCCCACCGCAGGTCTCATCACAACACTTTCCCGTTCCGCTTTGCCGGTTGACCTGGTGAGTCTCTCGCATTTCCGGCCCATACAGGAAACGGCACAGGAACGGGTTCACGGCCTTCCCGGCGCGAGTGGCAGACGGGTGGGGCCGGAGTTCGCGCTTCGCGTCGGTCGTGTTCTGCGATACGGGTGAGATCGCCGTTCAACGCTTCTCGCGCAGCAGGTGGGTGCGGAGGGTTTCGCGATCGGGCTTGCCCGCGGGGGTGAGGGGGAGTTCGGCGAGGAGAAGCAGGTGTTCGGGGTGTTTGCCGCGATCGACGCCGTGCCGGGTGAGGTGGGCGGTGAGGTCGGCGAGGTCGGGGGTGCGGCCCGGGCGGGGGACGACACAGGCGGCGAGACGTTCGCCCATGAGGGGGTCCGGCACTCCGACGCAGACCACGTCCCTGACCTTCGGATGGACGGCGAGCACGGTTTCGACTTCGGCTGGGCTGATGTTGGCGCCGCCGCGGATCACGACCTGCTTGAGGCGGCCGACCAGGCGCAGGCGGCCGTCGTCGCCGAGGAGGCCCAGGTCGCCGGTGCGGACCCAGCCGTCCGCGGTGCGGTACCGGGTGTTCAGCTCCGGGGCGCCGACGTAGCACATGGGGGTCATCGGGCCGCGGGCCACGATTTCGCCGACGCCGTCGGCGACGACCTCGTCCGGGACGGGGTCGATGCGGATCTCCGCGACACGCGGGTCGGGGAAACCCACGATCACTCCAGGGCCGGAGGAATCGGGCGCGGTCTCCACCAGGCCGGTGTGGCAGTTCACCCCGTCCGCGGAGCCGTACAGGTTGACGACGGGGCAGCCGAACGCCTCCCTCGCCTCCCGCGCGGTCGCCTCGTCCAGTTGGGAGCCGCCGAGTACCAGGGCGGTCATCGGCGGCAGGGCCTCGGAAAGCCGGTCGAGCATTATCCGGATCATGGTCGGTACGGCGAGCACGTGGGTGGGGCGGTGGTCGCGGATCGCGGTGAGCGCCGCGGTGGGGGAGAAATGGTCGAGCAGGATGAGGCAGCCGCCGTGCCGGGCGAGGGTGACGGCGGTACCGTTGCTGCCGAACGCGCTGGCCAGCGGGACGAGGAAGAGGCAGCGCGGCGGGGCGCCGTCGTCGAGCAGGGTGGCCACGAAGTTGCCGCGTCCGCCCGCCAGCGCGTTGTGCGAGTACGCGACCATTTTGGGCTCGGCTTCCGAGCCGGAGGAGACCAGGATCCTGGCGGCGCCGTCGGGGTCGGGCCGGTCCGGGACGAAGGTACGGCCGTCGGCGCCGACGATCTCGGCCCACGGCGTCGCCTCCGGGGGTGTTTCACCGGGGCCGACGGCGACCACGGCGCGGAGCCAGGGAAGTTCGGGCGCGGCCTCGACCAGTTCCCGCGCGTGCGCCGTACCCCGGTGCTCGACGGCGGCGATCACCGCGCGGGCACCCGAGCGGCGAAGCAGGGAGAGGGCTTCGGTGCGGCCACGGCCCGCCGGGAACGGCAGTGCGACCGCTCCGAGCGCCGCCAGCGCCAGGTCCACCAGGACCGCGGCCCGGCCGTTCGGCAGCTGAACGGCGACCACGTCCCCCTCGCACACCCCGATTCCGCGGAGTCCGACGGCGGTGGAACGTACCAGTCGGTCAAGTTCGGCGTAGGTGAGCACGCCGAGACCGTCGATCACCGCAACCCGGTCGGGGGTGGTGCATCGATGGGCACGGAACAGGGCATACAGATCCAGATCAGGACAGGTGCCGTCGGCGGCCCACTCGCGCCGTAGCGCGGTGGGAACGAGGTCGTCCAGTCGAGAGATCATCTGAACCTCCAGGGAACAGGCGTCAGGAGCGCCTTGATCGGAGTCGGTCGGCTTGTGGCCGGTGCGATGCGGATCGCCGCTGAGGGTGGGATGAACCTCCTACGGCGTGGGGTGATCCGGTCCTTCGGAGAGGTCGACCTCCCGTCCCGATGCGGTCGGATCGGGTACGGCCGGTCGAGCCGGCAGACGCGGGTGATCGGCTTCCGCAAGTCGCCCGGCCGGGTCGGCGGGCGGACTCGGTCCACTCGATGTACGGCGGTCGCCGGTCAGGCGGGCTTCCTCGGGGTGAAGACGCCCTGCAGCGGTTCGGATACGGCCTGCCGGGTGGCGGGTCAGGCGAGTCCCCACGGGGTGTGCGGTGTGAGGATGCGGTGCTGGTCTCGGGCAGGGTTTCCCGCCTTGTGGGGACTGTCGGGTGGCTTCTCGGGTGTGGCGCCGAATGGGTGGGATCGTCGTGGTCGGGATACGGCCTGCCGGGTGGCGGGTCACGTGAACTCCCACGGGGTGGGGACCGTGAGGGCGCCGTGCTGGTCTCGGATGAGGCTTCCCGACATGCGGGGGTCGCCGGGCAGCTTCCCGAGCGCGGTGACCACCGCCGTGGCGTGCAGGCCGGACCCCCTCAGCTTTCCCACGGCCTGATCCGTGGTCAGGGACCGCAGGTCCTCCGGTGTTCCGGCGCCGCCCGCGGTGAACGCTTCCGCGCTGTCGTCCGCGAGGGCGACCCAGCCGTCGGCCGTACGGAACGGTCGTCGGAATCCCGCGGGCATCCTGGGGTCCTGCCCGTCCGCGATACGGCGCAGGGCGCGTTCGCTCAGCAGCTCGGCGGCTCCCTGCAGGGAGGAGTCCACCCGGACGCACCCCGCTTCGCCGGTCTCCCGCAGGAGCAGCGCGGCGAGGATCGCTTCGGCGCCGAGCAGGCCGCCGACCACGTCGAGCACGGTCATCAGCGACGGAGCGGGTGTCTCGTCCGCGGGCCGGAGGGCCTCGCCCAGACCGGTCCGGGCCTGCACCATGAAATCGGTGCCGACGGGCGTGTCGTCCAGCCGCCCGGCCCAGCCACCGGTGTACGCGTAGATCAGGCGGGGGTTGACCGCGGTCAGGTCGCCGTGGTCCAGGCCGAGCCGTTCCGCGGTCCCGGGCGCCCAGTTGTGCAGGAAAACGGCTGATTCGCGGGCCAGTGAGCGGAGATCGTCGCGGCCCGAGGCCGACTTGATGTCGATCTCGACCGCGCCTTTGCCCCGGTTGAGGGCGAGCCATCGGGCCGACAGGCCGCCGCAGGCCGGGGGCATTCCCCGGAGCGGATCCCCGCCGGGTGGCTCGATCCTGATCACGTCGGCGCCGAGCAGGCCGAGTACGTGCGCCGCGAGCGGGGCCTGAATCCGGCGGCCGGCCTCCAGGACGGTGAACCCGGCGAGCGGCCGCTCCTCGCCGAGTCCCCTGATCCGGACCCGGCCCCGCGGGCCTTCGTCGATCGCCGGGTACGGGCTGAGCCGCCATGGCCTGTCCTCGCGCGGCTCGACCGCCCGCTCGTCGAGCGTGCGCAACCGGCAGACCGAGGCGCGGGATTCCGCCGCGGCACGCCGTACCGCACTCCAGTCCACCGCACGGGTGGTCGCGTGGAGCTCCGGAGGCAGGGGGGAGCTCGCGGTCGCGTACCGGAACTGGAAGGCTCGCCACGCCGACCCGGCGAGCCGTTCGGAAGTCCCGATGTTTCGCCAGAAAGAGATCCAGACTTCAGGGTCGAGTGCCTCGACCTCGAAGAGGACGCCGTCGGCGGTGGTGAAAGGCGGCCCGCCGGGCGCGAACGAGACCGCCTCCTCCTCGTCGGCGCAGGCCGCGGCGAGATACTGGGCGACGGAGAACACGGCGGATCGGTCGACGGCGGTCCGTACCGTGCGTGCGGCCGGACCGCCCCTGGCCCGGCCGATCAGCGCCGCGAGCAGGCCCTGAACGGTGAGTACCGAGCAGATCGCGCTCGCGAAGTCGACGGCCAGGCCGCGCGGCTCCCCGTCCCGCCTGCCGTGCAGGTGGGCGATCCCGGTGGCGGCCTGCGCGGTCGCCTCGTCGACGACCTCCTCGTCGGGGTGGATACCGGCCCAGGCGACCTCGGCGACCAGCGGTTCCTCATCCCGGGAGGGGAGCGGGACGCCGAGCAGGCCGAGGTGGTGAACGACCGGCCGGGTCACCGTGATCGGCCCTTTGACCCGCAGGGAGGTCTCCTTGAGCGGACATACCGGACGGGCGCCGACAAGATCCGACATCGTTCCCCTCTCCCCGTGAACCGGGTGACTCTCCAAGGCCGTCTACACAGCAGTCGGCTGGAGCGTTCATCCGGTTCCCGGGGCTCGCGGAGTTTGATCGCCTGCTCGATCCGGCTTCGGCTGACGGCCCCGGGCTCGCGGCATACCGTCGATCCGGGGTTCACCCGGTCGCTCATCCGGCCGGACTCGGATCCAGACCGGCTGGGCGGTGAGGTGGCGTGCCGATACCGGATCGGATCAGGTGCCCGGAGTGCGAAGGCGCACAGGTGATAAAGATCAGCGGAACTCGGGTCGGATGCGGATTCTGTGGCGGTTCCGGCTGGACGAGCGGCGACACCTGGCCGGCCTCGCCGACGACCCAAGGCCCCGGGGAGCCCGATGACGAGAACCCCGGGGTGGGTCCGCGGAGCCGATTTCAGCCGGCCGGTACCTGGTCGAGTCTGATCTGGAGGCCGTCGAGGATCCGGTCGAGCCCGTAGGTGAAGCTCGTCTCGCTGTTGTGATCCGGGTCCTGGTCCCGGTAGGCGGCGTACAGCTCGCGGAGCCGGGGGTACGCCTGGGCCGCCTGCTCGGCGGCCGGCAGCAACGCCGCCAGCCACTCCCGGGCGCTCCGGCCGTCACGGGCGATCCTGGCGCGCACCGCGGCCTCGCCGCCGGTGATCCCCTCGCCTCCGCGGTCGTCGCCTTCGCCCTCATCCGGGACCGTAAGCCCGTGACCGCCGCCGCCCGGGAAGAGGAGCTCACCGCCGGGGCCGTGGGCCGTTGACCGTCTGGAATCCGCGAACCCCGATCTCACCGGACGACTCCGTGGGGCCGGGGTTCCGGCGTACTCCGCCGGCTCTCGACGCTTGGCCGATCTCAGCTTGATTGCACTGCAAGCGGATCTCCGGAAACAGGTTGATCACCTCAGTATTGTTCGACATTGTTCGATAAATCGTGACAAGCGACTACGGGTCCGACCACGGGAAGAAGCAACCATGCCGACCACACTGCGGGCCATGGTCGTCGCGACCGCGACGGCGTGCACCTTGTTCGTCTCCACCGGCTGCGGGATCACCGGCGGAGACATCGCGAACGCGCTGCTGCCGGTCGAGGAACCGACCATCGACCCGGCGGCGCCGTTCGCCGGGTCGCCGTCGGAGAAGTTCGGTAACGGCGCGGACGCCATCGTGATCCCGAAGGCGAAGGCCGTGGGGCGATACACCGCCAAGGACGTCGCCTACGCCTATACGTTGACCAAGAAGATCCTCACCGCCGCCTACCTTGACCGGGTCACGCTGCTTGACGGCAAGCCCGACACCTTCAAGAAGCTCCTCGATCCGAACCAGCGCAAGAACTTCCTGCGCGACCTGGATTCGAAGGACCCGGAGAAGAACACCCGAGGCTGGGTCGCCAGTTTCAGCCCCGGCACGGCGGAGCTCGTCGGCGACGTCATCAAGGTCCAGGGGAAGTTGTCGGCGGCCCCGGGCAAGGACGAGAACGGTGAGCCGGAGCTCCACGTCAAGTTCGACTACCGGTTCGTCTACGCGGTCCGCAAGCCGGGCACCGACAAGATCACCCGAGTCATGTACTACGACCGGGCGAAGGTCAGCTTCTGGCGCAACGCCCCGCGGGAGCCGCTCAAGCACTGGATTGAGGGTTCCGATGAGAGCTGGAGCGCCGGAGTGGAGTGCACGGACGACGGGTTCCTCCACCCCAGCTACCCGGGCGAGGCATCCAAGGGCACGAAGCCCTCAGGGCCCGCCGAGGACCCCTACGCCGAGTCGACCGGCTCCGCCGACGACGACGGCTGCGGGACCGTCGACGACATCTGATGCCCGGCACGCCCGCCATTTCCGATCTTGGGAGCTACCTGTGTCGTCCGTCCCCGATTCCGTCGTCGAGCCCGAGGCGTGGAACCGCGAGCTTGCGAACGCCTTCGAGGTGCTGCTGGGCAGATCGCTCGGCGCGTACTCCACGACGGCGGAGTACGCGTTCTTCACCTGGAACGATGAGATGTCGTTTCTGATGCGCGATGACTTCTTCACCGGCGCGATCGACGTGAACGCGGTCGCGCGCGGCGAACCGATCGACGACGACCACCACGATGGGGTCTCGCCGTTCGACTGGGATCAATGGCCGGTCGATCACGGACGGTCGGTGTGGCTGTTCGACGAGGGTGCACTTGGCGGGGACGGGGGTCCGGGCCGGCCGATCCATCCGGCGCTGAGGGCCGTCTCGGTCGCGTACGGCTCCCGGCGGGTGGTGTCGGGGGCGGACCTCGCCCGGGTGCTCGCCGCGCACGGCGGCCGACTGGGCGAGGTCGACGGCCCTGAGGCGATCGGAATGGTGCGGTGGCTTCAGCGGATCCGTACCGATGGAACGCTGTTCGACGCGATGCGCGCCGCGACGTGGACCATGGGCGGCCCCGGCGACCTCGCCGCGTTCGACGACGAGGTCGAGGTGGAACCGGAGCTGGAGGAGGCTCTGCGCCGGATTTCCGACCCCCGGCTGCGCGACCACCTCCGGATGCTGTGCCTGACGGAGGAATGGGCTCGCTGCGACGGCGGGTACTACCTCGGCCCGCGTGAGTGCCCGAGCGACTTGCGGTGGATCGCCGAGCAGTCTGGTCACGACGTGGTGGCCGGATGGGAGTTCGGCGAGGGGCAGGCGTCCTCGGCGATCTTCGAGATCACGTAGGGGCCACCGGCCCCGGGTGACCGGCGGGCGGGGTCAGGCGATCCAGGGCGGGAGGATCCTGCCGGTGCCGTCGGGCCCCGCGGCGTGGGTTCCGGCGGGGGCGGTGACGATCGCGGTGAATCCGTCCGGGCCCGAGGTCACCTCGCGGACCACGCCGGCCGGCAGGATCACCGTGTCTCCGGGGTGGACGGTGAGCGCCTGCCCGGGCAGGTCGACCGTCGCGCCGCCCTTCAGGAAGGTCCACACCTGCTCGGCGTCGACGACGTGGCTCGGTCCGCATGCGTCGGGGCCCATGTCGACCCGCCAGAGCGCGGTCTGGGCGCCGCCTTGGGTGGGTGAGGCCAGCGTGGTCATCACGGCGGCGGGTGTCTCGGTTCGGCGTGTTTCGGCATGGCGGATGACAGGCATCGTCGCGATCTCCTAAGATGGACAACCAGGTTGTCTAAAATAGTGAACGAGGTTGTCGATTGTGTCAACTGGCTTCGAGCTCCCGCTGAGACTGCTGCTCGGGTTCCGGGTCCTCATCGACGAGCTCCACGAGGAACTGGCCCGGCAGGGGCACCCGGGGCTCCGCCCCATGCACGGGTTCGTCTTCCAGGCGATCGGCCCGGACGGCACCACCGCGGTGGAGCTCGGCCGCAGGCTCGGCGTCTCCAAACAGGCCGCGGGCAAGACGATCGGCGCCTTGGAGCGGCTCGGCTACGTCGAGCGGGGGGAGGATCCGGACGACGCACGGCGTAAGGTCGTCCGCCTCACCGAGCGGGGGATCGACTGCCTGGTCCGTTCGGCGCACATCTTCGACGGGCTCAGAGACCGATGGGCGGCCGTTCTCGGCGAGGAACGATTGGCGGCGATGGAGGCGGACCTGCGGAAGGTCACCCCGGAGGAGCTGTTCCGGCCGGACTTCCCCCAGTGGTTCGGCGGCCACTGACCCTTTTCGGCGCCGGCTTTCCGGAGAAGGTTCCCCTGGTTTCAGGGGGTGTTCCCGATTAGGGTGATCCGTGTTTCCTCTCTTGGGATTCAATGTGTGAACCGGCGGGTTTCCGAGGCAGGGTTTCGGCTCTGCCGGCCTTGTGCCCGCCCGCCGGTTTGACCTTCTTCTGCTTCCCGCTCCGGATCGTCGTCACCCGCCGTTCACCTGCGCGCCGCATGTCACCGCTAGCGTTCGAGGGGTACGGGGGACAGCACGCGGCCGGACCACACGCTTGGGGGAGCCTGGTCCGGCCGCGTAAAGTCTTCTCGCCGGTGCCGGGCCGGTTTTCAGTCGGGGAGTACGGCGACGCCCTGGACTTCGAGGAGCATGCCCGGCTGGGGCAGGGAGTGCACGGTGATGACGGCGCTGCAGGGGCGGTTGTCCGTGGGGAAGTGATTCCGCCTGATGTCGTGGAGCAGGGGAACGTGGCGGCCGTCGGTGACGAAGACGGTCATGGTGACCATGTTCTCGATCGAACCGCCCGCAGCGCGGAGCGTCTCGTCGATCCGCTCGAAGATCCAGGTGGCCTGGGTGGTGAAGTCGGGGATGCTCTTGCCCTGTTCCACGGGGTAGGTCTGTCCGGCCAGGTAGACGGTGCTGCCACCGGTGACCTTGACGGCTTTGGAGTAGTGGCGGCCCTTCTCGACGGGCCCGGCGTAGTCGGTACGTCGCATGGTCACTCGCCGGCCTTCTGTCGTTCCTGCCACATCACGCCGCCGACTTCCTCGGTGCCGCCGAGCTGGCGCATCAACTTGAGATCGTCGCGGACGGCCCAGTGTTCGAGGATCTTGCCGTCCCGGATGCGCAGCATGTGTGCCACCGGGAAGGAGACCTGTTTGCCGGTTGGCGGGATACCGAACATCTCCGCCTGATGGGTGGCGACGAATCGTCCGAAGAACGCGACCAGCTCGCCTTCGGCGACGATGTGCTCGATCTCGATGGTGTGGTCCGGCCAGATCCGCCGGAACAGCCTGCCCAAGTTGCGCACGTTGTCCAGACCTTGCGGGGCCCCGGGTGGGGACGCGTGGTTGTAGTAGTCCTCGGAGTAGTAGAGCGAGGGATCCTGCCCGTCGGTAAGCCCTTTGCCCGCCGCCCAGAAGTCCCGCGCGATCGCCTTGTTGGCTTCCTGAGTGCTGTCCATGGAGTTGAGCCTAGGATTTACGTTACACTACTGTCAACATTACAGGTGTGTAATTTAATGGGGCTTCGGTGACCGCAATGTTTCGCTCGCTGGAGCATCGGCGCTTCCGGGTTTTCGCAGGTGGATTCGCGACCGCCACAACGGCCACCTGGATGCACCGCGTCGCGCAGGACTGGCTGATCCTCCAGCTCACCGGGAGCGGCGTCGCACTCGGCGTGATCACGGCACTCCAGTTCACCCCGATGCTCCTGCTCAGCCCCTGGGGCGGCGTGATCGCCGACCGGTATCCCCGCAGAGCCCTGCTCATCGGTACCCAGACCGCCATGGGCGTCCTCGCGACGGCGCTCGGCCTGGTCGTGATCGCCGGTGTGGCCGAGCCCTGGCACGTCTATCTGATCGCCCTGCTGTTCGGCGGGGCGACCGCCGTCGACCAGCCCGCCCGGCAGGCCTACGTCGGCGACATCGTCCCCCCGGAACTGCTCCAGAACGCGGTCGGTCTCACCGGGGCGCTGTTCAACCTCGGCCGGGTGATCGGCCCGGCGGTGTCCGGCCTCGGCATCGCCGCGGCGGGGAGCACCGCACCGGTCCTGCTGGCCACGGCGCTGCTCTACGCGATGGTCGCGATCCTGTGGCGGGTCGCGGGCGACGACGGACTGGAGAAGCGGGTGAAGCCCACTTCCAAGGCCCGTCTCCCAGATGGATTCCTTTACATCCGCAGAAATCCAGATCTGTTGCTGGTGGTGATTCTGGTTGGTTTCGTCGCCACCTTCGGGCTCAACTTCCAGCTCACCACGGCGCTGATGGCGACAGGTACCTTCCGCCTCGGAGCCGACGCCTACGGCCTGCTGTCCAGTGTCCTCGCCTGCGGGGCTCTCACCGGGGCGCTGCTCGCCGCGCGGCGCGGCGCCCCGGGACCCCGGCGGGTCGTGTTCGCCGGGGTCGTCTTCGGCCTGCTGGAACTCGCCGCCGGACTCATGCCGGACTACCCCACCTTCATGATTTCGTTGTTTCCCGTCGGTGTGGCCATGCTGACGTTCGCGACCACCGCGAGCACGACGGTGCAACTCACCTCCGACCCGGCGATGCGCGGCCGGGTGATGGGGATCTACCTGCTCGTCGTCTTCGGTGCCAATCCCCTCGGCGGCCCGGTGATCGGCTGGATGGCCGAAGCCTTCGGTGCCCGCTGGACGCTCATCGGGGGCGGCGCGGTCTCGGCGCTCGCCGCGCTCGTGGCCGGCCTGGTACTCCGTTGCCGCTCCCGGGCGGCCGGGGCCGTCACCGAGCCGCTGCCCCAGGGCACGGACACGGCCTCCGGTGATCGCTGACCGCTTCCGCATCAGGCGCCGATCAGGCGGAGGTACGGCTTGCGCCGAGCCGTCTGGCGAGCCGGCGCCAGCCGTACCCGATCGCGAACATCAGGACGGTGTAGACGACCGCCATGGCGGCGCCGAGGTTCGGCGCGTAGAGCTGCGGGGCGCTCTCGTCGATCCGGGTGAACAGCAGGACCGGAAGCGGCCTGGTCTCCGGGGTGGACAGGAAGACCGCGATGGTGAACTCCTGCGCCCCGAGCAGGAAGAGCTGCAGCCAGGCCGCGCCGAGGATCGGCATCAGCAGGGGGAGCATGATCCGCCGGAAGACGGTGAGCCGGCCGGCACCGCTGACCGCGGCGGCTTCCTCCAGGGCCGGGCTGATCTGGAGCACGCCGCTGTAGGCGATGCGGTGTGCGACGGCCATCCGGTACGCGTACGCCAGAACCAGCACCCAGATCGTCCCGTAGATCGGGATGACACGATTGATCACCAGATAGAAGAGGAAGGCGGCGAACCCGGCCATGGTCGCCGGGATCGCGATCGACGAGCTGGCCACGATGTTGAGGATCGCCGGGCCGCGCCGCCCCGACCCGCGGGCCGCCGTCCAGCCCGAGACCGCCGCCAGGATCGTGGCCAGGGTCGCGCTGAGCGCGGCGATGAGAAGGGTACGGCCGAGGGCGGCCCAGAACTCATCCGACCCGAGCGCCTGCACCAGCGGGCCGAAGGTGGCGTGCTCAAGGAGGTTGCCCCAGGTGATCGGCAGAACGTACGGAGTGATCGCCGACCAGACCAGGGAGATCATCGGCAGGAACGTCGACACACCGAGGTAGCAGACGAGAAAGGCGATCGCCGGGATCCGCCAGGTACCGAGCGGCAGCGGCGCCGCGCGGAACCCCTTCCCGGTGATGGTGGCCAGCCGGTCGGCCCGGCGGGTGAGCCGCATGTAGAGCAGGAACAGCGCGGCGACCACCACCAGGAAGACCACCCCGAAGGCCGCGCCGGCGCCGTACCGGGGAAGTTCACCGGTACGGGACTCGGTGAAACGCCAGAGCCGCATGGCGAAGATGTCGTCGCCCTCCCGCTGGCCGAACAGCAGCGGAATCTCGAACTGCCCCAGAGTGATGATCATGCCGAGCATCAGCACGCCCAGGGTGGCCGGCCAGACGAGCGGCAGGGTGATCCGGCGGATGGTCTGAATCGTGGAGGCGCCGGCCATCCGTCCGGCCTCTTCCAGGCTGCCGTCCATCGCCGACAGAATCGGGACGAGCAGGATGAACAGGAAGGTCACCCCTTGAAGCCCCTGGAGAACCGTGAAGGCGGCGAAGTCAAACGGGTCGATCGGCCCGGAGTCCCCGCCGACGAACGGCAGGGCGCGCAGCATCTGGTTGAGCAGGCCGGTCTTGGGGGCGAGCATCAACGTCCACGACTGCGCGTGGACGATCGGAGGAATGATCAGGGGAATGAGCATCAGCGCGTAGACGAGGCCGCGGCCCGGGAGATCGGTCCGGACGACGAGCCAGGCGGCGGGCCAGGCGATCACGCAGGACACCGCGGTCGCGCCCAGCACGTAGACCGCGGTGGCCCGCAGGGTCGCGCCGAGGCCTCCGGTCAGCGACCACAGTTCGGTGTAGTTTCCGAGCCCCCACGCCGAGGTCGGGGTGCCGAAGGGGAGGAACGGCCCGCGCAGCGAGGTGAGGATCTGGGTGGCCAGCGGGATGAGGAGCAGGTAGGCAATGGCCATCACGGCGATCGTGGTGGTGACGGCCATGCCGCTCGGGCGTCGTCTCACTTCTTACGCAGGTCGTCTTCCGCCTGCTGACGCAGGTCGATGAGCCGGTCGCGGTTCTCCGTCGTCTCGAAGACCGCCTGACCGCTCTCCAACCCCCGGACGAGAACGTCGAGGGTGGTCTTGGTCGGGCCGGTCAGCTTGTTCAGCGACTCGGTGGGCAGTCCCGGGAACGGTACGGCGGAGCCGGTGAACCGGGGGTCGGAGGATCGGGTGGCGAGCCAGTCCGGGTCGTAGGCGTTCCACAGGGCGTACAGCATCGCGGCGGCCGGGTTCTTGGCCTCCCGGTTGGCGCCGGCGAACTGGAGCCACACCATCATGCCGTCGAAGGGCGCCATCTTGATCGCTGGATTGGGGTTGTAGAGCTGGGCGCCGATCATGGCCTTCTTGTCGCCGCCGTACACCAGGGGTCCCGGGTTCTCGGTGATCAGCAGTGTGCCCGTGCTCTTCAGTTCGGCGGTGAGCCCGGCCATCGTCTCCTGGCCGTGCTTCAGCCCGATGCCGCCGAGGGCGCCCAGACTGAACCCGCCGATGAGCAGGTTGCCGCGCCACGCGGGGTCGGTGAACTTCTTCAGGTCGACGGGCACTTCGGTGACGTTCTTGCTGTTGTAGTGGATGCTGTTGCCGTTGACGCTGTCGGGGAGCATCTCCGGCGCCTGCGGGTTGAGCCACTCCTTGGGCACCCCGTAGTCGCTCCAGTTGATTTTGCGCCAGAAGCCCTGTTCGTGCAGCGGCTTGGCGGTGACGAGGGTGCCGGAGACGTAGTCGCTGTTGCGCTGGCCGGTGGCGGCCGCCGTGATGATCGTGGGTGCGAGGTTGAACGAGAGGCCGCGGGTCCGCACTTTCAGGCCCGGGTACTTCTTGGCGAACTCTCCGGAGACGTTCTCGTCGACCTCGTTGAAGTCCCAGATGACGACCTCGCCGCCCTCGGTCGCCTTGGCCTCCTGGTAGAGGGCGTCCATCCGCTCGCGGATCAACGGCCAATATTCGGTGTAGAAGTTCTCACATCGAGTGATCGGTCCGATCTTCTTGGCCTGGCAGGCGGGGAGTTTGGCGATGGTCGTGGCCGGGGTGGTGGGGGCCGCCGACTGATTCGCATTCGAGCCTTCCCCACACGCGCTGAGCACCAGGATCGCGACCAGGGGGACAAGAAACGGAACTCGCATGGTGACGTCCCTTCGGGGAGAGGAGTCTGGCCGGGACGCTATATTTGCGATACATAACTGTCAAGATTACAGTGCTGTAACTTAATTATGTCTGACCTGGGAAATGGCCGCTGCGAACCATCGCATCGCCGTCAGCTGCGCGGAAGTGGTCTGTCCCAGCCAGTCGAAACACGTGCTGATCACGTCGACCGGATACGCCCTGAGGAGATCGCCGAGCCGGATCGCACACGACTCCGGATCGCCGGCCAGCACCCGCCCGCTCAGCAGAAGATCCTCTTTTGCCCCGGCGGCCCGGGCCGCCTCCAGCGCGGCCTCGCCGTCCTCGTCGACCCACACCCGCAGGTTCAGCTTGACCAGGCGGTCCGTCCGCTTCAGCCCGGCACGCGCCAAGCCCTCAACCCATGCGGTGAGGCCCTTCCCGAACGCCTCGGGGGATGAGCGCGCGGCGTCCACGATCAGGTTGTGGCCGTTGCTCCCGGCCCAGGTCAGTGAGCCGCGCGCCGCGCCCTTCACCCACAGGGGCGGGGTACGGGCGGGCGCGGGAACGCAGGTCGCCTCGGTCACCGGCCAGATCGGGCCGTCATGGCTGAAGCGTGTTCCGGCCCAGGCCAGCTGTACGATCCGGCTGGCCTCGTCGAACCGGTCGAAGATCTCCGCACGCTCCAGCCCGAGCGCGTCGAACTCCGCGGGCACCATGCCCATGCCCATGCCGAACTCCAGGCGCCCCGCGCACAGGGCGTCGAGGAGCGCGTAGTCCTCGGCCACCTGGAACGGATGCCGGAGCGGCAGGATCGCCACCTCGCTGCCGAGGCGGAGCGTGCCGGTCCTGGCCGCCATCGCCGCCAGCAGGACGGCGGGGTTGGGGACGGAGCCGGGGGTCAGATGGCGTTCGGGAACCCAGACGCACTCCCAGCCCAGGGATTCGGCGGCTTCGGCGATCGACAGGGCGTCTGCGGGGAAGGGCAGATCGGACAAATGGAGATGTAGACGCATGAGTCCTCCGCGGCAGGGTGAAGTGGCGGCAGACTAGATCAGCGTTACAGTCGTGTCAACGAATTGCGGGCAGAAGCAGATCCACCGCGCGTTCGGCCCAGTCCGGGCTGATCTGCGAAGATTTCAAGTAGGTGGCGTGGAAGACGCCGATGATCAGGTCGACGAGCGTGTCCAGGTCGACGTCGTCCCGGATGTCACCGCGGTTCTTCGCCTGTTCGAGCATGTCGCGGATCATCTGGCGCCTGGGCCGCACCACACCCTCACGGAACAGCTCCAGGAGCTCGGGCCGGTGCTGTTCCTCGACCAGGACCGCTCCGGTCATCGCCATGCCCTTGTGGCCGGTCGCCGCCTCACGGAGATCCTCCAGGTGGAGGATGAGATCGGTGCGCAGATCCCCGCGTGTCTTCGGCGGTGTGGTGTCCGAGCGCAGCGACCTCAGCGCCTCTTTGACCAGCTCGTATTTGTTGTCGAAGCGGCGGTAGACCGTCGGCCGGGTAACCCGCGCCTCGTCGGCGATCTCCTCGATGGAGATCCGGTTGAACCCGCCGGCCGCGAAGAGCCGCCGTGCCGCGTCGAGGATCGCCCGGTCGATGCGCGGATCGCGCCTCCGTCCGCGATTGGGCGGGGTGGCGGAGGAGGTTATCTCGGACATCCCGGATCGCCTCCAACTCGTGTGCCGGGGATACGCCGCGTTCAGGGTAATGCCAGACGACCGAACCCGCACTCAACGCGGTCTTGCGGCGATCCGATTCACCCGCGTAACGTAAATGCCGCTTGTATCCAATCTTGGTTGCCGAGGAGACCCTGTGAACCGGGAACCGCGTGCGCTCGACGTAACCAACCTTGTCAAGAGCTATGAATCCGGTGGGCCACGCGTGGTGGAGGGGGTTGGTTTTCGTATCCCAGAAGGAAGCTTCTATGCGCTTCTGGGACCGTCCGGATGCGGGAAGACCACCACGCTGCGCTGTGTGGCCGGACTTGAACGACCCGACGGGGGTGTCATCAGGCTGGGAGACGAGATCGTCGCGGGACCGGGCGTCCACGTGCCCCCGGAGAAGCGGGACATAGGGATGGTCTTCCAGAACTACGCCATCTGGCCGCACATGACGGTCTTCGAGAACGTCGCGTTCCCGCTGCGGGTCGCCAAACGACACACCAAACGGGAGATCGCCGACCGGGTCGGGGAGATGCTGGCACTCGTCCGTCTCGAAGACTTCGCGGGGCGCCCCGCGACACTGCTCTCCGGCGGTCAGCAGCAGCGGCTCGCGCTGGCCAGAGCGCTCGCCCCCAGCCCCCGCCTGCTCCTGCTGGACGAACCTCTGTCCAACCTGGACGCGGGGCTCCGCGACCGGATGCGCGCCGAGATCAGAGAACTCCAGCAGAGCCTGCGGATCACCACGCTGTACGTGACCCACGACCAGGGGGAGGCCCTCAGCATGGCCGACCGGGTCGCGGTGATGCATCAGGGCGTGATCGTGCAGGAAGGCGTGCCCCGCGAGATCTACCACCGTCCGTCCTCGCATTTCGTGGCCGACTTCGTCGGCACCGCCAACCTGATCGCCGGAAGGGTCGTCGGCCGCGACGGCTCCGGCCATGCCGAGGTCGACGTGCTGGACGGCCGGCTCAGGCTCCGCTGCCACACCGGGGACGCCACCGGGGAGGCCGTCACGGTGTCGATCCGTCCGGAGGACATCAGGCTGCACGCCTCCGCGCCACCCGGTGTGCCGGGGGTGGTCAAGGGCAGTCTCCGCCGGGCGGAGTTCCTCGGCGATCACCTTGACTGCAGCGTCGACGTGGGGGGCGTCGTCCTGCGGGCCAGGCAGTCCTCACACGGTGTCCCGAGCGCCGGGCAGGACGTCTACCTGGAGATCCCCCCGTCGCTCTGCGGTGTCCTCACCGCCGTCTAGGTCCGCGCTTTTACGTGGGGAATATGTTTCTTTGGCTAGTTTGTGGGGGTAGGGGGAAACGGCACGCGGCCGGACCACACGCTCGGGGGGAGCCTGGTCCGGCCGCGTAAAGCCGCACCGGTGGCCGCAGGGCCGTACCGGATTCAGTCCGACAGCTCGGTGATCACCTCGGTGAGCTTGTCCACCGCCCAGGAGAGGTCCTCCTCGGAGACGACCAGCGGCGGCGCGAGCCGGATGGTCGAGCCGTGGGTGTCCTTGGCGAGGACCCCCTTGGCCATCAGCGCCTCGCAGACCTGGCGTCCGGTGGCGAGCGAGGGGGCGATGTCGATCCCCGCCCACAGGCCGCGGCGCCGTACCGCCACCACTCCGTGCCCGAGCAGCGGGGTCAGCCGGGTGCCGAGGAACTCGCCGAGCGCCCGGGCGCGCTCCTGGTACTCGCCGGTCGCCAGCATCCGGACGACCTGGAGGCCGACGGCGCAGGCCAGCGGGTTGCCGCCGAAGGTGGAACCGTGCTGGCCGGGCTTGAGCACCCCGAGGATCTCGGCGTCGGCCGCGACCGCGGAGACCGGGACGACGCCGCCGCCCAGCGCCTTCCCCATGAGGTACATGTCGGGAACGACGTTCTCGTGGTCGCAGGCGAAGGTCTCCCCGGTCCGCCCGAGGCCGGACTGGATCTCGTCGGCGATGAAGAGGATGTCGTGCTCCGTGCAGAGGGAGCGGATCTCGCTGAGGTAGCCGTCCGGGGGAAGGAGCACCCCGGCCTCACCCTGGATCGGCTCGACCAGCACCGCCACCGTGTTGTGGTCGACGGCGTCCCTGATCGCGTCCACCGAGCCGTACTTCACGATCCGGAAACCGGGCGTGTACGGGCCGTAGTCGGCTCGCGCGTCCGGGTCGGTGGAGAAGCTGACGATCGTGGTGGTCCGGCCGTGGAAGTTGTCCTCCATCACGATGATGTTGGCCTTGTCGGGCTCGACGCCCTTGACCTGGTAACCCCACTTCCGCGCCACCTTGATCGCGGTCTCCACCGCTTCGGCGCCGGTGTTCATCGGCAGGATCATGTCCTTGCCGGTGAGGTCCCCGAGTTCCGCACAGAACGCCGCGAACTGGTCGTGATAGAACGCCCGGCTGGTCAGGGTGAGGCGGTCCAGCTGGTCGCGGGCGGCCTTGAGGATCTCCGGGTTGCCGTGCCCGAAGTTGAGGGAGGAGTACCCGGCGAGGCAGTCCAGGTAGCGTTTGCCCTCCACGTCGACGACCCACGCGCCTTGGGCCTCGTGGATGACGACCGGGAGCGGATGGTAGTTGTGGGCGGTACGGCGGTCCGCGAGTTCGATGATCTGCTTGGTCGTGCTCATGGCCGGATCTCCAGAGTGCAGCACTTCGGCCCGCCGCCCGCCTTGCGGAGCTCGGAGAGGTCGACGGGGATGACCGAGAAGCCGCGGTCCCTGAGCTTGTTCGTCAGGTTGACGGCTTCCATGTTGATGATGATGTTGCGACCGTCGCTGACGGCGTTCAGACCCAGAACGGCGGCATCCTCCTCGTCTGCGGTGATCGCATCGGGAAAGAGTGTCTCCAAAACCCGCCTGCTCCCGTCGGAGAACGCGCCGGGGTAATAGGCGGCGTTGCGGCCGTCGAGCGGGAAGAGCGCGGTGTCCAGGTGGTAGTAGCGCGGGTCCGACAGCTTCAGGGTGATCACCGGCTTGCCGAGGAACTCCTGGGCCTCCTTGTGCGCGGTGATGTCGGTGCGGAATCCGGTGCCCGCGAGGATGAAGTCGTCCATCGCGAGGAAGTCGCCTTCACCCTCGTTGGTGAAGGTGGCCTCCATGGTCGGGAACCCGTGGTCCGCGAACCACTTGAGGTAGGCGGGGCCCTCGGCGGCGCGCTCGGGGTTGGCGAATCGGGCGCCGTAGACCAGGCCGTCGACGACCAGGGCTCCGTTGGCCGCGAAGACCATGTCCGGCATACCCTCGATCGGGTCGATCAGGCTGACCCGGTGCCCAAGGCGCTCGTAGGCCGCCCGCAACTCCTCCCACTGTCGCAGCGCCAAGGCCGGGTCGGTCGGCGCGCTGGGGTCCATCCACGGGTTGATCGCGTACGTCACCGTGAAGAAATCCGGCCGGCACATCAGGAAATGCCTGCTATGGGAGCGTTCACTGCCTGGTCCGCTCTCCTGGGCCGTGGCAGGCGAGCTTGCGAACGCGGGCAGGGTCGTAGACACCATTGAATGCTCCATAGCGAGAGAGAAGTCCCCCCGGAAATCCGGGCAGGCGGCTCATTCAGCCTAAAATCGCCCTTACGGTCGATCCAAGCGTGTCTATTGCGAATCCACGGCAATCTGTTGCGGAGTGATCGGCAGTTCCGGCGATTCATTGCGTAGGGGGTTCAGGAGGCGGGAGAGCACGATGGCGCTCTTGGTTCGGACCACGAACGGATGCGCGCTGATGCGCTCGATCACCTGCTCGACGTGGTGCATGTCCCGTGCCCGGATGTGGACCAGCGCGTCCGCCTCGCCGGTGATCGTGCAGGCGCCGACGATCTCCGGGAAGCGGGCGACCGCGGTGGCGATCTCCTTGGGCGAGGTCCGGCCCTGGCAGAACAGCTCGACGTACGCCTCGGTGGTCCAGCCCAGCGCCGCGGGCTCGACCCGCGCCGAGAAGCCGGTGATGATGCCGCTCGCGAGCAGCCGATCGACCCGACGCTTCACTGCCGGCGCGGACAACCCAACTTGTCCACCTATTTCGGCATATGTCGCGCGAGCGTCTTCGATCAAGGCGCTGATGATCGAACGGTCTAGTTGATCCATCTCCACGGACACCTGTATACCGTGGCGCGACCGCCCGGCCGTCCTCTCAGAGCAGGGTCAGCCACTTCTTGTACCCGGAGGCGAACGGCTCCGCCCCGTTGCTCACCGAGTCGAACAACCAGGCGCACGCCGTACGGGCGCCGCCGACGATCTCGGGCGGGTAGGAGTAGCGGACCCGGTGCTCGGCGAACTCGTCCTCGTCGTCGATGAAGACGGTGCCGTCGCGCCTGCGCAGCACGTCGAGATCCAGGTCGATCATGGTCACCTGGTCGTCGGTCCAGGTCGGAACGGTCGTGACGTCGCAGTAGATCTCGGTCTTGTGGGGGACGTCGTTGAACGAGGCCGTCCACCAGCCCTCCCGGGGGAAGAGCATCACATAAGGGAAGGTGTAGACGATCGGTGGCTCCGAGCCGCGCTGCCCGGTCGAGCCCGCCGGCGCCCCCAGCCATACCCCGTGCTCGTCTTCGCCGAGTTTCCTGAGGGTCATATGCCAGTGCAGGCTTCCGTCGTACTTGCGGTAGACGACGTTGATAGTCACGTTCACGTACCCTAACGGGGGTGAGTCTCTACCGTGATGAGGGTGTGGTCCTGCGGACCCAGAAACTTGGCGAAGCAGATCGAATCATCACAATTCTCACCCGGAGAACCGGGCGGGTCCGCGCCGTCGCCAAAGGCGTCCGCCGGACCAAATCCAAGTTCGGCGGCAGGCTGGAGCCGTTCAGCCATGTCGACGTGCAGTTCCACACCGGGCGGACCCTCGATGTGGTGACCCAGGTCGAGGTGCTGCACCCGTACGGCGCACGCCTGGCCCAGGACTACCCGCGGTACACCACCGGGATCGCGATGCTGGAGACGGCGGAGAAGCTGACCGTGGGGGAGAAGGAGCCGTCGCTCCGGCAGTTCCTGCTGCTCGTCGGGGGACTGCGGACCCTGGTGGAGAACACGCACGAGGCCCGGCTGATCCTCGACGCCTACTTCCTCCGCTCTTTGGCGGTCGCCGGATACGCTCCGTCGCTGGACAAATGCGCCCGATGCGGATCCGAGCACATCCGCGGGTTCGCGATCGTGGCCGGTGGGGCGGTCTGCGGAGCGTGCCGTCCGGCCGGCGCGGCCACACCCTCGGCGGAGTCGCTGGCGCTGATGCGGTCGTTGCTGCGGGGCGACTGGGCGGCCGCGGACGTCTCCCAGTCCCGGCATCGCGGCGAATGCAGCGGACTTGTCGCCGCTTATCTGCAATGGCACCTCGAACACGGAATACGCTCTCTCCGACACGTAGAAAGAGAGAGCGATGCCCCTTCCTCCGTCCCCGCATCCTTCGGGGGCAACCCCGCCACCCATCCCGCGTGACCTGATCCCGCGCCATGTCGCGATCGTCATGGACGGGAACGGCCGCTGGGCCAAGGAACGAGGCCTGCCCCGTACCGAGGGACACAAGATGGGGGAGGCCTCGCTTTTCGACGTCATCGAGGGTGCGATTGAGCTAGGCATTCCGTATTTGTCGGCGTATGCGTTCTCGACGGAGAACTGGAAGCGTTCCCCGGACGAGGTGCGCTTCCTCATGGGCTTCAACCGGGACGTGATCCGCCGCCGCCGGGACGAGCTCAACGCGCTCGGCGTCCGGATCCGCTGGGCGGGGCGGCCCGGCCGGCTGTGGAAGAGCGTCATCAAGGAGCTGCAGGACGCCGAGGTCATGACGGTCGGCAACAAGGTGATCACCCTGCAGTTCTGCGTGAACTACGGCGGCCGCGCGGAGATCGTCGACGCGGCGCTCCGGCTGGCCGACGACATCGCCCACGGCAAGGTGCGCCCCGGCCGGGTCGACGAGAAGGTCTTCGCCCGCTACCTGGACGAGCCGGGCATCCCCGATGTGGATCTCTTCCTCCGGTCCTCGGGCGAGCAGCGCACCTCCAACTTCCTCCTCTGGCAGTCCGCCTACGCCGAGATGGTGTTCCTGGACACGCTCTGGCCGGAGTTCGACCGCCGCCATCTGTGGAGGGCGTGCGAGCTGTACGCGAGCCGCGACCGCCGGTACGGCGGGGCGATCCCCAACGTGGTGACCGGCGTCTGAGTCAGGCGTTCTCCACCGCTTTGCTGCGCGCCCGGTAGGCGGCGACGTGCACCCGGTTGCCGCAGGAACTGTCGCAGTAGACGCGGGAGCGGTTCCGCGACTCGTCCACGTAGACGGCCGAGCAGTGCGGGGCGGTGCAGACCCGCAGCCGTCCCGCCTCTCCCATGACGACCACCTGGGCGAGCGCAATCCCGCAGTCCGCGGCGAGGTGCTCGGTGATCGAGGCGCCGGGGGCGAAGTAGTGGATGTGCGGGGCGTAGCCGTCGTGTTCGCTGATCCGCGGGGTGGTCCGCGCCCCCGAGAGGATCTCGTTGAGCCGTTCGATCGCCCGGCCGGGTTCGGTGAACACCTGGTGGAAGGCGTCCCTGAGGGCGCGAACCGAGGTCAGATCCCGCTCGGTCAGCTCTGTCACCCCGCTGATCCGGTGAGCCGCCACAAAATCGCCCAGGGCGTCGACGGATGGGAGCCCCTCCTCGTCGGCCGCCCGGGGGGATGTGTTGATCAACCCCACGACCACGGCGAGTGAGTCCGTCATGTCATGAGTGAAAACCACGTTGACTCCTGAATGGCTCACGGCCAAGCTTGTCTGGCAGCGTACCTTGGAAACACTCCTAAGCCGGTGGATCATGCCTGTATTCGCTGCGGTCCTGGGGGCACTCGTCATCGCCACCAGCGCCACCCTCGTCGCCCTCTCCGGTGCGGAACCCGCCACCGTGACCGTCTTCCGCTGCGCGTACGCCGTACCCCTCCTCGCCGCGCTGGGGTGGTGGGAACGGCGACGCCACGGCGCGCTTCCCCGGAAGACGACCCTGTACGCCTGGATCGCCGGGGCGTTCCTCGCCGGGGACCTCGTCCTGTGGCACCACTCCATCGGCTACGTCGGCGCCGGGCTCGCCACGGTCCTCGCCAACCTGCAGGTGATCTTCGTGGCCGTCGCGGCGTGGTGGCTGCTCGGCGAACGGCCGTCCAGGAACGTCGTGATCGCCATCCCGGTCGTGTTCAGCGGGGTCGTCCTGCTCTCCGGGCTCTTCGACACCGCCGCGTACGGGGAGAACCCCCTGCTCGGCGTCCTGTTCGGCATCGGCACCTCGATCTCGTACGCGGCGTTTCTCCTGGTCATCCGGCACGGCTCCACCGACCGGCGCCGCGTCGCCGGTCCCCTCGCCCACGCCTCCGCCGCGGCCGCGCTCACCGCCCTGGTGCTCGGGCCGGTCGACCTCGTCCCGGAATGGCCCGCGCACGGCTGGCTTCTCGTCCTCGCGATCGGGCCGCAGGCCGTCGGCTATCTGCTCATCACCTACTCGCTGCCCCGCCAGCCCGCGGCGTTCACCTCGTTGCTCCTGTTCGCCCAGCCGGTCGGGGCGATCGTCCTCTCCGCCGCGGTCCTGGACGAACGCCCCTCCCCGCTCCAGCTCGCCGGCTGCGTCGTGATCGCCGCCGGAGTCCTGTACGGCTCCCGCAGCCGCTCCGCCAAGTCCACCGAACCCGACCCGCCCGAGCCCGGCGACGAAAGCGCGGCCGGACCCGGCCCGGAGCCCGGTACGGCCGCAGGCCCGGCCGCCCGGTAGGTCCGCGGTGGCCACGTGATCGCTGTCGTCTACAAGGCGTCGCGGAGGGCGGCGATCGCAGCCGTCTCGGCTTGATGGATGTGCAGGATCCGGGTCCCGAGGTCGGTGAAGACGGCGTCGACGTCGTCGAGCGGAGGCTTGTGGTCGTACTCCCCGCGGAGCCGCCACAGCCGGGCCGCGGCCTCGGCGGCTTCGGCCTGCCCGGAGCCGCCGTCGGCGACGACGCTCGCCCGGACGGCCGAGGTGAGCTCGCGGAGTTCGGCGAACTCGGGTATGTCGGCGGGCAGGGCAGCCTCCGCGAGCGCCCGCCACTCCTCCGCGATCTCCCGGAACCGGGCGGCGATCCCGCCGAGCTCAGGCCGGTCCAGCAGGGTGGACGCCTCGTCGAGGAAGTCGGCGTAGAGGTCGCGGAGGTGGCCGCCGTCCATGCCCAACCCGGATACGCCCTCCCAGATCGACATCAGCGCCCCGGTGAGGCCGGTCCCGTCCGCGAAGACGTTCGCCCACGCCTTGGCCCCGCGCCGGTCGGTCATCATCCGCCCCCACTTGCGCCAGGCGGGCAGGGAGAAGGAGTCGGATGATCCGCTGAGGTGGTCGGCGCAGTCCCGCAGGCCGGCCTGGACCGCGTCGGCCAGCCTCTCCTCGGTGATCGAGGCAGGCTCGATCAGGTAGAGCACGTTCTTGTAGGAGGACACCCGGGCGCGCGCGGCGTCCAGGGCCTGACCGGGGATCCGCAGCGGGGCGAGGTTGCGGTCGTCGATCCACACCCCGGAGTCGTCGCGCCGGTAGGCGAGCACCGGGTGGCCGCCGTATCCGTCGAGGTGGGCGGGGAGGTGCCAGTAGCCGATGTGGTAGCGGTCGGGCCGGATGACGCAGGGCCGGCCCGCGTCGAGCTCGGCGCCGAGCCGGGCGGACGCGCCCTTGGCGCCCCCGGTGCGGTGGATCTCCACCGGGAGGCCCAGCCGGGCGCCGGTCTTCTCGAACCAGCGGTCGCCGTACTGCCATTGGTTGCAGAAGCCGAGGACGACGACCTTGGTGCCGTGCGCCTTGAACTCCCAGAGGATGTAGCCGGCGCCGATTCCGCCGCCGACGCCGAAGGCGAGGGGTTCGCTGAGGGACACGCCGTGGTGGGCGAGGAGGTTGACGATCACGGAGCTGTCCGGGTTCCGCCCGCCGCGCAGGGTGTATCCGTGGTCGGACACGGCGGAGGAGGGGCCGACGAGGTGGGCCCGGGCGGCGGTGTAGCTCTCGCCGGTCTTGGCCATCCGCGCGCGGATACGGGCCTTAAGCTGCTTCTTGCTGGTCATCGGGAGTCCTGTCCGGCCGCCGGTCGACGGCAACCCACGCTTGCGCGCCCCGGCGGTCCTCAGGATCATGAGACCGGCGTCGCGCTCCCGAGGCACACCTGGTCCCCTTTGCCTCCGCTGGGACGGGCCGCGTGGGGGCCCGCTCAAGGAGGTTGGGCGTGGGAGTTCGCCAGACCGAAGTTTACGGAAAGGATCCGGGCATGGACAACCGGCAATCCCCAGGCCTTCGGGCCCGGCTTGAGCACAAGAGCGCGCCGGCGCTGATGTTCTTCCACCGCACGCCGCGCTGGGTGACCCCGGTCGTGATGGTGGCCCTGCTCCTGGCGGGTTTCGTGTTCCGCGACTGGCGGGGTGCGCTCGCCCTTCTGCCGGTGCTGGGGTTCGTCGGCTGGCTCGCCTTTCTCTCCTGGCCTTCGCTCGGGGCCATGGGCAAGCTGCTGCGGGTCGCCCTGATGACCTTCCTCGCCCTCCTCCTCCTGAGTGATCTCGGTTTGATGTCCTGATCGACAATTCGGCGACTTTGACAATCGTTTTCATTCTTGTCCATACTTAGACCGTGAAATACGACTTCTCCGGTTTTCAGGTGCGTATCCCCGTCAAAGTCGCCGGCATCTTCGCCGGCCTGAGCCTGATGGCCGTCACCGCCTGCGGTGGCGCCGAGACAGGCACCCGGCAGGCCGGGGCCGAGAGCACCGACAAGACCGAGATCGTCGCCTCCGTCTATCCGCTCGCCTGGCTCGCCGAACGGGTCGGCGGGCCGGGCGCCGAGGTCACCACACTCACCAAGCCCGGGACCGAGCCGCACGACCTGGAACTCACCCCCCGGCAGGCCGTCGAGATGGGGAAGGCCGACCTCACCTTCTACATCCGCGGCATCCAACCCGCCGTCGACGAGGCCGTGACCGACCACGCCAAGGACGCCTCGTTCGACGCGCTCACCGCCGTCACCCCCCTCACCGTGGACGGGGTCGTCGACCCCCACCTCTGGCTCGACCCCAGCCGCCTGGCCACCGTCGCCACGCAGCTGGGTGAGCGGCTCGCCGCCCGCGACCCCGGGCACGCCGCCGGGTACCGGGAGCGCGCCACCGCGACCGCGGCCGCGCTGACGACCCTCGACGCCGAGTTCAAGCAGGGACTCGCCACCTGCTCCGGACGGACGTTGGTGACGAGTCACACCGCCTTCGCATACCTTACGGATCGGTACGGGCTTCGCCAGGTCGGTGTCAGCGGCGTGGACCCGGACAGTGAGCCCAATCCGGGCCGGATCGCCGAGGTGGCGGAAATCGTGAAGCGGGAGAAGGTGAGCACGATCTTCTTTGAGACGTTGGCGAGCCCCAAGGTCGCCGAGGTCGTGGCCGCGGAGACCGGGGCCAAGACGGCGGTCATCGACCCGCTGGAGGGTCCGCCCGCCCAGGGCGACTACCTCACCGCGATGCGGGCCAACCTCACCGCGATCAAGACCGGGCTCGGCTGCTCATGAGCGATCCCGTCTTCCGGCTGAGCGAGGGGAAGGTCACCCTGGGCGGGCGGCCCGTGCTCCGGGGCGTCGACCTCGTCGTCGGCCCCGGTGAGGTGGTGGCCGTCCTCGGGCCCAACGGCTCGGGCAAGTCGACCCTGGTCCGTACCCTCCTCGGACTCGTCCCCCTCGCCTCCGGAAGCGTGGAGATCTACGGGCGGACGCCGCAGCGATTCCGCGACTGGCGGCGCATCGGCTACGTGCCCCAGCGGCTCACCGCCGGAGGCGGGGTGCCCGCGACCGTCCGCGAGGTGGTCGCCTCCGGCCGTATCGCCCGCCAGCGGCGTTTCCTCCCCGCGTCCGCCGCGGACCGGGCCGCCGTGCGGGACGCGCTCGCCGAGGTCGAGCTGGCCGACCGGGCCGGCGACCCCGTCCAGCATCTCTCCGGCGGGCAGCAGCAGCGGGTGCTGATCGCGCGGGCGCTCGCCGGGCAGCCCGACACCTACGTCATGGACGAGCCGACCGCGGGTGTGGACGCGGCCAGCCAGCAGGCGCTCGCCGCGAGCATGAGGCGGGTCGCGGGCGAGGGCAAGACGGTCGTCCTCGTCGCGCACGAGCTCGGCCCGCTCGCGCCCGTGATCACGCGGGTGGTCGTCCTCACCGATGGGGAGATCGTCAAGGACGGGCCGCCCTCGATCGCGGACACCTCCCAGGAGCACTGCCATCCCCATGAGAGTGTGTGGCCGTGATCGAGCTCCTCCAGTACGACTTCATGCGGCGGGCCCTCATCGCCGCGCTTCTCGTCGGTCTTGTCGCCCCGACCGTCGGGACCTTCATCGTCCAGCGCAAGCTCGCCCTGCTCGGCGACGGCATCGGACACGTCGCCCTCACCGGGGTCGCACTGGGGTTCCTCACGGGCACGGCTCCCGTGCTCACCGCCGTCGTCGTCGCGATCCTCGGGGCCGTCGCCATCGAGATCGTCAGGTCGCGCGGCCGGACCAGCGGCGACGTCGCACTCGCCCTGCTGTTCTACGGCGGGATCGCCGGCGGCGTCCTGCTGATCGGGCTCGCCCCCGGGGGGAGCAACGCCACCCTCCTCGGATACCTGTTCGGCTCCGTCAGCAGCGTCTCCGTCCAGGACGTCGTCGTGGTGGCGGTGCTCACCGCGGTCGTGCTCGGGGTCGTCGCCGCGTTCGGCCGGGAGCTGTTCGTCCTGTGCCAGGACGAGGAGGTGGCCCGGACGTACGGGCTGCCCGTGCGCTTCCTCAGCCTGCTCATCGCGGTGACCGCGGCCGTCACCGTGGTGATCGCGATGCGGGTCGTCGGACTGCTGCTCGTCAGCGCCCTCATGGTGGTCCCCGTCGCGGCCGGGCAGCAGGTGGCCCGGAGTTTCCGCGGGACGATGCTGGTGGCGATGGGGGTCGGGGTCTTCGCCGCCGTCGGGGGACTGACGACGGCCTTCCAGGCCGATGTGGCGCCGGGCGCCGCGATCGTGCTGATAGCGCTGGGATTGTTCGCCATCGCGCTCGTCGCCGGTAGATTCTTGCGACGGAGGTCATTGTGAGCACGCGACGCGAAACCGTACGCCAGGCCCTCGCGACGAGCGAGGGTTTCAGAAGTGCGCAGGACATCTACGCCTCCCTGCGAGCGGAGGGCGCGAAAGTCGGTCTGACCACGGTCTACCGGCAGCTTCAGGCCCTCACTGAATCCGGCGAAGTGGACATGCTCCGTACCGACGACGGGGAGTCGGTGTACCGGGCGTGCGCCACCGATCAGCACCATCACCACCTCGTCTGCCGTAAATGCGGCAGGACCGTCGAGGTGGAGGGCCCGGCCGTCGAACGCTGGGCCGAGGCCGTCGGCCTCGAACACGGGTTCACCGACGTCACCCACACCGTCGAGATCTTCGGCACCTGCGGATCCTGCGGGCAGCCGTGATCGCCGTCACCCGGTTCACGGTCCCGGCCGAGGAGGCCGAGTCCTTCACCGGCCAGGCACGTTCGGTGCTGACCGCCCTGGAGACCATGCCCGGGCACGACGGCGGACGCCTCGCCCGGGCCATGGACGACCAGGACCTCTGGCTCATGATCACCGAGTGGGAGGGAGCCGGGTTCTACCGGCGCGCGCTCTCCAACTTCGAGGTGCGGATGGCGATACTTCCGCTCATGACCTACATGATCAACGAGCCCGGGGCCTACGAGCCGGTCTGAGCCGAGCCCGGTACGGGCTTCGCCGGGTCTGCTTGAGCCGCCTGAGGCCGTACCGTGCCCGGTCGATCGCCTGAGGGGCGGGGCGTGCGGGTAATGCGCGCTGGGGACGCTCGGCTTCCCCTAAGCTGGATACCCCGCGGTGCGTGTCGTGCCGCGGCAGGCCGTCGTTTCCGGACGGCCGAATCTTTTTGAATCCGCAACTCTTATTGAATCCGCAACGCCGACCGCC
This sequence comes from Rhizohabitans arisaemae, assembly GCF_025996515.1. Taxonomy (GTDB): domain Bacteria; phylum Actinomycetota; class Actinomycetes; order Streptosporangiales; family Streptosporangiaceae; genus Rhizohabitans; species Rhizohabitans arisaemae. The sequence goes on from NZ_BLRH01000024.1 coordinate 141,977, forward strand.
AGCCGGATGGAGCCTTCTCAATGGCACGTCGCACCGACGTCATGGACACCATCGTCAATCTCGCCAAGCGCAGGGGTCTCGTCTACCCCTCCAGCGAGATCTACGGAGGCCTCCGCGCCTCCTGGGACTACGGTCCGCTCGGCGTCGAGATCAAGAACAACGTCAAGCGCCAGTGGTGGAAGGCGATGGTCCAGGCGCGCGAAGACGTCGTCGGCATCGACTCCTGCGTCATCCTCGCCCGCGAGGTGTGGGAGGCCAGCGGCCACGTCAAGGAGTTCGTCGACCCGCTGACCGAATGCCAGTCCTGCCACAAGCGGTACCGCGCCGACCACCTTGAGGAAGCGTACGCCGAGAAGCACGGCAAATCCCCCGAGCACGGGCTGAAGGACCTGAGCTGCCCCAACTGCGGCACCAAGGGCGCGTTCACCGAGCCCCGGATGTTCAACGGCCTGCTCAAGACCTTCCTCGGCCCCGTCGAAGACGAATCCGGCCTCGCCTACCTGCGGCCCGAGACCGCGCAGGGCATCTTCATCAACTACCTCAACGTCCAGCAGTCCGCGCGGCGCAAGGTCCCGTTCGGCATCGGCCAGATCGGCAAGTCGTTCCGGAACGAGATCACCCCCGGCAACTTCATCTTCCGGACCCGCGAGTTCGAGCAGATGGAGATGGAGTTCTTCGTCAAGCCGGGCACCGACGAGGAATGGCACCAGTACTGGATCGACGAGCGGATGCGGTGGTACGTCGACCTCGGCATCACCCCCGAGAACCTGCGCTTCTACGAGCATCCGCAGGACAAGCTGTCGCACTACTCCAAGCGGACCGTCGACATCGAGTACCGGTTCAACTTCACCGGCTCCGAGTGGGGTGAGCTCGAAGGCGTCGCCAACCGGACCGACTTCGACCTCGCCACCCACGGCAAGGCCTCCGGCACCGACCTGTCGTTCTTCGAACAGGACAGCGGCGAGCGCTTCGTGCCGTACGTCATCGAGCCGGCGGCCGGTGTCGACCGGTGCGTCCTCACCTTCCTCATGGACGCGTACGCCGAAGACGAGGCGCCCAACGCCAAGGGCGTGCTGGAGAAGCGCACGGTCATGCGGCTCGACCACCGGCTCGCCCCCGTCAAGGCGGCCGTGCTCCCGCTCAGCCGCAACGCCGACCTCTCGCCCAAGGCGCGCGACCTCGCCGCCCGGCTGCGCCGCCGCTGGAACGTCGAGTTCGACGACGCCGGGGCGATCGGCCGCCGCTACCGCCGCCAGGACGAGATCGGCACCCCGTTCTGCATCACCGTCGACTTCGACACCCTCGAAGACCAGGCGGTCACCATCCGGGAACGCGACTCCATGAAGCAGGAGCGCGTCGCCCTCGACCAGGTCGACTCCTACCTCCGCCAGCACCTCAACGACTGATCTGGTCGGTCAAAGCCGGGGCGGGTGATTCACTCGCCCCGGCCCCGTTTGAGCGGTTGTTTGATCAAGGTCTGACCTGCGACGATGCACTACCGCCGGGTCGCTGCAAAAAAGCACCCCTCAACCGCTGGCAAACGCCAGTCTGACCTGCGACTTTACCCTCGGTCCCAGATCATCCCTGGAGGGATAGAAACCCGTTGCACCGCTCGTTCTTCTCGATGCCGCCGGGTCCCAGATCATCCCTGGAGGGATCGAAACTGCAGCAGGCTGAGGAATCTGGTCCGCGTGGCCCTGGTCCCAGACCATCCCTGGAGGGATAGCAACCTGGTGAGGATGCCGACAGACCATCCGTCCATGAGTTCACGATCATCCCTGGAGGGATAGCGACCCCAGGCTCTTACCGAGAATGGTGATGTCGATTCGGTTTCTGATCAATCCCTGGAGGGATTGCGACCACCGCGCCTCTATGCCATGGGGCGATTCGACGGGTTCCCGATCGCTTTTGGCGGGGTGGCGAGTTGTGCGTGTGGTGGGAGTGCGGTGACGGGTGAAATGGGGGTGCCCGCGACCTGAAGGTCGCGGGCACTTGGCGTTTGGGGTGGTCAGCCGCCGTATTTCTGGGTGAGCTTGACCTGGCCGGCGCTGACGATCAAGCAGGCGACGCTGCGGGTGGAGTTCCAGGTGTCCTCGGTCGGGGGGATGGGCATGGCCTGCAGCTCCTTGTTGTCGCGGAGCGCGGGGGTGAGCCGTTCCCGGCAGCCTGCCTGGCCGAGTTCTATCGCCTGGTCGATTCCGGGGTAGTCGCCGGGGGGCAGGTCGTACTCGGCGAAGACCTCGGCGTCATGGGGCTTGTCGCAGGGCACCTGGGCGAGCGGGGCTTGGCCGCCGTGGATGCCGTTGATGCACTGGCCGACCTGCGGGACGGTCACCACGTCCCGGGCGGCGGTGGGCCGGCCGTTGTCGGTTCCGGAGCCGAGAAGGTTGATCACCGCGAAGACCAGAAGGTAGACGAGCACCCAGAGCCCGGAGACCGCGAGCCCGGCGATGGCCACGCCTCGTCCACGGTCACCGAGCCGCCTGACCTGCCGGAGCGCCAGGACCCCGAGGATCAGAGCCACCGGGACGAGGCCGACGATGCCACTGGCAAGGGTGGCGACGGCGAGGGGGTTTGTCCGCTTGGGTGGGGCTTCGTGACGGTAGTTGATGAGTGGCTCAAAGCTCTCCTCGTACTCGCCTGATTGAGGAGGCGGGGTGACCGGGGGGTCGGTGAGGTCTGGGGCTTGGCTCATCGGAGAACGATCCCACGACCGCCGATGGCCGCAAAACCGAAAGACCCAGATCGGTTGGCTGATTTCCCGGGTCGTCCGCGCGGCTCGACGGTGTCGCCGCCGCGGTGGAGGGGGCGGCCGAGGCCGTACCGGACGGCTCTTCCGGGTCGCGGCGGGATCGGGAAATGACAGTGGATTGTTGCGGGGCTTGACGTAAACGGGGGGCGGAATTGGTCTGGACCAATTCCATGAAGGTTAAGTGAAGGCTCAGTTGGGGCATGCGTTGAGTGAGGGAATTGGGTTGACGCCGGGTACGTAAAATCCAGGTAAACATATTGGATTAGACCGCTGCATGGGCATCTACCTGCGATAACGCCATTTTTCAACTACGGTGAAGTTTCCCCCGGTTTGTTGTCGGTAGAGTCGCGGCACGAGCGGGAAGGCGCGTGTTGTCGCAGTACTCGAAGGAGCGTGGCGTGCCCAAGTATGTATACGACTTCACCGAGGGCAACAAGGATCTAAAAGATCTGCTTGGCGGTAAGGGAGCCAATCTCGCGGAGATGACCAATCTCGGGCTGCCCGTTCCGCCCGGCTTCACGATCACGACTGAGGCGTGCCGTCACTACCTGGAGCACGGCGGTGTTCCGGACGGACTCGACACCGAGATCGCCGATCAGCTCGCCCGGCTGGAGGAGCGGATGGGCAAGCGGCTCGGCCAGGCCGACGACCCGCTGCTGGTGAGTGTGCGTTCCGGGGCGAAGTTCTCCATGCCCGGCATGATGGAGACCGTCCTGAACATCGGGCTCAACGACGAGTCCGTCCAGGGCCTGGCCCGCCAGTCCGGGAACGAGCGGTTCGCCTGGGACTCCTACCGGCGGCTCATCCAGATGTTCGGCAAGACCGTGCTCGGCATCGAGGGCGACCTGTTCGAGGACGCGCTCGAGGCCGTGAAGGCGGCCAAGGGCACCGAGGACGACCTGGATCTGGACGCCGGGGACCTGCAGAAGCTGGTCGGGACCTACAAGGAGATCGTCCGGGCGCACGCGGGGCGGGAGTTCCCCGGCGACCCCCGGGAGCAGATGGACCTCGCGGTCAAGGCCGTCTTCGACTCCTGGAACGCGCCGCGCGCCGTACTGTACCGGCGTCAGGAGCGGATCCCCGTCGACCTCGGCACCGCCGTGAACGTCTGCGCCATGGTCTTCGGCAACCTCGGCATGGATTCGGGGACCGGTGTCGCCTTCACCCGGGACCCGGGCTCCGGCCAGCAGGGCGTCTACGGCGACTACCTCTCCAACGCCCAGGGCGAGGACGTGGTCGCGGGCATCCGGAACACGATGCCGCTGCAGGAGCTGGAGAGCATCGACGCCCCGTCCTACGCCAGGCTCATGGAGATCATGGAGATCCTGGAGAACCACTACCGGGATCTGTGCGACATCGAGTTCACCATCGAGCGCGGCAAGCTGTGGATGCTGCAGACCCGGGTGGGCAAGCGGACGGCCGGCGCGGCGTTCCGCATCGCCATGCAGCTCGCCGACCAGGGGCTGATCGACCTCGACGAGGCGGTCATGCGGGTCACCGGCGGCCAGCTCGCCCAGCTCATGTTCCCCCGGTTCGACGACTCGGCCGCCACCCGGCAGATCGCCAAGGGGATGAACGCCTCTCCGGGCGCCGCCGTCGGCAAGGTCGTCTTCTCCTCCGCGCGGGCCAAGGAGCTGGCCGACCGCGGGGAGGACGTCATCCTGGTCCGCCGGGAGACCAACCCCGACGATCTCGTCGGCATGATCGCGGCGCAGGGGATCCTCACCTCCCGGGGCGGTAAGACCAGCCACGCCGCGGTCGTCGCCCGGGGGATGGGCAAGACCTGTGTCTGCGGCGCCGAGGACCTCGACGTGGACGTGGAGGCCGGGCGGTTCACCACCCATGAGGGGCTTGTGGTCGCCGAGGGCGAGGTCGTCTCGATCGACGGCTCCACCGGTGCCGTCTACCTCGGCGAGGTCCCGGTCGTCCCGTCCGCGGTGGTGGAGTACTTCGAGGGTTCGGGCGACCTCTCCGACGATCTCGTCCAGGCGGTGCACCGGATCATGGAGCGGGCGGACTCGGTCCGCCGGCTCGGGGTGCGCGCCAACGCCGACAACGCCGAGGACGCGGCGCGGGCCCGCAGGTTCGGCGGGCAGGGCATCGGCCTGTGCCGTACCGAGCACATGTTCCTGGGGGACCGGCGGCAGCTGGTCGAGGATCTGATCCTGGCGGAGTCGGCCGGGGAGCGGCAGGCGGCGCTGGACGCGCTGGAGCCGCTGCAGCGATCCGACTTCATCGAGATCTTCACGGCGATGGACGGGTTGCCGGTCACGATCCGGCTGATCGACCCGCCGCTGCACGAGTTCCTCCCGAACCTCACCGAGCTCTCGGTCAAGGTCGCCCTCGCCGGGGACGACGCCGACCCCAAGGACCTGCGGCTTCTGGCGGCCGTGAAGCGCCTGCACGAGCAGAACCCGATGCTGGGTCTGCGCGGGGTACGGCTCGGCCTGGTCATCCCCGGACTCTTCGCGATGCAGGTACGGGCCATCGCCGAGGCCGTGGTGGCGCGCCGCGCGGCCGGCGGCGACCCCCGGGCGGAGATCATGATCCCGCTCGTCGGGGCGGTCCAGGAGCTGGAGGCCGTACGGGACGAGGCCGTGGCGATCCTGCGCGCCAACGGGATCGGCCCCGACGGTGAGTCGCCCGTCCTGATCGGCACGATGATCGAGGTTCCCCGTGCGGCGCTGACCGCCGGGCAGATCGCCGAGGCGGCGGAGTTCTTCTCCTTCGGCACCAACGACCTGACCCAGATGACCTGGGGGTTCTCCAGGGACGACGTGGAGGCCTCGTTCTTCAGCCGCTACCTGGAACTGGGCGTCTTCGGGGTCTCCCCGTTCGAGAGCCTGGACCGGGACGGCGTCGGCCGGCTCGTGCGCATCGCGGCGGAGGAGGGCCGGAAGACCCGCCCCGACCTCAAGCTCGGGATCTGCGGTGAGCACGGGGGCGACCCCGACTCGGTGCACTTCTGCCACGAAACCGGGCTCGACTACGTCTCCTGTTCCCCGTTCCGTATCCCCGTCGCCCGGCTCGAAGCCGGTCGGGCGGCCCTGACCTGCGGCGATTCCGACACCCGCTGATGATCGTCCCCGCGTGGCGTGATCGGCCACGTCACGCGGGGATCACCACCGGCGGCTGAGGCCGCGGCTTCGCCCCGTACGCCGGATTCCGTCGGCACCCGTTCGCAGCCTTCGTCGGAAGGCCCCGACCGGCCGTCGGCCGTTCCGGATGCCGGATGTGAGCGGACCGTAAGCCGGGACGTCTTGTGTGATCTTGCCGGTGTTGGTTCAGTGAGGGATCATTGCCGATACCGAGCCGAGGAAGAGACATGCGTCGTCCTGGCCCGCTCTACACGCTTATCTTCGGCCTGCTGGCGACCATGGTCATCGCCATGTTCGGCCGGACCGGGGTGACGGCGCAGGCGTCCGCCCCGGCTGCCGTCGGCACCCCCCGGGTCACCCCGTCGGCCGCTCCGACGCCCACGGCCTCGCCGTCGGCGAAACCCGCGGCGAAACCGTCGGCGAAACCGGCTTCGACGACGAGGAAGGTGTACGCGGCCCGGATCCCCGCACTCCGCGCGGTGATCGGCGTCGTGGTGACGGGCGGGTCGGCCATCGCCTACGTGTGCGACGGGCGCCGGCTCGAGGCCTGGCTGCGCGGCAAGGTCAACGCCGACGGGTCCGTCGTCCTGACCGGCCCCGGCGGGCAGGTGGTGGCGGCGGTCGGCGACCGTTTCCTCGGCGGCGCGGTGCAACTCAAGGGCGGTGACCCGGTGGGCTTCTCGGCCCCGCCGGTCAGGCCCCCGTCGGGGCTCTACCGCCTGACGGCGACGCTGCGCGGCGCCAAGGTCGTGGGCGGTTGGATCGTCACCCCGGACGGACGCCAGGTGGGCGTGGTGAAGGTCGGGACGAGCGTGCGGAGCGCGCCCGCCTACGATCCGGGCACCGACGCCGTCGAGGTGGACGGAGAACGTCTCCCCGTGGCCCCCGCCGACCCGGCCGCCCCGTGATCGCCCGGTACGCGCCGGCCGAGACGGATCGGCCTCGGGGGAACCGGGCCGCGCAGGGGCCGTCTCGCAGGGCGGGTTCGGGCGTCGGGCAGCCTGCGGTCGTACGGGATCGGTCTGCTCCCGAGGTAGGAGGAATGGGATGAACCGTTCGATCGGTCTGTGGCTGGCGCCGCTGTTCGCGGGGGGAGCGGTCGCCCTGGTCCTCGGCGTCTACGGGCGGGTCCATCCGCCGGCCCGCGAGCTGATCGTGTCGTTCGGGTTCTCCACCGTGCTGACGATGAAGGTGTGGTTCGGCACCTTCGCCGTCCTGCTCGCGGGGGTCCAGGTGGTGACCGCGCTCGCCATGGGCGGGGTGCTTCGGCTGCCGGGGGGACGGCGGCCGTGGGCCGCGGGCGCGCATCGCTGGTCGGGACGGCTGGCGTTCCTGTTCACCCTGCCGGTCGCCTTCCACTGCCTGTACTCGCTCGGCCTGCAGTACTCCAGCCCGAGGGTGCTCGTGCACAGCGTGGTCGGGTGCCTGCTCTACGGCGCCTTCACCACCAAGATGCTGATGCTCAGCCGGGAGAACGCCAGGTTCGGCGCGGTCGCCGTCGTCGGCGGGGTGGTTTTCGCGGGATTCGTCGGGGTCTGGCTGACCTCGTCACTGTGGTTCTTCGCCACGGTCGGCATCCGGGTCTGACCACCCCGGACACCGGAAAATCCGGCTCCCCCCGGAGCCGGGTTCTCATAGGCGTCAAACCGGCCGTTCGCAAGCCGCGGGCTCCGGCACTCCGCGGGTCTACAGGTGCGGGGAGACCGCGGGGAGGAGGTCCTTGAAGGTGCGGCCGGCGCATTCGGCGCCGATGGCGGTCATGGTCCAGCCCTCCTCGCCCCGGGAGACCTTCGCCATGATCTGGGCGGCCTGCTCGGTGGAGATGCTGAGGTCGTAGCGGGCGAGTTCGTCGCCGCTGTCCGCGTCCACGAGGCGGCAGAACGCGTTGTCGACCTTGGAGAGGCGGTGTCCGCTGAAGGAGTTGACGGTGAACACGAGGTGGCTGACGCCGTCGGGGACCTTGGCCAGGTCGACCGTGATGCTCTCGTCGTCGCCTTCGCCGGAACCGCTGACGTTGTCCCCGCTGTGGACGACGGCGCCGGCTTCACTGGTCAGGTTGCGGAACCAGATGGAGTCCACGAGTTCGCCGGCCGCGTTGAACAGCATGCACGACGCGTCGAGGTCCACCGCGTGCGTGCGCACCCCCTCGGGGCGTCCCTTCCGGCCGTCCGCGTCCCAGCCCAGGCCCATCCGGACCACGCCGGGGGTGCCACCGCCGGGCTTGACGAGTGCCACCTGCTGGCCCTTGGACAATGAGATTGACACGCGGATCTCCTTCTCTCGTTGCGTACCGGGTCACGGTAGGAACCGCCGGTTGCGGACCACTTGATCGGTACTTGATCCTTAAGCGGGCTCGATCGCCGGTACTTTGGCACCGCCTGTGACGCAGGTCAAGCAGATCGTGGCGTCGCCGACCCCGGAGGGGTCTAGGCTCTCTAGACCTATGAGCCACTACAGCGTCGACGACCAGGCGAGATGGATCGACGAACCTCCGGGAAACCTGGAGCGCGGCCCGTTCGAACGGGACCGGGCCAGGGTGCTGCACAGCGCGGCGCTGCGGCGGCTGGCGGCCAAGACCCAGGTGGTGACCCCGGGGGAGAACGTCGGCTTCGGCCAGCACAGCCCCCGCACCAGGCTGACCCACTCCCTTGAATGCGCACAGATCGGGCGCGAGATGGGGCAGGCCCTCGGGTGCGACCCGGACCTGGTGGACACGGCGTGCCTCGCCCACGATCTCGGCCATCCGCCGTTCGGCCACAACGGCGAGGCGGCGCTGGACGCCCTCGCCGGGCCGTGCGGGGGGTTCGAGGGGAACGCGCAGAGCCTGCGCCTGCTCACCCGGCTGGAGGCCAAACGGGTGACCCCGTCCGGCGAGAGCGTGGGGCTCAACCTGACCCGCGCGGCGCTCGACGCCTCCTGCAAGTACCCCTGGCCGCGGGTGGAGGGGCGCAAGTCCTTCGGCGTCTACCCGGACGACCTGCCGGTGTTCACCTGGATCCGGCAGGGGGTGCCGGACGGACGGGTCTGCTTCGAGGCCCAGGTGATGGACTGGGCGGACGACGTCGCCTACTCGGTGCACGATCTTGAGGACGCGCTCCACTCCGGCCACGTCCACCTCGGCGCGCTGCTGGATCCGGGGGAGCGGCGGGACGTCTGCGCGCTGACCGCCAAGGAGTACGCCGCGGACGCGGGCACGGCCGAGCTGGAGGAGGTCTTCGCCCACCTGGTGAGCAGGTCGTTCTGGCCGGTCCGCTACGACGGGACGATGTCCTCCCTGGCCGGGCTGAAGAACCTCACCAGCGAGCTGATCGGCCGGTTCTGCGGCGCGGCGGAGGAGGCCACCCGGGCCGCGTACGGCTCGCCGCGGATCCGGTACGGCGCCACGCTGGTCGTGCCCAGGACCCAGCGGCTGGAGTGCGCCCTGCTCAAGGGGGTCACCGCCCACTACGTCATGTCCCGGGACGACCACCATGCGGCCCAGGCGGCCCAGCGGGACCTCATCGGTGAGCTCGCGGCGAAGATGACGCCGGGCGCCCCGGACACGCTGGAGCCCGCGCTGCGCCCGGCCTTCGAGGCGGCGACGGGCGACGCCGCGCGGCTGCGGGTGGTCGTGGACCAGATCGCGGCGCTGACCGACGCGTCGGCGATCGCCTGGCATCGCCGTCTGGTCCGTTGAATACTGGGCCCATGGCGACCTACGTGATCATCGGAGCGAGTCTGGCGGGCGCGAAGGCGGCCCAGACCCTCCGCGAAGAGGGCTTCGACGGGGAGATCGTCCTGGTCGGGGCGGAGAACGAGCCGCCCTATGAGCGGCCTCCGCTCTCCAAGGGCTATCTGCTCGGGAAGTCGGAGCGGGGGAAGGTCTTCGTCCACGACGCGGACTGGTACCGGGCGAACCGCGTCGACCTCCGCCTCGGCACGACGGCCACCCGGATCGACCGGGCCGCCAAACAGGTGCTGCTTTCGGCGGCGGATTCCGGGGAGAGCACGCGGCAGCCGTACGACAAGCTGCTCATCGCCACGGGCGCCACCCCGCGCAGGCTCCCGGTGGAGGGCGCCGATCGGGTGCGCTACCTGCGTACCCTGGCCGACAGCGAGGCGCTGCGCGAGGCCTTCGCCGCGGGCGGGAACGTCGTCGTCGCCGGGGCGGGGTGGATCGGCCTGGAGACGGCGGCCGCGGCCCGTCAGGCGGGCTGCGAGGTCACGGTCGTGGAGCCGGAGCGGACCCCGCTCTTCCGGGTGCTCGGCCCCGAACTCGGCGAGGTCTTCGCCGGGGTGCACCGGCGCAACGGCGTCCGGTTGCTGCTCGGCGAGGGTGTGGCCGAGGTCCGCGAGCGCGAGGTGGTCACCACGGCGGGCACGGTCCTGCCCGCGGATGTGATCGTCGCGGGAATCGGCGCGGCACCCGAGGCGGGGCTGGCGCGGGACGCGGGCCTGGAGGTCGACGACGGCGTCGTGGTCGACCAGTCGCTGCGGACCGGCGATCCGGACGTCTACGCCGCCGGTGACGTGGCCTCCGCGTTCAACCCGCTGCTCGGACGGCGGATCCGGGTCGAGCACTGGGCCAACGCGCTGAACTCCGGTCCGGCGGCCGCGCGGTCGATGCTCGGCCGGGAGGTCGTCTACGACCGGGTGCCGTACTTCTACACCGATCAGTTCGAGCTGGGGATGGAGTTCTCCGGGGATGTGACCGGCTACGACCGGGTCGTCTACCGGGGCGGGACGGAGGACCTGGCCTTCATCGCCTTCTGGCTCCGTTCCGGGCGGGTGATCGCGGGGATGAACGTCAACGTCTGGGACGTCGTCGGGGACATCCAGGGCCTGATCCGCTCGGGTGCGCCGGTCGACGTCGGGCGGCTCGCCGACGGGAGTGTGCCGCTCACGGAGGTCGCGACCTCCGCCTGATTCCCGGGTCGTGAGGGACCGGCCGCGGAGCGGCCCCTCACCCTTGGAGGAGTATGTCCGTCGCCTGCGCGGTCAGAGCAGCCTGGTGACGCGGTCGTCGAGCGGGTCGGCGGGGACCGGGGTCCTGGGGTCGGCGGGCTTGGGCGCCGGCTGGGACCGGCACAGGGTCTTGCATCGGGGGGTCGCCCCGAGCCGCCGCTTCACCGCGATCACGACGGGGGCGGGGGAGTAGGTGCTGTTGCCGTTGCGCCAGGCGTCGAGGTAGTTCCACGGGCCGACCATGCCCCGGCGGACGTACCAGTACTTCTTCGCGGTCTCCCAGGAGATGGCGAAGTAGAGGTTGGTGCCTTTGCCGCGGGCGTCGCCCGAGTCGCCGATCGTGCCGAGGACCTGGCCGGCGCTCACCCGCATGCCCGGTTTGAGGCCGCGTGTCACGGTGGCGAGGTGCCCGCCGAGGTAGCGGACGCCGTCGTCGCCGATGATCGTGACGTAGCGGCCCTCCCGGGTCGCGCCGTGGTCGACCTTCGGCCGCCACCGGTCCCGGGTGTTCACCTCGTGGACGCGTCCGCCGATCGGGGCCACGAAGGAGCAGCCCCGCTGGGCCCAGACGGTGGTCTTGGGCAGGACGAGCAACCGCTTGGTGTAGGTGACCGGGCAGTCCTTGACCGGGAAGACGTACCGGTACGGCGAGAGCTTGGGCGGCGGAAGCCGTACCGGATCCGCCGGCTTGGGACGGATCGGCGGCGCCGGCGGCGGGTTCGTGGAGGTCGGGGCCGGCTCGGTCACCGGTTCCGGGGTGGGCGTCGGCGAAGCCGCGTCCGTGCTCGTCGCGAGGGTTTGGGGGGTCGGCGCGGGCGGTGCGACCGAGAGGCTGTTCACCTGGTCGCCGACACCGCAACCCGACGCGAGTAGCGCGGTTAACGCCGCGATTCGCAGGAGATGCCCCGACTGCATGATGTGCACCCGGTTGACGCTACCGAAACCAAGCTTTTCCTATCTAGCGGACCTCCCTTTTGGTACCTCCCATTCCGGCTCGGATCCCCACGATCGGGCGATCAAGGAGAGCGCGCGGCTAGACTCTCGGCGTGGCAGGTCGGATCAGTGACGAGGACATCGCCCTCATACGTGAACGGTCGCCGATCCATGAGGTCATCGGCGACCATCTGCAGTTGCGCAGCGCGGGCGGGGGGTCCCTGAAAGGCCTGTGCCCGTTCCACGACGAGAAGACACCCTCGTTCAACGTGACCCCCGCGCGGGGCCTGTACTACTGCCACGGCTGCGGCGTCGGCGGGGACGTGATCGACTTCACCATGAAGATCGACCACCTCAGCTTCGCCGAGGCGGTCGAGCGGCTCGCCGCCCGCGCCAAGATCCAGCTCCGGTACGAGCAGGGGGGATACGTACCCCGCAGGGAGCAGGGGGAGCGCACCCGGCTCGTCGAGGCCCACAAGGCGGCCGAGGAGTTCTACCGGGAGAAGCTGGGCAGTCCGGGCGCCTCCGCGGGCCGGCGGTTCCTCGCCGAGCGGGGCTTCGAGGCCGCCGACGCGGAGTACTTCGGGGTGGGCTACGCCCCGGCGGAGTGGGACGCCCTCAGCAGGCACCTGGTCGCCCGGGGGTTCGCCGTGGCCGAGCTGATCAAGGCGGGGATCGCCAAGGAGGGCCGGCGCGGGCCGATCGACCGGTTCCGGAACCGGCTGGTCTGGCCGATCCGCGACCTCACCGGGGACGTGATCGGGTTCGGGGCGCGCAAGCTCGACGAGTCCGAGGACGGGCCGAAGTACCTGAACACCCCGGAGAGCCCGATTTACAAGAAGAGCACCGTGCTCTACGGGGTCGACTTCGCCAAGAAGAACATCGCCAAGGAGTCCCGGACCGTCGTCGTGGAGGGCTACACCGACGTGATGGCCTGCCACCTGGCGGGCGTCGGCACCGCGGTCGCCACCTGCGGTACGGCCTTCGGCGGCGAGCACGTCAAGGTGATCCGGCGCCTCATGCTCGACCAGGACGCGCACCGCGGGCAGATCATCTTCACCTTCGACGGCGACCTGGCGGGGCAGAAGGCGGCGCTGCGGGCCTTCGACGAGGAGCAGAAGTTCGTCACCCAGACCTTCGTCGCCATCCAGCCCGACGGCCTGGACCCGTGCGAGCTCCGGGTCAAGCAGGGCGACGCCGCGGTCCGCAAGCTGATCGAAGAGGATCACCAGCCGCTCTTCTACTTCGCGATCCAGCGGATCCTCGCCCGCTACGACCTGACCACCAACGAGGCCCGGCTCAACGCCCTCGACGAGGCGGCGCCCCTGGTCGCCACGATCAAGGACAAGGCCCTCCGGCAGATGTACGCGGTGGACCTCGACCGGTGGCTCGGGCTCATGGACGAGCGATTCGTGCTCCGGCGAATCTCGGAGATCGCCTCCCGGGCGACCGCGGGCGCCGGACGCGCGGCCCCGGCGGTCCAGGCGGCCCGCCGCAAGCCCGACGCCGCCGACCCCGCCGTCCACGTCGAGATCGAGGCCCTCAAACTCGCGATCCAGCATCCGGCGCTGCTCGGGCCGGGGTTCGACATCCTGGACGAGTCGGTCTTCACCGTGGCCGAGCACGCGGCGGTCCACCGGCTGATCGTGAAGTCCGGCGGGGTCGCCGCGGCGGGCGCGGGTGGCCGGGAGTGGGTTGAGCTGCTGAGGGAGGCCGCCGACACCCAGGAGCTGCGGTCGCTGGTGACCCGGTTCGCCGTCGACGCGCTCCGGTCCGACGGGGAGGCCGAGGAGCGGTACGGCGCCGCGATGCTGGCCCGGCTGGAGGAGCTGGCGGTGGTACGGGGGATATCCCAGGTGAAGGCGCGACTGCAGAGGTTGAATCCGGTTACCGAGCAGCAGGAATACAACCGCCTGTTCGGTGAGTTGATCGCGTTGGAGCAGCATCGCAGGACGCTGCGCGAGCGCGCCATCGGAAGCCCATAAAAAGATTCAATAGCCGGTGGTCTTGGGGCCCAAACCCTTATTGAGATCTCTATTGCATATCGCTTGTCCGCTTACTTTTAAAGTAAAAATAGGCCCCCCCTTTTTGTGGCTCCATGCCGCAGACTGTGTTCCGTGGGTGCATCGGTGCTACCAAGCCAGACGCCATCGGTCGACCAGGTGGCGGATCTCGTCGTACGCGGCAGAGAACGGGGAAGTGTCACCGTCGACGATGTCGCTGCCGCATTGGACCGTTCGGAACTGCCGGCCGACGCGTTGGAGCGCGTCGTACGCCTCCTCGCGGAGCAGGGAGTCGAGGTCCTTGAGCCCCACGGGGACGAGGACCTCGGGCGAGCCGAGGATGAGGACCCCGGCAAGCGGGCGCCGACCAGTGATCTTGTCCGGATCTATCTGCGGGAGATCGGGCGGGTCCCGCTTCTCACCGCCGAGGAGGAGGTCGAGCTCGCCAAGGCGATCGAGGCCGGCCTGTTCGCGGAGGAGAAACTCGGCGCGAGTCTGGTCAGGCTCGCCCGGTTCGATCTGGAGCAGCTGGTCTGGGATGGGACACGGGCCAAACAGCGTCTGATCGAAGCCAATCTCCGGCTCGTGGTTTCGATTGCGAAACGCTATGTCGGCCGGGGCATGTTGTTCCTGGATCTCATCCAGGAAGGAAACCTCGGCCTCATCCGCGCGGTGGAGAAATTCGATTACACCAAGGGTTATAAGTTCTCCACCTATGCCACCTGGTGGATTCGCCAGGCCATCACCCGGGCGATCGCCGATCAAGCGAGAACGATTCGCATTCCCGTGCACATGGTGGAGACCATTAACAAGCTGGTGCGCGTTCAGCGTCAGCTCCACCAGGATCTCGGGCGGGAACCGGCGCCGGATGAGATCGCGGCCGAGATGGACCTCCCGGCCGACCGGGTGGTGGAGATCCAGCGGATCGCCCAGGAACCCGTCTCCCTCCAGTCGCCCATCGGTGAGGAGGACTCCGACCTGGGCGACTTCATCGAGGACGCGGACGCCGTCGTCCCCATCGAGGCGGCGGCCTTCATCATGCTCCAGGATCAGCTGGACGAGATCCTGGCCACCCTCTCGGACCGGGAGCAGCGCATCATCCAGCTGCGCTTCGGCCTCACCGACGGGCATCCGCGGACCCTGGAGGAGGTCGGCCGGGAGTTCGGGGTGACCCGGGAGCGGATCCGGCAGATCGAGTCCAAGACGCTGGCCAAGCTCCGCCATCCGACCAGGGCGCAGATGCTCCGGGACTACCTCGACTGACCGCGGGTTCGGGTGGCGCCGCCTGCGCCGTTCGTCGGCGCATGGCGTCATATCGGCCGGTGGTCGTACAAATGCTTAAAGCTACGCCCTTGAATCGGATTAAGGTCGATCGCAAACGGGCAAAGATCCGGCGATGGAGGCGCGGCCCGCTCTCGACGATGCCGCACTCGGGCGCGATGCATGGAGCGTGCTCGACGCGAACTGGACGGGGCTGGCAACCCATCCCTCACCTGGCATTTATCCGCACCAGTGGAGCTGGGACTCGGCGTTCACGGCGCTGGGCATGGCACGGAGGAACCCGCGGCGTGCCCGGGAGGAGCTGCGGAGCCTCTTCCGCGGCCAGTGGCGCGACGGCATGCTCCCGCACATCGTCTTCCACTCCGCCGACCGGAGCCTGTACTTCCCCGGGCCCGAGGTGTGGCGGTCCCTCGACCACGACGACGCCCCGCGCGGGGTCGCCACGTCGGGACTGACCCAGCCGCCGCTGCACGCGTACGCGCTCTGGTGGATGTGGCGGAACGGGAGCGGCCTCGACCGCGAGAGCCTGCGGGGGTTCGTCCGCCGTCTCTGGCCCGCCCTGCTGGCCCAGCACGCCCACCTCGCCCGGGTGCGCGACCTCGGCGGGGGCGGGCTCGCCGCGATCGTCCACCCGTGGGAGTCGGGGATGGACGACAGCCCCGCCTTCGACGCGCCGCTCGCCGCGCTCCCGGTGGTCCGCCGGGACTACCGGCGCGACCCGGCCGGGGCCGAGAGCGACCACGACCGCTACATCTGGCTCGCCGCGGGCTACCGGGACTCCGGATACGCCGCCGGCTACCTGCGCGAGGAGCATCCGTTCGCGGTCGAGGACCCGATGTTCAACGGGATCTGGCTCGCCTCCACCTGGGCGCTGGCGCAGCTCGCCCCGGTGATCGGCCGTGATCCGGCGCCCTACGAGGAGGACGCGGCCAGGATCCGGGCCGCGCTGATCGAGCGGCTGTGGAGCCCGTCGAGCGGCGCCTTCCTCGCCCGTGACGTGCGGGCCGGACGGTCGATTCCGATCTGCACGGTCGGCGGGTTCGGGCCGCTCCTCGACCCGGGGCTGCCGATGGAGTACATCACCGCGATGGTGGCCCTGCTGGAGTCGCCTCGGTTCATGGGCGCGGCGGGGTATCCGGTGCCGAGCTGCGAGATCCGGGCGCCCGAGTTCGATCGGACCCGGTACTGGCGCGGCCCGACCTGGGTGAGCGCCAACTGGCTGCTCTGGCGGGGGTGCTGTGTGCACGGGATGACCGGTCTGGCCGACATCATCGCGTCGAGCACCCTCCGGCTCGTCCGCCAGGCGGGGTTCCGTGAGTGTTTCGATCCCTTCGACGGAACCGGCCGCGGTTGTCGTGATTTTTCGTGCTCTGCGGCCCTGGCGCTCGACCTCCTCACCACAAGCCGTAGCGTGTAGTCCATGGGGTTCTCACTACGCCGCCGCAAGCCGCCCGCGCCCGCCACCCTGGAACGGGGCGAACGGGTGCTCGCCTTCGGCACCGCGTCCGAGGACGCCTACGTGGTCGCCACCGATCAGGCCCTCCATCTGCCCGGGGGGACGCGCCTGCCCTGGTATCGATTCGATCACGTTCGATGGCGGGAAGGGCACCTGAGCATCCAGGACACCGACGGTGAGAAGTACGCCGTGCCGCTGGTCCACGAAGGGCGGCTCCCCGAGGTGGTGCGGGAGCGGGTGACCTCGTCGATCGTGGTCAACCGGCATGTCCGGCTGGACGAGCGGGGCGGGGTCCGGCTGGTCGCCAGGCGGGTTCCGGGGGCCGCCGAGTTCACCTGGACGCAGGTCTTCGACGCCGGGTTGGACCCCGAGGACCCCGAGGTCCGGGAGCTCGCCGCGGAGGCGTTGCGCCTCATCCGCCTTCGGCTCGGGGCCTGAGGCGCCGCCCGCGGTCAGCGGGTCGTCGGATGCGACGTGCGGGAGGTGCGCCGGGCTTCGGAGTTCGCGGCGTCGCGCATCGCGGGCACCCGCTCGGCGAGCTTGGTGGAGACCCGCTCCTTGACGTCCTCGTAGAGCTTGGCGGACTGGGCCTGGAGCAGGCCCGCCGTACCCTGTACGGCGGGGTTGTCGGCGAATCTGCGGGTCACCCGTTTGATCTGCTCGTACCGTTCACGGCCGGCGCGACTGCCCATGATGTAGCCGATCGCGAGTCCCGCCAGGAAGCTAACCCGATAACGCATTGTCGTCTCCGCGAGGTCGTGGACATCGGTGGCCCAACCCGTGCGCAGGGCTCTGGTTTTGGCGAGGACCTACCCCCTCCTCGGCTGTGCAACACGCACACCCTCTCATGCGCTAACCTTAGATCCGCGCCGCAGGGCAGAGCCGAAAACACAAGGCTCAGGTTCTTGCTGCCGATCCCGCGTAGCTCAATAGGCAGAGCGTCCGGCTGTTAACCGGCAGGTTACAGGTTCGAGTCCTGTCGCGGGAGCCATCCACCAGGGTGCGGACCTAGGTTCGCACCCTGTGACATTTCCCCCATACCCCCTCCACAGGCGTTCACACCGCGGGCCGCGAGGTCGTGTCGCCTGGCGGGCGGCCGCCGGGTTTGCCACACTCGGCGCTGTCCCCCACGTTCGCGACGGGGGACGCATGGGTGCCGCACCAGGGCTGAAGATTCTGATCGGCACGGCCGCCGCCTTCATCGTCCTGGCCGGGCTGCGGGAAGTCTCCTCGATCGCCGGGCCGGTCTTCCTCGCCCTCACCCTGATGATCGCGGTAAGCCCGCTGCGCTCCTGGCTGGTCCGTCGGGGCGCCCCGGTCTGGGTGACCGTGGCCGTGCCGCTCGGCGCGGTCCTGCTGACCCTGCTGGCCCTGCTGTTCGCGCTCATCCTCGCCCTGGCGCAGCTCGCCACGCTGGTGCCCTCCTACTCGCATCAGCTGAACTCACTCGCCCAGGCGGTGACCGGGTACGCGGCGAAGCTGGGGATCAAGAACGAGCAGATCCAGAAGGCCGTCACCACCTTCGACCCGACCAAGATCCTCGAATTGGTCCAGGGCTTCCTCTCCGGCCTGCTCAGCGTCTCCACCGCGTTCGTCCTCATCGTGGTGCTGCTGGTGTCGATGAGCCTGGACACCGGGGCGCTCGTCCGCAGGCTCGTCCGGATCGCGCCGGGCCGGCCGGATCTGGTGCAGGCGCTGGCGAACTACGCCCGGGGCACCTGTCGCTACCTGGTGGTCTCCTCGGTCTTCGGGCTGATCGTCGCGGTGCTGGACACCGGCCTGCTCGCCGTCCTCGGGGTGCCGCTCCCCATGCTCTGGGGGCTGCTGGCGTTCATCACCAACTACATCCCCAACCTGGGGTTCGTCATCGGCCTGGTTCCCCCGGCGCTGCTCGGCCTGCTCCAGTCGGGGTGGGTGACGATGCTGCTCGTCGTCGTCGGGTACTGCGTGATCAACTTTGTCATCCAGTCCTTGATCCAGCCGAAGTTCCTCGGCCAGGCGGTGGGGCTCTCGGTCACCCTCACCATGCTGTCCCTGCTCGTGTGGGCCTACGTGCTGGGAGCGCTCGGCGCGGTGCTCGCCGTACCGCTCACGGCGTTCGTGAAGGCGGTGCTGGTCGACAGCGACCCGCGGCTGCGCTGGGCCGGTGATCTGATGGCCGACTCGGGCATGGAGCGGCGGGCCGCCTGAGCTCCCCGGCGTGCTTGCCGATTCGCCGGACAAATCACTCTCAGTGCAGCAGACTTACCCGTGCGCATTGAGTACGTCGCGCCAGTGCCCACCAAGCGGCTTAGGGCACCGCTTTGTGGGATTTCACCCGGAACGCACGGAGTTCTGTTAGCGCTGCGGATGGGTGGAAGCGTGCTTGCCTGGCTGAAGATTCCTGTGACGACGCCCGACCTCGCCGAACCGGCGTCGGCCGCGCCCGACCCGGTGCGACCCGAACAGGCCGAGGAGTTCATCCGCCTCTACCACGCGGAGAACCCGGAGGCCGGAAGCGTGTCCCGGCGGTTGCGCGCCGTCATGCTGGAAATCCTCCGTACCGGGACGTACCAGCACACCGAGGACGAGCTCGTCTTCGGGGCGCGGGTCGCCTGGCGGAACAGCAACCGGTGCATCGGCCGCCTCTACTGGCGCTCCCTGCGGGTCAGGGACCGGCGTGACGTCCGTACGGCCGACGGCGTGGCCGCCGAGTGCGTCGCCCACCTCCGGGAGGCGACCGGGGGCGGCCGGATCCGCCCGACCATCACGGTGTTCGCCCCCGACGAGCCCGGCCGCCGCGCGCCGCGGATCTGGAACGAACAGCTCATCCGGTACGCGGGATACCGGGCCGCGGACGGTTCGGTCATCGGGGACGCCCGGTACGCCGACTTCACCGCCACCGCCCGGCGCCTCGGCTGGCCGGGCGGTCCGGGCACCCGGTTCGACGTACTCCCGCTGATCATCGAGGCCGAGGACCGCCGCCCGACGCTGCACACCGTGCCCGGCGACGCGATCCTGGAGGTGCTCATCCACCATCCGCACCACCCCTGGTTCGCCGAGCTCGGACTGCGCTGGCACGCGGTGCCGGCGATCTCCGGCATGTGCCTGGAGATCGGCGGGATCTGTTACCCCGCGGCGCCGTTCAACGGCTGGTACATGGGGGCCGAGATCGGGGCGCGCAACCTCGCCGACACCGGCCGGTACAACCTGCTGCCGGTCGTCGCCGAACGGCTCGGCCTGGACACCTCCCGCGAACGCACCCTCTGGCGGGATCGGGCGCTGGTCGAGCTCAACGTCGCGGTGCTGCACTCGTTCGCCGTGGCCGACGTGAGCATGACCGACCACCACACCGAGGCGCGGCGTTTCCTCACCCACCTGGAACGGGAGGAGCGCGCCGGGCGGGTGTGCCCGGCCGACTGGTCGTGGATCGTTCCGCCGCTCTCCGGCGCGGCCACCCCCGTCTTCCACCGCTACTACGACGATCTGCGGCTGAGACCCGAGTTCGTGTACCACCCCGCCGAGAGGCCGTGCCCGGGGCCGGCCTGAGGAGAGCTGGGCCTTCCCAGGCCCTCCAGGATGCTGTATTCGGTATTACAGAAGGGGTTGACAGACTTTCATGGATTACCTACCGTTTAACTAGGTAATCTCCTCCGTGGAAATTCAAGCTGCTCGTCAGATGAGAGTCCCCGACAGATGGGAGGTGTGTTCGCACGCGCACACTCGTGTTGAGGGCTGGGGGGTCCTCTCACCGAAAAGGTCGCGCGGCCGGATTCGTGGTCTCCGGTCGTGCGACCTCGCGTTCCCGGCCCCGCTATCCGACGCGGCGCGCCCCCGCGGCGGGCCGCACCGGGAAG
Source organism: Rhizohabitans arisaemae (assembly GCF_025996515.1). Classification (GTDB taxonomy): domain Bacteria; phylum Actinomycetota; class Actinomycetes; order Streptosporangiales; family Streptosporangiaceae; genus Rhizohabitans; species Rhizohabitans arisaemae. The sequence continues at coordinate 162,280 of NZ_BLRH01000024.1, forward strand.
ATCCGCGGCGGCTTCCAGCCGCGTTCGGCATAGGCCCGCTCCACCTCCTCGGCCACCCGGGGAACCCGGTCCACCGGGACCAGCGCGATCGCCGATCCACCGAAGCCCGCCCCCGTCATCCGGCCACCCCGGGCCCCACCCCGCACCGCGGCCTCCACCGCGACGTCCAGCTCCGGGCAGGAGACCTCGAACTGGTCGCGCAGCGACAGATGCGAGGCGACCAGCAACCCGCCCAGCTCCGGTACGGCCTTGGCCCGCAGCAGGCCGAGGAACGAGTTCACCCGGTGGTTCTCGATGATCACGTGCTGGGCCCGGCGCCGCAGCACCGGTTCCCCACCCAGCCGGCCGAGCGCGTCCGCCACGTCCGTCACCTCGCACAGGGCGTCCACCCCGAGCAGGCGGGCCGCCTCGGCGCACTCCCGGCGTCGTTCCCGGTACCGGCCGTCGCCGAGCTCCCGGCGGACACCCGTCTCGACGACCAGCAGCTCCATCCCCGCGGCGCCCGGGTCGAAGCGGACCGCCCGGCTCGCCAGGGAGCCGCAGTCCAGCATGAGCGCGTGCCCCTCCACGGCGAGCGCCGACACGGCCTGGTCCATGATCCCGCAGGGGACGCCCACGAAGTCGTTCTCGGCCCGGCGGCAGATCCCGGCGATCTCCATCGGAGTCAGCCGCAGGTCGTACAGGTCGTTCAGGGCGGTCCCCACCGCCACCTCCAGGGCGGCAGAGGAGGCGAGCCCCGCCCCGCGCGGAAGGTCGCCGTCGACGAGGACGTCGGCGCCGCCGACCCGGTGCCCGGCCGCGCGCAGCGCCCAGACGACGCCCGCGGGGTAGGCCGCCCATCCGGTGACCGTGCCCGGCTCCGGTCGCGCGATCGTCACCGGCGGGCCGGGCTCCTGGAGGGAACGCACCCGCAGGACCCCGTCCTCGCGGGGGGCGACCGCGGCGTCGACGCCGAGGGGGAGGGCGATCGGCAGGACCAGGCCGCCGTTGTAGTCGGTGTGCTCGCCGATCAGGTTGACCCGGCCGGGCGCGTGCCACACTCCGGCCGGCGCGGTGCCGTAGCCCTGCTGAAAGGCCTCGATAGGGGTCACGGGAGGTGAGTCTAGCCAGACCGCCTGATACCGTTTCGATGCGCAACGTGTAGCGAAGTCCGGTGTGAGCCCGGCGCTGTCCCGCAACTGTCATGACCCCCGTCAACGGGTCCGAGCCAGGTCGCCTCACCTGCGCAGACGAAGTCGACCCTCGTGGGAAGGGCGATCCGTCCAGACGGGTCCGTCACTCCCCGGCAACCATGGAGGTCCCCCTCGTGAGGCCCGTGCGCGCCTTCGGCGCGGCAGTGTTGCTGGGCGCTCTAACCCTGGCCGGATGCGGCCAGGCGACGACGCCCTCGTCAGCCCCCCCATCAACCCCCGTGAGCTCCGCGCCCGCCCCGTCGGCGGCGGCCTTCCCGGTCACCGTGACGGCAGGCAATGGAAGTGTCACCATCCCGGCACGTCCCCAGCGGATCGTGTCGCTGGCGCCGACCGCGACCGAGGTGCTCTACGCCATCGGGGCCGGTTCCCAGGTCGTCGCCGTGGACGACCAGTCCACCTTCCCGGCCGAGGCGCCCAAGACCAAGCTCTCCGGATTCAAGCCCAACGCCGAGGCGGTCATCGGCTACAAGCCCGACCTGGTGGTGGTCTCCAACGACACCGACGGCATCGTCAAGGCGCTGGAGAAGGTCAAGATCCCGGTGGTGGTGGAACCCGCCGCGGTGAAGGTCGAGGACGTCTACGACCAGATCACCGACCTCGGGGCGGCCACCGGCAACGCCGACGCGGCCAAGACCCTGGCCGACGGGATGCGCCAGGAGATCGCGGACGTCGTCGCCAAGGCCCCGAAGAAGTCGCTCACCTACTATCACGAGCTCACCCAGGACCTCTACAGCGTGACCTCGACCACGTTCATCGGGCAGGTGTACGGCCTGTTCGGCCTCACCAACATCGCCGATAAGGCGGACAAGACCGGCACGGGCTACCCCCAGCTGTCGGCCGAGTACATCCTCAAGGCCGACCCGGACCTGGTGTTCCTCGCGGACGTCAAGTGCTGCGGGCAGAGCGCCGACACCGTCGCCAAACGGCCCGGCTGGAGTGCTCTGGGATCGGTGCGGAACGGCGGGGTGATCCCGCTCGACGACGACGTCGCCTCCCGCTGGGGACCGCGCCTGGTCGACTTCGTCAAGGCCGTCGCCTCCGCCGTGGAGAAGGCCCCGTCCCCCTCGTGAGAACCGCTCTGCGCCTGGCCCTGTTCACCGCGACGCCGATCGCCTGCGTTCTCGTCGCGGTGGCGGGGCTCCTCTCCGGCGCGGCGGACATCCCGCCCGGCGAGGCGGTCCGCGCCCTGCTCGGCCTGGACACCCGGCTGAGCGTGGTCGAGTTGAACGTGCTGTTCGAGCTCCGGCTGCCGCGGGTGCTCATGGGCGCCCTCGTCGGCGGGCTGCTCGCCATCGCCGGAGCCGGCTACCAGGGGGTGTTCCGCAACCCGCTCGCCGACCCCTACCTGCTCGGCGCCGCGGCCGGGGCCGGGCTCGGAGCCACCCTCGTCATCGTCCTGGCCCCCGCCGAATCCGATTTCGGCATCCCGCTCGCCGCGTTCGCCGGCGCCATCGGGGGCGTGCTCCTCGCCTACCTGCTCGGCAGCACGACCGGGCGCGGCGGAGGGCAGACCACCCTCGTGCTGGCCGGCGTCGCGGTGGCGTCGTTCCTCACCGCCGTCCAGACGTTCGTGCAGCAGACGAGGGTGGAGGAACTCGAACGCATCTACTCGTGGATCCTCGGCGGGCTCGGCTCGGCCGACTGGGGCACCCTCGGCATGATCGCGCCCTACGCGGGCGTCTCGGTCCTCGCCCTGCTCCTGCACGGTCGTCTGCTGGACGTGCTCAGCGTCGGCGACGACGAGGCGTCCGCCCTCGGCCTGCGGGCACCCCAGGTCCGCCTCGTCATCGTGGCGGCGGCCTCCCTGGCCACCGGGGCGGCCGTCGCGGTGAGCGGTCTGATCGGCTTCGTCGGCGTGGTGGTCCCGCACGTGGCGCGCCGGCTCATCGGCGCCTCGTACCGGCTCATCCTCCCGATGTCCCTGCTCATGGGCGCCGGCTTCCTCATGCTCGCCGACCTGGCGGCCCGGACCGTGGTCGCCCCCGCCGAGCTGCCCCTCGGCCTGGTGACGGCCTTCGTCGGGGCGCCGTTCTTCGTGCTGGTGCTCCGCGCCACCCGGCGGGTGGAGATATGACGCTCTCGGTACGGGGCGTCTCGGTCGCGCTCGACGGCCGCCCGGTGCTCTCGGAGGTCTCCCTTGAGGCCCCGGGCGGCTCCTGGACGGCCGTGATCGGGCCGAACGGCGCGGGGAAGTCGACGCTGATGCGGGCCATGGTCGGCCTGGTGGCCTACCAGGGTGAGATCGCCGTCGAGGGCAGGCCGGCTCGGGGGCTGAAGCCGCGGGAGCGGGCCAGGCTGGTGGCCTACGCCCCGCAGTCCCCGACCCTGCCCCCGGAGATGACCGTCCTCGACTACGTGCTGCTCGGGCGGTCGCCGTACATCCCCTATCTCGGCGCGGAGAGCCGGAACGACCGGCGGGTGGCGGCCTCGGTACTGGCTCGCCTGGACTTATCGGATATGTCGGGTAGGCGGTTGGCGAAGCTCTCCGGCGGCGAGCGGCAACGGGTGGTGCTCGCCCGGGCGATCGCGCAGGAGGCGCGGATCCTCCTGCTGGACGAGCCGACCTCCGCGCTCGATCTCGGCCATCAGCAGCAGGTCCTGGAGCTCGTCGACCGCCTCCGGCTCGCCGACGCGCTCACCGTCATCACCACATTGCATGACTTGTCGCTTGCGGCGCAGTATGCCGAAACCATGGTGCTACTCTCCCGGGGTGGTGTCGTCTCCTCCGGACCCGCGGCCGCCGTACTCACCGCGGAGACCGTCGCCGAACATTTCGGGGCGAAGGTGACGGTGTCGGTCGGCGGGGACGGACGGCCGACCATGGCGCTGGAGCGGCCGTGAGACTGGAGCTGCTCTGGCGGGAGGAGGACGGCGTCCGGCTGCCCGCACTGGTGTGGCGGGCCGGGCCGGGCCTGCGGATGATCTCCTCGGCGATGCTCGGCGGCGGCATCGGCCCGATCGAGTGGGTGATGAACGCCCAGGTCGTCGCCGGATACTCCCGGATGGACCCGGTGGATCACCTGGGTGAACTCGCCGACGCGGCCGGTCTGCACGGCCCCGGGGTGGGCATGCTCACCGCCGCCTCGGTCGACCGCCGTACCGCCGCCGCCGACGAGGGCGTCCACGCCGTCGCCACCGTCGGGCTGCGGGTGCCCACCTGGGCCGCCGCGCCCGCGGGTGCCGTGGACCGGGAACTCGCCCCCATCCGGGTGCCCGGAACGATCAACATCGTCGTCTCCCTGCCGGTCCGGCTGACCGACGCCGCGCTGGTCAACGCCGTTATGACGGCGACCGAGGCGAAGACCCAGGCGCTGCTCACCGCCGGGTACGCCTGCACCGGAACCGCCAGCGACGCCCTCTGCGTGGCCGCGCGAGCCGACGGGACCGCCGAGGAGTTCGCCGGTCCGCGGTCGGAGTGGGGAGCCCGGATCGCGCGCGCCGTACACGACGCGGTCCTTTCGGGCGCGCGGGCGTGGTCGGCGCGGGGTACAGGCGACGCCGGCGACCCGGGGCGGCCTCCGCCGAACCGTCGATAGGTCACGACGGCCCGTCGTTCCCCGGTCGACGCCCGGACTCCTTCCGCACTTGGGTGATCTCCACGGCCTGCTCGGTGACGTAGGCGCCGTCGGAACCGTGGAGCCACAGCCGGTCGGAGTCGGGGAGCATCTCCTGGAAGACCACCCGCCGATGGGCGTAGTGGACGAAGTGGTCCAGGAGGAGGAGCGAGAAGTAGCTGTCGAAGTCGAAGAACCGCGGCTTCCCCCACGGGGCGGTCGCCGCGTCGGCGTCCCCGTCGTCCTCGCCCCGATCGGTGTCGATCTTCACGAAGACCCGGGTGGGCAGATCGTGCTCCCGCTGCCAGCGTCGCCACGCCAGGAACCACTTGGCGTCGTCCTGGCCGCGGCGCGGCAGGTTGGCCGGGTCCGCCGTCCAGGTGCGGCGGGTGAGGACGAGGTCGCGGTGGCGCAGCCGGGGGCGGCCGCGGACGGACGCGTTCCCGTGCAGGCGGTCGACGCCGTCCCAGACGGACAGGTCGGCCGTGGAGTACGGCGAGAACAGCAGCAGGGCCCGCTGCGTCTCCGGCAACGCGAGGGGCCGCAGGCCCAGGTAGACGGGGATGATCTCCTTCCCGAGCCTGGGCGACCACAGCATCAGCCGCCCCTCGGCCTCGTCGTGCACCACCTCAAGCTCGGTCACCGCGATCCGCGCCTCCTCCGGCACCGAACCGCCGTCGCCCGGGCAGACCAGCTCGTAGTCGGTCATGGGCGGGTGCAGGCTGAGGTTGGCGGTCGCGTGGCCCTCGGTGAGTTCGGCGAAGACGGCGTTTCCCGGCTGCAGTTCTTCCAGGGTGGTACGGAGCTCCTTGACCAGCCCGGCATCGTCGAAGCAGTGGGCGAAGCGGGAGAACAGCAGGGTGAGACCACTGTGGATCCGGTTGACCACGGCCAGCGGACGGCCTCCGTCGTCGCCCGTCTGAAGGAGGAACCCGTACGGGTTGTACCGGCCCGCCGACGCGGGAATCCGGGCCGCCACCGCGTCGAAGAACCCGTCGTCGAGCACGAGCTCGTCGGCGCCGTACGGCAGCGACCCCCGTGCCTGGCGCATCCGGGCGGCCAGGTCGCGGCGCGCCTCGTCGAGCTCGGTGATCTCAGGGAGCCGGAGCGGGTTGTCCTGGGGCACGTACTCCCCGTCGGCGTCGAACGCGCGGCGATGCCGGGCCGCCTGGAAGGCGTGGCCGGGGAAGTCACGGTGGAACTCGTGCACAAGCAGCGGCAGGTCGCGGCAGAGCCCGCCCTTGCCGTACCGGGCCACGAAGAACCCCTTGAGGGCCAGTTTCCCCGGCAATGTCAGGTCGAACAGCGGCAGGATCCGCGTCAGGTTGTTCAACGCGGTGAGGACACCCTCGTCCCAGAGCCCGAGGTCGGCGGTGGCCGATACGCCGGGGTGCGAGACGTCCTCATGCAGCAGGGTTCGCGGGAGGGCGGCCTGTTTGGCGCCGAGCCCGTACCGGATCTCGCCCAGCTCGTCCCCGATGCTCCGGGTCAGCCGTCGGCGTTCCGTCAGGCCGGCTTCGCCGTACGCGGCGACGTGGCCGGAGACGGTGTCCAGCCGTTCGGCCGTCGCCCGTGCCCAGGGCCGGTCCAGGGAGGCGACGCGGATGCGGTAGTCGTCCAGCGGGTCCGGGCTGTGGACGTCGATCCGGAGCGCCGGCACCTGCAGGAGGCCCAGCCGCATGAGCCAGTGGAGGTACGGCTTCAGGGTTCCGCGCTCCCGCGCCAGGGGGTCGAGCCAGTGGAGACGCATGGCGAGCTCGCCCATCGGCAGTCCGGGTTCCCGGTCGAGGATGCTCACGAGGTCGCGCAGGACCGTCCCGGCCGGCACCCCCGTGTCGTCCCCGGCGCCCCGCCGGAGCTTGCGGTCGACGGCGCGGAAACCGGAGGTCAGCTCGATCGGCACGTCGGCGCTGAGCTCGGGATCGGCGACGACCGCGTCCGTCAGGCGGGCCAGCGCCGCCACGTTGATCCTGACGTGTCCGCGGGTGGGATCACCGAGGCCGTCCATGGTCAGCGCGTCGGGCGCGCAGGCGCCGAAACGGCCGAGCGCGACCGTGGTGAGCGTGCTGAAGGGACTGGTCTTGCAGGCGGCGCGGTATACGTGGTTCAGCAGCGACCGTTCGATGTGGCGGGTGTGCGCGTCCAGCCGCTCGGCCGGCGTGTCCAGGTAGGCGTCCAGGTCGCCGTCGAGTGCGGGGGAGGCGAGCTGGAGGCCGTGGCGAAGCCGCGGATCCGCGGCGATCTCCCGGAGCCGGTCCCGGCGCTCCTCGGTTTCGTCGGCGAGGAGTTCGCCGCCGATCGCGCACAGCCGTTCGTGCCCCAGTTTGGTTTCCAGCCAGGCCAGTACGGCGAAACGCGCCCGGTCGGTCAGCCGGGCGGCGTGCGCCCGGACGGCGTCCGGGTTGCGGGGTCTGCGGGAGTTGAGGACGTCCCTGCGCAGCGTGACGAGGTGCGGCCGCAGGTCGGCGGGCACGTCGGTGGCGACGGCCCGCAGCGCCTCGGCGGTGGGCAGGCGCTGGGCCGCCAGCGCCTCCTCGGCGGCCAGCACCCGGTCGGCCCAGGCCGCGCTGTCCGGGAAGCGCAGCGTGGCGGCGGTGTTCACCGGAAGTCCGCCGATGCGCAGCATGAACAGCGGGTTGAGCACCCACGCGGTCGCCTCCGAGCCGGTGGTCGAAGTCATGACGTCCCCTCTCAGGCGATCCGGACCTTCATGAGCGTGGCGCCGTCCGCTGTGATGTCTCGCCTTCGACGGGCGAGGACGCCGGGGATCGGGCTCACACCGGACACCGGGCATCCGGTGCCGATCGTCTGGTGGAACGCCGGACGAACCCGTCAGGGCGTTCCGGCGGGGCGCCGCCGCATCGGCCGGAGTCCGCGGCCGGCCGCGTCGTCCCCGTGGGGGACCGCGGCGCCGTGCTCTTCCGCCGGGATCTCCGCACGGCGCCGGAGCACGACGTGATCGTGATGGACCGGACCTCGCCCGAACAGGCCCGGCCGGGGCTGTCGGAAGCGGGCCGCGCTCGGTTTGCTTGAGGGCACGATGATGCTTTGGCCGGATACGACGGTTTCCGCCGATCCGAGAAGGTGGAACTCAACCCCCATGGCGCCTCCCCGATTGACTCAGGTGAATTGACGCTAAGAGTTGTTGGTCACACAAGTCAAGGCTGGTCGGCGGAGTGGACATAGTTCTACAAATCCGGATTGTTCATCAGGCGAAATCCTGGCCACCCGCCGGGGGCTCGCCGTATCGGCTGGGACCGCGGGAGCCGGACCCCGGATACGCGAAAGGCGGCCCACCGCCGGGTGGGCCGCCTTTCGTCCGGATCAGCCGCCGGCGACGGGGACCTTGGCCGGAGGGAGATACGGGCCGGCCGGAGCGGACCGCCGCAGCGTCACCGTCACGGCGGTGGCAACCGAGGCGACCAGCAGACCGAAAGCGATCAGGGTGGTGCCGTCCGGGTGAACGAGCGGCTGGCCGCGGAGCGCCTGCCAGGTGGCCAGCGCGACCAGGCCCGCGTACCCCGTTCCGGCGACGACGATCAGCCGGACGCGGGTGCCTTCGTCACGGAGGACCGCGAACCGGGCGGCGAGGGCGAGCAGGAGGAGGGCGGCGAGCGGCAGCAGCTGAAGCGCGTGCATACCGATGAAGTGGGGGATTCTCAGGTCGCCGCCGGTGGTGCTCCAGCCGATCACGGGAATCCCCGGTCCTCCGTCGCGCACCCCGACGCTGTGCGCTCCGATGAGCCCCTTGACGACCCCGGCCTGCTGCTCCGCGGTGGGGGAGGTCATCAGGGCGCCGAGCCCCATGCCCGCCGTTGAGAGGATCAACCCGAAACGGATCGCCCAGGCGCCCGCTCGGTCCGCGTGCCGGTCGAGGAGGACCAGGACGGCCGCCACGATGTTGGCGATGAAGAGCAGGACGACCGCCAGCCCCATGATGCCGAAGAGCTGGGCGTCCAGCTCGGTGGAGACGTTGAAGTGACTGCGGAGCCCCCGGGCCGCCTGCAGCACGATGATCGCCACTTCGAGCACGATGACCACGGTGAAGGAGGTGCCGAGCCACCAGCACAGACGCCGGGCCCGGCGCTGCATCGAGAAGAGCCAGGCCCAGGTGAAGGCGTAGAGCCCGAAGGAGATCGCGAACTTCAGCGGTTTCGCCCAGACGGACTGGCCGTCGATCGTGCGACCGTCGACCACGAGGCCGATCAGGGTCGCCACGGTGAGCACCGCCATCGTGCCGGTGAGGAGCATGAGCGGGCGATGCCACTGCCAAGCCCGCGAGATCGTTCCATGCATCAGGGGTCCCGAGATCAGGAGGAGTGAGGGGTGATCCCGCGGTACGGCCAAGGCGCGTCCACCCGGCCGCGGTCGCGGGTACGGCTTCAGCGTGCTCGCTCGCCCGGGTGCCGCACATCGGGCGACTCCCGTAGGTTCCCCGTAGCACTTTGGTCGCACCCAAGGGCGGTGTGGGTTTCGCCCCGGGGATCCCCCTGGCTCCCCTAGGGGATGAGCGGGGCCGAAACACGATGCCGTGACGGACTCGGTCTCCGGGGAAACCCCCAGTTCAGCTCACCTGGTTCGGATGGCCGGGCCCTTGGGGCACTGCTCAACGCAGATCTGTCGAAACATAGGGATTCGGCGGGCCGAAACGGATACAGGCGCCGTACCCTGAAAACCTACGGGTGTGCCTTCCGACAGGGTTACGATGATCGATGGGCGGGCAGACCGGGACCGTCGGCGGGTCTTCGGCCCCCGATGTGCGAAGTCGCCCGACCTTTGGTTGAATTCGTCGGTACACCTTTCGTCGGTACACCTTGTGCACGGGGCGGTAGCTCAGCAGGTCAGAGCAGGGGACTCATAATCCCTGGGTCGCGGGTTCGAACCCCGCCCGCCCTACCTCGTCATACTTCTCGCGCCTCGACGGGCCGGCATCGGCCGTGGCCCGGCGGCGAGGATCTTCCCCGCGGCGTCGACGTCCCGGTCATTCCGCACGCCGCGTGCGCGGTCATTTCGACGGTAGGTGCCCTCCGACGGGCCGCCTGCATCGATCATTGACATGGAACGACATTCCGCATTCGATCTCAGCAAGCAGGAGGTGGACATGCGGAAGAATTCGCGATGGGTGATCGCGGTGGCCCTGGGTGTGGCCGTCGTGTTCGGGCCCGCCGGGCCGGCGAGCGCGAACGGGCCCTCGATCGGTAATCCCAGTGTTCCGGACGTGCTGATCGAGGAGCCGGGGGCCGGCGGGTGCCAGCCGTGGGACCCGACTCTCGGCACGACCCACAGCACGAACCGGCAGCTCAACGAGACCGTACCCTGTGCCTGGTTCCCATCGATCGCCAAGCTGGCCAACGGCGACCTCTACGTCGCCTACTCGTACGGCACCAGCCACTCCAACTTCAGCAAGATCGCTGCCCGGAGGAGCACCGACGGCGGCCGCACCTGGTCGGCCCGCCAGATCATCGTGGACGACCCCGCGATCCCGGATGAGAAGGAGCCGAGCCTCACCGCCCTGCGTGACGGCCGGCTGCTGATGACCTACTACGACTACTTCCCGGGCCGCCCCAACAAGCACCGTCGTCAGGTGTATCTGCGCAGCTCCTCCGACAACGGTGTCACCTGGTCGGCTCCGACGACGCTCGACTCGCTCGTGTGGGACTTTCCCACCAGTCAGATGGCCTCCAACGGGGAGCTCGTCGAACTCGACAACGGCACTCTCGTGCTGCCCGTCTACACGATGCGCGCGCTCGACGGGTCGATCGGCTGGTGGGGTGTGCACGTGCTGCGCAGCACCGACGGCGGCGCGACGTGGAACCGATCGGACGAGCGCGTGGTGATGTGGGACGGGCCCACCGGCACGATCTCGTACAGCGAGCCCGCCCTCGCCGATCTGGGCGGCGGGCACATCGTGATGCTGGCCCGGACGTCGAGCAACCCGGCGGGGACGGTACGGCAGAGCGAGTCCTTCGACTACGGCGCGACGTGGAGCGCACCCGTCGACGTCCCGGGGCTTCACGGGCACGCGCCGCACTTCCTCAAGTTGCGGGACGGCTCGTTCTTCCTCACCTACGGTGATGTGTCCGGTGGCTTCGCCAGCTCACGGCCGGTGGTCGGCAGGTTCTACGACCCGCGCAGGGGATGGGCGGCCACCCAGGGAAAGATGATCTACAAGACGCCGCGGACGAATCAGTCGGGCTGGGTCTACTTCCCCTCGTCCGACATGTCCTACCCGGGCAGCGTGGAACTCGACGACGGCACGATCCTCACCGTCTACTACGACCGGCTCGAAGGCATCCTCGGCGGCACCTTCACGCGCCCGGTGGAGAACCGGCTCGACCTGTGGGGGATGTACCAGGCGGGTCAGGCGACCATCCAGACCGATCTGACCCACACCGCGTCGAGCAGGCCCTCGCTCCAGCCGTACGGGCCGATCGACGGGAGCATCGACTACTGGCACTCGGCCGCCGCCGACGGCCCGGCCCCACCCGTACGGCAGTGGACGCTCACCCTTGACGACACCTATCCGATCGGTGACGTGGGTGTGGTCCTCAAGCCCGGGTACGCCGAGTCCGCCACCGTCGAGACGGCCGTCACGACGGATTGGCGGACGGTCAAGACGTACACGATGCGCCGTACGGACGACTACGACTGGACCTCGGCCGGCGGCGTGCCCGCCCGTCACGTGCGGGTCTCGATCACCGACACGAGCCGCAACGGCGACGCCCTCCTCACGGAGGTGGCGCTGCGCACCTGGCCCACGACCTTCGACCGGGCGCCTTGATCAGTGCCGGCCGCTGATCCGCCAGCGGGCCACGGCTGTGTCGCCCTCGACCAGATAGGCGGAGCTCCACATGTTGACGACGCCGCAGCCGTGGTTGGGCAGGACGTGTAGCGGATCGCCCACACGCAGCGCCTTCGCGTCCCGCCCGGTCAGGTAGCCGTGCTCCTCGTTGGCCTTGGCGAAGGCCAGCGAGGGCCGGCCCACCACGAGGCCGAAGCCGGAGCCGGTCACGGAGGCGTCGGAACTCATCGCCTTGAGACCCGCGTCCACGATGGCGGTCCCGTCACGCTTGGTGCTCACCACCCGGGTGAGCACCGTCAGCGCCGTACGGGACTCATCGGCGGTGCCGAGCGCGACCTGATTGCCGTCGTAGAAGACATACGTGCCCGCCCGCGCCTCCGTGACGCCGGGGACGAAGGGCGCGGTGGCCGCGCCCGGCGTCGATCCGACGGACACGATCTCGCACGGATGGCCGGCGGCGCGCAGCTCCCCGGCCACGCCGGCGAGGACCTCACCGACCAGCCTGCCTGCGTTGTCCATGCCCGTCCGGTCGCCCAGGTACGTCATCAGGTGGCCCTCGTGGGTCAGCACTCCGCGCAACTCCAGCGACGGGTACGCCGCCAGTTCGCCGGCGAGGGCGACCGCGTCCTCCGGCGCCACCCCCGCCCTGCCGAGCCCGGTGTCCACCTCGATCAGGTACGGCACCCGCCGCCCCGCCGTCTGCGCCGCCTCGGCGAGCGGGCGGGCGACCTCGACCGAGTCGATCGCCACGGTCACCCCGGTCCGTACGGCGAAGGCCACCTTCGCGGGCCCGACCGGCTGGTGCGCCCAGACCAGGTCGGTGATCCCCGCGTCGAGCAGCACCGCGACCTCGGCCATGGTCGCGCAGGTGAACCCGATCGCGCCGTGGGCGAGCTGGAGCCTGGCCACGTCAAGGCACTTGGACGCCTTGAAGTGCGGGCGCAGCCGTACCCCTGCCGACGCCGCCATCGCCGACATGTCGGCGATGTTGCGAACAAGCCGGGTGCGATCGATCAGCAGCGCCGGAGTAGGCAGCTCGCTTAGCCGTACCGGCTCGAAGGGGCTCATCGCACCCCCAGCAGGGCACGCGGGTCCTGTTCCAGCAGACATTCGATCGTGTCCGGCCGGACGCCTTCCAGCCCGGGGACACGGATCTCGGTGAGCGCCCGCAGCCCCCGCACCGCCTCGTCCGGAGTCCAGAGCGGGAAGTCGGAGCCGAAGAGCAGCTTGTTCGCCACCCCCCACTCCTGCGCGCGGACCAGGGAGAGAAACCCGTCCAGTGGCCTGGCCCAGGTCGCGGACACGTCGGAGAAGACCCGCGCGTTCTTTCTGAGCACCACCATCGTCTCGCGCTGCCACGGATGCCCGAGATGGGCGATGATCTGGCTCAGGCCCGGATGCCGCCTGGCCACCTCGTCCACGACCAGGGGATTGGTCACCCCGAGGTCACCGCGCGGGCTAGGCGTCGCGCCCATGTGCCAGAGCAGCACGAGCCCCGCCGCCGCGGCCGCGGCGTAGAACGGATCGTGAACGGCGTCGCGCGGGTCGAAGTGGGCCAGCACCGGATAGAGCTTGACGCCGCGCAGCCCCTTCGCCACCCCGTCCGCCATCTGCTCGAGAACGTCGGGGTCGGTGGGGTCGAGCGCCATGAAGCCCACGGTCTCCGCGCGGGTGTCGGCGCAGAAGCGCGCGACGAACTCGTTCGACGTGGCCACGCCCGCCGACGTGGCCCGGATGCCGAAGACGAACGCCGCCGTCACCCCCTTCATGGCCGCGTCGTAGTCGGCGGGCGTCACGTCGGCCCAGTCCCTGCCGTAGACGGGCCGCCAGTTCGCCTCCCACTCGCAGCCCCAATGCTCGGCCAGCATGCAGTGGGTGTGCACATCGATCATCAGGAGTGGCCCCCTTCCACGGGCGACAGCGAACGGTGGACCATGCGCAGCGCGGCGACGAGGTCGGGGTCCGCGGCCATCTCGACGGCGGTCGCGCGCAGCTCGGCCAGGTAGTCGCCGTGCCGGTCCGGGTCGAGTTCGCCGGACGGGCCGGAGACGCTGACCGAGGCGACCCAGCGTCCGTCGATCTCCAGCGGGACGGCCAGGCAGCGCAGGCCGACGTTCGACTCGTTGTCGTCGAACGCGTATCCACGTTCCCGGGTCAGCTCAAGGTCCGCGCGGAGCCGGGCGAGCCCGGTCAGGGTGTTGCCCGTTTTCGGCGCGTACGGCTCCGCGGGCAGATGGCGCGCCAGTTCGCCGGCGCCGAGCCCGGCCAGGAGCAGCTTGCCCAGGCCGGTCGCGTACGCCTCCGCCCGCGACCCGCTCATGGCCGTGTAGCGGATGGGCCGGTCCGGCTCCTCGACGCGCAGGTGCAGCACCTGCTCCCCGTCGAGGACGCCGAGGTTGGCCGTCTGCCCGGTGGACGCGGCGAGGCGGGCCAGGTAGCCGCTGGCGGCGGCCGAGGCGTCCAATGTGGCGATGTACGCGGTGGACAGTTCGAGCACCTTGTGGCCGAGCCGGAACGACGGCCGCTCGTCCACCCGTACCACGTACCCGGTCTCGGTGAGCACGGCGAGTAGCCGTACCAGCGTGCTCTTGGGCAGGCCGGTGTCGTCGTTCAGCTCGCCGAGGGTGACCGGCTGCTTGGCCTTGGCCAGCCTTTCGAGCAGCGCGAGCCCTCGGGCGAGGGCGTGGGCGTGATAGTTGGCCGCGGCCGGCTTGTCGTCGTCAATGGTCCGTCTCATGTCGTCACTTCCGTCGGCACGCGCAGGTCCCGGCCCGGCCGTGCGCCCGTGTGGACGCCGTCGTGGATCACGACGGTTCCGTTCACGACGACGAGGTCGATGCCCGCCGGGTAGCGGTGGGGATGAGTGAAGGTGCTCAGATCCTCGATCTTCTCCAGGTCGAGCAGCAGCAGGTCCGCCGCGGCGCCCGGCCGGATCAAGCCGCGACCCGCGAGCCCGAACAGCTCGGCGGGCCCCGCGGTGCACTTGCGCACAGCCTGCTCCAGCGTGAGCCGTCCAGGGCCGACATAACGATGCAGGAGGCGAGGGTAGCAGCCGTAGGACCGGGGATGTGGTGTTCCGCGACCGGTCGGCCCCGCCGGGTCGAGCGCGAGTCCGTCGGAGCCGATCACGGTCGCGGGATGGGTGAGCGCGGCGAGCAGGTCGTCCTCGGAACGGCCGGAGGCCACCATGGCGACGGAGTTGCCGTGTTCGGCGACCAGGTCCATGGCGTGGTCGTCGCTCGCGAGCGGGCTCCCGTCGACGACCACGTCCGCCCACTCCCACCAGCGGCCCGCCCATTCGGCCCTGATCCGGTCGCGGACCAGCGGGTCGCGCAGCCGAAGGCGCATGGCGGCCTCACCGCCGTCGTGCGCCCAGCCGGGCAGGAGCTGGGAGAGGTTGGCGCTGCCGGCCAGGTAGGGATAGACGTCGGCGTGCACGTCCGCGTCCGCCGCCTCGATCAACCGCAGCGCCTCGGCGACCCCACCCCAGTTGCGGCGGCCGACCGCCGCCAGGTGGGAGATCTGGGTCCGGCACCCGCTCGCCTCCGCGACCCGTACGGCCTGCCCCACCGATTCGAGCAGCCGGTCGGTGTAGTCGCGCAGGTGCCACGAGAAGACCCGGCCGTACGCCGCCACGACCCCGGCCAGCGCGATCAACTCGGCCTCGTCGGCATAGCAGGCGGGTGCGTAGATCAGCCCGGTGCTCAGCCCCGCGGCGCCTTCGTCGAGAGCCTCGGCGAGCAACCCGCACATGCGGGTCACCTCGGCGGGCGTGGCCGGCCGGTCGGCGAATCCCACCACGGCGGCCCGCAGCGGCAGGTGCCCGACGAGTGAGGCGGTGTTCACCGAGGGCCTCGCGCCGGCGAGCACCGCCCGGTAGTCCGCCAGGCTCCGCCATGACCACTCCACCGCGGGGTCGGCGTCGATGAAGGCGACGGCGGCGCGCAGGGCGGCGGTGTCCGTCTCCGGCGTGAGGGGGAGGACACCGAGTCCGCAGTTGCCGAGCACCTCGGTCGTGACACCCTGGCGGATCTTGCTGTGCGCCGGTGGGTTGCTGAGCAGGGCCAGGTCGGAGTGGCTGTGCACGTCGACGAAGCCGGGGCACACCACGCGCCCGCGCGCCTCGACCACGCGCGCCGCCGCGCGCCCCGTCAAGTCCCCCACGGCCTCGACCCGCCCGCCGGAGACCGCGACGTCCGCGGTACGGGCGGGGGATCCCGTCCCGTCGACCAACAGGCCGCCTCTGATCAGAAGGTCAGTCATCGTCGATCCTGAACGTGCCCTCGACCTCGACGGGGCTGCCGAGCGGGAGCGCGGCCACGCCGATCGCGGCCCTCGCGTGCGCGCCGGACTCCGGGCCGAGCACGGTCAGCAGTAGTTCCGTCGCGGCGTCGGCCACCAGGTGCTGTTCGGCGAAGCCCGGCACGCACGCGACGTACACCGTCAGTTTGAGCGCGGTGACCCGGTCGAGAGAGCCGGCCTCCGCACGTACGGCCGCCAGCACGTTGCGGGCGCACCGCCAGGCGCAGGTGCGGGCGGTCGCGAGGTCCACGTTCACGCCGACCGTGCCCGTCGCGATCAGCCCGCCATCTGGGGTGGCCGCGACCTGCCCCGATGCGATGATCAGCGCGCCGTCGCGCCGTACCGGGGCGACAGGCGGGCGGTCAGGACGGGCCGGCGGTGTGTCGGGAAGGGTGTCGAGCACGGATGGACTCCTCTGGGAAGTGACAGGCGCTCGGATGCCCGGCGCCGAGACGGTCTTCAAGGGTCGGCTCCTCGACGGCGCACAGCTCCCGCGCCTTCCAGCAGCGGGTCCGGAAGCGGCAGCCCGACGGGGGGTCGGCCGGGCTTGGCACGTCCCCCGAGAGCAGGATGCGCTCGGCCGCGCCGCGCAGCGAGGGATGGGGGATCGGCACCGCGGAGATCAACGCCTTGGTGTACGGATGGCTCGGCCGCTCGAAGATGTCGGCGACCCCGCCGATTTCAACGATCTTGCCGAGGTACATGACGGCGACCCGGTGGCAGATGTGCCTGACCACCGACAGGTCGTGGGAGATGAACAGATACGCGAGGCCGAGCCTGCGCTGCAGGTCCACCAGCATGTTGATCACCTGCGCCTGGATGGAGACGTCCAGCGCGGACACCGGCTCGTCGAGCACGAGCATCCGCGGCCGCAGGGCGAGCGCGCGGGCGATGCCGACCCGCTGACGCTGCCCACCGGAGAACTCGTGCGGATACCTGTTGGCGTGCTCGGGCGCGAGGCCGACGAGTTCGAGCAGCTTCTCGACCTCGCCCTCCTCGTACACGCCCTGCACCCGCAACGGCTCGGCGACGATCTCATGCACGGTGAGCCGCGGCGAGAGGGACGCGTACGGGTCCTGGAAGACGATCTGGACGTCCCGCCTGAGGGCGCCGAGCTCGGCGGGGGAGAGCGCGGTCCGGTCGCGCCCGCCGTACAGGATGCGGCCCGCCGTCGGCTCCATGAGCCGGACGAGCAGCCGGCCCATGGTGGTCTTGCCGCAGCCCGACTCGCCGACGAGCCCGAGCGTCTCGCCCGCCGCCAGGGTCAGGTCCACTCCGTCCACCGCGTGGACCGCCCCGACCTGCCGCCTGAGCAGACCCGCCTTGATCGGATAGTGCTTGACCAGCCCCTCGACGCGGAGCACCTCCGTGGTCGTCATGCGAGCTCCTCGTGGAAGTGGCAGGCCGTGGTGTGCCCGGCGCCGACGCTCGCCGGTTCGGGCCGCGAGGTGCGGCACGGCTCCCTGTCCCCGGCGATCGGGCACCGCGGATGGAACGGGCAGCCGGAAGGCGGCGCGAGCAGGCTCGGCGGGCTGCCCGGGATCGCGACGAGCTCGCCGGGCGAGGACTCCAGGCGGGGCCTGCTCGCCATCAGGCCCCGGGTGTACGGGTGCCTGGGCGCGTCGAAGACGGCGTGCACGTCGCCTGTCTCGACCACCCGGCCCGCGTACATCACGGCCACCCTGTCGGCCAGCTCGGCGATCACCCCGAGGTCGTGGGTGATCAGGATCGCGGCGGCCCCGCTTCGCTCTCTCGCGCTCCTGAGCAGGTCGAGGACCTGGGCCTGGATGGTCACGTCCAGCGCGGTGGTGGGCTCGTCGGCGATGAGCAGAGCGGGTTCGTTGGCCATGGCCATCGCGATCATCGCCCGCTGCCGCATACCGCCGGAGTACTCGTGCGGAAACTGCCGGTATCGCGCCTCCGGGTTGGGCACGCCGACGGAGGCGAGCAGCGCGAGGACACGGTCCCGTACGGCCCCGCGCCCGAGCCCCCGCCGGTGCAGCCGTACCGCCTCGGCGATCTGCCTGCCCACGGGGACGACCGGGTTGAGGGCCGTCATCGGGTCCTGGAACACCATGGCGATCTCGCTCCCGCGTACCGCGCGGAGCGCCCGGGGAGACAGCTCCAAAAGGTTCCTGCCGCGAAAGGCGATCCGCCCGCGGGTGATCCGCCCCGGCCGCTTGATCAGGCCGAGTACGGACATCGCCGTGACGCTCTTGCCGGAACCCGACTCGCCGACCACCCCGACGACCTCACCCGGCCGGACGTCGAGGAAGACGCCGTCCACCGCCTTGACGAGGCCGTCCTCGGTGGGGAACCGGACGGCCAGGTCCTCGATGGTCAGCAGCGGCTCGTCCATCAGCGAGCTCCTCTCGGGTCCACGGCGTCGCGCAGCCCGTCGCCGACGAAGTTGACGGCGAGGACCGTGAGCGCGATGGCGAGGCCGGGGGGAAGCCAGAGCCACGGCATGCTTCTGATCAGTGTCAGGTTCTGCGCGTCGGTGAGCATGTTGCCCCAGCTCGCCTGTGGCGCCTGGACGCCGAGGCCGAGGAAGGACAGCACGGCCTCGAGCAGGATGGTCTGCGCCACGAGCAGCGTTCCGACCACCGCGACCTGGGCGAGTACGGCGGGCACGATGTGCCGTGCGATGATCGACGCGCGGCTCGCGCCGAACGCCCGCGACGCCTGCACATACTCCTGTTCGCGCAGGCCCAGCGCGAGCCCGCGGACCACCCGGCAGGCGGTCGGCCAGTTGCAGGCCGCGAAGACCACCACCAGCATCGGTGCGCTCGGACCGAGGATTCCGGCCAGGACGACGACCACGACCAGCGCGGGGAACGACAGCACCACGTCGGCGGCACGCATGATCAGGGTGTCTGTGACACCGCCGACGACCCCGGCGACCGCGCCGAGAAGCGTGCCGATGATCACGGCCGCGAGTGCTGAGGCGAGGCCGACGAGCAGCGAGACCCGCCCGGCGTACACCAACCTCGCGAACACGTCCCGGCCCGAGGAGTCGGTGCCGAGCAGGTGCTCACCCGACGGCGGGCGGCGGAACGCGGCCAGGTCCACGGCGTTGGGATCGTGGCTCGCGATGAGCGGCGCGCACGCGGCCAGCAGGACGACGAGAACGAGGAACACCGCGCCGGCGACGGCCATCCGGTTGCGCAGGAACCGGCGAAGTGCCAGCCGTGCGGGCGACCGGCGCGAAACCCGTGGGGAGTGGACGGTGGTCATCGCAGGCTGATCCTCGGGTCGGCCAGGGCGTACAGGACGTCGGCGGCGAGATTGCACAGCAGCACGAGCACCGCGATGAACAGCGCGAAGCCGATCACCACCGGGTAGTCGAGCTGCCCGATCGAGCTGATCGCGAGCTGGCCCATGCCCGGCCAGGCGAAGACCTGCTCAAGGGCCACGGCTCCGGCCAGAAGCTGCGGCACATAGATCATGATGATCGTGATGAGCGGGATCAGCGCGTTGCGCAGGGCGTGGCGCAGCAGCACGCGCGGCGGCCCCGCCCCCTTGGCCTCGGCGGTGCGGATGTAGTCGGCGCCCAGTTCGGCGATGAGCCCGCCCCGCACGTACCGCATGAAGGGACCGGCGATGGACAGGGCCAGGATGGCCGCGGGCAGCACCAGGTGCGCCAGCACGTCGGCGCCGCCGCCGTCCCCCGGAGTCGTCATGCCGGACGACGGGAACCAGCCGAGGGTCAGCGAGAACACGTAGATCGCCGCGATGCCGAGGAAGAAGCTCGGCACGGAGATCACCGCGAGACCGACGACGGCTGAGACGTAGTCGGCCGCCGAGTTCCGCCGGACCGCCGCCAGCGTGCCCGCCGGAACCGCGACGAGCAGGCCGAGCAGCAGCGCGGTGCCCATCAGCAGGACGGTCGGCCCGATACGCTCGCCGAGCACCGCGACCACGGGCCGGCGACTCACGAAGGAGTAGCCGAGGTCACCGGTGAGGGCGTCGCGCAGCCAGATGAAGTACCGCACGACGACGGGGTCGTCGAGACCGAGTTCGGCCCGCTTGCGCGCGATGAAGTCCGGGCCGCCCGCCGCGAGTTGCTCGGGGTTCACCATCATCCGGACGGGATCCCCGGGGGCGGCTCTGACCAGGAGGAACACACCGATGCTGATGAGGAGCAGGACGGCCACGTTGACCCCTAGCCTGCGAGCGACGTAGGTCAGCACGGCGGTTCCTCCTTTCTCGTGGTCAGGGTCAACCCGCCAGGCTCCACTCGTCGGCGTTCCAGAACCCGACGGTGAAGTCGCCGCTCGGCTTGAAGCCGCGGAGCCTGGAGCCGTACGCCCAGATGGCCTCGGGGTTGTAGATCCAGACGTAGGCGGCCTGCTCGTTCTCCCTCTTGGCGGCCTGCCGGTAGAGGGTGGACCGCTCGGCCGGGTCGGTGGCGGCGTCCGCGGCGCCGGTCAGCCGGTCGATCTCCTTGTCGCAGAAGTGCGGGATGTTGCCGCCCTTGGGGTAGAACGCGTCGCACCTGAGGATCGGGTTGCTGCTCGACGGATCGACGGAGTACGTCCCGCCGCCGAAGAGGGCGAGGTCGAAGGTCCGCTTCTCGTACGATTCCAGCAGTTCGGCGGCCTGCACCTGCTTCAACGTGACGTTCATGCCCGCGGCCGCGAGGGCGCCCTGGATGACGGTGGCCGCGGCGTCGCGGTCGCGCTGCCCGGGGATCCAGGACAGCGTCACCGGCTTGCTCGCGTCCCATCCGGCGTCGGCGAGCAGTTTCTTCGCCGCGGCGACGTCGTAGGCGTACGGATTCAGGTCGGGCGGGAGCGCCGCGGCGGCGACGAACGAGGAGTTCTGCACGCTCCCCTTGCCGGCGAGCAGCTTGTCCACCAGCGACTGCCGGTCGATGGCGTGCAGCATGGCCTGCCGGACCCGTGGGTCGGCGAACCGCTTCTCGGTCTGGTTGACGGCGATCCGCAGGAACCCGGGGCTCGGCTTGCCGGCCACGGTGACGCCGGGGAGCGACCGGACGGACTGCAGGTCGGTGGGGGAGATCTGGGCCAGATCCATCTCGCCGGTGCCGAGCTGGGCGGTCGCCACGTCGGAGGTGACCGGCTTGAGGAAGATCTTCGGGATGCCCACGGGCTTGCGGTAGTTCGGGTTGGCGGCCAGTTCGACGTACTGGTCGGTCTTGTAGTCCACGAACGTGTACGGCCCGAGCCCGGCGGTCGGCTTGTTGAAGAAGGCGTTGCCCGCGATCGCGTCCACCGGGACCGCACCGAGGACGTGCTCGGGCAGGATGAACGCGAACGGGCCCGCGATCAGGGAGAGGAACCCGATGTTGGGCTTGGCCAATGTGATCACGAAGGTCGATTCGTCGGGCGCGGCGAAGGACGCGCCCGCGAACTTGCCCGCCATGGCGCTCCCGCTTTTGGGGTCGGCGAGCAGCTTGTAGGTGAACAGCACGTCCTTGGCGCCGAACGGCTTGCCGTCGCTCCACTTCAGCCCGGTGCGGAGGCGGAAGGTGAAGGACTTGGCGTCTTTCGAGATCTCCCAGCTCTCCGCCAGGCGCGGCTCGTATTCGGATTGGTCATTGACGGTCAGGAGATTGTCGAAGATGAGCTGCATGACCTGCTGGTCGGGGCCGGTCGGCGGGTCGAGCGGGTTGAACCGCTTGGGCTTCTGGTAGAGGTAGACGTTGAGCGCGTTCTTCGCGCCACCGTCCCCGCCGCCGCCGGTGTTGGTCGGATCGGCGCAGCCGGCCGCCGCGAGGAGCAGGGCTCCCGCGACGATCAGCGAGAGCGGTCGTACCGTCATGGGGTCTCCCTCGGTGAGACGGAGTTGATCAAGGAACCGAGACCGGCGATCGAGACGTGGATCTCGTCGCCGGCCGAGAGAAACTCCCCCGAGCTCGCGCCGACACCCGCGGGCGTGCCGGTCATCAGCACGTCCCCCGGGTGCAGCGTCATGAGGTTCGCGGCGAAGGCGACGAGCTCCGCCACGGTGAAGATCATGTCCTTGGTCGAGCCGCGCTGTTTCACCGCGCCGTTGACGCGCAGCTCGATGTCGAGCGCCTGCGGGTCGGGCACTTCATCGGCGGTGACGAGATACGGGCCGAACGGGGCGAAGCCGTCGAGCCACTTGCCCGCGAGCCAGTCGAAGAAGCCGACCGCGGGGTCGCCGGTGTCCCGCTCGTAGCCGTACGCCATGGATCTGGCCGACACGTCGTTGGCCACGGTGTACCCGGCGACGGCCGACAGCGCGTCGTCCACTTTCAGGCCCTTGGCGGTCCTACCGATGACCACACCCAGCTCCGCCTCCCAGTCCACCTGGTCGCTCACCGAAGGCAGCCGGATCGCGTCGCCGGGCGCGAGGACGGCGGTCGGCGGCATCAGGAACAGGCGTGGCGCGAGCCTGCTTCTGTCCAGAGGGGCCGCTCCGGCCTCGGTGACGTGCTCCTGGTAGTTCGCCGCCACCCCGATCAGCTTCCCCGGACGCGGGATCGGCGCGAGCACCCGGACGCCCGCCAGGTCGTGTGCCGCCCCTCCCGGCTTCGTGGCCGGATCGGCCAGCCAGACGGTGAGGTCGCCGTCCCCGAACTCCTCAACCCGATCGTCGCCGAGCAGGCGACCGTGCCGTACGGCGCCGTCGCGCAGGTAGGTCAGCAGTTTCACGACACCCTCGCCTGTTCGTTGTCGAGTCGTACGACCCGGCCGGTCGCGACGGACTCTCCGGCCGCCTCCACCAGGAGGAGCGCGGCCAGAGCGTCGGCGGGGCCGAGTTCGGCGGGCCTGCCACCCGTGACGGCGGCGTGCAGCTCGGTGAGCATGCGGTGCACGGTGCCGTGGCCGGCCCAGGCCGTCCTGGTCCCCTTCTCACCTCGGACGGTGACCCCGGGCCGGGTGGCGTCGGCGAGCAGCGTGCCGTGCGAGCCGCTGATCCGGTAGCGGTGCAGGGACAGACCCTGTACGCCTGCGATCGGCGGGGTCCGGCCCGCGACGACGGTGCTCGTCATTCCGCGCTCGTGGGTGAGGCAGAGGGTCACCAGATCCTCGGGACCCTCGACGGGTCTGGCGAGGGCGTAGACGGCGGTCACGGGCAGCCCGGTCACGGCGTGGATCGCGTCGGTCGCGTAGGGGGCGAAGTTGAGCAGCTCGCCGTACGGCCAGACCGGCCCGCCGCCCGCCACGAGAAAGTCCGCCTGCACGTTCCACGGCAGCCCGACCCTGCCCGCCGCCACCGCCTCGCGTGCGGCGCGGATCGCCGGATGGAACCGCTGGTGGTAGGCGGGCAGGCAGACCAGGCCCGTCTCCGCGGCGACGGCGGCGATCTGCGCGCACTCGGCGGAGGTCAGCGCGACGGGCTTGTCCACCAGCACGTGCTTGCCCGCCCGCAGCGCGGCGGTGACGACCTCGACCCGGTGCTCGAACGGCACGCAGACGCTCACCACGTCCACGTCCGCCCGGTCGAACCCGCTTCGGTCCTCCGTGGCGCCGACGATCCGGAAGCCGGGATGCGCGGCGAAGCCGGGCGCGTACATCTCCGCCTGATGGTTCTGGTGACCTGCTCCCGCCGAGCCGGCCAGCAGCACGCCGAGCGTTCTCACAGCACCTCCACCGGTACGCCGAGGGCCATCGAGCGCTCGGCCGCGACCCCGAGGGCGACGGCCGTGGCCGCCTCCTCGCCTGACACGGACGTCCCCGCGCCTTCGGCCGTGACCGCGTCCAGCCAGGCGCCGAGCTGGGCCGCGAAGCCGTACGCCACGCCGGGGTCGAGCGTGTGCGCGCCCTTCTCATCCCACAGGAGCGGGCCCTCGCCGTCCCACGTCAGCGTGAGCAGGCCGCCGGTGCCCTGCACCACGACGTCCCGCTGGGCCAGCGCGGCGGGACGATGGGCGCGGCTCATCTCGCAGATCGCCACCGCGCCGTCCTCGTACCGCACCACCATCTCCAGGTAGTCGTGGACGTCCAGCTCGGTGGCGGTCCTGCGCTGTCCCCTGGCGTACACCGAGACGGGACGGCTGCCGATCCACCAGGTGACCAGGTCGAGCAGGTGCACGCCGTTGTGCAAGGCGTGCCCGCCGGACTTGGCCGGGTCGATCACCCAGGAGCGCCAGTCCGGCCAGATCCAGCCGCCGAGCAGCGCGAGCCGGACGAGGGTGGGACGCCCGACCGCGCCGGAGGCGATCTCGTCTCGGACGGTGCGGGCGTAGTCGTAGAACCGGTGGGAGTGGGCCGCGGCGAGGACGAGGCCGCGTCGCGTGAACGCCTCGACGATCGCCTCCGCACCTTCGACGGTCGTCGCGAGGGGTTTCTCGAGCAGCAGGTGCTTACCTGCGGCCGCCACGCGCAGGGCCAGGTTCTCGTGGGTGTCGTTGGGGGTGCAGACGATGCAGGCGTCGACGTCGGGGCGGGCCAGCGCCCCGGCGAGGTCGGCGGTCCACGGGACGCCGCCGTTGCGGTACGCGGCGGTTCGCGCCCGATCGGCGTTCATGTCGGCGAAGCCCGCCAGCACGCACCTGGGGTCGGCGGTGATGGCCGCGACATGCAGGTCCGCGATCGCACCGGCTCCCACCACCAGGATGCCGAGCGGGCGACTCGACATGGAATCTCTTTCCATGCCTGCATCCTTGAGGGCCCCTCTTCGCGCTGTCAAGGGGGGCCGGACATTGACGTGGCACAGTGTTCCACGTACGGTTCGCTGCGACGTGAAATGACTTTCCATGTAAAGGATGCAAGGTGGACTCGATGAAGCCGGCCGGCCGGGCCCTCCACGACGCCGCCCGCGCGGTGATCCCCGGGGGCGTGAACTCCGCGACGCGGTACGTCGGCGCGCCGTACGCCTTCACGGCCGCGGAGGGTGCGCACGTCACCGACGCGGACGGCACGCGCTACCTCGACTACCACGCGGCGTTCGGAGCCGTGCTGCTCGGCCACAACGCGCCCGTCGTGAACGAGGCGGTCGCCCGCGCGTTGAACGGTGTCGGCCTCATCGGGATGGGGGTGACACCACCGGAGATCGAGATGGCCGAACTGGTCGCCGAGCTCATCCCCTCAGCCGAGATGATGATCGCGACGATGAGCGGCTCCGAGGCGACGGCCCAGGCCGTACGCCTGGCCCGCGCGGTCACCGGGCGCCCCCTGCTGGTCAAGTTCCAGGGCTGCTACCACGGCTGGCACGACTCCGTCGCCAGGAACGTGATCTCTCCGGCGGATCGCGCGTACGGGAGGGACCCGCTCTCCGCCGGGCTGCTCGACGAGGCGGTGGACTCCACGCTCATCGCGGAGTTCAACGACCTCGACTCGGTCCGCGCCCTGTACGAACGGCACCCCGAACGGATCGCCGCGGTCATCCTCGAACCCATCCCGCACAACGTCGGCGCGCTCCTCCCCACCCAGGAGTTCCTCCAGGGCCTCAGGACGCTGACCTCCGAGCACGGGTCCCTGCTCGTCTTCGACGAAGTGATCACCGGGTTCCGGCACGCGCCCGGCGGCTACCAGCAGATCTGCGGCATCACGCCGGATCTGACCGCCTTCGGCAAGTCCATGGGCAACGGTTTCCCCATGGCCGGGCTCGCGGGCCGACGCGACCTGATGGCCCGCTACGAGTCCGACGTCCTGCTCGCCGGAACCTTCAACGGGCACCCCGTCGCCGTGGCGGCGGCCGTGGCGACCATGACCTACCTGCGCGACAACCCGGACTTCTACCGGCGGACCCACCGGCTCGGCACGCGCATGCGCGCGGGACTGGAGGCCGTCCTCGCCGAGCTCTCCACCCCCGCCACCGTCACCGGGTTCGGCGGCGTCTTCGCGGTCTACTTCACCTCCGGCCCCGTACGCGGCTACCGCGACCTGCTCCGCAACGACGACGAGGCCTACCGGGTCTTCCACCGGCGCATGACCGACGCGGGCTTCCTAATGCTCCCCATGTCCCTCAAACGCAACCACATCTCCGGCGCCCACACCGACGCCGACATCGACCTCACCCTGGAGACCGCCCGCGACGTCCTCAAATCCATGCACACCGACGGCCTGCTGCCCGGCGACTGACCACCGTCACCGAACGATCATGCCTCGCCACTCAATGCTCCATCGGACGCTGTAAGCTCACCGGCCCGGTGAGCCGCCTCATGCAGGGGGATGGAGCCGTCGGGGACCGGCTGGTCCAGGCGGAGCAGCAGGATGTCATTGCGGGCGGCGGCGATCTCCAGGGTGAGGGCTTCACCGCTGTCGATCCGGCACACCTCCGCGATCGTGGTGAGTGCGTCGTTGAGCCGTGCGCTGTAGTCGCGGTATGCGGTGTTGTACGGCAGCATCACGCTGGCGTCGGCCTCGTCCGATTCCCAGATGGAGAACAGCCCCTCCCGGTGTTCGGTGCGCCGCCAGCCGCTGACCATGAGGTAGTCCTCGACGGCAGCAGGCGACAGGTCCTGAAGGATCAGGGCAGGGAAGTCATGCGCAGCGTTCATGATGTGCCTCCGTCGCCCACACCCTGAGGCTGTTTCACCGTTCGTAGATGACGCGGTCGTGTCGGCGACGGCACGGCCACCCTCCTTGATCCTTGATATCGGGTCGCGTGTTGTGGTCCTGCCCGGCATCATCGGTGCCGAACGGTTGAGGAAGGGGATGTGGGATGACTGCGCCGCGGACGTTCTGGCGGCCGACCGGGCCGGAGGAGCTGGAGCTGGTTCGTGAGTCGGGGTGGCGGCGGTGGCCGCCGCGTCTTCCGGAGCAGCCGATCTTCTATCCGGTGCTGAACGAGGACTACGCGGTGATGATCGCCCGGGATTGGAACGTCCCGCACTCCGGGGTCGGTTATGTCACCCGTTTTCAGGTCGACGGTGAATTCGCCGCTCGATACCCTCCTCGACAGGTCGGGGGAAAGGAAATTCTGGAGCTCTGGGTGCCCGCCGAAGAGTTGGCGGAATTCAACGACCACATCATCGGTCTGATCGAAGTGATCCACGAATTCCGCTGATCTTAATCAGGTAGACAAGAGTCGTGTTCTTGGTGGACCGGCTCATTCTATCGTCGATGATAATTCGCTTTGTCGTCTAGGTGAAGCTATCTAATACTCAGATGGGTTTCTATTCATCGAGTGGGCGGTGGGAGGGGGGTCCACCGCCCGGAGTGCACCTACGTGTTCGTGTCCTTGGCGGGTTTCTCGAGAGACTCGGTGCGGGCGAGCAGGACGGCGAGCATGTCACGCATCTCCATCTGCCCGGCCTTGAGCTTGTCGACGTCTGCTGCTACTTGTTCGAGCCGTAGTTCCACTCGTTCGAGCTTGTACTCAACCACCTCAAGTCGCTGCTCGACGCGGTCGAGTCGCTGTTCAACACGGTCGAGTCTCTGCTCAACGCGGTCGAGCCTTTGTTCAACCACGTCGAGCCTTTTCTCTACTCGGTTGAGTCGTAGTTCTACTCGGTCGAGTCTTACTTCCAGGACCTTCTGGCCGTGCACGACTTCCTTGATATCGTCTCTGGTTTCGGCGATACCGGTTTCTGTTGCGGTACCCCTGTCCGCAATGGTTGCTGCCATGCGTAAAGAATAGGCACATGGCGAGTCTGGACGTTGCCAATTCGCTCATTTGTTGGGTTGGGGCTGGACGGTTTATCTGGGTCTGCTGGAAGACATCCAGATTTGTAATTTCACCAGAAATCGGACACGGTTGAACTGGTGTACGAATATTCGCCTGCTAGTCCATGGAAAAGGCGGCGGCTTCCAACGGCTCCGGGATGGGGAGAAGGTCGAAAAGTCGCAAAGGGAGTGTCAAAAGGTGCAACACGGCGATTCCGGATGACGTTTTCCCTGTTCGGCGACTTACCCTGGCGATGATCGAACTCATCGAAGGGACGGGGCTTCATGAGGATCGTCGTCGATCTCAACCGGTGCCAGGGATACGCGCAGTGCGCCTTCCTCGCCCCGGACGTGTTCGTCCTGCACGGCCAGGAGGCGCTGATGTACGACCCCGGCGCCGACGAGGCGCTCGCCGAGCAGGTGGCGCGGGCCGCGGCGGCCTGTCCGGTCCAGGCGATTCTGGTGGAGCGGGGCGAGGGAGCCCGGGAGCCGGTGGGGGCGGTCGGCGGCCATGGTCACTGAAGGATCCGTCGCGGAGTTCAACCGGAACGGCCGGGTGGTCGTCGTCGGCGCGTCGCTGGCGGGTCTGCGGGCCGCGGAGGCCCTCCGGGATGAGGGCTTCGCCGGGACATTGATCATGATCGGCGACGAGCGGCTGCAGCCGTACGACCGTCCGCCGCTCTCCAAGCAGGTCCTGCTCGGCAGGACGTCGGCCGACCGTACGCTGCTGCCCCGGCGGCGGGCGATCAACGCGGAGTGGCGGCTCGGGGTTCCGGCCGCGGGTCTGGATCTGAGCCGGCACCGGGTCCGGCTCGCCGACGGCCGGGAGGTCGGCTTCGACCGGCTGCTGATCGCCACGGGCGCGCGTGCCAGGCCGTGGCCGAGGGAGGCCGAGGCCGAACTGGACGGGGTCTTCGTCCTGCGGAGCGTCGGGGACGCGGCGAAGCTGGAGCGGCGCCTGGCGGCCAAGCCACACCGGGTGCTGGTCGTCGGCGCCGGTTTCACCGGATGCGAGGTCGCCTCCGCCTGCCGGGCCCGGGGGATCGAGGTCACGGTCGCCGAACGCGGCCCGGCCCCGCTGGTCGGCGCGCTCGGCGGTGTCGTCGGGGCCGTCGCGGCGGAACTCCAGCGCAAGAACGGGGTGGACCTCCGCTGCAACATCACGGTCACCGAGCTCGAAGGCGATCTGGGCGGCCGGCTCAAGCGCGCCCATCTGTCCGACGGCACCGTGCTCGACGTCGACGTGGCGGTGATCGCGCTGGGCGCGCTCCGCAACACCGAGTGGCTCACCGGATCGGGGCTGGCCGCCGGGCCCCGGGGGATCGCCTGCGACGCGGGGTGCCGGGCTTTCGACGTGCACGGCATCGTCACCGACGACGTCTTCGTGGCGGGGGACGTGGCCCGTGCCCCGCATCCGCTCTTCGGCTATCAGTTTCTCTCCCTGGAGCACTGGGGGAACGCGGTCTCCCAGGCCGAGACCGCGGCGCACAACATGGTGCGTTCCGGACTCGACCGCCGCCCCCACCTGTGGGTGCCGGCGTTCTGGTCCGCGCAGTTCGGCGTGAACATCAAGTCCGTGGGAGTGCCGCCCATGGGGGAGGAGCTCCTGGTCACCCAGGGTGCCCTCGCCGAGCACCGGTTCGCGGCGGTGTACGGGTACCAAGGCCGGGTGATCGCCGCGGTCACCTTCGACCACGGCAGGTGGATCGACTTCTACAGTCGGCAGATAGAGTCGGCGGCCCCGTTCCCGCCCGAGTTCGTCGGCGTCGACCGGCGGGCCGACGGGATGCGGCCGGTGCCGGCGGACTTTCCCGATCCCGCGCTGCCCACGCACGGTCCCACCGTCACGGTGAGCGGCTACGCGCCCAACGAGCGGCGGCTCACCTTCACCCCGGCCCGCACCTGACCTAGGGGGACTGCACCATGATTTCCGGCACCCTGCTCAATCAAGCCACCGAGTATGAGAACCGCGCCGATCCCTATCCGATCTATGCGGAGCTCCGCAAAACGCCTGTGGCGCTCCAGGATGACGGCGTGTACGCGGTGAGCACCTACTGGGAGATCCGCAGCCTGCTCGCCGACCCTCGGATCAGCTCCGACATCCGCAACCGCGACCCGCGGCTGGGCGGCCCGATGATCACAGAGGACGAGGCCAACCTGCCGCCCAGTTTCATCAGGCTGGATCCGCCCGAGCACGACCGGTTGCGGTGCCTGGCGGGCCGGCCGTTCGGGCCGCCGCACACCCCCCGGCGGATCCACGCCATGCACGCCGAGCTGGCCCGGATGATCGCCGAACTCATCGACCGCTTTCACGGCTCGAACCAGGTCGACATCGTGGAGGACTTCGCCTACCCGTTCCCGGTGGCGGTGATCTGCAAGCTCCTCGGCGTCCCCCACCAGGACGAGCACCTCTTCCACGACTGGACCGAGAAGATCGTCAACGCCTTGGACCCCAACCCGGAGGAGGGGCCCCTGGAACGGCAGCGCGTCGCCCAGCAGGCCCGTCTGGACCTGGGCGGATACCTCACCGGGCTGGTTGAGGAGCACCGGCTGGCGCCGGGGGAGGACCTGCTCTCCGCGCTCACCGTGGAACACGGCCCGGACGGCGGGATGTCCCCGGTGGAGGTGATCGTCACGGCGGTGCTGCTCCTCATCGCCGGTCATGAGACCACGGTCAACCTCATCACCAACGGGATGCTCACCCTGCTCCGCAACCCCGAGATCCTGCGGCGGCTGCGGGACGACCCCGATCTGGCGGTCCCGCTCGTGGAGGAGCTGCTCCGCTTCGAACCGCCGGTGCAGCTGCTCCCGCAGCGCACCTGCCTGGCGGACATCGACGTGGCCGGGACGGTCATCCCCAAAGGCGCACCCATCTGGCTGGTCCTGGGCGCCGGCAACCGCGACCCCCGCCGGTTCCAGGACCCCGACCGGTTCGACCCGGATCGCCGGGACAACGAGCATCTCGGCTTCGGCAGCGGCGTCCACTACTGTTTCGGCGCGCCGCTGGCCCGGCTGGAGGCGCAGCTGGCGCTGGCCGCGCTCGCCCGGCGCCTGGCCAACCCCGAGCTCGTGTACGACCCGCCGGTGTATCGGCGGAACCCGGTTCTGCGCGGCCCCCGCCACCTCCACGTCACCTTCGACACCCTCGTCGCCTGACCCGCCTCAACCCAAAACCATCCGGCACCGGTACGGCTGCGCGCCGTACCCTCCCTCGGTTTCCCGGGGTCAGGTGTGCGTGTAGTCCGGGGGGTTCCAGCCGAAGATGTCGTCCATGGCGGCGGCCATCCGGCGCCGGCCGAGGCGCCAGGCGAGGGCCATGCCCTCGTCGCGGAGCCGTACCAGCAGCGGGTTGCGGACCTGGGTGATCCGGCAGCCGACGGCGGATCTGGCCACGATCGCCGAGGTGCGCTTCAGCCTGGCCGCGGTGTAGCCGGCGAGGTCGCCCCCGGCGACGTGGGCGAGGGTCACCGCGTCCTCGATCGCCTGGCAGGCCCCCTGGCCCAGGTTGGGGGTCATGGCGTGGGCGGCGTCCCCGAGCAGGGCGATCTTGCCGCGGTGCATCGCGGGCAGCGGGGTGGCGAGGTGGTAGACGTCGTTCCTGAGGATGGCCTCCGGGGAGACGGCGTCGAGGAGCTCGGGGATGGGCGAATGCCAGCCCCGGAAAAGGCGGCGCAGCAGGGCGCGCTGGTCGCCGTCCCCACCCCCGGCGGGGACGGTGTCGGTGGCGTAGCAGTAGGCGGCCCCGCCGATCAGCGGCATCACGCCGAAGACCCTGCCCGCGCCCCAGGTTTCGAAGGTCTGCCCGGGAACGTGGCCGCCGGGGATGAGCATGCGCCAGCTGGTGACCCCCGCGTAGCTCGGTTCCGGGTGGTCGGGGAAGAGGGCGGATCTGACCGCGGAGCGGATGCCGTCGGCGGCGACGACCAGGTCGGCTTCGATCGGGTCGGGGTCGCCGACGAGCCGGACCCGGCCGCTCGCGGGTTCCGCCTCGGCCACGGCGGTGTTCAGCCGGACGACGCCGGGGGGCAGCTGCGCGGCGAGCGCGTCGACCAGGTCGGCGCGGCGGACGAGCACCACGGAGTCGCCGTGCTTGTCGGAGATCTCCCGTACGGCGGTCTTCATCAGCCAGCGGCCTTTCGCGCTCCGCACCCCTCCTTCGCCTTGGACGGCGGAGAGCTTGCGGATCCCGTCGCCGACGCCGATGACGTCGAGGGCCTTGAGCGCGTTGACGGCGACGGCGAGCCCTGAGCCGACCGGCTCCAAGGACGCGGCCCGCTCGAACACCGTCACCGCCCAGCCGCGTTGCCACAGCGCCACCGCCGCCGTCAGCCCGCCGACCCCGGCTCCGATCACCGTCGCGCGTCTCATGACCTTCTCCTTAACTACGGATGTAGTGCACCTTACTACGCCTGTAGTTTAACTACAAATGTAGTATGAAGGGGTGAGATCCCAGCGTGCCGAACTCGTCGCGGACACCGCCATCGACCTGCTCGCCGACCGGGGGATGCGCGGGCTGACCCATCGGGCGGTGGACGAGGCCGCCGGACTGCCGCCGGGTTCCACCTCCAACCTGGCCCGCACCCGCTCGGCGCTGCTGGAGCTCACGCTGGACCGCCTCACCGAGCTGGAGATCGCCGAGTACGACTCCTTCCTCACCCTGACCGGCGCCGGCCTCGAAGAAGGGGCGGAGACGCTCGCCGACCTCGCCGCCAAGGCCCTGTGGATCCAGCTGACCGCCGGCCGCCGCCGGACGATCGCCCGGTACGAGCTGGCGCTGGAGGCCACCCGGCGGCCGGAGCTGCGCACGGCGTACGACAAGGTGGGCGCCCTCTTCCGGGAACCCGGGGTGGCGATCCTGACCGCCGCCGGGTCGTCGGACCCGCTCCGGCACAGCCGTCAGATCGTCGCCTTCACCGAGGGCCTGGTCTTCGACGCCGTCGTCGGCGCCGGTGCCGAGCCCACCCCGGACGACCTCCGCCGCGGCCTCGCCGAACTCCTCCGCGGCATGCTGATCCGGCCCGACCCCCGGCCGTGACCGCTCGGTGTGGGCGGCGGCGACGGGTGCGCGCCGGAAATCGAGGGAAGCCCGTGGATCGTCGTGGGGCAAAGCTATGCTCCCAGCCGTGGGACCCGATGAGCTGGAGCGGCACATCACCGAACTGCGGGCTCGGGTCTGGCAGGCTAGAGCCCGAGGTGAGGAAAGCGTGGTCCGGGCGTTGCGCGAGGAGATCCACCAGGCCGAACGGACCTGGGAGGCGGCGTTCGAACCCGGGCGCCGGGAGCGGCCGCCTCCGGCGCGGGAGCAGGTCCACCGGGCGCTGACCCTGCTCGGCGTCCCGGCGGCGACCAGGCTGATCGCCGCGGTGGGCGAGTCGTTCTTCGCGGGGGGCGTCGGAACCGGGCGGCTCGCCGGCCTGCGGCGGGACGAGGAACGCGCCTACCGTGCAGCCCCGGGAGCCAGGCCGTACTATCTGTGCGCGGCGCTCACCGCGCAGCCGCTGTCACCGGCCAGAGGCGTCCTGGCCGTCAGCACCTGGCCGATGCCGGTCAGGATCGTGGGGCCGCTGAGTCCCCGGACGGATTTCCTCGTCTCGACCATCCGGATCGCCGAGCACGTCATGGGGCTCGCCGAGGCCGGGACGGACGCCTCCGAGGCGGCGTACCGGCTGCTCACCCGGATGGGCCACAACATTCCCGGCGGCGTCGGCGGCTTCGAACGGGTCGATCCCGTCCGGATCACGGCGGCCGCCGAGGCCGAGCTCGCCGTGCACCGGGACCGGGACCGGCTGCAGCGCGCGGAGGCGGCCGAACGGGCGGTCGCCCGGCTGGACGAGGCGGGCAGGCTGTTCGGCGCCCGCGGGGGAACCGTGAAGAGTGAGGGGACCGCGTGAGCCGTCTCGACCCGGTGCGCGGGTCCGCCGAACCCGTCGAGCACAACGCTAGGACGATCGCGGCGCTCGCCGTGAACCCGGGCTGCGACCGGCGGGCCGTGCTGGACGCCGCCGGGGTGGACAAACGGAAAACCGCACGGCACCTGGGCCGTTCCGGCGCCTTCGGCCGTTCCCCGTTCGCGCAGAGCCGGGAGAACTCCTTCGCCGACCTGGTCAAAGCCGACGGAGCGGCCCATCTGCTCCGCCTGCTCCGCGAGAGGTTCGGCCTGTCCCTTTCCGAGGTGGCCTATGTGGACGTCTCCGATGCGGGGGCCGACCGGCGGGCCGAGGTGCGCCACGCCCGTACCCGGACCGAGCTCGCGCGGGCGGCGGAGGGGCGGGAGACGACGGGGACGCTGTTCGACAACCCGATGCTCAAGCTCGACGTGGCCGGATACGAGGTCTACCTGGAACCCCGCGTGATCGCGTTTCAGGTTCGGGGGCGGTTCCACGTGGTGGAGATCAAATCGTTCCCCATCGTCGACGACCAGGCGGACGCCGCGCAGGTCTCGGCGGCGGCGCGCCAATCGGCGGTGTACGTGCACGCGATGCGGTGCGTGTTCGCCGACCTGGGCCTGGACCCCGGGCGGGTGTCGCACGAGGTGCTGCTGGTGTGCCCCAAGGATTTCGCGAACCACCCCACGGCCGCGCTGATCGACGTGCGGCCGCAGCTGAGCGTGTTGCGGCGTCAGCTCGCCCGGCTCAAGCGGATCGACCACATCCTGGACGGGCTGCCCGCGGGCTTCACCCTCGACCTCCGGCCGGACGCCGCGGGGACCCCCACCCGGCCGGCGGCGGAGCTCCGTACGGCCCTGACGACCGTCGAGGCGCGCTACGCCCCCGAATGCCTGGACAGTTGTGAGATGGCGTTCTTCTGCAGGGACGAGGCACGGGCGGCCGACCGGGTCGAGGCGCTGGGGCGGTCGGTCCGGGAGGAACTCGGCGGCTTGGAGTCCGTCGCGGCGGTGCTCGCCCTCGCCGACGGCACCGCCTCCCCCACAGACGATCAGCAGGAGATCGCGGCCCGGCTGCGCCACGTCCAGCTGCTGTACGCCGAGGCCGTCGCATGAGACCGGGTCGTGCCGGGAAGGCGGTGCCCCGGTGAGCGTGCTCACCTCGCTGATGCGCGCCCGAGCCGTCCGGCGGGGCAGGGCGCTCCCCGTCGCCACGGTACGGCACCTGCACCTGTCGCCACGGCCGCTGGTGTTCGTCCCGCTCAGGCTGGCGGGGGAGGCCGCGGCGCCGCTCGGCGCGATGGTCGGCGCCGATCCGGCCGACCCGCGGCTCCTCGTCGTCCCGCAGCCGCGCAACCGGGAGCTGCGGTTCGCGTTCATGGCCGAGCTGGCCGAGGTCGTCCTGACCTACCTCGACGGGTTCGGCGCGGAGCCGGCCGGCGGGGAGCGGTTCGCCGACGCCCCGCAGATCCTGGTCCCGAACCCGAAGGGGATCGCGTTCATCCGTCTCCTCGGCCGTTCCACCCGGTTCCGCAGGCCCGACGGCCCGTATCCGGTGCCGCCGTCGGTGCCTCGGCTGGGCACGTGGCTGACCTTCCTCGCCGAACGCGGCGAACACGCCGGCTCGTCGCTGCTGGTCGCCCTCACCCAGGCGCTCGGCGCGCATTGGGCGACCGGGCAGAGCGCCGTGGAGGACGGGAACCTCGCCGCGCAGCTCGGCTGGATCGACCCGCCGCCCGGGCTCACCGGACCCGAGGCGGCGGACGCCGCGGAGGACCCGCTGCGCACCCCGCCCGCCGGTCCGGACACCGACCCCGGCTTCGACCGGCTGGTGCTGGAGCGGAGCATCGCGGCGTACGACGAGTCGGGTTCCCCGGGTCAGGTACGGGCCGCGCTGCGAACCCAGCTGGAGCCGACGTGGGCGTCGATGTGGCAGGCGGTGGAGCTGCTCCGCCGGCTGCCCGATGCCGGGAGCGTCGCGGGCCGGTGGGAGCGGGACCGCACGGCGTTCACCCGGGAGTATCGGCGGCTCGCCGAGGGCGGTGCGCCGCAGGGCCGCCGGGACGGCGCGGTCGGCGCGGCCCATCGGCTGGCCAGGCTGGAGGCGGCCCAGCAGGAGTTCGCGGCGCAGTGCGCCTTCGACGATCCGCTGGCCATGGTGGAGCACCTGCTCAGCGGGAAGGCCTTCCGCGGGACGGTGGTGGAGGTGGACGCGGCGCGCAGGATCGTCCCGCCCGGGGGGAAACGGGCGAGCTGCCGTCCGCTGGTGGTGGTCGAGGCCGCCGATCCGGTCCTGATCCCGCCGGGGAAGACCGTCCGCTCGCCCCGGCGTCCCCGGCAGCGGGCCGAGATCCTGCGGATCGAGGGCAACCGGGTGACGCTGCAGCTGCTGGACGGCATGGGCCGCGCGGCCGTACCCGAACCCGGCAGCGTGCCGGAGCACGGGCAGTCGGTCTGCTACGCCGACCTGGACCTCGGCGGCGGCCGCCGGCCCCCGCTGCCCGCGCTGGAGGAGACCCCGTGGACGCACGGCGGGCCGCCCGCGGAGTACGTGCCCACCGACGACGACGCGCTGGAGGCCTGGTCGTGACATCCGCCGCGGAGGAGGCAACGCGGGCCGTCGAGGCGATCCTGGCCGATTTCACCGGAGGCCGGCACCGCGGGCTGATCGTCGATTCGCCGCCGGGGGCCGGGAAGACCACGCTGGTGGTCGCGGCCGCGCTCCGGCTGACCGGCGCCGGCGAGCGGCTTATGATCGTCGCGCAGACCAACGAGCAGGTCGACGATCTGGTGGACCGGCTCGCCCGGCAGGCTCCCGGCCTCGCCGTCGGCCGCCTGCACGCCGCCGGGTTCCGGCCCCCGGAGCGGGTGCTGCGGCACCCGGACGTCTTCACGGCCGCCGAGATCCAGACCCTGGAGCACTGCCCGGTCACGGTCTCAACCGCGGACAAGTGGGCCTGGGTGCGGGACCGGACGTGGCGGTGGGCGATCGTCGACGAGGCCTACCAGATGCGTTCCGACAAGCTGCTGTCCATCGCCCCCCTCTTCGCGGGCGGCCATGTCCTCTTCGTCGGGGACCCCGGCCAGCTCGACCCCTTCTCCGTGGTGGAGAGCGACCGTTGGAGCGGTCTGGCCTGGGATCCGATGCAGAGCGCGGTCGCGGTCACCGGACGGCTGAACGATCTGGTCGTGCATCGGCTGCCGGTCTCCTGGCGGCTTCCCGCCCACGCCGCGCCGATCGTCTCGGCGGCCTTCTACCCGGACGGCGGCTTTCGCGCGGGTACGGCCGCGGGGCAACGGCGGCTGGAGCTCGCCGTCCCGGGGACGGGCGGTCCCTGGGACCCCGCGATCGAGGAGGCCGCGACCTCGGGGTGGGCGCTGCACGAGCTGCCCGACCGGCATACGGTCCGTACCGACGCCGAGGCCGTACGGGCCTGCGCGGGCATCGCCCGCCGGCTGGTGGAGCGGGGGGCGCTCGCCCACGACGAGCACGGCACCCACCCGGTGACGGCCGAGCGGATCGCGATCGGATGCGCGCACAAGGACCAGGTGGCGGCGATCCGGGCCGCGGGGGTCCCGGAGGGCGTCACGGTGGACACCGCCAACCGGCTGCAGGGCCGCGAGTACGACGTCACCGTGGTGCTGCACCCGTTGTCCGGACGCCGGGACGCGACGGCCTTCCACCTGGAGTCCGGGCGGCTCTGCGTGCTCACCTCCCGGCACCGCCACGCCTGTGTCGTGGTCGCGCGGGCCGGGATCGCGGAGCTGCTGGACCGTCACCCGTCCGCGGGCCGCCTCCAGCTCAACGTGCCGGTGAAGTTCCCCGACGGCTGGGAGGCCAACCACGCCGTCCTCGCCCACCTGGCGAACCACCGCGTCCCCGGCTGACCGCCTCGGGCGGCGGTCCAGGCTTGCTACGTGCGTAGCAATGTTCTACAGTTGTTGCATGGTAGCTATTCCCGCACGTGAGCTTCGCAACAACACCGCTGAGGTGCTGCGCCGAGTCGAGGCGGGCGAAGAGATCGATGTTCTTCGGGACAATCGTCCTGTGGCCAGGATCGTGCCAT
Source organism: Rhizohabitans arisaemae (assembly GCF_025996515.1). Taxonomy (GTDB): domain Bacteria; phylum Actinomycetota; class Actinomycetes; order Streptosporangiales; family Streptosporangiaceae; genus Rhizohabitans; species Rhizohabitans arisaemae. Next base: position 199,628 of record NZ_BLRH01000024.1, read on the forward strand.
TTCCGCGGCGGCGTCGCTGGATTCCTGCGGCTGAGATCATGGAAGAACTTGCTCGGTTGGGGCCGGACAAAACAGGGCTCGCGGAAGAGCTCCGGGATGTACTGGCCGAGACCACAGACGACCTGCCGTGGTGAAGCTCCGCAAAGCCATAGCCGACACATCGATCTTCGTCGGTGTGGAGGCTAGAAGGTTCGATGTCGAACGGTTCCTTGAGTTCGAATGGGCGGTGTCGGCAGTCACTTTGGGCGAGTTACGGCTGGGTGTGCTGCAAGCAAGAGACCATGAATCCGCGTCGTGGCGATTGTCCACGTACCAGTTGGCCCAGCGTTTCGAACCGTTGCCGATAGATGAAGACGTTTCCGAGACATGGGCGCTCTTGGTCTCGCGCCTTCGCGCGGAGGGGCGCAAGGCTCCGATCAACGATAGCTGGATCGCGGCGACGGCACTTACACATGGGCTTCCGGTGGTGACGCAAGACGCCGACTATGACGGTATGCCCGGACTTGAGATCGTGAAGCTCTGAGTTCTCAGCGGTCGCGGAGGTCGTCTTCGCGGAGGAGGGTGGCGAGGTCGAGTTTGGTGTAGGCGGGGCGGCCGGCTTTGCGGTACTTCTCCTTCACCCGGTCCAGGTAGTTCTTGGCCGTCCCCGGCTTGATGCCGGCTCTTCTGGCCGCGGCGGTCAAGGTCATGCCCGAGGCGTAGGCGAGCAGGACGGCGCGTTCCTGGGGCGAGAGGGCCGGACGGTCGTAGTGCCGGCGGTGTGCCGGTTCGGGGGACGGGCCGGCGGCTTCGGCGGCGATCGCCCGTACCGCGTCGGTGAGGGTGGTGAGGCTGTGGTCTTTGGTCAGGTAGCCCCTGGCCCCGGCTTGGACGACCCGTCCGGCCAGGTCACCGGAGGAGGCCACGCCGACCACGAGAACCCGGCTCCCGGCGGCGGTGAGCCGGGTCACGTTCTCGACCGGGTCGGAGCAGTCGGCCAGGAGCAGGTCGAGGACGACCACCTGGGCCGGTTTCCGGCCGCCGGAGAGGAGCTCGCCGACGGTGCGGGCCGCGGCGATCAGTTCGATGTCGGGGACTCGCGCGAGCCAGGCGGTGAGTCCGTCGATCAGCATCTGGTCGTCGTCGACCAGCGATACCGTGATCATTTGTGTCCCTGCGTCGCCGGCGGGCCGAACGGGTGACTTGACTAGATCTTGACGCCGAAAGGCAGAGAGTGCAATGTGGCAAACCCTCAGATTGACCGGGGGCCTGTAGCAGAAAACCACAGCAAATCCTGAAATCTGTAAGACAACCACCGATTAACAGCATGGTGGATGAAATCTGTCAAGACCCCGGATTTGCCGTCTACTGCGGGGGGATCGCCTCGCCGGATCATGGCGCAAGGCGGAGCGAAGGAGACGTCATGCCCCCGACGGTGGAGCTGTCCGAGAAGATCGTGGCCGGTTGGCGGACGGGTGATGTGGAGGGTCCGGCGGGTCCGGTGCTCGGCGCCTACGTCGAGTCCGAGATCACGATGACCGGGCCCGGGCAGAGCGGGAGATGCGGCACGGAGTGCACGAGATCCCGGCCCACGATCTTCTGCTGCTGATCGCCGGCCCCCACGATTGAACGCGGGACCCTTCCCGTGTCTTGCGACTCCGACTCGATCCGGGCCGTCATAAGCACGATCCGGTCATAGGAAGGAGAGGACATGCCCCCCACGCTTGAGTTGTCCGAGGAGATTGTGGCCGGTTGGCGCAGCGGCGCGGTCGACGGCCCGGCGGGTCCGGTGCTCGGCGCCTACGTCGAAGCCGAGATCACGATGACCTGGCCGCCCCAGTCGGGGCGCTGCGGCACCGACTGCACCAATTCCGGCAGGCGGCTCTGCTGCTGACCCCTCCGATAGAGCCACCCTTGACCTCGGCCGGGTGCCGAGTGTCCTGAGTGAAAGGAAGAGTCATGCCCCCCACGCTTGAGTTGTCCGAGGAGATTGTGGCCGGTTGGCGGAGTGGCGCCGTGGAGGGTCCGGCGGGTCCGGTGCTCGGCGTCTACGCCGAGCACGAGATCACGATGACCTGGCCTCCGATTTCGGGGCGCTGCGGCAGCATCTGTACAGGGTCGCGTACCAACCCCTGCTGCTGATCGCACCCTGGCCCGGCACGCGGCCCGACCCGTTTGAGCCGTGCGTCATCAGGCCCCCGGCCCGTGAGCCTTCCGGCTTGTCGGCCCGACCCACGACCTTGACCGGGGCCGAGCACCCCGGTGGCAGGAGGAGCCATGCCCCCGACGTTGGAAGTGTCCGAGGAGATTGCGGCCGGTTGGCGGAGCGGCGCCGTGGAGAGTCCGGCAGGTCCGGTGCTCGGCGCCTACGTCGAGTCCGAGATCACGATGACCGGGCCCGGGCACAGCGGCAAATGCGGTACGGCGTGCACGGGGTCCCAGCCCACGATCTACTGCTGCTGATCGGCGGACGGCCGCCGAGGATCCGATCCGACCGCGCGAAGGAGGGTGCATGTCCCCCACACCCCGGTTGTCCGAGGAGATTGTGGCCGGTTGGCGGAGCGGCGATGTGGAGGGTCCGGCCGGTCCGGTGCTCGGCGCCTACGCCGAGTCCGAGATCACGATGGACGGATCCGCATTGAGCGGGAGATGCGGCAGCATCTGCACCTGGTCCATGATCCGTGCCTGCTGCTGACGTACGTCCGGGAATTCGGCGATCCGTCCTTTTGGCTGGGCGCCGGGCGTCCTGAGTGAAAGGAGGAGCGATGCCCCCGACGGTGGAGGTGTCCGAGGAGATTGTGGCCGGTTGGCGGAGTGGTGAGGTGGAGGGTCCGGCGGGTCCGGTGTTGCCGGGAACCTACGCCGAGTCCGAGATCACGATGCCCTCGGCGCTGCGCACCAGAACCTGCGGCACGGTCTGCTCGATATCCCCGACCCGGATGTGCTGCTGAGGAACACCGAACGGTGTCACGGGAAGGAGAGTTCATGCCCCCCACGCTTGAGTTGTCCGAGGAGATTGTGGCCGGTTGGCGGAGTGGTGAGGTGGAGGGTCCGGCGGGTCCGGTGCTCGGCGCCTACGCCGAGTCCGAGATCACGATGACCTGGCCGCCCGTCTCGGGGTACTGCGGAAGCGTCTGTACCGGCTCCTCGCGGTACGACTGCTGCTGACAGCCGTTCCCGGCCGCCGGGCCGGTCTCACGGTCCTGAGTGCTCAGCCCCACGATCAGAGAGGCTTGCTTTGCTGCTGACGACAACGGCGTACCACCGCCGTGGCCGGTGAATTCGACCCGCCGCTCGGCCCCCTGGTAGACCCGGCGCTGACCGCGCTCGCGACCGGGCTCGACACGATCGAGGATCTAGGGGTGGCCGAGCGGCGGGCGTTTTTCGACGGCGCGGCCGAGTCGCTGGAGACGACGGTCCGTCTCAAGGTCAACCGGGTGCTGCTGCTTGAGCTCAACGCGGCGCGGATCACCCGTCGCCTCACCGCCGACGACCCGGAGGCGCGGTGGCGGGAGTGGAGCGCGCAGCTGGTCGAGCCCGCGTTCTGGCATTCGCTGACCGAGCACTATCCGACGCTGCTGTCCCGGCTGGACGCCCTCGTCACCGCGCGGTGCGGCGCGGCCGTGACCGCCGCGCGCCGGTTCGCCGAGGATCGGGACGCACTGGAGGTGCTGCTCCCCGGTCCGTGCGGCGGGTTGACCGCGGTCGGCTTCGGCGAGGGCGACACCCATCGCGGTGGGGACTCGGTGGCGATTCTCACGTTCGAGGCGGGCCGGGTGGTCTACAAGCCGCGCTCGCTCGCGGTCGACGCGGAGCTGGCCGCCCTGCTGCCCCGGCTTCTCCCCGGCGAGCCGGCGGCCACCCGGATCCGGGTGCCCGCGGTGGTGGTCCGGGACGGCTACGGCTGGGCGGAGTTCGTCCAGCACCGGTACTGCGCCGACGACGCCGAACTGCGCCGCTTCTACCGCGGGGTGGGCCAGTGGGCGGCGCTGATGCGGCTGCTCGGCGGGAGCGACCTGCACGCCGAGAACCTCATCGCCGTGGGCCCGGTGCCGACCGTGGTCGACTGCGAGACGCTGTTCACCCCGCACGTGGCGTCGCCGCCGTCCGGGTACGGGCTGGCGATCGACCGGGCGGCCGAGCAGGTCGGCGGGTCGGTGATGCGCACCGGGCTGCTTCCCGGACGGGGTGTGGCGCTCGGCTGGCGCGGGGTCGACACCTCCGCGCTGGGCTCGCTCCCGGGTGAGCAGCCGGTGGCCGAGACACCGGTCGTGGTGGGCGCCGGCACCGATGAGGCGAGGATGGGTGTCGAGCACACCGAGGTACGGCTGTCGCAGAACCACCCGAGCCGCGAGCCGGTGCTGCGCGCCTACTGGGATCGGGTGATCGACGGATACACCGAGATGAACGACCGCCTGAACGCGCTGGACGCCGCCGGGGAGCTCGCGGGTGAGTTCAGCGGTTTCACCGACCGCCCGATCCGGGTGGTGCTGCGCGGGACGGAGACGTACGCCGAGCTCGCCCGGATGCTCTGGCATCCGGTCTCCCTGCACGACCAGCCGGCGGCCGTACGGCGTGCCGCGGATCTGCTGGCCAAGCACGCCGGGAACATGGGCGGGGTCCCGGACGACCCGGAGGTGATCGCCGCCGAGATCGGGGATCTGCTCGTCGGCGACATCCCCTTCTTCGCCACCACGCCGCGGCGGGGGCGGATGGACGGGCCGGGCGGGACCGCGTGGGGCGCCGAGCTGAACCTGGTGGAGCACGCCCTGGACCGGTGGCGCGGCCGGGACCAGGACCTCGACCTCCGCGTCATGCGGTCGGCCCTGGTCAGCGCCTACATCAACGAGGGCTGGCTGCCCGACGGGGAGGCGATGATCCCCGCCCGGATCCGGACCGGCGACCTCGATCCGGTGCGGCGGGGGCTGGCGGCGGGCATCCTCCGCAGGCTTCGGGACAGCGCGATCCACGCCGAGGACGGCACGGTCACCTGGATCGCGCCGATGCTCGACCCGACGGGCTGGTCGGTGCAGCCGCTGTCGCAGGACCTGTACAGCGGGGCGTCCGGGGTCGCGGTGCTGCTCGGCGCCTATCTCACCGAAGTGGAGCGGGGCCGGGCCGACGAGGTGCCCGGGCTGGAACCGCTGCTGCACGCGGTCCTGCACTCCATCCGCACCGTGGAGGTGCAGATGGAGAAGGATCGCCGGACGACCTTCAAGATCCGCCCGGAGCCGCCCGGCGGCTACATCGGCCTGGGGTCCCGGATCTGGACGCTGCTGCTGCTCAATCGGTTGGGGATCAAGAACGGCGACGCCTTGGCCCAGGCGGGCGAGCTCGCCGCCCTGATCCCCGAGGCGGTGGCCGAGGACACCGTGCTCGACATCCTCATCGGCGCGGCCGGGGCGATCGTGCCGCTGATCAGGCTCGCCGAGCACTCGGGTGACGATCGGTGGCTCGCCGAGGCGCTGCGGATCGGCGAGCGGCTCGCGGGCGGCGTCACCGCACGGGAGCGGGGCGTGTGCTGGGAGACCCCCAAGTTCCCCGAGGGGCTCGGCGGGGTCGCCCACGGAGCCAGCGGGATCGGGTGGACCCTGGCCCGGCTCGCCGCCGTGACCGGGCGTGCGGACCTGCGGGAGACGGCTTACGCCGCCTTCGACTACGAGGAGTCGCTGTACCATCCGGAGCTGGCCGGCTGGCGGGATCTGCGGGGTTTCATGGACGTCGCCGCCGCCTGGTGCCACGGGTCGGGCGGGATCGGCGCGGTCGCCGCGGGCATGCTCGGCGACGGTCAGGACGCCCGGCACCTCGACGTGCTCGCCCGCGCGGCGGAGTCCTGCTGGACCTACGGGATGGGCTGGAGCCACACCATCTGTCACGGTGACCTCGGCGCCTGGGAGACGATCGACCTCGCGTTGCGCGCCGGGGTCGGACCGCCGGGACTGGATCGGGAGCGGCTGGACGCGCGCGTCCTCAGCGGGATAGAGGAGTTCGGGCCGGTCAGCGGGCTGGCCAGGGAGGCGTTCGTCCCCGGGATGTTCCCCGGACTGGGCGGGGTCGCCTACCAGCTGCTGCGGATGCACCCCGAGTGCACGCTGCCCTCGCTGCTGCTGCCGGATCCCGGAGAGGCGGTCCCGCTCTGAGCTCCGGCCAGGGCGACGACTCCGAGGAGACCGAACTCGAGTCGCCCTACTGGCACGTGGCGGAGGCGGTCCGGTACACCGGGCTGTGGCGGATGCTCCGGCGTCTGCCGGCGACCACCCGGCCGGTCGTGGCACTCCTGCTGTCGGCCGGGCGGTGGCCGGCCGTGACGATCCTGGTGCTTCAGGTCGCCTCGGGTCTGGCCACCGCGCTGGGGCTGCTCGCCACCACCTCGGTCTTCGAGGAGCTGCTCGCCGGGGGACCGACGGGGGAGCGGGTCGTCGCCGCGCTGCCGGCGCTCGCGCTGCTTGTCGGCGTCTACACGTTCCGCGGGAGTGTGGACGCCGGGGTGACCCTGGCCCAGGCCCGGCTGGTTCCGCGGGTCCGCCGTCTCGCCGAGGAACGCCTGATGGTGGCGGCGGTCCGGGTGGAGCTGGCCGCCTTCGACGATCCGGCGTTCTACGACCGGCTGCATCGGGCGCGGGACCGTGCGCTGTATTACCTCGAACGAGCCGTGAACAACATGGTGGAGCTGATCGGCGCGTCGTTCGCGGTGCTCGCGGCGGCGGGGAGCCTGAGCGTGCTGCATCCGGTGCTGCTTCCGGTGCTCGCGGTCGCCGTGCTGCCGGAGGGGTGGGCGGTGCTGCGGGTGGCCCGGCTGGGCTACGACTCGATGGTCCGTACCAGCGCCCTGGACCGCCGGGTCCGCATGATGCTGGACCTGGCCACGGTCCGGGACCCCGCGGCGGAGATCCGGGTCTGCCAGGCGCAGCCGTTCGTGCTGGACGAGTACCGGCAGGTGGCCGACGAGCTCTGCCGCCACGAGGTCCGGGTCGGTGTGGATCAGGCGCGGACCCGGGCGGTGGGGCGCGCGCTCGCCGGCATCGTGACCGGGGCCACCTTCGTCCTGCTCGGGGCGCTGCTGCACGCGGGCTGGATCCCGCTGGCGGTGGCGGGGACCGCGGTGATCGCGATCCGCTCGGCCACCGCCGCGCTCACCCGGCTGGTGATCGCGCTGAACCTCCTCTTCGAGCAGTCCCTCTACGTCGGCGACTACCAGGAGTTCCTGGCCGACGCCGACAGCCGGAGCCGTTCGTCGGGCCGGGTGGGCCGGATGGGCTCGGCCGCGGCGTTCTCCCTGACCACGCCGGAGGGCGGGCCCGCCGACCGGGACGGCGCCCGTACCGGCTCCGAGGAGGCCGGTACGGCGTCAGCGGGGCCTCAGGCGATCAGCCTCAGCGGGGTGGACTTCCGCTATCCGGGCAGCCCGGAGGGGATGTACGCCCTGCGGGAGGTCGAGCTGACCCTGTACGCGGGGCAGACCGTCGCGCTGGTCGGGGAGAACGGATCGGGGAAGAGCACCCTCGCGAAGATCATCGCGGGGCTCTACCGGCCGACCTCGGGGACCGTCGCCTGGGATGGGACGGACCTGCGGGAGATCGACGACGACGGTGTCGCGGACCGGATCGTGCTGGTCTCCCAGCATCCGGTCCGGTGGCCGCACAACGCGCGGATGAACGTCCGGGTCGGACGGTACGACCGCCCCGACCCGGGTGACCTCGCCCTCCGCTCCGCGGCGGATCGGGCCCGGGTCACCGAGGTGGTGGAGACGCTGCCGAAAGGCTGGGACACCCTGCTGTCCAAGTACTTCCGCGGTGGGCACGAGCTGTCCGGGGGGCAGTGGCAGCGGCTCGCGGTGGCCCGTGGTCTCTACCGGGACGCCCCGCTGCTCATCTGGGACGAGCCGACGGCTCCGCTGGACGCCAAGGCGGAGTACGCGGTCTACGAGACGCTGCGCCGGATCGGCGGCGGCCGTACCGTGGTCCTCATCACCCATCGGCTGGCGAGCGTCCGCAATGCGGATCAGATCCACCTTTTACACAAGGGTCGAATCATTGAGTCAGGAACTCATCCGGAATTGGTCGCCAACGGGGGACGATATGCGGAAATGTATGAGTTGCAAGCGCGGATGTATGCCGCGACGCCCGAAGAGACGGAAAAGCTGTGGCAATCGTCGATTCCGGACTGGCCAGACTCGCCCGCCGTATCAACGGATCGCTGATCCTGCCAGGTGATCAGGCATACCAGCGGGTCCGCAAACTGTTCATCGGCAGGATCCACGAGGTGCTGCCCCGCGCGATCGTCCGCTGCGCCGACCCCAGGGACGTGGTGGCGGCCCTCGCCTTCGCCCGCGGGCATCGCCTCCCGTTCGCGATCCGCAGCGGCGGGCACAGCTTCGCCGAATACTCCACCACCGACGGGCTCCTCATCGACCTCGGCGCCATGGACTCCGTGCAGGTCCGCCCCGGCACGGTGACCACCGGGCCGGGCACCCTCCTCGGCCCACTCGCGGCGCGGCTCGCCGAGTACAACCGGCTCGTCCCCTGTGGCTGGTGCCCCGGGGTCGGGGTCGCCGGAGCCGTCCTCGGCGGCGGCTACGGCACACTCAGCAGGCTGTACGGGCTCGGCGCCGACCACCTGCTCGCGGCACAGGTCGTCCTCGCCGACGGCCGGGTCGTCTGGGCCGACGAGATGCGGGAACCCGAGCTGTTCTGGGCGCTGCGGGGAGCCGGGGGCGGGAACTTCGGGGTGGTCACCGCGATGACGCTGATGACCCGGCCGGCGGTGCCCGTCGTCACGGTGCACTGCCGCTGGCCGTACGGGCACGCGGCCCGGGTGATCGAGGAATGGCAGCGCTGGGCGCCGGCGGCCGAAGACGAGATCAACATCGAGCTGGGGGTCTTCGCGAGCGGCTTCCCCGACGAGCCCCTCTCCGTGGCGGCCTTCGGCGTCATGGCCTTGCCCGCGGACACGGCGCGGCGGCGGCTCGCCGAGTTCGTCGAGCGGGTCGGCGCCGCACCGGACCTTCTCGAACTCGGCGAACTCGACGCCCGGGCCGCCGCCCGCCACCACGCCTACGCCGGGGACGCCGGAGACGGGATCGAGCCGGACCCGCTGCCGGCCGGGGAACGGCCCGGCCTGCGGATGTCCAAGTCGGAGTTCTTCGACCGGCCGCTCCCCGCCGCGGCCGTCGGGGAACTCCTCACCGGGTTCGCCGAGGGCCGGGGCACGGGGATCGCGCGGGACCTGGAGTTCGTCCCCTGGCGCGGGGCGATCGGCCGGGTCTCGCCGGACGCCACCGCCTTCGTCCACCGCGAGCCGCTCTTCCTGCTCAAACACGCGGTCCAGACGGGGTGCCGGGCCACCGACGAGCGGAGGCGGGACGCCAGACGGTGGCTGGTCCGGTCATGGAGCACCACCCATCCGTACGGGTCGGGCGGCGTCTACCCCAACTATCCCGATCCCGACCTGAGCGGGTGGGAGCAGGCCTATTACGGGGACAACCTGGCCCGGCTGCGGGCGGCGAAAGCCGAATACGACCCGGCTTCGCTCTTCCGCTTCGAGCAGTCCATCCCCGCCGGCGTCGGCTGACCGCTCCGCGCCCAGGCGGGTCAGCCGGATGCCGGCGGTTGCCCAGGCGGTTCCTACCGCGAGGGGTGGGCGAAGTTGGTGAACTTGGTCGGTCCCCCGCACGGGCTCGCTTCGCGGCCGTAGTTGCCGATGTTGCCCCATCTTTCGAACCGCAGGCCGTTGAAACTCGCGGTCTTGCGGATGGAATGGGTACGGGTGATGTTGTTCCCGGGCGCGATCCGGAGGTGCTCGGTGGTGCCGGCGTTCCAGAGCTGCTGTCCGCCCGCGACCAGCACGCCGCCGCCGAGGGACACCGACTTCCTGGTGTTCGGGGCCCAGTAGCGGACCACGAGTTTGTCGACGTAGACGGTGGTCCGGGTGACGTTGCGGACGTGCCAGGTGACCTGCATCTGAAATGACTTGCCCGGCAGGCAGCTCGGCAGGCCGGTGCCGTCCTTGTACATCGCGTCGCTCTGATGGGTGGTCGAGCCGGTGCCCCGCAGGAGGTAGGTCTCCACCGCTTGCACGGTCGCGGCGGAGGCGGGGGACTGCATCAGGGTCACCCCCATGGCGGCCGCGGCCAGAGTCAGGAGCTTTCCTCTTTTCAACATGTGTTTCCTTCCACCTGAAGGGGAGACGGTGAAGTGCCGTGGGTCCGCGGAGGCTACGCCGTCCATACGGATTCGTGCGGCGTCGTCGGCTTCTTGAACGGGATCCCTGGTTATCGCCGACCTGTGTCGATGAAGATGTCGGGGGATTCCTATATCCCCTCATGTCGCCTGGTCTACCGGTCAGGTGGAACCTTAGGGCTTGCTTAACATTTGGCTGAGTTGTTTTATCCACGCGAATCGTTCCAATTCTTGGTGGATTTCCGGCGTCGTGCCGAGCCGTACGGGCTTAGGGACTCGGTCGGGCCGGCGGCGTCGGGGGTTCCTCCGAGGTCTGGTCACCTTTCGTGTTGGTGTCGCGTGTTGTTGCTCCTGTATGCCCGCTTCCCCGACTGAATCTGTACGGAGCGTGATGGACTTCGGTCGTTCTTCTATTTGTATCTAAAATCCGGACATATATGTTTTGTATAACCGGTGAAATTTGGGGTGAAGAATCTAGACCCGGCTCCTGTAATTAGGCAAGTGTGACATGGATCACATTCTAGATATATGACTTTATGTGTTATTTATGGGTCGGATATTAGAGATCAACTCCATGCGCGGACCAGCCGGCAGGGCAGGCGTGGGAGTCGACGGGGCTCAACACTTTCGGCATTGAGTACGCGGGGGAGCGACCGCTTATGCACGAGGTCGGATCTGGACTGGGATTCTTCGGCGGACGCACCTGGCGGGCCCGCATGGCGGCGGTGGCCGCGATCGCGTGCCTGCCGGGACTTCTGCAACTCACCGGCAACGCGTTCCCCGCGGCCGCGCAGCCCGTACCTCCCAAGAAGCTGGTTCTCCCCGTCCAGCAGTCGGGCTCCGCCAAGGGCCTCCCGAACCTGGTCGACTCCGCGGCCACCAAGGCCAAGGCCGGTCCGGCCTCCCAGAAGAAGGGGAACCGCCCCAAGGGCGCCCTTCCGCTGGAGACCCGGCACGTGCTGACGAACGAACCGGCCGAAGGCGGACTGAAGTCACCGCCCCCGCTGCCCTGGGAGACCAAAGGCTCCACCGCCAAGAGGGACGAGACCAAGAAGGCGGGCAAGGCGCGGCCGGACCGCCCGCACAACCCCGGACTCACCCGGAAGACACCGGCGGTCGCCTCCGGCCGCGAGGTTCCGGCCGTCGGCGGGACGGCCGTCAAGCCGTCGGCACGGACGACCGGGCTCAACTCCCCCGCCACGCTGTCGGGGACGGAGACCGGCCCCGGCCTGGGGACGGGGACGTTCAGGTCGCTGACCCCGTGGTTCAAGGCGACGATCTCCGACCCCGACGACAGCTTCGTCGGCCTGCGCGTCGAAGTGGAACACGACCCCGCGGCCCCGGCGGGTCAGGGGTCCGGGCCGATCTGGTCGGGGCAGCATCCGGAGTACGTGACACCCGATTCGACCCTGACGGTGAACATGCCGGCCGGAACCCTCACCGACGGCTGGCTCGTCCGCTGGCGGATGCGGGGCATCGGCTGGACCTCCGGCACGCCCGCCTACGGCGCGTGGACCGCATGGCGCAGCGCGAACGTGAACCTCAGTCAGCCGGCCACCTCGGATCTGGCCGTCGCCCCCGCGACCCAGGGCCCCGACGGGTGGACCTGGTCGTCGCCGACGCCGACGTTCTCGGCTCGGGTGCACGACATGCAAAGCCGGGACGTCGGTCTGTCGGTGCAGGTGGAGCACGATCCCGCGGCCGCGGGTCAGGGGTCCGGGCTGATCTGGCAGTCCATCGGCGGCGTGTACACCGCGTCGGGTGGCACGGTGTCGTTGCAGACGCCGTCGGGTGAGTTGAGCGACGGGTGGCTGGTGCGCTGGCGGGTGCGCGGTCATGTGATGAACGGTGCCTCCCACCTGTACGGCCCGTGGTCGGGCTGGCAGTCGGCGAAGGTCGACCGGAGCAAGCCTGCGGTGGCGAACATCTACGCGGGACCCGGAACCCAGGGTGACGGCCTGTGGACCCTGTCCTCGGTGACCCCGGTGTTCGCGGCGCGGGTGGACGACCCGGACGGGCGGGACGTCGGTCTGTCGGTGCAGGTGGAGCACGATCCCGCGGCCGCGGGTCAGGGGTCCGGGCTGATCTGGCAGTCCATCGGCGGCGTGTACACCGCGTCGGGGGGAACCGTGTACACGCAGGTGCCCACCGGTGAACTGAGCGACGGGTGGCGGATCCGCTGGCGGGTGCGGGGCCATGTGATGGACGGCTCCTCGAACCTGTACGGTCCGTGGTCGCTCTGGCAGTCGGCCCGGGTGGACCGGAGCAAGCCCGCGGTGTCCAACCTGGGTGTGAGCCCGGCGACCCAAGGCGGCGGTCTGTGGCTGTTCTCCTCGGTGACGCCGTCGTTCTCGGCTCGGGTGCTCGACCCGGAGAGCCGGGACGTCGGTCTGTCGGTGCAGGTGGAGCACGACCCGGCTGTCCCGGCCCAGGGTTCGGGGTTGATCTGGCAGTCCATCGGCGGCGTGTACACCGCGTCGGGTGGCACGGTGTCGTTGCAGACGCCGTCGGGTGAGTTGAGCGACGGGTGGCTGGTGCGCTGGCGGGTGCGGGGCCATGTGATGGACGGCTCCTCGAACCTGTACGGCCCGTGGTCGGGCTGGCAGTCGGCTCGGGTGGACCGGAGCAAGCCCGCGGTGTCCAACCTGGGTGTGAGCCCGGCGACCCAGAGTGCGGAAGGATGGACGATCTCCTCGGTGACGCCGTCGTTCTCGGCTCGGGTGCTCGACCCGGAGGGGCGGAATGTCGGTCTGTCGGTGCAGGTGGAGCACGATCCCGCGGTCGTGGGTCAGGGTTCGGGGTTGATCTGGCAGTCCATCGGCGGGGTGGCCATGTCCTCGGGTGGCACGGTGTCGTTGCAGACGCCGTCGGGTGAACTGAGCGACGGGTGGCTGGTGCGCTGGCGGGTGCGGGGCCATGTGATGAACGGCTCCTCGAACCTGTACGGCCCGTGGTCGCTCTGGCAGTCGGCCCGGGTGGACCGGAGCAAGCCCGCGGTGTCCAACCTGGGTGTGAGCCCGGCGACCCAGGGCTCCGGTCTGGCGACGCTGTCGACGTTGACGCCGTCGTTCTCGGCTCGGGTGCTCGACCCGGAGGGGCGGAATGTCGGTCTGTCGGTGCAGGTGGAGCACGATCCCGCGGTCGTGGGTCAGGGTTCGGGGTTGATCTGGCAGTCCATCGGCGGGGTGGCCATGTCCTCGGGTGGCACGGTGTCGTTGCAGACGCCGTCGGGTGAACTGAGTAACGGGTGGCTGGTGCGCTGGCGGGTGCGGGGCCATGTGATGAACGGCTCCTCGAACCTGTACGGCCCGTGGTCGCTCTGGCAGTCGGCCCGGGTCACGACCGGGGCTCCGGTCGGCACCGCCCTCGGCGTCCTGCCCGGGACACGGGGAACCGGGGAGTGGACGCTGTCCTCGCTGACCCCCTGGTTCCACACCCGGGTGACCGATCCCGGCGGCGCCTCCTCCCGGCTGGCCGCCGAGGTGGAGCACGACCCGGCTGCTCCGGCGGGCCAAGGGTCCGGGTCGATCTGGTCGGGTCAGGACGCGACCGCCTACCCGTCGGGTTCGAACGCCTGGATCCAGGTGCCCACGGCCAAACTGTCCGACGGCTGGCTGATCCGGTGGCGGGTCCGGGGGGTGACCGTCGGCGGGGTGAACGGTGCCTGGACCGACTGGCAACAGGCCCGGGTCGCCCTGGACAAGCCCACGGTGAGCAACGTCTCGACGACCCCCACCACCCATTCGGGGATCACCGGGATCGACCACCTCGCGTCGTTGACCCCGTCGATGGTCGCGGACCTGCACCACGCCGAGGGGCTCCACTCCCGGCTGGCGGTGGAGGTGGAGCACGACCCGGCTGCTCCGGCGGGCCAAGGGTCGGGGCCGATCTGGTCGGGCCAGACCACGACCACGCACGCCCCGGGTACCAAGGCCTGGTTGCAGGTGCCGACGGGCAGGCTGTCGGACGGCTGGTGGGTGCGCTGGCGGGTCCGGGCGGTCACCACAACCGGGGTAGGCGGCCCGTGGACGGAGTGGAAGTCCACACTGGTCGACTTGAAGAAGCCGGCGGTGGAGGAGCTGGGGATGAGCCCGGCCAACCGGGCACAGGGCTCGGGCCTGTGGACCTCGGCCACCCTGACTCCCACGGTGTACGCGAAGGTGACCGACCACCACGAGCGGTCTTCCAGTCTCGCGGTCGAGGTGGAGCACGACCCTTCGATGCCGTCCCAGGGCACCGGGCAGATCCACGCGGGCACCGGGACCACGTCCCACGCCTCGGGCTCCCGGACGTACGCGCAGATCCCGGCGGGCAAGCTCGCCGAGGGCTGGCTGGTCCGCTGGCGGGTCCGGGCGATCACCGTCACGGGGGTTCAAGGCCCGTGGTCCGGCTGGGAGTCCGCGAAGATCAGCGCGCTGCCGTTCACCAAGTTCTCCCCGGAGAACAACTCGCAGGTCGGGACGCTGTTCCCGACCCTGTCGGCACACGCGGAGCCGGTGAACGAGGACCAGGTGACCTACTGGTTCCAGATCTGCGCCGGAACCGCGCCCAACTGGACCTGGTGTGAGAGCTCCCAGACCTGGGAGACCGACGGCAACTGGGAGGTCCCCCGGACGAAGCTGAAGTGGGGGGAGACCTACTGGTGGCACGCGAAGGCCGCCACCAACCTGGCCACGGTGACCTCGGCCTGGCGGACGTTCACCCCCACCCCCGAGCAGGGCACGCTGAACTCGCTGCTCACCTCGGGGACGAACGACCGGGAGTTCAACCACGCCTCAGGGAACTACACGCACACCGACACCGATCTGAGCGTGCCGTCCGCGGGTCTGCCGCTCGCGGTGACCCGGACCTACAACAGCCAGGACCCGCGCACCACCGGAGCCTTCGGAACCGGCTGGTCGACGCGGTGGGACATGCGGATCGACGCCGAGCCGCAGACCTCGACCCTGCTGGTGACCTATCCCGACGGGCAGCAGCTGCGGTTCGCCGCCAAGGGCGACGGCACGTACGCGGCTCCGCCGGGGGCGTTCGCGACGCTGGCGGTCCGGACCGAGGGGGGCTGGCGGCTGATGGACAAGGCCTCCACGTCCTACTGGTTCGACTCCTCCGGGCGGCTGATCCGGGTGAGCGACAACCGGAACCGCACCCATGAGCTGACCTACGGCACCGACGGGAAGCTGTCCAAGGCGACCGCGACCGGTGGCCGGTCCCTCACCTTCACCTGGACCGGGGGACGGGTGACAACTGTGTCCACCGACCCGGTGGACGGGGCGCCGATCACCTGGACCTACCAGTACGACGGCGACAAGCTGGTCAGGGTGTGCCCGCCGGACGCCGGCACCGCCTGCACCGCCTACACCTACGCGGACGCCTCCCGGTACCGGAACCTGGTGCTGGACTCCGGTCCGGTCAGCTACTGGCGGCTGAACGAGACGGGCACCGCGAACGGCACGAAGATCGCCAGTGCCACCGCGTGGAACACGGGGATCGACGACGGCAAGCTCGCCGGCTACTCCGCGAACCTCACCGCAGGGGTGGCCGGGGCGCTCACCGGCTCGCCGGACACCGCCATGCGGTTCGGCGGGACCTCGGACGGCACGTACGTGTCGCTGCCGCGGGCGACGATCAGCGGCCGGGGCGGGCAGCTCGCGGTGGAGGCCTGGTTCAAGACGGCCGGGTCCGGAACCGTGATCGGATACCAGAACACCGACAGCACGCACCCGTCGGCGCACACCCCGGCGGTCTACATCGGGACCGACGGCAGGCTGCGCGGCCAGTTCTACACCGGCACGGCGGCGCCGATCACCTCGGCGGCGGCGGTGAACGACGGGAACTGGCACCATGTGGTGCTGTCCGCCGCCGACGGCACCCAGACGCTCTACCTGGACGGTCAGATCGTCGGCACCTTGGCCGGGACGATCAGCCACTACGACCAGTGGGACACCCGGATCGGCTTCGGCTTCGGCTCCGCGGCCTGGCCCGCGACGACCGGCTCCCTGGCGGCGTTCCCGTTCACCGGGGACATCGACGAGGTCGCGTTGTACGGCAAGCCGCTCGGTCTGCAGGTGGTCCGGGCGCATTACGCGGCCCGGCAGGTGCAGCCGCAGCTCACCCGGATCACCGAACCCTCGGGCAAGGTGTGGGCGCAGAACGTCTACGCCGCCGACGGGGGCCGCCTGACCTCGCACACCGACGACAACGGCGGAACCTGGGGGCTGTCCGCACCTGTCTACGCGAAGGAGTCGAGCACCCAGACGCTGGCCACGGTCACGGTGACCGACCCCAAGGGCGGCACCCTGGTCTACGCCGACGACCCGCTCCGCGGCAACCGTACGGTCACCCAGACCGACCAGCTCGGGAAGACGACCCGGTTCGAGTACGACGCCGGCGGGTTCCTCGCCAAGGTGGTGGATCGGAACGGCAACACCACCGAGCCGTCCTTCAACGTGCGCGGCAACATGATCGCCAGTAAGCGGTGCCGGTCGGCGGGCAGCTGCCAGACCGAGTACTACAGCCACCACCTCAACGTCGACAACCCGTTCGATCCGCGCAACGACGAGGTGGTCGCGGTCCGGGACGGGCGTTCGTCCTCGGCCACCGACGACCGGTACCTCACCACCCTGACCTTCAACGCCTACGGTCAGGAGACCGAGGAACGGACCCCGGCGACCCCCGACTTCCCAGGCGGCCGCACCTCGACCACCGCCTACACCACGGGCACCGAGCCCGCGGTCGGCGGCGGGACCGTCCCGGCCGGTTTGATCGCCTCCGAACGGGATCCCAAGAACAACGAGACCACGTACGCCTACACCGCCTCCGGCGACCTGGCGCGGGTCACCGGCCCCGGCGGCCTGGTCATCAGGTACACCCACGACGAGATCGGCCGAGTGGTGACGAAGTCGGAGGTCTCCGCCGCGGTCCCGGCCGGGGTGACCACCACGTTCGCCTACGACAAGCAGTCCAGGCTGGTGTCCTACACCGGTCCGGGCGTCCGCAACGAGGTCACGAACGCCACACACACCACGAAGGTGACCTACACGCGGGACGCGGACGGCAACCTGCTGACCGAGACGGCCACCGACCTGACCGGCGGCGATCCCGCCCGGACCACGGCCTACACCTACGACCCCTACGGCAGGGTGGCGACGACGACCGGCGCCGAAGGCGGTGTGGTGAGCTACACCTGGGACGGCACCGGAGCCAGGACCGGCGTGACGGACGAGCTCGGCACCCGGTTCGAGTTCGGCTACACCCCGCGCGGGGAGCTGGCCACCCGGACGATCAAGGGGTGGACGGGCAGCCCGGTCGCCCCGCAGGCGCCCGAGGACAAGGTGCTGGACGCCTATGCCTACGACCCGGGCGGACGGCTCGCCGCCGAGGTGGACGCCATGGGCCGCAGGACCTCCTACACCTACTTCGGCGACGACCTGCTCGCCCAGGTCATCGCCGACGACGTCCGGCTGAACGGCTCCCAGACCCCGCGGGACGTGGTGCTGGAGTCCAACACCTACGACGCCGCCGGGAACCTGATCGGTGTGGTCGGCGGGGGCGGAATCGAGCGCATGGACTATGTGATCGACGCCGCGGACCGGGTGACGTCACAGACGTTCGACCCGCAGGGCATGGCCCGCAAGGCCGAGTACGACTACGACGCCAACGACAACACCACCCGGGTCCGCATCTCCGCGGCGGGGACCTCCCGTACCGAGTCGATCGAATACGCCTACAACGCCGACGACGCCATGACCGGGAAGTCGGTCGAGAACGGCGCCGACGACCTGGTGACCACCTGGACCGTGGACGACCGCGGGCTGATCACGGCGATGACCGACGCCCGGGGGAACACCCCCGGCGCCGACCGCACGGTCTACACGACGGACATCCGCTACGACCTCGCGGGTCGTCCGGTGGAGATGCGGGCACCGCAGGTCCGCGTGGAGAAGGCCGGGACGGCGGCGGTGAACGCCCGTCCCACGACGAGGTTCGGCTACGACGGCGCCGGCCGCCGGACCCACACCACGGACCCGGAAGGCGACGTCACCGTCTCGGCGTACGACCGGCTGGGCCGGGTGACCTCGGTCACCGCGCCGCAGTACACCCAGCCGGGCGGTGGCGTGCTCACCCCGCAGCAGAGCTACACCTACAACGCGGCCGGTCAGGTGGTGAGCCACACCGACGCGCGCGGTTCGACCTGGACGACCGAGTACGACCGGCTGGGCAACCGGGTGCGGGTCACCGAGCCCGCGGCCACCGGTCAGACCGCCGGGCAGTGGGTGTACGAGTACGACCTGCTGGGTGAGCAACTGGCCGGGACGGACCCGACGGGTGCCCGGGCACAGACGACCTACGACGACCTGGGTCGGCCTATCACCAGCACCTTGATCGAACGCAGTCCCACACCGCAGGCGCTCGTCACCACGATCGAGTACGACGACGCGGGCGCCCGGGTCAAGGAGATCGGGCCGCAGAGCCGTACCACGACCTGGGCGGTGAACGCGGCCGGGGAGGTGGTCTCGGAGACCGACCCGGCGGGTCAGGCCACCGGCTACTTCTACGACCTGGCGGGACGGACGGTGAAGACCGTCAATCCGCTGGGCAACTCCACGATCACGGAGTACGACCTGGCCGGGCGCCCGACGAAGGCTAAGGAGACCAACGCCGCGGGAACCGAGCTGAGGGCCGTCACCTACGGCCACGACCTGGTCGGCAACCCGATCTCGGAGACCTCCGCCGAGGGCAGCACCGTCCGGCGGGTGTTCGACGCGGCCAACTCACTCACCGAGCTGATCGAGCCGGTCACCGCCACTCAGTCGATCAGCACGACGTTCGGCTACGACGCGAGCGGGGAGCAGACCAGGTCCACCGACGGGCGCGGCAACACGGTCTGGACCACGTACAACAGCCTGGGCCTGATCGAGTCGATCGTCGAGCCGGTGACCACGGCGCACCCGAACGCGGCCGATCGCACCTGGACGAACGTGTACGACGCGGGCGGCAACATGCTGGCCACCCTCCAGCCGGGCGGGGTCCGGATCGACAACGAGTTCGACCGGCTCGGCCGGATGGTCCGGCAGGTCGGCTCGAACGCCCAGGTCGTCACCCCGCAGTGGACCTACGGCTTCGACAAGGCCGGGCGCACCACCGCGATCGGCGACTACGGCCTGGAGTACAACGACCGGGGGCTGCTCACCCGGGTGACCAAGGCCGGGACGCAGACCGCGGCGTTCGCCTACGACGCCTACGGCAACCCGACCCAGCGGGTGGACTCGGGCGGCACCGCGACCTACGGGTGGGACGTGGTGGATCGGCTGCAGAGCGCGGCCGATCCGGTGAGCGGGCGGACCTTCACCTACGCCTACGACGCGAACGACCGGCCCGTCTCGCAGACGTCGGTCAATCCGGCGGGTTCGCAGGTGTACGGCTACGACGCGATGGACCGGATCGTCGAGCACACCCTGAAGAACGACGCGGGCACCCAGCTGGCCAAGATCACCTACGGTTGGGACAAGGACGACAACCTCGTCTCGAAGACGACCTCCGGTACGGCCGGCTCCGGGACCAACACCTACGGATACGACAGGTCCGGACGGCTGACCTCGTGGACCGACCCCTCGGGGACGAACACCGTCTACGAGTGGGACGCCGCCGGCAACCGGACCAGGGCCGGGAACAAGGCCTTCGTCTACGACGAGCGGAACCGGCTGCTGTCCGGCGGCGGCAGCACCTACACCTACACCCCGCGCGGGACCCTGGCCGGCGAGACGACCGGCGGGGTCACCAAGAACCTGGTGTTCGACGCCTTCGACCAGCTGGTCTCCGACGGGGACGCCACCTACGCCTACGACAACCTGGGGCGCCTGGTCTCCCGCACCAAGGGGGGTGACCAGGAGCGGTTCTCCTACTCCGGGATCGAGAACGACATCACCACGGTCACCGACGCGGCCGGGACGGTCAAGGCGCGGTTCGGCCGGGGGCCGGACGGGCAGCTCCTCGGCCTCGCCGAAGGCGGCGTGACGCTGGGGACGATGAGCGACCAGCACGACGACGTGGTGGCCACCTACTCGGGCAACGCCCTGGTGGACTCCACCGCGTACAGCCCGTTCGGCGAGGTCGGAGCCAGGACCGGGGTGAGCAGGCGGCTCGGCTTCCAGGGTGAGTACACCGACCCCGACACCGGGAAGGTGAACATGCACTCCCGGTGGTACACGCCGGGGACCGGCGGGTTCGCCTCCCGGGACGACTTCACCATCAGCCCCTATCCGTCGGGCAACCTCAACCGGTACGCCTACGCGAACGGCGCCCCGCTCAACTACACCGACCCCTCCGGCAACTGCCCGTTCTGCATTCCGCTCCTCTGGGCGGTGGGCCGGGTCGTCGTCCAAGCCGCGGTACGGACCGCGGCCGTACGGGCCGTACAGCATGTCGGCAGGGCGGTTCAGCGGGCGGTGCCCCAGGCGGCACGGCAGGTACCGCGGGCGGCCCGGCCGGTGGGCAAGCCGGTCGGGAAGCCGGTCGGCAAGCCGGCGGGAGGTCCGAGGGTCGGTAAACCGGCCGGGAAACCCGCGGGCAAACCCAAGGTCGGCAAGCCGGCGGGCAAGCCGAAGGTCGGCAAGCCCGCCGGGAAACCGAGGGTCGGCAAGCCCGCGGGCAAGCCGAGGGTCGGGAGACCGGGAGGCAAGCCGGCCGGCAAGCCGAAGATCGGTAAGCCGAAGGCCGGGAAACCGAAGGCGGGCAAGCCGGGTGGTAAGCCCAAGGCGGGCAAGCCGAAGGCCGGGAAACCCAAGGCGGGCAAGCCCAAGGCCGGGAAGCCGAAGGCAGGTAAGCCCAAGGCTGGGAAGCCGAAGGCGGGCAAGGGCGGCAAGGGCAAGGGCGGTAACAACAACAACATCAAGGACATGGTCATCGAGGCGAACTTCGATGACTTCGGGATCGCGACGGGGTTGCCCGGGCTGCCCGACGGCATTCAGTGCCGGAGTGTCCGGAGCTGCATCGTCGACGTGGTCGAGGACGTGGTCGAAGACGTCGTGGACGACGTGGTGGACCAGATCGTCGACGAGATCGTCCCCGAACTCCCGGCAGACGCGCCGGGCGTGGGGGGTGGCGGTGATTCGTGCGACAGGCGGCGCAGCAGCTTCGTCCCCGGGACGCTCGTCCTCATGGGCGACGGCTCAAGCCGCCGCATCGAGGACGTCAAGGTGGGCGAGGAGGTGCTCGCCTCCGACCCGGCCACCGGCAGGACCGAGGCGAGGCCCGTACTCGCTCGGATCGACAGTGTCGGGGACAAGCGGCTGGTCGACCTCACCGTCGATCTGGACGGCGACCGCGGCGACGCCACCGACGTGATCACTGCGACCGACACCCATCCGTTCTGGGTTCCGGCCCTCCGCGACTGGGTGGAGGCGGGCCGACTCGAGCCCGGAACGTGGTTGCGGACCTCGGCCGGCACCTACGTCCAACTGACCGCCGTCGATCGGTGGACCGCGAGCCGACGGGTCCACAACCTCACCGTCGCCGACTTCCACACCTTCTACGTCGTCGCCGGGGACAAGGCCCTCCTCGTCCACAACGACGGTGACGACTTCATCGACCTCTACCATGGCACCAACAGGGACGGTGAATCCGCGATCCGACGTTATGGGGTGAATCCGGATATCAGTGATCGTGGAATGGATTTCGGGTCCGGGTTCTATACGACCACCGATCGCTCCCAGGCTGAACAGTGGGCCAATAGGCCGAGAAACAGGGGACAGGGCAGGGTCTTGCACTACCGGATTCCGCAGAGCGCCCTGGAGTCGCTGAACCGCAAGGACTTCACCGAGAACAGTGATGATCTGGCAGACTTCCTGCGCATGAATCGGACCAAGAGTGGTACGCATTCCTACGAGCTGGTCACAGGGCCGATGCTGATCAACGTCAAGAAATTCCTGAACGGAGCCGATCCGGTTTACTCCGGAAATCAGACGACGTTCTGTGGCCCGCGGGTCGGCGAGATCCTCGACCGATACCTTCAGTAGGAGAAGTCGATGTCGGAGTTCGTTTTTCGAGTGACGGAGGAGACTCGCGAACAGCTTGAGTGGATCGCCGAGGAACTGCAGCGTTTCGGAATGTCCCGGGCCGAGGCCGTGGCGCGGATCAACCACCAGTGGCACGGGAGCGGCTTCGCGGAAGGTGCGGATTCTCTGCTCGGCCACGAGCTGCCCGAGTACTGGGCCACGTTGATCTACTACGTTGACGTGCCCGATTGGAGCGATGGCGTGGATCGATCGTCCTGGCCGGTGCTGGACCCGCCTCCACGGGGGTCCATGTACTGGACCCTCGATGAGTAGCCGGCGGAGGACGCCTCTGTTCGAACTCGGCTGAACCGTCGAGTGACCCCCGGGCTCGGCCCGGGGGTCACACTGTTCGCCGATAGCCGGCCCTTATGAGATCTGTATCTACAAAGTCTGATATTTCGCCAATAGGTGGATGAAGTATGAATAGTTGCGAGACCCGCCGTGGGTTTGCTAGCTTTTCAACGATTTAATTGAGTCGCTCATGCCACGGTGAATCCGAGATGAGCGGCAGATGAATCGCACGTCCTGCTCGGCGACGGGGTTGGTGTGTTTCTTGTCTGACAAGCTTGAGAGGCGAGTACCGGGCGGAAAAGAGCCCGCTTCGGCCAGGGGAACGTTCAAGGCTCAGTCCGAACAGGGGAAATCGCTGACCGGATGGCGGTTACGGGTTCTCGCCCTCGCATGCTCGGCGGTGGTCCTGGCGCTGGCCTTTCACTTCGGGATGACGTTTCTGTATGTGGCGCCGTGGAACCCGGCGTATGAGAAGAGCGCGTCCGTGGTCGAGGGCTATATGAACCCCTACTTCGGGCAGAACTGGGAGTTGTTCGCCCCCGATCCGATCGACTACGACGCCCGGGTGCTGGTCCGGGCCAAGGTGAAGGACGCCTCGGGGTGGGAGCGGCACACCGGGTGGCTGGATGTGACCGGCCCGGAACGGGAGCTGACCCGGGGCTCCCTGTTCCCCGGCCGGCTGGCACGGGTGGTGGGCGGCGCCCGGCAGATGGTGACCGACGCCGATGTGCCGCCGTCGGCCGCGTCGCTCCCCGAAGAAGAAGAGGAGACCGAAGCGGAAACCGAGGAGGAGCCGCCCGACCCGGTCTTTCAGGATCAGGCGGTCCGGCATATCCGGGCGGTCGCCACACTGGCCGCGCGGGCCGAGTGGGGGGACGGGGTGACCGAGATCCAGCTGCGCGTCTCCGACCACATGTTCCCCCGTTTCGAGGACGGGGACCGGGACGGGGCGGGCACCAAGACCTACAGCGACTTCGACTGGTGGCCGGCGGTGGCGATGAGCGCGGACGCGGTCCGGATGTGGAAGGAGTCACACCGGTGAGCACGGGGAACGAGCCGCTGCTGCCCGCACCCGGGCGGCTGCTCGGCCTGGCCGGAGCCCGGCTGGCCGCGACGGTGGAGCGGGTGAGCGGGATCCGGTACGGCGTGTACGGGCTCGCGGTGCTGCGCGTCGGCTACGGCCTGGTGCTGCTCGCCCTGCTGCTCACCGGGTACACCGACCGCCGGCTGATCTGGGGTCCTGAGTCGGCTTGGACGCCGGACCTGTTCAAGGAGAGCCTGGCGGAGGACGGGACGTTCTCCCTGTTCGCGATCTCGGACTCAGGCGTCTGGTTCGAGGTCCTGTTCCACGTCTTCCTGCTGGTCGTGGTGCTGTTCATCCTGGGCTGGCGGACCCGGTGGATCACCCCGGTGCTGGCGGTCCTGGTGTGGTCGTGGCATCAGCGACAGCCGTGGGTGCTGGACGGCGGCGACAACCTGATGCAGCTGGTGCTCTTCTATCTGATCTTCGCCGACCTGTCGGCCCGCTGGTCCCTGGACGACCGCAGGAGGGTACGGCGTGCCGCCGCCCGCGCCGCGAAGGCGTCGGCGGAGCCCGCTCCCGCCAAGCGCGACCGGAGCCTCGGCGAGGCTGAGAACGCCGTGCCGGGAGTGGCACCGGGTCTGCCCGCGTTCGAGGGTGGGCTGCGGTGGCGGCTGGCCACGATCGGCCACAACGCGGCGCTGGTGGCGACGCTCCTCCAGGTGAGCATCGTCTACTTCAACGCCGGCCTCCTCAAGGTCCAGGGCGAGATGTGGCAGCAGGGCACCGCCCTCTACTACACCCTGCGCACCGACGAGTTCGCGCCGTTCCCCCGGCTGAGCCGCCTGATCTGGGAGAACGACCTGGCGGTGGCCTCGGGCTCCTACTTTGCGGTCTTCATCCAGCTGGCCTTCCCGCTGCTCATGCTCAACCGGATCACCCGCAGGCTCGGCCTGGTCGCGGTGACGAGCATGCATCTGGGCATCGGGGTCCTCATGGGCCTCGGCTCGTTCTCCCTCATCATGGTCTTCTCAGACCTGCTGTTCGTCCGCAGCGGCACCTACCGCCGCGTCGGAGCCTTCGCCCAAGCCGTGTGGCACCGTACCCGAACACGAACCCGGCTATCCGCCACACCATCCCTCCCCAAACCAGCAAAACACCGAACTCTCACCGGATCCTGATAAATCAGGTTCCTTCGAGTTGGTGAACCCGGTAGGTTGCGGTTCGCGTGGGGCCTGTAGCGCAGCGGTCGTCGCACCTTCCCGCACAGGAGGGGGACGCCGGTTCGAATCCGGCCAGGCTCCACCGGCACGTGCTGGGGCTCGTGGCGCAGTGGTCGTCGTGCCGCCCTGTCAAGGCGGAGGACGCCGGTTCGAATCCGGCCGGGCCCGCCGCAGGTACCTGGGTCTGTAGCGCAGTGGTCGTCGCACCTCTTTGGCAAAGAGGAGGACGCCGGTTCGAATCCGGCCGGGCCCCACGAGGAGGGACGGATGGACGAGGAGAGCGTCACGACGCTGCTGCGGCTCCTCGGCGAGGCCCGGGAGCTCTCGCTCGACGACCCGGCGCGGCTCCGAATCGAGAGTACGGCGCACGCTCTGGTCCGGGACGGGCGGCGCCACCGTCGCCGGGAACGCAAGCAGGCGATCGCTCGGGCCGACGCGGCGGTGCTCGCCGCCACGGCGATGGGCGCACCCGACCGGGTGATCGACGCCCCGGTTGAGGTGACGGGTGAGCCTGCGGGCAGGTTACGCAGATCGCGGATCTGCTATGTGTGCAAAGGCTCCTTCGACCGGGTCGACGGTTTCTATCATCTGCTCTGCCCGGCGTGTGCCGCCGACAACGCGAGTCGTCGTACGGCTCGCGCGGACCTCTCCGGACGGAGAGCATTGATCACCGGCGGCCGTACGAAGATCGGACATCGGCTCGCGCTGATGATGCTCCGCGACGGGGCGCAGGTCACGGTGACCACGAGGTTTCCCGCCGACGCGGCGCGCCGGTTCGCCGAAGCCGGGGACTGGCCGGGACGGCTGGAGATCGTCGCCATCGACCTGCGCGACCCACGGCAGGTGATCGCGTTCGCCGACGGACTGCTCGCCGCCGGTGAGCCGCTGGACATCCTGGTCAACAACGCCGCTCAGACTTTGCGTCGTCCCCCGTCGGCCTACGCCGCGCTGCTCGAAGCGGAGCGGCGGGAGCTCCCGCCCGGCAGCGCGGTGTCGGTGGTGCCGGGATTCGAACTCGAGGTCGATGAGAACGCGCTCGACGCGGTCGTGGACATGTCCGGCCTGCTCCCCGATCTTTCGCCGCGGAACTCCTGGTCGGCCCGGATCGGCGAGATTGACCCCGTGGAGCTACTGGAGGTCCATCTGATCAACGCGGTCGCGCCGTTTCTGCTGATCGACCGGTTGCTTCCCCTGCTGCTCGCCGCACCCGCCCCCCGCCGCTACATCGTCAACGTCTCGGCCGTGGAGGGCCAGTTCACCGTGGCCAACAAGACCAGCCGCCACCCCCACACCAACATGGCCAAAGCCGGACTGAACATGCTGACCCACACCTCCGCCGCCGATCTCGCCCGCCAGGGCGTATATCTCTGCAGCGTCGACACCGGCTGGATCACCGACGAGAACCCGGTGCCGATCCGCGACCGGCTCGACCGCAGAACCCCGCTGGACGTGATCGACGGCGCGGCCCGTGTCTACGACCCGATCGTGCGCGGCGAAGCCGGCCACCCGGTCCACGGCGTCCTGCTCAAGGATTACGCGACGGCACCGTGGTAGACGACCTGGTCGCCTGGCTGCGCACCGGCCGCCCGGTCACCGAGCGCACCGACTTCACCGTGGGCACCGCGATGCCCGACGGCCGTCTGGACCTGTGCAAACAAGCGCTCGGACCACAGGGCGTACGGCTCATCGCGCAGGCGTTGCCCCGAGGCGGTCCGATCCGCCACCTGCTGCTCGGCACCGACGACCTCGGCGACGAAGGCGCCGTCGCGGCGGTCGGGGGAGCGGTCGACTCCGGAGCCGCCACCCTCTACCTGGGTTGCAACGGCATCGGTACGGCCGGGGCGTGCCACATCGCCGACCGGTTGATCGCCTCGCCCGGCCTCGTCCGCGGACTCTGGCTCAAACGCAACCCGCTCGGACCCGACGGCGGCCGAATCGTCGGCGGTGCCGTCGGCAGCGGCCTGCGCACCGTCGACCTGGTCCAGACGCGCCTCGACCCCGCAGGGCTCGCCGTTCTCGTCGATCATGTGCTCTCCGTCGGCGGGATCGGGCGGCTTTTCGTCAGCGGCAACCCGCTTGGGCCCGCAGGTGCGGAAGAGCTGGCCCGGTTGATCGCCGGTGGCGGCATCGAGGAGCTGTACGCCTCCGCGGCGGGTCTCGGGGATGACGGCGCCCGGGTACTCGCGGAGGCCCTACGCCGGAGTGCGTCCGACGAAGGGCTCACCCGGCTCTCGGTGGCGAGCAACGGAATCGGCCCGGTCGCGGCCGAACTGGTCACCGCCGCCGTCGCCACGGGAGTGGAGGTCCTTGACCTCGGCCGGGTACGGGCCGCGCGGGCTCTCGGCGCCCCCGACAACCACCTCGGCGAACATGGCGCAGCAGCCGTCGCCCAGGCGCTCACCCGGGTGCCGCACCGCCTGGCCCACCTGGACCTCGGCCACACCGGGATCGGCAGCAGAGGAGCCCTCCACCTCCTCGCCGGAGCACAGACGGCCCCGACCCCCACCAGGTTCACCCTGGGCCACGGCATCGCCTCCAGGGTCAAGGCCGAGCTGAAGGCCCTGGCGTCGCCCGTACCGGATCTGCGTCCACACCCGGATACGGCCGCCGTCCACAGCGTGCACCGAACCCGGCCCTGACCCGCATGCGACGGTCGACTGTGGTGAGACGCCCCCATCCGACCGGTCGCGCTCCCGACACCGAGCCGGTTCGCTACCGTGGCCCCTACGGGAGCTGAACCGGCCTCGGAGCCGGTACGGACGGAATCTTGCTCGCCGCAGGAGCCGGAAACGAACGGGGTCACGGCACTCGGCGATGGGGCATCCCCCGCTCACTCGGCAATCGGAACCCCCGTCAAACCGCCGGCGTGCGGAGTTGATCGCGAGTGGTCGTCTCGAACCTCGTCGCCGTGATGACTTCCAGACGTGGTCGCCCGCTTCGGCCGTACCGGGCGAGCCGACACTCGGCGAGATCCTTCTCGCTTTCCGGCAACGGGAACGCACGTGATTCGAGATCAAGGCGTTCGGCGGGTCAGCACCAGCGGCTGCGGCGGCAGATGCCTCCGCCTCCGCCTCCGCCTCCGCCTCCGCCGCGGTCGCGGTCGCGGTCGCGCAGGTCGGGGTTGCGGGGGCCGTCGAGTGAGCCGAGGTTGTAGCCGACGGTGAGCTTGATCTTCTGTCCGATTTGGAGCCGGGCGCCCGGCTTGGGGAACTGGGCGATGACCCGGTAGGTCCCGGCGGGGACGGACTTGCTCTCTTTGAGGGTGTCGGACACCATGCCGAAGACACCGGCGAAGTAGGTGGTGGCCCGGGATTGCGACCAGCCGACCACGTTGGGCATCGTCCGGTTCTTCCGGTAGAACGCCGATTCCTTGTCGGTCAGGATCTTCACGATGAGGGTCGAACCGGGCTGTACGGCGGTGCCGGGGGCCGGCTTCATCGCGTAGACGACGCACTTGGCGCTTTCCAGGCAGTAGCTGCCGGGGAGCGCTTCGCTGGTGAGGAGGAGGCCGAGCGCCGTGGACTCGGTCTCGGCCTGGTTCAGCCGCTTGCCGATCAGCGCGGGTGCCTGGAGTGGCTCGGCCGCCGCCGGGGTCTTCTCGTCGCCGTCCCCGATACCGACGAGCCGCATGCATCCACCGACGACCAGCGCGAACACGAACAGTGTCGCGCATCCGGTCTTGATGTTCTTATGCGCCATGCATGCCGTTCCTCTCGAAGGAAACTCCAAACACAAGCCAGATGGCTCGCATGGCAATGAATTATAGAATAGATTGTGAAGTCAGTCCACAATATCCTCGCCTGCGAGGTGCCACATCAGCCGTTCGGTGCGCTTACGCGGGGCCCGCCGCTGCTTGGACGGGATGAGCCCGATGTCGACGACGCTCGGGGAGGCCGGCGGGAAGTCTGTCGGGGCGGGGTGATGTCAAGGAGGAAATCAGCAGGGTCGGCTATCCCGGTCTCCCCGGGACAAGGTCCTCTGGTTGGGGCGTGAGCGGGTCGGCGCCGGCGTGCTCCGTCGGGCTCGGGATCGCAGCACCGCTGGACAAGTTGGAGCTCCAGCTCTAATCTGGTGCTCCAACTTTACTTTCGGTGATTGATCCTAGGGCATGAGGTGACAATGGACACGTGGACTGTGGTATTTCCCGCCACCATAGCCATGGTTCCGGTCGCGAGGTCCTTCGCACGACAGTTCCTGGGTGACCATCCCGCCACAGCCGACACCGAACTCGTCATCTCCGAACTGGTGACCCTCGCGGTCACCCGCGGCACCGGTTCGGACATCACCCTCCGCCTCGACCGCGACGCGCGCCGAATCCGCGTGGAGGTGAGCGATCGCGCCCCCGACGACGTCCCCCTCGACGATCACGATCCCGGTCCCCCCACCGGCGACTTCTTCACCGACTCCGACGGAACCCGCCGTTTCAAGGTCGTGCACTCCGTCGCGGCCCGCTGGGGCCACGAAGGCATCCCCGGCCGCCACACCCTCGTCTGGGCCGAGGTCGGCAACCCCGCCCCGGACCCCGATCACCCCACCGACGGCTGCAAAGACAACCCCCACTCCCGAATCCCGCTCTATGAGCGCTGGCGAGCCGCCAATTCGGGCGCGAGTTCATCGACGGACATCCCAGACGCTCCCTGAGAACCGACGAAAGACCGCCAGGGGACTAGGGGATGTCCGCCTTCGCCACATTGCGCATGGTGAAATTCGCCTTTTTCCCTGCTTGTCCGCCTATCTTTGTGAATATCGGGACACGGGGTAACAGACCTCACCAGGATGATGAAGGCTGAGGAATCGCCTGAGGTGATCGATGGGTCTCCGGTCGAGAGGGGACGTGCCTCTGCGACCTGGGGCTTCCTGCTACGGGCGGAGCATCCGGGAACGGCGACGGCCTGGCGAACCGAGGTCCGCCAGGCCGTTGCGCCCCCGCTGTTCGCCATCGGATGCCGGAGGTCATTCGTTCAATATGAAGTGAATTCCGGGGCATGGAATTGAAATTGATCGCTGCGGGCGGTGCCCAGTCGCGGTATATATTTCGCAGGCTGATATGGTTTTATAGCTGCAATCCCGGTTAGAGGTCCATACTTCGCGAGTTTTCTTAGGGCTCGCTTAACATTCGAGGCGGGGCGCTCGGCGGATCGGCGATCCTACCCCGCGGCTTCCTCCCCGGCGGACTCCCAGAGCGTGAACAGGCTCGCGAGGAGACCGGCGGTGTCGGCGGCGTCGCAGGCGAAACCCAGGGGGATCACGTCGTCCAGCCAGAGCATGGGGACGCCGCCTTTCCCCTCCCGGCAGGTCACGTTCACGCGGTACCCGTGGCGGGTCTTCGACCACACCTCGATCGAGTGTTCCACCCACCGGCCCCGCAGGTCGCCGTACTTCAGGCAGGCCAGGAACGCGGTGAGGAACGCCCGCTCCTCGTCGGGGCTCACGGGCATCGCGCCGCGGCGCGCAGCCCGAAGGCGTACCCGATCCTGCGCGCGGCCGTCCCCGGGGTGTCGGTGGAGACCTCCGCGTACCCGCCGAGCGCGTCGTCGGCCCGCCAGCGGTATAGCCAGGCTCCCCGTCCCCACTGCACCCAGACGACCGGCCCCCGCTCGGGGATCACGAGCGCCACCCCGGACCCGAGACGGATCACAGTGGAGACGCCGAGCACGGCGAACTCCGCCTGAAGCCGGAGTGCGGCCTTCACCTCGGGGGCCTCCACCCGGGCGGAGTGACCGGTCTCATCCATCGCACCCCTCCGCGATCGACAACCAAGCCGGTGCGTCGAGTGTGCACAGCCCTCCGCCCACCTGGTGCGCTCTCTGAAACCGAGTGAACCCGCGGAGCGCGGCCGACCTTGCGATGGCCGGACTGACCGGGCGATTCACGCTTCCCCGCCGGGGCGCAGAGCTGCACGACCCGGGTCCGGTACGGACGTCGGCTCTAGCCGGACACAGCGGAGGAGCGAATCTGATGCTTCGTCGGCCGAAGGCTCAGCTCCGACTGGGGTCTTCCGCTGGAGGCATTGGTAGAACTCCATTTCGACGAAGTGGAGTTGGGTGAGATGCGATCCCATGCTCGCACCGCCCAAGCAGTGGCCTGACTCCGCCTCAAGGGGTGTGGCGGAGGATGAGGGTGTCGAGGTTTTGGCGGTGGACGGTTTTGAAGCCGGATCGGGTGAAGAGGTTGGCGCAGCGGGGGTTGAGGTAGACGACGTGCAGGTCGCGGGGGCTCCGCTCGACCGACTCGCGGATTCGGGCGATGACGCGGTGCATGATTTCGGGGCCGAAGGGGTTGCAGAGGAAGACGACGTTGATCTCTGGCGGGAGTTCGTAGACGGCGGCGTCGGCGCAGTGGACGTCGATGGTGTCGCCGGGGTGGTGCTCCCGGTGGACGGCGATGTTGCGGCGGGCGATCGCGCAGAGGCTCGGGGAGATCTCGACGCCGGTGACGTGGGCGAAGCCGTGTCGTGCGGCGAGGATCAGGGCGCGGCCTTTGCCGGAGCCGAGGTCGAGGAAGGCGGCGGTGCACGGGTCCGCGGGGAGCCTGGCGACGGATTCGGCGAACAGGAGCGGGTTGCAGCTTTCGTACGGCGGGTTGCGCGTGGTCCGGGGGCCGGCCGGGTCGTCGAACGAGGTCTCGGTGTGGTTCCGCAGGTCGAACGCGAGTTCGTGGAAGGCGAGCCGGATCGCGCGGGCGATTCCGCGTCTGCGGATCTGGGCGGGCAGTGTCTTCGCGACGATCGACAGATTCGCGGTCAGCGGGCTTCCGGCCGGCCCATGGCCCCCCTCGGACATGGTTCTCCTGTTCTCGGCGCCGTCCTGGCCCGGGCGGCGAGGATCCCCAGGGCCGCCCGCGCCCGTTGATCATCTCGCCGGGTCCGGCTGATTTCGACGACGGCCGCGCATGACGCCCGCCAAGTTTTCGCCAGGAAGGCGTCCAGGGCGGGTCGCGGTCGGGCAGCCAGGGCCGATCATGGTGTTGACCTGGCTGTTCGTCTGGATTCTAGGTCCCGAAGATCTACCGGGACCACCCTCACTGACAGATATTTGTCAGTCTCTTTCACGTAATGTCGTAGATGTCCAGATTGTTTGGGATTGGGTATTGACGAGGGTTAAGCCCACATCTACATTGAACCAACGGATCGCTGAGTGATCCGACGGTTCAGTGAGAGCGCCACGCCGCTGACCGTGACCCTCCTCCCGACGATCCGGGGAGTGACCGGCATGACGGCCACAAGAAATCTGTCTTCCGCATCTGTCGCCACGGCAGGTCCGTCCCCAGGGCGTGGACGCCCCGGCTGGGCCAACGCGGCGACCTTGCGAAACGGGCTCTTCAGCGGGGTGATCGGCCTCGCCGTCCTGGTGCTGATGGCGGCGGTATGGGAGGGCTACAAAGCGCTCGGTCAGGCGACCGGCGACCGGCTGCTGGGCATTCCGTTCCCGGTCGCCACCGACGACCTGTCCATGCCGAACGTCGGCACGATCCTCGGCGCCCTGGTGGAGCCGGCCCGGCGCGGCGACCCGGCCAGCCTTGGCGTCTACCTGCTCGGCGAAGCCTCGGTGACCTTGCGGGAAGCCGCGTACGGGCTGGTGGCCGGCTCCCTGCTCGGGCTCCTGCTCGCCGTCGTCTTCCTGCATCTGGCGCCGGTGTCCCGCGGGCTCATGCCCTGGCTCGTGGCCTCCCAGACCGTCCCGCTGGTGGCGATCGCCCCGATGATCGTCATCTGGGGCGGCAAGGCCGGGCTGCCGCCCTGGATGGCGGTGACCGGCATCGCCGCCTACCTGGCCTTCTTCCCCGTGACGATCAACTCGTTGCGCGGGCTCAAGTCCCCGCCCCAGGTGCAGACCGAGTTCATGCGGAGTGTCGGGGCGAGCCGGGGCCAGCTGCTGTTCTGGCTGCGGCTGCCCGCCGCGCTGCCGTACGTCTTCGCGGGCCTGCGGCTCGCCGCCACCGCCAGCGTGGTGGGCGCCATCGTCGGCGAGCTCTCCGCCGGGACCGGCCGGGGCATCGGCCGGTCGATCCTCACCTTCGCCTACTACTACTCAAACGGCCCCGAGAAGCTGTACGCGGCCGTGCTCGTCGCCGCGGTCACCGGAATCCTCTTCGTGCAAGTCCTCAATCTGATCGAGCGGTTCGCGCTGCGAAACCGGCAGACCCGATGACCGCCCCCGCCCCTTCGACCTCTCGGGAGTTCCCGATGCCCGAATCCGGGATCATCAGCGTCCACGGTGTCACCAAGGAGTTCAACAGCGCCACCGACCGCTCGGTGACGGCGCTGACGGATATCGATCTGACCATCGCCGAAGGTGAGTTCGTGTCGCTGCTGGGGCCGAGCGGTTGCGGCAAGAGCACCCTGCTGCGGATCCTCGCCGACCTCACCCCGCCCACCGCGGGAACGGTCCAGGTCAACGGCAAGACCCCCGCTGCGGCCCGGCGGGACCGGGACTACGGCATGGTCTTCCAGCAGGCGGGCCTGTTCGAGTGGCGCAGCGTCCGGCGCAATGTGGAGCTGCCGCTGCAGGTCGCCGGGGTGGCCAAGGAGGAGCGCCGGAACAAGGCCTCCGCCATGCTGGACCTGGTCCGGCTGGAGGACTTCGCGAGCCACTTCCCCTGGCAGCTCTCCGGCGGGATGCAGCAGCGGGTGGCGATCGCCCGCGCGCTCTCCGCCGATCCCAAGATCCTGTTCATGGACGAGCCGCTCGGCGCCCTGGACGAGATGAACCGGGAGCACCTCCAGGCCGAGCTGCTCCGGATCTGGTCCGACACCCGGACGACCGTCGTCTTCGTGACGCACAGCATCTCCGAGGCGGTGTTCCTCTCCTCCAGGATCGTGGTGATGTCCGCCCGCCCGGGCCGGATCGCCGCGAACATCGACGTCGACCTGCCGTACCCGCGTACGGCGGCCACGCGGACCACTCCCGAGTTCTTCGAGAAGGTCACGCAGGTCAGGACCGTGCTGCACGGCATGCTGGCCGCCGGGGAGACGTCGTGACCGTCCGCGCGGACGCCGGTCGTCCGCCTTCGGCGCAGGCGGGACGGGCCGCCGCGGTGATCCGGCGCGGGGCGCCGGTGGTCGTCGCCGCGGCGGTGATCCTGGGCGGCTGGGAGCTCGTCGTCCGGCTTTTCGACGTCCCCTCGTTCATCCTCCCGCCCCCGAGTGAGATCGCCTCGGCGCTCTCGGCCCAGTTCGGCACGATTCTCTCCGCGTCGCGGGTGACGGTGCAGGCGGTCCTGCTCGGCCTGGTCCTCGGCGCGGTCGGCGGGGTGCTGGTCGCCTTGGTGGTGAGCCGCTTCCACAAGGTCTCGGCTCCGATCCTGGGTGTCGCGGTGATCGTCAACTGCGCGCCCATCGTCGCGCTCGCCCCGATCTTCAACAACTGGTTCGGCGTGACGAACGTCCTGTCCAAGGCCGGGGTCGCCGCGGTCATGGTCTTCTTCCCCGTGCTGGTCAACACGGCCCGGGGCCTGCTCCAGGTCTCACCCCTCCACCTAGAGATCATGGAGTCGCTGGCGGCGAACCCGCGGCAGGTCTCCTTGATGCTGCGCCTCCCGGGCGCCCTCCCCTTCCTCTTCAACGCGCTCAAGCTCGGCTCCACCCTCGCGGTCATCGGTGTGATCGTGACCGAGTACTTCGGCGGGCCGAGCAACGCGCTCGGCGTCTACATCGCCTACCAGGCGGCGCTGCCCCGCTTCGCCGAGGCGTGGGCCGGGATCTTCATCGCCAGCCTGCTCGGCCTGGCCATGTTCGGCCTGATGACGCTGCTCGAACGCCTGTTCATGCCGTGGCACGCCTCGCTCCACGGCGACGAGAAGTGACCCCCTTTCGACACCTGATCCCCAAGGAGTCTCCCCATGTTCCGACCCCCATGGCGCGCGCGGGCCTTCGCCGCGACGCTCGCCGCAGCCTCCCTCACCCTCGCCGCCTGCGGCGGCATGTCCGAGACCGCCGCCTCCGGCGGGGACTCCGGCTCGGGTGACGCCAAGAACGCCGCGTCCTGCACGACCAAGACGCCGGTCCGGGTCGTCCTGCAGTGGGTGGCCCAGGCGCAGTTCGCCGGCTACTACGCCGCCAAGGACAAGGGCTACTACGACGCCGAGTGCCTGGACGTGACCATCCAGGAGGGCGGCGTCAACATCGTGCCGCAGCAGGTGCTGTCGGCGGGCAACGCCGAGTTCGCGGTCAGCCACGTCACCAAGACGATGGTCACCCGGGAGCAGGGCGCCGACCTGGTCAACGTCGGCCAGGTCTTCCAGCGCGGTGCCTACCTCCAGGTCGCCTGGGCGGATTCGGGCATCAAGACGCTGGCGGACCTGCGCGGCAAGAAGGTCGGCAGCTGGGGCTTCGGCAACGAGCTGGTGCTCTTCGCCGCCATGCGCGGCGAAGGCGTCGACCCGGAGAAGGACACCACCGTCGTACAGCAGCCGTTCGACATGTCGCTGCTGCTCAAGCGGGAGGTCGACGCGGCCCAGGCCAAGACCTACAACGAGTACGCGCAGCTGCTGGAGACGGTCAACCCCAAGACCGGTGAGCTTTACAAGCCGGAGGACTTCACCGCGATCAGCCTGCAGGACGCCGGGTACACCTCTTTAGAGGACGGAATCTACGCGCGCGGTGACTGGCTCGCCGAGGACGGCAACGCCGACGTCGCGGTGAAGTTCCTCAAGGCGACGTACAAGGGCTGGGGTTTCTGCCGCGACGATCTCGCCGGATGTGTGGAGACCGTGCTCGACCACGGCAGCGCGCTCGGCCAGGGTCACCAGACCTGGATGCTCAACGAGATCAACAAGCTGGTGTGGCCCTCCACCGCCGGTATCGGGCAGATGGATCAGAAGGCGTGGGACCAGACCATCAAGATCGCCGTTGACGCCAAGGTCCTCAAGGGGAACCCGAGCGAGGGCGCCTTCCGGACGGATCTCACGGAGAAGGCGAACGAGCAGCTCAAGGCGGAGGGCTTCGACACGGTCGGCGCGAACTTCAAGGCGGCGACGGTGCAGGTCACCCCGGGCGGAAAATAGCGGCGCGAGACCGCGGGCGGGGGAGGATGTCACGATTGTGGGCGCGATGTCAGTCGAACACATCAGGGTAAACGGAGGACATGATGGCACCGAGTGAAGCAGGGCTGGTCCGGCGGACTATCTGGCTGCTTCGTGCCGTGGCGGCCCACCCCCAAGGGGTCGGCCTCAGCGAGGTCGCCCGCGAGTCGGGCATCCCCAAGGCCACGTGCTACCGCGTGCTCACCGTCCTCGAACGGGAGAGCTGGCTCACCCTCGACCCCGACACCCGGCGCTACCGGGTCTCCCTCGGACTGCTGTCCATCGTCGGCGGGCTGCTGGACGGCGACGGCGCGTACGGCCATATGCGCGGCGTCCTGCGGCAGCTCGCCGAGGAGACCAAGGAGACCTCGGGTTTCGACGTCCTCCTCCCGCCGAGCGTCATGGTGGTCGCCCAGGTCCCCGGGCCGTCCCTGATCGGGCAGACGCTCAAGCCGGTGCCCCGTACCCAGCCGGTGTGGGCCACCTCCACCGGGAAGGTGCTGCTCGCCGCGCTCGACCCGGAGGCGGTCCGGGCCGAGTTCACCGAGGAGTTCGCCGCCCAGGCCCCGGAGCGGCTCGGGGGCCTGGACGGGTTTCTCGCGTCGCTGGCGGAGGTCCGCGCCAACGGGTTCGCCGTCGCCTACGACGAGCTGGAGGTGGGGGCGGCGTCGGTGGCGGCGCCGGTCCGGATCCGCGACTCCACGCCGTACGCGGTGTGGATCGGCGGTCCCACCTATCGCATCACCCGCGATCGGATCGACGCGGTGGCGGCGTCGGTGATCAAGGCCGCCCGTGGGCTGAGCGAGTTGCTCAGCGTGACAGACATCGTCCTGCCCAGCGCTCTCACCGGGCGCTAGCGAGAGAACAAACCGCGCGGCTCAGCGCGGCGGAGGAGAAGCCATGACAATCCTCACCGATACCATCGCGGCGGCGGAGGGCATCGCCGGGAGCCTGCCGCAAGGCCTGTTCATCGGCGGCGAGTGGCGCCAGGCCGAATCCGGCGCGACGCTCGCCGTCGACGACCCCGCCACCGGGCGGACCGTCGCCGAGGTCGCGGACGCCGGTACGGCCGACGGCCTGGCCGCGCTGACGGCCGCCGTGGACGCCCAGACCTCCTGGGCCGCCGTCCCGCCCCGCGAGCGGGGCGAGATCCTCCGGCGCTCGTTCGAGATCATCATGGCGCGCCGGGACGACCTGGCCGCCCTGATGACCCTGGAGATGGGCAAGCCGCTCGCCGAGTCCCAGGCCGAGGTGGCCTACGCCGCCGAGTTCTTCCGCTGGTTCGCCGAGGAGGCCGTCCGCATCGACGGTGGCTACCTCGTCGCCCCCGGCGGCGGTTCCCGGGTGGTGACGACCCGGCAGCCGGTCGGCCCGTCCCTGCTCATCACCCCGTGGAACTTCCCGATGGCGATGGGCACCCGCAAGATCGGCCCGGCTCTCGCCGCGGGCTGCACCGTGGTGGTGAAGCCGGCCAAGCAGACCCCGCTCTCCATGCTCGCCCTCGCCGCCATCCTGGCGGAGGCCGGAGTGCCTCCGGGTGTGGTCAACGTGTTCACCACCTCCAAGTCCGGCTCGGTGACCTCGGCCCTCATCGCCGACCCGCGGCTGCGCAAGCTCTCCTTCACCGGGTCCACCGAGGTCGGCCGGGCGCTGATCGCCCAGTCCGCGCAGAACGTGCTGCGCACCTCGATGGAGCTCGGGGGGAACGCCCCGTTCGTCGTGTTCGACGACGCCGACGTCACGCTCGCCGTGGAAGGCGCCGTCCAGGCGAAGATGCGGAACATCGGCGAGGCGTGCACCGCCGCCAACCGGTTCTACGTCCAGCGCGGCGTGGCCCGCGAGTTCGGCGAGGCGCTCGCCGAGCGGCTCGGCTCCCTGGTCATCGGGCACGGGCTCGACCCCGCGACCCAGGTCGGGCCGCTGATCGACCGCAACGCGCTCACCGGCGTGAGCGAACTGGTGGACGCGGCCACCTCCGCCGGGGCCCGGGTGCTCACCGGTGGCGAGGCGGTCGACGGGGCGGGCAACTTCTACCGGCCGACCGTGCTGACCGGGGTGCCGCACGGCATCCGGACCGTCCGGGAGGAGATCTTCGGCCCGGTCGCGCCGATCGTCGCCTTCGACAACGAGGACGAGGCGATCGCCATGGCCAACGATTCGGAGTACGGCCTCGCGGCGTACGTCTTCACCGAGGCGCTCGAACGCGGCCTGCGGGTCTGCGAGCGGATCGAGAGCGGCATGGTCGGTCTCAACCAGGGCATCATCTCCAACCCGGCCGCCCCGTTCGGCGGGGTCAAGCACTCCGGCCTCGGCCGGGAGGGCGGTTTCGGCGGCATCGACGAGTACCTCGAGGTCAAGTACATGTCGATCAGGGCGCCCTGGTGACGGCGTTCCTCCTCGCCGGGGTGCAGATGCGCCCGGAGATCGGCGATGTGGACGGCAACATCCGGCGCTCGTCGGAGTGGATCGTCAAGGCGGCCGGGCAGGGGGCCAAGCTGGTCGTCCTGCCCGAGGCCGTCTCGGCCGGGTACGTCTTCGCGGACTCGGCCGAGGCGCTGAGGTACGCCGAGGAGATCCCGGACGGCCCCGCCTGCAGCGCCTGGGCGGCTCTCGCGGCCGAGTACGGGCTGTGGATCGTGGCCGGGCTTACCGAACGGTCCGGCGGACGCCCGTACAACTCGGCCGTGCTCATCGGCCCGGACGGGCATGTTGGAACGTTCCGCAAGGCGCACCTGTGGAACGACGAGAAGGCGATCTACGGGCCCAACGAGGCCGGCTTCCCGGTGTTCGACACCCCGCTCGGGCGGATCGGGATCGCGATCTGCTACGACGCCTGGTTTCCGGAGAGCTTCCGCAGCGCGGCGTTGCAGGGCGCCGACCTGATCGTGCTGCCCTCCAACTGGGTGCCGGTCCCGGGGCAGCCGCCGGGGGTGCCCGCCATGGCCAACCTGATGTGCATGACCGGCGCGCACGTCAACCAGTGCTACATCGCCGGGGTGAGCCGGGTCGGGGTCGAACGGGGGCAGGAGTTCGTCGGCAGATCGCTGATCGTCGGCCCCGGGGGCTGGCCGATCGCCGGTCCGGCGAGCAACGACGTCGAGGAGCTGCTCCTCGCCGAGGTCGACCTGATCGGGTCGCGGGCGGTGCGGCACGGCAATCCGTTCAACCAGCCGCTGGCCGACCGGCGTCCCGAGCTGTACGTGACCCGGGGGACACCCGACCCCGGCTAGCCCAATAAGCCGGATATATCCGTTTTATGCGGGTGAATCCCTTGACACCCATCCCCGACGTAAGCAGAATTTGAACCGATGGTTCATTAAATGAACCACCCCTCAGGAGGAACCGTGGGCATCCAGGTCCGGAAGATCGTCAAGCTTCTCGAAGAGACGAGAATGGAGAACGGGCAGCCCGTCCCGGGCCCGCACCGCGTCGCCTTCGTCGGAGCGGTGATCGCCAACCCGTATCCGAGCGAGTACGTCCAGGATCTGGTGACGCTCGCCGACGCCCTGGGCGAGGAGATCGGGCGGCTCATCGGGCCGCCCTGCGTCGAACTGCTCGGCGGTGAGGTGGAGGCCTTCGGCAAGGCCGCGCTGGTCGGCATCGACGGCGAGGTCGAGCACGGCTCCGCGCTCATCCACAACCTGCGGTTCGGCAACGTGTTCCGCAACGCGGCCGGCGGCACCGAGCTGCTCCCGGCCGCGGAGAAGACGGGCCTGCCCGGCAGCCCCATCGACATCCCGCTCAAGCACAAGCTGGACGCCAAGACCCGCTCGCACCACCAGACGGTGACGTTCCAGGTGGCCGACGCCCCCCGCCCCCGCGAGATCCTCGTGGCCTGCGTGGCGGCGAACGCGGGTCGTCCCCTCGCGCGCCTCGCCGTGTTCGGCGCCGAGACGAAGAACAACTGATCACGGCAGGACGCGAGAGGTCAATCCGATGACTGTCACCGACACGCCGACGCAGCCGTGGACCGGGCAGCGGGTGAAGGACGCCGACAAGGAGTACGTCATCCACTCCTGGTCGGTTCAGGGGGCGCTCGACCCCATCCCGGTGGCCGGGGGCGAGGGCTCCTGGTTCTGGGACTACGACGGGCGCAGGTACCTGGACTTCCAGTCGCAGCTGGTCAACCTCAACCTGGGGCACCAACACCCCAAGCTGGTCGAGGCGATCCGCCGCCAGGCCGGGGAGCTCTGCTACATCGGCCCCGGTTTCGCCGAGCGGTCCCGGGCGCAGCTCGCCGAGATGATGGCCGAGCTGACCCCCGGCGACCTGAAGATGACCTTCTTCACCACCGGGGGAGCGGCGGCCAACGAGAACGCGGTCCGGCTCGCCCGGCACATCACCGGACGCCAGAAGATCGTCGCTCGCTACCGCTCCTACCACGGTGCCACCGCCGGTGCCATGTCGCTCACCGGTGACCCGCGCCGCTGGGCCGCCGAGCCCGGGATGTCCGGTGTGGTGCGGATGCTCGACCCCTACACCTACCGCTGCCCGGCCGGTCACCCCGACCCGTGCCCGGTCTGCTCCGGCGGCCCGCACCTGGAGGAGATCCTCCAGTACGAGAACCCGAACACCGTGGCCGCCGTGATCGTCGAGCCGGTGACCGGGACGAACGGCCTGATCTACCCGCCGGACGGCTATCTGCGCTCGCTCCGCGAGGTCTGCGACAAGTACGGCATCCTCCTCATCTTCGACGAGGTGATGGCCGGATTCGGCCGTACCGGCGAATGGTTCGCCTGCGACCACTGGGACGTCGTCCCCGACATCCTCACCAGCGCCAAAGGCCTCAACTCCGGATACGTCCCCCTCGGGGCGATGACCGTCTCGGCGGAGATCTCCGACTGGCTGCGCGACAACATGTTCTGGGGTGGGCTCACCTACGCCGGGCACCCGCTGGCCTGCGCCTCCGGCGTGGCCGCCCTGGAGATCATGCGCGAGGAGAACGTCGTCGAGAACGCCCGGATCATGGGCGAGCGACTCGGCACCGGCCTCGCCGCCCTCGCCGAACGCCACCCGAGCATCGGCGACATCCGCGGGCGGGGCCTGTTCCACGGCGTCGAACTCGTCACGGACCGCGCCACCCGGACCCCCCTCGTGCCGTTCAACGCCAAGGGCCCGGCCGCCGCCCCCGTCGGCCGGTTGATCAAAGCCGCGATGGCGCGGGGGGTCTACCTGACCGCCAACTTCAACGTGCTGCGCCTCACCCCGCCGCTGGTCATCCAGGAGGGTGAGATCGACCTCGCCCTGGAGGTCCTGGACGAGGTGCTCACACTCGCCGACGAGAACTACGTCGGTTGATCGCCGTGCTCGCCGAACCCCGACCCAAGACCCCGGAACCGGCCATACCGGTGGATGCGCGCCGCCGGACCGCGCCACGGAAGGGCGCGCATCCGGCCGGACCGGGCCGACGGTCGACCACCGGGTTCGGCGAGCTCGGCCGTCAGCGCGCGAGCAAGTCGTGTGCCCGGACAGCCGCCGGTGGATCCGGCCGTACCAGCCCGGCGCAGCCGGTCGTGTGAGAGGGAGATCGATGGGATCGACGCTCATCAAGGGCGGAACCGTCGTCAACGCGGACGCCGCGGTCACCGCGGACGTCCTGCTGCGGGACGGCAAGATCGCCGCGCTCGGGCTCGGCCACGACTGGCGGGCCGACACGGTCGTGGACGCCTCGGGCAAGCTGGTGCTGCCCGGCGGGATCGACGTGCACACGCACCTGGAGTACCCGATCGACGGGTTCACCACCAGGACCGCCGACGACTTCCACAGCGGCACGATCGCCGCGGCGCACGGCGGCACGACGACCGTGGTCGACTTCGTGAAGAAGGAGCCGGACCGGTCGCTGCGCGAGTCCTACCTGCGCCGGCGGGACGTCGCCGCGGCGAAGTCGTTCGTCGACTTCGGGCTGCACGCCATCGTGCCGCCGCGCGAGCAGCAGCCGGACGTCCTGGACGACCTGCGACTCCTGGTGGCGGAGGGCGCCTCCAGCTGGAAGTTCTTCATGGCCTATCCGGGGACGCAGATGGTCGACGACGGCCAGCTGCTGGACGGGTTCGAACTCGCGGTCGAGTGCGGCGTGCTGCCCATGGTGCACGCGGAGAACGGCCACATGATCGACCGCGAGATCCGGCTGCTCCTGTCGAGCGGCCGGACCGCGGAGAGCTTTCACGCCGTGGCGCACGCGCACGAGTCCGAGGCCGAGGCGGTGCACCGGGCGGTCGTGCTCGCCGACTCGGTGGGGACACCGCTGTACGTGGTGCACGTCTCCAGCGCCGAAGCGGCCATGGAGATCGGACGCGCCAGGACCCGCGGCTCCCGGGTGTGGGGGGAGACCTGCCCGCAGTACCTCGCGGTCGCCTACGAGGACTACGCCGACCTGGGGGAACGCGCCGCCGCCTACGTCTGCTCCCCGCCGATCCGGGAACGCGGCAACCAGGAGGGGCTGTGGCGGGCGCTCGGCGCGGGGACCCTGTCCACGGTCGCCACCGACCACGCAGGGTTCTGCATGGAGCAGCCCGACGATCTTCCGCCGCAGAAGCTGCGCAGCCCCGGCTACTTCCCCAAGGTGCCGAACGGGGTGCCCGGGGTGGAGGACCGGCTCATGGTGCTCTGGGAGACCGGGGTGCGGACCGGCCGGATCGACGTATGCCGGTTCGTCGACCTGGTGGCCACCCGGCCGGCCAAGCTGTTCGGGCTTTTCCCCGACAAAGGCCTGATCGCGCCCGGTGCCGACGCCGACCTCGTGGTCTGGGACCCGGCGGCCGACCATGTGATCACGGCGGCGGGGTCGCATCTGCGCACCGACTACAACCTCTACGAGGGGATGCGGGTCACCGGACGGCCGGTGCACGTCTTCTCGCGCGGCCATCACCTCGTCGACGACGGCGTCCTCGACGGGGAGCCCGGCCGCGGAGCCTTCCTGGCCCGCGGCAACCCACAGATTTTCTGAAATTTCCGGTGATTGGAGCGGGTGGTATGAAGATTCCCTTGGGCATCCATGTGGGGGAGAGGCTCAGCCTCGAACAGACCTACTGGCAGGCCGAGTTCGCGGATCGCAACGGGTTCGAGTCGGTGTGGGTGGCCGAAGGGCGCCTGTCCAGGGACGGAATCGTGCCGGCCGCGATCATCGCGAGCAAGACCTCCCAGATCAAGATCGCTACCGGTGTGCTCAACAACAAGAGCCGGAACGCCGCCCTGATGGCCGTCACCTTCAAGACCCTCGACGAGGTGGCCCCCGGCCGGGCCGTCCTCGGCATCGGCGCCTGGTGGGAGCCGCTCGCCACCAAGGTCGGCCAGCCGCTGGTCCGGCCGATCGCCGCCATGCGCGAGTACATCACCGTGTGCCAGGCGTTCTTCCGCAACGAGCTGGTGGAGTTCGAGGGCGAGTTCGTGCAGATGCGCGGGGTCCGGTTCGACAGCATGTACCGGGAGAACAAGCCGGTGAACGTGCCGATCTACATCGGTGCGGTCGGGCCCAAGATGCTGGAGCTGGCCGGGGAGATCAGCGACGGCGTCAACATGGACTTCCTCCTTCCGCCGTCCTACCTGACCGGCGCCAAGGAGGCGATCGGCCGGGGCGTCGCCAAGCGCACGGACGGCAAGACCGGGATCGACCTCACCCAGATCGTGGCCTGCAGCGTCAACGACGACGACCCGCAGGAGGCCATCGACGCGTGCAAGGCGTTCCTCACGCTCTACCTCATGCAGCAGCCGCACATCGCCGAGCACTGCGGGGTCGAGCGCGAGCTGGTCGACCGGATCCAGGAGGTGGCGGGCTGGCCGGCCACCCCCGAGGACATCAAGCGGGCGATGCCGCTGGTCCCCAACTCGCTGGTGCAGAACGTCACCGCCTGCGGCTCCACCGACCAGGCGTTCGAGAAGCTCATGGCCTACCACGAGGCCGGGGTGCGCTGCCCGATCATCTCGACCCTCGGCGACAAGGAGCAGACGCTCACCCGCCTCGCCCAGGCAGCCAAGGACTGACGGTGCCGGTACGGCGTGCGCCGTGTGCCGCCGTACCGGATCTTCCGCAATCACCGTTGTGACCAGGTGTTTTGTATCCTCTGAAACGCCGCAAGCCGCTCTCGAAGGAGCGAAAGCATGAAGCTCGCCGCAGTTCAACTCCGTGCCACCGACGATCGGGCGGAGACCATCGGCAGGGCCGCCGACCTCGTCGACGCGGCCGCGGGACAGGGCGCCCGGATCATCCTGCTTCCCGAGCTGTTCGCCGTCCCGTTCGTGCAGCCCGACCCGGACCCGGAGTACTTCGCCCTCGCCGAGGGCCCGGACGGCCCGTCCAACGCGATGGCCGCCGAGCGCTCGCGCCGGCACGGGGTCACCGTGGTCTCCTCGATCTTCGAGGCGGGCGAGGTGCCCGGGGTGTACTACAACGCGACCTACACCTACGTCGCCGGTGAGCTGAAGTCGGTCTACCGCAAATCCCACCTGCCGTTCTCGAACGGTTTCCCGGAGAAGTTCTACTTCCGGCCGGGCGGCCTCGAGCCCGAGGTGGTGCAGACCGGTGAGACCGGCGTCGGGACGATCATCTGCTACGAGCGGCACTTCCCGGAGCTGAGCAGGATCGTCGCCCTCCGCGGCGGCTCGGTGCTCTGTGTCCCGGTCGCCTCGGCGAGTGCCCCCATGAAGGAGGTGTTCCAGCTCGAACTCCGGGCGCACGCGGTGTTCAACGGCCTCTTCGTGATCTGCGCCAACCGGGTCGGCAAGGAGGGCGTCAAGGAGTACTTCGGGATGAGCGCCGTGTACGGCCCGGACGGTGACGTCCTCGCCCAGGCGAGCGACGACACCGACGACGTCGCGGTCGCCGAGGTGGACCTCGACGTGATCGCGCGCACCCGCCGGACCCGCCCGTTCCTCCGCGACCGCCGCCCCGAGCTCTACGACCGTCTGAGCCAAACCCAGCCCTGATCGAGCGACGGC
Organism: Rhizohabitans arisaemae; assembly: GCF_025996515.1. GTDB lineage: Bacteria > Actinomycetota > Actinomycetes > Streptosporangiales > Streptosporangiaceae > Rhizohabitans > Rhizohabitans arisaemae. Next base: position 244,329 of record NZ_BLRH01000024.1, read on the forward strand.
GGCGGTCTCACTCACACCAGGTGCGAAGCGAGTGCCCGCGATCCCGGCCGGGGTCGCGGGCACGTCGCGTTCCGCACTGATCCAGCCGGTTGACGGCGGGCGCGGATGCGTAGTCGATCGATGACTCACGGTCGTGACTTCATGTCTTCGCGGACCGGGTGATCAGCGGTGATCACAACATGCGGCTAAATCGAATGGAGATTCTGGCAGCTGCCTAGATTTGGACATCTGGAATATCGGTGAGGTTCGGGCCGTAACCCTCGTTTGGTGCATGGTTCACTTCGTTCCGGCGATTTCCGACGATGGAAATCCTCGGATCTGGAGAAACCCCCTATGGGCCATGCGCTCCCGAGGACCTGTGCGCTACTTGCGGCAGGCATCCTGGTACTTCCGTTGTTCAACTCCCCCGTCTCGGCCGCCACGACGGCGACGATCACCCCGGTTGAGGTGATCACCGAGGACCCGTTCGCGAACCCGGTTCCGCTCAGCCACACCACCCGCTACGCGCTGGAGAAGGTGGAGGAGCGCGCGCTGGCCAACCCCGACGTGTACGCCGCGCCGTACGTGACGGGCGGCCAGCTGTACTCGCCGGTGGTGAACGCCGCCGAGCAGCCCACGGCGGAGACCCTGTCGGTGCCGCCGCCTCCGCCGGTGCCGGACAACGGGACCGACGACCTGGCCGCCGTACCCGCGCCCGACGAAGGGGACAAGCCGGCTGATCCGCCCCCCGCCGCGGCGACCGCTCCCGAGCCGGAGGCGCCGGGGTCCCAGGCCGCACCGCAGGCGGCGCCGCCGCGGGTGAACCTGTGGATCGAGGCCCCGCTGGTGCAGCACAGCCTGACTCGGCTGGAGGAGATCAAGGACGAGGTGCTGGAGCTCACCCCGGCCGTCCTGCCCGGGGCGGACAAGCTGTTCAGCGCGACGATCCAGCCGGAGCTGAACCGGGTTCTGGTGGAGGCGACGGAGGCTCCCGAGGCGTTGCGTACCGCGCTCGCCGTCCGGTACGGCACCGGGGCGGTCGCCGTTCTGCTGGTTCCCGGCGGGGGCCCGATCGAGCCGCAGGCCCGTCAGAACGACGGCAGCCCGTTCTACGGCGGAGCCAGGATGCAGTCCATCGGATTGAACTGCACCGGCGGGTTCGCCTGGCGGGTGGACGGCGCCCCGCACGTGCTCACCGCCGGACACTGCACGGGTATGGGTTCGTGGGTGCACACGCCGGTCACCCGGATGGGCAAGGTGGTCAAGGACAACTGGGGCAACACCACGGGAACGGTCAAGATCGACGGCCAGCGGAAGTACTACGGGGATCTCTCGCTCGTCAAGGTCGATTCCGGGAAGACGTCGAGTGCTCGCATCTACGTGGGGAACGCGACGTCGGGCGCGTCCCGGGTCGTCACCGCCCCGTGGTCGCGTCGCAGCAAGGCGGGCGACAAGTACTGCGTCGGCGGGGCGACGCAGGGGGAGCTGTGCGGATGGGTGGTCGGCTTGACCGGAATCAACATCAAGTACTCCAGCGGCACCGTCGCCAGAAACCTGGTCAGAGGTAAGAAGCAGGGCAAGTGCACCGACTACGGTGACTCCGGCGGTCCGGTCTACACGGTCAACTCCGCCGGCAAGGTCGTGGCCAAGGGGATCCACAGCGGAAAGGGCGGAGGCGGCACCGACAACTACGGTGGCCCCTTCGACCCCTGCTTTGAGTACTACACCGACATCTGGGACGCCTACGACGCGATGCCCGGCGTGCTGGCGCTCGGCTGATCGGCCTGGCCGCGCCGGTGGCGGCGCCCGCGACCTCGACCGGGGTCGCGGGCGCCGTCACCGGCTTGTGTCGCCGGTCGGTGACCTGCTGGGGTCGGCTTCGGCAGATCGAACCGAGTGATCAGCGCTGTTTTTCACGGAGCACCAAGACTGGCCGTGGATTTTGGTGGATATCTAAATTGGGACATCCGGAATATCGATGCATATTTGTCGCTAATTCCTTTTTGGGGCATGGTTCACTTCGTCTTGGTGATCTCCAACCATGGAGATCCGCTTGATACGGAGAACCCCCATTGAGCCATGTGCTCCTGAGAACCCGCGCGCTACTCGCGGCGGGCGCTCTCACTCTTCCGTTGATCTTCATTCCCGTCCCAGCCGTCTCGGCGGTCACGGTCACCCCGGTCGAGGTGATCACCGAGGACCCGTTCGCGGATCCCGTCCCCCTGGACCACCGGACGGACGTCCTGCTCGACCGGGCCGAGGATCGCGCCCTGGCGAGCCCCGACGTGTACGCGACGCCGTACGTGGAGTACGGGCAGCTGGTCGCACCCGTCGTCAACCCCGCCCGCCAGTTGGAGGCGTCCGTGCTCATGGTGCCGCGGGTGCTGCCCCCGGTGCCGGACGACGGGACCGACGACGAGAGCGCGGTGCCGCCCCCCGACGAGCTGGAGAAGCCGGCGGACCCGCCGCCCGCGGCGGCCGGGCTGTCGGCTTCTGAAGCGAAGACCTCACCCGAGGCCAAGGCCTCCCCGTCGTCGGCCTCCGAAGGCGAACTGGTGGCCGAGATCGTCGACGCCCCGGTCGTGAGGTACAGCCTGACCCGGCTCGAGGAGATCAAGGACGAGGTGCTTGAGCTCGCCCCTGAGGTGCTTCCCGGCGCGGACAAGCTGATCAGTGCGGCGGTACACGCGGAGCGGAACCGGGTGGTGGTCGAGGCGACCGAGGCGCCGGACGCGCTGCGGACCGCGCTCGCCGTCCGGTACGGCTCGGACGCGGTCACCATCCTGCTGGTCCCCGACCCGGGGCCGATCGTCGCCCACAACCGCCAGCGGGACACCAGCCCGTTCTACGGCGGGGCCAGGATCGAGGCCAGCGAGGGCAATTGCACCAGTGGCTTCTCCTGGCGGGTGGGGACCGTCCCCTACATGCTCACCGCCGGGCACTGCACCGCGTCCAACTCCCGGGTGTACACCCCGGTGACCCAGATCGGGACGGTGGTCAAGGACAACTGGGACAACGGCATCGGGACCGTGAAGATCGACGGCCAGAGCGGGTACTACGGGGACCTCGCCCTGGTCAAGGTGGTTTCCGGTGCGTCGTCGGCCGGCCGGATGTACATCGGGAACAAGGATTCCGGCTCCTCCCGGGCCGTCGCCGGCATGGCGTCGCGCAAGTCCCGGCGGGGCGACACGTTCTGTATCGGCGGGATGAAGACCGGGGCGCTCTGCGGGTGGAAGGTCACGCACGTCGCGCAGAACGTCCGGTACGGCAAGAAGATCGGCAGGAACCTCGTCAAGAGCAACAAGACCGGCACGTGCCCGGTCGGGGGCGACTCCGGCGCCCCGGCCTACACGCTCAACTCCAAGGGCCGGGTCGTGGCCAAGGGGATCTACAGCGGAGGGGGAGGGTCCGGCACCAAGCTCAACCCCTGCCGGGCGTACTTCACCGACATCCGGGACGCCTACGTGGCGATGCCGGGGATCATCGCCACCGGCTGAGCCCCAGGAGCCGACGGCGCCCGTGATCCACGAGGGTCACGGGCGCTCGTCCGACCTCGTCGACTCCCGGGCACCTTGAGGACCGGCCGAGCTGCGGTGTTCGCAACCGAGGACTAAATCGAACAGGGATTTCAACAGTTTTCCGGATTCGGACATCTGGAATATCGGTGATCTTCGGTCCGTAATCGTGGGTTCTATGGTGGTTCACTTCGTTTTGGTGATCTCCGACCACGGAGATCTCGGATCTGGAGAACCCCATGGGACGAAGGCTCCCGAGGGCCTGCGCGCTACTTGCCGCGGGTGTCCTCACTCTTCCGCTGATCGATTCTCCTGTCTCGGCCGCCTCGACGGCGACGGTCACCCCGGTGGGGGTGATCACTCAGGACCCGTTCGCGAATCCCGCCTCGCTCAGTCACGCCGACGCCTACGCGCTGGGGAAGATGGAGGAGCGGGCACAGGCCAACCCCGGCGTGTACGCCGTACCGTACGTCGCGAACGGCACGCTGTACTCACCGGTGGTGAACCCGGCCGAGCAGCTCAACGCGGCGACCCTGTCGGTACCCCCGGCACCGGCGCAGCAGGACGACGGCACCGACGACCTGACCGCCGTGCCCCCGCCGGACGAAGTGGGGAAGCCGGCCGACCCGGATCCTCCCGCCGCAGCGGCCGCGACGGTTCCCGAGCAGAAGACGCCGCAGCCTCAGGCCGCTCCGCAGGCGGTGCCGCCACGGGTGAACCTGTGGATCGAGGCGCCGCTGGTCCAGCACAGCCTGACTCAGCTGGAGACGATCAGGGACGAGGTGCTGGAGCTGACCCCGGACGTGCTGCCCGGGGTGGAGAACCTGGTCAGCGCCACGATCCACCCCGAGCGCAACCAGGTCGTCGTCGAGGCCAACGCGGCGCCCGAGGCGCTGCGGACCACCCTCGCCGCCCGGTACGGCGACGCGGTCGTCGTGCACCTGACCGACGCCGGCACCCCGCAGCCCCTGGGCCGGCAGAACGACACCAGCCCGTACTACGGGGGAGCCAAAACCGTCACGAACGTCTACACCTGTTCGACCGGATTCTCCTGGTCGTATCTCGGGGCCTCCTACATGCTCTCCGCCGGGCACTGCACGAGCCTGGGCGGCTATGCGAAGCCGCACAACCCGGATTGGGGGGCGGTGATCAAGGACAACTGGAACAACAGCAAGGGCACCGTCAAGATCGACGGCCAGTCGGTCTACCGGGGGGACCTGTCCCTGATCAGAGTCCGGCACGACAGGTCGTCCGCGGGCCGGATCTTTGTCGGCAACGCGCAGTCGTCGGCCAGCCGGGCCGTCGCCGGTATGCCGTCGCGCCGGACCAGGCCCGGGGACAGGTTCTGCTCGGGCGGCATCTCCACCGGTGAGCTCTGCGGCTGGGAGGTGAAGATGGTCGGGGTGACCGTCAACTACGGCGGCGGAAAAGTCGCGCGGAACGTCATCTTCGCCCAGAAGCGAGGGCAGTGCCTGGTCGGCGGGGATTCCGGCGGGTCCGCCTACACCGTCAACAGCAGCGGCAAGATCGTCGCCAAGGGGATCGTGAGCGGCGGGTGGGGTAACGGCACCGCCTCCAGCCCCTGCCGCGGATTCTTCACCGACATCTGGCATGCCCACGACGGGCTTCCCGGAGTCCTGAAGACCGGCTGAACCGGTTGACCGCAGGTGCCCGCGGGCCCGATCGGCTCGCGGGCACCTTCTCCTTGCCCGGGGACGTATGCGGCGGAGCGCGCCCCGGGCGGCCCTGGTGAGCTGTGGCGTGTGAAATCGGGGACTAAATCGAACGGGAATTCTGGCACCTATCTAGATTCGGACATCCAGAATGTTGGTGATATTTAGTCCCTAATCCCTGGTGGGAGGGTGGTTCACTTCGTTTTGGTGATTTCCGGCCATGGAAATCTTCGGATCTGGAGACCCCCCGTTGGGACATGTGTTCCCGAGGACCCGTGCGCTACTTGCGACGGGTGCCCTCACTCTTCCGTTGCTTGTTTCCCCCGTCTCAGCCGCCTCGGCGGCCACGATCGCCGTCGTCGAGGTGATCACCCAGGACCCCTTCGCCGGTCAGGCGCCGCTCGACTACACCACCGCATACAAGCTGGAGAAGCTGGAGGAGCGGGCGCTGGCCAATCCCGGCGTGTACGCCGTACCGTACGTTTCCGGAGACCAGCTGTTCTCCCCGGTGGTGAACGCCGCCGAGCAGGGCGCCGCGGAGAACATGCTGATTCCCCCGCCCCCGCCACCACCGGACAACGGCACCGCCGATCCCGCCGCGATGCCCCCGCCGGATGAGACGGAGAAGCCCGCCGATCCGCCGCCGTCGGCGCCGGCGAGCGTCAGCGCCCCGGAGGAGCGGGAATCGCTCGCCCCGCAGGCCGCGGCGAGTATGTCGTTGTTCCTTGAGGCACCGCTGGTGCCGCACAGCTGGGAACGGCTGGAAGAGATCAAGGATGAGGTGCTGGAGCTCACCCCGGCCGTCCTGACCGGGGCGCAGCACATGGTCAGCGCCACGATCCATCCGGAGCGCAACCAGGTCGTCGTCGAGGCGAACGCGACTCCCCCGGGTCTGCTCGCCGGACTCGCCGCGCGCTACGCAGGCGCGGTCGTCGTGCATCTGACCGACGCGACCCCCGCCGAGCCCACGGCCCGGCACAACGACAGCAGCCCGTTCTGGGGCGGAGCCGCGATCTCCACCAATGTGACGGCCAACTGCACAAGCGGCTTCTCCTGGCAGTTCCGGGGGATCGCCCACATGGTCACCGCCGGGCACTGCACGAGCATGGGCGGCTCGGCGCGAACCCCGGTCACCACAATGGGCACGGTGGTCAAGGACAACTGGAACAACAGCCTCGGCACCGTCAGGATCGACGGGCAGTCGGTCTACCACGGGGACATCTCCCTGGTGGAGGTCGAGTGGCCCAAGGAGGCGTCCGCCCGGATCTACGTCGGCAACGCCACGTCGTCGAGCAGCCGTGCCGTCGCCGGCATGTGGTCGCGCCGGGCCAGACACGGCGACATGTTCTGTTCGGGAGGGAAGGCCACCGGGGAACTCTGCAACTGGCGGGTTGAAATGACCGGGGTGAACATGCGGTACAACGACGGCACTCTCGCGAGGAACGTCATCTTCGCCAAGAAGCGTGGGGTGTGCCTGAAGGGCGGCGACTCCGGTGGGCCCGCCTACACCGTCAACTCCCATGGCAAGGTCGTGGCCAGGGGGATCAACAGCGGGACCGGAGGAAACGGAAGTATCTCCAACCCATGCAAGGGGTTCTTCACCGACATCCGGGACGTCCATGAGGCCTTCCCCGGAATCCTGAAGACCGGCTGAACCACCTGAGGTCAAGGGCGCCCGCGATCCGATCGGTTCGCGGGCGCTTGCATGCCCGGGGTCGCGTGCGGGAGTCGATCGTCGCCGTAGCGGAGCGCCGTCTGGCGGGCCGGCTGAGTGGCGGAGTATCGGTTGGCGGAGCGGCTGAGCTGCGGCATCCGTAATAGGGGACTGAATCGAATAGGGATTCTGGCGGTTTTTGGGATTTGGACATTCAGAATATAGGATCTCTTAGGGCCGTAATTCCTATTTAGGGCATGGTTCACTTCGTTCCGGTGACTTCCGACCACGGAAGTCCTCGGACCTGGAGACCCCTATGGGCCGTGTGCTCCCGAGGACCTGCGCGCTACTCGCCGCAGGTGTCCTTGTTCTCCCGTTGCTCGATTCCCCTGTTTCGGCTGCCACAACGGCCACGACGATTGTGGTCACCCCGGTTGAGGTGATCACTGTCGACCCCTTCGAGAACCCCGTCACGCTCCCATACCTGATGGACTTCGTGCTGGGCCGGGCCGAGACCCGTGCGCTTGCCAAGCCGGATGTGTACGCGGTGCCGTATGTGGTGAACGGGCAGTTGTTCTCGCCGGTGGTCGATCCGGCGGAGCAGGCCGCGGCGTCCAGCCTGGTGGTGCCGCGGCTGCTGCCGACGCAGCCGGACGACGGGACCGACGACGAGACCGCGATGCCCCCGCCGGATGAGACGGAGAAGCCCGCGGATCCGCCGCCAGCTGCCGCCGAGGTGGCGGTCCCCGAGCGGAAGCTCGCCCCGCAGGCTTCGGGTTCGCTCGCCGCCGAAGGCGAGACGACGTCGATGGACATCCAGGTGCCGATCGTGAAATACAGCTGGAACCGGCTGGAGGCGATCAAGGACGAGGTGCTCGGACTCACCCCGGACGTCCTGCCCGGGGTAGACCATCTGATCAATGCGATGGTTCAGCCGGAGCGCAACCGGGTCGTCGTCGAGGCCAACGCGGCACCCGACGCCTTGAGGACCGCGCTCGCCACGCGCTACGGCTCCGACGCGGTCGCGATTCTCCTGACCGACGCCGTCAGGCCTTCGCCCCTGGCCCGTCACAATGACGGCAGCCCGTTCTACGGCGGATCCAAGATCAGGACCAATGTGACCTCCGGCTGCACCAGCGCGTTCCCCTGGCAGGTCCAGGGGGTCGCCCACATGGTCACCGCCGGGCACTGCACGAGCGGTAACGGGTGGGCGAACACCCCGGTCACCGAGATGGGTACGGTGATCAAGGACAACTGGAACAACGGCAAGGGCACCGTCAAGATCGATGGTCAGACCGCCTACCGGGGCGACGTCTCCCTCATCAAGGTCAAGTCCGGCAAGACCGTACAACCTCGGATCTACGTCGGCAACGCGACATCGGGGTCCAGCCGCATCGTCGGCGGCATGTGGTCGCGTAAGGCCCGGCACGGCGACAAGTTTTGCTCGGGAGGACAGGTCACCGGCGAGCTCTGCGGGTGGATGGTCTACACCGCCGGCATGACCGTCCACTACGGTGACGGCACCATCCTGAGGAACGCCTTCTTCGCGAAGAAGAGAGGTACGTGCCCGCGGGGAGGTGACTCCGGCGGACCGGCCTACACCGTCAACGCCAGAGGCAGAATCGTCGCCAAGGGCGTCTTCAGCGGCGGTGGGGGAAGTGGGACCGCCGCCAACCCCTGCCGTGGGTACTTCACCGACATCTGGGACGCCTATGCGGCGTTGCCCGGGTCACCGAAGGTGGGCAGCTGAACCGCTTCCGCCTCGGTGAGATGAGATGAGGGTGCCCGCGATCCGGCTTGGTCGCGGGCGCGTCTCCTGCCGACCGGGTGTCTCGCACAACGTGCTCCGGTAGCCGATCGGTCGCTCGTCGTCGCATGTCCCGGCACACGTGATGGTCTGATCAGCGATGTCGGCAACCGGGGACTAAATCGAACGGCGGTTTCAACAGTTTTGCGGATTCGGGCATCTGGAATGTTCGTGAGAAGAGCGCCGAAATCTCGTCTCCCCCGTGGTTCACTTCGATCCGGTGATTTCCGGCCATGGAAATCCTCGGATCTGGAGACCTTATGGGACATGTGTTCCCGAGGGCCCGTGCGCTACTTGCGACGGGTGTCCTCTTTCTCCCCCTGACCGTCGCCCCCGCGACAGCCGCCACCGCCACGACGATCGCCCCGGTGGAGGTGCTGACCCAGGACCCGTTCCTGACCGGGGAACCGCTGACCTACCCGCAGGACTACGCGCTGCAGCAGGTCGAGGAGCAGGCACGGGCCAATCCCGCCGTGTACGCGGTGCCGTACGTTTCGGGAGGCGAGGTGCGCGCTCCGGTGGTGAACACCGGTGGGGGTGGGGCCGGTGCGATCAGAGTGATCTTCCCACCGCCTCCGCCGCAGCCCGATGACGGGACCGACGACCTCACCACGGTGCCGCCGCCGGACGAGACGGAGAAGCCGGTGGATCCGCCTCCGGCCGCGGCGTCCGTGTCGGCTCCCGAGCAGAAGACATCCCCGGCGCCGGTGTCGACGGCCGAGGGAGGCGCGGTGGCCGTCCGCGTTATGCCGGCTCGATACAGCTGGAGCCAGCTGGAGGCGATCAAGGACGACTTGGCGGAGCTCACCCCGGCCGTGCTGCCCGGGATGGAGAACCTGATCAATGCCGCGATCCATCCCGAGCGCAACCAGGTCGTGCTCGAAGCCACCGCGGCACCCGACGCCCTGCGAACCGCGCTCGCGGCCCGGTACGGTCCCGGCGCCGTCGCGATCCTGCTGACCCCTGGAGCGTCCAGGGGCGAGCCGCTGTCCCGGCAGGACGACGGCAGCCCGTACTACGGTGGATCCAAGATCTATCCCATGGGGGGCGACGGACTGTGTACGACCGGGTTCACCTGGCAGGTCGGCGGTGTCCCCCACATGCTGACCGCGGGGCACTGCACGGCCATGGGCGGAACGGTGAAGAACCCGCGCGGTGTGATGGGGACGGTGATCAAGGACAACTGGGGGAACTCGAAGGGGACCGTCAAGATCGACGGGCAGACCTCCTTCCACGGGGATCTCGCGCTCGTCAGGTTCGCGTCAGGGAAGACCGCCAAGCCCCGGATGTACGTCGGTGCCTGGAACTCCTCGGCCAGCCGTGCCGTGGGCTCCATGAACTCCCGCCGGATGAGAAAGGGCGACAGGTTCTGCACCGGTGGGCAGCGGAACGGCGAGATCTGCGGGTGGATCGTGCTAAAGGCCGGCGTCCTCGAGTTCTACCCCGACGGCACCGTCCTCAGGAACTCCGTCAGGGCGACCAAGTTGAAAGGTTCGACCGGTTGCAATCAGCGGGGAGACTCCGGTGGTCCGGTCTACACCGTCAACTCCAGGGGGAAGGTCGTGGCGAAGGGGATCATCAGCGGCGGCCATGTGGTCGGCGATCGTTGCTACCTCTACTTCACCGACATCTGGGACGCCTTCCTGGCGATGCCCGGCTCGTTGAAGACCGGCTGATCACGGTTCGATGAGGCGAAGGTGCCCGTGATCCGGCAGGGTCGCGGGCACTTCCCGGTGGGGTGGCCGTTCCGTGGAGGAGCCTCGTCCGGTGGACCGGATGCCCGGGGTCGCGGGCGACAGCGGATCGACGCCGTCGTCGAGGTGGAGTGTGACCTGGTGAGCTGTGGTGTTCGCAATCGGGGACTAAATTGAAGGGCCGTTTCAACAGTTTTGTGCATTCGGATATCAAGAATGATGGTGATGTTTAGGCCTTAATCCCCTTTAAAGGAGTGGTTCACTTCGTTCCGGTGATCTCCGACTTACGGAGATCCTCGGATCTGGAGACTCCCATGGGACGTGTTCTCCCGAGGACCTGTGCGCTACTCGCGGCAGGTGCTCTTGTATTTCCGCTGATCAGCTCCTCCACCACCGCCTCGGCAGCCACGACGGTGACGATCACCCCGGTGGAGGTGCTCCCGCAAGACCCCTTCGCGAATCCGGTGCCGCTCAGTCACGCCGACGCCTACGCGCTGGAGAAGATGCAGGAGCGGGCGCAGGCCAATCCCGGTGTGTACGCCGTACCGTACGTCGCGAACGGCACGCTCTACTCACCTGTGGTCAACCCCGCCGAGCAGGCGGCGGCGGAAACCCTGTCGGTGCCCCCGCCCCCGGCGGTCGACGACGGGACCGACGACACCACCGCCGTACCTCCGCCGGACGAGGGCGGGAAGCCGGCTGAGCCGCCGCCCGCCGCGGCGGCTTCCGAGCTGCGGACACCCGGATCCCAGGTCGCTCCGCAGGCGGTGCCGCCTCGGGTGAACCTGTGGATCGAGGCGCCGCTGGTCCAGTACAGCCTGAGCCGGCTTGAGGAGATCAAGGACGAGGTTCTGGAACTCACCCCGGATGTGCTGCCCGGGGCCGAGCACCTGATCAGCGCGACGGTCGAGCCGGAGCAGAACCGGGTCGTGGTGGGGGCGAGCGCCGCCCCCGACACTCTGCGGACCGCCCTTGCCACGAGGTACGGCATCGACGCGGTGGCGATCCTGGTGACCGACGCCCCCAGGCCCCAGCCGCTGAGCCGCGAATTCGACACCAGCCCGTTCTACGGCGGGGCCAAGACCTACCCGAGCATCGGCGGGATGTGCACGAACGGCTTCTCCTGGGCGGTCGGGGGCGTGTCCCACATGCTCACCGCCGGACACTGTACGAGTATGGGTGGGTATGTGAACGTCCCGCCGACCAACCGGGTGGGCACGGTGGTCAAGGACAACTGGGGCAACAGCACGGGTACCGTCAAGATCGACGGGCAGACCCAGTACCGGGGGGACCTCTCCCTCATCAAGGTGGTTTCCCCTAAGACGTCGGTGGGCCGGATCTATGTCGGGAACCACGCCTCCTCGGCCAGCCGGGCGGTCGCCGGCATGGCGTCCCGGTGGGCCAGGCGCGGCGACAAATTCTGCTCCGGGGGCTGGCGGAGCGGTGAGATCTGCGGATGGACCGTCGCCGCCATCGGGGTGGACGTCCGCTACAACGACGGCACGCTCCTCAGAAACGCCGTCTTCGCGTCCAAGCGCGGGGCGTGCATGGGGGTGAGCGACTCCGGCGGCCCCGCCTACACCGTCAACTCCGCGGGCAAGGTCGTCGCCCGAGGGATCATCAGCGGCGGAGGCGGCGACGGCAGCGCCGCGCGGCCCTGCCTCGGCTACTTCACCGACATCCGGCACGCCGATGCGGCCCTGCCCGGCTCGTTGAAGACCGGCTGACGTCGACGACACAGGTGCCCGTGGCCCCCGCTGGGACACGGGCACCTGTGTCGATTCGTGTGCGGTACGGCTTCGCGTCTCCGGCCTGAATCGGCGCTTCCCAGGCGAGCCGATTTCGATGGGCCGGAAAGGTCATCCGACGGCGGTGGTCACACCCCGGTCGTCACGGGTTCGTTCTCCCGGGATCCGGGTGTTTCGGTCTCCCAGGCTCTGGGGGCGGAGTGGGCGAAGCCCTGCCGGAAGGTACGGCGACGCAGGGGCCCGACCTTGGCGCAGATCCGGAACCAGGTGCGCAGCATGATCTGCCCGAAGGCGCCCGTGTTGGCGAGCACCTGGTCCTTCTCGGCGAGGGCACTCCGCACGGCCGCGTAGCCGTACTCCCGCATCTGTTCCTCGTAGGCCGCGATCGCGGGGACGAGCTCCCGCTCTCCCCGGTGCGCGGCGGTGAGCATCCGGGTGAGCAGGCGCGCGTCCCGCAGCGCGGTGTTGCCGCCGAGGCCGCCGATGGGGGGCATGGTGTGAACGGCGTCGCCCAGCACGGTGACGTTGCCGCTCGCCCAGGCCGGGACGGGTTCGGAGGCGTTGAACGAAATGGCGCCCAGGCTCTCCGGGTCGGCACGGGCGAGCAGGCGGCGCAGGTCCGGACTCCAGTCGGCGATCAGCGTGTCCACGACCCGGGCGAGGGCGTCGCCGGTGAGCTCGGTGACGCCCTGCGGCAGGACATCCGGGTGGGCGACGAGCGCGCACAGCAGGTACGGCCGCTTGAGCGAGGCGGGTTCCGGGCCGCCGTCGGCTTCGGCGAGGGCCTCGGCCGCGCCGGGCGGCGGGGTGAACACCGAGGTGAACATGAAGCAACGCTGGTCGACCATGACGATGTTCATCCCGGTCAGCAGCCGTTCCGGCACCAGGCCCGTGATCTCCTCGGTAAGCCAGATCTTGTGGGCCATGCCCACCGCTCCGGCGCTCACGGAGCGGGCCTGCGGCAGGCGCTGGCGGCGGACCCGGGAGGAGGCGCCGTCGGCGCCGACGAGCACGTCGCCGACCGCGCGGCTGCCGTCGGCGAAGACGGCGGCGACCCGGCCGTCGGCGGTGTGCTCGTATCGCGTGAACTCCGCCCCGAACCGCACGACGTCCCCGAGTCCGGCGCGCAGCAGCCTGCGCAGGGTGGGCCGGTCGGCGGCGTAGTGTCCCTCGGCGGGGTCGGAGACGGCCGGGTAGGCGATGGACTCCTCGACGACGACGAGCTCGCGGAGCCCTTCGGTGACGAAGCCGAAGTCGCCGCCGGGTCCGCAGGTGGCCAGGAACGCCTGCCACAGGTTCTCCGGCAGGCAGGCGCGCAGCGATCGGGCCCCGGCCGGGTCGATGTGGATCCGGTATCCCTCCCAGCGGCTGGCCGGGCCGGAGTCCCGCTCGTAGACGGCGACGCTCACCCCGGCCTTGCGCAGGCCTTGGGCGAGGGCGAGGCCGCCGATGCCCCCGCCGATGACAATCACATGCATTGGTCCTCCCTGGGTGCTGAAAGCAGTTTCATCAGCTGGTTGAAGATGGTTTCCGCCTGTTCCGGGTTGAGCCGGGCTCCCTTGACGGCGGTCATGATGAGCTCCGCTCCGGCCTCCGCCTCGACCCCGGGCGCCCAGACACCGGCCTGAACGCCGTCGGTGAGTATCTCGACGAGGGCCTCCCGCCAGCCCTCCTCGTGCCCGCGCATCGCTTCCCGCACGGCGGGGTCGCGGCGGGCCCGCAGGTCGAGCTCGATCGTCACGATGAAGAGGTCGGGGCGTTCCCGCATCATCGTCCGCAACGTGTCGAGGTGGCCGCGGAGCCGGGCGGCGGGGTCGGGGTTCTCGGGCGATGTGAGCCAGAACTGCCTGGTTGTGTACGCGGCGATCGCGTCGATCAGATCCTGTTTTGTCGCGAAATAGTGGTGCAAGGTCGAGTGATCGATGCCCACTTCGTCGGCAACCTGCCGGAGTCGTAACCCTTCGAAGCCGACTTCGGCCACTCGGCGGAATCCCGCCTGGACCAGTTCGTCGCTGCGAATGTTCGACGTTTCTCTCTTTTTTCCACCAACCACTTGGTTGACGATACTGGCCGGGATCGATCTTCGCAAGCCGTTCGCGAGGGGGCTCGGGTGACCCCTTGTCCGGTACGGCGCGGGCCGTACCGGACGGCGATTCCGCTCCGGCGGTGACCTCCGGCGGTCGCCGCTTCCGGCCGTAGGCCGCGGGGATCGGAGGCGGCACCGGCCATACCGGTCTTGGCGAGATGTTCGCGTGGGCGTCCGGCGGGTTCGCGGCCTCAGGTCGTACATCCGGGGAGTCCCGCCGTCGGGGTCGAGTCCGGCCGGGCCGGGTCGGTGCGGCCAGGTTGAAGGGGCCGGAACTTTCACCGCGGAGCCAGTCCGGGGACGGCCTCGGGGGAGTAGGCTAAATTCATCATGCGATGAGTTGCGTCGCTCCCAAGGAGGCAGCGGTGACCAACCCACTAATCCTGAAATTCGGTGACATAGGGCCTGAGCTCCATGCGCTCGTCGGCGGAAAAGCCGCCAACCTCGGCGTTCTCGTCCAGGCCGGGTTCCCCGTCCCGGCGGGCCTCTGCCTCACCACCGAGGCCTACCGGCGGGTCGCCGAGACCGCCGACCTGGACGACGTCCTCCAAGAACTCGCGCAAACCCCCGCCGCGGACGTGGCGGCCCTCAACCGGCTGGCCGAGCGGGCCCGCCGGCTCGTCGCCGCCGCCCCGGTCCCGGGCGACATCGCCGACGCCGTACGGGGCTCGGCCCGCGGACCCGTGGCCGTCCGATCCTCGGCCACCGCCGAAGACCTGCCGCACGCCAGCTTCGCCGGACAGCAGGACACCTATCTCAATGTGGTCGGCGCCGACGCGGTTCTCGACGCGGCGCGGCGCTGCTGGGCCTCGCTCTGGACCGACCGGGCCGTCGCCTACCGGGCCGCGAACGGGATCGACCACCGGAGCGTACGCCTGGCCGTGGTGATCCAGGAGATGGTGCAGGCCGAGATCGCCGGGGTGATGTTCACCGCGAACCCCGTCACCGGCAGGCGGCGCCAAGCCGTGATCGACGCCGCCCCCGGGCTCGGCGAGGCCGTGGTCTCCGGCGCGGTCAACCCCGACCGTTTCGTCGTCGACCCCGGAACCGGGCGGATCGCCGAGCGCCGGCTCGGCGACAAGCTCACCGCCGTCCGCTCGGTGCCCGGCGGCGGCACCGAGCACGCCGAGGTCCGGATCGAGGGGGCGTGCGTCACCGACGAGCAGGTCAGGGCGCTGGCCGCGCTCGGCGCCGAAGTCGAGGACCACTACGGCGCGCCCCAGGACGTCGAATGGGCGATCGACGCGGCCGGCACGATCTGGCTCACCCAGGCCCGGCCCGTCACCACCCTGTACCCGGTGCCGGAGCCGAACCCGGCCAACCTCGCCCGCATCCCCGGTGACCTGCGCGTCTACTTCTCCGCCAATGTCGCCCAAGGCGTCTTCCGGCCGATCACGCCGATGGGCATGTCCGCCTTCCGGGTGCTCTCCTCCGGCGCCGCCCGGCTGTACGGCCTTCCGGTGGCCGACCATCGGACCGGAGCGCCCGTGTTCGCCGAGGCGGGCGAGCGGATCTACATCGACATCACCGGGATCATGCGCAGCCGCGCCGGCCGCACCCTCTTCCCCCGGCTGCTCGACGTGATGGAGGCCAGATCGGCCAAGGTGCTCCGCGGCCTGCTCGACGACCCCCGGCTGAGCCTCACCCGGACCTCCTGGCTGCCGCTCGCCCGGCGGCTGGCCCGGCTCGGGATGCGTTTCAAGATCCCCCCGCGGGCCGTACAAGGCCTGATGAGACCCGAGACCGCGCATCGGCGTGCCGAGTCGGTCCTGGCCGAGGCGCGGGTACGGCTGACGCTGCCCCCGGACCTGCCGCCCCTCGAACGGCTCGACCGGGTCGAACGGGTGCTGGCCGGGGCGGTGCCCATGGTTCCGCCGATCGCGGCCGGGGCGATCGGCGGCTTCCTCATGCTCGGGCTCGCCCACCGGCTCCTGGGCGCCCGCGCGAAAACCGGTGACCTGCAGACCGTCCTGCGGGGCGTGCCGCACAACGTCACCACGGAGATGGACCTGGACCTGTGGCGGCTCGCCGCCGGAATCCGGGACGACGCCGAAGCGGTCCGGTGCCTGCGGGACCTCCCGGCCGAGGTCTGCGCCGAGCGTTTCCACGCCGGTTCACTGCCGCCGATCCTGCAGACCGGGCTCACCGCCTTCCTGGACGGGTACGGCCATCGGGCCGTCGCGGAGATCGACCTGGGGATGCCCCGCTGGTCGGAGGACCCCCGCCACATCCTCGGCGTCCTCGCGAACTACCTGGGCCAGCGGGACCCGGACACCGCGGCCGACGTCCTGTTCGCCAAGGGCGCCGGCGAGGCCGATCGCATGATCAAGGTGCTGGGGCACCGGGCCGGCGGGCTTCGCGGCGCCGTCGTCCGCTTCGCCCTCGGCCGGGCCCGGGCCCTCGTCGGCCTGCGGGAGATGCCCAAGTTCGTGATGGTGACCCTCCTCGCCGGCGTCCGATCCCACCTGAAGACCATCGGCGCCGAGCTGGTGGGACGGGGACTCCTGGACGGTACGGAGGACGTCTTCTTCCTCAACCTGGGCGAAGTCCGCGCCGCGCTCGGCGCCGTACCGTCCGACCTGCGCCGGATCGTCGCCGAGCGGCGTGAGGTCTACGATCGGGAACTGCGCCGCAGGCACATCCCCCGCGTGCTGCTGTCCGACGGCACCGACCCGGAGGCCGTCGCCGGAGCCGCCGCACCCGTCGAAGGCGCACTCACCGGCACCCCGGCGTCGGCGGGTACCGTCACCGGCAAGGCCAGAGTGGTCCTCGACCCCGTCGGGGCGTCCCTGGAGCCCGGGGAGATCCTGGTCTGCCCCTCCACCGACCCCGGCTGGACCCCGCTCTTCCTCACCGCGGGCGGCCTGGTCATGGAGATGGGCGGCGCCAACTCGCACGGCGCCGTGGTCGCCCGCGAGTACGGGATCCCCGCCGTCGTCGGGGTCGACCGCGCCACCGAACACCTCACGACCGGCCGAACCGTCACGGTCGACGGCACCTCCGGCACAGTCGCGGAGGTCACCCCTGCGGCGCTCTGACCGGAGGTCGAGCCGTCCCATCGGTCGAGGCCGGTGCGCTCCTCGGCGCGGCTACCAGGGGGCAACCGGGTGTTTGCCGGGTTCGCGAAGTACGCTGGCTGAATGGCTGAAATGATCGAAACCGCGTCCGGCTGGCTCGCCCCCGACGAGCTGGAGTCGATGCGGGCGCGGATGCCGATCCTCTACGTCGACGCCGTACCGGTGCGCGTCGACGACACGGGAACGGTCACCCGAATCGGCCTGCTGCTCCGGATCGGGCCGAGGGGGAAGGTCAGCCGTGCCCTCGTCTCCGGCCGGGTGCTGCACCGCGAACGCGTCCGGGACGCGCTCCTGCGCCACCTGGAGAAAGACCTCGGCCCGGTGGCGCTCCCTCGCGTTCCGGCTTCACCCCAGCCGTTCACCATCGCCGAGTACTTTCCGGAGCCGGGCGTCACGCCGTACCACGACTCCAGGCAGCACGCGGTGTCCCTCGCCTACGTCGTTCCGGTCGCGGGTGACTGCCGTCCCCGGCAGGACGCCCTCGACCTCGTCTGGTTCACCCCGGACGAAGCCGCGTCGCCCGTGGTCCAGCAGGAGATGAACGGCGGACAGGGCAACCTGCTCAAGCAGGCCCTCGCCTACGTCGGCCGCCTCCCCTGATGCGCCGGAACGCTCAGCCGTCCGGGCTCGGCGGTAGGATCGTGCCCGTACAGATCGATTGAAGTTCGTCGGCGCCTGGTCGGTGGTGGAGCGCGTCGGCGTGCTCGCTCATGTCGCGAGCACGGCCGTCATGCTCCGCGGGGTGTGTTGTGTCCGTGTTCGGGACTGAGTCCGTCCCGAGAGGATTGACATGACCACCGACCCCTTCGAGCTCACCACGGGTGAATACGTCCCCGACCCCGAGCGCGACACCACCCTGCTGATCGACGGCTACTTCGACTGTCTTGCGGCGCAGCTGTCGAACCGGGGGCTGCCGCCGTCCCTCCTGGACGAGATGCGGGAGGGCCACACCCGGCTGATCGAGGCCAACCGGCTTCCGGTCGTGGACGAACCCGCGCGCCACAACCTCCGGATGACGCTCGCCATCCTCGCCGGATACCGCGTCCTCGAACCCGAGCTCGGCAGGGCCGAGGCGCTCGAACTCGTCGAGAAGGCGTTCGTCGAACCGCTCGGCGACGCGATGCGGGCCGGGACCGCGGCGATGCTGGACGCCGCCCTCGACCCGTTCACCACGATGGTGAACCTCGCCAAGACGCGGGAACGGGAAGCGTTCGGGGAGGCGTTCACCTTCGAACGCGCCGTCGACGACGACCGGCGGTACCTGCTCAACGTCCGAGGCTGCTTCTACCACGACGTGCTGGTCGCGGGCGGGGCTCCGGAGCTGACCCCCGCGATGTGCGCGTTCGACGGCAACTGGATCTCGGCGATCGACCCGGACCGGCACGGGTTCCGGTTCGAACGGGAGACCACCATCGGGTACGGCGGCGGCCACTGCCCCTTCCACTTCCGCAGAAACGATCCTGACCCGGCTGAGTGAGCCCGGCGACGGCGGCCGGTGCCCTCCGCGGCGCCGGCCGCCTTCTGCTGTGCGCGGGGCCGTGTTCGCCGGGACCGCTGCGCGAGCTGTATGCACCGCGCGGGGCTGTGGTCGACGCGCGGGGCCGCCCGGAGGTTGTGACAGGACGGGGCGTTGCGGTAGATCTGACGTAATAGATATACCGAAATAGGCTCTCTTGAGGGTTGACTCGGCTCAGGTTGGGTGTGGCATCATAATTAATAGTAATCAATAGTCTTGTTTAGCTGTCTTTCATGCCATCGTCTGGCCGGACGTTCCGGTGTGACAAGCCCGGAGCCGACGGCCGGTGGCCTGCGGACCACGCCGCAGGCCGTACAGACCCGTCGTGAAGATCGTCATTGTCGTCCGCGGGGGTCGGGACGACCGCCGAGACGATCCGAGCGCGGGACCACGCTGAGGCCGTTCACACCGTCGGCTCTCACCACCCGCTGCCGACCGGGTCCTGCCGGCATGCCCCGACGTAGGGAGTGCACTGAAGAATGTCCAGGTCATCGTCGATCCCCACCGCCGACACGGTGCTGACCAACGCCACGGTCATCACAGTCGACACGGAGTTCAGCACCGCGGAGGCCGTCGCCGTCGCGGGCGACCGGATCATCGCCGTGGGTACCCATGACGAGGTGATGCGGCTGGCCGGTCCGGAGACCCGGGTGATCGACCTGGGCGGCAGACCGGTACTTCCCGGCTTCATCGACACCCATGCGCATATCGGGCTGTTCGGCCAGGAGAAGCTCTGGGTCAACCTCGACGGGGCGTCCACCGTGGCCGAGATCTGCGCCCGGATCGGTGCCGCCGCCGCGGACAAACCGGCCGGTGAGGTCATCATGGCCACCCCGGTCGGAGATCATCCGTACTTCTTCAACGTCCCCCAGGTGATCGAGGAGGGCCGGTTCCCGACCCGGCAGGAGCTCGACGCGGTCGCTCCGGATCACCCCGTCTACATCACCGCCCCCACCAACCGGGTGCCGAACAGCGCGGTGTTCAACACACTCGCGCTCCGGCTCGCCGGGCTGCTGGACGAGGTCGTCCCCGACGACGCCGAGAACGTCAAGGTCACCCCGGATGCGTACTGGCTCGACGGCATCGAGGTGGTCCGGGATCCGGCCACCGGCATCCCCACCGGGGAGATCCGCTACATGCAGCCGGTCTACAACCCGTCCCGGTTCTACCAGCGGATCACCCCGTTTCTCCCCGCGCCCGGTTACGAGTCGATCCGCGAGGGCATCCGGCTCATGGCGCCGGACTTCTACGCCACCGGGACGACGACCCTGCTGGAGAACCACCTGACCAGGCCGGAGGAGGCCCGGGCCTACGCCGATCTGAAGTTGCCGCTGCGGGTCTTCTTCACCCACGAGATCGACCCCCGTCTCCCGCTCGACCAGATCGAGCGGATGCTGAGCATGATCGCCTGGAGCGGTGGGGAAGGCTTCGGCAACGACCGATTCGGTTTCACCGGGGTGAGCATCGGTGTCGACGGGCCGCACTGGCACGGTGCCGGGGTGGCGGACGAGCCCTACGTCGGGCCGTACGGGGACATGATCGACCCCGGCCCGATCGTGCCTGAGGAGCTCTACCGCGAGATCGTCCGGCTCGCCGCCGGGTACGGCCTGCGGGTGCACTCCTGCGGCGGCGGGCGCCGGGCGATCCAGATCGTCCTTGACGCCTTCGCCGCGGCGGACCGGGAGAGCTCGATCGCCGATCGGCGGTTCGTCCTCGAACACTGCGAATTCCCCACCCGCGAACAGATCGCCGAATGCAAGCGTCTCGGCGTCATCCCCACCACCACGACCAACTTCCTCTGGGGGAAGGTCTCCGAGGTCTTCGTCGACCGGCTCGGCGGCGGTGACTACTCGGAGAACTCCATCCCGTTCCGCTGGTGGCTGGACGCCGGCATCCCCGTCGCCCAGGAGACCGACTGGGGCCCGCACGAGGTCATGTTCTCGATCTGGCAGTCGATCGCGCGGCAGTCGGGCCTCACCGGTGAGGTGATCGGGGCGCACCAGCGGGTCACCCGCGAAGAGGCCATCCGGATGTTCACCAACAACGGCGCCTACGTGCTCTTCAAGGAGGACGATCTCGGCTCCGTCGAGGTCGGCAAGCTCGCGGACCTGATCGTGCTCTCCGACAACCCGCTGACCTGCGTCGAAGACGACATCAAAGACATCCAGGTGCTCGCGACCATGATCGGCGGCAAGGCCGTGCACGGGCACGCGCTGCTCAAGGAATCAGGGGAATGACCATGAACGAGATTCACTTCACCTCGGCCGCCGAACTGGCCCGCCGGATCCGCCTTCGCGAACTCTCCCCGGTGGAACTGCTGGAAACCGTCATCGATCGGATCGAAGAGCGAAACCCACACGTCAACGCCGTTGTCTACAAGGGCTACGACGACGCCCGCGCGGCGGCGCGCAAGGCCGAGCAGGCGGTGACCACGCGGGAGGAGCTCGGCGCCTTCCACGGGGTCCCCACCCTGATGAAAGACCTGTTCGACTTCAAGCCCGGCTGGATCTCCACCATGGGCGGCGTACGGGCACTCGCCGGCTACATCCCCGACTTCGCCTGCGGCTGGGTCGAGCGGATGGAACACGCCGGAGCGATCATCGTCGGGAAGACGAACACCCCCGTCCTCGGCCTCCGCGGCGTCACCGACAACCCCCTCTTCGGCCCGGCGCGCAACCCGTTCGACCTCACCAGGAACCCCGGAGGCTCCTCCGGCGGCAGCGCCGCCGCCGTCGCCGACGGCATGGTCCCCTTCGCCGAAGGCACCGACGCGGGCGGCTCCATCCGCATCCCCTCCGCGCTCTCCGGCGTGTACGGGTTCAAAGCCTCCCTCGGGCGGACCCCCGCCGCCATCCGGCCCAACGCGTTCGGCGGCATCAGCCCCTTCGTGCACGAAGGCGTCATCGCCAGAACGGTGCTGGACGTCGCCGTCGGCACCGGCATCCTGTCCGGGATCGACCCCCGCGACCCGTTCAGCCACGGCGAACCGGCCGACTTCACCGCGCATCTGAACCGGGGCGTACGGCGGATGCGCATCGCCTACAGCCCCGACTTCGGCACCTACCCCGTCGCCCCCGACGTGGCCGCCGTCGTCGCCGCCTCCGTCAAACAGTTCGAACGGGCCGGTGCCGTCGTCGAACAGATCGACATCGACCTGGGGATGCACCAGAGTGAGATGCTCGACATGTTCATGCGGCTCATCGCCGTACAGAACATGGAGACCATAGACAACCTGGCAGCTCAGGGAGTCGACCTCCGCGGCGAGCACGCGGCCGACCTGCCCCGCGCGGTGCATGAGTCGGCGGCACTCGGCAACCGCCTGACCGCGCGTGACATCTCCCGCGACCAGCGGCTGCGGACCGGCGTCTACGACGCGATCCAGACGGTCTTCGACACCTACGACCTTCTGATCACGCCGACCGTCGCCGTAACCGCACCGGTCAACGACACGAACGGCGAAACCGAAGGCCCCTCCGAGGTCAACGGCGAGGCCGTCGACCCGCTGCTCGGGTGGTGCCTCACCTACCCGATCAACATGACCGGGAACCCCGCCGCGTCCGTCCCCGCCGGACTCACCGCCCAAGGCCTCCCCGTCGGCATGCAGATCATCGGCCGCCGCGGCCAAGACGGCGACGTCTTCGCCGCCAGCGCCGCCTTCGAGGAACTCCAGCCCTGGATCCACACCTACCCCGGCCACATCGCCGACCCCACTCTGCCCTCCTGACCCTCTACCGCCGGGGTGCCGTGCCGGTCTTATCGGCTCCGGCACGGCACCCCGATCCCCGTTCCCGCTGTACAGGCTGAGCCGTGCCCACCGTGTCTCGGCTCGCCCTCAAACGGCGATACCACGCGAGCCGAGCCATCGGTGCAGACCGGCAACTCACGGAGACGCTCTGCGAGAACGGGTATGTCGGACTTCCATCCCTCCAGGGATGATCTGCGACTCCCAGATGGGCATCACGAAACGCCACGGCGAGGTTGCTATCCCTCCAGGGATGATCTGTGACACCGCCGTACTCACTCGGCCGGTCCCGGTCGGCTGTTTCGATCCCTCCAGGGATGATCTGTGACGATCAACTTCACAGCTGAGCGACTATTCGGATTGGTTTCGATCCCTCCAGGGATGATCTGTGACCCGAGGGTAAAATCGCAGGTCAGCAGTGGTTTGGTGGGGGTGGTTTCGGGGCTGTTTTGCAGTGACCCGGCGGTAGTGCATCATCGCAGGTCAGACCTTGATCAAAATACTTCCTCGGGTCGGCTTGGGTTCGGGTTCATGGTCGCAGTCTCAGCCGGTCCACGTCATGGAAATCGGGGCGTTGGCCCTCTGACCGGACAGCCTTCAACCGCGTGTATTCCACTCGCCGTCGATGCATTGGTTGGCGGTAGGTGCGTCCGATTTGCCGCCTATCACGTCCGCATAACCGGTTCAGGTGACGGCCAGGTTACGGGGGTTTTGCTGAGCTTCCTCCGCTGACGTCGGGAAAGACCCGACGGCGGATCGGGGGAAGTCATGTCACTGCTGTCCGTTCACCGTCCGGTCGCGCCGCCAGGGGCCGATGCGAGGGCACGTCCCTCCGCGAGGCGGTGGGTCGGGTGGCTGCTCGGTGGCGGGTGGGTTGCCCAGTTCGTACTCCGGCTCTGGCTGTACCGGTATCACGCGGGGCCGGTGGCCAACCCCGATGAGGTCGGATACCTGCTCGCGGCCCGCCTGCTGGCCGGCGGCCCGGGCGGCGACTACAGCGGCTCGACCTTCTATCAAGGCGGCTATGCGCTGCTACTTGTCCCGGCCTTCTGGCTCGCCTCGGACCCGGGAACGGTCTACCGGCTGATCGTCGGGATCGGCTCCGCGGTGGCCGCCGCCGCGTTTCCGCTCGCCTACCTGGCACTGCGTAGCCTCGGTATGGCCGTACGGCCCGCGCTGCTTCTGGCGTTCGCGGCGGGGGCGTCGCCGTCGCTGCTGGCGTTCTCGGGACTGGCCCTGGTCGACGCTGTGCTGCCGACGCTGCTGCTCGGCTGGCTGATCACCCTCTACGACCTCGCCCACCGCGGTTCGATGCGGGCGTCGGCCCTCGCCGGGGCGCTTGCGGGCTTCATGGCGGCAACGCATATGCGGGGATACGTCGTCTTCGCCGTCTGGGCGCTGGCATTGGCGGGGCTGGCGGTCACGAGGAGGATTGCGCCGAAGGCAGCCTTCACGGGGGCGATCGTCGGCGGCATGACCGCCCTGGCCGGAGCGGTCCTCAACGCCAGGCTCGCCGCCGACCTCTACCCAGGTGGGGCGCGCAATCTGTCGGGCCTGCTGGTCGACCGCCTCACCGGGTTCGACGGGCAGAGCTGGGCCCTGGCCGGTGCCGCCGGCCAGATTTGGTACCTCGTCGTCGCCACCTGGGGGCTCGCGGGGGTGGGTCTCGTCGCCGCTGCGGTGACCGCTGTACGGCGCGGGGCGGCGCTTGCCCACCGGGTGACGTCGGCCGCCCTGCTGACGATCACGCTGGGCACCGCCTACGCCTCGTCCGCGGCGTTGCCCGATGAGCATCGGGTCGGCAACTACGCCTACGGCCGATACCTCGCGTTCGTGGCGCTGGCCTGGACGCTCGCCGGGCTGGTCGCACTGCTCCGCGCCCGGCGGACCGTCGTACCGGGGCTGGTCCTGGGTACCGTGGCCCTGGCGGCGGCCACCGGCGGCGGGGCGGCCCTGTACGCGGGAGACCGGCTTCACCGATACAACTTCATCGCCTTCGACTTCCCTGAAGTGATCTTCCTTAGTGGGGTGCGCGACCGCCTGGACATGGCGACTGCCTCGTGGACAGCGGTAGCCCTACTCGCCTGTTTCGCTGTGGCCGCGCTCACCCCGCACCGGGTCCGGGGGCTCCTGACCGTCGGCGCCCTAGTCGCGGTCAACGCGGCTTTCGCCGTACACATCGCCCCCCAAGCTCCGCCAAACCCAGACCCTGGACGGTTACCCCAGCCGCCGCCGGGGCGGGTGGCGCTGGACAATCGGATCCACTGGCGATTGTGGGTACAAGTGGCGTACCGGGTTTCGTGGACCGAATTGGAGCGGTTCGACGGGAACCGGCAAGCCGTACCCCACGGCGTGTGCAGCACCGTGCTCCCACCCGCCGCGACCCCGCCCCCTGGCTGGCGCGCCGCCGGTTCCCGCCCCGAGTGGACCCTGTGGACCTCCCCCCACTGCCCGCCCGGCCGAACTCCCGGCTGACCACGTCAAAGTGCGAGGGCTCTCACCGTAGAAGGCTCGCGTCCAACCTCCGGGATGATCTGAGAACTCCACCCGGATATCGATCCCTCCAGGGGTGATCGGGAACTCAGGTCGCCTGCTCACTCGGCCTAGACCAGGAGACGTTGCGATCCCTCCAGGGATTAATGCCCTGAAATTTAGCAACTTTCGGGGCAACCTGTCCGGTTTCCTGCGTCCGGTCACAGATGGATCACCATCTGACGTAGACACCAAAAAA
>NZ_BLRH01000025.1 GCF_025996515.1 Rhizohabitans arisaemae
GGGGCTATGGCGCAGCTGGTAGCGCGCCTCCATGGCATGGAGGAGGTCTGGGGTTCGAATCCCCATAGCTCCACGAGACTCTCCTGGGCTCCCCCTGCTTGTAAGCCCCTTCGGGGCTTACTTCGCCGGTGGGAGTCTCGTCATTTATCCCAGGAGGATGACCTCCTGGAACCTCCACGTGTGGGGGCTGCCGCCCCCACGCCCCCG
>NZ_BLRH01000026.1 GCF_025996515.1 Rhizohabitans arisaemae
GCTGAAACTATCGCCCGGTCAATCACCGACCCCACCTCCCAAGCCAAGGCGCTGAGCCACCTGGTTGGAGCTTTGATTCAGGCCGGGGATCTGAACCGAGCTCGTCAGATTGCAGCGACTGCTGAAACTATCGCCCGGTCAATCACCGACCCCACCTCCCAAGCCAAGGCGCTGAGCCACCTGGTTGGAGCTTTGATTCAGGCCGGGGATCTGA
>NZ_BLRH01000027.1 GCF_025996515.1 Rhizohabitans arisaemae
CAACCCACACCGCACCGCCACCGCAAGATGACAGACGACCTGGGAAAGGGAGTGCGAATCAAAAGACTCGATCAGAGGAAAACCCCAGCCCCCGGACCAGACCCCAGGAAACCGGCACCACCACCCGAAGGCGACGACACCGACCCCAAGACCCGGCCGAGAGACACGACGTTCCCTCAGAACCCAACAGTGTGCCCGACCCGGACCCCACCCCACCAAGCGTTCCCACTCCGGAGAGCCTGCGCTCCCCGACGGTACCAACCCGGCGGGCATGACACCCGAACCGAATAACCAGTGCTCCACAAGTGAGCAACCACGCCAGGAACACGCGTCCTGGAACGTGATGCAGACCCACCGGACAAGTCCGGCGAGCCCAGTGCTCCTTAGAAAGGAGGTGATCCAGCCGCACCTTCCGGTACGGCTACCTTGTTACGACTTC
>NZ_BLRH01000028.1 GCF_025996515.1 Rhizohabitans arisaemae
TGGCCTTGGCGTGGCGGAGGAAGTCGCGGAGGACGCGCAGGCGGGCACCGCGGGGGATGGTGGTGGGGTGCAGGACCAGGCTCAGCACGCCGTCGGGCTGGAATTCGCACATCCAGTCGAGTTCGTCGCACCACATCTTGAGGATCTTGTCGTAGGCGTGCAGCCCCGGCATGGGCGGCCGGACGAGGAACTCCATCTGCGGGACGTCGATCATCGAGCCGAGGAGCGGGATCTCCACGACGTCCACGAGATCGCCGAGGGCGAGCGGGCCGTCGGGGATCCAGGCGT
>NZ_BLRH01000029.1 GCF_025996515.1 Rhizohabitans arisaemae
CTTCGACAAGCTCGCCAGCCGCTACCTCGCAGGCGTCACCCTCGCATCTGTTGTGCTCTGGCTCCGCCACTCCGAATTGTCAGACAGGCCCTAGCGTCCGTTCAGGTCAAGCCATCTGTCGGCACTCTTGAGGACGCCACCAGTCGATCATGTCGGCAGATGTCGAGTCGCATAATCCAACTTGGTCGCCGTTCGGGCGGGGTGGCTAGTGTATGGAGTGCGGCGGCGCGGGCTGCGCTGTCAAGTACGAGACCGGTTCACTCCTCCCTTCGCGGCTCAAACACCGGGGAACGAAGTCGGATCTTCGCGGTCGAATTCAACCGTCAAGGACGCATGATTGCTCGATGGTTGCTCGCATGTACGCGGTACGGCACGGCACGCAGTGTCATCGCCAGGCAGATTGCCGGGGACGGCGGCGGATAAACTGATAGAAGTCGATACACTGCGGCACTCAACGGCATTGATCAAGTCGACTTTTAATCCGTAGGTTCTGGGTTCGAGTCCCAGGCGCCTCACCATTCATACCCCGTCTGACCTGCGATTTCTCGGTTTCAGGCGGCTTGCTGCAAGCGGTTGATCGCGAGTGGTTGCTCGTTGGCTGCACAACCAAACCGTGATCAGGTAGAGCAGACGGAGAGACACAAGCCGCGATCTTGCTCATGTCGCCGCCATGTCAAACCCCAGGTCAAGCGCCCCGCGACGACTTTTGATCCGGTACAACACGAACTGGTGCGTTCCATACCCGCGATCACCACGACGAGGGTGCGTCCTCGTCGAGGACGCACCCTCCCGGCTCATCCCTTAACCCAGCTCGTTGCCGTGGGTGACGGCCAGCGGGTTCGGCAGGGCGTCGAGTTCGTTGAGCACGATCTGGTGCACCACTGGGTCGAAGTTGACAGCGATGTGACCGCTGAGGTCGAACGGGGCGCGGTCCTGGAGCAGGATGTTCTTGACGGAGTCCCCTGTGAGGAAACTCGATGTGTACGGCGTGACCACCATGTCGAACTTCGTGGCGATCACCGTGTAGTTCACTCCGGGCACCGTGTCGCCCCCGTCATTCAGCTTCTTCATGAAGTCGGAGTCGGTAATCTGCTGCCGGCAGGCCTGGCACACCAACGCGACTGCGGGGTCGAGCCCGAGCAGCCTGGCGAGGTTCGCCAGCCCGAGGGCGCTGGTGCCGTGGTTGGACGGTGTGATGCCGATCAGCCTGTGAACCTTCTCCGCGCCTTTCAGGAACTTCAGGTAGTAACGCGGCATCATTCCGCCCTGCGAATGACCGACGAGATCCACCTTGGATGCCCCGGTCTCCGTCAGCACCTTGTCGACGAAGTCCGACAGCTGCTGAGCGGACTGGGCGATATCGCCCATGGCCTGGAGCGGCCCCGTGCCCCGTAGGTGGCCGTAGTTGAGCGCGAAAACACAGTGGCCTCCCGCCTTCAGCTTCGGTGAAAGCGTTCCCCAGTTGCTGGCCATGTCCTCGAACGTGCCGTGGACCAGGACCACCGGACGCGGGCGGAGCGGTGACGGCTTGCAGGCCCAGATGTTGGCCCCTGGGGGCGAGATGTCGGCGTACGCGGGCGCGGTGAGCGCCGAGAAGACGAGCAATGCCCCAATTACCGCCGAGACAACGGCACGAAGCTGCATTTATCCACCTTTCGGGAAAACGACGTTGCATGTCGGCCGCGTCTTCCAATGAAAGGAGAAGGCGAAGGTTGAACATTGATTGCGAATCATATTCCTTCGGCCATGCCATGTCATTTGTGTTCCTGAGCGGAAAATTTGGCCCATCCAGTCGACTCTCTTTTGTCGACTTTTGAAAAATAGAAGCTCCCGCGCTCGCAGTCAAAGAATCAAAGTCACTAAAACATCCCAGGGAACACCAAAAATCTGGCAGGCTTGCCGACCCGGGCCGAATGACCTGGACAGGTCGGCTCCGGAGGCCTTCGCGACCAGAACCGATGCAGACATCTGGCTCACAAAGAAGGAGGCGGAGATCGTCAACGACGACTGGATTGATCCAGATTCCGGGAAGATCCTCCTCGGTTTCTGGGCAACCGCAGCGCCGCGAAGGTGTTCGTGACGGCGAGATAGGCCAGGCGAAGGAGCACGACCGGCCATCCTGCCGCACTGGCTCCCCCTCAGGAATCGAATCCTGCCTACAAGAGAAGCCCTGCAAGGCCGTGACCTGGACGGATGGAGTTATCGGCAGGCGCACTGCCGCCCGAGTCCAGGCGGCAGCCGGTGGAACTACCTGAACGCGGCCGCGTTCTCCACTGCCCATTCGGCGAATGTCCTGGCAGGGCGGCCCGTGATGTCAGGGACGACGGACGCCCACTGCTCGTTCACCGGAAGTGGGTTCTCGGCGGATTCACGCCACATGCCGAACAGCCAGTCCACCACCTCGGCCGGGTACCCCTCCTGGATCCACAGGTCGCGGGCCGGGATCGGGTCCTGTTCCTCGAAGCGCACCGGGGATCCAATGGCGGCGGCGATCGCGGAAACCTGCTCCCGCACCGTGAGCGCCTGCGGGCCCGCGAACGTATAAGTCCGGCCGGTGTGCCCGTCTCGAAGGAGGGCGGCGGCGGCCACGGCGGCGACGTCGGACTCGTGGGTGGGCTGGGTGACGGCTTCGCCGTACGGGCGGCGCACGACGCGCTCGGCGCGAATCTTCGGCCCCCAGTCCAGCCAGTTGCCGGCGAACTCGCCGGGCCGGACGTGGGTCCAGTCCACCCCGGACCGTGACACGGCCTGCTCCACGGCCAGATATCCCGAGCCGAACTCCTCCTCGGTGGCGCTCGCGCCCGAAAGGACCACGATCCGCCGCACCCCCGACTCCACGGCCATCGCGACGATCTCGGCGGCCGTCTCCGGCATGGGGAACAGGTACAGCCGCTCCACACCCTTGAGCGCGGGCTGGAGGGATTCGGGCCGCTCCAGGTCGCCTTCGCGCACGTCGACCTCGCCGGGCAGGGTGGCCGCGGCCGGTCGTCTGGTCAGGGCGCGTACGGCCCGCCCCTCCTGCAGCAGTTCGGCGACAACCCGCCTGCCCACCACGCCGGTCGCACCGGTCACCAGGATCGTCATGCCGGTTCCCCTCCGAAATCCGCGGCGTGATCAAAGGCCCAACGGGCGAACGTGCGCGGCGTACGTCCCGTGATCTCCTCGTAGGTGCCGGTCGGCGGCAGCACCCCCGGGCCGTCGACCGCGGCGGCCAGCAGTTCGACTAGCCAGCGGGTCGTCTCGGCCGGATATCCCTCCGCGAGCCACGTCGAGCGGGCCTGCTCCGGCGTAAGCTCCTCGAAGCGCACCGGCGAGCCGATCGCGGTCGCGATCGCCGCCACCTGCTCGACCTGCGTGACCTTGACCGGGCCCGTGATCGTGTAGGCCTCACCGACGTGCCGGTCCGTGAGCATGGCCGCGACCGCGACCTCCGCCACGTCCGCCTCGTGCACCAGCGGGTAGCCCGACTCGCCGTACGGCGCGCGAACCACCCCCTCGGCCCGGATGCCGGAGGCCCAGCCGAGCGCGCCGGCAGCCAGCAACCCGGGACGGACATGCGTCCACTCCCTGCCGGTGGCCTCCACCGTCAGCTCCAGCCCCCGATGGGCCTCGCGCTCCTCCTCCAAGTGGCGCCCCAGCGCGCTCGCATCGTCGAACGGCGAGAATCCGGCCGCCGCCGCCGAATGCACCACAAACCGGTGCACACCCGCCGAGGCCGCCTGCTCCACGAACCCGGACTCAGACATCACATAGGCGAAAGGGAACAGGTAAACCCGCTCGACCCCCTTCAGCGCCGCCTGCCAGGTCTTCGGCTTGGTGAAGTCCCCGTGGACCAGCTCCACCCCGTCGGGCAGCCGGGCCGTACGTGGATCACGCACCATCGCGCGAACCCGCTGACCGGCTCCCACCAGCCCGTCGACGACGCGACGGCCGATGTTGCCGGTCGCCCCCGTCACTAGGATCGTCATGTCGCTCCTCTGGTTTTCCGGATGAGCACACCGGGCGCCGCCGCGTCCGTGGCATTGGTTTCGCGGCGGCGCCCCGCGGACCCGGTGATGCTAGGCAGGATTTCCGGAGCTCGCACATGGACCGTTCCACGGCAGCGGGTCCTGGCCGACGAGTTGGTGGCCGAGCCGAGCCGATTCGCGGACGGCGTCGAAGCTGTATCCGACCAGCTCTGCGCCTGCCGAAAATCACATCCGTGCAGGTCAAGCGGCATGTGAGTACTTGTGGACCTGGGTTGGCTCAATTTAGTGCGCACCTTCGGGAGCACGGATCCGCTTGAGCGCGTCGCGTAGGTCGGAGCGCAGGGAGTCGGCGGCAGTAAGGACATGGTCGCCGGCTTGGATGCGGATGGTACGGCAGGGGCGTGCTCGTGGAATCCGCTCGATTCAGATTCTCGGCCACGTCCAGACGACTCGGGTGATCGTGAGCATCAGCGTGACCATGATCACCGAGCTGTGTCAGGCGGTGGCAAAGATTGGTGTTCCCACCGAGCTCGAACTGAATGAGTCGACATTCCGGCCCGGAACAGCGCGAGGAAGTCGTTCCATCATGGGCGAGCTAGAGCGCCCTGTCCGGTTGAGCCTGGGTTGCTGCTAGTGTTGACGACCTCAGATCCGCACCCTTCTCCCGGCAGCCTTGAGGGCTGAGGCTGAAGCACATGCTCAGGCCGCGGGGGAAGGCGCAAGATCTCCGTCGACAGTTGGAGAGTCTTGCCATGGATGAAATCAAGCGGATCAAGAGTGCGCCGGAATCCGGAGAACTGCGGCTGCTGACCGTGGTCGGCGCGAGAAAAGACGCCGGCAGCAGCCCTACCGGGATCGTCGGGCGAAGCCTGGCACGGCAGTTGCTCGCCGTCGGCGATCGCGTGCGCGTGATCGCTGAGTCCGACCAGTTGGCCGACTGGCCTGATGCGGTCGAACTTGTCGAGGGGTCCATCACCCGCCCACGGGAGTGCGCTGAGGCCTTCGACGGCGTTGACGGTGTCTTCCTCGCCGGTGCGGAGCCCTCGACGGTGCAGGATGCGCTGGCGCTCGCACTGGCCGCCGGTGTCCGGCGCATCGTGGTGCTGTCCTCGCACGGGCCGGAGTACGAGGAGTCGTA
The DNA here is from genome assembly GCF_025996515.1 of Rhizohabitans arisaemae. Classification (GTDB taxonomy): domain Bacteria; phylum Actinomycetota; class Actinomycetes; order Streptosporangiales; family Streptosporangiaceae; genus Rhizohabitans; species Rhizohabitans arisaemae. The sequence goes on from NZ_BLRH01000029.1 coordinate 5,107, forward strand.
TCCGCCGGAGACGTGGTTCTGGCTGGCCATAGAGAAGGCCGTCGAGCGTTCAGGGATCGAGTGGACTCACATCCGGCCATCGGCGGTGATGGGGTCCATGGTCGAAGGCACCTATCCCGCCACGGGATCGGACTGGCCGGACACGATCAGGGCCGAGCTGGTCGTCCGGGAGGCATTCCTCGACGAGGGCCACTATCCGTTCATCCACGAAGACGACCTCGCTGCTGTCGCAGTGTCGGCACTGCGCAACGACGACTACGTCGGAGCCGTCCTTGAGGCGGTCGGCCTGCCGCTCAGCACCCTTTCTCGCGTGCGGAGCATTGCCAAGGCCATCGGCCGCGACATCGCCGCCGTCGAGCTGACGCCCTCCGACAGCCGCACGAACTGGGGCCGTCGTGGCTGGCCCGACAGCGGCATCGACGTGACGCTGTACGCCCTTGAGGAGTACGGCGCGAAACTGGCCGAACTCACCCAATGGACGCTCGAGCAGCGGCCTTCCGTGCAGGAGATCATCGGCCGTCCACTGCGTACCTACGACGACTGGGCGATCGAGAACGCAGACCTGTTCCGCTGACACCTGGCCTACGCCGGCAGTACCGCGAGCACCATCCCCGGTAACCGCCGTACCCATGGGCGGCGGGCCGTGCTCTTCGTGGGCGAACCGGTCGCCCCGCCCATGGCGGCGCAGATCATCGCCGTGCCCACCACCCACCAGGAGAGGGTCTTCTCCCGGCTCGCCCTCGGAATACCGCTTCGAGGAGGTGGGTCGGTGGCTCGCCGACGCCGTCGATGCGCCTTGGACCTGCTGAAACACGGATTCACCAAGAAGGGAAATGTCATGAAAAAGGGAATCAACTACGACACGGGGTTCCTGCCGGGAGACCAATTCAGCCGCAAGGTGTTCGACGCCGAAACCGTGCGACGCGAAATGCGCGTCATCGCCGACGACCTGCACTGCCAGGCCATCCGCGTGTCCGGCGACGACCCCGCCCGGCTGAGCGTCGCCGCCCAGGAAGCCGCCGAGGCAGGGCTGGAGGTCTGGTTCGCGCCCTTCCCCGTGGACCTGCCCGACCAGGACACGCTGGCCTTCTTCACCGACTGCGCCGAGCGCGCGGAGGCGGTCCGGCGCGGTGGGGCCGAGGTGGTATTCGTGACCGGCTGCGAGTACACCACCTTCGGCCACGGCTACCTGCCCGGCGACACCTATACGGAGCGCATGGACGCCATGATGGCCGGCCTGACCTGGCTGGATTCGTTGAACACGACCAAGGGCCGCTTCAACGCATTCCTCGCCGAGTCGGCCGAGACCGTACGGTCGCTGTTCAACGGCCGGATCACCTACGCTTCGGGCTCATGGGAGTTCGTTGACTGGGCCCCGTTCGACCTGGTAGGCGTGGATGCCTACCGCACCGCGTACAACGCCGACACCTTCGTCGAGGAGATGCGCGGCCACTTCAAGCACGGCAAGCCTGTCGTGGTCACCGAGTTCGGCACCTGCGCCTGGCGGGGCGCGGCCGAGCAGGGCGGCGCCGCGATGCTGGTGCCGGAGGGGGCGGTGCCGGACGAGGGCGAGCAGGTCCGCTACTTCGAGGAGATGATGGACATCTTCGAGAAGGAGAACGTGGACGCCGCTTTCTGGTTCAGCTTTGCCGGATACGCCCTCCAAGGCGCGGCCGACATTGGCTCCTACGGTGTCGTCAGGATGCTCGACGCGACCAGGTGGGAGCCCAAGGCGGTCTTCCACGCCATGGCCACCAGGCACGCGCGCGGACGCGCTGAGGCGTGACCGGGACCTGCGGCGTCGTTCTGGAGAGCGGTACGGCACGGCACGCAGCGTAATCGCCCCGCAGGTTGCCGGGGACAACAGCGGACAGAGCGATGGAAGTCGATACACCGCGGCACTGCGCGGCATTGATCAAGTCGGCTTTTGATCCGTAGGTTCCGGGTTCGAGCCCCAGGCGCTCCACCAGCGAGAACGGCCTCAGAACAATCATGTTCCGAGGCCGTTGACGGCTCCCTTTGACGGCAATGTCCTATGTGAGCCCACCCAGTGCCGCATCGAGCTTGTCCAAGGCCGTGGCCTGAAGTCGTCACTGGACGCGTTTCGTCTGGTAAGCCCATATCGCGAGCTCGACCCGGTTCCGGACGCCGAGTTTCGTCATGAGACCGGCGAGATGGAACTTGACCGTACTCATGCTGATGTGCAGTTCCCGGGCGATCTCGGCGTTGGTCCTGCCTCGTGCGACCCGGCCGAGCACGTTCTCCTCCCGGTCCGTCAACGCGTCGATGGGCTGGGCCGGCGCGGCGGCCGGGCCGCCGGTCGCGAAGGTGGCGAGCAGCCGGGCGGTGACGGCCGGGTCGATAAGCGCGTCACCGTGTACGGCGGCGTGGATCGCCCGAATCAGCTGATCCGGTTCCGTTCCCTTGAGGAGGAAGCCACGGGCACCTGCTCTGAGTGCTCCGTAGATGTACTCGTCGGTGTCGAACGTGGTGATCACGACGACGGCGATCGGATCGTCCACGTCCGGTCCGGCGACCAGCCGGGTGGCCTCGATGCCGTCCAGGACGGGCATGCGGATGTCGAACAGGCACACGTCGGGTCGCAGCCGGTGGGCGAGCGCGACGGCCTCGCGTCCATCGGCCGCCTGCCCGACCACCTCGACACCGGGCTGGCCGTTGAGGATCGTCGTCAGTCCTGCCCGGACGATGCCCTGGTCGTCGGCGACGAGCACGCGGACGGTCATGGCGCGGCGATCCCGCGGGGAAGGACGGCCCGCACGCTCCAGCCGCGATCCGGATTCGGTCCGGCCGTAAGCGTGCCACCGAGCAGGGTGACGCGCTCGGTCATGCCGACCAGTCCGAAACCGGATTGCTGGCCGGCGGGCGCGGTGCGGGCACCGTCGTCGCTGACCGTCAGCCGCACCTCGGTGGCGCCGCCGGTCACCTCGACCTCGACCCGGGTCGCCTGATGTGCGTGGCGGGTGGCGTTGGTGATCGATTCCTGGGTCACCCGGTACACAGCGCCTTCCACGGCCGGCGGCAGGTTCGTCAGGTCGCCGCGCAGCCGCACACCGATGCGCAGCGCGTCGGTGCTGCCGGTGACGAGATGTTCGATGTCGGCGATCCGGCGCTGCGGGGCCGTGGCCGGCTGTCGCTCGCGGTCGCGCAGCGCGCTGACCATCGTGCGCATCTCGGCGAGCGTCCGGGCCGCCTCGCGGTCGATGGTCTCCAGCGACTCGGTCGCCCCGCTGAGCGATGACGATCGGGCGAGGAACAGCCCCGCCTGAGCCTGGATCGCGATCGCGGAGACGTGATGGGCGACGGTGTCGTGCAGTTCCCGGGCCAACTGCTCCCGCTCCTGCAGCTTCGCCTGTTCGACCCGCTGCTCGCGTACGGCAGCCCGGTAGCGGCTGGACACACCGAGCGCCGCAGCGAGTAGCACCAACGCGGCCCCGGCGATCGTCTCGGCGACCCCGGGAAAGTCGATGCCGACGATGACCGTGATCGCGAGGGCCACGACTGCGAGCCCGAGGACCGCGTCGCGGCCGCCACGCCACCGCAAGAGCGAGTAGACAAGCACCAGCACCGTCCAACCGCTGTGCAACGCCATGGGTTCGGCGCCCGCGACGAGCATGGCCACATCCAGGCTCGCGAATCCTCCGAACGCGAACGCCACCGCCGCCAGCGGATGGGTCCGCCGGACCAGGGCGGCGAGCGCGAGACCGCATCCGAAGGCGACGGCGACCGATCGCCAGACCAAGTCGTGGCGGAACACCCCCTCAAGCACGACCCCGGCCATCACGATCGCGGCGAGTGCCCAGTCGCGCCGGCCATGCGGCGGCGAGTGCCGCACCGCGGCCCACAACGATGTCGCAGCATTCGACACGACAGCCACAGTAGCGTTCGGGCGGTCGTGGCGGACCGGCCGTAAGACCAGCCGCCAACCTGGTCTTTCGGCCAGGGAGAGCCTTGTCCGCACGGCTCGGGCGCCAAGCCGTCGGTCCGGCCCAGACTGGAGGCCGTTCAGCGCCATCAGGCCACCGGGAGGAGCACCACCAATGAGCAGGGACCGGACGAGCAACCTCACCGACACCAAGACCGACGTCAAGGTCGTGCTCTGCGGTCTCTGGGTCGCCACGCTGTTCGTGTTCGCGTACGTCGACATCTTCGGCTTCTTCCGCACGGACGTGATCAACGGCGTTCTCGCCGGCGAGGTGTCGAGCACAGGATTCACGATCGACCAGACGTTCCTCTTGCTCACGACCTGCTATGTCGTGGTTCCGGCATTGATGGTCGTCGTCTCCCTCGTCGCCCGGGCCCGCGTCAACAGAATCACCAACATCATCGTGAGCCTGTTCTACGTGGTGACGGCGGCGGTGACAATCATCGGCGAGACCTGGGTCTACTACATCGTCGGGATCGTCATCATGGTCACGCTGATGCTCACGATCACCCGCGTCGCCTGGACGTGGCCGAGAATCTGAACCGAGCAGATTCCACACACGTCGCCGTCAGGCCCACCGCGGCCGCGATTCCAAATTCCTTTGGTTCGAGCCTGGCGGGGGCACCGGACACAAGTGGAGCCGAGGTTACGGCATGCGACCCAAAGAATCATGGATCAGGGCTGCGACTTGGAGCTTCCTCTGGTTGAGCGTTCTGCAACGAGCCGACGGCCATGGCACTCTGATCCGCTGCTCCGCCTGCCGCCTCAGTACAGTGCCTACGCATGACCGAGATCGAGATCACCGCAGACCTGGTCCGCGACCTGCTGCAGGAACAACATCCAGACCTTGCAGGGCTGACCATCCGCGAGGTGGCGGGCGGCTGGGGCAACCAAATGTGGCGCCTCGGGGACGAGTTGGCCGTACGCATGCAGCGCATGGACCCCACCCCGGAGCTCCAGCTCAAGGAGCGGCGGTGGCTACCCGTGCTGGCTCCGCGCCTGCCGCTCCCGGTGCCGCTCCCGGTGCGGTTCGGCGAACCGTCCGAGTGCTTCCCCAAGCACTGGACCGTGATGACGTGGGTTCCCGGCGAGCCGCTGGACCACGGCACGATCAGCCGCGGCGCCCATGCGGCCGACACGCTGGCGGGCTTCCTCCAGGCGCTTCATGTGGAGGCACCTGCCGAGGCGCCGACCGCTACAGACCGCGGAGCCCATCCCAGGAACTGCACGAACGGCTTCGAGAACTTCTTCCAGGCCGTTGCCCCCGACGACATCGCTGCCGAGGTCCGGGCCGTCTGGGACGACGCCGTTGCGGCCGACGCGTGGGAGGGCCCGCCGGTGTGGGTGCACGGCGATCTCCATCCCGCGAACGTCGTCGTCTCGGACGGAACGCTCTCGGGCATCGTCGACTTCGGTGACATGTTCGCCGGCGATCCGGCGTGGGACCTCGCTGCCGCATGGGTGCTGCTACCCGCGGGCACGGCCTCACGGTTCTTCGACATGTACGCGCAAGCAGATGAGGCGGCGATCCGGCGCGCCCGCGGGCTGGCCGCAATGAAGTGCCTTTTCCTGATGCTCATGGGGCAGAACGGAGATCGGGGCCTCCCCGGCGGCAAGCCGAACTGGGGACCTGCGGGCCGGGCGGCACTTGATCGTGTTCTGAAGGGCGTTTGATGCACGCTTCCTGTGAAATCGTCCAATGAGCCCAAGCACGCTCCGAGAGCGTTCTTGACGGTGTTGTGTGCCTGAAACATACTTAGCGCCTAACCGAAATATGAATTCACATTGTGTTTCGGGACAGACGGCCTAGATCACGTGCGGTCCATGAGGCGTCGCGACGAGAAGGCAGCCCCGGGAACAGGGGGTGGTTCATGGACGGCGGCAGAGGCACGACGATCGAGCGGGCACTCCCCGAGGCCTTGCGGGACATTCAGCGGCTGACCGGGTTCCCCGTGGTCTTCGGGGGCCGAACGCGAACGGTGGCGGCGAGTTTCCAGCTGGAGATCACCCGGCTGATCGGCACGCTCGGCACGTCACTACGCGGACTGCGTGTCTCCTCCGGCCGTGGACTGGGCGGGGCCGTACTCAGGGACGGCGCGCCCCATTGCGTGAACGACTACGCCGGAACCGACCGAATCACCCACGACTACGACGACATCGTGGTCCGGGACGAACGGATCACCTCCGTGATGGCGATGCCGATCGTCGTGAACGGTGCCGTCGAGGCCGTTCTCTACGGCGCGGTCCGTGATGGGCGCCCGATCGGTGAGCGCGCCATGCGGGCCGCCGGGATCGTGGCCGCGCGGGTCCAGCGGGAGGCCATGGCGTGCAGAGAGACCGATGTACGGCCCCCGGCGAGCGCACTCGACGAGCTGGCCGACATCATCCAGGACATCGACGACGAAAGGGTCCGCGCCCGGCTGCTTCGCGTTCACGCGGAGCTCAGCGGTAAGGCGTCGTCCCCCGGCGCGAGGCGGCTGTCCGAGCGGGAGCGTGAGGCGCTTCGGCTGGTCGCCACGGGGGCGAGCAATCTGGAGATCGCGGTGGAGCTGAGGCTGAGCCCGGAGACGGTGAAGGCCTATCTGCGGAGTGCGATGCGCAAGCTCGACGTACACAACCGGACCGCCGCCGTACACGCGGCCCGGCTCTCCGGGGCGCTCTGACCTGCCGGGTTACCCCCGTTGGTAGGTAGTCTCCGGGTGACCGTGGGGTGGATGCTCGGTTGACGAGCGATCTGCCTAGGAGGGTCTCATGGACGTGACCGGTGCCTACCGCGCGAGCCGGGATCAGTTGCTGTCCCTGCGGGGTGACTACGGGCGGGCGGTGGCCGAGTTCCGCTGGCCCGACCTCGGCGACCGCTTCAACTGGGCGGTCGACTGGTTCGACGCCATCGCCCGGGGGAACGACCGGCCGGCGCTGGTGATCGTCGAAGAGGACGGGTCGGCGATCGAGCGGAGCTTCGACGAGATGGCGCGCGCGTCCGATCGCCTGGCGTCCTGGCTTGCCGCTCACGGCGTCGCGAAGGGCGACCCGGTTCTGCTGATGCTGGGCAACCAGGTCGAGCTCTGGGAGTCGATGCTGGCGATCATGAAGCTGGGCGCGGTGGTGCTGCCCACGACGACCGCCGTGACCGCGGCCGACGTCGCCGACCGGGTCGCCCGCAGCGGGGCCCTGCACCTGATCTGCAACGCGGCCGACACGGAACGGCTCGCCGAGGTGCCCGGCGAGTTCACCCGGATCAGTGTGGGGGCGGCAGAGGGGTGGGCCGACCTGCGGGAAGCTGCCGGTAACGCGTGGGCGCCGATTCCGCATCCGGAGACGTCGGTGGACGACCCGGTGCTGCTCTACTTCACCTCGGGCACGACGTCACGGCCGAAGCTGGTCGAGCACACGCAGGTGTCCTATCCGGTCGGGCATCTGCCGACCATGTACTTCCTGGGGGTCGAGCCGGGCGACGTACACCTGAACATCTCCTCCCCGGGATGGGCCAAGCACGCCTGGTCGTGTTTCTTCGCGCCATGGATCGCCGAGGCGACCGTGTTCATCTACAACTACGCCCGCTTCGACGCCGCCGCCCTTCTCAGGCAGCTCCGCAAGCGTGGCGTCAACACCTTCTGCGCGCCGCCGACCGTATGGCGCATGCTGATCAAGGCGGAGCTGGGTGAGCGGCCGACCGGGCTGCGTGAGTTGATCGGGGCCGGGGAGCCGCTGAACCCGGAGGTGATCGAGCAGGTCCGCCGGGCGTGGGGGCTGACGATCCGCGACGGGTTCGGGCAGACGGAGACGACCGCGCAGGTCGGCAACGTGCCCGGCGCCGAGGTCAAACCGGGTTCCATGGGGCGTCCGCTGCCGGGGGTTCCCGTGGTCCTGGTAGACGTCGCCTCCGGCAAGCCGCTGACCGGGCCGGGGGAAGGGGAGATCTGCCTCGATCTGATGGACCGGCCGGTGCCGCTGATGAAGGGGTACCAGTCCGATCCGGAGCGGACGGCGGAGGCGATGGCCGGCGGTTACTACCACACGGGCGACGTGGCCGGCGTCGACGAGGACGGCTACATCTTCTACGTCGGGCGGACCGATGACGTCTTCAAGGCCAGCGACTACAAGATCAGCCCGTTCGAGCTGGAGTCGGTGCTGATCGAGCACCCTGCCGTCGCCGAGGCGGCCGTCGTACCCGCGCCTGACGAGATCCGGCTGGCCGTGCCCAAGGCATACATCGCGCTGGCGCCGGGGCACGAGCCGAGCAGGGAGACGGCGCTGGCCATCCTCCGGCACGCCCGCGAACGACTGAACCCCTACCAGCGGGTGCGCCGGATCGAGTTCGCCGAACTGCCCAAGACGCTGTCGGGCAAGATCCGGCGGGTCGAGCTGCGGGCCCAGGAAGACGACGCCAGGCCCGGTGAATGGCGTGACGACCAGTTCCCCGAGCTCAGGGCCTGACCCACTGGAGTCGGCGCTCCCATCCGGTTGCAAGTGAAACCCAAGACCCCTAGCCAATGCTGGGTTTCCGCATGGGAAAAGGCGCGTCCGCCGCCCGTCCGTATGGGTGAGGCAAGGGAATTCCGCGGCCCGCTCTCTTACATCCCGGCTTCGGAAAACCATCGCTCCATCACTGCAACAAGGATCGGCACATGACCACGTTCCCGGTGTTCACTCCGGAGTTCTTCCAGCACCCCTACCCCATGTACCAGAAGCTCAGGGAGGAGCACCCGGTTCACCGGACGAGGTTCCCCTTCACCGATGTCGACGTCTGGCTGGTCAGCAGGTACGAGGACGTCAGGGAGGGGCTCCGGGACGCCCGCCTCTCCAGCGACTACCGCAACGCGCCCCCGGCCTTCCACGCCGCCGGGCTGGCGTTCGGCGGCGACACGGTGGCGGCCCGTACCATGCTCAACCTGGACGCGCCTGACCACACGCGCGTACGGAAGTTGGCGACCGCGACCTTCAGCGCGCGGCGGATCGCCGAGTGGGCGGAGAGCATCGAGACGATCGTGGCGGAGCTTCTCGACGCCGTGCCCGCCGGCGAGGCCGTGGACGTCCTGGACCGGGTCGCCACCCCGCTATCGGTCAAGGTGATCTGCGAGATCATCGGGGCTCCGCCCAGCGACGCCGCCACTCTCCGCAACTGGGCGGACGCGATCTTCGCCGCCGACCCGGCCCAGCGCCCCCAGGCGGCCAAGGCCGTGGACTCCCTGATCGACTACTCGGCCGCGCTCATCGCAGACAAGAAGCGCCACCTTGACACCGACCTCATCTCGGACCTGATCAGAGCGACCCCCGAACTGATCAGCGAGGACGAACTGCTCGCCACCGTCCTCGGCCTCGTCGTGGCCGGGTACGAGACGACCATCGCCCTGGCCGGCGACATCTTCCTGGCGCTGCTCGACCACCCGGAGCAGGCGGCCCTGCTCCGCCGGGACCCCTCCCTCATCGAGGCTGCCATCGAGGAGGTCCTCCGGTACGACGGCCCGACGGCGTCCTCCTTCTGGCGCTTCCCCACCGAGGACCTGGAGATCGCGGGAATTCCGATCGCGACCGGCGAGCCCGTCCTGTTCCTGATCGGATCGGCCCACCGCGACCCCGCCCGCTACCCCGACCCAGACCGCTTCGACATCCTCCGTGAGGACAAGCGGCACCTCGCGTTCGGCCACGGTATCCACCACTGCCTGGGCGCGCAGCTGGCCCGGCTGGAATCCCGGATTCTCCTCACCAGGACCTTGGAGCGGTTCCCGTCGATGGCCCTGGCGATTCCCCGCGCGGACGTCGTGTTCAAGCCCTCCCTGATCGTCCGCGGCCCGGCGTTCCTGCCCGTCGTCTTCACGAAGTGACCGCTTGACGAACTGACCGCTTGACGAACACCGCCACACGGACTGACCGCTTTACGAAGCGATCGAGGAATCCACCGGCTCCGTGCGCGTGACCACACACGCGCACGGAGCCGGTTTCATGTCCCGGAGCCGTACTCGGGGAGTGAAGGTCGGATTCAACGGTTCGCCTCGCCGACGCGTATGGGCGTACGGAACCCAGGAGGATCGGCAGGCGAATGATGACCCCCGTCCGTGGAGTTCATCGCGAGTTCTTAGTCCGACAAGCTACTCGGGAATGTCGCCTGGCTTGTCCACGACGCCCGCCGCGACTACGGCACTGGCGTAAGAGCTCCCCGCAGGGGTGATGATGTGGCCGTCGAAGACCTCGTCCCGCAAAAAGTCCACTCTTCTACCAAGAAACTCGTAAGTTGTGGCGTCGAACACAAGATACGACCTGGACGTCACCTGGCCGTTCGCGTCACTCCTAAGGATGGAGCCTGAAGCGCTCTTCTCGTAGGCGATGCCAATGCCTGCCCGGCCCGCCGCGTCACGTACGCCGGAGTCCACCCGTACGCCCGGGATCTCGGCGAGGGCACGGAAGATCGCACCCCGCAGCCTGGGCGGCACAGGGACCTCCTGATAAAGGTAGACGGACAGCACCCGGAAGGCCCGCGCATCTGGATGCTCCTCACGGCCCGCTTCTTCCTCCGCCTTGTTCATCCAGAACCGGTCGGCCTTGACGTGAGCCAGCAGCCGGTCGGGATCGGTGGGTAGTTCGGCCAGCTTGGCTGCGAACTCGCGCGGGGTCAGGTTGTCGTCGTTCGGGTCCGGCACGTAATGGCGCTGCTCTATCGCCCCTTGCCCATGGCGCGAAGCCTGTTGTGTGCCGTCGTAGCGGGTCCAGTACTCCTCGACGAGGGGTGCCGCATCGTCTGGTTGCCTGACCATGAGCTTCCAGTACAGCCATTGATCGACGCGGGGTGTCGGGGAAGGCGTGTGCCGTTCGGACACCTGCGCGGCTCGCCTCAGCACTATCTCCGCGCGCATGGGCTTGGTCTCGTTGGTGACGGCCGGCAGCAGCCGCACGCCCGGGGTCGGCGGCGAGCCGATGCCGCTCACCACCACCGCAATGCCCACCGCACCGACAACCATCGCGAGCAGGGGCGGCGCAAGCCGGAACCGGCGGCGCTTCAGCGCCCGAGCGCGCAGGGCGTTCAGCCGGTCGGCGCCGGGCTCCGGCGCGTCCGCTCGCATGCCGCCCAGCAGTTTCAGATCATCCACAGGTGGCCTCCTCCTCTTGAACGGCGGACGGGTCGGCTCCACCCAGGGCCGCACGGGTCTTCTTCCGAGCTCGGTGCAGGCGCGAACGCACCGTGCCGACGGGGATGCCGAGTGCCTGCGCCACCTCCTCGTAGCTGAAGTCGGCCCAGGCGACCATCAGCAGTACCTCGCGGTCCTCGGGCGACAGCACCGCGAGCGCTTCCGCCAGCTCCCGATGTACCGCCGAGGCCGACACACGGGCCTCCACCCGGTCGGCGTAGCTCTCCGCCACCTCGTCCGCCCCCGTTCTGGCCAGCGCCAGATACGCTCTGACCTCGGTACGGCGGTGTTTGCCGATGAGGTTGGCGGCGATGCCGTACAGCCACGGGCGGGCATCGCGGTGAGCGGTGTCGTAGTGCCTGAGCCGGCGGAAAGCCGCCAGGAACGTCTCGGCCACGACGTCGTCAGCCAGCGAGTCGCCCAGCCGACGGGTCACGTATCGGTGGAGCGCGGGGGCGTGCCGGTCGAACAATACGGAGAAGGCGGCGGGATCACGCCGGGCACGATCGATCACCTCCGCGTCATCCGGTGAATGGATGATCAAGCTTGAGCTCCGTTCCTTAGGGCTGATCACCTCCTTTCACCCGATACCAGGAATCGAGTTCTCATCGCATCGCGCTGCGGACCAGGTTCATGACGGAACTCCGGAATGTTCTCGGAGAAGAGGGCGAGGAGGTGGCACTTTGGCACCTCCTCGCCCTCTCGGACTTGTAGCAGCTGGTTGCGGCTAGGGCGTGATGGACACCCAGAACGGGTTCCCCTCGCCGACCGTGGGACACATGTGAGTCATGCCGGTGGCTATCAGAGGCTGCTCAAGCAGGTGGAGCATCTGGTGGTGGCCACCCGCTGAAGATTGCCCTCGGTTGCCCGGACAGGATTTCCGGCACTGATGCGATCCCAGAGGCCGGGCTCCGGACTGCGGATCCAGCCCCAGCTGGGGGCCACGACATCGGCCTCGGTCATGTGATCGCATGCGCCGGGCAGGTGTGCCATCCTTCGCGACGAGATCAGGATGGTGTCTGGGGCGAACTTGGCCCAGCGGACGGGCTCCAAGGCGTCTACTGCACGCCGCGGCGCCCCGGAACCCGGCAATTCACAGGCGCAACCCTCGCCCATGATCAGTTCACACCGATCACAACGCTTCACGCGCATCTCCAAACTCGCCGAATGATCGGAAGCACATGATCTCGCCGTACACCGACAAAACGACAACTGGGGCGACCTGTTCTGATGTGCCCTGCGTTCCCTGAGGAGCGGCTGCCTAGAGCCGGAGTACTTGGCTTCTATGGCCGGTTCGACCTCGGAAGCCGGACAGTGAACGAGCTCGGTGGCCTGGAACAGGTATGGACCGCTTCGCCGGCGGGGCGATGTCTGGAGAGCGATCCTTATGATCCCTTAACATGTAGAAGTCTAAAGTGCTAGCAAGCTAGATAAATGGGGAAATCGATGATCGAGTTCCATCTGGACAACAGGTCGGGTGTTTCGCCGTATCTGCAACTGGTTCAGCAGGTACGGCACGCGCTACGGCTCGGCCTGCTACGCGAGGGCGACCAGCTGCCGACCGTCAAGGAGGTCGTGGCGCACCTGGCGATCAACGCCAACACCGTCCTGAAGGCCTATCGCGAACTTGAGCACGAGCGCCTGGTCGCCGCCCGGCCGGGGATCGGAACGTTCGTGACCGCGACGCTCACCAACGCCTCGCTGGCCGCGCACGGCCCGCTCCGGCTGGAGCTACAGCGCTGGCTGGCCAAGGCCCGCCGGGCCGGCCTCGACGAGGAGAGCATCGAAGCCCTGTTCATGACCACATTTCAGACAACCGCTCAGGAGGACATAGCGTGACTTCTTCTGTCCTGGAGGCCCAAAAACTGGGCAGGAAATATGGCAGACGATGGGCGCTGCGCGACTGCACCATCGAGATCCCTTCGGGCCACGTCGTCGGGCTGGTGGGCCCCAACGGGGCCGGCAAGACCACACTGCTGAAGCTGGCCAGCGGCCAGCTCGAAGCGACGGAGGGCGCCGTCACCGTGCTCGGCGACCGGCCCGCGGCCACGCCCGCGCGGTTGGCCAGGATCGGGTTCGTCGCCCAGGACACCCCCGTCTACTCCGGGCTGAGCATCGCCGACCACCTGCGGCTGGGCGCACGGCTCAACCCTCGCTGGGACGCCGCCATGGCGCAGGAGCGCATCGCGCGTCTCGGACTGGCTCCCGACCAGCGGGCCGGCAAGCTGTCGGGCGGCCAGCGCGCCCAGGTCGCCCTCACCCTGGGCCTGGCCAAGCGGCCCGAACTGCTGATCCTGGACGAGCCGGTCGCCGCGCTCGACCCGCTGGCCCGCCGCGAGTTCATGCAGGGACTGATGGAGGCCACCGTCGAACACGAGTTCAGCGTGGTGCTCTCCTCCCACCTGGTCTCCGACCTGGAACGGGTCTGCGACTTCCTGGTCGTGCTCGTCGACTCCCGCGTCCAGGTGGCGGGAGAGACCGACAAGCTGCTGGCCACCCATTACCGGCTCACCGGCCCGCGCCGCGACACCGACCGGCTCCCCGCCGACCAGCAGGTGATCTCCGCCAGCCACACCGACCGGCAGAGCACGTTCGTGGTCCGTACCGACTCCCCGATCCACGACCCCGCCTGGACGGTCACCCAGCTCAACCTGGAGGACCTCGTCCTGGCCTACATGGACAAGCACACCGCCGACCGGCGAGCCGCCCTGGAGGTGCAGCGATGATCTGGCTGACCTGGCGTCAGTTCCGCGGCTCGGCCGCGATGATGGCCGCCGTACTCGCCGTACTCGCCGTCGTCCTGGCCGTGACCGGCCCGGGACTGGCCTCCGCCTACTCCGCCGGGATCGCCGACTGCAGCACAAACAACACCTGCGACCGCTTCTACAACCTCTTTTTCAGCCAGTACAACCTCCCGTTCATGGCCCTGACCTTCGTCGTGCTGATCCTGCCCGCCCTCGCCGGGCTCTTCTGGGGAGCACCGTTGATCACCCGCGAGCTGGAGGCGGGCACGCACCTGCTGGTGTGGAACCAGAGCATCACCCGCGGCCGTTGGCTGGCGGTCAAGCTCGGGCTCACCGGCCTGATCTCCGTGGTCGCCGCCGGCCTAGGCGGCCTCATGGTGACCTGGTGGTCCGCCCCCCTGGACGAGTCGGCCAGCGAGGGCATGGCCTTGATGGCCCCTCTGGTGTTCAGCGCCCGCGGCATCGCCCCGATGGGGTATGCGGCATTCGCTTTTGTCCTCGGCGTGACCGTGGGCATATTGGTGCGCCGCACGCTGCCCGCCATGGCCGTCACGTTGGCCGTCTTCGCCGCGATCCAGCTCGCCTTGCCGGCGATGGTCCGTCCCCATCTGATGGCCCCGGTGACCGCGACCTTCGAGCTCGGCCCGGCGAACGTGGACAGCCTCAACATCCCTCGGGAGGGAGGCTCGGCCCCGCAGCTGTTTTTGCGGGAGGCAGTGCCCGGCAAGCTCGGTTCCTGGGTCCTGGCCAGCGAACTGCTCGACCCATCCGGACGCGTGGTCCCCGGCGGCACCGGCGGCACCGGAGCCGTCATCAACGTCTCCTCGACGTCAGGACCCTGCTCACCGAAGAGTGGCGCGGGCGCCGAAGACGGCTGCATGGGCGAGGTCAACCGCCTCGGGTACCGGCAGCAGGTTACCTACCAGCCCCTTGAGCGCTTCTGGCTCTTCCAGTGGATCGAGACCGGGATCTACGCCCTGCTCACCATCGGCCTGACGTGGTTGTCCTTCCGGTGGATCCGGAGGCGCGTATCATGACCGCCATCAGGGCCGTGACCGCCGGGCTCGCCCTCCTGCTGGCCGCGGCCTGTACGGCACCGACGACGCCGCGCAGCCAGTCGAGATCGTCGGGCGCCACGGTCTGCGCAAAGCCTTCGGGCCGTCTCCCGGCACAGACGCCCACCACGATCGACGTCATCGAGCAGGCGTACCACTGCATCCTCGGCAACTACTACAGCGGCTCCACGATGGACGCCCGCTCGCTGCTCACCGCCGGCTTCGTCGCGTTGACGCGGGAGCTCAACCTCAACGGACGTGATGTCGCCGATGCGACCATGCCGGCGCTGACCGGTGACCGGAAAGCCGACTGGACCGCGTTCGAGGCCGTCTACCGGAAGGTCACCGATCAGGTTCCCGATCTGCGTGACAAGCTGGCCGTCGTCACCCTGGAGGCGATCGTGGCCTCCCTCGGCGACAATCACGCCAGCTGGGCGCACGGCGGCGGAGGGCGACCCCCCGACTTCTACGACGGTGACGGTTACGGCCTGGGCCTCCAGGCGAACGTCAACGGGCCCCAGGTGGACATCAACCCCGGCACCGCACTTCCTCCGCTGTTCGTCACCACGGTGGAGGGCGGCGCGGCGCAGGCCGCCGGGCTGCGTCCGGGCGACATCATCGAATCGATCGACGGATCGGCGCCCTTCATCGACGGGAAACTCACCCCCGTGATCGCCGCGCTCTACCCGCGGTACCCCGAAGCCGACCCGGTCGAGCTGCGGCTTTCGCGGCCGGGCACCGGCCGCCGCTGGAGCGTGACGCTCAAGCCCGGCGTCTACCAGCGGGATCTGGCCACCCTGCAAGGGGTGACGTCGAAGTTGCTGGAAGGCGGCATCGCCTATGTGCGGTTGCGCGGGTTCGCTCCCGACGCCGCGGAACGGGTCTTCAGGGCGATCTCCAGGCTGCGCACCGGCCGGACGCTCACCGGTGTGGTGCTTGACCTGCGGGGTAACGGCGGCGGCAAAGCCCCTGAAGCGATCCGGCTGGCGAGCGGCTTCGTCCATGGCAAGGTCACCGCCTACATGTGCACCGTGGACGCCAAGTGCGAAGCCCTGCGGACCGACGACACCGTCGAACTGCTCAACCTGCCGCTTGCGGTGCTCACCGACCGCGGTTGTGCCTCGGCGTGTGAGCACTTCAGCTCCACGGTCAAGGATCTGGGCATCGGCCACCTGGTCGGCACCAGGACGGCCGGTCTCATCTCCGGCCCCGCGGAGCCGTTCCAGCTCAGCAACAACACCATGCTGGCCTTCCCCACCAGGCATCACCTGGGGCCGGGCCGCGAGACGATCGACCGGATCGGCGTGCCGCCCGACCACCACGTGCCCCTGACCCCGCAGGACGCCGCAGCCGGGCGCGACCCCGCCCTGGCCAAGGCGCTGACCCTGCTGGAGAAGTGAATGGACCTCTCGATGAGACGGATCCTGGCAGTCGCCGCCGGACTGGTTGTCCTCGCCGCGTCAGCCTGCTCCGCGCCCGCACCGCCTCGGTCGGCCACCGGCCCGTCGCCCACACCCACCGGCCCGGCCGTCCTGCCCGCGACCAGCGGCGCCCATCCGGTCGGCACCACCATCCTGCATGTGAACGACACCTCCCGCCCCGATCCCTGGAACCTGGACGTCGCAACCAGGGAGCTCAAGGTCACCCTGTGGTATCCGACCAAGCAGAAGGAGGGGGAGCGGGCGCCGTACATGACGCCGAAGGAGTCGGAGCTCTTCCTGAAGGGCTCCGGGATCGCGGGCGTGCCGTCCGACACGCTGAGCAAGACGCGGACGAACGCCATCAAGGACGCCGAACCCGCGGGGGAGAAGCTTCCGCTGGTGGTGCTCTCTCCCGGCTGGACCAAGCCGTTGAGCTCGCTCACGTCCCTTGCCGAGGACATGGCCAGCCGGGGGTACGTCGTGGCCGGAATCGACCACACCTACGAGAGCCACGTCACGACCTTGTCCGATGGGCGGGTCGCCGAATGCATCGCGTGCGACAACGACACCGATCCGGGCTTCGGCACGCGGGTGGTTCAGGGCCGGGCGGACGACGTCTCCTTCGTGCTCGACCAGTTGCCGATGAAGTGGGACGGTTCCGGCCTGATCGACCGCTCCAGAATCGCGATGGTCGGCCAGTCGATGGGTGGGGCCGCCGCCATGGCAGCCATGGTCAAGGACTCCCGTGTACGCGCCGGGATCGACATGGACGGCACCACCTACGCCCGGATTCCCAAGAGCGGGTTCTCCCGGCCGTTCATGTTCATCGGTTCGGAGTTGCATGTCCCCGGTCATGATGCTTCGTGGGACCGTGACTGGAAGCTGCTGACCGGGTGGAAGCGCTGGGTCGTGGTGAAGGACACGGTCCACCAGGCGTTCACCGACCTCCCGCTGCTCGGGCCCTTCCTCGGCGTCGCGCCCGAACCCGGCGTCCTGCCCGCGGAGCGCGGCGCCGAGATCGCCCGCGCGTACGTGGCGGCCTTCCTCGACGAGCATCTCAAGGGGGGACGGCAGCCCCTCCTGGAGGAGCCGTCATCCCGCTACCCCGAGGTCGAGCTGTGCCCGGAGCATTGCGGTAAGTCATGAGCCCGGCGCACTTCCTGAACCATCGGGGGATTCCGGCCACAGCTCGCCCGGACTCAGAAGACGCGAGAAGAGAGCCACACCGCGCGCCGCCCGTCCTGAAGGAAGAAAGTTCCAAGACCCACCGGTCGACACCCCGGAGCGGTTCAGTACGACCTTGGGTCAGACGCTCCGCTCCGACGAGGACCGCAGTCGGCTCGGCTCGGCGCATGACCCAACTCGACCGGCAGCACCTCGATCGCAACCCGATCACGGGATGGTGCGCAGCAACGGCGTGCCGTCGTTCCCCGACCCCGACGCTGACGGCGCTTTCAAACTCGACGGCAACGTCGACGCAGCACAGCTCAAGAAGGCCGAGGAGGCATGCAAGCAGTACCAGCCGAAGGGCGTCCCGGGCGCGACCCCCAGTGGTTGAGCGTGATCCGCCGGACGGTCACGCTGGAAGAATTGGAAGACCACCATAGAGCGTGCCGGAATTCCGGGGCCGCACGAAGGTTTCACGAGCCGGAATGAGGCTCACCGTGGAAACCTCTGCGCAGTTCCCGGAGAGAGAAGACGCTCAGGATAAGAGGCAGCAACCATAGGAATGCCTTCACGGCGATCACGATGGACTGCTGTGTCTCCCATGTCTCCCCTCTGAGCTGTGCTTCCACCTGT
Source organism: Rhizohabitans arisaemae (assembly GCF_025996515.1). Taxonomy (GTDB): domain Bacteria; phylum Actinomycetota; class Actinomycetes; order Streptosporangiales; family Streptosporangiaceae; genus Rhizohabitans; species Rhizohabitans arisaemae. The sequence continues at coordinate 23,194 of NZ_BLRH01000029.1, forward strand.
CCCCAGAGACTTGAGGTCATCATGCCCGTGGCATAGGCGCTCGCTGCCAGCATCAGTGGCCAGCTGATGCGGGCCGACCGGATGAGTGCTACCGCAGCTGTCACCAACAGGATGCCTGCGATGTAGTCCTCCAGGATCGTGACGGACGTCGTCCCCCATGCGTCAATGCCTCGCCGGGCCGTTTCGAGGATGATGAACAGGAGGCCGAGGATTGCGGAGGAGGTAGCGCTGAAGCGGGCGATGGGTGACATGGGCGACTCCAGGAGTTTCTGAGCGGATTTCTTCGTATAGCCAGGAAGATCGGGGCTTGAGCATGGAGGTCAGGCGAGGGCGTCGGCGAAGCGCGACCCACCGCTCGGCCCCGAGGCGAGCCCGCCGACGGCGATACCGCCCAAACCGCGGCCAGATACTCCCCGGTCAACTCTTCATCTGGTGGGGCGACGTGCTGCCGTGGGGTGCCCGTACCGAACCTGATCAGCGGCGCTCCTCGTGCCGCGTGCCGTGTGAGAAAAAACTGAATCATTGTGAGGTGCGCGTGAGGGGTGGGTTGTGTCCAAAGCGCCATCAACCAGCCACCGAGTGAACGCGACGTTGAACGGAGGGAAGGTCTACGTTTCGAAGCAAGTACTACAGCTTGTTGAGCCGGCCTTTCCAACTGCGATTGGTTAGGGCGCGGGTCTGGTGCAGTGTGTTGGGGCTGCGACCAGGCCAGGGCATCAGCGAGCGGGCGGGCGATCACGGTGGTCGGGTTTGCCGGGAGACGGCGGATTTCCGCTTATGTGACGTGGACCAGGTCGCTCGGGCTTTTGGGCGTGTACGGCGTGGGCGAGCACCGCGAGGGCGATGCGACAGTGCCAGGAATTGTAAGGGCGGACCTGATATTGGTCCAGGCCACCCTCATTCTTGGCGGCTTGGAAGGGGCAAGACGCGGCCACGGCGGCGGCGAGGCCCACACAACCCCGGCACGATCCTCGCTTGCGAGCACACCCCCTGAGCCTCGATGATCAGGTATTCGGACGGTCGGCGTCGACCGCGGAACGCAGCGCACCGACCACAGTGGCGATTTCGGCCAGGAGGCCCGACACAGTGGTCCGGTCGCCGCCGTTGATCGACACCGTGCGCAGTTCCTCCGGCTTGGGTAACCTCGCCATGATCTCTGGCAGCGAGCCGATCAACCTGGCCTGCAGGCTGGCCGGGGTCTGGTGGTTCTCGATGTCGGCACGCATTCGCGTACGTTCCATTTCAAGCAGCGCCCGCTGGTGGTCGGATTGCACCTGGGAGCGGGCCAGTTCCAGTTCGCCGTCGAGCTCCAGTCGCTTGAGCTCCTGCTCCCGCTCGATCCGGAGCCTGCCGGTCTCGGCCTCCTCGGCGTGCCGTTCGCGCTCCATCCGCAGCGCGTGCCGGGTGGTCTCGGTCTCCAGTTCCGCCACCGACCTGGCATCGTCGTGCTCTCGCTGGGTGCGCCGCAGTCGCTCGGCCGTCTCGGTGTCGAACTCCCACGCCGCGTTGTGGGCGCGCAGTCCGGCAAGTTCTCGCTCGTACTCCAGGCGCTGGGTCTCCGTGAGCCGTTCGGCTGCCATCTCACGCTGTGCGACGGCCTCGTTGGCCTGCAACTCGGCCAGCCGGGCGATCTGGTCCTGCTCAGCCCGGTATGGCTTCTGCAGGTTCTCCCAGAGTCGTGACGAGCTGACGACGGCCTCCTTGATCTGGACGGTGACGATGCGCAGGCCGAGCCCTTGGTCGCTGTTGTCCTCGCCCTCGGCCACCGCGCGCAGCCGGGCGGTCAGTTCCTCGATGATGGGCTGCTTGTCGCTGAGCACGTCGCGTACGCCGATGGTCGCGACCTTATCCTTGATCGCTGCCTCCGCCTGCTCCCGCAGTTGGAGGTTGACCAGCCGCATCGGGTCCTCCGCGTCACCGAAGTCCAGTTTGCGGTAGGCAGTGCCGAAATCCTGGATGATCCACTGCACATAGCCCTGCACCAGCACGCCCTGCAGTTCCCGGCAGATGCAGTACGCGTTGATCAGGATGGTCTGGATGGCCCCTGGCACCACCAGGAAGGAGTCGGTGGCGGGATTGAAACGGAACGATACTCCGAGCCCCATGTGCAGCGGCTTGACCTGGCCGCGCCGGGTGTGCACCACGAAGGCGTTGGGCGGCACGAGCACGTTCTTCCAGCGCCAGAAACCGGTGATCCTTATATCCACCGACCCCGGTGTCGACTTCTCGGCTCTGACTTCGCCGAGCGCCCGGTCACGCTTGGCCAGCGGGCTCGCCCGCCTGGGTGCCTTGAGATCATCCTCAAGCACCGCCTGCTGCGCGACGACCTGATCCAAGTAGGCGTTGCCTCTGTCGGCGGTGCTCATCGTCTCCTCCGCCACTGCTCGTGATCACCGACGAGTCTCGCCCAAGCCGACGAGTCACCGCAACCGTTATGCACTCTGACAATTTGGTGGACGGGACAGCCGCCTCGAACCTGGGCACGGCCGGTTCAGATACGTCCTGGCCCCGACCCCAAGTTCGAACGAGACAGGATGATCTACAGGTGATCAATCACCTGATCGAGTTCGCGCAACTTCACGCTGAAGCCGTCGATCAGGGTGCGGACCTGGTTCGGCGCCGTTGGTCGACATCGGGAAACGAGCCGTCGCCGAACAGTATTCGCGCCGCCACGGCACGACCTGCACGACCGCGTAGCGCGGCCACAGCTGCCTCTACCGCGGCAGGTGATCGCATGCCGGCGAATATACCGCGCAGCAACAGTCGCCCGCGGAACCGAGTCCGCAGCGCGCCCCCGTCGTACGCACGCAAAACGTGTTGGTCTCCGGTTCGCAGATAGGCGACGGTGACCGCTGCGGCCAACTCGGACATGCGTAGACAAGGATCCAGTCCGCCGGCCGTGAGCGGCGACACCGCACCTGCCGCGTCGCCCACGAGGAGCCCGGCTGGGCATACCAACCGTTTTAGCACGCCGCCGACCGGGATCGGACCACCTCGACGCTCGATCGGCCCGGTTGGCGCCGCGCGGCCGGGCGCGTCCGCGGCGAAGGCGTCCAGCAGATGGCGGACGCCGGTGCGCATCGCGTCCGGATAACCCGCGACGCCGACGTGCGTATGCCAGCCGTCGTCGATGACCCAGCCCAGGTATCCCGGGGCGATCCGAGGGTCCAGCACGCAGTGGAACGCCGGCACGGTGGTGCGCGACGCGATCGGGTGAACAATCTCGGCACCGACGAGAAAACGCCGGTTGACGTCGAGGCCGAGATCGCGGGCCACCCGGGAGCGGGCGCCGTCCGCGCCGATGATGAATCGGGCCACCACCGGTTCCGCGCCCGCGAACCGCACAGGACCCGTCGACGCTTCGATATACCGTACGCCCAGGTGGATCCGTGCCCCGGCCGACTCCGCGGTGCGGCGCGCATGCTCGTAGATGGCCGCCATGTCGGCCACGCGGTACTCGTCCCGGTCACTGGTAAGCCGGATCGGCGCCCGCCGCGACGGAGGATACAGCAGTACGTCCCGGATACCCGGCCCGAGTGCGGCGTCTGGCAGGTCGAAGTCATCGAGGGTACGGCGTACAAAGATCCCCGTAGTACGGACGCCGACCGACAGAGACCGGCGGCGGTCGACCACCATCACGTCCAGTCCCTGTTCCGCGAGTAGGCGGGCTGTGTGCAGACCGGCGAGGCCCGCACCCACGACCAGTACATCCACTGTCTGCATACCGGCATCCGTTCCATGTGGTCGGAATGACCCGAGAAGAGCCCACGGTTCACAGGTCGCGGCGCTGGAAGGCCATCCCCGCGAGCCCCAGTATGAGGACGATCCAGAGGCCGGTCCAGGCGAGGTAGGCAGAGGTGAGCGGGGTCCGGCTGAGGAACGGGGAGTTCCCGAATCCGGAGCCGACCTGCGTGAACAACCTCTGATCCTGGAAGGCGTACTTGGCCCCTCGCCACAGGCAGTCCGTTGGCAGCGGCATCTGGGAGGCGGTGCCGACCTGCGCCACACTGTCGTTGTCGAGGGCTTGGTCGACCGCGCCAGCGATCCAGGTGGCGCGAAGAGGGTCGGCAGCGCCACGGCTGCCGGTGTGCTCCCGCCATACCCAACAACGTCCATATCTGTAGAGCACCGCCGATGCCCCACATATGACAACGGCCGTCAGCTGCGGGGCCGGAATTCCAGAGAGTGCGGGTTGAAGATCGAGTACGTATCGTCGCCTGGGCGTGGGAGAAGACCGACACCGATGAGCACCTGCTGGCGCTGATGCTCGCGCTCAAGTGCTTTCAGCGGCTGGGCCGCTTCGCCAAGGCCCGCGAGGCGCAGCGGCCAGGGCCTTGGCGGCCTGGAAAGGGCCGCCCCGGGCAACTCACTTAAAGTCCTTGCAGCGCACCTGCCCCTTGTCCGGTACGGACACGAGCACGTCATCCACGTCCACGCCGCGCTTGGCGGCGGTGGCGGCGGCGATCGTGCAGACGAGCTGCCCGGTGGCCATCCGCGACAGGCGGGTGACCGGCGGCAGCCATCGGCCGCCCACCGGAATTGAGACGCCCTTGTCGAGCTTGAACCCGTCGTCGTTCACCCGGACGGTCATGTTCTTGGGCAGGCGGGTGACGAAGGAGCGCTCGCTTTCCTTCGAGGTGGGTCCGCCGGCCAGCAGCTCGACGGCTTCGGCGGCTTCGAGAGGGCCCTCGGGGCGGCTGACGGAGACGAGGCGGTCTTGCTGCACGAAGTACAGGCGGGTTCCCTGGACGAAGCCGCGGGCGGGCTCTCCGGCGCCGATCACGTCGGTGGGGCCGACTCCGCAGGCCGTACAGGCTGCCAGGAGCAGGGCGAGGGGCCAGGTTTTCACGGGCGGTTCCCCGGCGGGGTGGTTCTGAGGGGCGGTTCCTCGGCAGGGTGGTTCCTCGGCAGGGTAAGGGTGAAGACGGCTTCGGGGGTGACGGTCAGGTCGCCGCCGTGCAGGAGGGCGTTCTCGCGGGCGATGGCCAGGCCCAGGCCGCTGCCTTCGGAGCGGGCGCGGGCGGCGTCGGCCTTGTAGAAGCGCTCGAAGACGTGGGGGAGGACGTCGGCGGGCAGGCCCGGCCCATGGTCGGCGACCTCGACGGTGACGGCCTGGCCGGTGGCGCGCACCCGGACCGTGACGGGCGGTGCGCCGTGCCGCAGCGCGTTGCCGACGAGGTTGGCGACGATGACGTCCAGACGGCGTGGGTCGAGGGGAACACGAATGTCCGGCGGCAGGTCCGTGGTGACGTCGGCCATCCAGCCGCGTGAGCGCAGGCAGGCGGCGACGGCGGCGCCGACGTCCACGACGTCGAGGTTGAGCTGGGCGGCTCCGGCGTCGAAGCGGGAGATCTCCATCAGGTCGTCGACGAGCTTTGTGAGCCGGGCGATCTCGGAGGTGACCAGCCGGGCGGCGGTCCCGGCGTCGGCGTCCAGCCGGTCGGCGCCGGCTTCGAGGACGTCGGTCACGGCGGTGGCGGCGGCCAGCGGGGTGCGCAGCTCGTGGGAGACGTCGGCGACGAACCGCCGCGACCTGGCCTCCATCTCGCGCAGCTCGCCGACCGAGCGTTCCAGCGCGGCGGCGGTCTCGTTGAACCGTCCCGCCAACCGGGCCAGCTCGTCGCCGCCGCGCACGGGCAGGCGGGTCTCCAGCCGCCCTTCGCCAAGCCGCCGGGCCGCGTGGTCCAGGTCGGCGACCGGGCGCAGCACGCCGCGCGCGGCCAGCAGCCCGGCCAGCACCGCCAGGAGCAGGGCGGGCAGGGGCGCCGCCTGCGCGGCACGCAGCACGGTCGCCTCGTCGGAGGCGGCCTGCGCGAGCGACTCGACAAGATAGACGGTGATCCCCGAAGGCGTTCCGCCCGCGAGGAGCATGACCCTGCTGCCGCCCACGAGATACGGCACACCGTCGCGGGTCACCCGCTGCCAGGCCAGTTCCGGCCGCCGCTGAACGCGCGCGCGCAGTTCGGCGGTGATACGGGCGTCGCTGGGGATGGCGCCGTCCCTGACCACGTACACCTCGCGGTCGCCCACCTCGAGGTCCTCGGCCAGCAGAGCGAGCTCCTCATCGTCGGCGGGCAGTGCGACGTCGCGCGACAGCAGGAGCATCCGGTTCCTGAAGTCCTTCAGCAACCGATCCTGTACCCCGCCGAGCAGGTTGGCCCGTACCTCGTAGTAGGTCAGCCCGGCGGCCCCCACCGCGCTCAGCCCGCCCACCAGCACGAACGTGATCACCAGCCGGATCCGCAACCCCCGCAGCCAGCTCATACCGGCCCGAAGCGGTAGCCGAATCCGCGCACGGTCTGCACGTACCTCGGCTGGGCCGGCACGTCCTCGATCTTGGCGCGCAGCCGCTGCACGCACGCGTCCACCAGCCGCGAGTCGCCCAGGTAGTCGTGTTCCCACACCGACTCCAGCAGCTGCTGCCTGCTGAAGACCTGCCCGGGCGCGGCTGACAGATACAGCAGCAGCCGCAACTCCATCGGCGGTAGTGCGACCTGCCGCCCGCTCCTGCTCACGGTCAGGGAGGCGCGGTCCACGCACAGCGCGCCATAGCTCTCCACAGGAGAGGGCACACCGTCGGTACGGCGCAGCACCGCCCTGATCCGGGCCTCCAGCACCTGCGGCCGCACCGGTTTGACCACGTAGTCGTCCGCTCCGGCCTCCAGCCCGCCGACCACGTCGAAGTCGTCGCCCCGCGCACTCAGCATCACGATCGAGGTGGAGGCGGCCGCGCGGATGCGGCGGCAGACCTCGAACCCGTCGATGCCGGGCAGCATGAGGTCGAGCACGACCACGTCGGCGGCGAAGCGTGCCAGCCGCTCCAGCCCTTCTTCCCCGGATGCCGCCGATTCGACCTCGTGTTCCCTGCCCTTGAGGGCAAGTGCCAGCGCGTCCCTGACGTTCGGGTCGTCCTCGATCAGCAACACGCGAGCCATGTGTTCCAGTATCGGCGGCGTCGACTTGCGGTCTGTCCTGCTTTGGAGGCTATTACACGTTCATGACATGGCGCGGACGGGCCGATCACAGGAGCAGACCAGGGTGTTGGGGAGTCAGCGACCCGTTGGAGGACATGTGTTCATGACCAAGCGGCGCCTCGCCGTCCTGGCCGCCCTTCCCGTCTTGGCGATGAGTACGGCGTGCGGGGCCCAGAGCTTCGCCAGCGCGTCGAGCCCTTCCGTCTCGGCCACGGCCGGCTGGCACGAGACCGCGGTGAAGTTCGCCGGGTGCATGCGGGAGAACGGGATCGACATCCCGGATCCGGTCAAGGGGCAGGACATCGACACCAGCGCCGTGACCAAGGTCACCCAGGCCAAGCTCGACGCCGCCATGAAGGCGTGCAAGGAGTGGGACTCGGTGCTCCTCGGAGGCTCCGAGCCGTCCTCACCCGAGGACGACGCCAAGTTCGCCGCGTGGGCCAAGTGCCTGCGCGAGGGCGGCGTCTGGCAGCCCATCGACAAGGATGAGAAGAAGCCGGCCGGGTTCAAGGAGGTCAAGCCCAAATCGGCCGCCTGGCAGCGGGTCCACGACGGGTGCGCCTCCCTGCAGCCGCCCGCGCCGTACGAGAACTAGCCACCCGCGCGCTCTCGCCAGGCCATGCCCTACCCTCCGCGGGGACGAGGAGAGGGTTGGCGGGAGCACAGGCCGGCCCCGGCTCCTCGCGCCAGGAGCCGGGGCCGACCGAGGCGAATGGCCCCAGGCGCTCTAGACCACCCGCTCAACGCCGCGGGTGCCGATCCACCGCTACGAAGGATTCGACGCCGGGAGTGATTCGCGTTCTCGAAGCCGCACACGAACGTGGAGCTGAGCGGGAGCCGCACCCTGCGAGTGCTAAAACTCGGCCGGATCACAGGGCGAGTAGGTGGTCGGCGTCGTGGGGGACCGCTTGGCGTAGGGCTGCCAGGAAGTCGCCGAGGACCGGGTTTGCGTTGCCCTCCCGGTGGATGGCCAGCACGGTGCGGTGGGCGGCGGGGTGCGATCGCAGCGGTACGGCGGAGATGCGCTCGTCGGGTACGTGGCCGAGGGCGGGTACGACCGCGACGCCGCCCATGTGGGCGACCAGTTCGCGTACGACGTCGTAGTCGTTGCTGCGGAAGGCGATCGTGGGGGTGAACGCGGCGAACGCACACAGCCGGGCCAGCGAGAGATCCCCGGCCGTGCCCTCCCGGCTGGTGATCCACAAGCGGTCGGCCAGCCGCGACAGGCCGGGCGGTCCCGTCTCACCGGACGGGCGGAGCAGGAGCAGGTCTTCCCTGACCAGGGGGAGCGTCTTGACCCCGGGTGGCCACTGCCGGGGGATCAGCCCGTACTCGTAGACCAGCGCGATGTCGAGGTCGCCGTCGACGAGCGGGTCGAGCAGCGTCTCCGGCTCACCGTCATCCAGGGTGATCTCGACGCCGGGGCGGCGGCGCCGCAGGTCGGACAGCGCGGCGGGCACCAGGCGGACGCTCGCGGTGGTGAAGCTGCCCACCCGGAGTCGTCCGCTCAATCCCGTGGCGAGCCGTCGCACCTGGTAGTCGAATTCGTCGACGTCGGCGAGCATCCCCCGGCTCAGCTCGGCGAGGCGGTGCGCGACCGTCGTCGCCCGGATGCCGTGCGCCTCACGCTCGAAAAGCGTCAGGCCGGTCTCCTTCTCCAAAGCGGCGATCTGCTGCGACACCGCCGACGCGGTGTACCCGAGCTCCCGCGCGGCCGTCGCGAACGAGCCCGTCCGGTGGACGGCCTGGAAGGTCAGCAGGTGATGCAGCTTGTACACGTTCCTCCCAGCCCAAGGAATGCTAGCCCTAAGCTCAAAATATTAGCGTTCTACTTGCTCTTGGCACGACCGCGTCGAACCCCGCAAGGTTGGCTCTGTATTCCCTGACCAGGCGAAGGCGGAGGAAACGGGACGTGACCATCTCGATCGAGCGCTCGGAACCTGCCCAGCTTGCCCACGCGCTGCGCCGGGCGGACTGCGGCGAGGTCGCGACCGACCCCGGTCGGCTGGCTCAGTATTCGGCGGACGCCTCCAACTACCGGCAGGTGCCGCGCGCCGTCGTCTTCCCCCGCACCCGGCAGCAGGTGATCAACGCCGTGGCCGCCTGCCGCGAACTCGGGCTCTCGATCACCTGCCGGGGCGCGGGCACCAGTACCTCCGGGCAGGCCGTGGGCTCCGGCGTCGTGCTGGACTTCTCGCGTTTCTACAACCGGCTTCTGGAACTGGACCCGTCTGCCGGTCAGGCCACCGTGGAGCCGGGCATCGTCCTGGACGACCTGCAGGCGGCCGCGGCCCCGTACGGGCTCCTCTTCGGCCCTGACCCCTCGACACACAGCCGCTGCACCATCGGCGGGATGATCGGCAACAACTCCTGCGGCTCCCACTCGCTCGCCTGGGGCCGTACGGCGGAGAACGTCCTGGAGCTTGAGGTCGTCACCTATCGCGGCACCGTGATGACCGTCGGCGAGATGACCCGTGCGGAGATCGACCGGGCCGTCGCCGAGGGGGGCGAGCGCGGCGCGCTCATCGGTCGGCTGGACAAGCTCGCCCAGGCCAACCTGGAAATGCTGCGCACGCGGCTCGGCCGTTTCCCGCGACAGGTCTCGGGCTACGCGCTTGAGCAGCTGCTGCCGGAGAACCGCTTCAATCTCGCCCGGGTCCTGGTCGGCTCCGAGGGCACCTGCGCGGTCGTGCTGTCGGCGAAGCTCCGGCTGGTCCACGCGCCGCAGGACCGCTCGCTGGTGGTCCTCGGTTTCACCGACGCCTGCGACGCGGCCGACGCGGTCCCGGAACTGCTCCGGCAGCGGGGCCTGGTGGCGCTGGAGTGCGTGGACCAGGCGCTCACCGACATCGTGACGCGGCCGGAGACCCGGGCGACGATCGACACCCTGCCGGACGGGCGGGCCTGGCTCTTCGCCGAGCTCGCCGGTCCGGCGGAGGAGCTGCCCGACGCCGGATCAGCGCTGGTCGCCGCCGCCCGTACCGCCAATGGGTTCTCCGGGGTCGAAGTCGTCGAGGACCCCGGGCGGGCGAGGAGCCTGTGGCGGATCCGGGAGGACGGCGTCGGCCTCGCCACCCGGCTGCCCGACGGATCGGAGGCGTGGCCGGGCTGGGAGGACGCCGCCGTCCCGCCCGACCGGCTCGGCGCCTATCTGCGCGGGCTAAGGGACCTTTTTGATCAGTACGGGCTCGCCGGCGCCGTCTACGGGCACTTCGGCGAGGGTTGCCTGCACACGCGGATCAACTTCGACTTCACCACCGACCACGGAGTGGGCGTCTTCCGCGCGTTCCTCACCGACGCCGCCAAGCTTGTCACGGCCCACGGCGGCTCGCTCTCGGGCGAGCACGGCGACGGCCAGGCGCGGTCGGAACTGCTTCCCGTGATGTACGGGCCCGAGGTCATCCGGATGTTCGAACACTTCAAGCACGCGTGGGACCCGGACAACGGGCTCAACCCGGGCATGATCGTGCATCCGCTGCCCCTGGACGGGAACCTGCGCGTCAGCCCGGACCGCCCGGCGCTCCCCCTGGTCACCAAGCTTGCCTTCCACGCCGACGGCGGGGACTTCGCCAAGGCGACCCGTCGCTGCGTCGGGGTCGGCAGATGCCGGTCCGCCGCCCCGCACGGCGGGGTGATGTGCCCCAGCTACCGGGTCACCCGGGATGAGAAGGACTCCACCCGGGGCCGGGCCCGGGTGCTCTACGAGATGACCCAGGGCGAGGTCATCACCGGCGGGTGGCGTTCCACCGAGGTGCGCGACGTCCTCGACCTCTGTCTTTCCTGCAAGGGGTGCAGCGTCGACTGCCCGGTCGGTGTCGACGTCGCGAGCTACAAGTCGGAGTTTCTGTACCACCACTACCGGCGAAGGCTACGGCCCGCGTCGCACTACTCGATGGGCTGGCTGCCGCTGCTCTCCTGGGTCGCCGCCCGGATGCCGGGGGCGGTCAACGCCGTCACCTCGTCCCGGCTGGCCCCGCTGATCAAACGGGTCGGCGGCATCGCGGCGGAGCGGGAGATTCCCCGATTCGCCGACCGGACGTTCCTGTCCTGGTTCCGCGCCCGCTCTCCCGCCGGCACCGGCGAACGCGGCCCGGTGACCCTGTGGGTGGACTCGTTCAACAACCACTTCAGCCCCCAGGTCCTGCGGGCCGGCGTCCGGGTCCTGGAGGACGCCGGGTACCGCGTCCGGGTGCCCCGGGGGACGCAGTGCTGCGGCCTGACCTGGATCAGTACCGGCCAGCTCGGCGTCGCCCGCCGGATCGCCGTCCGTACGGCCCGCGCGCTGCGGGCGGGCGTGGCCGAGGGCGTGCCGATCGTCGGGCTTGAGCCCAGCTGTACGGCGGCGCTGAAGCAGGACCTGCCCGAGCTGCTGGACGGAGCCCCCCTCGCCCGCGATCTGTCGGCGCTGACCGTGACGTTCGCCGAGTTGCTCATGGAGAGGACGCCGGGCTGGGACCCCCCGAGAGTCGAGGTCTCCGCCATCTCCCAAACCCACTGCCACCAGCACGCCACCTCCGGGTTCGGCGCGGACACCGCGCTGCTCTCCGCGCTCGGGGTGGACAACCGGGTCCTCGACTCCGGATGTTGCGGCCTGGCCGGGAACTTCGGTTTCGAGAAGGGCCACTACCAGGTGTCGCGGGCGGTCGGCGAACAGGTGCTGCTCCCCGCCGTTCGCCAGGCGCCGCCGGACACCGTCGTCCTCGCCGACGGCTTCAGCTGCCGTACCCAGATCGACCAGGCGACCGACCGCACCGGCGTCCATCTGGCCGAGCTCATCGCCCGGGCCCTGCCCGGCCACCACCTGCCATCGGAGGAGAACATATGACCGACGCACTCGAGATCGTCGACGACTGGGGCCCCGAGAAGATCGTCGTCGTCTCCCACCGCCGTACCGGTATGAAAGGCGTGCTGGTCATCGATAACACCGCCCGTGGGGTGGGCAAGGGAGGCACCCGGATGGCGCCCTCCGTCACCGTGACGGAGGTCGCCCGGCTCGCCCGGAACATGACGTGGAAGTGGGCCGGTGCCGACCTCTTCTACGGCGGCGCCAAGGCCGGCATCGCAGCCGACCCCGCCTCGCCGGACAAGGAGGCCATCCTGCGGGCCTTCGTCCGCGCGCTGCACAACGAGGTCCCCCGCGAGTACGTGCTCGGCCTCGACATGGGCCTCACCGAAGACGACGCGGCCATCGTCCAAGACGAACTCGGCGACCGTGGAACCGCGGTCGGTACCCCCGCCCACCTCGGCGGAATCGCCTACGACCAGCTCGGCGTCACCGGTTTCGGCGTCGCCGAGGCCGCCGACGCCGCCGCCGAGCACCTGGGGCGCCCCCTCAACGGCGCCCGCGTCGCCATTCAGGGCTACGGCGCCGTCGGCCGGGCCGCCGCCCGGCGCTTCAGTGCCCTCGGCGCCGCCGTCGTCGCCGTCTCCACCGCGCACGGCGCCGTGTACGACCCGGTCGGCCTGGACCTCGCCACGCTGGACCAAGCCCGCGACGAGCACGGCGACGCCTTCGTGACGCGGCTGGACGGTGTCATCCTTCTTACCGCGGGACGGGAACTCCTCCTCGACTGCGACGTCCTCGTCCCGGCGGCCGTACAGGACGTGATCGACGAGGGCACCGCCCAGAGGGTCAAGGCGAGCCTCGTCGTCGAGGGGGCGAATCTGCCCACCTCACCGGCGGCCCAGGCCGTCCTCGCCGAGCGCGGCGTCACCGTCGTCCCCGACTTCATCGCCAACGCCGGAGGGGTGATCGCGGCTGCGTTCGCGATGGACGCCCGCTACTCGGGGTTCCGGCCGGACACCGGCGCCGTGTTCCCCGCGATTTCCGACAGACTCCGCGCCAACACCCTCGGCGTGCTGGAGGAGGCCCGCCGGCTGGCCCTCACCCCGCACGCCGCCGGCCGCAAACTCGCCCAGGACCGCGTCGCGGCGGCGATGCGGAGCAAGGGCCGGATCCCCGTGAGGAGCCGATGACGACCCCTCCGGCCGTTCAGTACGCAACCTCGGTGGCTGCCAGGTGTGTCGCACTAGAATCCGGGTGAGGCACACGAATCGAGGTCCTGGTGGAAGTCCACGAACTGGATGGCTCAGCATCGTCCGGTGATGCGGCGCGATCCGTCGCCGAGGTGATCCACCGGACCATGAGCGAGGTCTCCGCCGCGGAGCGGCGAGTGGCGCGGGCCGTCCTGAGTGACTACCCGATGGCGGGCATGGAGCCCGCGGTGAAGCTCGCCGAACGCGCCGGGGTCAGCGCCCCGACCGTGACCCGGTACGTGTCGCGCCTCGGTTTCGGCGGCTACAAGGAGTTTCAGCAGATCCTGCGTGACGAGATCAACGCTCGCGGGGCCAGTCCGATGACGCTGCCCTCCGACTACGCGGCCGACACCCCGGCGTCGCGCGTGCTCAGCAAGGTCTCGCAGGCCGGTCGGAAAATTCTCGCCGAGGGGTTCACGGCGCTGCCGTCGAGCGAGTTCGGCCTGGCGATCGACCTGGCCGCCGACCCGAAGCTGCGGGTCGGCGCGGTCGGAGGCCGCTGGTCCCGGCTTGTCGCCGAATACCTGATCCTGCATCTGCGGACGATGCGGCCGGACACCCAGCTGCTGACCGCTCAGCGGGACGAGGCCGGGGTGGCCCTCGTCGAGCTCGGGCGCCGTGACGTGGTCTTCGTGCTCGACTTCAGGCGTTACCAGGACGACGTCGTCGACTTCGCGCGGAAAGCCCATCAGCGGGGTTCCAAGATCGTTCTGATCACCGACGTGTGGTTGTCGCCCATCGCCGAGTTCGCCGATGTCGTTCTTCCCCTGAGTACGGACATCGGTTCCCCGTACGACAGCCTGGTGCCCGCGATCGCGTTGGTGGAGGCGCTGGCGGCGGCCGCCCTGGCCCGTCTCGGCGAGGATGCGCAGGCCCGTATGCGCCTGATCGAACAGGTGTCGACGGTGCCCGCGCCATAGGCCGGCCCCCTTACGTTTTCGAATCCGCGTGACCGCGTCGGCGTCGCCGCAGACGCCCGGTCGGCGCGTACGACCTGGTCACCGCCCCCGCGTCGGCCGAAAGAGTGAAAGAATTTTTTCGTTCTTTATTGACCACAAGCCTCGTGGCTGAAATTATTCGTTCACACCTAGAGGGTCGTGCACAGTCGGTGAACACGGCCAGCCAGAGTCAAGCCGGGGCGTGAATCGACCGCCGAACGACCACTGCGCAGGTGCCGTCGGCCATCAAGTCCATCGGATCGCGCCGGAACGGGCACAAGCGCGACCAGTCTTCAAAGGATGTACACGTGACGCTGTTGGATGAAGCACGAGTGGTCGATGTCCACTGTCATGGCTTCCGCATGGACGACATACGACGACGCGATCAACATGGGTTCCTAGATCGTATCACCATGCTGGGCATGTGCCTGACGAGCTCGGGCCTGCACCACAGCTCCTTTCCCGAGCTCCTGCGGCGGACGACCGACACCTCGCCGATCGCCGTCGCCATGGCGCTCCGGCTGGGCAAGGTCCTCAACTGCGACCCCTCACGCGACTCGCTGGCGAAGGCCCGTACGGCGGCCTTGAACGACGCGTCCTACCTGCGCAGGCTGTGGGACGAGGCGGGCGTGGAGCATCTGCTCGTCGAGGACGGCTATCCGCAGCCGATGGTCGACCAGGCCGACATGTCCGACGAAACGGGCCTGCCGATCAGCCGGGTCGCGCGCCTCGAGCCATGGATCGTCGAACTGCGCGACCAGGTGAACGGCTTCGCCGAGCTCGAAGACGCGTTCGCCGCCCGGGCCGAACAGGCGATCGCCGACGGGGCCGTCGCCTTCAAGTCGATCATCGCCTATCGGAGCGGGCTGGACGTCTCCTCGTGGAGCGGAAACGACGTGGAGAGCGCGTTCCAGGCGTGGCGCGCCGCCGGCTGGACCGAGTCGCGTGAGCACGCCAAACCGGTGCGGGACATGCTGCTGCGCCGCGCGCTGGCGGTCGCCGCGTCGGCCGGCGGCGTTCCCGTCCACGTGCACTGCGGCGGGGGAGATCCGGCGATCGTCCTCTCACATTCACGCCCGTCCGACATCTTTCCGCTGCTGAGCCAGCACCTGGGTCAGCCGATCGTCCTGATTCACTCGGGGTGGCCGTGGATCGAGGAGGCGGCGTACATCGCCTCGGTCCTTCCGCACGTCTATCTGGACACGTCCCTGTCGACGCCGTGGTCCTCGATCGCCGTGGACAACCGCCTGGAGCTGATGCTGGGCATCGCCCCACCGGCCAAGGTGATGTACGGCTCGGACGAGGCCAGCGAACCGGAGGTGATCTGGTTGTCGTCGATCCTGGCGCGGGAAGCCCTCGAACGGGTGCTGCGACGGGCGATTGACCATGGATACCTGGACGAGAAGCACGCCACCCGCATCGGTGTGGACGTCCTCGGCGGCAACGCCAAGCGGCTGCACGGGATCGCGTTGTGAGCGCGGCGCGCGTGTTCGCTCCGCAGGACGTGGCCGAGGCCCACGCGCGGCTGAGGGACGCGGGCACCCGCCTCGTCGTGATGACCGTGGTGGACAACGCCGGGGTCACCCGCGTGAAGGTGATCCCCCTGCGACGTTTCGAGAGCGCCGCGACGGGCGGCGTCGGAATGTCCACGCTGTGGGCCGTGGCCGGCGGTGACGATCAGTTCGCCTCCGTCTCGCCCTACGACTCGCCCAGCGGCGACCTGCGGCTGTTCCCCGACATCGCCGCCGCGCGTCCCCTGCCGTCGTCACCCGGATACGCCTGGGTGCCCGCCCTCCAGTACGAGCAGAGCCTGGAGATCAGCGCCGGGTGCCAGCGCAGCGTCCTTCGGTCGGTCGTGGAGAACGCCCGGAGCATGGGTTACGAGTTCCGTACCGTGTTCGAGTCGGAGATGACGCTGCTGAACCGGGACGGGACACCGGCCCACTCGGGCCCCGCGCACAGCGCGCGGGCGCTGCTCCCGCTGGAGGACTTCGCGCTCGCGCTGATCGAGGCGCTCGACGGCGCGGGGATCGACGTCGAGCAGCTGCACCCCGAGTACTCGCCGGGACAGTTCGAGGTCGCCATCGCGCCACGCGACCCGCTGACGGCCGCCGACGAGGTGGTGCTGCTCCGGTATATCGCCAGACAGGTGGCCCACCGGCACGGGCTCGACGTCAGCTTCGCCCCGGTGGTGAATCCGGGCGCCGCCGGAAACGGCGCGCACCTGCACGTGAGCGTCTGGCGCGACGGCGAGAACCTGATGCAGGACGACGGCACCACCGAACCCGGCATGCAGGCGGACGGCGCCGCGTTCACCGCGGGAATCCTTGCGGAGCTACCCCGCCTGCTCGCCGTTCTCGCGCCGACCGTCGCCAGCTACGAGCGCCTGAAGCCGAATCACTGGTCGGGAGCCTTCGCCTGCTGGGGCGTGGAGAACCGGGAGGCCGCCCTGCGGTTCATCCCGGGGACCGTGAGCGTACGGCGAACCGCGGCGAACCTGGAGGTCAAGACCGTCGACGGGGCGGCCAATCCCTATCTCGCCACCGCGCTGCTCCTCGCCTCCGGGATGCGGGGCATCGAACGGCGGCTTGAGCTGCCCGCGCCCGTCCAGTCGGACCCGGCGGGCCTCAGCGAGGTCGAGCGCGACAAGCACCGGGTGACCAGGCTTCCCGAAGACCTGGCGCGCGCGACCGAGCTGTTCGCGGGCAGCGAGCTGGCGAGATCCGTACTGGGCGGCACCCTGCACGGCGCGCTGGTCGCCGTACGGGAACTGGCCGCGCGGTCGGCGGCCACGCGGGACGTTCACGAGCTGGCCATCGAGGACCGCTTCCGGTACTGACCGGTACGGAAGCCACGGCTACGGCGGAAGGGTACGCAGGACATGTCAGTGGGCTGGGACACGGCTGTGGCCGGATGGGAAGGGTTCGCGCCCTTGGCGGGCGATGTCACCGCCGACGCCTGCGTGGTGGGTTTGGGCGCCTCCGGGCTGGCCGCGATCGAGGCGTTCCTCGACCGCGGGCTCTCGGTGGTCGGGGTCGACGCCGGTCGGGTGGCGGCCGGGGCGGCCGGACGCAACGGGGGTTTCCTGCTGGGGGGACCGTCGCTGGCGCTCCATCGGGCCGTCGACCGCTGGGGCCCGGCCGCCGCCGGCCTCTACCGTGACACGCTGGAGGAGCTCGACCGGCTGTACGCGCTGCTCGGCCCCTCCGTGATCCGCCGGGTGGGCTCCATCCGGCTCGCCGGTCTGCCGGGCGATCCCGCCGACGAGGCGGAGGCGGCGGATCGCGAGGCCGAGACGGCCGACTGCGCGGCCCAGGCCGCGTCGATGCGTGAGCATGGAATCGCGGTGGAGGAGTACGACGGGCCCCTCGGCGTCGGCCTGTACCTTCCCGACGACGCGGCCATGAACCCGGCGGTGCGAGCCACCAGGCTGGCCACGCTTGTCGGACGTCGCGCGGCGCTGCACGAGCACACCCCGGTGACGTCCGTCCGCAGCGGCTCGGTCGCGACGGAGCGGGGTGTGGTCAAGGCACGGTTCGTCGTGGTCGCCGTCGACGGCCGGTTGGAGAAGCTCGTGCCCGCGCTGCGTACCCACGTGCGAACGGCGCGGCTTCAGATGATGAGTTCCGCCCCGATCCCATCGCACCGGCTGCCCTGCCCGGTCTACGCCCGCTGGGGTTACGACTACGCGCAGCAGCTGCCCGACGGACGGCTGTACGTCGGGGGTGGCCGCGACCGCTTCGTCGACGAGGAGTGGACCCACGACGCCGAGCCCACCGAGTCCGTGCAGCGCCACATCGAGAACGTCGCACGACGGATGGCGGGCGGTTCCGTCCGGGCGGAGCACTGGTGGGCGGCGTCGGTCGGATGCACCCCGGACGATCGGCCGCTGTGCGCACGGGTGGAGGAGGACATGGTCGCGATCGGCGGTTACAACGGCACGGGAAACCTGGTCGGCCCGGTCGCGGCGCGTTCGGCCGTCGCCTGGCTGCTCGACGGGAAGTCCCCTCCGGCGTGGGCCAACGCGCTGGATCCGGTGGCGTGCTGACGTAACCCGGCGCCGATTCTCGCGATCGGTGACCGGCTAAGGCCCGACCGGCGGTGCCATTCGGGTCGGCCTGCCACCATGCCGTGTGGCTGAAATGAAATTTTCAAATCGATCATTGTCTTGATGAATTGTAAATATGACTACGGAACATTCCGTTCCATGACCGAAGGTGAGAGGTATTCGTGAGAGCGCTCGGCCGACAGCTGGAAGCCGCTCTGCGTGATGAGTTCGCCGCCGCGCGCGAGATCCGCCGGCACATCCATGCGCACCCCGATCTGTCCGGACACGAACACGCGACGACGAGAACCGTCATCGAGCAGATGCCGGCCGGTCTGCGGGTGGAGGAGGTCGCCGGTTCGGGCGCGATCGTCCGCGTCGGCGGCGAGGGCGCCTGCGTCGCGGTCCGCACCGAGCTGGACGCCCTGCCCATCACCGAGCGGACCCTCGTCGAATGGGCGGCCGGAAACGGGGCGATGCACGCCTGCGGGCACGATGTGCACCTGAGCGCCGGTATCGCCCTGGCGCGGGCGGTCCATCGCGTGGGCGCGCCGGTCCCCCTGGTGCTGGTTCTCCAGCCGAGAGAGGAAACCGCCCCCTCCGGCGCCATGGACGTCCTGGACTCGCGCGCTCTGGAGCGCCATCAGGTCCGCGCGATGATCGGAGCGCACGTGCAACCGCTCCTCGCCTCGGGTGAGGTGGCCAGCACACCCGGCACCGTGAACGCCTCGGCCGACGAGTTCACCGTACGGATGCTGGGTGTCGGGGGTCACGCCGCCTACCCGCACCTCGGGCCCGACCCGGTCCTGGCGCTCTCGCTCTTCGTCGCCGCGGCCCAGCAACTGGTCGCCCGTGACGTCGACCCGATGACACCGGCGGTGGTGAGCATCGGGGAGATCCGGGCGGGCTCCTCGCCCAACGTCCGGCCGGATCACGCGGTCGCGCGCGGCACCCTGCGGTCGTTCGACCCCGCACAGCGGGAGTTGCTGCACCGCCGCCTCGAAACAGTGGCCTCCGGGGTGGCCGAATCGGTCGGCTGCAAGAGCGAGGTCCACCTCGACCTCGGCGAACCGGCCCTCCACAACGATCCACGGCTGGCGAAAGCCGCAGCCGCGAACCTCCAAGGGTTCGGGCTGACCCAATCGGATGATCTTCGCTCGTGCGGAGCGGACGACTTCGCTTACTACGCGCAGCGATTCCCCTCCCTGATGATGTTCGTCGGCACCGGCGCGAGCTCGGGAAGGCTGCACAGCGCCGACTTCCTCGCGTCGGACGAGGCCGTCGATCACACCGCCCTGGCGCTGGCCGCCGGATACCTGGCCGCCTGTACGGCGTTTCCGCCGACCTGATGACCCGTCCCGAGGGAGAGCACCCCTCCTGCCCCCGGGCACCCCCCACCTCGATAGGACAGAAATGGTTGACGCCGATCGCGCACAGAAACACGCCGCCCCCACCGGCGGATCCCTCCGGCCGGGCATCATGGGCGTCTCCGCCCTGGTCTTCCTGGTCATGGCGTTCCAAGCACCGCTGACCGCCGTCGCCGGCAACATGCCCCTCATCGTGGGGCTGGGCAACGGGGCCGGCGCTCCGCTCGCCTTCATCGTGTCCGGGGTCGTCCTGACGCTGTTCGCGGTGCCGTTCGTCGCCATGAGCCACCGGATCACGAACGCGGGTGCCTTCTACTCCTACATCTCGGCGGGTCTCGGCAGACCGGCGGGCGTCGCCGTCGGGTGGCTCGCCGTGTGCGCCTACAACGTCATCATGCTCGTCCCGATCGCCTTTGCCGGATACTTCGGTAATCAGGTTTTCCGCGATGAGCTCTCGATCGACATGCCGTGGACGGTGATCAGCGCGGCCATCCTCATCTTCGCGTGGCTGGTGGGCATTCGCGGCATCGAGCTGAACACCGTGATCATGGGCTTTCTCCTCTGCCTCGAAGTGGGCATCCTCGTCCTCGTGGTGGCCGGGGCGCTCCTGGACCCGTCCACCGACAAGTCCCTCATCGTCTCGGACGCCTTCTCGGGGAACATCGGGATCGCGTTCACCTTCGCCCTGCTCAGCTTCGTGGGTTTCGAGGCCACCGCGGTGTTCGGGGAGGAGGCCCGCAACCCGGAACGCACCGTCGGGAAGGCGACGTACGCCGCGGTCTGGGTCATTGCGATCCTCTACGCGCTGGTCGCGTGGGCGGTCATCTCGGTCTATCCGCGCGCAGGCGTCGTCGGCACGGCCCTGGACTCACCGGGCACCTTCCTGAGCGGCGCGGCGGTGAAGGTGCTGGGGCCGTGGGCCGAACATGTGATCAACTGGCTCCTGCTGGCCAGCCTGGTCGCCGTGTCGATGGCGGTGCACAACATGGCCTCGCGCTACCTGTTCGCGTTCGGGCGCGACAGGCTGCTTCCCCGGGCGCTCGGACGCACGCACCGCAGGTACCAGACCCCGCACCTCGCGGGGACCGTGCAGATGCTGCTCATGGTGGGCGTGATCGTGGCGTGCCTGGTCACCGGTACCGACCCCTACCTCAAGCTGGGCGCGGTGGCGGGTGGCTTCGCGACCATGGCGATCGTGGTGTTGATGGCGACGACCTGCGCCGCCGCGATGCTGTTCCTCCGGCGAACCGGCGTGTCGGTCTGGGTGCGGCTGGTCGCGCCCGGGATCGCCCTGGTCGCGCTGCTCGCCGCCCTGTGGCTCATCTGGTCCAACTTCACCCTGCTGGCCGGGGAGACCGTGCTGGCCGACGTGCTGAAGTGGAGCATCATCCCGTTGGTGGCGGGGGGATTCCTGCACGGGTTGCTGACCACCCGCACGCCCGGGGCCGCCACGTCGGCCGAACACACCTGAGTCGCCGAACGCCCGCCGCCGTGTCCCCGGTTCCGTACGGGACCGTACGGCCAATGAATGGAAAATTTCCAAAACGGCCATTGATAGATGTTTTGAAATGTGCGTTACTTGGGCACATTCGCTCGAGTCCTTGGAGACGTAATGTCGATCAAGTTCCATCCGATCCGACTCGGAGCCGCCGCGATCGCGGTCGCCGGAGCACTCGCGCTGGCCGCATGCTCGGCCGCCCTGCCCGGCGGCACAGAAAGCACGAAGAACGACGGGCCGGTCAAGCTCGGCCTGCTCGCTCCGCTCACCGGAGCGTCGGCCGCCGACGGCAAGCTCATGCGCCAGGGCGCGGAGCTGGCCGTCAAGGAGCTCAACGCCGGCGGCGGGGGAGTCGCCGGACGCGAGATCGCCCTTGAGGTGGCCGACGTCAAGGACCTCAAGTCCGACGCCGTCGCGTCCGCCGTCTCGCGGCTCACCGCGGACAGCGGGGTCGGCGCCGTCATCACCGGCTACGCCAGCACCACCAACTTCGAGATCGACCTGCTCGCCGAGGCCGGGATGCCGTACCTCATCGGCGGCGGGAGCACGCAGACCGCGGAGATCATCACCAAGGACCCGGGCAAGTATCCGGGAGTCTGGTCCACGGCACCCAGCTTCGAGGCGTACAAGACCGACCTGCCCAACCGGTTGGCGGCGTGGAGCCAGGATGGCACGTTCCAACTCCGCAACAAGACCGTCTACCTCATCTCCAGCGACAACCCCTACTCCAACGACATCTCCGCCGGCCTGGTGAAGAACTTCAAGGCCAAGGGGTGGAAGGTCGTCGGACCCGACGTCGTCCCGTACGGAGAGGTCAACGACTGGACCCCGCAGATCGGCAAGATCCACAGCGCCGACCCGTCGGTCATCGTCAACCTCGACTACCTGACCGCCAACGCCGTCAAGTTCCTGACCCAGTTCCGCGACAACCCGACCGACTCGCTGCTGTTCTCCCAGTACGCGCCGAGCGTGCCCGAGTTCAAGGAGCTCGCGGGCAAGGGCGCCGACGGCGTGCTGTACAACCTTCCCGTCGGCGCCGTGGTCTCCGACAGGTACGCACCGGGCCGCGACTTCGTGAAGAAGTTCAACGACGCTTACGGCACCGACCCCGGCCTGTACGGAGTCATGAGCTACGAGCAGGTCAAGCTGTGGGCTAAGGCCGTCGAATCCGCGGGCGACCCGTTCGACAAGGCGGCGGTCGGCAAGGCCGTCGGCGGCATCGAGGTGCGCGACACGGCGATGGGAACCATCCGGTTCGACCCGGCCACCCACCTCGCGATCGCCGACGACACCAACGGTCTCCCGTTGCAGTTCTTCCAGATCCAGAACGGCAAGGACGTCCTTCTCAGCCCCACCAAGTACGCCGACGGCGCGTTCAAGCAGCCCGACTGGTTCAAGTGAGCATCCTCCGGTGACCGCGACGACCAACCAGCACGTACTTCTGAGTGTCCGGCAGGCCTGCCGGACCTTCGGAAGCTATCGAGCCGTGCACGATGTCACCTTCGACCTCACCGAGGGTGAAGTCCTCGGTATCGCCGGTCCGAACGGCGCCGGTAAGAGCACGTTGTTCAATCTGATCACCGGGGTGCCGTTCAACGCCTCCGGCGGCCGGATCGTGTACGCCGGACGGCACATCGAACGACTTCCCGCACACAAGATCGCCCGCCTCGGCCTGCGCCGTACCTTCCAGGCCGATCAGGTCTTCCCGGAACTGACGGCCTTGGAGAACGTCCGCCTCGCGGCGCACTATCTCAACGGGCGCCGGAACTCCCGCTCGACGGCGCTCCAGGCGCTCGAACGGGTCGGGCTCCTGCACAGCGCGCACCTGCGCGGCGGCGACCTGTCCGTCCTGGCCAGGAAGAAGCTGATGATCGCCGGAGCCCTGGTCGGGGATCCGAAGGTCCTCATGCTGGACGAGCCCGCCGGGGGCCTCGACAACGACGATCAGGACGATCTCGCGACCCTGGTCGAGACCCTGAACGCCGACGGGACGACGTTCGTCATCATCGAACACGTCCTGCACCTGCTGCGGCGCGTGGCCAACCGAATGATCGTCATGGTCGCCGGCGAGGTTCTCGTGGTCGGCAGCCCGGACGACGTCCTGTCCGACCCCCGGGTCATCGACGCCTATCTGGGGGAGTCGAACCGATGAGCGCGGACACCGTACGACTCTCGGTGACGAACGTAACGGCCGGTTACGGCAAGTTGCAGGTCGTCAACGGCATCTCCCTGTCGGTTGGGCGCGGGGAGGCCCTCGCGCTCCTCGGGCCGAACGGGCACGGCAAGACGACACTCCTGCGCGCGATCACCGGCCTGGGGCCGCTGACCGGGGGCACCGTGGAACTCGACGGCGAACGCATCGACAGGCTCGGCACACCGGCGATCGTCGAGCGGGGCCTCATGCACGTACCCCAGGGGTGCACCCTGTTCCCGCGGCTCACCGTGGGCGAGAGCCTGAACCTGGCCGGCCGGCTCAAACGGGCGAGGCGGGTCAGGAGCGCCAACCTCGAGCTGGTCCTCGGTCTGTTCCCGAAGCTCGTCGAACGCCGCGGCCAGCCGGTCGGGGCGATGTCCGGTGGGGAACGGCAGATGCTCGCGATCGCGATGGGCATCATGGCCAACCCGAGCGTCCTCATCCTCGACGAGCCGACGCTCGGCCTCGCCCCCAAAGTGCGGCACGAGATCCTGCGGACCCTCCTCGACATCCGCGCGACCGGCCTTTCGCTTCTCGTCGCCGACGGTGACGTCGACTTCCTCTTCGGTCTCGCGGACACCTGGTGCGTCGTCGAGCTGGGGCGGACCGTCGGCCGCGGCACCACGGAGGAGAAGCCGACCCAGGAGCAGATGATGGCCATGTTCGTCGGCGGAGCACACGCCCCCACCGCCCTCGCGGCGGGCCCGGACGAGGAGGACGGCCATGCTTGACGGACTCGTTCCGGTTCTCGTGTCGACCCTCCTGCTCGGGTCGATGTACTCGCTCCTGACCGCCGGGATGTCCCTGATCTGGTCGACGCTCCAGGTGTTCAACTACGCCCACGGCGCGATGCTGATCATCGGCGGGTATCTCATCTGGACGTTGTCCTCGACAGCCGGGCTGCCTCTCCCGCTCGCCGTTCTCCTCGCGACCGTCGCCATGGCGGGCCTCGGCGCGCTCGTCGAGCTGGTCGTGGTGCGACCGCTCGCGTCGCGCCCCGACGGGACGCTGATGGTGATGGTCGCCACGCTGGCTCTCGCCGGCCTCGCCGAAGGCGCCGTTCAACTCATCTGGGGGCCGGAGAACAAGCAGGTGCAGCCGGTGACCACCGCGACGTTCGACATCGCCGGGGTCGCCGTCCGCTGGACCACCGTCCTCGCGTTCCTCCTCGCCGTCGGCCTCGTCGGCGGCCTCATGCTCGTGGTGAACCGGACCGAATGGGGCGCGAGCATCCGCGCCGTCGCCCAGAACCGCGACATGGCGATGTTGCTCGGCATCAAGCCCGGCCGGGTGTACCTGTCCGTGTTCGCGGCCTCGGCGGCGCTCGCCACGGTGGGAGCCCTCGTGTTCGCGACCACCACCACGCTGACCCCGGCCAAGGGGAGCGGTCCCCTGCTCATCGCCTTCGTCGTCCTGGTCTTCGGCGGGACGGCCTCGCTCATGGGCACCCTCGTGGGCGCCTACGCGATCGGGTTCATCGAGGCGTCGACGAGCTATTGGATCGGTCTTCAGTGGAGCCCGGTGGCGGTCTTCGTCCTGCTGGTCGTCGTGATGCTCGTCCGCCCCGAGGGACTCGTCAGGAGAGGCTCATGACGAAGTACGTTCCTTCCCGCCTCATCCGCTGGGCCGGATACCTCGCCATCGCCGTCGTGATCCCGTACGTCTTCGTCGCGCCGTCGAGCCGGCTGCTCGTCTGCACCGCGCTCATCTACGCCCTGCTCGCGGCGAGCTGGAACCTGACCCTGGGATTCGGCGGTATCTTCAACTTCGCCCACGCGGGGATGTTCGGGATCGGCGGCTACGCGATGGCGATCGCGACGCTGAAATTGCAGTGGGCTTCGATCCCCTCCCTCGCCTTCGCCGTCTTGGTCGGGGCGGTCGTCGGCGGGCTGACCTACCTGCCCGTCATCCGGATGCGGGGCATCTACATCGCCCTCATCACCTTCGTGTTCGTCCAGATCAGCTACCACCTGGTCCTGGCGCTCCCCGACCTCACCGGCGGCTCGGGCGGGCTGCCCGGGGTTCCGGCCATGACGATCGCCGGACAGAGCCTCGCGCAGTACGGCGGCCTCGGGTACCTCTGGATGCTCGGAGCCGCCGTCGCCGTCCTGCTCATCGTCCTCGAACTCATCATGGCGAGCCCGTTCGGCCACAGCCTCGTGGCCCTGCGGGACAACGAACAGCTCGCGCGGAGCCGCGGGGTCAACCGGGTCCGCCAGCAGTTCATCGCCTTCGTGATCTCCGGTGCCATGGCCGGCTTCACCGGCGCGATGTACGTCGCGTACTTCAGGGTCGCCGACGTCAGCCTCTTCGGCTTCGGGCTCGTGACCCTGGGGTTGAGCATGATCTTCCTGGGTGGCACGAAACAGATCTGGGGCCCCGTCGTCGGAGCCGTCGTCATCACTCTTGTCAACGACCGGCTCACGGGTCTGGACGCCTGGAGCCCCGTCGTCTTCGCCGCCGGGACGATCGCCGTACTGATCTTCGCGCCGGGCGGGATCAGCGCCGCGCTCACCCGGGGCGTCGCCGTCCTGCGCGGGCGTCTCACGAACTCCGGCCGTCCATCGACCAGTAGTCAGACCCCACAGAGGAGTGTCGAACATGCCTGAAAGCCGCCGCGACGTGAAGAAGGCCGTCCTGGACGCCGTCGACGAACTCGCGCCACGCCTCGTACGGTCGGTCTCCGACGCCATCAAGATCCCATCGGTCAACCCGAAGTACCCCGGACAGGACTACGACAAGATCGTCGGCGCTGAGTCGGACGTCAGCGCCCTCATCGCCGACCTCTACCGCGAGGCGGGCGCCGAGACCGAGCTGGTCGCCGAGGAGGCCAGGCGCGACAACGCCTGCGGTCGCGTTCGCGGGGCAGGCGGTGGAAGGTCGCTCGTCCTCAACGGGCACGTCGACGTCGTCCCCGCGATCCAGCCGAACCTGTGGGACGCTCCGCCGTTCTCGGGACAGATCACCGACACGGCCGTCCTCGGCCGCGGGGCGACCGACATGAAGGGCGGAACCGTCGCGGCCGCGTACGCGGCGCTCGCGCTGGCCAGGGCGGGCATCACCCTCAAGGGCGACCTCGTGCTCCATGCCGTGGTCGGTGAGGAGGTGGGCGACCACAATGCGGGAACCAGCGCCGTTCTGGGCGCCGGATACACCGGAGACGCCATGCTGCTCTGCGAGCCCACCAACCCGACCGACGGGCTGCCGAGCCTTGTCACCAGCACCCCCGGCCTTCTGTGGTTCTCCATGACCATCACCGGCAAGACCGCGCATCCCGGATGGCGCGGCTCGTCCATCCACCCGACCCTCGACGGCGAACGCCTGGGCGTCAACACCGTCGACAAGTACTGGGTGATCTACCACGCGCTGCGTGAGCTGGAGAACACCTGGGCCCTGCGCGACCGGCACCCGCTTTTCGCCCCGGGGCATTTCAGCCTCCTGCCCGGCGTCCTCAAGGCCAACCCCAAGGGGATCGACGTTCCCTTCCTGCTCGCCGACACCCTTACCGTGGATTACTGCGTACTTCACCACCCCGACCGCGGCAACGACGAGGTCAGGGCCGAGATCGAGGAGACCGTCAGGCTCGCCTGCGCCGCCGACACGTGGCTGCGCGAACACCGGCCCGAGTTCGAGTGGAAACTCGACTGGCCGCCGTACAACACCCCGGCCGGCCACGGGCTGGAGGCGTCGGTGAGCAACGCCCACGTCGACGCGCTCGGAGGGGTCGAGTACGCGGCCCCGCCGAAGCGTGAGGGATTCTTTGGGGTGTGCGACATCACGTGGAGCGCGGCCCAGGGAATCGACGGCGTCATCTACGGCCCCGGGGCAGCGAAGACGGCGCACGCCGAGAACGAGTACGTACCCATCCACCAACTGATCACCGCGACGAAGACCTACGCGCTGACCGCGCTGGACTTCTGCGGGATCGCCGACGACCGGCACGCTTAGGGCGCGTCGATCACGCGTCTTCCAGAGCACTTGGCAACACGCCTCCCCAGGGTGAAAGGACACTCCGGTGACAGATATCAGCACGCGGGCTCGCGAGATCCTCGAACGCCTCGGTGCGGGGAACCCCTTCGACGAGGACGGCGAACTGGTCGCCCGTTCGCCGATCGACGGCGGCGTGATCGGCCGGCTGCGCGCCCACACACCGCAGGAGGCCGCGGCCGCGATCGGGCGGGCACAGGAGGCGTTCGAGCTGTGGCGCGCGGTTCCGGCCCCGGTGCGCGGCCGCCTGGTGCGTGAGCTCGGAGAACTGCTGCGCGAGCACAAGCACGACCTTGGGGCGCTCGTCACGATCGAGGCAGGGAAGATCGTGTCCGAGGGTCTGGGCGAGGTGCAGGAGATGATCGACATCTGCGACCTCGCGGTCGGCCTGTCCCGTCAGCTGCACGGGCTGACGATCGCGACCGAGCGTCCCGGGCACCGGATGATGGAGCAGTGGCATCCACTCGGGGTGGTCGGCGTCATCTCGGCGTTCAACTTCCCGGTCGCCGTGTGGTCCTGGAACAGCGCGCTGGCCTTCGTGTGCGGGGACGCGGTGGTGTGGAAGCCGTCGGAGAAGACGCTGCTCACCGCACTGGCGTGTCAGGCACTGATCGAGGAGGCGGCCCGGCGGGCCGGCGCGCCGGACGGCCTCTCCCAGGTGCTGCTCGGTGACCGCGCGATCGGTGAGGCGCTCGTCGACGACCCCAGGATCCCGCTCGTCTCGGCCACCGGTTCGACCCGGATGGGCAAGGAGGTCGCCCCGCGTGTGGCCGCCCGCCTGGGGCGCACCCTGCTGGAGCTCGGCGGCAACAACGCGGCGATCGTCGCTCCCTCGGCCGACCTCGACCTCACCGTGCGCGGCATCGTGTTCTCCGCCGTCGGTACCGCCGGGCAGCGCTGCACCTCGCTTCGGCGGATCATCGTGCACGAGTCGATCCGCGCCGACCTCGTGTCGCGGCTCAAGGCGGCGTACGAGACGTTGCCGATCGGCTCCCCGCTGGAGACGTCCACGCTCGTCGGGCCGCTGATCGACGAGGCCGCCGCCGACGCCTTCCTGCGGGCGATCAAGCGGGCACAGGCCGACGGCGGGACACTGGTCACCGGAGGCACCCGTGCCGACGGTGTCGCCGGCGGACAGTACGTGCGCCCGGCGATCGTCGACATGCCAGAACAGACCGAGATCGTGCGGGACGAGACGTTCGCGCCGATCCTGTACGTGCTCGGCTACCGCGACCTCGACGAGGCCGTCGGCCTGCACAACGCGGTGACTCAGGGACTGTCGTCGTCGATCTTCACCCTCAATGTGCGGGAGGCCGAGACGTTCATGTCGGCGGCCGGTTCCGACTGCGGCATCGCGAACGTCAACATCGGTCCGTCCGGTGCCGAGATCGGCGGGGCGTTCGGCGGTGAGAAGGACACCGGCGGCGGGCGCGAATCGGGTTCCGACGCGTGGCGCTCGTACATGCGACGCGCCACCAACACGATCAACTACTCCACCGAACTGCCACTCGCCCAAGGCGTCGAGTTCAGCTGAGGCCGAGGGGAACGACGAACACGGTGAGCTCGACTGGTGCCGGGTTGCGCGATCAGGGGATCTCATCCCGGCTCAGGCGTGCTCGGTCCGCAGGATCTCACCAGCCGGGCGACGGGCGGCGATCCGAGCCGGTACGGCGGTGAGCGCCGCCACCACGACCACACATCCCACGACCACGGCCAGCAGCTGCCACCAGGGCGGGACCGTCACCGGATCGTCGTCGAGGAACTCCGCCAGTCCGATCCCCATCACCAGCCCCAGCAGGGAGCCGGCCAGCGTGGGCAGCATCTGTGCCGCCGACAAGCCGGCACTGACCTGACCCGGGGTCGCCCCCAGTGCGCGGGCCAGCGCCGAGGACCACCGGGAGTCCAGTGTGGTCGCCCAGATCACACACACCGCGTTGACGGCCGCCTGAACGATCAGCATGATCGTCATCAGTACCAGTACCTGGCTCAGGCCGGTACGGGGATCGACCCCCGGAGCCTTCTCCGCGTAACGGTTGGCATGAACCGCCAACGTGGCGACCACCCCGGTGACCGTCACCGCGATCCCCGCCACGCCCAGCACGGTACGGCGCGGTCGCCGCGCCGCCACCCGCAAGCCCAGGAGCAGCGGCACCGGGAGCCGCGCCGAAGCCGCGATCAGCCAGCCGGACCGCCGTGGCGGGCGAGGTTCGTTCGCCAGCGCGCGAACCGTGCTGGTACGAGCGGCGCGGACCGCTGGGACGAACGTCGCCACACCCGCGATCCCGAGCGCGGCGGCTACCACCACGGCGACCGTCGACGCGGTGAACGGCACCGCACCCGCGCCGCCCAGCAATCCGGCGCCGGGATCGGTCAGCAGCGGCGCCACCGCCCGTCCCACCGCCAGCCCCGGCACCGTCGCCACCAGCGCCACCGCGACATGCTCGGCCAACAGCACCGCCGCCACCAGACCAGGCGTGCCGCCTACGGCTTTCAGCAACCCGACCCGCCGGAACTGATCGGCCATCCGGCCTCCGACCAGCACCGCGATGCTGCCCAACGCGATCAGGCCGAGCAGCCAGGCGCTCAGAATCATGCCGGTGCGCTTGGCTTCCACCAGCCAGCCATGCCCGTCCAGCACGTCCTGCCACGGCACCACGAACGGATCGTTCACCTCAGCCGGCAGGTGTGCCCCGACGAACTCCCACGCCTTCGCCGGGTCGGCCAGCTTCAAGTACGCGACGTAGCCGATGAACCGCCCCCCGGATACAAGCCCGACATCCGATTCCGTGGTCCAGATCAGGCCTCTCGGGCCGGGGCTCAGTCCCCTCGTGTCGGGTTGGGGAGGCGGCTCTGCATGCTCCTGTTTCGGGGGTGGCTTGGGGAGGTGGGACCCCGCCGCACTCGTAGACCAGCAGGGGGCGAAGCAGTGCTTCGGGTACGGACCTGCGGAGGCGGTCGCCGCCACGCCGACGACCTGGAACGACCGGCTGCCCACGGTGATCCGATCACCCGTGCCGAGCCCGAGCGCCGATGCGAAACTCGCCTCGACCACCGCACCGCCGTCGCGCACCCAGCCGCCCTCGACCACCTTGGGCTGGTCGACGACGGCGGGAGTGGTGGTGCGGCCCTGGACATACGCCCCCACGGTCACGCCCTTCGCCGCCACGACCGCCTCCGTGTACGGGTACGGCCCGCTGTGCGCCACCACTCCGGAAACAGCGGTCAGTGCCTCCAGCCGTGCCGGATCGGTATGGGGCACCTCCGTGACGCTGGCGATCACGTCGGGCCCGGAGGTCGCCGCCCGCGTGCTTTCATAGGGCCGGCTGACGACCCCTTGCAGCACCATGCCCACCGTCAGCGAGGCCGTGGCGGTAGCGATCGCCAGCACCAGCAGCGCCGCCTCACCCGGGCGCCGCCGGAGATCCCGCGCGGCGAGCCGTAAGATCAGCAGGATCCGCCCCATCAGTCCTCCAGTCCAGCCGGCTTTCTCAGCCGCCCGTCCTCGTAGTGCGTCAACCTGGTCTCCTTCACGAAAACGCCGTCCCGCATCGAGATCAGCCGGTCGGCCGTGGACGCAACCCGGGCGTCATGGGTGACGATCACCAGCGTCCGTCCCGCTTCCTACAGGCTGTCCAGCAGCCGCAGCATCTCCAGGGTCGCGACACTGTCGAGGTTGCCGGTTGGCTCATCTGCCGGCACCACCAGTGGCCCATCGCTCAGCGCGCGGGCGATTGCGACCCGCTACCGTTCCGCGCCCGACAGCGCCGACGGCAGGTGCCCGGCACGACCGGCGAGCCCGACACGCTCCAGCAGCTCCCCGGCGGGCCACCCGCGGTGACCGCCCGGCCGGCAGCTCCACGTTCTCCACGGTTGTCAGCGCACACCGGCTTCTATGACCACCTCGCCTAGCTAACCGTTACTCATCTAGGCTAACCGTTAGCCGCAGCAGTGTGAAGCCCTCCCCGCGATGTCGCGGATCAAGCGATTCCTGTCCGTTGCCGTGGGCTGCGTAATGCCTTTGCGCTGCGACGCTGAAGGGGTCCCTGACGCTCAAGTAACCAGGAGGTCCCGTGAGCGAGACCATCGCAGGAATCCGGATCCCCGATACCGGCCTTGTCCGTGCGGCAACCGAGGTGGCGCGGAGTGCCACGGACGACGCCGTCGTGGGAGACACGCTGTTCCACCATTCGCGACGCGTCTTCCTATGGGGGATGCTCAAGTCGAAAGCGCGCGGCATCGAGGTCGACCCGGAGTTGGCCTACGTCGGCGGAATGTTCCACGACCTGGGCCTCACCCAGACGTTTCGCAAGCCCGACCGGCGCTTCGAGATCGACGGTGCGGACGCCGCGTTCGGCTTCCTCCGCGACCACGGCCGTTCCGAGGCGGATGCACGCAACGTGTGGCTCGCCATTGCCCTCCACACCACCCCCGAAGTGCCGCTCCATCTCGCCCCCGAGGTCGGAGTCGTCACGCTCGGAGTGGAGACCGATGTACTGGGCGTGGATCTCGGGCAGATCGGCGACGCCGACATACAGGCGGTGGTTGAGGCTCACCCCCGTCCGGATTTCAAGCGTCAGATCCTGCATGCGTTCTACGAGGGGATGGCGGACCGCCCGGACACCACCTTCGGCACGATGAACGACGATGTACTCGCCTACTTCGACCGGCGGTTCAAGCGCACGAACTTCGTCGACGTCATCCGGAACAACGCTTGGCCGGAGTAGCCGGTCGGTGTGTGCCCGCCGAGGTCCGACCTGGTTCCTCGGCCGGGCCAAGCCCTGAGCTCGGCCCGGCCTGGGTGTGTCCGGTGGTCGTCTTGAAGCGGGCCCGGTACTGGCTGGGCGAGATTCCGAATCGGGCCACGAATAGCCGACGCAGGGTTTCAGCACTGCCGAAGCCGACCAGTCTCGCCGTTTCCGCGACGCCGTGTCCGGAGTCCAGGAGCGCCTGAGCGTGGTCGAGCCGGGTGCGTTCGACGAATTTGGCCGGCGAGATGTCGAGCTCGTTGGCGAAGAGGCGCGCGAGATGGCGCGGACTGACCCCGGCGTGCGCGGCGAGTGAGCTGGTGGTGTGCGCGAGCGCCGGCTGCGCGGAGACCAAGTCGACCAAGGCGCGCAGCGTGGGCGTCCGTGGCGCCCGGATCTGGAGTGGCGCCGCGAACTGCGACTGTCCGCCGGGCCGCTGCATGAACATCACGAGGTTGCGCGCCACGTCACGGGCCAGGTCGGGTCCGTGATCCTGCTCGACGAGAGACAGCGCCAGGTCGATGCCGGCGGAGACACCGGCAGAGGTGTAGATGCCGCGGTCATGGACGAAGAGCGCATCCGGCGACACCGAGATCTTTGGGAACGCTCGGGCGAGCAAACCGGCGTACCTCCAGTGCGTGGTGGCCCGCCGCCCGTCGAGCAGCCCCGAGGACGCCAGCACGAACGACCCGGTGCAGATGGACACCATCCGAGTACAGCGGGCCTGCAGTGCGGCCGCGGCGGCGACCAGGTCAGGCGGAATCGGTTTCGTGGGCAGGTTGTCGCCGCCCGAGACCACGACGGTGTCGACCCGTTCGATCCGGCCGACCGCCTGATCGACGGCGAATGCCGTCCCGATCGACGTTGCCACGGCCCGCCCGGAGGTCGACGCATACGTGAGTCGGTAGTGCGCTCCGAAAAGGTTCGCCTCGGAGAAGACCTCGGCGGGACCACAGATGTCGAGCATCTTCACGCCGTCGAACACCAGGAACACGATGTGCCTCGTCCTAGGCATGACGTCGCCTCCTCAGCCGGTCCGGCCCGATGTCCGGAACTGTGTGATCTTTGGCAAGCCTCGGCACCACACTCCCGCTGCCCCATCGCAAAGACTGCACTGAGTCAGGGAGGAGGAGAAGAGGATCCCGATGGTGCGACCCCGGGGTTGTCGAAACAGAGCATCCACACCATCCTCCACGACCTCGAAACACGTCGGCTCGTTTTCCGCAGCCGTGGGCGGTCGACGCCGTGACGCTCTTGAGGCGGACCGGGGACGAGCCGCCAGCCCGACAACACCTACGAGGAGAAGTGATGACAGAGAACGTCACGACCACCCAGACGGGCACGCCGGTCGCCGGCGACGCTCACTCCCTTACGGTTGGCGCCGACGGTGCCACCGTGTTGCACGACCGCTACCTGGTCGAGAAACTGGCCCAGTTCAGCCGCGAGCGGATCCCGGAGCGAATCGTGCACGCCAAGGGCGGCGGCGCATTCGGGGAACTCGTCGTCACCGAGGACGTCAGCCGGTACACCCGAGCCGCGCTCTTCCAGCCCGGGACGAGGACCCGCCTTCTCCAGCGCTTCTCCTCGGTCGCGGGCGAGCAGGGATCGCCGGACACCTGGCGCGACGTACGCGGCTGGAGCCTGAAGTTCTACACGAGCGAGGGAAACTACGACATCGTCGGCAACAACACCCCCGTCTTCTTCATTCGCGATGGCATGAAGTTCCCCGACTTCATCCACTCGCAGAAGCGACTGCCGGGGTCCGGCCTGCGCGACGCCGACATGCAGTGGGACTTCCTCACCCTGTCGCCCGAGTCGGCGCATCAGGTCACGTACCTCATGGGTGACCGCGGCCTTCCACGATCGTGGCGCACCATGTCGGGCTACGGATCGCACACCTTTCAGTGGATCAACGCCGCAGGGGAGCGGCACTGGGTGAAGTACCATTTCAAGCCGCTGCAGGGAAACGCCGATATGGCCGAAGCCGAAGCCGAGGCGATCGCCGGTGCCGACGCCGACTACTACCGACGCGACCTTTATGAGGCGATTGAGCGCGGTGATTTCCCTTCCTGGGAGGTCAACGTGCAGGTGATGCCGTATGAGGACGCGAAGACGTACCGGTTCAATCCCTTCGACGTCACCAAGGTCTGGCCGCACGCGGACCATCCGTTGATCAAGGTCGGTACATACACCTTGACTGAGAACCCGCAGAACTTCTTCGCCCAAATCGAGCAGGCGGCCTTCTCCCCGGCGAACACGGTCCCGGGCGTCGACATCAGCCCCGACAAGATGCTCATGGCGCGGGTCTTCTCCTACCCGGACGCCCAGCGATACCGCGTCGGCACCAACTATGCCGAGATTCCGGTCAATGCGCCCGTGGCGCCCGTCCGTTCGTACAGCCAGGACGGTCTCGGTCGCCACCGCTTCAAGCCCGCGTCCGCCCCTGTCTACGCTCCGAACTCCTTCGGCGGGCCGGCGGGCGACGCCGCTGCCGCAGGCAACGGTGGCTGGGAGTCGGACGGGGAGTTGCTGCGGTCCGCCGCCGGCCTGCGCGCGGACGACGACGACTTCGGCCAGGCCGGACGCCTGTACCGTGACGTCTTCACCGACGCCGGCCGCGAACGCGTGATCGCCACACTCGTCGGTCAAGGACTCCGAATTCGTGACGACGGCATCCGCGATCGGTTCGTGCGGTACTGGACCAACGTGGACGCGGACCTCGGTGCCGCCATCGCCGCCAAACTGTAGGCCAAGGGCGATTCACGCAGACGTGACCGCGTCACCGAAGGCGCGCCGACGCCCCGGTCGCCCGATGGCCGGTCAACGGTGGAGCGCGTCCGGGATGTCGCCGTCAGCCAGGAAGCCCCCGGACTGGTGGTGCCAGAGCCGGGCGTAGGGACCTTGGGCTTGGAGCAACTCGCTGTGGGCGCCCTGCTCCAAGATGCGTCCCTGGTTGAGGACGACGAGTCGATCCATGCGGACGACGGTGCTCAGGCGGTGCGCGACAACGAGCGCGGTGCGGTCCCGCATCAAGCGCCACAAGGCTTCCTGGACGAGGATTTCGCTTTCGGAGTCCAGGGCGCTGGTCGCTTCGTCCAGGAGCAGGATCGGGGCGTCGCACAAGATGGCGCGCGCGAGGGCGACGCGTTGCCGCTGCCCGCCGGAGAGCTTGATGCCACGCTCGCCGACCAGGGTGTCGAATCCGTCCGGCAAAGCCTCGACGAACTCCGTGACATGTGCGGCCCGCGCTGCTCGAAGGATCTCGGCCTCGGTGGCGCCCGGCCGGGCGAACGCGAGGTTGTCCCGCACGGACCGGTGGAACATCGCGGGTTCCTGCGGGACGTAGGCGATAAGGCTGCGCAGGTCGGCTTGACGCAGTCGGGCGATGTCCTGGCCGCCTATCCGGATCCTGCCTTCATCGACGTCCATGAGGCGCAGCAGCAGCCGGGTGAGGGTGCTCTTGCCGCTGCCGGACCGGCCGACCAGCCCGATCTTGGCGCCGCTGGGGATGTCCAGGTCCAGGTCCTCGAACAGGGGAGGGCCGTCGGCGTGCGCGAACCTCACCCGCTCGAAGCGGATGCCCGCGTCGGCCTGGCGCAGCGGCTGCGGGTCGGCCGGATCCACCACGGTCGGCGGTATGAGGAGCAGTTCGGTGAATTGAGCCGCTTCGGTGAGCACGCTCTCGATACGCCGGTATATCTGGTTGAAGTCGTACATGATGCTGATCGTGTTTGCGTAGTAGGTGAACGTCACCACGATGGCCTCCACGCCGAGGCCGCCGCGGAGCGACACGGCAAGAAGCAGGCCCACGGTGCTGGTGAGCACTGCCAGCGGGGCGACGACGGTGTCCACCCGGAGGTTGCCGTAGTCCCAGGAAAGGAGGGACAACCTGCGCTGCTCGGCGACCCTGGCCTGATATTCGGTGGCTTCGCGATCCTCGGCGGCGAACGCGCGGACCGTCTCCATGTTGGCCAGCACGTCGGAGACATGGCCCGACACCCGCACTTTGGCGGCCTCGCGTTTTTCGACCAGCGCCTGGCGACGGCGGATGAGCGGGGCAACGAGAACGCCGGTGACAATGATGAGGCCCACGAGCACGAGGACCAGCAGCGGGTGATACCGCCACAGCACCACCGAGGCAAAGGTCAGGGGCACCACCTTGGCCATGATCGAGAATGTGAGCAGGTCGGCGAATTCCTCGAACCTGGAGGAGAATCCAAGCACCCGTTTGGTCAGCGAACCGGCGAAGTTGTCGTGGAAGAACGCGGCGTCCTTGGCCAGCAACTCGTCCATGCCCACCACGCCGAGTCGCTCGACCCCCCGGGCGTCGACACGGTTCAGGAAGTGAAACCCCACCCGCCACAGCGCCTCGCCCGCCAGCAGCAATGCGCCGAAGCCGAGCACGTAAGGCAGTAACGCATCGATGGAGCCGTCTCCGCCGCGAGACAGATGCCCCACAAGCCCAGCCACCGCCAGCGGTGCCAGATAGAACAGGCAAATGTTCCCCATCGCCGGAGATATCAGCGCGGGCACCGCGACCCGCCACTGGCGCCTGAACTCACCACAGTAGTAGCGCAGTGCCAGCAGAACCGCCGACCTTCGCACAGATGGATGGTCTCCAGAGTTCTCGAGCGATCCGAGCGCGGTCATCCACCCTCCTGAATGCCGACATCGCCGTGGCCATGCTGCCGTAGGGCGTACGGGGGAGCGAACGATTTTTCAGCCACCCCGGGCTCGCGTCCTTGCCCGGCGACCAGCTCGTCCACTTCGACGCCGAGCTCGCCGGGACCGACATTTCCGAGCTGGAATCGATGCTCACCCGATGGGCGGTGCTCGCCAACGACGGCTTCGAGGAGTTCCTCCTCTCGGCTCCGTTCGAGGACCTGGACTTCGGGGGGCGCTTCTACGACGAGCGACCGGAGAGCGAAGTGTTTGTGTGCGGCAACGAGCATCTGGATCGACTCTTGTCCGACCCAAAACTTGCTGCCGGGATTGCCCAGGTCCACGGGGCGGCTGCGGAGATGGATCGGGCCTACACGATGGACCTGGCGAGGCCGGCGACTGCTTACGTGGTGGTCGGCTGCTCGGGGATGACACCGGATAGGTAAGTGGACCCCTCCAGGATCTGGGGCGTGAGTTTGATTCCGGTGAGGCGCTCGATCAGGACAAGCCCTGGCCCCTGGTAGAGATCGTGGTTCTTCCCGTAGTCGTGATCGATCTGCTTCATGGTCTCCACGAGTTCGTCGGGAACCTTCTCGGAGTAGCCCTCCTGGGCCCAGAAGCCGAACCGGATCTCCCCGTCTTCCACCCAGCGGAAGTCCTCCAGGCCCTTGATGTCGAGGCGGTAGAGGGAGACCAGGCGGGTGCCCGCCGACAGCGGCACGGTGAACTTGTCGTCGGCGCCGAGCCAGCTGTTGTGCTGCGCGACGAACGCCCAGTCGCCGACGCTCGTGACCGCGACGAACTGGGTTTTGTAGTTGTAGTAGGAGCCGGCGTCGATCGACTCATTGAGCGTCGTCCGGGAGAAGTCCGCTGCTCGGCCACCCATCCGGGCTACGAGCTGCTCGGGTGTGAGCCCGCGGACGAAGATGAAGCTGTAAGCCTCCGCGAGGCTGGAGTCGGCGAACCAGGCGTAGTCGTCAGAGGGCGTGATCATGCAGAGATCATGGCAGGGCCCACCGACACAACCCTTCGCGGAAGCGGTTGTCCCGCTTCAAGACACGTACACACGGTCTGAGCTGAGGCTTTGCAGATCGGGTCGTGATACCCGTCGATCGTGTCGCCGACGACCTTACGGCGTTCGATCCGTCCTTGTATCGGCGCCGCTTAGGCGGATCCCGCCACAGGCTGATTACGGTCACGTCCAGCGGAGTTCACCACTCCGCTGGACGTGACCGCCGGCGGCCCGCAAAGCACGCCGAACCAAAATCCTGCGGAGCGTGGTCCCGAATCATCGAGAACATCTGCGGCCTCCGCTTTTCGGTGCTTCCGGCCGGCGCTTGGTTGCGGTCGCCTTGATCCCTGTATTCCGCCGGATTGTTTGGACACCCTGCCTCTACTAAAGATGTTCTTGGTGCCATGCCCTGTCTGCAACGGACAGGTGGCCTGAAGGCGATCACCCATTGGATCCATTTTCGGTCAGCTTTCGCGCGTCGCTGATCCTGTCAGGAAATGGCTATAAATGCAGATGGGATTTTCTTATCGAGATTCAAGGGAGCAGCCGCATTTTGGGAGGGTTCCGGTCCTCTTGATATTGCCCCAGAGGCTGCCCGCAACGCTTAGGTGACCGCCGTAATAATTTGGAGTGGGGGCGGCTCGTACATTCTGACAACGCAAATCAAGAACTCGGGGTAATTAATTCGCTACCAAGCCATTGACAGCCGGTCCCGGCGAAGATACATATTCACCACAGCACTCAAGCGCCGCGCGCGCCGCTAGCCTCGTTTTTGGGATCTTGAAAACCCGAAGTGTGTATGGACGCGACCCGCCTGGCCCTTTGCTGGGTTTGCTGTCCATCTTAAATTCAAAGGCGAATTCAATTCTGACGTAAAGTCGCGTTTGTCATTCGATCTTTTGGCCCTGGGGAAACGGAAAGGCGCGACAATGCGCTGGATCGTCGCATGGAGTCTTAGATTTCGCGGATTCGTCGTCGTGGCCGCCTTGGCCCTCCTGGCGCTTGGGGTGGTCCAGCTCAGGGATACCTCGGTCGAGGCCCTGCCCGAGTTCTCCGTTCCCTACGTCGAGGTGCAGACCGAGGCGCTGGGCTTGTCGGCCTACGAAGTCGAGCAGTTGATCACGGTTCCGCTTGAGGTCAATCTGCTGAACGGGGTGGCCTGGCTGGACGAGATCAGATCCAACTCGGTGGCCGGACTCTCGTCGATCGAGCTGATCTTCGAGCCGGACACGGATCTGCTGCAGGCACGGCAGATGGTGCAGGAACGCCTCCTGCACGCAGGCCTTCTGCCCAACGTCTCCAAACCCCCCACGATGCTCCAGCCGCTGTCATCGGCCAGCCGCGTCGCCATCGTGGGTCTGGCCTCCAAGAACCTGTCGCTGATCGAGATGTCGGTGCTCGCGCGCTGGAACATCAAACCCAGGCTCATGGGCGTGCCCGGCGTCGCCAACGTCGCCATCTGGGGTCAACGCGAGCGCCAGCTCCAGGTCCAGGTCGATCCCGATCGACTGCGCGGCCACGGTGTCTCCCTGGACCAGGTCATCTCGACCACCGGCAACGCGCTGTGGTCCTCGCCGCTGAGCTTCGTCAAAGCCTCCACCCCGGGCTCCGGCGGCTTCATCGACACCCCACAGCAACGGCTGGGCATCCAGCACATCTCCCCGATCAGGACGGCACAGGATCTGGCCAAG
Source organism: Rhizohabitans arisaemae (assembly GCF_025996515.1). GTDB lineage: Bacteria > Actinomycetota > Actinomycetes > Streptosporangiales > Streptosporangiaceae > Rhizohabitans > Rhizohabitans arisaemae. Next base: position 62,343 of record NZ_BLRH01000029.1, read on the forward strand.
GTACCGGTCGAGCCTGCGGCGGACGGGGACGACGATGAGGACGACGCGGCGAAGGTCGTGACGCTGGGCGACGTCGGAAACGTCGTCGAGGACCACCAGCCGCTCATCGGCGACGCCGTGCAGGCCGGCGGCAAGGGTCTCATGCTGGTCGTCGAGAAGTTCCCCGGTGCCGACACGCTCGCGGTCACCAAGGGCGTCCAGGATGCGCTGGACGCCCTCAAGCCCGGCCTTTCGGGCATGGAAATCGACTCCTCGGTCTACCGTCCCGCGTCCTTCGTGGAGAGCGCCCGCGCCAACCTCGCGCTGTCGCTGGCGCTTGGGCTGCTTCTGCTGATGCTGGTCGTCGGAGTCCTGCTGCTCAGCTGGCGGTCCGCGGTGGTCGTCCTGGTCACCGTGCCGCTCGCGCTGGTCACGGCCATGCTCGTCCTGAGCTGGCGGGGCGGCCAGTTCAACACCCTCGCCCTGGCCGGTCTTGTCGTGGCTCTCGCCGTCGTCGTGCACGACGCCGTGACCGATGTGGACCACATCGCGCGGCGGTTGCGCGAGCGAGGGGGCAGGCCCGTCCACGAGGTCGTCGCGGAGGCCTCGCTCGAGGTGCGTTCACCGCTGGTCTACGCAACGTTGATCGCGGCGGCGGTGGCCGTACCGGTGCTGTTCCTGCCCGATCTGGCGGGTGTCTTCCTCGGGTCGCTGGTCACCGCCTACCTGCTGGCCATCGCCGCCTCGCTGCTGGTCTCGCTCATCGTGACGCCCGCGCTGACCTCCTTCCTGCTCTCCCGAGCCGGGACGCCCGGGCGCGAGCCCGCGATACCGCGCCGCTACGCCTCGCTGCTGACCCGGATGGCCGGCAAACCGGGGCCGCTGTACACCGTGGCGGCGCTGGTTCTCGTCGCAGGTCTCGCCGTCGGCGGGTTCGCGGTGCTGCCCAGGGTCGGCGACTCGGTGCTGCCCGCCTTCCAGGATCGGGACCTGCTGGTGCGGTGGGAGACCGAACCCGGCACCTCGCACTCCGCGATGGTGGGTGTCGGCGACCGGGTCAGTCAGGAGCTGCGGGCTTTGCCCGGGGTGCGGGGTGTGACCGCGCACGTCGGCCGCGCCGTCGCCTCCGATCAGGTCGTGAACATCAACTCGGGTGTGCTGTGGGTCGGCCTCAAGGCGGACGCCGACTACCTGGCCACGCGCGAAGCCGTACGCGGCGTAGTCGGCCGCCATCCGGGCTTCGACCGCGAGGTGCGGACCTTCCACGAGGAGAGCGTCGGCGCCACCAGGCAGACCGGCGCCGGGTCCGACGTGGCCGTCCGCGTCTACGGCAGGGACCTGGAGCAACTGAAGGCCAAGGCCGAGGAGGTACGGCAGGCCGTCGCGTCCGTCGGCGGCGTGCGGGCGGCCCAGCTCAGGCTGCAGCCCGTGGAGCCGACCGTCGAGGTCGAGGTCGACCTGGCCAAGGCGCAGAAGGAAGGTCTCAAACCAGGCGATGTACGGCGGGCCGCGGCCATCTGGTTGTCGGGAGTCGAGGTCGGCAGCCTGTTTGAGAACCAGAAGGTCTTCGAAGTCATCGTGGTGGGCACGCCCGCCACCCGGAAGGACCTGAACAGTGTGTCCGAGATCAAGCTGGACACGCCCGCAGGCCGTCAGGTTCGCCTGGGAGACGTCGCCACGGTACGGGTGACGCCGAACCAGAACGTGTTCAAACACGAGGCCACCTCACGCTACTTCGACGTCGTCGCCGAGCTCTCGGGCCGCGGGCACGGGGAGGTCGCGGCCGACATCGAGTCGAAACTGGAGAAGATCCGGTTCCCGTTGGAGTTCCACGCCGAGGTTCTGGCGAAGGGCGACGTGAACGAGGTCGGCCTGCCGGCCCTGGCGGGACCCGCGTCGGCGGCGCTGCTGGCCGCGCTCCTGCTGCTGCAGAGCGCGCTGGGCGGCTGGCGTATGGCACTCGTCGCACTGCTCTGCCTGCCGCTCGCGCTGGCGGGGACCGCCGTGGTGGTGCTGCTCGGCGAGGATTCGCTCTCGGTGAGTGCGCTGGCCGGGTTGCTCGCGGTCGCCGCGCTGGCGATCCAGGCGACGGTGCTGACGGCCGGGCGAATCCGGCGCCTGGCCCGACAGGACGGATCTCCGCCCACGTCGGACCATGTCGTCAGGGGTGCGGCAGAGAGCGTCGTCCCGGTGCTCACCACGTCGCTGGCCTTCGCCGCGGCTGTGCTGCCGCTGGTTCTCCTGGGTGGTGTCCCCGGTCTGGAGGTGGCCCGTCCGGTCGCGATCGCGATGCTGGGCGGCTTGGTGTCGACCCTGCTTTACGCCCTGTTCGTGCTGCCCGCCCTCTACCTGCGGCTGGCCCCCCGATCCGATCACGATACCGAGCTGCGGGAATTGACCGCGGTCCACACGTCTTAGAGGGGCAGCGGTGAACAGCCGAACGTGGATCGCGGTGGCGGCCTTGGCCGCAGGCCTGCTTGGCATCACGTCCTGCGCGCAGGACTCGACGAAATCCCAGGCGGTCAAGAACTCTCCCGTGACGGTGGAGTCGACGGGACAGGACGGGGTGAGCAGGGTCAAGGTCACCCAGCGGGCGGCCGAACGCCTGGGCATCACCTTGGCCGCCGTCCGGAGCGACGGTTCGGGGCTGGCTCTGCCGTACTCCTCCATCGTCTACGACTCCGAGGGCTTGACCTGGGTCTACACCAACCCCGAGCCGCTGGTCTACGTGCGGGCCAGGATTACCGCCGACCGTGTCGAGGGCGAAACCGCCTACGTGACCACGCAGCTGTCCGTGGGCATCTCGGTCGTGACGACGGGGGCGGCTGAACTGTTCGGCGCCGAGCTCGGCATAGGGAAGTAGGGGTCTCCGCAGATGATGCGCTGGATCGTCGGGTCGAGTCTCAGATTCCGATACATCGTGCTGGCTCTGGCCGCGGGAATGATGTTCTTCGGCGTGGGCCAGCTCCGTGACATGGCCGTCGACGTCTTCCCCGAGTTCGCCCCGCCCAGGGTCGAGGTGCAGACCGCGTGCCTTGGGCTGGCCGCGGCCGAGGTGGAGAGCCTGATCACCGTTCCGCTTGAGGAGGCGCTGAACGGGGTCGACGGGCTGGACGTCATGCGCTCCAAGTCCGTGTCGCAGCTCTCCTCCATCTTGATGATCTTCAAGCCGGGCACCGACCTGATCAGGGCCAGGCAATTGGTCCAGGAGCGCCTGTCGACCGTCACGCCGACGATTCCCAGCTGGGCGACGCCGCCCACAATCCTCCAGCCGCTCTCCTCCACCAGCCGGGTCATGAAGATCGGTATCTCCTCGGAGAACCGTCAGCTGCTCGACCTTTCCATGATCTCGTTCTGGACGATCCGCAACAGGCTCCTCCAGGTTCCCGGTGTGGCCAACGTGGCCACCTGGGGTCAGCGCAAGCAGATGACGCTCGTACAAGTCGACCCCAAGAAGATGAACGAGCACGACGTCTCGCTGGACCAGGTGATGCGGGCCACGGGTGACTCGATGGACGCGGGGCTGCTCAAGCACTCCAACGGCACCCTGGTGGGCACCGGCGGCTTCCTAGAGACCGGCGACCGGCGCCTGCCGATCAGGCACGTGCTGCCCATCACCGCGGGCCAGGACATCGCCGCCATCCCGGTCGTCAACGGCGACGGCAAGCCGGTGCCGCTGAGCGAGATCGCCGAGGTGGTGGAGGGACACCAGCCGCTCATCGGCGACGCCGTCATCAACGACGGCGAAGGGCTGATGCTTATCGTCGAGAAGCTGCCCTGGGGCAACACGCTGGAGGTGACCAAGGGGATCGAGGCCGCCGTCGACGCGCTGCGGCCGGGCCTGCCGGGTGTGGACATCGATACCACGATCTTCAGGCCGGCCACCTTCGTCGAGGTGGCCCTGGACAACCTGACCACCTCACTCCTGCTCGGCTTCTTCCTGGTCGTGCTCATCATCGGCGCGTTCCTGTTCGAGTGGCGGGCCGCCGTGATCAGTGTGCTCACCATCCCGCTCTCACTGATGGCCGCCGTCCTGGTGCTGCAGTGGCGCGGTGACACGATCAACACGATGATCCTGGCGGGCCTGGTGATCGCGCTCGGCGTCGTCGTGGACGACGCGATCATCGACGTCGAGAACATCGTGCGAAGACTCCGGCAACACCGTGCGGCCGACAGCGGCAGATCGACCGCACAGGTGATCCTGGACGCCTCGATGGAGGTGCGCTCGCCCATCATCTACGCGACCTTGATCATCATCGCCGCCGCGGTTCCCGTCCTGTTCCTCGACGGACTGGCCGGAGCCTTCTTCGGCCCCCTGACGATCTCCTACACGCTGGCCGTCGGCGCCTCGCTGCTGGTCGCGCTGACCGTGACCCCGGCGCTATCGCTGATCATGTTGTCCAAGGCTCCGCTCGGCACCCGCGAATCACCGCTGGTCCGCTGGTTGCAGCGGGGATACCAGCACCTGCTGACCAGGATCATCCGGCGGCCACGCTGGGCGTATGCGAGCGTCGGTGTGGTTTTGGCCGCAGGGCTCGGTGTGCTGCCCTTCCTGGGGCAATCCCTGCTGCCCTCGTTCAAGGAACGCGATTTCCTCATGCACTGGGTCACCCAGCCGGGCACCTCGCATCCGGAGATGATCCGGATCAGCGAAGCGGCCAGCAAGGAACTGCGCGCCATCCCGGGGGTGCGCAACTTCGGGGCGCACATCGGCCAGGCCGTCAACGCCGACGAGGTGGTCGGCATGAACTTCGGCGAGAACTGGATCAGCGTCGACCCGTCCGCCGACTACGACAAGACCCTCGCCGCCGTCCAGGAGGTGGTGGACGGCTACCCGGGCCTCTACCGCGACGTGCAGACCTACCTCAAGGAACGCATCAAGGAGGTGCTCACCGGCAGCAGCGAGACCATCGTCGTCCGCATCTACGGTGACGACCTGAAGGGCCTGCGGGATGTGGCCAAGAAGATCCAGGAGCGCATCGCGGGCATCGCCGGGGTTGTCGAGGCCCAGGCCTCGCTCCAGCAGGACATCCCCCAGGTGGAGGTCGAGGTCGACCTGGCCAGGGCGCAGAAGCACGGGCTCAAGCCCGGAGACGTACGGCGCGCGGCGGCGGCACTGCTGGCCACCGAGGAGGTCAGCGACACCTACTGGGAGGGCCGCATCTACGACGTTCGGGTGTGGAGCACCCCGGCGACCAGGTCCAGCCCGACTGCGATCAAGGAGCTGCCGATCGACACGCCCCGCGGCGAGCAGGTGCGCCTGGGAGACGTGGCCGACGTACGGATCAAGCCCACGCCGAACATCATCGAGCGCGAGGGCGGCTCGCGCAGGATCGACGTGGGCGCCAACGTCGCCGGCCGCGACCTCGGCTCGGTCGCGCGGGACGTGAAGGCCGCACTCGCGGATGTCACCTTCCCGCAGGGCTTCCACGCCGAGGTGCTCGGTGAGTACGCCGAGCGGCAGGCCGCGCAGCAGCGCCTGTTCGGCTACGCGGCGATCGCACTGGTGGCGGTCCTGGTCCTGCTCAACCTGTCCTTCCGCAGCTGGCGGCTGGCGATACTCAGCCTGATCACCCTGCCGGTCGGCCTGGTCGGCGGGATGCTCGCGGTGGCCTTGGGCGACGGAACCCTCTCCCTGGGGGCGCTGGTCGGGTTCTTCACCGTCATGGGCATCGCCGCGCGCAACGGCATCCTCATGATCAATCACTTCCAGCACCTGGAAGATCAAGAGAACGAGTCCTTCGGCGTGGACCTCGTGCTGCGCGGGGCCAGGGAGCGGTTGTCCCCCATTCTGATGACCGCGCTCGCGGCGGGGCTGGCGGTCGTCCCTTTGGTGATCATGGGCAACATTCCCGGGCATGAGATCGAGCACCCGCTCGCCGTCGTCGTGCTGGGCGGCCTGTTCACCTCCACCCTGCTGAACCTGTTCGTCACCCCCTCGCTCTACCTGCGCTTCGCCCGGAGCCGAGCGCGGAGCACCACCGCGTGACGGCGGACGGGTCGTCCTGGCCCCGTCAGGCGTCGGGGATCCAGCTGCCGTGCAGGCCGAGCGGCACCCTGGCCGGCAGGTGGATCCGGGCGAGCGGGGCGCCGGTGAAGTCCTGGGCGGACAGGATGACCAGGTCCGTGGTACCGCGATCGGGGTCGAGCACGTAGGCCATGAGATAGCCGTCGTCCTCGGTCCCGCCGTACGGGCTGGGGGCGAACGCGGCCTCGCTCACCGCGGCGCCCGCGCCGAACGCGTGCACCTCGCTGCCGCCGTGCCGCAGGTCGTGCTTGATGAGCACGTTGGAGAACATCTCGTCGGGATGGGGTCCGTCGATCGGGAACGGCGTGCCGTACAGCGCGGCCGTCGCGGCGAAGTAGCCGTAGCGGTGCGGCCGGGACACCGTCGCCTCGTTCACCCGGGGGAAGTCCTGGGGCCGGTCGTCCAGGCGCCTGGTGTGGACCTTGCCGGCGGAGAGGTCGATCGTCCAGCGGTCGAGCGTGGGCAGGGCGCCGCCGGGGTCGGTCGGGTCCACGGGGCCGTCGGCGCGGGCGAGGTCGACGACGATTGCGCCGTCACCGTCGTCGTAGGCGTTCAGGGTGTGGCTGATGTGCGAGGGGTTGCTCTCCAGCCAGCGCACCGGCCCCCCGTCGCGGGATAGGACGCCGACCCGTCCGGGATGCTCCGGGTTCCAGCGCATGACCTGCCCGGGATCGGCACCGGCCATGAGCGCGGCGACGTCGTAGGCGAGGGGCGTGTCGTAGACGACCACATGGTTCTCGGTCAGCGCGAAGTCGTGCATGTAGGGCGTGTCGGCCGGGACGGGGATGTCGGTCACGCGGGTCACCACCCCGTTCGCGTCGGTGACGATGTGCTGGACGAACGGCATGCCGGGGATGTACGCCACCGAGTGGAGTTCACCGGTGTGCGGGTCGAGCTTGGAGTGCGCGTTCGCGCTGAAGCCCTGGGAGGTGACACCCAGGCCGCACGGCCCGACCGTGTCGAGTTCATAGCCGAGCTCGTACGGCAGGCCGCCGGCTTCGACGAGGGCGAAGGTCCGGCCGGCATGCCCGATCACGTGCGTGTTGGGGGCGAAGTCCATCCGCGGGTCTTCGGGGGAGTCGGGCCGCCGGGGCTCCCCGAGTGCGTCGAGGACGCCGGTGGAGCGCACCCAGCGGTTGCGGTACCACTCGGCGCGGCCGTCGCGGATGCGGACACCGTGCACCATGCCCTCTCCCGCCGCCCAGAGGTGTGCGGCGGGGTCGTCGACGCCGAGGGGGTTGGGTCCGATGCGGAGGTAGCGCCCGGTGAGTTCCCGAGGGATATCCCCGGTCACCGGCAGGTCGTAGGCGGTGGTTTCGGTGGTTACGGGGGCGAAGGCGCCCTTCAGGTAGCGGTTGATGACTATCCTCCTACTTGGATACGTTGTACGGACGGGATTTCGTACAACGTATCCACACCTGCCAATGACCTCAATAAATGCCTGATATGACCTAGGGTAGAAGAGAGATCGGCCCCAGGTCCTTCGGCTGTCCGCCGGAATTCTGCCCTAGGGTAGAAGGCTCCGAGTGAAAGGCGAAACCGTGACCGCCGCCGACCCGCCGTACGTCCGGATCGCCGCGGAGATCCGCGCCCGGATCTCCTCCGGCGAGCTCCGCCCGGGAGACCGGATCCCCTCCACCCGGCAGATCACCAAGCAGTGGGGGGTGGCCAAGGCGACCGCGAGCAAAGTGATCGATGTGCTGGGCCGCGAAGGTGTGGTCAAGACCGTGCCCCGCGTCGGAACCGTCGTCGCCGGCCCGGACGCGGCCCCCGACGTCCCGGGGAAGGCCACCCGGGCAACACGCCCGGCCCGTGTGCCCGTACGGCATCTGAGCGCCGCCCGGATCGCCGCGGCGGCGATGGCGATCGCCGACGAGCAGGGCTTGGCCGGGCTGTCCATGCGCGGCGTCGCAGGCGCCCTCGAAGTCCCCACCATGTCGCTCTACCGGTATGTGGACACCAAGGACCAGCTGCTCGACCTCATGGCCGACGCCGCCTTCGGTGAGATCGAGTACCCGCCCGCCGCTCCCGAATCCTGGCGGGCGCATCTGGAACTGGCGGCTCGGCTGCAATGGCGGGTCTACCGCCGCCACCCGTGGCTGCCGGCCGTGATCTCGCTCACCCATCCGCGCGTTCTGCCCAACCTCGCGCGTTACGGCGAATGGACGTTGCGGGCCACCCGCAAGCTCGGGTTGGACCTCGAGGCCGGCGCGATGGTGCATCTGATGATCGCCAACTATGTCCGCGGGACGGCCACGAACCTGGACCTGCAGGCCGAAATGGAGCAGCGGACCGGGCTCGCCGGCGGATCGTGGGTCATGGCGCAGTTCGCCGCGGCGGGTGGTTCCGCGCCGCGGCGTGACGAGCTGCCTGAGGTCGTACGGGCCATGCGGCCGGATCCGGGTTTTCGCATGGATCTCGACGACCTCTTCGAGTTCGGCCTGCGACGTCTGCTGGACGGCGTGGGCGTCCTGGTCGGCGGCCGTTCGGCACGTTGAGGGTGGATTCAGCGACCTGGTGTGGCCGGCGTTCGCACCGGAAGCGTGCTCGAAGACGAGACCGGCGTGCGGGCGATCCTGGCGATCATCGTCATCGCGGGCCTTAGTGCTCAGATCCTCGCCTCTGGCCGTAACACCACCCACACCGTTTGAAGGGCGCCTGTCGGCACGAACCGACATTGGCGAGATCTCGCCCGGTCGCTGGGCCGAGGTCGTTGGAGGACCCGCCCGACGGGCGGCGCTTGCCGATGGATTGGGGGATCTCCAGGGCCCGCTCGAAGCCGTGACGCTAGCCGACGCGCGGGGCAGGAGCCAGCCGTAGGCCGACTGCGGTGGCGGCAGCGGCGCTGCCCAGGGCGATGACCCATCCCACGGGGCCGATCGGGCGGCAGCCGAACAGGGTGTTCACGCCGGGAATGGAGATGATCAATCCGAGGGCGGCCAGGGAGACGGCGCCGGCCAAAAGGACGGTGCGGTCGCCGCGGCTGACCGCCATCGTCTGCATCAGCTGCGCCGACACCAGCGCGGCGAGGGCGACGGTGCCGGCGTTCCACCGTAGGCCGGTCATGCCGTCGAGCAGCGCGGCGGTGGTGGCGGCCGCCGCGGCGACGCCCGCGCGGATCATGATGTCGTGTCCCAGCGGCTTGCCGAGGGAGGCCTCGGGGCCCTCGGCGAGCAGCTGCTCGGGACTGGTTCCGGCCGGGGGCCGTACCGCCACCGCCAGCGCGGGGATCATGTCGGTGAGCAGGTTGACCAGCAACAGCTGGCGGGCGTTGAGGGCGGCTGCGCCGCCTAGGGCGCTGGCACCGACGGTGTAGGCGACCTCGCCGAGGTTCCCGCCGAGCAGGATGGCGAGGGCGTCGCGCACCGAGGTCCACATGGCGCGGCCCTCGGCGATCGCGTCGGTGATGGTCTCGATCCGGTCGTCGGTGACCACCACGTCGGCCGCGCTGCGGGCTGCCTGGGTCGCCTGGGCGCCGAGTGCGATGCCCACGTCGGCGAGCCGGATGGCCGGGGCGTCGTTGGCTCCGTCGCCGGTGACCGCGACCACCCGGCCGCTGTGGCGGAACGCCTTCACGATGCGCACCTTGTGGGTGGGAGTGACCCGGGCGAACACCGCGACCTGCGGCAGTACCGCGGCGAGTTCCCCGTCGCCCATGGCGTCGAGTTCGGCGCCGGTGAGGATCCGTCCGCCGTTGAGGGCGTTGAGCTCGGCGGCGATCGCCTCGGCGGTGCTGGGGTGATCCCCGGTAACGATGACGTGCCGCACCCCGGCTTGCTGCAGGCGGGCCACCCCTATGGCGGCGGTCGCGCGGACCGGATCGGCCAGGGCGAGCAGCCCGAGCAGGGTCAGCCCGGCGATGCGTGACTCGTCCAGGTCGCGGCGGGTGGAGGCAGGCCGCTCGGCGACCGCGAGCACCCGGTAGCCCTTGCGCGCCAGCTGGTCCACCTTCCGGTAGACCTCCTCACGGGTCTTCTCGTCGAGCGGTGTTTCGGTGTTGTCGATCAGCCAGTGCGCACACCGCTCCAGCACGATCTCGGGTGCGCCCTTCACACTCAGCCGCTGCCCGTCGGGTACCCGGCCGAGAGTGGCGTGGTAGCCGCGGCCGGGCTCGAACGGCAGTCCGTCGATCAGGTGCCAGGCACCGGTGTCGACGCCGGCGTGCGCCGCGCCGTCCACCACCGCCCGGTCGGTCGGGTGCGGCAGCACCTCACCGGGTGTCGGGCAGGCTCGGATGGCGGTGTTCAGCACGCGGCGCAGTTCCGGCGTGAGCCGGGTGGTCGGCGACTCGCTCCGCCCGTCGCTGACCCAGCGCAGCCTGATGCGTCCCTCGGTGAGGGTGCCGGTCTTGTCGAAGCACAGCACGTCCACCCGGCCCAGCGTCTCGATCGTGCCGGGGTTGCGCACCAGCACCCCACGTTTGGACAGCCGTTTTGCCGACGCCAGCTCGGCCACCGTGGCGACGAACGGCAACCCTTCGGGCACCGCGGCGACCGCCAGGCCCACCGCCTGCCCCAGCGAGGCGCCGAACGAGCACCCGCGCAACAGGTTCGCCAGGATCAGCAGGCCACCGGCGGCGGCCGACAACGGCAGAATGATCCGGGTCAGGTCGCGCAGCCTGGCTTCAACGCCCCCGATCGGCGGACCGTCCCCGGCCGTCCGGACGCTGCGTCCCGCCTCGGTAGCCGCCCCGGTGGCCACGACCACGCCGACCCCGGACCCGGCCGCGATGACCGTCCCCTCGTACACCATGGAACGCCGGTCCGCCACGGTTTCGGCGGCCACCGGGTGGGCCGTCTTGGGCACCGGCAGGGACTCCCCGGTGAGGGAGGACTCGTCGACCTCCAGGTTGTCGGTCTCGATCAGTCGGCAGTCGGCCGGTACGGGGTCGCCCGCAGCCAGCTCGATCACGTCCCCCGCGACCAGGTGCTCCACCGGCGTCTCCCGCACCCGGCCCTCGCGGCGCAGTTGTGTCCGTATGGCGGTGGCGGTCAGCAGGCCGTGCAGCGCGCGGTGGGCACCCTGCCGCTGTAAGCCGCCGATCAGCGCGTTCCCCGCGAGAACACCCCCGATGAGCGCGGCGTCCGACACCGAGCCCAGCACGGCCGAGACGGCCGCTCCGGTCACCAGGATCGGTGTGAGCGGGTTGGCCAGCTCCTCGCAGAACACCTTGAACAGACCTGGTGGGCCTTCGGTGAAAGGGGCGGCGATCCGGCGGCGTTCGGCCTCGCCGTCGGGCAGCCCACGGTGGGTCGTCCGCAATCGGTTGAGCACGGCCTGTACGGGCATGGCGTGCCAGGCGGTGAGGTCATGCGGGATCGGCGCGGGACGGCGGAGCATGCGCCGGGCCGTCCAGGTGCCCGCCAGGAGAGAGATTCCCGCCGCCAGGTTGACCGTCACATAGGCGATGCGGATGCCGCCGGGCATCGCCAGAGCCATCAGTTCCGCGCAGCACGAGCCGGCGAACGCGAGCCGCGCGCTGCGCCTGCTGGCGAGCCGGGCCGGTCCGGCCGCACCGAGCAGCAGCACCGCCCCGGCCAGGTCGCAGCTCACATCGGCGGTCCACCGCTTGCGCTTCGCCGAGCCGATGCCGACACCGAGGTCCGCTGCGGCCAGTGCCGCCTTGCCGGAGGCCGAGACCACCGCGACGCCATGACCGTCGGCCTGCAGCGCGCGCACTTCCGCGGCGAGCCGTCGGCTACCGGCGACGGCTCCGACTACGCCGAGGCGATTCCCCGCGTCCTGCGGTCCGCCGGCCAGCAGGACGGTACCCACTGATTCGGCTGCCTCGGTCAGCGGCTTGGCCAGGGGATGCAGCTCGGCGACCATGGTCACCTGGGCGACATGGCGCCCGTCCCGGGTGAGCGTGAGCGTACCGTCCGGCCGGCACGGCTCGACGGTCCAGGCAGCCTGCTCGCGCCGCTGCCACGGATCAGCCGGATCGACCAGTTCGTGGATGATCGCGTGCACTTCCGCGGAACTCTCGTTGGCGGCGATCTCAGATTCCGGCTCGCCGGGAATGTCGACGCGGTGGACCGTCCAGCGCCCGGTCAGCAGCGCGGCGACGTCGACGACCACGGTGTCGATCCGGTCCAGGCGGCGCAGCGCCCGGCGGTCGAGCACCAGCACCTCACGCCGGACCAGGCCCCGGCCGAGTTCGGCGCAGAAGGCCTCCCGGCCAAGCCGTGCGGCCTTCGGCACCGCCGCCGTCAGGAAGGTCAGGCCGTGCTCTGGCGCGCGGCCGAGGGTGGCGATCAGCCCGTACGCCCCCAGCGCGGCCGGTACGGCCAGGTCGCAGTAGCGCTCGATCGGACCCGGCGGAAGCGGAACCGGGCGCTCGAGCCGCGCGTACGGCTCGGACCGGTGTGAGGTCGTGTCGGCGGCTCTGGCCCAGGCGTGATGATGAGCATGGGACTCAGCCAGCAGCAGGCCGGCGCCGACGGTGTCGATCAGCTGGCCCAGCGGGCGGAACGACAGCACGTTGGCGATCGTGGTCGAGATCCCGAACAGGGCGTCGACGGCGGGCTCCCCGAGTCGCTTCGCCGCAACGTCCCGCAGCCACGGGTAGGAGTCGGCCAAGGCGATCAGCGCCGGCACGGCCGAGGGCAGACCACGTAATCCCGCCAGCCGACCGGCCGCCGACACTCCCAGCCCGGCCAGCCGTACTCCGAATCCGAGCGCCGCCGCCGACACGTCCGGCAGCGTCACCTCGCCGGCGTACGGCGCGCCGTCCAGATCGTGCTCGTCCTCCAGGTCTTCGATCAACGAGATCAGATCGTCCTCGTTGAGCGTCTCACCCGCCAGGAAGACGTATCCCAAAGCCCGGTTGACCTCGGTCCGCGTCACCCCGCCGACCGCCATGAGGCGCCGTTCGAGGGCCTCGGCCGCAGGCTCCACGCCGGGCAGGTGCAATCCGCGCACCTCGATACAGAGTCCGCTCGCTCCGGTCGGCCAGCTACGCCGCCCGCGTCGTCGACCTGGGACCGTCAGGGAATCCACCATCGCGCCGAGCTTGCCCGCTTCGCCCTGAACCGCCTCGAGAAACGGCACGCTTCGCAGCATTCCGGTGGCCAGAGACAGCACCTGCCCGAACATGCCGCGATCCCCCACTTGACACCAGTAGCTTCGTACGGTGGGAGGATTTAGCCTCTGATGCTAGACCATGGGAGGGTTCGTCAGGCGCTCTACCTGGTGATTCGCCAAGAATTGGCGCAATGATGGCACTTGTCACCCATGCCCTTGAAGCGGAGGCTGTCTGCCTTGGGTGGGTGAGGTGGTTCTCAGGCGGTCGCGAGTCCACTCCGCGTGGCGAGCCGCCGTACGGTGGCCTGGATCAGAGCCTTTACCAGGTGGACGACGAGCGCCTCAAGTGCGATGACCGCCGCCTTCGCGAGCAGCGAACCAAGGAAACCGGGCATTGGATACCTCACATCGATGATGATATGGACATCTCATACTAAAGTCTATTTTTCGGACATAAGCGACATTCTGCTGTCTGTTTGGTGAACTTCCGGTGACGCCTTGGTCTGGTCGGGTCGGCTCTTGCTCATCCAGGGGTCCGGGCGCCTGGGTTCTTCGGGTGTGTGCTGGGGCTCGGCAACAGGCGTGACCTCTCCACTCGTGTCGCCAAGGTCATCAAACCCCGACATTTTGGCATATATGGCATCAAAAGTTGATGTTGATCATGCTTCTGTCGACCCAAGCGGGAATGACCGCAAAGTCGAAGGTTCCCGGGCCGCCACCTGTCGGGAGACGCCCCCACGTGGCAGAGGGTCACGTGGCGATCCCACAGCGGTAAGCCGAATGGGAGGTCACGTCCCGTACGTGTTCGCGGTCCCGGTGAGCAGGGTCCAACGGCTCCGGCGACTGGGGCGACGAGTGGAACCGATGAGGAACGGAGGGGGCAATGACTGTCACCGATACCAGGAAGCCGGCTGTGAAGGGCACCGCCAAAAGGACCGCGGTGGCGGACGAGGCGGAGAAAGATCTGCTGGAGCTCGACCTGCCGATGGTCAGTCTTCAGGTGCACCGCCCGCACATGCACGTTCCGCACGTAGACACCTCGCTGGCCAGTCGCGTGGTGCGAATGGGCAGGTCGGCGCTGCCGTCGCCGGAGCGCCTGGTCTACTACGGCGGACTCGGCGCGCTCGCCGTCCTCGGCGTGATCGAGTGGCCGGTCGCGGCCGTGGTCGGCGTGGGAACCATAGTCGCGTCCCGGGCCAGGACTGCCAGGAGAACGGCCAAGCCGACCGCCAAACCGACTGCCAAACCGACTGCCAAACGGACCGCCAAGCCGACCGCCAAGCCGACATCGACGACCGCCAAGTCGAGGACCGCCACGAAGCGCGTCCGCAAACACGCTTGATCTGGCAGGGCTACTGCGTGTTCCCGGACGCCACCTGCGAAGCCCGCATCGATCACCGGGTGGTCTCCCAGGCCGAGGTGATCGCCACCGACGGCCCGCCACCGCCGGACTCCGGCACGGGTGGGGGCCGTTGAGGGGTGGGTCGCCAGGTTCGTTTAGGAGGGGATGTCCAGCGCAGTGCCGTACAAGCGTGACACTCGCAGTCTGATCACCACGCGTCGCTCCTTCACCGCCTGCCTGAGGAACGCCGCTTCCTGCGCCGGGTCCTCGAAGCCCGGGGTGAGGGCCAGGAGTTCCCGGCCGATCGCGTCGCCGGGTGTGGCCGTCACCTCCGACACCTCCGCGTCGCCCTCGGCGACGGCGAACGACCAGACGTCCGGCCCACTCACGTGGAGGGCGAGGCGGGGGTTGTTGCGTACGTGACGCGTCTTGATGCGGTCGTCCGTCGTGGAGATCCGGACGATGCGCTCGGCGGGATCCCAGTTGTAGAGGATGGTGGACAGATGGGGGTGGCCGCTGCGCTTGACGGTCGCCAGTACGCCGAACTGCTGCTTGCCGAGCAGGCTGGTCAACTCGTCATCGGTGAGGATCCGCGGCGCGGGTCCGGCTGCCGACTCGTTTTCATTTACGGTGAACTCGGTCATGGGGATACATCCTGTCTGTGCGAGGTGGGTGGGGGGTCAGGCAATCGGGGTGGGCAGGGGAGCGTCCGTGCCGGTGGCGCCTGGACGGGGCTGCCGTAGAACGAGGAGCGCGACGGCGAAGGCGGCCACCAGCAGCGCCGCGGCGACGGTGAAGGCCACGTGGTAGCCGCCGGTCAGCGCGGCGGCCTGGCTCCGGCCGGCGTCCAGCAGCTGCTCGGTGCGTGAGGCGGCCAGCGTCGACAGCAGGGCGACGCCGACGGCCATGCCGACCTGCTGGGTGGTGTTGAACAGCCCGGAGACCAGGCCCGCGTCGTCGGCCTTGGCACCGGACATGCCGAGGGCGGTCAGTGCGGGCAGGACCAGACCGCCGCCCGCGATGAGCAGCATGACCGGGAGCAGGTCGGTGACGTAGTCCGCGTTCACCGGTACGCGGGTGAGCCAGCCCATCGCCGCCAGGAGGAGCACCAGCCCCGCGAGCAGGACGGGGCGTTCGCCGAAGCGGGTGCTGAGCCGAGCCGAGACGAACAGGGAAACGGCGCCGATGGACACCGCCGCGGGGAGCATCGCCAGGCCGGTGGCGAGCGCGCCGTAGCCGAGAACCTTCTGCATGTAGAGAGCGACGATGATCTGGAAGGCGAACATGGCCGACAGGGTCAGGATCTGGGTGAGGTTGGCGCCCGAGACGTTGCGTGAGCGGAAGATGCGCAGAGGCATGAGCGGGGTCTTGGCGGTCGCCTGCCGGACGACGAAGCCGGCCAGCAGCGCGAGCGACACCGCGCCCAGGCCGAGGGTGTGCGCCGCGAGCCAGCCGTACTCCTCGATCTTGACCACCGTGTAGATGCCCAGCATCAGGCCGCCGGTGACCAGGGCGGCACCGATGACGTCGGCCCCTGCGGAGAGTCCTGCGCCGCGCTCGCCCGGCAGCACCCGGATCGCCAGCCCGATTGTGGCCAGCCCGATCGGCAGGTTGATGAGGAAGATCCAGTGCCAGCTGAGCGCGTCGGTGAGCACGCCGCCCAGGACCTGGCCGATCGAGGCGCCGGCGGCGCCGGTGAAGCTGAAGATTCCGATCGCCTTCGCGCGCTCCCCGGTCCCGGGGAACAGCGTCACGAGGATGCCCAGGACGACCGCGGCGGCCATGGCGCTGCCGACGCCTTGCAGGAACCGGGCGGCGATCAGCATGCCCGGCCCGGTGGCCGCTCCGGCCAGCAGTGACGCGACGGTGAAGACCGCGTTCCCCGCCAGGAACATGGACTTTCTGCCGATGAGGTCGCCCAGCCGACCGGCCAGGAGGAGCAACCCGCCGAAGGCGATCAGGTACGCGTTGACGGTCCAGCTCAGTCCGGCGGGGGAGAAGCCCAGATCACGCTGGATGGCCGGCAGTGCGACGGTCACGATGCTGCCGTCCAGGATCGTCATCAGCGACGCCGCCGCCAGTACGGCGAGGGCGGTCCAGCGTGATCGGGGTGCGCTCGGACGGGTTGACGGAAGGGAAGTGGCGTGGGATGGCATGGCCGTCTCCTGTTCGCAGGGAAGCAAGAGAGACCATAGCAGATAGTTTTGTTGTAGACGATCTGCCTCGGACCTTTACTCGCCCGACGGGATCGCCGTACGGCCGAGTGGATGTGGTTCTAGCCGACACATAACGGGTGCGTGACCCCAAGGCGGTGGGGTGCGAGCCGCGAGAATAGGTCGTCGCATGAGCTTTGGTCGGTTCGGCAGGCCTATCGGTGCTTGTTCGCTTTTGTACCGAATCTCGGTCGTGACTGTGAGCCGGCGATTAGAGTCTCGTGAATGCTGCTGACGATTCTCGGGGGATGCGGTGCGTGGCCGGGGGCGGGTCAGGCCTGCAGCGGTTACCTCGTGGAACACGACGGGTTCAGGCTGCTCGTCGACCCCGGATACGCGACGGTGCCGCGGCTGCTGGAACGGGTCGCCGCCGATCAGATCGACGCCGTGTTCGTCAGCCACGGACACCCCGATCACTGCGCCGACCTGAACCCCCTGTTGCGGGCGCGTGCGTTGCGCGACGACCCGCCGGCGCCGCTGCCGGTGTATTCGCCGCCCGGCGCCTTGGACGCGGTACTCGCGCTGGACCGCCCGGGGATGCTGGCCGACGCCTACGTCCTGCGTGAGTTCACCGCCGGTGACCGGCTCGGCATCGGCCCGTTCGACGCGTGGACCCGTCTGCTCCCGCACTCGGTCCCCAATGCCGGGGTACGGCTGACAGCGGGCGACCGGGTGCTCGCCTACACCGGCGACTCCGGCCCGAGCCCCGATGTGGTGGAGCTGGCGCGTGGCGCCCACCTGCTTCTGCACGAGGCCACCTATGCCGACAGGGTCCCGGAGGGTTCGCAGCGCCACCTGTCGAGCGCGCGGGAGGCAGGCCGGCAAGCCAAGGAAGCCGGCGTCCGGCACCTTGTGCTGACGCACCTGCAGCCGGGCACGGACGCCGTGGCCGCGCAAGCAGCCGCCGGAGCCGGATACGACGGCGAGATCGGCGTCGCCGTTTCCGGCCTCGCCGTCGATCTTTCCTGAGCAGGGATCCCTCAGGCTTCGACCGCGTTAGCGCCGGACGGCCGTGGCTTCCACCGCCGGTCGTGTCTCTCCCGGAATCCAGCCGACAGGGCCTGCTCGGCCAGGACCCGGCACTCCTCGAAGGTCACCCCCGCCAGCGACTCCCGGACGGCGGGGACGCTCGCGGCCGACATCGACAGGCTTGTCACGCCCAGCCCGGCGAGCACCGGTGCCAGCCGCGGGTCGCCCGCCGCCTCTCCGCACACGCCCACCGGTTTGCCCGCGTCCCGTCCGGCCCGGGCGCAGTCGGCGACCAGCCGGAGCAGGGCGGGTTGCCCGGGGTCGAGCAGGTCGGCCAGGCCGGGGTGCATGCGGTCGGCGGCGAAGGTGTACTGGCCCAGGTCGTTGGTGCCGACGCTGAGGAAATCCACGTACTCCAGCAGCAGGTCGGCCAGCAGGGCTGCGGCGGGGATCTCGACCATCGCGCCGACCCGGGTCAGGCCGTGCGCCCTGGCCCGCTCGGCGAAGTCCCGCGCCTCCTGCCAGGTGGCGACCATGGGTGCCATGACCCAGACCTCGCAGTCCCCCGCCGCCTGGGCGATGGCCGCGAGCTGGGTGTCGAGTACGGCCGGCCGCACGCGATCCACGCGCAGGCCGCGGAGGCCGAGGGCGGGGTTGGGTTCCGGCGGCAGGCCCAGGAAGGGCAGTGGCTTGTCGGTGCCGGCGTCCAGGGTGCGGACCACGACCTTGGGCGAACGTTCGAAGACCGCCGCGTAGGCGGCGACCTGCTCGTCGAGGGAGGGCGGGGTGCGGCGGTCCAGGAAGAGGAACTCGGTGCGGAACAGCCCGACCCCCTCACCGGCGCCGTCGCGCAGGTCGGCGGCCGAGCCGACGTTGAGCAGCAGGGGCACCGGGTGGCCGTCGGCAGTGCGCCCCGGGCCGCGGCTCGCCGCCAGCCTGGCGCGTTCCAGGCCGTGCCGTACCCGTATCTCCTGGGCGAAGGCCTCGCGGATGCCGGTGTCGACCCGGCCCGTGTCGCCGTCGACGGCCACCGGGTCGCCGTCGGCCAGGGCTGCCGCACCGGGGCAGGCCACGATCGCGGGCACCCCGCGTGCCCGGGCGAGGATCGCGGTGTGGCTGGTCGGGCCGCCCTGCTCGGTGACGATCGCGAGCACCTCGGGGCCGAGGGTGACGGTGTCGGCGGGGGACAGGTCCGCGGCGACCAGCACGAAGGGATGTCCCGGGGAGGGGATACCCGGCATGGGCAGGCCGAGTACGGCGGCGACCGCCCGGTTGCGCAGGTCGTCCAGGTCCGCGGCGCGTTCGCCGAAGTAGCCGCCCAGGGCGACCAGCTGTTCCCGATGTGCGGCGAAGGCGGCGTCCAGGGCGTGGGCGGCGTCCAGGCCTTCGCTCGCCAGGCGTTCGGCTTCCTCGCGCAGCATCGGATCGGCCGCCATCATGGCCTGGGCTTCGAGGATCGCCACCGCCTCGGCCGAAGCAGCCGCACCCGCCCTGCGCTCCAGCTCGGCCGCGACCGCTTCCAGCGCGGCGCCCACCGCCTTGACCTCGGCAGGCGGGTCGACGACCGGTCGCCGGGCGGGCAGCTCCGGCGGTGCGGCCATACGGGCGACCGGGCCGGCGGTGTGGCCCGGACTCACACCGATCCCGAGCAGCGAGCCGGGTGGCTCCGCCGGCGGTGGCTCACTCATCGCGGGCCTCCCCCTGCTCGGTATCCGCGTCCAGGTCCGTGGCAAGCAACGCGACGAGCGCGTCGAGCGCCGCCTCGTCCTCACCGGACAGCGTCACGACGGTCCCCTGCACCGCCCCGAGGGACAGCACCCCCAGCATGCTGTTGGCGGGCACCTGCTTACGGTCCCCGACACGGATCTTGACGGGTACGCCGAGCCGCATCGCCTCCTGGACGAAGAGCTTGGCCGGTCGGGCGTGCAGCCCGCTGCGCGAGGCGACGGCGACGGTCCGTTCAGGCATGGGAACCCCAGGGCTCGATGGTGACCTTGATGGCGTCGCCTCGGGCGAGCAGGTCGATCGCGTCCAGGACGCCCTCCAGCGGCAGCCGGTGGGTGATGAGGTCGGCGACCGGCACCGAGCCGGAGGCGATGAGGGACAGCGCGGCGGCGTTGTGCGCGGGGGAGGAGCCGTTCGCGCCGACGATGCGCAGCTCCCGGTAGTGGACCAGGTTGGCGTCGATCCGTACGATCGGGTCGTCCTTCGGCAGTCCCCCGAAGAAACTGATGCGCCCCTGCCGGGCGGTCATGGTGATCGCCTGCTCCTGGGCGGCGCCCGAGGCGGCGGCCGTGACGACCACATCCGCACCGCGTCCGGCGGTGAGCTTGAGCACCTGCTCGACGGCGTCGCCGTCGATCGCGGCGTCCGGCTGGACCAGGTCCGCCGCGGCGGCCAGCCGTACCGGGTTGATGTCGGTGAGGAAGACGCGGGCCGCGCCGCGCGCCCGCGCCAGCCGTACATGCAGGCAGCCGATCGGCCCGGCACCCATGACCACCACGTCGTCGCCCTCGCCCACGCCGGCCAGTTCCTGGCCGTTGAGCACACAGGCCAGCGGCTCGGCGACCGAGGCCTCGGCGAAGGAGACGCCGTCCGGGATGCGGTTGACCCCGCCGACGGCAAGGACCTTGCCCGGGACCGCCATGTACTCGGCGAACCCGCCGTCGTAGTGGTAGCCCATGGACTCCTGGTTCGGGCAGACCGTCATCCGGCCGCGCCGGCACTCGGCGCAGGTGCCGCACGGGATGGCCGCGATGACCTGGACGCGCTCACCGGTGCCCACCACCTCACCGGCGATCTCGTGGCCCATCACGCGCGGCGGCCGGATGTGGTGGTGGCCGTGACGGTAGATCTTGTTGTCGGTTCCGCAGGTGGAGCAGTTGCGTACCTTGACGACCAGGTCGCCGGTCGGCTCCGGGGCCTCCTCGATGCGCAGGTCGCCGGGGGCGTGGAAACGGGCGACCTTCATGCCAGCTCCTTCAGTACGGTCTCGACGTCGACGGCCTCGCGCAGGGCGCGGGCACGCTCCGGGTACAGCAGGATCTCGGCCAGTTCGGCCAGCAGAGCCACGTGTCCGTCGCCGCGGGCGGCGATACCCACGCAGAGGCTGACCCGCTCGCCTTCCCAGTCGACCCCGCCGGGGAAACGCACCACGCAGACGGCGTCGCGCAGCACCGCCTCGCGGTTCAGGCCATGCGGGATGGCGACCTGCTCACCCACATAGGTGGAGATCGAGCGCTCGCGCTCCAGCATGGAGGCGATGTACGGCTCCGCGGCCGCGCCGATCTCGACCAGCAGGCGGCCGCATCGCTCGACGGCTTCCTCGCGGGTGGCGGCGTGCTCGTTCAGGAGTACGGCTCGCGCCTCCAGCACCTCACGCACCGAGGTCCCCGCCCTTCTTGAGCGTGTCGACCAGCCGCGTGACCGCGGGGTCACCAAGGAAGATCTGGAAGGGGATGACGAGCTTGCCCGGCGCGGCGGCACGGGCGCGGGCGGCCAGCCCGGCGTGGGTGAGCACCACGTCGGCGTCGGCCGGGATGGCGTCGACCGGGGTGTGCTCGACCTCCACCGGCAGGCCTTTGAGCTGCTTGCGCAGGGTGGCGGCGAGCATCACGCTGCTGCCCATCCCGGCGTCGCAGGCGACGATGACTTTGCGGACGTCCTTGGCGTTCATGCGCCGGTCTCCCTGGTGGCCGAGGTGTCGGTGACGGGCTCGCGGGGCTCGGGTCCCGCGGCAGGGTTGTCGGATTGCTGTGATTCCGCACCCTCCTGGGCCTTCTCACCCCTGCCGAAGCCCAGCAGGAGCGAGGCCAGGGCGAAGGTGACGCCAGCGGCGATGACGATACCGAGGATCACGCCGAACCAGCCGCCCCTGGGGGTGACGGCCAGGTAGGCGAAAATACTGCCCGGCGAGGGGGTGGCGACCAGGCCGGCGCCGGTGATCAGGAAGGTGAAGACGCCTGCCGCACCGCCCGCGATCACGGCGAGGATCAGCCGCGGCTTCATCAGCACGTAGGGGAAGTAGATCTCGTGGATGCCGCCGAAAAAGTGGATGATCATCGCGGCCGGGGTGGTGGGACGCAGCAGCCTCGGGCCGAAGAGCAGGTAGGCGAGGAGCAGGCCGAGTCCCGGACCGGGGTTGGACTCCAGCATGAACAGGATCGACTTGCCGTCCTGCACCGACTGCGTGACGCCGAGGGGGCCGAGCACGCCGTGGTTGATGGCGTTGTTGAGGAAGAGCACCTTGGCCGGTTCGATGAGGACCGAGGCCAGGGGCAGCAGGTTGTTGGTGATCATCCAGGAGACCGCGTCGCCCGCGGCCTCGGTCACGACGCGGACGATCGGCCCGATGCCCAGGATGCCGAGCACGGCCATGGCGCCGCCGACGATGCCGGCGGTGAAGTTGTCGACCAGCATCTCGAAGCCGACCCGGGTGCGGTCCTGGGCGAACTTGTCGACGTACTTGATGATCAGGGCGCTCAGCGGACCCATGATCATCGCGCCCAGGAACATCGGGATCTCTGAGCCGACGACCACGCCCATGGTGGCGACCGCGCCGACGACCGCGCCACGCTGACCGTGGACCATCCTGCCGCCGGTGTAGCCGATCAGGATCGGCAGCAGATAGCTGATGATCGGCCCGACCAGCTTGGCCAAGCCCTCGTGGGGCAGCCAGCCGGTGGGGATGAACAGTGCGGTGATCAGGCCCCAGGCGATGAACGCGCCGATGTTGGGCATGATCATCCCGGCCAGATGGCCGCCGAGGCGCTGGATGGTGGCTTTGACCCCGGTCCCGTAGACCGGGGGCGTGTAGGTGTCGGCCATGGACGTCACTCCTTCGGGGGGTGAGCAACTTGGTGGACAGACGACTTCGGATCAGGGGTGCAGGGCCAGTTCGGGGTCGGGCGGGCTGATCTCCACCAGGTCCCGGCGCAGGTCGGCGGGGTGGGGCATGCGGCTGCCGGGCAGGGAGACGGCCGCGGCACCCCAGGCCAGGCCCTCGGCGAGAGCGGCCGGGCCCTGCGCGCCCGCGGCGAGGAATCCGGCGAGCATGGCGTCGCCCGCACCGACGGAGCTGCGCGGCTCGGTCACGGTGGCTCTGCCGTACCAGCAGCCCTCCTCCTGCAGCAGGAGCGCGCCGTCGGAACCCAGACTGGCCAGTACGGCTCGCGCCCCGGCGGCCCGCAGCTTCTCCGCCGCCTCGACCACGTCGCCGAGCCTGGTGATGGCCAGTCCCGTCGCCTCGGCCAGCTCCTCCCGGTTCGGTTTGACCAAAGCGGGCCCGGCCCCGAGGGCGCAGCCGAGCGCCGGGCCGCTGGTGTCGACGGCGACGAGGATGCCGGCGTCGGCGAAGCGGCGGCCGAGGGTCGCGTAGACCTGGGCGGGCACGCCGGGCGGCAGGCTGCCGGAGACGACCGCCCAGTCCGCCGAGTGGGCGGCGCCGAGCAGGGCCTCGGCGATGAGGTCGAGCTCCATGCCGCTCAGCGCGGTGCCAGGCTCGTTGATCTTGGTGGTGGTGCCGTCGGGCTCGGCGAGGGTGACGTTGGAGCGGGTCGATCCGCCCACCGGTACGGTCACCATGTCCAAGCCCTCGCCGTACAGGAGGTTGACCAGCCGACGGCCCTCGTCCCCGCCGTAGGGCACCACGGCGCAGGAGGCGACGCCGTTGGCCAGCAGCGCGCGGGAGACGTTGACGCCCTTGCCGCCCGGGTCGATCCTGGCCGCGGCGGCTCTGATGACCGCGCCGCGCTCCAGCGAGGCGATCTCGATGGTCCGGTCCAGGCTCGGGTTGAGCGTCAACGTGAGGATCATGCCCGGATCACCTCGGGACCGGCCGCGGCCAGCCGGGCGGCGTGGTCCGGGGTGACGCCGGTGTCGGTGATCAGCACGTCGATCTCGGCGAGGGTGGCGAAGCGGGCCAGGTGGGTGCCGGCGAACTTGGTGTGGTCGGCCAGCAGCACGCTGCGCTCGGCGGCCTTGATCATCGCGCGCTTGATCGCCGCCTCGGCCGGGTCGGGGGTGGTCAGCCCGGCGCTGACCGAGCAGCCGTTGGTGGCCATGAAGGCGACGTCGACGTGCAGGTGGGTGAGGGGCTGCAGGGCCCAGTCGTCCACGGTGGCCAGAGTCCGGCCGCGCACCCGGCCGCCGAGCATGATGACGTGCAGGTTGGGCCGGGTGGCCAGCACGGTCGCCAGGGGCGGGGAGTTGACCACGACGGTGAGCTCGCGGTCGGCGGGCAGCACGCGCACCAGCCGCCCGGTGGTGGTGCCGGCGTCGATGATGATCGAGCCGTCCTCCGGCAGCTCGGCCAGGGCGGCTTTGGCGATGCGTTCCTTCTCTGCGGTCATCACCTCGTCGCGCGCGGCCAGTTCGGGCTCGAAGCCCAGCCGCTCGACGGGGATCGCGCCGCCGTGCACGCGCCGCAGCACGCCCGCCCGCTCCAACGTGGTCAGGTCGCGGCGGATCGTCTCGGTGGTGACCTGGAGATCCTCGGCCAGCCGGACGACGTCGACCCGGCCCACCTCACGGGCCCGCCGCAGGATCTCCTGCTGGCGCTCCTCCGCGTACATGATGTGTGTTCCTCCACCGATTGGATGTTGTTTTATCTTTGTTTAGACCCATATATCTGCGAAGTCAAGACATCGCGCTGTCATCGTTGGCTGAGTCGTATGCGGCGCCACCTGTCGAGCGGCCGACAAGCCCGCCGCCTTTCCGCACACGCCCACCGGTTTGCCCGCGTCCCGTCCGGCCCGGGCGTAGTCGGCGACCAGTGTGATCCGCAAGCCGGAAGATCTGTGTGCAGTGGGGCGCAAGCCATTCACAAGATCCACCCGTGATGATCCGAGGACGTCTCCCGAGGGCGGAGAAAGTACATGGTGAGGGCACAGTGGGGATGGGCGGTGGTCCCGTGCAACGCTCGATGTGGCTGTCGCGTCGTCGACTTCAGCGGATGACGGATCACAGCTCGCGCGCGGGCCGATGTACGGTACGGAGCCGGGTGAAGCACATACCCAGGCCGCTCTCCGCATTGAGCCGCACCGCCCCTGGCGGGCTTGGCGGAGCGGTGGACCACGAACCTCCTCGAAAGCCGTGCCGCGCCGGCTATCGGATCACTCATTGCACGGGGTCGGTCAGGAACTCCCCTACGGCGGCCGGACGCCTTGGCCATGCTGGGAACGAGAGCCGGTCGAGGTCGGTCAAGGCCTCGAGGATGCGCCCCAACCCACGAGACCCCTTGGGGGAGCAGCACAAGCCGATCAGGGCGAGGAGCCGCCGTCGGCCCGATCTCGGCTGCTCGATGTGGGTGGAGACGGTGGTGGCTCGTCACATTTGACTGCCGGCGACCTGAGCCGGGTGTCGGCTGGGCGTTTGGGAGCAGCCGGTGTTCAAACTCCTCGCCAGGCGGGTCGCCACCGTTCTTACCGCTTGAGGAGCACGTCCGCTGCAGGATCGAAGAAAGGATCGCGCGATGATTGCCGACATCCACCAGGCGGAGGAGCCATGGTTGGATCAGGTGGAACAAGTTCTACAGGTTCCGGATCCTCCCCAAACAGGTGACGTGCTAAGGGCCATTCAGGTCTTGCTCGCCTGCTCCGACAGCCGGACGCTCGGGCTTACGGGTCCCCCCGGCATCGGTAAGACCGCAGTGCTGACCCGTGTGGGCGAGTATCTGGCCGTGGCTGATGGCGTCGCGCTGTTCGCCGCGAATGCGGGAAGCGAGCCGTCTCACACCCTCTTCGAGCGATTGCACAGCGTCATCCACGCTGCGGATGGCGAAGCCGACCCTGAGCGCTTGGTGATCCTCATCGATGATGTCGAGCTTCTGGACGACACTCATCGACGTGGGCTACTGGAACTGCCCCACCGCCACTCATGGGTGCACGTTGTCGTTTCCGCGAACAGCAGCGCTCCGCTGGACGGGGTTCCCACCTTGCCGATACGACCGCTGCGAGGCCCGGAACAAGGCGCCGGCCTGGCGATCCTGAGTGAGGTGGCGCGATTCTTCCTGCTCTGCCTGCGACGACGTGATCCAACCTTCTCCCTCACCTTTGAGGACCTGGGCAGGGTGACACGGATCTGCGCCGTATCATTCGGTATCCCGGCGGACGTCGATACGCTCGCGGAGCTTGTCGCCCGTTACGGACTGACAGCGGTGCACGATGCGGTGACCGAGGACGTCTCCCGCAATCGACTGGGAGAGTTCATCGAAGGGGCGGAGCCACGCTCTCGCAACCTGACCAACGACGAGATGGTGGTCTTGGCGTCGATTCTCGCCATGCCTGGCGGAGCGAGCTTGGGCATCCTACGGCAGTCACTTCCCCGTTGTGACATCGACCGTTTGACAGGTTCGCTGATCGAACGGGGGCTGGTGTTCAACGCCGCTTCCGAAGCGTCCCCGTCACGTGATCGCTATCACCTACGTGTGGCGGGGTTCTCGGCCGCGAACTGGTGTGCGGGGCAGCCGGAGATATCACTCGCAGCAATCCGGCAGTCCCAGGCAGATTATCTCTCTTCCCATATCCGACGCTTGGCCGCCAATTGTTTCTCCGAGTCCCAGGGAAAGGTGCTCGACGAGTTCCAACATGAGCAGCGGAACCTACGATGCGCGATCACCGAACTCGTGGGGAACGGCCGATACGCTCAAGCTGTCGCATTGATGTCCGATGCACTTCCACTGCTGGCCCGCACCTGCGGTGTGGCGGAACTCCTTCCGCACCTCCTTCCCATCATTCGCGAGTACGACCCGACGACCGCGATGGAACGGCATGCGCTGGCACGGCTGGCCGTGCGAGTCTTCGCAATGGCCGGGGAGCAGGAGGCGGCCGCGGTATGCCTTGAGAGCCTGTGCCCCACCGGTTGGACCGACCCGGAGACGATACTCCTCCACAGCCTGGTCGTTGACGATACCGATGCCGAGTCGCTGGCGGAGTGCGTAAAAGCCGAGAGGCAACAAGGAGACCTGCGTCGGCTGACCGAAACCGTCGCGGAATATGTTGCGTGCCTGATACGGACTCGGCAGTTTGAACGGGCTGACGACGAATGCCGGTTGGCCTTGTATGAGGCCATGCGCAATGGCGACGGGTACGCCGCCGGTTCTTTGCTGTTGTGGCGGGCTGCGGCGGCGTGCGGCAAGGGGCATGGCGATGCGCGGCTGTACATCGAGCGCGCCCTGGAGAAATTCCTGCCGCTCGGACCGGCGGTGACGATGTCAGCGGTAGAAACAGTTATCGGCGGCCGGCATTCGCGCAACCTCAAGCAGGGGGGTAGGGACCTCGCAATGGTTGTAGGCTCGCTCGCCCGAGTTTATTTGGACTGCAACACGGTTTCTTGGCCAACCTTGGCCGAGACCTATTGGCAACTGTCCAAGCGCATCGGCGCGCGCTCACTGTGGCGTGGGGCAGTGGAAGGTATGGCCGCCGATCTCGTGGATCTCCTCCATGAGATCCTGCAGCGGCGTTTTAACAACAATGGGATCGGACGTTCCGTGCTCCCCGGCCAGCCGCTGTCCGAGACGCCGAACTCTCGGCTGTTGAAAGAACGCTCAAAGCTCACCACTCGCGAGTCCGAAGTGGCAAGCCTGGTTGCCGACGGACTGACCAACAAGCAGATTGCCCGTCAACTCTGCATTTCCGACTGGACTGTTATCAACCACCTCCGCCAGGTCATGCGCAAGCTCAACTGCACTTCACGGGTGCAGGTCGCACGTTGGGTACACGGCTTGGCATATGCGACCCCGTCGGCGTACTCATCAGGGTGAGGAAGCTCCGATTCAGCCGCGTTCAAGTCCGGAGAGGACGGATCCAGCCAGTGTCGGTACATCAGGGTCGAAGCGTCCGACGGCGACGACATGCAGCGAATCCGGATCAATGATGCTACGGAAGTCGGTCACCATCTGGTCCACACCCAGGGAGCCGAGGCGGTTGAGATGTTCGTCGATGAACGACTCGTGGATCCCGCATGAGACGAGTTCCACGTACTGATGGGCGACGGCCAGGGCTGACTCGTAGATCTCGGGCGCTGAGCCGACCATACGGCTGCGGACTCGCGCGAATCGCTCGGTGTCCACTGCTCCCCGGCACATCCCATGCAGGGTCCGCAGGATCGCCGCGGCAGCGTGTTCACTGCGTGCGCCGTCGACTGCGCCGTGCACCACGAACACCCCCCCGGCATGGAACGGGAGAAACCTCGCCTCGATGCCGTAGCTGAGGCCCAGGCGCCCGCGTACCTCGACGTTGAGCAGGGAATCCGGCCCTGCCCCGAGCAGTTCGGCCGCAGCTCGCGCGGAGGGCCACCGAGGGTCCAGCCGGTCGATGCCGAAGCAGCCCAGCATGAGTCTGGTCTGAGGCCCACCGGGCCCGGGACGGCACAGCAGCCGCGGGGTGCCATCGGGAACCGGTGGCCGGTCGGCGACCGGAAGGCGGCCCTGGGCCGGGTATCCCCCGAAGGCCTCGGCCGCCGCCTTGGCCGCGTCCAGCATGCCCAGATCACCGACGACTATCAGGGTCATACGCTGTGGACCGACCCGGGTTTCGAACAGCTCGGCGACATCGTCCAAGGTCAAGTGTCGCCACGCCGCCTCCGATCCACCCAGCGGGCGGCTGTAGCGGCTTGCGGGTTCAAGCACGGACTCGTTCAGGAGTTTGTTGGCCAGGCCGGCCGGGTCACTCGCCTCGAACACCCGCTCAGCGGCGATGCGGCGCCGGAGCTTGTCGAAGGAGCGGGCCGTCGGCTCGAACCGCATGAGCATCGGCACGAGCGCTCGAAACAGGCTCGGCAGCTCGGACATGGGGCAGTCGGCTACGACGACCGGGCCTCGATGGCTGCATCTGGTGGTGATCATTCCGCCGGCCTTGGCGACTTCGCTGACGAGGTCGGCTCTGGCATGCGGTGCGTCGCTGAGCATCATCGTCGCGTACGCGGCCACGACGCCCTCCACGTCGGGCGTCTCCACCTCGGTCGGCAGATCGACGACGACGGCGACGGAAGCGATGAACCGGCCGGGCATGTCCACCAGCTTTACGCGCATCCCGCTGTCGAGCAGGAGCGTGCGGGCTGCGGGAAACCGCCACACCGGCGTGGTTGTCAGACGATCCATGTGGGGTTCCCCGGGGGGTCGGTGTGAAAGGCGACCACCGAGGGTCGCGCCAGCGGGCCTGCGATGATCTCGGAGACCTGGTCGACGGTCACGGCGCGGACGGCGTCAAGCCGTCCGGTGATTCCTGACGGGTCGCCCGACCATGACTGTTCACGACACAGTTCCTCAGCACACAGGCGAGCACTGCCCAGTACGGCCAGCTGCTCCTTGCCCCGCTGGGCCTTCGCCGCGGTCAGCACATCTTCCCGAATACCGGTGCGGGCCAGGTCTCCCAGGCGGGCAGCCACCGCCTTCTCAAGGTCGTGCAGGTCGACACCCGCCGGCGCACTGATCTTGAGCAGCCCGATCGACGGACCGTCCCCGCAGCGTTCGTGTTGGGCCAGAGCACCCAGCAGCCGGTACTCGTGGACGAGATCGCTTCCGATCACGGACCACGTGGCGCCCGCCAGGGCGGTCATGACAACCTCGGAGGCCGCCGCCAGGCGCTCACGTGCTGCGGGCAGAGCGATGGCGTACCTGAGCATCCCGGTCGGCTGCCCCTCCTGCACGTCCTCACGCCGGGTCCGGCCAGAGGCCGCCGAGGCGAGTCTCCCGTCCCCGGAAGGCTGTCCGTAGGGCAACCCGGTCATGTGGCGCGCGACCAGTTCCATGGCATGTTCGGGATGAACGGGACCAATGATCGACACTACAAGTCGTGATGTCCCGTAGTGGCGTTCGATGAATCCACGAACGTCTGTCGGCGTCATCGCGGAGATCTCTTTCAGCGCGCCAAACGGCGGCTTCCCGAGCGGGTGGTCCGCACCGAACAGCAGCCGCAGGTTTCGCCGCAGTCCGGAGCCGAAGCGTGCGGGCTCCTCACGTTGGTGGATCTCTTCGAGCACGATCCGGCGGTGCCGCTCGAGGACGGCGTCCGAGAGACCCGCGGCACCGCTCTTGATCCGATCGACGGCGCCGGCCAGCAACTCGGGCAGCGCCGAGGCCGGGCCGGTCTCGAGATAGTTGGTGCACTCGTAGGCCGTGGTGGCGTGAACGGATCCCACCGGTCCGGGGGCGTCGCGTATGCCTTCGGACGCACCGGACATCACGTGTTCGACCAGATGCGCCAGACCCGATCGCCCGATGGGGTCATGGAGCGAACCCACGCTGTGCCAGACATTGAGCACGGTGAATCCCAGCAAAGGGTCGGGTCGAACGATCACGGTTACGCCGCCGGGAAGCTCTCGGCTCACCACTTCAAACGGCGGGTGCGTGGCTACCATGGCGATCTCCGCTCCCTATCCCGCCATCTGCGGCACCATCGCCGAGGTCTCGTCGACCTCGCCTTGGCTGCGCACCAGCGCCTGATAGGTCGGGCAGGTGGCGAGCAACGTCTTGTGATCGCCGACGGCCGTCACGCGACCGGCTTCCATCACGGCGATGGAGCGGGCGGCGGCGACGGTCGACGGTCGATGGGTGACGACCACCACGGCCCGATCGCGTCCGAGCCGTGTCAGCAGGTCCACGAACCGGCTCTCGTTGATGCCGTCCATGTGCGCGCTGGGTTCGTCCAACAGGAGGATCTCCGCATCGGTAAGAAGCGCACGGGCGATGGCCAGCCTCTGCTCCTCGCCTCCGGACATTTGCACACCCTGGCCGAGGACGGCGTCAAGCCCCGCTTGGAGCGTGCTCACGGCCTCCTCCAGGCCGACGGCGCGCAACGCGTCGACGAGTTGTTCGTCCGTGGGCTCGTCCCGCCTGCCCAGCGCCAGGTTCTGCCGGATGCTCATGTTGAGGACGGTCCGGCCTTGCTCGACCAGCGCCATCCGCCGCCGCGCTCGGGCGATCGGCCAGGCGTCCAGAGCGGTGCCGAGCAGTTCGACATGTCCGCTGCTGGGTTCCGCGAAACGCTCCACGAGGTTCAGGAGGGTGGACTTGCCCGCCCCTGACGGTCCGACCACGGCCAGAACACCGCTTCGCGGCACTTCGAGCGATACCTGTTCGAGCACCTGCTTGTCGCCGTAGTCGACATCGACCTCGCAGAACCTGAGGGCCGGCGCCTGGTCGGCGACCGTCGGCGCCTCCCCGTCTTCGAGCTGCTCGGCCTCCGCACCGAGCACCTCGTCGACGCGTGTGGCCGCGGCTCGTCCGACCTGGATTCGGCCGGCTCCCTGAGCGAGGGTCATCAACGGGTTCACCAACTGGAAGAGGTAAACCAGGAACGCGATGAAACTGGCCACGTCGAGCGAACCGGAGGAGAGGCGGATACCACCCACGGCGAGAACACCGATGATCGCGACTTGCTGTCCCAGCCCCATGAGCGGGCTGATCGCCGCCTGCGCGCGCGCTGCTTGGATCGCCGAGGCCGCCGCGGCGGCCGCCTCCTCCTTCAACGGCTCGACGGCACGGTCTTCGGCGTTGTAGGCCTTGACCGTAGAGATCATGGCGAAGACCGACTGAGCGGACTGCGCCAGACGACCGAGTGCCATTTGCTGGCTCTGCGCCGCCTTGCGCATCCCGATGAGGAAGGCGCGAATGGCGATCGAGGCGACCGCGAAGGTGCCGACGGTGATGGCCAGCATCACCCAGTCGAGCAGGCCCATGATGGTGAGATAGGCAGCCACCAGGATCGCCGATACCGGCAGGACGGTGACTCCGGTATCGGTGATCGCCCGCAGTTGCGCGGCGTCCGGACCGATACGTGAGACGATCTCGCCGACGCCGATGCGGTCTATCACCGGAACACGCAGGCGGATCGCGTGACGCACCACCGATAGCCGCACGTCCTCGATGGCCCGCTCGCCGACCGAGCTCAGCAGATAGGACGACCAGCCTCCGGCGAACGCCCCGGCGAGCACGCAAACCACCAGCTGGACGACCACGGCGGTCAGGTTGGTTCGCTCGTCGCCGATCGCGCTGACCATCTGTGCGATCAGCAGGGGCGCGACGATTCCCGAGGCCGCGGCCAGGAGCGCCAGCGCCACAGCGGCGGAGAGCCGGGCGCGCCGGGACCTAACCGAGCGGGACAGCAGCCGCAGCGTCGGCGAGTTCGGGGAGCGAGCCATCGGAGTCTCCCTTCTGCGCGTGCGGGGTTCGTAGCTCGGCGAGTGCGGCGAAGATCTCCCGAAGATCTTCGATGACCGCCTGCATGCCGTACATATTGCCGACGGAGCAGGGGTTGATGACGACCTCGTCGACGCCGATCGCGTGGTATTTGCTGATCTCGCCGGCGATATGGGATGGGCTGCCGTATACGTAGACTCCGGCCTGAACGAGTTCGCGTGCGCCTGATATCGGGTCGGAAGCGTCGACGTCGAGGCCGGCCTTGCGGAGCATGTCGGTGTAGTGCGGAGCCTGTAGGTGGGCCATGCTGCCGTATTGGGCGAGTAACATCGGGTTCCGCTTAGGCCGCTCCACCCCTGCGTGAATCATCGATACGATGCGCGGCGGAGTCTGCACTCCTCGCGCGCCTTCGGCGACCGCGGGCATCACGACGTTCTCGATGTAGTTCAGCGGGGTCAGCCACGTCATCGCGAGATCGCCGTGGCGGCCGGTGGCTCGGGCCATGACCGGCCGCAGCACGCCCGCCCCGATCTCCACCTTGGGTGTCTCCATCGGGGGGAGCTGCGCGTTCACGGTGAAGTGTTCACCGTTGTGGGCGACCGCCTCGTTGTTGGCGAGCCTGCGGGCGATGGAGATGTACTCTCCCACCATCGCGGCGGGCTTGGCGTAGGGTTCCCCCCGAACACTTGTGACGAATGA
This sequence comes from Rhizohabitans arisaemae, assembly GCF_025996515.1. GTDB lineage: Bacteria > Actinomycetota > Actinomycetes > Streptosporangiales > Streptosporangiaceae > Rhizohabitans > Rhizohabitans arisaemae. The sequence continues at coordinate 94,733 of NZ_BLRH01000029.1, forward strand.
CGGGAAAGCCGCGCCGTATCCGACGGCGACGGGTCTGTCCAGCAGCCGAGCAAGGGAACGCGCCTGAAGAGCGGCGTCATAGGGATTGCGGAGAACGGTCAGCCCCACCGACATGCCGACTGAGATCTTGCAGCCGGCACCCGCCATGTAGGCGATGGCCGGGTGCGACTCGATGCGCAGTGACTGCCCGAGCCACAGCCGTTGCGCTCCGATCTCCTGCACGAGCGACCCGAATTCAAGGATCGCGTCAGGATCGGTGGGCTGTTGCGGGAACATGAAGGACACACGGGTGGAGGTCATGACGCCGCTCCCCGCACGACGGGGGTCCAATCGGGGCTGTCGCCGTTGCGATAGGGCCGTTGCGGGTCGATGTTGGCCTCGTGGAACCCGTCGGCGACGGCCGTGTGCAGGTCGGCGTCCTCGAACAGATGCGCGGCTACCGCATGGGCGATCACCATGGTGCGGTGCTGGCCGAGGCTCATTCGATCCCAGCCGACCCGCTGGTCTCTCGGCTCCCAGCCGAAGGCCACTCCGTCGGCGATCGGACAGGTCATGAGCGAGTAGTCCGGTTTGAGTCCGGGCAGGTGCCGGACCGCCTCGACGAGGCCGTCCACCGTGTGCCAGGACTCTTCCGCGAGGTAGACGACCATGGCGTCACGCCGTGGGTACCTGCTCGCCTTCGCCAGGATCTTTGCCCGGTAGGTCGCTTTCAGCGACTCCAGGTACGTCAGGGCGGCGCGCCACACGGCCGGTGCCATCGACGACTCGTCAATGTGCAGGTACACGCGGAGGACGGGGCCCGCGGAGGAGTTGCCACCGGCCGAGCCGTTGACGAGGAAGAAGCCCGGGGAGAGCCCTGGGCGGATGGCAGGGAGCTCAAGGGTGGTCCTGGTCCCGATCTCGGGCAATGGGGACGGCCCCTCACTCCCGGGGATCCGCAGGCGAACATGGCCCACGTCAAACAGAATGTGCTGACCGAGCGGGCCGTCCAGCAGCGCTGATTTCACGACCGCCGGTGTCTTGCTGGTGCGATGCGGGGTGGCTTCGCGGAGCAGGTCCTCGAAGTCGAAGTCACGATGCAGATCGCGGTCCTCGGGCCGGATGACGGAGCCGCTGTGCCAGTGGCGGTAGAGCGCACTGCCGAGTTCTTGGCGCAGACGTTTCGCGCTGTCGTATTCGATGGTTTCATCGCCGACTGTCACACATTTTTCGGCGCGGTCGAAGTGCAACTTGTCAAGGTATCGTGCGAGGCGGTCGAGGATGCCCGGATGGGTGTCCGTCATGACGTCATTCCTCTCCAAGGCCGATGACCGCTGCGAATCGCTCCGGCATGAGGAGCGCATTCCTGCCGATCCCGGCCATGCCTTTTTCAATGGCGCTGAGCTTTACGGCGTGAACCGCACCTGCGAGAAGCCGGTCGATGAAGTGCCAGCCGAGGTAACTGGTCGCGCGAACCGCCAGCCCCTCGTCGATCTCCGCGGTCTCCTGGTATCCGTCCCAGAATCGACACACGTGCTCACGTATGTTCATCAGGTGCTCGTCGCCGGCCGCCAGAATGGCCTCATGGGCCGCACCCGGCGTCAGGCCGAGATCGATATCAAGCTCGGAGAACATCCGTCCTACCGCGTGGCGGACGAACTCGCCGGCGAAGCTCCCGACGTCGCGAGCCGGATCTCCTAGGCGGAACTCCTCCCAGTCGATGACGTAAATGTCGTCGCCTGCCAGGAGAAACTGGTCAAGCCTGATATCTCCGTGTGTTGCGGTGGCAGGGGCCTGGGCCGATCGGCGGCTCAACCGGTCGAGGGTCTCCACGAGCAGTCTGTCGTGCTGCAGCATGGACCAGGCCTCCACCTCCCCACCGCTGCAATCGGCGTAAGCCTGCGGGCTCAGCGCGTAGAAGGTCGTCGCCTTGTTTGCTTCGGCTACCTCGGGACGGTCGGGGGCCGGCGGTGGCAACCGGTGGATCTCGCCGAGAATGCGGCCCATTCGGTGAGCCAGGTCGGTGTCCAGCTCGTCACCGGCGAGTAGGTCCGAAGCAGTACGCGATTCAGGCACGTAGTCGAACACAACCAGACCTTGGTCGAAGTCGCTGCCCCGGAACCGAGCCGTGCGCAACTCGCGCGTCTGCTGTCCGGCGATCGCCTGCTGAAATGCGAGGATCCGGCGCATCCGGGCCTCAACCTGGGGACGTTCGCCCCGAAGGCGCTTCACGAACAGATCAGCCGCGTCCTCGGTGGGTACCTGCCAGTTGTCGTTGCGCCCGAGGAAGCTCCGCATGCTCTCCACGACGGGAGTGGAGCCGCTGATGGAGGCGATCGTCCGCGTGAACTCCGCCGGGCGTTGCACAGGCCTGGCCGGCATGGTTCGCGCCGTCTCCGGCGCCCTGTGGCCGGATTTTTCCTTCACATTCATGGCCGCACACTACGAGGGTTCCAGGACAGCCCGATATCACAGCAATTCACTGGCAGAACCCATTGGGAGGATGTCTGACAGGATCTTGCTGGCAGGTCGGTCCTTTGCCGACCGGGCGCGGAGCCGGATAGCAGATACCTGTCATCCCGGTCAGCAGATCACAAAGTCATGGATGGTTCGAGCGGGCAAGTTCTCGCCATTTCCATTCGAACCGTCCTCTGTTTCCGTTGTGCTCGGCCGAGATGGAATCAGCCTGGCCGCATCCGGGGCCGTCCGCACACCATGGTCAGGCGATTCTTCGCATGGTGTACGGACTGATTGCTGGTTACGCGAGTTACGCCTCCGCTGAGGTGATCCTGCGGGAGCAGCAGGTCGCCTCCCGCGACGACGAGACGCGGACCGGGCTGCTTCCATCACCGTAACCGTTTAACAAAGGAACGCAAGCGATGAATGAACTGATTGCGGGTTACGCGAATTACGCCTCAACTGAGGCGATCCTGCGGGAGCAGCAGGTCGCCTCCCGCGAGCGGCAGACTGAGCTTCTCACCGTCACCGTCACCGTCACCGTCAGCTTCAGCTTCACCGTCACCGCCACCGTCAGCATCTAACAGTAAGTGGTGCCAATGAACGAGTTGATTGCTGGTTACGCGAGTTACGCCTCCACCGAGGCGATTCTGCGGGAGCAGCAGCTCGCCTCCCGCGAAATGGAGTCGATTTACCTTACCAACTCGGTGAGCATCACGCCGGTCACCATCACCTTCACCTATTAGGAAAGGAACGGAATCGATGAATGAGTTGATTGCGGGCTACGCGAGTTACGCCTCCGCCGAGGCGATTCTGCGGGAGCAGCAGCTCGCCTCCCGTCTAAACGAGTCGACTTCCGTTACCTCTTTCTCGTTGACTCTCTCAACGACGACCACCTCCCCTAACACCATCACCTTCACCTATTAGGAAAGGAACCGAATCGATGAATGAGTTGATTGCTGGTTACGCGAATTACGCCTCCACCGAGGCGATTCTGCAGGAGCAGCCGGTCGCCTCCCGCGACAACGAGTCGCTCACGCTGACGGCGACCGTCAGCGTCACCGTCACCGTCTCCTGGACCTGGACCTACACCTACTAACCGCGGCCTATCAGGGGCGGCCTTCGGCCGGCTGTCGTCGTCACGATCGATGATTCACCGATCGGGAGCGGCTGCCGATCATGTTTCAGCCGAACCACGTCCCACCTTGGGTGGGCCCCGCCAAGCACGCCGGGCCCACCCACCGCGATCATCCGTTCTTCAGCCCTGGGACGGGCCCGCCTCGACCACATGGTCTCCGTCGTCATCGACGACGCACGACGTACGGGAGGTTCTGGCTCGGAGTTCCAAGCCGTCGACGGGAATGTTGTGCAACGGGCCTCAGGCGACGCGGCTCGCGATTCGCTCTCCGATGCGCAGGGCCGAGACCGTGCCGTCGGGGTCTCTGACGAAGGGGATGCGCGAGCTTTCCTCGCCGTTCGGCTCCAGCATGATCAATGAGTCTTCGCCGCAGCGGACGAGGCGGTCGGCGGAGGACAGTTCGATGGTGAACCGGTCGGAGTCCGCCGGAGCCTGATTGGCGATCATCCGCAGTTCGCCGGCCCGGGTGCCGGGGGCGATGGTCACGGTGCCGTAGAAGCCGCAGTCGTAGGTGCCGAGCAGGGCGTCGCTCAGTTTGTCGTCGACGGGGCCGGTGGCGCGGAGCGGGACGTGGCCGAACAGGGTGCGGGCGATGACGCGTTCGATCTCCTTGACGGCGGGGCCGCCTTCCAGGGAGTTGGTAAGGACGGCGAACGCGAGGTCTTCGGAGGGGATCAGGACGAGCCGGGTGGCGTAGCCGATGGTCAGACCGTCGTGCAGCATGGCGGGTCTGCCCGCGACGTCTTCGAGCCACCAGGCGAGGCCGATGTCGCGGCCGATCGGCCCGCGGTGCGCCTGGACGTCGAACAGTCCGGCCGGGGCGGCGGGCGACCGCACATAGGCGGCGTACTTCATCAGGTCGCGGGCGGTGCTGAGCACGCCTCCGCCGGGCACGTCCCAGCCGGGGAGCTGCCAGTGGCGCTGCCATCCCCGGTCGGTGAGCAGTTCGGGCCGTCCGTACCGGTCGTGGCCGTGTGGGGCGGCGACGCGGCGGGTGATGACCTGGTCGGCTGTGGTGAACGTGTTCGTCATGCCGGCCGGGTCGAGCACCTCGTCCTGGAGGACGTCCGCGTAGTGCCGGCCGGTCGCCTTCTCCACGACGGCCGCGGCGACCATGATGCCGGGGCCGCTGTAGGAGTAGTCGGTGCCGGGTGCGAACAGCAGGGGCCGGCGGACGAAGTGCGGGAGGGACGCCTGGAGGGCGTCGTCGGCGTGGTTGCCGAGGATGCGCGGCGCGTCCGCGATCATGTTCTGCGCGTCGATGCCCGAGGTGTGGGTGATGACGTGGCGGAGGGTGATCCGCTCGTCGACGCCGGTGCCGGCGGGGAAGTACGGCGCCACCGGCGCGTCCAGTTCCACCCGCCCTTGTTCCACGAGCCGCCCGATGATCAGCCCGAGCATGGTTTTGGAGATGGAGCCGACCTGGAAGATCGTGTCGCGGTTCACCGGCAGGGCGTGCTCGACGTTGGTGACGCCGAATTCCAGAAACGTCGTGTCCCCGTGGTGCATGACGGCGACGGCGACGCCCGGCACACCCCGCTGGCGGAGAATGGGGGCGATCTGGCTGTACAGGGTCGTGGCGTGGTCGGACATGGTGCTGGGTTTCCTCTTGATAGATCGTGACGAACGGGATCGGCTCACGCGCCGGCGGAGGTACGGCTGCGCGGGTCCAGACGGTCGCGCATCACGTCGCCGATCAGGTTGAAGGCGAGGACGAGGACGACGAACGCGATGGAGGGGAACACCACCAGCCACGGATCGGTCAGCAGATACTGCTGGGAGGAGGAGATCATGCTCCCGTAGTCGGCCTCGGGGGGCCGGACGCCGAAACCGAGGAAGCTGAGGGCCGCGTACGCGCCTTCGGCGGTGGACAGGTTGATCGCGGTCATGATGACGAGCGGCGAGGCGATGTTCGGGAGGATGTGGCGCCGCATGATCCAGATGCGCCCGCGCCCGCAGAGCCGGGCGGCGTCGATGTAGTTGCGCCCCATGATCTCAAGGGTGGAGCCTCGCGCGATGCGCGCGAACCGGGGGATGCACACGATTCCGATCGCGACGGACGCGTTGATCAGGCCGCTGCCCATGATGGTGAGGACGAGGATGGCCAGCAGGTACTCGGGGATCGCGAAGAGTAGGTCGACCAGGCGGGACAGGGCGCCGTCCCACAGTCCGCCGAGGAAGCCGGCGGCGATGCCGATGACGGTGCCGATCGCGAGGGCGAACGTCACCGCGTACACGGCCGCCAGCAGCGCGGGCTGGGCCGCGGCGACGACTCGGGAGAGCTGGTCGCGTCCGAGGGCGTCCGTGCCGAACCAGTGCTCCGCCGACGGCGGTGACAGCCGCGGGCCCACATTGAGCTGGTTGGGGGCGAAGGGCGTGAGGTACGGCCCCAGGACCGCGAGCACGACGTAGAACAGGATGAGGAAGATCGCGATGTTGGCGACGACCCCGCGCACCGGCCAGCGGACGCTGCGGGAGGGACGCCGTCGGTGGGCAACGGTGGACACACTGGCTCCTGAGGCTACTTGCGGAGGATGCGTCGGTCGACGAACGGCAGCGCCAGGTCGACGAGCAGGTTTCCGAGGATGAACACCCCTGCTATGACCATCGCCTGCGCGGTGACCTGGGAGAAGTCTCGGTTTGAGATGGCGCTGAGGATGCCGCGGCCCAGGCCCGGCAAGCTGAAGATCTGTTCCACGATGAACAGGCCGCCGACGAGCAGGCCGAAGATGAAGCCGATCAGCGTGAGCACCGGGGGGAGCGCCGCCCGCAGGGCGTACTGATAGGTGATCCGCCATTCGGAGATGCCGTTGGTGCGTGCCGTGGCGATGTACGGCTGCGCCAGCACCTCGATCATCGAGGACCGCGTCATCTGGCTGACCAGGGGCGCGGTCGGGATGCCCACCGCGAGGGCGGGCAGCAGCATCGTCTGCAGGTTGGCGACGAGGTTGTCGGAGATCGGGATGTAGCTCGGCGAGTACAGGTTCGTCAGGTAGTGCGTCGCCAGGTACAGCGCCGCCGACCCGGACACGAAGGCGGGGAAGGCGAAGACGATCAGCAGGGGAAGCCGGATGCCCCAGTCCGTACCGCTACCAGCGCGGTTTGCCGCCATCACCCCGATCGGGATGCCGATCAGCACGGCGAAGAACAGCCCCATCAGGCTGAGTTCCAGGGAGACCGGCACCTGCTGGGCGATCACGTCGAGGTTGGCCTGACCCGACAGGGGCGAGGTCCCCAGGTCGCCGCGGAGCACCCCGGCCAGCCAGTCGAGGTACGCCTGGTAGATCGGCAGGTCCAGGCCGAGTTCGCGCTCGATCGCCGCGATCGCCTCCTGGGAGGCCTTGGGACCGGCGAGGGTGGTGGCCAGGTTGCCGGGTACCAACCCGCGCCCGGCGAAGAAGATCAGCGCCGAAAGGACGAACAGGACGCCGAAGGCTCCGGCCAGCTTCCTTGTCAGGTAAAGGAGCACAGTCTCTCCTAGACTTCCGCGTCGGCGCGCGCGACGCCGGACAGCGTGAGCTCGCCCGGCTTGTGGCAGCGCACCAGGTGGCCGGACGTCGCCTCGACGAGGTCGGGGGCGACACTCCGGCAGTGGTCTTCGGCGATCGGGCAGCGCGGAGCGAACCGGCAGCCGGCCGGTGGGGAGACGGCGCTCGGCGGCTCACCCGTGAGCACGATGCGCTCGACGTGCTCGGTCCCCTCGTCGAGGATCCGCGGCTCGGTGGAGCGCAGCGCGACCGCGTAGGGGTGGAGCAGGCCGCGGTCGAACGCCTCGGCCGGCGCCTGTTCCACGACCTGGCCCAGGTACATGACGGCCACCGAGTGACTCACCTGCCGTACGGCGCGCAGGTCGTGCGAGATGAAGACGTAGGCCGTGCCGGTGTCTTGTTGCAGTCGTTCGAGCAGGTGCAGGATCTGCGCCTGCAGGGACGCGTCGAGCGAGCTCACGGCCTCGTCCAGCAGGATCAGGTCGGGCCGGTCGACGATGGCGCGGGCGATGCACACCCGCTGCTGCTGGCCGCCGGACAGCTCGTGGGGGTAGCGGACGCCGAACTCGGGGGTGAGCCCGACGGCGGCGAGCGCCTCGTCGACACGCCGTTCGCGTTCACGCCCCGCGACCTTGCCCAGCGCCTCGGCGATGCTCTCCCGCACCGTCATCCGCGGGTCCAGCGCGCTCGCCGGATCCTGGAACACCGCCTGGACCGTTCCGGTGCCGTGTGCCGCGGCGATGGGGACACCGTGGGCGCCGACCCGGATGGTGCCGCTCGTCGGCGTCTCCAGGCCGGTGATCAGCCGTCCGAACGTCGATTTGCCGCAGCCGGACTCGCCCACGATCCCCAGGGTCTGCCCGGAGTGGAGCCGGATGCTGACCCCGTCGACCGCGTGGACGGAACGGCGGGGAGCCCGCAGGCCTCGGCGGCGGAGGGCGTAGTGTTTCACGGCGTCCTGGACGTCGAGGACGATGTCGGATCGCGGGGTCACGTTGGTCATGCCACCACCTCAGGGGAGTAGGTGGTCACCTTTCCTCGCGCGGCGTCGAGGAGCGACCGGGTGTAGGGGTGCGTGGGCCGGGTGAGGACGTCGGCCGCCGAGCCCTGCTCGACGATGCGGCCGCCGTACATGACCATGACTTTGGTGCACAGCTCGGAGATGACGCCGACGTCGTGTGAGATGACCAGCAGGGTCATCGCGGAGTTCTCGACCCGCTCGCGCAGGAGCTCGATCACCTGGGCCTGGACGGTCACGTCGAGTGCCGTCGTCGGTTCGTCGGCGATGAGCAGATCGGGGTGGTTCAGCAGCGCCATCGCGATCATCACCCGCTGGCGCATGCCGCCGGAGAGTTCGTGCGGGTAGCTGCGCCGCTTGACGGCGGCGTCGCCGATGCCCACCTGGCGCAAGGCCTCCTCGACGAGGGTCGTCCGCTCACGTCGGCTGAGTTTGCGATGCGCGGAGACGACGTCGGAGAGCTGGCGGCCGATGGTGAAGACCGGGTTGAGGCTGCCCAGGGGGTCTTGGGGCACCCGGGCGATGCGGGTGCTGCGGATGGATCGCAGCGCCGCGGGCTTGAGGGCCAGCAGGTTCTCGCCGTCGAGCTCGATCCGGCCGGACTTGACGGTCGCGGCCGGGGGGAGGATGCGCAGGATCGCCGACGCGAGGGTCGACTTCCCCGATCCCGACTCGCCGACGAGTCCGACCCGGTCGCCGCGCGAGATCGTGAACGAGACGTCGTCGACGGCCGCCTTGGCCGCTCTCCCGTAGTGCACGGAGAGAGCGTCGACGGCCAGCAGGGGGGCATCCGTCGCGGACACGGCGTGGACCGCCCCCTTCCGGGGACGGTCCACCTCTCGTGCATCAGCCACGGCCAACCTGGCTCAGGAAGGTGCGGCTCTGGCTTGGCGGCACCGCCACCCCGGTCAGCCCCTTCTTGTAGGCGACGAACATGTCCGTCGCGAGCAGGGTGATCGTGGGGTAGACCAGCTCGGCCTCCTCCTTCTCGACGGCGATGAGGGCCTGCTGGTACGCCTCCTGGCTCTCGGCCGTCAGCGCCGCGTCGAGCAGCTTCTGCAGGGAGTCGGGGACGGGGCCCTGACGACCCGCGGCGGGCTGCACGTACTGGTACGGGTTGGAGTAGTACGACTGCGCGTTCCAGCTCAGGGCGTATTTGGCGTTGACCAGCTTGTCGCCCCAGGCGCCGACCTCAAGCGGCTCCAGCTCGATCTTGATGCCGACCTTGGCGAGCTGGTCCTGCATGGCGGCGACCAGGTCGTTGGTGCCGCCGTCGTAACCGCTGAGGTACATCAGCGATGTGCTGAAACCGTTGGGGAATCCGGCCTCGCCGAGAAGCTGCTTGGCCTTCTCGATGTTCTGCGTCGAGTGGGGCAGTTCGGCCGGGGCGGGGGCCCAGGTGACGCTCGGCGGGATGTAGACGCTGGCCCGGGCCGCGCCGCTGTAGGCCTGCTGGGCCAGGGCGTCCCGGTCGAGCGCCAGGGCCAGCGCCTGGCGGACCTTGAGGTTGTCGAACGGCTTCGTGAGGTTGTTGACCTGAAGGAAGATCGTGGAGTCCGTCGCGGCCTTGTCAACTGTGATCTTGTCTGAGCCGGACAGGGCCTTCGACCCGGCCACGTCGGGGAAGATCAGGTCGACTTTCTCGGCCTGCAGGTTGCTCACCTGGGTGGAGATGTTCGGAACGTACAGGATGTTGAGGCGGTCGGACTTGGTCTTGGTGCCCCAGTAGTCCCCGTTGCGCGTGAGCTTGAGCTCGCTGTTGGCGCGGTAGGACTCCTGCTTCCACGGGCCGGTGCCGACCATGGTGACGGCCGGGTTGCCGGATGTGGCGGCCTTCTTGCTCATCACGGCACAACCCCACACGAGCGGGTTCGCCATGTTGTTGACGAAGCCGGCGTCCGGGCTCTTGAGCTTGAACTCCACGGTCGTGGGGCCTTTCGCCACCGTTTCCGTGTGCGTCGGGAACAACGCCTCGTCGATGCCGTCGGGGCTGTCCTTCAGGCGGGTGAAGGTGTGGACGACGTCGTCGGCGGTCAGCGTCTCGCCGTTGTGGAACTTCACATTGGGTTTGAGCTCGAACGTGTAGGTGAGACCGTCCGCCGACCGCTCGTAACCCGATGCGAGTGCGGGCTCCACCTTTCCGTCGGGGGTGGTGGTGAGCAGGCACTCGTACGCCAACTGCCAGGCGAACCGGTCGGCGAAATAGCCCGAGCCCTGTGGATCGAGTGTGGTGGGCGCCGTCGTTTCCGCCACGGTGACTCCGGCGTCAGCGGTGCTGCTTTTGGGTTGGGAACAACCCGCTGCGACCACCGCTGTCGTGCAAGCCACCACGGCAGCGCGTAGAGCGAACGCGCGGCCATGATGCTTCATCAATCCAAACCTTCTCTCAAGGTCGATTCAGCGTTCCTCTGACCGCGCTCCGATGAGACGTGGGGAGACCAAGCAGGGGGCTGCGAGACACGCTGAATTGTGTTGCAATGCAAATCAGTGACTTGCATTGCATCATGGTTATGTCTAGGGCATAGTCGTGTCAAGAAGTCCCCCGGCAAAATGCCTCGTGACCCGTTGTAAAGAAAGGGTGGCGACCCGTGGTCGCGCGTATGCCTAATGTCCGTTATGTCGGGTATCGACCTGGCTTGATGCTAGACCTCGTGCTGCGTGGTGGCTACATCACGGACGGTACGGGCGCCGAGCCGTTCTCCGCCGATCTCGGCATTCTGGGTACCAGGGTGGCGGCCGTCGGCGACCTCGCCGAGGCTCCCGCACGGGAGGTGGTCGACGTCACCGGGCGCCGGGTGATGCCCGGTTTCATCGACGCCCACAGCCACGCCGACACGCTGATCGGCGACCCCGACTTCGAGCTCGCCGTCCTCCGGCAGGGCGTGACGACGGTCGTCGCCGGCCAGGACGGAATCTCCGTCGCCCCCTCGTCGGGGCCCGCGGCCGGACAGCTGGACCGGTACTTCGCCGCGGTCAACGGACATCGTCCACCTGAACTCGCCGGCGGCTGCTCCGTCGCCGACCTGCTGTCGTACTACGACCGGCGGGGGTCGCTGAACGTCGCCTACCTGGTGCCGGCCGGCACCCTGCGGGCCGAGGTGACGGGCTTCGCCGCGGGACAGGCCGACGCGGGCGAACTGAAGGACATGGCGGCCCTGCTCGAAGAGTCGCTGGCCGCCGGTGCCGTCGGGCTCTCGACCGGACTGGAGTACGTTCCCGGCGGCTACGCCGATGTGGACGAGCTGGCCTATCTGTGCGGCCTCGTCGCGGAGGCGGGGGGCGTGCACGTTTCCCACCTGCGCGGCTACGAGGCGGACGCACGGATCGGGATGGCCGAGCTGCGGGCGGTCGCCGTGGCCTCCGGCGTCGCCTCCCACGTGTCGCACTACCACGGACCGGCCGCGCTCCTGCTCCCGCTGCTCGCGGAGGCGGCGGACGACGGTGTCGATCTCACCTACGACACCTATCCGTACCGCCGCGGCAACACGATTCTGGCCATGATCGCGCTGCCGCGGGACCTGCAGCGCGGTTCGCCGTACGAGACGTTGGAAACCCTGGCCGATCCGGCGACCCGCAGGGAACTGGCGCGCACCTGGTTCCCGGCGGCCGAGGACCTGCTCAGCCGGATCACGCTCTCCTACGTCGAGTCACCCGAGTGGGGGTGGGCCGAGGGGCTGAGCCTGGCCGAGACCGCCGAGCGCGCCGGACGCACGGTCGCGGACACCGTCTGCGAGCTCATCACCGCGAGTCGCCTCGGTGTGGGCTGCGTGGTCCGGCAGCCGAAGAGCAATGCCCTGGAGGACATCCGGGCGCTGCTCCGGCAGCCGGGTCACATGGCCGGTTCCGACGGCATATTCACCGGGAGCCACCCACATCCGCGCGGCTGGGGTGCCTTCGCCCGGTTGCTTGGCCGGCACACACGCGACCTGGGGGACTGGACCTGGGGTGAGGCCGCATGGCATCTGTCGGGGCACGCGGCCGAGCGGTTCGGCCTGTCCGATCGGGGATTTCTGCGGGAAGGCCAGGTGGCCGACATCGCCGTCGTCGATCCGGACCGCATCGCCGACCGTGCCGATTATCATGATCCACGATCATTGGCCGAAGGCGTCGACGACGTGATCGTCAATGGTGAATTCGTGCTTCGTCACGGGCACCGCACCGGTGCCCGCAGTGGCCGTGCGCTGAGGCGAGGGGAGCGTCCACGATGACCCAGGATCTGAGTAAGACCCCAGGTCCTCGCAACAACTCGGCGTCGTTGCGCCGAGCGTTGTCCATCCTGCTGCAGCTCGGCAACGACACCGGCGGGGGCGGCTACTCCCTCGTCGAGCTGGCCACGGAGCTGGAGATGAACAAGAGCACGCTGCTGCGGCTGCTCCAGCCGCTCACCGAGGCACGCTTCGTGGAACAGCTCAACTCCGGGCACTACCGGCTGGGCTGGCGAAACGCTCAGCTCGGCCAGGTGTACCTCGCCGGAGTGGACCTGCACCGCACGATGCGGGACGTGCTGCAGCAGCTCGCCACGCAGACCAGCGAGACCGTTCACCTGGCGATCGCCGACTTTCCGAGCATCGTGTACGTGGACAAGGTCGACAGCCTCCACCCCGTCCGGATGTTCTCCCGGATCGGCAACCAGCAGCCGGCCTACAGCACGAGCCTGGGCAAGGCGATGCTGGCCCACGCCCCGGCCGAGACCGTACAGGTCGTCGTCTCGAACGGGATGCCGGCCCGGACGTCGCAGACGATCACCACGGCCGACGGGCTGTGCGCGGAGCTGGCGGCGATCAGGGAGCGAGGCTATTCGATCGACGACATCGAGAACGAGGAAGGCATTCGTTGCGTAGCCGCACCGATCTTCGATGTGTCGGGGATGAGTTCGAGCGGGATCAGCGTCTCCGGCCCCGTGGAACGGGTCACCCGGGAGCGGGTTTCGGAGCTCGGGCCGCTGGTGATCGCGGCCGCGAACGAGATCTCGCGGCGCCTCGGAGCACGGCGGTGACCCTGCCGATCCGTACCCTCGACCGCACGCCGCCCGCCGGAGTACTTCGCGCGGCCGGCACGTCTTCCCTAGGAGTCAACCCATGATCGGGACTGTGGAGCGCACGGCGGCTCCCGTACAGATCGTCACCACCGGTGTCGTCGCCATCCTCCGCGCGCACACGGCCGACCACGTGGTGCGTACGGCCGACGCGCTCGTCGAGGGCGGCATCACGTGCATCGAGCTTACGGCGACCACGCCCGGATTCATCGACACATTGCGCGGTCTGCGGCAACGCTACGGCGGTGAGATCGCGATCGGTGCGGGAACGATCACCGAAAGCGCTCAGGCCGAGTCGGCTCTCGCGGCCGGTGCCGACTTCGTCGTCTCGCCTTGCGTCAGCGAGGAGGCGATCGAGACCGTACGGGCGGCCGGCGTCCCGACCGTCGTCGGAGCCTGGACTCCGACCGAGGTGCTGCACGCATGGCGGCTCGGAGCCTCCGCGGTCAAACTGTTCCCGGCTTCCAGCGGCGGGGTGGCGCACCTGCGGCGGCTGCGCGAGCCGTTCCCGGACATCCCGCTGATCCCCACCGGTGGTGTCACCGCCGACCTCGTCGCGGACTTCCTGGGCGCCGGAGCGGTGGCCGTCGGGCTGGGCGGCGCGCTGACCGGTACGGCGCTGCGCACCGGAGAGGCCGGCCGCATGCGCGGCGACATCGCGCGGGTGCTCCGGTCCGTCGCGGCCGGGCGGGCACGCCGATGACGGCCGACCTCGTGACGCTCGGCGAGGCGATGGGGCTGCTCACGCCGATCGAGCCCGGGCCCCTGCTGCGCAAGCCGCTGATGCGTCTCGGCTTCGGGGGCGCCGAGACCAACCTGGCCATCGGCGCCTCCCGGCTGGGCCTGCGCACCCACTGGATCGGTCGCGTCGGCGACGACGAGATCGGCGACCTCATCGTGCGCGAGCTGCGGGCCGAAGGCGTGGTGACCTCGTGCGTACGGGACACGGCGCCCACCGGGTTGATGCTCAAGACCGTCGGAGCCGCCGGCCAAGTCCGGGTCACCTACCTCCGGTCCGCCAGCGCCGGCTCGCGCCTGTCCGTCGACGACGTCGACGAGACGGCGATCCGCGAGGCGAAGGTGCTGCACGTCACCGGCATCACGCCGGCGCTCGGCGACAAGCCCGCCGCGGCGGTGTCGGCGGCCGTCGAGGTCGCGCGGGCCAACGGCGTCACCGTCTCACTCGACGTGAACTACCGCGGCGCGCTGTGGGATCCGCGTACGGCCGCGTTGGCCCTGGAGCCGCTCGTCAAGCAGGCCGACGTGCTGTTCACCACGTTCGAGGAGGCTCGGCTCATCGTGGACGAGGCCACCCCGGCCGACTGCGCGCGCGTGTTGTCGTCCCTCGGTCCGAGCCAGGTCATGGTCAAACTCGGGGCGGCGGGTAGCGTGTCCGTCGTCGACGACGAACTCTACGTGCGGGAGGCCGAGACGGTGACGGTGGTCGACCCCGTCGGAGCCGGGGACGCCTTCGCGGCGGGCTACCTGAGCGAGCTTGTGCGCGGCGTCGATCCGCACGGCCGGCTGTCGACCGCCACCAGGACCGGGGCGTTCGCCGTCACCGTCTCGGGCGACTGGGAGGGGCTGCCCACCCGGGCGGACCTGAGCGACTTCGAACGCCGTGACGATGTCGTCCGTTGATCCAAAGCTCGACGAAAGAGGCGGAATGAGGATTCCTGACGAACCGCTCGGACCATGGACGAAAGGCTTCCTCACGGGCGAGCCCGCGGTCGGCCGCTCCCTGTTCGACGGGCCCTTCGTCTTCCCGTTGATGGTCCTGCACCGGGACGCGCTCCAGCACGACATCGCCGCGATGGCCGCCTTCGCCCGCGGACACGGCATGGAGCTCGCGCCGCACGTCAAGACCACGATGGCGCCGCGGATCGTCCAGGCCCAGCTGGCCGCCGGGGCATGGGGCGGTACGGTGGCCACGCCGAGCCAGGCTCTGGCGCTGCGCGGCTTCGCGGTGCCGAGGATTCTGCTCGCCAACCAGGTCGTCGACCCCGTCGCGCTGCGTGCCCTAGCCGCGGAGCTGGACCGGGATCCGGAGTTCGAGTTCCTCTGCTTCGCCGACTCCGTCGAGGGGGTGGAGATCCTCTCCAGGTGCGCCGGAACGCGGCCGTTCCGGGTCCTGGCCGAGCTCGGCCACGCCGGAGGGCGGTGCGGCAGCCGTACGCTCGCCGAGCTCTACCGGGTGGCCGAAGCCGTACGGGCCGCAAACGGGGTGGAGCTCGCCGGGGTCGCGGGCTACGAGGGGACGCTCTCGTCGGCGGACGAGGTGCGCGGCTATGTGAAGGCGCTGCGCGAGGCCGTCGAGGCGACGGGTACGGAGATACTGACGGTCGGCGGCAGCCAGTGGTTCGACGTGATCGCCGAGGAGCTGGCCGGGTGCACCGCGACGGTGGTGCTGCGCAGCGGGGCGTACGTCACCCACGACGACGGGTACTACCGTGAGCGCACACCGTTCAACCGGATGGCGGGGGAGCTGCGCCCGGCGCTCGAACTCTGGGCGCACGTGCTGTCGGTGCCCGAACCCGGCTTGACCGTCGTGGGGTTCGGCAAGCGGGACGCCCCCTTCGACGAGGGGCTCCCGGTGCCGAAGGCGCTGCGCCGGGCGGACGGCACGTCCGTACCGCTGCGCGAGGTGAGCGTGGTGAAGATGTACGACCAGCACGCCGTACTCGCCGGGGACGCCGGGTTGCGCCCCGGCGACCTGGTGTCGTTCGGGGTCTCGCATCCGTGCACCGCGTTCGACAAGTGGCGGGTCCTGCCGGTGGTGGACGATCACTACGTGGTGACCGAGTTGATTAATACCTATTTCTAGGGAGTGGGATATATGGGTAAGCAGGAGATCAGGACGGATGGGTGTGTGCCCCCGGTAGGGGCCTACTCGCAGGGTCTGGTGGTGGGAGACTTCGTCTACACCTCGGGGATGGGCCCGCTCGACCCGGTGACATCGGAGGTCGTGGGCGACGACGTGGCCACCCAGACCCGGCAGACCCTGAAGAACCTCGCGGCGATCCTCGACGCGCATGGCCTGACCTTCGACGACGTGGTCAAGTCGACGGTGCACCTGCAGCACCTCAAGCGGGACTTCGCCGCCTACAACGAGGTCTACAAGGAACACTTCAAGGAGCCGTTCCCGGTCCGGACCACGGTCGGATCCGAACTGATGAACATCCTGGTCGAGATCGACTTCGTGGCCTACAAGGGGCGGTGACCCGGCGTCCGCGGCGACGTGGTCGCGCCGCCGCGGACCTGACCGGCGAGGGGCCGGCCGGGGTCCACCCACAGCTCCCGCGCTTGAGCGGGACGACTTTTTCCCGAGCCGCCCGGTACGGCGAGGTCGGGAGGTAACCGCCGACCGCCACCTGCCCGTACGGAAGCGGCGTCGGGTCGCGAACCAGCACCTTCCTCCGCTCGAACCGGCTGACCTGCCGAGCGTCGCCGGTCGTGACGTCCAGCGCGAAGGTGTCGTCGACCGGCTTTCTGCGAGTGACGCCCACGAGTGGGGCTCAGCCAGCCGATTCCCCGGCAGTATGAGACGTCTTTCGGGGCTTGGCCGCCGACCCGGCCGGAGCGATTGAGGAGCAACCCGCGACCAGGGTCGCCCCGACGAACAGCAGGATGGACTTCGTCCATGGCGGTCATCACCCGGTTGGAGCACACCGGGGATCCGGTGGTCCAGCCGACCTTTGGTACGTGTGTGTCACGAGCGAGCTCGTGCGTACCCGGGTCGGCCCGCCGGGCCGGCCAGCTCGACGATGGGGTGCGACGCCTCCACGTAAGTGATCAGGTGGATGCCCATGCCGCCGCAGGCGCAGCGCACGTAGATCACCCGCCCTTGCGAGGTTGAGTGACCGGACAGGATCTCCTGCCCCGTCGCGGAGCCGCATTCATCACACGCCTTCAGGTCCATCGTCCCACCTTCAAAGAAGGTTGTAATTCAATTATCTACCAAATTAGATTACAGTTGGGTTTGTGACAAGATCCAGCCCTACCGAGGTGACCGGTTACCGCAACGACGGCGTGGGCACCGCAGTGGCCTTGGTCAACGCCGTCACCACCGACGGCGACGCCTCCCCCGGAGCGCTCGGCGCGCTGCTGGCCTCCTACAACTTCAAGGTCGGCGAACCGGTGACCGACGACGAGGCGGAAGCGCTTCGCCACTGGGCGCGGCTGCTGCGGCCGGTGTTCGCCGAGGCCGACGAGGAGGGGGCGATCGACCTGCTCAACGCCGTGATGGGCGAGGTCCCCATGCATCCGCACATCTCCGACCATGGCCTGGGCCCGCACCTGCACTACGGCCCGCCCGGGGCCGGGCTTGTCGACCGCGTCCGGGCCAACACCGCGGTGGGACTGGCTTTCGTGATCTGCGAGCACGGCGCCGGTCGGCTCGGCGTGTGCCAGGACACCGGGTGCGAGCGCGTCTACGCCGACATCTCGCGCGGGCCGCGCAAACGCTACTGCTCCAAAACCTGCCTCAACCGTGCCACCGTCGCAGCCTTCCGCGCCCGCCAGGCGGTGACCCCCACCTGACCGCCGTCGAGAAGGGGAGTCCCATGGCAAACACGGACGCCCGCCGCAACCTGCTCATCCTCGCCGGAACGCTGCTGCTGCTGAAGTCGACCTGGTTCTCCGCGACCGCGGTGATCCCCCAGGTTCGGCAGGAATGGGGGCTCACGCCCGACTTCGCGGCCTGGCTGACGATCTCCGTGCAGTGGGGGTTCGTGGCGGGCGCCGTACTGTCGGCGGTGTTCGTCATCTCCGACGCGCTGCCGCCCATCCGGCTGATCTTCCTGAGCTCGATCGGGGCCGCCGTCGCCAACCTGGCCCTGCTGCTGACCCACGACGTCTTCACCGGCGGCCTGGCCCGCTTCGCCACCGGCCTGTTCATCGCCGGCGTCTACCCTCCCGCGCTGAAGCTCATCTCCACCTGGTACCGCCACGGGCGCGGGGCGGCGATGGGGCTGCTGATCGGCGCGCTGACCGTGAGCTCCGGCGTACCCCACCTGATCAACGGGCTCGGCGGCCTGAACTGGCGCACCGTCATCGTGGCCACCTCGGCGCTGACCCTGGCCGGTGGGCTGATCACGCTGACGGTCGTCAAGGAGGGACCGTACCCGTTCCCGGCCGCTGCGCTGGACCCGCGCCAGGCGCGGCGCATTCTCCGCGACCGGGGCACCCGGCTGGCCGTGATCGGCTACCTGGGTCACATGTGGGAGCTTTACGCGATGTGGACCTGGTTCCTGCTGTTCTTCTCCGCGGCGCTGGACGGCCAGGGTAGGGGGGGATCCCTCCTTGGCGTTTACGTCACCTTCGCCGTCTTCGCCATCGGCGGACTGGCGAACTACACCGGCGGACTGTGCGGCGACCGCTACGGGCGCGAGCGAACCGCGATCGTGATGATGGCGGTGTCGGCCTCCTGCGCCGCGTTCATCGGCCTGCTCATGGAGGCGCCCCTCTGGCTGCTCGTCGTTGTCGCCCTCGTCTGGGGGTACAGCGTCGTGGGGGACTCGGTGCAGTTCTCCGCGCTCGTCACCGAGCTGGCCGATCAGAGTTACGTGGGCACCGCGTTGACCCTGCAGATGGCCTTCGGTTTCCTGCTGACCGGCGCGACGATCTGGCTCGTCCCCGCGGCCGAGCAGGCCGTCGGCTGGCGTTGGGCGTTCGCCGTGCTGGCGGTGGGCCCGCTGGTGGGCATCGCGTCGATGCTCAAGCTGCTGCGTCTGCGCGCTGAGCGCGCGCTTGTGCCGTCGGCGGAGGCACCACCCCGATGATCCGGGTAGGCCGCGCGCCGGTGCCTCCTCGTCGATTGGGGTGACCGGTCCGTCGTAGCCGCATGGCGGAGACCCAGGACAACGGATCCGGCAAGGGTCGTCTCGGCGGGATGTAACTCTTGGTGAGCGCCGCTGACGGTTCGCACCGGATCCGCTCCGTTCGGGGCGGCCACCATGCGTAGCTGTGTGATCGGTGTGTTACGCCTGGTCAGCATGCTCAAAGCGGTGAATTCGGCCGGTGGGTACAGCGTGAATTCTCAATCTTCCCGGTGCACTCTTTCTCGAATGGTGAGAAACGACTTTGGTCCGGGGTCACCCTTTGTGACGCAACCCCGTTTTGGTGGGATCGTTTAATGTCATTGTGGGCGTTTGGTGGAAGATTAATTTGAACTTACCCACCATGATCTCCTATTGCGTGAAATTCGAGTCTTTCTATGTGCTTACTAGTCTGTTAACTTCTTTGTGGAATCGCCGACAGCGAAGGAGTGTTAATGCTCCACATCGAGCTCGACGTCTTTTCCGGACGTCCGAATCCGTACTGGAAGCTCACGGCGCGCGAGGAACGTGAACTCATCGACCGGCTCACGGCGAGCCCTGCCGCGCTGCGGCCCGTCGACCAGGTCGAGTCGAAGCTCGGCTACCGCGGAATGGTCGTGCACGCCGACCGCGCCGGCCGGGAGCGTCTCACCGCGGCCGGGCTTCCGCCGGGCTTCCGCCTCAGGGAGGCCACCGGCGTGAACGTCTCGGACGTGGCCGAGCGCTGGCTGCTGCACACCCCAGGCGCGCAGGAGGCCCTCCTGCCCGAGGTCGGCGACGTGTCCGACCGGTCCATCGGATCGCCGTCGGCAGGCCCCGGCGGTCAGGCCGGCAAAGGCCTTCTGGCCTGCGCGTACTGGGCGTCCTGGTGGGCGGATCTCAACACCTTCTGGAACGGCACCCGCCGGTCCAGCAACAACTGCTACAACTTCGCCTCCAGTCTGGCCACGGGAACCTTCGCACAGCCGGGCCGCGGCAGCGGCTCGACCTTCAGCTCGCTGACCGTCGCCAACATCGAGGCCGCGACCTTCCGCGATGGGTATACCAGCTTCTGCAACGACGACCGATTCATTAGTTATCTGTGCATTTGGCCGGGTGTCGACTTCCACTTCTATCACTTGATCCACGACCTCTGGGGGACCAGCAACCGCTGGGCGCACAAACCCGGAAGCACCCCGGCGACGAACCTCGATAATTCCGGGAATCCCATTACCAATCCGGTGACGTGCAACCGTGGACCGTATACGGTGGGCGGAACGCCGTGGATCTATCCCCGGGTGAATCCGCGGTCCAATATCAGGTAGTCAGGAGTTCCCAGTGTCTATCCGGCTTGTGCTCGCGGTGGTCGGAGTTTCGCTGTCCATGTTGGCCTGCGGTAATTCCGGTGCCCAGGGCGACTCGCCCAGCGTCGCGACGGTCGAGATATATTCGGGTCGGCCGAACCCGAAATGGACCCTCGATCAATCGGCGCGCTCCGCGGTCGTCAAGGCGTTGGACGGTCTGCCGGTCGGCAGGCAACTGAAATCGCCGGACGCGAGCAAGCTCGGCTTCCGCTGGATTGAGGTGTCCAATCTGGACACCTCACACGGCCGGGTGACACGGGCCAAGGTGACCCCGCGCGTGGTCGCGCTGGAACTGTCGGCCGATCGACGTACGGTGCTGCTGGAGGACAGCCAGTCGCGGACGCTTCAGGAGCTGCTGCGACTCGGCGCGGGCCGCGTCGACGCCGACGTACTCAATCTCATTCGTCAACAGATCCGTTAGCGGAGGACGTCGATGTCCAAACCAGTCTCACGTCGTGCGGCCCTCACCGGGATCCTCTTCGGCAGCTTGGCCGCCGCCGCGGTCACGCTGAAGCCGGAGGCATCCGTGGCCGCAGCCCCGACCCAGACCCGTGGTGCCACCGTCGAGTCGTGGCTCCTGACCACCGCCAAGTTCTGACCGGCCGACCGGTCGGCGAGCCTGTGCTCCCGGCCACGACATAGGTGGCGGGAGTCCGCCGCAGCCCGTCGCCGAACGCTGCGCCGCGCCCGCCGTACAGCAGCCCGCCTGGAAGACGGCTACCTTGAACGACACGTCTTCCAGGTGCCGGCCGCCCAACCCGCCGGGAGCCCGGTCTCCCGAGGCGTCGGAGTGACGGAGCCGTGTCGGCCCGCACTCAGAGCGGATGGCGGTCGACTCTTCTGAAGACCCCTCCCGGGCCGTGAAGCATCGGCCGGGGCACGGTGAAGCCAGGGGGTCCGTCTCCGTCGTCGTGGACGTGCTCCCCGGAGCCCAGCAGGGAACGTGTCAGGGTTTCCCGTTCGCCGAGCATCTCGTCCAGCGCCCGGCCCAGTTGTTCGCCGGTGAGCCTGGCCGGGGACGCCCCTTCGACCAGCGCGCCGAGTACCGCCCGGCGCAGCAGTTCCTTGAAGAACGACGCCGTGGCCCCTTCGGTCCTGGCCACGAGCGGGTCCAGGTCCGCGGTGAGGTCCAGGTCCCCGGCGTAGAGCCGGAGGAGCGCCGCCCGGCCCGCCGCGTCGGGTTTCGGGATCTCGACGGCGAGATCGACTCGGCCCGGCCGGTCGGCCAAAGCCCGCTCCAGGACGTCGGCCCGGTTGGTGGTCAGAATGAACGTGACGTCGGCGTCGCCGCCGATCCCGTCCATGGCGTCGAGCAGCGCGAACAGCAGCGGATTCCCGTCCCCGCCGGAGTAGGAGCGATCCTGGGCGACCAGGTCCACATCCTCCAGGACCACGATCGCCGGGTGGAGCCGGCGGGCCAGGCCGGCCGCCTGGGCGACGAACCGGATCGCGGAACCGGTCATCACAATGACCGTGCACCCGCTCATTCGCCCCATCAGATAGCGAACCGTGTGGGTTTTCCCCGTTCCCGGCGGGCCGTAGAGCAGTAGTCCCCGCTTGAGATGCTGACCGTGCTCACTCAGGGATACGGCGTGCTCGGCGATGCCGACGATGTGCCGCTCCACGCTCTCCAGCACCCCCGAGGGCAAGATCACCTCGTTGGTGCTCAGCGCCGGCCGGGGCAGGAAGGTCACCAACTCGTTGCCGCGGTGCTCACTCCAGCTGAAAGACAGGATCTGGCCCCGGTAGACGTCGTGCTCGCGCATCAGCCGGCCGATCTCGTCGCGTACGGCCGTCGCGTTCGACCTGTCGGCGGCCAGCACGTCGACCTGGCACTGCGGCGACCCGTGTTCCGAACCCGCACGCAGGCCGACCAGGACGGGGGAGCCGTCCGGCGTCCGTGTCAAGATCAGTCCAAAGGTGACCACCTCGGTGGTTTCGTCGGGCCCGATCGCCGCGGTACCGAGACCGACCGCGCCGATCTCGAACCGCTCCCAGCCCCGAGCCGTGACGGTCAGTATGTTGACGAGGTCGTCGTGTTCGCGGCCGTGCCCCGCGACGCCGAACCATTCGGCCTCCGGGCTGTGCTCGGCGATGTACCGATCGACGCCGTTCTGCAGGTTGACGTGCTCCCAGCCCGGGAAGCGCTCGGTCACGCAGATCATGTTCCTGAGTTCGCACCCCAAATGGCCGGTCACCCGGGACACCAGTTCAGGTACCTCCCGGGCCGAATCCAGTTGATGATGCGCGTCTTCGACGAGCTGTTTCAGTGCGAGGGCTAAGTCCTGAGCATCCCTGTGATTCATATTTCATACTTTGGCAGAGACCTCTACGGGCTGCGCGAGGATTTGTTTCCCCGCAGATCACCGCCTTGCGGGCGTGCGGATTGTCGGCGACCGTAACCAGCTCAAGGATTCCTGTGACCTGCTCGGATCGAATTTCCTGCACGTTTTCGCGATAAATGTTCTCCTCTTACTCACTATTGTGTTCGGATGTTCGGCATTCACGGCCGATCGGCCGTACCGAGAACGTCGCCCTATCGAGATCCGGACGCCGTAGTCTTTTGCGGCAAGGGCGATGATCGGTGTCCGTCGCGATCGGTTCGCCGCATGAGGATCCGGCTCCGCGACGGGTGCGCGGCCCTCCGCGCAGCGGCGCCGGAAGGGGAGACGGCGTGCGCAGACGACTGCTGATCATTGTCTTCGTGCTGGTCGCGGGTATCGTGGCGGCGCTGGGTCTCCCGCTCGCCACGGCGAGCGCGGAGCAGACGTCCCAGGAGGTCTTCATCAGCCGCGCCGCGGACACCGCTCGGTTCGCGGACGCCGCCGAGTCCGCGCTCGCGATGGGCCGCACCGTCCGCCTCGTGGCCGAGATGGAGCGCTATGACGCGCTGTACGACACGGCGGTCCTCGTCGTGGACGCCGACGGACAGATCATCGCGTCGTCGCGGGAGGGCTTGACGACGTCGGCTGCCGGACTGCGGGCTCCCATTCTCCGCGGGCTCGCCGGACGGCCGCCGCAGCGCCCGCACGTCCTGTGGCCGTGGGACGACCGGCCGTACGTCGTCGTCGAGCCGGTGGTCCGCGACAATCGGGTGCTTGGGGCGGCCGTCACGGTATCCCCGACGGACAGGGCGCGGGGACTGGTCACCGACCGGTTCGTCCACCTGGGGGTCGGCTTCCTGGTGGCGTTGCTGGTGGTCACCCTGGCCGTGTCGGTGCCCGTGGTGCGCTGGGTGCTGCGTCCGGTCCAGGATCTGGATGAGGCCGCGCACGCGATGGAGTCCGGCAGGCTCGCGACGCGGGTGTCCGAGCGGGCGGGGCCGCCGGAGCTCCGGCGGCTGGCGCGGAGCTTCAACGCGATGGCGGACAGTGTCGCCGCCGCCGTACAGAAGCAACGGGCCTTCGTCGCGCAGGCTTCGCATCAGCTGCGCAATCCGCTCACCGCGCTGCGGCTGCGCATGGAGAACGCCGGGGTGCTGGTGTCGGATCCGGACGGCCGGATGGAGCTGCGGCTCGCCCTGGAGGAGGCGGACCGGCTCGGCGAGACCGTCGACGCGCTGCTTCGGCTGGCCCGGGCGGAGTCGACGACGGCCGTCCCTCAGCCGCTGGACGTGTCGGCCGCGATCCGGCGGCGGGCCGTGGCCTGGCAGGCCGCCTACGCGGGCTCGAACACCCCGCTGGTGGTCGACGCGCCGGTCGGCGTGATCGTCGAATGCCTTCCCGACCTGCTGGAGCACGCGCTGGACGCGTTGCTCGACAACGCGCTGAAGTTCGGGCGGGGCAGCCCCGTACAGGTCCAGGCCGCGTCTTTGGACGACGCGGTGGAGATTCGGGTGCGGGACACCGGCCCGGGACTGCCGGGGGAGGAGCTCGCTCGGGCGGGTGAGCGGTTCTGGCGCAGTCCGCGCCATCAGAACGTGCCGGGTACGGGACTGGGCCTCGCCATCACGCGCACGCTGGCCGAGGAGAGCGGGGGTTCGATGACGCTGTCCGCCGTACGGCCGCATGGGCTGGAGGTCCTCATCCGGTTGCCGGCTAGCGATGGTTCGAGCGGTACCAGCGGACCGCGCCTTCGTGCAGATCCAGGGGATGGGTCATGATGGCCAGGCCGGGGTCGAGACGGCGGGCCTCGGGGTGGGCTTCGACCAGCCGGGCGTGCCCGGAGAACAGCAGTCCGGTCAGCCAGTAGGCCGTCGCGGGGTCCATGCGGCCATGGACGACGAGGTAGTTCGGCACGCTCACCGTGGTGACCGCGCTGGGCAGTCCGTACACCGAGGCGGGCACCGTCGTCTCGGTGTAGAGATCGCCGTACCTGCGGATCAGGGACTCCACGATGGAGCCCAGGTCGATGAGCCGTACGACCGTGTGCCGGCGGAGATCGACGATCGCCGCGCTGGGCAGGCCGCCGCTCCAGAAGAACGCGTCGATCTCCTTCGCCGCGAGCGCGCGGGCGGAGGAGGCGACGTCGAGATGCTTCAAGGTGACGTCCTCAAACAGCCCCGCGATGGTGAGGGCGCGTTCCCCGATGACGGCGGTGCCCGAGCCTTTGCCGCCGATCGAGACCCGACGGTCCTTGAGGTCGTGGATCGACCGTACGGGGCCGTCCTCGCGTACGACGAGCTGGACGTAGTTGTCGTACAGGCGGGCCAGGGCGGTGATCGGCTGCCGTACCCGGAAGGGCGGCCGTCCGGCGACGGCGTCGGCGGCCACGTCGGCGAGGGCGAATCCCACCTGTGCCCGGCCCGAGGTGACCAGCTCGATGTTCTCGACGGTGCCCGCGGTGGTGAACGAGTCGGCCGCGACCTCCGGCAGCCGGTCGTGTATCACCCGCGCGTACTCCCGGCCGTAGACCTGGTACACGCCGCCGTCGGGACCGGTGGCGATCCTGATCACGCCGTGTGGGGCGGGTGGCTCCTGCGTGTCACCGCATCCGGCCACGGCCATGGTGCCCCACAGCATGATCGCCAGCAGTGCGCGCATGCTAGCCGACGCCGCCCGCCAGCCGGTAGCCGACGCCGCGCACGGTTTCGATGACGGCGGGTTCACCGAGCTTGGCCCGCAGGGTCGCCATGTGGACGTCCAGGGTGCGACCGCCTCCATGCCACGCGGTACCCCAGACCTCGATGAGCAGCCGCTCTCGCGACACGAGGATTCCGGGGACGTGGGCGAGGCAGGCCAGGAGGCTGAACTCCTTACGGGTCAGGGCGATCGGGTGACCGTCCTTGGTCACCGAGTGCGTGGCCAGGTCGACGCGCAGGCCGCCGATCTCGACGGCCGCCTTGGGCCTCGGCCGGGCCCGGCGCATCACGGCCTCGATGCGCGCCCCCAGCTCCGCGAACGAGTACGGCTTCACGATGTAGTCGTCGGCCCCTGAACGCAGGCCGATGATCCGGTCTCGCTCCTCGCCACGTGCCGTGACGACGATGATGGCGACATCGGGGGCGCTCATCCGCAGCCTGCGGCAGAGTTCGATCCCATCGCGGTCGGGCAGGCCGAGGTCGAGCAGGATCAGATCGACGGAGGGGGCGGCCAGGGCCTCCGCGGCGCTCGCCGCGTGCAGGACCTCGTACTTTTCGCGCCGCAGCGCGCTGGCGAGGGCCGCGGCGACCCGTACGTCGTCTTCGACAACAAGCACGCGCATGGTGGTCACGCTCGATCCCGGCCCTCGATGTGCACGCCATCATTCCACGAGCCGTGCCCGGCATACACCGGATCGCCCAGGCGGGTGGCCGATTCGAGTGGTCCACCGATGACGACGGGCAATCAACGCGGTTCTGGGCGCCGCCCTAAGTGTCAATCAAATTCCGGCGCGCACACCTTCAGCTCTGTGACAGGTCAGACTTACGTTTCCCGCATCCGGTGGTTCCACGCCGACGAGGCGGCCCATCCCGACGGGTGGCCGGAGAGCGGGGTGAAAGGGTGACGTCCTTCGGTCGGAGCACGCCGTTGCCGGCCGCGGCCGGTGCGCAGGACCAGACCCCGCCGATTCGCGACGCCGGTGAACTCATCGCCGAGTACGACGCGGAGCGGCCGGCCCGCCGGCTCACCGGCCACCTCACCCACGTCGTCGGGGCACTGGCGCTCGGCGTCTCGCTTTACGCGCTCTACGCGGTCTTCAATCCCATCCCGGTGCTGCCGTACCGGATGGGCTTCCTCGCCGCGGTGTTGCCGTTGACGTTCCTGGCCTATCGCCCGGGCCTGCGGGTGCCTCGGTGGTTCGCGCGGTCCGCCTCGGGGAACGTTCCGGCCCTCGACAACCCCGGGATCGTGGACTGGATCCTCGCCGGGGCCTCCGTCGTGGTGTGCGCCTATCCGCTGGTGGCGTTCGATGAGTTCATCCGGCGCACCTTCGCCCCCTCGGCGCTTGATCTGATCATGGGTGCGGGCTGCGTGCTCCTGGTGCTGGAGGCGACCCGCCGCACGGTGGGGGCGATCCTGCCGGTGATCTGCGTGGGGTTCGTCGGCTACGCCTACTACGGCGGCTACCTGCCCCTCGACTGGGTCGTCGGGCACCGCGGCTACGACCTCGAGCGGATCGTCGTCCAGTTGTACATGGGGACGGAGGGCCTGTTCGGCGTGCCGCTCGACGTGGCGGCGAGCTACATCGTGCTCTTCACGATCTACGGCGCGGTGCTCGAATACTCGGGAGCTGGGGCGTTCTTCGTGAACATCTCGTTCGCGGCGTTCCGCCGTTCCGCCGCCGCCCCCGGCCGTACCGTCACACTGGCCGGCTTCCTGCTCGGCACGGTCTCCGGATCGGGTACGGCGACCGCGGTCTCGCTGGGCAGCGTGGCCTGGCCGATCCTGCGGCGCGCCGGCTATCCGCGGGAGCAGGGTGGAGGCGTCCTCGCCGCGGCCGGGATCGGCGCGATCCTGTCCCCGCCGACGCTCGGCGCGGCCGCCTTCATCATCGCCGAGTACCTCAAGGTGTCCTACCTGGCCGTGCTGCTCTACGCGACCGTGCCGACGCTCCTGTACTACCTGGGGATCATCCTGGCCGTCGAGATGGACGCCCGCCGGTTCGGCACGCGCGGGGTCGAGGTGGCGGCCGACTCCCCCTGGCGGCTGCTGGGGCGTTTCGGCTACCACTTCTCCTCGCTGATCGCGATCGTGGTGCTGATGGCGCTGGGGGTCTCGCCGTTCCGCGCGGTCGTCTACGCCACCGTCATGGCGTTCCTGCTGTCGTTTCTGGACCGTGAGCACCGGCTCGGGCCACGCCGTGCCGCCCAGGCCCTCTCGGCGGGGACACTCGGCGTGCTGCCCGTCGCCGCGACCACGGCCGCCGCCGGAATCATCGTCGGCGTCGTGACCCTGACCGCCCTCGGGCTGAAGGGCTCACGGATCATCGTCGACCTGGCGGGGGGCGAACTGGTCCTGACCGCCGTGGTCGCGGCGCTCGCGGTGCTGATCCTCGGGCTCGCCGTACCGGTGACCGCGTCGTTCATCATCGCGGCCGTCATCATCGGACCCGCGCTCCAGAGCCTCGGCGTGCCGTCCGAGGCGGCCTACATGTTCATCTTCTACTACGCGGTCCTCTCCGAGGTGACGCCGCCGACGGCGCTGGCCGCGGTCGCCGCCTCGGCGATCACGGGGGGCAACGCGTTCAAGACGATGATGATGACCTGGAAGTACACGCTTCCGGCCTTCCTGGTTCCCTTCGCCTTCGTCCTGGCACCCGCCGGCCGCGCGTTGCTCTGGCAGGCCCCGCTGCCCCAGGTCCTCCTGGCGCTGGCCGTCTCCGGCCTCGCCGTGGCCGCGCTGGCCGTCGCCACCGGGGGCTGGATGATCCACCGTGCCGCGTGGCCCGAGCGGCTCCTGGCGGCGGGCGCGGCGATCACGCTCCTCTCCCTCCAACCGGCCGCCGTCGCGACGGGGCTGGCCCTGCTCGCCGCCGCTCTTCTCGTCCACCTGGTTCTGCGGCGGTCCGCCGCCGGCCGGGGCCGGAGCTCCGTTGCCCACCAAGCGAAGGAAGGGAAATGATGCGATCCCCAACCCGGTTCGGCGCCGTCGTGCTCGGCCTGATCGTCGTCCTCGCCGCCTGCGGCGGCGAACGCCGGAGCTCTGCGGACCCGGGTCTCTACAAGGGAGGGCGGCTGTCCATCGCCACCGGGAACACCACCGGGGTGTACTACCAGCTCGGCGGAGGCTACGCCGATCTGATCACCAGGAACCTGTCGGGCTACCAGGTCACCGCCGAGGCGACCGGCGCCTCGGTCGAGAACATCCAGCGGGTGGTACGGGGCGACGCCGACATCGCCTTCACCTTGGCCGACGCGGCGAGCGACGCGGCCACCGGCAAAGGCGCCTTCACCGGCCGGCAGCCGATCCGGGCCCTGGCCCGCATCTACACCAACTACACCCACGTGATCGCCCGCACGGACGCGCGTATCCGCTCGGTCGCCGACATGAAGGGCAAGCGGGTATCCACCGGTTCGCCCAACTCCGGCACCGAGAACATCGCGCTGCGGCTGCTCAAGGCGGCCGGGCTCAACCCCGAGTCCGACATCCGCAAGCAGGCGCTCTCCCTGCCGGAGACGGTGCAGGGGATCAAGGACGGCACCTTGGACGCGCTGTTCTGGTCCGGCGGCCTGCCCACCGGCGGGATCACCGATCTCACCACGAGTCTCAAGGACGCCGTCGTCTTCGTCCCGATCGACGACCTGCTGCCGAAGCTCGTGGCGGAGTACGGACCGGTCTACCAGGCCGCCGATCTGAAGCGGGACGTGTACGGCGCCGCCCAGGACGTGCCGACCGTCGCCGTGCCCAACCTGTTGATCGTTTCGGACAGGATGCCGGCCAAACTCGCCGGGGACCTCACCAGGGTCCTGTTCGCGCATCAGGCGGACCTGGTGAAGGTCCATCCCGAGGCGGGCAACATCTCGCGGCAGGAGGCACCCAAGACCGACCCGGTCGACCTCCACGACGGGGCACGGCAGTTCTACGGGGCCTCCTGAACCCTCGGTGACGGAGGCACGTCGGCGTGCACGGATTCGCCCGCCTGCCACAGGGGCGCAGGCGGGCGAATCCGGATCCCGATGCGGAATTCGACACTGCGGTACGTGTCTCCGTCACCGAGCCCCTCCGGTGAAGGGCTCGGCGATGGAGATCGCAGTGAAGTCGGCGTTGCTGTCGCGGTCCCGTCGGCGATCGGGGAGCCTCAGTTCCAGGTCGCGTTCCTGAGGATCCCGGGCAGGCCCGGCGTGTTCCACTGGTCGACGATTAGGATCTTCGATATCGGCAGGTACCACTCGCGCTGGTTAAAGCGCTTGATCTTGCCGTTGTAGCACTGGGTTCTCCAGTTGTGATAGTCCGCCTTATGTCCGGGGCCGATCTGGCGCAGCCCCTTGCCCACGAGTTTGAATCCCCCGACGAGTGACGCGTTCTTCTTGACGGGGCAGTGCACGACCCCGGTAGACGTGTAGAACGGGCTGCCGGGAGTGTAGGGGTTGAAGAACTCGTTGCCTATCTCGATTGTTTTGGGGCCGTAAACCCAGAAGCCATCGCAAACAAAACCTTCTTTACGGGGGTTGGCGCAGGAGCCGGTCACGACACGCACCTGGTCGTACTCGAGTCTGTACACCTTCCAGGACTTCGGAATCGTCAGAGTGAGGCCCTTGCGGAGGTGGAGGGACTTGGTGCCGGACTCCACGGTGGACGCCACAGCCGGGGTGGTGAGCAGAATGGAGGCGGTGACGGCAATCAATGTCAATGGGGCGATTCTCCGCAGCGGCCCTATGCTGACTTTCATGGAACATTCCTTTCGTCATCCGGATAGACGTGACGCGGGACCGAAAGGTTGGGACACGAATCAATAACGGGGAGTGTGTTTCTTTCTCTCCGGTTGTCCCTGCCACGGGACAAAAACATCAGGCTCTGATGTGCACTGAAAGACGGACGAGCCCATCGTCGGCTGAAACGTGCCGTCAGGTCGCGTTCGTGGCGGGATCCGGGGTTGGGGTTCGGTCCTTCGCCTGCGGTTCCTCGCTTTCGGCGGTTCCGACGTCCCGTAGGGCGATCGCGGACAGTGCCGCCAGGATCGCGATGCAGACGGCGCCGGCGAAGGCGGCCAGGTGCAGGCCGGAGAGGAACGCGTCCTTGGCCTGTTCCAGCAGGCCGTCGGGGAGACGCGAGGCCACCGAGGAGGCACCGGAGAGGCTGTCCCGGGTCGCGGTCACGATCTCGGCGGGCACCCCGGCCGGGATACGGTCGTCGATCCGGGCGCGGTAGACGGCGCCTGCGAGGCTTCCCAGCGTGGCGACTCCCAGGGCGAGGCCCAGCTCCTGGACCATCTCCGACATCGCGGAGGCCGATCCGGCCTTGGCCGGCGGGGACGCCCCGACCACCAGGTCGGTGCCCAGCGCCGCGATGGCGCCCAGGCCGAAGTAGACCAGGGAGAAACCCGCCACGGCCAGGCCGGGACCGGACGAGATCTCCACCTGGGTGAGCAGCAGATACCCCACCGTGGAGACGGCCAGGGTTCCGGCCATCACGTATCCGGGGCGGATGCGCCGGGCGACCAGCGGCGCCCCGATCGCCGCCGCGAACATCATCAGGGCGGGGGGTCCCATCCACGCCCCGGCGGTCAGCGGGGGCAGTTCCTTCACGAGCTGCAGGTACTGCGTGACCAGCAGCATGACGCCGCCGACTCCGACCAGGCCGACGAGAAGGACGCTCAGCGCGGCGCTGAGGGCACGGCCCGCGAACAGTCGTACATCCAGCAAGGGGTTGGGCAGGTGGAGCTGGCGCCGGACGAAAATCACGGCGAACGCCGCTCCGCCGAGAAGGGCCAGGCCCGGCTGGGTCGTGAGCCCGTCCTTGGCGGCTTCTTTGATGCCGTAGATCACCGGCAGGATGGCGGCGAGGGAGAGGGCGACACTCGGCAGGTCGAAGCGGCCGCTCCGCGGGGCGCGATACTCCGGTACCAGGAAAGGTGCGGTGATCAGGAGAAGGCCGCTGACCGGGACCGCGATCAGGAACGAGGAACCCCACCAGAAGTGCTCCAGAAGGGCGCCGCCCACCACGGGTCCGGCCGCCATGCCCAAGGAGAACATGGTCGCCCAGACCCCGATCGCCAATGCCCGCTGGCGCGCGTCGGTGAACATGTTGCTGATCAGCGCAAGCGTGGAGGGCATCAGCGTGGCTCCGGCGACGCCGAGCGCGGCCCGCGCGGCGATCAGCATTTCGGCGCTGACGGAGTAGGCGGCCAGCACCGAGACCGCTCCGAAGGCCGCGGCGCCGATCATCAGCAGCCTGCGGCGGCCGATCCGGTCACCCAGGGTACCCATGGTGATGAGGAACCCGGCGATCAGGAACCCGTAGGCATCCATGATCCACAGCGCCTGGGTGCCGGTGGGCCGCAGATCCGTCGTCAGGGACGGCAGGACGAGATACAGCAGGGTGACGTCCAAGCCGAGCAGGGCGGTGGGCAAGGACAGCACGGCGAGGCCCGCCCACTCCTTGGGACCGGCTCGGCGTATCGTGCGCATGGTCAGGCAAACCTTTCCGCAGGAGATCCGTGCCGCTCATGGTGCGTGTCGGCACGCACGAACCGCTGCCGGTCCGCTGCCGGATAATCTGATTGCATGCGGTATGGGGTGCTTGGCCCACTGGCTGCCTGGGACGACGAGGGGCGTCAGATAAAGATCCCCGAAGCCAAGGTGCGCATGCTGCTGGCCATCCTGCTGGCGCATCACGGCAGACCGGTGCCGGCCGACCTGCTGGTCGAGGAACTGTGGGCGGGTGATCCGCCGGGCAACCCGTCCAACACCCTGCAGACCAAGATCTCCCGATTGCGTCACCTCGTCGGCAGGGACGAGGTGATCCACGGGCCGGCGGGTTACCGGCTGCGTTTGGACGGTGAAGAGCCACAGGTCGACGCCCGGTTGTTCCAGGCACTGGCCGACGGTGCCCGCGCGACGGCGGATCCCGGCAGCCGGGCGCGGCTCCTCGCCGACGCGTTGATGTTGTGGCGGGGACCCGCCTACGCCGACGTCGCCGACGCCCCGTTCGCCTGCGCCGAGATCACCCGGTTGGAGGAGCTGCGGCTCACCGCCCTTGAGGACCAGGCCGAGGTGCGGCTGGAGCTCGGCGAACACGCGCTGCTCGCCACGGAACTGGGTGACCTGGTCACCCGGCACCCGCTACGGGAGCGGCTGCGCATGGCGCAGATGCGCGCACTGTACCTGGCGGGCCGGCAGAGCGAGGCCCTGGCGGCGTTCCACGAGTTACGGGGCCGGCTCGCCGACGAGCTTGGCGTGGATCCGACTCCGGAGCTCACCGCGATGTACGAGGCGATCCTGCGACAGGAACCCCAACCGGGGATCGGCCCGCGGCACCGTACCAATCTCCCCTCGCCGGTGACGGCTCTGATCGGCCGGGAGGACGAGGTCACCACGGTGCGGGGGTCGCTGTCCGCCGGCTCGGGAACGCGGCTGATCACGCTGACGGGTCCCGGGGGAGTCGGCAAAACCCGGCTGGCCGTCGCCGCGGCCCACGACCTGGTGCCGTGTTTCCCGGACGGGGTGTGGCTGGTGGAGTTGGCGGGGCTGGCCCGCGGGTCCGCGCCGGACGACATCGCGGATCGGGTCGTCACGGTGCTGGGTCTCTGCGACGCCGCGTCGGTGGACCCGGACGCGGCCGATCTCGTCGGCTGGCTTGGCCGGGCCCTGGTCGGCAAGCGCGTCCTGCTGTTGCTGGACAACGGTGAGCACCTGGTCGAGTCGCTCGCCATGCTCGCCGAACGGCTGCTGACCGCCGCCTCCGGCGCGCACCTGCTGGTGACCAGCCAGGAGACGCTCGACGTTCCCGGTGAAGTGGTCCATCCCGTCCCGCCGCTGTGCGTGCCGGGTCCCGGGCAGGGGCCCGGCCCCGATGCGGCCGCTCGCTCCAGTGCCGTCCGGCTGTTCGTGGAACGGTCGGTGGCCGCGGTCCCGGGCTTCGTCCTCGACGCGAGCAACGCATCGGCCGTCAGCGCGATCTGCCGGAGGCTGGACGGCATCCCGCTGGCCTTGGAACTCGTGGCGCCGCGGCTCCGCGTGCTCAGTCCCGATCGGCTCCTGGAACGTCTGGACGACCGGTTCAATCTGCCGTCCGGTCGGGTGAGGGGTCGGCCCGAGCGGCAGCGAACCCTGCAGGCGATGATCGACTGGAGCTGGGAGCTGCTGCGCGACGACGAGCGGACCGTGCTGCGCCGGCTGGCCGTACACGCGGACGGCTGCACGCTGGAGGCCGCCGAGGCCGTCTGCGCCGACGACGATCTGCCCGCCCGCAATGTCCTGGGCCTGGCGGCCCGGCTGGTGGATCGATCCCTGGTCGTTCGCGAGGGGGAACGCTTCCGGCTGCTGGAATCCGTCGCGGCGTACTGCGTCGAGCGCCTGGTGGACGCGGGCGAACTCGACACGGTGCGGACTCGGTTCACGCGGTACCACACCGGGCTGGCCGAGCGTGCCGACTCCAAGCTGCGCGGCCCCGAGCAGCGCCGGTGGCTGAGCCGCATGGACGCCGAAACCGTCAATCTGCGCCGGGCGCTGGACATCATGGTCCACGGCGGGGAAACCGAGCCGGCACTGCGCCTGGTGAACGCGATGGCCTGGTACTGGATGCTCCGCGGCAAACTCACCGAGGCCCGCCGATCCCTGCGCGCCGCGTTGAGCCTTCAGGGCGGCAGGCCTGAGGCGAGAGCCGTCGCGCGAGCCTGGCTCGCGGGGGTCGAACTCCGTACACAGCCTGTGGACGAGTACGGCGAACCGCCGGCCGCTCTGCTGAACGGCGTCGACGACCCCGGGCTGCGGGCACGGCTGCTCTGGTTTCTCGGCTCCGCTCCGCACGGTGCCGGCCACCGTTCCGAGGGACGGCGCATGGTCGAGGAGAGCCTGTTCACGCACCCCGGAGTTTGAGCGAGGCGAGCGACCGAGCCTGATCGACGCCTCGCCGTCACCTCACTCTTGAGGCGCCTTGCCGGTTTCCTCCGGGCGCCTGGGAGTACCCCTTCCGAATGAAGAACGCCTGAATTGGAGCGGGATCACTCCTGGGGCGCGTTCGCGCGCTTGGGGAGCAGGAACATCAGGGCTGCCGCGGCGAGGTAGCAGACGATCTGCCAGGGCAGGATCGTGGCCAGGGCGTCGCTGTACGCGGTGAGCCGCGGGCCGGCGAGGGTTTCGTCGAGCCTGGCGAAGAACACGGCTCCGAGGACGGCGACACCGAACGCGTTGCCGAGCTGGGTGACGGTGGTGAGAACACCACCCGCGGCACCGGCGTCCTTGGCGGGAACCCCGGCCAGGACGACGTTGATCAGAGATGGGGCGGTGAGCCCCAGCCCCATGCCGCCGAGGAACAGGGGCAGGGCGAGGGTCCAGTAGGAAAGGGCGGCTCCGTCGCGGACGAACAGGAGCAGGAGGAGCTGGGACACGGCCAGGATCAAGGAGCCGCTGACGAGCAGGGCACGACCTGCGCGGTGGGCGAACTGGGCGCCGATGGGCGAGGTGACGATGGAGCCGAGGGCGTAGGGCAGGATCACCAGGCCGGTTTCGAGGGTGGTGCGTCCGGTCCCGAGCTGGAGGTAGAGGGAGAGCAGGAGGAAGAAGGAGCCGAGCGCCCCGAAGAACAGCAGGCAGACGGAGAGCCCGGCGGCGAAGGCGCGTTCGCGGAGCAGAGCCGGGTCGAAGATCGGCTGTCTGCCGTGTCGGGCCAGCCGCCGTGCGTTGACCAGGAACAGGGCGGTGACCGGAATCGAGCAGGCCAGGATGGCGAAACCCCACCAGGGCCAGCCCCAGTCGCGTCCCTGCACCAAGGGCAGGAGCAGGAGCAGCGCGGCGGTGGCGATGAGCACCGCACCGGGGAGGTCCAGCCGGGTGCCGTACGGCCTGCGGGACTCGGGCAGGTGGCGGACGGCGATGATCAGCCCGGCTATCGCGATCGGCACGTTGATCCAGAAGATCGCTCGCCAGCCCAGGCCGAACAGGTCGGCCTCGACCAGCACCCCGCCGAGCAGTGGCCCGGCCACCGAGGCCAGGCCGAGCACGGCTCCGTACGCGCCCAGCGCCTTGGCCCGTGCCTCGGGGGTGAACGAGGCCCGGATGATGCCGAACACCTGCGGGATCATCAGCCCGCCGGCCAGGCCTTGTGCGACGCGCATGCCGGCGAGCACACTCCCGGTGGGCGACAGCCCGCAGCCGGCCGAGGCCAGGGTGAACGCGGCGAGGCCGAGGAGGAACACGCGTCGCCGCCCGAACTGGTCGCCGAGGCGGCCGCCGACGATCAGGCCGGCCCCCATGGCGAGCGTGTATCCGGCGATCATCCACTGGAGGGTGGCCTCGCCGGCGTTCAGGTCCTCGGCTATCGCGGGGGCCGCGACACTGACGATCGTGGCGTCCAAGAGCTCCACGAACTCGGCGATGAGGATCGCGGCCAGGACGACGGCGGCCGTCTTTCCGGAGAGAAGGGCGGGGGTCGCGGCCCCGCGGTCGTGGTGAAGGGCGTGGGTGGACATGCTTGGCTGCACTCCAGGGCAGGGAACACGGTAGTATTGCTGCGTTACGCATTAAATGCGTAACGCAGTGAATATACACCAAAACTTGCTGCGCAGCGCAGCGATTGAGATGGGGTGGCGTCGTGGCGAACGCGGATCAGGAGCGGGAAAGGCTGCTCGGCGAGCTCATCGGGGCCGCGGTGCCGAGCTGGGCGATCCGCGTCGTGCAGCTCAACGGCGTCGTCGCCACCCGGCTCGGCGTCACCGACACCGACGTGCAATGCCTGCACGTGCTGGGACAGTACGGCCCGGCGACGCCGGGGGAGCTGGCCAAGCGGGTGAACCTCACCACAGGATCGGCCTCACGCATGATCGACCGGCTGGTCGACGCCGGCTGCGTCCGCCGGATACCCGACCCCGGCGACCGCAGGCGCGTCCTCATCGAGCCGACCCAGGAGGGTCTGGAGCGGGTCGGCAACGCCTACGCCGGGCTGATCTCCCGCACCCGGGACGACCTCGGTGGGTTCGCCGACGAGGAACTCCGCGTTCTGCTCCGTTTCCTGGCCGCGGCCGAACGCAGCACCGCCGCCGAGGTCCACCGCTTCCAGTCCGACGACGGCCGGCCGTGACTTCTTCAGTCGAGCCGCCTGGTCATGCCGGGCGCCGCTCTCTCGGCCGCCGCCGAGGAGGTCGGCTCAGGATCCGGCTGAGTGTGTTGTGGCTCCCCGTGTACTCCATGCACGGTCAGGCGACCACCCGATACCCCTGTGCCTCCACAGTGCGGACGGCTACCTGGAGTCGATCTCGCAGGCTTTCGCCCACTTCACGGGAGTGGGACTTGACGCCGACACGGCCACCTGGCGCAACGGAGGGGGTGCCGGAGTCTCATGTCCATGATCCTGACGGAATCCTTCCCCGCACGGCGACCGGATTGCGCTCGCCGACCTGCGCGTGATCGACGGGCGGCACCCAGGCGGCCCTCAATTGACGCAGACCGACTCGCCCAGGCGGCTTGCAGCGTTTCGTCAGAGGTTCGGTACGGGCTGCGCCGCACACTCGTGTAGCCGGGGCACGAGCGTGACGTCGTGACCCGAGGGGCGGGCGCGTGGACCTCGAACGCGGGCCTGCGCGCGGTCAGAGCAGGCTGCGCAGGAATTCCCTGGTGCGGACGGCGTCCGTACCGGAGGCGAACTCGGAGGCGACGAAGTCCGTCACCCCGGCGTCGGACAGGAGCCCTAGCTGGTCGGCGACGGTCTTCTCGTCGCCGACCAGGGCGACGTCGGCGGGGCCGGCCGCGCCTTCCCGGTCGAGCATCGCCCGATAGGACGGCACGTCGGTGTACGCCCGGTAGACCTGGCCGGCCCGGGCCCGTGCCGCCGCCACGTCGTCGGTGACGCAGACGGGGAGGGCGCAGACGATCCGCGGGTGGGGGCGGCCCTCGGCCGCCGCGGTGATCGTGGGGATCGCGTGGTTCGCGACCGTTCCGGGGCCGGTCATCCACAGGATGGTCCCGTCGGCCACCCGGCCGGCCAGTTTCAGCATCTGCGGGGC
The DNA here is from genome assembly GCF_025996515.1 of Rhizohabitans arisaemae. Lineage (GTDB taxonomy): Bacteria > Actinomycetota > Actinomycetes > Streptosporangiales > Streptosporangiaceae > Rhizohabitans > Rhizohabitans arisaemae. The sequence goes on from NZ_BLRH01000029.1 coordinate 132,026, forward strand.
GAGGGCCGCGATGAGGACCTGCATCGCCCCCTTGCTGGGTGTGGTCAGCCGCATGTGGGCGCTGACCGTCTCACCGTCGAAGTCGACCTGCCCGCCACGGAGGAGCGGGATGAGAACGGACAGGTATTCGCGCATGTGCCGGATCGGCTTGTCGTAGCTGTAGCCGTACATGCCCTCGGTGATGAACCGGTGGGACAGCCCGACCCCGAGGGTGAGCCGCCCGCCGACCACCGCGTCGACGGTCAGCGCCTGCTGCGCGAGGGCCGCGGGGTGTCGGGGATAACTCGGGACCACCGCGGTGCCGAGCTCGATGTCCGGGGCGTCCGGTCCCGTCACGGCCAGTGCCGTCAGAGCGTCCAGCCCGAAGATGTGCGGCATCCAGACGGAGGCGAAGCCCTCCTGCGAGGCGCGGATCAGCTTTTCGCGCAGCTCGTCGATCGCCTCCGGCCTCATGGGCGCGTCGAGCAACAACCCTATCCGCATCCGTCCACGTGCCTTTCGATCCGATGTTAACGACAAACAACCCACATTCAAGCAGAAACATATCTTGTGCAAGGTCTTGCATCAAGAAGTTAACTGCGAATAACCTCCCGATTGTGTGGCTCGGCTGCGGTCACCAAGAGCCGGGAAGAAGGGAGAAGCGGTGGAACGTCGGGTGTACGTCGCGGGCGTCGGGATGATCCCGTTCACAAAGCCCAGCGCCGGCCAGACCTATGACGTCATGGGAGAGCGCGCGCTGCACGAGGCGCTCAAGGACGCCGCGGTCGGGTACGACCTCATCCAGCAGGCCTACGCCGGCTACGTCTACGGCGACTCGACCAGTGGTCAGAAGGTCGTCTACGGGGCGGGACTCACCGGGATCCCCGTCGTCAACGTCAACAACAACTGCTCCACCGGCTCGTCGGCCCTGTGGCTGGCCCGTCAGGCGGTGGAGTACGGCGCGGCCGAATGCGTCGTGGCCGTGGGCTTCGAGCAGATGAACCCCGGGGCGCTCCAGAACGTGTGGAACGACCGGCCGCTGGTGTTCGACCGGCACTCCGCGGCCATGTCCCTGGTCCAGGAACCGTCGGACGCGCCCCTCGCCGCGCAGTTCTTCGGCGGTGGCGGCGCCGCCCACACGGCGAAGTACGGCACGGCCCCGGAGACGTTCGCGAAGATCGCGGTGAAGGCGCGCCGGCACGCCGCGAACAACCCGTGCGCCGTCTTCCGGACACCCGTGACCGAGGAGGAGGTGCTCGCCTCACCGCACGTGTTCGGCCCCCTGACCAGGCTGCAGTGCTGCCCTCCCACCCGCGGGGCCGCGGCGGCCGTGCTCTGCGGCGAGGAGTTCGCGCGCAGGCACGGGCTGCGGACCGACGTGGTCATCCGGGCCCAGGCGCTGACCACCGACACGGCGAGCAGCTTCACCTCGGGCGACATGATGCGGGTCGTCGGTTACGACATGGCCCGCGAAGCGGCCAGGCAGGTGTACGAAGCCTCGGGAGTCGGTGCCGAGGACCTCGACGTGGTGGAACTGCACGACTGCTTCACCACCAACGAGCTGATCACGTATGAGGCCCTGGGCCTGACTCCGGAAGGCACCGCGGAACGGTTCGTGATCGACGGTGACAACACGTACGGGGGCCGGGTCGTCACCAACCCCTCAGGCGGTCTGTTGTCCAAGGGGCACCCGCTGGGCGCGACCGGGCTGGCCCAGTGCGCGGAGATCACCTGGCAACTGCGCGGCGAGGCGGCGGCCCGCCAGGTCGAGGACGCGCGTCTCGGCCTCCAGCACAACGTCGGCCTCGGCGGGGCCTGCGTGGTCACCCTCTACGAGAAGGCGTCGTGAACCTCGCGGTCGCGATCGGGATGACGTTCCCGCGCCACACGGTCGAGGTCGAGCGGGGCAGGCTCCGTTTCTACGCCGAAGTCATCGGGGAGGAGGCGCCGCGTTTCACCGACGTCGACGCCGCGGCCGAAGCCGGTTACCCCGATCTGCCGGTGCCTCCCGCGTTCCTGTTCTGCCTGGAGATGGCCCGGCCTGGAGATCGGTTCGGCTATCTCCAGCACCTTGGCATAGACCTCCGCAAAGTGCTTCACGGGGAGCAGCGTTTCGACTATCACGCCATGGCGTTCGCGGGCGACACGCTGATCTTCGACACCAGGATCACGGACGCCTACGAGAAGAAGGGCGGAGCGCTCGGCTTCCTGGTCCGCAGCACGCATGTGACCCGGGCGGGCGCTCCGATCGCCGATCTCACCTCCACCATCGTGGTGACGCGATGAAACTGGAGATCCCGACGATCACCCGCACCACGCTGGCCTTGTACGCCGGTGCGTCCGGGGACCACAACCCGATGCACATCGACTTGGACGTGGCCCGGTCGGCAGGCCTGCCGGACGTGTTCGCGCACGGCATGCTCTCCATGGCCTATCTGGGTCGCCTGCTCACCGACTTGGTCGACCAGGGACGGATCCGTACGTACGCCGTCCGATTCACCGCCGTCACACCGGTGCACGCCAAGCCCGTCTGCACCGCGGTCGTCACGAAAGTCGAGAACGGCCTCACCTATCTCGACCTGACGGTGACGACGGAGGAGGGCACGCAGACCCTCACCGGGCAAGCGATCATCGAGGGGGAGTTGTGAAACTCGACGGAAGAGTGGCGATCATCACCGGTGGCGGCCGCGGCATCGGGCGGGCGATCGCCCTGAAGCTGGCCTCCGAAGGTGCCCGGGTCGTGGTCAACGACCTGGACGAGGAGCCCGCCGAGGAGACGGCGGAGGTCATTCGCGGCTCCGGCGGCGAAGCGTCCGTCTGCGTCGGCAGCGTCACCGCGGAGGACTTCGCCGGCCGGATCACGGCGGAGGCGGTGAAGCGTTTCGGCGGGCTGGACATCATCGTCAACAACGCCGGCTACACCTGGGACAACGTCGTCCAGAAGATGAGCGACGAGCAGTGGGACGCCATGCAGGACGTCCACGTCAAGGCGCCGTTCCGGATTCTGCGGGCCGCCCATCCGTTCATCAAGGCCAATCCAACCGACTATCACCGCAAAGTGGTGAACATCTCCTCGGCCTCCGGTCTCGGCGGGCATCCCGGCCAGGCGAACTACTCCAGTGCCAAGGCCGCGGTCATCGGGCTCACCAAGGCGCTGAGCAAGGAGTGGGGGCGGTACAAGGTCAACGTCAACGCGGTGGCGTTCGGGCTCATCGAGACGCGGCTCACGGTGGCGGTGTCCGGGGAGGACACCATCCGGGTCGAGGGGCGCGAGATCAAGGTGGGGATCGGCACCGCGTTCCTCGACGCCGCTCAGTCCGCGATCCCCCTGGGCAGGGCGGGTACGGCGGCCGAGGCGGCCGGAGCGGTCTACCTGCTCTGCGTGCCGGAATCCGACTACATCAGCGGCCAGGTTCTGCTCTGCGGCGGTGGCCTGTCCCTCTAAGGGAGGTTCGATGTGCCTGAGCCCGATGGCCGACGAGGACGCGGATCCGCCGTTCGATCGTGGACAAATGCCGATCGTTCCGACCATGGACTGGCTTGACGAGACGGAGGAGACATGACCTACACCTCCTCGTGGATCACCGACGACGTCGCTCTCCTCGGTGACACCGCCAGGCGGTTCTTCGTTGCGGAGGCGGTTCCCCGGCAGCGGAGGTGGGAGGCCGAGCGGCGTGTCGACCGCGCCTTCTGGACCCAGGCGGGCGAGATCGGACTGCTGTGCGCGGGCGTTCCCGAGGTGTACGGCGGGGGCGGGGGAGTCTTCGCCCACGACCTGATCATCCTGCAGGAGCAGGCGCGGATCCTGGAACTCGGATTCGGCAACCCCGTTCACAGCGGGATCGTCGCCCACTACCTCACCTCCTTCGGCACCGAGGATCAGAAACGACGATGGCTGCCCGGAATGGCGTCGGGGGAGGCGGTGGCGGCCATCGCCATGAGTGAGCCCGGCGCCGGTTCGGACCTGCAGTCGATCACGACTCGCGCGGTGCGCGACGGCGACGACTATGTGATCAGTGGGGCCAAGACCTTCATCACCAACGGCGGCGGCTGCGATCTGGTGCTCGTCGTCGCCGCCACCGACCCGCCGAGCCGTGCCCGCGGCATCTCCCTGTTCCTCGTCGACGCCGGTACACCGGGGTTCAGGCGGGGCCGGGTCCTGGAGAAGATCGGACAGCACACCGGCGACACCGCCGAACTGTTCTTCGACGAGGTCAGGGTGCCGTCCGGTGCCCTGCTCGGCGGGGTCGAGGGGCAAGGGTTCGCCCAGCTCATGCGGCAGCTCCCGCAGGAGCGACTGATCATCGGGATCATGGCGGTGACCGCCGCGGAGGAGGCGCTGGCCCAGACGGTCGCCTACGTCAAGCAGCGCCGGGTCTTCGGCGAACCGCTGATCGCCAAGCAGAACACCCGCTTCGAGCTCGCCGAGTGCGCCACGCTGGTCCACGCGGGCCGGGTGTTCGTCGACTCGTGTGCCGAACGGCACCTGCGCGGCGAGCTCGACTCGGCGACCGCCTCCATGGCCAAGTGGTGGCTGACCGACGTGCAGTGCCAGGTCGTCGACCGCTGCCTCCAGCTGTTCGGCGGATACGGCTACATGCGGGAGTACCCGATCGCCCGGATGTACGAGGACGCGCGGGCCCAGAAGATCTACGGCGGCACGAACGAAATCATGAAAGAGCTCATCGCACGATCCCTCTAGGAGGGGTTCATGTACCTGACCCAGGGTCTGCACCGTTCCCTGCAGCAGAATCCGGACGCGCCGGCCACGATCTTCGGGGATCGCGTGCGGACCGTCCGCGAACTCGCCGACCGGGTGTCCCGCCTCGCGGCGGCGCTGCGGGCGATGGACGTCGCCGACGGCGAGCGCGTCGGGGTGCTCGCCCTCAACTCCGACCGTTTCGCCGAGATCCTCCTGGCGGTCCCCTGGACCGGCGGCGTGGTCAATCCGGTCAACATCCGCTGGAGTCCGGCGGAGATCGTCTACTCGCTGGCGGAGTGCCAGACCGACATCCTGTTCGTGGACGACGCCTTCGCCGCGTACGCGCCCGTACTCAGGCAGGGGTATCCCGCGCTGCGGAAGGTCGTCCACATCGGGGACGGACCCCTCCCCGAGGGCATGCTCGACTACGAGGAGCTCATCGCGGCCCACGAGCCGATCCCGGATGTACGGCGCGGCGGCGATTCGCTCCTCGGCATCTTCTACACGGGGGGCACCACGGGCTTCCCCAAAGGGGCCATGATCAGTCACGCGAACCTGTTCGTCGCCACGTACGGTTCCCGCGCCACCGCGCCGACCGGGCTGCCGGGAGGCAAGTCGCTGCTGGTCGCGCCCATGTTCCATATGGCCGCGTTCGCCGCCTGGTACACCCAGCTCGTCCTCGGCGGCACGCATGTGATCGTCCCGTTCTTCGAACCCGGCACGGTCATCGAGACGATCGCCCGGCACCGGGTGAGCTACGTGATGCTGGTACCCACCATGATCCAGATGCTCGTCGATCACCCGTCGGCCGCGGAACACGATCTGTCCTGCGTGCGCCACGTGGTCTACGGCGCGTCCCCGATCAGCGAGACCCTGCTGCGCCAGGCGATGCGGACGTTTCCGCGGGCGGAGTTCGTCCAGGCGTACGGCATGACCGAGCTCGCGCCCGCCGCCACCCTGCTCACGTCCGAGGACCACCGGGAGGGCACCCGGCTGCGGTCGGCGGGCCGGGCGGCCATGCACGCCGAAGTGGCCGTCGTCGGCCCCGACGACCAGGTCCTTCCCCCGGGTCGGGTGGGCGAGGTGGTCGTCCGCGGCGGGCACGTCATGCTCGGGTACTGGAACAAGCCGGCGGAGACCGCGGAGGCGCTGCGCGGCGGGTGGATGCACACCGGCGACGGCGGCTACCTGGACGAGGACGGCTACCTCCACATCGTCGACCGGATCAAAGACATGATCATCAGCGGTGGCGAGAACGTCTACTCCGCCGAAGTCGAGAACGCCCTGGCCGCTCACCCCGCCGTCGCCCTGTGCGCCGTGATCGGGATCCCCGACGCCGTGTACGGCGAACGCGTCCACGCCGTGATCAAGCTCAAGCCGGGCGCGACCGCCACGCTCGCCGAGATCCGAGACCACTGCAAGAGCCTCATCGCCGGCTACAAGGCGCCACGCAGCTGCGAATTCGTCGAAGACTTCCCGCTGTCGGCAGCCGGGAAGATCCTCAAGCGCGAGCTGCGCAAGCCGTACTGGGAGGAAAAGGATCGCACGGTCCAGTGACACCATCCCTAACATTGGCGGGATGAGGGGCACGGCAAAGGGCAAATCCCGGCCCAAGGACCGCCGCGCGCAGATCCTGCGCACCGCGGCGACACTCTTCCACGACCGCGGCTATCACGGGGTGGGCGTGGACGAGATCGCCGCGGCCCTGGGAATCTCCGGCCCCGCGCTCTACCGGCACTTCCGCGGCAAGCACGACCTGCTGTGGCATGCGATAGACAGCGGAATGGCCGCGTTCGAGGCCGTACGGAGCGACGACCTCGACACCTGGCTCGACGCCATGGTCACGGTGGGATTGGACGGCCGCGACTTCGGCGCCCTGTGGCAGCGGGAGGTACGCAACCTCAACGAACCCGAACGGGCGGAGTTCCGGCGGCGCCTGCGGCATAACGCCGAACGCACCGCGGAGCTGTTGCGCGGCCGCCGGCCCGATCTCGGCGAGGACGACGCGCGCCTGCTGGCCTGGGCGATCACCGCCGTCGTCGGCAGTCCGGCGCACCACCACGCCACCCCCGAGAACTACCCGGTGTTGCTCCGGGCCATGGTGGCCCGCGTGGCCGGCAGCGAGTCGTTGATCGCGACGGTCTCCTCCCCGAGGCCGGCACTGTCCCAGCCCAGACGGGCCTCCACCCGCGAGGCCCTTCTGGCCGCCGCCACCCGGCTGTTCAGCCGGTACGGCTTCGCCGGTGTCTCCAACGACGACATCGGCGCGGCCGTCGGCGTGACCGGTCCCACGCTCTACAAGCACTTCGCCAGCAAGACCGAGATCCTCACCGCCGCGCTCAACCGAGGCGACGAGGCCCTCAAGCTCGCCCTCGACCGCGCGCTGTCCCGCTCGGCCGATCCGCCGCACGCCTTGGCGGAGGTGGTGACCTTCTACGTCGACTTCGCCACCCACCATCCCGACCTCATCGGCGTGTTGATCAGCGAGGTGACCCACCTTCCCGCCGAGGAACGGCAGGCCAACCGGCGGCGGCAACGCCAGTACGTGGCCGAGTGGACCCGCCTGCTCCGCCAGGGCCGGCCGGCGCTCTCGGAACCGGAGGCCCTGGCCGTGGTCCACTGCGCGCTCACCGTGATCAACGACCTGGTCCGCCTGCCCTTGGCCCATACCCGAGCCGACCTGACGCAGGAACTCACCGACCTCGCACTCGAGATCCTTCACGCCTGGCCGCCGCCCCCGTTCGGCGGCTCACCCTCCGCGAAGCCCGTCACCGTGTCCCGTGCCGAGGACGGCATCAGGAGGGGAGGATCATCGGGCTGCTGATCGAGGAGGCAGGCGATCAGTGGATTTTCAGTTCCAGGTCGCGTTTCGGAGGATCGTGGGCAGGCCCGGTGTGTTCCACTGGTCGAGGATTAGGATTTGCGACTTCGGCAGGTACCACTCGCGCTGGTAGAAGCGCTTGACCTTGCCGCTGTCGCACTGGGTTTTCCAGTTGCGGTAGTGCGCCTTATGCCCGGGGCCGATTTGGCGCAGCCCCTTGCCTGCGAGTTCAAACGAACCGCCGAACGATGAGTTCTTGTCGAAGGGGCAGGACACGACCCCGGTAGACGTGTAGAAGGCTTCGTCGGGGGTGTAGGGCGCAAGAAGCTCGTTACCTATCTGGATCTGTTTGGGGCCCATAACCCAGAAGCTGTCGCAACCCGACTCGTCGTATCCGGTACGGGTGCAGGAGCCGGTTACGATTTGGACCTGGTCGTGCCCGAGGTTGTACGCCTTCCAGGACTTGGGAACCGTCAGCGTGAGGCCCTTGCGGAAGTGGAGGGACTTGGTACCGGCCTCGGCGGTGGACGCCGCCGCCGGGGTGGCGATCAGAGTGCCTGCGGTGACGGTGGCCAAGGCCAGCGCGGCGATTCTCCGCAGTGGCACCGTTTTGAGTTCCACGGAATATTCCCTTTCGTCATCCGGGTAGGAGCGCCGCAGAAGCGAAAGGTCGGGTAGCGAATCGATAACGGCAAGCGCGCTTCTCCATCACCTGTCGCGCTTCCGCCGCTTACGAATTCCGCCTCCGGGAATCAATGAGCTGATGAGGCGGGCTACTTTCACCGCATGGGCTTACCTTTGAGATCATACGATATCGGTTGATTCGACAGGACGATTCGCCGTATCGGCGGCGGTGCACCCCACGGCATCATCGACACCCGCCGGACGACCCGCTTCCCAAGCTTTCCTCTACGGCCTGTAGAGTGTGCGGACCGTCGGGTGAAGGGGTGGAGTGTGCTGCGCTGGTTTCGGGTCGTCGCGGTGGCCGAAGCGTGTTCGTGGGCGGGCTTGCTGGTCGGGATGTTCTTCAAGTACGTGACCGAGTCCGGGGAACTCGGGGTGAAGGTGTTCGGGCCGATCCACGGGGCGCTGTTCGTGCTGTACGCGGTCGGGGTGGTGCTCTCGGCGCGGGAGGCCGGCTGGAGCCGGGGCGCGGTGATCCTCGGTCTGCTGTGCGCGGTGCCGCCGTTCACCTCGATCTGGTTCGAGCGGCGGATGGCGGCGCGTACGGCGGCAGCGCAGGCCGCCTGACCTGTCTTTAGCCCGGTGTGGCAGGCCGTCGGGACGCCCCGGCGGCCTGCGGTCGATGTCATCCGGGATTCGAGCGAGGCGGGTGGCCGAGGCCGGTCACCGCCACGCCGTCACCTCACCGCTACGACGCTCCACCCTTCCGTTCCGTCCATGCTTCGTGTGAGTTGTCCCCCGGAAGCACCCAGACGTCGGCATCGGGCCGGTCGATCTTCCGGAGCAGCGTCGCCTTGCCGGTGGCCTTGGAGATCCGGTAGACCTCCACCCCCGTCTTGGTCTTCGATCGGACGATCACACGTCCCGCCTGGTCGAAGTCGAGGTCGTCGATGTACTGCCCGCGGGGCAGCCGGACGGTCACCGGGCCGCTCGCGCGGTTGGTACGCAGATTGAGCAGGCGCAGCTTGCGGTACTTACCCCAGGTGCCGACCGGTACCGCCGCGGTGATGTGGTCGTTCGCCAGCGCCGTCGGCGAGAGCCGCGTCTTCACGCGCGTCCGGGTGCGCAGCCCTCGGTCGAACGCCGTCAGCCGGTGTTCCCCGGCCAGCAGCATCCGCTTGCCGTCCGGGCTGAACCCCAGGAAACTCCAGGCGTCCGTCTTTCCGGGGGGTGGCAGCACCGTGCCCTTCCGCAGGTCCGCGAAGATTCCCACCCCCGGAGCCGAGGTTGTCGTGACCACGTAGCTTCCGTCGTCCGACACCACCGGCCACTCCTCGTCGATCGAGGCCGCCGTGAGTTTCGGGGAAACCACCCTCTCCTTGCCGTTCACCGTCCGCTCGACGAACAACCCATCCGATTTCCTGAAATAGAAGAAGTGCCGCCCGTCCCCGCTGACCAGGAACGGGGCCCGCTCACCGGCGTTGACGACGTCGTCGGGCGCCTCGGTGAGTGCCTCCGGTACCTCCACCACGTCTCCGTTGGCCAGCACCAGTTTCCAGGTCTGCGTCGCCTGCGCGTACGCGATCGTGTCCGGTGCGGAAGACGTGGAAGCCGCCGCCGACTGTCCCATCGGTATCGGCGCTGTCAGGAGAAGTATTGCTAGAGCTATACGTAATCCCATGTTTCATGAGATACCAGAGTTTTCAGGTTGTTTCTGATCTTTCGGGATATCTCGGATGTGAGTGACCATCGACTCCGGTGCCGTCGTCGGTGGCGAACCCATGTCGGCGTCCAGGGTCCCGCGACCTTCAGCCGCAGCTCCCGCGCTTGAGCGGGACGGTCTTCTTCCGCGCGGCCCGGTCCGGCGAAGTCTCGAGGTAGCCGCCGACAGCCTCCTCCCCGTCCGGGATCAGCCCCGGGTCGCGAGCCTGCAGCCGCTCCCGGTCAATTCGGCCGGTCCGCCGAGCGTCGCCGGTCAGGATGTCCAGCGCATAGGTCTCCTCGATCGTGTCATCGCCCGGCTGGTTGCGGATGACGCCCACGAGCACCTCCCGGGGGTTCAGCCAGCCGATCCCCCATCCCCGTCCGACGTCTTTCGGCAGCTTGGGGGTGACCACCGAGCGGTTCTTCCCGGTACGGAGATCCACGGTGACCAGTTTGTCCGGTCTGATGTCACCGTCGCCGCACACGGCGAAGCCTCTGGGGGCGAGGTCGAAGGCGAGGCCGTCCTTGGCGATGAACCCTTCGAGGGTGAGCTCATTGTTGAGCTGCCGGACGACGATGTGGTGTGCGGGGCCGCCCGTGGTCTGGAGGCGGACCCCGGTGTCCGTCGCTGTCTCCGTGGTGAACCGGGTGCCGGTCTCGTCCACGCCGATCACTCCCTCCGGGGCCTCGCGGATCTCTCCGGTCGTGACCTTGGCGATCATCTCCTTCACCTTGTGGTGCCCGCGCTGCTCGCCTTTCTCGTCCACCTCCGCGAGCACGACGTCGGAGACCAGCAGCCATCCGGCACCCAGGAACTTCAGTTCGGTGGGGTAGTTTCTCCCCGCGTCCCAGGTGGGGGTGTACCGCATCGGGGTGATCGCGCCGCTCGCCAGCTCGCGCACGACCAGCTGCCCGTCATGGGCCTGGAAGTAGGCGACGCGCAGGCCGTCCGGGCTGATCGCCAGGGGGGCCGTGTCGTCTTCCACGCCGTCCCAATAGTCGCCCAGCGCCTCGGGGAGGTACCAAAGGGCACCGTCACGGGTCAGCAGGCGCCAATGGCCGCACGCCACTCCTGTGTCGTAGGGGGACACCGAGCCGCAGCCATAGGCGAAGGTGGCGGGGCCGACTCCGGAGGAGGGGAGCATTCGCAGGCCTGGCGGCACCTCGGTCACCGACGCGAGCGTCTTGGCCGGCGCCGCGGGCGACCGGGTGACGGCGGACGGGGAGCCACGCGCGGCTTTCGGCGTCGATCCGGCCGGAGCGGTTGAGGAGCAGCCTACGACCAGCGTTGCTCCGATGAACAGCAGCGCAACCTTCGTCAACGGTCTCATGCTCCGTTGGAGCGTGCGGCAAAGCCGGTGGTTGGGCCGACATTGTCACGAACATATCACGATATTTTGAACGAATGGTTGACAACATAGTGTTCATTAGCCATTCTGGAGGGCATGTCAGAAGATCCCTTCACTCCGCCGAATCCCGATCAGGTGCGGGCACATCGCGTGTACGCCGCCCTCGCCCGCATCGCCGAGCGGCACGCGGCCACGCGTGACCAGCGTGATCGTCAAGTTCACCCGGAGGTCTTGGGTCCGCACGAGGCGGTCAGGCTGGTGTCGTTCCTCGCCGCGGGATCCGCGGAGCCGGACGACGGCGAGCCGGAGGTCGATCAGGCGGATATCACCGCCGCACTCACCCTCATTCCGCTCGTGCAGGCCGAGATGGAACAGCTGGAGGCGTCCCTGCTGCTCATCGCGCGAGGCCGCGGCCTCACCTGGCAGGAGATCGCCTTCGGGTTGGGGCTTGGCACTCCCCAGGCCGCCCGGCAGCGCTATGAGCGGCTGTCCGGCCGGGTGGCGGCAAACCAGGGGTAGTCCGCCTGGGCGATCAAGACGAGCCCGCGTCATCGGCCGTACGGCGTGGACGCCAACTGAACGGTTCGCCCCGCTCGTCGACACCACTCGTTGATCAAAGATCGGCGCCCGGACACGGCACCCTCCTGACAAGATCGATACGTTACGGCGTTTACGCTGGTCAGGTCATATGGGGGGAGAGAATGGGTCCGATCCTTGTGACCGGTGCCGGGGGAGGCGTCGGAAGCGTCGGCCGTACCGTCACCGGGTTGCTGATCGGCCGCGGCCTCCCCGTACGCGCGCTGGTCCACCATGACGACGAGCGTGCCGACGCCCTGCGCGGTCTCGGCGCGGACGTGGTCGTCGGAGATCTCACCCGCCCCACGGACGTGGCGCGCGGCCTCGACGGTGTCCGTCGGATGTTCTTCGCGATGAGCGTGTCGCCCTCCTACCTGGAGGCCGCCGCCACCGTGGCGACCGTGGCCCGCGCCCTCGGCCCGCTGGAAGCCCTGGTCGACATCTCCCAGATGACGGTCTCGCAGATGGACGCCCTCAGCACCGAGGAATCCCGCCAGCAGCGGCTGCACTGGCTGTCCGAACAGCTGCTGGACTGGTCCGCCCTGCCGGTCGTGCACATCCGTCCCACGATTTTCCTGGAAAACCCGCTGTTCACCACGCTGGCCGCGAGCTCCGTCGCGGACCGGGGCGTCATCGAGCTCCCGTTCGGGCGGGGCCGTACCTCGCCGATCGCCGCCGCCGACGTCGCGGAGGTCGTGACCGCCGTCCTCGCGAACCCCGGACCGCACATCGGGCAGGTCTACGAGTTGACCGGCCCGCGCGCCCAGGACATGACCGGCGTGGCCGGGGAGTTCTCCCGCGCGCTGGGCAGACCGATCTCGTACGTGGACGTGCCCCCGGATGAGTGGGCCGACCGTGTGCTGTCCCACGCCGGGCTTGGGCCACACGTCGAACAGCATCTGGCCACCATGGCCCGGCTGCACCGGCGGAATCGCTACGACCGCTCCACCCGGACCGTCGAAGAGATCACCGGCCGTCCGGCCCAGACGATTGAGGATTTCGTCGCCCGACATGCCGATCTGTTCAGCCGGTGATGAGACGTCGCATGGTTGCTCCCTCAAGCCGGGTACGGCGAGGTTCCGCTGTCCGCCGACGCGGAGGGTGTTTCACGTAGGCGGGTTGTGCGAGGAGGCCGCAAGTTGAAGCCGTTCCGAGGCCGCCCGAGCTAGACGACGTCGATGTTGGCCATCATCGCCATGTCCTCATGTTCGAGGTTGTGGCAGTGCATCACGTATCGGCCGCGGTAGCCGGTGAAGCGCACCAGGATCTGAACCACTTCGTAGGGGCGGACGTCGACGGTGTCCTTCCAGCCGCCGTCCGAGGGCCGGGGTTTGCGGCCGTTCCGGCCGACCACCTGGAAGTGGCCGAGGTGGACGTGGACGGGGTGGTGGAAATCCGAGGTGAGGGTCCACAGCTCGGTGGTGCCGAGCGCCGGGTCGGCGATCGCGCCGGCCGGGTCGAACGGCAGGCCGTTGATCATCCACTTCTTGCCGTGCGGGCCCGGACCGCTCAGCCTGAAGTCGAACCGGCGCCTGCGTACGGCTTGCGCGGGTGACGGCGTGGGAACGTCGGCGAGCCTGGCCGGGATCGCGCTGTCGTCCTTGGCCCGGCGGGTGACGTGGAACCTCATGACGTCGCGGGTGGCTCCGGTGCCGAGGTGGTTGCGCAACACCACGCGGGTACCGACGGGGTACGCCGCGAAGTCGACGACGACGTCGGCGCGTTCACCGCTCGCCACCACCAGCTCGTCGAGGCGCTGCGGCCGCCCCAGCAGCCCGACGTCGCTTCCGATCTGGACGAACGCCGCACCAGAGGGTGGCGGCGGGTCCAAGCGCAGGTCGAGACGGCGGGCGTTGCAGGCGTTGAGGATCCTGAGCCGGTACCGAATCGCGGCGACCTCCTTCTCCGGCCACGGTGCCCCGTTGACCAGGATCGCGTCGCCTTCGACGCCTTGGTGGTGGGCGCCCTTCACGCCGGGCTGCTTCAGCAGCGTCGGGTCGAGGGACGGGTAGCGCAGGGAGCCGTCCGCCTCGAACGCACGGTCGCAGATCAGCAGCGGGATCTCCTGCTCGCCGCGGGGCAGCGGCAGCGCGTCCTCGGCGTCGTCCCGGATGATGAACATGCCGGCGAGACCGCGGTAGACCTGCGGTGCGGTGAAGTCCATCCGGTGGTCGTGGTACCACAGCGTGGCGGCCTGCTGGTCGAGGGGAAACTCGTGCGTGAACCGCTCCGCGGCCAGCTTCCACACCGACTGGTCGTGCGCCGCGTGCGGGCTGTGGCCGGGATCGAATCCGGTGAGTCGAGGGGGTACGACCAGATGGGTGGGGTAGCCGTCGAACTCGGCCGGCGTCACCCCGCCGTGCAGGTGCGTGGACGTGGGCACCGGCAGGGTGTTGCGGATCCGGACCCGGATCGGCTTCCCGCGCCGGACGTCGAAGGTCGGGCCGGGGAACGTTCCGTCGTATCCCCATATCTCGGTCCGAGTGCCCGGGATGATCTCCAGCTTGGCCTGCCGTTGCACCAGCTCATAGGTGCCGTCGGCGCCGGGTTCGGCGATCGCGGGGACAGGAAGCGGGACGGTGAACGGCCGGGGGAGGGGGAGCCGGCTGGTGAGCAAGGCGCCGCTCCGCTCGGTGGTCGAGGCTCCGCATCCGGTCAGGCCCGCCGCGGCGGTGCCGGCGAGCAGGCCGAGGAATCCGCGTCGCGAGATCCTGGCCGGGCTCATCGGGCGTCCTTCCGTCCGCGGGTGAAGCGGCGCCGATCCGAGCGTGGTGACCACACCGCGATGAGGAGGGCCACCAGCAGTCCGAACAGCAGGACACCCACGGGGATGTGCAAGGCGATGGCACGGGCGTACCCGAGCGCCGCCTGCAGCTCGATCACCACGAAGATCCCGATACTCACGGAGACGGGCCATGCGGGACCTCGCCCCGGCCGCCACGCCAGAATGGAGGCGATGATCTGCAGGAAGGCGAGCACCACGAGGAACGAGGCGATCATGCCGTGCAGGTCGAGCATGCCGACGTCCCCGGTGACGAACAGCCCGGCCAGCACCGGCTGGACGAGGGCGAGCAGGGTGACGGCCATCGCGAGCACGCGCAGCGACCACTTCGCCCAGCGGGCCATGCCCGGCGGCCGCGATGCTTGAGCAGCGGTCATGACTTGTCCCGCGTCTTCCGATCGACGACCACGGCGACGACCGCACCGGCGATTCCCAGCACGGGCATCAGGCTGCCCAGCAGGATTCCCAGGCCGGTGCCGACACCCTCTCCCCCGGAGACCAGGGGGCGGGCCAGGGCCGAGGTAAGCAACGCTCCCGCGATCAGGCCCAGGAACAGGCCGAGCACCGCTACGCCGAGTGTTCTCATGCCTTGAAAACCTACGGACGCAGCCGCTCCACGTCGTCCGCCCGAGGTCGACACCCGAACGTCGATTTCCGGTGTATCGCGGGTGCAGGAGTACCTCGGATGTCGACACGGTCCGTCGTCCGATGGTCGGAAGGGGCCGGTATCGGACTCGACTACCCTAGGTGGGCGTGAGAAGACGGCAGGTCGTGATCGACGCTTGCCTGGGCGGCGTCGTCGCCTTGGTCGTCGCGGTCGCGATCACCGCGAACACGGGTGGCAGCCGTGGACCGGATCTCGGCGCCTACATGTTCGCGGTGGGCCTCGGGCTGCTGATGTTCGTCCGGAGACAGCACCCGTCGCTGACGCTGATCGTGACGGCAGTGGGTCTGGTCGGCTACTACATCGCCGACTATCCGCCGATCGGCCTGGCGGTGCCCGTCGCCGCCGCACTGTACTCCGCGGCCGAACACGGCAAGCTGATGCTCGCCGGCGGGGTGGCCGTCTTCCTGCTGCTGTCCTCCTCCTTCTTCCGGCTGCGCGACGGCCAGGAACTCGCCTATCTCCTCGGCTACGAACTGTCGTGGTCGGTGGCGGTCATGGCGGGTGCCGTCGCGCTCGGCGACGGGGTGCGCAGCCGCCGGATCCGCAACGCGCAACAGCGCCAACGCGAACTGGACCTGCTGGAGGCGAGCCGGCAGGAAGCCGCGAGGCGCATCACGCAGGAGCGCCTCCAGCTCGCACGCGATCTCCACGATGTCCTCGCCCACACCACGACCGTCATCTCCATCCAGGCCGACGTGGCCCGCGAGGCACTTCAGGTCCGCGACGTCGACGCCGCGCAGGCCGCTCTTTCGATAATCCGGTCGGCCGGTGGGCAAGCCACCCAAGAGCTCCGTGCCACGCTCACCCTGCTCCGGCAACCCGCGGAGGGGGCGTCACGCGTCCCGGTCGGCAGCCTGGAACACCTCGGCCGCCTGGCCGCCGTCACCACGGAAAGCGGACTGCCGGTCACCGTCCACGTCGACGGCGAGCGACCCCCTCCGCCCACCGTGGTCGACGTCACCGCGTATCGCATCGTGCAGGAGGCGCTCACCAACGCCGTACGCCACGCCAACGCCACGCATGTGGCCGTACACGTGCGCTATCGGCCCGATCGGGTCGACGTCACCGTGAAGGACGACGGCCGTGGAGGCGACGGCGGTACGGGCGGCGGCGGGCACGGGCTGACCGGGATGCGCGAACGCGCGGAGCTGATCGGCGGAACCCTCACCGTCATCGCCGGGGGCGACGGCTTCGAGGTCCGCGCGTCGCTGCCGTTCGAGGGGGCGCGATGATCCGCGTCGCCATCGTGGACGACCAGCACCTGGTCCGTGCCGGATTACGCGCGCTGGTCGAGCGGGCGCCCGACATCACCGTCGTGGGTGAGGCGGCCGACGGGGAACGCGCGTGGGCCCTGTGCCAAGAGTTGCATCCCGACGTGGTCCTGATGGACATCCGCATGCCGGGCGTGGACGGCATCGAGGCGACCCGGCGGATCAAGGGCGACGAGCGGCTGGCCGGCATTCATGTCGTCATGCTGACCACTTTCGATACGGACGAACATGTTTTCGCCGCCATCCAGGCGGGCGCCGCCGGTTTCCTGCTCAAGGATGCCGACCCCGACGAACTGCGCCGGGCCGTGCGCATCGTCGCCTCCGGCGACGCCCTCCTGTCCCCTGCGGTGACCCGCCGGGTGATGGACGCCGCGGCGCGTTCGGCCATCCGGCCCCCCGTCACGGAACCGATCAAACGGCTCACGGACCGGGAGCGGGAAGTCCTGTATCACATCGGCTGCGGGCTCTCGAACGACGAGATCGCCGCGGAACTCCACATCACCTCGGCCACGGCGCGTACCTACGTCAGCCGTCTCCTCGCCAAGCTCCACGCCCGAGACCGCTCTCAACTCGTCGCGCTCGCCTACCAGTCCGGCCTCATTCAAGCCCCGGGTTGACCGCGAGGCCGGATTCCGGGTGGACAGCCCTTCCGCGACCACGGTGACGCGTCCCCGACCGGGTTCCCGACGGCTGCGGGGGAGCACATCGGAGGCTCTTCGCCATCGGATGGGAACCCCGTACCGATGGCGAAGAGCGTGCCGAGCCGGATCCGCACCGCAAGCCCGGGTGTCTCGGTCGGCTACGGCAGCGTCGGCAGGTAGGTCGGCGGTTTGCGTACCTGTCCGGCCTGCTCGAACGCGTAGCCCAGGGCGATAAGGGTCGGCTCGGAGAACCGGCCGCCGAAGAAGGTGACGCCGAGCGGCAGGACGTTCTTGGCGTATCCACCGGGGATCGTGATCGCGGGGTAGCCGGAGACGGCCGCCGGTGTGGAGGAGGCGATGTAGCCGGAGAAGTCGTCGCCCTTGGTCAGGCTCGTCAGCCACGCTTCGCCGTTGGTCGGCGCGAGCACCGCGTCGAGCCGGTGCGCGGCCATCGCGGAGTCGATCGCCTGCCGGGCGAGCGAGGTCGCCTTCTCCCTGAGGGCGCGGTACGCGGGGTCGTTCAGGTCACCGCTGGTCGCCTGGGCCTGTTCGAACAGCTCCTGCCCGAAGTAGCGGAGCTCGGTCGAGGCGTGCCGCTTGTTGAACTCGATCAGTTCGGCGAGGCTGCTCGGGTGCCGTCCCGGGGTTTGGGCCAGGTAGACGTTGATGTCGTGCTTGAACTCGGTCAGCAGGGCGGGGAACTCCGCCTCGCCGATCTGGTCCACCCCGGTCAGGTCGACATTGTCGACCACGGTCGCGCCCTGCGCCCGGAGCGTGGCGACGGTGGTGTCCAGCGTGGCGAGCACCGCTTGGTCGGCCCCTGCGGCCGCCCGCCAGACGCCGATGCGCTTGCCGGTCAGCGCGTCCGGCTGCAGGGCCTTGAGGTAGTCGCGGTTGCCACCGGGGACGGTGGCCGGGTCTTTGGGGTCGGTTCCTTGGATGACCGAGAGCACCGCGGCGGCGTCGGTGACGTTCCTGGTGATGGGGCCGGCGGTGTCCTGGGCCAGGGAGAGCGGGACGATTCCGGTCCGGCTGACCAGGCCGACCGTGGGCTTGATGCCGACGGTGCCGGTCACCCCCGCCGGGCAGACGATCGAGCCGTCGGTCTCGGTGCCGATGGTGACGGCGGCCAGGCCGGCCGCGGCGGCGACCGCCGAGCCGCTGCTGGATCCGCAGGGGTTGCGGTCCAGGACGTAGGGATTGCTCGCCTGGCCGCCGACGGCGCTCCAGCCGCTGGAGGAGGGACTGGAGCGGAAGTTGGCCCACTCCGACATGTTGGCCTTGCCGAGGATGATCGCCCCCGCTTCGCGCAGCCGCCGGACGACGAACGCGTCCCGGTTCGGGCGGGAGTCCAGCAACGCCAGCGAGCCGGCGGTCGTGCGGAGCCGTCCGGCGGTGTCGACGTTGTCCTTGAGCAGGACCGGGATACCTTCCAGCGGGCTGCGTGCCCCTTGGCGCCGCCGCCGGTCGCTCCGTTCCGCTTCCCGCAGCGCAGCGGGGTTGGTCGAGATGACGGCGTGCAGCCGCGGGTTCAGCCGGCGAATGCGGTCGAGGTAGAACCGGGTGAGCATCACCGAGACGAACTATGGAATGTGCCACTTCTCTTGGCTAGCTTGGAGCCGCAGGAGATCAGCCCCCGAAACGGAGCATCCCGTGGCACACAGTCCCGACCAGGCCGACGAGAAGACGGCTCGCATCCAGCAGATTCGGCAGGCCATGCTCACCGGCGCCGCCATGACCATCGACGGCATCCCCGGATCGTGGAACCCCGCAGGCGACACCTGGACCACCGACGACCCGGCATCGGGTGACGCCCTGGCGCTCGCCCGTATCTCCGACGCCGAGGACGGCGACGTTGACGGAGTGGCCCGCCAGGTCCAGGACCTATGCGACCACGCCGCCCGCACTCAAGCCCGTATCGGCATGATCCTTGTCGAGAACGACACCAGCGCGTTCAAACGCCGCAGGATCGAACTTCCCAACGGGGAACACCAGCTGCGCACCGTCCGCCCCCAGTTCCGCCGTGCCTTGAAACTCCTCACAGAACCCCGGTTCCGGCGGTTTCTCACCGTTCACCTTGACCGGACGGTCCGCGACCCGCGCGACTTGGAAGACCTGATCGACGTCATCGAGACCTCACGCCCCCGGATCGTGGTCGACTCGGTAACCGGATCACTCCGGCTTGCCAGCGACTCCGACATCACCGCCGCGCGGATTCTGTGCGCCGTCGCCAACCAGTCGTCACGGGACACCGCACGCCGTGTCTCGCGCAAGAAACGCCAACTCGCCGAGGAGGGTCATTTCCAGGGAGGCCGCCGCCCCTACGGTTTCGAGCCGGACGGCGAGACCATTCGCAAGTCGGAAGCCGACGTGATCGCTCGCTATCACGCCGTGGCGTTGTCCGGTGTGGCCGTCCGGGAGATCACCCGGGACATGAACGCCGCCGGACACCGTAACGCCAATGGCGAGCTGTGGACCGGTCAGTCCGCACGCACGATGTTGCTACGCCCGCGAAACGCCGGTCTGAGCGTGCACCGCCCCGTGCAGGACCTACCGCAGTCCCGGTATTACACCCCCGACGACGTGGTGGGCCGTCTCCCGGGCGACCCGATCGTCGCCGAAGACGACTATTGGGCTTTGGTGGCCAAGTGGACCGACCCCGACCGGCGTACCAACGTCCGGGGAACCGCACCGGTGTTGCTGGGAAGCGGCACGTTCCGGTGTCACTGCGGAAGCGTGCTGAGAGCTTCGCCGTGGCACCAGACGCGCAAGGTTCCCGGTAGCACCGAGAAGGAGACCGTCGTTCGCAAGACATACCGCTGTTCCGCGCCCGGCAAGGGGCATGTCACCGTCCCCGCCGCCGAGCTGGACGCCTTAGTGGAAGCGTTGATCATCGAGCGCATCCAGATAAGCAAGCCCGCCGACATCATCGGCGAGGAGGCCGCCGACTCGGTGGACGTGGCCGCCCTGAACGCCGAGGTGGCCAAACACCGGGAACGGCTGATCGACATCGCCGCCGACCGCGACAACGACCTGATCACCCGAGCTCAGATGCTGGAGATGACCGCCCGCCGCCGATCCAAGATCCAAGTCTTGGAGGCTCAGATCAGCGCGGCCAACGCCGACCGTCATCCCGTTCACCGGCTCATCAACGCCCCAGACGTCCAGGCGGCATGGGATGAGCTGGACTTCGGGGAACAGCGCGCCGTGGTCCGGCGCCTGGTGAACCTCACCGTCCGACGGGTGGGAAGTGGAAGTCGCCTGCCGATCAGGGAACGGATCGAGATCACCTGACATCGGCCAGGCTGCCGATTCGTTCAACGACAGGTGCCCCGGGGGGACGACCCCGGGGCATCTGCTTTTCCGGCTTGTTCAGCGTCGGCGTATGGCGAAGACCATTGCCAGATACTCGCGGTCTTCCCCGTCCAGCGGCCCCAGCCGCCCCGCCGTCTGTTTGATCCATTCACGGTCTTCGGAGGTCAGCCGTTCACGAGCGGTCTGCCCGCAGCCCTGTTCCGCCGACATCGGCTGTACCACATGGTCACGCTGGTCACGCACCGCAGCCAGCGCGGCAGGCGCACACACCGGGGTTCCCGCCGTCCTCACCGTCCTTTCGTCGCCGCCGTCATGGTGTTTACGCACGTCAGAGCCAGCCGGAAAAGTGCCGGCATCGGTCCTTGCGAGCAGGAAAGGAGCGCTTCGCGCGGCCCTTTTCAATGGCGACCCTGCGTCACCGGCCGCCGGGCCCACGCGCATCTTGACCGCCCCGCACCGGTCAGGCCGCCGAGGTGACGACCGCACCGGGAGGGTCACCGTCGGCCCGCGCCAGCGCCGCCCGCAGACGATCACGCCAGCGTTGCCGATCCGCTATCGCCCGCAGCAGCCGCAACGCCAGCGGGGACGCCCGAGGGCTTCCCGGGTCGACCGGCCGCCACAGGTACCGGCCCGGATCTTCGCCCGCATCGGCGTTCACGCCGAGTTGTTCGAGCACCCAGGCGCGACGGTCGGCCCGATGACCGGCCAGGGTCTTGCCCGACCACTTGCGCGACACCAGCACCCGCCGACCCGCATAGCCCAGGTGGGCGGGCTTGTGCGCCCGACCCCGGCAGGTCCCGGGCACCATGCCCGGTTTGGCGCCCTTGGGCTGCACCCCGTACCGCAGCCAGTTGCAGCACCCGGGCGAGCACGGCTCGTACCGCAGCACGTCCGCCAGCCGCTCGACGTGCCGACGCTGATCATCGGAGTCGGGGACGTGGCAGTCACCGATCGACTTGGTGAGGTACTTGGACAGGTACCGCAGGCAGCGGTCGGCATCGGGTGACCCGGCAAGAACCCCCTTCACGTCGACCTGCCGCCCGAGCCGGACCACGTGAAACGGCTCAGCGTCCGGATCGTCGCCGAGAGCGTCCAACGCCTCATCCCAGGTGGGCAGCAGCGCACCCGTGGCAGGGTCGGCGTATCCGGTGCCCTCACCGGTCCACACCGGCGAACGGTCCCCTTCGAAACGGACCACGTCGGCCGACGGCCACCACACCTGGTGGTAGGTCGCCGCCGCCACTGCCTTCACGTCGGCCCGGGGCATCGTGCCGCGCATCGCCAGATGCAGATGCGGAGCACCCCGCCGTTGCGGTTCCACCGTGGCGAAGTACTGGACGTCGAACCCCGCCACCCGGCGCAGGTTCTGCACGAACCGGTCCACCACCCGAGGGAAGTGGATCGCATCCCGAGCCGCCCGCCGGTAGTCGTAGCTGGCAGGGTCGACCGGCGTACCGTCCGATCGCACCTTGCCGTAGCTGTCACAGGTCAACGTGATGAACAGGCTCGGACGGTACCCCTTGCCGTCTCTCGCGGCATAGGTCCGGCCGACCGTGCGCGGTTCGAGCCGACGCCGAGGCAGATCCGGGGTGTCCTGCCGTCGCCGAGTCGACCGGGCCCGCCGAGACGACGGATCGACCTTCAGGACGCCGCGCACCCCCGCCGCGTTGAGATCGCCGTCCAGCAGCTCGACGACCTGTTCATAGGTCGCCGTGTCGCCGCCGTTCTCCCGCGCGTCATCAAGCAGGCATTGCGCGTCGGCCCGTTCGACGGCAAGGTGCACCTGGTCACCGTCGGGCGTCTCACGGCCCGCCACCGGTTCGACGGCCAGGTGCCAGCCTTCCCGGCACTGAGCCCGCCGCAGCGCCGCCGCCCGCCTGGCACACGGTTCACAGCGGCTTGCCAGGGTCGCCCCGCACGGGATCAGCACCCGTTCGGTCCGGCCGCCGAGCACATCCACCCGTTCCAGCTCGACAGGACGGACGCACACCCCGTTCACCCTGGCGGCCTCCACCGCCACATCCAGCGCCACCGGCATCGACGCCCGCACCGGCCCCACCGCCGACGAGGACACCGGCATCCCGTTCACGGCACCGCCCGTCAACGGCATCCCCCCGCACCAGGCCGGTAGTCGTACCCGTACTCACCCGGGCACAGCAGCGACCGTTGCCCGCACCCCCGGCACTCGGCCACCCCCGCCCGCACATCGATGAAGATCCCGCCGTCCTCACCGCAGGACGCGCACACCCCGTCGAGGTAACCGCTCACGTCCGGATACATCACACGACCCCCTTGAACATCGCCGAGTAGCCGAGCACCATCTGACGGATGTCGTCATCGCTGACGTAGCCCGCCCGCACCCTCACCGGAGTCGGGTCGGCCTCCAGACGGACGAACCCGATACCCGCCCCCACACTCGGGTTGGACGGATCACGGGCGATCTGATCGCACAGCGCCCCCCGATCCCGCGCACCGTCCCCGAGCACGAGATCCACCTGTTCGGCCTCATCCAGCCGCAGCGCGATCTTGTCCGGGAACAGGTTCCGGATCGTCAGCACCTCTTTGCGCGGGTCCTGGAGAGCAGCCAGCACGCACACGCCGACCGCGCGGCCCTGTGTCGTCAGCGTGGCCAGCGACGCCGAGATCCGCTGCTTCAGCCCCCGATCGGGCTGGTAGGCCGTCAGGAACGCCACCTCGTCCACGATCACCAGGACGAACGGGTCCGCTGTGGTGGCTTCATGGTTGCGGCGGACCCCCGCGTACCGGTCCGCGCGTTCCTGCATCACCTCCACCGCAGCCTCCAGCAACTCGGCGCAGTCCTCAGGCGAGGAGGCGTACCGGGAGAACAGCGCCCGCCCGTAGGACAGCTCCATACGCTTGGGATCCAAACCCCAGATCTCGGCCAGCCCCGCCGCCACGGCAGGGAGCAGCCCCCGCACCGCCCCCCACAACCACGAGCCCTTACCGGCACCCGTGGCACCGGCGATCAGGACGTGCGTCCCGTGCAGCTTCAGCCGGTACGGCCTGCCGTCCTCACCCACCCCGATCTCCGCGTGCGCCACCAGCGGCCCGTCCGGGATCGGGCGAGCGGCAAGCGGCCTGCCCAGCGGGTCACGACGCGGGAACACCAGGCGCACCCGCCCCGGCATGGGAGAGGTCACCTTGCACCAGGACGCGCCGAACCCGTGCGCCAGACCGCCGGACACGTCAGCCCAGTCCTGATCGGTCTGGCCGCGCAGCATCTGCACCGTCACCGTGTCGGCCCACCCGTTGCAGGTGACCTTGACCAGGTCCGGCGCGAACGTCGACCCTTCCACCGACCGCGCCAGACCGGTGATCGCCATGACCCCGCCCCAGCGGCGCCGATACACCCACATCCACCGCCACCAGGCCAGCAGCCGCCAGCCCACGACGACGATGAACTTTTCCGGCCACCAGGACGCCCAGAATCCCAGGCCGCACCCCAGCACGGCCACCATGACGAGCGTGACCCGCCAGCCGCACACCCACCACAGCACCCCGACCCCGGAGGTCAGGCCGCAGGCCAGCGGGTGACGCACCAGCAGCCGGACCAGGCCGCGCAGCACCCGCCACACCGTCAGCCAGATCGTGACCACGGCCGGAGTCGGCAGCACCACCGGCCGGAACACCACCGTGTCAGGCCGCGTGGACACCAGACCTTCAGTCGCCCCAGGCAACTGACGAAGCATGAGAAGAACCCCTTTTCTGCACCAGACGACACGACACATCACGCCCGCCACCTCGGTGACGGACGCCGGACAACTGGGAGACTGGGAAAACGGGAGGGGGTGACTCCCGGAGGACCCCGGAGCCGATGAGACTCCGGGGGACGACCCCGGCGCACGAGCCGAGGGGGGGAAGCACGGCGACAGCCGAAGGGCCGCCGACCCGGGAGGAGGTCAGCGGCCCCGACTACCGGCTAGATCTCTGCGGCCTTACCGCCGCGCGGCGCAGGCGAGGACCCCGCCGCCGCAACACCGCGCATCCCCGACGCGCGGAAGGAGTAGGCCAGACGCCCTTGCCCGTTCACATACGGGGTGACCGTCATGCCCTCGAACACCACCGGCGTGAACGGCAGCCCGAGCGCCGCCATCTGTGCCGGGATCTCGGGCACCACCGGCTGAACCGGAGAAGAGATCTTCACCGCCAGCGACTTGCCCGCCGCCTTTGCGGCAGGGTCCGCGTCCAGCACCGGCACCGACCAGACCGGTTCCCCGGTCTCCTTGTCCCGGGAGGGGACGGGCTTTGCCGGAGTGGACGCCTCGAAATCCAGGACCGGGGTAACCTCACCGGTCACGAAACAACCGTTCGGGAAGACTTGATCGAAGCCGACAGGGATACGTCCCTGTAGCGCCATTCACACCCCTTTGATCGTTTGGCAGGTAAGCGGGGGAACGACCGGCAACGACCCCGTGTTCCCGCCCCAGGTCACAGGCAGGGGTTTCGGTCAACCCGGAAACACGGCTCCCAGGAATCCCAGACGTCACATCGGAAACAGCGGTCACAGACCATGATCTCTACCAGCGGGTAGTTTATGTTCCGAACAGCGAGTGTGACCTGCGTCACGTTTAGGTTCGGGTGTGACCGAAAGTCAGGGGAATCATTCAGTCTATCGGTGTGGGACAGGCCCGCGCAGCGGTTGCCGAATTCCCCGCCCAGCCGCCGGAACCCGGCATCGATCCCCAGCTCGACGAGACCGCCCGCTCGTCACCAGGACCACCCGACCACGATTGCCGAACTGTTCCGCCCCGGATCACCGGACGAGCCCCAGCGACTCGACGAAGCAGGCATCGGCAACTCCCGCGACCCCGGCAACGACGATTGCCGAATTTTCCGGCCCGGCAACGCCCTTCGACTCGACGAGACCACCCGCTCGTCACCAGGCCGCCCGACCACTCGCCACAGCGGCAGACACCGGCGGACACAACATCGACAACAAAGCAATTGCCGAATTTTCCTTATATGGATCAAGGGCGACGCTGCGCGTCGCCACGGCGCCCCGCGCCGCCGAGGGGATCGGGACACCGGGCGTGCGGCCTGACGGCCGGTCCCGGCGCCCGCCCCCTCAGCACCGCCAGGCGCCGAGCGGAACACACGCCCACCAAACAGGCACCGGCCGCATCACACGAGATCCAGCCAAGCCGTCCCTCACACGTTCACGACATCGACCCCCGCAACGACCCCAAGCCCGGACCGACGAACCGTCGACCGCAATCCGGCACCCACGGCACACACGGAACCGTCACGCATCGGGCTTGGACAGCGAACCGGCAACGCAGGCGCAGGACCAGCCGTTACGCGTCCGGCACAACCGCTACGCGGCCCCTACGGGGTGCCTTGCATTATGCCGGCGGCTGCACTCCGTAATCACCGGTCGCCCCTTTCACGCCCTCGAACGACGACCCGCCCACCGGCACCGGCAGGCCCACACCGGCAGCAGAACCGACCCGATCGACAGGGTTCCCCCACGCCGAGCACCCACCCGCGCACAGGAACACGATCGCCGAACGGCCGATGTGGACAAGTGGTGACCGGCGATCGACGCCAACGCTTCCGATCCTCATTCGCTGCGCTCACTCCGGTTCGGGTCGTCGGCCCCGGACACGAGCGGCAGGCCATCAGCCGGGCCAAGGCACACCCCGCACACGCCGCCGGGAGGGTCACCGTCATCCCGTGACCGAGGAACACCCTCGACCCCAGACGGCCACCCTCCCGGCGCACCTCTCCCTCTCAACCGGCCCGATACACCACCACCGCCGTCACAACGGCAGCCATCAGCGCCAGGACCAGCACATCCACCGCCCACCGGTTCAGCACATGCTTGGACAAGGCGATCCGGGCGACCCGCCGGGCATCGGCCTCCACATCCCCCTCATAGGGAAGCCCCCGCGCCAGACCGACCCACCCCCCGGCATCCCGGGGCAGCCGAGGACGCACCACCCACAGCAGCAGCACCGCCGCCACCGCCAGCAGCAGCGCCACCATCCCCGCACCGGCCAGCGCCACCCCCGCGAGCCGACCCGAGGACGCCACCGCCCCCACACCCCCCAGGCCCACACCCGTGAACGCCAGCATCAGCGCCGCCTTTGTGTCCGCGAACACCACCGCCCCTTGCGCATCGGCCAACTCCCGCGCCGCGCCGATCGACGGGCGCCCGTGAACATCGCCGGAATCGCTCACATCAACCCCAGATCCCGCGAGGCGTTCAGACCCCACGTCGTGATCTTGTAGTGGCGCCGCCACCGCGCCCGTCTGCCCCCGCCGCCCACCATGCGCTGACTATGGCGGACCCATCCCCGAGCCTCCAGGCGCACCAGGACCCGCGAGGTGACGCCTTCCATCCGGCACAGATCATCATCCGACACCGGGCTGTGTTGGTCACCGGCCAGGTGACGCAGAACCGACCGCATCCGAACCCCCACTCTGACCACGGGCAGCGCCCGCCCCCCGGCATCCATCACCGGCTACCCGCCCGCTCAGGTACGCCCGTTCGCACGACCGTTGCAACCGGCGGCAGCCAGCTCGGACCCTCCCGCCGACCACCGGCCGTCAGCCGGTAGTGATCAACCAGCGCAACAGAGCCCCCGCTCACCACGGCCCGCTCATCGACCGCCACCAGGCCCAGAGCCCTCAGATGCGCCAGCGGGCGCCGCACATCGGCCGAGTCGACACCCAGTTCCGCCACCGTCCACTCCCGGTCCGGCTCATCAACCATGATCCGCAGCACAGCCGCCGTGGTACCCGCCAGCACCACCGAAAGGCGCCTACTCACCGGTGTCCCTCTCCCTGATCTTGAGTTGACCATCCATCAAACGGCCGACTAGAGTCCGCCGCACTCACCGTCGGCAAGGCATGCCCGCCTCACCCGGGTTCGGTCCCACCGCCCCCGCCGTCACCGGTCCTCTCCTTTGCCTCCGCGACCCCCTCCCCGGTCACCCGGTAGAAGTTGGTGATCAGCGAACGGTCCGACCCCGGCAACAGGACACGGCGTTTCTCGACCGACACCCAGCCCAGCGACTCCAATCTGCCGAGCGAATGCGAAACGTCCTTCAGACCGGCCCGCATCTTCAGCTGCACCCGCGTCCACTCCCGATCCGGATCCTCAGCCAGGATCCGCAGGACGGAGGCCGTCACGCGCCCCACCTTCACCGGGACGACCCCCCTTCACCCGAGGACGAGCCGACCCCGCCAAGACGTGCTGTGGCCTCATCCAGCCCCTTGGCGGTGATCTTGTAGTAGCGGCGGGCTTTGGGAAACGCCTTCCCATCAGGACCGGTACGCCGCACCGTGTAGCTCACCCAGCCGTGAAACTCAAGCCGCAACATCGTGTTGCCCACCGAGGTGACCCCCGCCTCCTTTCGAAGATCGGCTTCCGGCCACTCCCGGTCAGGGTCAGCCACCAGCCGCCCCAGCACGATCGCCATCGAGCGACCCAGGTGCACGATCGGCTTGTGATGTACCGGCATCTCTCTTCCCTTCATGATCAACGGAACCCTTGCTGATCTTCTTCGATCCACACCGCGAACAGCCCTTTCAGCCGAGCCACCGCATCGGCGCACTCACCCGCCGAGCCCAACGGGGTAGTCCCTCCCAGCAGCAGAACCGCAGGACCGTACTCGTGCACGGTCCGGCAGCTCACCGCGACACCCAGCCGTTCACCGGGCACCCACACCCAGACCTCATCGGCACCGGCCCACCGGCCGCGCAAACCCTGACGACCCGCGCAGGCCAGGAACGCCGACAGGAACCCCCGGACCTCATCCGGCGTGCCCACCCCCGGTCACCCCCGCCCGGACCAGCAGCGCAACCCCCGAACCCAGGCCCAGCCACCCGAGCCTCATACGGCACCCGCGACACGACGGCCCGCCCCCACGGTCACCACCACGATCTTGCCCCGACCCCCGAACGGCCGCCGGATCACCGACAGCACGCCCAGCCCCTCGACGACGTCCAGCCCCCGCCCCCGCTCACGCCACCAGCCCCACCACCGCCACCAGTACCGGCGCCGAGGCCGCCTCGACCTCGCGTCATACACCCCCACCCGCACCCACGCCCCGGACCCCTCGCCCGCAGGAAACGCCGTCACCAGCAACAGAAACGGTGTCTTCCCGTAGCGTTCCGCGTTCGTCGCCAGCTCGGAAACCGCCGTCACCGCATCGCTGACCAGAACGTCAGACGGATCGAACCCCCACCGTTCGACAAGAACATCGCGGACCAGTTGCCGCGCCCGCCGAACCGGGAAAGGCCCGGTGTCCAGGCGATACAGCGCGGTCGCCGACGACCTGAAAAGATCGACTTTCCACCCGACGTGGGACGTACTAGCGTGCTGCATAGATCGCACCTCCATGCGATCGGGACCCGCCAAGATCGTTCGCGCGGCTTTGGCGGGTTCACCATTTTCAGGAGCGCCAGACGATGCCGGATGTCGAAAAAGTCTGTTTTGTCTTCTCTGGGCCCGGACGCTGGCAAACACGTATCCTGAATGTGGATGTGCGAATCCCCTAGTCCTTTATTCCGGTCAGGAATACTCTGGGCTAGTGGAGGCTAACGATCTCAGCCAAGCGCTTCAGGTCATCATGTCCCGCTACGGATGGACCCAGCTCCAGACGGCCGAAAACCTAGGGTTGCGGCAACCGTATCTATCGAAGATCATAAATCGTAAGAACGATCTCAAGATCACAGACGCTCAGGAGGCATTCAGGCGCATAGGGTGGCAGCTCACCCTCACATTAAGAGAGGAACCCGATGAAGTGAAACGACGAGAATTCATGGCGTCTGCCGCCGCAGTAGCCTTCATTCCCAGCCCACAGGCTAGCCCCTATCAAGACCCTGAATACTTGAAATCGCTGGCAAGCCGGTTGCACAACCTCACCAGTATGCAAGGCGGGATACCAGTAGCGGCAGAAGCCGTTCGGCACGCTTCCCAAGTACAATCAGCAATCCGCAACGTAACGAGCCCTCACACAAATAAAGCCGCCTCTGAATTGATTTGGCGGACATCACTTGTAATTAGCGATATTCCTGGCAAGCAAGCCAAATCAGAAGTTCTAGGGAAACTGGCGCTTAACCTCGCCGCACGGAGCCGGGATACCCTCAGCCAGGGTGAATGCCTGCAAACGTTGAGTGCCATTGCCCGACGCAACGGAGAACAGGACAAGGCGATTGTGTACGCCAAATCTGGTCTCAGTCTGGCAGACCTGACGTCAGAGCTTAAGGCGCGGCTGACCTGTCGTATGGGTCAGGCACTTGCTCTCAATCCGCATATGAAAGCCCAGGCAAGACACTACATCGATAAGGCACTAACAATCGATGGTCTCGACACTGCGGGTCGAGCAGCGATCATCGGCAACTCCGGTACAGCGCTCGCCGATCTCAACGAGAACGTTGCCCACGGAATGCTAACGCAGGCAGCGACAATGTGTGAGGACTTCAGCCCGCTCATGCAAGCTGGCTATTTGGCTGCAAATACCATCTCACTCCTTAACAGGCGTGAATTCGACGAAGCCGCAGAGTGGATGGGCAAGCTAGCCACATTGCTACCAATGCTTAATTCGGGCGGACTCGACAAGGATGTTCGGAACATTCTTGCGCTATGCACCAAGGAAAGCGGTCTGTCTGACGCCAAAGATCAGTTGGCGTTTGCGGTTGGCCGAACCATCTAGGAGCGCCCAGCCTTAACCACATTGCCTCTAGTCCATACCCTGGAAGTCGGCAAGATGTATCTACACACCCTCTTGCAATGTTGACCCGGAGATGGTCAATCGGAGGCAGGAGGTTCGAATGGGCTGGAAGAAGGCCGCCGGAGGCGGACAAGAGTCGTGTCCAGGCTGTAGCGGTAGTGGCAGCAATGCCCAACAGTTCGCGCGGCTCATCCCCAAAGACCAGACCGCCGACCAAGAGAACGACCAGATGGTGACCGAAGTCGTATACGTTGACTGCAAACGCTGCAACGGGACAGGAACGGCCTACTGATGACGATCAGGGAAGAGCGCATGATATGTCCCCGCTGCTACGGGGCGGGTCACGTCGTCGTTGGTCGCATGGCGATAGTCGATCGGCAGATCGTCACCGCAGGCGTCGAGGAGATGTGCAAGTCATGTCAAGGTCGGCGCTACCTCACGTACACCGTGGGCACGGTCGATGACTTCGAGTTCGAGCAACCGCCGGACAGTCAGCCACCAACGGAGTGATCAAGGCCACGGATCGACATGGTTGTTCGATCCGTGGCCTTTCGTCATTTCGGGCACTCCAGGTCATGGAGCCACGGCAGCCGTGGTGGCCAGCAGCAACCGATGCGCAACGTAGAAGCCAACACCAGCGGTGATACCAAGTTGAGACCCGCTGTCCCAGGGGTAGTAGCTTGCCTTCAATCTCGGTAGCTCAGGCACGTAGATTCCAGAAGTGTCACAATCAAACGTTGGGAGAGGTGAGGCGTCCTCGGTTCATGGCGCGCTGCAGGTCGAGGACGGTCGCGCGGTCGAGGTCCAGCCCGCGCAGGAGCGTATCGGGGGGTTGCATGACTGCTTTGTTGGCGTGCGCTGGGAGTGCCAGGGATAACCCGGTGGCGAGTGTCACTGCTGCCAGCCATCGCGGAATAGTCATAGGCGATCAGCGTAGTGACCACACTTAAACTTGAAAATGTTTCTATTTCAAGTTTTAGCGGGATGCATCGACCAGGGACATGTCGGTCGTCGGGCTGAAGATTGTGAATCCATCGAGCCGCGGCGCGTTCTCTTCGATGCGGTCGTTCCGGTCACGCGGAAAGGTCGGAGCGGGAAGCCGCCATAGCGGTCCGGTGCCCCGAGCGTCTTCAGGGGCAACCGAATTGTGGAGGTGATCGTGGACGCCGCAGCAGAGCGACGTTTCCGCGACTTCGTGGCGGCGCGCTCCCCCGCATTGATGCGCCTGGCCTTCCTGCTGAGCGGTGGTGATCAGCACGCGGCGGAGGATCTGCTCCAGATCGCGCTGGCCAAGACGGTCGCCCGGTGGCACGCCGTGGATGAGCCGGAGGCCTATGTGCGCCGGGTCCTGTACCGCCAGCAGATTTCCCTGTGGCGCCGGGCCACGCGCAGACGCGAGATCGCGGTGGCGGAGCCACCGGAGGGGGTGGCCCAGGACGCCACACAGGCGATCCACATGAAGATCGTTGTACGACATGCGCTGGCCAGGCTCACCCCGCGCCAGCGGGCGGTGCTGGTCTTGCGCTATTTCGAGGACCTCCCCGAAGCGGAGGTCGCGGCGGTTCTGGGCTGCTCGGTGGGGACCGTGCGCAGCACCGCCCATCGGTCACTGGCCAAGCTCAGGGTCCTCGTGCCCGAGCTGGCCGAGCCGTACACCATGCTCGGGGAGGCGATGGCATGACGATCGACGAAATCGTGAAGGAGACGCTTGGCCGCTGGGCGGACGAGGCACGAGTCCCCGGCGGGCTTGCGGACCGGGCGCTCGCCCGGCGCAGGCGCGGCCGGGTCAGGACGTTCGCGGTGATCGCGGGGGCCACCGCAGCCGTCGTGGCCGCCGCCGTCGTCGTCGCCCCGGCGGTGCTTCCCCGCAGGGGCGACGACACCAGGATCGCCTTGGCCGGCAACTCGCTGATCGTCGACGGCCCCGCCGTCGCGCTCCCGCAGTCCGGGGAGCTGTCGGCCGACTCGGACGCCGCACCGCCCACCAAGCTGGTGGCGACGCCTGAAGCGGCCATGTACGCCTACTACGTCTGGGACTACGAGCAGCTTCCGGACAAGCGGCAGCGCTACCGCCAGACCTGGTACCTCTACAACCCGGCCACGGCGACCTACGAGAAGACCCCGTGGGCGGTGGTCGACGTCGCCGACGGCGGGTACGTCGCGGTGCTGGAGGAGCAGCACGCCCGCAGGGTCGGTGTGCTGGGTCCCGATCGGCAGGTGAAGTGGGTCGACCTGCCGCACCCCGCGTCCTCGGTGAAGTGGTCTCCGGACGGCGGGAAGCTGCTGCTGACCAGCTACAGCGCGAACCCGCACGGCCAACTGGAAATGTCGGGGACGGTGGTCGTGCACCGATCGCCCGCCACCCGGACCGGCTTCTCGGTGGTCGACGTGAAGAGCGGCCAAGTGAGTTTCCGTCCGCTGACGTCCGTGGACGGTGACCTAGGCGCCAACCTCTGGCTGTACTGGAGTCAGGACGGCAGCCTGATCTGGGAGACCCAGAGCACGCCTCCGTCGACCAAGCGGTTTTACGACCTCGAGGGCAGGCCCCGGCCGGCCCCGCCGCACGTGGCCGAGACGTACCAGGAGGCGGGGCTGTCGCCGAGCGGCCGATCACTGATGGTCGACAGCCCTGACCAGAGTGCGATCGTGGCGGTGAAGGACGTGGCCTCGGGCACGACCACCCCGCTCCGTCCGCTTGCGGGCCACTGGATCGAGCAGAGCGTCGCCTGGTCGGGTGAGGACAAGGTGATTGTCTGGGCCTGCGAACTCGAGGGCACGAACAACTGCCGGGTCAGTGAGTTCCGCAACCGCCTGCTGCTGGTGGACGCCGACGGCGGGCAGGCGGTGCCGCTCACCGGTTACATGGCGAACAGCCAGGAGCCCGGCGCGTGGGTTCCGCTCTTCGCCCGCCGCTGAGACACCGCGCCATGGCATAGGGTCGGCCCGCCCCGGACCGGGGAAACCGGAAGGGGGCGGGCCGACGCCGAACGGTTCGGTCAGTGCTGGCACCCGCAGATCGACGTGGTCAGGCGCCGGGCCATCGCGGTCACGTCGTCCCGGCTCAGGGAGGCGCCCACGGCGACCGCCTCCGTGTAGGTCTCCTCCGGCAGGGCGGAGCGTACCGAGAACGTGTTGCGCGGGCCGTCCAGCGGGTCCATGGCCTCGGGGGAGTAGCCGACCCGGCCGCCGATGGCCTCCACCGCGCCGAGCAGCATCGCGCCCTGCGTCGCCTGTCCCGCCATGCCGAGCGCGCCGGCCAGCACGTGCACGCCCGCGAGCCAGCTGGTCACGTCCAGTCCCCGGTCAAGCAGGATGATCATGTGTGCGGCCTGGCGGATCGCCTGGTTCGCGTCTCCCAGGTCCATGGACACCTTGGCGGCGATCCACCACGCCGAGACGGACGCCCACTCGTGCCCGCACAGATCGGCGATGGTGGCGGCCCGCATCAGCTGTTCGGACGCGAGCCGGAAGTCCCCGTTCGCCCTGGTGATCTGCCCGCGGATCATCATCGCCTCCGCCTCGATCCACGGCAGGCCGACGGAGGGGGCCAGCTGTGTCGCTTCGCGGATCAGCTCCTGGGCGCCTTCGGGGTCACCCGCGAGCTGCTGGAAGTAGGCCCGGTACGGGAGGGCCCGGGCGATGACCTCGATCTCACCGGAGCGTTCGGCCGTCGTCGAGGCCAGGTTGGCGTCCTCGTTGCCGCCGAGCGCGTCCCCCACGAGGTAGCGCAGCATCGCCCGGCCCACCAGGACCTGCCCACGCTCGGGGTGCTCGGCGTCGGCGGAGCCGAGCGCCCGGTTCGCCCACCCGATGCCTTCGTGTCCCTGGCCGGTGCGATACCAGTACCAGGACAGCGACGCGATGAGGCGGAGTGCGGAGTCGACGTCGCCGGTCGACATGGCGTGGCTCAGCGCCGAGCGCATGTTGGCCTGTTCCTGCTGAAGCCGGCGCATCCAGATGTCGGCGTCGAACGATCGCATCCGGCGGCCGGCGGTGTCGGCCAGTGAGATCGCCCAGGCGAGGTGCCGGTCCGCCCAGCGGGGCCGCTCTTCCACGGTAAGCAGACGGTGCGCGTACTGTTTGATCGTTTCCAGGAGGCGGTAGCGGCGCGGGGTGTCCGCGGTCTCGGTGGTGACCAGCGATTTGGCGATCAGCGCCCGCAGGTTCGGGAGGACTTTGGGCCGGTCGCTCAGCCACTGGGCCGCCTCCAGGTCGAAGCCTCCTTCGAACAGGGCGAGGCCGCCCAGGAGCTTCAGCTCGTCCTCGCTGAGGAGGCGGACGCTTGACTCGATCACCGCTTCCAGGTTGCGGTGCCGCGCCGGCGCCGTACGGGATCCCGAGGACAGCAGGTCGAAGCGGTCGTCGAGGCCTTCGTGGATCTGCTCCAGGGACAGGATCCGCGTCTGGGCGGCGGCCAGTTCGATGGCGAGCGGAAGCCCGTCGAGGCTCCGGCAGATTTCGGCGATGAGCTCGCGTTCCGCGCGGCGGGGCCGCCATCCGGGCCGCAGGGAAACGGCTCGTTCGACGAACAGCTCGACGCCGGCGCCGTCCGGGTCCAGCGGCGGGAGTTCCCAGGTGACCTCTCCCGCGATCGCGAGGGCTTCCCGGCTGGTGGCGAGCAGCCGCAGGCCGGGGCAGCGCGTCACCAGCTCTTCGGCGTGGGCGGCGATCTCGTCCACGAGGTGCTCGCAGTTGTCCAGGACGAGGAGGATCTCGCGGTCGCCGATCGCGGCGGTCAGCTCGGCGGTGCTCTTGGCGAACGAGGCGCCTATGGTCGTACCGACGAGGTCGGGGAGGAGGGCGGGGTCGGTCAGGTCCGCGAGGAGTACGGCCCACGGGCCTTCGGCCACGGTGTACCCTCTGGCCGCCTCGAACGCGGTGCGCGTCTTGCCGGAACCGCCGGGGCCGGTGATCGTCACGATCCGGTGGGATGCCAGGAGGCCTTTGACCCCCGCCACGTCGTCGTCGCGGCCGATCAGTCTGGTCACCGGGGCCGGGATCGACGAGACCTGCGCACTCTTCGACGGGGCGGCGGGAGCGGGCCGGGGGACGACGGCCTGAACGCTTGTGCGCGGAGCGGCCCCGTCCAGTTCCGGATCCTGGTTGAGAACCGCGGTCTCCATGGCTCGCAGTCCGGGACCCGGGTCGACGCCCAGTTCTTCCAGCAGGTGTTCGCGGGCCGTGCGCAGCGCCGCCAGGGCGCCGCCTTGCCGCCCGCTCCGGTAGAGGGCGAGCGCGAGGAGCTCCCAGGCGCGCTCGGAGAGGGGGTGCTCGCGGACCAGCCCCTCCAGGTCGCTGAGGACCGAGGCGTCCACCCCCAGGGCGAGCCGGGCCGCCGCGTGGTCCTGGCGGGCGTCGAGGCGGGCGCTTTCCAGCCGGGCGATCTCGGCCGCCGCCACCTCACTGTCCTGCAGGTCGGCGTAGGCGGGTCCGCGCCAGAGGGCGAGCGCGGCCGACAGATGCTCCGCCGCCACCAGCGGTTCCTCTTTGAGCAGGCGGGAGCCGCGTTTGGCGAGTTCGGTGAAGCGCTCGGAGTCCACCGTCTCCGGCCGTACCCGCAGCGTGTAGCCGGGCCCTTGCCGGTCCACGATTCCGTGCGCGGTGCGGGGGGCGCGGTCCGGCTCAAGCGTTCGGCGCAGCCTGGTGACGTAGGAATGAAGGGTGCCGACCGCGGATTCGGGGGAACGCCCGTCCCAGATGGCCTCCACGATCCGATCGACGGTGACGACTCTGCCCTGTGCGATGAGCAGGGTCGCGAGCAGCGCTTTGATCCTCGTCCCCCCGAGGTCGAGGTCGACGCCCTCCCGCGTCACGGTTAGCGGTCCAAGAACGGAAAAGTGAAGCTCGGCCCCCCTGGCATCCACAGCTGGCCTGTCCCTTCAGTCACGACCCTGCAAGGGTACGCAGGATAATCCCGGATTAGAACATCCGAAATTGTGACTGACACCGTATTTTTATGACCTTTCAGTTTGCTTACTGCTTGGTGTCTCCTCAGGTCAGCTGCGGTGGAGGGGGTACGGGACGCCGCGGCGCCCGGCCTGAGCCGCCGCCGGCCGTACCGGCTCAGAGGTTGGACGCGGTCGCACGGCGGGTCAGCGGGAGGCCGCCTGGGCGGCGACCAGCGCGGCGTACTTGCCGCCCTCGGCCATGAGCCGATCGTGGGTGCCGCTCTGCACGATCCGCCCGGCGTCCAGCACCAGGATCAGATCGGCGTCCCTGATCGTGCTCAGCCGATGGGCGATCACGATTCTGGTCTGCGAAAGCCAGCACAGATTGGATTCGATCGCCGCTTCGGTGACGCTGTCCAGGTTGCTGGTGGCCTCGTCGAGCAGGAGCACCTTCGGCTGGGACAGGACGGCGCGGGCCAGGGCCAGCCGCTGACGCTGACCGCCGGAGAGACCGCCGCCGTCGGTGAGCATGGTCTCGTACCCCATCGGCATCGCCATCACCTCGTCGTGCAAGGCGGCGAGGACGGACGCGTCCACGATGCGCTCCAGCGTGGCGTCGGGGTCGTTGAACGCGATGTTCTCCCGGATCGAGCCGTTGAACAGGGAAGGGTCCTGGGTGACCACCCCGAACTGGCGGCGGAGCGTGCGCAGGTTCAACTCCGGCAGCGGGACGCCGTCGTAGCGGATCTCGCCCTCCGTCGGGGTGTGCAGCGCCAGCAGCAGCTTGGCCAGCGTGCTCTTGCCCGAGCCCGAAGCCCCCACCAGGGCGACCTTCTGCCCCGGCCGGATGGAGACCGAGACGTCGCGCACCGTCCAGGGCGCCCGCGGATCGTGGCGGAAACCGACCCGGTCGAGGTCGATGGCGCCACGCAGCCGCAGCACCTCGATGCCCTGGCCCGGTTCGGGGTCGGAGGCCAGGATGTCGGAGAGCCGGTCGAAGTGCGCACCCGCCTGCTGCAAGCTCTGCAGGCTGCTCATCAGCGAACTCAGCGGGGTCAGCGCGGCCAGCGCGACGGCGTTGAGCGCGATCAGCGTGCCCACGGTGAGCTGGCCCTCCAGCACCCGCCAGGTGCCGAGCCAGAGCAGTCCGAGCGGGGTGACCACCCGGATCGCGGACAGTGCCGCCTCCAGGACGCCGTGGGTGAGCCCGCCGCGGACGTCCGCGTTGAGCTGCCTGGAGAAGTGGGCCGACCACTGATCCACCGCACGTTCCTCGGCGCCGGACGCCTTCAACGTCTCGATTCCGCTGATCGTCTGGATGAGGCTGCCCTGTGAGGCGGACAGGGCGGTCAGCTCCTGCCGGGCCAGGAGGTTGACCCGGCGGGCGGTGACCAGCAGCAGGAGTGACTGGAGCGCCACCACGCCGGTCAGGGCCAGCCCGAACACCGGATCCCGGAAGTAGACCAGCACCAGGTAGCCGATGGCGAGGGGCCCGTCCAGCAGCGCCGTGACGATCTGACCGGTGAGGATGTCCCGAAGGGCCGACACGCTGGTGGCCCTGGTCACCAGGTCGCCGGTGCCGCGCTGGGAGAAGTACCGGTAGGGCAGGGCCACCAGGTGGCCGACCACCCCCTCGGTGAGCTCCTGGTCGGCGCGGGCCCGTACCGCCACCAGCAGGGCGGCCCGCAGGTAGCCGATGACGAACTGCGCCACCCCGGCCAGCAGCACGGCCACGCCCAGCAGCGGCAGCAGGTCCACGGCGCGTTCCGGGACGATCGTGTCGATGAGCAGTTCGGCGAAGAACGGCAGGGCCAGCCCCAGCAGCTGCAGCAGGAGCGAGGCCGTGACGATCTGTGCGAAGAGGCCGCGGCGGCGCCGCACCAGGGTGTGCAGGAACTCCCGCCGCCAGGTGCTCGCCGCCGAGGACGAGCCGCGCTGGAACCCCTCGCTCGGCTCGAAGGCCAGCAGGACGCCGGTAAACCCCGCGCTGAACTCCGCCGCGGTCAGCTGCCGGCGCCCCTGACCGGGGTCGACCACGGTCACCCGGTCCGGCGACCGGCGTTCGACCACCACGAAATGGCGGAACTCCCAGTGGACTATCGCCGGGAGCGGCACGCGAGCCAGATCCTCGGGAGCCAGGGAGAACGCCCGGGCCTTCAGGCCGTGCTCACGGGCACCCTCCAGGATGGCCCGTGCGGTCAGCCCGTCCCTGCCCACACCCAGCCGCTCCGACACCGCGTGCACGGTGGTGCGCTGCCCGTGGTGGCCGAGGACCATGGCCAGGCACGCGGCGCCGCACTCGGTGACCGTGTTCTGCAGGATGACGGGGACACGGCGGCGTCTCACCGGGCGGCCTCCGGCACGGGTACGGCCGAGACGGCCGGCGGGACGAGGACGGCGTCTCTCATCGGCGCAGGTCCAGAAGGAGTACGGCCAGGATGGCGCCGGACGCCACCAGTGCGGCCACCACGATCCACAGCAGCAGGAACGACGGACCGCTGATCATGAGCGGCATGCGGGTCGCGGCACGGGATCCGGCCGCGTGGCGGATCGCCTCCTCGCGGAAGAGACCTCCGGCCGGGCGCGCCACGGGGGAGGGGGCGGCAGGGGCCGCCTGCGGAGCGGGGCCGGCGGGCACGACCCGGTGGCCGGGATCGGCCGGGGCGAACCGGGGAGGACCCGGTGGGGAGGTCTGGGGAGCGGGACCGGAAGGTGCGGCCTGGGCGTCGACCGGATGGCTCGCCCGGAACCGGGCCGGAGCCTGCATGGGATGGGTGCGGTCGTGGTCGGTCATGGAACGGAACCTCAAAACGCTGGACGGGACAGTGGGATGGCCGGGTACCGTCCGTGGACGCCCCGATCGGGGGCTCCCCCACCGGCGGCGGCGGAGGATCGGCATCGGAGGTTGGGGAGAGAATGCCGATCTCCGGCCGCCGCCGGTCCCCGTGGCGGCGGCGGAGAATCGGCTGTTAAGGGGGAGAACGCCGATCTCCTGCCGCCGCCGGTGCCGCGCCTCGTCGCCGAGGCGTCATCGACGACGAGGCGCGGTGCTTAGAGCCAGAACCACCTGATGCGCGCCTTGGCCCGCCGGTCCGCCAGGTAGGCGGTGAAGGCGGCCCGCCCCGCCGCGGCCAGCGCGACGGCGTCGGGCCGGGCCGGGCGACGTCGCCGTACGGCACCGAAGAGGAACGTGTCCCGGTACGGCACGGGGCCGACCGCCGAGCCCTCGGCGGCGTTTCGCAGCGGCTCGGGCAGTTCGGCCGCCATCCGGTCGGCCACCTGGACGGTGAGTTCACCGGAGAGGTCCGCGACCGCCGCGGCCACCGCCGAGAAGGGGTCGTCCTGGCCGGCCAGCTCGGCGAGACCGGACTCGGGGCCGAGCACCCACACGGCCGACACCTGGTCGAACTCCCGGATGTGATCGTCGAAGTAGGTTCGGGCCGACTCGCGCTCGACGCGGTCCCGGAACCGGTTGGCCCTGGCCACGGAGTACAGGTGGTTCTGGTACGCCTCGGGGGTCAGGTTGACCTCTTCCAGCCACCGGGACATGGCGGCTCGGCTGTACAGGCCGCGCCGGCGGCGGTAGTCGTCGGAGGCCCGCTGCAGCTCCTCCGGGGAAGGTTCCGGCTCGCCTGCGGTCTCGAGCTGGAAGATGCAGTGGTCGATGAGGTCGTCGTGGACGGTGCGGTCACGCTCGGCGTGGGCCCGCAGGGTGAGCAGCGCCGTCTGGACGGAGATCTCCTCGTCGTCCACACTGAGCACCTTGCTCGCCGCCCAGTGCGTCGAGTGGTCGATCGTCCACGGGACGCCGTCCTCGACGGACGCGGTGATCGCGACGGTGCCGCCGTCCGGATGGTCGACGAGCAGGTCGTAGTCGACCGTCGTGGTGCCCGGGCGGATGTCCGGGACGAGCTGGGCGCGGGATTCGGGGTGGGCGGCGCGCCAGGCGGCGACGGCCCGCTTCGCGTCCGGTACGCCTGTACGGTCGCGCGGCAGCCCGCGGAGCAGGTCCACCGCCGCGGCGAGGGTCTCCGGGTAGCCGGTCACGCGGGCACCCCCTGTACTGCCGGGCGCTCGTCGGCGGCCAAGCGCTCGGCGATCGCCTCGGAGATGGGCAGGCCGGTGACCTCCTCCACCCATCCCCACTGACCGTTGGGATTGAGTTCCAGGTACACGTACTCGCCTTCCGGGGTGAGGATCATGTCGATACAGCCGAAGTCCAACCCCAGGGACCTGACCAGCTCCACGCAGCGCCGCTCCAGATCCTTCGGCAGGTCGTAAACGCCGTACTCGGTGAAGGTGCCTTCGTAGTGCCGGAAGTCGTCGAGGGTGGCCCGTGATCCCTGAGAGTGGATCTCCGCGGTGAAGACCTGGTCGCCGACGACGTTGATCCGCAGCTCCACGGCCTTGTCGACCCTGGGCTGGAGGATCACGGGTGCGTGGACGAGTCGGTGACGACTGGTGAGGTGGCGCCGGGTGACCGCCGTGGTGTAGAAGGCGTTCCCGAACCCGTCGAAGTTGTAGGGGAGGGCCTCAACCTCCTTGGCCATGAGCCGGCCGCCCGCCTCGGACCACGCCACGGCCAGGCCCTCGGGGTCGTTGGTGACGGTGGTGTCGGGAACGGTGAAGCCGAGCTTGGCCGCGGCGGCAAGGTTGACCAGCTTGCTCTGGGTACGGATGAGTACGCCGAGCCGTGCCGGGAACCAGCGGGTTTCGAAGGTGTCCTCCCAGCCGTCGAGGAAGATCCGTCCGATCCTCTCCACATACCGCCGATAGCCGGGGTCCATGGTGTCCGACGCCGCGCGCGGATCGCGAGGACGCCGTATCCATACAGCGCTGACATCCGCTGAGTCGATCTCCGCGTCCGCCGTCACCAGGGTGTGCCGCCACGCTCCGCCGACCAGCCGGGACGTCATCCGGGCGGAGACGGGGAAGTCGCCGGGATCCCAGCGATAGACCTCGATACCGCGTTCGAGGAGCTTACGGAGGACGAGGTCGACCGATCGGTCGTCCTCGCTGCTGAGTATCAGGATCACCAGATTTCCTCAAGTGGTAGGGCGGAGCCGCCCCGGATCGGTTGCTAGCTGACGTCCCTGCAGCTGTCCGGCTGACCGTTGTTGATCGAGGTGCAGTACTTTCCGGTCGCGGGCTCCATCCCCGGACGGCCGCCGATGACGGTATCGAGGGCGTCGTCGGTGAGCTCGAAAGCCGCAGCGTCGTCGAGGTCGTCGATGCGAATGGTCATTTTCTTGATTCCTGTCTCGCGTCGTTGTCGGGGGGCCGGCTTGGGATGGGATGGCACCGCGAGACGGTGCCACCCCACGTGATCAGCCCTGCCAGTCCCGGCAGTTGTCCGACTGGCCGTTGGTGGCGGCGCACACGATCATGCTCGGGCCCAGCATGCCATCACGACCGCCGATGACGGTGTCCAAGGCGTCGTCGGTGAGCTCGACAGCCGCAGAGGCGTCGAGGTCGTCGATACGAACGGTCATTGGTTCACGTTCCTTTGTGGTATGGGTTTCGCGCGGGCCGGTCCTCGCCGGACTGACTCGCGGTGAAATCGGCGACTTGACGGAGACGTATCAGATGCCGGAAATCACGGGGTCGTAGCATCCGGGCGGGCCGCCGAGCGGGGTCTTCGGCTGCTGAGGCTCGCGGCCGCCGATCACAACGTCCAGGTTGTCGTCGGTGAGCTCTACGGCGCTGTCGCTGAGGTCGTCGATGCGAATAGTCATTCTTTCGAACTCCTTTTTTCTGCGGATTTCTCGCGCAAAGGAAATTCTCGACGACCGGACTTGCGGTGAACTTGGCCCTTGCTTGGGGCCACTTGAAGTCACTTGAAAGCGATTGCCACGGCGCATTGTCCAGGTCAGGTGGTTGGCCTGGAAATCGATTGCCGCGCAGGCGGTGACAACTTCCGATTATGGTTGAGGATACGTCCGTCATGACGATTGTCAATGATTGCTGTTTCCCCGACCGTAATTCCCTCGCCGATTCGGCGCCAAATAGGGATGTTTTTGCGGACCATGGATGCCGCAGTCAGCTGGTTCGGCGCGCCCCCGAATGAACGGGCGGGACCGGGTACGGACCCGCCCGCGGTGCTCAGTTCGGTGGGAAGGCGCTGGTGCTGGTGCCGCTCATGATGGCTTCCCGGTCTCGCCAATGCGCCCAGAACGCCCCGGTGTAGCCCTTCCGCTTGAGGCTGGTGAGGAAGGGGTTGTCGGCGTAGTTGTTGTCGTTCTCGCTGCTTCCGTCGATCGTCGGGAGCATGACCCGGTAGTACTCGGATTTGGGGATACGGTCCCAGAGGAAGTCGACGGAGGCGCGCCAGATTCCGTTCGGACTGTTCACGGTCGCCGGGTCCTCGGGGAGATCCGGCGAGAAATAACAGACCAGCCGGAAATCCCCCGACTCATCGAACATGAACTGCCGTTCGTACTCGACCGGGCCGCTGCATTGGGCCATCGGCTTCAAGACGATCGGGTCGACGGCGTTGTTGGACTGGAGTCCGGGGACCGTACGGACTCCGTCGCATTCCCGGGCCAGCCGGATCGCCAGGTCGGTGTAGGGGAACAGGCGCAGGCCCAGGCTGAAGCCGGTGACCGTGGCGTCCAGCTCCATCAGGGTGTCCACGCACGCGCGCATGGTCTCCTGGGTCTCGCCGGGCATCCCCAGGAGGGCTTCGACCATGGTGAGCATGCCGTACCGGTGGCTCAGCTCCACCAGGCGCACCGTGTCCGCGAAGTCGTAGTACTTCGTGCCCTTCTTGGTGACCTTCCATCCGTCGAGCATCTCGGGGCGCACATGGTCCGTGCCGACGTTCACCCCCGCGCATCCCGCCCCCGCCAGGAGCTCCGCGAACTCCTCGTCGAACGGGGACGGCTGACAGTAGATCCAGAGCCGGAGGCGGTGCAGCGAGGTGGAGACGTCGCGGTCCTTACGCCGGACGATCTCCCGGAGGAGCTCCTTGGTGTGCGCGATCGCCAGGTTGAACTCGCTGTCCGTCGTGTGCAGGTCGTGGATCCCCTGGTCGGTCAGGGACTCCATCTCGTCCACCACGGAGGCGATGCTCCGCCGGGTGAGCCGGGTGCCCTTGGCGTCCGGCTCCACGCACTGCGTGCACCGGTAGACGCAGCCGTTCTTGGTGAGGATGCTGCCCAGGCCGCCCATCCGGTAGTACGCGAGGTTGTCGACCCGGTACGGCACGCCCGATCGCCGGGTGTAGGGGCGTTCGGCGTCCACCTGCCAGGCCCGGCTCTCGTTGTGGCCGGTGGGAAAAGGCAGGGCGGCGGCACCGTCGGAGGGGCGCGCGCCCAGCGCGGGCGGCGGCACCCGTACCACCTGCCCGGAGCCCCGGTTGACGAGGAGCCCGGGGATGCCGTCGGCGGAACAGCCTGCGTGCAGGGCCTCCGCCAGGTCGCAGACGATGTTCTCCCCGGGTCCTTTCACCCCGAAGTCGACGCCGAGGTAGTCGACGAGGGCGAAGGGCATCGTGGAGAACCCGACGCCTCCGGCGACGACGGGGGAGTCGGTCAGTCCGCGGATCTCATCGATGATCGACTTGTACAGGTTGACGAAGGGGCGCTGTTCGAAGGCGTACACGGTGTCGGTGTTGCGGCAGGTGACGCCGACCAGGAGCGGTCGGTTGCCGTGGAAGTAGGCGCGCAGCACCTGCCGCCAGTCGTCCAGGTGAAACGTCAGATCCAGCACGTGCGGTTCGAAGCCGGCGGCCTCAAGCGCGGTGGACAGCACGTCCAATGCGTAGGGGGCGATGGGAGGGTGTACCTGGTTGGGGTTGACCAGCACAACAACGCCTTTGCATTGCATAGCTCTCCTTCATCATTGGTCAGACGTCCGGCGCGGTGGTGTGGCGCAGAGCTGGGGAAACCTCCGATGCGTGGGTAGGCGCCCCGATTCGGGGAGAATCGGCAGGGGCAGGGTGGCTGCCGGAGCCACCGTCGAAGCCGGACGGCACAGAGCGAGGTTGAGAAACGCCCGACGGTGATCGGGCGCCGGGAACCATGACGCCGCCTCGACATCCCAGGGGTGGATGAGGCCATGGGTCGAGGCGTCGCGTGACAGGTGCCCTGGCGTGCGAGCACGGTGGTGCCGTGCACTCCCGGTCCGGTGGCGAAGGTAGGGCGATCGCCGACCTGTTCACCACCTCTCCCATCGCGTTTCGCGCGATGGTCGCGTTAGATACGGCTGTCAAAAACCCGGAACAGCCCGACAGAGTACCGCTTCACCGGTAACTTTGCGGATGAACGGTTGATCTTTGA
The DNA here is from genome assembly GCF_025996515.1 of Rhizohabitans arisaemae. Classification (GTDB taxonomy): domain Bacteria; phylum Actinomycetota; class Actinomycetes; order Streptosporangiales; family Streptosporangiaceae; genus Rhizohabitans; species Rhizohabitans arisaemae. Next base: position 176,325 of record NZ_BLRH01000029.1, read on the forward strand.
CATATCCCTGTCGAAGGCGAACAAAACCTGGGTTCCGGTCCCGGATGATCGTGCTTTTTCTCGTCGCCGAGCTCAAGGTGAGAGGGGCCTGACCTGAGCCGAGCGGTACGGGCACACGGCGCCGTCCACCACGGTGGAGAGGGTGAAACGGTCCACCGGGTCCGGCGGACGGGAACGCGATCCCAGTCAAGGGCGGTGGGGCCATCCGCATCGCGAATCAGGGTCCGCGGATGTCCGCGACCCCGACGGCGGATTGTCAAGACCGTTTGAAGACCGACGGCCGGGTACGGCGCAAAGGCCGGGGACCGCGACGGTTTCGCTGACCGGCGAAGGGAGCGGGACAGCGTGCCGGGTGGCACGGCGCACGCCGTACCACCCGGGGTTTTGCGTTATTGGCAGTGTTCGAAGGGGCTGTTGTAGGCCGACGAGCCGGCCTTGCCACCCCACTTCACGCACTTGCCGGCGGCGATCGCCCGTACCGGGCCGGCGAAGTACTCGAAGTTGCCCGAGTCGGTGACTCGCTTCTTGCCCTTGACTTCCAAGTAGGCGCTGACAGCGGTGGCCTTGCCCAGCGAGGTCTTCTTGACGGTGGCCACACAGTTGTTGCGGTTGGCCGAGTTGTACAGCAGGTAGACCGTGCCCGCCGTGCCCAGCGCGGCCTGGTCGATCACCCGGTAGCCGCTGCCGCAGACCGACTGCGGGGTGTGCGGGTTGGTGCCACCGCCCCCGCCACCGCCGCCACCGGCGTTGACGTACTGCATGTACCGGTTCCAGTCCCAGTGCTGACCGGGGTCGGTGTGGGTGGCACCCGGGACCGCGTGGTGCCCCACGATGGTCGTGCGGTTCTTGGGGATGTTGTACCGGCCGGCGATGTTGCGGACCAGCGCGGCGGAGGCCCGGTACATCGAGTCGGTGAACCAGGAGGGGTTGCTCACGTACCCCTCGTGCTCGATGCCGATCGAGCGGTTGTTGAAGGAACCGGCGTGGAAGGCCCGGTTCTTCTCCTTGACCATCTGGGTGACGTCACCGTCGGAGGAACGGATGACGTAGTGCGCCGAGGTGGGGTTGGGACGGGGACCGTTCTGGAACCAGGAGATCGCCCCGGCGTAGGAGCCCTGGGTCACGTGGATGACGATCCGGTCGATCGCCGCGCTGGTCGGGCGGTTGGCGACGGCGTAGTTGCTCGGGTGGGCGGGCACCCAGCGAGCCGACGGGTAGTCCACGGAGCCGGCCGCGGCCGTGGCGCTCCGGTTCAGGTCCCGGGCCGAGGCGTAGGCACCGCGGTCGGGCCGGACGGACTGCGGCGGCACGGTGACGGTCTCGCCGTCGGGCGTCTGGGCGGTGACACCCTGCGCCAGCAGGTCGTACACCGTGTCGGCGTAGAGCCTGGCCACCTCCGGCGAGGCGGCGTTGCCGTACTTGGCCAGCGCCCGATACCACCGTCCCAGGTCCTTGCGGGCCGTCGCGTCCAGGCCGAGATCGTCGGCGTAGGCGCGCAGGACGGCCGCGCCGCCGGTGATGTTGGCGGCGTCGTCGGTCTTCAGCGCCGCGACCGGCTGGTTCGTCAGCGTGGCCGCACGCTCCAGCGTCTGGGTGGTGGGGTTGCTGACCAGGTGCATCACCCCGTAGCCGCCGCTCGCGCTGGGCTCGCCGCCATGGCCGTCGAGGCGGGTCTCGGCGTAGGCGAGCGTGACCAGCAGATCACGCGGAACCTCATAGGCGCCGGCGGCGCGGGTGAACGCCTCGGTCATGGTCTCCGGGGCGACCGCGACGGCCGAGGGGCCGGTCACCAGGGCGGAGAGGAGGAGCGAACCGGCCGCCAGTGCGGCCGATACGCGGAGTCGAGCCTTCACAGATTGTCCTTGAGGGATGGGGGGATCGATCGAAGAATCCGGCACACGTCAGCCGCAGTGCTCGAACGGGCTGTTGTAGACGGCCGTGCCCGCCTTGCCGCCCCACTTGACGCACTTGCCGGGAGCGGCCGCACGGACCGGTCCGGCGAAGTAGGTGAAGTTGCCGTTGTCGGTGACGCGTGGCTTGCCCTTGACTTCCAGGTACGCGCCGACGGCGGTGGCCTTGCCGAGCGAGTTCTTCTTGATCGTGGTGACGCAGTTGTTGCGGTTGGCGGAGTTGTACATCAGGTAGACCGTGCCGCCGGCGCCCAGGGCGGCCGAGTCGACCACCCGGTAGCCGTTGCCGCAGACCGACTGCGGGGTGTGCGGGTTGGCGCCACCGCCGCCACCCCCGCCGCCGCTGCAGGCGTTCTTCGAGGTCACGGTCTGAATCGGGTACCCGAAGGTGACCCCGTTGAAGACGGCCTTGCGGATGTTGCCGGGGTAGCCCGCGCCCTGCCGCACCTCGAAGTGCAGGTGGGGCGAGATGTTGTTGCCGGGCCTGCTGGTCTTGCCGACCGTGCCGACCTTCTGGCCCTGCGCGACGGTGTCGCCGGCACTGACCGAGCGCACGTTCAGGTGGGCGTAGAACGTCGTCCAGCCACCGCCGTGGTCGATCTTGACCAGGTTGCCGAAGCCGTTCTGCGAGCCCTGGTGGGAGGAGATGACCACCTTGCCCGCGGCGGCGGCGACCACCGTGTCACCGAGGTCGGCGGAGGCCGTGTTACCCCGGTTGAAGTCGAGTTCGTAGCCCCGGTGGGCGCTGCTCCCGCTGTTGTTGCCGGCCCAGGCCTGGCCGCAGGGGAAGGGCAGCTGGAAACCCGGGGACGACCTGAACGTGGAGTAGCTTTCGGTTGATGCGACCTCGTTCGGCGGGTCGTTCTCGTGCCCGGGGGCGCTCGGCGTGGCCGAAGGCGGCGGGGACGGCGTCGTCGAGGGCGACGGCGTGGCCGGGTTGGCGGCCGCGGCGGTCGCGCCGGTGAGCAGCAGGCCGGGCAACGCCATGCAGCCGGCGACCACCATCAGCTTCAGTCTCATGTCGATCCTTTCCAAAGGCCGACAGGTATACGCACCCGCCGGCGATCAAGATCCGGGTCGGTGTGGATGGCGCGAAGGCGACCACCCGGTGACCCGGTCACCCGCCTGATGCGCGGCGCGCATGAGGCGGCGGAACCCGTCACGGTCGTCCGACCGATCAAGGCATGGGGCTCCTGGGGCTGAAGTGGTGGTCAGCTTGCCACGTGATCGACGAACGTGTGTTGAAGTTTCACAATTTGTCGAAATATTTTGTGACAACTGTATTGACAGCACGTCGTATGGACGGAGTTACCAATCGAGCGTTTGGGCAAGTGAAATCGGTCCACGTAGCGGCGCCGTCTGTCATTGAAATCACGGTGCGCATCCGAAAAACTTCGGCACGCATATCAGGGAGATATGGGCAGTTTGTTGATGTATGGCAGTTTTGGAGTTGTTGGGGCGTGTCCGTGCTCCCCGGCTTTGAGCCGCCCCGGCGGTCCCGGATCGCGTACTCCGGTGAGCCCGCGTGCCGCCGTACAGCACGGAAATCGGTGGCGCCCGGCTGGTCCCTCTATGCGGCGGAGCGCGAAACGGACCGCTGGGCGGGTTTCGCGATGCCCTCGGGCGCAGGTGATCGTCCGGTACGGCCGAGTGCGGCGACAGGCGTCGGGCACGGCGTTTTTGGTCAGGATGCTTCAACGATCACATGTGGGCCAGTCTCCCGTAATGGCGGAACAGGCGGATGCCGCCCTTGTCGGCATCGGCTTGTTCCGCCAACAGTGACCAGCAGCGTGCGAACAACTCGCGGGCGTGGGTTCCGGGCCAGGGCTGGGGAAGCAACTCCGGCGGCACCAGCGGGTCGGGTTCCATCGCGCGGGCGAACTCGGCGGCCAGTTCCACCGCGATGGTCAACCGCATCGCCTCGGTGAGCCGGGTGTCGCGCAGCCGGTCGAGCCGGGCCTGGGCGACCGCGGCGAGCCGGTGGTGGCGCTCGGCGATCTCGGTCAGCGGCCACAGGGTCCGGGCCAAAACGACAGGGTCGTCCTGCTCACCGCGACGTAGATCACGGGTTGTCAGAAAGGTCACGTAGTTGAGGACGTCGAGCCGACGGGCGTGCTCCTCGACGTACGGTTCCCACGGGTTGGCATTGACATACAGGCCGCCGTGGACAGGCGCCCCGCCGAGAGCGATGATCGCGGCACGCAGGCCGTCGCGGCCGGTCCTGGAGCTCTCCGGCACGGCGAAGCCGATCAGATGCCACACGCCGTCCCAGGGGGCCAGGCCGGCGTCCTGCCGGTAGGCATAGACGACGAACTCGACGTTAAGCCCCAGCGACCGCTCGGTGTGGCCGGTGGCACGCAGGGTTGCCTTGCGCCCACGCCCCTCTTGGACGAAACGCCCCTCCGCCACCAGCCGTTTGACACACAGGCGCACCTGCTGGTCGGTCATGCCCAGCAGCTCGCCGATCGTGTACAGCTCACCGGCGTCGACCGTGAGGTCGGCGCGGACCAGCGCTTCGACGAGCATTCGGGTAGGGACGTGCACGTCCATGCCGCAGCCTCCATCTGTGGACTCACCTGTCGGAGAAAGATTGCGATCGTATGGCCCGATGACAGCCGCCACCGCACTTGGCAAGATACGGTGACGTCGGTCTTACAGGGTGTCGGCAGTACCGCCAGGCATGTGGCGGCGATGCCCTTGAAGCGGAGAAGATCACCTGCCGGCTGTCCGGGCCGCTGCGTCGGTGACCACCGTGTCCTCGACAGGTGGTGGGTCGGCAGGTGCGGTACCGCCCGAGGCGGAGCGTTCCGTACCCGCGGGTGGCCGGTCACGTTGCCGAAGGAGTTCTTGAACGGGGTGCTCCCCCGCGAACGCGAGAGAGCACCGGGTGCCGTCGCAGGGCTACCGTCCGTGCTCCTTCACATATGCCGTGAGCGTGTCCAGGTAGCCGGGGGCAAAGAGGGACCGGGGCGCGGCAACGGCCGTGATCAGGGCCCAGGTACTGTCGGGGTCCAGCTCGTGCCTTGCCGAGCTGTGTGCGGCGCCGATCAGGTTCTTGACGGTGAGGAGGCCGGCGGGGATACCCGCGCGGTAGGCGGCCTCCGTGTCCTCGACATCGACGTTCCGGTCGTGGTCTGCCAGGACGAGAAGGGTGGGGGTGCGCACCTTGGGGAGTTGGTCCGTGACATCGGCCCGGAAGTTCAGGAGTGCGAACCGCCACCGATCCTTGCTCATCGGCAGGTTGTTCAGTCCGGACGCGAGGTACTCGTCGTAGCTCGCCGCCTTCTCCATGAGGCGGGTCCGGGCGGCCTGCCGGCGGAGCTCCGCGCTGAGCTGCTCGGCTGATGCGCCCTGATCGTGGAGCTTGGCACTCAGGTAGTACTCACCCTGGCGCAACCAGTTGACCGCCGGGCTTGTAAGAATCATGAATCGCAGATCTGCGCGATGCCCCGCCACCTTCGGCAACACCCAGCCGGCTTGGCTGAACCCCAACAGGCCGAGCCGGGCCGGGTCGATCTCGGGCTGCTTCTTCGCCCAGTCCAGCGCCGCGTCGACCTCTGCGCTGCGGTCGCTCATGCTCTGGTCCAGCCAGTTCCCCGGTGCGCCGTCGACGCCGGGCTTGTTCCAGGACAGCGACGCGTATCCGGCCCGTCCGAGCGCTTCCCAGATCGGCCGGTAGAACTCGTCCCCGGTGGCCTCCATAGGGCCATCCCCATGGGCGAAGACCACCAGGCCCCGTGGGCCCTTCCCTTCCTCCGGCATCGCGAGCAGCGCCTTCAACGGCTGCTTCGGACCCGGGATGGTCACCCACTTCTCCCGCAAGCCGAAGTCGTGCTGAACCTCGACCCACACCACGGCACCCACGGCAGTCAGCACGATCGTGCAGGTGAGGATGAGCCAGCGCTTGATCCGTCTTCTCTCGCTCATGAAACTATCGTAGTTGATTCGATCGTATCATGATATACGAAATGATGGTCGGGGGTGGTCGTGGGGGTCACGGCCGTCGGCGGCTCCCCGCCACCGACGCCGGGAACGTTTGTCGATGTCCGCCTCGCACGTGGTGGCCTGTCGTGGGCGTCCTCTCCTTCACCACCCGAAGCCGTCTCGCCGACCGTACGGAACGCCGGTTCCACCGAACACGCGGGGCGTGTCGTGACGGGGTCACTTCGGCGGGTGCCACCGGTAGCGACGCTCGGGGCGTCCGGTGGAGCCGTAACGCAGGGACACCACGACCTGCCCGATCGCGGTGAGGTGTTCGAGGTAGCGGCGGGCGCTCACCCGGGAGATGCCGACCCGGGTGGCGCACTCGGTCGCGGACAGTGTCCCGTCCGTGGTGGCCAGTGCGCGCTTGACCAGTTTCACGGTCTCCACGCTCATGCCCTTGGGCAGCGCCGGAGCGGCGGACGGTCCGCCGCCGGCCAGGAGCCGATCCACGTCGGCCTGGCTGTGGATGACCCCGTCGCCCGGGCCCGCGCGCTGTGCGGCGTAGCGCTCCAGCCGTACCCGCAGATCGTCGAACTCGAAGGGTTTGAGCAGGTAGCCCACCACCCCGCGGCGGGCCGCGCGCCGTACGGTCTCGATCTCGCGCGCCGCACTGATCACGATGACGTCGCAGTCGTGCCCGGTGGCGCGCATGCGGTTGATCACCTCAAGCCCGAACAGATCGGGGAGGTAGAGGTCGAGCAGGACGAGGTCGGGGCGGAGGTCACCGACCGCGGCGAGAGCCTGCTCACCCGAGTGCGCGACACCGATCACCTGAAAGCCCTCGACCTTGCGGACGAATCCGCTGTTGATCTTCGCGACCATGAAGTCGTCGTCCACGACAAGCACATCGATCACCGGGACGCCTCCGTCGGCTCGCGGGTGGGGTTGCCCACCGAAATCCGCGCCGTGAACATGGCACCGTCGGCGGTGTTGGTCACGGCCACCTCGCCGCCCCGGCGGCGGCAGACCAGCTGGGTGAGCGCCAGGCCGATGCCCCGCTGCCCCTCCTGGGCGGCCTTGGTGGTGAAGCCGCGGGTGAACACCTCCTGGGCGAGCTCCGGGGCGACGCCGGGGCCGGAGTCCCGTACGACGATCTCCACGCTGGAGGTGTCCTGCCGGAGCTCCACCTCGACCCACGCCCCATCCCCGGCGTCGCCCGTACAGGCCGCGTCGATGGCGTTGTCCACCAGGTTGCCGGTCACCGTGGCCACATCCGCGGCGTCCACGGGGTCGAGCCGGTCCAGCGAGCTCCGCTCCGACACGCGGAGCCGGACCCGGCGCTCCGCGGCCAGGGAGGACTTGGCCATCAGCAGCGCCTCCACGGCGGTGTCGCGGATCAGGCTGGACAGCCGGAGATCGAAGGACTCCCGGTGGTGGCGCAGGGCGCGGATGTAGCGGACCACCTCGCCCAGCTCGTCCGTCTGGATCAGACCGGAGATGACGTGCAGCTGGTTGGCGAACTCGTGCGCCTGGGCCCGCAGCAGCTCGGTGGAGCTGCGGAAGGAGCCGAGTTCCCGCTCCAGCTGGGCCAGCTCGGTCCGATCCCGCAGCGTGGTCACCGTACCCAGGCCACGCCCGTCCTTGACGATGGTCATCCGGTTCATCACCAGCACCCGGCCCCGATGGATGACGATCTCGTCGCGGGCTTCGCCGTCGCCCGCCAGCACGTCGTGCAGACGTCCCTCGACACCGAGGGCGGCCAGGCTCATCCCCACGGCGTGCTCCGGGAGGTCCAGCAGCCTGCGGCCCACGTCGTTGACGAGGGTGAGCCGGAGCTGGGGGTCGAGCGCCACCACGCCTTCGGCGATGCCGTGCAGCATCGCCTCCCGGTGCTCGGTCAGCCCGGCGATCTCCCGCGGTTCCATGCCCAGCGTCTGCCGTTTGATCCGCCGGGCGAGCAGCCAGGAACCGATGCCGCCGAGCACACTGGCCACACCCAGGTAGATCGCCAGGTAGGACGACGCGCCCACCAGCCGCTGCCAGGCGGTGGGGGCGGCCATGCCGATCATCACGGTGCCGACGTGGCGGCCGTGGTGATCCGGGGAGGCGTCCAGCACGGGGACCTGGGCGGACAGTTCCTGCTCCCCGTCGATCAGCAGATAGCCGGTCCAGCCCCGCGCCTCCGCGACCCCCGGATCCCCCAGCGGCAGCGGCATCCCGATGATCGTGGTGTTGGTGGAGCTGACGATCTTTCCGCGGACGTCGGCGATCGTCACCGAGGAAACCCCGGACTGGGTCAGCGTGGAGTGCACCAAGGGGGCGAGCAGTTCGGCCGGGGCGGGCTGTTCGAGCTGCTCGCGTACGAGCGGATTCCAGGACAGCTGTTCGGCCAAGGCGGTCACCCGGCGGCCCTCGACCCGGTCGAAGGTCGCCGCGGACTGGGTCAGGGAGATGGCACCCACGGCAGCCAGAACCACCACGACGATGGCGAACTGAAGGACCAGCAGTTCACCGGCGAGGGTAGGCTGACGGCGCTTTACGACCACAATGAACTCTATCTCCGCTGGTCACACAAGGGTGACCGGTACGTTGCCGGGTCCGCACAATCATGGCGCCGGACTCGTCAATGTGAAAGAGACGCCCATGAGAATTCGTCTCACCGCCCTCGTGGCGGCGCTGTCCCTGCTCGGAGCGGTCGGCTGCGGGGCGACCGCGGCCAAGGAGCCCGGTACGGCGCCGAGCGCGGCCGGCGGGTCACTCACCGGGTTGCGCATCATGGTGCCCAACACCCCGGGCGGCGGCTACGACACCACGGCCCGGACCGCCGCCAAGGTCATGGAGGAAGCGAAGATCGCTTCGGGGATCCAGGTGTTCAACCTGCCCGGGGCCGGCGGCACCGTCGGCCTTCAGCGCACGATCAACGAAAAGGGCAACGGCAAGCTGGCCATGCAGATGGGCCTAGGTGTGGTCGGCGCCTCCTACTCCGCCAAGTCCTCCGCGACCCTGCCCCAGACCACACCGATCGCCAAGCTGATCGAGGAGGCGGGCGCGATCGTGGTCTCGAAGGACTCGCCGTACAAGACCATCGGGGATCTGGTCACGGCGTGGAAGGCGGACCCGAAGAAGGTCACCGTCGGAGGCGGCTCCTCACCCGGCGGGCCGGACCACCTGCTGCCGATGCAGCTGGCCAAGGCCGTCGGGATCGATCCCAAGCAGGTCAACTTCGTCTCCTACGACGGGGGCGGCGAGTTGCTGCCCGCGATCCTGGGCAACAAGATCGGCTTTGGCGCGAGCGGCTTCGGCGAGTTCCTCGACCAGGTCGAGGCCGGGCAGGTGCGGGTCCTCGCGGTCACCAGTGAGCAGCCCATCGACGTGCTGAAGGACGTGCCGACCCTGAAGGCCGCCGGCATCGACCTGGTCTTCACCAACTGGCGGGGAATCGTCGCCCCGCCGGGGATCGGCGACGCCGACAAGAAGATGTGGATCGACGCCTTCACCCGGATGCACCAGACCCCGCAGTGGAAGGCCGAACTGACCAAGCGCGGCTGGACCGACTCCTTCATCACCGGTGACGAGTTCGCCGCGTACCTCACGGAACAGGACAAGGCCGTCGCCGCCATCCTTAGCGAACTCGGGTTGACGTGACCCTCGAAGCGGAGGAGATCCGGGGCAAGGACCGCGCACAGTACGGCGTGTGCGCGTTCCTCGCCCTGACCGGTGTCGCGGTCATCTTCGACGCCCTACGGATCACCCATCTGACCAGCAGCAACGACCCGATCGGGCCACGGCCCGTACCGGTGATCCTGGGGATCGCGCTGCTGGTCACGGCGGTGATCTACGCCGTGGACGTGGCGCGCGGCGGGCGGGGGGAGCCGGAGGCGGGTGAGGACGTCGACCTGACCACCCCGGTGGACCGGCGTACCGTGCTGCTCCTGGTCGGCTTCTTCCTGGCCAACGCCGCCCTGATCGAGCCGCTCGGCTGGGTGATCAGCGGCGCCGTCCTGTTCTGGGGTTCGGCGTTCGCCCTCGGCAACCGGCACCACGTGCGCGGCCTGGTGATCGCGGGGGCACTCTCCCTCGGCACCTTCTACGCATTCGCGATCGGTCTGGGCGTCAACCTGCCGGCCGGAGTTCTGCAGGGGATCCTCTAGTGGAGAATCTGAGTCACCTGCTCGACGGGTTCGCCAACATCGTCTCCCCGATCAACCTGCTCATGGCCTTGATCGGGGTGGTCGCGGGCACCGCGGTCGGGGTGCTCCCCGGCATCGGTCCCGCCATGACGGTAGCCCTCCTACTGCCCATCACGTACGGGCTGGAGCCGACCCAGGCGTTCATCCTGTTCGCCGGGATCTACTACGGCGGCATGTACGGGGGATCGACCACGTCCATCCTGCTCAACACGCCCGGCGAATCCTCCTCGGTGGTCACCGCGATCGAGGGGAACCTGATGGCCAAGGCGGGACGCGCCGCCCAGGCCCTGGCCACGGCGGCGATCGGCTCGTTCGTCGCCGGCACCCTCGCCACCCTGGCCCTGGTGTTCGTCACCCCCGTGGTGGTGGACTTCGCGGTCGGCCTCGGCTCGCCGGACTACTTCGCGATCATGATGCTGGCCTTCCTCGCGGTGTCGATCGTCCTCGGCACCTCGCGGGTGCGCGGCTTCGCGTCGCTCCTCGTCGGACTGGTGATCGGGCTGATCGGGATCGACCGGGTGACCGGGCAGCAGCGGCTCACCCTGGGCATCCCGGAGCTGGCCGACGGCATCGACGTGGTGGTCGTCGCCGTCGGGATCTTCGCCGTCGGCGAGGCGCTCTGGGTCGCCGCCCACCTGCGCCGCAAGTCGGTCGCGGTCATCCCGGTCGGCCGTCCGTGGCTGAGCCGGCAGGACTGGCGGCGCTCCTGGAAACCCTGGCTCCGCGGGGCCGCCCTCGGCTTCCCGTTCGGCGCGGTCCCCGCCGGAGGCGCCGAGGTCCCCACCTTCCTCTCCTACGCGGCGGAGAAGAAGCTCACCAAGCACCCCGAGGAGTTCGGGAAGGGCGCCATCGAGGGGGTGGCCGGGCCGGAGGCCGCCAACAACGCCTCCGCGGCGGGTTCGCTGGTCCCGATGCTGGCCATCGGCCTGCCCACGACGGCGGTCGCCGCGGTGATGCTGGCCGCGTTCGAGTCGTACGGGATCCAGCCCGGCCCGCTGCTCTTCGAGCGGGAGCCCATCCTGGTCTGGACGCTGATCGCGAGCCTCTTCCTCGGCAACCTGCTCCTGCTCGTGCTCAACCTGCCCCTCGCCCCGGCCTGGGCCCGGCTTCTGCGGATCCCCCGCCACTACCTGTACGCCGGCATTCTCTTCTTCGCCTCCATGGGGGCCTACGCGGTCAACGCCAAGCCACTGGACCTGGTGTTGCTCCTGCTCCTGGGGTTGCTCGGCTTCGGCATGCGGCGGTTCGGATTCCCCGTCCTCCCGCTGATCGTCGGTGTCATCCTCGGTCCCCGGGCGGAGCTGCAGGGCCGGCGCTCCCTCCAGCTGTCCGGCGGCGAGCTGTCCGGGCTGATCGGCGGACCCGTCTCCTACACGATCTACGCGATCATCGCGTTGATCCTCCTCTGGCCGCTGCTCAGAAGGCTGCCGATCTTCACCAAGCCAAGGAGGCCCGCATGACGGTCCTGGTGGGCTACGTCCCGTCCCCGCAGGGCGAAGCCGCCCTGCACGCCGGGATCTCCGAAGCCCGGCGCCGCGCCGAACCCCTGGTGGTGGTGAACACCGCCAGGGGCGACATCCCGGCCGACCCGCGGCTGGCCCCCGAGGAGGACCTCGACCGGGTCATGCGGATCCTCAACCATTCGGAGGTCGTCTTCGACCTGCGCCAGGTCGCCGGGGACCCGGCCGAGGAGATCGTCGAGCTGGCGGCGGACCTGCCCGCCTCCGTGCTGGTCATCGGCATTCGCCGCCGCAGCCCCGTCGGCAAACTCATCATGGGCTCCACCGCCCAGCGCGTCCTCCTCGACGCCCCCTGCCCCGTCCTCGCCGTCAAATCCCACTGATCGGTGCGACCGGCGCGCGTCTTGAGTCCGCGGAGTCAGCCGAACACAGGTCAGGGCCAGGTGGAGTGGAGGCCCTTGTGGTAGTGGGATTCCATGGACTCCTTGCCGATGGCGGCGAGGATGCGCTGTTCGCATTCGACGCGGGCCGCGGCGACTTCGGGGGCGGTGAAGCGGTCCCGGCCGCCCGAGGGGGTCCACAGGCGTCCGCTGGTGCCGAGGAGGACGGCGGCGTGCTCGGGGTCGCCTTGGGCGGTGACGGCGATGGCCAGGGCTTCCAGGGCGAGCGCCATGTTGGAGCTGTCGTTGAGCTGCTGGCTGCCTTCGAAGGCGGTACGGGCGTGCACGGCGGCTAAGGCGTGGTCTTCGGCGGCCAAGTGGACGAGCGACTTCATATAGTGCCCCCAGGAGTGGAACTTCTGTTCGCCCCGGCGTAGCCCGTCGGCCCTGATGTCCTCGGCCAGGGCAGCCGCGTCGCCGTACGAGGCCGTGACGACCTGGGCGAACACCAGGGCGGCTCGGGCCAGCAGCCAGACGGCCTCCTGGATGCCCTCGCGCCACGGGCGGACCGTCAGGGAGGCGAGCTGCTCCAAGCCGATGCCGGGCTGCCCGTCCATGGTCCGGTGGGTGCCCTCGATGTAGTCGGCGGCCCCTGTCGCGGCGGGATCGGACGCCGCCGAACGGCACTCGCCGATACAGCGGCCGATCCCCTCAAGATCACCCTGGAAGATCATCACAAGGCCGAGCGCCCAGGCCGCCCTGACCCGCAGCGGGCCCGGCGCGGCGTCGTGGTCGAGCGCCCGTTCCAGATAGGCGCGGCCTTCGCGTTCATACTCGCAGGAGAACCAGAAGAACCAGAGGCAACCGGCCAGCTCCAGCGCGCTCGAACCCGGCTCGGCCAGGCAGGTCTCCATGGCCAGCCGCACGTCGGGATACTCGTCGGCGAAACGGTGGTACCAGCCGACCTGCCCGGAGCCGGTCCACTCGGGGAAGGCGCGGCGGGCCAAGGCCAGGTAGTGGTCGCGATGCCGGGTCAGCAGCGCCTGGGTCTCCCCGAGCTCGCCCAGCCAGGCGGCCCCGTACTCGCGCAGGCTGTCCAGCAGCCGGTACCGCCCGCCGCCGCGGACCACGACGGACTTGGCGACCAGGCTCGCCAGCGTGCCCGGCACATCCCGCACCGGACCGCCCCCGCAGACCCGCTCCGCCGTCTCCAGGTCGAAGCCCGCGGCGAACACCGACACCCGGGCCCACAGCAGCCGTTCCGCCGGGGTGCACAACTCGTGACTCCAGCCGATGGTGGTCCACAGGCTCCCGTGGGGGGCGAGCACCGTCGACTCCCCGTGCGCGGGCGGGCCGGGCCGACCGGCCAGCTCGTCGGCCGTACGGTCCCGGAGCTGGGCGGCGGCCAGCTCCAGCGCGAGCGGTAAACCGTCCAGTCTGCGGCAGAGCCGGGCCACGGCGTCGGCGTTGGCCGAGGTCAGGGCGAAGCCGGGGACGTGCCGGCGGGCCCGGTCGACCAGCAGCGTCACCGCGTCGTAGCCGGCCGGGTCCGCCTCCTCCGGGGGAGCGGGGAGGGGGGCGAGCTCCACCAGGGCCTCGTTCCCGACCCGCAGCGGCTGCCTGCTGGTGGCCAGGATCCGGACGTCCGGACAGGAGCGCAGCAGCGTGGTGACCAGCAGCGCGCACTCGCCCACCACATGCTCGCAGGTGTCCAGGATGAGCAGGCACCGCCGTCCGGCGAGATGCTCCACCAGCAGGTCGATCATCGGCCTGGCCGTCTGGTCCCGCGCCTTGACCGCCAGCCCGACGGCGTGCGGGACGAGGGCGCCGTCGCGGAGCGGGGAGAGCGGCACCAGCCACACCCCGTCGGGGAACCGCTCGGTCGCCTCGTCTCCGGCGCGCAGCGCGGTACGGGTCTTCCCCACGCCCGCGACGCCGGTCAGCGTCACCAGCCGGAAGATACGGAGCAGGCGGTCGATCTCGTGCAGCTCCTCGTGGCGTCCGATGAAGCGGGGAAGCTCGGTGGGCAGGCTGCCGGCCGTCGTGTCCATGCTTCTCCTCGGCTTCGTTGCGTATCAGGCCCACAGCGGATGGTACGCATAGTTACCATTGGTCACTGGTCGATTCCAGAGAGCGGTTCCATCGCGCGATTTGAATAAGGGATGCGAGGCAACTCCTTCCGGACCGGAGGCGAGCCGTGGCGCCAGCGATGCCAGAGCGCTGCGGTTCACTGTGCGTGGAGGCGCGCCACACCCCTGCGGAGGGCGCCCCCGTCGGCGGCGACCTGTACGACGTGATCGACACGATGTACGGCGTCCGCGCGATCATCGCCGATGTGACGGGCCACGGGAGACTCGCGGCGGCGCTCGCCGGGGAGGCGCGGAAGGCGTTCGGCGAGCTCGCGCCGTCCGAGCCCCGGCTGCTGGGGCTGGCCCGCAGGCTCGACTCGTTCGTCACCGAACGGGTGGGCCGGTCGTATGAGACCTTCGTGTCGGCCGCGCTCGTCGAGATCGGCCGGGACACCGCCGACCTGCTGGTGTGCGGTCATCCGGTTCCGCTGATGGTACGTCGCGGCCGGGTGTGGCCGGTCGGTGTGCTGGACGTGGCGCTCCCCCTGGGGCTGTGGCGGCTCACCGGCGGAAACGGCTCCGAGCCGACGACCTTCGGCTTCACCCCGGGTGACGCTCTCCTCATGTACACCGACGGCGCGATCGACGCGCGGGACGGTACGGGGAAGACCTACCCCCTTGAGAGCCGGCTAGCCGGGCTCTGCGCCGAGGATGCGGCGGGGTTGCCGGCCAGGTTGGAGGCCGAGTTGCTGGCCCACAGCGACGGTCACCTCAACGACGACGTCGCCCTGCTCCTCCTGCGGCACGAGCTGTACCAGGCCGAACTTGGCGGACGCCGCCCCCCGCAGGGCGAACGTCGCCGCTGACTCCCCGGACCGTGTTGTCTGGGTTATCAGTCTGTAACCCCTGAATGGTCCAGATATCCATTTGATGGAATCAATTGTCGCAGGTTGCTTTTGTCATGCCATCTATGGGCGATATTTGAGCAGTTCACTAAATCTCAGGACTTATCCGGTGCGGGATGAGAATATCTTTGTCATGCTTCCGCTCCAGAGAGTGGCCATCGGGCTGATCCTCGCGTTATTCGCGCTGCGTATCGGTGTATTCGATGTGCTGGTCGACTTCGCGGGATGGGCCCTTGTGGTCTCCGGCCTGTCACGAATGGAATCGGTGGTGGGCCCCGCGTTCACCCAAGCGAGGCGCCTCGCCGTCGTCGTCTGCGTGTTCTCGCTCGGCGATCTTTTCGGATTCACCGCGAACCCGGTGATCGGCTTGCTCTACCGATCGCTCTCCCTGGCCGTGATCTGGCTGGTGGCCGGAGCCCTCATCGACAGAGCACGCGATTTCGGAGACGCGTATGTCGCCTCGACTTTTCACCTGATCCGCGGGACGTTGCTTCCTTTTGGGCTCTTGGGAGGCTTGAGCGCCTTCTTCTTGCCCCAATACGTAGCCGTCTGGCTCGTTGTCGGCATCATCTACATCATCGTTGCCGTCTGTCTCATCGTCGAGCTTCATCGCGCTCAGCGTCAGCCGTACCTCAATTGGCCGCCTCCAGCGGCTTGACGACGATGAGAGCTCAGAAGTCGAGGAGGCCGGCGGGGTCAAAGGAGATTGTTCGGGTACGGCCTGCGGCCGCAGGCCGTACGTCGTGAAGCGGGTTTGGACGCGGGTCGGAGGAGGGGCAAGCTCCGAGCCCCCGAGGTTCAGAGCCTGCCCTGTGGTGCGTCAGTGGGTTTGCTTCAACCCGGCGTGGGCCACGATGTCGGCGACCGCGGGATCGTCGTCGAACTTCTCGGCCGGCAGGACGGTGTTGCCGGAGGCGGTTACGCCTTCGGGGGCTTCACCGGGGTCGGCGTCCCAGATGTTGCCGGTGTAGGTCACGTTCTCCATGGGTGGATAGACGGTGAACACCGCCGGTTTGTCGGCCCGGTGGACCACGTTTCCCTTGACGGTGACCCAGGTGGCGCCGTAGTCGGTGTAGAGGCCGAAGTTGTACGGCGTGATCACGTCGCGGACGACGTTGCCCTGGACCAATGCTCCCTCGGTGTCCGAGGTGCCCTGATTCCCGGACAGGTAGATGCCGCCGCCGTCGGCCAGCACCTGCATCGTGTCGTGCACGAGGTTGTTCAGCACCTGCGGGGCGTGGCCCTCGTTGACCACGATGCCGTTGTGCGGCACGTCGTTGATCTGGTTGTGGGCCAGGACGGTGTGCCGGGTCCCGGACAGCAGAACGGCGGGGGAGCCGCGGTAGTCGCGGCCGATGTGGTGGATGTGGGTGTTCTCGATGCGGTGTCCGCGGGCGCCCGTACCGATCACGACACCGCCGCCGGACACGTCGTCGATCTCGGCGTCCCGCAGCACGTTGTCCGTCCCGTCGCCGCGGAACTCCAGCGCGACCGTCCCCAGACGGGTGAACCGGCAGCTCTCCAGGGTGACGCGTGAGCAGTTCTCGAAGACCACGTTCCCGGGCATGGCCACGGCGTCGCCGGGGACGATGACATGACCTCCGTCGTCGCCCCCGAACTCCACCGTCTGCAGCGGCCCGCCGTCGTAATAGCCGTTGCCGTGGTAGTGCAGGAACCCCTCCGGCGTGCCGGGCCGCAGCCAGGTCGCCTCCGCGAAGACGATGCCGCGGAAGACCACGTCGCGGGCTTCCCGGGCGTGCAGGAGCGTCTCCAGAACGGGCACGACCACGTCGTCGAGGTCTTCGCCGGGGAACGGCAGGTAGTGCAGGACGCCGTCGCTCAGCGCGAAGGTGCCCTCGGTCAGGAAGGCCGGACTGTTCTCGGCCCTGGTCGGGCTGTCCACCCCGTAGATCTCGCCGGGGCCTTCCCAGGAGAGAACCGACCGGTAGAGCCGGGTGGCCCAGTCGAAGGCGGGTTGTGCCATGGTGACGACGGTCGCGCCCCCATCCCCGGCGGTGATCTTCGAGGCCGGGATCCGCGCCTCGGACCAGGGGTAGACGCCCGAGTAGACGAATTCCACCTGCCCGCTCCAGCGCTGTGCGCCGGTGCCGTCGACGAGGTAGCCGGTCTCGGTCCTGGTCGGCATGACGTCGAGGGTGACGGCGGCCCGTTCGGCTCGGCGCCCGGAGACGTAGAGCTGGCGGGTGGCGAGGCCGGGGACCTCGGCCCGCCAGACGCCGTCGTCGTCCAACCGGCCGGTGATCCGCCGGCCTCCGCTGATCACGACCTTTTCCGCTTCGGGGGTTCCGTGGCGGTAGGCCTGGTAGACGACGCCGGAGTCGGCGGCGGAGAGCCGGAGCGGTTCGGTGAGGCGGTGGGTGCCGGCCCGGAGATTGACCACGGTGCCGGGTACGGCGGTCTCGCGAGCCCGGCCGAGTGTGGCGAAGGGGTGCTCGATCGTGCCTGGGCCTGAGTCGTCTCCCGCCGGATCGACGAAGAGCATGGAGGTGTCCTCTCGTGTATACGCTGTATACATTTGATATACAGCATATACATGGAAGGGGGCAAGATGGTGGATCCGGAGCGCAGTACCGAGTTGCTGTGGGGGCGCAGGCCGGGGCGCGGCCTCACCCTGGAGCGCATCGTGCGGACCGCGATCGAGCTGGCCGACGCCGGCGGCCTGGCCGCGGTCTCCATGCGTCGGATCGCCGAACGTCTCGGCTTCACCACCATGGCGCTCTACCGTCACGTCCCGGGCAAGGCCGAGCTGATCGACCTCATGCGCGACGAGGTGATCGGGGAGGCGGAGGAGATCCGGCCCCAGGAGGGCTGGCGGGCCGAGGTGGAGGCGTGGGCGCGGGCCCAGCTGGCGTTCTACCGGCGGCATCCCTGGATGATCGAGTCGCCCGGTGCCCGGCGGGTACCCGGGCCGAACGCGGTGGCGGCCTTCGAGTGGGCGCTGGAGACGGTGTCGCGGACCGGGCTGCCTCCCACCGAGGTGGTGGCCGTGGTCACCATGGTCGGCACCTTCGTGGAGAGCGCGGCGCGGCAGGTGGTGGAGACCGAGCTCGCCGAACGGCGCACCGGTGTCAGCGAACAGGAGTGGTGGGGGGCCCGCGACTCGCTCTATGCGCACCTGGACCGGTATCCCACGCTCAACCGCATCTACCTGGACGGGGGGTACGACGCGCCGTTGGATCCGTTTGAGTTTGGCCTGCAGCGGGTGCTCGACGGCATTGAGGTCCTCGTGCGTGACGAAACTGGTGACGAAAGGCGTGACGAAAGTCGGTGTGTGGTCTGCGGTGAGGCCGTTGCCGCCGCTGCCACGGGCCGGCCGAGGGACTACTGCTCGCGAGCCTGCCGGCAGCGCGCCTACCGGAAGCGCAAGGGCTGAACCGCGTCTGGTGGGGTGCTGTTGACGCCTGTG
This sequence comes from Rhizohabitans arisaemae, assembly GCF_025996515.1. Classification (GTDB taxonomy): domain Bacteria; phylum Actinomycetota; class Actinomycetes; order Streptosporangiales; family Streptosporangiaceae; genus Rhizohabitans; species Rhizohabitans arisaemae. The sequence continues at coordinate 194,590 of NZ_BLRH01000029.1, forward strand.
TAACCAGCCCCAAACGAGCGCCTTTTCCCGAGGCCAAGCACTTTGCGTGAGTCGATTCACTTGTTGAGCGCGGCGACATGTCGGTGGCCCGCGGAACTGCGCTGAGCGGCTCCCGGGCCTGCGGCTGATGGCAGCTCGCGGGTACGTCAGCTCGTCTGGCTCCTGAGCCGGTCACTGCGCGTGGTCGCCCGGGGCATAGCGGTTCCATGACCCGTCGGCTTCCGAGGCGATTCGGGTGGGGGTCACAGGACGGCACATCGTGACGCATGTGCCGGACCCGAACAGATGGCCGAATCGGCAGGTTGGCGAGGCGTCAAAGGATAAGCAACTTGGATTGACTAAATTCGGATTAGTCAACTACGGTTGCTTCATTCCCTTTGTGGTGCGCGCCTCGGTCGATCCAACTGCAGGCTGTGGCGCGCCTGCGAACTCCCCTTATCCGAGGACGATGAATGAAACGGGTAGCTGCTGTACTCGCCGCGCTGACGGTGGGAGCCGGGGTGCTGACCGGGACCGGCGTTGCCGGCGCCGAGACTCTGAGCCGCTTCTACGAACAAGCCGTCGAGTGGAAGGCCTGCGGGGACGCCGCGCTGGACCAGGCGGGTGCCCAATGCGCCGAGATCACGGTGCCTCTGGACTACTCCGAGCCGCAGGCCCGTACGATCAAGGTGGCGATCTCGCGGCTGAAGGCCACCGATACCAAGCGCCGCCGCGGGATCATGCTCTCCAACCCCGGTGGTCCCGGCGGCGCAGGCCTGCACTTCATGCTCTACATCCGAGGGGCGATGACCCCTGAGGTCTCCTCCCGTTACGACCTGATCGGTATGGACCCGCGGGGCATCGGGCGGAGCGCGGCGATCAACTGTGCGTGGCCCATCGGGCACATGCTCTGGTCGGCGGGGCTGGACCGGGCAGGATTCCGCGACGCCGTACGGACCCAGGCCGATCTCGCGCGGCGGTGCGCGCGCAAGGAGGGGGACCGGATCGCCCACATCACCACCCGCAACACCGCGCGGGACATGGACGTCGTCCGTGCCGCCCTGGGCGAGGCGAAGCTCTCCTACTTCGGCATGTCCTACGGCACCTACCTCGGCGCGGTCTTCACCCAAATGTTCCCGCATCGCAGCGACCGGATCGTCCTGGACAGCGCGATCGACCCGGCCGCGTACATGGCCGGGTCGATCAGGAACCAAGGGCCGATCAACGAGGCCGCCCTGGACGAGTGGGCGGACTGGACCGCGGCCCGCGACGCCGACTACCACCTCGGCACGACCGGCCGACAGGTGCGGGCCCGGGTCGAGGGCCTGATCAGGCAGGCGGCCGACTCGCCGATCCGCATCGGCGAACACCTCCTGGACGAGCACTTCCTTCCCATGACGCTGTTCACGCTGCTGCCCGATGCCCGCTACGACGCCCACCTGGCCGCGCGGGTCCGGCAGATCGCCGACGCTGCCGAGGGTAAACCGGTCCGGCCGACCAAGGACTTCGACGACGAACTGCGCTTCACGCTCACGGGCCGGCCCCAGGACCTGTCCGGCCAGGCGGCCGTGATCTGCGGTGACGCCGCCGTGCCCCGCGACCCGCAGTGGTACTGGCGCAACATCCGGCGCAGCCGGGCGAGCCAGCCGGTGTTCGGGCCGTACGCGAACAACATCAACGCCTGCGCGTTCTGGCCGTCGCCCCGCGAGCCCAGGACCACTGTGCGCAACGGCATCCCCGCCCTGATCGTCCAAGCCACCCGCGACACCCGCACCGTCTACCGGGAAGGCGTGAACCTGCACCGGGCGATGTCCGGCTCCCGCCTGGTCACCCTGCAGGACGTGCGCATGCACGGCATCTTCGGCCGCCTGCCGAACGCCTGTGTGGGCAACGCGGTGAACACCTACTTCCGCGACGGAACCCTGCCCGCCGCCGGACTCACCTGCCACGCGGACTGAACATCACACCCGTTCAACAGGACACGTGGGCCGCGATCAAGGCGTCCTGTCCTGTCGGCAGAGGGATGACGCGGTCGGCCGGGAGACACCTGACCGGCAACTCGGCCGGGCCTGGCCCGTGATGCCGCGTTCACCGAACGCGGCATCACGCGAGGTCGTCCGGGCAGGGTGCGCGGTGTTGAGCGGCACCTCGATACGCAGCCCGGATCCCGATTCGCCGACGCGTAGCCCACAACCGCCGCGCGCGCCCGCGAGCTGATCGGCGCGGCGGCATCGACATCACCGGCGACTGGGGCGGCGGGCTGGTGGCGTCGGCGGACGGGATGCGCTTCGTCGTGCTGGTCCGTTAGCCAGGGCCTGGGCGAGATGGCCTCCCCAGCCGGGGCCTGGAACGCCGGTAAAGAAGAACTCTGAGGATCACAGGCTTCGACCCGGCGGCGCAGCGTTTTGTTTGAGGATCCGGATGCTTGCGGTCACTCGCATTAAGCAACTCGTGTTGACCAACCCCCAGTTAGTCAACTAGAGTTGCTTGCATGTCCAGTGCTGAAACTCCCGTTCCTCAAGAGCCCGCCGATGCGCTGGCGGCTGTGGCGGCGTTGAGACGCCTGGCTGACCAGATAGAGGACGCCGCCGTCGAGCAGGCCATGCGAGGGGGCTGGAGCTGGCCGCAGGTCGCCGAGGCGCTCGGCGTGACGCGCCAAGCGGTCCACAAGAAGCACGCCAAGCGGCTCATCGCCGCCGGCGTGACGTTGAGGAGGCGCTGACGATGGCTGCCATCGACCACTACATCAACACGATCATCGACCAGGGGGCACGCGAAGCCCACACCGACGGATCGGCGACGATCGAGGCGCACCATCTCCTGCTGGCGATCGCCGCCGAGCGGGAAACCACCACCCATCAGGCCCTTGCCTCGGCCGGGCTCGATCATCGAGCGATCCGCGACGCGCTGAACCGGGAGTTCGAGCACAGCCTGAACGCGGTCGGCGTGTCCGCTGCCGCCTTCGACCTCCCGCGGCCGAGCAGCGCCCCCGACCTTCCGTCGCAGCTGGGCGCATCAGCCAAGCTCGCGCTCGAACGAGGCTTCACATCCGTTGACCGCAAGAAGGATCTGCGGCCCGCGCATCTGCTGCTCGGGATCCTGCAAGCAGAGGTCGGCACCGTGCCGCGCGCGCTCGCCCTGGCGGGTGTCGACCAAGCCGATCTGAAGGCGCGCGTCCTGCGGACGCTCACCAACGCGGGCGAGTAGCCGGCAGACACGGCTGAGGCCGTTCCATCCCCCAAGGCCAGGCTCCGCAGCGGTCGCCCGCACGGCGATGCGCGGCGAGTCCCTCGAACGGGCCGCGATGCGTCGCGCGCGCGGCCGGATCCGGCCGCGCCGAGCCTGGCGGCGGAAACCCGCCCGGCAAGGTTTCGTGAGAACCCTCCCGGGCCCCACCACCACTTCCAGGCGCCCGCAACGCGAGGCGTCAACCACAGGAAAGGCGAGACGATGGCGACGAACCAAGTCGTGCTCGATGTCGGCGGCCTGCGCATGCGCTACGGCACGACCGACGTCCTGCACGACGTGAACTTCCAGGCGAAGCAAGGAGAAGTGCTGTGCCTGCTCGGGCCGAACGGCGCGGGGAAGACCACCACGATCGAGATCATGGAGGGTTTCCGGATGCGCTCGGCGGGCCGGGTCGAGGTGCTCGGCACCGATCCGGCACGCGGCGACGAGCATTGGCGGGCACGAGTGGGGATTGTCCTGCAGTCCTGGCGTGACCACGGCAAATGGCGGGTCCGTGAACTGCTGGAGCATCTCGGCTTGTATTACGCCGCCTACTCCACCACGTCGATTGAGCGGCCGTGGAACGCGGAGCAGCTCATCGCGGCGGTCGGCCTGACCGAGCAGGCGGACAAGAAGGTCAGGATGCTCTCCGGCGGGCAGCGGCGCCGGCTGGATGTGGCGATCGGCCTGGTGGGCCGCCCGGAGCTGGTGTTCCTCGACGAGCCCACCGCCGGGCTGGACCCGGTGGCCCGGCGCGGCTTCCACGAACTCATCGAAGGACTTGTCGACGAGGGCGAGACCACGATCCTGCTCACCACCCATGACCTGAGCGAAGCCGAGAAACTCGCCGACCGCATCCTGGTCCTCGACGGAGGGCGGATCGTCGCGGACGGCACAACGGCGGAACTCGCACGGCAGATCGCCGGCCAGGACGAGGTGCGCTGGACTCGTGACGGGCAGACCTTCCGGCAGTCGAGCTCCGAGTCGACCCGGCTGGTTTTCGAGTTGTTCAAGCAGCACGGCGAGGCGATCGAGAACCTCGAGGTCCGCCGGGCCTCGCTGGAGGACACCTATCTCTCCCTGGTGCGGCAGGCGGAATCCGGCACGGGCCAGGCAGGCAAGACCAACAAGGCGGAAGAGGTGGCCCGGTGAATCCGACCGCGATGGCGTGGCGTGCGGGCTGGTCCCGCGGCCTGATCGAGCTGCGGCAGTCCCTCACCAACGGAGGGGATCTGTTCAACCACTTCTTCTGGCCCGTGTTGATGTTGATCGCCGTGTTCTTCCTGCGGGATGTGTCCTTCGGGCAGAGCGGATTCTCCCTCGGCGCCCTGGCACTGCCGAGCATCCTCGGCATGAACGCCGCGATGTCCATGGTCAGCATGAGCCAGCAGCTCACCGCCGACCGGGAGGACGGGACCCTGCTGCGGTCGAAGGCGACGCCGAACGGAATGGCGGGCTACCTGCTCGGCAAGATCATCTCGGTGTCCGGCGGCCTGGTCGTCGACCTTGCGATCTTCCTGATTCCCGGCATGTTCCTCATTTCCGGCCTTGCGATCGGCGATCCGGGCTCCTGGCTGACCCTGACCTGGGTGCTGGCGCTGGGGCTGGTGGCGACCCTGCCGCTCGGCGCGGTGCTGGGATCGGTGTTCGTCAGCGTACGCAGCCAGGGACTTCTCACGCTGCCGATCCTCGGCATGATCGCGATCTCCGGGATCTTCTTCCCGCTCACGGTGCTGCCGGAGTGGGTGCAGTGGATCGCCCAGACGTTCCCGATCTACTGGCTCGGCCTCGGCATGCGCTCGGCCCTGCTGCCCGACGGCGCGGCCGCCGTCGAGATCGGCGAGTCCTGGCGGCATCTTGAAACCGTCGGGATGCTGGGGGCCTGGGCGGTGCTCGGCCTGCTCCTCGCGCCGATCGTGCTGCGCCGGATGGCGCGCCGGGAGTCGGGCTCCAGCGTGGCCGAGCGCCGCGAGAAGGCTCTGCAGCGGATCGGGTAAGGCGAACCGACCGCCCCTCCTACAAAACACCCTCAATTCTGAATGAGTGGGACAGCAGCGCTGACACCGCTCACCGAGCGCGTCGTGCAGATCACCGCCGAGCATCCGGACGCCATGGAACGGTACGGGCCGCCGACGGACTTGGTGACGGCGTTCGCTTAGGTGCCCCGCATCTCGACGCGGGCCAACTGGTGGCCGAGGCACAAGTGGATGCCATGGCCGAAGGCCAGGTGCCCGCCCGCGTCCCGACGCAGGTCGAGGATGTCACCGATCGTGCAGGCCGGAGGAGGCGGAAGACGTGAACCCGGTGAGTTAAATAAACGACCGGTCGTTCATATAGTATGGCGGCATGACACAGGACGGGCGCAGGTTGCGGGGGTTGCGCAGTCGCGAAACCATGCTCGAACAGGCGGTCGGCCTGGCCTCCGTCGAAGGGCTGGACGGCCTGTCCCTGGGACGGCTCGCGGCCACCATCGGCATCAGCAAATCCGGTTTTTTCGCGCATTGGCGTGACAAAGAGGAACTACAGCTGGATGCGGTGGAGTGGGCGGTCCGGCAATGGCGGGAGCGCGTCATCGCCCCCGCCCTGACCGCGCCCCGAGGGGTCAGACGGCTGTTCGCCCTGCACGAGGCGCGAATGACGTTCTACACCGATCGCGTGCTCCCGGGCGGCTGCTTCTTCTGCGCCGTCCAGTCCGAGTTCGACGATCACCCCGGCCCGGTCCGGACCCGCGTCGCGCAGGCCCTCGTCGACTGGGAGGCGTTCATCCGCCGCCTGGTGGAGGAGGCGGTGGCGCTGGGCGAGCTCTCGCCGGACGTGGACCCCGATCAACTCGTCTTCGAGATCGAAGCCCTGGGCCAGATGGTGGTCACCCACTCCAAGCTGCTCGACGGGCGCGACGCCTTCGGCCACGCCCGCAGGGCCGTACTCCACCGTCTGCGTGGACTTTGCCCTGATCCCTCACTGCTCCCGGAGGATTGACATGATTGACGGCGGACACTTCGAGCCGGTTCAGGTGTATTTCGATGACCTGGACGCCATGGGGCTGCTGCACAACGCCCGCTATGCCTTGCTCGTGGAACGCGCGATCACCGCGTACTGGCGCAGGCTCGGCTGGGCCCCCGACCCCGCCCAATCGTCCTTCAAGGACGTGTTCCTGGCCGTCCGCGAGCTCAAGGTGACCTACCACGTGCCGATCGCCGGGGTGGGCGAACCCTGGGTGCACTTCTGGATCGACCGCCTGGGCAACACCAGCGGGGTGTACGGCTTCCGCGTGCTTTCGGCGGACCGCTCGACGGTTCACGCCGAGGGGTACCGCGTCAACGTCAACCTCGACCCCGGCACGTTCCGGCCGACCCCGTTCAGCGACGAACTGCGCATCGCCGCCCAGCCGCTGCTGCTCACCGGGGCCGCCGCGGGCTGACCGGACTCGGCGGGCGAGATGACCGGCCCGGTGTAGCCCGTACCGGATCTGTTTCCGGACCTGTGGCCACACCGTTGGGTACGGTTGCAGACCGCGTAAGCGCCACGGGGGCATGGGATCAGCTCGCCGACCGCGGCAGCCTGGGGTAGTACAGCACCTCCACATACATGATCCGTCCCCTGACCACGTCCAGGATCAGATCGCCTCTCGCCGGGATAAGGGCCACGTTTCTGTGCCCGGGGCCGAAGGCGCCATCCGGGGGTTCGGCTGTGTAGAAGCTCTGACAGAAGTCATCACGGCATTCACACCCTTGGTAGAACCTGAGGTCCCAGGCGTGGACGGCGAGCTGTTCCTCCTCTTCCTCCCTCAGACATGCGATCAACTCGTTGATCAGGTCAGGGAACAGCTCACGAACGAGGGGCCGATCGTCTGCGTTCATCGATTCGCTCATCGGCGGAGTCATTCGTTCGTTACGGACATCGGCCGGATCTCCGGGAAAGTCCCGCTTCCGGCAAGCTCGGGAATGGGTTCGACCTGGTCGACGTCTCACTCGCGGAGAGACGGCTCCAGGGCGGCAGGGATGGACGCGAAGGCCCGGTCGAGATATGCCAGGAGTACCGGGATCTCGCCTGCTCCGCCGGGTAGATCCTGGTGTGGACGATCGGCGAGGTCGCAACCGAATTGCTCGCTCGGTAGGCGACGGGAACAGCGCCAAAGATAGAAGTGCCTGACTTTCTTAGAAAGGAGAATTCATGACACGGGCATGGGAGGCGGATCCATCAGCCACACTCAAGCGTCGACTCGGACGGTCGGCTGCCGAGCTTGAATGCTCAGGTGGGGACAGTGGATGTCCGGATATCTGGGAACTCGACAACGGCGACATCGCGATAGTCGGGCGGGATCTCACGGCCGCCTATGCGTCGAGGCTTCCCGCGAGCATGACCATGGCGCACGACGAGAAACTCGTGGTGATCCCGCGGATCATGCTCATGGCAGCGAAGGGTGACATACCAGATTCGTGAGCTTCTCCACGTGAACACGATCCGACGGTTAACCGTCGGATCCACCTGAAGGACAACGACAGGTATCTCTGAAACCTCGACGCCCTGGGTTGACCGGGTGACCCGTGTGCAGGTTGCCCACCGTCGTATCGCCGCTGCTTTGAGTGGGATTGGGTAAGGGGCGGCGACCCACGCCGGGGCCAGGGCGTTGAGGTGTTCGCGGGTGGCGGGTCAGCTGAGGGCGGCTGCGCGGAGGATGCGGAGTTGGCCGATTTCGGCGGTGTTCTTCATCAGTTCGGCGTTGACCCAGGCGATCATGTGGGCGATAGAGTGCTCAGGGTCGTACGCCCAGGGGAAGGGGGCTACGGCGTCCAGGTCGGCTTCGCTAAGCCGACTCAGCACCGCCAGCCATTCCGAGCGCAGGCCGCGGAGCCATTCGATGGCCGCCTGACCGTCGCCGGGCCAGCCGATCTCGACCCGGTTCCGCGGCGTCCGGCCCTGCGCGTGGTCGATGGCGATCGACCACCACCAGCCGATGTGCCAGGAGATCCAGCCGATCGTGGGGACCGGCACCGGGTCGGGTTCGGTCTCCGCCCAGTCGGGCACCCACATCCCGTCGACCCCCCGCCGTACCGTCCAGCAGTACGGGCCGGGCTCCCAGAGGAAATCCTCGGGTTTGAGCTGCTCAAGGTGCAGTTCAAACAGCGACCAGGTGAGGTCGAACTGCCAACGCAACAGGTCACAACGGGAAACAGACACCGGTCAACCCTGTCACCCCGCTCGCGTCGGCGAGACCGATTTCCGGCAGACCGATTACCCGACCTCCCCTGAGCAGCACAAACAGGGCGATCAAGGTCCTGTGGCGTCTGTGCCCTCGGGAATAGGCGCATGCCGGAAGCGGGTACGGCCGGAGGCGGCGTGGGCCTCGAACCTCGTGGCCGCGATCGGCCCGGCGCAGCCCGTACCCCGGCATGGGGTGATCGTCCGCACATGCAGGAGTGCACACGGCAAGGATCACTCGGGCGATGTACGGGCCGTGGCCCCGCAAGTCCGGGGACACGCCCAAGATCGGCCCGGCGCTGCCCATACCGGTGCGGGGGGAACAGTGTCGTGAAACGGCGACCGCCCTCGGCGGGGGCCGAGAGCGGAATGGCCGGGTTGGTCAGCCGGTGGGCGAACGCTCGCACCTCGTGTACCGAAGGGAGTCGGAGAAGCGTCAGGTAGCCACCGGGACTTCGACGCTCGAGTGGTGCGGCTGCCAGGCCAGGCTGCCGGCGCCGGCGCCCGGCGAAATCGCGATCACCGTGGCCAGCAGGGCGGTGATCAGCCCGCCGACGACGAGCGGCCGGATCCTGCGGCCCCGGACGGCTGTCGCCACGGCCCCCGCGGTGAGCGCGACGACCGGGTAAGCGATCAAGGCCGCCGCCGCGGCGAGCGGGGAGAGGAGGAGTGCGAAGACGCCTGTCCCTTCACCGGAGGCGATCTGCGTCGGCAGGCTTTCGATCATGACGGAGCTGATCCGCGACCGCCAGGGCGTCGGCAGCGCGCCGGACACGATCGGCAGCACCAGGAGAATCATGACGAGGGTGACCAGCGAACCGGCGGTGGAGCGGATCAACGCGCCCACACCCAGCCCAACCATGGCGATCAGCGGCATGATCGCTCCGGCTGTCAGCAGTTCGGCCGCCACCCCCGGATCGCCGAGCGAGGGACCCAAGGCCCGTCCGCCGCCCACGACCTGCTCGGCCCGGTCGCCCAGGACGGCCTGCGTGGCGAAGTGCATGCCGAACACCAGGATCTGCCCGGCGACCAGGGTGATCAGCGCCAGCGCCGGAACCTTGGCAAACAGGAGGAGCTGTCGCTTTGACACCACGGTCAGGCTGGTACGGATCTGGCCGGAGGCGTGCTCATGGGTGATTGAAAGTGCGCCGAGCGCCCCCACGATGAAGTAGGCCACCGGCAGCCCGGTGCCCAGACCGGCACCGAGGCTGGTGAAGCGCAGCCGGTCCTCCGCACTCTGCCCGTCGAAGCCTCGGGAGACCAGGTAGGCCACGCCGACGCAGAGCAGGATCGAGATCAGTGAGGACGCGAGGAGGTAGAGGTTCGACCGCAGTGAGCGGAACTTGAGCCATTCGGAAGCGATCACGTGCCACATCAGGCGGCCCTCCTCGTGGTGTACTCGACGCTGTCCTCGGTCAGCTCCATGAAGGCCTCCTCCAGGGAGGCGTTGCGCGGGGTCAGTTCGCGGAGCGCGATCCCGCGGGCCAGGGCCAGTTCACCGATCCGGCCTGCGTCCATTCCGCTCACCGACAGTGCGCCGTCCTCCTCGCGCACGGTCGCGCCCCCCGACCGCAGCACCTCGGTGAGCGTCCACTGGTCGGTCGCCCGGACCAGGACACCCCGCTGGTACCGCTCGGCCAGCTCCACCATGGTGGTGTCGGCGATCAGCCTGCCGCGTCCGATCACCACGACGTGGTCGGCGGTGAGAGCCATTTCGTTCATCAGGTGGCTGGAGACCAGGACGGTCCGGCCCTCGTCGGCGAGGCGCCGCATCAGTTCACGGGCCCAGCGGATGCCTTCCGGGTCGAGCCCGTTGATCGGCTCGTCGAACATCAGGACACCGGGGTCGCCGAGCAGGGCGGCCGCGATCCCGAGCCGCTGCCGCATGCCCAGCGAGAACCCGCCGATCCGCCGATCCGCGGCCTCGGTCAACCCCACCGTCTCCAGCACCTCCGCCACCCGTGCCCTAGCCAGGCCGTTGCTGCGGGCCAGGCTCCACAGGTGGGCGGCGGCGGTCCGTCCGCCGTGCACGTCGCCCGCGTCGAGCAGCGCGCCGACCATCCGCATCGGTGTCTTCACCGAGGTGTACGGCGTGCCGCCGATGAGCGCCGTCCCCCGGTCGGGGACCTCCAGCCCGAGGATCATCCGCATGGTGGTGGATTTCCCGGCACCGTTGGGCCCGAGAAACCCGGTCACGATGCCCGGTTTCACGGAGAAGGTCAAGTCGTCGACCGCGAGCTTGTCGCGGTATCGCATCGTCAAGCCAGTCACTTCGATCATGGCTTAAGCTTCGGCGAGCTGCGCGTCGTCCTCCATCGGCCTCCACCCACCCACCGGGTGGGATTTCGCCCGCTGGGAGGTAGGGGTAGGCCTACCGTCCCCAAAGGGCCGGTCGGATCAGCCCCTGGAGGAGCGACCATTGGGCAAGGCGGCGGCCCGAGGTCGGGTTCCGGTTGCCAAGTGGCGGTGTGCATCGGCAACCAGACGGTCCACCCGACCCACCTTGGGCTACCCATACGACGAGAGAACTGATCTAGTACTCCAGCCTGGGGTCGTTATGCGGACCTTGGTCGATGGTCGAGGTGGCGTCGGTATCGGTCGTGGTTGGTCTTGGCGTTGGCGGCTTGGGTGCCTGGTGTGATCGCGCGCCTAGATCTCCGTTCTCGCCTGCTCGATTTGCCGCACGATGGCATGGGCGCCATGCGCCTGTGCGATGGCGTGTGCCTTGTCGAGCGTCGCGAGCGCGTCCGCCCGGCGGTCCTGGGCGGCGGCGATGTAGGCCAGCCCGACCATGTTGGCGGCCACGCCCGGCAGGGCCCCGACCTCCCGGCGCAGCCGCGACGACTCCTCCAGCCGCTCGCGCGCCTCATCCAGCCGACCGGCCATGTGTGCCGCGATGCCCAAGTGCCGCAGGGCCTCGGACCAGGTCGGCTTGTCGCCGACCTGCGCCGCCAATCGGCAGGACTCCTCCAGTTCCGGAACCGCGGTCTCGTTGTCACGCCGGATGACCTGATGGAGGCAGCCGATCCAGAACAACGCCTCGGCCTCGCCGCGCACGTCGCCCAGCGCCCGGTACAGCTCGATCGCGCGCTTGAACAACGGCAGTTCGTCCGGGTCCTCGACGGGTGACGAACCGGTGACGGCACGCTCGTTGAGAAACCGCGCGTGCAGGATCCGCCCGCGGGCCAGCGCGGCATCGGCCTCCACCGCGTCCAGGCCCCGTTCGGCGTCGGTCAGCACGCCGGCGTCGCCGCTGAACACCGCCTGTTCATAGAGCGTCCTGGCCCGTTCGATCCGGTCTTCGGCGCTCATCGCCGCCCCCGCCCTGGCATCGTCACCACGTGCTGGATCAGAAGTAGAGTACTCCGGCCCAGGATCATCATGTCGACGATCAGCGATGAGTGCGTTGGCCGCCTCTGGGACTGTCTTCACGGCGCGCTGCCGCTGCGTGGGCGCGAGCGTTCATCCTGCCTGACGGGGTGATCCGCCTTCGACGGGCAGGATGAATGAAGTGATGCGTGAATGACCCTGATCGGTGCCGAAGGTGCTGTTCGCCGTGCTGCCGGTTCTTGAAGACGGCCGCTGCGAGGTAGGGCTGAGCCTACTGTCTTTGTGGCTATGGCCAGGCAGACTGGCGGGGTGAGAAGGATTCGCCGTTTGTTCGAGCCGGTGGTGGGGCTGCTGGTGAACGCCGCCACCGGTCTTGCGGCGTGGCCGCTCCTTGTGCTCCTGGGGATCTACGCGGGGCTGACCCACCTGACCGGGCTGGATCGCCGGCCGCTCGACCGGTTGCTCGGCATGGTCCACACCCTTGCCGGTTTTCAGCATGGACGGGCGGTCCGGGTGCTCGACCGGCATGGAGCCGGGCCGTACCGGCCGGATGGGATCCGGCGTGAGGTGGGCTGGCTCGCCGTCCATTCCGTGGCAGGACCGGCTTGCTTGATCTTGCTGGCGGCGTTTCCGGCCGCGGCTGATGTGATCTGGAATGTCCGGGTGGTGGAGCCCGATCGGCCGATCTCCCTCACCTTCACTCTGTCGCTGCTGGCTCTGATGATCGCCGGGTGGATGACCGCGTCGTATTTGCATACGGCTCAGGCACGGCTGGCGCACCTGATGCTGGGATGCGAACCCTCGCTGGCGGAGCGGGTCAGGGAGCTGACCGAGTCCCGGGCGGCGGCCGTGGACACGCTGGCGGCCGAGCTCCGCCGGATCGAACGAGATCTGCATGACGGCGCGCAGGCCAGGTTGATCGCGATGCGGATGAGCCTCGGCATGATCAAAGGCGAGAAGGACCCGGACCGGATGCGGGAACTGGCGGGCGAGGCATGGGAGTCGGCGGGGCAGGCCCTGGCCGACCTGCGGCATGTGGTCCGGGGCATCCATCCGCCGGTGCTCGCCGACCGAGGGCTGGCAGGGGCGATTCAGGCCACCGCTCTGCTCTGCCCGGTCCCGGTGGAGGTGGACATTGTGCTGCCCGCCCGTCCGGCCGCGCCGGTTGAGTCCGCGATGTACTTCGCCGCCGCCGAGGCGCTGACCAATGTGGCCAAACACAGCGGGGCCGGCCAAGCATGGGTAAGGCTGCGCCACTCGGCCGGGATGCTCCGGCTGACCGTGGGCGACGACGGGCGCGGCGGTGCCGACCCGGCGCGGGGGACCGGCCTGGACGGCATCCGGAGTCGGTTGTCGGCGTTCGACGGCAGACTCAAGCTGGACAGTCCCCCTGAAGGCTCCACCGAACTCACCATGGAGCTCCCGTGCGTGTTGTGATCGCCGAAGATCTCGCCCTGCTCCGGGACGGCCTGGTCCGGCTGCTCTCGGCACACGGCTTCCAGGTGGTGGAGGCCGTCGACAACGGGCCGTCACTGCTGATGGCGCTGCTCCGGCACCGGCCCGATGTTGCGGTGATCGACGTACGGCTGCCGCCGACGTTCACCGACGAGGGTCTGCAGACGGCCCTGGAAGCGCGGCGGCGGCTGCCCGGTCTGCCAGTCTTGATCCTCTCCCAGTACGTCGAGCAGCTCTACGCCCGCGAGCTGCTCTCGGATCGCTCGGGTGGGGTCGGATACCTGCTCAAGGACCGGGTCGGCGACGTCGAGCAGTTCGTCGAGGCGGTTCGTCGGGTGGCGGCGGGCGGGACCGCGATGGACGCCGAGGTGATCTCCCAGCTGCTCACCCGCCGGGTCCGGGACGAGCCGCTCGGGGCGCTCACCCCCAAGGAGCGCGAGGTCCTGTCGATGATGGCCGAGGGCCTGTCGAACGCGGCGATCGCCGCCCGCCTGTTCGTCACCGACAAGGCGATCGGAAAACACACCAACAACATCTTCGCCAAGCTCGGCCTGCCGCCGTCGGAGGACCAGAACCGCCGGGTGATGGCCGTCCTCGCCTACCTCGAAGCCGAACCCGGCTGACCCGTCCACAGGGGTACGGCCTGCCGCTGTCCGACTGCCGACCGGCGCTCGGTGAGAGGCGAGCTCAGCCCGTACCCATCCGGATCGGCTGGTTCGCGCGTTGATCCAGGGTTGGTATGGCCTGCGGCGGGCAGGCTTCAGGGGGCAAGGAGAAGCCGGCAGCCGTCACAGAGGAGCTCGCGAGAGAGCGAGCCGTCACCTCCGCACTGCGGTGGATCGTCGTCGAACTCGACCTTAAACTTCGGCCCGGGAGGAACTGGAGCGTCCGGGAACGCCACCCGCCTCCCCAGCCCGCACTGCCGGGCGACTCTTCGGTAATCGTTCAGCTTGTTGTTCAACGTGCGGTCCAGATCCAGCCCAGTGGGGTGAGGCCGAGAGTGCGGGCGACGGATTGGGATGCATGGTTGTCTGCGGTGGTGCTGTAGAAGAGCACGGTCTTGGTGCGGTGCTCACGCTGGTACCAGGCGGCTACGACGGTCGGTGCGAGGCGCTTGCCGCGGAAGTCGGGGCGGGTCCAGATGCCTGCCTCTGCGGCGGCGGCGTTCGACGCGGGTGTGAAGCAGATCGACACCGGCTCCCGGTCGTGGACGGCCATGGCCCACTCACCCATGCGGCCGTTGATCAGTTCGTTCCACTCGTCTGGCTGCCAGTTGTCCGGCCGGATCAGGTGTCGAGCGGTGCGCTGGCCGTCGGTGGTGGAGGCGATGATGGGCAGCGGGGTCAAGTCTGGGACGGCGAGACGGTCCGGGAAGACGAAACACGGGCCGCCTTCGACGGACACTGTCCGGTCGTCGAGGGATGCGACCAGACAGTGAAGTGCGTCGGGTAGACGGCCAGGGCTGTACTCCTGCTCCATGCTGTCGATGGAGCTGGGAAGCGCGAGTCCGGGCGCGAGTGCCAGGAGACGTGCGCGGGGGGACCATGCCCATACGGCGATCAGGGAAGGATCTCTCAGGGCTGCTTGAGGGGAGTCCGGATCCGGCGCGAGGCCGTAGTTCGCATCGATCTCCAGGGCCAGCAGGCGTCCTTCGTCCCAGCTCATGGCAAAAGGCTAGTGTCCGCCGTCGAACTCCCTCCGTGAGGTGAGGTCTGCGCCGCGTATCAACACTCGGGTCAACGGCGCCAGGTGCTCGGCCTCCTGCGGGCGCTGGGCGAGGTACCGGGTGACGGTCGAGCGGATCTCCTCAGTGGTGATGCTCATGAGGTCCCATCGAAGTAGTGCAGCCAGGTCGCCGGGATGAATCTGCGGTCGGCCGGCCACTTCGATCACGGCTCTAGCTTTGACGGGCGGCTTCGACAGGTGGACCTCCTCGGCTCAGCCGGAGCGCTCACGCCGTCAGGGCGCGTGGTCGTTGGTGGGGGAGGGTCGTGCGGGGAGGGCTGACACGAAACGGTGGAGAAGGCGGGCGAACTCGGCTCGGTCGGACTCCGGCCAGTCCCGCATGGCGGCGGCGAAGACGTCGCGGCGAAATCTGCTGATCTCCGCCACGGCGGTGCGGCCTTCCTCCGTCAGCACCAGGAACGACCGCCGTCCGTCGGTCTGGTCGGCCTGCCTGCGGACCAGGCCCACCTGAACCGCGGTCGCCACGAGTTTGCTGGCGCGGGGCTGGTCGACGGCGAGCGCCTCGGCGACGGCCGCGACGGTCGCCGGGGTCCCGGACTGCTCGGCCGCCTCGACGACGTCGAGCACGTCGAATCCGGCCGAGGTCACCCCTGCGGCCAGGGAGAGGGTGCGGCGAGTCTGACTGCGCCGGACGGCGACCATCGCCCGCTCGATCAGTTCCAACGGTTGGTCGGCCATCGGTGCCCCCATGTATAATAAAAGACATATAGTTGTCTTAGATTATATAGATAGGAGTGTGCCGTGACCAAGCGGATCGGATACCACGTCAAGGAGCTCGACCGCGCCCTTGAGGAGACGTTCGAGCGGACCCTGGCCGAGGAAGGGCTGGCCCGGCGGCACTGGCAGGCCATGACCACGCTGTCGGAGGGGGTACGGCCGGAGGCCGGGCTGGCCGATGCGCTCCGCCCGTACCTGGTCACCGGTGCCGTCACCGTCCACGAAGTCGTGGCCGAACTGACCGCGAGGCGGTGGGTCCACACCGACACCGAGGGCCGCCTGGCCTTGACCGCCGGAGGCACGGCCGCCCTGTCCAGGCTGCGCGGCGCGGTCCAGGCCGTCCGTGCCCGGGTGATGGACGGGGTGAGCGCGTCCGACTACCACACCACGATCGCGACCTTGGAGCGCATGGCCGCAAACGCCAGAGGACCTCACGCGGGGTGAGGTCCTCGCCGTGGCGGTTGCCACCGCGGACATTCCGGAGCCGATGCGATGTTCAGCGTGCGCGGTGGCCCTCACCGGTCAGGTGCCCCAGGTGACAGGCAGGCTTTTCACCCCGAAGAAGTCCGCGGTCTCGGGGCGCAGGGCGACCTCCTCGGCCGGTATGGCCAGGCGCAGGGTGGGGAAGCGGGTGAGCAGCGCAGGCAGCGCGACCCGCATCTCGACGCGGGCCGGCTGCCGGCCCAGGCACTGGTGGATGCCGTGGCGGGCCTTCACCGTCCCCGGCGCCGGTAAGCGCGGATCGACAGCGGGACGAACACCACCAGCAGCGCGGCCGACCAGAGCAGGACGGTGGCCACCGGATGCGCGAGTGGCCAGGCCACTTCCCCGGACGGGACGCCCGGATTGCCGAACAGCTCCCGGGAGGAGGCGGTGAGCGCGCTCACCGGGTTCCAATCGGCCAGGAACCGCAGCCACCCCGGCATTCCCTCGGTCGGGACGAACGCGTTCGACAGCATGGTGAACGGCAGGAACAGCGGCACCATCGCGTCGGCGACCTGGTCGTTCTTCACCGCCAGGCCCACATAGACGCCCACCCAGCTCAGCGCGTACCGCAGCACGATCATCAGCAGGAACGCCTGGGCCGTGGGGATCAGGCCGCGGTGCGGCTGCCAGCCCACCAGCAGGCCCGCGCCCACCATGATGGCCAGCATCAGCAGGCCGGTCAGCAGGTCGGCGCCGGTCTGCCCGAACGGCACCGCCAAGCGCGCCATCGGCATGGAGCGGAACCGGTCCATCACACCGCGGGAGGCATCGGCGGCCGTCCGTGTCATGACCGCCATCACCGCGGAGAAGGTCACCATCGCGAACAGCCCGGGCATCAGGTACTCGCGGTAGTCACCGCCGCCCGGCACACCGATCGCGCTGCCGAAGACGTACCCGAACAGCACCACCATGATGGCCGGGAAGACCAGCGCGGTGATGAGCTCCCCGGGCTCCTGCCGCAACCGCCCCAGCTCGCGGCCGATGAGAGTCAGCCCGTCGGTGAACGTCCAGCGCAGGCGGTGGCCCATCGACGGGGTCACCTCGGTGCTGTGCCTTTTGACGACCTCGGCAAGCTCGGTCATGCGACGTTCTCTTTCCGGTCGGTGAGGCGCAGGAACACCTCGTCGAGGGTGGGGCGGCGCAGCCGTACGTCGGCTGCGGCGATCCCGGCGCGGTCGAGCTCACGCACGATGCCGGCAAGCCGGAAAGCGCCGCCGGGCAGGGCGACGCTGAGCCCGTCGTCGCCGGTCATTGTGGGATCGGTCCCGGTCAGGGCGTTCAGTACGGCGGCCGCCGGGCGTAGCGCGGCGGGGTCTTCGAGAACGACGTCCAGGTGGTCCCCGATCGTGGCCTTCAGCTCGTCGGGGGTGCCCGTGGCGACGACCTGCCCGTGGTCGATGACCGCGATGTCGTCGGCGAGCCGGTCGGCCTCGTCCAGGTACTGCGTGGTGAGCAGCACCGTGGTGCCTTCCGCCACGAGCTCGCGGACGCTGTCCCAGATCTCGCCGCGGCTGCGCGGGTCCAGGCCGGTGGTCGGCTCGTCCAGGAAGAGCACCTCGGGGCGGAGGATGAGGCTGGTGATCAGGTCCAGGCGGCGCCGCATGCCGCCGGAGTAGCCGGTGACCTGCCGATCGGCGGCGTCCATCAGGCCGAAGCGTTCGAGCAGCTCGTCGGCCCGTCGGTGCGCCTCACGCCGGGACAGGTGATAGAGGCGCCCGAACATGCGCAGGTTGCCGCGGCCGGTGAGTTTCTCGTCCACGGCGGCGTACTGGCCCGCGAGCCCGATTCTGGCCCGCACCTGGTCGGCCTCGCGGACGACGTCGTATCCGGCGATGCGGGCGTGCCCGGCATCGGGGTCGGACAGGGTCGCCAGGATGCGCACGGCGGTCGTCTTGCCTGCGCCGTTGGGTCCCAGCACGCCGCAGACCGTTCCTTGGGGGACGCTCAGGTCCAGGCCCCGTAGCGCGTGGGTGCCGCCGAAGGACTTGTGCAGTCCCTCCGCGAGCACGATCGGATCCGCCATCAAGCCTCCACTGGGTACGTTGTACGCGGTTATGGTGGCCAGGTTAAATTACTGGGTACCTTGTACGCAAGTGGCACTGGGTACCATGTACGCAGCCATAGGGGGTGAGACGGTGACCGACGCCGAGTACGTGAGCATCTGGATGCGCCCCGAGCGTCCGGCCCGCGGCCCGAAGCCGGCCTACAGCCGCGCGCAGATCACCGAGGCCGCGATCCGGATCGCCGACGCCGAAGGGCTGGAGGCCGCCACCATGCGGCGGATCGCCGCCGAGATCGGCGCGGGCGCGATGTCCCTCTACCGCTACGTCCCGAGCCGCGACGACCTCATCGAACTCATCGCCGACCGGCTGCAGGGCGAGATCGACGTGGAAGGCATGCCCTCCGGCGACTGGCGCGCCGACCTCACACGCTACGCCCACGGGCTGCGGGCGATGTGGCTGCGGCACCCGTGGATCGTCACCGTGAACCGGTCGCTCCCCAGCTTCGGCCCCAACCAGCTGCTGCTGATCGAGCGAGTGGTGGGGGCCCTCGACGCCCACGTTCCCATCGACGAGAACCTCGCCCTCATGGGCATCCTGAACGGCTACGTCGAAAGCGCCGTCCGTGAGGAGATCAGCCTGGCCGAAGAGGTCCGCCGCAGCGGGGTCAGCGAACCGGAGTGGATGGCGCGGAGCTCCCCGCGCGTCCGGCAACTGCTGGCGAGCGGGGAGCACCCGATCTTCACCAAGGTCGTGATAGAGGCCCGCCAGCCGCACCTGAGCCGCGACGACCGGTTCCGCCACGGACTGGAGCGCGTTCTCGACTGCATCGCCGCGGCCCTCCCGGCACAGGCCGAGCCTCCGGTGGAGGCCGGCGAGCCGGACGTGTGAAGGGCCCGGCGCAGCCCGTACCCGGTCCGGATCGAAGGTGGGTACGGCCTGCGGCCGCCCGAGCGCGGGAGCGAGCCGGAGCGAGGGTTCAGCGCAGCCCGTACCGAGCCTGTGGTCTTGGTGGTGCCGTGGGGGCCACGGGGTCAGCGGGTGATGCGGATGCGGACGACGTCGGTGCGGTGGAGGCTGACGCTGTAGGCGAGGGGGACGTCGCCGTAACCGTAGACGGTCTGCAGGGTCCGGGCCAGCGGGAAGCCGGCCTGGACGCCGAGTGCTTCGGCGCCGTGGTCGGAGGCGAGGACGGCCTCCAGGTCGGTGGTGGCGCTGAGCGCCGGGTAGCGGGCGACGCGGCCGAGGAAGGTGAACAGGTCGGTTTCCACGTCGAGCATCGGATTCGGGTCCACGTCGTCGGTGCCGATCTTCAACGGGACGTGGTCCCGCATGTAGGAGGCGGGGACGCCGTCCACGTTGAAGAGCCGCTTGACCAGCCAGATCGGCTGCCGGGGTTCCAGCCCGAGGGCTTGCGCGGCGGGCGGCGGGGCGGGCACGGTGTCGCACGAGGCGGAGACCAGGTCGACGGTGTGCCCGGCCGCCTGGATCCGGTCCCGGAACGAAACGATCTTGGACATGCTGAGGGGCGCCTTGGTGCCGGCACTGGACACGAAGGTGCCGACCCCCCAGCGGCGGGTCACCGCGCCCTCCAGGGCGAGGGTGCCCAGGGCCTCGCGGACGGTGCCGCGGCTCACGTCCAGGGTGTCGGCGAGATCCTGTTCGGCGGGGAGCCGGTCGCCGGGCTGGAACTTCTCGTCGAGCAGCGTTCGCAGGCGGTGCAGGGTCGTCTGCACGGCGGTGTCGCGTCGGCCCATGGTCGCTCCTCGTAAGGTCAGTGAGACGCCGTCGGGGTGGCCACGGCCACCGGTGACCACCGGATCGGGGTTCCGGGCACGGCGCTGCTACCAAACATGATCGAGCACCCGCAGCGTGTTGCCGCCGATGACTTTGGCGATCTCGTCGTCGGAGTAGTCGTGCGTGACCAGCCAGCCGACGATGTTGGTGAAGTTCTCCGCCGGGTTCTCCAGCCCGTCCACGTAGGGGACGCGCGGGTGGTCCGGGGTGGCGTCGCGCTCGCGGTCGTGCGCGTAGTTGCCCGCGTAGGTGGTGTGCACGCCCACGTGGTCGCCGAACATGGTGTCGGGGCCGAAGGTGACGTGGTCGATGCCGACCAGGTCCACGCAGTAGACGAAGTGGTCCATGACCGACTCCAGCGAGTGCTCCCGGTGCGCGGGGGAGAGGGTGGTGTGCGGGGCCGCCTCCAGCCCGATCACCCCGCCGCGTTCGGCGCAGGCGCGGATGACCTCGTCCGGCTTCATCCGGTCGGTGGGCCAGACCGCGCGGGCCCCGGCGTGGGTGATGAACACCGGGACCTTGGAGTGCTCGATCACGTCCAGGCTGGTCCGGTCACCCGAGTGGGAGATGTCGATGGCCATGCCGAGCTTGTTCATCCGCTCGACCGCGCGCCGCCCGAAGTTGGTCAGCCCGGCGTCGCCCGGTTCGGAGAGGCCGGAGCCGAGCTGGTTGGCCTGGGAGTAGGCGATGCCGATCTGCCGCAGGCCGAAGCCGTACAGGATGTCCAGCCGGTCCAGCTCGTTCTCGATCATCGTGGCGCATTCGAGCCCGGCCACCAGCGCCATCCTGCCGTCCCGCTTGGCCGCGTGGATGTCGGCCACGGTGAGCGCGTGGAACACGTAGTCTTGCTTCGCCAGGTCGGCGAGGCGGAAGCCGAGAGCGTAGATCATGTCGCTCCACTTCCAGCCGTTCTCGCTGGTCACGCAGGACGCCCCGGCCATGAAGTTGTCGAACACGGCGGTCATGCCGGAACGGGCCAGCCCCTCGTAGCCCGTGCGCTGCCGACCGGTCCGGTTGTAGCGGCGCAGCTCGCCGATGTCCTCGGGGAGCACCACCGCGTGCTCGTGCAGCGAGATCGCGATGTTCTCGCGCAGGATCTTGGCCACCCGCTCGGACTGCTCGGCCGACAGTCCGCCGTCGTAGCCGGGCACCCGGCCGATCTGCTCGGCCAGCTTGAACTCGACGTAGTCGACGCCCGGTTCGAGATAGCCGTAAGCCTCATAGCCGCGATAGGCGGCGGACTGGGGCTGCATGGTAGAGATTCCTCCAGATATTTCGGTATATCGACGGTCAGCGGCCGGGTCAGGTTCCACGGGACGACGGGATGCCCTCGGGAAAGTGGCAGGCCACCTCGCTCGCCGGGGCGGATCCGATCCGCAGCAGCGGCTCGGTCTCGGCGCACAGGCTCTGCGCCTTCGGGCAGCGGGTGCGGAACCGGCAGCCCGACGGCGGGTCCACCGGGCTCGGCGGGTCGCCGGAGAGCAGGGTCCGCCGCCGCGTGTCCCGGCCGTCCGGCTCCGGGATCGGCACGGCTTCCAGCAGCGCCCGGGTGTACGGGTGCCCGGGCCGGTCGTACACGTCCCGCCGATCGCCCAGCTCCACCGCCTTGCCGAGGTACATCACCGCCACCCGGTCGGAGATGTGCCGGACCACCGACAGGTCGTGCGCGATGAACAGGTAGGACAGGCCGAGCTCCCGCTGCAGCCGCCGGAGCAGGTTGACCACCTGCGCCTGCACGGACACGTCCAGCGCGGAGACCGGCTCGTCGCAGACCACCACCTCCGGCTCCAGCGCGAGCGCGCGGGCGATCCCGATGCGCTGGCGCTGGCCGCCGGAGAACTGGAACGGATACCGGTCCAGGTGGTCGGGGTTCAGCCCGACCAGGTCCATCAGCTCCTTCACCCGGGGGAGGCGCTTCGGCCCGGGGAGCACGTCCCGGTGGATCTCGAACGGCTCGGTCAGCAGGTCCCGGACGGTCTTGCGGGGGTTGAGCGAGGTGTACGGGTCCTGCAGCACGATCTGCACCCGGCGGCGTAGCTTCCGCAGCGCGGAACCCGAGGCCCGGTGCACATCCGTCCCCCGGTAGCGCACGCTCCCCGAGGTCGGCTTGTCCAGCCCGACGACCGTCCGGGCCAGCGTCGACTTGCCGCACCCCGACTCGCCCACGATGCCGAGGGTCTCGCCCCGGCCCAGCGTGAACGACACCCCGTCCAGGGCCCGGACGTCACCGCTGTGTCGCTGGAGCAGACCTGTCCGGATCGGGAAATACCGAACCAGGGAGTCGACCTCCAGCACCGTCTCACGCTCTGCCATGGAACACCTCCTCCCTCCGGTGGCACGCGCTGCTCCGCCCCGCCGCGACCGCCGTCAACTCAGGACGTTGTACGGAGCACAGCTCGACCGCCACGTCGCAGCGTGGCTGGAAGGCACAACCCGGCGGCAGCCGTACCAGACTCGGGGGAGCGCCGGGGATCGCCCACAGCTCGTCGGCCTCCCGGTCCGGCCGGGGCATCGACCGGAGCAGGCCCTTGGTGTACGGGTGCGCCGCGCTCGCGAACAGCTCCTGCACGGTGCCGCGTTCCACGATCCGGCCCGCGTACATCACCGCCACATCGTCGGCGACCTCGGCCACCACGCCCAGGTCGTGGGTGATGAGTACCAGGCCCATCCCGTTCTCCCGCTGCAGGTCGGTGAGGAGCTCCATGATCTGCGCCTGCACGGTGACGTCCAGCGCGGTGGTGGGCTCGTCCGCGATGAGCACCCGCGGGTTCAGCGCGACCGCCAACGCGATCATGATCCGCTGGCGCATCCCGCCGGAGAACTGGTGCGGGTAGTCGTCCACCCGGCGGGCCGCGGCGGGGATCCGCACCCGCTCCATCAGCTCGATCGCCCGTTTGCGCGCGGCGGCCCGGGACATGCCGCGGCGTACCCGGAGCAACTCGCCGATCTGGTGGCCCACCGTGTACACCGGGTTGAGCGCGGAGAGCGCGTCCTGGAACACCATGGCGACGCCCTCGCCGTTGACCTGCCGCCGGACCTTCTCCTTGGCTTTGAGCAGATCCGTCCCGTCGAACACCACGCTTCCGGCGACGATCCGTCCCGGCGGGGTGTCCAGCAGGCCCATCACGGTCTGGGCGGTCACCGACTTGCCCGAGCCGGACTCACCGAGGACGGCGAGCGTCCGGCCCGGGTACACCTCCAGGTTGACGTCGCTCACCGCGCGGACCGTGTCCTCCCCGGTCGTGAACTCGACGGTGAGGTCCGCCACCCGCAGGATCGGCGCGGTCACGGCCGATCCGCTTCCGGGGGCAGCACGCCGGAGCGGGCCAGGAAGTCGCGGACGACGCTCTGGAACAGCTCGGGCTCCTCCAGCTGCGGGGAGTGGCCGGACTTCTCGAAGATCACCAGCTCGCCCGCGGGGATCAGATCGGCGATCTCCTGGGCTGCGGGCACCGGGGTACGCCAGTCGTGCCGTCCCACCACGACCAGCGCCGGGCAGGAGATCTCCGGCAGTCGGGGCGTGAGGTTGTACTTCGGCATGTTCTCCCCGAACGCCGCGTTGTGCGTCCGGTAGTGGTACGGCGTCTCGGCGACCCGCCGGGCCACCACCGCCGGATCGTAGTCGTGGTCGTACAGCGGGAGGATGCCCTGCCAGTACTCCCGGAACTGCTCGTTGCCCGTGAAGTTCCCGGTGCCGATCCGCTCGATGATCCACTCGGGGATGGTCACCCGGTCGGTGGTCCTGGCCCGCTCCACCGCGAGGTGGTCGTACTTGGTGTTCGCCGCGGTGTCCCGCAAAATCAGCGCGGAGACGTTCTCGGGGTGGGCCAGCGCGTACTCCATCGCGATGAAACCACCGTAGGAACCACCGGCCATGACGATCTTGCCGAGGTCGAAGTGCCTGCGCAGGGCCTCCACGTCGGCCACCCACTGGGCGTGCGTGTACGGCTCCGCGTCGCCCGACTCCCCGGACCCGCGGGCGTCGAAGACCAGCACCCGCATCCGGTCGGCGAACGGGCCGAACGACCGGCGTGGTTCGGCGCGGCTGCCCAGGCCGGGGGCGCCGTGATGCACGATCATCGCGGGCGCGCCCTCGGGGCCGGTGAGCTCCACGGCGAGCCGGTTGCCGTTGATCTCCACGAACACGGTGTCCACTCTGTTCTGCTCCCGTCTCGTCGTCACGGCGCGATCACGTTCTCGTCCAGGCCCCGCGGGTAGGCGGTGAGCCGCTCAGGTCCGTCCGCGGTCACCAGCACCGTGTCGGAGATGCGGTAGCCGCCGTGCCCCGGCACGTACACCCCGGGCTCGCTGGAGAGCAGCATCCCCGGCCGCAGGACCGTGTCGTCGCCGTCCTCCACCCACGGCGGCTCGTGGTTCTGCACGCCGATGCCGTGGCCCTGGCGGTGCCGGATGTGGCCGCCGAGCCCGTACCCGCGGATCACGTCCAGGCACTCCCGGTTGACCTCGGCGCAGGTCCGTCCGGCCCGCAGGCCCTCCGTGCCGACCCGCTGTGCCTCCTCGGCGACCGCGAAGTAGCGCCGCTGGTCGGCGCTGGGCTCGCCGATGACGAAGGTCCGCTCGCTCTCCACGAAGCGGCTGCCCACGGCGGCGCCCAGGGAGAGGATGACCGTGTCGCCGACCTCCAGCCTGCGCCGGCTGGGCAGGCCGTGCGGGTGGGCCGAGTTGGGCCCGGCGTAGACCAGGCCGCCGGCGAGCTTGGTGGTGTAGATGACGTGCTCGTACCGCTGGTACATCGCGTCCGAGCCGTAGTTGATCACGTGCCGGGCGATGTCGCCCTCGCTCGGTGGTTCCGTGCCGGAGCGCAGCGCGTCCTCGATCAGCTCGCGGCCCGCGGCCAGCATCTCATCGCAGATCCCGGCGGCCTGCCGGTGCCAGGCCAGCTCCTCGGGGTGCTTGGTCAGCCGGAGGTTCGACACGGCGGGACTGGTACGGAACTCCGTTCCCAGGAACACGCCGGTGAGTTTGCGGTGCGCGGCCAGGGTGAGCCCGCCCGAGACGCCGATTCGGTTCGCGGGCAGGCCGCGCCGCCGTACCTCCCGGGCCAGCACCTGCTCGGCCGGGTCCACCCCGGGGTACTCGGCGTAGACCGCGATGTCGGCCGTGATCCGCTGAAGCTCGGCGTACTCCTGGTCGAGCTGCGGCACCAGGCAGAACGGCTCGCCCTCGCGGGGAAACCACAGGTAGACCGGCCGCTCGGTGACGGCGTAGAAGAAGCCCACCAGGTAGGCCACGTCGGCGGGCGCCGTGGCGAGGAAGCCGTCCAGGCCCTGCTCGTCGAGGGCGGTCCGGAGGGCGGAGTGGACGTCGGCGTAGTAGCCGGGGGAGAGGCGCATCGGGTCACCGGTCCTTCAGCCGCGGGTCGCGCGAGTCGTTGAATCGCACTCCGGCGACGGTCGCCGAGAGCACGAGCAGCAGGATGGCCAGCGAGGGGAAGAGCGTCTGCCACCACGCGGTGGAGATCACGCCGCTGCGCTGGGCGTTGAGCATGATCCGCCCCCAGGACCACGAGTCGGGGTCGCCGAGCCCGAGGAAGCTCAGGCCCGCCTCGGAGATGACCGCTTTGGCTGCGGTGAGCAGCACGCTGACCACGATCAGCGGCACCACGGCCGGGAGCACATCCCGGGTGACGATCCGCCAGCCGGTCGCGCCGAGCGCGCGGGCGCCGTCGATGTACGGCATCGCGACCACGACCATGCCGTTGGAACGGATCAGCCGGGTGACCTCGGGCCAGGAGAAGAGCCCGATGACGAACGTCAGGGTGGTGACGCTCGGGCCGACCATCGCGGTCACAATGATCATGAGGGGGAGCAGCGGGAGCGAGAGCATCAGGTCGGTCACCATGGTCACCCAGGTGTCGGCCCGCTTGACGTATGCGCCGAGCAGGCCCAGGGCCGTACCGATCACGATCGCGATGGCCGAGGCGGCCACCCCGACGGTCAGGCTGATCCGGGTCCCCCAGATCACCTGGGCGAGCACGTCCTGGCCGAGGTCGTCGGTGCCGAACCAGTGCTCGGCCGACGGCGGCTGCAGGATGTCGGTGCCGAGCCCGCCCGGCTTGTCCACGAAGAGCGGCCCGATCAGGCCGGTCAGCGCGAACACCACCAGCGCCGCCAGCGACAGCGCGCCGCTGGGCTTGGCGACGAAACGCTTGAGGCTGCTCATCGGCGACGGCTTGACGGCGGCCGCCGGGGTCTCGGTGGGCGCGCTCATGTACGGATCCTCGGGTTGAGCAGCATGCTGAGCACGTCGGTGATCAGGTTCGCGACGACGACGGTGATCGCGAGCATGATGAACGCTCCTTGGAGCAGCGGATAGTCGAGTTGGCCGACGGCCTCGTAGATGAGCCGTCCGACGCCGGGGTAGGCGAACACGGTCTCGGTGAGCACCGCCCCGCCGACGAGCGTGCCGAGCTGGAGGCCCATCAGGGTCAGCGCGGGCAGGATCGCGTTGCGCAGCGCGTGCCGCCACAGGGTGCGCTGCGGGGACAGGCCTCGGCCGCGGGCGCTCTTGATGTAGTCCTCGCCGAGGACCTCCAGCATGTTCGTCCGCAGGGTGAGGGCGTACGGGCCGAGCTGGACGATCACCAGGCTGAACAGCGGCAACGCCAAATGATGAAAAAGGCTGAAATATGCGGCCAGGCCCCGGGTGTCGGGGTCGATGGCGCCGCCGATCGGGAACCAGCCGAGCATCGAGCCCGCCACCACCAGCAGCAGGATCGCGATGCTCGGGACGAAGAGCGCGTGCCCCGTGATGCCGAACATCTGCACGATCCGGTCGACGCGCTTGCCGCGGTGGGCCGCCGCGTACACCCCGAGCGGGATGCCCAGCAGAATCGTCAGCACGAACGCCGACCCGGCCAGCAGCAACGTCCACGGCAGCCGGGACAGGATGATCTCCGTCACCGGCTGGAGCTGCCGGAACGACGTGCCGAGGTTCCCCTGTACCAGCTCGACCAGGTACAGCCAGTACTGCGTGAGCATGGGCTTGTCCAGCCCGTACTGCTCACGCAGCGCCTGCTGCATCTCGGGGGTCATGTCCCCCTCGACGACCAGAAGGGTGGGGTCACCAGGCAGCAGTCGCAGCAGGAAGAACGTCACGGTGATCGCGATCCAGATGGTCAGGATCGCACGCATCGATCTCCTGACGATGAACTCGACCATGAAGTAACCCCGCCTCCTCTCCTAAGCCGGTTAGCCGACCGGCTTGACCTGGGCCAGCGAGTAGCCGGTCACCATGCCGAGCAGGTCGCTCGGGGACGGGGCGAAGCCGGTGAACTTACCGGCGTTGTAGGCGAAGCGGATCTTCTCCACGTACAGCGGGGTGAGCAGCGCCTGGTCGTGCACGTAGGCGTCGATCTCCTTGATCTTCGTCTTGAACTGCTCGGGGTCGGTGGTGCCCGCCGTGTCGTTGATGAGCTTGTCGAGCTTGTCGTCCTTGACCAGGTTGTAGTTGATGCCACCCGGGTTGCTGGACAGGTACGTGCTGCGCAGCTGGTCCATCGGGTTGTCGAAGACCGCCCACTGCGAGACGTCGATGTCGTAGTCGCCGCTCTTGGTCCGGCTGAGGAAGGTGTTCCGCTCCACGCACGCGGCGGTGAGCTTGATGCCCGCCTTGGCCGCTTCCTCCCGGACCACCTGGGCCACCCGGGTCAGGTTCGGGTTGCTCTGGTCGCAGACCATCTCCAGGTCCAGGTCGTCCAGCATGCCGTCGCCGTTCTTGTCGGCGTAGCCCGAGTCCTCAAGCAGCTTGCGGGCCCCGGCCGGGTCGAACGGGTACGCCTTCAGCTCGGT
Organism: Rhizohabitans arisaemae; assembly: GCF_025996515.1. Lineage (GTDB taxonomy): Bacteria > Actinomycetota > Actinomycetes > Streptosporangiales > Streptosporangiaceae > Rhizohabitans > Rhizohabitans arisaemae. The sequence continues at coordinate 222,341 of NZ_BLRH01000029.1, forward strand.
GTTGTCGTAGTCGGTGAAGGTGGGGGAGATCGGGCCGACCATCGGCTGGGCCTCGCCCTGCAGGACCGTCTTGATGATGGAGTCGGTGTTCACCACCATGGACAGCGCCCGCCGTACCTCCGGCTTGGCCAGGTGCTTGTTGGTGACGTTGTAGGTGATGTGGGCGAAGCCGAGCGAGCCCACCTCCTGCAGCTTGATCTTGGAGTCGTTGGCGAAGGAGGACACCGCGGAAGCCGGCACCGGGGTGCCCATCAGGTCGATGTCGCCGTTGCGCAGTGCCAGCTGCATCGTGTTGACGTCGGGGTAGACCCGGTACTCGACGGTCTCGACCTTGGCGCCGCCCGCGGGGGCGTGCGGGTACTTGTCGTTCCGCTTCATCACGTAGCGCTGGCCCGGGGTCGCGCTCTCCAGGATGTACGCGCCCGCGCCCACCCAGCCGGAGTCGTTGGCGAACTTGGAGATGTCGCCCGCCTTCTCGAAGACGTGCTTGGGCACGACCGCCATCCAGAAGCCGACACCCTCGGCGAACGGCGCGTACGCCTGGCTGAGGTTGAAGGCGACCGTCTTGGCGTCCGGGGTCTCGATGCTCTCCACCCAGGTGAGCTTCGCGGCCACGTTGCCCAGCTTGTACTTCATGATCGTCTCAGCCGAGTACTTCACGTCGGCCGAGGTCACCGGGGTTCCGTCGCTCCACACGAAGTCCTCGCGCAGGGTGAACACGGCCCGCTTGCCGTCGTTCTCGTAGGTGTAGCCGGTGGCGAGGTCCGGCACCTTCTTGGCGTCGCCGTCGATCCGCAGCAGATGCGGATACATCGCGTTGAGGATCCAGCTGTCGGTCTTGCTCAGCGACTGCAGCGGGTTGAAGTTCGCCACGTCGGTCGTGGTGCCGATGCGCAGCGTCGTGGATCCGCCGCCACCCCCGGACGCCCCCGAGTCGCCGTTGCCCTCGTTGAGGCCGCAGCCCGCCAGCAGGGCCGCGACCGCGGTGGCCACCACGGCGCCCCTCAGGTGACGGGGACGGAAGTTTCGGCTGTTCACCAGGCCTCCTCAAGTACGCGCAGGATGTTCCCGCCGATGACTTTGCTGATCTCTTCGTCGCTGTAGCCGCGCTTGACCAGCCAGCCGACGATGTTGGTGAAGTTCTCCGCCGGGTTCTCCATGCCGGCGACGTAGGGCACCCGCTCGTGCGGAACGTGCCCGTGCGCCTGGCCGATGGAGAGGTGGCCGGTGAAGGAGTCGTGCAGTCCGACGTGGTCCCCGAAGTTGGTGTCCGGACCGAACGCCACGTGGTCGATGCCGACCAGGTCGACGCAGTGGACGAAGTGGTCCATGACCGAGTCCAGCGAGTGGTGGGGGTGCGCCTCGGAGAGCGTCGTGTGCGGCGCGGCCTCCAGCCCGATCACTCCACCGCGCTCGGCGCAGGCCCGGATGACCTCGTCCGGCTTCATCCGGTTGGTCGGCCAGACCGTACGGGAGCCCGCGTGGGTGATGAACACCGGGACCGAGGAGTGCTCGATCACGTCCAGGCTGGTCCGGTCACCCGAGTGGGAGATGTCGATGGCCATGCCGAGCTTGTTCATCCGCTCGACCGCGCGCCGCCCGAAGTTGGTGAGGCCCGCGTCGCCCGGCTCGGCCAGGCCGGAGCCCAGCTGGTTGGCCATCGAGTACGCGATGCCGATCTGCCGGACCCCGAAGCCGTACAGGATGTCCAGCCGATCCAGCTCGTTCTCGATCATCGTCGCGGCTTCCAGCCCGGCCACCAGCGCCAGCTGCCCGTTCGCCTTGGCCGCGTGGATCTCGGCCACGGTCTTGACCAGGACCACGAAGTCCTGCTTGGCCATGTCGGCGAAGCGCAGGCCGAGGTCATAGATGACGTCGTCCCACTTCCAGCCGTGCTCGCTGGTGACGCAGTTGGTGCCGTTCATGAAGTTGTCGAACAGCGCCGTCATGCCCGAGCGGGCCAGGCCCTCGTACCCGAGTGCGTTCCGGCCGGTCCGGTTGTAGTCACGGAGCAGCGACACGTCCGCGGTGAGCACCTTGGGGTGCTCGTGCAGCGAGATCGCCATGTGCTCGGTCAGGATCCGGCTCACCCGTGCGGCCTGCTCCTCCGACAGCCCCAGGTCGTACGCGGGAACCCGGTCGATCTCGGGGGCCAGCTCGAAGACCTTGTAGTCGACGTGTGGCTCCAGATAGTCAAACGACCTGTACCCGCGGTAACGGGGATTGGGGGGCTGCATAGACCGCTCCTAGAGGTTGGACCTTATACGTCAGAGGTTGAATCTCTCATTCGGCACGAGGATCCTACAAGTCCGGTTTCTGCTGGTTTGGTCACGTTCTGATTACAAGGGCTCTGGTATCGATCCCCTTACCACGAGTGGTTTTCGCTGTTGAAACGGGGGTTCGATAGAGAGGTGCCCGTCTTGTCGACCACGATCGGTGACAACGGCGAAACCGGATCGTCATGGTTCGCAGGCCCGGCGAGAGGTTCAACCACTACAACGCTGCCCGGGCGAACCGCGATTGTTCCCCACATTCGGTATGGCGTCCGCGGCGAACCTCACGGAAGCCCGTCGAGTCGCAGCCCAGTGACGATTCTCACGAGACTGCTCACGCTCACCCGCCCGTGAACCGCCCACGACGGCCAGACCCGGGTCCGGTACGGGCTACGCTGCCTCTGAAGGGAGCCGGTAAGGCTTCGGGGCAGCCCGCCGAAGGCGATACAGAGCACAGCTCAAGCCGCAGGCCGTTGGGACACAGCCCAGGCCGACTGCGGCCGTACCGGATATCACTTAAGCCGCAGGCCGTACCCGCACCGGATCAAGCACCTATGGCTTGGTATGCAAACCGCGATCACAGGATCAGGCGCTTTTGGCCCGCTGGGAGCGGGCTTCGCTGATTTCGGCCCCGTGGCGTACCGCCCAGTCGGCCAGGGCCGACAGGGGTTCCAGCAAGGTCTGGCCGAGGGGGGTCAGGCTGTACTCGACGCTGGGGGGCACGGTGGGGAGTACCTCGCGTCGTACCAGGCCGTCGGCTTCCAGCGCGCGGACCGTACGGGTCAGCATGCGCTGGCTGATGCCGGCGATCGCGCGGTGCAGTTCGTTGTACCGGTGGGGACGGCTGCCGAGCAGGATCAGGACCAGCATGCTCCATTTGTCACCCAGGCGGCGGAACAAGTCCCCGACCGGGCACGCGTCGAGGTCGTCGACGGGCACCGGACGAGGCAAGTCGAAAGCGAGCACCGAGGGAACACCGGTGTGCGTATCGGACATGAAACTGCCTTCTTTCGCCTATGACGCGGCAGTCCGAGGATGGACACGCCGATTGTCAGCCTATGGAGGACGCGTTGCCAGGCCAAAGAAAGAAAACAGTGATCATAAGTGGGGGGACCGACGGGATGGGGCGGGCGACCGCCCTGGAACGGCTGGCGAGGGGCGACCGCGTCACTGTGATCGGCAGCAGTGAGGCCAAGGGGCGCGCACTACTCAGCCAGGCCGGGAATCCGAACCTGCGGTTCCTGCGGGCGGACCTGTCCTCGATCGCCGAGGTAGAGCGGGTCGTCGCCGACATCGTCGAGCACCACGACGCCGTCGACGCACTGGCCTTGTTCGCCAATCGGGTGAACCCCAAGCGCATCGAGACGGTGGACGGGCTGGAGTCCAGCTTCGCCCTGTACTACCTGAGCCGCTATCTGCTGGGTTCGCTGTTGAGTCCGCTGCTGAACGCCGCTCCCGCTCCGGTTGTCATCAACATCGCCGGAGTCGGCAACACCGCGGGCGGGATCATTTGGGAGGACGTCCAGCTGACGCGCAAGTACGGCCAGGTGCGCGCCCAACTCCAGGGCGGACGGGCGAACGACCTGCTGGGCGTCGCTTTCGCCGCGCAGGCCGAGAACAAGGCGCGCTATGTTCTCTATCACCCCGGTTTCACGCGCAGCGGGGTCGACGGCTATCCGAATCCGGTGATCCGCAGGGTGCTCAAGCTGCTCGCGGCCGTCTTCGCGCGCCCGGTTCCCGACGCGGTCCGGCCGATCGTCGAGTGGATCGATCATCCGCCGCCCGACCCGCTTTCGGCGATTGACCGGGGCAAGCCGGTCGACAAGTCCCTGAAAACCCTCAACCGTGCCGATGCCATGCGTCTGGCCGCCTATACCGAGGACCTTCTTCACCGTCTCCGCCGGCCGGGCTCACCGGATCGCTGACAACCCCCGGCGTCTCGGGGATGATCCGGGAGGCGTGGCGACGAGGATGAGTTCCGTGCACGGTCGGCGGGTGCGCCCGCCGGAGGATGGCGAGTCGGTCACGAGTCGTCGAGGGAGAGCCGCTCGCGGGTGCGGTTGACGGCCGTGGCGATCGCCAGGGGAATGGCGAGCAGGCCTAGAACCACTATCTCGGTTGTCCTGACTCCCAGGTCGTCCTGGCAAGCCCTGGGCATGTCATCAACGAACGGGAGCACTGTCGAGATAGGCGTGCATGTCCAGCTGTCTATGTCGCTCCACCCGAGCGGCCACAAGGTTCTTGCCAGGATTACCGCAAAGAGCAGGACCAGCCAGTGCTGCGCTTCGGATGACACCAGTTCGAAGTCGCGGCGGCGGCGCCATTGACCGTAGGCCCAGAAGTAGGCTGCCAGCGCGAGCAAGACCAAGATCGTGTATTTGCGCGGGGCCAGATCGTACTCGTCCTCTTCAAGCACTATCCGGAGGTAGACGCCCGCCATGGCCATCGTCAGGAAAGCGGCGGTGAACCACCAGGCGCGATGCCAGGGGAGGCTCCACCGGCCGATCCGCACCCGGCCGCGCGATTCCTCCCTTTCGGCGTTGTCGTCACTCATGGTTCAGGAGCATGGCCTGCCCTACTTGTAAACGGGTTGGAGCCGGATGGCTTCAGGGCTATCGCGGATGATCATTCGCTATCCGGCGTCCTCGCTGCGTTCCGTGATGGGCTCTTACGGCTTTGAGGTGGAGCCGCCGAAGGCCGTACCGGAGTATCCGTCAGGGGGTCCAGTGGGGGTCGCGGCCGAGGAGGCCCAGGATGCGCTCCTGGAGGGGAGCGTCTTCGGGGACTTTGACCTCGGGGCCGAGGACGACGATGCCGGGGCCGAAATGTCCGGGGATGCGCATCTCGTCGGGGATCTGCTGGGCGGTCGGCCACATTCTTTCGAGTTCGGCTGGGTCGATCGTGTCGTCCTGGCCGGTGGCCCGGGCGAGATCCCAGCCGTGCAGCACCATGTCCTCGCTGACCACCCGGTCGATGTGCTCTTCCACGGAGACCCGGCCACCGGGGGTGTCCACCATGCTCGCGGCGGTGTCCGGGTCGGCGAGCAGGGCTTCGACGTCGGCTCGGGCCGAGGTGAAGGCGGCCACGGGGTTCTCGGCGGCGGACGGAGCCGGACTCAGCGCCCTGCCCAGAGGGTGGAGCATCGCCCCGTGCATGTCGACGATGTGGCCGACCACGTCCGCCGCGGTCCATTCCTCGCACGGGGACGGGTTGGACCACCGGCCGGGCTCGACAGCGGTGATCTTGGCCGCGAACACGTCGGCGCGTTTCCGATAGCGGTCCGCGATCTCACTCATGGCATACCTCTTCCGGCTCGATGTGCCAGGGAAAGCTATCGGACGCCTACGACAGAATCCGTTCGGCGGGAAGCCGGCTGATCCGTACCCCTGAGTGGCGGCCTGCGGTGGGCCGCGACATCCGGTACGGCGCTGGGCGGGCCGAGGCCGGGGTTGACCAGGATGTCGTGGTACGGCGAGCGCAGGCTGCGGGCCTGAGGCGTCCGATCGCATGCTCGGCCACCCGGTGAACCTCTTCGCGGCGGATCGGGCGGAGCCGTTCACCGCGGAGCCGGTGAAAGAAGTACGGCCGCCGCCCGCGGTGGTCGCCTTCGGGCCGATCCCCGATCGGGTGGCGGGCGAGGCCCGGCTCAGCCGGGACAGGCCCGCCGAAACATCGACCGGGTGATCGCCGGGTTCGTCGGCGACGGCGGAACGGATGTCAGGCGCGTCGGGCACCGGCCAGGATGGCCCCGTACTGGATGGCGACGAGGTGGCGGATCGGGATGATCTCGTCGCCGCTGCCCGTTTCCGCCTCGTCGCACCACCGGGTGTAGACCTCGTCGAGCGCTCGTGCATGCGCTCTGATCGCGGGGGTGCCGTTCCCGATGGCCAGCTCGCCGTTGAGCGCGCGCAGCAGGATGCCGCCGAAGCGCAGCCGGAAGCTGTCCAGGTTGCTGCGGAGCGAGAACACCTCGGCGACGGTGGCGGGCCGGTCGTTCTCCTCGGCTTTGGCCCGCCGTTCGTCGAGGTCGGCAAGGCCCGCGAACATGGGGATGAAGGAGCGGCTGGCCCGGACGAAGGGTGAGTCCGTCACCAGGTCGCGCGAGACCCCGGCCAGGGTGCGGTCGAGGATCTCGTGGGTGGCGCGGGTCTCCGCGGCCTGGGCCAGGAGTACGTCGCGGTAGCTGCGCTCGACGGGGGTGGGGTCGTCGGCCGCGGCGTTGGACCAGTAGGGCAGTTCGGCGACCACGCTCAGCGTGCCGTACTTCTTGATGTAGGAGTCGCTGGCCGCGCCGGTGATGTGCTCGGCGGGGTCTTGGCCTAGGGATTCCAGGTAGTCGTAGGCGTCCTGCATGTCGGGCATGAGGTAGATCGCCTCCTCCAGGAGCTTGACCGAGGGGTGCTCGGCCTCACCCGTGTGCAGGGGGATGCCGTATCGGGCGGGCAGCGCCTTGAGCTCGGCCTGGAGTGCGGGCTCGGCCCGGTTGAGGTAGTAGAAGACACCGCCGGCCTCCCCGTTGTGCAGGGTGGTGAAGAAGGCGGGCTTGGTCTCGTCGATCAGGCGCATCAGGGCGAGCGTCTCGGGGATGACCCGGTCGAAGTACGCCTTCTTATAGCTGAACGGGAAGGTCCACTCGACTTGCTCCGTACCGGCGGGCCGATAGAAATGCCGACCGTAGTGGGATTTGGTGAACGGACCCGCGAACCAGCCCTCGTTGAGCCGGGTTCCGTCCGGGTCGAGACAGCCCACGATATGCCAGGTGTAGCCGGTGGACTCGCGGAACGCGCGGTCTTCGCAGAGCCGACCGGCCAGGTGCGTCACGGTGAGGCCGCCGATGGGCTCGTTGGGGTGCGGTCCGGCTGCGACGATCGCATGCCGCGGGCCGTCCCCGACGGTCAGGCAGAGCATCGGGTCGCCCAGGCGGGAGGTGCCGATCCGGCGCAGCGTCGCCGTCCCGGGGTGGGACGCCGAGAGCGCGGTCAACCGTTCGTGAACTTCGTCGACTGTGGCGAAGCGGGTGTACTCGGGTACGGAATCCAGTTCGTCGATCACACTTCAGTCTGCGTGAGAACGGAACGTGATCGCATCGTCGCCGATCCCAATTGTCCGGTCGACCCTTGGTTGGATTCCCAGCTTGTGGCACTCCTTCGCGCTCCATGCCGACGAAGGGGCTCACAGCCGTTATCGATTTGATGCCCGATGGGTCGACCGGCGCCACACCAGCCGTCGAGGTTTCCTCTCCGGCTGCCGGGCTCAGGTGAGCGCGGCGCCCACCAGCGCTCCGATCCCATACGTGACCACCGCCGCCGCGGCACCCAGGATGAGCTGGCGGGCCCCGCCGAACAGCGGCGACCTGGTGGTGAGCTTCGCCACCATCGCCCCCGTGACGAACAGTGCGACCCCGGTCAGCACCACTGCGATCAGCAGCGAGGAGAAGCCGAAGAGGAACGGCAGCACCGGAATGAGCGCCCCCACCGCGAACGCCGCGAACGACGATCCCGCGGCCGTCCAGGGCGAGGGCAGATCGTCGGGGTCGACGCCCAGCTCCTCGCGGGCGTGCACCCGCCACGCCACCTCCTCGTCGTGGTGCAGCTGGTCGGCGACCTGTTTGGCCAGTTCGGGGGTGAGGCCACGTGCTTCGTAGACGAGGGCGAGCTCGCGCTTCTCGGCCTGCGGGTTGCGGCGGATCTCCCTTCGCTCGATTTCGATCTCCGCCTGGGTGAGTTCCCGCTGGGAGGCGACCGAGGTGTATTCGCCGGTCGCCATCGAGAACGCCCCGGCCGCGAGCCCGGCCAGGCCGGTCACCGCGGCGACCGTCGTGGACGCTCCCGCGCCCACGACGCCGGCGAGCAGCGCGGCGTTGGAGACCAGGCCGTCCATCACTCCGAACACGGCGGGGCGCAGCCAGCCGCCGGTCACGTCACGGTGGTGGTTGTGCAGCTCGGCTGCCGCTGTCATCCGCTCTCTCCTGACGTCCACGATGACGCTGATCGGGCGGCGTCCCGCAGTCCGGCACCGTCACGACGGAGGCGGAGGCGGGCCCCGGGCATGGAGGGGCCGGGCGCCACCAGGACGGTGACGGCGGCTTTCCCACCGTCACCGACGATGAAGTCATACCAGAACTTAATAAAACACTTCAAAAGCCTCATCTGGTCATGACACTGACCACTTCTTGATCCTTCACGCACTTCCGCCGGAACCACACCTACGCACAGGTCCAGGAGTTTCGGAAACGGCCGCGCGAGGGGCAGACCGGGCGCCCCCGGACAGCCGTGACGACTCACCCCCGAGGTCACGGGTGGGCACGGAGGCTAGATCCCGGCCCCGCGGACGATGCCGATCCAGCGGTCCGTCACCTCGCCCCAGAGGACTCGGAGCGCGGGCTCGGCCGCCCCGATGCGGTCGAGCATGGCCGGCACGTCGACCCCCAGCCGGGCGAGTTCGCCGGACTCGTCCCGTGCCCACACCCGGGCCGCGCCGGACAGGACCTCGGGGTGGAACTGGAGGCCCCACGCCACCGGGCCAAGCCGGAACGCCTGGTGCGGGAAGTCCGCGTCCCACAGGAGGGGAACCGCCCCCGGAGGCAGCGTGACGATCTCATCCCAGTGCCACTGGACCGCCTGTCCGTCCTCGGGGAATCCGCGGAAGAGCGGGTCGTCGGCGGCGGCGGGGTATGCGCGCACGCCGTACAGGCCGACCTGGGGACGCGCGGCGACCGCGACCGCACCGCCGCAGGCCGCGGCGAGGAGCTGCCCGCCCAAGCAGACGCCGAGGGTGGGGATCCGATCCCGTACGGCTTCGCGGAGAAGCTCCTTGACGCGGGGCAGCCAGGGTGCCGTGTCGTGGTCGTCGGCGCCGGGGGTGCCGCCCAGCACCAGCAGCCCGCGGTGTCCGGCCAGGGACGCGGGCAGCTCGTCGCCGCGGTAGGGGTGGCGCAGGTCCAGGGTGATCCCGGCCGCTTGGACGCGTTCGCCGACCAGTCCGGGGTCGGTGCCGTGCTCGTGCTGGATCGCCAGGATCACAGCCGGCCTGCCGCGATGATCGATTTCAGGAACATCCGGGTGCGCTCCTCGGCGGGTTCGGTGAAGATCTGCTCCGGCGGGCCCATCTCCAGCAGGCTGCCCTGGTGGAGGAAGCAGACCGTGTCGGCCACCTCGCGGGCGAAGCCCATCTCGTGCGTGGCGAGCAGCATGGTCATGCCCTCGGCGGCGAGCTGCCGGACGATGCCGAGCACCTCGGCGACGAGCTCGGGGTCGAGCGCCGCGGTGATCTCGTCGAGCAGCAGGACCCGGGGCTCCATGGCGAGGGTTCGTACGATCGCGACCCGCTGCTGCTGGCCGCCGGAGAGCCGGTCGGGGAAGGCCTTGGCCTTGTCCGCCAGGCCGACCCGTTCGAGCAGCGCCGTCGCCTTCGCCGTGGCCTGTTCCCGGGAGAGGCCGCCGAGGCGGATGGGAGCGAGCGTGACATTGTCGATCACGTTCATATGCGGGAACAGATTGTAGCTTTGGAAGACCATTCCGACATCGCGCCGGAGCAGGTTGACGTCCACCCCGGCCCCGGACACGACTTCGCCGTCGAGCCCGATCTGCCCGGCGTCGATCGTCTCCAGCGCGTTGATGCAGCGCAGCAGGGTCGACTTGCCGCTCCCCGAGGCGCCGATAAGACAGATCACCTGGTGCCGCTCGACGGCCAGGTCGATGCCGCGCAGCACCTCGTGGTCGCCGTAGCTCTTCCGCAGGCCGCTGATCTCCAGGAATGCCATCACGCCCCCCGGGCCTTGTCGCGTGCGATCAGGCGGTCGACGAGCCGGGCCTGCGGAATCGTGATCAGGATGAACAGGGCCGCGACGACGGTGACCGAGGACAGGTTGAAGTGGTTGGAGGAAAAGATCTTCGCCTGGTTGAAGGCGTCGATCGTGCCGATCACGTTGACCAGGGCGGTGTCCTTCTGCAGGCTGATGAAGTCGTTGAGCAGCGGGGGGATGACCCGCTTGGTCGCCTGGGGCACGACCACGTGCCGCATCGTCGCCAGGTGGGAGAAGCCCAGCGAGCGCGAGGCCGAGACCTGGCTGGGATGCACACTCTCGATGCCGGAGCGGAACACCTCGGCCACGTAGGCGCCGTAGACGATGGTCAGGGCGAGGATGGCGTACCAGGTCTGGCTGAGGCCGGACAGGATCGGCACCTCGGCGATCGGCAGTCCGAACCCGATCAGGTAGATCACGATGATCGCCGGTACGGCCCGGATGACGTCGATGTAGACGATCGCCAGCGCCCGGATGGGCCGCCCCACCCGGCCGGGGGCGAGCCGGGCCAAGGCCAGGACCAGCCCCCAGACCAGCACAAGCGCTTGGGCGACGACGGCGATGAACAGGTTCGTGCCGAACGCCCGGACGATGTCGAGGGCGCTTGTCGCGATCAGCTCGCTCTGCAGGAACGTCCGCTGCACCGCGGCGTCGTTGGCGAGCACGAAGACGAGCAGGGCGAGCGCGCACAGGACGGCGAAGGCCAGGCCGGAGGCGGTCCACGCGGATTCGCGGGCCCGGGCCGCCAAAGCCCGTCGTTCCACCGGGTCGGCGGAGGCGGCGCAGCGGCCGGAACTCCGCCAGGCGTCCAGGGCGGGACGGTAGACCAGGAGTACGGCCGCCGCCCCCGCGAGGGCCGCACCGCCCAGCACCCATCTCCAGCCACCCGCCGCCGCCTCGAAGACGGTGGCGGTGACCGCCCAGGTGTCGGCCGTGGCGATCGTCGCCGCGGCGAGACCGATGAGGGCGGGGCCCCGGCCTGGGGTGGGTACGGGCTGCGCCGTCGCCCTCGGGGCGGCCTGCGCGGTCTCCGTCACCGCGTGGTCCAGAGCGGGATCCGGGCCGGGTCACCGCCGAACGCCTTGGACAGGTAGGTCGCGGAAAGCCGGTCGAAGGTCCCGTCGGCCTTCATCTGATCGATGATCTTGTTCAAGGTCTCGGCGTTCGGGGAGTCCTTGGGGTAGAGGGCGCCGTAGGACTCACCGGTGTCGTACTGGCCCACCACCTCCAACAGGCCGTTCGACTTGACGGCGGAGCCCAGCATGATCGCCACGTCCTGGAAGGCGGCGTCGATCTGCCCGGCCTGCAGGGCCGCGCTCATCTCGGGGTCGCCGGTGAAGACCTTGGGCTGCTGCTCCGGCTTGAGGGTGTTCATCACCCAGAGCGCCCCCGCGGTGCCCTGCTTGACGCCGAGCCGGAGCGTCCGGATGTTCTGGGCGGTGACGTCCGCGCCCTTCTTCGCCATCACCCCGATGTTGGAGGCGAAGTACGGCGTGGAGAAGTTGACGACCTGCTTGCGCTCGTCCGTGATGGAGATCTCGGCGAGGGCGAGGTCGAAGTTCTGGGTCCGGCCGGAGACGAGGGCGTCGAAGGGCGTGTTCTCGATCGCGAGCTTGGACAGCCCCGCGCGGTGGGCGATGGTGGCGGCCATGCAGTACTCGAAACCGTCCTTGATGGCCGCGACGGTGTCGCCGTTCCACCACCCGGGGGAGGGCAGGTCGCCTTGGACGCTGAGCGTGTCCGCGACGACGGGCTTGAGGGTGAACTCGCCCCGCTTCCCGGTGACCTCGCAGCCGCCGTACGAGCCGCCGCTCGCCTCGACCGTGCCGGCCGAGGTGGACGATCCGCCGCACCCGGCGGTGAGCAGCAGTGCCAGCAGGCCGGCGACGGCGATGCTGGAGCGTTTAATGACCATTGACGGCATCTCTCCTGGTTGGGGCGTTGATGCACTTTTGCAAAAACGTTTTGGCCACGTCAAGAGTTTTGCCAAAACGTTTTCTCTCCATGGCAGGATGTCCGCATGGCCTCCCGCATCGGCATCCGTGACGTAGCCCGCGCCACCGGGTTGTCGATCACGACGGTCTCCCATGCGCTCAACGGCAAAGGCCGGGTCTCCGAGCGCACGCGGGACGCGGTACGGGCTGCCGCCGCCAAACTCGGGTACCAGCCGGACCCGGTCGCGGCCGGACTCGCCTCGGGCCGGGTCGGCGTCCTCGGCATCCTGGTCGAGCATGTCGGATCACGGAACTGGGAGCACACCTACCGGCCCTACTACGCCGCCTTCGCCGCCGGGGCGACCATGCTCGCCGTCGAGCGTGACCACGCGGTGGTGGTTCTGCCCACCTCCCTGTGGGGCAAGGTCCCCCTGGACGGAGTGATCGTCGTCGACCCGGCCCACGGTGACCCGATCATGGAAGAGTTCGGCAGACGGGGCAAGCCCGTGGTCACCGACGGCAAACCCCTCGACCCTGACTTCCCCCACGTGTTCGCCGTCGACGGCGACTCCGCCGAGACCCTGCACACCCTCCTCGGCCACCTGCGTGACTCCGGGGCCGACCGCATCGCGCTCCTCACCGGCACCGAACCCGACTCCTACACCCTCGAAACCGAGAAGGCCTATCGTGCCTGGTCCGACGCGACCGGCAACCCCGTGATCATCGAGGCGCCCCGGCCCGGGGAGAGCCCCGCCACGGCGGCCGAACGCCTGCTGTCCGGCCCCGATCGCCCCGATGCGGTGCACGGGCTCAACGAGACGTACGGCGACGCGCTGCTCGGCGCGGCGCGCAGGCTGGGGCTCGCCATCCCCGGCGACCTACTGGTGACGATCATGTGCGAGACCGCCGAGGACAAGCATTGGGACGTGCCGCTGACCGTGCTCAGCCTGGAGGCGGAGCGGCGCGGGGCGGCGGCCGCCGCCGCCCTCATCGACGTCCTGCACGGCGCGGAGCCGGGAGCGCTCTCGGTTCCGACCCGGCTGATCATCAGGGAGTCGACCGCCGGGGGACTCGCGGCCGGGCGGGGCTGAGCAGTCCGTGGCCCAACGACCTCGTTGTGGTCGGCCGGGTTCCTTCAGCACCTCTGATGCTTGAGCTCGCCGAGGGAGACCGAGCCCTGGTCCCCGTCCCGACCGGCCGGATCGGGTACGGCGAATGCGCGGTCGGGACCTTACGGTTCGGCGAACCGTCCTCCGTGTCCACTTTCAGTGATTCATGTCCGCTAATAGCTGTGTCGTGCGAAGCCGCGATGACTCCAAATAGGGCAATCCCGATTCGTGGGGTGAGCGACTAAAATCTCTAGCAGCGGAATCTCCGAATCCTGCCACTCATGATCCTGCATTGGCTTTATGCAGTTTCAGCTGTTGATGACCGAGTGTCACCACTGGGTAGGTGAAGGAGATCGCCGTGTGGGACCCGCCCGATCTTCGTGCAGGCGACGTCGACCGTGAGCATGTTTCCGCCGTACTCAGCGCGGGGTTCGCGGCCGGCCGACTGTCCAAGGAGGAGCTTGACGCGAGGCTGACGCACGTCCATCAAGCGACATATTGCAGTGAACTCCGGGAGATAGTTAAGGATCTTCCCGCGCTTGGCCATAGGGAACAGGTCTGGTATTTCCCGTCGGCTTTGCCCGCGATCCCGCCCCACGAGATTCTGGACCGGGCCATCAGCAATCGCGTTTACCTGGGCTGGCGCCTGAAGCATCGCTACGGATCTCAAGCCGTCATGGTCAAGCATGACGGGATAAGCCCGGCGGAGCACGTCGCCCACGCCTTGATGACCATTCTCACCACCTCGCTGTGGGCGATCGTCTGGGTCGTTCGCGCCCGGAAGGGCGGATGGACCCGGGAGGTGATCTCGGTGGACGCGTACGGCAAGATCCATTACCACCGGACCCCGAAAAGGCCCTGAGTGGCTGTCGCGCCGGTCAGTGGGCGGCGTGCAGATGGCCGACTCTCGTAGGGGAGACAAGGTCGGAGGTTCACGCCAAGTGCCGGATCGTCCCGGGGCGGGACCCGCGCCCCGGGCTTACCGGTCGGCGGCTCTTAGAGTGCGTTACGACGATGTCCACGGCGATCCCCAGGCTGGCGATAGTCCCATTGGGCGCCGGTTCGTCCCTGGTAGCGGATCGCGTTGACGATCTCCCGCAGCGCATGGTTGCCTTCGTGGCCGCTGACCGAGGGGTGCGCGGCCTTCCATGCCGTGAGGACCGGTTCGATCAACGCCCACTGAGCGTCGGTTAAGTCGCTCGGGGACGGCTTGCGCTCAGTCACCGCGCCATCCCAGCGCAACTGAACCCGCAGACTGGCGGTAACACTACAAATCCACACGATCACATGACGACATCACGGATGGAGGCTCACGTAGGCACTCTCAGGGGCTCGAGGGCGGCTAGGACGAGGTCGAGGCCGAAGGTGAACTCCTCCGCCGGGTCGTAGCCGGCAGCGGCGAGCACCGCGGCGGACTCGTTGAGGTAGGGGAACTCGTCAGGAGGAAGCTGGGGCAGGAAGACGTCCTCGGCCATGTCCGTGAACTCATCGGCGGTGTCGAACGGCAGGCTGGCTTCCTGCAGGGCGAAACCGTATACATAACTGTCGAGCAACCAGTTGGCGTGCGTCGCCATCAAGACCGGGAAGCCAGCCCTCCGCAGGCAGGCGGTGACCGCTTCGCGGTGGCGGAGGTTCGCGGGCCCCGGCGATGTCCGCGACTCCATCAGGCCGATCGCCCACGGGTGGCGTGCGAGAACCTGTCGGGCGGATACCGCCCGACGTCGCATCGCTGACTGCCAGTCGGTCTCTTCAGGCGGGAGCTCGATCTCCTCGAACACGACGTCGATCATGGCGTCCAGCAAGTCCTCCTTGCTCGCTACGTAGTGGTAGAGCGACATCGCGCCCGCGCCGAGCGCGCGAGCCAGCTGGCGCATGCTCAGCTCGCCGACCCCCTCGCGGTCGGCGAGCCGGACCGCCTCGACCACGACCCGCTTCCTGCTCAGCCCCGCGTCTGACGCGACCTGGTGTCGTTCCCTTGCAGACAACGGGTCTCCTCGCTCCCTCGAACGGCTTGACAATCGTGCAGCGTACGGACATCGTACAGCGTACTATCGTAGTACGGCGTACGAAGTACGGTGTACGAACCAGCGAGAGTCGCAGCTCGGACGTGAGGAGGCTGCTGTGGGAATCGAACAGCGATCGAATGCCGGAGCACGCCTGGTGCCGGGGGCGAAGATCGCGAACGTTCGACCGGGCCAGACGGTGCTGGTCACGGGCACGTCGGGGCGGCGTGGGCTCCTTCGCCGTACAGATCGCCAAGGCGTTTGGCGCCGAGGAGACGGGTGTGTGCAGCACCCGCAACGTCGACGAAGCAGCCGACGCCCTCCGCTACGTCGTGGCCGGCCACACCCGAGGGAAGGTCGTCGTCACCGTCTGACGACCGGACCGACGAGAACGACCCAACCCCGTGCGTGTGTACGCCCCAACCTGCCGCCACTCCGGCGGACGGACCGCTCCTCTCGAAAGAAGAATCGATGACCATCCGGACGAAAACCCCGAACCTGCTCGACAACCCGCCGGTCCCCGTGCAGGTCAAGCTCGCCGCCGCATGGACCAGCTTCATGTTCCTCTACATCTACGTCGACTACTTCCACCTTTACAAGCCTGGCACCGTCGACAAGATCCTGGCTGGCGTCGTCTTTGAGTTCGACATCAGCCCGACGTTGTTGACCGTTATGTTCGCGTCCGTGGCGATCCCTGCCCTGATGGTGATGCTCTCCATGACGCTGCCCGCCCGGGTGAACCGCGCCACGAACCTCGTCGTTGCATCGCTCTACATCCCCTACTCGGTGTTCAACGCGGTAGGGGAGTCCTGGGACTGGGCCCCCTTCTACGGCCTCTCCATCGGAATCGAGGTGCTGCTCCTGGCCTTCATCCTGCGCTCCGCCTGGACATGGCCTCGAACCCCCGCCGTCCCAGCCGGTCCCGAGACGACCGACCTTCGACAGGACCTTCGACAGTAGGTGTCCGTGTAAAGCCCTACGGCGTGAAGCCCGCCGCCGCGGACACCGGGCCGACCGTGACAAGCTCAGTCGCGGTAAGCGCGGAGAACCTGCTCACGAGCGGTCCGGTGTCCGCGCCGGCCGCGCCCGTAGGCCGAACGGCGGCTGACCGACCAGCAGACCTCATCCAACCAACCGCAACGACGAAAGGGGCCTTAGCTCGCTTAACGCACTCTTAGGACAGCGCCCGGTTGACGGCCGCGACGTAGTCGTAGAAAGCCTGGGTGCGGTTGGCCGGGTTCTCGACCCAGGATCGGGTCAGTGTGCCACCCGCGAAGAACTGCTCACGCTGGGCGCGGGTGATCTCCAACTGGACGCCCATGCCCCGGAGGTTCCGGTTGACGATGTTGTTCGGGCTGCTGCCGTCCAGGTTCGGCGGCACCGGGTGGGTGACGTGGAACCCCGCCGCGGTCAGCTCGGACCGGACCCGGGCCGCCGTGACCGCGTCCCGCCCGCCGACGTAGGTCGTCGCCGTGGTACCCGAGGCACCGTGCCAGGAGACCGTGAACCGGGACGCCTGCACGACGGCGAGCCCGTTCGGCTCGTCGAACTGGGTGGAGGTGATGTGCAGTTTGGCGTTGCCGGAGGGCTTGATCCCCTCCAAGGAGTAGAAGGACCGGCGATCCGCCGGAGGGACGACTCTGTCCACGGCGGCGTGCCGGGCCAGCTGTGTGGTCGGCGCCTCGATCGCTCCGCCGTGGATGGCGATGTGCGCGACCCTCGGCTGTATTCCGGCCGGTACCACCTGGACTCGGCGGTAGTCGACTCCTTCGGTCTCACACTGGGCGAGCGTTGCGTAGTTCGGGTACTCGGTCACGTTGCAGTTGACGACGACGGCACTCGCCGGCGCGGTGGTGACCAAGGTCGCCACGAGCAGGTTGGCGACGACAACAAGAGGGGCAAACTTCTTCACCGTAGGCCTTCTCACATTTGTCGGCTGCCCGAAGCCATGAGCAGCCGATCACGATGATCCTCGGACAGCCTAGGTTGCAGGCTTGACGGCGTCTGTGAAAAGTTGCACCCCACATATTTACCTATATTTCCCACTTGTTTACTATGAAATCTGATCGGGGGGTGGGAACGACGAAGAGGTAGGTCATGGCGGAGACTCCACAGGAACGCAGGCGCCGGACGATCGACGAGGACTGGGCGGCGACGATCGTCGGGCTGGCATTGCTGGTGCTCGTGCTCACCGGGGTCATCCCCGTCGGGTTGGTGCCGTGATGAGCGCCGAGGCCCGATCCGAGAACGCGATCATCCGTGACCCGGCCGCCCGTCCGAGCCTGGCCTGGGCGATAGGGGGCGTCCTGGTCGTCCTGACGCTCGCGGCGGCCACCCGCTACCTGGAACAGGCCGTCCCCGAGATCACCGAAGGCGGCCCGCTCGCCGAGCTCGGCGCGGCCGTCGAGTATCCGATCTACGCGATCGTGCTCGGCCTGATCGGCAACGCGATCCTCACCGCGGCCGGGGTCAGGGACCGGCTCGCGGGCGGGTTCCGGACCGAGTTCTTCATCAAGACCGGTCTGGTCCTGCTGGGCGCGTCCATCAACCTCAGCGTGATCGCCACGGCGGCGGGACCCGCCATTCTCCAGGCGATCGTGCTGATCAGCTTGGTCTTTCTGTTCACCTGGTGGCTCGGCGGCCGACTCGGCCTCGACGACAAGCTGAGGGCGCTGCTTTCCTCGGCCGTCTCCATCTGCGGGGTGAGTGCGGCCATCGCCGCCGCGGGCGCGGTCCAGGCGAAACGCGAACAACTCGCCTACAGCGCCAGTCTGGTGATCGCCTTCGCGTTGCCCTCGATCTTCCTGCTGCCCTGGCTGGCCGGGGTGTTCGGGCTGAGCCCCGAGGTGGCGGGTGCCTGGATCGGCGGCAACATCGACACCACGGCCGCGGTGACCGCCGCCGGGGCGATCGTGGGGGAGGAGGCCCTCCAGATCGCGAGCATCGTCAAGGTCACCCAGAACGCCCTGATGGGTGTGGTGGCCGTGGCGCTGACCGCCTACTTCGCCTTCAAGATCGAGCGGCGCCCCGACGCACCGCGCCCGAGCCCGGGCGACCTGTGGCGGCGCTTCCCCAAGTTCGTCCTCGGCTTCATCGCCGCCTCGGTGATCGCCACCTGGTACCTCGGCCTGGTGAGCAAGGCCGAGGGCAAGGCGGTGATCGGAGTCGCGAACGACCTGCGGGTGTGGTTCCTCATCCTCGCCTTCGTCAGCATCGGCCTGGAGTTCCGCGTCTCCTCACTCAAGGAGGCGGGCTGGCGGCCGGTGGGCGTGTTCGGCGCCGCGACCGTGGTCAACCTGGTGGTCGCGCTCGGGCTGGCGGCGCTGCTCTTCAGCGGCTTCACCGCGTAGCCCGCATGCGACTCCGCACAATCGGCGACGCCGTCCCGGTACGGCGGACGGGCACCGGCGCAAGCCCCGACCGTGGCTTGGGTGGGCAGCGGTCGGCGGGCGGTGCCCGCGGCGCGTGACCCGGTGACGGCGTCGACCGGACGGCGGAGCTCCCGATCCTTTCCCGGGAGCTCCGCCACCTGTCTCCTAGGAAGCGGCTCCCTCGTCCGGCCCGAGCCGGGGGCGGCCCGCGGGTGATCCGACCCCGCCGCCTACGATGGCTGATCCACGGAATGGGGGAAGAAATGAGTACTGACAAGGACGAAGTGCTCGACAGCCCGACGGGGTGGGTTGCCGAGCACGTCCGCAAATACATCGAGACCGATGGACGCGTGGGCCACGTCTACCAGGGCTGGACCTCGCTGCTCCTCACCACCCGAGGCCGGAAGTCGGGTCAGCCTCGACGGACCGCGCTGATCTACGCCAAGGACGGTGACCGATACCTGATCGTGGGATCGAACGGTGGGTCGCCGACCCATCCCGCCTGGTATCTCAACATGCTGGACTACCCGGAGGTCGACGTCCAGGTGGCGGCGGACAAGTTCCGCGCCCGCGCCCGTGCCGCCACCCCGGAGGAGAGGCCCGCCCTCTGGAAGATCGCCGCTTCGGCCTTCCCCCAGTACGACAAGTACCAGGCCCAGACCGACCGCGAGATCCCCGTGGTCATCCTCGAACGCGTCGATCCCTGACCCGGAAGAGCATCAAGGTCGGCCGCTTTGGGCCCACCGCTTCGGAGGCCTGAGCCGGGGGACCCTCCGCTTGGAGACGCCTCTGACCGGCGCTCGCCGATACCGGCTGCACCGGTCAGAGGCGTCTCCTGCGTCGATGAGGCGGTACAGGTCACCGCGGGCGACGACCGGGACCTTCAATCGGCCCGGAGATCGGGGATGCGGAGTGCGCTGAACTAACGGGTCGCGGAGCCGGCATCCGTGACGCAGTAGGGCTTGGTGGCGGTGAGTGCGTAGTGGCTCCCCCACGACAGGCGCCCCCAAGCCACCATGCAGCCTCGGCTGATCTTCAACGTGGCTGTGTTCGTACGTCCGCTGTACCAGCCGCGGACGGCGGTCGACTGGAGCTGGCGATCGCAGCTGCCGTACGCCGCACGGCCTCCGGCGCAGTGCTTGAGCTGGATCGTCATGTGCTTCGACGTTCCCCAGGTGCGGTTCGAGGAGTTGAGGAACGCGCAGGCCGTGTCGGTCCTGGCGTCGTAGAAGAGGTGAATGTACGCGGAGGGGTTCCGGTACCCCTGCGCGTACACCGGCTGACGGGCGACTCGCGTGCCGTCGCAGGTGGGCAGTGCGGACCGGGTTTGGGCGGAGGCCGTACCCGTGGGCAGTCCGGCAAGCACGGCGACGGTCGCGAGAGCGAGGATGAATGAACGCATGGATCACTCCGGTCTGTGGGGGTGAAAGATGGTTCAAGGCTGAAGTTCGCGTGCCGGGGGAGTCCAGGGCCCGAGGCCGGTAGGATCTTGTGGCACATTGCGGACGGCCTTTGACGTGCGCAGTCCCGAGTTGTCAGGCAGTTGTGGGCAGGGGTTGCACCGCCATGCACGGCTTTGAAGAGCTCGTAGACGATCTTGCCCGGGTATTGGATGAGGCGGCTCAGGCGTTGCGTGAAGCGCTGGGTCGGCGCCCGCAGAAACTGCTCGCCAACCGCATAACCGGTGGTGATGCTTCACTGGTGTCTCGCTGGCTTTCGGGATCCAGACAGCTCGTCGAGCGCAACCGGCTGCCCGGCGCCGTGACGATGGCCGAGATCGCGGCCGTGCTCGAACTCCCCACGGAGCGGGCCGGCCACCTCGTGCGGCTCGGGGAGGACGTCGACCGCCTGCGCGGCGAGCTGGAACAGGCGGAGCGGGGCTGGCGGAGTAGGGCCGGAGAGTACCTCACCTCGGTAAGGGCGGCGGAGGGAGCAGCCGACAGCGATGAGGGGATGGAGCGGCATGAAGCCCTGCATCAGGCAGCCGATGGCGTCGGAGAGGACAAGCCCGGTCCAGCTCTCGGACGGATACCCGAAAAGGTCGCCCTACGAAGCCGGACGGTTCCGCTCTTACCCGCCGCACTGATCACCGTGGGGATGACGGTCGCGGCGTTCGTCTTCGGAACCCTGGTGGCGTCCCCGTCGCCGGAGTCGAAGCCTCCGGGTCTGAGCGGCGGGACCACGCCCCCGGTGGAAGGAGAGAAATGCAGTCCATGGACCGAAACGGTGCAGGGCGTGCAGCTTGAGGGGTGCATTCGGGTCCGGCAGAGCCGCATGCTGATCAGGGTGCGGATGCGTGGCCCCGTGGGCACCCGGGCCGATATCGCGGTCCAGGTCTACGACACGTTCCTGGAGCGGGGCGCGGGCAGGGAGCTGGGGTGCCATCGGATGTACATCCTCGTGGAGGGCGAGATCCAGACCTGTGGCTACCACGAAGTGCGTCCGCCTTATGGCTCTGAGTACGCTGCCAGAGCCCTGTGGAAGAAGGAGGGCGAGATCCGCTTCGGCAACCCGGTGATCAGCCCGGGCACGCGCTGGTGAGCACACCTTCGCTGCGGTGAGACCGATCGGCCGCCCCTCGAAGGCGCCTTGGGTTTGCCTGCGGAAATACCTTAAGTCGGAAAAACCACCCCGAGATCAGCCTTCCCCGAGGTGGCGGGCGAGGACGGTACGGAGGTCCGTCGGGGTACGGCCGAGGAGCATGGCGAGGGCTCGCGGGTTGCCGGCCAGACCGTGCCGGTCGTAGAAGGCGAACATCGGCTCGAAGCCCTCGGGGTACCGGGCCTGGGCGCTCCGCCGCCATCGCTCGACGGTCTCCCGCTCGGCCCGGACCGGGGCGCCCAGCAGGTCTCCGACGATCCCGGCCATCTCGGCGGTGCTCAGTGTGTCCGGGCCGCACAGCTCGTAGCTCGCGTATCCGTGGCCGTCCTCGGTGAGCACGATCGCCGCGGCCTGGGCCACGTCGGCGAGGTCGACCGGGGTGAAGGGCGTGGAGACCGAGTACGGCATGGCGACGACGCCTTCGCCGCGGGCGCGGAGGAGCTGGGCGAGCAGGTTCTGCGCGTACCAGCCGGGCTGCAGGCTCGTCCAGACAAGGCTTGATCGTCGCAGGGCCCGTTCGGACTCGGCCTTGCGCAGGTGATGGGGGAGCTCCGGCAGGTAGGGAGCGAGCACCGAGTGCAGGACGAACCGGGTGACGCCACGGCGCTCCGCGGTCTCGATCACGGCGCGGGTGAGCTCGTGCTCGGCCGGGTGCATGTTCGGCGGTATGTGGTAGATCGCCGCGGCGCCGTCGATCGCGTCCGCCAGTGCGGCACGGTCGGTCAGGTCCACGGCCACGGCCCGTCCGGCACCGGCGGCGACGGCAAGCGGGATCTGCTCGGCCCGGCGGACCAGCCCGGCGGCAGCGACTCCGCGTTCGGCCAGGGCCGCCAGGACGGCACGCCCGGTCATCCCGGCCGCTCCGGTGACGACGATCGGATTCATCGGTTACCACCTCCACGGTGATCGGTGTGTGCGGTCTCCCTGCTGGTACCCGCACGAGGCCAGGCCCGCGGGACACCGACGGGCCGCCGGTCCCGGCGTCGAGATCGTTCGCGTCCTCAGGTGAGCAGGAACCCTGTGACATGGGAGGGCGTTCGGACGGTGACCACGAGCGGCGACGTCATCGCCGGCTCCCCGCAGGGTGGGTACGGCCGAGGCCGCGGAACCTGCGGCGGCGTTCGGCCAGCCGGACCGGCGCGGGGATCGGGATGAGCCCGAGCAGCTCCGCGGTGATCACTTTGCCGAGGCGGCGCAGGAACTCCTCGGGGTGCTCCGGGGACTCGGCCACGATCCGGTCGACGATGCCGTTGCGATACAGGTCGAGCGAGCGGATGCCCTGGGCCGCCGCGAGCTCGGGGGCGTGGTCCGTGGTCCGGTGGAGGATGGCGCTCGCGCCTTCCGGCGGCAGCGGGGACAGCCAGGCGTGCTGGGCCGCGACGATCCGGTCGGCGGGGAGCAGCGCCAGGGCACCGCCGCCGGTGCCTTCGCCGAGGAGGACGCAGAGGGTGGGCGACTCCAGGGTGACCAGGTCGTACAGGCTCCGGGCGATCTCTCCGGCGAGCCCGCCTTCCTCGGCGTCCTTGGTGAGGGCGGCGCCGACGGTGTCGATGATGGTGACCAGGGGCAGCCCGAGTTCCTGGGCGAGCCGCATGCCCCGGCGGGCGGCGCGCAGGCCGCCGGGTCCGAGCGGGTCGTCCTTGCGTCCCCGGGAGCGGTCCTGCCCGAGGACGACGCATGGCGCGTCCCCGAACCGGGCCAGCGCGAGCAGGAGCGTTCCATCGGTCTCGCCTTCCTGGGTGCCGCTGAGCCGGACCACGTCGGTGGCGCCGTGGCGCAGGAGCGCCCGGACTCCGGGCCGTTCGGCCTGCCGCGACAGCCGTACCGAATCCCAGGCCGGGATGTCCGGCGGTTCCGCGTCGGCGAGGTGCGGCGACGGTGGAATCGTGTGGGTGGGCGCGCACAGCACGTTGAGCGCCCGGTCGGCGATCTCGGCGAGCTGGGAGACGGGCAGGACGGCGTCGATGAGGCCGTGTTCGTAGAGGTTTTCGGCGGTCTGTACCCCGGGCGGGAACTCCTTGCCGTAGATCGCCTGGTACACCCGGGGGCCGAGGAAGCCGATGAGCGCCCCGGGTTCGGCGACCGTGATGTGCCCGAGCGATCCCCAGGAGGCGAAGACGCCGCCGGTGGTGGGGTGGCGGAGATAGACGAGGTACGGCAGCCGCGCGGCCCGATGCGCCGCGATGGCGTCGGTGATCGTGATCATCTGCACGAAGGCGACGGTGCCCTCCTGCATGCGGGTGCCGCCGGAGACGGGGGCGGCGAGCAACGGCAGGCCTTCCCGGGTGGCGCGGTGCACCGCCTCGACGATCCGCTCGGCGGTGGCGACGCCGATGGAACCGGCCATGAACCGGAAGTCCCCGATGACGGCGGCCACCCGGCGGCCCCGGACGGTCCCCTCTCCGGTGATCACGGCCTCGTCCAGCCCGCTGACCTCCCGGGCGCGGGCGAGGGCGGCGCGGTACCGCTCGTCCGAGGCCCGGTCGGTGATCGGGCGGTCCCAGGACATCCAGCTGCCGGGGTCCAGGACCTGTTCGATGAGTTCGGCGGAGTTCGGCCGTGTCGTCATGGATGCTCCCCGGACGCCTCGATCTCGTCCAGCCAGGCGCGGACCGACGTGTTGTGCTGGCCGAGCGTGGGTGGGGGGAGGTGTTCGGTACGGGCTCCGCCGTCGAAGCGGAGCGGCGGTCCGGGCAGGGTGATGTCGCCCAGGGTCGGGTGGTCGACCTGGAGGAGGAGACCTTGGGACTTGGTCTGGTCCCAGGAGTAGACCCGGTCGAGGTCGCGTACCTCGCCCGCGGGGACGCCGCACGCGGCGAGCCGGGCCAGCAGGTCTTCGAGCTTGAGGTCGGCGAACGCGGCGTCGACCGCCGCTTTGACCGCTTCGTGGTTGCGTACCCGCTCGTCGTTGGTGGCGTAGCCGGGCTCGTCCACGGGCAGTCCGAACTCCTTGGCGAACCGCTGCCAGAGCGACTCGGAGCCCACGGCCACCTGAAGCATGCCGTCGGCGCAGTGGAACAGCCCGTACGGGCAGATGGAAGGGTGGTGGTTGCCGGTGCCGACCGGGGTTTCCCCGGCCACGGTCCGCCGGGTGCCCTGGAAGGCGTGCACTCCGACGATCGCCGCGAGCAGGCTGGTCCGGACCACCCGGCCTTTGCCGGTCCGGCCGCGTTCGTGCAGGGCCGCGAGGACGCCGTACGCTCCGTACATCCCGGCGAGCAGGTCGCCGATGGGGACTCCGACCCGGGTGGGTTCGCCCGACCCGGTGAGCGACATCAGCCCCGCCTCGCCCTGGGCGATCTGGTCGTACCCGGCACGGCCGCCCTCGGGGCCGTCGTGGCCGAACCCGGTGATGGAGAGGATCACCAGGCGGGGGTTGAGCTCCTGCAGCCGCTCCATGGAGAAGCCGAGACGGTCCAGCACCCCCGTCCGGAAGTTCTCCACCAGGACGTCGGAGCGCCGGATCAGCCGGGTGAGCGTCTCGCGACCGTCCTCCGACTTCAGGTCCAGGGTGATGGATTCCTTGTTCCGGTTGCAGCTGAGAAAGTACGTCGACTCGCGAGCGTCGTCGGGACCGACGAAGGGCGGGCCCCAGCTCCGGGTGTCGTCCCCTGAGCCCGGCTGCTCCACCTTGATCACCCGTGCGCCGAGGTCGCCGAGCATCATGCCCGCGTGCGGCCCGGCGAGTGCCCGGGAGAGGTCGAGGACGACGATGTCCTGCAGCGGCCCGGTCATGGTGAGGTTCCTCCCGCGGTGGTCCCGCCCGGTCGCCGGTCGGCGAACCGGGTCGCCTCCTCCAGGGCACGGGCGAACCGCAGCACGTCGAGGTCACGCCGTGGCCCGGAGACGATCTGCACCCCCACCGGCAGCCCGCCCTCGGTGAACCCGGCGGGCAGGCTCAACGCGGGCAGGCCGGTGGCGGTGATGTAGTAGAGGTGACGCATCCAGTCCAGGTAGGTGTCCATCGGTGCGCCGTCCACCGTCGCCGGATACCAGGAGTCCGCGGGGAAGGGCGCGACCGGTACGCAGGGCATCACCAGGATGTCGTACCGGCGGAAGAACTCGGTCATCCGCTGCCGCAGGGTGGTGCGGAGCAGCTCGGCCCGGCCGAGGTCGGCACCGCTCAGCGCGAGCCCGGCCCGGGTGTTGGCGGCGGTGGCGTCGTCGAGGACCTCGGGCCGCTCGCGGAGCAGTGTGGCGAAGTTGGTGGCGTAGTACCAGGCCCGCCAGGTACGGAACGCCTCCTCGGCGCCGCTGAGGTCCGGCTCGTCCGCCACGGTCTCGCAGCCCAGGCCGGCGACGACCTTGCCCAGCCGATCCAGGACCGCCCGGACGTCGCCGTCCACCGGAAGTCCGGCGATCCGCGGCGCCCAGGCCACCCGGAGCTTGGAGACCGCACCGTTGATCGGCGGGGCGAACCGGTCGCCGCCGGATTCGATGGAGATGGCGGCCGACTCGTCCGGCCCGGCGATCGCCGAGAGCAGCAGCGCCAGGTCGTTGACGCTCCGGGCCATCGGCCCGACGACGACGTAGGGGAACCAGTCCATCGAGGTCGGCAGCAGCGGCACCAGCCCGGGCGAGGGCCGGAACCCGACGACGTTGCAGAACGCCGCCGGGATGCGGAGGGATCCGCCCATGTCGCTCCCGGTGGCCAGGGGGGCCATTCCGGTGGCGAGGGCCGCGGCGGAGCCGCCGCTGGAGCCGCCGGCGGAACGGGCGGGGTCGTACGGGTTGACCGTGGTGCCGAACAGCGCGTTCCGGGTGTGCCCGCCGGTGCCGAACTGGGGCGTGTTGGTCTTGCCGAGCATCACCGCCCCGGCCTTCGCGGCCCGCGCCACGATCACCGAGTCCTCGGCGGGGATGTTGTCGGCGAAGGCGGCGGAGCCGTACGTGGTCCGTACCCCCGCGGTCTCGGTGAGGTCTTTGTGCAGGATGGGCAGGCCGTGCAGCGCGCCGAGGTACTCGCCGCGGGCCCGCCGGTCGTCGGCCCGGCGGGCTTCGGCGCGGGCGCGCTCCTCGCTGAGCGTGCACACCGCGTTGACGACCGGGTTCTGTTCCGCGATCCGGGTCAGGTGGGCGTCGAGCACCTCGACGGCCGAGACCTCGCCGTGCCGGAGCAGCGCCGCCAGTTCGACGGCGGACTTCCCCGGCAGGTCTCGGCCGTTCCGGCGGGTCATCCGCGGTTCCCTGACTCGGCGATATGGCTGTGGATCAGCGACGGGCTGAGCGGGGTCATCCGGAACGGGGGCAGGTCCAGCGGCTTGAGCGCGTCCTCGATCGCCGACACGATCACCTGCGCCACCGGGATGGTTCCGGCCTCGCCGACGCCCTTGATCCCGAGCGGGTTGAGCGGCGACGGGGTCTCCTGGTGGATCATCTCCACGTGCGGGATCTCGGTCGCGTACGGGATGAGGAAGTCCATGAAGCTGGCGTTGCGCAGCGTGCCGTCCTCGTCGTAGTCGAGCTTCTCGTAGAACGCCCCGCCCATGCCCTGCGCGACGCCCCCGGCGATCTGCCCTTCCACGATCATCGGATTGATCATATTGCCGCAGTCGTGCACGCAGACGTATCGGTGGATCTTGATGCCGTACGTGGCGGGGTCCACCTCCACGATCGCGCCGTGCACACCGTACGCCCAGGTGGCGTGCGGTGGAGAGTAGTAGTCGGTGGCCTCGATCCCCGGGTGCGCGCCCTCGCCCAGCGACGGGCCGTCGCTGCGAGCCGCGGGGGCGAACTGGGTGGCGCTCTGCGCGGCCTTGTTGAAGGCGTACCGGAGCGGGTTGCTCGCCGTGGCGACCTCGGCGAGGGTCACCCCCGCGGTCCCCGAACCCACCACGAAGGCCCGGCCGTCGGCCAGCTCGATGTCGTCCGGGTCGGCCTCCAGCATGTTCGCCGCGGCGTTGATCACCTGCTTGCGGGCGAGCACCGCGGCCTTGTGGATCGCGCTGCCGCTGACCACGGCCGCCCGGCTGGCGAACGTGGCCACGCCCCAGTCGTAGACCCCGGTGTCGCCCTCGACGACGATGATGTCCTCGACGCGGGCGCCGAGCTGGTCGGCGACGATCTGCGCGAACACCGTCTCGTGGCCCTGCCCCTGGGTGGTCAGGCCGGTGTTGACGAAGATCTTCCCGGTGATCGGGTGGATCCGGACATGCCCGCCTTCGTACGGGCCGAGGCCGGTTCCCTCCACATAGAAGGAGACACCCAGGCCCAGGTAGCGGCCCTGCGCCCAGGCCTCCCGCTGCTCCTTGGCGAACGCCGCCAGGTCGAGTGCGTCCGTCAGCGCGGTTAGCGCCTTCTCGTACTCGCCGGAGTCGTGGGTGACCGCCAGGCCGTCGGCGAAGATCAGGTTCGGCCGGGTGTACGGGAACTCCTCCGGCTGGATGAAGTTGCGGCGGCGCAGCTCGAACCGGTCGATCCCCAGCTCCTCGGCGAGCTGGTCCATCGCCCGCTCGATGGCGAAGTTGGCCTGGGGACGGCCGCAGCCCCGGTACGGGGTGACCGGGACCGTGGGGGTGTAGACGCAGGAGAACTCCACCCGGACGTTCGGGATGCGGTACGGCCCGGCGATCTGGCAGGCCGCGACCTGCGCCACCGCGATGCCGTACGGGATGAAGGCCCCGGTGTCGTGCAGGAACCTGTTCCGCAGCCCGAGAACCGTGCCGTCGGAGGTGGCCGCGAGCTCGATCTCGTGGATCTGGCCGCGCTCGTGCGTCATGTGCACGAAGTTCTCCGACCGGTCCTCGATCCACTTGACCGGGCGCCTGAGCTCCATGGACGCCAGCGGGACCAGGACCTCGTTGGCGTACGGGAAATGGATCTTCGGCCCGAAACCGCCGCCGACATCGGGGGCGATCACTCGGACCCGGTGCTCGTCCAGCTCGAACAGGCTGGCCAGCGCCCCGCGCAGGCCGATCGGCGCCTGGGTGCCGTCCCATACGGTCAGTTCGCCGGTGACCTCGTCCCAGCGCGCCGCCGTGGCCAGGCACTCCATCGGCGCGGCCGTGCTCCGGTCCACCCGGACCTTGATCGAGGTGATGTGGTCGGCCGCCGCGAAGGCCGCGTCCGCGTCGCCGCTCTCCTGCACGAGGTGGGCGGCGATGTTGCCGGGGACGTCATGGTGCACCAGCGGGGCGCCCGGCTCGGCCGCCTTCTCAAAGTCGACCTCCACCGGGAGCATCTCGTAGCCGACCTCGACCAGGCTGACGGCGTCCTCGGCGATGTACCGGTCCTCGGCCACGATGAACGCGATCGCCTGGCCGACGTGGAACACCTCGTCGCGGGCGAGTGGATACTGCGTGCGGCCGTGGGTGATGCACGGGTGCGGGATGAGCAGCGGCATCTGCACGTCCAGCGCGCCGAGGTCGGCGTGTGTGTAGACCTTCACGACGCCGGGCAGCGCCAGCGCCCGGGAGACGTCGACCCCGGTGATCCGGGCGTGCGCCACGCTGCTCCGCACGAACGCGCCGTGCAGGGCGCCGGTCAGCGGGATGTCGTCGACGTAGCGGCCCTTGCCGGTGACGAGCCGCTGGTCCTCGTTGCGCTGTACGCGGGCGCCGAACTGACGGGTGGACATCGCCTCGTCACCCTCTCTCGTTGCTGAGCTCCGCGGCGCGCTTGACCGCGGAAACGATGTTCATATAGCCGGTGCATCGACAGACATTTCCGGAAATTTCCTCACGGATCGTCTCGTCGTCGGCGGTGGCGAGATCGTCGCGCTCGTCGAGCAGGCCGGCGACCGCCATCATGAACCCGGGCGTGCAGAACCCGCACTGCAGGGCGTGGCACTCCTTGAACGCCCGCTGGACCGGGTGCAGGGTGCCGTCGGCACAGGCCAGCCCCTCGACCGTACGGACCGACCGGCCGTCCGTCTGGGCCACCAGGGTCAGGCAGGACCGGGCGGGACGTCCGTCGATGTGCACCGTACAGGCGCCGCAGACCCCGTGCTCACAGCCGACGTGGGTGCCGGTGAGCCCGAGCCGCTGGCGGAGGAAGTCGCTCAGCAGCATCCGGGACGGGACCTCGGCCGTGACCGGCTCCCCGTTCACCTCGACCTCGACGACGACCGGCTCGTCCGGCTCGAATACGGTCACCTCGCTCATCGCGGAACACCCACTCTCGTCATCGCCGTCTTCAGGGTTCTCTCCACCAGCCCGGCGAGCACGTGCCGCCGGTACGCCTTGGTCGTCGCGCTGTCGTCGGAGACCGTCACCGCGTCCCGCGCGACCTGACCGGCGGCGGCGAACAGCTCGTCGCCCGGCGCGTTGCCGGTCAACAGCTCCTCGCATTCGGTGAGCAGCGCCGGCACCGTGGCGATGCCGCACGCGCCGAGCCGGGCTCGGGAGATCCGGCCGTCCGGCCCGACCAGCAGGGTGGCGGCCACCCCGGCCACCGCGTAGTCGCCGTGCCGCCGGGCGAACTCGGTGAACGCCCAGCCCTCACCCGGTTCCAGGACGGGCACCGCCGCTTCGACCAGCAGCTCGTCGGGTTCGAGCGCGGTGGTGAAGATGAACTCGAAGAACTCCGTCGCCGGGATCGAGCGGCGGCCCGACGGACCCTGCGCGGTGAGCGTCCCGCGGAGCGTGGTGAGCAGCGTGGGTAGCTCCGCCGACGGGTCGGCGTGGGCGAGGCTCCCGCCGATCGTGCCGCGGTTGCGGATCGCCGGGTGCGCCACATTGGTGAGGGTCTCCCGGATCAGCGGGTTGGCGGCGAGTGCCTCCGCGTCCTCCTCAACCACCCGCTGCCGGGTCATCGCCCCCATCCGCACCATGCCGCCGCCCACCCGGATGTAGTTCAGCTCGTCGAGCTTGCGCAGGTCGATGACGACCTCGGGGTTGGCCAGCCGGAAGTTCATGGTCGGGATGAGGCTCTGACCCCCGGCGAGGACGACCGAGTCCTCGGAAGCGGCGCGGATGTCGATCGCCGCACGCAGCGTGGTCGGCACCGCGTATCGAAAACTGGATGGTTTCACGGTCACACCTCGCAGGGTCGGATGGTCGTCGCAGTCGTCACAGGCCGTTCAGCACACTCTCGAACTGAGGGTGGTTGAGCGGTGCTTTGGCGATCAGCTCATCCTTGTTCTTGCTGGTCATCATGTCTTGGAACACCGCGTTCTTGAACGTCGGGGTCCCCCCTTCGATCGCCGCGCGCACCGCCTGGGCGGCGAGGGTGCCGGTCTCGGCGGCGGAGTAGTAGCGGGTCGCGGCCAGGTACGGCGTGCCGAGCCAGGTCAGCATCTCGGTGTCGGCGTCGCTGGTCACATGGGTGACGCCGGTGATGTTGTTCTGCTTCAGGTACGCGGAGATACCGTTGCCCATCGCGGCGGCGTAGGAGACGACGGTGGTGGCGTCCGGGTGGGCCTGGAGGGCGTTCTCCACCACTCCGACGGCCTTGCTCCGGTCGAAGAAGCCCTGCTCCCGTACGACGATCTCGAAGCCGCTGCCCTTCAGGGAGGCGTCCAGCCCCTGGTCGATCCGCTCGGAGAACCCCTGACCGACCACGCCCTGCACGACGATGACCTTGCCCGGCTTGCCGTTCTTCTTCAGCCAGTCGCCGATCATGGTGCCGCCGCCGACGGAGTCCACGAAGGAGACCCCTTGGACGTACTCGTCCAGCGGACCCGGCGAGGCCCAGAGCGCGATCCCGGTCGGGATGTTCGCCGCCTTGGCCTGCTTCACCCCGGCCAGTACGGTGTCCACGGTGTTGGGCAGTACGACCATCCCGGCGACCCCCTGGGAGATCAGGCTCTCCAGGTTCTTCAGCTCGGTCTGCACGTCGAAGTTGGCCTGGACGACCTTGAGCTGGTAGCCGGTGCCCTCCATCGCCTTGGCGATGCCCTGGGCGACGTACTTGGTGTACTCGACCAGGCCGTTGAGGGAGACGCCGATGGTCTTGCCGGCGCCGACGGCGCCCGATCCCGCTCCCGCCGCGGGTTCCGCGGCGGCGCCGCAGGCGCTGAGGACGGGAGCGAGTAGGCCGAGGCCGCCGAGTGCGGCGGCGCCTCGCAGGAGTGAGCGGCGGTTGAAGTCGGGGAGGGGGTCTTTCCGAATCATGATGACTCCATGTTTCTGCACGGGTTTCTGCCGGGGACGGCTCAGGCCCGGAGCCGGACCTTGCGGCGGCGGCGGAACTCGGCCGCCGCCGTTACCGAGACCGCGACGATCAGAATTCCGCCGAAGACGAACTGGTCGTAGGAGTCCGGTACGTTCAGGAAGGTCAGCGCGCTGGCCACGACGCCGAGGACGAGGACGCCCAGCGTGCTGCCGATCATCGAGCCGCGCCCGCCGGCCAGGGAGGCGCCGCCGAGCACGATCGCGGCGATCACCATCAGCTCCAGGCCCACCCCGGCCCGCGGGTCGCCCGCGCTGACCCGGCCGGTGATGATCACGGCGGCGAGTCCGGCGAGGGCCCCGTTGAGCAGGAAGATCAGAACCTTGGTGCGGGTGGTGGCGACCCCGGAGAGGAAGGCGGCCTCCTCGTTGGCGCCGAGCGCGTAGACGTTGCGGCCGAACCGGGTGAAGTGCAGCAGCACCCCACCGGCGACCAGGCAGAGCAGCCAGATCAGCGTGGGCGTGCGCAGCCCGAGCAGGCTCCCGCTCTGCAGCCACTCCAGCCCGGTGGGCAGCGCGATCGGGGTGCTCTTGGCCAGGGTCAGCGCGATCGAGGCGAAGACCGCCAGCCCGCCGAGGGTGAGGATGAACGGCGGTACCCGGAGCAGGGAGACGAGCAGCCCCCAGACGATCCCGGCGCCCGCCCCGACCGCGACCGAGACGAGGACCGCGACGATGTCTGGAACGTTCCCGACGAGCAGCTTCGCGGTGATCACACTGCCCAGCGAGACCAGACTGCCCACCGAGAGGTCGAGCTGCCCGCCGACCAGCAGGAAGGTCTGGCCGACCGCGAGGATGCCCAGTACCGAGCTGGCCACCAGCATCCGCTCGATGTTGCTGCCGGACAGGAACGCGGCGTTGCTGGAGGCCGCGATCACCGACAGGCCGATCAGGATGACCACCAGCGGCAGGTAGACGTAGAGGTGTTCACGGATGGCCGGGGTGAGCAGCCGGGGGGCGGCCACCCGGGGCCGGGCCGTCGCCATCTCGGTCGTCTGCATGTCAGGCCCCCAACTCCATCTCGAAGATTCGATGCTCGGTGGCGTTTTCGCCCTCGATCTCACCGGCGATCCGCCCGTCCCGCATCACCAGGACCCGGTCGGCCACACACCTGATCTCCTGGTACTCGGTGGAGAAGAGGACGACCGCGCGGCCTTCGACCGCGTGCTGCCGGATGAGCCGGTAGATCTCGGACTTGGACGGGATGTCCACGCCTGCCGTCGGCTCGTCGAGGATGAGCACCTCGCTGCCGACCCGCAGCCAGCGGGCCAGGATCACCTTCTGCTGGTTTCCGCCGCTCAGCCCCCGGATCGGGGAGCGGACGTCGGAGAGCTTGACCGCCAGCCGCCGACAGGCGTCGGCGGCCCGGCGGGTCGCCGACAGCGGGTGGAACAGGGGCCTGCGGGTGATGCCGTTCTCGGCGAGCAGGGCGTTGTCCACGATCGAGCGGTCGAGCAGGAGCCCCTCCCGCTTGCGGTCGGCGGGCAGGAAGCCCACCCCGGCCCGCGCCGCGGCCCGGCGGCTGCCCCGCCCGGAGCCGAGGATCCGTACCGTGCCGGAGGTCGGTTTGATCGCCCCCGACATGAGGTGGGCGACCTCCCGGCTCCCGCAGCCGACCGCGCCGGTTACGGCGAGGACCTCCCCGCGCCGGGCGGCCAGGCTCACCGAGCGCACGGCCCCGCCGAAGCTCGCCCGGTCCAGCTCGATCACCACGTCGCCGGGGCGGGTGCCGCCCTCGTGCACGTCCTCGCGGCGGAGGGAGACCTCGTCGCCGAACATATGGCTGACCAGCCGGGCCGTGGTCACCTCGGACACCAGGCCGGAGGCCACCTCGGAGCCGTCGCGCAGCACGGTGTAGTCGTCGGCGAGCTCCATCACCTCGTCCAGGTGGTGGCTGATGTACACGACCGCGATGCCGCTGTCCCGGACCTGGCGTACCACGGTGAAGAGCCGCTCGATCTCGGCCCGGTGCAGGCTCGCGGTGGGCTCGTCCATGATGATGCAGGTGGCGTCGTCGGAGACCGCGCGGGCCAGTTCGAGCAGCTGCATCTGGGCCACCGTCAGGGTCCAGGCGGGGGCGTGCGGGTCCAGGTCGGCGCCCACCCGGGCGAGCCGCTCACCCGCCGCACGGGCCAGTCCGCCTGCGGTGACCAGGCCGAACCTGCCCCGGGTGGGGCGGTCCAGGAGGACGTTCTCGGCCACGGAACGGGTCAGCGCGATCTGACGTTCCTGGTGCAGCACCCGGATTCCCGCGGACTTGGCCGTACGCGGGGTCAGCCGGACCGGCGCACCGTTCAGCAGGATCTCCCCGCCGTCGGGCTGCAGCGCACCGGAGGCGACTTTGATGAGCGTGGACTTTCCGGCGCCGTTCTCGCCCAGCAGCGCGTGGACCCGGCCGGGATAGGCGGCGAGTGAGACATCCTTGAGCGCGCGCACGCTGGGGAAGGACTTCTGAACTTTTCGCAATTCCAGCGTGGCGAGCGTGGCGTGCATAGTCCCTCGATATTCGCCTAGCGGATACGGTGTTCGTCTGACGGTGATGTGAAGTCTTGGGCCGGAAGTCGTGTATGTCAAGAGTTAAGTTCTGAAGTGCCCTATTAGGCGATCAGTGCACGTGAGAAACGTGGACATGCCGAAGCCGGCGGAGAATCAGTCCGGCAGCCGGATGCCGCCTGTTGCACACGGGATATCGGATGCCAGGCCCCGGTTGATCGGGACCTGAATCAACGCCTAACCCTGCGGCCGGAAATTGCGCATCGGCTGCCAGCCGATACCGAGCGAGAGCGCCTGAGCGAGCCGCTGAACCGCCTCGATCACGAGCGATTCGTGCTGGCCGCCGTCCAGATGCGACCGGGACACCACCGCGCAGATCGCGGCCACGACCTCGCCGGAGCTGTCGAAGACCGGCGCCGAGACCGAGCCCGTGAAGGTCTGCACATCGCCGACCGTACGGGCGAAGCCCTGCTTCCGCACGGCTGCCAGCACCTCGCGCAGCCGCTCCGGCTCGGTGATCGTTCCGGGGGTCAGCCCGACCAGCTGCCCGCCCAGATACCGGTCCACGAACTCCTGCGGGGCGTACGCCAGCAGCACATGCCCCTTGGACCCGGTGTGCAGCGGGAAGTGATGGCCGTAGGTCGTCCTGGTGATGATCTCACCGGACTGCGCCTCGTGCGAGTACAGCACCACCGCCATGCCCTCACTCCGCTCGACCAGCTGGAACACCGCGAACGGGGTGTCCTGCGAGGCCCGGGTGAGCAGCGGGATCGCCAGATCCAGCAGCCGATGCCCGACCAGGTAGGTCGAGCCCAGCAGCCAGGTCCGCCGGCCGATCCGGAAGACCCCGCCCGCGTCCCGCTCCAGGAACTGGTCCTCCTCCAGCTGGGACAGGGTCCGGTGCAGCGTCGCCCAGGACATGCCGAGGGCCTCGGCGGCCTCGGAGGCCCGCATCGGCTGCCGGGCGAGCAACTCCATCACCCGGAGCGCGCGGGAGACCCCCTGAAGGGTTGGTTTGGCGCGCTCCGGAGGACCGTCCGACTTCGTCGTGCGTCGCGCCACAGGTCACCCACTTCCGCCGATCCGGGCCCGGAACGCGGGAGGTCGCGGTTCGGGAGTGCTTGTGATTGTACGCACCGGCGAGCGGCCGCGGGCGGAGTAGAAACGATCTTCTCCGCCCCTGATCAGACCGGTACCGCCTGCCAGTCGTCGGGATCGGACCAGCCTTCCGGCCAGACCAGACCACCCGCGCTCTGCACCTTCCGGAAGTGCTCACCCCGGTCGAACATGGGCAGGCCGTCCCGCGCGCCGCGACGCTCGGCCCGGAGCCGGTCGGTGGCCTCCTCGTCCACGGTGAGCCCGTCGGCGAAGACCACGCCGTACTCCGACTCGGCCGCCTCCCGGGTGACCAGCCCGCACCGGACGTCGTACCGGACCAGCTCGGTCTCCCGCTCCAAGGGGTCGCCCCAGCCGCCGCCGCCCGACGTCCACAGCCGGACCAGGTCGCCCGCGCGCACCTGGACGTCGTCCACCATGCCGGGGAGCGAGCGGACCACGCCGTCCTCGCCGGACTCCACCGAGACGCCGTACGGGTGCCCGGCGAGGCCGCCGTTGACGCCGTACGGAGCCAGCTCGGATCGGTCCGCGTTGGACAGGAGCAGGCAGTCCCGCAGCGCCCGTACCCGCTTGTCGTACCCGAAGCCGCCCCGGCGCTTGCCGGCCCCGGCGGAGTCGGCGCGCAGCGCGAGGCTCTCCACCAGCACCGGGTAGCGCTGCTCGGAGAACTCGGCGGGCAGGTTGCGGGAGTTGGGCACGATGTGCACGACGTCGCTGCCGTCGGCCCACGGGCGCCCCGGCCCGCCGCCGCCGAGCACCTCGCGGAAGAGACTCAACTTGCCGTCCCTGGCGCGGCTGTGCAGGCCCCAGATCCGGATCGTCTCGTGGTCGGCCGGCATGATCCCGCCGGTGGCCTTGGCCAGCGCCCCGGCGAAGATGCCCAGGGAGCGGATGAGGATGAAGAACCGCAGACCGGTGGGGCGGCCGAAGTGCGGGGTGACCAGGGTGCCCTTCTCCGGGAAGACCACGTCGATGACGTCCAGCACGCCCTCGTTGATGTCGATCTCGGCGGCGCGCTCCGGCGAGTCGGCCAGGCAGCGCAGCACCGGGCCCATCCACTTGCGGACGAACCGGCCTTCGCAGTAGTCGATGGCCCAGTTGATCGGGCCCTCGGCCTCCGGGTCGGTGCCGGTGAAGTCGAGCGTGATCTTCTCCGCGGTCTTGGTCATGGTGAGCCGCATGGCGTACAGCTTCCGGGTGAAACCGTCGGACTCGATGTAGTCCTCGAACGTGTAGACGCCGTCCGCGATCTTGGGCAGCAGCTCCGCCCGGATCGTCGCCGCGCAGTTCTCGATGATCGCGTCGAACGCGTCCTCCAGCGCCTCGACGCCGTACCGTTCGGCGAGCTCGGTGAGTCTGCGCGAGCCGAGCTGGCACGCCCCGATCTCGGAGTCGATGTCGCCCCGCAGGTGCTCGGGGAGTCGGGAGTTCCGCTCGATGATCCGGAACGCGGTCTCGTTGAGCACGCCCTTGTCGTAGAGCTTGGCCGGGGGGACCACCAGGCCCTCACCCCACTGGTCCCGGACCTGGACCGGCAGGCTTCCGGGGACGCAGCCGCCCACGTCGTCGTGGTGGCCGAAGACCTGGGCGAAGCCGAGCAGGCGGCCGCCGTAAAAGATCGGCACGGTGGTGCACAGGTCCGGGACGTGGCCGCAGGAGCCCGCGCTGTTGTACGGATCGTTCCAGAAGAAGACGTCACCGGGGTTGATGTCGTCCCCGAAGAACTCGAAGATCGGTTCGATCAGGGAGCCGTACGACCGGCCGGTGAGCTTGCGGCCCTTGGCGTCGTACAGGCCGACCCGGTAGTCGTGCTGGTCACGGATCATCGGGGAGCGTGCCGCCCGCTCCACCGCGGCCTCGATCTCCACCTCGGCCGAGCGGATCGTGCCGGTGATGACCTCGAGTTCGATGGGCCCGAGCCTGGTTGTCATGCCAACCGCCTTTTCATGATCAGGTTGCCGAAGGAATCGATGGTGGCGGCCCAGTCCGCGGGGACGACCACGGTGGCCCCGTACTCCTCGACGACGCACGGGCCGTCGATCCGCGACCCGGCGCCCAGGTCGGCCCGGCGGTAGATCACGCAGTCCCGCCAGCCGGCCCCGCGCCAGTAGACCGGGCGGCGGGAAGCGGGCTCGGCTGCGGCGCTTTCGGTCACCCCGGTGAGTTCCGGGCGGTGGAGCCGGCCGACGGCCTGGACCCGGAGGTTGACGATCTCGACGTCCTGCTTGCCGGCGTAGGAGAACCCGTACACCCGCTCGTGCTCGTCGTGGAAGGCCACGGCGACCGCGGCGAGCGACTCGGCGTCGGGGGTGCCGACGGGGACCGAGACCGTGACCTCGTACCCTTCGCCCACGTACCGCATGTCGGCGCTGCGCACCAGCTCCACCCGTGCGGCGTTGACCCCCTCGTCGGCGAGCTCGTCCTGGCCGAGCCGTTCCAGCTCGTTCCAGAGCGCCGTGACCTCCGCGGTCACCTCCGGGGAGACCTGCCGGACGAAAGTCCGTACATAGTCGCGCTTGACGTCGGTCACCTGGAGGCCGAACGCGGACAGGTTGCCGGGGTTCGGCGGCACCAGCACCGAGGTCATGCCGAGGAAGTCGGCGACCTCGGCGGCGAGCAGCGGGCCGGCCCCGCCGAAGGCGACCAGCGTGTAGGCGCCCGGGTCGCGGCCCTTGAGGGTGGAGACCTGGCGGATTCCGGCGACCTGACCGGCGACGGCGACCTCCAGCACCCCCGCCGCGGCGTCCTCGGCGCTCAGGTCCCAGTGGGCGCCGAACTCGGCGAACACCGCCCTGGCCGACTCGATGTCCAGGACCAGGTCGCCGCCGACCAGCGACGCGGGGAAGCGTCCGAGCACGGCCGCGGCGTCGGTCACCGTGGGCCGGGTGCCGCCCCTGCGGTAGCAGATGGGGCCGGGGACCGCACCCGCGCTCTTCGGGCCGACCTTGAGCGCGCCGTTCGGCCCGACCCAGGCGAGGGAGCCGCCGCCGGTGCCCACCGTGGCGATGTCGATCATCGGGACCTTGACCGGATAGTTCTCGATCACGGTCTCGTTGGTGAGCCGGATCGTGAGGTCCTCGATCAGGGCGACATCGGTCGAGGTGCCGCCCACGTCCAGCGTGATGATGTCGGAGATACCCGCGCCACGCGCCGACTCGATCGCGCCGAGCACCCCGCCGGCCGGTCCGGAGAGCAGCATGGTGACCGGCTTCTCCCCGGCGGCCTGGGCGCTGACCACACCGCCGTTGGACTGCATGATCAGGAACGGCAGGTCTCCGGAGCGGGCCCGCAACTCCTGGTGGGCGCGGTCCAGGTAGGTGCGGCAGTAGGGCTTGACCATGACGTCGAGCAGCGTGGTCATGGCCCGCTCGTACTCGCGGTACTCCGGCAGCACCGTGCTGGACAGGGAGACGAACAGGTCGGGGAAGGCCTCGCCCAGCAGCTCGCCGACCCGGCGCTCGTGCTCGGGGTTGGCGTAGGAGTGCAGCAGGCAGACGCCGAGGCGGTTGACGCCCGCGTCGACCAGCTCCTTGGCGGCGGCGAGGACGGCCGCCTCGTCGAGTTCGCGGTGGACCGCCCCGTCGAAGGTGAGCCGTCCGGGCACCTCACGGACGAGGTGCAGCGGGACGATCCGCGGTGGCTTCACCCAGAAGAAGGAGTTCCCGTAGCCGTCGGGGACCGACTGCCGCGCGATCTCCAGCAGGTGGCGGAAGCCCTCGGTCACGAGTAGCCCGATGCCGTCGAATTCGTGCTCCAGCACGGCGTTGGTCGCCGTCGTCGTGCCGTGCACCACCATCTCGACGCTGTCGAAGTCGGCGCCCGCGAGGGCGAGGACCTTCTCGACGCCGGTGAGCAGCGCCCGGCTGGGGTCCTCTCGGTCACTCGGGGTCTTGACCACGTGGACGGCGCCGCTCACACCGTCGATGCCGATCACGTCGGTGAAAGTGCCTCCGGTGTCCACCGAGACACGCAAGCTACCGGCCACGGCTCTCCTATTGACTAGTGTCCGCTAGGCGGACATGATATCCACTCAGAGGACGGTAACTTTAAGACGTGTGCAGTGTCAACGGCAGATCAGGCCGGTGTAATCGACCGTTGTATTCGCGGAGTGGATTTGCTATCCGTTGAATGACTACGTCGCCAAAGCCGGTGACAGTTGTCTCGGGAGTGTGGGCATGAAGCTCGAACAGGAATTCACCATCCCCGTCGAGGTGGACCGGGCCTGGGAGGTGCTGCTTGACGTCAAGCGGATCGCCCCCTGCTTCCCGGGCGCCTCGCTGACCTCCTTCGAGGACGACACCGTCGCCGGCTCGGTCAAGGTGAAGCTGGGCCCGGTGCTGCTCACCTACAACGGCACGGCGCGGTTCGAGGAGCGCGACGCCGAGAACCGGCAGGTCAGGATCAGCGCCAAAGGCACCGACACCAAAGGCAACGGAAGCGCGAGCGCCCAGGTCACCGCGGTCCTGCGTGAGTCGGGCCCGTCCACCACGACCTGCTCCATCGTCACCGACCTCAACATCACCGGCCGTCCCGCGCAGTTCGGGCGCGGCATGATGCTGGAGATCGGCAACAAGATCCTCGGGCAGTTCTCCGCCAACCTCGCCGCGAGCCTCGCCGAAGCGGACCGGCAGCCCGAGCCGGTGGCCGCCCAAGCCGCCTCGGCCGGTGCCACCCGTCCGGCCGTTCCGGCCGCGAGCAGTGCGCCCCCGCGGGAGGCCGAAGCGCTTGACCTGCTCAGCGCCGCCCGGGGCAGCGTCCTCAAGCGGGTCGCCCCGGTGGCGATCGGCGCCGTCGTGGTCGCGGCCATCGTCATCTGGTGGGCGAACCGCTAGGGTCCGGCGATGAAGGAGATCGCGGAGACGCTCCTGGCCTGGCGGCGCGACGGTATCCGTTTCGCCCTCGCCACGGTGGTCGCCACCTGGAAGTCCGCACCCCGGCAGCCCGGGGCCGCGATGGCGGTCGCCGAGAGCGGCGAGGTCGTGGGCAGCGTGTCCGGCGGATGCGTCGAAGGCGCGCTGTACGAACTCGCGCTCGAAGTGATCGAGAGCGGGGAGCCGCGCCTGGCCCACTACGGCGTCAGCGACGACGAGGCGTTCGGCGTCGGGCTGACCTGCGGCGGCATGCTCGACGTGCTCGTGGTCCCGGTCGACGACCACTCCTACCCCGAGTTCGCCGAACTGGCCGCGGCGGTCGTGGCCGGGAAACCGATCGCGGTCGCCACCGTGACCGGCGGCCTCCCCGAGATCGGCGGGCGTCTCGTCGTCACCGACGCCGGGACCGCCGGAACCCTGGGGCGGGTACGGCGGGACGCGGCGATCGCCGAGCTCGCCCGGGGCATGCTCGCCTCAGGCCGTACCGGCACCGTCCGCACCGGGCTGGACGGACGACGGCGGGAGGACGACCTGAGCGTGTTCGTCCAGTCCTTCTCCCCACCGCCCCGGATGCTGGTCTTCGGGGCGATCGACTTCGCCGCGGCGGTCACCCGGATCGGCAAGTTCCTCGGCTACCACGTCACGGTCTGCGACGCCCGCCCCGTCTTCGCCACCGCCAAGCGGTTCCCCGACGCCGACGAGGTCGTGGTCGACTGGCCGCATCGGTACCTCGCCACCGCCCACGTCGACGAACGGACCGCGATCTGCGTGCTCACCCACGACCCCAAGTTCGACGTGCCCCTGCTCACGCTCGCGGTGCGCACCCCCGCCCGCTACATCGGGGTGATGGGGAGCAGGCGCACCCACGAGGATCGCAACGCCCGGCTGCGGGCCGAGGGCGTCACCGAGGCCGAGCTCGCCCGGCTCTCCTCCCCGATCGGCCTGGACCTGTGCGCCCGGACACCGGAGGAGACCGCCGTCGCCATCGCCGCCGAGATCATCGCGCTCACCTGGGGCGGCACCGGGGCACGGCTCTCCACCATCACCGAGGCGATCCACCGATGACCGGCGGCGGGCTGGTGGACCGGTACGGCAGGGTCGCCACCGATCTGCGGGTCTCGGTCACCGACCGGTGCAACCTGCGCTGCGTGTACTGCATGCCGGCCGAGGGCCTGGCCTGGTTGCCGAGGAACGAAGTGCTCACCGACGCCGAGCTGGTCCGGGTGATCCGTGTGGGCGTCGAGCTGCTGGGCATCCGCGAGGTGCGCTTCACCGGGGGTGAGCCGCTGATCCGGCCCGGACTGGCATCCGTGATCGCCGAGGTCGCCGCGTTGACCCCGCGCCCCGACATCGCGGTGACCACGAACGGCCTCACCCTCGCCCGGCACGCCGGCGCCCTGACCGCCGCAGGCCTGAACCGGGTAAACGTCTCCCTGGACACCCTGCGCCGGGACCGCTTCCGCGAGCTCACCCGCCGCGACCGCCTCGACGACGTGCTCGTCGGCCTGCGGGCCGCCGTTGCGCACGGCCTCACCCCGGTCAAGGTCAACGCGGTGCTGATGCGCGGGGTCAACGACGACGAGGCCTGCGACCTGCTCTCCTTCTGCCTGGATCAGGGCTACGAGCTCCGGTTCATCGAGCAGATGCCCCTCGACGCCGACCGCCGCTGGTCCCGGGCCGACATGGTGACCGCCGACGAGATCTTCGCCTCGCTCCGTACCCGGTTCACCCTCACCCCGCTCCCCGGCCGGGGCGCGTCCCCCGCGGAGCACTTCCTCGTCGGCGGCGGGCCGGCCCGGGTCGGTGTCATCGCCTCGGTCACCCGCCCGTTCTGCGGCGACTGCGACCGCACCCGCCTCACCGCCGACGGCCAGATCCGCTCCTGCCTCTTCTCCCGCACCGAGGACGACCTGCGCACCCTGCTCCGCTCCGGCGCCCCCGACTCCGAGCTCGCCCAAGCCTGGCGCGGCGCCATGACCGCCAAACCCGCAGGCCATGGCGTCGACGACCCCACCTTCATCCAGCCACCCCGCCCCATGAGCGCCATCGGCGGCTAACCCCGGTGCGATAGACGGTACGGCGAGACGCAGGAAACCTCGGCTACCGGGAAACGTCAGCCTTCCGGCAGATTGGCCTCGACAAACGCCGGAGCCACCAGCCGCACGCGAGTTTCCGGCAGATCCCCGGCAAGTGCACGTACGGCCATCTCCACGCCGGGAGCGCGGCGAAAGCTCCCAGAGAAACCCGGCAGGGGCTGGGGATCTAGGACGTCGGAAACTTTACGGTTTCCAGACCATCTCGGCGCCATGTTTTCTCATGTTCCCGCATGAAATCGACGACTGACTCACCAGCGGCGGGCAGCCTTCCCGGACCTGACAGACAATCCAGGACCAATTGACTTAGTGCCACGTGGGGCAGACCGTCGATCTGACGGAGTCCGAAAAACACAATGGGATCAGGTGGAGTGAGCACCAAAAGATCCGGGCTTTGATCGGTGGCGATCAGGCGTGGATCTTTGGCGAGGATGTTCGTGATCTTCGGCGTGGCATGGAGCATGGTCTGGCCACCGATGGCCAACGGCGCGATCGCCAGAGCCGCCGCCGGTCCGGT
The DNA here is from genome assembly GCF_025996515.1 of Rhizohabitans arisaemae. Classification (GTDB taxonomy): domain Bacteria; phylum Actinomycetota; class Actinomycetes; order Streptosporangiales; family Streptosporangiaceae; genus Rhizohabitans; species Rhizohabitans arisaemae. The sequence continues at coordinate 264,635 of NZ_BLRH01000029.1, forward strand.
CACGGCGAATGCGCCAGGAAACTGGCGTTCGAGGTCACGCAGTCCGGCGATGGCGACTTCCACCCCGCCGGGCGCTATATACCCCGTGTAGCGGCCGGGTTTGAGCAGGGCCGTCTGTGAGGCGCGTGAGCGTAACAGGGCCACCCAGTCGACCCGGGTGACCACTCTGTCGCGGCGCTTGATCAATCCTTCCTCTTCAAGGACGTCAAGCAGACGGGAGACGTAGGCGTTGCTCAAACCCGTGGCCGTGGCCAGATCAACCGCACGGTACGGGGGACGCACATCTGTCAGGACTCGAATCAGGCGTACGGCCTTGGCGCCGCTCAAGCCCCGGGTGCCACCTCTGGTCCGCGATCGGGGGTCGCGTTCGGAGCCCTGAGTTCGGATCACCACAGCGGGGCGATCCATTCGGAAGGAGATGTTCCCGGTTAGATCGAGATAGCCACAGTCCCAATCCGCAAGCATGTCGCGGGTCCGCGGGCTGATCCAGGGCGCGATGACTATCGCCGCCGCGTTCGGGTGCAGGCGTTTCAGTAGTTCAAGACGGGGCCAGACCGCCCCCTGCAATCGAGCCGGAGTCGGATCAAGCATGGTTTCTACCAGAACCTCGCCGTAGAGGCTCTGATCGGGACCTTTGACAGTGATGATCTCGTAGTTTTGGGCCCAATGCTTCGATGAACCTGCGGGCTCCTGCTTCATCTCGATCTTCCACTCAGCGCCGAGTGCACTGCGCAGCCGTTCGAGGCCAAGCTCCAGCAGGTGGTGCTCGCTCTCCGGCGACCAGGCTCCCAGGCTTTCGGTCATTCCCTCAGGATGTCACAGGTACTTAACCGATCTTGGCAAAAGTTGCCGGGAATCGCGTTTTGCCACTTGCTGGCAAACTTCGAAATCTGGCAACTTTGCCAAGTGGTTGGCAACAAACTCAACCTCGGGAGCTCGGGCGTTTTCGGTCCAGTGAGCAGTCGCCGCACCGGGAGCCGCCGGGGACGCGATGGTACAGGCAGCAGGTGCGGCGCCGGAAAGCGAGATCCGGGCGGGTGAACTCGCCCTTGCCGCGGAGTTTCCCGGTGCCGAGGAGTTCGCCGGCGAGCCAGGCGATCGAATCCCTCAGGTCGGGGCGGGCCCGGCGGAGGTCGCGGGCCGCCTCGGCCAGGGCGGAGGCCGCGTTGCCGTACAGGAGTCCGGTCGCGACCTTGACCCGGAGCCCGGCGGCGAGCGGGACGAGGTGGCCCGTCACGACCTGCTCGTAGAGGACGGCCACCAGCGTCTCGCCGCACGGCGCCCACCAGCCGCGGGGCTCGGGCAGGGACAGCCCGGGTCCGTCCGTGCGCTGCCGGAGATCGCCGAGGTCCGGGACGACGCCGTGGACGACGACGCAGCCGAGGAGGGGCGCCCATAGCCGGCAGGCGTGCCCGAGCTGGACGACGGAGGCGGCGATCCGCAGCTCCGGCGTGCCGTACCGGGCCGCCCGCTCGGCCACCAGATGCTCCAGACCCGTCGCGTACGCGTCCCGGACCGGACGCCATCCGTCACCGGTCCCATCGATCGGAAGTGTGAAGAAGGAGCCCAGGGCGGCGACGTCGGCCAGCGCGGCGGCGACCGTCTCGGGCGGTGCGGGAGTCAACGGCTCTAGGGTCAACACGGTCGCTCTCCCGTCGGTCGGTGAAACAGCTCAGGAACCACGCTGACCTGTGGAATCTTGGTGTCCGGGTCGACGCTGACCTCCGCGGTCACCTGATAGACCTCGGCGAGGAGCTCCGGTGTGATCACCTCTGCGGGCGGTCCGTCGGCGACCGGCCGTCCGGCGTTCAGGACGCAGATCCGGTCGCAGAACGCGGCGGCCAGGTTGAGGTCGTGCAACGCGACGACGGCGGTCACCCCGAGCCGCCGTACCAGCCGGAGCGCGTCCAGCTGATGGCGGAGGTCGAGGTGGTTGGTCGGCTCGTCGAGCACCATGGTCCCGGTCCGCTGGGCCAGCGCCCGCGCGATCAGGACCCGCTGCTTCTCCCCGCCGGAGAGCCGGTCGAACGGCGCGTCGGCCAGTCTTACGACGTCCAGGGCGTCGAGCGAGCCCAGCACGATCTCCCGGTCGTCGGCGTCGTCTCCTTGAAAGGCGCGCTTGTACGGGCTGCGCCCCATCGCCACCACGTCGTACACGGTCAGCTCGAACTCGCCGGACGCCTCTTGGAGTACGGCGGCGAGCCGCCGGGCGAGCAGTTTGCCCGGCATGAGCCAGATGTCGTCGCCGTCCAGCAGGATCCGGCCCGAGGTCGGCCGTACCGCTCGATAGAACGTCCGTAGAAGGGTGGACTTTCCGGCCCCGTTCGGCCCGACCAGCGCAACCACCTCGCCGGGAGCGACCTCCAGGGAGACGTCCTGCACGAGCGGGCGGCCGCCCACCATGACAGAGATGTTTTCCGCGCGTAGCGCCGCCGGCTTCATCGGGCCGCCCTCCGCCGCATCAGCCACAGGAAGAACGGGCCTCCGGCGAGCGCGGTCAAGATGCCGATCGGGATCTCCTCCGGGGCGATCAGGCTGCGGGCGGCGAGGTCGGTGAGGATCAGGAACCCCGCCCCGAGCAGGGCGACCGCGGGCAGCGCCCGCCGGTGGTCCGCCCCGACCAGCAGCCGCACCATGTGCGGCATCATCAAACCCACGAAGCCGATCGCGCCGCTGACCGCCACGACCGCGCCGACCATCAGGGCGACGACCACGAAGAGCGTCGCCCGGAAGCGGTGCACGTTCAAACCGAGTGAGGCGGCCGCCTCCTCCCCGGCCAGCAGCAGGTTGAGCGGGCGGCTCACCCCCAGCAGCACGGCGGTGCCGAGCAGCACCGCGGAGGCGGGGATCCAGACCAGGTCCCAGGTGGTGCCGGCGAGCCCGCCGAGCATCCAGCGGAACGCCGACTCGGTCTTGTGCGGGTCGCCGGAGGTGATGACCAGGTAGCCGGCGATCGCGCTGAGTACCTCGGCGGTGGCCACCCCGGACAGCACCAGCCGGACGGTGGTCATCCGGCCCCCGCTGCGCGCCAGGAAGTAGACGAGGACCAGGGCCAGGAACGCCCCGCAGAACGCGGCGACCGGGAGGGTGAACATCCCGAGGAGCGTCACGCCGAGCACGAGGACCAGGACCGCGCCCACGGTCGCCCCCGAGGACACCCCGAGGAGCATCGGGTCGGCCAGCGGGTTGCGCACCAGCGCCTGCAGGGCCATCCCGCACACCGACAGTCCGGCCCCGACGACCCCGCAGAGCAGAACCCGGGGGAGCCGGACGTCCAGCACGATGGTCTCCCGGACCGCGGTCCAGGTGGGCTCGGCCAGTGCGGGATGGAGCCGGTGCAGCAGGATGCCCCAGACGTCACCGGGCGGCAGGGGGACCGAGCCGACCGCGATCGCGGCGGTGGCCGCCGCCCCGACCCCGAGGCCGAGCAGCGTCAGGACCAGGGTGTACGGCACGCGGATCCGGCGGGCCCCGGCCAGGGCGGCCGGGGCCTCGGCGACCCGGGTCACGCGAAGCGGTCCGGATGGAGCTGCCGGGCGAGGGACTCCACGGCCGCGGGCACCCGGATGCCCAGCACCGTCGAGGAGAGCGGGAGCACCGCGAAACGCTTGTTCTTGATCGCCGGTACGTCCTTGAGCGCCGGGTTGGCGAGCAGGAACTTCTTCTTGGTCTCCAGCGGCGTGTCGCCGTAGTCGTAGATGAGGATCACGTCGGCCGCCCGCTCCGCCACCTGCTCGAACGAGACGTCGCCGAAGACCTTGCCGAGGTCGGCGAAGATGTTCGTCCCGCCCGCCAGCTTGATCATCTCGTTGCCGATGCCGACGCCACCCGCGGTGAAGGCCGTCTTGTCCCCGCTGTCGTAGACGAAGACCTTGACCGGGTCGACCCCGCCGACCTTCTGGTTGACCCCGTCCAGCACCCCGCGCATCGTGGTGACCTGCTGTTCCGCCCGGTCGGAAACCCCGAAGATCTTGCCGATCGTCCGGACCTCCTCATCGACCCGCGCCATCGTCACCGGATTCCCGGCCGCGCACGACTCGATGTTGAGGTGGGATTGAATCCCCGCCTTGGTGAGAACGTCCCGGCCGCGTCCGTCCTTCTCACTGAAGGCGCTGGAGAATCCGCCGTACACAAAATCGGGTTCGACCGAAAGCAGCGTCTCGTAGGAGGGGAACTCCTTGGCCAGGACCTTGATCCCCTGATAGGCGGCCTCGTACTCGGGCAGGATCCGGTCGTCCAGGTAGGCCGTGCCCACCATCGACTTCTCCAGCCCGAGGGCGAGCATGACCTCGGTGGAGTGCTGGCTGAGGGTCGCAGCCCGCCGGGGCGCGCGTTCGTAGACGGTGGTCACGCCGCAGTTGGTCACCGTGAGCGGGTATCCGCCGGCCGACGGCGCGGGAGCGGAGGGGTCGGCGGATAGGGAGGCGCTCCGCTCGGTGCCGCCGCAACCGGATGCGAACAAGGCGGTCGCCAAGGCCAGGGAGAACAGCGGTAAGCGGCGCCTGATTCTGCGGGTCTTACCGATGGAGGGGGTGAGGTCGGGCGGGTGGGATGGACCCATGGACGGTCTCCTGGGAACAGGTCGCGGCCGTCGTTCCTCGACGACGCCTGCGACGGGGGAGGAGCCGGATCGTCCCGTGGGCAGTCGGACAGGCATCACCCGGTTTATCGGGCATAACAGCCACCGTCCTCTCTTGGGGAGATCCGCCCCAATTTCTGGAGGAGGCGACCGCGTGAGTCTCCTGGCTCTCGGGTCGAGGCTCGCCCCGGCCTTCCCGCCCGTACAGGGCAGTGGCGTCTTCGGGGTTCGCTCGCCGATCACAGTGGCGGGACCGCGCCGGATTCACACCGGCTTCCTCGTTCCGCCGTCGCCTACCCGGCTATCCTCGCATACGCCGCATAACCCACAAAGGCCCCAGTCCTGCCGGCGGCCTCCGGCACGGTGATCCCGCTGCTCCGGCCGGCCCGAGTTCGTGGACGGTCCACGCGTCGATCGCGACGACCGCCACATCCGATCCATGTTCCGGTACGGGCTGCCGCAGACACTCCCGCCGGAGGCGCTCATGCCTCGCGATCTCCAGTCGGCTGCCTTAACGGCCGGTACGGGCTGCCGCAGGCGCTCGTGCCGGGTGGCCGCCGCAGGCCGTACCGGCTGCGGATCGGCCCTCGATCAGGGTTCGACCCCCAGGATGACGTCGGAGGCTTTGATGATCGCGGTGACCTGGCTGCCCTCGGCCAGGGCGAGCTCGCGGGCGGCCTCCAGCGTGATGGAGGCCACCAGCCGGACGCCGACCGCGTCCAGCTCGACGTTGGCCGTCGCCTCCCCATGCGTGATCGCGATCACCCGCGCGGGAATCCGGTTCCGTGCGCTCAGCCGCATGATTCTCCCCCTGGTACGGCCAGAGGCCGCCTGATGATCACGGCCTGCTCCGACCGTAGACGGCCTTGGGCGGAAAGCAAGGAACCACCCGGTCCGGCCGGGGAGAATGTCGGCATGGCGTACCCCGACATGGACCCCGGCGTCCGGCTCTTCTCCTACGGAACCTTGCAGGACCCGGCCGTCCAGCAGGCCAACTTCGGCCGCCTCCTGCACGGCCGTCCCGACGCCTTGCCCGGCTACCGGTCCACCCTGGTGGAGATCGTCGACCCGGAGGTGCTCGCGGTCAGCGGATTGGCCCACCATCCGATCGTGCACGCCACCGGCGATCCCGCCGACACGGTCACCGGGACGGTCTTCGACATCTCCGCCGCCGAGCTGGCCGCGGCCGACGCGTACGAGGTCGACGACTACACCCGAGTCCAGGTGCGCCTGGCCTCCGGCCTCGACGCCTGGGTCTACGTCAAAGCCGACCGGTGACTTGAGCCTGTGCTGAGTCCGGTACTTGACCGGGCCGCGGCTTGTACGTCGTTCGAGTGATCATTGTGGCGTGTGCGCTCTGCAGGGCGCGGACAGCGCAACGATCATCCGGGTCCGGTGTGGGAGCCGTGCCGGGCCGATCCCGTGGCCCGTACGCCACCTGCATGATCAATGTGGTGTACGGGCCCGGGGTGCGGACACCACAACGATCACGCGGAGGGTGTCGGGGTTGTGGCCGTACACAAACCTGAGTTCGAGGCAGGCCTTAGGTGCCGGGGGTTTCCGAAGCGGATGGAAGGCGCGATCGGCCTGGTCTAGTCTCCCGGTCGTGACGATCAGGAACTCGCACTGCTCCTTCTGCGGCGCCGCCTTCGCCCCCGGCCAGGCGTGGCCGCGTACCTGCTCCGGCTGCGGGAACACCAGCTACCTCAACCCGTTGCCGGTCGCCGTGATGGTCCTGCCGGTGGACGACGGCCTGCTGGTGATCCGCCGGGGCGTCGAGCCGCGCAAGGGCGAGCTCGCCCTGCCCGGCGGCTTCATCGACGTGGGCGAGTCCTGGCAGCAGGCGGCGGCCCGGGAACTCCGCGAGGAGACCGGGGTCGTGGTCGACGCCGGGGACGTCACGCTGTTCGACACCCGCAGCGCGCCTGACGGCACCGTCCTCGTCTTCGGGCTGGGGCCGCGGTTCGCCGCCTGCACCCTCCCGCCTATGGCGGCCACGGACGAGACGATCGAGTGGCTGGTCGTCGACGCACCCCGGGAGCTGGCCTTCCCCCTGCACACCCAGGTTGTGGCGGACTACTTCACCCACCGCTGACGACCGTACGGCCCGGTCCGGCGACCACCCTGCCGCGACAGCCCGTACATCGTGATCATCAGCTGCCGGTACGGCCGGAGGAGTGCCAGCGTGTGCAGCGTTGCGGATTCGGATGTGACCATCAGGCGGATGGCTTCGTCTGTGATGGTGTGAAAACGACATCCCGTTCGCGGAGGACGCCATCGGCAGTGGTATCGAGCGGCTCTATCGCGAGCACTGGCCTCTGGTCTGCGGATATCTCATGCGCCGGACCCGTGACCCGCACCTCGCCGAAGATCTTGCTCAGGAGACCTTCGTCAAGGCCGCCCGCGCGATGCTCGGCTGGCGCGGCGAATCCCCGGCCGCGTGGCTGCTCGCCATCGCCCGCAACGTCCTCCTCGACCACGCACGGCGCAGCCGGATCACCCTTCCGCTGCCCTCTCCCGACGCTCTGGGCGCTCCCGAGCTCGCCCAGGACGCAATCGCGGTCCGCGACGTGCTGGACCGCATGCCGGAGCGGCAGCGGCAGCTGCTCACCCTCGTCTACCTCGACGGGTTCTCCCTGGTGGAGGTGGCCGCGATGACCGGCCGCTCCGTCTCGTCGGTCAAAACCGCCCTGTGGCGCGCCCGCGCAGCCTTTGCCGAAAGCTACGGAGGACACCCATGACCGAGCAGGAAGACATCCCCCTGATCCCGGACTTCGATCCCGGCAGGACGAGACGAGCCGTACGGCGGGGTGTGCTGCGCACCGCGCTCGCCGCCACCGTGATATCGCTCGTCGTGGTGCTGCTGCTCAACCTGGGAGCCCAGTGGATCCAGCGGCGCGGCGACCGGGACGACCGCATGCTGGACGTGCTCGGCACAGCCCTGCAGGTCGCCAACCCCGGCTACAGCACCGACGCCTGGAGATGCTGCGACGCCACAGCGTTCTCGCTCTCCTTCTCCATGCGGCTCACCCCGCTCCGGGCCGGGGGGTTCTCATCGCCGGACCAGGTCTCCGGCGGCGCCGTCTTCACCGTCAGTCAGAACCAGTTCGGGCGAGTCGAATGGCCGCCTCCGGGTTTCATCAAGGAGACGCCCCTGTTCACGGCGCTCGACTCGGTCGGCACGGATGCCTCGCCGAGCAAGGCGGACACCAAGAGGATCCTGGACCGGCTGCCCGAGTCGATGTACGCCCTGGCGGTGGTCGATTTCGCCAAACCGCTGGGGGAAAGCGAGTTCTCGGCATTCGTCCGGCGGCACACAGCCGTTCCACCGGAGACGGCGATCTACGACGGGCGGATCGGCGGGACCCCGGTCGGCTGGCGCCTGGACACCGTGCTGCCCGACGCGCCGCAAGGCGACGCCGCGGAGCTCGCCCCCGGCGAACTGCCGCGGAACGGGCTGGCCGGGTTCCGCCGCTGGGTCGGAGGCCTGCGCGACCATGACGCGGTCAACCTGGACAAGTTCGGACTCGGTCTGGAGCTGCTGCGCAAATCGGCCGCTGACGGCCTGGCGTACGCCTACGTCACCCAGCACGCCCGCGTCGGCGACCTCCGCGCCCTGATCGACGACCCCCAGGTTCGCACGATCAGAGTGGCCGACGTCGCGTACGATCTCACCGGTTTGAACTGATCATGGGCACTTGAAGCGGCTGGGCGGCGTCGGCACTGCCCGTACACAGTGACCGTCGAGTGCCGGTACGGCCTGCGGCGGTTCGGCCTTGGCGGCGGCGGTGCCGATCGGCCCGGCGCGGCCCGTACCGTGCTTGGCGATCGGTGGGTTCCGATGCGGATGGGATACCGGCGGGCGCCGGGTTCGGGGGCAGACGACCCTGATGTGCCGGTACGGCCTGCGGCGGCGGCTTGGCGGAGGGGTTCCGGCGGTGTCGGAAAGACCCCGCGGCCCGTACCGGCGCGGAACCGTACCCAGACCGAGGTTGTATACACCCCTTGCCAACAAAGGTAACCCATGGCATTCATGAGGTTGCTTTGAGTAGTCACCTAGGGGAGTGAGGCGCCATGAGCAAGACCCCGTCGACGTCCGCGGAGCTCGGTTCGGCCATGCCCGAGGAGCTGGCGGATGCGGGAGTCCCCCGACCGACGCACGAACTGAGGGTTCCCGGGGATCTCGTCGAGGCGGCCGAGCACGGATTGGAGAGCAGGGGCGGGCCGCGCAAGCGGGTGTTGATCATCGGGGCCGGGATGGCCGGCCTGGTCGCCGGCTACGAGCTGATGCGGCAGGGCCACGAGCCGATCGTGCTGGAGGCCCAGCAGCGGGTCGGCGGGCGGGTGCTCACCCTGCGCGACTTCGCGCCCGGGCTGTACGCCGAGGCGGGCGCGATGCGGATCCCCCGCGTGCACGACCTCACCCTCGCCTACTGCGAACGGTTCGGGCTGCGGCTGCGCCCCTTCGTCATGGGAAACCCCAAGACCCTCGCCTACATCCAGGGGGTCAGGACCACGATCGGGGAGCTGAACGGCAACCCGGGGATCGTCGACTTCGGGCTGGCCGAGCACGAGCGGGGCCGCACCTACGAGGACCTGTGGCAGAGCGCCACCCAGGAGATCCACGAGCTGTACGCCGAGGAGGGCGAGGACGCGCTCGACCGGATCTGCGCGGAGTACGACCGGTACTCCATCCGCAGCTTCCTGCGGGAACGCGGTTTCTCCGAGGGGGCGATCGAGCTCTACGGCGTGATGAGCTTCCGGGAGGCCAACCTCAACGCGGCGATCATCGAGCAGTTCCGCGAGATCATCGGACGGGCGTTCGAGGACATGCAGGAGATCGAGGGCGGGTCGGATCGGCTGCCGACCGCCTTCTATCACGAGCTCAGGAACCACATCCGGTTCGGCCACGAGGTGACCGCCGTCGAACAGGACGATCATTCGGTGACCGTGCACGTCAAGACCGGCCTGGGCAAGACGACGATCACCGGTGACTACGCGGTCTGCGCGATCCCGTTCTCGGTGCTGCGCGATGTGGAGACCAGGCCCGCCTTCTCCCGGCGCAAGCAGCGCGCCATCCGGGAGCTCAACTACAACGCCTCCACCAAGATCTTGTTCCAGGTTCGGCAGCCCTTCTGGGAGCGGACGGACGGCATCGTCGGCGGCACCACGGTCACCGATCTGCCGATCCGGCGTATCTGCTACCCCTCGCACCCGGGCGCCGAGCAGGAGCGGTCGGTCCTGCTGGCCAGCTACACCTGGGGACAGGACGCGCTGCGGTGGGGAGCGATGTCCCCGGCCAAGCGGATCGAGCAGGCGCTGGAGGACGTCTCCAAGATCCATCCGCAGATCCACGACCACTTCGAGTTCGGCGTCACCCACGCCTGGTACGACGACCCCTACGCGGCCGGCGCCTTCGCCTTGTTCGAGCCACACCAGCAGACCAACCTGCACGACGCGATCATCGCGCCGGAAGGCCGCGTGCACTTCGCCGGCGAACACTGCTCGCTCTGGCACGCCTGGATCGAGGGCGCCCTCGAATCAGGGCTCAACGCCGCCAAAGCCATCCACGAGGCGGACTGACGCCGCGGGTCAGCGGGGCTCCGGCGCGGGCCGGCGCCGGGCCCCGCGGGCGTAGCGGTCCAGGTCCGCGGCGGCGTCGGTCAGGTCGTCGGCGGCCCTGACACAGGCGGCGCGGTGGGATCGCACCGCGTCCCGGAGCCATGGCGGGGCGACCCCGCTCTCCTGGAGGCGCGCTTCGATCGCGTCCAGGCGTTCGGCGCATTCGGCGAGCGCCCGGGCGTCGGCCCGCAGGATCTCGGCGTGGCCGGCGATCGCCTCGGACATCGGTCCTCCGTTTGATGGTCAGGTGGTCTGTACCGGCACGGCCGCGTCCCGGAGGGATCTGCGGGAGGTGACCGACACGCACAGGGCCGGACGTTCGCCGTCCAGCCCGAGCTCACGGAGCCTGCGGGCGAACGGATGGGTGTTCTGCCCGACGTCGAGCCGTACCCGGGGCATCGGATGGATCCGGCACCGGCCCTCGGTGCGCACGCAGGATCGCAGGGTGGTGCCGTTCCGGCTGGTGTAGGTGACCAGGTCCCGGTCGCGGGCGGGGAACCCGAGGCCGAGGGGTCCGTCCAGGGTGAGCACCCGGTCGCGGAGGCCGCCGACCGCGATGTGCGCGGTCCCCGCGGTCAGTTCGAACTCCATGGGCGCCAGGTAGGATTCCCCGCCCCACAGGGTGCGCGTCAGGTCGTGGACTCCCGCGCTGTCGACCACGGAGCCGGCCAGCACGTCCCCGGAGCACCGCCGGTCGGCGTCGCGCAGCAGGTCCGGCCAGACCCGGAGGGATCCCGGGCGCCAGGGGTCGGGGACCACGACCCCGAGATGGAGTTCGCGGTAGCCGCCCAGGCTGGTCCGCCGGTTCCAGCAGGCCCGGACGACGACGACGGCCCGGTCCCGCATCTGTACGGCGGGACCGAGCCCGGTCCCCCGGAGCAGCCGTCTCGCCGCGTCCGGCTCGACGGCGAAGTACGCGGTGAGGGCGCTGCCGTCCTGGCACCTGATCGGCAGCTCGACGGTCCCGCGCGGGGTGTCCACCGGATGGGTGGGCACGGTGAGGAACGGAAAACCCTCGGGGTAGGGGACGCGGTCGTACAGCCGGTACGCCTGGGCGCGCACGACCGGGCCGTGGTACGGGGCGAGCCGCCCGTCGATCACGGCACGCTCCTCGGGCAGGTCGTCGGCGAGGTTGGCCAGGTAGCGCTCGATGCTGTGGCACAGCGGGAAGAGATGGGTGGAGTCCCGGTAGTCCACCGTGTACCAGTCGGGGTGCAGGTCGAAGCAGCCGCCCGCCCCCTGCCCGTCGAGGGTGGGGATGATGTCGTGCTGGTTGGTGACGCTCGCGATCCAGGTGTGCGGGTCGGCGGGTTTCTTGAAGTCGACGGGTGAGCCGACGGCGACCACATGGGTGACGCTGTAGCGGGCGCAGAACTCCGCGTCCTGCGCCAGATTCATGATCGCCGCCCCGCCGGCGCTGTGCCCGATGAGGGCGAGCTCGGCGCCGTGCGGCAGGCCGTAGTCGGCGACGGCTTTGGCCAGGGCGCGGCTGTAGGGGTTGCTGTCCAGCACGGCGCTGCTGAACGCGCCGAGCAGGTCCTGCGGAGAGTCGTTGTCGGGTCTCCCCGTCCGCATCCCGGGTGCGTGGACGACGTGCCGTGTCGTCCCGTCGGGGCCTTGGACGCTCTGGATGAGCATCCGCCCGGTCGTGCCGATCGCGTCGATGTTGCGGAGGAAGCCGAGGAGGGTGCCCTCCGCGCTCAGCCGGGCGGATTCGGCGGCGGTGAGTTCGATACGGCGGGCGGCCCCCTCGCCGGTGTCCAGGACCGCGACGGCGCGGTTGCTCAGGCCGAGGATCGGGTCGGCGCTGGCGTAGCCCTGGCCGGTGGCGATCAGCCAGGCGGCGGTGTCGTTGAGCGGGTTCTCGTCGAGCAGGGCGCGCAGGGCGAGCACTTCGCCGAAGACGGGGGCGAGTCCGCTGAGGGTGCGTACGGCCCCGCGGTCCTTGAGGAGGGCGCGCAGGGCCCGGATGGCTTCGAGGTCGCGGTCGGCGGCGGCCGCCTCGATGAGCCGTACCAGCAGGGGGTCGTCGGCGAGTTCGGGATGGGTGCGGGTGACGGCGGCGATGCGCAGCCGGAGCGAGACGGCCATGACCCGCACCGCCAGGCTCTCCGCGCCCGCCATGGCGCCGAGCTTGCCCGCCAGGGTGCCGAGCCGGCCGCCGACGAGCGCGTGTCCGAGGCCTTGGCCGCCGGTGAGGGCGCGCACCAGGGTGCGTCCGGCGCGGCAGCCCGCCGAGGGGGCGCGGGACACGGAGCCGAGCACGGCCCGGTCGGTGAGCGCCGCGGTGGCGTGCCGGGCCGCCTCCTGGATCACGACTCCGATGTCGGCGACCTCGCGGGCGGCGTCGCGCAGCAACCCGGCGGCCGGGTCGGTCTCCTCGCTCACGGTTCGGCCCGCCGGGTCATGCCGACGAACCGCGGCCGGGTGTCCTCCGGGGTGTTGCGGTGGAGTACGTCGGAGAGCGTCCGGGTCGTGGCGATGATCCGCGCCCCGTACGGCGAGAAGGTCGCGGGTGTGAACACCCGGGTGGCGAGCAGCGGGTTGGTCAGCGCCTGGGAGAAGGCGTCGATAGCGATGATCTTCGTGAGGAGCGGCGGCAGGATGGCGTCGGGCGATCCCGGCTCCTCGGCGAAGAGCCCGACGTAGAGGTCGAGGTCGTCGACGTCCCGGTAACGCTCCCGCAGCGCGTCGACGACCCGCCGGTCGCCGGAGATCTGCTCGAAGCGGCGGACCCGGGGGAAGCGGCAGTGTTCGCGGTAGCTGTTGTAGGGGGCCAGGTCCAGGGTGCGGGAGTCCGCGATGCTGGCCACGTCCACCTCCCGCAGGATCGGGTCGGTGTTGAACAGGCCGATCCGGCCGGCCCGCTGCCGGGAGGCGTCCTCGAAGAGGCGTCCGAGTCCGATCTCGGGGAGCAGCGGGCCGCCGAGCAGGGTCTGCGCCATCGGCAGGTCGCGTCCGCCCACCGACAGGTGGGAGGGGATGAGGCTGTGCCAGCGGTAGACCAGGTTGAACTCCACCGAGGCCCAGTTCTGCCGGTGCCAGGACGCGCGGGCGAGCATCGCCGACAGTCGCGGGTCGAGGGTGAACCGGAAGTGGTACGGCGTGATGTGGTTGATGTACTCCTCGACCACCAGTTTGATGAGGAGCACGATGAGGATGTTGCGGGTCGTCTGGAAGAGCCGCTCGTCGTCCCAGTGCGGATGCCGCTTGGCCAGCAGGCGGGCCACCCGGTTGTGCTCACGCAGGAAGAGCGTGGTGAGCATGGTGAAGCCGATCTGAATGTTTCCCCGGTCGCTGCCGGTCGCGAACAGGGTGTCCCGCTGGGCGTGGGTGAGCTCGGCGAAGCGGATCACGCTCAGCTGCGCGAACTCCGGCTTGACCTCGCCGTTCGCGCAGAGGTACGGCGGGAACTCCCCGCCTTCGACGACCTGGCTCTTGAGCAGCCCTCCCTCCAGGGTGCGCAACGCGGTGGCGGCCACCTCGTCGAGGCCGTACAGCTGGTTCAGGTCGATGTGGTGGTTGGAGCTGTTCTTCCGGGGATCGCGAGGGATCCCGGTGTCGCCGCGGAGGAACCCGTCGGTGAACCACTGCGCGAAGTAGGCGAAGAGCACGGTGGACCTCGGGCAGGGGATCATGGTGTCGCCGCGGACGAACAGCTCGCCGGCCTGTTCGGGGCTGGGGCGGTGGTCCTCGGCCCGGGAGACCGGAGGCAGGTGGCGGCCGCTGTAGCTCCGGTCGGTCAGCGAGGTCCAGGAGGTGTAGTCGGCCATGGTGCTCAGCGGTTCCGGCCGAGGCGGCATCTCCCGGATCGCCGAGTCGATCAGTGCGGCGTTGAGGCGCCGCCGTACCGGACGGACGGCCTGCGCCAGCTCCCAGAGCGGTCGCCCATGGGTGAGGGCGAGGAATCTGAGCCGGTTGACGGCCCCGTCGTTGCGGGCGGTCCGCGCCTTCCGCCGGCCTGTCACGGTCGCACGTCCGGTCCGGCGGGGTCCAGCCCGAGGACGAATCGGTCGGGGAAGACGCCGCCCGCTCGGATGATCTCCCCTTCCGGCTGGGGGAGCAGTCGAACCCCGGGACGGAGCAGCAGACGTCGTACGGTCTCGCAGATGACCACCCGGGCGGGGTGGATCCCGAGACAGGAGTGGTGGCCGAGGCCGAAGAAGAGCCGGTGGTGGTCCGGCCGTTCGGGACGGAACTCCTCGGGCTCGTCGACCACGTCCGCGTCGAACACGGCCGAGGCGGGCGCGGCGAGGACGAGGGTGCCCGCGGGGACGAGCGTGCGGCGCGGGGTCCCGGCGGCCAGGACGTGGTCGCGCTCGCAGATCCGGGGAAGCAGCTTGAAGAACGGGTTGAACCGCAGGGCCTCCCAGACGTACCGGTCGAAGCTCTCCGGGTCGGCGGCGGCTTCGACGGCCTGGGCCAGCACCTGGGGGCGGAGCAGCAGCTGCTCGGTCGCCTCGGCCATGGCCCCGGGACCGCTCTCCACGAATCCGAGCGGCAACCCGGCCATGTTGACCACGATCCGCTCGTCGTCGACGCCGATCCCGGCGGGCAGCACGGTGGCGACGAGCCTGGTGAAGACGTCGTCGGGCAGGTCCCGGCCCGCCGACCGGGCGGCCCGGAGCCGGGCGAGCCGCTCCGTCAGGTAGGCCTTCATCTCGGCTCCCGCCTGCTCGGACGCGGCTTGGATCCGCGGGTCGCCGCCGAAGTTGGCGAAGCCGTCGACGATGATCGCCCTGGTCCACCGGGAGAGGGTGTGCGGGTCGGGGCCGGGGAAGCCGAAGTATTCGGCGCACACGCCCAGCGCGACACGGCGGAAGAGCCGGTGGACGGCTTCGACGCGTCCCTGCGGGGCCGCGGCGTCCAGCGCCTCGTCGGCGAGGCGACCGGCCAGCTCGCGCACGCCCGCCACGTCGGCGGGGGAGAGCATGACCCGCATGAGCCCCTTCTCCCGCCAGTTCATCGGGGTGGCGTCCCGGGAGAGCATGAACGGGGCGCCGAGCGCGGCCTCCAGCCGGGGTCCGAAGGCGCGCACGGTGAAGACCTTCTCGTGGGAGAGGACCTCGGCCACGTCGGGGTAGCGGGTCACGACGGTGAAGCCCGGGGTGACGAAGATCGGCCGTCGCTCGCGCAGTTCGGCGAAGAGGGCACGCCAGTCGGTTCGCATCCAGTCGCGGATCAGGCCGATCGCGGACATCGGGTCCCGGGCCAGGGCTTGGTCGTATCTCTCCAGGTGGCTGCCCGTGGTCGCCTGATCGACAGTGCCCATGCCGTGGCCCCTTCGCGGAAGACGGAGCGAACATTGATCATCACGTTGTGTAGCCACAATCTAGGCCGGGGCCGGGCTTTCCTTGATGGCTACCGTGTGCAGTGTTTTGCTTCCTGTAAGTGACTGACTCCTCACTCTCAAGTCATTGTCGGAAGTACCGCAAGCCGGTCATGAATGGGGCCGTGACTTCCTCCCCCGGCGGACGGCCGGACTCGGGTGCAGCGGAGACGGTGGCGGTCGGCACCGGCCGCCGGACCGCCTACCTCGTCGTCCTCGTGGTGCTCCCCGTGGTGCTCCTCGCCCTGGCGGTGCCGGCCGTCTGGGGGTGGGGGATCGGCCCGCGCGATGTGGTCATCGCGGCGACGATGTATCTGATCAGCATCTTCGGCATCGCCATCGGCTACCACCGGCTCTTCACCCACCGATCCTTCAGATGCCGCAGACCGCTGCGGATCGCCCTCATGCTCGCCGGGGGCATGGCCGTGGAAGGGCCGGTGACGCTGTGGACGGCCGAGCACCGCCGCCACCACAAGTACGCCGACCGCCAGGGGGACCCGCACTCGCCGTGGCGGTACGGCGACGGCGGCTGGGCGCTGGTGCGCGGCATGGCGCACGCGCACGTCGGCTGGTTCTACACCGCGCGCCGCCGGTCCAACATCCGGCACTGGGTGCCCGACCTGCTCGCCGACCCGGACGTCCGGCGCTTCGACGCCGCCTATCCGGCCGTCGCCGCGCTTTCCTTCGCCCTGCCCGCCGCGGTGGGCGGAATCTGGTCGATGTCGTGGGCCGGGGCGTGGACCGCCCTCTTCTGGGGTGGCCTGGTCCGGTACGCCGTGGTGCACCACGTCACCTGGTCGGTCAACTCCGTCGCGCACACCTTCGGCGACCGCCCGTTCCGCACCCGGGACCGCTCGTCGAACGTGCGCTGGGTGGCCCTGCTGACCTTGGGCGAGGGCTGGCACAACTGGCACCATGTGGAGCCGACCTGCGCCCGGCACGGGGTGCTCCGGGGTCAGCTCGATCCGAGCGCCCGGCTCATCCGCTGGTTCGAGCGTCTGAACTGGGCGGACGGTGTGCACTGGCCGGACCCCGAGCGGGTCGCCGCCCGTCGCGTCGATCCGCGCTCCTGAAGGGGTCGTCGAGGCTTGGCGGCGGATGAACGATCATGTCGCCCCAGGTGCTTGACTTCCGCCGGCGGACCGGGATCCCGACAAACCGGCAGGGTGGCCACGGCAGGGATGGGATTTCCGTGATTTGGGCGGTCCTGACGGGACTTGAACCCGCGACCTCCACCTTGACAGGGTGGCGAGCACTCCAAACTGCTCTACAGGACCATGTCTTTCGACTTCTGAACGGATCCTACCGTGGCGCGGAGAGCACTCGAACCGCTTGCGGCGCGGGATTTCAGCGGGCTCCCGGTCAAGACCGATCGCACCCGGTCGTGGGCGGCCGGTGGGCCGGCCAGGCGGGCGATCGCGCGGAAGTCCGTGGACGGCGGCTCACCTGCGGCATGCGCTCTCCTCCCACATATATACACAGGATGAAACTGGGCAAATGGCATCGTTTCCGCCAAGAGATCAGGGTGATCTGGGGTAGCTTGTCCCTTTGGCTTGATTGATTGATCTTGGGGGCAAGACCAGATGGCCGGTGGACTGACACGGCGTGATTTCGGACGGCGGATAGGGCTGGCCGGGCTCGGCCTGGCCGGAGGCGGACTGCTCGGCGGACTCCCGGCTCCCGCGCACGCCGGGGCACCGGCCTGGCGGGTCTTCGGCTCCAGGGGCCGCGGCATGGCCGAGTTCGACCTGACCATGAAGACGTTCATGCAGCAGCGGAACATCTCCTGCGGATCGCTGGCCGTCGCGCGCAAAGGCAAACTCCTGCTCGCCCGCGGCTACACCTGGAGCGCGGACAGCAAGCTGTTCGTCCACCCGCTCTCCCTGTTCCGGATCGCCAGTGTGAGCAAGCCGATCACGGGCGCCGCGGTCCTCAAACTGGTCCAGGACGGAAAGCTCAAGCTCACCGACCGGCTGACCGACCTGCTCACCCTGACGCCTCCGTCCGGCAAGAAGCTCGACCCCCGCCTGAACCAGGTGACCGTGCTGAGGCTCCTGCAGCATCTGGGCGGATGGGACTCCGGCGTCACGACCGATCCGATGTTCAACGATTTCGCGATCTCCAAAGCGCTTGGGGTGCCGCTCCCGGTCGGCCGGGACGATGTCATCCGGCACACCAGCGGCCTGCCGCTGGACCACGATCCGGGCAGTAGGTACGCCTACGGCAACTACGACTACATGCTGCTGGGCCGGATCATCGAGAAGGTGAGCGGCATGCCGTACGACCGGTATGTCCAGCAAAAGATCCTCGGGCCTCGGGGCATCACGCGGATGCGGCTCGCGCAGACGCTCAAGGCCGACGCCGCCCCGCGTGAGGTCCCCTACGTCTCACAGCGCAGCGGGCGAACCGTGCTGGACGGCTCCGGCGCCACGGTCCCGGCACCGTACGGTTCGTTCAACGTGGAGAACATGGACGCGCACGGCGGCTGGCTCGCGACCGCGGTGGACCTGGTGCGGTTCGCCGGGATCTTCGACGGCCCGAGCCCGGTCCTCTCCGCGGCGTCGCTCTCCCGCGCGTTCGCCCAGCCCGAGACGGGGACCAACGGCGACGGCTGGTGGTACGGCTGCGGCTGGCAGGTCCGGAACGTCGCGGCGGGGGGACGCAACATCTGGCACAGCGGCAGCCTCCCCGGCACCTACACCGTTCTTGTCCGGCGTTTCGACGGGGTCTGCTACGCCGCGCTGTTCAACCAGCGGGACAACGCCGCCGGTCAGGCCCACAACATCGACCCCGAGCTGTACCGGGCCGCCGACGCCACCAAAGCCTGGCCCAACGTCGATTACTACGGTCAGTACTTCTGATCGGACCCGGCGGGATGCGTGTCACGGGTCTCACGCATCCCGCTGCTCAGTCCCGGTCTCCTTGAGCGAGCACGACCCCCGCACGCCGACGGCGTCGACCGGATCCCGCGGGTGCGCACCGCCCGGGAAATCGGCATCGCCGTGCCGGGACACGGCCCGTACCCCGGCCCACCGGCTCGTTCGCCTTCGCCGACCCGGCTTTCGGGCCGGTCCGGGGAGCGGTACGGCCGGTTCATCGTGCGGGCGGTGGGGAGCCGAGGACGCGGGCGGAGTCGGCGGTCGCCTGCCAGCGCAGGCGCGCTCGGGCGACGTCGGCCGGGTGGGCGTCACCCCGGGGGGTGGTCACCGCCGGCGACACGAGCGCGTCGGCCGCGTGCGCGGCGTCCCTGAAGAGACCGGATGCGATCCCCGCCAGCATCGCCGCCCCCACCGTTGTGGCCTCCTCGCCGGCGAGCACCCGTACCGGGACACCCCACAGCTCGCTGCGGAGCCGTACGAGCTCGGGTTGTTTCGCGATGCCGCCGACGATCACGATCTCGTCGACCGTCGCGCCGGCCGCGCGCAGGGCGTCGATGCCCTCCAGCACGGTGAAGGCGGCTCCCTCGTGCGCCGCGCGGAACACGTGGGCGGCCGAATGGTGCTGCCCCAGCCCGGACAGCATGCCCCGTTCCGCGCTGTCCCAGGTCGGCAGCCGGCTTCCCGACAGCGCGGGGTTGAAGCCCACGCCGTCGCATCCCACCGGCAGCGCCATCGCCTCGCCGCCCAGCCGATCGAACGCGTCGGCCGCCGAGCCGAAGCCCAGGAGGCGGGACACCCAGTCGACGGCGCCTCCCGTCATGCCGGTCGGGCCGCCGAGCACCCAATGGCCCGGCAGCACGAAGGCGTTGAGCACCGTGCGTGCCGGAGGGGTCCAACGCGGTTCGCCGACGACGCTCAGCAGGACGTCGGTCGTGCCGGCGACGTCGACGGTGACCCCCGGGCGGACCGCCCCGGCACCGAGCGCGCCGACGCTGCCGTCCGGACCGCCGACCGCCACGCACGTGCCCTCCGCCAGGCCGAGACGCTCCGCCGCCGCGGCCGACAGGGTCCCCGCCGGTTCGTGGGCGCTCCGGACGGGTGGCAGCAGCGCCGGCGCGACCCCGGCGCGGCGGACGAGTTCGGCGGAGTACGCCCGCGCGGCCACGTCGAACCAGCCGGTGTAGGACGCGTGCGTCTCGTCGGTCACGGCGGCACCGGTCAGTCGCAGCACCAGGAAGTCCTTGAGCGACAGGACCCAGCGCGCCGCGCCGAGGGCGTCCGGACGCTCCCCGGCCCACCACATCAGCTTGCACGCGGGCAGTTCCGCGGAGACGGGACGGCCCAGCAGGGCGCCGTACGGCCCGAGCCTGCGCTCAAGCTCCCGGACGTGTCCGGCGGCGCGCCCGTCGGGCCACAGCAGGACGTCCTCCACCGCGTTCCCCGACTCGTCGGCGAGCACGACCCCGAGCTGGGCCGCGACCCCGATGCCGACGACGTCGAACTCCCGCGGCCGCAGCCCGCGCACCAGCTCCGCGACCTGGTTCCAGAGGCTCTCACCGGACAGCACGGCCGTGCCGTCCAGGTCCCTGCTCGAAGGCGTCGGCGCCGAGCGCGAGGCGAGCGTCCGGCCGTTCACGGACAGGAGTGTGACCCGTGTGCGCGAACTTCCCGCGTCGACCGCCAGGAGCGCGCCACCTCCGGACGCTCGCCGCTCCATCAGTTCTCCGGGGTGTAGGGCCGGAACGCGGGGAACGTCCAGGCGTTCACGGCCGGGTCGATCACGACGTCGACCAGGTACGGCCCCCCGGTCGCCAGCCCCTTGCGGACCGCCGCCGCCAGCCCCTCGACGTCGCGCACCCGCTCGCCGTCCACGCCGCACCCGCGGGCGACCGTGGCGAAGTCGACGTCGCCGAAGTCGACGCCGATCGTCCGGTCGGCGCCGTAGTGCACGATCTGCTCCTGCCGGATGTTGCCGTAGCCGGAGTCGTTGAGGACCACGACGACCGCCGGGGTGTCCTCGCGCGCCAGCGTCTCCAGTTCGCCCAGGCTCATCCCGAGCGACCCGTCGCCGACGAACACGATGATCGGTGCGCCGGGCGCGGCGAACTGGGCGCCGATCGCGGCGGGCACCGCGAAGCCCATGTTCCCGAAGCCGACGGGCTTGATGTAGGCGCCGGGGGAGCGCACCTCCCACAGGTACGACCAGACGCCGGGGTTGCCCGCGTCCACGATCGCGACGGTGTCGTCCGGGGCGATCCCGCGCACCACGCGCATGAGCGTGGCCGGCGAGACGGAGTCCCGGGCCTCGGCGTCGTGCCGGTCGATCGTCTCCCACCACGCCGCCCGGGCCGCCGACAGGTCGCGCAGTCGCGCGGCCCGGTCCCGGGCCGCGGCGGCGTCCGGCTCACCGGCGGCGACCGCCCGGGCCAGCGCGGTGAGCGTGGCCCCCGCGTCGCCGAGCAGGCCGGTGGTGCGCTCGGCGTAGTAGCGGCCGATCATCGTCGGGTCGACGTCGATCTGGACGATGCGGTCGGGCAGCGGCAGCGACCAGCGGCCGGTGGAGACGGCGTTGAGGCTGTTGCCGGCCACCAGCAGCAGATCGGTGTCGGCCAGCACGCGGGTGGACAGCCCGGTGCCCATGCGGTTGAGCGAGCCGAACACCAGCTCGTGTCCGGTCGGGACCGCTCCAATGCCGTTGAACGTCGTCACGACCGGCATGTCCAGGGTCTCCGCGAGAGCCAGCGCCGCCTCGCCCGCGCGGCCCACCTTGACGCCGTTGCCGATCCACAGCGTCGGCCTGCGGGCGGTCAGCAGCCGGGCGGCGAGGTCGGCCACGCCCTCCGCGGCGGCGGAGGGCGCCGCAGGCGCAGGGCCGTACCGCTCGGGGATCCGGTCGAGCACCTCCTGGGGCACCGGCCCCTCGATCACGTCGCGCGCGAAGTCCAGCAGCACCGGGCCCGGGGAGCCGGTACGGGCACGCAGGTACGCCTCCTCCACCGCCTGGCGGATCGACCCGGCCGTGGAGACGAGTTTGGACCACTTGACCAGCGGCCGGAAGATCGACACGTGGTCGGCGCCCTGGGCGTCGTCGCGATCGAGGTCGGGAAGCCGGTTGTTGCAGGTGATCGCGATGACCGGGCTCGAGTCGCGGAAGGCGCCGCCGACGCCGGTGAGCATGTTGGTGGCGCCGGGCCCGGTGGTGGCCAGGCAGACGCCGGGCTCGCCGGTCAGCCGCCCGTAGGCGTCGGCCATGCAGGCCGCCGCGCCCTCATGGCGGGCGGTGACGAAACGGATCCGGTCGTCGCCCAGGATCGCGTCGGTGATCGCGAGCGTCTGCCCGCCGGGGACGCCGAACACCACGCGGGCGCCCATCGCCTTCAGCAGGCGTACGACCAAGGCGCCCCCGGTCGTCGTCGCCGTATCCAACTGCGTCATCTTCACGGGCTCCTTCAGTGGGTTCCGGTGTGGTGGGGCTCGGTGAGAGCGGCGACGGCCCAGCCGACGCCGGTCTTGACACCGTTCGGGCGCTCGATCCAGACCTCCAGTTCGAGCCCGGGGCCGTGCGGGGTCCGCACCTCGCCGAGTACGGCGCCGCCGACGGTGAGGTGGTCGCCGGCGAAGGCGGGTGAGATGAACCGCATGTCCAACTCGCCACTGGTCAGCCAGGACGGGCCGAAAAAGCGCGTCATCGCCTGGGTCACGAACGAGGTCTGCTGCTGGGCCTGCAC
This sequence comes from Rhizohabitans arisaemae, assembly GCF_025996515.1. GTDB lineage: Bacteria > Actinomycetota > Actinomycetes > Streptosporangiales > Streptosporangiaceae > Rhizohabitans > Rhizohabitans arisaemae. Next base: position 286,772 of record NZ_BLRH01000029.1, read on the forward strand.
CAGCGTGGCGTCCAGGCCGGACTCGGCGGCCCGCCCCGGATCGGTGTGCACGTTGCGGTAGCCCCGGCCGCCCCAGGAGAAGACGTACATCTGCTCCTGCGTGACGTGCTTGGCGAGCGGGGTGATCGGCGTGCGCGGCGCCAGGCCCGGCCGCGCCCGATCCACCGGGGCCGTCCCGGCGGCCACCTCACCGGTCACCCGCCGGCCGGTGGACGCGGCGGCGCTGCGCCGGCCGACGACCGAGCCGGCGTGCGCGCGCATGATCTCGATGCCGCGGTGGCGGACCAGTTCACGGCCGTCCTCCCCGCGGGCGACCGCCTCCAGGACGACGTAGCCCTGGCCGCGGCGCTCGTACTTCGCCACGTACGAGCCGGTCAGGGTGACCTTCTCGCCGCGGCGCACCGGCGAGAGGAACGTCAGCTTCTCATGGGTGTGCAGTCCGCGTGCGGTGTTGCCGTCGTACTTGTCGTAGAAGAGGAAGAGCAGCTCGTTGGCGAGCACCAGCGGGTGCCCGATGGGGCCGCCGAACGGCGATTGCTCGCCCAGGTACCAGTCGCCGTAGTCGTCGACGGCGAAGGCGAACGCCTTGACCCGTTCCTCGTCCACGACCACCTCCACCGGGCCGAACTCCTCGGGGATCTCGACCAGCTCGTAGAGGGCTTCCTTCTTCTTCGTCGGCGCCTGTGGCATGTCAGGGCTCTCCCTTGCCTTGGTGGGCGATCAAAAGTCGTGGGTGCGGAGGCGTCTAGACGGCGCCGTCGACGCGTAGCGCGGCCACCTCGGAGTCGCTGTAGCCGAGCTCGGCGAGGATGTCCTCGGTGTCTTGGCCGACCAGCGGCGGCGGTGTCCGCACCCTGCCCGGCGAGCCGCTCAGCTTGATCGGCAGGCCGGGTACCCGGAGCGGCCCCAGCTTGGGATGGTCGATCGTGACGAGCATGTCGCGCGCCTCGACCTGGGGCGACGCGATCACCTCCGGCAAGGTGGCCACGGGCCCCCACGGGATCCCTTGGGCCGTGAGCGACGCCCCCGCCTCCTCGACCGTCAGCGACGCCGCCCACGCCGCGACGATCTCCTCGATCTCGCGCGCGTTGGCCATGCGCGGGACGACGTCGGCGAACCGCTCGTCGGCCGCCAGTTCGGGGCGGCCCATGGCCAGGCACAGCCGAGGGAACAGCGGGTTCGTCCCGCCGTGCAGGTAGAGATGGCCGTCCTTGGCCGCGAAGACGTTCGCCGGTGCGTTCAACGCGTCGCGGCTGCCGGTGCGCGGGGGCGTCGTGCCCAGGTTCGCGGTGGCCATGACCTGCGTCGTCAGGGTGGAGAGGAGCCCGTCCAGGGAGGCGATGTCGACCAGCTGGCCCTGGCCCGTGCGGTCGCGGTGGCGCAGTGCGAACAGGGTCCCGAGCGCTCCGTAGAGGCCGGCGATGTAGTCGGCCACGTAGGTTCCGGCGAGGGTCGGCTGCGAGCCCTCCCCGGTCAGGCTCATGAGCCCCGACATCGCCTGCGCGATCGCGTCGAACAGCGCGCGGTGCGCCAGCGGCCCGGTCTGCCCGAAGCCCGAGATCGACGTCACCACCAGATCGGGGTTGAGTTCGCGCAGGCGCTCGGGTCCCAGGCCCATCGCGGCGAGGGTGCCGGGACGGTAGTTCTCGACGAGTACGTCGCTGTCGCCGATCATCCGTTCGAGTACCGCGAGGGCGGCCGGGTTGCGTGTGTCCAGCGTCATCGCCCGCTTGTTGCGGTTGAGGCCCAGCACATACAGGCTCTCGCCGTCGAGGAACGGCGCGTGGTGGCGCGCGTCCTCGCCGCCGGGCCGTTCCACCTTCACCACGTCCGCCCCCATGTCGGCGAGGATCTGGGTGCAGAACGGGCCGGCGATGAAGCGCGACAGGTCGACGACGCGAACGTCGCTCAGGGGGAGGTCGGAGTTCACGTGCGCTTCCTTTGAATCGCCTGGCGGATCTTGTTACGGCGCTGCGCCTGCTCATCGGAGTGCTCCAGCGCGACCGCGACGTAGAGGATGTCGATGATCGTCATGGCGGCGATCCGCGAACTCACCGACTCCTCCCGGTAGCGCGTCTCGCGCGAGGAGGTGAACAGGTTGATGTCGGCCAGCTTCGTCAGCGGACTGGTCCCGTGGTTGGTGACCGAGATGACCGTCGCCCCCTCGGCGCGGACCAGTTCGGCCACGTCGCACAGATCCCGGGACGTGCCGGTGTGTGAGAACAGCAGCACGACGTCGCCGGGCCGCGCGGTCGTCGCCCACATGACCTGTTCGTGGTGGTCTTCGATCGCGATGGTGTCCTTGGCGGTGCGCAGGAAGTGGTGCCGGGCGTCGCGGGCCACCGCGGCGGACGCGCCGAAGCCGAAGAAGGCGATGCGCGACGCCGCGGACAGCGCTGCGACGGCCGCCTCGAGCGACGGCGTCTCCAGGCCCCGGCACGTGTCCTCGATGGCCCGGACATTGGCCGCGGCGACCTTCTCGGCGATGACGTCGACCCCGTCACCGGCCTCGATGTCCTCATGGATCGCCTGTGTGCTGCCGACCAGGTCGCGGGTGAGCGCGAGCCTGAACTCCGCGTAGCTGCCGTATCCGAGCACCCGGGCGAAGCGGCTGACCGCGGCGTCGCTGCTGTTGCTGCGCATGGCCACCTCGGCCACGCTCGCCAGGATCACCGCGTGCGGATCGTCGAGCACCGTGTCCGCCAGGCGGCGCTGGCCGGGCGTCAGGTTCTCGCGCATACTCTGGATCCGCGCGATGCAGCTCGCGCCGTCGATCACGGGGTTGGAATCATTCTGGGGCGATGTCACGACCTGTGCCTATCTTGTGAACATCCAGTGGACGTGCTTGGACTCCCGGAAGGCTTCGAAGCCCTCGACCCCGAGCTCCCGTCCCATCCCGCTCATCTTGGTGCCGCCGAACGTCGTCGCGGTGGCGGCGGTCAGGGGGTCGTTGACGAACACGTTGCCGACGTCGAGCCCGTCGATGCAGCGTTTGACGAATCCGGGGTCGTTGCTCAGGACCGTCGCGCCCAGCCCGTACGCGGTGTCGTTGGCCCGCGCGATCGCCTCGTCGACGGAGGCGAACCCGGCCACGGGCAGGACGGGCCCGAAGGTCTCCTCGCGGAGCAGCCGCGCGGAGTCGGGCACGTCCACCACGACGGTCGGCTCGTAGAACCAGCCCCTGTCCAGGCCGGGCGGGACGCCGCCGCCGGTGAGCACCTTGGCGCCGGCCGCCACGGCCTCGGTGACGTGCTCGCCGACCCGGCGGCGGGCGTCCTCGCGGATCAGCGGCCCCATCACGGTGCCGGCCCGTGCGCCGTCGCCGACGTCGATGCCCCGCACGTGGTCGACGAGCGCTTCCAGGAAGTCCTTGAGCAGGGGCTGGGCGACGTAGATCCGTTCGGTGCTGGTGCAGCACTGGCCGGCGTTGAGCAGGCCGGCGAAGGCGACGGCGGGTACGGCGGTCTCGAGGTCGGCGTCGGGGCCGATGATGAGCGGGTCCTTGCCGCCGAGCTCCAGCGTCGTGCCTTTCATGGCGGCGGCCGCCGAGCTCGCGATGCGCCGGCCGGTGGCGGTGGAGCCGGTGAAGGCGATATGCCTGATCCGGGGGTCGTGGACCAGCGGCTCGCCCACCTCCGATCCGTAGCCCGTGACGACGTTGAGGACGCCGGGGGGCAGGTGGTCGGCGACGACCCTGGCGAACAGCAGGGTCGCCAGCGGCGTCTCCTCCGACGGCTTGACGACCACGGTGCAGCCGGCCGCCAGTGCGGGCGCGACCTTGCGTGCCATCAGCATGATCGGGAAGTTCCACGGCACGATGCACGCGACGGGCCCCACCGGCTCACGCAGGACGAAGTCGAGGACCTTGTCCTCGGCCGGGTTCACCGCGCCCCGGTCGCGCCAGGCGAAGCCCGAGTAGTAGGTGAACAGCTCGATCGCGGAGTCGATCTCGCTCTCGTTGTCGCGCCGGGGCTTGCCCTGCTCGGCGACGAGCAGGTCGGCCAGCTCGGCCCGGTGGGCGGCGAGCCTGTCGGCGATCTCGCGGAGCAGGGCGGCCCTGATGGCCGGTGCCGACCGCCGCCACCGGGGGAAGGCGTCGGCGGCGGCCCGTGCGGCGGCCTCGGCGTCGGCCGGGGTGCCGCGCACGACCGAACCGATCTGCTCCTCGGTCGCCGGGTTGACGACCGCGAGTGTGTCCCGGCCCGCCGAGGAGACCTCGGCTCCGTTGATCCACATCACCGGTTCCCCGGGTCCAGGCGGTGCTTGTACTCCTCGTCGGTGACCGGGTCGAGCCACGTGTGCTCGCCGAGCGAGATCGCCGTGTGGATCAGGTAGCCGTCCTCCCCGGCGCCGTGCCAGTGTTCCGCGCCCGGAGGGCTCCACACCGTGTCGCCGGCCCGCACCTCGACGGCTTCGTCGCGCGTGACCACGACGCCGCTGCCGCCGGTGATGTGCAGGATCTGCCCGTGGCTGTGCCGGTGCCAGTGGGTTCTGGCGCCGGGGGCGAAGAACACGGTGTGGACGGACGCGCCCTCGGCCCCGCGCAGCACCGGGTCGGCCCAGACCTCGCCGGTGAATCCGTCCGACTGCTTTATCGAGGGGGCGTCGGTTTCCCGCCCGTGGATGACCTTCATGCTCTGTTCCTCCGATGGGACTGATTCAAACGGCTGCGGTGGGCGCGGCTCAGGGGGCCGGCTCGACGCCGGACCGGCGCTCCCACAGCCGCACGGTCTCGGTGTAGTCGGTCTGCGGGCCCAGCTCGGCGCCTGCCTGGGCCAGCCGCTCGTGCACCAGCGCGCACAGGGGCGCGTCGATCTCCAGTGAGCCCGCCAGGCCGGCCGCGATGCCGAGGTCCTTGGTGAACAGGCCGAGGGTGAAGTTGGCCGTGAACCGGCGGGTCAGCACCTCCTCGACCAGCGTGGTCTCCGTGCTGACGTTGCGTCCCGACGACGCGTTGAGCACATCGAGCATCACGGCGGGATCCAGGCCGAACTTGCCGCCGGTGACCAGCGCCTCGGCTGCGGCGACGAAGCCCGCGGCCAGCACGAAGTTGTTCAGCGCCTTCATCGCATGGCCGGTGCCGAGCGCGCCGGTGCGGAAGACCCGGGCGCTCATCGCGTCCAGGATGGGGAGTGCGCGTTCGGCGGCGGCCTCGTCGCCGGCGCCGAGCATGATCGCCAGAGTGCCGTCCAGCGCCCGCGCCATGCCGCCCGACACCGGCGCGTCGACCAGCGCCAGGCCCTGTTCCGCCAGCTCACGGCCGAGCTCAAGGGTGTCCAGGGGGTCGGACGAGCTGCTGTCGATCACAACGGCGTCGCGCCGCAGGGCGGTGGCCACCCCGGAGTCCAGTACGGCCTCGCGCACCGCCTTGCCGTTAGGCAGCATCGTCACGACGGCTTCCACCTCGGCGAAGGCCGCCGGGGTGTCGCCGGCGACGGCGTCGAACTCGATGGCGAAGGCGTTCTGCCGTTCGGCGTCGGTGTCGCGTACCACGAGCTTGCGGCCCGATCGCGCGAGGTTGGCCGCCATCAGGCGGCCCATGTTGCCCAGGCCGATGAAGCCCACCGAGCCCGCGCTCACAAAAGCCCACCACCTGTGGTTCCGACCCGATCGCGGACGTGGGCCGACCAAGGCCGGGTCCGTCCGCAGGAGATGACAGTCCGGTTCGTCATGGATGCAAGCTAGCTTCGTTGGAACAGAATTTCAAGCAGCGGCCGAATCTTGAAAATCTATTGTTGACAGTCGGCTGCGAGCGGACTCACACTGACGGGCATGCAATTCACCAAGCTCGGCCGCACCGGCCTTACCATCAGCCGTTTGTGTCTGGGGACGATGAATTTCGGGCCCCATACCAGCGAGGCCGACGCGCACGCGATCATGGATTCCGCGGACGAGCGGGGCATCAACTTCTTCGACACCGCCAACGACTACGGACTGCACGCAGGCAAGGGGAAGACCGAGGAGATCATCGGCACCTGGTTCGCGCGGGGCGGCGGGCGGCGCGAGCGCACCGTGCTCGCCACCAAGGTCTACGCGAACATGGGCGACCGGCCCAACGAGGGCGGGCTTTCCGCGCTGAACATCCGCCGGGCGCTGGATGCCAGCCTGCGCCGGATGCAGACCGACTACATCGACCTCTACCAGTTCCACCACGTCGACCGTGAGACGCCCTGGGAGGAGATCTGGCAGGCCATCGATGTGGCCGTACGGCAAGGCAAGATCCTCTACGTCGGCAGCAGCAACTTCGCCGGCTGGCACATCGCCCAGGCCCAGGCCGCCGCCGGACGGCGCAACCTGATGGGCCTGGTGAGCGAGCAGTCCTTCTACAACCTGCTGACCCGGGCGGTCGAGCGTGAGGTGCTGCCCGCCGCCGAGCACTACGGCCTGGGCGTACTGGCCTGGTCGCCGCTGAACCAGGGCTTTCTCGGCGGTGTGCTCCGGGCGGAGAAGGAAGGACGCCGCCGCCTCGCCGGCCGGGCCGCGGCCGCGCTGGCCGCGTACCGCCCGCAGATCGAGCGGTACGAGGACCTCGCGGCCGAGCTCGGGCACGAGCCCGCCGAGGTCGCTCTGGCGTGGCTGCTGCACCGCCCGGCCGTCACCGCGCCGATCGTCGGCCCGCGCACCATGGAGCAACTCGACTCCGCCGTACGTGCCCTCGACGTCGTCCTCGACGAGAAGACGCTGGCCCGGCTCGACGAGATCTTCCCCGGGCACAAGCCCGCCCCGGAGGACTACGCCTGGTAGTGATCGCTTCGCCGGTGTCACCCGGCGAAGCCGTCGACGCTTCGCGGCTCCCGGCCGCATCGCGTGCGACCCCGTACCCGGTGGGCTTGCGACGGCCCGCCGACCGCTCACCGACCCGCGACGGCAGGGGGACGGTGCCCCGTACCGGTGGCGCCGCGCCGGCGGGCTCGTGCGGTCTTCCCGTTTCCTGACGCGGACAGGTCTGTCTCGCGCGTCTTCGTCTCCCCGAAGCAGTACAACCCGGCATCCTGCGCCGGACAGCAAAAGGAGTGGCCATGGGCCATCACAAGCAGATCGGCATCGCATCGGCCTGTCTCGCGGTCGTGTTCACCGTGTCCGCCTGCGGAGCCAAGGCGGACCCGAGGAGTGAGGCGGCCTCAGCCGGCGGCGGGTCGTTCAAGGCATGCATGGTGCTCGACACCGGCGGCGTCAACGACCGCTCGTTCAACCAGACGTCGTACGCGGGGATGGTCGCGGCGAACAAGGCGAACCCCGGGATCGACATCTCCTACGTACCGTCGAACTCACAGAACGACTACCTGCCGAACCTCAACGCCATGGTCGCCAAGAAATGCGATGCGACGGTCGCGGTGGGCGGCCTCATGAGCTCTGCGGTGGCGCAGGTCGCGAAGGCGAACCCGGCGAGCCGCTTCGCCGAGGTCGACAGCGCCTCGACGGCGCCGAACGTGTACGGCCTGCAGTACAACACCGCGCAGGGAGCGTTCCTGGGCGGCTACCTGGCCGCCGGAATGACGAAGACCGGAACGGTCGCGACGTTCGGCGGACGGAACATCCCCCCGGTCACGACCTACATGGACGGCTTCTGGGAGGGCGTTCAGTACTACAACGCGCAGAACGGCAAGAACGTCCGGGTGCTGGGCTGGAACGAGAAGGACCCCAAGGCCGGCACCTTCGCCCAGTCGTTCACCGACCAGAACAAGGGCAAGCAGATCACCCAGACGTTCGCCCAGCAGGGGGCGGACGTCGTCTTCCCGGTCGCCGCCGGGACCGGGCTGGGCGCCGGCGCGGCCGCGGCCGAATCGGGGGGCAAGGTCGCGGTGATCTGGGTCGACACCGACGGGTGCGTGTCCGCGCCCCAATACTGTGCGTACATCCTCACGAGCGTGACCAAGAACCTGTCCGGTTCGGTGGAGAAGTACCTGACCGAGGCGGCGGCCGGCCGGTTCCCGACCGGGTCGTACATCGGCACGCTGGCCAACGAGGGCATCGGGCTGGCCCCGTTCCACGAGTTCGCCTCGAAGGTGCCGCAGTCCCTGCAGGACCGGCTCGCCGCGGTGCGGCAGGGCATCGTCGACGGCAGCATCGAGATCACGTCACCGACCCAGCCGAAGAACTGACGCCTTGAGGTGGCTCAGACGGAGAGGCGGCGGCTTCCGGTGAAACTCGAACTACGAACGATCACCAAGCGCTTCGGTTCGGTGACCGCCAACGATCGCATCGATCTCGTCGTGGAGCCGGGCGAGATCCACGCCCTGCTCGGTGAGAACGGCGCGGGCAAGTCGACGCTGATGAACATCCTCTACGGGCTCCACCGGCCGGACGAGGGACAGATCCTGATCGACGACGCGCCGGTCTCCTTCGGCGGCCCGGGCGACGCGAAGGCCGCCGGCATCGGCATGGTGCACCAGCACTTCATGCTCGTCCCCGTCTTCACCGTGACCGAGAACGTCATGCTCGGCCACGAGCCGACGAAAGGCCTGGCGTTCCTCGACCGGCGGCGGGCCCGGCGGCGCGTCACCGAGATCTCTCACCGGTTCGGCCTGGAGGTCCCGCCGGACGCCGTCGTCGCGGACCTGTCGGTCGGTGTACGACAGCGGGTGGAGATCCTCAAGGCTCTCAGCCACGACGCCCGGCTGCTCGTGCTCGACGAGCCGACGGCCGTCCTGTCACCCCAGGAGACCGAGCAACTGATCAACGTGATCCGGACCCTGCGGGACGCCGGCACGTCGATCGTTTTCATCAGCCACAAACTGCGCGAGGTCTGCCGGATCGCGGATCGGATCACCGTCATCCGCCGCGGCGCCGTGGTCGGCACCGCGGACCCGTCGGCGTCGGAGGGCGAACTCGCGTCGATGATGGTGGGGCGTCCGGTACGGCTCACCGTCGACAAGGTCCCCGCCGAGCCCGGTGAGGTGGTGCTGGATGTTCGCGGTCTGTCGCTGGTCGGCGACGACGGCGTGGTGCTCGTCGACGACCTGACCTTCTCCGTCCGGGGCGGTGAGATCTTCGCGATCGCCGGGGTGCAGGGCAACGGCCAGACGGAGGTGACCGAGGCGCTGGTCGGACTGGTGAAGCCGACAACCGGCTCGATCTCCGTCGCCGGCCGTGACCTGGGGCCGCTGTCGACCGGCGAGATCCTTGATCTCGGGGTCGGCTACGTTCCCGAAGACCGGCTGCGCGACGGGCTGGTCGGCGATTTCAGCGTCGCCGAGAATCTGGTGCTGGACCTTTACGACAAGCCGCCGTTCGCCCGGAGCGGCGCGCTCGACCTCGCCCGGATCGAGGCCGACGCCACGGCGCGGGTGCGGGAGTTCGACATCCGTCCGCCGGAGACGACCCGCGCGGCGGGAACGCTCTCGGGTGGCAACCAGCAGAAGATCGTGCTGGCCCGGGAGCTGTCCCGCCCGCTCAAGCTGCTGATCATCGCGCAGCCCACGCGCGGCCTGGATGTGGGCTCGATGGAGTTCGTGCATCGGCGGATCGTCGCCGAGCGCGACCGGGGCACGGCCGTCGTCCTGGTGTCCACGGAACTGGACGAGGTGCTGGGGCTGGCCGACCGGATGGTCGTCATGTACCGCGGGCGCATCGCGGGGGAGGTGCCGGCCGGTGCCCCGGCCGAGCGGATCGGCCTGCTCATGGCCGGCTCGGCACCGGATGACCAGGCGGCCGTTCCGCCCGGCGACGTGGCGTCGGCGGGTGTCCGGTGAGCGGGCGTACCGGCCCCGGCCGCCGCGTGCTCGACGCGCTCGTCCGCGCCGATTCGGTCGTGATGACGTCGCTGTCCCTGCTGTGCGCGCTGGCCGTCGGCGCGGTCCTGATCGTGCTCGCCGACCAGCCGACGCGTACGGCGATGGGCTACTTCCTCTCCTCCCCCGGTGACACGTTCACGCTCGGCTGGCACGCGGTGTGGTCCGGGTACGCGGCGCTGTTCGAAGGGGCGGTCTTCAACCCCGGCAACAGCGGTATGGCGGTCTTCGAGCCGCTCTCGAACACACTGCTCAACGCGACGCCGTTGATCCTCGGCGGCCTCGCGGTCGGGACGGCCTTCCGCGCGGGCCTGTTCAACATCGGTGTGCAGGGGCAGTTGATCATGGGGGCGATCTGTGCCGGCTACGTCGGCTTCGCGTTCCGGCTGCCGCCCGTGGTGGGACTGCTCGCCGCCCTGCTCGCCGGGGTCGCCGGGGGCGCGGTGTGGGGCGGGATCGCCGGCTGGCTGAGGGCCCGCACGGGTGCGCACGAGGTGATCTCGACGATCATGATGAACTACCTGGCGCTCTACCTGCTGAGCTACCTGCTCGGGGTTCCCGGCTTCCAGGCCCCCGGCTCGAATCAGGCGATCTCCCGCGAGGTGTCCGACACGGCGCGGTTGCCGCAGATCCTCGGCCCCGACCTCAGGCTGCACGCCGGCCTCGTCATCGCGATCCTCGCCGCGGTCGCCTGCTGGTGGCTGCTGTCACGCTCCACGCTGGGCTTCTCCCTGCGCACCATCGGGGCCAACCCGTCCGCCGCGCGCACCGCGGGGATGAACGTCGAGCGCGGCTACGTGACGGTCATGCTGATCTCCGGCGGGCTGGCCGGCCTGGTCGGCTGCTCACAGGTCCTGGGCACCAATCACGCGCTGACCGGCGACATCGACGCCGGGCTCGGCTTCCAGGCCATCACGGTCGCGCTGCTCGGCCGGGCCTCGGCGGGCGGCGCGGTGCTGGCCGGCCTGCTGTTCGGGGCCTTCGGCGCGGGTGATGTCGTGATGGTCGCCAACACGGGGGTGCCGGCGGACGTGGTGTCGGTCATCGAGGCGGTCGTCGTGCTCTTCATCGCCGCCCCCGCCCTCATCCGGTCGATCTTCCGATTGCCGGAATCCCGCGGTGGCGCGGCCGGCGTCGGACAGTTCGCGAAGGGATGGAACGGATGACCGGTCACACCGTCACGGACACCCCGCACGACCACCCCGCCGCCGCACGCGGCACGGCCGGGGTCCCCGCCTCGGCCCGGCGGCGCGTGCTCTCCGGTGTCGCCGTGATCGTCACCGGGCTCGTCTGCGCGCTGGCCTGGGGCCTGGGCGCCCACGCGGGCGACGCCGTCCTGCGCCTGTCGGCCGTCGGCGACGGGAGCCCGATCCTCCAGATCCGGGTCCCCGGAAGGCAGGCCGGGCTCGTGCTCGGCGCGGTCATCACCCTTCTCGGCGCCTGGCAGCTGGCGCGTGGTTTCTCCCGTCGCGCCATGCGCGCGGTGTCGGCCGTGGTGGTCGGCTGCTTCGTCCTGGCGTTCCTCTGCTGGGCGGGCACCGGGCAACCGGGCACGCCGGTCAGCGTCTTCGGGCTGCTTCAGCAGTCGATCTTCGCCGCGATCCCGCTCATCCTCGGCGCGCTCGCCGGCATCCTCTGCGAGCGTTCGGGCGTCATCAACGTGGCGATCGAGGGCCAGATGCTCACCGGCGCCTTCACCGCCGCGCTCGCCGCGACCATGGCCCAGCACGCCGGCGCCGGGATCGTGCTCGCCTTGCTCGCCGGCGGACTGATGGGCCTGCTGCTGGCGGTGTTCGCGATCCGGTACGCGGTCAACCAGATCGTGCTGGGCGTCGTGCTCAACCTCTTCGCGCTCGGCTTGACCAGCTTCGGCTTCGACCTGCTCATGCAGCGGGACCCCGACGCCTACAACAACCCGTCCGTCCTCGCCCCGCTCAAGATCCCACTGCTGGGCGACATCCCGCTGCTCGGCCCGCTGCTGTTCGACGCCAACATCCTCGTCTACATCACCTACGTGCTGATCATCGGTGTCCAGGTGTCGCTGTTCCACACCCGGTGGGGGCTGCGCACCCGAGCCGTGGGCGAGCACCCCAAGGCCGCCGACTCGGTCGGCGTCAAGGTGCGGGCCACGCGCTATCGCAACGTGATCCTCGGCGGGCTCGTCGCCGGCTTGGGCGGGGCGTTCCTGTCGATCGGCGCGGTCGGCGCCTTCGGCGCCGGCATGTCCAACGGCAAAGGCTTCATCGCCCTGGCCGCGGTGATCTTCGGGCGCTGGAGTCCACGCGGCGCGGTCGGGGCCGCCCTGCTGTTCGGCTTCGCGGACGCGTTGCAGACGCTGTCGTCGGCCATCACGATGCCGGTCACCATACCCTCGGCATTCCTCTCCATGCTGCCCTACCTCGTCACATTCCTCGCCGTGGCCGGTCTGGTCGGCCATGTCCGGGCACCGGCCGCCGGCGGCGTGCCGTACATGAAGGGATGAGGGTCCGCTCATCACTCAGGAAGGATGAAACCCGTGTCCAGAGTCATCGACCTCGGCGGCATCAAGGTCCACGCCCTCAACGACGGTGTGGTCCACCTGCCGCCCATGTACTACCCGGGACTGGACTTCGACGCCCATCCCGGGCTGCTCGCGGCCGACGGGACGTACCACATCCCGGTGGGGTGCTTCCTGATCCGGGGGGAGGGGTTCACCGTTCTCGTGGACGCCGGCCTCGGGCCCTCCCGCATCCCGTTCCCCGCCGAGATCGCCGCCGCGGCCGGGCTCACCGATCCCCCGGAGACGATCGCCCAGGGAGGTCTGCTGCCCGGCGCGCTGGCCGAGGCCGGTGTCGCACCGGAGGACGTCACCACCGTCTTCCTCACCCACCTGCACGCCGATCACATCGGGTGGATCGCCCCGGACGGCGCGCTGTACTTCCCGAACGCGGTGGTCATGTGCGGCGACGCCGACTGGAGGACGACGCCGACCGCGCCCGCGCCGGGTGAGATGGAGGGCCGGGCGGGGCTCAAGGTCGCCGAGGACGCCGGGGTGCTCCGCACCGTCACCGCTCCCGCCGTCGAGCTCGCCCCGGGAGTCACCGCGCGCCACAGCCCCGGCCACACCCCGGGGCACTACGTCGTCAGCGCGTCCTCCGGCGGCGAGGGCGTCTACCTGCTCGGCGACGCCGTCCACCACCCGCTGCAGCTCAACGACCAGGGCATCTCGTTCCTCTCCGAGGAGGAACCCGAACACGCGTTGCGGGCGCGCGAGGAGCTCTTCGCGGCCCTGGAGGGACGAGAGGTGTCCATCGGCATGACCCACTTCCCCGGCCTGGAATTCCAGCGGATCACCACCACGGAAAACGGGCGCCGGTGGACCACCACCTGGTAGATCCGCGCGACCGTTCGTGGTCGACTGGTGGCCCCGCGGCCGCCTTCGCGGAGTCCTGCCGGAGAACAGGGGGAGAGATGGACGAGACCGACAGCATCCGGTGCCGGCTGCGCGCGCACGGCATCCGGGAGACCGAGGCCGCCGTGGGGCTCGCCGCGAGCTGGCTGCGCAACGCCGCACGGGTCCGGGCCGTCGTGGAAGAGGTCGTCGGCCCGGCGGCCGGCCCCGTCACCGCCTTCACCCACGTGCCTGCCGGTCTGCACGGCGAGGAGCGCCGTGAACGCCGCTGACGTGCTGGACGGCGGCGTCCTCGACGCCGCGCGAGCTCTGCGCGAACGCCGTGTGTCGGTCGCGGACCTCGTCGCGGAGTCCCTTGGGCGGATCAACGCGATCTCCGGTCTCAACGCCTACGTCGACGTCTTCGGGGACCAGGCCCTCTCGCTCGCTCAAGCCCACCAGACGATGCTCGACTGCGGCTACGACCTCGGCCCCCTGCACGGCATCCCGGTGTCGCTCAAGGACAACGTCGACATGGCGGGCGTCGTCACCACCGCGGGCAGCGCCATCCTCAAGGACAACGTCCCCGTGGCCGACGCCTCGGTGGTGTCCGCGCTGAAACGGGCCGGCGCGATCGTGGTGGGCAAGAACAACATGCACGAGTTCGCCTGGGGCGGCACGACGGCGAACCCGCATTACGGGACGGCGGGCAACGCATGGGACGCCTCGCGCAGCCCCGCGGGATCGAGCGGCGGCTCGGCGAGCGCGGTCGCGGCACGCACGGTGTTCGCGTCCATCGGCACCGATACCGGAGGGTCGGTCCGCAACCCGGCGGCGCTGAACGGGGTGAGCGGCATCCGCCCGACCATCGGCCGGGTGAGCAACGGCGGCGTGTTCCCCCTGGCGTGGACGCTTGACACGGTCGGCCCGATCGCCAAATCGAGCCAGGACTGCGCCGTCGTGCTCCAGGCCGTCGCCGGACACGATCCGCGCGATCTCCAGACCTCGGCCGAACCGGTGCCGGACTACCTCGCCGAGCTGGAACGGCCGCTCGCCGGGATACGGATCGGCTGGATCCACGACTACTCCGTGAAGGACGTGCAACCCGCCGTACGCACCGCGTTCGAAGCGGCGACGGCGACCTTCGAGTCGCTCGGCGCGATCGTGACCGCGGTGGCGATCCCCGACCTCGACGCGATCGTGGACGCCCTCGTCGTGCTCGACGCCGCGGAGCCGAGCGCCTTGCACGGACGCTGGCTCCGTGAGCGGGGCGACGAGTACGGGCCGGACGTCCGTGCGCAGCTCGAGGCCGGGTTCGTGCTCAGCGCGGTCGACTACGTGCAGGCCCAGCGGTATCGCACGCACATCCGGGCCAGGTTCGCGGAGGCGTTCCGCGCCGTCGACGCGATCCTCACTCCGACACTGCCGTTCACCGCGCCGCGGATCGGCCAGGACGTGATCGACATCGGCGGCCGGGACCGCGACGTCCACACCGCCAACATGCAGTTCACGGCCCTCGCCAGTGTGCCGGGCCTGCCGGCGCTCAACGTGCCGATGGGCTTCGACGCCGGCGGGCTCCCCACCGGCCTTCAGATCATCACACCGGCGTTCGAGGAGGGTCGCGCCCTGCGGCTGGGCCACCGGTTCCAGATGGCGACGACGTTCCACCTCAAGGCCCCGCCGCGCTGAGCCACCCCGCACGTTTCCGGCCCGGCACCCCCGGGCTGTGTGCCCGGTACGGCCATGGGCGGGGCCGTGAGCTCGAACCGGCTCGACGGCATGTGGGGTACGGCCGCCACGGCGTGGCCTCAAGGCCGTACGGCGCAAAGCCAGGGGGTACCGGCCAGGATGTGGCCGCGGAGCCCGTACCGGATCGGGGGCATGAAGAAAGGGCCGGTCCCGAGATTCGGGACCGGCCCCCGGTCACTGGGTGGCGCGACGCCTCAGGCCGAAGCCTTCGGCGTTAACCCAGACCGCTCTTCAAAGCCGTCAGCAGTTCGGCGTTGGTGGTGTCGCCGCTGAGCTCCCAGAAGAACGCACCGCCGAGACCCTGGTTCTTGGTGTAGGTCATCTTTCCGGCGATGGTGCTCGGGGTGTCGTAGCTCCACCATTCGTTGCCGCACTTGGCGTAGGCCGTACCCGCGACGGTTCCGGTGACCGGGCAGCGGACCTTGAGCACCTTGTAGTCCTCGTTACCCGGTTCGATACCCGGTGCGGGGCCGGTGGCCGTGCCGCCGGGGGTCGCCTGGGTGACACCGGTCCAGCCGCGACCGTAGAAGCCGATGCCGAGCAGCAGCTTGTTGGCCGGGATGTTCTTGCTCTTCAGCTTCTGGATGGCGGTGTCGGTGTCGAAGCCGGCGATCGGCTGGCCGGCCCAGCCGGTCAGCGGCGAGTGCGGGGCGGTCGGGCCGGTGGCGGCCCAGGCGCCGAAGAAGTCGTAGGTCATGACGTTGTACCAGTCGACGTACTGCGCGGCGCCCGCGTAGTCGGCGGCGTCGATCTTGCCACCGGTCCGGCCGTCGGCGGTGATCGCGGCGGTGACCAGGTTGCTCGGGCCGAACCGGGCCCGCATCGCCTGCATCATGTTCTTGAAGGAGGCGAAGCCGGTGGTGTCACAGGTGAGACCGCAGGCGTTGGGGTACTCCCAGTCCAGGTCGATGCCGTCGAAGATGTCGGCCCAGCGCGGGTCCTCGACCAGCCGGTAGCAGGAGTCCGCGAAGGCGGTCGGGTTCGACACGGCCTGGCCGAAGCCGCCGGACCAGGTCCAGCCGCCGAAGGACCAGAGGATCTTCAGGTGCGGGTACTTCGCCTTGAGCTTGCGGAGCTGGTTGAAGTTACCCTTCAGCGGGCTCGGCGGGTCCCAGCTGTCACCGACGCCGTCCACGCTCTCGGCTGCCGTGAAGGCGCGGTCGATGTCGGCGTCCCGGTCGCCCATCACGCACTGGCCGTTGGACACGTTGCCGAAGGCGTAGTTGATGTGGGTCAGCTTCGCCGCGGAGCCGCTGGTGTCGATGTTCTTGACCTTGTAGTTCCGCGCGTAGATACCCCACGACACGAAGTAGCCGAGCACCTTGCTGCCGCCGGGGGTGATCCGGTCCGTCCGCAAGGTGACGGAGGTGCTCTGGCCGGACCAGTTACCGGCGGCGTCGCGGGCCCGTACCGTGTAGGTGTACGGGGTGTCGGGGGACAGGCCGCTGTCGGTGAAGGTGGTTCCGGTCACGGTGGGCAGTGGCGATCCGCCGCGGGAGACCTCGTAGCCGGTGACGCCGACGTTGTCGGTGGAGGCGTTCCAGGCCAGCGAGATCGTGCTGCTGCTGGAAGGTCCACCGGAACGCAGGTTCTGCGGGATCGACGGGGCGATCGGGTCGTTGCTGACGGCGGTCCGGATCGTGACCGAGGTGCTCACAGCGGACCAGTTGCCGGCGGCGTCGCGGGCCCGCACCGTGTAGGTGTACGGGGTGTCCGCGTTGAGGCCGCTGTCGGTGAAGGTGGTTCCGGTCACGGTGGGCAGTGGCGATCCGCCGCGGGAGACCTCGTAGCCGGTGACGCCGACGTTGTCGGTGGAGGCGTTCCAGGCCAGCGAGATCGTGCTGCTGGTGGAAGGCGCACCGGAGCGCAGGTTCTGCGGGACCGAGGGGGCGATCGGGTCGCCGCCGGTGGTCACCGCTTCCCACAGGGCCGGGACGTTCGACGGCTCCCAGCCGGGCAGGGAGGTGTGGTTCTGCCGACACCGGTAGTCGACACCGTTGTAGGTCACGATGGTGCCTGTGGTGTACGCGGTGTTCGGCGCCCACGCCGGTGCGAGGGCGGCCACGCTCACGCCGGCCGAGGCGGCGCTCGCGGTCGGTGAGGATAGGACGACTGCGGTGAGGGGCAGGACGAGTGCCACCAGACCGGCGGCGACCTTGCTGGTACGTCTCATGTAATGCTCCGACATCCAGTTGGGGGGTAGATGGGGGGGCAGAGGGAGTCGGAAAGGAAACTATTAGGAAGGTTTCCTTTTTAATTTGAGGTGAACCTAACCGCTGTCAGCCGGTTCGTCAATGAGAGAACCCCGCCCTCAGGTTCGGTCGACGGCGTCGCCGTGAACGACAGGGTCCGTGATCCTCGGTTTGGCATGCGCTTTTGCCGCCCGCGACCCGGGCCCCGGCCCTCTAAAAGATCTTGCTGCTCGAACGGGTCCGCGACCCCCGGGGAATCCCGGTGAATGACCCCATTCGGCAATCCTGAGAATTGAAATCCGCGTTGAAAATTAGGCCCACCGAAGCGGTCGGCGGGCCGAAAACAAGTCCCGCCGAAAGATGCGTCCGGTTGCCGAAAAGGGTTTTGTGCCTATCGGTTCGCCGTCAAAGCGTCGAGCCGGAATCCATCCCCGCCGGAAAAGCAGGAAGCCGCCCGGTTGTCCGGGCGGCTCCGCGGGTGGGCTAGAAGTACTGCGGGTACAGGTCGACCGAGGGCCAGCTGGTCACCGCGTTGGCGGCCAGGTGGAGCTCGTTGTCGACGGCGCCGTAGTCCAGGCCGGATGGGTCGTCCCGCTGGTTGAACAGGGCGGCCCAGGTCAGCCCGTCCCACCGGCGCACCAGGAGGGTGAAGGTGCCGTCGAGGGCGCCGGTGTGCCAGGTGTTGCGGCCTCCGGTGACGTTGCGGACCTGCCAGCCGCAGCCGTACCACCAGCCGCCCGGGTTGACGCCGGTTTCCGGCACCGCGAAGGCGGTGGAGATGGATGCGGCGGAGAGCACCGGGTTCGCCGCGTCGAAGATGTGGCAGAAGCGCACCATGTCGACCGCCGAGCTCAGCCAGCCGCCGTGCGCGTCCATGTTCTCCAGGTTGAACGCGCCGTACGGATTCGGCACGTAGGTGCCGGAGGAGTTGAACACCGTCGGGCGCGAGTACTGCGAGGAGTACGGCACCTCGCCGGGTGCCGCGTTCGCCGCCAGCGTGCGGCCCAGCCGCATCCGGGTGATCTGGCGCGGCCCGAGGATGTGCTGCTGGACGTAGGTGGCGTACGGCACTCCGCTCACCGCCTCGATGATCCGGCTCAGCAGCAGGTAGCCGTAGTTGGAGTAGGCGTACACCGAGCCCGGGTTGTGGTTCAGTGCGACGCCGTTGGTGTACCTGATGACGTCGGACTTCCCGATCGGCAACGGTACGCCGAGGGCCGAGGAAATCGTGAAATCGTTGAACATCGGGTCGATGGTGATGCCGCGATCCCAGCCGCCGAGGTGGTGCAGCAACCGCCGGACGGTCACGTTCCCGAGGCGCGGGTCGAGTGAGCCACCAGGCGGCGGGGTGAGGGTGAGCAGGCTGGTCAGCGTGGCGGAGAGACTGAGCTGACCGTTCTGAACAAGCTTGAGGATCGCCGCCCCGGTGATCGGCTTGCTCAGGCTGGCGATGCGGAAGAGCGAGGTCGGCTGGGCGTTGGCCATCGAAACCGGTGCCCAGGTGTACCCGCGGGCCAGCTTGAGCTGCCCGTTGCGGGCGACGGCCAGCGATCCGTACCGGATGTTGCGGGCCTGCATGAAGGTCTGCATCCTGGTGTCGAAGCCGCTGAGCCCGGAGCCGATGCCACCGGTCACCCGCCAGGTGGATGTGGCGGCATGCGCTGTGCCCGTCTGCCCGGCGAGGAGCCCGGCTCCGGCCAATCCGATCCCGGCGCGGTTTACGATCCGGCCGAAATCACGTCGTGTCACCCTGTCGGTCATTTACCTGTCCCAAGGATCGACTGCTGATGTCGACCGGCAAGCTATCCCACACCTCTCTGACATACAGGGCAAAACCCACGGCTATTAGCTCAGATTTAGGCTTCTAAAGCTTGGCGTTTCACGTGAAACCACGCCATTTCCGTACACAAAGGTCTAAAAGGCCCCAGCTGGCCGCGCGACATCACACCGGCCGTACGGCCACAGCAGGCATAGGCCTGGCGTGGCTCTCGGTATCGGGGTGGTGGCCTGGTCGAGGGTGGTGGATGTCCGGGAGCGGACGCCTGCCGTGGTGTGCGGCGAGAATGTGGGTTCTCGCCGCACGCCGTACCGGGGATCAGGCGTTCTCGGGGGCGCCGAAGCGCTCGCGCCAGGTGGCGACGTCGTCGTCGGTGAGTTTGCGGAACAGCACCTCGGGCACCCGGAAGCCGCGTCCGGCGGGGATCCAGTCGAGCTGGGCGATCCGCTCGGGTTCGGCCCAGCGCGCGCCGTACCCGGGGTCGGATTCCTCCAGGTCCCACAGGCTCTGCATGGTGCGTGCGGTGGCGGGGATGAGCGGCTCGGAGATCAGCCCGAAGAGGTGGATGAGGTTCATCCCGGTCCGCAGGGTGAGGGCCGCGGCCTCGGGGTTCTCCTTGATCTCCATCCAGGGGGCCTTCAGCTCCAGGTAGGAGTTGCCGGCGCTCCAGGCGGCCTTGAGGTGCTGGGCGGCCCGGCGGAAGTGCTTGCCCTCCAGCGCGGCCTCGTAGTCCGCAAGGATCTTGGTGAGCTCCTCGGCGAGTTTGCGCTCCGGCTCACCGGCAGGGTTCCCCTCGGGGACGGTGTCGCCGAACCGCTTCCGGCTGAAGGTGAGCACCCGGTTGACGAAGTTGCCGAGGGTGTCCGCCAGGTCCTTGTTGACCTGGGTGGCGAACAGCTCCCAGGAGAAGCTGGAGTCGTCGGACTCCGGCGCGTTCGCGATCAGGAAATAGCGCCAGTAGTCCGGGGGCAGGATCTCCAGCGCGGCGTCCATGAAGATCCCGTAGCCGCGGCTGGTGGAGAACTTGCCTCCGTAGTAGGTGAGCCAGTTGAAGCCCTTGATGAAGTCGGCGAGCTTCCACGACTCCCCGGTCCCCATGATCATCGCGGGGAACATGATCGAGTGGAACGGGACGTTGTCCTTCGCCATGAACTGGGTGTAGTGCGAGTCCTCCCACCAGCTCCGCCAGTCCCGGCCGGGTGCCTGGTCGGCCCACTCCTTGGTCGCGCCGATGTACTCGATGGGGGCGTCGAACCAGACGTAGTAGACCTTGCCCTCGTAGCCTTCCCGCTCGACCGGGACACCCCACTCCAGGTCCCGGGTGATCCCCCGGTCCTCCAGCCCCTCGTTGAGCCACTTCAGCGCGATCGAGGTGGTGAGGGTGGGCCAGCCGGCCCGGGACTCGATCCACTCGCGGATCCTCGGCGCGAGCCGGGACTGCCGGAAGTAGAGGTGCTTGCTGTCCCGCACCTCAAGGTCACGGCTCCCGCTCACCGCGGACCTCGGGTCGATGAGCTGCACGGGGTCGAGCAGCCGGGTGCAGTTCTCGCACTGGTCGCCGCGGGCGGCGTCGTAGCCGCAGTACGGGCAGGTGCCGACGACGTACCGGTCGGGCAGGAACCGGCCGTCCGCGGGCGAGTACACCTGCTTGATGACGCGTTCCTCGATGAGGTCCGCCGCGGTGAGCGTCCGGCCGAAGTGCTGGGTGAGTTCGCGGTTCTCCGGGGAGGAGCTCCGCCCGAAGTGGTCGAAGGAGAGCTCGAAGCCTTCGTAGATCTTGGCCTGGAGTTCGTGCTGCTGCCGGCAGTACTCGGCGACCGGCAGGCCCGCGGCCGCCGCGGCCAGCTCGGCGGGGGTGCCGTGCTCGTCGGTGGCGCAGATGTAGAGGACTTCCTCACCCCGCTGCCTCAGGTACCGGGCGTAGACGTCCGCCGGGAGCATGGAGCCGACGAGATTGCCGAGGTGTTTGATCCCGTTGATGTACGGGAGGGCGCTCGTGATGAGATACCTCGTCATGGCGGCTCGACTCCAGGATGATCTGTGTGTGAACGCACTGGTAGCGGAAAGCTAGCACAGCGCGGGATGGGCAATCTCCAGGATATTCACCGGGCGGATCGGCCACTCCAGGCGCCCGTGGGAGTGTTCCGGCGCGGATCGGGTACGGCCGGGGCGGCGCCGATCGCGGGCGCCGGGAAAAGGTCGCGGAACCCGTCGGCGCCCGCATACCGTTGGGGGATGGACACTCTCGGCGAACTCACGGCGACCATCACCACGTCGGCGGGCAGCGTCATCGCCATCCCGGGTCTCACCGCCGAGCAGGCGGAAGGCCTGAGCACCCGGGAGATCGGGGACGGCGGATACCGGCTCACCACTCCGCGCGGGAGTGTCGTGGTCCGCTCCGGCTTCTCCGCCGCCCGGGCCAAGCCGGGGCAGGGGTCCTGAGGATCCGCCCGTACCGCCGGGAGTGGTTCGCGGGGGACAGGCCTCCGGGCGGCCCGGTGGCGATGGTCAAAGGTCGCCTCGGCTGATCGTCGCCGCGGATGCCGTACGGCCGCCGAGGCCCGGTACGGCTGCCGCGGCGCCCGTCCGCGGTGCGGACGGGCGTGCGCCGTCGCCGGGACGGCCGGCCCGGCCTCGGCGGCGGGGAGGGTCAGAGTTTGACCTCGCGGAGGCGGCCGTTCTCCACGTGGTAGACGAATCCGCGGATGCCATCGGTGTACGGGACGAACGGGTCGACCTTGATCCGGGCCGCGGACTGGACGACGTCCTCGTCGAGGTCGGTGAAGCTCTCCGCGGCCCAGTCGGGCCTGATCCCGGTCTCGGCGTGGATCGACTCCTTGAACGCGTCGTCGGTGAAGGTGAGCATGCCGCAGTCGGTGTGGTGGATGAGAATGATCTCGCGGGTGCCGAGAAGCCGCTGGCTGATGGCGAGGCTCCGCAGCTCGTCGGCGGTGATCACGCCGCCCGCGTTCCGGATCACGTGGGCGTCGCCTTCGCGGAGCCCGAGCAGGGCGTAGATGTTGAGCCGGGCGTCCATGCAGGCCACGACGGCCAGGCGCAGGGCGGGGGGGATGGCCAGAGTGCCCTGGTCGAAGTCGGACGCGTACTGTTCGGCGTTGGTGAGCAGCTGATCGGTGACGCTCACGGTGAGCCTCCACTTGTCGGGGACTCTCCGAGCATTACCTACATTCCTTACTCAGTCAACGGGTATTTACCCAGGGTAACCGATTCTAGAATTACCGAATTTAGCCGGATTTGTCCGACTAGCCGTGTGCCGGATGGGGTCAGCCGGCGGTGAGCCCGGCGATGATCGTGTCGATACCGGCGCCGAAGCTGTGGTCGAGGTCGAGGGCGCGGAGCCGCCCGGCCAGCCGGTGGGTGGCGGGGAACTCCTCGACCGGTAGCGTGCCGAGCTCGTCGATCTCGGCCGGGGTGGACGGTCCGATGGCGGCGTTGACCTCGGCGAGGGTGAAGCCGCTCGCGTAGGCGAAGATCAGGTTGCCCGCGTGCACGATCCGGGCGGCGTCCAGCCCGGCCTCCTCCAGTGCCCGGTATAGGCCCTCGTAGAGCCGGTACTCCTGGAGGGTGATCTCCGGATAGGCGATCAGATAGGGGAACAGCCGGGGGTGGGCGTGGCCGACCCGGCGGAGGGCGTGGCACAGCGACCGCACCCGTTCCCGCCAGTCGCCGTGGGCGGCCAGACTGAGGTCCATCTCGTCCAGCACCAGCTCCACCACCCCGCGCAGCATCGCGTCCTTGGAGGGCAGGTAGTAGTACAGCGCCGTCGGGAACACGCCGAGGTCCCCGGCGAGCCGCCGGACGCTGAGGGCTTCCACGCCCTCGTCGTCGATCGCCCGCAGCACCGCGGCGAGGATCAGCTCCCGGGACAGAGGGGGGCGTTCCCGGTGTTTCGCCCGCCTCACATCGCCTTCTTGATCACGCTGTCCACCGTACATTAGATTTCTATTGTCCGGTGTACAACAACGTCGGGGAGTGATCATGACAGGTGGCGATCTCCTGGCCCGCGCGGCGAAGGCCGTCGGGCTCGGTCCGTCCGAGAACAGGCGGCCGCCGGGCGGCCGGTGGACCGTGGACGACGGCAACCGGGACGTTCCCGGCGGATCGGTACGGCCGGTACGGCGCGTCATCGTGATCGGCGCCGGGTTCGCGGGGCTCGCCGCGGCAGGTGGCCTGGCCGCCGCGGGAGCCGACGTCCTGGTGCTGGAGGCGCGGGAACGCCGCGGCGGACGGGCGCACACCGTCCGGCTCGGCGGGATCGACGTCGATCTGGGCGCCGCCTGGATCCACACCCCGGGCGGAAATCCGCTCTCCGAACTCGCCGACCGGGTGGCGATCCGCCGTACGGCGTACAACCTCGACCGCGTCGTCGCCGGGGCGATGCTGGTCGGGACGGACGGTGAACGGTACTCCGGCTACCGACGCCTCAAACTGCTGGCCCGGATCGCGCGTTTCAGCTCGGCCGCCGCGCGCCGGCCCACCGGCGAGCGAACCGCCCAGACCGTCGCCGGCCTGCTCGCCGCCTACACGGCCACGTTGGCCGACCCGGAGGAACGGCGCTGGACCGAGTTCGTCATCCGGACGGTGTCCGAGACCCAGAGCAGCGGCCCCGTCGAGACGGCGCCCGTCACTCCGCTCGCCGAGCCCGCCGGTTACCGCGGCGGCGACGACCTGCCCGTCGGCGGGTATCGCGGCCTGATCGCGGCGCTCACCCCGGATGTGGAGATCCGCACCGGCGCGGTGGTCACCTCAATCCGCCTCGACGGGGACGAGGTGAGCGTGACGACCGCCGACGGCCGTACCGAACGCGGCTCCCACGTGCTGGTCACCGTACCCCTCGGGGTGCTGAAGTCCGGGGCGATCGAGTTCCGTCCGGCGTTGCCCGAGCCGAAGCTGCGGGCGATCGACGCGATCGGCTTCGGGGAGTTCGAGAAGGTGGTGCTGCGTTACGAGACCCGGTGCTGGGAGAAGCTCCCCGGCCTGCTGATCCGAGACGGGGACACCCCGCTGCGGGCCTGGCTGGACGCGACCGGTCCGCTGGGCGCGCCCACCCTGATCGCGCTGGCGGGCGGCCCGGCGGGCGCGGCCGTCGCCTCCTGGAGCGAGCACGAGACCGTGGAGCACGCCCGTGCCGTGCTCGACCGCGCGCTGGGCCGCAGGCTTCCGCCGCCGGTCGCCGTCGAGGTCACCCGCTGGCACCACGACCCCTTCTCCCGCGGCGCCTACAGCCACTACCCGGCCGGCACCACCGTGGCCGACGCGGAGGCGCTGACCGCGCCGGTCGCGGGCCGCCTCCTGTTCGCGGGGGAGGCCACCTCGCCCACCCGTTTCGGGTACACCGACGGGGCTTTCACCTCCGGCGTCCGTGAGGCCAAGCGCCTGCTCGGTACCGCCTCGGTCCAGCTGGTCCTGCGAGACTGATTCGCCTGCATCCGATTCGGTGGGTGGGGTTCCCCGGGAGGCGAAACGGTGGAGGGCAAGGACTCGGTGATCGTGGGTAGGGCGGCGGACCGGATCTGGAACCAGATGTTGCGGAAGTGGCCCAGGGACGACGGCGATCCGACCGATGATCCGGAGTTCCTGCGAGAGTATCGGCGCCGGGTGGGACAGGATCCCGAGACCGGGCTGTATCCCAAACGGTGCCCGTGACCGCCCGAGGCCGCATCCGGTACGGCGTTCGCGGCCGACGGCTCCGGTGGTGCGCGGGGTCGTGGGCCGCGCACCACCGGAGCCGGGGTCAGGTCCGGCGGCGACGTCGGTACACGATCAGTCCGAGTGTCCCCACGCCGACGGCCACGGCGGTGCAGGCCGACCAGATCATGATCCCGCCGGCATCGAGGAGCTGGGCCGCCACGGTGGATCCGGGAGGCGGGAAGGTGAGCATGGCGGAGGCCGTGCGTTCCACCACCCCGCTCCGCAGCACCAGTTCGGCCCGCCAAGGGCCGTCGGGCAGCCGGGCCCCCAGCTGAACCGGCACCTTTCCCACTCCGCCCGGCGCCAGGGTGGTGCCCGACTTGACGGGATACGGCCCGGCGGTCATGGCGTCCGGGCCCTCGGTGAGGGTGAGCGTTCCGCTCAGGTCCACGGCTCGCCCGCCGGTGTTGCGTACGGTGGCCGTGACCACCGGGAGCCCCGTGGTGGTCCTGGACGCCGTGATCTCGGTGATGGCGAAGTCGGTGGGCGGCTCGCCTCCCGGCCCGACCCCCAGATAGACGCGGATCCCGGTCCGATGGTTGATGCCGATGTTGTGCTTGGCGTCGGCGGCGGCCGCGTTCTCCGCCCAGAGCACCGCGTACCGCTCACCGGACGAGGCATTCTCCGGCACCTTGACCGTGACTCGCGCCACGGTCTTCTTCCTGGCGGGGACGTCGAGCTGAGTCGGCTCCACGCTCACCCAGCCGGACAGTTCGTTGGCCGTCCGTCCCTCGGCGAAGGCGAACCTGTTCTTCTTGATGTCGGCCGCCGCCGCGTAGAGCTGGATGAGTCGGCTGTTCGCCGTGGTGTTCGATATCTCGATCCTGCGGCTGATCGTCGTACCCGGCTTCAGGTGGTCGACGATGTAGGTCATCGCCCGTGGATCGGCGCGCCGGATCACCGGGGCGTCCACCAGCCGGATGCCGATCGTGTCCCGTGCGGGGTCGGCTAGGGGCGGCACGGCGGTCGCCCGGGCGCCCACCGAGGTGAGCGAGACAAGGGAGATCGCCATGCCGACCACCAGAACGAAAAGCGTCACCGCGCTACGTGGTGACACGCTGTCACGCGACGGAATGTGTGACCACCCCGTTGTAGGTACCGAGCACCGCGGTCGCCGGCACGTTGACGGTGAAGGTGGGGTTCCAGCCCACCGAGTTGTTGCCGCTGCCCGCCGGGCGGGTGAACGCGGTACGGGCGGCCGCCAGGCTGCCCGCGGCGCCCGCCGTGAAGGGTCCGTTCACCGGGTTGATCGCGGTCCCCGGGCTGTAGACGACGTTGTCGTTCGTGATCGTCTCCGCCGGGCTGCCGGTACCGGTGGAGAACGGCGTGTTGACGGCGATCGTCGCGGTCCAGGTGGTGTTCAGGGTGGAGCGGTTGTCCACGACCGAGACGTTGCCGAGCTGACCGATGGCCGGGTTGCCGGGAGTCGTCGCGAACAGGGTTCCGGCGGCGGGCGCCGAGATGTCCAGACCGCCGGTGGCGTTGACCACGAACGTGATCGTCGAGTTCACCGAATCGTCGGCCGCGGCCGGCATTGCCGGTGAGACGGCCAACGCGAAGGCCGTCGCCGCAAATATGGTTCTTATGCGCATGTTTGTTACTCCGAATCATTCGAAGGTGACAGAGTCACTATCAAGGCGATTCGAGAGCCGGTGTGTTCGCGCCAAAGTGTCGTGGCGGCTCTTGCCCTAGCCCTGACCACATGCCGCGCTGAGCCGGTCCGCCCTGCCGGTCCCTTGAACGTCGCCTCAGGGTCAGTCGAACCCGGCAAGGCCGGAGCTTGACCCCACACGTGCTCGCGGTGGCACGCCATGCCGGACGGGGCCAGGCCGACGGGGCCCCATGGCGGGTACGGCTGTCGCCCGCGCTGGGGAACGTCGGCCGCCGGAGCGTCGGTGAACCCGCGGTTCAACGTGGCCAGACAAGGCGCCTGAGTGGGTGACCCTGCTGAGGGGATCAAGGCGTCGTCCGGTACGGCTGACGCCCGTGCGCCGGGCGTGCGGGGTCCGGCGTGGTTGAGGCCGCCGGGCACGGCGAACGCCGGGCCACCTCGGCGGGTGCCCCGGCGTTCGCCGTACCGGACGGGGGTTACGAGGTGGCGAGGGCCTCGGTGGGGGACATCCGGGCGGCGCGGACCGCCGGGTAGAAGCCGGCGATCCCGCCGATGATCATCGTTGCGGCCACGCCGCCCACCGTCGCCCAGACGGGGACGATCGACGGCCAGCCCTGCGAGGTCGCGTAGGCCGCGGTCACCCCGATGCCGAGGGCCACCCCGCCGAGCCCGCCGATCGCCGAGAGCAGCAGCGACTCGGCCAGGAACTGCAGCCGGATCTGGCCCCGGGTGGCGCCCAGGGAGCGGCGCAGGCCGATCTCCGCCCGGCGCTCCAACACCGAGATGACCATGGTGTTCGCCACCCCGACCCCGCCGACCAGCAGCGCCACTCCGCCCAGCCCCAGCAGCAGCGCGTTGAGCGTGGCGTCGGTGGCCTGCTTGGCGGCGAGGGCGTCGGAGGGACGGGAGACGTCCACCTCGTTGGGGTTCTGCGGGTTCGCCGTCGCGGCCAGCACCTCCTGGACCGCGGTCACGTGCTCCTCCTCGGCCCGGGTGTAGACGGTCGTGGGGTAGCCGTCGAAGTCCAGCCGCTCCTGCGCCACCGGCCAGCCGACCAGGGCGGAGGTGTCGAGCTCGGGGGTGAGCGGGGCCGGTTCGAGGATGCCCACGACCGTGAACCACCGGCCGCCCAGCCAGACCCGCTGCTCGGGCCCGGCGTGCACCACCCCGAGCCGGTCCGCCGCGAGCGAGCCCAGGACCGTCGCCGGGTACCGGTGGGTGGCCTCGTTCAGCCAGACCCCCGAGGCCAGCTTTGCCCCCGTGTCCTTGAGCAGGTCGAGCTTGGCCGCCTGGACGGCGATGCTGCCCGACTGACCGGAGGGGATGTGCTGGTTGCGGTAGACCCGCGCGTCGGTGGAGCCCACGGAGGTCGCCGAGTGCACCGGCTCGATCCGCTCGATCATCTCCTCCACCTCGGAGGGCAGGTGGGAGTCGTCGCCGAACAGGGTCTGGCCGGGGCCGACACTGAGCAGATTGGTGCCGAGGGCGGACAGCTGCCGGTTCAGGTCCTCCTGGCTGGAGGCGGAGATGCCGACCACGGCGAGCATCGCGGCGATGCCGATCGAGATCCCGAGTGCGGAGAGGAACACCCGGAGCGGCCGGGCACGCAGCCCGGCCCCGCCGACCCGGACCACGTCGGCCGGGCTCAGCCGGGCGGGGGTCAGCCGGGTACCGTTTCGCCGGCGGGAGGTCAGCATGCCCCGGAGTCCTTGACGACCCGGCCGTCGAGCATCTCGATCCGGCGGGGCAGGCCCGCCGCGATGTCCCGGTCATGGGTGATGATCACAACGGTGGTCCCGGACCGATGGAGGTCGCGGAGCAGTTTCATCACCTCCGTCCCCGAAGAGGAGTCGAGGTTCCCGGTGGGCTCGTCGGCGAGGAGGAGCCCGGGGTCGCCGACGACCGCCCGGGAGATCGCCACCCGCTGACGCTCCCCGCCCGAGAGCTCGTGCGGCCGGTGGTCGAGGCGGTGGCCGAGGCCGACCCGCTCCAGTGCCTCCGACGCCCGCTTGCGCCGTTCCCGCAGCGAGACGCCCGAATAGAGCAGTCCGTCCGCGACGTTGTCCAGCACCGGCACCCCGGCGGCGAGGTGGAACTGCTGGAAGACGAAGCCGATGGTACGGGCCCGGAGCGCGGAGAGCTCCCGGTCCGAGAGCCGCGCCACCTCGTGCCCCGCGATCCGCACGCTCCCGCCGGACGGCCGGTCCAACGTGCCGATCATGTTGAGGATCGTCGACTTGCCCGAGCCCGAGGGGCCGACGATGCCGACCAGCTCGCCGTACTCGATCGTCACGCTCGCCCCGCGCAGCGCCGCCACGTCACCGCCGTAGACCTTGCTCACCTCGGCGAGTTCGACGATCATTTCGGCACCACCACGGTCGTCCCCTCAGGAACCCCGGTGACCTCTACCTTGCCGTCGGCGAACATCCCGGTTTCCACCGCCGCGTAGCTCAACGCCGAGCCCTGCAGGACCTGCACGCCGAACCCGCCCTCGGCCAGCGCCACAAGCGCGGTGACCGGGACGGCGAGCACGTTCTTCCGCTGCTCGGCGACGATCACAACCTCCACTGGGGTGGTGTCGAAGCTCTTGAGCTTGGCGTTGTCCGGGACCGAGACGACCATGTCGACGGTGGTCGTGGTCTCCTCCTGCGCGGTGGTCTGGGAGGCGACCTTGCCGATCGACTTCACCTTCCCCTGCACGGTGGAGCCGTCCGGCAGCTCGACCGTCGCCTTCTGGCCCTTCTTGACCAGATGCTGGTCGGCGACGTCCAGGGCGACGGTCACCTCCCGGGTGGTGCCGGTGTGGGTGAGCACCGGTCCGCCCGCGGCGGCGCCGAGCGTGGTCTTGAGCTCGGCGACCCGGATCGGCCCCGGCCGGACCACCGCGTCGCGGGGCTCGACCTTTCCGGTGACCGGGACCCCCATGTCCTCCTGCCACCGCTCGACCGCCTCACGGGTGGTCCAGGTGTACTCGTCGTCCACGGTGAAGCCGTCGTAGCCGAGCGCGGCCAGGTTCTTCTCCAGCAGCTTGACGTCCTGGCCCTCCACTCCGTCCTGGAGCGTGCGGTAGAGGGGCGTGGCCCCGTAGAGCAGGGGGACGCGATCGGCGTCGACGCTGTAGACGGCCCGTCCCCGGGTGATCACGACACCCTGCGCCGGGAGGTAGGTGATCGTGCCCTGCAGGCCGGTCTGCACGGTGACCTGGTCTCCGTAGCCCAGGTTGCCCTCCACGGTCTTGGTCTCGGTGAGCGTGGCCCGGGTCACCTGTGCCGTGGCAGGGGGCTTGCGTTCGGCGACGGCCGTCCGGGCCTCGCCGCCGAAGCCGAATGCGGCGGCGGCCACCGCGGCGGCGAGGAGGGCGACCGCGCCGGTGGCCGCGACCGCCTTCGCCCGCCGGCCGCGGCGGCGCGTCGCGGGTCGGTTGTTCTCGGTCACCGGCCGGGCCCCCCGGTGATGCCGACCTTGTTCCGGCAGGTCTCCATGGCCTCACGGAACTTGGCGTCCCTGGGATTGATCTTCTTCAGGTCCCCGCCCCCAATCGTGACCCGGCCGCCGGAGAAGTCCGGGTCGGGCATGTCGATGCCGTTCTCCCGCATGCAGCGGGCCAGGGCGCGGAACTTCTCCTGCTCCGCCGGGTCGAGCGGCTTGCGTGTCCCCGGTCCGGCCTTGGACTGGCAGGCCTCCAGGGCTTTTTCCATCTTCGCGTCGCCGGGTCGCCGCTCCACCCTGACCGCGCCGCCGTTCGCCCCGGGGTCGGGCATGTCGACGCCGTTCTCCCGCATGCACTGGGCGAACAGCCGTCCCTTCTCCCGGGGGTCGATCGAGGCGGTCGGGGAGGGGCTCCCCCCCGGAGCCGCGGCGGGCCGGGCCCCGCTCACCGAGGCGATGCCCGCGGACTGCGCGGCCTGGCCGCACCCGGCCGCGAACACCACCAGCGCCGCCGCGGCGAGTGGTCTTCTCATGCCTGAGAGTGGTTTTCTCATGCCTGCGATCGTGGAACCCGTGGATCGGAACGACCCCGGAGCCGGCTGGGAGCAACCTTGGAATGACGCAACGAAGCGGCACCCGTTCGACGTAGGTCGACTTCACTCCGGCGTGATGCTCAGCCGCCCCGTACCCAGGTACGGCGACCCGGAGTCAGGGTGACGCCGCCTCCGGGGTCTGCAGCGGGAGCAGCACCCGGAAGGCGGCCCCCTTGCCGGGAGTGGTCGCCAGCTCCACCCGGCCCTGATGCGCCTTGACGATCGCGGCCACGATGGCGAGACCCAGACCGGC
Organism: Rhizohabitans arisaemae; assembly: GCF_025996515.1. Classification (GTDB taxonomy): domain Bacteria; phylum Actinomycetota; class Actinomycetes; order Streptosporangiales; family Streptosporangiaceae; genus Rhizohabitans; species Rhizohabitans arisaemae. Next base: position 317,190 of record NZ_BLRH01000029.1, read on the forward strand.
GCCGCCTTCGGTACGGGAACGGCTCTCGCTGACCCGGTAGAGCCGTTCGAAGATGTGGGGCGCGTGTTTCCTCGGGACGCCGGGGCCGGTGTCGCACACCTCCAGCACCCCCATGCTCCGAAGGTCGTTCGCGCCGGTCCCGATCGCGGCGTCGGGGGCGACGGCGGCGACGCCGGAGCCCACCCGTACGGTGACCTTCGCGTCCGGTGGGGTGTGGGCGAGCGCGTTGGACACCAGGTTCGCCGCCACCTGGCGGAGCCGGGCCTCGTCCCCTCGCACCATGATGGGGGCGAGGGAGTCGAACCCGGTGAGCCGCACCTGCCGTTCGGGCAGGCGGGCCCGCGCGTCCCGGATCGTGTCCGCGGCGATCTCCAGCAGGTCCACGGGCCTTGTGTCCATCGGGCGCTCCTCGTCCAGGTGGGCGAGGACCAGCAGGTCGTTGACGAGCAGGGCCATCCGCTCGGCCTCGTCCTCGATCCTGCGCATCGTCTCGTCCAGCGGCGGCCCCGGCGGCGCGCCGCCCCGGCGGTAGAGCTCGGCGAAGCCCCGTACCGACGTCAGCGGGGTCCGCAGCTCGTGGGAGGCGTCGGCGAGGAACCGGCGCATCCGCGCCTCGGACTTCGCCCGTGCGGCGATCTCCGTTTCCACCCGCTCCAGCATCACGTTCATCGCGACGCCGAGGCGACCCGGCTCGGTGTGCGGGTCGGGTTCCGGCACTCGCCGGCCGAAGTCGCCCGCGGCGATCTGCGCGGCCGTCTCCTCCATCCGGGTGAGGGGCCGTATGCCCAGCCGTACGAGCGCGGCGGCGCCGAGGCCGAGCAGGAGCAGCACGACCCCGGTGATGCCGGCGCCGATGGAGATCATCCATGTCTGGGTCGCCTCGACCTCGGCCAGCGACGCGGTCATGACCGCGGTCCCGCCGTTCGACATCGGGAGGGCGTACACCCGCCAGGACGGTCCGTTCGTCCCCGGTACCGTGTACGGCGTACTCCGCGGGATGTCCTGTGCCGCGCCGAGCATCGGCCGGTTGTCGGTGAACCCCGGGGTCTCCTGCGGCGGGTCGGGCACCGGCCGGGTGGAGACCCGCCCCGGGAACTCCCCGGCGAGCTGCCCTTCCGGTGTGAAGAGCAGCAGGCGCCGCTCGCCGATTATCTTCTTGACGACCCTGTCTTCCTGGGGACTCCACTCCGAACCCGCTCGGAGGATTATCGCGGTGTCCGGTGTGCGGGGGAACCGCCACGACGACGTCGGTGGTGGGCCCGGCGCCTTGGCGGCGGCCGTCACGGCCAACCTGAGCTGTGCGTCCACCTGGTCGGTCAGATGATTGCCGAGCAGTGTCACGGCGAGCGTGTTGGCCAGCGTCAGGGCGATGGCGGTCAACGCGACCGTCGCCACGACCAGCCGGGTGCGCAGCGTCCAGCGTCCGGGTGTCCTCATGAACCGGCTCCTCGCGGCAGGCGGAGCGTGTACCCGACCCCGCGGACCGTGTGGATCAACGGGGGATCCCATCGGTCGATTTTCTTGCGCAGGTAGTAGACGTAGGACTCCACGATGCTGGAGTCGCCGTCGAAGTCGTAGCGCCAGACGCTGTCCAGGATCTGCGCCTTGCTCACCACCCGGCCCGCGTTGACGAGCAGGTAGGCGAGGAGGTTGAACTCGGTGGGGGACAGGTCCACCCGGTTGCCGCCCCGCCGTACCTCGTGCGCTTCCTCGTCCAGCTCGACGTCCGCGTAACGCAGCACATGGTCGGCGGCCGGGAGGGACGCGCGGCTGCGGCGCAGGATGGCCCTGATCCGCAGCACCACCTCCTCCAGGCTGAAAGGCTTGGTGACGTAGTCGTCGGCGCCGAGACTCAGCCCCTGCACGCGGTCCTGGACGGTGTCCCGAGCGGTGAGGAACAGCACCGGCACCTCGCCCAGCCGCCTGGCCACCTCGAAGCCGTCCAGGTCGGGCAGCATGACGTCGAGGATCACGATGTCGGGGTCGAACTCCCGGGCGGCGGTCAGCGCCTTGGAGCCGCTCTCGGCGGTCCGCACGTTGAAGGAGACCAGTCGCAGCGTCTGTGACAGCAGCGCGACGATGTTCGGTTCGTCGTCCACGACGAGCACTCGGTCGGGCCGTTCCATGCAATAGGTGTATCCGAGATTTCTCAATACAGCCTCAAAGCCCCTTCGCCCTGCCAGGCCGGTCGGCCGGTTCACGGTCGCGTGGGGTACGGGGCACGCCGGGCGGCCGGACGTGACGGTTTGTGCCGATGAACGGCACGCGGCCGTGCTCCGAGCCGCGGGAGCCGCTCCACGTCGCCTACGACTCGGTCACCGTGTGGCCCGCGTTTGTAATGGAGCAGGGGGCGAGGGTTCCCCAGGCCCCGATGGGGCTGAAGCGGGGGACTGTACCGCAGTGCTGATTTCGCCGCTCTTGGCCTTCGATATGGCGGTGATTGCCCGGGCTGTCGCTGTTTTCACCGACGGCTTCGACATCGTTGTATTCCCTAAGGGAATAGTCCATCAATAACCGATATGTCTCAGCAAATCAGTGGAAAAGCGACAAATCCAGACAAGATTCTGTGTTTTGGCCGTGCGAGAAATGGAGGATGTGCCCGGCGCTAATAGGCGCATCTTCCACCCGACGCGTCGGGGGCTCTCCGGATGATCCGGAGAGCCCCCAAGGAAAAGCGGGATGGGTCATCCCGAGTTCCTACTTATGCTCCCTCACCGGCAGCACCGGGTTCGGGCTGCTGGGGACCCTGCGGTCCCTGCGGACCACGAGGCCTGTGGTGTGGCGCCTGTTCAGGCACCCGGCTGAAGAGCCGCGTTGTTGTTGCCGCCGTTGTTACCGCCGTTGTTACCGCCGTTGTTACCGTTGTTGCCGCCGTTGTTGCCGTTGCCGTTGCCGTTATGGCCGTTGTGATGAGGCTTCGGGCGGTGGTGCCTTCTGTGCCTGGGGCAGAAGTTGCAGGCGTGGCACCACTTGCGGTGGTTTCGGCACTGGCAGATGTCGCAGACCGGGCCGCAGCCGGCTCCCGTGGTGGTGGTGTTGCAGCCGTGGTTGCCCCAGCTGCCGCCGTTGTTGCCCCAGCCGCAGTGGTTGCCCCAGCTGCCGCCGTTGTTGCCCCAGCCGCAGTGGTTGCCCCAGTCGTCGTCACCCCAGCTGTGGTTGTTGCCCCAGCCGTGGTTGTTGCCCCAGCCGCCCCAGTCGTCGTCGTCCCAGCCCCAGCCGCCGCCCCAGCCGCCGCCGCGGCCCCAGCCGCCGCCGCCCCAGCCGCCGCCGCGGCCCCAGCCGCCGCCCCAGCCGCCCCAGTCGTCGTCGTCCCAGCCCCAGCCGTCCCAGCGGTGGCCGGTGGACTCCTTCATCGGGCCGCGCTTGACGGTGGCGCTCGTGGCCTTGTCGGCCGCCTTGGTCTCCGCGGTGTCGGCGATGGCCGGCGATCCTGCGGCGATGAGTCCGCCGACCAGTGCCGTCGTGACTACGAAGTTCCGTGCGTGTTTGATGGCGATTGAACGAATCACTATATTTCCCGGTATCCTGTGAATTCACAAATCGGATATTTTCGAGACGTCGCACTAATGGGTGCGACGTGAGGGAAAGTTACCCGCTGGATATGGGGTCGATGCCTGCTTGAAGCGGGTTGAATGGCAAATTGATGGCAGTGTTGCCAAGCCGCTGTATATCGCGCCAACGCGACCATCTCAAGATCGTTTGATCTTGGTGGTAAATCGCCGGTCATATGGCGATCATAGAATTATGGGAATCGCAACGCTGAATCGCGATGTGTCGAGCTTGACGACGGCTGGACCGGTTTTCGTATCCGCGTTGACTTGTCGGCTTTCAGTTACTTATTTCTGGACAAAACAGCGGGTGCCGTACCCAAGCACCTTGGGTACGGCACCCGCCTTGACGCCTGATGCCGAGATGGATCAGTTGTTCGGCGGCGTGTGGTTGACGAAGGCCGTGCAGTTAGCCGGCCATGCCGGGTTGCTGCCGGTACCCGGTGTCGGGGCTACGGTGCAGGATGTCTGCGCCACGTTCCCAGCCGCGTTCCGCACCGTCACGTGGAGGTCGTTCCCCATGACGGCGAGCGAGACGTCGGTCACGCCGGACGGGTAGCCCGTCAGCGTGGAGATGTTGTTCCACGGAGGTGTCGTCCGCGGATCCCGGATCAGGGTCATGTTGTTCGCCGCCACGAGCCCGATGAACTTGTTGTTGCCCTGGAACGCGGAGTCCAGGCCGCTACCGGCTCCAGGCGGTCCGGGCGGTCCGGAAGGCCCAGACGGTCCGGGCGGGCCAGACGGTCCGGGCGGGCCGGATGACCCGTGAGATCCGGATGGTCCGGGAGGTCCGCTCGGTCCGGGAGGCCCTGATGGTCCGGGCGGGCCAGACGGTCCGGGCGGGCCAGACGGTCCGTGAGATCCGGATGGTCCGGGAGGCCCTGATGGTCCGGGCGGGCCACTCGGTCCGGGCGGGCCGGTCGGTCCGCGAGATCCCGTGGGTCCGGGTGGGCCGGATGGCCCGCGGGGTCCTGGAGGGCCGGTGGGTCCTTGCTTCCCTCTAGGGCCGGTGAAGCCCCTGGGTCCGGGCTCACCTGGGCAGCCCCAGAACCACTGGAAGCCGCAGTCGTCTTCCACCGCAGGGTCACGCTGGGTGTCGTCGGCCGCGACCCGGACGGCGCCGGGCTCGCCCTGACCCCCCGTGGCGGCGGACGTGGCCTGCGGCCACGTGATGAGAAGGCCACCAATGAGTGTCACGACCGCGATGGGCCGCCCATGTTTGGTGACAAATGGGTGAATCACTATGTTTCCCGTTATCCCGTGTATTCGCAAATCGGATATCTGTAATGGCGCCACGATGTGATGCCATGATCAAGAACTACCCCATGAATGCGACGGCAACGCCTGTTCTAAGCGGACTCCATGGCAAATTAATGACAGATTCGATGAATGGCTGATTCATTCGGAATCGGCTTGTCGTCAAGATCAAATAGGTGCGACTGCAAAACGCCGGTAATCGTACTAGTGCAAGGGAGCGGAAGGCTGAAAAACATGTTAACCGGACCTGGTTTCATGATTTAATCCTCATGCCTTACTTTCCTCGTGATTGGGGGGTAAATCGGGTGAGGTCCCGGTCCGCATCCGGCGTTGGAGCCACCCGTCACCCTGGCGGTCCAATGGTCTTACCGGGCATCCAAAAGCACGAACCGAGAGTCCGGGCGCGTTAGGTGGGGAAGCCGATTGCCGAGCCTGATGGGTAAACCGGGAAAGCGTCGGCGGCGTCCTCCTCTGGTGAAGTCCATCGTTTGGTGGACTTCAGAGGTCGTTTGAGTGGTTAGGTAATCCTTGGTGGGGGGATCGGGCCACATGATCGCTTTTCTGAGCGGCTTCCTGGATCGTTCCTCTTACGATGTGCGAACACCGTTCTCCGTCTACTTATCCCTTGATTTGAACTCAGGTACAGATAAAAGCCCATAGCCAGACGGTCGGCGATACCTCGGTGAGGTGGCGATAGCGCGTGACAGCTCGCAGGCGCACAACGGCACTCAAACGGGCGTTGACGGTGGGCGCCCTGATTCTGCTGACTCCGCTGACCGGCCCCCCCGCGGCGGCGATGCCGGCCGAGGAGCCGGAGCCGACACCGCTCGACATCGTGGTCGCGGTCGACGAATCCGGCAGCCTCACCGAGGACGACGTCACCCGGGAGATCGAGGCCGCCTCGACGATCGCGCAGAGCGGCCTCAACCCCAGGAACCGGGTCACCGTACTCGGCTTCGGCAGCAACAACGGCGGAGGCCAGGAGGCGGCCACGGAGCGGTGCCGGCCGACCGTGATTAGCGGCCCCGCGAACCTGCAGTACCTCGCCGAATGCGTGCGGAAGCTGAAGCGGCGGACCCCCATGGAGGGCAACGACACCGATCACGCCGCCGCGCTCACCAAGGCGCTGTCCTACTTCGCCGCGGGCTCCCCCGACGGGGCGCTGAAGGTGATCCTCCTGCTCACCGACGGTGAGCTCGACGTCCGCAACAGCCCGAACTACGGCAGCGGGGATCGGAACGCGGCGGCGCAGCAGGTGGTGGACGACCAGCTCCGGGTGGCCAGGTCATCCGGGGTCCAGGTGTGGCCGCTCGGTTTCGGCACCGCGAACAGGAAGGCGCTGGACGCCTTCGCCGCGGGCGGATCCCAGCAGGCGTGCGACGGCCGCCCCGAATCCCGCCCGCGGGCCCAGGTGGTCACCGACTCCACGACCGTGGCCAGGACCCTGCACCGGCTGTTCGCCGCCGCGTCCTGCTCCGCGCTGGAGGAGCCCGACACCGGTTCCCTCGGCGCGGGCGGGACCCGGACGCTGACGGTGCGGATCCCCGAACTCGCCACGGTCGGCTCGATCGTCGTCACCAAAGGCGACCCCCGGGTCAAGGTGGAGTACGTCAACCCGGCCGGGGTGACCGTCGTCACCAGCGGCCGGTCCGACGACTCGACCTTCGAGCGCAGCGGCGAGAACACCGCGACCGAGGCACTGCGGATCACCGACCCGCGGCCCGGGAGGTGGGAGGTGAAGCTGAACGCACCCCCGGGCTACCGGGAGCGGATCGTCAGCGCCTCGGTGAACTGGCAGGGCGCGGTCCGCTCGTTCATCGTGGTGGAGCCGCCGAGCACCGAGCCCGGCAAGCAGCTGGTCGTCCGGGTCTCTCTGATCACCAGGAAGGGCGTGACGCCCAGCGGCGACGCCCTGCGCGGGATGCGCATCGGGGCGACCGTCACCGGCGACGGGCTCAGCGGACCGGTCGAGGTGCCGGTCAGGGACGACGGGCGGGCCCCCGACGAGATCTCGGGCGACGGCCGGTACGCCGGGACCTTCACCGCGCCCTCGTCGGAGGGTGTGCTGACCGTGGAGGGGAACGCCGCGGGCCCCGGCCTGAACGCCGATCGGGTGCCGGTCACCGTGCGGGTGAGCGCGGGCGGGACGGCGCTGCAGGCCCGGGTGGAGTTCGTCCCACCGGAGCAGGCCTGGCCCGGGCTGAGCCTGCCCGGCCGGATCCTCACCGGCAACGGCACCGGGGAGCGCCGGCGGGTTCGGCTCGTCGTGGACGGTTCCCCGCGGGGCGGCGTGAGCGTCTCGCCGAGCGGGCCGATCGACATCGCCCCGGGGCAGGCCGAACGGGAGTTTCACCTCGTCGCCGGGGCGGAGGCACCGCTTGGCCCGACGTCGCTGACCCTGCGGGTGGTGGACGCGGCCGACGCGCGGATCGTGTACGGCAACGCGCTGCTCGGCTTCGAGCTCAGGACGGAACCGGGATTCGCCGAGCGCAATCGCTGGGCCCTGCTGGGGGCGCTCGTGCTGATCGCGCTGATTCTCGCGTTCCTGTACGGGCGACGCCGGGCGGCCCGGAAGGCGAAGGACGTGCGCGGCCTGGTGGCCGTACTCGCCCGTGACGGCGAGCCGTTCGGTGCGCCGCTGCGGGCGCCGAACAGATGGTCGGAGGAGTTCCGGTTCATGGTGCGGGACGAGGACGGCCCGCATCCGCGGCTCGACCACCCGTCTCAGCCGGGTGACCGGCCCTACCTGGTCCGGCGTACCGGGGACGGCGCCGTCTCGGTGTGGAGCCCGTCCGGCTCGCGGGACGACGTCGTCTCCGGCGGCCTGGTCGAGCTGCCCCCGCCCCGCCTGACACTGATCGTCCGGGATGAGCGGCGGCCGGTCGCGGGTTCGGTGAACCCGGTCCCGGTCCTGTCCCACGGGCCCGACCCGTTCGGGTATCCCACCAGGCCCGGCCTGGACCCGGCCGGCGGGGGGCCTGCCCCGCCCATCGACAAGAACGACGAATGGCTATGACCCGACACCACGGAGCGAAGGACGGCGCATCTTGAGTATGAAGATCTATCAGCCGGTTCTCTTCATCGGGCTGGGAGGGACCGGATGCCTGATCGGCGCCGAGCTGGAACGCCGGCTCCGCGAGGAGTGGTGCGGCCCGGACGGCACCGCCTTCGCCAAACTGCGCCCGCAGGCCGGCCTGCTCCCGTACCAGCTCCCCTCCTGCGTGCAGTTCGTCTACGCCGACGTCAACCAGGCGGATCTGGACCAGCTGCCGGCCCGGGTGGTCCCCGGCCCCCGGCACGTCCCGGCGGTGCATCAGACCGCGCACTACGTCCGTGACCTGGTGCCCCAGGTCGACACCTACCCCGAGGTCGCCCGGAACCTGCGGCTCTCCATGGACCCCTACGTCGAAGGCTGGCTGCCCCCGGTCGACGGGGAACCCCGGGTCGCGCCGCTCAGCCGGGGCGCCGGTCAGCTCCCCACGGTCGGCCGGGCCGCGCTCTTCGAGACCTTCCGCGAAGGGCTCGCCCCCGCCTTGCGCGACCTGCGCCGGGCGATCGGGAACCTCTCCAAGTCCGGAGAGGACCTGTACGCCCTCAGCGGCAAGTCGTCCAAGTCCGTCGACGTGTTCGTCGCCTTCTCCGTGGCCGGGGGCACCGGCGCCGGGATCTTCTACGACTATCTCCATCTGATCGGCAAACTGTTCGGCGACTCCGAACTCGGTGCCAAGATCTTCCCCTTGGTGCTCATGCCGTCCGCCTTCACCGAGGGGATGGGGGGCGGACGGCCCGCGGAGCTCAACGCCGGGCGTTCCCTGCTCGACCTGTTCCGTCTCGTCGACCAGCAGAACGGGGGCGACGCCAACCGGGACCTGCGCGGCTACGAACGGCGAGACCGGATCGACCCCGACGACGTCGCGGTGCACTATCCGACGGAGGGCCGGATCGTCATGCGGCCGACCACGGTGCAGACCGGCTTCCTCTTCTCCCGGCCGCTCGAAGCCGAACGCGAGGACCTGCACCGGTCGGTGGTCTCCCTGATGCTCTCGCTGATCAGCACCGAGCTGGACGAGGAGGACCGCTCGGGCGCGGGGGAACTGCACCAGTCCTTCGCGGACAGCTTCATCAACGCCAGCGTCGACCGGCAGGTGATCGCCGACAACGGAATCGGCAACCGCGGCGTCTCCACGGCCCTGGTGGCCTCGCTCACCGTGCCCGTCGACGAACTCGCCGACCTCGTCGCCGGTCGCCTGCTCCGCGCCGCGGTCGAGGAGATGGCGACACCGCTCGGCGACCTGGAGGAGAACCGGGCCCTGATCGGCGGGTTCCTCACCGCCTCGGGGATCGAGTCGCTGCTCAACCGCCAGGGGGTCGCCCCCGCCGAGCCGGAGCCGGTGAAGGGGGCCCGGCAGATCTCGATCGCGCTGGGCGAGCGGGCCGAGGGCATGAGGGCCGCCCTGCGCGGACTGGACGCACGACTCGCCCAGGACGTGCCGAAGATGGTGGCGGACTTCGAGCCGCGCGCCGGCGTCCTTGAGGTACTCGCCGAGGCCGACGTGTTCCGTACCCAGCGGGTGATCTTCGGTTATCGCGGGCTGGCGAGCGAGCTCGACCAGATCGGGGCGCACGGGCTCATGCAGCGGCGGAGGGCGGGACCCCCCGCGCCGCAGGGCCTCGGCGCGGGGGTGCCGGTCGCCCCGCCGATGCGTGACCGGATGGCCGGAACGGTCAAGGTCAAGTGGTCCGATCCGGTGGTGGTGAGCGCCCGCGAGGCGCAGAACGCCTGGTACCAGTGGCAGACCCATGTGCTGTGGAGCAAGCACTGGGCCGCGCACACCCCGCGCTGGCGGCGGGTGATGGAACAGCTCGACGCGGGGATGCGGGCGTTGACCCGGGAGCTGATCGAGTACGCGCGCACCGACGCCGAACGCTTCGGCAAGCGCGCCGGGGACCTGCTGCGGCCCCGCGTCGGCGTCTCGTACCTGCTCCCCCTCGGCGGGAACGACGTCGACCAGTTCTACCGCCGGGTGATCCGGCAGATGGTCGAGCATCGGGTCTCGCTCGGCCAGATGAGGCCGAACACCACCGAGGCCGAGCTGCTTGGGGCGATCATCGGCGTCCAGGGATGGCGGGAGGCGTACCGGACCAGCCAGGACGAGAACCCCGCCACGGCCGTCGCGGTCCTGCGCGAGCAGGTGAAGCGGGAGGTGAAGACGTTCTTCCGGCTCACCGAGCAGGGCCGGCACCCGCTGATCCCCAGGCTTGACGAGCTGCTCGCGAACGCCGCCGGCTACGGGACGGACACCGTGACCTCCGGCGAGCTCGAAGAGTTCCGCGGCAAACTCGCCGGACTCGTCCCGGCCGGGTTCACCCCGCAGGGGAGCGGCCAGATGAAGGTGCTCATCTCCTACCCGGCCGCCGGGCGGCACCCCTCGATCGAGGCGTACCTGCGTGAGGCGCTCCGGCTGCCCACCGGGCCCGGACTGACCTACCAGTTCAAACCCACCGCCGCCGAGTCGATCGCCGTCGTGCTCTTCCGCACGTCGATGGGGGTCACCGAGGTCCGTGAGGTCAGGGACGTCCTGCGGCTCTGGTCCGACGCGCTTTCCAACGAGGAGCCGCAGGACCATCTGCGGTGGCGGCAGCGGACCGGCTACGACTTCGGCTACCTGGTCACCCGGGAGGAGCACCGCGTCGAGATCCTGCACCGGCTGCTCTGCGCGATGTGGAACGGCCGGGTGGGCGTCGAAGGCGACCCCGTGTCACCGCGGCGGATCCGGGTGGTGCTCGGCGGCGGGGTGACGATGACGCTCTCGCTCACCGCCATGGCCAGCGCGTCCTCCTGGGGAAGCCTGCTCCGCGCCTACGAACTGTGGACGCTCGCCGACAACGAGGACATCCGCCGCAGGTTCTGCGGGCAGCTCATGCGGGAGCGCCCGGCCGGGCTGGATTCCGTCCCCGACCACCCCGACGAGCTCTACCTGGTCATCCGCGACCTGGCCGAGGGGCAGGTCGAACGGATCAACGCCATCCTGAAGGACCCGAAGACCGCCAATCGGGCCAGGGCCGAGCAGTTCCTCGGCTTCTGGGCCCGGACCCTTCCCTCGTCGCTGGACCTCAGGTTCCGCGGGCTCGAATCACCCGTGAGCACCAACCTGCGCGCGCTGGAGATAGCGGTCCCCGGGTGGCGGACCGGAGGGGAGACCGGCCCGTGACCCCGCACCCCCGGGTCGTCGTCCTCAACCTCCGGGGAAAGAGCCCGACCGCCGCCGTCGAGGCGACGTACGCGCTGTTCGACGACGAATCGCAGCCGGACCTCACCCGGCTGCTGGTGGTCGACGGCGCGGCGGACCTGCCGGCCCACGAACGGGCCTATGAGGTGCTGCTGACCTCGGCGCGGGTGGAGACCCTGCTCTGCGTCCCGGTCGGCAGGTCCTCGCTCGACGGGCGGCGGTTCCGGGTTCCCGGGGTCGTCGGGCAGGGGGCCAGGGTGATCTGGGTCGGTGACGCGGCCGGGGTCGACTGGCGGTTCGCGGCCTCGGCGGCGGCGACGATGCACCGGAACGAGGGGGAGTCCGGGCTCCATCGGCTGCTCGGCGTCCTCACCATCACCGAGGTGTTCGAACGCGCCTGCGAGATTCTCGCGGAGACCCCGGGCGGGGTCGCCAGCCCGGGGCTTCGGCTGGTCGGTGCCTCGGCCGACGACGTCACCTTCCTCACCGCCCTCGGGGAGGCCATCGGGCGGCTGCTCGGTCCCGGGGCCGCGGACTCGGCCGCGCCCACCGACTCCTTCGACGAGTACAAACACGGCTATCAGGGCAGCGCCACCTTGATCGATCAAGGGGGTCCGCTGAAGTCGGCGGAGGCGGCCTGTACGGCGACCGCCGCCCAAGCCGACGCGGCGCTTGAGCAGCTGGCCGATCTGGGGTCGCTGCTCGGCGCGGGGCCGGGCGGGTCTTCGGCCCGGGGCGCGGTGGCCGCCGCCGGGGACGGTCTCGCCGAGTACCGGAACCTGGTGGAGCGGGTGCTGGACGCCGGGCACACCCCCGACGGGCTCACGCCCAGGCAGCGGGACCTGCTGAAGGGATACGGGGTCTCGCTCCCCGAGCCGGTCAGGATCGACCCCTCGATGTCGGCGGAGACCTTCGACCGCTTCGTCACGGCGAGCATGGCCCGGGGGGAGTCGCTCCCCGGGCTCGTCGAGAGCCTGCGCGCACTGGAACGCCAGGTGCGCCCCATGGGCAGCCGGTCCTATCTCCAGCGGGTCCGGGAGATCTGTCCCGATCGGCTCATCGACCGGCTGCGCAGCCCCGCGCCGGCTCCGGGCCTCCCGTCCTGGCTGCCGGTCGCCGGGTTTCTCACGACGGCCCTGGCGTCGGTCGCCGGTCTCCTCGGGGTGGTCACCGGGGTGGTCATGGGAATCGCCTGGATGGCCCTGGTCACCCTGAGCGTGGTCAGGGCCCCTGATCCGGACGTTTCGGGGAACCGCCGGATGTTCGGCGGGCACGTCGTGGCCGTGGTCCTGGGCCTGCCCTCCGGGGTGCTCGCGGGGATCAACACCGAGCCCCCGGTGGTCGTCGTCCTCGTCTGCTTCCTGATCGCGGTGGGGATCGCCGTCGGCGCTGTCCACGAGGCGTGGCGAACACGGGTGATCCGGTGGCGGCACTCCTCGGGGGTCGCCGAGGTGCCGGGCGCCGCCGAACGGCTGACCGCGCTGGTCGGTCAGGTCGCCTCCGACGAGTGGGCGCGGGTCTCCCTCCGGCTCGACATGGTCGACGCGATCATCCGTGCCCGTGCGGCGATCGCGGGTGTCGTCGCCGAGCTGGGGTCCCGTGCCGAGGACATCCAGGAGCAGCTGCAGCGGGTCGCCCACGGAACCGGTGGGGACAGCGGGCTCAGCCCGGTCGCCACGGGATACCTGAAGGATCTCGTCCACCGGGTGCTGGAGCCGCGCTGGGGTGCCGTCACGCTCGGGAAGGCGGCCAAGCACGAGGAGCTGGCCAGGTCGGAGACCCGCAGGCTGCTCGGGGTCTGGACCTCCTACGCGGAGAGCAACGGGCCGCTCGACGCGCCTCCGTTCGCCGAGCCCGTGGAGAACGGATACCTGGGCCAGAGCGACGAGGACCTGGATGAGATCGCCGCCGCGACCGGGTGCGACGTGCGTGGGGTGATGTGGCAGCTGAGCGCGCCCGCCGATCTGTCGATGCTGGACACCGGGGCGGTCCGGCCGGGGACGCTGCGGTTCGCCCCGCGTGCCGTACGGCTGGCGCTCGGCCGCCGGCTCCCCGCCGACGTCACCTGGATCAGCGCCCCGCACGCGGGATGCGTCCGGCTTGTGCCCGTACGTCTTGGTGCGGTGCAGCGGGTGTGGTCCACCGCCAACGATGATCAGGGGGAGCCGGTGCCATGACCGAGGAACTCCGATACATCAACCCGTGGGGGATGTGGGTGGACGCCAAGGTCACCCCGCGCGGGGAGGCCTTCGCCCTGCCCGGGCTCCCCTTGCGGGCGCGTCCGCTGTGGCTGGAGTCGGAGGCGGAGGGCGACTGCGAGGTTCTGCAGATCACCGTGGGCGATCAGGATCGCCGGCGCGCCTACGACCTGCTGGACAACGAGATCCTCGCCGGTCTCCGGCTCGTCTGGCTGGTCGGCTCGGGGCCGTACCCCGATGGGCTCAGCCGCCTCCGCGGCTACGTTCACGACACGCCCGAGCCGTTCGCGCTGGTCCACCGCTACCGGGGCGATCCGGTCGGCGCGCACGCCAGTCAGCTGCTCACCGCCGACCGCCGGGCCTTTCAGGTGAGTCTGATGACCGCGCTCCGCTGGCTCGCCGCGGCCGGGATCGCCCATCGGGGGATCAGCCCCGACACGGTCCGCTGGGACCACACCTCCATACAGATCACCAACTTCGCCCTAGCCACCATCGTGGGCACGCCGCGAACCGTGGCCGGTCACCCGCCGTGGGCCGCGCCCGAACAGCGTTCCGGCCCCTTGGTCCGCGGGGTGGTCACCGACCGCGACGACGTCTGGGCGGCGGGCCGTCTCCTCTACTACACCTGGACCCAGGAGGAGCTGACCAGCCGCGACCAGCTCGCCCGCGCCCCCGAGCTCGTGGAGCTCCTCGCCGGGGTCTTCGACGCGCCGGAGAACCGGCCGACGGCGCGGGAGCTGCTGGTCGAGCGGCTCAGGGTACCCGACTGCGTGCCACGCGGCCTCGACGCCGACCCCCTCGCCGAGGGCCGCGAGAGCTTCCACTCCTACCGGAGGAGGAAGCACCCGGAGGTCGATCCACCGGTCCGTCCCTTGGCGCGGCCGATCGTGACACCGCAACCGCCCGCGCCGGTCCGCCGGGTCTGGCCGTGGATGTTCGGCGTCGTGCTGGTCCTGGCCGTAGTGATCTACCTGGTGAGTAGGTGACCGATGAGTGAACCCGATGCCCTGGTCGGCGAGGCGGCACAGGTCGTCTGCCCGGTCTGCCTCTCGCTGATCGACTGGGGGGGCCAGTCCCACTACGCCTGGAACAGGGACCAGGAGAGGTACGAGTCCTTGGACATCCCCCAGGACGCCAACGACTACCAGCGGAAGAGGATCCTGCGCAACGCCTACGTACGGTGCCCCAACTCGGGGGAGCAGATGGCCTTTCACTTCCTCCCCGAGGCCTACGGGCGCTACGGGCCGCCCGCGGTGTACGGACTCATCGGCGCGAGCGCTTCGGGGAAGACGCACCTGCTCGCCGCCATGGTGGGGGCGATCGAAGGCGGGGCGCTCGGGCGCTACGCGGCCACGGCGAGCCCTATCGACCCGGCGAAGCACCAGAACTATCTCAAGAGTGAGGTCGAGCCGTTTCTGAAGGACTCCCGAGTCCTCTCCCGTACGGCCGAGGGCATCGTCAGCTTCAAGGACGCGCTGCTCATCCAGGAGGACGGCGGTGCTCGGCGCGTCATCACGTTCTTCGACGTGGCGGGGGAGGAGCTGCAGAGCCTCGAGGACACCAAGGGCTTTCTGGAGATCGTCGACGGACTGATCTTCGTCGCGGATCCGGATCGCTTCGATCCCGGTGGAGCCGGGACGGGTGATCCCACCTTCAGCACCGTGCTCAACCTGCTCGCCGAGAGCGGGCGGTCGGATGTGGTCAGCGCCGCCGTCGTGCTGAACAAGGCGGACATGAAGCGGTTTGAGGAACCCGTCGCCTCCTGGCTCCGGCACGAGATGACCGGGATCGACCCGGACCAGCTGCTGCGGGAGAGCGCCGACGTCTACGCCTACCTGCTGCTGCAGGGGACCGGGGGATGGACCCGCCCCTACCAGCAGTGCGGCAAGGCCACGTTCCACATCGCCTCCGCGGCCGGCGGACCCTCGGTCGACACCGGGGACGGGGGCGCCCGGTTCCCGCGCGGGGTGTCCCCGAGGCGGGTGCTCAACCCCTTGGTGGCGCTGATGGCGATGACCGGCGTGTTGAACTCGCCCGAAGCCCGGAAAGTGGGGATCTGAGATGGCCGGAGCGCGTGGGCTGCTCGATCAGATCGAGTTCCGCTGGGCGGCCACCGGGCCGTGGCAGCACATCGGCTACGGTCCGATCGCGTCCTCCAACAACGCCAAGGAATTCATCGACCTGTGGTACTCCCGGCTCAAGATGCTGGTCGGGCCGCCCAATCCGCAGTCCACCGGGCCACGCGCACCGGAGGCCGGCGTCGTCTACCAGGTGTTCGAGGACGCGACCGCGGCGCTGATCTGGCGGCACTGGATGCCGGCCGCCGTTCCCCTCGCCGACGAAGGCGAGGAGAGGCGGCCCCTGGTCGCCCGGGCGCTGGTGGGACCGGCGGCGGTGCTGCGTCCCGACGTGGTCCTGCCGATGGCCTACCGGAGTCTGCCCGGCGCGATCGGCCCGGCCCCGGGCTCGGTGCACCGCGGATTCCAGCTCCGTCCGATCGACGCCGGCGACTTCGCCGTGATCGCCCGGGAATCGGATGAGACGCTCCGGGCCAAGAGCCGATCCGTGACGGGGGTGGAGCCGCTCGTCGCGACGGTTCTCAGGGCCCCGGGGGAGCCGCTGTCGGTGGTCCTGCCGGATCGCGAGGTCGTCCGGCCGCTCGCCGACGGCTGTCAGGTCCCCCTGCTCCGCGCGCTCTGGGGGATACTCGGCGAACTCCTGCACGACTCCGCGGGACGCCCGTTGACCGGATGGCGCTGGACCTTCTCCACCTACGAGTCGCAGCAGGGCGACAAGCAGACAGGGCAGCTGCCTCACCTGATCTTCAGAGCACCCCGGGCGAGCACCGGCGGTCCACCCGATGTGATACGTACGGAGCGGGTCGTGCGCCCGTTCGACCGGGCGGGGGACTCGACGGCCGATCGCGACAAGTGGTGGGAGATCGCACAGGCACTCGGTACGGCCTACCGGGAGTCGGAACCCCACGAATTCGCCGCCCGGATACACCTGATCACCGCGGCCGGGGATCTGCCGGTCAGGCTGGCCGCCGTCCTGGAGCACCTCGGCGAGCCCGA
Organism: Rhizohabitans arisaemae; assembly: GCF_025996515.1. Lineage (GTDB taxonomy): Bacteria > Actinomycetota > Actinomycetes > Streptosporangiales > Streptosporangiaceae > Rhizohabitans > Rhizohabitans arisaemae. The sequence continues at coordinate 333,497 of NZ_BLRH01000029.1, forward strand.
GCGGAGCCGGGAAACCCAGATCTTCGCGCGCGGACCCGCGCTCTGGGTCGGCGTGGCCTCGGAGACCACCCGCTTTCCGGTGCAGCCGCCGGGAACTCCCGGTGAGCCGGTCGAAGCCCCGGCTGAGACCGAGGCCGTGCCCGGCATCGTGGCGGCACCCGAACCGGAGGTCCCGGACCGGGCCGCCGCCGAGGAGACGGACCCCGGGGAGCACCCCGACGTCGACGCACCCCGGCCCGGGACACCGGAAACGGCGCTCGGCGAACCCTCGATCGCCCCGCAGGCCGATCCGGCGCCGCGGCATCCCGTCGATTCGGAAACGGAGCACACCGTGTCGGCGACCGTGAAGAAGCCCGCTCCCGAGCGTCTGCCCGAGCTGTTCGGGCAGGTGGCCGTGGAGCCGCAGGGATCCGAGCCCCGGGAGACGCTGCGGCGTATCGGGGAGCTCGCCAGACAGGAGTACGAGTTCGCTCCTGAGGAGCGGGCCGCCGCCCGGGCGATCCTTGAGCAGTACGAGTGGTTCGTGGCGGAACTCGCCGCGGCCGACGGCATGAACATACAGCTGAGAATCAGAGCGATGCTCCGGCTCGCCGTTCTGCCAGACCTGGGGTTGGCAAGCGTCCAGGCCAAGCTCGCCGAATGGGTCGCCGACTACCGGACCCCGGTGGTGGTGGCCCTGGAGATCGACCGCGTCGCCCGGAGAGAGGGCCGGAACCTCTACGAGTTCCACGAGCGGCTGGCGCCCGCGATCGCCACCCGGTGGCGGTTCGAGCACGGGATCCACGACGAACCGCCCTCGCGACCTCCGCCAAGGCGGAACATCCACCACGGCGGCCCGCCTTCGGCCGTACCGGGACACGGCAGGGCACCGTGGTGGTCGCCCGGCCGTATCCGGGGCCGGGGCACGTGGGCGGTCCTCTTCGCGATCGGAGCCGGGGTGCTCATCCTCACGGCGGTGATTCTGGCGGTGACGTTCCGGTGAACCGGAGCAGCCGGTTCCTGCTCGGGGTGGGCGGGGTGATGCTCGCCGGCGGACTCGGACTGGGCTGGACCATCCGGGAAACCGTGGACCACGACGACCCGCGCGAGGACGCCCGGCGGGTGTACTGCCTGTCGCCCGCGAACCGGGTCGCGCTGTACAACACGACCGTGGCCCTCGGTCTGCCCTGGCGGGGAGGCATACCCTCGCCGTCGCGGTCATCGACAACCCCGGCCGGAGAGGTCACCGTGAGAACGTGGAGTCGGGAACCGGGCGGCGGGTTCGATCGGGCGTGCGACGCCCTGGTGACGATGAAGGCGCGCCACCTCGCCGACCCCCGGTCCTCCCCGATCGGGAGCCTGCTGGGCAACCCCCTCGTCGGCGTCGTGGTGGGTGGCGGGCTCACCTACTTCACCGGGCTGTGGATGGAGCGACGCCGGTGGCAGACCGCCGCCGCCGACACGTTCGAGCTGGCGACCGCGGAGTACCTGAAGACGGCGCGAGCCCGTATCGATCAATGGCAGGACTCCCGGCACGGACCTCCGCCGGACTGGACGGACGGGGACGGCAGACGAGCGGACCTGCGGCTCGCGCTGCACCGGCTCCGGCTCCCGCTCCCGGAGGAGGACTTCGCGGTCGCGGCGCTGGAGCAGGCCCATCGGCTGGTGACCGAGGCCGGGTGGAGTATCGACGGGCCGGTCCGCGAGACCCTGGCCGGGGAGCTGCGATCCGCGGTCTCGGAGCTGGAGCGGGTGATGCGGAACCTCGGAACGGGCTCGCGGGGTGTGCTTTGACCGTCGAGGACGTCGGAGCTCAGGTCCCCATCACGAGGAATCCGTTCGTGATTCCGTGGCCTCCCATGGGAAAGCACCGGCGGAACGGTTGCATCCTGGACTTGAAGGATTTCCGGGGAAGCTTCCCTGAAATCCCGCCACACGATGAGGTGGTCGGCGGAGTCGTCGTCGTGGGTGGGGAAAGCGGCTGCGGAAAATCCGTATACACGCATAAACTCCTGCACGCCTTGGACAACGGCTCCTATGTGGTGGATGAATGGGTCTCCGACGAGCGGGAGACCGATCTGGAAAAGTGGCGAAACCAGCTCTACCCCGGCAGGGTGATCAACGAGGTCAAACGGTCCGGGGTGAGATTCAGCGAGGAATTGGACCGGAACATAGACGCGGTCCACGGGTTTGACTGGCGGGAGTGGCATGAGGCCCTCGCCCGGGAGCTGGCCCCTGGGAAAGGCCTCCTGGTCCGGCTGCGCTGTGTGGACCCCACGCTCATGGTCGACACGGTCGCGCGGGATGTCCTCAGGTTCGCCGAAGCCGCCGACCACCTGGCCGACTGCGTTTACCTCTACGAGTTTCACTCCGGTGGCGGCCGGCGGCTCGGCGAGTTGGAGAGCCTGGTCGGACAGCACACCGACCGGGTGAAGGTCGTCGAGGTGAACCGCTGGTCCGTCGCCGACGCGTTGGTCTTCGCGCGGAAACGCGTCAGTGAGGGCGGGCTCGTCGAGAGTTCGGTCAACTGGTCGCAACTGGAGATCATTCTCAAGGAGAACGCGAAGGACGGAGATCGTCTTTCGTTGACCGTCGACGATTTCAATCGTTTCCTGCGCAAGGCGTTCGACCGGGCGCAGGGTAGCGTTCAAGTGAACAACGACCACTTTGTTCTGGCGCTTGAATTCGGTGGGGCAGGATGAGCGGACTCGTGGCCCAGCAGATCGTTCCCGGAGAGTTTCGCAACCCCTTTCCCGGAGTCCCCGAGGTCCGGCTCGTCGACGGTTCCCGGCCCGTGGTCACCGTGGAGACCGAGGCCGTCAGGAAAGCCCGTGCGGCGGCGATCGACTACCTGGACGCGCGGGGAACCGACGTCGGCAGGCCGCGGGACACCGGCCGGATCCTCGCCCTCGTCGGCGACCTCGGCAGCGGCAAGAGCCACATCGCCGGGGCGGTCGTCGACCAGGTCCGCAAGAGAGACGGCCTTGTCGTCGTCACCATGGTCTACGCGAAGGTCGGCGACACCCTCCTCGATCTCTACCGGCGGCTGTTCCAGTCCACGGAGGGGGTTCGCAGCGGGGACGCGGCCGGCGGAGTCCTGCTCCGCGTCGACGTCGAGCGGGCGGTGGACCGGCTCCGCGACGAGGTGAACGTACCGCCGGGGAGGGGCTCGGAGGACGCGAAACTCCGGCTGATCCCCCGGCAGCCCGATCCGCACGCCGTCGAAAGCGTTCTCCGCCTGCGGAAGCGGCTGACCGAGGTGGCCGGGGAGGACCCGGAATGCGGCTACGCGCTGAGTCTCCTCCTCCACGAGCACAACGCGATCTCCGATGCCGCGTGGGCCTGGCTCCGCGGCGCCGAGCCGACCAAGGCCCTGATCGACAGGGGTGTCCGTACCGCGATCACCGATGACCGGCGCGCCGTCGGCGTGCTCGGTGTGCTCGCGCTGCTCCTCGGGATGTCCGGCCGCAGGTTCGTCCTCGTCGTCGACGAGCTGCAGAACCTCGGGAAGCCCGAGGCCGCACCGCCGCAGGACCTGGAGTCCCTCATCAACCCGCTGCTGGCCTGGGCCTCCGCGAGCGGCGCCTTTCTCGTTCTGTGCGGCCTTTCGGATTTCTGGCGGGCACTGCCCGAGGCGGTACGCCAGCGGGTCGGGCAGGTGGTCAGGCCGAGTCCGCTCAGCGAGGAGGAGATCCGGCAGTACATCAAGGCCGCGCAGTCCGCGGTGAACGGGGAACGGCGGCTGGCCCCGTTCGGCTTGTCGTCGATCAAGCACATCCGGGCTTTCACCGGGGGCCACCCCCGTAAGGTCATCAATCTCTGTCACTACACGTACCGGCTCGTCGGCGCGGAAGGCCGGGTGACCCTGGATGAGATCAAGACGGCGAGTCAGGAGATTTCCGGGCCGGAGACCTCCGACGACGTCCTCGTCAAGATCTCGGAGCTCTTCGGCGGCCTCGGACATCACGTACGGCGACGGCAGCACAAGGTCGCCGGGGCGGAGGAGGAGCTGGTCTATCTCGACATCCCCCTCGAAGCCGGGCGACACCACTGCTCCATCGTGGTCAGCGACTCGGTCGTCGACGACGACATCGCCCAGGGACTGGGCAGCCGGGCCCGGCTGATCGGATCGACCGGCGAATCCCCGTCCGGCCCCGTCGTCCTCGTGGTCGTCGGATACCTCTCCGCCGCGCTCGCCGACACCGTGCGGGAGTCCTTCGACCGGGTGCTCAACTGGGGAGCGGACGACTTCACCCGGAACCTCGCCGAACTCATCGGCACACCCGCCGGCACAGGCGGCCAGGCCGAGACGGCGACCTTCCTGCGCGACCTGCGGCTGGAACTCGTCGCGCTCCACGCGGCCAGACGATCCGACCGGGAACTCCTTGAGCGGATCCTCCAGGAGGGCGGCGACCGGCAGACCACCCACAACATGGTGATCAACCAGTCGTTCGGGTTCCGCGAAACGGAGTTCGTGGAGTTGGAGCTGGCCCGGGCCGACGTCAGCCGGCTCTTCAACGACGTGCTGCGGACCATCCACCAGGCCCGGGAACGGGCAGAGCGCCTGTGGCACGAGGTCTTTCAGCCCGGCAGCCCGGTCACGCCGTCCGAATCCTCGGGCGGATCCGCGCACCTGGACGACCTGGTCGCCCAGCCGGTGGTGCAGGCGATGGGAGTGCTCGCCGCCTTGCACCTCGCGGTCCAGGCGTTCGGCCTCGGCGTGAAAACCTGCCAGAGCCGGGCGGACCTCACCAGATCGGCCGTCCGCGGTGAACTCAGAAGTCAGCAGGAACGGTTCGACCTGGTCGCGGCGGAGCTGGTCAGGCAGCTGCCGGACTACGGCCAGGACCTGAAGCGCCGGGTCCCCTATGTGCTCGCGGTCGACAAACAGATCATTCAATCGAAGGTGCTCCGGTTCGGCAGCACCGTCTACGAGACCATCTACAACGAGGACTTCCGCAGGCGCTGACCCCGTCGGCCGATCTTCGGAGCACGTGCGGCCGGAAGCCGCGCCCATGTCCCGGTACGGCGTACGCGGCGGCAGCCGTACCCCTCCGGCCTGTGAACCGCCCTCATCGCATTCGACGCTGTGAAACGGGGCTCCCCGATGATCGTTGCGGGTACGGCCGACGCCGACGGCCGTACCCGCAACGGGTTCACAACCCTGACGGGCGGGACGGTCAGCGGAAGGCGTCGAGGCCGGTGAGGGCACGGCCCAAGGTGAGCAGGTGGATCTCCTGGGTGCCCTCGTAGGTGAGGACCGACTCCAGGTTGTTCATGTGCCGGATCACCGGATACTCAAGGGTGATCCCGTTCGCGCCGAGGATGGTCCGGGCCTGCCGGGCGATGTCGAGGGCCGCGCGGACGTTGGCGAGTTTGCCGAAGGAGACCTGCTGCGGGGTGAGCCGGCCCGTGTCCTTGAGGCGGCCCAGGTGGAGCGCCGTGAGGCCCGCCTGCTCGGTCGCGACCGCCATCCAGGCGAGCTTCTCCTGGGTGAGCTGGAAGGCGCCGATCGGCCGGTCGAACTGGACCCGGGTCTTGGCGTAGTCGATCGCGGCGGACAGGCAGGACCGGGCCGCCCCGGTCACCCCCCACAGGATGCCGAACCGGGCCTCGGTCAGGCAGGACAGCGGGCCCTTCAAGCCGCTGACGTGGGGGAGTACGGCGTCCGCGGGCAGCCGCACGTCGTCGAGGTAGAGCGAGGAGGTCACGGAGGCGCGGAGCGAGAGCTTGCGGTGCATCTCCACGGCGGAGAACCCCGGCGTGTCCGTCGGCACCACGAAGCCGCGGATCCCGCCCTCGGTGCCCGCCCAGACGACGGCGACGTCGGCGACCGAGCCGTTGGTGATCCACATCTTGGCGCCGTTGAGCACCCAGTCGCCGGAGGCCTCCTGCTTGGCGTAGGTGCGCATCGCGCCGGGGTCGGAGCCCTGGTCGGGTTCGGTGAGACCGAAGCAGCCGATCGCCTCCCCGGAGGCGAGCCGCGGCAGCCAGGTGGTCTTCTGCTCCTCGGAGCCGTACTTCCAGATCGGGAACATGGCGAGCGAGCCCTGCACCGAGACGAAGGAGCGGAGCCCCGAGTCACCGGCTTCGAGCTCGCGGCAGGCGATGCCGTAGGAGGTCGCGTCGAGGCCGGCGCAGCCGTACCCTTCCAGGTGCATGCCGAGCAGGCCGAGTTCGCCGAGGGCGGGGGCGAGTTCCCTGGAGGGGAAGACACCGGACTCGAACCACTCCGATATGTGGGGGGCGACCTGGTCGTCGACGAAGGCGCGTACGGTGTCACGGATCAGCTGCTGCTCGTGGGTGAACTCGTCGTCGATTCGAAGCAGGTCGGTCATGGGGTGTTTCCTCTCGGGGCGTCTCCGACCAGGGTATGCCAGGGGGTACACCAGGGTTTGGCCAGGGGGAATCCGGATGGCTCCGTGAAGCGTGCGGAGAAATGATGGCCCTATGAATGAGATGAACCAGTTCAAGCAGCTTCAGCGGACTCGGGAAGGCCGCATCATCGCCGGTGTGTGCACAGGTATCGGGCGGTATATCGGCGTCGACCCGAATGTGGCCCGGATCGGGCTCGCCGTCCTCAGCCTCTTCGGCGGCACCGGAATCGCGCTGTACGCGGTGGGCTGGCTGCTCCTTCCGGAGGAGGGGGCGAGCACCTCGATCGTGCAGAACATGCTGGAGAAGCAGCGGGCGGGCCGGTAGTCAGGCCTGTTCGGCGCGGACCCGTTCGATGATGCCGCCTCGGGTGCCCGTCCACGCCACGGTGAGGAGGCAGGCGGCGGCGAGCCCGGTCACCCCGACGAGCGCGATGACGGAGGCCGGTCCGAGGCTCTGCGCCAGGGCGCCCGCGACGAGGATGCCGATCCCTTGGGCGGCGAGCAGCCCGGACTGGACGAGTCCGAACGCCTGAGCTCGTCCGGCCGGTGGGACGCATTGCACGAAAGCCGCGTTCGCCGCCAGCTGGTAAGCCCCGCCGATCCCGGACACGCACCAGAGGACGATCACGACCCAGAGCGGCGGCCCCAGCCCGCATACGATCAATGGGGCGCAGGTCAGCATGGCCATCCAGCCCATCGAGTGGAGTCGGCCCGGTGGCGAGACGAACCGGCCGAACAGGAAGCCGCCGATCACCGTCCCGGTCGGCATGGCCGCCATCAGCAGGCCGGTGACCACGGGCAGACCCTCGTCGTCGGTGAACGTGGCGGCGTACGGCGCCGCGATGCCCTCCGGGGCGATGTAAAAGCCGCAAAGCCAGGCGAACAGCACCAGAACACGGAGCCGGGGATCGCCGAAGACCAGCCGGGCTCCCATCCGCGTCGTCGCCCACATGGAGGGCATGCCGCCCTCCGGCGGAGGAGGCAGGCGGCGCCGCCGTACTCCGGCCACGAGCGCCAGCGCGGAGGCGAGGAAGGTGGCCGAGTCGAGGGCGAGCGCCCGGTAGGGGCCGAGCAGGGCGATCGCCGCTCCGCCGGCCGCGAAGCCGATCATCTGGACGCCCTGGTTGGTCATGTTCTGCAGCGCGGACCCAAGGACGTACCGGTCACCGTGCAGGATGTCGGGCAGCAGCGCGGCGCGGGCCGCGGTGAAGGGCGCGCTGAGCAGGACGACGCAGAAGACCAGGACGCACAGCGCGGCGAACGGCATCCCGGGAACGGCCATGAGCGCGACGAAGAAGGCGCGGAGGAGGTCGCAGACCAGCATCACCCTCCGGCGCGGGTACCGGTCGGCCAGGCCCGCCAGGAGGGGGCCGCCCAGGATCGGCGGCAGGTAGGTGAGGGCGTAGACGGCCGCGGTCAGCAGCGCGGACTCGGTGCGTTCGTAGACGAGGACCGCGAGGGCGACCTGGGCGAGTTGATCTCCGAGTTGGGAGAGGCTCTGGCCCAGCCACAGCGCGCGGAACTCACCTACGGCGATGACCTCGCCGTAGGTCGCGTGACCGCCGGACGCACGATGCCTCCCGGGCAGCCGGCTCGGCCTCGTGGCCGCCATATCGCCCCGCAAGATTTACCTAGCGTTGATGCCCTGTCACCTACGGTGCCCAAGTGTGGCGGCGTTCGCAACCGATTACCAGCCAAGCTCATGCAAATGATCATCATCGATCCCAAAATGGTGGGCTATTTCGTGGATGACTGTTATCTGCACTTCCTCCACGACGTCATCCTCCGTTTCGCATATCGCACAGATCTCATTGCGGTAGATCTCTATACGATCCGGAAGAACCCCCGCATACCAGTCGCCGCGCTCGGTCAGCGGAATACCGGTGTACAGGCCGAGCAGCCCGGGTTCGGGCGGGTCGTCCACCACCATGACGACGACGTTGCTCATCACCTTGGTCAGCTCGGGCGGGATGCTGTCCAGCGCGTCCGAGACGAGCTCCTCGAACCTCTCCCGTGACACTTCGATCACAACCGCCATTCTGCCCCGGGAACGACTAGGGATGACCGGTGCGGTGCGGGGAATGAGGATTCGCGATGGAACGCCAACGCCTCCGGAGTCTTATCAGTCGAATCCCGGCCAATCCTGTCGTCCGCTGGACCACCGTGGTCGTCGTCGCCGTCCTGGGCGCATGGCTGGGCCTGGCGGTGAGCGGGCCGGTCCAGACCTCGGTCGGGCCCGCCGAGATCGGGATGAGCCTGACCCCCTCCTGGACCGGGGACACCGTCGTCGACGTCCGTCCGCTCGGCACCCTCGGTTTCGACAGTCACGACGGCCCGCTCGCCCTGCGGGTCACCATCGACGCCGTCCATCCCGAGAAGGCCAGGGAGTTCATCGACGACCCCAAACTCGCCGACAAGCTGCCCGAGCGCTTCGAGGCCAACGTCGCCGCGGGCGTGCGGACCCTGTTGCTGAAAAGCGCGGCGTTCGCCGTCCTGGGGGCGGTGGTCGCCGGTTTCGTGGTCTTCAGGAGGCTCTCCCGGGCCGCGTGGAGCGCCGCCGCGGCCACGGTCGTCCTGATCGCCACCGCGGGGGTCGGACTCTTCACGTTCCAGCCGAGCTCGATCGTGGAACCCCGCTACACCGGGCTGCTCACCGGTGCACCGTCGCTGGTCGGCTCCGCGGAGTCGATCGTGCTGAAGTTCTCCCAGTACCGCAGCCAGCTGGCCAAACTCGTCAACAACGTCGGCCGGCTCTACGAGGCGTCGGCCAAGCTGCCGGTCTACCCCTCGGATCCGGAGACGATACGCGTCCTGCACGTCTCCGACATCCACATCAACCCCATCGCCTGGAGCGTCATCCGGTCGCTGATCGAGCAGTTCAAGATCGATCTGGTGGTCGACACCGGCGATCTGACCGACCACGGCACCGCTGCGGAGAACAGGTTCACCGAGGAGATCGGGCGCCTCGGCGTCCCCTACGTCTGGGTCCGCGGAAACCACGATTCCATGGTCACCCAGCGTGCGGTGGCCAGGCAACGCGGGGCGGTCGTCCTGGACGGAGACGCCGTCGCCGTGGCGGGGCTGCGGATCTACGGTGTCGGGGACCCCCGGTTCACCCCCGACAAGTCGCTGGCCGTCCTCCCCGACGAAGGCCTGGCCGTCCTCGGCCGCGAGCATGCGGTACGGCTGGCGCGGGCTCTCCCCGAAGGCGGCCTCAAACCACCCGTGCACGCCCCGGCCCCCCAAGGCAAACCCTCGGCGACACCAACCCCCGGCAAGCGGTCCGTCGCCAAACCGGCCCGGCTCCCGCCGATCGGGCCGGACTCGCCCTTCACCACTCCGATCGACGTCGTCGCCGTGCACGACTCCAACATCGGGAAGGAGTTCTCCGGGGCCACCCCACTCGTCCTCGCGGGGCACACCCACCGCCGATCGGCGGAGACCCTGCCGACCGGCACCGAACTCCTCGTCCAGGGATCCACCGGCGGCGCCGGTCTGCGCGGGCTGGAACATGAGGAACCCACGCAGCTCCAGGCGTCGGTTCTGTACTTCAGCAAAGAGACCAGAAGGCTTCAGGCCAGGGACGACATCACCCTTGGCGGGTACGGGGAGCAGTCCGCACAGATCCAGCGTGTTCTGGCGGTCGATCCTGGCCGTACAATTTCTCCGAGGCCTATCCCGTCGCCAACGGGGACAGGCAGCGCAGTCGTGACGCCGGGTTTCCCGTCTCCCAAGACGAGATAAACCGCGTTGGTATCGGGGGCGGTTGTCCCCTATGCTGAGGCGGTCTCCGACGACAAGACGCGCCGGCGGAAACTCGCCCCCATCGTCTAGCGGCCTAGGACACCGCCCTTTCAAGGCGGCGGCACGGGTTCGAATCCCGTTGGGGGCACTGGTACTCTTTACGAGAACCAAACAAGGGCGGAAACGCGGTAAGATCCGTTCATAGCTTGAAAAACTAGGTCCTGTAGAGCAGTTTGGAGTGCTCGCCACCCTGTCAAGGTGGAGGTCGCGGGTTCAAGTCCCGTCAGGACCGCTCGGATTGGCGTCAGTCAACGCCTATCGAGGTCAGGTAGCTCAGTCGGTACGAGCGTCCGCCTGAAAAGCGGAAGGTCGGCGGTTCGACCCCGCCCCTGACCACCGGATCAAGCAACTAAGATGCCCCGAACGGATCGTCGTTCGGGGCTTTTTGATCTTCTGTGACGGCAGCACCGACATTGCGGGTGGAAGACCGGCGTGACGGGGAGGCCTCCCCTTGATCCGAAGGGCCGGCTCGGCCACCGGATAGCGCGGATCAAGCGTTCCCGAGCAGCCTGGTCATGAACACGCTGTGTGGGTCGGGCCGGTAATCGGCGAAGGGCCCGCAATACTCGAACCCGAACTTCGCATAGAGCCGCCTGGCCGGGAGGAAGAAATCCGCCGAGCCGGTCTCCAGGCTCAGCCGGGCGAATCCCATACTCGTGGCCTGGGCGATGATGTGCTCCGTCAGCAAGGACGCGATCCCGCTGCGCTTGCGTGCGACCGTGGTACGCATCGACTTCAGCTCGGCGTGGAGCGGGTCCAGCCTCTTGATCGCGCCACAGCCCACCACGGTGTCGTCGTCCATCACCGACCAGAATGTGACGTCGGCATCGCGGAGACCGTCCAGATCGAGGGCGTGCTTACTCTCCAAGGGCGTGGTCGACCGCATCTCCTCGATGTGTTCGCGGAGAAACACGGCGATCTGTGAACCGGTCAGGTCATCCTCGATGATTCTCATTCAGCTCGCTCTGGGCACGAGGTACAGAAGTCTTCTGCACTCTATGAGGCCCGGACCTCCATGAGGCGTACGACCTACGGCCGGATTCCCATCCTCCATGGGTGATCCGCCCCGAGGTCCTTGAGCTCCATGGTGTCCATCGCGTCGTGGCGTGGGGTCTCCCCAAGGCTTGTCGGGGACGCTGGTTAGGGTGGCGTCCATGACTCCTGCTCCGCGGTCGAACACTCCGAGAAGTGCCGTGAACCGGAAGCAAGACACGCTGCGACGGCTGGAAGAGGACGAAGACGTCTGGGTGGCGTCCGCCGACCCCGACGGCAACCCGTATCTGGTGCCGCTGTCGTTCCTCTGGGACGGTGCCGCGTTGATCCTGGCCACCCTCGGGTCGACCCCGACCGGCCGGAACCTGCGGGCCACAGGCCGGATTCGCATCGGGCTCGGGCTCACCCGTGACGTCGTGATGATCGACGGAAGCGCCGAGCCGCTCCACCCCGACGAGGTGTCCGACGAGCTTGGGGATGCCTTTCTGGCGAAGGCCCACTTCGATCCCCGCAAGCTCGACGGCTACCTGTACTTCCGCGTCGTCCCCACCCGAATCCAGGCCTGGGGCGAGGAATACGAACTCAAAGATCGCGAAATCCTCCGCAACGGAACATGGCTGATCTAGTCCCGTAGAGCAATTTTCCGGGATTTCCAGAAGACTCGACACTGACAGTCACTAGATTGGATCACGCCGTAGTGGTGCCGGATTCGAGGTGACGTCATTGGATAGGCAAGGTCATCATCGAGGCTGAGCCATCCTGGCCGTGGATGGCAAGTGCCAGGTGCGGCGGTCTGCCGTGGTCTCCCTCGGATCAGGCACGCGATCTTGATGTCTGGCATCAATACGAGGTGCCACTGGTAGGCACCTTCATGTGGGGGAAGCAGACCGTTCTTTTCACCGTCGTCGGCGATGCCAACGGGCATGTCTCCATATGGGCCTATATCGACCTTGCCGAAGAGCAGGCGACAGAGCTCCGAGATCTTGAGTTTGAGAGTGAGGACGAGCTTCGACGCTTTGTCGCGACTGCGTTCTCTGGGCGGAAAGCACTGCTGGCTCTTGCTCGCGATCTATGTGTTGGTGAATGGTCGCCTGTCACGGTCGAGCAGGATCTGACCCATAGCGCGATCACATTCGTGCAAGATGTCGTCAAGTCTCGCGACGATCACATTGATCCCGCGACAAGGCTCCGGGCCGATCTGGCCGCCGCCGATGTGGTCATCTCACACGAGTTTGCCCAAGCCTGATCGTCCAAGCGGAGCGAGGGCGCTGGCCCGGTGGTTCAGGAACAGCGGGCCGGACAAGGCGACATCGTCCGGGGTGGGTGCATCAGCGGAGTACCAGTTCGATGCACATATCGTCGCATTTCCCTCGGAGACGACCGCGCTCACCTGACATGCACCGTGGCGAGGTCGTCCCCGGTCACCGGCGTGGCCGCGTCATGCCTTGGCCGCGGTCACCATCACCGGGTGGCCGTCCGGGTCGCCGACGTAGGCGATGCGTTCACCCCAGGGCGTGTCGGCGGGTTCGACGAGCACCGGGTGACCGAGACCGCGCAGGAATTCGACCGAGGCGTCGACATCGTCGCAGTAGACGCACAGTTCGAAGAAGCGCCCGGCGATCGGCCGCTGCGGCATGCCGTGGATTCCGCTGCCACCCTTCGGGACCACGCCGAGGCCCAGCTGTGAGCCGTCGTCCAGCTTGAGCGCGACAAAGGTCGGCTCTCCGCCGTCTTCGAACCGAAACGTCTCCTGGAAGCCGAGGCCGTCCGCATAGAAGGCGATGGAACGCTGAAGGTCGTCGCAGGCGAGCATGGGAAACGCTGAACGGAATCTCATGAAGCGACACTAGGGTCGGGATCCGACAATTCCCGGCTGCCCTAGGTCGTGGGAGCACTCGAAGCACCGGTCGGTCGCCCAAGTGCGTACTACGGGGAATGAGGTCGTGGTAAGGGCACAGAAGGTGTTTTGCTCTCCGGTTCCGCCGGGGCACTGTTCCGCCAGGGGAGTGTGGAGTTCCAGGTGCGGCAGTTCGGCGTCGCCTTCGATCCGTGGGTCCAAGTTGGGACGCTGTCGGTGTGCGGTGGGGGGAGCGCGGCGGTGATGTGGCACGGGGACCAGGTGTCGGCGTCGTCCATGAGCAGCATCCAGCCGCCGAACGCCCGGGCGAGAGCGGACAGCTGGGTGCGCACATCGTCCTCCAACTCCGCTTGGTGCCGGGCGAAGATGCGAATCAACTCCGGCATGCGGTAACGGGGCTGCTCGCAGGAGGCCGGGCAGATCTCATCGATGAGGTGCGCGTTCACCAGGGAGAACAACCACTCCCGGCACACATGGTCCGGCATGCCGGTCAGCGCGGAGGCGGTCTGGTAGGGGAAGTGCGGGACGTCCAGCAGCCCGAGCAGGCGGAACAGCCGTCGCTGGGGCTCGTGGAGGTCGGCGTACGACCTGACCATGGTGGCCCGTACGTCGAGGTCGCCTACCTTCAGCTGGGTGAGGCGCGAACTCTCGTCGCGGAGCTCTTCGGCGAACGCGGCGAGCCGCCGTTCCGGGCGGGCAGTCACCCGTACCCCGGCGACCCGGATGGCGAGCGGTAATCTGCCGCAAAGCTCGACGATCTCCTTGGCCGGGCCGGGCTCTCTCGTGACCCGCCCGGAGGAAACGATCTTGGTGAAGAGGTCGACGGCCGAATCCGGGTCCAGAACGTCGAGGTCGACGAACCGAGCGGCCTCCAGCCCGAGGAGTCGCCGGCGGCTGGTCACCACCACCGCGCACTCGCTTGAGCCCGGCAGCAACGCCCGTACCTGCTTCTCGGTCTTGGCGTTGTCGACGAGCACCAGGACCTGACGGTTCGCCAGCAGGCTTCGGTAGAGCTGCACCCGCTCGGCGAGAGACTCGGGGATCGAGGTCGCGGCGACGCCCAGAGCACGGAGGAACTGCCCGAGCACAAGCCCGGACGAGGCCCCGGTGGTGAGGTCGGCGTAGAGCTGCCCGTCCGGATAGCGCTCGCCGAGCCGGTGGCCCAGATGAACGGCGAGTGTGGTCTTGCCGACGCCGGCGAGCCCGGAGACGGCGACCGTGGTGAGCGCTTCTCGGTCGTGCGTGGCCAGTATTTCGGTCAGTCGGTCGATTTCCTCTCGGCGTCCGGTGAAGTCCGCAGGGGAGGCCGGCATCTGAGCCGGGGTGAACCCATCCGACAGCGAGCGCCGGAGGTACGTCAGATGGGGTGAGGCGGTCGTTCGAGGGTCGGGACGGCGTTCGGAGATGAGGATCTCCTGATGGAGCCGACGCAGTTCCGGGCCGGGGTCGACGCCGAGGTCCTCCCGCAGTCTGCGCTGGTGACGGGCGTAGAACTTGAGCGCCTCGGAGTCTCTTCCGGCCTGGAGAAGGGCGCGCATCAGCAGGGCCGCGAACCCTTCACGGAACGGATGTTCGGCCACGAGACCGACAAGCTCGGTGATGTGCTGGTCGGGCTGCCCTCCGTCGAGATCGTCCTCGATCCGCCACTGGAGCGCCGCCAGCCTGCGTTCGTTGAGCGCGTCCGTGTAGGTGCATATCGAGGGTGTCACGGGCACATCCGCCATCACCGGGCCACGCCACAGTGAGAGCGCCTTTTTCAAAAGAACTGAAGCCCGAGTAGAATTCCTGTTGTCGCGAAGAATCAATCCTTCATCACATAGGTCTTCGAAATTTGAGGCGTCGACCGCGTCACGGTCCACATTCAATTGGTAGCCGCCGGCACGGTACTGGATGACGTGGGAAGCTTCGCCGCGGATTATCCGTCTTAACGCGAGTACGTGGCCTCGGATAAGAGTTCTGCAGGTCGAAGGCGGATTGTCACCCCAGAGATCGTATACCAGGTAATCGACTGAGACATTCTGTCGGGCTTTGACGATCAAGGCGGCGAGTACGGAGCGCGCCCTTCCGCCACTAGGTGAGACCCAGCGGTCGCCGTCCCACACCTCTAAAGGCCCTAAACATCGAAACTTTGTAGACATCATCCGAGGCCCCCTGATCTCAGCGGAGATTCTACTTTTTACGCCATTTCTACGCTACTTCTACAACAGAAAATCAACAATTATATTGGTTGCTATACGGCCAATTATCACCCTATCGGATAGCCGAAAACGGCTACTCGGTGTAGTGGTTGGGTAGCCGATTGGCTATCAGGTCTGCCTGTGCCCAAGAAGAACACGGATACCGTGGTCCGCAACTCCGTCCGCTGAGGGGCGCAGCACCTCAAACCGCGTGGCCTCCTGGGGAAGTCCTTTGAGTATCGGACGGAGGGTCTATGCCGTTCCGGCGGTCTCAAACCTCGCGGTCGTCGGGACGACGCCCCTTCGGTCCCCAACGAACTCCCTACGGCCGTACCCAACAATCCGGTGACATGACCGGATAGCGGGATCCGGTCCTTACGAGGGAGGACAACGATGAAGTCGATCAGCACACTCAGCGACCGGATTCTGGGGCTCTTCGCCCCCAAGGGTGAGGCCCAGGCGTCGCAGCCGCACTGCATGTACAGAAGCTGTGGTGCCATGCGCCGTGCCTGGTGCTGCCGCTACCCCGACAGCAGCACCTACATCTGCCTGCCCTGCCAGCCCTACTAAATCCAAGTTCGGTCCCGCTCGCGGGGCCGGCCCGGAGCGGGGCATGAGCAATCCCAGGCGGGTCACCACAGAACCCTCGCGGTTCTATGGATCTGCCCGTCCATCTGAACAGTGGCCGGCCACGGGATCCGGCCATAGGAAGGGAGACACGATGGTGAAGACACTCGGTACGTTGGGTGACCGACTCCTCGGGCTGTTCGCCCCCAAGGGCGATGCCCAGGCATGGACCTGCTGGTGGAGCCCGTGTGGGAACACAGGCATCCAGCGCTGCTGTCGGTACCCCGACAGCAGCACCCTCTTCTGCGACCCCTGCAGAAGCTAGCAAGCGTCGCGCAGGCGAAGCCCGTGATGTCCGCCGACCGTCTGATCCCGGTCGGCGGGCACCCCGGGGTCGAGTCACAACAGGTTTTCTACGGCATTTCTACGGTGCTGTTGGACAGTTAATGCCATGACTGGATATCAGGATTCGGTCATGAATGGAGGAGCCATGTTGCAGAATCTGGGTTCCCTGAGCGATCGCCTTCTAGGCCTGCTCGTACCAAAGAAGGCTGCCGACGCCGCCGACTGCTGGTACGTACGATGTGGCGCTCGGCACTCCAGGCAGTGCTGCTACTACCACGACACCGGCCACACCATCTGCGGCCCCTGCATCTACCGCCCGTAGTCGGCTTTCCCCTTACAAGCCGTCCGGCGATGAAGTCCCTGGTCCCGCCGACCGGTCGTGTCCGGGTCGGCGGGACCCTCAAGATCGATTCGCTACAGATTTTCTACAGATCCCCTACGGTGCCGTAGAAAAATCCCGCTCAACGGCCAAGTATCAGGAAATTTGGCCATGGGATGGAGGAGCCATGTCAAGGACTCTGGGTTCCCTGAGCGACCGCCTTCTGGGCCTGGTCGCTCCCAAGGGGAGTGCGAACGCCGGCGACTGCCGGTACGAACGATGTGGCGCCCGGCACTCCAGGCGGTGCTGCTACTACCCTGACCGAGTCACCTGCGGTCCCTGCGAGTATCGTCCGTAGCCTGCGATTTCACGGGCCGTTTCACGTCGGCCCTTCCCTCCGCGACCTTTCCTACAGAATTTCTACAGCATTCCTTGACGATTAGTCCGGGTGGCCGCAATAGGAATGGTCAGTGGAATGGAGGAACGATGCTGAAAGGTATCGGTTCGCTCGCCGACCGGCTGCTGAGCCTGGTCGCGCCCAAGGGACACGGGGAAGCCTCCCCACGGCACTGCTGGACCGAGGAGTGCTGGTGGAGGCCGGGCACGTGGCGACAGTGCTGCTATCTTCCCGATCTTACGCGGGTTGACTGCTGGCCCTGTTCGACGTACCGCCCATAGCCTGACGCCGGGCCCGTCGGCCGGTTTCCGGTCGACGGGCATCAGTCGCCGTCGCCAGCGGATCTCGGAATCCCGCCGGTGCCTAAGCCCCTGGCACGCGTGGGGGCCGGAGCACGGTTCTGGAGGCATCGCATGGCCGTGATCCGCTCACCGCATGACACCTGCAGATGTGAGTCCCCAGGTTTGTGGATAGCCGGTCTAGACCAGCTGTCCATTTTCGCAACAGATTCCCTACAGGACTTCTACCCAGGTGTTTGAAACTCCTGCTCAGTAGCCGGGCATCCGCGTCTGGCTACTGGAAAGGAAAGACAATGGTGAAGCGTCTCGGTCTGCTCGGTGACCAGCTGCTTGAACTGCTCGTGCCCAAGAAGGATGCCGACGCGATGAGCTGCTGGTGGGAGCCCTGCGGAAGCAGCAGCATCAGGCAGCGGTACTGCTGCAGCCGACACACCGGCGTCTACTGCAACCCCTGCAGCTAACGGCGGAGAGCGATTGGGCGCCCGCCGGACGGAATCTCCGTCCGGCGGGACGTCTCCCGCACGGTATCGAGTCAATCGTGGGTTCGCGGCGGAGTCCGTGCCTCCGCCCCTGCGATCGGCATCTGTTCGTACGGACTCGGCCGGGTCTGACGGCCGAACCCCAAGTTCCACGCCAGTCGGCGCTGAACCGCCACTGGACTTCACCTGAGAGGATCGACGACGGTGCCCTATCTGACCGCAGCCGTGATCGTGTTGACCGTGCTCCTCGGGCTGAACCTCTTGCTGACGTTCGGGGTGGTTCGTCGGCTCCGCGAGCACACCAAGCAGCTTGCGGAGCTCGCGAGTTCCACCCGTGGCGGCCTGCCCAAGGCCGGATCGACGATCGAGCAGTTCGTCGCGGAGACGGTGGACAACCGGCCGATCTCCCGCGACATGCTCGCCGACGGCTCGATCGCCGCGTTCTTCTCGCCCAGCTGTGAGCCGTGCAAGACGACGCTGCCGGAGTTCGTGACGTATGCCACGACGTTCCCGGGCGGCAGGGACCGGCTGCTGGCGGTGATCGTCGGGAACGAGGACTCGGCCGACATGGTGGCCGCGCTCTCCCCGGTGGCCCGGGTGGTGCTGGACGACAAGGACGAGGTGGCCAAGGCCTTCGGCGTGCAGGCTTTCCCGACCCTCTGCCTGCTCGGCCCCGACCACACGATCGACGCCGCGGCGCACGACCTTTCGGTGCTGCCGACTCCCGTCAAGGCATGACGGCTCAGGGTGTGACCGCCGGAGAGGAGAAGGGCCTCCGTCTCCGGGAGTTGTTCACGGCCCTCCGCTTGGCCTGGCAGGCGGGGCCGGCCCGGTTGATCGGGTTCGTCGCCATCACCGTGGTGATGGCGGTGGTCCCGGTCACGACCGCGTGGCTGCTGAAAATCATCGTGGACGGGCTGATCGGCCAGGCCGCCGCCCCGGTGATGCCGGCCGCGATCGGCCTGATCTCGGTCACGGCGTTGACCACGATGCTTCCGCACGCGCGCCGGTATCTACGGGCGGAGCTCGGCCGGTCCCTCGAACTCAGCACCCAGGACCGGCTGTACGCGGAGGTGAACGGCTTCGCCGGGCTCGCCAGGTTCGAGGACCCGGCCTTCCTGGACCGGCTGCGCCTGGCCGAGCAGGCGGCCCGGCGGATCCCCGGTCAGGTCGTGGACGGGGTGCTCGGCATCGTCCAGAGCGTGATCACCGTGCTGGGCTTCGTCGGCTCGCTCGCCGTGATCAGCCCGGTCATCACCGGGGCGGTGCTCCTCGCCGCGGTGCCCACGGTGCTGGCGGAGATCTCGTTGAGCCGTCGGCGCTTTCGCCTCATGTGGAAGGTGAGCCCGATGGAGCGCCGGGAGTTCTTCTACGGGCGGTTGCTCGCCGACGTCCAGGCCGCCAAGGAGATCCGGCTTTTCGGGCTGGGTGACTTCCTCCGCGGGCGGATGCGGGTCGAGCAGCTGCGGGCGAACGTCGAGCACCGGAAGCTGGACCGCCGTGAGCTGGCCGTCCAGTCGGGGCTGAGCCTGCTGAGCGCGGGCACGGTGGGCGCCGGGCTGTTCTACGCGGTCTCCCAGGCACTGAACGGGGTCGGCACCCCCGGCGACATCTCGATGTTCGTGATGGCGGTGGCCTCGGTCCAGTCGGCGTTGGTCGCCTTGGCCGAGCAGCTGGCCGCCACCCATCAGGATCTGCTCCTGTTCGGCCATTTTCTGGCGATCGTGGACATGGAGCCTGACCTGGTACGGGCGGAGCGGCCGCAGCCCATGCCGGAGGGCGGCGACATCGAGCTGCGTGATGTCTGGTTCCGCTACAGCGAGGATCATCCGTGGATCCTCCAGGGGGTGAACCTCACCATCCCCGTCGGCTCCTCGGTGGCGCTGGTCGGGCTCAACGGCGCGGGGAAGAGCACCCTGGTGAAGTTGCTCTGCCGCTTTTACGAGCCGACATCCGGTTCGATTCTGTGGAACGGCGTCGATCTGCGGGACCTCGCGGTGGAGGATCTGCGGAAGCGGGTGGGCGCGGTCTTCCAGGACTACATGTCCTACGACTTCACCGCGGCGGAGAACATCGGTCTCGGTGACCTCCCGGCGTTTCAGGACCGGGATCGAATCGTGGCGGCGGCGGAGCGGGCGGGCGTCGACGACGTGCTGGAACGGCTGCCGAACGGCTATGACACCATGCTCAGCCGGGTCTTCTTCAGCGAGGTGGACAAGGACGACCCGGAGACCGGGGTGGTTCTTTCCGGCGGGCAGTGGCAGAGACTGGCGATCGCCCGTGCCCTGCTGCGGGACGGCTGCGAGTTGATGATCCTCGACGAGCCGAGCGCCGGACTGGACGCGCGGGCCGAACACGAGATCCACCGGCGGCTCCGCACGCTCCGGGAAGGCCGGACGAGTCTGCTCATCTCCCATCGGCTCGGGGCGATCCGCGACGCCGATCTGATCGTCGTGCTCGCGGACGGTAAGATCATCGAGCAGGGCGGCCACGATGAGCTGATCCGGGTCGGCGGGTCGTACGCGGAGCTGTTCCGGCTTCAGGCGGAGGGCTATCGTGACGATGTCGCCCTCGTCGGGGGAGAATCATGATCGAGTTGCTCGGCGCCGTGAGCGTGTTGTCGATCCTGACGGCTGTGTTGCTGATTCGCCGTCGTTTCCTGGTCGTGACGGTCCGGGGACCGAGCATGGAGCCCACTTATCACGAGGGTGAGCGGGTTCTGGTCCGCCGGACGCCCATCGACGGGATAAGCGCCGGGCAAGTCGTGGTCGTGGAGGGTTCGGTGCGGCCCCACCAGTGGATCATCAAGCGGGCGGCCGCGCTCCCCGGTGACCTGGTCCCCGACGAGGTGGCGTCGGCGGCCAAGGTGGCTCCGGGGTCACGGGTTCCGAAGAACTCCCTGGTGCTCCTAGGGGACAATCGCGCGAGAAGCGCAGATTCCCGATTCGTCGGCTACTACGCCGGTGACCAGCTGATCGGGGTCGTCTCGCGGCGTATGAAGGTATAGGCCTGTTCATGGACCATGTCGTGATCGGCTGCCGGGCGCTGCTCGGGATCGTCTTTCTGGTCTCCGCCTCCGGTAAGGTCCGTCCGGCCGCGTTCGCCGAGTTCCTCGGCTCGGTACGGCAATTGTCCGGGTTTCGCAGCGGATGGGTGCGGCCCGCCGGGCTGGCCGTCGTGTCATGTGAGGGCTTGATCGTGATATCCCTCGCCGTCCCCCCGCTCGTCGTACCGGGGTTCGTCCTGGCCGGCCTGCTCCTCGCCGCCTTCACCGTGGCGATCGCGGGTGTGCTCCGCCGCGGGGCCCGTACACCGTGCCGGTGTTTCGGCACGTCGACCACCCCCCTCGGCGCCCGTCACGTCGTCCGGAACCTGTGCCTGCTGACGGTCGCGGCCGTGGGCGTCACCGGATCGTGGGCGGCTGTCTCCGCACCCCATCCGGTGGGTGTGGCCGCCGCACTGCTGGCGGGCGGTGCCTTGGCGCTGCTGGCGATGAGCATCGACGACATCGCCGAGCTCTTCTGAACCCCGGCCCGCCGCGGCGCCCACGGTGGCCGCCCGCCGTACCTGAACATCGACGTCCGGTACGGCTGCCGCCGGAACGGACGCTCTACGGATTGTCTACAGCGGTTCTACGGCGTCGCCCAACAATCCAATGTCATGACCGGATATCGAAATTCGGTCATGGGATGGAGAAGCCATGTTGAAGGCTCTGGGGTCCCTGGGCGATCGCCTCTTGGGGTTCCTCGCTCCCTCGGGGATCGCTCATGCCCGACCTTGCGGACATCACTACTGCCGAGGGGGGAGGACACGCAGGTGGTGCTGTCCGAGCCTCGGCGGTGGACTCGCATGCGGTCGTTGCATGCCGTTCTAGGGCGTCGTCAGCAGTTGACCACCTACACTTAGGCCCCCGGCCGGGACACATGCCGGTGCCGGCCGTACCGCTCCGATTTGGGGCGGTACGGCCGACGCGGGACTTCGCCGCCCGGTTCGGTACGGGCTGCCGCGAGGCCGGGGGAGCGCCGCCGCAGGCCGTACCCACGCCGGATCGACCTGCGTGGGGCGTCACTCAGCCGGGATGGGCGAGCAGCCGCCGGTAGGCCTGGCATCGGGTGAGCAACTCCTCGTGGGGGCCGACGTCGACGACGCGCCCCCGCTCCATGAGGACGACGATGTCGGCGCCGCGCAGCGTGGACGGCCGGTGGGCGACGATCAGGGTGGTGTGCGCGCCCCGGGCCAGCCGCAGCGCCTCGTCGATCGCGGCCTCGCTTTCGGCGTCGAGGTTGGAGACGGCCTCGTCCAGCACGAGGATCGGCGCCCCGGTGAGCAGGGCTCGGGCGATGGCGATCCGCTGCCGCTGGCCTCCGGACAGGTGGGCGCCGCGTTCGCCGACCAGGGTGTCGTAGCCGTCCGGGAGCGTGGTGATGAAGTCGTGGGCGCACGCCGTGCGCGCGGCCGACTCCACCTCGGCGTCGGTGGCGTCCGGGCGGGCGAGCCGGATGTTCTCGCGGATGTCCATGGCGAACAGGTAGGTGTCCTGCGGGACGGCCACGACGAGGGAACGCAGGTGCGCGAAGGAGAGGTCGCGTACGTCGTGACCGTCGATTCGCACGGCTCCGTCGGCTACATCCCAATGGCGCAGCAGCAGGGACGCACAGGTGCTCTTGCCCGCCCCCGAATGCCCGGCGAGGGCCACCGTGTGGTTGGCGGGGACGTCGAACGAGATCCCGGTCACCGCGTCGGGCAGGTCGGGGTCGTAACGGAACCGGACGTTCGCGAAGGTCACCGCCGGCCGGACCGGCGCAGGGGGGAGAACGCCGGGACGGTCCACGACGTCGGGCTCCGCCTCAAGGATCAGCAGCAGCCTGCTCGCGGCGGCCCGGATCGCGGACAGCTCGCGCCACGTGTCGACCAGGCCCGTCAGCGGCAGGAACGCGAAGCCGCCGAGCACCGCCACGAGCACCACCCGGGTGGGTTCGAGGCTTCCCGAGTTCACCAGGGCCAGCGCCACCAGCAGCGCGACGACCAGACCGGCCGCTGCGATCGCCTGGCCGGCCGCCTTCTCGATCCCGCCTCGGGAGCGATGCGCCCGGGTGGCGAGGTTGAGACGTTCGGTCGCGGCGCGCAGCCGGTCGGCCTGGTGGTCCTGGCGGCCGAAGGTGAGGGTCTCCGCCAGGCCCTGCACGGCGTCGACGGTCTCCGCGGTCGCCTCGCCCGCCGCCGCACGCATCCTGGTCGCCTGTACGGCGGAACGGCGCCGTAGCCAGAACGGCACCGTGGCCATGGCGACCACGGCGGGCAGCAGCGCGGCGCCGACGAGCGGGTGCACCCAGAACGCGGCGATCAGGCAGGCGGGCGGCACCGAGCCGGCGACCACGAGCGGGGTGAGGCTGTGGGCGAAGAACAGCTCCAGCACCTCCACGTCGGCCATGGCGGTCGCGCCGACGTCTCCGGAGCGACGCCGGAGCAGATAGCCCGGGGTCAGGGCGGCGAGCCGCCGGAAACAGCGGTCGCGCAGTTCGGCCAGGACCCGGAAGGCCAGGTCGTGGGCGATGTAGGACTCCGCCCACGCCGCCAGGACCTTGGGGAGCACCAGCACCCCGAGCGCGATCAGCCCGGGGGTGAGCTCCCCGGGATCCGCCCCGGTCAAGGCCTGCCCGATCAATCCCGCGCCGAGGAGGGCGGCGGCCAGCGCGAGCCCCTGATCGAGCAGGCCGAAGCAGATCGCCACGGCCAGCCGGGTTCGCTGCGGCCGGAGCAGCGCGGTCAAGGCACCCGATGTCACGGTGTTCCCTCCTGCTGGCGGGCGACGAGGCGGGCGTAGACCCCGTCGGCGGCGAGAAGCCCGGCGGGGGTGTCCGCCTCGGCGACCCGGCCCTCGTCGAGGACGATCACATGGTCGGCGTCGGCCACGGTGGAGAGCCGATGGGCGATGATCAGGACGGTACGGCCCGCGCGCAGCCGGTTTAGTGCGGCGGTCACGGCCCGCTCGGCGGCGACGTCGACGCTTGAGGTGGCCTCGTCCAGGACGAGCAGCGGCGCGTCGGACAGGACCGCGCGGGCGATCGCGAGCCGCTGCCGCTGCCCGCCGGAGAGCCGGGTGCCCCGCTCGCCGACGACGGTGTCGTAGCCGTCCGGCAGGTCGGCGATGAAGTCGTGGGCGTGGGCGGCGCGCGCGGCCTGCTCGACGGCGGAGCGGGTGGCGCCGGTACGGCCGAAGGCGATGTTCTCGGCGACCGTGCCGTGGAACAGGAAGGTCTCCTGGGAGACCACCGCGATCCGGGACCTCAGGTCGGCCAGCGGCAGGTCACGCAGGTCGTGGCCGTCCAGGGTCAGCCGTCCCCGCGCCGGGTCGGCGAACCGGAGGAGCAGGCGGATGAGCGTGGTCTTGCCCGCCCCGGATCTGCCCACCACCGCGGTGGTCCGGCCCGCCTGCAAGGTGAGCGTGACGCCGTCGAGGGCAGGTCGTTCCCGGCCGGGATACCGGTGGACCACGTTCTCGAATCGCACCTCGGGGGCGACCGCGGCGGGGGGCGGCCGGAGCCCGCCGGAGTCGGGGACGGCGGGCTCCGCGGCGAGGAGCTCCTCGATTCCCCGCGCGGCGGGCAACGCCGCCTGGCCGGCGTGGAAGGCGGACATGAGCTCGGTGACCGGGCGGAACGCCTCGTGGGAGAGGAGGAGTACGGCGAAGACCGCGGGCAGGGTGAGCGCGCCGGAGGCGTACTGCCAGGCGGCGAGGCCGACGGCCGCCGCGGTGCCCAGCGCCGCGAAGAACCCCACGAAACCCGCCGAGATCGTCGAGACGGCGGTGAACCGCAGGGAGTCGCGGAAGAAGGACCAGGATTTGTCGGACAGCCGCCGTCCGTAGTGGTCGTCGGCGCCGACGGCCTTGAGGGTGGGGAGCCCTTGGACCGCGTCCAGGTAGTCGGCGCTCAACGTCTTCCATCCGGTGAAGAACGCGGTCAGCCCGGCCTGCATCCTGCGGCGCATGAGCCGGGGCGCGGCGGCGGCGAGCACGGCGGCCACGGTCACCACCCCCGCAACGGCGGGGTCGATCACGATCAGGACACCGATCAGGCCCGCCCCGCCGAGGACGGAGACGAGGACCTGGGGGAGGAACACCCCGACGTAGCGGTCGATCGCCTCGACGCCGTCCACCAGGGTGGTCAGCACCCCGCCGGTGCGCTTTTCGGCGACGTAGCCGGGGCCGAGGGTGAGCAGGTGCCGGTGGAGCCGGTCGCGCAGCTCGGATTTGGCCCGCTCCGCGCCTCGTGCGGCGGCGAGCTCGCGGGCCCAGATGAGGAACGCGCGGACGGCGACCAGGGCGAGCGCGCCGCATCCGGCGAGCACCGCGGCGTTCAGGTCGCCGTCGAGGCCCATGGCGATCGCCACGGTGAGAAGCAGGCTCTGGCCCGCGTAGGTGGCCGAGACGACGACTCCGGCGGCGACGGCCGCCGCCAGCCAGGGGCGTCCCGGTCGGGCCAGGTCGAGCAGGGTGCGGTTCAGCACGGGTTTTCGCGGCCGGAGGTGTGCGGGCCGGTGGTGGGGGCGATGTTCGGCAAGCGACGTCCTAATGCGAGAGACTTGCAATAGCTAGACTGTTGCAAGTAGTTCCGCCTGCGTCAAGGTGTCCTTCCGGCCGGGTTCGCCGGTGGATCCATCGCCTTGGTTGTCAAATATGGCGATGAATAGCGCGCCATCTCCTATTGCTCGGATGATTTTTCGGACTATTTCGGAAATTGTTCTGGCGGGTGGGAGGGTTGCGCGGAGGTAATGTAAAAGTGTTGGCGGCCCTGGCTGATAACCGCAAAATGATCGCGTACGGTGAGATTCACGCGGCGGTTCGTCGACAGAGACCATCCAGGAGGTTCGACACGATGACAAAGGGAATCCCGCACGCCTCCGCAGGAGAGAACCTGCAGTTCTCGACGCTCTATACGGCTACCAGTCTGCTCCGTGGCATCTTCATTCTGACCCCTTTCTGGACCAGTGTCACCACAAAGTTCGACACACATCGCAAAGCAGCGGATCTCATTACAAAAATGCGGGTTCGGTACGGCGGCCGCTCGGTGTGGGTCAAAGGCTTAAGCGGAAAGATGCTGCTCGTGCTTTCCCAGGGTGACGTCAAGCGTGTGCTGGACGGGTCGGATGAGGTTTTCTCACTGGCCAATCCGCAAAAGGTCGCGGGAATCAAGCAGTTTCAACCGGACTCCCTGATCGTCTCCCAGGGTGAGCTGCGCAGGGATCGGCGTCGGTTCAACGACGCGGTGCTCACCTTCGACCCACTCAAAGACCGGTTCCGCGCCGTGGCGCACGAGGAGATCGAGGCACTGCTGTCGGAGCTCGACGGCACGGTGATGACCAAGGAGGACGCCTTCCGGGCCTTCCGCAGAATCGCCCGGCGCTGCCTCTTCGGGGACTCGGCCCGCGAGGACGACGCGATCACCGAGATGCTGCTCGCCCTCCGGCGGAACGCCAACTGGCTGGGCCGCAAGCCGTGGACCAAGGACAAGGCCGCCCAGCTGTACGACAGACTCGCCGCCCGCATCGCCAAGTACGCCTCCGCCGCCGAGCCGGGCAGCCTGATGAGCAGGTTCCCCGAGGCGCCCACAACCCCGCAGACCAACCCGGTCGGGCAGGTGACCCACTGGATGATGGCCTTCGACGTGACCAGCCTGGGAATCCTCCACGCGCTGGCGCTCCTGGCCGTGCACCCCGAGCACCGGGCGCGGGCCATGGGCGATGAGGACCACCTCCGGGCCTGCTTCTGGGAGGCCCTCCGGCTCTGGGCTCTCGTGCCCAGCCTGACCCGGGTGACCACCGAGCCCGTCGACTGGGACGGTGAGATCGTGCCCGCCGGGGTCGAGATACTGATCCCATCGGTGATCCTCCACCGCAATCCGCAGCTGGAGTACGCCGATCGGTTCACCCCCGAGGTCTGGCTGGACGGCCGGGGGCAGCGGGACTGGTGGATTCACCCCTTCGCCAAAGGTCCGGGGGAGTGCCCCGGCAAGGGCCTGGGGCTTTTCCTCGGCCCGGCGATCCTCGAGGCATTTCTGCAGCGGCGGGATTACGAACTGCTGGAGCCGGTCCTCGATGCGGACCGGCCCCTGCCGTACATGTTCGACTCATCCAAGACGAGCTTCGCCGTGTCGAAGCCGACTACTCGAGCACCTTCCCCGGATTCAGAATCCCCGTCGGGTCGAAAATCCGCTTGATCCCGCGCTGCATCTCCAGGTTGACCGGATCCAGCTCGCGCCGGAGCCAATCGCGCTTGAGGATGCCCACACCGTGCTCGCCGGTGATGGTGCCCCCAAGCGCGAGGCCCGCCGCCATGATCGCGTCGTAGGCGTCCTGGGCGCGTTTGAACGCGTCCGGGTCGTCCTTGTCGAACACGACGGTCGGGTGGAGGTTGCCGTCTCCGGCGTGACCGACCGTGGAGATGTAGAGCCGATACTTCTCGGCGATCGAGGCGATCTGATCGATGAACGGCGCCAGCTTGGTCCGGGGGACCGCGACGTCCTCGATGAACGCCGTCGGCCTGCCCGGCATCCGGGCGGCCTGCGCCTGCATCGCGGGCAGCACGAGCCGGCGGGCCTCCAGCACGCTTTTCGACTCCGCTTGGTCCGCCGCCACGGTGACCTGCAGCGCGCCGGCGCCGCGACAGAGTCCGGCGATCGACGCCAGCTCGTTCGCCGGGTCGTTGCCGTCGCATTCGACGATAAGCGTGGCCGACGCGTCGGCGGAGAGCATCGGATGCCCCAGCTCGGCCACCGCATGCGAGCTGGTCTTGTCCATGAGCTCCAAGGCGGAGGGCACGTGGCCTTCGGCGATGATGCGGGCGATCGCCTCTCCGGCGGCGGTCGCGGTCCCGAACGTCGCGAGCATCGCCAGGGACGGCGGCCGGATCGGCCGCAGGGCGAGGACCGCTTCGACGATGACGCCGAGCGTGCCCTCGGAGCCGACGAACAGATGGGTGAGGTCGTATCCGGCGACCCCCTTCACCGTGGTACGCCCCATCGGCATCAGCCGCCCGTCGGCGAGGACGGCGACCAGGCCGAGCACGTAGTCCGCGGTCACGCCGTACTTCACGCAGCACAGCCCGCCTGCGCCCACCGCGATGTTGCCCCCGATGGTGCAGGTGTCCGTGGACGCGGGATCGGGAGGGAAGAAGAGCCCGTGCTCGCGTACGGCGTCGGAGAGCGCGCGGTTGGTGATTCCCGGTTCGCAGCGCACCAGCCGGTTGCCCGGGTCGATCTCCAGGATGCGGTTCATCCGAAGCAGGGAGAGGACGATGCAGCCGTCGTCGGCGTTGGCCGCTCCGGCGAGGCCCGTTCGCGCCCCCTGGGGGACGACCGGGACGCCGAAGGCGTGTGCGGTCCGCATCACGTGCTGGACCTCCGCCACGGTCGTCGGCAGTACGACGATCGCGGGTTCCCCGGCGGGGCTGAACGGAGCGGAGTCGCGGGAGTAGGCCGCGCGGCTGGCGGCGTCCTCCAGGACGGCGTCGGCGGGCAGGCCGGCGCGTAACGCTCCCATCCAGGAGACTTCGGTCTGAGTGGTCATCTTCTTCTCCTAGATCGTGGGTGAGGTGACGATCGCGGTTCGCCGGTGGCGTCGGACGGTGTGCGCCCGTCGATCGGGGCGGCCGTCCTCCTCGCCTAGATCTTCGGCAGGACGGTGCTGATGGGGACCTCGATGAGCCGGGGACCCTCCGGCCGTTCGCCGAGGGCGGCCCTGAGTTCCTCGATCGAGTTGACGTGCCGGGCGGGCACCCCGTACCCGGTCGCGATGGCGCAGATGTCGATGCCCGGGATGTCCAGGCCGGGGATGCCGTCGACATGCTCCAGGTGGCCGAACCATTTCAAGATCGCATACTCCCGGTTGGTGAGCACGATGATCGTCAGCGGCACCTTGTAGTGGGCCGCCGTCCACAGCGCGGGGACGGCGTAGTGCACGGAACCGTCGCCCATGACCGCGATCACGGGCCGCTCGGGCTTGGCCAGCTGGGCGCCGACCGCGGCGGGAAGCCCGAAGCCGAGGCCTCCGCCCTGGGTGAACAGGTAGGAGTTGGGCCTGCCGATCCGCACCTGGTCCTGGAAGATCGGCGCGTTGGACGGGGACTCGTTCACCCAGATGGCGTTCTGCGGCACGGAGTCGGCGAGCGCCGCGAAGACCTCCACCGGGGTCATCCGCCCGGGCACGGCCTCCTGCGGGGCCGGGCGTGCCCCCGTCGGCTGCCGGCCCGCCGGCATCGTCTCCTTCGCCAGGGCCTCCAGCGCGAGCCGTACGTCGCCGACGATCGCCTCGCCCACCGGGGCCTTGGCGGCCTCGTCGGGGTCGCTGGTGATGTGGATGAGCTCGGACCCCGCCGGCAGGTAGTCGCCGGGGAGGTAGGGGTAGTACCGGAAGACGGGTGCGCCGATCACCAGGATGAGGTCGTGCCCGGCGAGCTGGGCGGAGAGCATCGGGATGACGGGCTGCAGGAAGCCGCGGAACTGAGGGTGGTCCTGGGGGAATCCGGCGCGTCCCTCCAGCGGGGCGGCCCAGACGGGCAGCGCGCATCGCTCGGCGAGGGTCACCGCCGACTCCCACGCCCCGGAGACGTCGACGTCGCCGCCGAGGACGAGGACGGGGTTGCTCGCCTGCTGCAGCCGGTCGGCGACGGCGGTGATCGCCTCGGGCAGCGGGGCCGTCCGCGAGGTGATCTTGCGCCGGATCACCTCGGCCGCGTCGATCTCGACGTCGAAGTCGTCCATCGGCAGGGAGACGAAGACCGGTCCCATGGGGGGCGTGGCCGCCATGTGGAAGGCCCGGGCGAGGGAGGCGGGCACGTCCTGCGGCCGCGGGGGTTCGTAGGCCCACTTGACCGCGGGCTGCGGGACGGTGGTCGCGTTGACGTTGGTCAGCAGCGCCTCCAGGGTCATCATCGCCCTGACCTGCTGGCCGGCCGTGACGACCATCGGGGTGCGGTTGGCCGCCGCGTTGATGATGGCGCCCATGGCGTTGCCCAGCCCGGCGGAGGTGTGCAGGTTGACGAGGGAGGTGGTGCCGCTCGCCTGCGCGTACCCGTCGGCGAGGCCGACGACGACAGCCTCCTGCAATCCCAGAATGTAGCGAAAGTCATCCGGGAACCGGTTGAGCATGGGCAGCTCGGTTGACCCTGGATTGCCGAAGATTGTCGAAATTTCGTGATTTCGGAATAGGTCGAATACTACTTCCCGCACGATCGTCACTGGGCGCACCCCTTCGTCGGCCGTTGAGCGCCGGCTCTTATCCCGATGACCGCAATCATCGGCTCCCTCGGTGGTGACGGCGCTTTCTCTGGAATATATCCTCCGCGTCGGGCGTGCTCACCTGTCCACTCGGCTTGTTCTCGATGCGCATGTCACATTCATGGTTCGACCCATGGAAAGGGCATGTTTTCCGGCGTTCTGTTTGCTGGATAAGTCGCATGGTGAAATCTCGCGGGCCTTGTTATGTGTCGCGCTCCGTGAAGTCGGGGAGTTAGTGTGATTGGAAGTCAACACCCGATTACTCAGGGTAATTGGCGGTATTTGTTGGTGGTTGGGTCATCTGCCCAGAAGGGCGGTCGGGGGGACGGAGCATGGCGAAGCAGCGGCAGCGGCCCACACGGCTTGGGCCATCACCCGACGGGCATGGCAAGGAGGCGTCACCGGTGGATGGGACCGTGCACAGCGACATACCTCAACAACAGCAGTCTGAACCGCGCCGGGAGCCGCCGGCGGAATCGGCGGAGACCGGGCCGGATCCTCGCGTGGCCGTCGGCCGCCCGCCGGAGGCCGCCGACGGGACGGCGGAGACCGGGACGAGGCCGCCCGCCACAGAAACGTTGCGGCGACTGGTCAAACCGCGGGAGTGGCACGAGCTCCCGACCCCGCTGGCGATCGTCCGGCTCGCGGCGATGCGCGACGGGCTCCGGGAACACAACCTGCACGACACGGTGGGAGCCGGCGGGGAAGGGGACCGTAAACCGTCCGGCCGGCCCCGGCCCAGACACCGCACCTACGACGGCTCCGGGTACGACGCCTACGACGAGGACATGGGACGGGCGGGCACGCGGTTCGACCGAAACGCCCCCCTGGAGATGACCTTCCCCGACGCCGGGCGGATGATGAGCCCCAGCCCCCGCGAGATCAGCAGGCGGCTGCTCCGGCGCCGGGCCTTCCAGCCCGCTCCGTCGTTGAACCTGCTGGCCGCCGCGTGGATTCAGTTCCAGAACCACGACTGGTTCAGCCACGGCGACAACCACGAGGCACAGCCCCTTGAGGTCGGGCTCCGGGACGACGACGACTGGCACGAACGTCCGATGCGGGTCCGCCGGACCCGTCCCGACCCGGTGAGCCACACCCGGTCCGACCGTCCTCCCACCTACGAGAACACCGTCACCCACTGGTGGGACGGCTCGCAGGTCTACGGCAGCTCCGAGGAGCGGTGCCGTAGGCTCCGTACCGGCGAGGACGGGAAGCTGATCCTGGAGGACGGCCGTCTTCCCCAGGACGACCGCCCCGGGCTGGACGGGATCGACCTCACCGGTTTCTCGGACAACTACTGGGTCGGCCTGTCCATGCTGCACACGCTCTTCGCCAAAGAGCACAACGCCGTCTGCGACAGGCTGCGGGCCGCGTATCCCTCGTGGGGCGACGAAGAGCTTTTCCAGACCGCCAGGCTCGTCAACGCCGCGGTCATGGCCAAGATCCACACAGTGGAGTGGACACCCGGCATCCTCTCCCACCCGGCCACCGTGGCCGCGATGAACGTGAACTGGAGCGGGCTCGCCGGGCCGAGATTCCGGAGAAGGTACGGCCGGGTGGGGGACGGCGAGGTGATCTCCGGGATTCTCGGCTCACCCATGAACCACCACGGGGCCCCCTACTCGATCACCGAGGAGTTCGTCACCTGCTACCGCCTCCACCCGCTCATCCCGGATGAGTACGAGATCCGGTCGAACCGGCGGGGGGAGCTCGTCGACCGGGTGGACTTCGCCCCGATCCAGGGCGCGGGGACGCGCGACGCGGTCACGCGTTACGGCATGTCCGATCTCTTCTACTCCTTCGGCGTCGCCCACCCCGGTGCCATCACGCTGCACAACCATCCGGACGCGCTCAGAAACCTGGTGCGGATCAGCGGTGAGCACCTCGACCTCGGGACCGTCGACATCCTCAGGGACAGGGAGCGGGGCGTCCCCCGCTACAACGCCTTCCGCACGATGCTGCGCAAGCCGCCGGTCCGCGATTTCCACGGGCTCACCCCGAACGCCGTGTGGGCCAAGGAGATCGAGGAGATCTACGACGGGCAGATCGACCAGGTGGACACGATGATCGGCATGTACGCCGAGGAACCGCCCAAGGGTTTCGGGTTCTCCGAGACCGCATTCCGGATCTTCGTGCTGATGGCGTCCCGGCGGCTCAAGAGCGACCCGTTCTTCACCGACCACTACACGCCGGAGGTCTACACCCCGGAGGGCCTGGAGTGGGTCGAGAACACCGGCATGCTCGACGTCCTGCATCGCCATCACCCCGAGCTCGCTCCGGCGCTCGCCGGTGTCGGCAATGCCTTCTCCCCCTGGCGCAGGCTCCGATGAGCGGGGAGGCGGGCCGGATCGCGATGCTGGCGGACTCCGTACGGGCCGACGCGCAGAAGATGACCGAGCAGGCGCTTCGCCTGCGGGACGCGGCTCAGGAGCTGCGCCTGCGATCCCAGGTGCCCGGCTGGTTCGAGGAGGTCGTCCGCGGGCAGATCGATCGGTGCATGGCCGCGTCGGCCGACCTCTCCGTCGCCGCGGCGAGGCTCAACGAACACGCCAGGGCGATCCTGGAGCGCGGGACGGCCGGTCAAGGGCGAGCCGGTCGCCGATCGGAGGGCGGGGGGACGGGCGAGCCGCCGTCCACGACAGGAGTCGCTCCCGAATCGGACCCGGACCGGGGCTCGTCGGACGGTGCGGCAGGCGTTCTCAACCGGGCGGAGGGACCATGAGCACTGAGACCGAGCCGAGCCGGGTGCCTGCCGTCACCGGTGAGGATCTCCCCGACCTGGAGGTCGTCAAGCGGGTCGCCGTGGAGATCGCCATGGCCGCGCAGGAGATCCAGGCGGTGTCGGCGCGGGTGAGTTCCGTTCTCTCCCAGGGGCTTCTCACCTCGACCGTGCTGCGGTCGCCGAGGACCGGGTTGAAGGCGCAGAGCAGTCTGCTCCAGACCGTGACGAACGGCCGGGGCCTGGGCTACGCGCTGACCGGGACGGTGGAGAAGCTGGGGGGGCTCACCGGTCAGGAGAGCCTGGCCCGGCTGGTCGCGGTGACCTCGCTCCGCCTGCGGATCGAGGCCGTCGCCCGGCTCCACCCCGAGCTCGCCGAGGACGAGACGCTGCGCCACCTGATCACCGCGGTCAGGTCGGACAAGGACCTCGAGACCGTACGGGCGCTGCGCAGGCTCATCAAGAGCCGGGGCATCCAGAAGGCGCTGACCAACATCGCTCCGATCTTCACCGAGCTGCTGGCGATCCGCGCGCTCCTGGACGAGAACCCGCTCAACGACGAATCCGGCTGGAGTATCGCCACCGGGCGCCCGGTTCACGAGGAGACCCTGTTCGGCGTCACCGAGCGGATGGTCTGCAGCTGGGACGTGGGGGACGGGCACGCCACCCGGTGCGATCTGGACAAGGAGACGGTGGCGGGCCTGGGGACCGAGATCAGCGTCACGACCTTGATGAGGAACATCGCCCTCGTCGGCAACACCGGGCGGATTCTCATCCAGGAGATCGAGGGCACCCGCTATGTGATCAGCGCGCCGGGCATGCAGGTGGGCCTGCCGCGCAACGACTCACCGCAGGACCTGGTGGGCGCGTGGCGGAACACCCTGATGAACGAGTCGCCCTACACCCGGTCCGTGGCCAAGGCGATCGAGGATTTCGGCATTCCCGACGGCGCCGAGATCCTGTTCATGGGACACAGCGAGGGCGGGGCCGTGGTGATGAACATCGCCCAGGATCCCGCGTTCAACCGGAGATTCAAGATCACACATGTCATCTCGGTGGGGGCCCCGGTGGACTTGAAGACCCCGCCGTCGGACTCCTTCGTCGCGACGATCACCAACCAGCACGACCTGATTCCCAGCCTGGACGGGCAGGGGCCGGGTTCGCCGTTCCACCTCCACCCGGACTGGTACGTGGTCGACTACGTGGGCACACACGACTTCCCTGCGTGCCACAACGCCTGGCGTTACCTGGAAGACCTGGAATACAACCTGCCCGAGGCGCGCAAGCACATCGACGAAAATCTCACCGCGTATCGGGGTGGGATCACTCGAATGCAGGCATACCGTCTCTGGGACAAGGTTCAGGAGCCCGACGGATTCCCGTTCCTGACGGTCGCGACGGCGCCGCGCACGACGACCGGCGGGACGGTCGAGCTCCCGCTGCGCTCCTACGACGGGTCGTCGGCTCTGGCGTACTTCGCCGCCGACCAGGCCGCCGTGCTGAAGCTGCTGGAGGGTACGGGCCTGCGCCCCGCGGTGATGCCGTGGGCGGGGGCGATCGTCGGTCTGCTGTCGCGGACTCACCGGGAGTCGAGTATCGGCCCGTTCGCCGAGGTGGGCTTGGCGATCCTCGTGCACGATCCGTGGCAGCCGCGGCCGATTCTGGTCTGGGCCGACTTGATGAAGCGCCCCCACCACCGGCGATCGGGAGCGCATGTGATCGATGTCGCGGTCAGCTCGGACACGGCGGAGGTGAGCGGGCGGGAGATATGGGGGCATCGGACGTTCACCACCGAGATAGATTTCCAGCTCGGCAAGGGCCGGCTCGCGGTAGCCGTACCGGACCTGCTTGAGTTGTCCGGAAAGCTCGGCCCATGGGTGCCGGGTCCGGAGGCGGATCTGGTGCTGTACTCCCAGCGCGAAGGCGAGACCCTGCGCTCGCTGGTGGACGTCAAGGGCTCCACCCGGCTGCACCCCTCCCATCAGGTACGGCTGTCCGTCGGCTCGTCGCCGAATCCGATGGCCGGACGTCTCCGGGATCTCGGCCTCGCCGGGGCCCGGCCGTTCATGGTGCTCTCGGTTCCGCGCCAGCAGACGCGTCTGGGCGCGGGGGTGCC
This sequence comes from Rhizohabitans arisaemae, assembly GCF_025996515.1. Lineage (GTDB taxonomy): Bacteria > Actinomycetota > Actinomycetes > Streptosporangiales > Streptosporangiaceae > Rhizohabitans > Rhizohabitans arisaemae. The sequence goes on from NZ_BLRH01000029.1 coordinate 368,201, forward strand.
CGTGTCCGTGCGCAAAGGCGGGTAGGCGCATCGGCCGGTGGCCGGGCGGCGCCGGTGGGCTCCGGCGCCGCCCGGCCACCTGAGGCGGAGGTTACGGGTGCCGGGTCACATGCTGGGGCGGGTGGACGCCGCGTCCAGGGTCATCCCGTCGAGGCGGGTCATCACGTCGGCGGCGACGATGCGGCCGGGGCGGTGGCGCCGGGGGCCGGTACCGCCCGACTGCCAGGGGTGGGGGCCGGTGAGCGGCCGGTACTCCACCCCGTAGGCGTCGAGCCTGGCGAGGTGGCCGGTGAGTCGGCCCGTGAACTCCGCGTCGGCAGACCCCGACCAGGCGACTTCGGCGAGGGCACAGCCCCGCGGCCAGGCGCGGTAGTCGAGGGTACGGCCGTCGGGGATCCGTTCGGTCCACAGCTGGAACTGGGTGCCGACGAGGTGGGCGGACGCCTCCTCCGGCCAGTCCGCGGGGGCCGGTTCGAACGAGGCGACGTCGTCGAGGGTGATGGGACCGCCGATGGCGAGGGGTTCGTTCGCGTCGTCGACCTCGGCGTAGTCGAAGTAGGTGGGCACGACGGGTGTCGCGATGACGTCGTAGCCGGCGCTCGCGGCTCGGCGTGCCACTTGCATGCCGCGCCAGGCCATGATGAGCGAGTCGTCGCGGAGGCGACCGCTCACGTAGGCCTCGTCCCAGTAGACGGCACGGCAGCCGTGCTCGGCGAGCCGGTCGCCGAGCTCCCGGAGGAAGTGGGCGTGGAGTTCGCCCATGCTGCCGAGGCCGAGGGACCGGCGGTACTCCTCGATCTCCGGGTTCGCCTCCCAGTCGTCCAGGACGCACTCGTCGCCGCCCAGGTGGAAGTAGGGGGTCTTGACGGCGGCGAGGATCTCGGCGAACACCTCGGTGAGGAAGTCCACCGTCGCGGGTAGCGGTGAGAGGATCGCGCGGGAGATGCCCCACTTGCCGAGCACCTGGTAGGTGGTGTCGTGTCGGCTGCCGAGCTCCGGATACGCGGCCAGGATCGCCGCGGCGTGCCCGGGGACGTCGATCTCCGGCACGATGGTGATCGCTCTGGCCTCGGCGTAGGCGCCGATCTCGGCGAGATCGTTGAGCGTGTAGTAGCCCCCGTGGGGTGTGCTGTCGTAGCTGGCGTCCTCCTCATAGTGACTGATCATGGACTCGGTCCGATGCGAGCCGATCACATGCAGGAGGGGGAACCGATGGCTCTCCACCCGCCACCCCTGATCATCGGTGAGGTGGAGGTGGAGCCGGTTCATCTTGTGCATCGCGAGGAGGTCGATCATCCTGAGCACTTCACGCTTGGGCATGAAATGCCGCGAGATATCAAGATGGGCCCCACGCCAGGAGAACCGCGGTTCGTCCTCGACGACCCCACAGGGGACGGCCCACCGGGTGCCCGCGGGCACGGCGGCGCGCCAGACGGCGTCGGGGAGCAGTTGGCGCAGGGTCTGCGCCGCATAGAAGGCCCCGCAGCGATCGGCGGCGGTGATGCGGATCCGCTCCGGGGTCACGCTCAAGGTGTACGCCTCGGCCTGGAGAGCGGGATCGCGTTCCACCTCGATCCCCGTCCCGTTCGGTGCAAGCGGTACGACCGAGAGCGCCGACCGTATCGGCGCGGTGAGGTCATCCGGCCCGCTGAGGCCGGTGGCGGATGTGAACACGAATTCCCCGGGAGCCGGATGTACGGCCGTCGGGCGTGGCAACAAATCCCTCATAAGGCGATGATGCCTGAACTGATCGTTATCTCAGATAGGTGTTCAATCCGCGGGATAGTGATACGGCGATCCGCTCGCGGAACTTGGGATCGGCGAACTTGGCCGCTTCCTTCGGGTTCTTCATGTTCCCGCACTCAAGCAGAACCTTGGGGACAGTCGAAAGATTGAGGCCACCGATGTCGTTTCTCGCATGTATCCCCTCGCTCCCTACATATGTGGAGTAAGGGATGCCGGTTCCTTTCGCGTAGGCGTTCCTGATGTCGACGCCGAGGCGTGCCGACGCCGCGACCACCGGGTCCACCGGGCCGTTGATCTTCTTGGGGACGATTACGTGAAAGCCCTGGTTCCGCGGCGCGGAGCCGTCGGCGTGGATGGAGAGTACGGCATCGGCCTTGGCTTTGTTCCCGATGGCGGCCCGCTCGGTGATGCACGGCCCCACCCCGGTGTTGCTGGTGCGGGTCAGGGTCACCGTGGCGCCCTGGCGCCGGAGGATCTCGGCCAGCCGCCTGGAGACGTCCCAGGTGAACGCGGCTTCGGTGTAGCCGCCCGGAGCCTGCGTGCCGGTCGTGTCACAGGCCTTCCGCTCAGTGATCACATTGACCTTGCGGTTGATGATCTCGGGATGGCGATAGTTGTTCCCGTTGTGCCCGGGGTCCAGGACGATCCGTTTCCCCGCCAGCGAGCCTCTGGCCGGTGGCGATCCGGGTAACGTGCCCGGCGTCCGCGACTCCGGGGCGGTTCTCGCCGCCTCCGGCCGTACGGCGTCCTGCGGCCGCTGTGCGGCGTGGCCTTCGGTTCCCGCGGTCCCGCAGGCCGTACCGAGCGCCATGGAAAGGCACAAGGCCAGTACGGCCGCCGGACGGCCTCCACCGGACGTCAGGGCTTTTCGACTCATCTGGCCTCCTCACCTCGTGAATCACCGGGATTCAACGCACCAATTTACGTGGGGAGAGATGGTCGGGCTGAGATGTGGGGAATCTCCTGGGCTTCCTCTGGATTCCCGCGGGTGGGGGAGCAGGAATCCAGAGGAAGCGGCTTGGATGTCACCAGGAGTGCTGAGCCGCCCGTGCACCCTTCAGCAGAGCGGTCAACTCCTTGGCGTCCTCGGCGTCGAGGCCGAGCACCACCCGTGGGCGACCCCAGGGATGGTCGATCGAGTGGGCGACGTAACTCGCCACGGCTTCCGGGCTTGTCCGCCCGTTTCGCCCATGCGTCGCACGCCACATCGCCCAGGCCTGCCCAAGATCGGCAGCGGCCCGCTGTGCGCACGACACCAGCTCTGGATCACGCATGACTGCACCCCCGTGGAACCAATCTGATGTCGGCTAGGGGGCCGACGTCAAGTTCAGTGATACAACCGATGCGGGAGAGCACGTCATGGCTTGACTCACTCTTGGGCGTCCGAAGGGGCTGGGCCGGTGCTCCTGCGGACCACCAGATGCGGGGTGACCTGGCGAACTCGGCCGACTCGTCCGGGGTCGCCGATCCGGTCGCAGAGCAGGCCCGCCGCCGAACGGCCCATGGCGCGCCGGGGTTGGTCGACGCTGGTGAGTGAGATGTGGTGGACGGCGGCGATGTGTGTGTTGTCATATCCCACAATCGACAGGTCTTCCGGGACACGGAGGCCGAGTTCGCTTGCGGCGGTGAGAGCACCCACCGCGACCACGTCATTGGGGGCGAAGATGGCGGTCGGGCGTGGTGTTCCGCTCAGGATGTCGCGGGCCGCGCGGTAGCCGCCGAACTCACTGAAGTCGCTCGACTCCACCTGGATGTAGGAGACGAGCCCGTGCCGGCGCATCGCGACGAGGTAGCCCTCACAGCGCCCGCGGGCCGCCGACGACGGCGGGCCCTCGATGTGGGCGATGGCGCGATGACCCAGTTGGACCAGGTGGTCCACCGCGAGCCTGGCGCCGAGTTCGTCGTCGTCGATGACGATGTCCACACCGGACAGGCCGACGGCACGCTCACCGACGACCACGGTGGGCGTGTACGCGGCCGCTTCCGCGAGCGAGTCGCTGGCGGGGACCACGCCGAGGAGCACCAGTCCGTCCACGCGCAGCTCCAGGAACGCCTCGACCGCCTCGGTCTCGAACGCGGGATTCCAGCGGCCGCTGCCGATCAGGAGCCGGAGGCCTTCGCCGTGCAGGCTCTCCTGCAGGCCGTCGAGGAACTCGGCGTAGAAAGGATTGTGGAGATCTGCAACGAGTGCTCCCACGAGGTGGGTACGTCCCTCGACCAGGCTGCGCGCGACCGCGTTGGGCCGATAGCCGAGTTCTCGCGCCGCCTGGAGAACGGCTTCCCGACGGTGCTCACTGACATGTGGTGATCCACGAAGCACGAGTGAGACGAGAGACTTGGAGACTCCGGCGCGCTCGGCGACGTTGCGAATGGTAGGCCGAGGGCGTCCACCCTGGGGCCCCACAATGAGATCGCTTCCTTGGCGATTCGCCTCAGGGGTGATCTTGGGGGGCCGAATGGTGCCTGCGGCCGGTCGGGCCGAGGCCCGGACCGACGATCCCATGCTTGGGCCTGACATGGCTCTCCCGGGCTGACGTGATGGTTCCTGCTTGTTGTCCGGCTGCTGGGTCCGGACGTCGTTCTTGCTCGCGGACCTCTCGGTCCCGGAACCTCCGTTCCTTCCTGCCCCACCAAACGATCGATTGCTGCGGAGGGATACGGGTCACCCGCACTCGCGATCTTCCGGTCTTTACCGGCGGCTGTTGAGTAGCGGGGTGAGCGGGCCGCCCCACCGCGTCCGATCCGGGGTGCGAGGCGGCGTTTGGGCTCGTCGGCGGGCATGACGCAATCGCCGTCGCGGTCTCGACGGACGGCTTTGACTACGCACGGTGACGAAATGGTTGGAGGTTCGACCTCGGGCCGACGCGGGTCAACCCGATGTTCGGGAGACCGTGGAAGGGCCGGGTGGATTCAGCGGTGCCGAGAACTCGGCCGGAACGATAGGCGCCAATGGGGTACCGCGGGTTACTCCACCGTCGGCACTCCGGTCCGTTCGGCCGGCGCTCGGGTGTGTGCCGGGCACTCCGGGTGGCGAGGTGTGATCGCCGGGTCGAACCGATGACGAGGGATGTCCCGCCCTGATCGGCGCATGCGGACAAGGCCGCGAGGGTAGTGCTCCATGGGGGCAAGGCGAGGAGACCTCACCTAGGCGGGCGGCGCCGGGCGGGCGGCGCCGCTCTGTACGGCAGGCGCGCTCACGTTGAGATTCACGCGAGCGCGCCCAGAGTCCCCCCTAGGTCTAAGCGGCCCCGCGTTACTCGGACCGCTGCTGCGGAATTCCCGCCAGCAGCGCGCGCACTTCGGTCTCCCGGTAGCGCCGGTGTCCGCCGAGAGTGCGGATGGACGTCAACTTGCCCGCCTTCGCCCACCGAGTGACGGTCTTGGGGTCGACGCGGAACATGGTTGCGACCTCCGCCGGGGTGAGCAGTGGCTCGGCCTCGGGTGTACGAGCTGACATTTGTGCGGCCTCTCCTCCGTGTGGACCGGCGACAGCGATCCTGCGACTTTTCTTGGCGCTTGTCACGGATGTCCCCAGATGATCCCGTTCATGCGGTTTTCGGGTTCATAAGTGGCATCACCCGATGTGACCATACAGGCACGCAGAGCGATTGGCGACCCCTGGGGGCCAACGAGGCGTCCACGTGTTGATGTCACGCTGCGTGATTCTAGCGACACGTTTCGTGGTATCGCTGCGAAAACCGCCAAACTGGTCAGTTCACAAGTGAGATTCCTGTCCCTGGGGACCCAATGCGAGCGCTATCTGGGATGCTTTATCCCTTAATTCGCAGATTCAAGGGCCTGAACGGAACGCCACCTAGTAGTGACCCTTTGGTACATGGCCGCCGATAGTTCTTCCTGCCCGGAGTCGAGTCCGGTGAGCGCCGCGGCGATCTCGCCGACCGACTGGTCGGTGCGCAGGGCCTCGTCGTCGAGGAGGTGGACGAGACCGCCGTAGTCCAGCTCGACCAGGGAGTGCGGATGGAACTCCTCCAGCCAGCGGCCGACGTCCTCAACCTTGATCAGCGGCCCCGCCTCGTCCAGGTGACGTCTGATCACGGCGAGCGCCCGGGCCACCCGCTTGCGGGCGTGCCCCATGGAGGTGACGTAGATCAGGTTGCGGGTCGCGGTCGTGGCGCCGGAGTCGCGTCCGCCCTCGCCGGGGTCGCTGAGGCGGAGCCAGCGCTCGGTGGGGTCGAAGGGGACGAACCATGCGGTTGGCACGTGCCAGGTGCTGCTCAGGATATGAGTGCGGAGCGTGACGTCCGTTCCGCCCGCCTGCTTGTACTTCTCGAAGTCGGCGAGGGTCTGCTCGGCGACACCCCCCGGGACGAAGCGGTCCATGAGGTTCGCCGGCGTACTCCCGGAGAATTTCACGAAGGCGAGCCACGATCGCAGCCGGCTCTGCCACGGCGAGACGTAGAGGGTGTCCTCCACCCGCCGGAGGTAGGCGTGGGCGCTCTCGTGCGGAGGGGCCACGATGGGCGGTACGGCGATCATGCGCCGTACCGCCTCCGCGTGCTCGGCCTCCAGCGTCAGGCGAGGACGCGGCCTGCGGTCCGAGAGGGCATAGTCCTCCCAAAACGCACGTTGGGGGTTGGTAAACGCGGCCAGCGGTTCGTACACACGGAGGTAGGCGGCATACGGGAGCACGAGCGCATCGTGTCACGACGGACCGCGTCTTGTCCGCGATCGCGTCATGAGAGATTAAGGACATGATCACAGGGGGGATACTCTGGGTGCGAGACCCGTCGCAGCGGAGCGACGGTCCCCGAGACCAGGAGTCACAACCGTGACCGACGTCTTTTCCGGGCTGTCCCACAAGGACGCGAGCCCAGGTGCCGGTGGGCAACACGAGCAGGTGGTCTTCTGCTCCGATGAGCGTAGCGGACTGCGCGCCATCATCGCCGTGTACAACACCGCGCTGGGTCCCGCCATCGGCGGCACACGTTTCTACCCCTACCCAAGTGAGTCCGAAGCACTCGCGGATGTGCTCAATCTCTCACGCGCCATGGCGTACAAGAACGCCTTGGCCGGATTGGACCACGGGGGCGGCAAGGCCGTGATCATCGGCGATCCGGCCACGATGAAGTCGGAGGCCCTGCTCCGGGCCTACGGCCGGTTCCTCCAGTCGCTCGGCGGCCGGTACATCACGGCCTGCGACATCGGCACGTACAGCGAGGACATGGACATCGTCGCGCGGGAGAGCCGTTTCGTCACCGGCCGCACTGTCGAGCACGGTGGCGCGGGAGACTCCTCGATCCTCACCGCCTACGGCGTCTACCAGGGCATGCGGGCCGCCGCCGAGCACCGGTACGGCACCTCGTCCCTGCGGGGCCGGCGGGTCGGCGTCGAGGGCGTGGGCAAGGTCGGGCACCGGCTCGTCAAGCACCTGGTCGACGACGGGGCCGAGGTGGTGGTCTGCGACGTCAGCCGGGAGGCGGTCGACCGGGTACTCCGGGTGTACCCGGGTGTCGAGGTCGTCGCGGACCAGGAAGAGATCACAGGTGCGGACATCGAGGTCTACGCCCCCTGCGCGCTGGGCGGTGCCTTGACCGACGACACGGTGGCTCGGCTGAACGCGACTATTGTGTGTGGTGGAGCAAACAACCAGCTCGCTCACCCCGGAGTGGAGAAGCAGCTCGCCGACCGCGGGATCCTCTACGCTCCGGACTACGTCGTCAACTCAGGCGGGGTCATTCAAGTCGCCGATGAGATCGAGGGGTTCAGTATGGATCGTGCCAGGTCCAAGGCGACGCGGATCTACAACACGACCTTGCGGATCTTTGAGATCGCCGCTGACGAGGGCGTCCCGCCGGCGGTCGCCGCCGACCGGCTGGCCGAACGCAGGATGTCGGAGGTCGGGCGCCTGAGGGGTATTTGGCTCGGCACCTGACCGCCGCCGACGATACGGCGTACCGAGCTGAGCGTAAAACAGGTACGGTAATAGGCGAACGAGAGCTGACGATGAGCGTCAGGACACGTCAGCCCTCGCGTAGCGTAGCGACGAGGGGTCGAGCACGGCCCCGCATGAGGGGGTCGAGCCATGGGGCGCGGCCGAGCTAAGGCCAAGCAGGTGAAGGTAGCCCGCCAGCTTAAGTACAACAGCGGGGGCACCGATCTTGAGCGTCTTCGCACGGAGCTCGGAGTCAACGACAACGACTCCAAGCGGGATGACGACTCCTATGACGATCTGGCGGATCGGTACGCCGACTACGCCGATGATTACGGCGACGGAGACGACCGCAAGGACGGGACGACCGGCCGCAGGTAGGTCATCGGCCGTCAGCGGTACAGGCGGTTAGGACACCCGGTGTGCCTCGGCACGCCGGGTGTCGCTGCCGTGCCCGGACGGCACAGCCGGTTACGCCGTCGGGTGCTTTCCGATCAGCTCCGACCGGCCGCTCCCGGGGACGATCTCGCCGACCACCCAGGCCGGTAGGCCTCGTTCAGTGAGTACGGCGACGGCGCCGTCCACGGCGTCGGCCGGCACGATCGCGCACATACCCACCCCGAGGTTGAAGGTGCGGTTCATCTCCTCGGCCGTGACGCCGCCGTATCCGGCGAGGACCTCGAAGACGGCCGGTGGCGTCCAGGAGTCCCGGTGGAGCACCGCGTCCACGGTCGGGGGCAGGGATCGGGCCAGGTTGGCGGTGAGGCCTCCGCCGGTGATGTGGGCGAAGGCGTGAACCTCGCTCCGGCTCGCCAAGTCGAGGCAGTCGAGGGCGTAGATCCGCGTCGGCGTGAGGAGTTCCTCGCCGAGCGGGCGGGTCAGCTCGGGCAGGTCCGCGTCGAGCGGGAGCCCCTTCGCGCTGAGGATGTGCCGCACCAGGGAGAAGCCGTTGGAGTGGACCCCGGAGGAGGCGAGGGCGAGGACGACGTCTCCAGGACGCACCCGAGCCGCTCCAAGTACCGCAGAAGCCTCTACAACCCCCGTAGCGGCCCCCGCGAGGTCAAACTCATCTTCTTCCAGCAAACCCGGATGTTCGGCCGTCTCGCCGCCGATGAGGGCGCATCCCGCCTTACGGCAGCCGTCGGCGACCCCGGCGACGATGGCCGCGATACGTTCCGGGACCACTTTGCCGCAGGCGATGTAGTCGGTCATGAAGAGCGGCTCGGCCCCGCACACCACCAGATCGTCGACGACCATGCCGACCAGGTCGTGGCCGATGGTGTCGTACACGCCCATCCGGCGGGCCAGCTCGACCTTGGTCCCCACCCCGTCGGTCGAGGTGGACAGGAGCGGCCGCTCGTACCGGAGCAGCGCGGACGCGTCGAACAGGCCGGAGAATCCGCTCGGGTCGTCGACGACCTCGACTCGCCGGGCCCCGGCGACGTGCGCCTTCATCAGGGCGACTGCGCGATCTCCCGCCTCGATGTCGACACCGGCGGTCTTGTAGCTGGTCATTGTCTCTTCCTCGCTGGGGCGCGCCCGATCACTGGGCGGCCTGCTCCAGGACGTATTTCCCCACACTGCCCTTGTCGACGGGGATCGGGTAGATCCCGTCGAAGCAGGCCCGGCAGAGCCGCTCTCTCGGGATCGTCGTCGCCTCGATCAGCTGCTCCAGGGAGATGAAGCCGAGCGTGTCCGCGCCGATCGACGCCCGGATCTCCTCGACGTCGAGGGAGCCGGCGATGAGCTCGGCCCGGGTGGCGAAGTCGATGCCGTAGAAGCAGGGCCAGCTCACCGGCGGGCTGGAGATGCGCACGTGGACTTCCTTGGCGCCCGCCTCGCGCAGCATCCGGACGATCGCCCGCTGGGTGTTTCCCCGCACGATCGAGTCGTCGACCACGACGAGCCGCTTGCCCTCGATGGCCTCGCGCAGCGGGTTGAGCTTGAGCCGGATGCCCAGCTGCCGGATCGTCTGGGAGGGCTGGATGAAGGTACGGCCCACGTAGGAGTTCTTGACCAGGCCTTGGCCGTACGGGATGCCGCTCTCCTGGGCGTACCCGATCGCCGCGGGGGTGCCCGACTCGGGGGTGGGGATCACCAGGTCGGCCTCGGCGGGGTGCTCCCGGGCCAGGCGGCGCCCGATCTCGACCCGGGTGGTCTGCACGCCTCGGCCGGCGATGGTGGTGTCCGGGCGGGCCAGGTAGACGTACTCGAAGAGGCAGCCCTTGGGTTCGGCGAGGGCGAAGCGCCGCGAGCGGACGCCTCGCTCGTCGATGGTGATGAGCTCACCCGGTTCGATCTCACGGACGAAGGTCGCGCCGACGATGTCCAGCGCCGCCGTCTCGGAGGCCACGGCCCAGCCGCGCTCCAGCCGGCCGAGGACCAGCGGGCGGACGCCCTGCGGATCCCGTGCGGCGTAGAGCGTCTTCTCGTCCATGAAGACCAGGGAGTAGGCGCCGCGAACCTCAGGCAGGAGCTGCGCCGCGGCGTCCTCGATGGACTGCGAGCCGTCGGCGAGCAGGGCGGTCAGCACCTCGGTGTCGGTGGTCGCCCGGATGTCCTCGGAACCGAGGCGTGCGGCGAGCTCCGGGGTGTTGATGAGGTTCCCGTTGTGGGCGAGGGCGAGACCGCCCACGTCGGTGGAGCGGAGTGTCGGCTGGGCGTTCTCCCAGACACTCGAACCGGTGGTCGAGTACCGGTTGTGGCCGATCGCCAGGTGGCCGCGGAGCGTGCCGAGGATCGTCTCATCGAAGACCTGGGCAACCAGCCCCATGTCCTTGTAGATGAGGATACGGTGGCCTTCGCTCACCGCGATGCCTGCGGACTCCTGTCCGCGGTGCTGCAACGCGTAGAGCGCGTAGTAGGTGAGCTTGGAGACATCCTCCCCGGGCGCCCATACGCCGAAGACGCCGCAGGCGTCCTTCGGAGGCTGGTCGCGGGGGTCCAGGTCATGACCGAGTCGGCCGTCGCCCTTGAGCACATGCACAAGTTTAGGCGGGCTGCGGAGCCTGGCGTACCCCGGGGCCGGTGAAGTGGATTTTCCGGCGGGTTGTCCACAGCCTGTGGATAAATCCTGGGGTCATCGGAAACCCTGTGAAATCCGGGCTTTCACTCCTGATCAGGGCCCGGGCGGCGGTTCTTTGCCAAACCTGTGGCATCCCCGGGTTTTCGCGACGACGGCCCGCACTTTCCCCGGTTGATCGTTGTGCTGCCCGCCCCCTCGGGGGCGCAGAAGGCGCGACGATCACCGACTGGCCGTGCTTGATCGATCCTTCGCGTCGCCGATCGCGTCGAGGCCGGTTTGGGAGATCTCGAAGCCAACCTTTGCCCGCTTGATCGTTGATCTAGAGCTTGGTGGGGGGAGGCTCGGATAACTCGGACTCGCCGGACTCGACGCCAGGAGATCAGAAGTGACGACACCAGACGAGCCGCGGCGACCCGAACCCGAACCCGGTCCTGAGACCCCGGGGGAGGCTCGGCGGCCTGAACCCGGTCCTGAGACTCCGGGGGAGGCTCGACGGCCCGAACCGGCCCCAGGAACCCCCGATGCGCTCCGCCACCCCGAACCCGGCCCGGAACAGCCACACCGGCCCGAAGCCGAGTCCGTGTCTCCAGGGCAGCCCGGACCCGGTCCGGAGAAGCCGTGGGAGCCGCCGAAACCGCCCCCGGGCGCCGCGGGGTATCCGGGGGTTTCGCAGCCCGGCGGTTCCGGCTTCTCCGGGGGAACCCAGCCGCCGCCCCCGGCGGGGTGGGCGCCTCCACCGTCGGAGCCCGGGCGGGGGATGGCCATCGCCTCCCTGGTCCTGGGGATCGTCGGCATCTTCACCTGCGGGCTGTGCGGGGTCGGGTCGATCGTCGGCCTGGTCCTGGGCGTCATGGGCGTGGTCAAGGATCGGTCCCGGGGGATGGCCATCGCCGGCGTCGTCCTCAACGGCCTGGCGCTGATTCTCTCGATCATAGGTTTGGTCTTCGCCATCCCCTTGGCGGAGTGGTTCTTCGCCACCGTGGGTGAATGCTCCGATCGGACGAAATATCCGACAAGTGAGGATCAGCAAAGGTGCATCGAGAATTTGATGCCGTTCCTGACGCCGACGCCCGGCCCGCAGGCGCCGTGAACCGCCGTGGACATACCCGGTGACGCCGAACCCCTGGTGACCCGGGAGAGAAGGTGAGAGTCTGGTCGACAATTGATCAGATTTCCCACCCACCACTTGGGAGAACCGACAGTGACCACCCCCGAGGACCCCAACCAGACCCGCCCGATCGGCCGCGACGAGGTCAAGCAACCGGTCGCGAGTGCCCCCGGGCAGTACGGACTGTCGGCAGCCCCCTACTCCGGATACTCCGGATCGGGCTATTCGACCCCGCCCGCCCCGCAATCCAAGGGCATGGCGATCACGTCACTGGTGCTGGGGATCGTGGGGCTGTTCACCCTCGGCATCGCCGGGATCGGATCGGTCATCGGGCTGATCCTCGGCATCGTCGCCGCGGCGAAGGGCCGTGGTCGCGGCATGGCGGTGGTCGGCATCGTCCTCAACCTGCTGGCGCTCATCATCACCGTGCTGCTCGTGGTCTTGGTCGCCCCCTACTTCTCCGGGATCCTGGAGTGCGCGGACCCGGTCAGGTATCCGGACGACGCCTCCACCAACGCTTGTATCAACGAGCTTTTCGGGATAACCACCCCAGCCTGATTCCGGGTGTCGTCTCCCGGCCTTTGACCCGCCGTGCGGCCAATCTCGGACACCGAAAACTCGGAAGCCGGCGGGAGTCCGGCCGGTAGCCGATCGGATTCCCACCATTGACCTGTGAAAACCCGCTCGCGGGATGTGTCAGTCGTTTGCCGTGGTGATCGGAAGATAGGGCGAGAGGTCGGCGCGGGGCCCGCTCGCGGAGATCCGGCCGTCGGCCACGGCCTCGGCCCACGTCGTCGTGCCGGTGGCGAGGGCGAGCCAGGTGGGCGGGTCCATCTCGACCACGTTCGGCGGGGTTCCCCGGGTGTGCCGGGGCCCTTCCACACACTGCACGGCGGCGTACGGCGGCACGCGTACCTCCACCGACCTGCCCGGCGCGGCCGTGACGAGCGTCTCCAGCAGGTGACGCACCGCCGAGCGCGCCGCGTCCCGCTCGGGAACCCCGCCGTGCCGGTAGAGCTCGGCGACCACCGCGACACACGCCCCGAACACACCCCCGAGCGGCCCGTCGTACGGCGGCCTCCCCAGCGTGCCGAGCTGCTTGTCGAGGGCGGCCCTCACCTGTCCGGCATCCAATCGTCGCGGTGGCATGCCCCCATCATCCCAACGCGCGGGCGGCGGAACGGCCGCTCAGCGGCAGGTGCCCGGGGTCAGGAGCCCGCCACTCTCCCCCAAGTTTGTGTGACTGTCACGGGAGTCGATGGGCTTTGCGGATTCCGCCGGGGGAGGATGCCGCCCGGGGCGCGGAGCCGGTGCCGCAGAGAGAGGTTGGTACGGCCGTCGGCCCAGGTCAGAGGCGATGGCCGGTCCGGGCGGGATGGTTTGCCGCGGTTCACGGCCGCGTGGTCGATCGTTCCCGCACGCGGCGACGATGGGCTACGCGGTACGGGCTGTCGCGGATGACGTGGGCCTGATGCGGGCGGTGGTGGGTCAAGCAGGCGTTTTCCCCGGTGGATAAATGGAACCAGGCGGGGGATGACCGGATTGTGAGCTTGCTGGAGGCCCTAGGGGATCTGCGGCACCGGCTTGAGGGGGAGCTCTTTCCTCTGGAGGTGTCCGGTGTCGCCGAGCACCGCCGTGCCCGGCGCGAGCTCGCCGCGCAGCTGGACGACTACATCGTGCCGCGGCTTACCCAGATCGACGCCCCGCTGCTGGCGGTGGTGGGCGGTTCCACCGGGGCCGGGAAGTCGACGCTGGTCAACTCGCTGGTGGGCGCGGAGGTGGCCGCGCCGGGTGTGCTGCGCCCGACGACCCTCGCGCCCACGCTGGCGGTGAATCCCGGTGAGCTGTCCTGGTTCACCGAGCAGCGGGTCCTGCCCGGCCTGCCGCGGGTCTCCGGGTCCGGTCCGGAGCAGCCGGGCACCCTGCGGATCGTCGCCGAGGACACGGTGCCGGCGGGTCTGGCCCTGCTGGACGCCCCCGACATCGACTCGGTGGTGACGGCCAATCGCGAGCTCGCCGCCCAGCTGCTCGCCGCGGCCGATCTGTGGTTGTTCGTCACGACGTCGTCCCGGTACGCCGACGAGGTGCCGTGGGGCTTCCTGCGCAGTGCGAGCGAGCGGAGTCTGGCCCTCGCGATCGTCCTGAACCGCGTCCCCGCCGAGATCATGGACGAGGTACGGGCCGACCTGGCCAGACTGCTCGACGAGCACGGTCTGTCCGGGGTCCCGCTCTTCGGCGTAGCCGAGCTTCCCCTGACCGAGGGCAGGCTGCCGCCGCAGGCCGTACAGCCCATCGAGGGGTGGCTCGCCGGGCTCGCCGCCGACGAGCAGGCACGGGACGCGGTGGTCCGGCAGACCCTCTCCGGGGCCCTGACCGCCCTGGGGACCCGGGTTCCCCGGCTCGCCGACGAGGTGGACGTCCAGCTGGAGACCGCGGACGCGCTGCGCCGGGACGTGTACGGCGCCTACCGGCGGGCGCGGGAGCAGTTCGACGACGGCATGCGGGACGGATCGCTGCTCCGGGGCGAGGTGCTCGCGCGCTGGCAGGAGTTCATCGGCACCGGCGAGTTCATGCGGGCACTGGAGAGCCGGGTGGGCCGCTTGCGCGATCGGATCGTCGCCGTCCTCACCGGACGCCCCGCGCCCGAGGCGGGGCTGGCCGTCGCCTTGGAGACCGGGGTGGAGTCGCTGATCAGGGATTCGGCGGAGCAGGCGGCGGAGCGGACGGTGGACGCCTGGTCGGCGCGGCCGGCCGGACTCGCGCTGCTGGAGCGGGACGGCGTGGTGGCGGCGAGCAGGCTGGGACGGGCTTCCCCGGAGCTCAAGGCGCGGGCCGGTGAGGCGGTGCGTGACTGGCAGGGGTTCGTCCTGACCCTGGTCCGGATGGAGGGCGCGGGGAAGCGGACGATGGCCCGGGTCGCCTCGTTCGGGGTGAACGGGGTGGGCCTGCTGCTCATGCTGCTGGTGTTCGCGCAGACGGCGGGGCTCTCCGGGCTGGAGATCGGGATCGCGGGCGGCACGTCCGTGCTGAGCCAGCGGCTGTTGGAGGCGATCTTCGGTGATCAGGCGGTACGGCAGCTCGCCGCGGAGGCCACCAGGGATCTGCGGGAGCGGGTCGGGCGGGTGTTCGACCAGGAGTCGGTCCGGTACACCAAGATGGTCGACGATCTTCATTTGGACGGGGCGGGCGCGGCCGGGCTGCGGGCCGCGGCGGCGGCGGTGGCCGCGGCGTCGGGGGAGCTGTGAAGCTCGGAGATCGGCTCGACGCCTTGGCCCAGGCCGCCGAACTCGCCCGGGGGCGGCTCGACGACGCCTGCGTCGACTCGGCGCTCACCGTCGTCGGGCGGGCCGGGGCGCGGCGAAGCCTCTCGGTGGAGTACACGGTGGCGGCGCTCGCGGGCGCGACCGGGAGCGGGAAATCGTCGCTGTTCAACCGGCTCATCGGCGACCAGGTCGCCCAGGTGGGCGCACTCCGTCCGACGACGGCGGCCGCGCAGGCCGCGGTGTGGGGTACGGCCGAAGGCGCGGCGGAGCTCCTGGACTGGCTCGGCGTGCCCCGGCGGCATCTGCTCGGTCACGCCGATCACGGTGCCGGGCTCGACGGCCTGATCCTGCTGGATCTGCCCGATCACGACTCGATCCGGGTCGAACACCGGATGGAGGTCGATCGCCTGGTCGGTCTGGTGGACCTGCTGATCTGGGTGGTCGACCCGCAGAAGTACGCGGACGCCGCCGTGCACGAACGCTATCTCCGTCCGCTCGCCGCCCATCGGGACGTCACCCTGCTCGTGCTCAACCAGGTGGACCGGCTCCCCGTCGAGTCGGTGGCCTCCGTCTCCGGCGACCTGCGCCGGCTGCTCCTCTCGGACGTGCCGGTGCTGTCGGTCTCGGCCAAGACCGGGTTCGGTCTCGGCGGTCTGCGGGAGCTGCTCGCCGGTCGGGTCCGGGACCGCCGGTCGTGGATGCTCCGGCTGGAGGCCGACGCCGCCGTGGCCGCCGCCCGGCTCGCCGCCCCGCCCACCGGGTCCGCGCGGAAGGTGGAGAGCGCGGAGCTGGTCGACGCGCTCGCGTCCGCCGCGGGGGTGCCGGTGGTGGCCCGGGCGGTCGAGAAGGCCCACCGATACCGTTCGGGGATCGCCACGGGCTGGCCGGTCACCCGCCTGCTCCGCCGGTTCCGCCCCGACCCGCTGCGGCGCCTGAGGCTGCCCTCGGGGGTGGGTGCGGCCCTCGGCCTCCGGGGTGTCCCCGGCGGCGGTACGGCGGGGCGGACCTCGCTGCCCGCGGCGACCGGGGTGCAGCGCTCCCGGGTGGACACGGCGCTGCGCGCGCTCGGGCGGAACGCCGCCGTGGGCGTGCCCGAGCCGTGGGCGGCGGCGGTACGGGGCTCCGCCCGTTCAAGTGCCGGGGAGCTGGAGTCGGCGCTGGACCGGGCGGTCGCCGGGACCGAACTGGAGGCGGGGCGGCGGCCGCTGTGGTGGCGGGTCGCCGGTCCGCTGCAGTGGCTGGTCTTCGCCGCCATGGTCGCGGGCGCCCTCTGGCTGGGCGCCTTGTTCCTGCTGGGCTATCTGCGGCTGCCCGAGCCGCCGAATCCGACGTTCGGTGAGTTGCCGTGGCCGACGACCCTGCTGATCGGGGGCGCGCTGGCCGGAGTGATCCTAGCCCTCATATGCCGATTTATCGCTTATGTGGGTGGGAGACGGCGGCGGCGTCGGGTCGAGCGGCGCCTGTACAAAGCGGTCGAGCAGGTGGCGGAGGACCTCGTGCTCACCCCGGTCGCGGCCGAGCGCGACCGCTACCGCCGGTTCTGCGAGCTGGTCACGGCGGCACGGGGATCGGCCGCCCCCCTCCCCGTACCCGCCCCACCCCGCTGAGGTGCTCGGCGGATCACTGAGGTGGCTTGGGGGTGGAGCCGCCGCCCGGGCGCTGGAGGCGCTCGGCCTCCTTGATGGCGTCCTTGACGACCTGGTCGAGCTCGGGGCCGGCGGCTTCGATCTCGCGGGCGGCCTCCTTGGCCTCCGGTGACGGCTCCGCCCGGGTGGCCGGGCTCTGCGGCAGCACCTCGCTGAACGCCTTGGTGACCGACTGGAGAGCGCTCGTGACCTCGCCGGGGATGACCCAGAACGTGTTGCCCGGCCCTTCGGCGAGTTTGGGCAGCATCTGCAGGTACTGGTAGGCGAGGAGTTTGGGGTCGGGGTCGTTGCGGTGGACGGCCTGGAACACCTCTTCGATCGCGCGGGACTGGCCTTCGGCCCGCAGGATGGCGGACTGCCGCTCGCCCTCGGCCCGCAGGATCGCGCTCTGCTTGTCGCCCTCGGCGGTGAGGATCTGGGCCTGGCGGACGCCTTCGGCGTTGAGGATCGTGGCGCGCTTGTCCCGCTCGGCGCGCATCTGCTTCTCCATCGCCTCCTTGATCGTGCGCGGTGGGTCGATCGCCTTGATCTCAACGCGGTTGACCCGGATGCCCCACTTTCCGGTGGCCTCGTCGAGCACCCCGCGGAGCTGGTTGTTGATGTGGTCGCGGGAGGTGAGGGTGGCTTCCAGGTCGATGCCGCCGATGACGTTGCGGAGCGTGGTCACGGTGAGCTGTTCGATGGCCTGGATGAAGTTGTAGATCTCGTAGGAGGCGGCTCGCGGGTCCACCACCTGGAAGTACAGGACGGTGTCGATGTCCACCACGAGGTTGTCCTCGGTGATGACCGGCTGCGGCGGGAACGACACCACCTGCTCGCGCAGGTCGATGAAGGGGCGGATCTTGTCGATGAACGGGATGACGAAGTTGAGCCCGGGTTCCAGGGTCTGGTGGTAGCGGCCGAGCCGCTCCACGTTGGCCGCCCTCGCCTGGGGGACGATCCGGACCGTCTTGAAGACGACGATGACGACCGCGAGGGCCGCGAACATCAGGACCAAGAGCGTTTCGATGCCCATGCGCTACTCCCGAGGGTAGACGAGGGCGGTTACCCCCTCGATCTCGAACACGTCCACGGTCGTCCCGACGGGGATCACGAGTGACTCGTCGTAGGCTCGGGCAGACCATTCCTCACCGTTCAGGCGTACCCGGCCGCCCCGTCCGGTGACCTCACTGGTGACGTACGCCGTCTTGCCGACGAGTGCCGGAACCCCGAATCGGCGGGCGGGCGGCTGGCGCAGGCGGCGCCGTGCGATGGGGCGGACCAGGACCAGTCCGACGGCTGAGGCGGCACCGAACACCACGAACTGCAGGGCGACGGGCAAACCCAGGGCCGCGGTCCCCGCCGTGACGAGGGCGGCGATCGCCAGGAGCCCGAGTGCGGCGGTCAGCGTGACGATCTCGGCGACACCGAAAACGATCGCCAAGACCAGCCAGATTATCCAGGCGTCCATTGCATATGGCCTTCCAGCCAATGAACCTTTTACTTCACGATATCCCTCGAAGTCGCCCCGTGGCATATTTATCGGAGGCCAAAAGGATCTTTTATTTGACTTGTTCCGTCCACTCCTCCCAGCTGAGTTGCCAGTAGCCCCAGCCGTTGTGCCAATCCAGCGGGCGGGTGGTGCCGCTGACGATCACAGGGTCGCCGCGGAGGGTGTTGGTGTAGAACCATTCGGCCTGGTCGGGCCGGACGTTGACGCATCCGTGGCTGACGTTCACCCGGCCCTGCGCCCACACGTTGTCCTTGGCGTGGATGTACTCCCCGCTGTGCGAGATCCGCACCGCGTGGTTGATCAGCAGGTCGTAGTAGTCCTCGTCGCCCTTCTTCCGGCCCGGAGAGACCATTCTCACCGGGTTGCCCTTTTCCATGGCGAGATGGAACCCACTCGTCGTGGTGTACTCCTTGGTGTTCCCCATACCCGCGCTGATCGCCATCCGCTGCATGATCAAGCCGTCCTGCCGGACCGTCATCTGCTTGGCGACGGCGTCGATCAGGCTCACCTGCCTGCGTCCCACCCCGAAGGAGACCGTGCGGTCGGCGGAGCCGTACACGCCGGGCGCGGCGCGGACCCCGGTGAGATGGGCGGTGAACGTGACGAGCTGCTGGCTGGGCCAGAGGGTCTTCGTCCGGTAGGCGACCTGGGTCGGGCTCAGCCAGCGCCAGTCCCCTTCGACCGGTTTCTGCGCCCGGACCTCCAGGCTCCGCTCGACCCCCGCCCGCTCGGTCACCGGGGCGCTGAACGTGACGACGATCGGCATGCCCACCCCCACCTGCTCACCCTGGTCGGGTGTCACCGAGGTCACCGAGAACGACTTCGCCGGCTTGAGGGTCCGGAACCGGGTGAGGCTGGTCTGCACGCCCTGGCTGTTCTGGGCGGTGGCGTTGACCACGTACTCGGCGTTCGGCTGGAGGGCCCAGCTGGACCTCCAGACGCGGGACGCGGTGTCGAACCGGCCGGGAACCGGGACGCCCTTCACGCTGACCGCGACCTTGACCAGCGCGCCCCGATCCACCCTCACCGTCACCCCGCGGTCCGGCCGGGCCCGTTGCACGCCGTCCGCGGGGGAGACCCGGATCTTGGGCAGGACGCTCGTGTCGGGGGACTCGGCCGATGAGGACGAGCAGCCCGGTGCCATCGCCGCGATCACGATCGTGGATAGAACAGGGCCAAGCCGCATTTCCTCCGCCTTCCGAGCGCTCCGAAGACGGCCAGGCTATCGATCTGAAGGCGGAGGGTTATTGCGTGACTACAGGTTGTTGCCATCCTTTTGGGGTGTGATCGCGCCCCGATGGCTTCACCGGACCGTGCCGGTCACCTCGCCCAGGTCGATCCGCTCCCCGCCGGGGCCGGGCGCGGTGGCGGTGATCGTCACCGTGTCCCCGTCCTCCAGGAACGCCCGGGTGGAGCCGTCGGTCAGCTTGAGCGGCTCGGCCCCGTTCCAGGAGATCTCGATCAACGACCCGCGCTGATCGGGTTCGGTGCCGGAGACGGTCCCGGAGGCGAACAGGTCGCCGGTCCGCAGGCTCGCCCCGTTCACGGTCATGTGGGCGAGCATCTGATCCGGGGTCCAGTACATCCCCCGGTACGGCGGACGCGAGATCACCTGCCCGTTGAGCGTGACCTCGAACTCCAGGTCGAGCCCCCAGGGCGCCGACCGCCGCAGGTAGTCGAGCGGCTCCGGATCCTGCTCCCGGCCCGGGACCCGGGCGTGCGCGAGCGCCTCCAGCGGGACCACCCACGCCGAGACCGACGTCGCGAAGGACTTCCCGAGGAACGGGCCGAGCGGGACGTACTCCCAGGCCTGGATGTCCCGGGCGCTCCAGTCGTTCACCAGGACCACCCCGAACACGTGGTCCTCGAAGGAGCCGGCCCGCTCACCGAGCTCGGTGGGCGCACCCACCACGAAACCCAGCTCGACCTCGATGTCGAGTTTGCGCGACGGACCGAACTCCGGCCCCGGCGCCCGCTGGCCCGAAGGCCGCCTGATCGGCGAACCGGAGACCACCACGGTGCCCGCCCTGCCGTGATACCCGACGGGCAGATGCCGCCAGTTCGGCTTGAGCGGCTCCTCGTCCGGCCGGAACATCCGCCCGAGGTTGGAGGCGTGCTCCAGCGAGCAGTAGAAGTCGACGTAGTCGGCCACCTCGAACGGCAGGTGCGACCGCACCTCGGCGAGCGGGATCGTCTCGGCGCCGTCGGCCAGCGCCGCCCGGACCCGCTCGTGCACGGCCTGCCACACCGGGCGCCCGAGCGCCAGGAAGGGGTTGAGGCTCGGCGCCGCGAACACGTCGTCGCCCAGGGCCGCGGCGAGATCGAGAACGGCGTCGCCGACCTTCACCCCCACCCGGGGGGCTTCACCGGGACGGGAGAACACCCCGTAGGGCGGCGGGGTAAAGCCGGACATCACTTCTCCAAAAGGCCGAGATTACGGAGGTCTTTGATCGGGGTGCGGGTGCTGCACGACCCGTACGAGACGAAGAGTTCACGCGCCCGCGCCGCGGTCTCGTCGGAGACCGCCCGCGCCAGCCGTACCAGCTCGTCGGCGTCCTCGGACTCCAGCACCGCCGTCACGTCGCCGCCGTCGACCGCGGCGCACACCGCGGTGACGAGGTTGAGGAAGCCGTGCCGGTGGACCGCGAGCATCGGGTCGAACCGGCGGACGGCGTTGTGCAGCCCGGCGGTCGCCTTGAAGGGGATGCCGCCGTCGACGCAGGTCTGGATGAAGGCCCCCAGCTCCGCCGCGGTGGGGAAGAGGGACGGGCTGAGCCCGCCGCACCGCACCTTGGCGCGCGGCAGACCGGCGACCACGTCGAGCCAGCCCGGTTCCCGCGGCGGCTCGTAGTACACCGGGAGGTGCCGGGGGAGTTCCCCGGCGGCCGGCAGCCGTACTTCGATCAGTTCGACGTCGAGGTCGTCGAACGACGGCACGCGCGGGGCCTCCAGGATGAGGCCGATCCTGATCGGCTCCATGAGCAGCGTGCGCAGTTCGTCGAGGCGGCTGGACGGGCAGAGGAACCGGTGGGTGAGCACCGGGCTGCCCTCCTTGACGTCGGCGATGTGCCGGTCGAGCGCCCCGGCCATGGACAGCTGCGTGGGGGGAAACAGCCCGGCGTCGTCCACGAGTCCGTGGAAGAGGGTGTTCATCGGACCCAGGACCAGGCGTACTCGGAGTCCTCGGCGGCGAGCGCGGCCGGACCCAGGTCGAGCGGGCGGAAGGTGTCGATCATGACGGCGAGCTCGTTGGCCGTGGTCTTGCCCTCCTTGACCGCGGCGATGGAGGCCTCGACCGCGCCGGGCTGCGGCCCGTGGGTGAACCCGGCGGGGTGCAGGGAGATCGATCCGACGTCGATGCCCGACCCCTTGCGCGCGGTGTAGTCGCCGCCCACGTAGAACATGAACTCGTCCGAGTCGACGTTGTGGTGGTTGTAGGGGACCGGTACGGCCTCCGGGTGGAAGTCCAGCGGCCGCGGGCAGAAGGAGCAGATCACGAAGTTCGGCCCCTCGAACGTCTGGTGGACCGGCGGCGGGGCGTGGATGCCCTTCACGATGGGCTCGAAGTCGGCGATGTTGAACGCGTAGGGGTAGAGACAGCCGTCCCAGCCGACCACGTCGAACGGGTGGTTCCGGTAGGTGAGCCGGGTGAGGCCGCCGCGGGTGCGGACCAGGACCGGCGTCTCCCCGCCTTCGACGATCAGCGGCTCGGCGGGTGCGCGCAGGTCCCGCTCGCAGTAGGGGGCGTGCTCCAGGAACTGCCCGTACTTGGACAGGTACCGCTTGGGCGGGCGGATGTGGCCGGCCGCCTCGACGGTGAGCGCCTTGACCTCGCCGCCGAGCGGCACCCAGCGGTGGATCGTGCCGGTGGGGATTACGACGTAGTCGCCCTCGGCGGCGGGAAGGGCGCCGTAGGTCGACTCCAGGCGCACCCGGCCGCTCTGCACGTACACGCACTCGTCGCCCATGGAGTTGCGGTAGAGCTCGCTCGGCTCGGTGGCGGCGGCGAAGGAGACGCGAACGTCGCCGTTGCCGGCGAGGAGCTGCCGGCCCGCCACGAGGTCGCCGCCGGAGGGCAGGTCCTGGGTGCGGAAGTGGCGTGGGGCGAGCGGCAGGTTGGGGCGGAGGTCGGTCGAGCCGGGCGGTTCGACGGCTTCGGATTTGACGATCGCCGTGGGGAGGTACCGGTGGTAGAGCAGGGAGGAGTCCGAGGAGAAGCCCTCCTCGCCCATGAGCTCTTCGGAGTACAGGCCGCCGTCGGGCCGCCGGAACTGTGTATGACGCTTGCGTGGGATCTCGCCCACGACCCGGTAGTACGGCATCGCCTTCTCCTTGTCCGTTTATCGGACGTCAATGTCCTCTATTCGTACAACGATGCTACGTGACTCCGTGTGTCTGTCAATGCCTAGGCCAGGGCGTCGCGCAGCTCGCCGGCCGCCTCGACCACCCGGGGGCCGACCGCGGTCGCGTCCAGGGCGCCGAACGTCACCACCCCGACGCTCGCCTCCAGCGACGGCAGCCCCAGGATCGGGGCTGCGATCCCCCGCGCGTCCTGCTGAAGCTGCCCCTCGGTGACGAAGTACGGCGCGGCCTGTGGGGATACCTCCCCAGCGGAGCCCGGCTCAGTCATCTCCGCGGCGCGAACCGAGAGGATGGCCAGCCCCGCGGCGCCCCGCTCCAGCGGGTGCCGGGCGCCCTCCCGGTAGGCCACGTGGATGTCGGTCCAGGACGGCTCGACCACCGCGATCGCCAATCCCTCCGAGCCCTCCGCGACCGTGAGGTGCGCGGTGGCGCCGACCTGCTCGGCGAGCCGGCGGAGTACGGGCAGCGCCGCGGCGCGCAGGAGCGGATGGACCGACCGGGCGAGCTGGAGCACGCCGAAGCCGAGGTGGACCCGGCCGTCGGCGCTTCGCCGTACGAATCCCTCGTTCTGCAAGGTCGTGAGGAGCCGGTACACCGCCGGACGGCTCAGTTCGAGCCGGGCCGCCAGGGTGGTCGGGGTGAGCCCCTCGCTTCCGTCGGTGAGCAGGCGCAGGAGGCGGAGCCCGCGCTCCAGGGTCTGAGAGGACTCGGCGGCGGCCATGACGTGAGAGCGTACCCACTCCCGTCCCGGGGGCGGCGGAACCGGGGAGCCGCCCGGGTGTTTGACCGTCGGAGGCCGGGGTAGCGGGGGTGCTCCGCAAAACGGAGGAGACGAAGATGGCATACGACATCTGGGGATACCGCGCGACGTCGAAGTACGCCCCGGGCGCGGACCTGGTCGGATACCGGGTCGAGGCCGTGGACGGAAGCATCGGGAAGGTCGCCGCGGCGACCGAGGAGGTCGGCTCCGCCCATCTCATCGTGGACACCGGCCCGTGGATCTTCGGAAAGCACGTGATGCTCCCGGCCGGCGTGGTCCAGGAGGTCGATCCGGCCGAGCAGCGCGTCTACGTGGACCGCACCAAGGAGGAGATCAAGAGCGCTCCCCGGTACGACGCGGGATTCCATCATGAGGACGTCGGCTACCGCGAGAAGCTGGGCCACTACTACGGCCCGTTCTACCTGCGGTGATCGGCGGCGCGGGGTAGGGGCGCTGGGGACATTCCCGGCGCCCCTCCTCATTTCCGAAATTTCCTATTTATCAGGTAGGGAAAGTTGACATTTCGACGTGGCCTCCGTAACGTCGACGGCATGCACCAGGGCATGTACCTGACTCGATGCGCGCACGTCGACTGCTGTCGCGTGTTCAGCGCCCAGTGTTGTCGCTGACCGTCCACCGGGAGCGCCGAACCGACCGCCGGTAGGAACCGCCGGGTTCGGCCCACTGTGCCTCTTGCGTCGCGTCGCCCGTCGACGCCATTCCGCGGCCGCTCAGCCGCAGGCCTTCCGCCCTCTCGATCGAGGGCCCCACCGCCGTGGTCACGGCGGAACGTCAACGCGAGGAAACCAAGAGTGAGGAAACTCGTGATCCATTTGGCCGTCGTGCTGCTCGCGACGGCCGGTGCCGGCTGCGCGCCGGCATCCTCGGAGAGCAACGCCGGACGTGGCGAGCCGGAGACCCTGGAACTCCGCTACCAAGGCTCCGTCGGCACCGTCACCTTCCCCGAGCTCGCCCAGGACCTCGGCTACCTCGGGGACATCAAACTCAACTGGATCGGCAACACGATCAGCGGTCCCCAGGACATCCAGGCCGTGGCGACCGGCGACGCCGACTTCGGCGGGGCGTTCAACGGGGCGATCGTCAAGCTGGTCGCCGCCAAGGCCCCCATCAAGGCGGTGGTCGGCTACTACGGCAGCGACAAAAACACCTTCCAGGGCTACTACACCTTGGACTCCAGCCCGATCGAATCCGCGCGGGATCTGATCGGCAAGAAGATCGGCATGAACACCTTGGGAGCGCACGCGGAGGCCGTGCTCAAGGAGTACCTCCGGCGGGGCGGTCTCACCCCGGAGGAGATCAAGCAGGTGCAGCCGGTCGTCGTCCCGCCGGTCAACGTGGAGCAGTCGCTCCGGCAGCGGCAGATCGACGTGGCGGTGCTCGGCGGCGTCCTGCGGGACAAGGCGGTGGAGCGGGGCGGTCTTCGGCTGCTCTTCTCCGACTTCGCCCTGTTCGGCCCGTTCACCGCGGGGAGCATCGTGCTGACCGACCGCTTCATCGCCCGCAACCCGACGACCGCCCGCAAGTTCGTCGAGGGTGTCGCCAAGGCCGTCGAATGGACCCAGACCCACGACCGCGAGGAGGTCGTGGCCCGCTTCAAGAAGATCGTCCAGAACCGGGGGCGGAACGAGGACCCGTCCCTGGTCGGCTACTGGCGGAGCAGCGGCGTCGCCGGCCGCGGCGGTGCCATCGCCGAGGCGGAGTTCGCCACCTGGGTCCGCTGGCTGGAGGCCGAAGGGGAGATCGAGCCGGGCCGGGTCCGGCCCGGCGAGGTGTTCACCAACGCCCTCAACCCCCTCGCCGGAGGTGCGCGATGATCCGCATCGAGGGCGTGGGCAAGGTGTTCGACGTGCGCGGCGAATCCTTCACCGCGCTGCAGGACATCGACCTGGAGATCCGTACGGGCGAGTTCCTAGCCGTGGTCGGGCCGAGCGGCTGCGGAAAGTCCACCCTGCTGGATCTGCTCGGCGGGCTGAGCGAGCCGACCTCGGGCCGGATTCTGCTGGACGGGGTGCCGGTGACCGGTCCCGGACTCGACCGCGGCGTGGTGTTCCAGCAGTACGCGCTCTTTCCCTGGCGGACCGCCGTCGCCAACGTCGAGTTCGGCCTCGAGGGGAAGAACCTGTCGAAGCGGGAACGCCGCGAGCGGGCCAGGCATCACCTGAGCCTGGTCGGCCTCTCCGGATTCGAGGACCGCTACCCGCACGAGCTCTCCGGCGGGATGCGGCAGCGGGTGGCCATCGCCCGGAGTCTGGCGTTCGACCCGGACGTGCTGCTCATGGACGAGCCGTACGCGGCGCTGGACGCCCAGACCCGGGAGTCGCTCCAAGACGAGCTGCTCCGGATCTGGGAACGCACCGGCAAGACCGTCGTCTTCATCACCCACGGCATCGAGGAAGCCATCTACCTCGGGGAACGGGTCGCGGTGATGACCTCTCGGCCGGGACGGATCAAGCATGTCGTACCGGTCTCACTCGGACGCCGGACGGAAGGGGAGGTACGGGCGGCGCCGGAGTTCGGCCGGTACCGGCGCGAGCTCGCGAGCCTGCTCCGGGACGAGGTCGAACGGGCCCGGATCCAGGAGCTGAGGGAGGTGGCCTCCGTTGGCTAGCCTCACCGAGACCCGCGCGGACACCACCGGGATCGTCGCCGACGAGCCGCCCGGGGTGCGGCGGCGCGCGCCGTACCGGACTCTCGCCCCGGCCAGACGCTCGATCGCGATCGTCGTCCTCCTCCTCGTCTGGGAGCTGCTGCCCCGGCTCTCCTTCGTCGACGCGACCTTCCTCCCGCCGTTCTCCGACGTCGCCGTCGCCTGGTACGACCTGCTTCGCTCGGGGGAGCTGGCCGAGCACACCCAGGCCTCGCTGGTCCGCTCGCTGGCCGGCTTCGGGCTCGCGATCGTTGTCGCGATCCCGCTGGGACTGGTGATCGGCTGGTACAGGCCGGTGGCCGAGCTGCTCAACCCGGTGCTTGAGCTCTTCCGCAACACCGCGGCGCTCGCCCTGCTCCCGGTGTTCGTCCTCATCTTGGGCCTGGGCGAGACCTCCAAGATCTCGATCATCCTGTACGCCTGCACCTGGCCGATCCTGCTCAACACGATCAACGGGGTGAAGACCGTGGACCCTCTTCTGATCAAGTCGGCCAGGTCCATGGGCCTCGGCGCGCTCCGGCTCTTCCAGAAGGTGATCCTGCCCGCGTCGGTTCCGGCGATCTTCACGGGCATCCGGCTGGCCGGCGCCTACTCGATCCTGGTGCTCGTCGCCGCGGAGATGGTCGGCGCCAAGGCGGGGCTCGGCTACCTGATCAACCATTCGCAGTTCAACTTCGCCGTCCCCGACATGTACGCGGGCATCGTCACGATCTCCGTGCTCGGCCTGCTCTTCAATCAGCTGCTCCTTCGCCTCGAAGGCCGCTTCTCCACCTGGAGGCTTTAAGTGCACCTCAATGCGTTTCTGATGGGCGTCGGCCACCACGAGGCGGCCTGGCGTCACCCGAGGACCGAGCCGGGCCGTGTCCTCGACATCCGGCATTTCCAGCAACTCGCCCGGATCGCCGAGCGCGGCAAGCTCGACTCGGTCTTCTTCGCCGACGGCCTGGCGATCTGGAACAACGTCCGCCACAACGCGACCGGCGGCCTCGAACCGCTCACGCTGCTCGCGGCGCTCGCCGCGGTCACCTCGCACATCGGACTGATCGCCACGGCCTCCACCACCTACAACGAGCCGTTCCACCTCGCCCGCAAGTTCGCCTCACTCGACCACATCAGCGGGGGCCGGGCCGGCTGGAACATCGTCACCTCGGCGGGTACGGCCGAGGCGCAGAACTTCGGACTGGACGACCGGCCCGCCCACTCGGACCGGTACGAGCGCGCGGCGGAGTTCCTGGAGGTGGCCGTCAAACTCTGGGACAGCTGGGACGACGACGCGCTGGTGGTGAACCGCCGGAGCGGCGTCTACGCCGACACCGACAAGGTGCACACTTTTGATCACCGGGGGAAGCACTTCCGGGTGCGCGGCCCGCTGAACGTCCCGCGGCCCCCTCAAGGACACCCGCTGCTGGTCCAGGCGGGCTCCTCCGAGGACGGCAAGGAGTTCGCGGCGCAGTACGCCGAGGCGGTGTTCACCGCGCAGCAGACCTTCGAGGAGGCCAAGGGCTTCTACGACGACCTCAAGTCCCGGCTCGCCCGGTACGGCAGGGAGCCGGGCGAGCTGAAGGTGCTCCCCGGCATCTCCCCGATCATCGGCTCCACCGAGCGGGAGGCCCGGCGGCTGGAGGCCGAGCTCGAAGAACTGATCAATCCCGAGTACGGCGTCTCGCAGCTCTCGCAGATCGCCGGAATCGACCTGTCGGCGTATCCGCTGGACGGTCCGCTGCCTCCGCTGAACGTGCACACCGAGGGGAACCAGAGCCGGGTCAAGCTCATCGTGGACCTGGCACGGCGGGAATCCTTGACGATCAGGCGGCTGATCGCCCGGCTCGCCGGCGGGCGGGGGCACCGGGTGGTGGCCGGGACGCCCGTGCAGATCGCCGACCAGCTCCAGCACTGGTACGAGAACGGGGCCGCGGACGGGTTCAACGTCATGCCGGCCCACCTTCCCGGCGGGCTGGAGGACTTCGTCGACCACGTGGTCCCCGAGCTCCAGGCGCGCGGGCTGTTCCGGCTGGAGTACGGCGGGCGGACCCTGCGGGAGAACTACGGGCTGCGCAGGCCGGTCGGCCGGTTCGCCACGGCGGCGGTCTCATGAGCGCCGTCGTCCTGGTGGGCAATCCCCGCGCGGCCTCCCGCACCCACCGGGTGGCCGCCGCGGTGGCGGAGGCCGTCCTGCCCGGCGTCGGTTTCGAGACCGTCGATCTGGGCGCACTAGGCCCGCGGCTGCTCGCCTCCGAGGCGTCGGCGGCGGTGGAGGACGCGCTCCTTCAAGTAGCCCGGGCCCGTGTCCTGGTGGTCGCCAGCCCGACCTACAAAGGCACCTACACGGGCTTGCTCAAGGTCTTCCTGGACCGGCTCCCGCCGGGCGCGCTCGCCGGGACGTCGGCGCTGCCGGTGATGGTCATGGCGGATCCCAGGCACGCCTCCGCGGTGGAGGTGCATCTCCGGCCGCTCCTGGCCGAACTCGGGGCCGCGATCCCGGCTCGGGGGCTGGCGGTTCTGGAGTCCCAGCTGGACCGGCTCGACGAAGTCGTCGGCCCATGGGCCGACGGGCTGGCCACCCTCCTGCACGCGGAGGTGCCGGCATGAGCGCGGGCCGGAGGTCGCCGACGGCCGTGGGGCATCCGACCGCGGTCGACGAGGACCGCTTCCGGCGGGCGCTCGCCGTACACGCGGCCGGGGTGGTTGTGATCACCGCGGAGACTCCGGGTGGTCCGGCGGGGCTCACCGCCACCTCTTTCACCTCGGTGAGCCTGGACCCGCCGCTGGTGTCCTTCTACGTCGATCGGTCCTCCACCACCTGGCCCGGGCTCCGGCTCGCCGATCATTTCGGGGTGAACATCCTCGCCCGGGAGCAGCGGGAGGTGGCCGTTCGGTTCGCCCGGCGCGGTGCCGACCGGTTCGCGGGAACCCCGTGGCGGGCGGGGCCGTGGGGAGTCCCTCTGCTCGGCGGGGTCACCGCGCATCTGGTCTGCGCGGCGCACAGGACCGTGGAGCTCGGAGACCACGTCCTCGTCGTCGGTGAGGTGACGGACACAAGTCTGGGGCCGACACGACATCCGCTGCTTTATCAGCAAGGAACTTTCGGGAGGTTCATCCCCTACACCTAGCAGGTAACGGACCCAGGGGGTGCCACACGTGCGCTCCCTGGGCAACCATTGCCTAGGCTGGCGTGATGCAACCATTTATCCACCGTGACACGGCATGATCGGGTTAGGGCTCTCCATCGCCCTGGTCGGGGCGTTCGGCTACGCGCTCGGCGCGGCCGTCCAGCAACGTGAAGCAGCCGTCCTCGGGGCCACCCTGGAGCTGACCCGCCGCCTGCGCTGGTGGGTCGGCGGGATCATCGGCTTCACCGGGGCCTGCCTGCACGCCGTGGCGCTCAGCTTCGCACCGTTGACGGTGATCCAACCGGTCGGGGTGGCCACCCTGGTGTTCGCGGTCCCGCTCGCCGCCTGGTTGCACGGCCGCAGGCCGCTGCGCCTTGAGATCATCGGATCTCTGGTCGTCGCCGCCGGGCTCCTCCTGCTCATGCTGCTGATCCCCACGCACCACAAGGTCCCGGTGCTCGGCCACGGTTCGGCGATCGGCTTCATCGCCACCGTCGGGATCATCGTGGCGATCTGCCTTGCGGTGGCGAGCCGCTTGCACGGCTCGGCGCGGGCGCTGGTCCTGTCCGTCGGCGCCGGGGTCGTCACCGCGACCGTGTCGACGTTCGTGCGGGTGGTCGGCGCCAACCTGACCCGCGACTTCGCCACGGTGCTGCACTGGTTCACCGTGGCGATCCCGCTCCTGCTCATCGGCGCCGTGGTGCTGCTGCAGAAGTCGTACGCCGTCGGCCACTTCGGCGTCGCGTACGCGGGGGTGCAGGTGGTGGATCCGATCACCTCGGTCACGGCCGGGGTGGTCCTGCTCGGCGAGCAGCTCCCCGTGGGCCTCGGCAGTGTGGCACTCGCCCTGGTCGCCGCGTCGCTGGTGATCGCGGGGACCGTCACCCTCGCCAAACTCACGCCGGACCATACCCGCAAGGAGCCGGTCGGGTCGTCGGCGATGTGATCCTCCAAAGATGGCATATCCCAAGGTCAAGGGGGAATTGTCTCCACGGGGAGGGCCATCGGGGAGGTTGGGGGAACGCCGGGTACGGCGAAGCGCGCATGGGGACGATTCGGGGGCGGAGAGCGGATGACCGGCCGGCCGACGCCGCGTCGGGTGCGCGGGCGGGCACCGGCGTGCCCGGCGATGCGCGCTTGGAGCGGCGCCGGACGCCATGAGCCCGTGGCCACGCCGGTCGATCCGGCGCCGTTTGACCCTGATGACCAGCATCATCATGGGACTGGTCTACAGCTTCCTGGCGGTCGTGCTGACGATGTCCTTCCGCGACATCGCGGACAACTACCGGACGGAGCAGATCGCGCAAGCCGGGCGACGGCTGGTGTACGAGCTCGATCAGGGCAAGGTCACCAGTCCGATCCATTCGGCCGGCAGCACGATGATGCAGGTCGTCAATGAAAAAGGGCAGGTGGTGGCGGCCAGCCCCGCCCTCATGGGCAAGCCCCGGATCGCCGCCTTCGAGCCCGCGGCGGGTGACGTCCGGGCGATCCGCAGGGAATGCCACTCCAAGGTGGCGCCCAGCGAGTGCCTGATCATCGTCACCTACCGGGTCTTCCGGTCCGGCGGCGACTGGCTGGTCTACGCGGCCGACTTCGAGGCCCACCCCTTCATCGACCCCGTCTACATCCTGGTCCTGGCCGGTTGTGGCCTGGTGCTGGTCGGGGTCACCGCCGCCGCCACCTCCCGGTCGGTCGCCTCCGCCCTCAACCCCGTCCACGCCATCCGCACCGAACTGGCCGAGATCACCGGCACCGACCTCGGCCGCAGGGTCCCGGTGCCCGATCACGACGACGAGATCGCCGCACTCGCCAGGACCGCCAACGAGACGCTGGACCGGCTGCACGCCGCCGTCGAGCAGCAGCGGCGCTTCGCCTCCGACGCCTCCCACGACCTCCGTACCCCGATCACCGCGATGCGCACGCAGATCGAGGAGTCGCTGCTGCACCCGGACGAGACCGACTGGCGGGAGACCGCGAGCGCCCTGCTGGAAAGCCTCAACCGGATCCAGGCCATCGTCACCGACCTGCTCGTCCTGGCCAGATTGGACGCCGGGATCGTCGGGCGGACCGAACACGTCGACCTGGCCGAGCTCGTCCGGATGGAGCTGGCCGGGATTCCGGCGCTCCGGGTTCGGGTGGAGACCGACCTGGAGGCCGGGGTCGTGGTCATGGGTGAGCGCATCCGGCTGACCCGGTTGCTGATGAACCTGCTGACCAACGCCGAACGGCACGCCTCCACCGTCATCACGATCAAAGTGAGCTCGATGGACGCGGCCGCCGTCCTCGAAGTGATCGACGACGGTGCGGGCCTGGCGCCCGAGGACCGGGAGGTGGTGTTCCAGCGGTTCGCCAGGCTCGACTCCTCCCGGAGCCGGGACGCCGGGGGGACCGGGCTCGGGCTCCCCATCGCCCGGCAGATCGCCGAGACGCACGGCGGGACCCTGGTCGTCGGGGACAGCGACCGCGGGGCCCGCTTCGTGCTCACCCTTCCCCGGGCCGAGCCCTAGCCCCACCTCCTCCCCGCCCCGCAAGGCGCAGCCCGTACCCTCCGGCGGTTGATCGTTGTGCTGTCCGCACCTCGTGGGGTGCGCGGAACGCAACGATCACGCGGCGTACGGGCGGCGACCGGTGGAGCGCGGGCCCGCCGATCCGTACCCCGGTGGTGGGTGATCGTTGTGTCGTGCGCACCTTGAGGGGTCCACAGATCCACACGATCATGTGGATGAGGTACGGGCCGCGGCCGGTGGAGCCTTGGGGAGGCCGTCAAGATCGGCCCGGCGTGGGCCCGTACCCTCCGGCGGTTGATCGTTGTGCTGTCCGCACCTCGTGGGGTGCGCGGAACGCAACGATCACGCGGCGTACGGACGTCGGCCGTGCCACGTACCTGAGCTTGAAACGCGGGCTTAGTCGTTGTCGCGGAGTTCGGCCACCGCCCGGTAGGCGGCGGAGACGGCGGCGTCCGCGAACGCGGCGGGCACCGAATCGGAGCCCGCGATCGCGATCCGGCCGAACGGCCGCCGCGCGGTGTCGGCGGGGAACGGGCCGTCCGGGTAGAAGTCGTGCCACGGCCGGATGTACTCGGGCGCGTGGCCGTGGGCCCATCGGTTCACCGTGATCGCCTCGATGTCCCGGGCCGGGTCGAAGCCGCCGGGCCCGAGCAGCCGGGCGAGCTGGTCGCGGATGGTGTACTCCAGGTGGTCGTAGGGGGTGTTGAGCAGCTGGTAGCGGCCCGCCACGGCCCCCTGCGCCGGAGCCATGCCCCCGACGGCGGGCGTGTGGGTCAGATGGGCGAGGATCGGCTCCGCCGGGCTCTTCGGGCAGGCGTAGCCGCCGAGGCTGACCGGGTGGGCGAGCGCGGCGCCCGCCCAGTAGGCGCCGGTGAACCGGGTGCGGTGGATCCCGGCCTTGCGCCACGCCTCCCAGTCCCGCAGCCGGACCGTCGCGGAGACGAGCGGGAGCTTGACCGCCTGGCGCAGCGCGGCCTGCTGGTCGGGCGGGAGATCCGGGCAGATGTACGGGATCATCGTGTGCCAGCAGGCCAGGATCACGTTCCGGGCGCTCACCGTGCGAACCCGGCTCCCGTCGAAGAAGCCGACGGTCACCGTGGAGGCGGCCGAGGGCGAGCCGTCGTGCCGTACCGAGACCACCGGCCGGGACAGCCGGATGCGCACCCGGTTGGCCGGCCGGTCGAGCGTGCCGTAGTCGATGCGGCCGAGCGTGACGTCGTCCATGTCCCGGCCGGGGACGGCGCCGGGGATCAGCCGCCGGACCATCAGCTTGACCAGGGCGAACGTCCCTTCGGGAAAGTGGTGGATATCCGGGTCGCGGGCCGGCCAGTCCTTGGTCACGCTGGGGGAGTTGTACCGGGAGGGGACGGTGTCGTCCAGGCCCAGGCCGGTGAAGCCGGGGTAGCGGTAGCCGTCGGCGCTCCCCCAGGCGTCGATGGCTCCGAAGGTGTCGGAGCCGTAGGCCCAGTCCTCGCTCGGCATCGTCCGGACGAACCCGAGCACGTCGGGGTGGACGCGGCAGACGTCGCGGAGGAACCCCGTGTAGGTCAGGTCCGCCAGCCTCGCCTGTTTGCGGACACCGGACAGCCCGGGAAACCAGTCCGGGGGGTTCTCGAACAGCATGAGCAGATCCCGTTTCGCCTGCTCGGCCATCGGGGTCTCCTCGATCCACTCGGCGGTGGTCTTGCCCGGGCGGAAGACCACGAGCCGGTCGCGCCGGAAGGTCTCGGCGTCGCAGAAGACGCTGTCGTGCATGTCGAGGCCGGGGTAGAGCCGCTGGTCGAAGGCCCGATCGAAGCGCCGGAGCCGGACACCGAGCTCGCGGAGCAGGGCCTTGCCGTGTTTGGTCCACGTGGACGGGGCGTTCAGGGACGGTGCGCCCCCGTGCCCGATGAGCGGCCGGTTCCCGGCGGGGAACTCGTTGGCCCGCGCGTGCCCGCCCAGGTCGTCGTGGTTGTCCAGGACGAGGATGCGGGCGTCCGGGCGTTCCTTGGCCCAGCGGTACGCGGCCGTGATCCCGCTGATCCCGGCGCCCACCACGACGAGGTCGTACCGCTCTCCGGTGGGGACCGGCCGTCCGGCCTGCGGCCAGAAACGGGCGTCCCGCAGGGCGTGCGGGACGCTCAGCGCCGGCTCGACGCTCCCTCGGGAGCCGGTCAGGCCCGGTGGGTACGGCCGCACGGGCGGGACGCTCAACTCCGGGGTGCCGATGAGTCGCGTCCGGTGGCCGAGGTCGGCCGTACAGCCCGCCGTCGAGCCGAGCGCGGCGAGGCCGGCGGCCGCGACGAATCCGTCCAGCAGGTCCCTGCGGCTGATCGGACGACCCATGCCCAGGTCACGACCTCGCCGCGGATCGAATTCCATGACCGGATGGTGTCCCCGGCGAGGTCGGGCAGTACGGAAGCTCTGTGGACTTATACCGAGAATTTCCCGGCTTATTGCGGTATTGCCGATTGCTCGATGTGAATTGTTAGGTTTGAGGATGTTTATCGAGACATTGTGCCAGTCGGATTCGGGGTGAATTTCCACGGTCCGCGGCGGGCGGAAATAGCGTTTTCCGTGTGTTGCTTGCGGC
The DNA here is from genome assembly GCF_025996515.1 of Rhizohabitans arisaemae. GTDB lineage: Bacteria > Actinomycetota > Actinomycetes > Streptosporangiales > Streptosporangiaceae > Rhizohabitans > Rhizohabitans arisaemae. Next base: position 402,353 of record NZ_BLRH01000029.1, read on the forward strand.
TGCCGACCACACCCGTTATGAACGGGATTCGAATCGAATCCATCAGGGGTGAACGCGGGTGCGGACCGTGATCGTGCTGTTCAACCGGGACCTCCGGGTCAACGACCATCCGGCGTTGACCGCCGCGGTCCGGCAGGCCCGCCGTGTCGTCCCGCTCTTCGTCCTCGATCCCGCGCTGGCGGCGCCGCCGGGCCGGACGGTTTTCCTGCTCGACTCGCTCGCCGACCTGCGCGCCGCGCTCCGGGCCAGAGGGGCGGACCTGGTCGTCCGCCGGGGGGATCCGGTGGCCGAGACGATCTCGATGGCCAGGCGGGTGGGCGCGGACGGCGTCTTCGCCAGCTCGGATGTGAGCGGCTACGCGCGGCACCGGGAGCGGCGCCTGGTCGCGGAATGCCGGCGGGAACGGCTCGACCTCCGGCTCTTCCCCGGCGTCACCGTGGTGCCCCCCGGCGAACTCACCCCCGCCGGCGGCGACCACTACAAGGTGTTCACCCCGTACTGGCGTGCCTGGTCGGCGACGCGATGGCGTGAGGTGCTGCCCGCGCCCGAGGCGCTGCTCCTCCCGGACGGACTGCGCGCGGGGACGCTGCCCACGCCGACCGAGCTCACCCGGGCCACGGCCCCCGGCGGACGGGTGCCGGGAGGGGAGGTCGCCGGGCGCCGTCGCATGTCGTCCTGGATCGAGCACTGCCTCGCCGACTACGAGCGGGGGCAGGACGACCTCCCCGGTGACATCACCTCCCGGCTCAGCCCGTACCTGCACTTCGGCTGCGTCTCCCCGCGGGAGCTCGCCGCGGAGGCGAGCGGACGGCCCGGCGCGGAGCCGTTCGTCCGGCAGCTCGCCTGGCGTGACTTCTACCACCAGGTGACGCTGGCCTTCCCCGACATCACCTGGAAGGACTACCGGCCCAGGGCGGCCGGGCCGCCGACGGTACCCGACCCCGACCAGGCGTTCGAGGCGTGGCGGGACGGGCGGACCGGCTACCCCGTCGTGGACGCCGCCATGCGCCAGCTCGCCACCGAGGGTTGGATGCACAACCGCGGCCGACTGATCGTCGGCTCGTTCCTCACCAAGACGCTGCGGCTGGACTGGCGGCTGGGGGCGCGGCACTTCGCCGGTCTGCTGCTCGACGCCGACGTGCCGAACAACTTCGGCAACTGGCAGTGGGTGGCCGGGACCGGTAACGACACCCGCCCGGGCCGGGTCCTCAATCCGCTCCGGCAGGCGAAACGGTTCGATTCCGGTGGCGACTACGTCCGCCGGTACGTGGAGGAGCTGGGCAACGTGGCCGGATCGGCGATCCACCGCCCGTGGCGGCTCCCCGCGGCCTGGCGTGGCGGCTATCCCGATCCCCTGGTGGAACCGGTGACGTAGCCCCGCCCGGCCACGGGACTCGGCTGGAAGGCACGACGACGCGGGATACACCCTGGCGGTCAACCGCGTCGCCGTGCCGGTCTATGCGCGGCCGGCTCAGCCGGCCGTCTCCAGCTTCTCTTGTTCCTTCAGCAGGTCACCAAGTGTTTGCAAGTCGTCGGCACTGGCCGTCATCACCAAACCCGCTCGGATCGCGTCGTCCGGGAGCATGCCTCGGCGCGTGGCATACCAGGAGCCGACGTCGCTTCGCCAAATGGTCCAGCTCTCAAAGCGGGCGGCGAGTTCTTGTTGACGGTCCACCACAGGCGAGCACGCCCCTTCGCCACAATTGGAGTCGGAAACCTGTCAGGACAACGGTGACGCGAATTGTGAAGTCGTGGCGATGTCGCAAACCTGACGTCTGTCTGCCGTTCATCGGACGTCTGTTGCCGATCTTCTAGCCATCGCGCCGCCACCGCCGTACGGTGAACTCACTGGAGGCGCCCACATGAGCGTAGCGAGTATCCGGCCAGGTGTGTCGACTGCTCCGACTCACCCCGGCGGAATACACCGACCGGCCCGCCCATGAGCCATCCCACGATGCTGGCGAGGTTGACGGCGGAACGTCATTGGACCTACGCCGACGCCGTTCAGGATTTCGGCCGGACGGCCGCCGGGCTCGGCTTGAAACACACGGTCAGTGAACGCCAGTGGGCCCGGTGGTGCGGCGGTGATCTACGGAGCCTCCCCAGACCCGGCTGCTGCCGGGTCCTTGAGCACATGTTCAAGGTTCCGGTCGAGACCCTCCTGCGTCCCACCTTCGCCGCCTCGGCACCCCAGCCCATGGACGAAGGGGCCATCCGGGCGGCCGCCGACGAATCGGTCGAACACCTCGCCAGAATCGAATCCGCCACCATCGGACCGGCCACCCTGGAGCAGCTCCACGACGACGTGGTACGGCTGGCGCGGGGGTACGCCGCGACCCCGCCGTGGGAGATCTTCCTCCAGGCGGTCCGGGCCCGGCGCCGCACCTACGCCCTGCTCGACCAGGTACGTCAGCCCGACCAGCTCCGCGACCTCCATCTCATCCTCGGGCAGCTCTGCGGCATCCTCGCCTCCACCAGCTTCGACCTGGGACACGAGGCCGAGGCGGAGCGACACGCCCGGGCGGCCTGGGGCTTCGGCCAGCACATCGGCCACAACGGGCTGCGCGCCTGGGCACGCGGAACCCAGGCCCTCATCGCCTACTGGGCCGGGCGGCCCCGGGACGCCGTGGGACTGGCCCGCGCCGCGCAGACCTACGTGCGCGGTGGAACCGGCCTGGTCAGGGCCGTCTGCATCGAGGCCCGGGCTTGGTCGCACCTGGCGGACCGCCGTAACGTCGAACTCGCGCTGAGTGCGGCGAAGAAGGCCCGCGACGTCGACGGCGACTACGACGACTGCCACGACGGGGTCGGCGGGGAGTTCGCCTTCGACCCGGCCAGGCAGGCCCGCTGCGCGGGAAGCGCCTACCTGCAGCTGGGCGACGCCGACGCGGCGATCAACGAGACCGCGGGTGCGCTCGCCCTCTACGCCGAGTCCCGCCACGAGAGCCTGAAGGTGATCCCGCAGGCCTACGTCGACCTCGCCGCCGCGCACCTGCTCCGCAGGAGCCTGGACGGGGCGCAGGACGCCCTCGGCAAGGTGCTCGCCCTCCCCATGGGTCACCGCATCAACGGCCTCATCCAGCGGCTGGAGACCGTCGGGCGGCTGCTGGGGTCCGAGCCCTACCGCGACGTCAAGGCGGCGTTGACGCTGAGCGAGGAGATCGCCGAGTTCATCGCCGCCCCGGTGACGCCCGCGATCACGCCCCGCGTCCGCTCCGGCCTGCCTCGCTGAGCCACTCCCGTAGGATCCGCTGCTCCTTGGCGGGGTCTATCCCGATCAGATCGCGCCGTTGATGCGCCACCGGGATCCCGCCCGAGCTCATCCACCGCCAGGTGTCCACGACGGTCTCCCACAGCGGCCGGGTGCGCAACCCGGCGGCCCGCGCACCCGCCGCGCAGACCTGCCACGCCCCCGGGTGGACCCGCCACAGCGGCAGCTCACGCCACATGCCCACCTGGCGGGCGAGCAGGAAGGCGTCGTCCACCCAGGTGAGGTCGGCGGGGGAGCCGCTCGCCCGTACACAGCCGGTGAGCAGGCCCCCGTAGGTCTCCTGCCCGATCGGCGGGCAGACGTTGAACGCTCCCCCGAGCGCCCGCTCGGCGGCATGGAGGGCGAAGGCGGCCACATCCCGCACGTCGACCGCCTGAAAGGGACGTTCCGGGTACCCGGGGGCGAGCACCCGGCCGCCCTTGGCGATCCGGGTCAGCCACCAGGGGAGCCGGCCCACGTACTCGTGCGGGCCGAGGATGACGCCGGGACGCAGGATCGCACTCCGGTCGCCGAAAACCTCGCCGACCGCGCGCTCGCAGCCGGACTTGAGGCGGCCCTGGCGATCGGTGACCGATTCGCCGAGATCCTCGTCGCCGGCGCCGGGGTCGCACTCCCGGACGGGGGAGGCCTCGGTGAGCGGCTCCGTGGGCCAGCCCCGGTAGACGTTGACGGTGGAGACGAAGACGTACCGCGCGACGTGACCGTCGAGCCGGCGGGCCGAGAGCGAGACCAGCCGGGGGATCATGCCGCTGGTGTCGACGACGGTGTCCCACTCCCGCCCCGCGACGAGAGCCTCCAGGTCGGCGGGGTTCGCCCGGTCGCCGTGGCGGGATTCGACGCCTTCGGCGCCCGGATCGACCCGGCCTCGGTTGAACGTCGTCACGGTGTGGCCCCGGCGGAGGGCCTCCTCAACCAGGAACCTGCCCAGAAACCAGGTTCCGCCCAGCACGAGAATGCGCACGCTCTCGATCATTACCGCCGGAGGAGGGATGAGGCCAGACCATTACGGGCTATTTTGTATGGATTGATAGGGATATATGAGGATTCTTGTAGGTCCTCAGCCTGTTCGGGTCATGGGCAGCGGGCTTTCCGGCCCGGGGGAGGGACGGGGTTCCTCGGCTGAATGACATGATTCGTGGGGGTTACGGAGTCATCTCGGCCCTCCCTATTCTCACGATGTGGAATTGGAAGTGCGTCACCTGAGGGCCATCTGCGCCGTGGCGGAGTCCGGCAGCATCTCCAAGGCGGCCGTGGCGCTCAAGATGTCCCAGCCGGCGCTCGCCGCCCAGCTGGGGCGGATAGAACGGATGCTGGGCGGGCGGTTGTTCGACCGCGGTAGGGACGGGGTGCACCCCACCCCGTTCGGGGATTGGGTGCTGATCCGCGCGCAGAGCCTGCTCCCCGCGTTCGACGAGTTCCTGCGGGACGCGGGGCGGTATGCGAGGCAGGGCGAGGCGCGCACGCAGATCCGGATGGGGTGCGCGGCGACCCGGCTCGCCGGATACGTCACCACGGCCCTCCGCGACCTGCTCCCCGACGCCGAGGTCACCGTACGGACCGAGGAGGTCATGGACATCCTGCCGGAGCTGCTGGAGTCCGGCAGGCTGGAGATCGCGACACTCGGCGACTACCCGGGCCACGAGCTCTCGCCTCCGGAAGGCGTGGTCTACGCGGTCGTCGCCCATGAGCCGATCTTCGTGGCCATGGCCGCCACGCATCCCCTCGCCGAACGGGAGGAGGTGGAACTCCGGGATCTCGCCGCCGCCGAATGGGCGCTCCCCCCACTGGTGGAATCCCGGCACCGCGAGTATTTCTGGGAGACGTGCCGGGAATACGGATTCTCTCCGAATATTGCATACTCGGTGAGTTTCGCCGTGGTACTCGACCTCATCGCGGCCGGGAGATGTATCGCGATGTTTCAGGCGACCCATCGGGAGCATCCGGGGATCGCGCTGCGCCCGCTGGCCGGTTCCCCGCTCCGATTCCGGCACGTCATGGGGTGGCGGGAGGGCTCGCCGATCGCCAAGCACGCGGCCGACCTGGTACGGGAGGCGATGCGGGTCTACTGGACCGAGGCGCTTCGGGCCCCGGTCCATCTCTCCTGGCTCAAGCGGCACGGGCCGCTTCCCCAGCCTCCGGGGGCCTATGCGGCGCTCAGAATGCTCCGGGAAATCTAAGCCGGTTTCTATTTTTAATGGCTACTACCTGTTTTTAGTCTTTTGTAACAGACTTGCGCGGTCTAAAAGTTGCGCCGTGCTCTGTTCTGCGATTACCGGCTATATCGCGGAGTTATGGAAAGTTGTGGGGTACTCCTGGGGAATCCGGAAGTGTCAGCTTGGGTCAAGCCCAGCCGGCCGGGCTCCTTTGGTCCCTTAACCCCCCGAGGGACTTGTGAGAGGAGTCACCAAGAGTGAAACCCCAAGTCAAATCAGGCGCGGTCGCCGTACTGGCGGCCGTCGCCCTGACCGCCTCGTCGCTGGCGGGCGCAACCGGGGCGTCCGCGTCGCCGAAGGCGGCAGACCCCGGCGCCTCCCTGTTCAGCGCGGCACCGGTACCCGCCTTCGCGCCGGCGGACCCGGAGACCCGCAAGCGTGCGATCGCCACCGCGGACCACGCGCTGGCGTCCACATCCTCGGCGCTGCGCACGAGCCCCGAGGACACCTTCCAGCGGGCCGCCGTGGTGGACAGCACCCGCGGACTGCAGTACCTGACCTACCAGCGCAAGCACCGCGGACTTCCCGTGTACGGGGGCGACGTGATCGTCGCCACCGACCGTACCGGCAAGGCCGTCGACTCGGTCACCACCGGTCAGCAGGTCGAACTGGACGTGCCGGCCAAGGCCGCGGTGAGCGCCGAGCAGGCGGCGGCGATCGCCCGCGCCCTGCTGAGCTCCGTGGAGAGCACGACCACACCCGAGCTCATGGTGCACGCGGCCACGGACCGGCCCCGGCTCGCCTACAAGGTGACGGTCACCGGCAGGTCCGAGCGCGCACTGAGCGTGCTGCACGTGTTCGTGGACGCGAAAAACGGGTCCATCGTCGACAAGTGGGATGACGTTCGCGCCGGCACCGGCCAGGGTTTCTACAACGGCGGCAACCTGAACATCACCACCTCGGGCTCGGGCGGTTCGTACTCGATGACCGACCCCACCCGCCAAGGGCTGAGCTGCGGCGGTCAGAACGGGCAGGCGTACACCGGCCCCGACGACAACTGGGGCAACGGCTCGGGCACCAACCTGGAGACCGCGTGCGTCGACGTGCTGTACGCGGCCCAGAAGGAATGGGACATGCTCCGCGAGTGGCTGGGCCGGAACGGGTTCAACGGCAGCGGCGGCGGCTTCCCGGCCCGGGTCGGCCTGGCCGACGTGAACGCCTACTGGACCGGCAGCTACACCAACTACGGGCGGAACCAGTCCGGCCAGCAGCAGGCCACCCCGATGGACGTGGTGGGCCACGAGTACGGTCACGCGATCTTCCAGTTCTCCGGCACCGGCGGCGCGGGCAGCGGCAACGAGGCCGGTGGCCTCAACGAGTCGACCGGGGACATCTTCGGCGCGCTGCTTGAGCACTACGTCAACCAGCCGGCCAACCTCGACCCGCCGGACTACCTGGTGGGCGAGGAGGTGAACCTGGTCGGCAACGGTCCGATCCGCAACATGTACAACCCCAGCCTGGTCGGGAACAACCCCAACTGCTACAGCTCCTCGATCCCGAGCACCCCGGTGCACGCGGCCGCCGGCCCGCAGAACCACTGGTTCTACCTGCTCGCGGAGGGCACCAACCCGCCGGGCAAGCCGACCAGCCCGGTCTGCTCGGGCGGGCAGTCCCCGCTCACCGGGATCGGCATCGTCAAGGCCGGCGAGATCTACATGAACGGCCTGAACCGGAAGACGGTGCCGTGGACCCACGCCAAGGCCCGCGTGGCCACGCTGCAGGCGGCCAAGGCGCTGTACCCGAACGGGTGTGTCGAGTTCAACGCGGTGCGCAACGCCTGGAGCGCGGTCAACGTCCCCGCGCAGCAGGGTGAGCCCACCTGCACGGTCGCCTCGGACGACTTCTCCGCCACGCTCAGCCCCACCTCGGGTTCGGTGCGGGCGGGCGATTCGGCCACCACGACGCTGAGCACGACGATCACCGCGGGCGCGGCTCAGGCCATCACGCTGCGGACCGGCACCCTGCCGTCCGGGGTTACGGCGACGTTCAGCCCGGCGGGCATCAACTCCGGCCAGAACGCCACCCTCACCCTCGCCACCTCGGCCGGAACCCCGGTGGGCACGCACACGGTGGCGGTCACCGCGGACGGCACGGTCGTCGACAAGACGGTCACCTACACGTTGACCGTGACCGGCGACAACCCGCCGACCGGCATCCCGGACATCCCCGTGGCCAACGTGTCGGCCCATCTGAGCCAGCTGCAGTCGCTGGCGACCGCCAACGGCGGGAACCGGTCCTCGGGTTCGGCCGGCTACACGGCCTCCCTCAACTACATCAAGGGCAGGCTGGACGCGGCCGGCTACACGACGACGGTGCAGAACTTCACCTACAACGGCCGGACCCACCAGAACCTGATCGCGAACTGGCCGGGCGGCCCCGCGGGCCAGACGGTCATGCTCGGCAGCCACCTGGACAGCGTCACCGCGGGCCCCGGGATCAACGACAACGGCTCGGGCTCGGCCGCCCTGCTGGAGGTCGCGCTGACCCTGGCCAACCGGAACCCGGCCATGGTCAAGCGGGTCCGGTTCGGCTGGTGGGGCGCGGAGGAGCTGGGCCTGCGCGGTTCCACCTACTACGTGCAGAACGGCGGTACGGCCGGGGTTGAGGCCTACCTCAACTTCGACATGATCGCGTCGCCGAACCCGGGCTACTTCGTCTACGACGACGACCCCACGCTGGAGAACCACCTGAAGACCTTCTACAGCTCGATCAACGTGCCGACCGAGATCGAGACCGCCGGTGACGGGCGGAGCGACCACACCCCGTTCAAGAACGCGGGGGTCCGGGTCGGCGGCGTCTTCACCGGAGCCGAGCAGCTCAAGAGCTCGGCCCAGGCCACCAAGTGGGGCGGAACGGCCGGCCAGGCGTTCGACCGCTGCTACCACTCGGCCTGCGACACCACGAGCAACGTCAACCAGACGGCGCTCGACCGCAACAGCGACGCGATCGCCTACGTCCTGTGGAAGCTCGCGGTCGGATCCACCCAGTCGGACGACTACTCGATCTCGGCCGGTCCGGCCACGGGATCGGTCCCGCCTGGCGGCTCGGCCACGACGACGCTGCAGACCACGGTCACCTCGGGCAACGCGCTGAACGTCACCCTCTCGGCGAGCGGTGCGCCCGCCGGGGTCTCGGTGACCTTCAACCCCGCGTCGATCACCACGGGCCAGTCCTCCGCGGTGTCGATCACGACCTCGGCGAGCACTCCGCCGGGGACCTACCCGATCGGCCTGCAGGCCTCGGGGACGGTCAGCCGCTCGACGACCTTCACCCTGACCGTCCAGGGTGAAGACCCCGGTGGCGAGGCCTGGGCACCCGGCAAGGCCTACGCGGTGGGTGACGTCGTGACCCACCTCGGAGTCTCGTACCGGTGCCGGATCGCGCACACCTCCCTGCCCGGCTGGGAGCCGAACCTCACCCCCGCCCTCTGGCAGGCCGTCTAAAACCATGAAGGGGTGGCGGCCGGGTCGGCTCCGGCCGCCACCCCGTGTCCCGGGTGGGATGTCCGCGCGGGCTGTGGCATCGTTTTGCGACGGAGGCGGTGCCGCAGCCCGCCGGATGTGAGGAGGCCCTCGTGATCGTCGCGTTCTCGGTTACCCCGCTCGGCGTCGGAGAGGATGTGGGCGAGGTGGTCGCGGAAGCCGTACGCGTGGTCCGGGAGAGCGGCCTGCCCAATCGCACCGACGCCATGTTCACCACCGTCGAAGGCGACTGGGACGAGGTGATGGACGTCATCAGGCGCGCCACCGAGGCCGTCGCCGCCAGAGCCCCCCGAGTGGGCCTCGTCCTCAAAGCCGACATCCGCCCCGGCGTGACCGACGCCCTCACCGCAAAAGTGGACAGCATCGAACGTCACCTGGCCACCGATTGAATTTCCTGTACGGTCCACGGACATCAACCCCCGTTCTGTACGGGCAAAGCCGGCCCTAACCGAGTGGTCACTCATCACCTAACGGGGTACCGCAGGTCGTCCCCCGCATCGTGCCTTGCCGGCCGACCCATGACCCGCCCACAGCGCGGAAGCGGGCCTTCGGCCGTACCCGCCGTATCGCCTCAGCTCTTCTTGGGGTGGGCGACGACGAATGAGACGGGGCCCGGCCCGGGGAGCTCCAGGAGTTCCCAGTCAAGGGTGTGGGCGGTTTCCGGGATCGGTCCGGCTTGTTCGTCGGCGGGTGCCCAGAGCCGCAGTTCCGGGTGGATGATGACGGTGACCGGTTCTCCGGGCCCGTCGTGGGCGAGCTCCGCGACGTAGGCGAATTCATCGTCTATCCGCAGCCGGAGGGCGCGGCCGTCGGCCCAGGCCCACAGGTGGGTGGTTCCGACGGGGGTGGTCGTCGGGGGTGGGCCGAGGTGTGGTCCGTCCAGGTCCGTCCAGGCGCAGGTCGTCCCGGTCAGGAGTTCGAGCGCCGTGGACCAGGGGAGCCGTCCGTGGCCGGTCAGCGTCCAGTTCTTCACGCGGCGTCTCCGGTCACATGGTGCAGAAGGGCCCAGGTGGCGGAGGTCCGCTCCCCTTCGGCCTGCTCGGGGGTGAGGTCGGTACGGCGGAGTGTGCCGAGTCCGCGGGTGGTGGCTCCGCCGATTCCGGTGAGCCCGCTGTGGATGTCGGCGAGTGCCAGGTTGATCAGGCCACGGATCACGGGGGAGACCTCCCCGTCGAGGTGGATCTCCAGGGTGAGCCGGCCGGATTCGACGACTTCCTCGGCGTACAGGAGGCCGCCTGCGGCGCCGCCGGTGAACCGGTCGAGCGCGACGTGCTGCCGGGTGACCACGGTCGCGGCTTCGATCGGGGAATCGGTGAAGATCAGCCGGGAGCGTGCCCCGGAGCCGTTTCCTCCGGCCCAGCCGAAGGCGTCGCAGATCAGGCAGGAGCCGCAGATCGCCTCTTCCTCGCCTTGGGCGCCGCGGACCAGGCTCGACCGGCAGACTCGCTGGTCCAGTGAGCCGAGGATGAATTCGCAGCGCGACCGGAGAATCCCCTTCCAGGTCGAGCCGGGCACCATGGGGAGGCCGCCGGACCGGACGAGCAGTGCCCGCTTGGTGTCTTCGTCCCGGGTTCCGCCGCCGATGTGCAGGCCGTCGACGATCTCCCAGTGGGAGCGGAGCACCTCCGGTGTCTCGGGGGCCGTCTCGGGGAGCGCGATCGGCTCGGTGGCCGTGTCGCCGTACATGCCGGGTCCGCCTTCGCCGAGCCAGGCCCGCAGGCCGTCGGGGGTGCCGAGGTCCACCGTGCGGCCCCGTACCCCGGTCACCCTGGCCCGGCCGAAGCCGACGGATCGCCCGCCGCCGATCCCCGGTCGCCAGCGGGCGAGCAGGTCGAGCAGCTCGGGGAGGAGCCGGTCCTCGTCCAGGCGCAGGTAGACGGTGATCCGGGTTCCGGGGGCGAGGTGCTGTGATCGGCGGAGCGAGTTTCTCGCCGGCGCGGCCCGGTGCCGGTCGACGGCGGTTCGGGCCCGGGAGACGACCTGATCCTGTACGGCGGTTCCGATGAGGCGGACGGGGGACGCGAGCGTCTTCTCGCCGACCGTGCCGAAGAGTTCCACGGCCGCCTGGCCGGCGTGCGCCCGGAGGGAGCCGGCGATCGAGGTGGCCGGGATGTGCGGTCTGCCGTAGGGGTCCCGGGCGATGGGGAGCTGGGGGTGTTCCGTCGCCGCGGTCTCCGGGGCCGCGACCCCGCCTGGGCTGGTCAGCTCCAGGTCCACCCGGAGCAAGGTCACTTTCATCCGTTGTCCCGCACCTTGTTTTCGAGCTCCTGCCGAACCTGGGTGATCTGCTGGACGGTGTACCGGGTGAGGATCCGGTGGAGTGTCTCCCGGAAGGTCGAATACTGGAGGGCTTCCTCAAGGATGGGCCGGCCCAGCAGGTAGGGGCCGGGGCGGTCCTCGCCGCGGCACTGGTCGAGAAACCTGCCGAGTTCCCGCATCAGCCATTTTCCGTGACCGGATGCGAACAGGACGGTCGCGTCGCTCTCCCCGGCGGATTCGTCGTCCCCCGGCGGGGTCGGCGCGGCGGGCCGGTGCCAGGGACCGGCTTGGATCCAGCCGAATCCTTCGCCTCGGCGGAGCCCGAGCCCGTGCCTGAGCAGCCCTTCGACCGCGTCCGGGTCCGGCCGGTCGTCGAGGAGCAGCTCGAACACCGACCCCGCGGTCACCGCGAGTTCGTCCGGCTTGGGAAGGTTGCTCGCCGCGTGCCAGCCGCCGACCGTGGTCGTCCGGACCCAGCGGCGGCCGACGGTGACCTTCACCCCGAGCTGCTCGGACAGGAGTGTGGTGTCCGGTACGTCGACGGGGCGGCCCGCCCGGTCGACCAGGATCGCCGGGGTGGTCAGCCGGAGCACCAGCCGGTCGTCCTCGATCGGTGCCGGACGGTTCCCGGCCGGTCTGGCCGAGTAGTCGGCGGCTCCGCTGGTGCTGCGCCGTCCGCCGATGTGGATCCTCCTGGTCTCGCCGAGCCAGCTGTTCGAGCCGACGATCTGACCGGTGAAGGAACGCCACGTCCGTTTTCCGTCCCGGCCGGGTTCCCGGTCGAACGGGCGTAGCGCCTGACGCGTGTAGAGCATGCCGTCGGCCGAGGTCTCCCCGTCCGTGAGCGCGAGCCGGGTCTTCTCGGCCCGCCCGGCCCGGGCCGTGTCGAAGAACTCGACCTCGCCGCGGCCGTGCACCGTCGGGCCGTCGCAGCTCGGACAGGTTCTGCCGGTCTGGCCGAAGGCCTCGTCCTGCAAGGCGGTCCGGCATGGGTCGTCGAGGTCGCCCTCGTCGGCGTATTTGCACCGTTTCACCGATAGCGGCACGACCGATGAGCCGACGGCCAGCAGCGGGCCGAACCGGACCTTCCGCTCGAACAACTCCTCGAACTCGGCGCGCCGTCCCGGGGGGATGACCGCACGTCCCGGACGGAGCGGATCCGGCTCGCCGTACTCGTTGATCCAGGCGGCCGCGAGCGCGCCCCGCAGCACCGAGCCCGGCACGTGCAACCGGGTCTGGATCGGCGCGTCCGCGGTGGGGCGGACCCCGATGGCGAACGCCTGCCTGGCCACGACGGTGACGTCCAGTACCTCGGTCATGACATGCTCCTCAGCGTGGCGAGGTCGGCGAGGAGCGCTTCGTCGATCGCCGGGTCCTCGGGGGTCATGCTCACCCAGCCGAGGCCCCGGCGGCGGTCGGCGCCCAGGGCGTGCACCGCGGCCGCCGAGGCGGCGAGGACCACCCGGTGCCTGCGCGCGGTCTCGGGGTAGAGGGGGAAACGCCGGGTCACGGTGAACGTGGCCGACTCCGCCCAGACCTCCTCCCCGGAGACGAGGTGCCCGCGCTTGGCCGTACCGGTCTCGTTGTCGATGGAGACCCGGGTACGGACACATGTCCGCGGACCCTCGCCGGTGAACTCGGCGTCGCTCCAGTGCCAGGGCGAGGCGACCCGGGCTTTCGCGGATGGGGTGTGCGGCGTGCGGGTGCGGTCGGCCTCGCTCCCGTAGACCTCGGTGATCAGGTCGTTTCCGCCGGGAAGCAGCAGCCGTGCCGCCGCCCGCATCAACCCCTTCAGCGAGGAGGCGGGGAGCAGATCGTCCGCGTCCACCGCCTCGTGCGTGTCGGCCCTGGCGACCCCGGTCGCGACCCGGAACGGGCCGTGAAAGGCGATCGTGACCTTCACCTCCACCACCTCACGATTCTCAGCGCGTGTCCCAGCCCGATGGGCCCGCCGCCCGTGAACGGCTCGATCTTCTCCGGGAAGCCCATGCGCTTGGCCAGGGTCTCGGCGCGTTTCACGCCCTCGACGGGATCCCGCTCCACCGCCAGCTCCTGCAGGAGGTTGCTCCGGCCGGCGGGCGGGACGGTGAGCAGTCTTTCCAGGTCGGCGGTGGCGTCCCGCAGGTCGTCCGCCTTCAGTGCGGGGAACCGCGCCCCGTCCGTGCCGTCCACCGTCACATCCAGGGCGTGCACCGAGGAACCCCGGCCGCGGGTCAGGCGCTTGGCCTGTTTGAGCCCGCGCTCGGCGTTGTCGACCACCAGCGAGAAGGGGGTGGTCACGTGGGCGATGATCAGGCCCGCGGACGCGGAGGGGATCGGGAGCCCGGGCCTCTCGCCGAGCGTCTCGGCCATGAGCTCGCCGAACCCGTTCAAGAACGCCAGGACGAACGGCCAGGCCCGCGCGGCGGGCAGGCTCACCAGCACGTCGTCGCCGCCGACCACGTGCGGCACCACGCAGAGCGACTTCTCCCCGGGCCGCCGCACCTGTTCGGTGGCCCGTACCAGCGCCGTCCAGGTGTGCTCCGAGACCTTCCTGGAGATCACCTTCTTCAGGGCGCCGTCGTCCTCGGCCAGCCGGTCGAAGAGGATCCCCATGGAGTTTCCGTCGGCGTAGACCGTGGCAAGGTGGTTCCCCGAAGGCGAGCCGGGGGAGTCGTCCCGGGGGTCCAGCCGGGCCAGCTCGTCGAAACCCTGCACCCGGTCCACCCCGAGCTGCCGGGCGAGCCGGTGCTCGGCGTCCTTGCCCAGGCTGCGGGTTCCGTGACTTTCCCGCATCCGGCAATCGGCGCACACCTGCCTGACCTCACGGTCGCCGAGTTTCACCTCGTCCACCGCGTGCGCCGTACGGCACAGTCGGCACGGCGCGGCGAACGGGAATTCCGGCGGAACCGGCAGATCGGTCCGGAACGGGGCCGTGACCGGGGATCGGCCTGCGGTCCGGCTTTCCTTTATCGCCTGATAGGCGTGCAGATAGTCCACTCCGGTACTCCAGGCGGCTTGGAACTCCGCGCCCGGAAGCTGCGTCCGCAGGTAGGCGAGGACGTCGTCGACGATTGCCTCGGGGTCCCGATCGACGATCAGGCTCACCACCCCGTCCGCGGAGCCGGCCTCCTCGTTGATCTTGGCACGCGCGCCGAGCAGCCGCTTCATCGTCTCCTGGTTCGTCGCGTCGGCGAGCCGCGCACTAGCCCCTCGCCGGCCCCGGAGCCGAGGGGTACGGGCGAGATAGCGCTGGATACCCTTCACACCGATCTCGGCGTAGAACGCGGTCATCGGGCGCTCCGTGGCACGCGCGGCTTCAGCGTGATCGATTGCTTGGCCCGGGTCACCTCGGGAAGCGGCGTCAACGGGGCCTTCTCCTCCTTGTAGAGCACGCCTTGACTGTCTTTCCAGAACGTGAAACCCACGGCGAGGTGGTCCTTGGTGAGCTCACCCGAGGGGATCTCCTCCTCCGTGGGGTACCAGACCCGGACGGGGGAAACCCGGTCGATCTGGAGTGCCGCGGCCACCGCGCAGCGCGTCGCCCGGACGCCCGGGTCGACGTCCTCCTCGAACGCGGTACGGGCCGCCGCCGTCACCTCGGCCGGGTCGGGCGGGTCGAACTCGGCCAGATAGCGGGATTCGGCGGTGTCCACCCGCAGCGCGCGGATCGACGAGGTGCAGGTGCCGAAGCCGAACGGGCGCCCGCCGCCCACCGCGAAGCCGTACCGCTCACTCTTCCGCTTGCCGCCCTTGCCCCCGCATATGGCGCAGGCACAGGGGAGCGGCCCCGGTTCCAGTACGGCGAGCAGACCGCCGAGCTGGGCGGCCGTGAGGTTCTCGAACCGGACGGTGAACACGAAACGGGCCCCGGCCTCCACCGTCTCCGCGCTTTTCGCCATCTCCCCCGTGAACGGCCGATCCTTCACCCGCAGCAGGGGGCGCTTGTCGGCTTGCGCGGTCAGCCAGTAGTGCTTGCGGCCACGCAGCATCCGCACCGGCTTGTCCGCATTCGATCCCCAATCCCGCAGCGGTCGCTCTCCCGGGTTGACGTCGTTCGGCTCCAGATAGAACTGCCCGGCGCCGGGCCGCGGCTGCCCGAGCGGGGCGAGATGTTCGACCTTGACGGAGTACGGGCCGGCGACCCGGGCGTCGGAGAACCGGACATGCCCGCGGTAGCTCCGCTGACGGGCCTCCGGCCGGTCCTCGCGTTCGGTGTCCGCGGAGCCGAAGATCCGGCAGGTGGGGCAGAGGTCGTCCGGGTCCGAGCAGGGCAGCAGCACCGTCGGCACCCGCTCCTTGGCGGCGTGCTTGCCCGCGTGCCGCCAGATCGCCGACAGGGCGAAATCGTCGATCAGCTTGTTCCGGCCCTGCCCCCGGCTGAGCACCCACAGCACTTGACCGGGGAGCAGGGCACGCCGGGCCAGGTGCCGCTTCCCCAGCAGTTCAGGCCCGCGCCGTACCTCCTCCTCCAGCGTGGCGAGGCCGGTGGGGACGACCGTGTTCGGGCGCCGGGCGAGCCGCATGTCGTTGGTGCCGTCGACCGCCCACTGGTAGTCCTCCCAGGCTTTGTCGGCCACCTCCTCCGCGACGGTCTCGCTCAGCCTGCCCACCGCGAAGAAGACGCCCTTGGACCTCTGCCGGGTGCCCAGGTCGGTGACGAGCACCGTCCAGCCGGTGCCCGCCGTGACCTCGGCCCCGCTGATCAGCTCGTTCCGGTTCTTGTGACCGTGCTTGACCCAGCCGTTCCCGGGGAGGTCCACCCGAGCCCCGGTCACCACCTTGTCCGGCC
This sequence comes from Rhizohabitans arisaemae, assembly GCF_025996515.1. Classification (GTDB taxonomy): domain Bacteria; phylum Actinomycetota; class Actinomycetes; order Streptosporangiales; family Streptosporangiaceae; genus Rhizohabitans; species Rhizohabitans arisaemae. Next base: position 418,349 of record NZ_BLRH01000029.1, read on the forward strand.
CGCCGAGGGCGCGGGCGAGGTCGTGCGCGGGCACCCAGACGACCTCGTCGCAGAGCCGGAGCCTGACGGGCCGCCCACCGGCGTCGACCGCCTCCACCAGCCCGAGTGTCCAGCCGGTGCCCCGTACTTTGGCGACGTCCCGGTGGCCTGGGCGGAAGTCGCCGTGGAAGACCCGCAGGCACCCGCCCGCGATCACTTCGTGCAGGGAACGCAGGACGCCGGCGAGCGCGGAGCCGGGCAGGTACGGCTCCGGTTCACCTGTGGCGCCGGGGAAGGCCCGGGTGGGAAAGGCGTGCACGCCGTCGTCCCTGACGGCCCGTTCACGCACCGCCCCGCGGAGGAGTAGGGGGGATTGAGCGGTCAGCTCGACCTCTATCTCGCCGAGGTAGCGGCCGGAGCCGAGTTTCACGTGGCCGTGGGGTGGCGCTCGAAACGCCTTTGGATCCACTATTTCCGGAAATGGGATGAACGTATATGGATTGATGAACGTTGACACGCTGGTCCACTTTCTGGCGACATCGCGGAGGCAGGGGCGAGGAGTCCGCTAGCTCGTCCTCGGGGGAGACACCGGAGATCGTCCAGGTCGGCTCGCGCGTGACCGGACCGGGCTCGGCGAGGCCCCGCCGTACCGAACGGGCGCCGCCGCCTGCGGCCGTACCCGGCTCACCGGCCACCGCGGTTGATCTCGCTGGGACAAGCGATGCCGGGAAGCCCTCGCCCTGGACATCCCCACCCCTCCGTTGCCATCACCCGCCTTAGGCAGAATGCGAGGTTAACACTGCGGAAGCGACATACCGGCTGGTTCTCGCGAAGTGCCCGGAGTATTGCAGAGCATAGGCGATCTTGAATTCCGGTATCAAAGCTAAATGTCAAGATATAGGGGATTTATTCGGAATTGGGGGAGGGGATCGGTGGTTCACGGCGAGCCACGTCGTACCGGGAACTAAGATCGCTGCTCTGCGGTGGTCGACCGCGGTACGCGAGGGGAGCACGGCATGCCGACGATCATTGACATCTCATGGACGATCAACGGCGACGCGCCCGTGTATCCCGGCGACGCACCCCCCGCCCTGCGGGAGGTCGCGAGCATCGAAGCCGGATCACCCTATGCGCTCACCCAGATCGAGCGGATGAGCGCCCACGTCCTCACCCACATCGACGCCCCCGCCCACTTCATCCACGGGGCCCCGACCCTCGACGACATCCCCCTCAGCCGGTTTCAGGGGCCCGCGGTCGTCGTGGACGTCGCGGGCGACACGGTCACGGCCGGCGACGTTCCCGAAGGGGTATCCGGGAAGAACGTGTTGTTCCGGACGGCGAACTCCCACATCGGGGAGAAAGAGCCCTACCGGGAGACGTATGTCCACGTCAGTGCCGAGGCCGCGCGGTTGCTGGTGCGGCGCGGCGTCAATCTGGTGGGGATCGACTACCTCAGCGTGGATGCCGCCGTCGACGACGACTTCAGCACGCATCGCACTCTTCTCGGGGCCGGCGTGCTGATTCTGGAGGGTCTGCGCCTCGCCCATGTGCCGAGTGGGGACTACACCCTGTGGGCGGTGCCGCTCAAGCTCGCGAACGCGGACGGGGCGCCCACCCGGGCCGTGCTCGTGGAGGGGTGACAGGGGCGTCGTCGTCATAGGAGGTCGAAATGCCTGCTCGCCTCCTCGACGAGCAGCGCCAGGCGGGAAGCCAGCTCACGCGGAAACCGGGCCTCATGGTGGAACGCGATCACTCGTTTCCGGTCGGCGGACGTCTCCACGTAGACGAGTTTTCCCGGAGGTAGTTCTTCGGCGGCAACCAGGATGTGGTCGATCTCGATGGGTTCCTCGGCGAGGTCGTCCGGAGGACGCCGGCATGCGTTCCGGACCGTGTGGTTCGAGAACTCTTCGCTGAGCTGGCGAGCGTATTCCTCGTCGATTTCACTCTCGTGGACCGTGATAAGAACGGTATTGTTGCCGGGATTGTTGACGAGACGAGGTCCTTCCGCATCGCAACGATAGCGGGGGTCGCTCGAACGTTCTATGCGGATACAGTACATACCTGCCCCTTGTCATACCTGCCCTGTGATGGTCAGCCGAAGTGGCTTCGCTTTTCGCGAGCACCCACGTCGTATCGGCAGGTATATATTAGGTATATCAGGTGATCAGGAGTTCTCCCGCGAGTTCTGGGAAAGCTTCCGTCGACTTGCCAGCCCTTCGACGAGGATGCGCACCGCAGCCAGATCCTCTTCATTCAGCTGGGTCCACAGCACCCATTCACCCGCCTCGGCGATGTCCACGGTGACGTGGTAGTCCAGCCATTGAATCGCAGCCAGTCGTTTCAGTTCCTCCACCGGCATGCTCAATCCCTTGGCCAGGGCACGGAGCCGGGCCGGGGTCGGGGCGTTGGCCAGGCGGTCGTGTGCGAGAGCGTTGATCCAGCGAAAGTCGAGCCGGGTTCCGGTCTCCTCGTCGACCGAACTCTCCGCGAGCTGGCGGTAGGACACTCCGCCGAGACACGCCTCCCGGACAAGGTTGGACAGCGCTGGAGAAGGCTCTCCCGGACGGTTAGTCAAGATCACTCTCTCGGGGTTTGGCGCGTCGCGAAGTCGCGACGCTTTCTGTCATCTTAGTCGACAGGCGGTAAGTTGCTTTGTCTTGTTCGTGCCCTTATATACGATTTATAGTAATATTCCGTTCTGGAAACGTAAGACGAAGTGCGATAGTGTGTCGCCGTATAGCGACAAACGAAGCGTTGCCGGTCTTGGAGGTCTTATTACGGGGGCGGTCCGAGTCTTCAGCCTGACTCGGGCCCCAGGCTTGGCGTCAAAGGGGAACAGGCTCGGGCATGCGGATGAACCCTCAACTGGAGGCGAACCGCGGTCGGTACCGCCCACTGATCGGGCGGATGCATGAATCTCAGAGTGAAGTGCTTGCGGGTCGTGGCCGTTTTGGGGGCGGTTACGTGACGTGGACTACTTCCAGGAAGTGTTCCAACTTGGTCAGGGCGTCCGAGTTGAATACGTCACCTCGTGAGACGACATTCTCAGATCACACTTGTCTACTGGCGTGAAATAGGCTTCAGGCCCGTTGTTCCCTGATGCTTGCTGCCGATATTGCCGTTCAAGGCCAGGCACGGTGTCAAAAAAGGGGAAAAGTGTGGATTTTCGCGTCCTCGGCAGCCTTGAGGCGAGCGAAGGGGATCAGTGTATCGAACTCGTGGGTGGCCGAATTCGTGCATTCCTAGCGGCACTACTTATTCGATCGGGTAAGCCGGTCACACTCGACTTCCTCAGCAGGTACCTGTGGGACAGACCTCCGCCCTCGGCGAAGGCCAACCTCCGCGGCTACGCCTACGCGCTGCGTCGCGCGCTGGGATCGGTCACTCCCAACGCGAGTTACCGGCTGGAAACCCTCCGCGGCGGCTACCGGCTGTCGATCTCTCCCGACGAACTCGACGTCCTCCGATTCGAGCAACTGGCCGGTGACGGCGAACGGCACTTCGCCCGAGGCAACATCACCGCCGCCAGCGCGTCCTTCAACCAGGCGCTGGAACTGTGGCGCGGCCGGCCGCTGGAGAACGCGCGGGGAAGCCAGCTGCTCGAAGCCGACATCGCCTGGCTGGAGGAGCAGCATCTCGCGGTGGCCGAACGCAGCCTGGATATCTGGATCTCGGTCGGCCTGTACGGTAAGGCCGTCGCGGAACTCCGTCGGATGATCATCAAATTCCCGCTGAACGAGCGCCTCTGGGTACGTCTCATGCACACGCTCCACCAATCGGGGCGGCGTGCCGACGCCCTCGCCACCTACGGCAAGGTCCGGGCGCACCTCATCAACACGGTGGGCGTCGAACCCGGCCCTGAGCTGAGGCAGGCCCATCAGGCGATTCTCGTCTGCGACGCGAGATAACGGGCTCGGCCGCCGCATCGTCGACGGCTCGTCGCCACGGCGGCTCACCGTAACCGCGGTGTCGAACCGCGCACCATCGCGGTTCGACACCGGCCGAGGGCCGCCCCGATTCCGGGCCGTCGACGGCCCGGACCGGCTCGCACGGCCGCGGGGACGCTCGGGGACACCGGCGGCCCCGCGGTCTTGTCGACCCCACGCTCGGGTCCGGGCCACAGTCGGAAGGTCGGGTACGGCGTGCGCCGGAGGTCGGCCTTCCGGATCGTCCCGGTGATCGCCGGGTCCGGCCGGCGGTCGCCGCCGCGGGGATTTCGCGGTTCGGGATGGTGGCCGCCGCAGGCCGTACCGGATCGGCTTGGAGGGCGGGGCACCGGCGTTAGGGATTCGTAGGAAAACGATGTGGAGCACCCAACCAGGACGATCCCCGAGTATTGGATTGTGAACCGGCGAGTCTGTGCGCCGCGAGTCCTTGGAGAGAGGAGACGTGTTGATCGAAACGTCGGGGGAGGCGTTGACCGGGGTGATGGTCGTCGAGGTGCCGCAGTGGCAGGGTTCCTTCTCGGAGACGGCGCCTCGGTTGCGCGAGGGGGCCGCGAGGCTGGCGGCGATGATCCCCGCGGCGGAGCGGGTACGGGTCGACGTCGGTCCCACCCTCGCAGAGACCGCCGAGCGGACGCGTACCGTGCTCTCGTGTGTGCGTGATCGCTTTGTCGTCACCGTGGGCGGAGGCTGTGGGGTGGCCCTCAGTCCGGTCGCCGAGGCACTGCGCCGGTACGGTGACCGGCTCGCGGTGGTGTGGTGTGACGCACACGGTGATCTGAACACGCCTGACTCATCCCCATCCGGCTCCTTTGACGGCATGGTGGTCCGCACGCTCCTCGGCGACGGTCTGCCGGAGCTCGTTCCCGATCGGACGCTCAGCCCGGGACAGGTGGTTTTCGCCGGGACACGAGCTCTTGACCCGGCGGAGCATTCCTACGCAGGACACCATCAGCTGCATATGCCGGATTTGTCGGATTTGGTGGAGGAAGTGGGGAAGACAGCGGCAGAGGCGGTCCATCTTCATATCGATCTCGATGTTCTCGATCCTCGGCGCTTCTCCGAGGTCGGTGCCCCCGAACCGGGTGGAGTGCCGCCGGAGGAGTTCATCGCGCGGATCGCGGCGCTCGCCGAACGATTCGAGATCGTTGGGCTCAGTCTCGCCGGATACCGGCCGGTTCAGCTAGGGGAAAACGCGCTGCTCGCCACGTTCGTCCCGGAGCTGGTGCGGATCTGCCGCGCGTCAAGCGCCCGCCAGATCGAGCTTCGCGCGGCCCGAGCCTGGCCCGCCCCGGTGATCCGGGAACATCGCGGCTGGCTGTTCCGGTGTACTCCGGGGGTCTCCCGAAAGCGGAGCAACTCGGCTCTCCCGCCTCTTCAGCCCGCCCTGGAGCTCGACGCGGTCGGGAGTTTCTATCGCGATCGGGGTATGCCTTCTCAGGTCCAGGTGAGCCCGGCGGAACACCATCGGGAGCTGGACGCGCTTCTGGAGGCCCGGGGTTACCGGCTTGGCGGTGAGACCGTGGTGCTCAAGGCGGCGACCGACACCGTCATCGCCGCCACGGCCGCCACGCTGACGGCCGACGTCGCCGACGACCCGCACCGCTGGCTTGACGCCTTTGCCGAGCTCGACGGGAGCACCGACGCCTTTCTCGTCGGGCAGGAGATCATCTCCCGTATCCCCGCTCCGGTCGCCTTTCTCAGCGTCGTCCGGGACGGTCGGGTCGACGGGCTTGGGCTGTTCGCTGCGGATTCGGGGTGGGCAGGAGTGTTCTGTATGGTCACCCGGCCGGAGGCCCGGCGTCGGGGTGTGGCGACCACACTGCTCGGCGCGGGGGCGCGCTGGGCGTCCACCCAGGGGATCCAGCGGATGTATCTCCAGGTGGAGAAGGACAACGAGGCCGCTCGTCGGCTCTACGCCGGAATCGGTTTCACGCACTCACACAGCTACCACTACCGAACCCGCCCCTGACCTGGACGGCACATCCGCAAATCCACCGGCTTCGTGCGAGCGACGGCCGGGTTATCAGGCTGGATTCGGCTGTCATCTATTACGTCTGACTAATAGGAGTTAAATCCTCGGATCGGGTGTTATTTCCAGAGTCTTATAGCGACGGCGTGAACTCTGTGGGCGGAGGATATTCCTGCTATCCCGGCATATAGTGGAAACCGGGATGAACTACGGGGTTTCTGAGTTCCTGACGTTTGCCGTTCTGTAGACGGGCTGTGGGTGATCTCGATGGGGATGCCAGGAAAACTGCCGCTATTTCCGGGTGTAGCGGTGGTGCTGGAGCTTATCCAAAAGGTCAGTAAGAGGCCGCCCTTCTTCGACCGGAGGGATAAGGGGGAGATCCGTGGAGATCAAGCACTGCCCTTGATCTGTCTCAAACGGAGCCTCAATCAGCCGGACTTCCTGGGCCACCTGAGCAGCCTTCTCAATCAGGTCGATAGGCCGCAGATCATGCATATCCGGATCGACGTCGACAAGGTCCATGAGGCTGCCCAAGGCCAGCGGGAAGAGGACCGCGATCGGCTCGACTCCGCAGGGGACACCGCTTCCGATGCGCCCCCACCGGCGAGCCCGCCCTTGCTGCCGCTCCTGGACGAGCTGTGCAACCGGCTCTCCGAAGATCGCTTCGGCACCTGGCGTATCGCCCGATTTCATCACTACCGCCTGGCATCCTTTCTGACCAGGGTCTCCCTTCGGGACTCGCAGACTCGGGACCAGCACCTGCGCATCGTGGACGCACTGAAGGCATGGGTGAGGAACTCTGACGCGAGCAACTCATCGGAGCCCGGCCCGGGGGTGGAGCAACTAATCCCGGACGTCACGATCCGGACATCCCTGAGCGCTTTCGGGATGGCGCTGTCGCTGCTCCTTCGCCTGAGGAGGACCTGGGTTCCAGGACTCGGCCGTAGGCCCCGATGGTTTATGAACCAGATATTCATGGTTCCGCAGCATTCCACCAGCTTTCTGGGGTTCGCCGAACGGTTGACCAGGAACCAGCGTGACCATGAGAACGAGACCGAAGTGAAGGCTCTGCTTACCCATGCGTTCCTGGAGGATCTGCGTTCCGTCTACCGCCGGTTTCACCGGGGTCTGCCGCGAAGGCAGGGCTGGCGCCGCACCTCATACGTGATGGTTCTCCTGGACAACGTGTCCGCCGGGAACGGTGGCTGGGAGCTGCTCGAACTCATCAACACCGTTCGTAACAGGACCGGTGAACCCGACCCGCTTTTGATCATCGCGGCGAGCCAGGAGCAGCCACCATCGATGAGAAAGGCCAGGCCGGTCAAGGCGACCCAGGCGTTGGATGCCCTGGAGAACTGGCGCCAGGCTCTCCCGAGTAGCCGCCAGTCACTCGCCCGCGACGCCAGGTATCTACTCATCAGGCTCCCCGGGACGGTCTCCCCCAAAGGGGTGGGCCTCCCGGCCGACGCGGGGATCTGGACGCGGAAGGATGGGTTCCGGCCACGAAAGCCGCACTTTCTCACCAGGCGAGGGGTTCTGGAGCTGGCAGTGGTGGTCGCAATCACACCCGTGCTGCTGCTCGGCGCCGTTGACATCAAGAATCACTATGAGGCGGGCTGCTCGATTTCCGGCTTGTTCGCCGGTCCATTTTCCGACGCCCTGAACGTTGAGGCGTACATGGTTGAGGTGGGGAACACGCAATGCGTCGGATTCAGCCGTGACGCTCGACAGATCTTCACCTCCGGCGACGACAGTGCGGGCGGATCGAGTGAGCGCGTGCGGAGGCTACAGCGCGCGATCTTCGAGCAGAACGACACGGCGTCGAGGCTCCACGCGCTCAAACCCGAGCGAGCGATCGTGGGCATTGTCTATATGTCAGGGTTCTCGCATCGGGAGGCCGATCCCGATACCGATGAGGCGGTGGCCGAGGAACTGGAAGGTTTCCTTCTCCGGCAGCAAGAGCAGAACACTCAACGCCAGACCGGGCCGCTGCTCCAGATCACCGTGGCCAACGGCGCGGAGAAGATGGCCGCCGCGGAGCATGTCGTACGGCGAATGTTCGCCCCGTTGCTCGCCGATCCTACGATCTTGGGAGTGGTCGGCTTCAACAGGACGGTTCAGCAGACCAGAGACGCGATTCGCCTGCTGGGTGGACAAGGCATGATGGCCGTCGGCACAACCCTGACCGGGGAAGGCCTTGCGACGGATTCCCAACTCTATTTTCAGCTTGTTCCACCAAACGAGCGTCAGGCGTTGCTGATAGCGAACTATGCGCAGTATCGCAACAAGAAGATGGTGCGACTTTATCATCCGCCTCTTGATGCGGAAGATGTTTATGTGCGGACTCTGGTTGAACAGATCAGGCGGAAACTCTCGGATACAAAAATCGCGGTGAATGAATTTGTTTTCCCCAAAGGCTCCGGGGCGGTGCCGTCTCTCTGCGCCAAGGCCATGGATCACAATGACGAGCTGGTGTTCTACGCGGGCCGGGAGGAGACGTTCGGCGAGTTTCTCGTCAACATCGCCGGCGGTTGCCACGATCCCCGGCGGCTGCCGACCATAGTCGCGGCGGACGCGGTGTCCAGGTTCATCGCGCAGAACCGCAACCGGGTCCAGCCCGGACTCCCCGGCATACCGGTCTCCTATGTCGGGATGGGGAGTCTGGTCGTCCTGGCGGGTCAGGACTGTCTTCTCGGCAGGTCCAATGCAAAGCTGCTAGCCGGCTCTCAGGTTGATACCTTCTGCAAAGGCCTTTCCAAGCTCAGAAATGAGATCGGATATGAGCAGAAGGCACCCTGGGTCGGGGAGAGGGTTGGGGGGACCTACGATGCGGCGGGCATGTTCATCCAGGCGGCCAAGTCACTCGCCGACGGCTCCGGAATACATCGGGCCGCAGTGGGGCAATGGTTCCGCGAGAACCCCTTCCGAGGTGTGACCGGTCTGATTGACTTTCGGGCCTCACGCATAGGGTTCACCAGGAACATCGCTATCCTAAACATATCCAACATTCGAGACCTGGCCACTCAACCGGTCTGTGACTATCTCATCGGCGACCTTTACGAAAAGGACCAGGAACGTTCCGAGAATGGATGTCCCTAACCCCGCGCCAATCTCCGGGCACCCTTGCTGATCGTCTTCTTCCGGTGTGGTCCGGGCTCCAGCCGTGTCCACAACCATGTTTCCGGTAAGCGCCCACCGGCTCTAAGAGAAGATCATTGCCTCTGGCATCCTGCCCATGCGGCTGGGCAGGATGCTGAGCGGGCCTGACGTCCTGGCGTCATCCGGGGAACCGGCCGGACCGTTCACACGGCTCGTCCCCTCGGGGATGCGCCGTGTGCCCGCCCGAGGACTCCCGGACGGGCACACGGGAGGCGGTCACGCGTCGTCGTCGGATACCCGCGAGGCGTCCTTGCAGTTGGTGTCGGAGCTGCTGAGCACCGGCAGGGCGCCGCCGCAGGTGCTCACCGGAGCGGACACGGGCTCGACGATCTCGTCGTTGAACACGATCACATCGCCGATGAGCGGCGGGTTCTTCGCCGGCCCCGGACCTTCGGCGTGGGCGGGGGCGGCCAGAAACAGCAACGCCGCCATGGCGAAGCCGACCCCGACGATGCCTCTGGCCATCGCTCGGCACGGACGGCTGCGCCGGATCGCCGCTAGGCGGCCACCCTGTCCTGCGACACATTCGTCGGATCGGCTGCCGCGCTCTGGTTCGAGGACGGTTTGGGGAGCGTTCCCTGCATGATCCGATCGATCACGGCAAGCGCAACGGCCGAGGCGATGAAGGTCACATGGATCAGTGTTTTCCACAGAAGTTCCCTATCGGTGACAGCGGGACGGCCCGCGTTGATGAAGATCTGGAGAAGGTGGATGGAGGAGATACCGATGATCGCCATAGCCAGCTTGACCTTGAGCACGTTGGCGTTGACATGGGAGAGCCACTGGGGCTGGTCGGGATGGCCTTCGATGCGCAGCCGTGAGACGAAGGTCTCGTAGCCGCCGACAATCACCATGATCAGCAAATTGGAGATCATCACCACGTCCACCAGGCCGAGCACGATCAGCATGATCGTGGTCTCCGGCGCGGCCCCGCCGAAACCGAGCGTGACGAGGTGCTTCAGCTCCGCCATGAACCGCCATACGTACACGACCTGTGCGGCGATGAGCCCGAAGTAGAGCGGTGCCTGGATCCACCGGCTGAGGAACATGATGTAGCCGAGGCGTTTCACCGATCCCTGCAGTCCGGTGGGCGCGCTGGTGGCGACGGACAGTATCTTCACCATCGTCACGACGTGAGGAGGCTTATCGACAGTCGGTCGATCAATGAGTGCACGCTGATCGTCGTATGGCCTCCGCCGCCGCTTGCGGCCTGGGAAGGGACACTGGCGAGCAGGGCGACCGCGGCCAGCGCGAGGACCATGATGACAAAGGCTCGGGCGTTCATCGGATCTCCTAGTGACGTTGAGTGTCCATGGGGTGGCGCGGCGTTTCCGCCGCGCCAGTGCTAGTACGGTGCGAGGTTTTTCACGGTCCGAAGCAGTGCAGGGCCTCGGTCGGCACGGCCAGGTGGGCCGGATCGACGGCCGTGGTCAGACCGGTCGCGGTCTCGACCAGGCACAAGGTGGTCGCGATGGGGTCGACCGCGTGGGCGGCGGGGGCGGCGGCCAGTAGACCTAAGATCGTGACCGTGACGGCGATGAGCAGGCGAGCGGTTTGGCGCACGTCAACCTCCTGGGTAGGTAACGAACAGCTCCTTGTTAGCTACCCAGAGTAATTGATTGGTAACGATGCGTTCTGGAAAAGATAATGTCGGTACCGATCGGAGATCTTGTCACCGCGTCTCGGGCGGCTTGGAGCAACGCGGATCCGTCCCGCCGGCGCTTAATAGACTCCCTTGCGGTGCAATTCCCGGAGGACGAGGTCGGCGGCGGAGATCGGGGAGCGAAAGCCGTACAACTCCAGAAGTCGGTCTGTGACTTCGCGGTGAGCTCAGAGCCTGATCAGGCGGCGTTCGACCGCGCCGGCCACGGCGGCGGTACGCGTCTCCACGCCGAGCTTGCCGTAGATGTGCACGAGGTGGGTCTTGACCGTGGCCTCGGAGATGAAGAGCCGGGCGGCGATCTCCCGATTGCCGCTCCCTTGGGCGAGCAGCTCCAAGATTTCGATCTCGCGCGTCGTCAGCACGGGTCCGGGGTCGCGCATCCGGCGCATCATCCGCGTCGCGACCGCCGGTGACAGCGCCGTCTCCCCCCTGGCCGCCGCCCACACGGCTGCGAAGAGCTCATCCGGCGGGCAGGCCTTGAGCAGATAGCCGATCGCGCCCGCCTCGACGGCCCGTGCGATGTCGGCGTCGCTGTCGTAGGTGGTCAGCACCAGTACCGCGGGCGGCTCCGGGAGGGCGAGCACCCGCCGTGTGGCCTCGACACCGTCGATGCCGTCGCCGAGCTGGAGATCCATGAGCACCACATCGGGCCGCTTGAGGCCGATCAGCCGAACCGCCTCGGCGCCGGTGGCCGCCTCTCCCACGATCTCCAGGCCGGCCTCACCGCCCAGCAGGGCGCTCACACCCGCCCGCACCACGGGGTGGTCGTCGACCAGGAAGATCTTCACCGGCCCTCCTCGGACGGGTGGCCACCGCTCTCCACCGGTAGCGATGCCGCCAGAACCGTGCCCTCCCCCGGGGCGCTCTCGATCACCAGTCGCCCGTTCACCTGCGCCAGCCGATCGCGCATGGCCCGCAGGCCGTACCCTCTGCCGTCGGCGGGCGTCGTCGCCCCCGGATCGAACCCCGAGCCGTCGTCGTGGATGTCGAGGGTGACCTGGTCCGGCAGATAGGACAGGGTGACCGTCGCCCGCCGTGCCGCCGCATGGTCGCACACATTGGCCAGTGCACCCTGCGCCACGCGGAACAGCACCGCTTCCGCGGCCGAATCCAACGGACGTGGGTCGCCCTCTCGGCGGAACCGTACCCGGAGGTCACCCGCGGCACCCACGTCGGCGCAGAGTGCGGTCAGGGCGTCGGGCAACGGCACCTGGTCGAGTCCGGAGGGCCGCAGGTCGCGGATGAAGCGCCGGGCGTCCTCCAGGCTCTCCTCGGCGATGTCCCGCGCCCGGCGCACGTGAGCGCGGGCGTGCTCCGGCGAGGTCTCCCAGCCCCGCTCGGCGGCGTGCAGCAGCATGCCCATGCTGGACAGCCCCTGGGCCAGGGTGTCGTGGATTTCGCGAGCCAGACGCTCGCGCTCTTCCAGTACGCCCGTCCGGCGGAGCTCATGAAAGATCACCACGCTCATGGCGGCGATGGCTATCGGGGCGAGCACCAGGCTCGGCTCGACGACGTCGGTGATGCGGATCTGGGCCACGATGACCGCGAGGGTGAGAAAGGCGGAGGCGGCCACCGCCGCCCGCTGCGGGAGCAGACGCAGGCAGACGAAGAAGAGCGGAACCGCGCACCAGCTGAACGACGGGGCCAGTACGACCAGGATCAGCCAGCAAACGAGCACTGCGCCGAGCCAGCCGAGGCGGCCTTTCCGGCCGAGGGGCTCCCACAGGAGGACGCCGATCGCGTACCCGAGGCCGAGCAGTGCGGACAGCGACAGAGAGACGATCGTCTGGGCGGTCATCTCGTGCCGGACGACGAGCCGGGACGCGGATGCGGCGAGCAGCAGGAAGAAGCCCGCGTGCATGGCGCGGTTCAGCCATACGCGTTCCCCCACGTACGCCCCTTCTTCGGCCTTTCGCGGATGTCGTACGGCTTCCGCGGCTCTCCGGTCAACCGCTCTGCGTGGTGGCGCACTGTGCTCCGCCGCTCACCACCGCGTCAACGCTACCCGTCCGAGGCCGGTGCTCCATCAACCGATCGGTTGATGTCGGTTTCAGTGGTTTTCTGGATGGGCTCCTGCCCACAGCGCGGCATCTTGGAATCATCCAAGCCATTCTCACCTGGAGAAAAGCCGTGAAGAAGATGTTCTCAGGCCGCCCCCGTATCGCCGTCGGCACTCTCGCCGTTCTCGCCGTCGTCGGCGGGGCGGCCGTGGCCGTACCGGCACTCGCCGCGCCGTCGTCCGCCGAGCAGACGACGGCCCCCGCGGTGAAGCGGCAGGGCGTCACCCAAACCCAGGTGCTCAGCGCCGAAACCGCACTGAAGATCGCAGACGCCGTGATGCGCGAGGCGGCCAGGGAGAAGCAGCGGGTGACGGTCGCCATCGTGGACCGCTCCGGTGCCACCCGTCTCATCCTGAAGGGCGACGGGGCCGGGCCGCAGACCGAGGAGTCGGCCAAGCGCAAGGCGTTCACGGCGGTGTCGTTCGGGCGGCCAACCAGTGAGCTGGGCAAGGGCATCGGCGGCGGTGGACCCAGCATTGCCGACATTCCGGGCACGCTTATGCTGGCCGGTGGCATCCCTGTCGCCGTGAACGGCAGTCCGATCGCGGGAATCGGCGTCGGCGGGGCGCCAAGCGGCGACATCGACGAGCGGCTCGCCCAGGCTGGATTGCGCGCTGCGGGGCAGCTCGGCTAGGGGGTGAGATGGAAAGACGCACGTTACTGTTTTCCATGCTCGCCGTGACGGTGGGCGCCTGCGCGGGGCCGGACCGCACCGGGGCCACTGTCCCTTCCGGCACGGGTTCGGCTTCGGGCTCGAGTGGTGTCGGCGCCGGTACCGACCGCAAAGGAACGGAAATGCTCAACGATCGACTGCTGAAAGCCGCCGCCTCCGGTGACGCCGTGACGGTCCGGGAGGCCATCACGGGCGGAGCCGAACCGGACGTCCGCGACGGGATCCGGCGCACCCCTCTGCTGCTGGCCGCGGCCGGCGATCACGTCGAGGTGGCGAAGATCCTCGTAGCCGCAGGCGCCGATCCCAACGCGCCGGACGACAGAAGCGACACACCTTGGCTGGTCACCGGCGTGACCGGGAGCGTGGCCATGCTCAAGGTGCTGCTGCCCGCCAAGCCGGACCTGACCATCAGAAACCGTTACGGCGGCATCTCGCTCATCCCCGCCTGTGAGCGTGGGCACGTGGACTACGTGCGCGAAGTGCTCAAGACCGATATCAAGGTCGACCACGTCAACAACCTCGGCTGGACCGGCCTGCTGGAAGCCGTCATCCTCGGCGACGGCTCCAAGCGCTACCAGGAGATCGTCTCGCTGCTCGTCTCGGCGGGCGCCGATGTCAACCTGGCGGACAGCCAGGGGGTCACACCGCTCGGGCACGCGCGGGAGAAGGGATACGACGAGATTGCCGCGCTCCTCCGCGCAGCTGGGGGCCGCTGAGCGGCCCGGGAGGCTTGTCACCGCTTCGGTTCCGCCCGCCGCCGCACCGGTCCGGTTGCCGATAATGGTCGAGGTGTAAGGCGGTTCGGACATTTCCGCTCGTCACCTTGGATAGCGTCAAAGCCATGCGGCTTCATGTGGGATGCGCGATGTGGACTCATGCGCCATGGCAGAAGCGATATCTCCCTCATCCGCTTCCTCCCGGCGAGCGGCTGCGGGCCTACGCGTCGTGGTGCAACGCGGTGGAAGGAAACACAACGTTCTACGCCACGCCTACAAGGAGCACCGTCGAGACGTGGGCCCGGCAGACCGGCCCCGACTTTCGCTTCGTGGTCAAGTTGCCGAAGCCGATCACGCACGAGCGTCGCCTGTCAAATGTCGACGAGGAACTCCGGTCGTTCCTGGAGGCGATCGAACCGCTGGGGGAGCGAACCGCCGCGCTCTGGGTGCAACTGCCGGGGTCGTTCGCGCCGGCCGATCTCGGCACCCTGGCGGGGTTCCTGCGCCGGCTTCCCCGTACCCACAGGTACGCCGTCGAGGTCCGCCACCGCGCGTTCTTCGAGGACGCCCGGTCCGAGCGGCTGCTGGAAAGGGTGCTCGCCGCCGTCGGCGCCGAATGGGTCCCCTTCGACACCACAACCCTCTTCCGTAGTCCGCCGACCAGTGACGCCGAACGGGACGCGTGGATGAAGAAGCCACGTGTGCCGCGCCGGTCGTCCGCTCTCACCGACCGTCCGATCATTCGCTACCTCGGCCGGGACGCGACGGAGCAGACGATCGAGGGCTGGAGCCTGTGGATCGACAAGGTCGTCGAATGGTTGCGCGAAGGCCGCTCACCGACCGTGTTCGTGCACACTCCCGACAACGCCGACGCGCTGATGCTCGCCCGCCGCTTTCATGACGAGGTACGGGCCCGGCTGCCGGAGGTCGAGCCGCTGCCCGAGCCCATGCCCAACGAGCCGTTGACCCTGTTCTGAGTGCGGTCGAACCCGGATACGCCCGGCTGATGGGACGCGACACGGGAGGTGAGCCGTACGGAACCGGGTTCCGTACGGCTCCTCCGCCGGTGGCGAGGGTGCGGGGTCGAACTCAACGGGCGAAGACCACGATGTTGTCGCGGTAGCTTCTCTTCCTCTTGTCGAAGACGCCGCCGCAGGTGATCAGGCGCAACTGCGGTGTCTTGGTCGGGCCGTACACCGTGCCGTCGGGGACGCGGTTCTTCGCGTAGCGCGCGAGCTTGCTGACCTTGAAGGTGACGGTGGTGCCGTCGGCCCGGTCCACGTGGATCTTGTCGCCGGGACGCAACTGGCGCAGCCGGTAGAACACCGCAGGTCCCGTCTTGGAGTCGACATGTCCGGCGATGACCGACGCGCCACGTTCACCCGGCTCCGGACCCTTGCGATTCCAGCCGGCGAGGTCATAGCGCTTGGGGGCGACGAGCTTGCCGCCGACGTCCAGTTTCAGGGGAATGACCCTGGTGGTGAGGCCGATCGAGGGAACCCGCAGGCGCACCGGGTCGGCTACCTGCCCGTTCCAGGTGCCGCCCGCGCCGGTCTCGACACCGCCCCGGGGAACCCGACGATCGTCATCGTCATCGCCCCCGTCGTCATCATCATCGTCGTCATCGGGGTCGTCGGCTTGAACTGCCGCGCTGAGCTGAGGGGCGCCGGTCGGTCCGGCGGCCTGACCGGCAGCCGCCTGCGGTACGCCGAAGGCGCCGATGCCGAGAATGACCGCGAGAGCGATCAGCATGCGCCGCCGTACTGTCAGAGCCATATGGCCCTCCTGCATGTCATTCCACAGCCGATCTGCGGATGAAATCAGGATGTAAAGGGCGGATGATGTCGTAATGAGGTACTGGTGAGAGGTGTCTCATACCTTCGGCACGGACTCTCGCCAGGGCCGGCCCAGTGCTGCTCGCGCCTGCCAGGAAGTGCTCACCAGGCGTTTACCTAGATCAACCCAACGGGCGACTGCATAAGGCCATCGACTGACTACTTTAGGTGCCCGACCGATTGGATGATCGGTCCGGCGCTCGCTCCGAGGCGCCGTAAACGGAAGGACATACAGTCCGTGCGCAAACACCTGCTCGTCAGCGTGGCAGTCGCCGTCGCGACCGCCACCGCGCTCACGGCGTCGTCGTCATCGGCCCATGCGGCAGCCCCGGACGAGGGCGCCTACAAGATCAAGGTCCTTCACTCGCAGAAGTGCCTGGACGTGGCGAGCTCCCCCGCGGGAGCGGGGGCGACGATCGTGCAGAACACCTGTGCCGGCAAGAACACCCAGCGCTTCACCCTCGTCAAGGTCCTCGACCACGAGCCGTTCTACCGCATCAAGACCGCTGCGGGACTGTGCTGGACCCGTGACGGGGCCGAGAAGACCAACGACCTCGTCATCAGGCAGCAGACCTGCACCACCGACTTCCGCCAGCTCTTCCGGATCCACGCTCTCCACAAGTTCGACGACGTCGAGTACCAGGCCGTCTACACCACCCGCCACCCTGCTCTGGTCGACAAGTGTCTCCACGTCTACGCCGTCGACTACAGCGATAATGTCGACCTCATCACCTATGACTGCAACGACCCGAGCACCGGCTACAAGAACGACGCCTTCACCTTCGTGCCCGCCTGATCGCCACGACCCGTCAGAGGTGAGCACGGGGCCGATGCCCGGGTCCCGCTCATGCCGACGACGGTGAACATCGAGCCCCTGGGGATCTCGACGATGTCGGTCAGACCCTCGCCGAGCCTCGGATCATTCCGAGGCTCGGCGCTACTTATGGCCGCATAGTGGCCACGCCGCGCCGCTGTACGCCACTGGACACACCAGGAAGCCCGTGACCGGCGTCTCCTCTGGCCACCCGCTATGGCCCGGGGCATCTCGTCTCCCGCTCGATCACCGCCTCAAAGCCGTGCATCTTGGTCACCGTCCGGGTGTCGAGGCTGCGTTGTCCGCCTCCGAGTAGTAGTCGGCAAGCCTGCTTTCGACCTGGTCGTTCATGAGGTCCCAGAAGGAACGGAAACGGATGGCCCCCGGCCACCAGCTCGCCAGGTGCCAGGCTTCCCATTCGCCTTCGGGAGTGGTGACCCGTGGGTTGAGAAGGTACTGGCCGTCATCGAAATGACCGATGAGGAGCGTGTCCGGCAAGTACTCGGAGCGGAAATGAAGAGCTGGGTCCTGGCCGTCGCCATACGTGAAGTACTCCTCGTCGGGTACGTGGGCGAGGTCATCCCAGGGCTCGGCCGCGTGCGGGTCCAGATCCCGCAACCAGCCGATTTCGCCAACCGGTAGCAGGGTCTCCCCGCCCCATCCGTTGGCGGAACTCAGAAATGCCCGGTAGCTCGGCGGGAACCTGACACCGAGACGTTCTTCAACCTGTGCGATCTCGGCTTCGCTCGCGCCGGACGGGATGGGCTGGTTGACCTGCCCGAGGAGATCGGACCAAGAAGAACGAGAAGCATCGGAAGCGCTCATGACGGGGACCTTAATGGTCACGACCGATGCTTCATCCGATATGCGGCAGGCCGGTCCCGCCTAGGTAGTGCTCGATCCGCATCCGCATCGAGCGGTCCATCTTGAGCGAGCCGATCTCATCGCGCGGCATCCAACGAACCTCGCGCGACTCGCCACTCGGCGTTGGCTCTCCGGAGATCAAGCGGCCCGTCAAGAGTAGGGAGAATTCCTGCCGGGCTTCGCCGTCGGAGGTGTAGAGGATCACGTGCCGGGGGTCGCTGTAGGTGCCCACAAGCCCGGTGATCTCGCACGTGATCCCGGTTTCCTCAAAGGTTTCACGTACGGCTGCCGCCGGAATCGACTCCCCCAGGTCGATGGCCCCGCCGGGAACGGCCCAGTTGCCGTTGTCGCTGCGCCGGATCATCAGTAGGTCCCCGGCCTGGTTGGTCACGATGACGTTGACCGAGGGGACGAGGCTGTTCGGTTGCGGGGCGTCCGGGTCGTCGTAGTAGTCGATGCGACGGCTCACAGCAGGCTCTCCCCTTCCCCACCACGCTCGGTGTAGGTGCCGACCATGTCCTCACCATGCACCATCCGAAGGCGGAAGACAGGCACGTTCCCGGCTTGAATGCCTACATGCGGGTGACTTGCCGTCCCCGGTCACCTTCGGCCCCGACTTTCGACAGCCGGACCCATGGCATGGATTCAGCGCTCGACGGCGGCGCGAAAGGCGGGTAAGAACTTTGCGAGCTCGGCGGCACGAAAATTGGCGCCGAGCAGGAAACCCACTGTGCCGTTGTCGGCCCAGGCGCACGAGCCCGTCTCACTCTCGCCGACGATGAACCCGATACAGCGGGCATAGCCGCCGAACGACCCCGTGGCGACGGTGAACTCGCGGCTCAGTGAAAAGCCTCGCGCAATTTTCTCGAGCATGCGATCGGCGGTCGGCACCTGCTGGTCCTCCCGGATAATCACGTCGTAACCGGTGAAGGTGAGGTTCCTGGTAAACGGCCAGCCTTTGGCCTTCTTGATCTCCTCGTATCGTGCCTGGACCACGTCCTGCACGGTGACATCCGGGCCATGGGGGTGCTCGGCCAGTAGTTCGTGGCGCTCGTTGAAGTGCCACATGGCGCTAAGGCGCACGGTCCCCACCTTCTGCGGTGGTGGGAGCACCAGACGGTGCACCTTGCCGGTGGGCGTGGGTGTCGCGGAGCCGCCACTCTTGACGGCCCCACCTGATGATGACGGTGTGTTTGCGGCACACGCCGAAAGAGAGCTCAAGGCGAGCACCACCACCATCCCGGCGACCCAGCGGTGGCTGCTCGAAGGTGCCCGGCCCGGGCGCGGCACTCGCTGAGATGAATGTGAAGCCAGGCGCACAGCCACGGATTCTTCATCAAGCGACACTCTTGCCCCACTTCTCACGTTGGCTTCGGGTACGCGGCTCGCCATGAAGTTAGAGGACGGCGACGGATATCGACTTGTAGATCACTTGCGTCGGGTCGGCACAGCGGCAGCGCCGGTGATGTTCAGGCACGACGTCGTGGTGGCCGGCCCAGCCGACCGAGGGTGGTCCTCAACGGCGACAAAGACGACCAGGACACCAGGTGGTCGGCACGCGGTGGAGGGTTGAGCGGGGAATGGCACCACGGTGGGCGGCGAGACCAGACCATGACCGTCGTGTTTGTCTCGCGAATGCTGAGCCACGACTACACCTGGCGGCATGTGATGTCGCCGATAGGGCTGCACCGACCCCGAGGTCAGAGGCTCAGCAGCCGGTACGAACTGTGCCCTCGGCATGATTCGAACATGCGACACCCGCTTTAGGAGAGCGGTGCTCTATCCCCTGAGCTACGAGGGCAGGGAACTGCGGACAAGCTTAGCGAAACAAGGGTACTCGTTGGGCTCTCCCGGCGACACCTCGGGCTCGGTTGCCGTGGTCACCTAGGTCTAGCCAGGGGTAAAGGCCCGGTAAGTGCTTTCGCCGGGGCGTGGATCCCGCCGTACAGTCACCGAACGTGATCGGTGGGCGACGCATGAGGGTTCGGGCGCGGGGTACCGTGCGGCCTGGGGCTTTGGTGGTGGCGGTGGTGGCTCCGGCGTTTCTGGCGGGCTGGCTGCTCGTCGGTGAGCTCAACGGGTTGAGCGGCCGGACGCCCATCGGGGATCCCGTTACTCAGCCATATGAGACGACTTATCGGGCTTTTGGGCCGGTGGCGGTGCCTCCTCCGCCGCATTCGGACCGTCGGTACCGCGAGGCGGTACGGGGAAGATCGGAGAACGGACGGCACCGCGGGAGTGAGACCGTCGGGGTCGTGGTGACCTCAAGGCCGCCGAGGGGTACGAGAGCCCGACGAAGCCCCGAGCCGAAGGCGACCGAGGTTTCGGAGAGCGTGGTGGTCTGCCCGGAGGAGTGGCGGGAGAGCTGGCTCTGGGAGATATGCCTGGAGCAGGCCGATCACCAAAACTAGGAGGCATTTCGGGCATAACGGGTCGGATGACTCTACCCACGCACCCCTGGACCTGTAGTAACGTGCGTGGCTGGCTTAGGTCACAGGTTCGCAAACAGAGGAGTTCTCACTGTGCCATCTCCTCGATCAGCCGGTCTGATCGCGGTCTTCATGGCGATGATCTGGCTTGTGACGGGCGTGGCGGACGGTACGGCGAGGGCGACGGCAGACCCCACCAACCTGACCGAGCTGCGCCGGGAGGCCGAGAAGCACGCCAAGGCGATCGAGCTTGCGACCAAGGCGTTGGAACAGCGGCAGGCGAAGCTGAAGGTCGCGCAGCAGGAGCTCAGCCGCAAGCTCAAGGACCTTCAGGCGGCGGACGGTGCGCTGGCCGAGGCACGTCGGCCGCTGGCCGAGTTGATCGGCGTCTACTATCAGCAGCCCATAGCGAGCAACCTCGTGCCCTTCCTGTTCGCCGAACGCGGTGCGGAGAGCCTGCAGACGCTTAGTGACCTCAACTATCTCGCGCTGGCGAGGCAGAGTCTGGCCGACAAGGCGGGCTTGCTGCTCAAGCAGCGGGAGGCGCTGGTGGTGCAGGCCCAGGAGCTGCGGGCCGGCAATCTTCTGGCGGAAGCCCAGATCGCGGTGGAGATCGAGACCTTGAAGGAGAGATCCGCGAAGGTCGTGAAGGCGCTCACCCAGGCGCTGGTCAAGCTCGGTATCAAGATCGACAGGGTGGACCGTGCGGCGCTCGTCTGCGATCCGACGAAGGTACGCGACGCGGAACAGTATCCGAACGGGTTGCTCCCGTCCTCGTATCTCTGCCCGCTCACCCAGTCGGGTGAGCGG
Organism: Rhizohabitans arisaemae; assembly: GCF_025996515.1. Lineage (GTDB taxonomy): Bacteria > Actinomycetota > Actinomycetes > Streptosporangiales > Streptosporangiaceae > Rhizohabitans > Rhizohabitans arisaemae. The sequence continues at coordinate 439,267 of NZ_BLRH01000029.1, forward strand.
CTCCGGGCGGACGCGGCGATCGCCTTCATCAGCCTGAACGAGGCGTACAAGCAGCGTTTCGGCGCGCCGATCTGTGTGACCGACAGCTATCGCAGCCTCCCGGAACAGCAGGCGGTCTACTACTCCCGGCCGGGGCTCGCCGCCGTTCCCGGACGGAGCAACCACGGGCTGGGACTCGCGGTGGACCTCTGCGGCGGGGTGCAGAACTTCAGGTCCGTGCAGTTCAACTGGCTGGAGCAGAACGGCCGGAGGTACGGCTGGATCCACCCGGACTGGGCTAAGAGGAGCCCCTTCGAGCCGTGGCACTGGGAGTACGAGCCGAAGACCCCGCTGACGTAGCGCCGACGGGGCCTTGGGCGAATCGGCGGAGCAGGTTGAGCGTGGCGCGCCGGGTGAACGCCGCGGCGGCGTGGGTGACACCGTGCCCGCACGCTCGGCCGCGCATCGCACACACCCAGCGCATCGTTCCGGAGGCGAACACCGCCGAGCCGGCGGCGGTCCGGTAGTAGGTGCTGTGCGCGAGGGTCTCCCGGTCCCCGCAGCGCAGGGGTGACTCGGCGAGCACCGTCAGCGACTCCGGAATCGGGTAGCCCGGCATGATCTTGTCGGTCTCCACCCCGGCCATGCCGGGGAAGGCGGTCCCCCGGCGCACCCCGGTGCCCGAGAAGATCCAGTGATCCGGACGGCGGACGACGTACGGCGCTTCCGCGGGGAAGCAGTCGTACATCGGCCCGACCAGCGAACTCTCGGGGTCGGCGGCGGGGAAGGCGCGCCAGAGCGCGGTCACCTCGGTGTTGCGTTCACCGAACAGAGGATCTTCGCCCGCGTCTTTGTAGCAGACGACCAGCCGGCCGTTCTCCTCGAATCTGATCCGCCAGTAGACCGCGTTGGCACCGAGGAACGCGAGGTTAGTTCCTTGATCGCGGGCCTGGGTGACGTGGCGCCGCATCCCGGCGGACCAGTACTCGTCGTGGCCGAGGGAGATCAGCGCCCTCGCCCCGTCAAGCGGCCGGCGGTCGAGGTCATGGCTGGTGAGATAGGCGAGCGCCACGCCGCTCCGCTCGGCCGTCTCGATGGCGGCGCGCTCGAAGGAGAGGAAGAGCCGGGCACCGTTGGTGTCGTACGGACGGTTGAAGCTCACCGCGCGAGAACGATTGGCGAAGTCGCTCCGCCCGCCCGGACCCTCGTACAGGCTCCGCCCACCCCAGGTGTTGTACGCCTGCCAGGTGGTGGTCGCATTGACGATCACCACCTTTCCGGCCACCTCGGCGCTGCGCACGGTGATCGGGACATAGCGCTGGGCCCCGGTGGACGCGTCCAGCCGGAGCAGGTAGCTGCCCTCCGGCCAGCCCGCGGTGTCGACGGTGAGGGAAGGCCGCCAATGCTCGGCCGTGATCGTTTGAGTGGACTCGATGAGCTTCGGGGCGTCCTGAACCATGCCGGGGGTCGGTGCGGACCGCCAGACCCGCCGGGCGCCGGCACCGCCGTACCAGCCGATGCGGAACGCGTGGACCACGAAGCGGGGTGCTCGGGTGGAGACCAGGAGCCGGAACGGCTCGCCCGGCAGCACGCTCACCCGGTCCGCGTAGCCCGCGATCTCGTCGTCGCCACCGAGCTTGGAGATCTGCCAGCCTCGATCACCGGCCTGTGCGTTCTCCCGGACCGTCCACGAGGCCGCCGGGGTCGCGGGAGCGACCGGGGCGGCCTGGACGGCGGCCTGCGGGGACGCAGGAGCGGTGCCGGTGTCGCCCTGGCAGCCGCCGAGGGCCGTGACGAGTATCGCCACCACTGTGGCCAATCGCAGGCTTCGATGAGGCACAAACGACGATTGTGCCTGGTCAGCGAGTGGAAGGACCGGATTGGCGGCGATCGATCACCCTGTCAGGTGACCGGTTGGACCTCGGAGGCGCAGTGAGCGCAGCGCCGGGCGGCCTTGGGAATCTCGGAGAGGCATTCGGGACACTCCCGGTGCACCGACTCCTCCTGCTTGCTGAACCGGGTGGTGAGGTGCTGGTACGGCTTCACCACGAGGAAGTACACCACCGCGGCGACGATGAGGAAGGAGATGAGGGCGTTGAGGAAGTTGCCGTAGGCGATCGTGGACGACCCGACCGTCACCTGAAGCTTGGAGAAGTCCGGCTTCCCGCCGATCGCGGCGATCAGCGGGGTGAGGACATCCTTCACAAACGAGTTCACGATCGTGGTGAAGGCGGCTCCGATGACCACGGCGACGGCGAGGTCGATGACATTCCCTCGCAGGAGGAACTTCTTGAACCCACTCATGCCCATCCCTTTGCGAAGGACCTGCATCTGTGCCATGCCCGAGGCACGCGGCCCCTTGTCCTTCTCATCACGTTCACCCATGGGAGTCCCAACGCCGTTGTGCATTCGATTGACTTAGGGTAATCGTCTCTCGACGTCCGGGAGTCATTCCCGTCTGTGTACGGTCAGCGACAGCCGAGCCCGGGTCTGCGCGTGGGCCAGGCGGGCGGCCTGATCCGAGGTGACCGCCAGGACGACCAGCGCACCGTCTCCGCCGCCCGGCCGTGCCGGTGCGGGCACGGCGAGCACCGGCACGTCTCGGGCGACTCCGGAGGCCGTGTCGGATTCGGGTGACACGGCGAGCACGTCGATGCGGTCTCCGGAGGTGACCAGGTGTGCCGCGTCCGCGTCGGCGATCCGCACCGGCGCCGCGACCAGCCCGGAGCCGGAGCCGGTGAGCATGCCCGGCCCGAGCAGCCGGGCGTCGGTGAGCGGTTCACCCCGCCGCATCGGGCCGGAGAGGACCCGCCCGTGCACGGACGCGGCCGAGCGCAGGGCCCCGTCGGGTACGGCCTGGGGCGGATACCCGACGAGGACCAGGTCGCCGTCGCTCAGGGCTCCGCCGCGCAGGTCACGGCTCGCCACGAGGACGGGTACGGGCTCCGCCGACTCCGGCCGCAGGGCCAGGATGACCGAGGCCGTCGCCGCCGCGGCGAGTAGGGCCGCGACGAATCGCCGGCGACGGGCGAAGGCACGGCGGAGCGCACGCATGTCCACCCTCGGTCAGGGCAGTTCGAAGGGGAGCTTGATGCCGTCGAGCGCGTGCACGCAGGGGCAGTCGCGTTCGTCGGGGAGGGCCGTGATCACGTCGCCGACCAGGGTGCGGAGCCGGGCGGTGTTCTCGGCGAAGACTCTGAGCACCTCGTCCATGGTGACCCCCTCTCCCTCCTCCACACCCGCGTCGTAGTCGGTGACCAGGGCGAGGGTCGTGTAGCAGAGGGCGAGTTCGCGGGCGAGCACCGCCTCCGGGTGGCCGGTCATCCCAATGATCTTCCATCCGGCGGAGGCGAACCAGCGGGATTCGGCGCGGGTGGAGAACCGCGGTCCCTCGATCACGACGAGGGTGCCGCCGTCGACCGTCTCCCAGTCGCCGGACCTGGCGGCCTGCACCGCGGCGGCCCTGCCGTGCGGGCAGTAGGGATCGGAGAACGAAACGTGGACCGCGCCCCCGGCGTCGTAGTAGGTCTGGACGCGGCCGGACGTGCGGTCGACGAGCTGGTCGGGGATGACCAGGGTCCCGGGGCCGTGCTCGGCGGTGAGGGAGCCGACGGCGCTCGGCGCGAGCACCCGTTCGACTCCCAGCGCGCGCATCGCCCAGAGGTTGGCCCGATAGGGGATGCGGTGCGGGGGAAATCGGTGATCTCGGCCGTGTCTTGGCAGGAAGGCGACGTCGCGATCACCGATCCGCCCGATCGTGACAACGTCGCTCGGCGGGCCGTAGGGGGTGTTGACCTGAATGTCCTCAGCCTCATCGAGGAGGGAGTAAAACCCGGTGCCTCCGATGACGCCGATCTCTGCGCGAGTTGGCATGGCGCAGACACTAGCGCCCGCGGGCACGCCCGTCGGAAACCGAATCGCGCTCTGTGGATAACCCGGTCAGGCGACCTTTTCCGGCTTGGCGGTTGTGGATTCCGCCTTCGGCTTGCTCACGCTCTCCGAGCTCGTGGTGCTCGACTCGGAGCTCTTGGCGCCGGCGGTCGTCGACTCGGAGCTCGCGGTCGCCGGCGTGGTCGTCGTGCTCGTGCCGACCGACCCGCCGCTTCGGCTGTCCGTCCGGTAGAAGCCGGATCCCTTGAAAACGATGCCGACGGCGGAGAACAGCTTGCGCAGCCGACCGGCACAACTCGGGCACTCGGCGAGCGGGTCGTCGGTGAATTTCTGGACGACTTCGAGTCGCTCACCACAGGCCGTACAGGCGTACTGATAGGTGGGCACGCACTCCTCCTCGTTGGCACTCACTCGATGCGACTGCTAATGGTACGCAGCTGACTTCCTTAAACGCCACTTGAGTAGCCGACCATTCCCCGGACCTCGTCATCCTCCCCGTTCACCGAACCATCCGGCGAGCTTGCCACTCCTGCTCACGGCGCGTAGCCGCCGCTCCGACTCGTCCCGGCAGGCGGCGGTGGTGACCAGGAGCAACTCGTCGCCGGCGTGGATCCTGGTGGTCGGCGTGGGGACGAAACTCTTGCCGTCCCGCACGACGAGGGTGATCGCCGCGTCGGAGGGGAGCCGGAGCTCGAAGATCTCCACACCGTGCAGCCGCGACTCCGCAGGGACCTTGATCTGCAAGAGGTCGGCGTTGAGCGGCTCCAGCGGGGCGGCCTCCACGTTGATTTCACGTGCCTCCCCGGGCGCCGCCACCCCGAGCTTCCTGGCGACCCAGGGCAGGGTCGGACCCTGGAGGAGGGTGAACACCACGACGACGATGAACACCTGGTTGAAGATGACCTTGGGGCTGTCGACGCCGTTGGACCAGGGGATCGTGGCGAGCACGATCGGTACGGCGCCGCGCAGCCCGGCCCAGGACAGGAACACCTGTTCCTGCCAGGCGAGCCGCTCCTTGCCGTACCGCATGACCGCCACCGACAGCACCACCGACAGCGGGCGGGCCAGCAGGACCAGGGTGAGTCCGGCGATCAGCCCGGGGGCGAACTGGACCGGGAGCTCCGAGGGGCTGACCAGCAGCCCGAGCATGACGAACAGCCCGATCTGCGCCAGCCAGGCCAGCCCTTCGGCGAATCCCCGCGTGGCCGGGCGGTGCGGCAGCCGGGAATTCCCGAGGATCAGCGCCGCCAGGTAGACGGCCAGGAATCCGCTGCCGTGCATCACCGCCGCGGCGCCGTACGCCCCCAGGGCCAGCGCCAGCACCGCGACCGGGTAGAGACCGGAGGCGGGGAGGGCCACCCGGCGCAGCGCGTAGGCGCCGATCGGGCCGATGACGAGCCCGGCGGCGGCGCCGACGAGCAGCTCGTAGACGATGTCGAAGACGACGGTGGGCAGGCTGGGCATGCCCCCCTCCATCGTGCTGAACAGGATGACGACGATGACGGTGGGCGCGTCGTTGAATCCGGACTCCGCTTCGAGGATTCCGGCGAGCCGGGGCGGCAGGGGAAGTCGTCGCAGCACGGAGAAGACGGCCGCCGCGTCGGTGGAGGCGAGGACGGCGCCGAGCAGGATGGACAGGCGCCAGTCGAGTCCCAGGATGAAGTGGACGGCGAGCGCGACGCAGGCGATGCTGACGCCGACTCCGAGGGTGGCCAGGACGAGCGCGGTGGGAACCGCCCGGCGGACGTGCTGCCAGTTGGTGGTGAGACCGCCTTCGGCGAGGATCAGGGCGAGCGCCGCCAGGCCGAGCTGCTGGGCGAGCTCGGCGCTTTCGAACTGCAGCCCGAATCCCGCTTCGCCGATGATCAGGCCGAGCGCGAGGTAGAGGAGGAGGCTGGGAAGCCCCGTCCGGTACGCGAGCCGTACGGAGGCGATGGCGACGATGATGATGACGGCACCGAAGAGCAGCCACAGACTGAGCTGCTCCAACCTGCGCCCCCCTCCTGACCGGCGACTTTCTCATATTGTTGCTCACCGACCACTCCAGGGGCCAACCGTCCCATCCATAACCCGGCGTTCGCCATAACAGCCTGGTCAATCAGCCCAGCGTTATGCGGCTATTGCGTAAGGTTGCCCCGTGACATCCGAGGTTGAGCCGCAGGTCGGCGACGAGAACCCCAAGCCGCGCGCGGTTCGATCCGACGATGAGGACCGCTTGCCCCTCCCTGAATCCGGTAAACACGCCGAGAAGCACAGCAAGCCTCGGCGACGACGTCTCCGCCGGGTGCTCATGGTGATCGGCCTGGTCCTCGCCGTACTCGTCTCGGGGACGTTCGCCCTGCTCCTGGAGCGGCAGAGCACCTTCAACAACAACATTCGCCGGATCGCCCAGGCGCTTCCCCCCGAGGGGGACCGGCCGGACCGGGTGGTGGGCGCGGCGCAGAACTGGCTGCTCGTCGGTTCGGACAAGCGCTCGGACAACCCCGGGATCGGACAGCGCGCCGACACGATCATGCTGATCCACCTCGCCGCGGACCGGCAGCGCGCGTACCTGGTCTCCTTCCCCCGCGACGCCTGGGTCACGGTTCCGGGCAAGGGCAAGGCGAAGATCAACGCTTCGTATGCCTGGGGCGGTCCCAGCCTGCTGATCGCGACGATCGAGAAGCTCTCCGGCGTGCGAATCGACCACTTCGCCTCGATCGACTTCGAGGGCTTCGCCGACATGACCGACGCACTCGGCGGTGTGGAGGTCGTGGTGCCCGCCGACTCCGTCGACCCGATCAGCAAGATCACCTGGAAACGGGGGCGGACCTTCCTCGACGGGAAGCGGGCGCTGAGCTACGTCCGGCAGCGACACGGGCTCCCCGGCGGCGACTTCGACCGGATCAAGCGCCAGCAGGACTTCCTCCGGGCCGTGGTCCGCGAGGCGGCCTCCGCGGGCACGCTGACAAACCCCTTCAAACTCAACGCGTTCCTCGACGCCTTCACCAGGGCGGTCAGCGTCGACGACTCGGTGACCGTCGGGACGCTCCGTGAGCTCGCCTTCGAAGTCCGTGATCTCCGGGCATCCGACATCTTCTACGCGACCGCCCCGGTCCGGGGCACCGGTACCGAGCAGCGGCAGAGCGTCGTCTACATGGACCCCAAGCGGTCCAAACTCCTGTTCGACGCACTCCGCACGGACCGGGTCGACGACTACCTATCCAACGCGGGTGAGGGCTGACGGGGTCGCCGCCCACTTGACCCGTTGATCGTGGGGGTCCCAGGGGACCCCGGGGACCAGCTCGTCGTCGTAGACAAGGGCGACCGTGGGCACGTTCGGACCGACCCGGGCGAGCGCCCGGTCGTAGGATCCGCCGCCCCGGCCGAGCCGGACGCCGGTGCCGGGGTCCACGGCGAGGGCGGGGACGATGACCAGTGCGGCGGTACGGACCGCGTCGGGGCCGCGCCGCGTGTCGACCGGCTCCATCAGGCCCCGCGGCCCGGGGGCGAGGGTGTCGGGCCCGTCGTAGGCGGCCCAGTCCAGGTCGCCGTCTGGTTGCAGGACCGGCAGGATCACCGCCTTGCCGTGTTTCCACAGGGCGAAGACCAGCCCGTGCGACGGGGGCTCGGCCCCGATCGACCAGTAGCACGCGACGGTCCCGGCCATCTGGACCCAGGGCTGCTCCAGGAGGGTCTCGCGGACGCTCGCGGAGCCCGTACGGCGCTCCTCCTCGCCGCGCTCCGCGCGCGTGGCGAGGACACGCCTCCGGATCGCCGCCTTTTCCACGTCGTCCACCTCTCCCTGAATTCCGCCACGTCGCACCGCTAGGGTCAGCACATGGCTGACTACGTCCCTGTCACCAAGGCGGTCGTGCCCGCGGCCGGCCTTGGCACCCGATTCCTGCCCGCCACCAAGGCGACCCCGAAGGAGATGCTGCCGATCGTCGACAAACCCGCGATCCAGTATGTCGTCGAAGAGGCGGTGTCCGCGGGGCTGAGCGACGTTCTCATGGTGACAGGCCGGAGCAAGCGCTCGATCGAGGACCACTTCGATCGAGCGTACGAGCTGGAGGAGACCCTCGACGCCAAGGGCGACAAGGAGCGGCTCGCCCAGGTGCGCGAGTCGGCCGACCTGGCCATGCTGCACTACGTGCGCCAAGGCGAGCCGCGTGGCCTCGGGCACGCCATCCTCTGCGCCAAGCACCACGTCGGGGACGAACCGTTCGCCTGCCTCCTCGGCGACGACCTCATCGACCCGCGCGACCCGCTCCTCCAGCGCATGATCGAGGTGCGTGGCACGTACGGCGGCAGCGTGGTCGCCCTCATGGAGGTGCCGCCCTCCCAGGTGTCCATGTACGGCTGCGCCGCGATCGAGCCCACCGGCGAGGACGACGTGGTGCGGGTGACCGACCTCGTCGAGAAGCCCCCGGCCGACGAGGCGCCGTCCAACTGGGCGGTCATCGGGCGCTACGTGATCGATCCGGCGGTGTTTGAAGTCCTGGAGAACACCCCGCCGGGGCGGGGCGGGGAGATCCAGATCACCGACGCGCTCAAGGAGCTGGCCGGCCGGGACGCCGAGGCCGGCGGGCCGGTGCACGGGGTGCTCTTCCGCGGGCGGCGGTACGACACGGGAAACAAGCTGGATTATCTACGCACCGTCGTACAGTTCGCCGCCGAGCGGCCCGACCTCGCCGGGGAGTTCATACCCTGGTTGAAGGAGTTCCTAGCCACCCGCACCTAAGGTTGTGGCCATGAAGACGGTCGATGAGCACCTGGAACACATCCTCCGGACCGTGCACCCGCTCGCCCCGCTGGAGTTCGAACTCCTTGAGGCCGGGGGCACCCTTCTCGCCGAGGACGTGAGCTCCCCGGTGGCGCTGCCGCCGTTCGACAACTCCGCCATGGACGGCTACGCGGTGCGCGCGGGCGACCTGGCCGGGGCGACCGAGCAGGCACCCGTCACGCTCTCGGTCGTCGGTGACATCGCGGCGGGGGACGCCGGTGTGCACGCCATCGCCGGCGGCCTCTGCGCGCGGATCATGACGGGTGCGCCGCTGCCCGCGGGCGCCGACGCGGTGGTTCCGGTGGAGTGGACCGACGGCGGGACCGTCAAGGTCGCGATCCGCCGGGCCCCCGAACCCGGCGGGGCGATCCGCCGGGCCGGCGAGGACGTGCTGCCCGGCGAGGTCGTCCTCCCCGCGGGGACCATGCTGGGCCCGGCTCAGCTGGGCATGCTCGCCGGAGTCGGCCGCAGGCGGGCGTGGGTCCGGCCGCGACCCCGGGTCGTGGTGATGTCGACCGGCGCGGAGCTCACCGAGCCGGGCACTCCGCTCCCGGACGGCGGGATCTGGGACTCCAACGGCGTCACGCTCACCGCGGCCGTGACGGACGAGGGGGGCGTGGGGTTCCGGAACGGCATCGTCGGCGACGACCCCGGGCGATTCCTGGAGATGCTCGACGCCCAGCTGCTCCGCGCCGACGCCGTCATCACCAGCGGCGGTGTCTCCATGGGGGCGTACGAGCCGGTCAAGGAGGCCCTCACGTCGCTGGAGACGGTCGACTTCGTCAAGGTCGCGATGCAGCCGGGGATGCCGCAGGGATTCGGCGTCGTGGGGGAGGAGAAGGTTCCGATCTTCGCCCTGCCCGGCAATCCCGTCTCGGCGTTCGTATCCTTTGTGATCTTTGTACGGCCCGCTCTGCGGGTGATGCGCGGCCTCCCGCCGCACGCGGCCCCGCCGTCCAGGGCGGTGACCACGGAGCCGCTGAAGTCACCCGAGGGCAAGCGTTCCTACCTGCGCGGCCGGTACACGGGGGAGACCGTGTCGCCGGTCCGAGGCCAGGGCTCCCACCAGCTGGCCGCGCTGAGCTCGGCCAACGCCCTGATCGTCGTGCCCGAGTCCGCGACCGAGGTGGCCGCCGGCACCGAAGTGGAGGTCATACCCCTGTGAAGCTCACCCATCTGGACGAGTCCGGAGCGGCGCGGATGGTCGACGTCTCGGCCAAGGACGTGAGCGTCCGTACGGCGCGCGCGAGCGGCAGGGTACGGCTGTCCGCCGAAGCCCTCGCCGCGCTCCGCGCGGGGGACACCCCCAAGGGGGACGCGCTGGGGGTGGCGCGCATCGCCGGGATCCAGGGCGCCAAACGCACCCCGGACCTCATCCCGCTGTGCCATCCGATCGCTCTGCACGGCGTCAAAGTCGACTTGACCGTGGACGACGAGGGTGTCTCGATCGTCGCGACAGTGCGGACGGCCGACCGTACCGGCGTGGAGATGGAGGCCCTGACGGCGGTGACCGTCGCCGCGTTAGCCTTGATCGATATGGTGAAGGCGCTGGACCCGGCGGCGAGTGTCGCCGACGTCCGCGTGGAGGAGAAGACCGGCGGTAAGACGGGCACCTGGACTCGAGATCGAACCGGTGACCCCTGAGCCGCCCGACCTAGGTGGGGAACGGATGCGGGTACTGGCGATCACGGTCTCTAACCGCGCGGCCGCCGGGATTTACGCGGATAGATCAGGACCGGTTGTGGTGGAGCTGCTTCGGGAAGCCGGATGCGAGACCGTCGACGGCCCGATCGTCGTCCCCGACGGGCCGGCCGTGGAGACCGCGCTCCGCGAAGCCGTACAGGCCGGCTACGACGTGGTCGTGACCAGCGGAGGCACCGGGCTGACCCCGACCGACCGCACACCGGAGATGACCCGCCGGGTCCTCGACACGGAGATCCCCGGCATCGCCGAGGCCATCAGGGCCGTCGGCCGGTCGGCCGTACCCACCTCCATCCTGTCCCGTGGGCTCGCCGGGCTCGCCGGATCCACCCTCATCGTCAACCTGCCCGGATCCACCGGGGGGGTCAGAGACGGCATGACGGTGATCGGACCGATCCTGCGGCACGCCGTCGACCAGATCCGCGGAGGCGATCACCCCGGGAGCCCGTGAGCCCGCGGCGACGTGGCGAACCGGGCCCAAGGCGAGGATGATGACAAGAGTGGATCGTGCGCGTGGCTGGCCGGCGACCCTGACCGAGGGTCCTGTAGAGATACGCCCGCTTCGGATGTGGGATGTCCGTGCCTGGCGGGACGTACGCCTGCGGAACGTGGCCTGGCTACGGCCATGGGAGCCCACCAGTCCCGAAACCCCGCTCTTCCGCACCGGCCTCGGCCCGTACGTCTCCATGGTCGGCGCCCTGCGCAAAGAAGGCCGGCAGGGTACGGCGTTGCCGTGGGTGGTGACCTACGAGGGCGCCTTCGCCGGTCAGCTCACCGTGGGCGGCATCCTCTGGGGCGCGGCCAGGTCCGCTCAGGTGGGATACTGGATCGACGGGGCGCTCGCCGGGCGGGGAATCATCCCGACCGCGCTCGCAATGGCCGTCGATCATTGCTTCCTCCGAGTCGGCCTGCATCGCCTGGAGGCGAACATACGTCCGGAAAATCTCGCGAGCCGTCGAGTAGTCGAAAAACTCGGATTCCGGGAAGAAGGAATCCGCCGCCGGCAGCTCCACATCGACGGTGCGTGGCGCGACCACATCTGCTACGCAATCACCGTGGAAGACTGCCCGCAAGGCGTATTGGCCGACTGGCGCCGGAGTCGCGAAGCCGGACTCGGCGACAGCCAAACCCGCCCCGCCTGACCTCGTTTCCGCCCCGGCCAAGTGACTAACTGTTTGCCGATCTCGCGACACACCGCATCGAATACTCGTCAATTACTGACACACGGTCTTACGGTGCGTGACGTGACCATGCCCGTAACCAGTGCCACCCGATCGGTATTGGTGTGTGCTGTGCGGGGGCGCTATGAGTAGCGCTCTGCTTTATCTTGCCATTGTGCTCATGTGGGCCGGAGTTCTGGTTCCCATGTGGTTACGGCGTGATCGTGATGATTCTCGTACCGAGGCACACCCGGAAACACCGGACGGGGACGCCCCCACCCTGTTCGACACACTCGCCGGATCCGCCGACGCGGAGAACACCACGGAAAACGACCTGGAAACGGTCCCCGGCCCCGAAAACGGTGAAGACCAGACACGAGACGCGGAACATGCGGCACCGGCGCCCGCCCCAGCCGCCGCAGAAAAGTCACAAACCGCATCCAGCAGGCGGAGAAACCGGCAACGAATCGTCGCCCGACGGAGGCGGCAACTCCTCTGGTGCACCCTCCTGCTCCTCACCTCCGCCACCCTGGCCCTCTCCCGAATCATCCCCTGGTGGGGAGCCCTCCCATCCATCGTCCTCATGGCCGGATACCTCACCGTCCTCCGCTCGGCCATGAAAATCGATCAACTGCGCCGCGAAGCCGAAAAGCGCGAACGAGCCCGCAGACAGCGCGAACAAGCCCGCCGCCGCGAGCAAGAACGCAGACGCGAACAGGCCCAGCAAACCGCCGACATCATCGACCTCAGCCCCCACCTGCCCGAGGAACCCTACGACCAGTACGAAGACGCCCGACGCCGAGCAGTCGGCGACTGACAACCACGGCGCAAACAACCCCCGACGTTTGCTAAGCTAGCGGAGGATTTGGGGCTGTAGCGCAGTCCGGTAGCGCACTTCGTTCGCATCGAAGGGGTCAGGGGTTCGAATCCCCTCAGCTCCACGCTCCTATGCGACGACCCTGCTCGCAAGCTTTGGGCTTGCTCGCAGGGTCGTCGCTTTATTTTTTCCCGGGGGGCCACCCCCGGAGCCCCCCGGGGACGGATCCGTTCCCGCCTCACCTTTGGGTTCCTCGGTTTACCCTTCCGGGCGTTTCCGTTCGGGCCTTCGCTTTGCTCGGCGGGAGGGGCCTTCGCTTTGCTCGGCGGGAGGGTCTTCGCTTTGCTCGGCGGGGTTGGGGGTGGGTCGCGTACGTCCGGCGAAGTGGTGTACGAGATGGCCTTCGCGTGATCCTGTTTTTGCAGGTTAAGCGTGTCTGTGGATGTGGGTTGTGCTGCGGTGTGTTGCCGGCAACGAGGCGCATCCGGCTTGGCGAGCACGTCCAGCCCCATGCCGTTGGCGTTGACACAGTGGCCATCAGGACGTGCACGCCGACGATGCGTTTCTGCCTGTGCCGGGGACGGCGACCACGACTGTGCAGCAGTCCAGGCGGCGCAGATGCCCGTGAACACTCAAGGCTCTTGTGACAAGACACAGATGTAACTCGAAGGGGGTCCAGTGCTGAAAATAGATCATCTATGGTGACTGACACATCACCACTGGTGGTGGACTCCGAGATCATCACAAGTTCCCTCGATGATCCGGAGAAGTTCGCCGTCCTGTTCGACCGCTACGCCGCAGCGCTGTACAGGTACATTTCCTTCCGGCTCGGCCCAGGACTCGCCGAGGACCTCGTCGGAGAGACGTTCCTGATCGCATTCCGCAGGCGCGCCGCGTACGACATCTCCTACCGCGATGCCCGGCCCTGGCTGCTGGGCATCGCCACCAAGCTCATCACCGGCCACCGCCGGACCGAAGTCAGCCGCTACCGTGCGCTGGAGCGGCAGAACCCGGCCCAGCCCGTTGAAGGGCCGGAAGAGGCGATCACTCGTGATCTGACCGCTCAAGGGTCGCGGACTGTCCTGCTGAACGCGCTCGCACTGCTGTCGCGAGGCGACCGAGACGTCCTGCTCCTGGTCGCCTGGAGCGACATGACGTACGAGGAAGCGGCCCGCGCGCTCGACATTCCGGTCGGCACGGTCAAGTCACGACTCAATCGGGCCCGGCGCAAGGTCCGCCACACCCTTGGTGGAGTCAACCCGTTGGAGGAGCACGATCATGGATGAATTGAAGACGCTCATCGGTGAACTGGAACATGAGCCGCCCCACTCCCTGGCCCGGCAACGCCTACGGCTCGCCCAGGAGACGACTGCGGCACCGCGCGATCGAGGCTGGAGGAGGCTGCTTCCGTTCGGTCGGCACACCCGGCTGGACCAGCCGCTCCTGAGCGGGCGGCGGCTCGCGATGGGCGCAGCTGTGGCGGCGGTCATCACGGCAGGAGTGGCCGTGCCTTTGCTTGGTGATGCCGATCCGGCGTACGCCCTGACGAAGAACCAGGACGGATCGATCAACCTCAAGGTCTACGACTTCCGGGACCCCGAGCACCTCGAGAAGGAACTGGCAGATTGGGGTGTGCCGGCTGACATCACCTACCTGCCTCTGGGCAAGAGCTGCGGTAACAATCGGGCGCCCTTCCTCAAGGGCGACGACTTCGGCGCGACCAAGGAAGAACTGTTGAGCAGTGATGCCGCCGTCCAGGCCAGGGTTCGGGAAAGACTGGAAAAGTCGATCTCTTTCCAGGCGATTCGCCCGCGAGATGGCATCACCATCTACCCCCGCCACATCAAACCGGGCCAGATCGCGATGATCGAGGTCATGGAGAATCCGGTCACGCCCACGGTGGAGCGTCCCGGGGTCGCTTGGCAGTTCAGCGGGCGGCTGACGACCGGGCCCATCGAGCCGTGCAAGGTCGTGGCGGACCCTGAGGCCCACCACATCGGCGACGCCACACCACCGCCCGGCAGTTGATGCACACCCCGCGACGTGAGGTCCGGCCAGAACTCACCGGCGTGGGGAGTGTTTCCGGTCGGCACGGCAGTGGGGCGGACGACCCGGCCAGGATTCAAGCCGCACTGATTCCGTCCCATTGGTCAGGCTCGACCCGGGATAGGATCACCGGCTTTCCGGGAAGCGATCTTCCTGGCCGCACCTCCACCGCAGGTCATGCCTACTCGTGAACGCCCCACGCTCCTATGCGACGACCCTGCTCGCAAGCTTTGGGCTTGCTCGCAGGGTCGTCGCTTCATCGGTCTGCTCGGCCGGGACCAGGCACCGTCCTCGGCCGAGGACACCCCGAGAATCTCCCGGTTACCGTTGGCGTTGACCGCGGTGGCCATCAGGACGTGCACGCTGACGATGCGTTTCTGCCGATGTCGGCGCAGTGGGTTCGTGTCATCATGGAGCCGGGTTTGCAACGGACTCCCGGGGTCGATGCGCCACCGGAGGTTCACTGCAATCCCACGCCGGATCCTGTTACGGAACGGGCCATTGACCTGCGACGTAATGACGGGGTCCTCATCAAACCTTTGAGGGATAGCAACATAGCGGCCAGGTACGCCTCCGTGGTCTGCGCGGTGTCCTCTTCAACCCTCTAAGGGATAGCAATTAGTGGTTATGGCGATCTGAGGACCAGAGTATCTAGCCCTCATCGACCCCCTCTCCCGGACACACGTTGGTAGTTCCGCGTGTGCATGCGCGACGTGTGGGAGATCTCCGCGGCCACCCACGGCGAGGTCGCCAACATGGTGCGTCGAGTCGCTGCTTTGCTGAAGACGACCCTTGCCCCCGACGGCGTGAACGTGAAGCCCAACACGGGCGAGGCCGCGGGCCAGTACTGATCCGGATTTGACCCTGACGTTGCGTTAGGCACCACGATGAACGCATGACCGACTACTATGAGGCATTCGATATCAGCCCTGTCCCTCCGCCCGGGCCCGATGCGACGCCACCTGAGATTTACCGGGGCATCTACGGCATGCCGATGTTCGTCATCGTGCCGACGCCGCACCTGGCCGCGTCCGTGGATTTCTGGACCCGCGGGCTCGGTTTCATCGACTTCTTCACGGTTCCGGGCCAGGTCACGCACCTTCGACGGTGGGCATTCCAAGATGCCCTGCTGATCCCGACCGGTACTCTGCCGACTCCTTCAACGGTGAGCATCGGCTTCAGTTGCGTACTGAGCCAGGTCGATGAGATCGCGCAGGCGTGCACCACGCTGGTGCCCGGATGCACGACGGGACCGCGACAGACTCCGTGGAACACCGTGGAACTGGAGGTCGTCACGCCGGAGAACGCTCGCGTGATCATGACTGCGGCCCGTCCCCTCGACCTCGACAGCGCCGAGGCACGCTACCTCGAAGCAAACGGCTTCACGCTCCCCAACGGGTGAAACCGCGTAGGTCAGATGCGCATGTCAGACTCGACAGCGTGACCGACACCGCGATGGACGATGCCGCGGGATCCGGCGGGCTGACCGTCGGGGCCGTGGCATCGCACGTGGAAGTCACCGTCCGCACCCTCCATCATTGGGACGCGATCGGGCTCGTCCGCCCGTCCGGGCGAACCACCGGCGGTTACCGGCTCTACTCCGCGGCCGACGTCGCACGCATTCACCGGGTGCTCATCTACCGCGAGCTCGGTCTGTCGCTCGACGACATCGGTGAACTTCTCGATGCTCCGACGGTCGACATGACCGTGCCGCTGAGACAACAGCGCGCCCAGCTCCTTCATCGCATCTCCCGCTTGCGGGCAATGGTCGACGCGGTCGATCGCATGATCGAAGCCGCACGCACCGGCATCCTGCTCTCCGCGGAGGAACAAGTCGCGATCTTCGGGCAGCGCTGGAAGCCGTCACTGGCCGTGGGCGCACGTGATCGGTGGGGCGACACAGCTCAATGGGCGCAGTACGCCGAGCGCGCCGCGGGCATGACTCCCGAGGACTGGCAGCAGATTGCCGACAACATCGCAACGCTTGAGTACGACCTGGCAGCAGCCAAGCGCGCCGGCGTCAGGCCAGGCAACGCCGAAGCCAACGCTCTGGCGGAACGACACAGGGCCTCCATGGGCGCGTACTTCGACTGCACCCTTTCGATGCAGGTTTGCCTGGGAAGGAAGTACACCGCCGATCCCGGCTTCACGGCCTACTACGACGCAATCGAGCCAGGCCTCACCATCTGGCTCCGTGACATCATCGACGCCAACGCCCGCGATCGAGGCATCGACCCGGATTCGGCGACCTGGACCTGACGCTTCCGCTCCCTGGTTGAGACACCGATGGGGAGGTCGGTGTGGGGGAGCATCGATCAACCGGTCAAGAGCCTGTGTCGGGGAGCCCTGGATGGCCTACGCGGTCACCGTTCTGGGGCCGGACGCGTTCTGGTGGGTATGTCACTGTCATCGAGATATTGCGGGTCTTGACGGAGGTTCCCGTCCTGGAAGAGGGCCCGACGGAGATGGTGACAGGTATGTTCCGATCCTGCCGAAGGCTTCACCGCCCTGATCGCCGAGAGGGCGGTCGAGCTCATCCGGCCGTCGTCGGCGAGGGGGTGAGATGAGATCGAGTCTGCGTTTGGGGAGTGTGGCCGGGGTTCCGGTGGGGATCCACTGGTCCGGGTTGGTGATCGTGGGGGCGGTGGCCGCGCTTCTGGGGATCTCGGTGCTGCCGGTCGCCGCCCCGGGGCTGTCGCCGAGGTCCTATTGGATCGCCGCCGTGCTGACGGCGACGGTGTTCTTCGCTTCGCTGCTGGCTCATGAGCTCGCCCACGCCCTGGTCGCCCGGGGCCGGGGCATCAAGGTCAAGTCCGTGACGCTGTGGATGCTGGGCGGGGTCACCGAGCTCGACGGGGAAGCCCCGACCCCCCGGGCAGAGTTGGAGATCAGCGCAGCCGGGCCGCTCACCAGCCTGGCCATCGCCGTGGTGGCCTTCGGCGCGCTGGTTCCCCTCAGCGGACCACGGCTGCTGCTGGTGGCGTTGGGCTGGTTCGCCCTGATCAACGCGGTGCTGGGGGTGTTCAACCTTCTCCCTGCGGCCCCGATGGACGGTGGCCGGATTCTGCACGCGGTGCTCTGGTGGAGGTATCGCGACCGGGCCCGAGCCGACCGGGCGACCGCGAAGGCGGGGGAGCGGCTGAGCATGGCCCTGGTGGGCCTGGGTCTCGCGCAGATGGTCTTCTGGTCCCCGATCGGTGGCCTTTGGACGGTGTTGATCGGCTGGTATCTCATGGGTGTGGGCCGTATCGAGGGCGTCGTCCGGATGGCGAAGGAAGGGCTGAGGGGACTACTCGTCCGGGACATCATGACGCCTGATCCCGACACGGCCCCGGCCTGGTCCGACCTGCAGGGTTTCGCGACGTCGGTGGGGTTGCTGTCACGGCAGGGCGTTTTCCCCGTCGTGGACTTCTCCGGCGCCCCGGTCGGCTCCGTTTCGCTGGATGCGATCGCGGCGCTGCCCCCGGAACGGCGTGCCGCCACGCGGGTGGGGGAGCTGGCTCGCCCGATTCCCGCGGAACGCCTCCTGGCGCCCGACGATCCCGCCGAACGGATCCTGAACTGCGCCGCGCCCCGCAACGAGCCGGTCGCCTTGGTCTGCGAGGCCGGTCGGGTGATCGGCATGGTCAGCGGGCCGGATCTGGCGCGGATCCTGTCGCAGGCAGCCCTGCGTGGCTCCACCACGGCGGTGTGAAGGGACCCGGGGGAGCTCGGCCGCGCGTTCGCCGTACCCGCGCATGTGCAGGACGACGGGGGACGCGGCGGTCAGCGGCCCAGACCGGCGTCCCGGGCTTGGACTATCGCTTGGGAGCGGTCGGCCACCTGGAGTTTGGCGAAGATCGTGGAGATGTTGTTGCGGACCGTCTTGGGGGACAGGGAGAGGCGTTCGGCGATTCTCGGGTTGGACAGGCCCGCCGCGATGAGGCCGAGGATCTCCCGCTCGCGCGCGGTCAGCTGGGGAAAGGGCTCCGGCCGCGGAGGGTGCTCGACGGCGAGCCGGGCGAAGTAGCGGGTCACCCGCTGGGCCAGGGCCGGGCCGAAGATGGCCTCACCGCCGGCGACGGCCGTGACGGCCCGGAGGATCTCCGTCTGGTCGGCACCCTTGAGCAGGTACCCGCGGGCTCCGGCCAGCATCGCGGCGAAGACGCTGTCGTCGTCCTCGTGCATCGTGAGGACGAGTACGCCGGTCGCCGGGAACATGGAGACGATCCGCTGGGTGGCCTGAACGCCGTCCAGCCGGGGCATCTGCAGATCCATGACGACGACGTCCGGACGGAGCTCGGCGGTACGGGCGACCGCCTCCTCCCCGTCCGCGGCGGTGCCGACCACGTCGACTTCGCCGCTGGAGTCCAGCAGCATCCGCAGGCCGTTCCGGTACACGGGATGGTCGTCGACGAGGAGCACCCGGGGCGTCATCGGGCCGCTCCCGGCCGGGCGGGCAGGACTGCGTGGACTCGGGTTCCGCCGCCGTCACGGGAGGTGACCTTGCAGTGGCCGCCGAGCTCCTCGGCACGCTCGCGCATGCCCACCAGACCCACCCCCACAAGGGCTCCGGGCCGGACCCCTCGCCCGTCGTCCGACACCTCGACCTCCAGTCCGTCCTCGGACCCGGTCAACCGGATCTCGCAGGTGGCGGCGTCCGCGTGCCGGGTCACGTTGACCAGAGCCTCGCAGACGATCCGGTAGGCCGCCACCTCGGTCGCGGCCGGAAGTGCGGTCAGGTCTCCCCGCGCGTGGACTTGTACGGCGAAGGCGCCGTCCTGGAATCGGGCCGCCTCGTGCCGTACCGCCTCCACCAGGCCGAACTGGTCGAGCGCCGGCGGGCGCAGGTCGTGGACGAGGCGTCGGACGTCGCCGACGACCGCCACCAGGTCGCCCTTGACCTCGTCCAGCGTCTTCCGGGCCGCTTCGACGTCGCGGGCGGCCAGGTTGCGGGCGGCCTCGACCTTGAGCGCGACGGCGGCGAGGGTGGGGCCGAGCCCGTCGTGGAGATCCCTGCGGAGCCTGCGGCGTTCCTCCGCCACCCCGGTGACCAGGCGTTCCCGGCTCTGCTGAAGCTCTTCGGTCAACGCCGTGGCCCGGGCGGCCGCCGCGGCCTGTCGTACGACGTCCGCGAGGAGCCACTGGTCGGACTCGGTCACCAAGGCGCCGGTCCGGGGGACCAGGGCGAGCCGCCCGATCGTGACGCCGCGGTAGGCGAACGGAAGGATGATCGCGTCGTCGCGCGGCGAGCCGTGCTCGACCACCAGGGTCCGGCCGTCGGTACGGTCGAGTTCGACCCGGACGTACGGGGAGTGAAAGGACGTCGCCACCGCTTTGGCGACTTCCAGCAGCAGCGCTTCGGGCCCCACGGAATCCTCCAGCCGCCGGGCGAGCGCCGCGACCACGTCGTACGGGTCGCCCCGCCCGGTGATGACGCGTCGCACCCATCGGCGGGCGCGGGCGCGCAGCGGCGCGTACACCACGGCGACCAGGGCGGCGGCGAGTACGGCCGCGACCGGCTCGTCGATGAGCGCGCCCAAACCGACGAAGACGGGGACGTCGATCGCGATGATCGTTATCGCGAGGCCGCCGTACAGCAGGGTCCAGCTGAGCACCGGATCGATGTCGTACAGCCGGTAGCGGCCCACCGCCACCAGCACGGCCGCGGCGATCGCCACCTGGGAGACGACGAACGTGAGGTCCCGCGGCAGGCCGTCGACGACGATCGGCGCCAGGATCAGGACCCCGTTCAGCAGGGCCGCGAGCAGCATCCAGCGAAGCTGTGCCCGGCGCGCCCCGGAGGATCCGCGGAACCGGTGGACGAACGACGCCACGGGGACCGGCAGGCTGAGCAGGATCAACGCCGGTGCGGCCGGGAGGAGGACGTGCCAGACCCCGTCGGGGACGGGGAGGGACGTGAGGTCCAGCCCCGGCCACGACCGTCCTGGCGACTGGATTCGCCAGGGGATCGTCATGAAGATCAGGACCGCCAGGGCGCCGGCGCCGAGCGAGAGTCCGGCGGCCCACCTCCAGCGGGGGGAGGGGAGCCGTCCGTCGGGGAAGAACAGCAGGACGAGCGGTGTGACCAGGATCAGCAGTGGTCCCAGCCGCCCACCGGCGTACACGGCGAGCGGAGTCAGCGGCAGGGTTCCGCCGTGCCGGGTCAGGGACAGGACCGCGTACGCGCCGGCGAGGCCGTTGACGCACGCCGTCACCCCGCCGGCGAGCAGCAGCCAGGTCAGGGGATGGCGGGGCAGGCGCATGCCCAGTACCCCCCCGGCGAGCGCGAAGGCCACGCCGGGGACCGTCGAGCCCCACACGGCCCAGTCGAGCGGCTCCGGCCGGGTTACGGGACCGGTCGCGAGCTCGGCCCACACGCCTAGCCCGGCGGCGACCACGCACAGGGTCGCGAGAGCCGCCGCAGCCGTCGCCAGGTGATGGCGCGTGCCGAAAAGGGGGGACATGGTGGCCAGGGTGCCATATGTCCGGCTTGGTGGCATGGGAGTGGTGTCCCGGTTCGAGGGGACCTCGGTCCCGGACGAGGCCGGGCAGGTGGGGACCGCCGAGGTGGCCACGCTCCCTGGCCGCCTGGGGCGGGGCGCGGAGACATTGGTGGCTCCGGAGACAGGCTCCGGAGACAAAGGAGGAAACCATGTCCGTTTACACGCGGCGGAGCAACGTCAACCCGGATGAGCCGCTCGGGCACCCGGTGACCGTGCGGCCGCAGTCGATCCGTACGGCCGGTGTGCTGCTGGCGGTCGGCGCCACGGCCTGGGCGGCCGGAACGGTCATCGTGGGCGAGAAGATCAAAGAGGGCATCCAGACGCTTGACACCGTCACCGGGATGATGTTCATGACGGGGATCTTCGCTTTCGTCTGGACGGTGTTCGTCACCCGGGGGACGGGCGATCGGCTGGGCCGCGTGATCCCGGCCGGACTGCTCATCGTGGCTCCCTGCGCGTTTCTGCTGAACCTGTTCTCCTTCGGTTATGCGACCCACGACGAGTTCCCGCTCCCGTTGATGATCCTCGACGTCTCCTGGCCGCTCGGTATGGCCGGCATGCTGGTCCAGGGGATCGCCGTCGCGGTGGTCGGCCGCTATCGGGGATGGCTGCGCTGGCTGCCGTTGCTGGGCGGACTGTGGTTCCCCGTATCGATGGTGTCCGACATTCTCGGTGGTTCGAATGTATCGATTTATGTCAGTGCTGCCTGGCTGCTCCTGACCTATGTCCAGATCGGAATCCGGCTCGCCGTCCGGCCGAGTCTGTGACCTGCCGTCCGCCGGGGGTCGGCTCAGCCCGTCCGAGGGTTGGAGGATCATGGGTGGGCTGAGCGCCGACGCTCCTGAATTAAATATAAAATTACTCTCTGTATAACAATATTCTCTGGTATGGCAGAGTAAGAGATGTTTAGGGGGAGTTGCGATGGGGAACCAGTGGTGTTCGGCTTTATGGTGAGTGATCCGGGGTTATCCTTCACCCTCATGTCAGGGATGATCGGGCCCGTGTCCGGTGGCCCGCCGGTCAATCCAGGCTCCTCGTGGGTGGCTTAGGGACTGTTTGTCAAAAAGTTATCATTTTGTGATAGTTGTCGATGGGGCGTCTGGCCTGCGATGAAGTGAAAGGACTGATCTTTCCCGGATGCGCTCCCGTTCGGGGGGCGGCGGTGCGCCCGGGTGGTTTGGCTGCCGAGGCGGGCGTGTGAAGTGGCACGGGGTTTCCGTGGACCGGTTATAGGGAGACATCGGAGGTGGCTTTCTTCGGTTATGGCGACGTGGGCTGCTAATAGGTTTCCATCGATGTTTCGGCAGGTTTCCCCTGGGGAGGGGATGGGATTCTTTGAATATGGCCGGGCGGATCCTGTGATTATTCCGAGACGGAGTTCTGCGGTCGGTTGTGTTGAACTCCCGCCGAAATTCGCCCGCGATCTTGGAAATGCGCCACAGCCGGAGGAGACGCCGTGACGACCGTCTTCCGACTCGGAATGCGAGCTCGGTTCGCCGACGTTCGGGCGCGTTCGGCGCCGGTACCCGCGGTACGGCGAATGAATGTGGTCCCGGCAGGTCAGCGGGGTGGACGGGGGTGTGGTTCCGGAGCGGGCAAATGCCGGGCGCAGGGGAGCCGAGAGGCCGATCTTCAATGGACCGGAGACGCGTCCCGGCATTGTCCGTCCATTCGAGCGGCAATACGACAGGGTTTGGCGCCGGGGGCCGTCGTGGACTCGGCGGGCATGGCTGAGATGATTCGCCGCCGGATCGGATTCGCCGCCGGATCCGGTTCAATCGAGCGGAAGGAGCTGCATTAGTAAAGTGACGGTTGACACAAACGGCTCGTGCCGTGGCCGACTACGCGTTGTAGTGATCATGAATTGATCCGGACCGTCGTACCCGCCCCCGGGTCCGGGTGGATTCACCCGATGGGGCGGCGCTTTCCGGGGCCTGGCGCGCCCGCTCGGAGCCCGGGCGAGCTCGGTCGGCGGGGGCACATCCTTCGGCACCGTTCCACCTCGTGATGGTGTTGAATAGGCCGAGGTTGTAGTCGAAGTTCGTGTACGTGCTTTCAGCGCCTGCGAAGTTCCGACAGCGGGCGTATGCCGTACGAGAACGCTTGTGCCTTCGGAGGGCGACGGTCGCAGCAACCCGGGGTCATGTCCGTGGCCTCGGAAATCGCCTGACAAGGGAGAGCACATGGCTCAGGGCACCGTGAAGTGGTTCAACGCCGAGAAGGGGTTCGGCTTCATCGCCCCCGACGACGGCAGCGCCGATGTCTTCGTTCACTTCTCCGCCATTCAGACGAACGGCTACCGCACGCTCGACGAGAACCAGCGTGTCGAGTTCACCGCCGGTCGTGGGGAGAAGGGTCCGCAGGCGGAGCAGGTTCGCCCGCTCTGATCGCGTCGCGTAGCGTAATCGCCGATCACGCCTGATCGCACGATCCTTGTGTCTCGCGGCAGTCCGGACTGTTGCGAGACACAAAAGGATCTTGCTGAGGCCGGGCAAAACGTCTAGCATGACCGCTTGTGTCAGGATGGCGGGCTGAGCCGTACCGGTCGGGAAACGACCGCTACGAGGACTCGACGCCCGCGACGGACTCCGAGGGTGCGGTTCTACCGCCGTCGATCTTCGTCGGCACCGAACGGGAGATCCCGGAGCGGCTGAACTTTCGGAAGAGCCCCCGGCGTACCAGGCTGTGGCAGGCTCTGGCCGGAGTCGGGGTGATCGCCCTGGCGGTGACCGGGGTGACGTTCGGGCTGGCCGCGCAGAGTGAACCGGAGACGGATCCGCCGGACATCCGGTCCCAGAATCCGGTGCCGGCCTCGGTGCAGGTTCCCGAGCCCAGCCGGCCGGTACTGCCGCCACCGCCCCCAGCGACCACCGGGTTGCCGAGCGACGCACCCGCGTTGCCGCCGCCCCCTTCGTCGTCGCCGGAGACGGCACCCTCGGTCAAGCCACCGCGGAACCCGCCACCGCCTCGCCCGGTCCCCACGGTGAAACCGACGGTCCGATCGACGCAGCCACCCAGAAAGCCGGTCAAGACCCCGCAGCCGGACTTGCCTTCGGAACGGCCGCCGCCGCCCAGCTCAAAGCCGGAGCCGACCGATCCGCCCGCCACGGAACCGACGACGGTCCTTCCGCCACCGCCTCGCTGACCTGCGCCTCACCCCATCCCGACGTACTGCCGGGGGAGTAGCGCCCGGGTGCGCAGCGCGGTCAACGCCGCCGTCTGGCCGACCGCGGTGAGCCGGATGGGGGAGTCCCAGCGGTCGCGGGGGGCGACAAGCCGGAATATCTCCAGTCGGCGTTCTAGCTCATTGAGGCCCCAGCGGACCTCGCCGACGTCGACACCACCGGACTGGCCGGTACGCCAGCCCTCTCCCGCCAGGGCCTCGGCCACCGTGACCGCGAGTTCCCCGCGGTCCAGGGTCGCGCCGTCGGCCAGCACCATGAGCGAGATCTCCCGGACCGAGACGTCGAAGTCCTGCTCGTCCGGGCGTTGGGCGATGAGCGCCGAGGACGCGGCCTGCCAGAGCAGGTCGGGGTCGGAGAGCAGGGCGCGACCCGTGCCGGTGATGAGGAGTGCCCGGCCGGTACGGCGCAGCGCGCGCATCTCATGCTGGGCGAGCTCGCGGAGGGCCTGCAGCGGACTGAGATCGTTCTCGCACCTGGGGGTGCCCAGACATCGGGACTCCCAGCCGAACCGGTTAAACGCCTCCACCACGAGGGCGCGGGCGATGAAGTGCTTCTGGGTGAGCGGAACCCCGGTGTCGGCGTGTTCCAGGAGCCAGCGGAGCGGTTCGAGGGAGTGGCCGGCCGCGTCCGGGACGGGGATCGCCGCGTGGAGCCGTACCTCGAACGGCTGGGCGAGCCGGCGCCGGGGCTGGCCCCGTCCCAGGGCCCAGCGGTTGAGCCGCTCCCCGTGGATCCGCTGGAGCCAGGAGTCCCCGCCGAGCTCGTTCCGGGGCGTGGTGAGCCATCTGTTGATCAGTGCGTTGCGCCTGCTGCGCCAGGTCCGGCTGGAGGGGGCGAGCTCTCCGGACACGATGGCGAGCTCCAGCGCCGCGGCGCAGGCGTCGTGCGCGCCGACCTCCTCGGGGCCCATGATCGCGCTCCACGTCAGCTCCGGCATGTCCGGAGGGAGCAGCCCCGTCGTCTCCATGGCGCGTTGATAGGCGGTGACCCCCGCGTCGTCGCCATCCCGATCGTAGGTACGGAGGATCTGCGTGGTCGTCGGGGAGACACACAGCGCGGCGTATCTCTCCAGTCCACCGAGGGTCAGCAGGCGGCTGAGGGCCCACGCGGCCGAGATCCGCTCTTCGACCGACCCCGCCCACTTCAGGGGAAGGGCGTACCAGAGGAACTCGCAGATACTCAGCTGGGTGATGGTCTCCAGGCCCTCGCCGCCCGTGAGCCAGTCGACGGCGTCCCGGGCGTCGTCGACCGCGTCCGGATCCGTTGTCTCCAGTTCGGCTAGGAGCGCGGCCACATCGGGTGCAGGCATGATTCGCAGTCTGCCGCATGCATGGCCGATATGACGATCACTGAGCTAGAACGCGAAGACCGCGCCTGTCGCGCCACGCTTCACACACGGGTTCGCGAAGGTCTTGTCGTACTTCACGCGTCTGTCCTTCCAAAGCCCGACGGCGGTGACCGTCGTCGGGTTGTACTCCCGGGTACAGGCCCGTGATTTGGGGTCGCCCGGGAGTTTGGTGAAGTCGCCGCCCGCTTTGAGGATCTCCTCACATGCCTGCCGGCCCCGCGGATGGGTGCCGCCGAGCGGCCCGCACTGCAGGACGACGACGTACCTCGGGGAATTGGCGGGGGCCATCTGCCCGACCTGGACGGTCAGGACGAACGCCCCGACGGGCGGGGGTTCCGGCGGGGCCGCGGCGGCCGCCGGGACGCTGACCGCGGTGAGCATGAGGAGTGTGCCGGCACCGAGTGCCTTGAGGTAAGTTCGCATAGGGATAACAATAAGTAATCGATCAAGCGCGACAGGTGATCCGGCTATTCTCCCGGGTATGCGCCTCTTCATCGTCGACGCCTTCGCGGATCGGCCGTTCACCGGTAACCCGGCCGCCGTCTGCCTGCTTGACCGGGAGATCGACGACGGGCGGATGCAGGCGATCGCGGCTGAGATGAACCTCTCCGAGACCGCCTTCCTGCTGGGCGACCGGCTCCGCTGGTTCACCCCCAAGGCCGAGGTCGCCCTCTGCGGACACGCCACCCTGGCCACGGGGCACGTCCTCTTCGAGGAGGGCGTCGACGGTCGCGTCCGCTTCCAAACGCTGAGCGGCGGGCTCACCGTACGGCGGGGGGAGCACGGCTTGATCTCGATGGACTTTCCCGCGCTCCCGGTACGGGCGACGCCGGCCCCCGCCGGGCTCGCCGAGGCGCTCGGGGCCTCGATCACCTGGATGGGGACGAGCGAGTTCGATCTCCTCGTGGAGGTGGCGGACGAGGCGGCGGTCCGGGAGATCGCGCCGGATCTCGCCTTCATCGCGGGGCTGGACGCCCGGGGGGTCATCGTGACCGCCCCGGGTTCGGGGGAACACGACTTCGTGGCACGCTGCTTCTACCCCGCGCTCGGCATCCCCGAAGATCCGGTGACCGGATCGGCGCACTGTGCGACGGGTCCGTACTGGGCGGGCAGGCTGGGCCGGGACTCCTTGGTGGGCGCGCAGCTCTCGGCTCGGGGCGGGCGGGTCCACGTCACCGTGCGCGGTGACCGGGTCGGCTTGGCCGGGCGCGCGGTCACCGTGGTCAGCGGCGAGCTGCACGGGTGAGGAGCTAGATCCAGCTCTTGAACCACATGCGGGCGACCCAGTCCGCGTTCGGGATGATCTTCGCGGCGAGGATCGGGTAGAGCCACCAGAAGTTGATCAGGACGAGCAGCGAGTAGGCTCCGGCGACCGCGGCTCCCCCCGCCCTGCGCATGGTTTCCCCCCGGCTCGGCCCGATGATCAGTCCGATGGCGAGGACGATGGCGAGGATCAGGAACGGCAGCATCGGCAGCGCGTAGAACAGGAACATGGTCCGGTCGTCGGCGAGCGCGAAGTAGAACCAGGGCAGCCAGCCGACGCCGTAGGCGATCAGCACGGTCCCGGCCCGCCAGTCCCGCGTCGCGACGTACCAGGCGATCATGGCGACGAGGGCGACCAGCCCGCCCCACCAGATGGCCGGGGTGCCGACGCCCAGCACCGCGCGTGAGCAGTCCTCGACGCCGCAGACCTTCTTGATCGGCTCATAGTCGAAGGCCACGGGGCGGGCCAGGAGCGGCCACTGCCACGGCTCGGACATGTAGGTGTGCGGCTTGTTCAAGCCGGTGTGGAAGTTGAGCGCCATGAAGTGGTAGTCCCACCAGGAACGCACGGATTCCAGGAGGAACCCGATCGGCCCTTCGCCTGTCGCCTTCGCCCAGTTCCGGTTGTAGCCGTAGGGCGTGGCGAACCAGCCCGCCCAGCTCGCCGTGTAGGCGACGATCGAGGTGATCGCCATGGTGCCCAGCACGATCGGGGCGTCCAGCAGGGACATCGCGCGGTACGGGCGCGGCAGGCCGGCCGTCCTGCGGGCCCCGGCGTCCCAGGCGAGGCTGAGCAGGGCGAACGCGACGAGGAAGAAGACACCGCTCCATTTGGTGGCGACGGCGAGCCCGAGGCAGGCGGCCGCGGCGATGCGCCAGGGGCGCAACCCGAGCCAGAGGGCCCGTCCGGTCGTCCCGTGCGCGTCGACCAGCTCCGCCAGCCGGCCTCGGGTGTGGTCGCGGTCGGCGATGAGACAGGCGAACCCCGCGATGATCCAGAAAGTGAGGAAGACGTCCAGGAGGGCGAACCGGCTGAGCACGAAGTGCAGGCCGTCGAGGGCGAGGAGGAATCCGGCGAGGCAGCCCAGCAGGGTGGACCGGGTCATCCGCCGGGCGGTGCGGGCGAGCAGCAGGATGGAGAGCGTGCCGAAGAGGGCGGCGGCGAAGCGCCAGCCGAAGGGGTTGGGCCCGAACACCCACTCGCCAAGGGCGATCATCCACTTGCCGAGGGGTGGGTGCACCACGTAGCCGGCGCACTTCTCCACGGTCTCGGGGGAGCACTGAAGAAAGATGTCGGTGTTGCCGTTGATCAGCCGGTTGTTGGCGATCGGGTCTTTGTCGGTGCCGAGCATGACGCGCTCGACCCCGAACTTCAGCAGAGAAATGCCTTCTTTGGCGTAGTAGGTTTCGTCGAAGATGATCCCGTGGGGCTTGTCCAGCCGGTCGAAGCGGAGGAACCCACCGAAGATCATGACGGCGATCGGCCCGAGCCAGCCCCAGAGTCGGCTGCCCCGCATCGGCGGCACCAGACGTTCGCGCAGCGTGGCCTTCTCCTTGTCTCGCATGACAAGATGACCGCCGACCTGCGTTTGATCAGGCGGGTTCTGCTGCTCGTACTCGGTCACAGCCACCCGGCCATGGTAAGGGACCCTCGGTCGTCACGCCCGGCAAGCGAACGCGGCATGCCGCGGAGTTCTCCCATGTCAGGATTGACCGGTGAACGAAGAAGGCAGGCTCGTCCTGGCGGGAGCCCCGATCGGGCAGGCGGCCGACGCCTCGCCCCGGCTCAAGGCGGCACTGGAGTCCGCGGACGTCATCGCGGCCGAGGACACCAGGCGGTTGCACCGGCTCGCCGCCGACCTCGGCGCGTCCGTCCACGGGCGGGTCGTCTCCTACTACGACGCCAACGAATCCCGGCGCGCCGCCGAACTCCTCACCGAGCTCCAGGCCGGGAGCGAGGTTCTGATCATCACCGACGCGGGGATGCCGGGCGTGTCCGACCCCGGATACCGGCTGGTCAGGTTGGCGGTGGACGCCGGAGTACGGGTCACCGCGCTCCCCGGCCCATCCGCGGTCACCACCGCGCTGGCGCTCTCCGGGCTGCCGTTCGACCGGTTCTGCTTCGAGGGCTTCCCGCCGCGGAAGGCGGGGGAGCGGTCCCGCCGCCTCGCCCAGCTCGCCGCCGAACCGCGCACCATGGTGTTCTTCGAGGCGCCGCACCGGCTGGCGGCCACCCTCGCCGCGATGGCGGAGGCCCTCGGCGCGGACCGGCCGGCCGCCGTCTGCCGGGAGCTCACCAAGACCTACGAGGAGGTACGGCGGGGCGGGCTGGCCGAGCTCGCCGCGTGGGCGGCTTCCGGGGTACGGGGTGAGATCACCGTGGTGGTCGCGGGGGCCGAACCGGCGTCCGGCACCGCCGACATCGAGGACCTCGTGGCCGAGGTACGGCGGCTGGAGACCGAGGGCGTCTCGCGCAAACAGGCCATCGTCGACGTCGCCAAGGCGGCGGGCACGCCCAAGCGGACCCTCTACGACGCCGTACACCGCCAGGGCTAGCCGGGGAGGGGTACGGCAGAGTTTGTCGCGTAGACGGCTTTCCTGGGGCCGCAGGAGCCGTACCGGAACCGTTGTGGAGCAGTGCGTCGAGGGAATCGGGCGGTCGATGCGCCGGATGGGGACGGCCTGGCGGGCCGGGTGGGTTCGCGGTGGCCGCGGGAGCCGTCCCGAGACCGGGTGAAGCCGCGCCTGCGCGGGGTCGGTGCCTTGAGGTGCCGGAGGCGGTACGGCGTGGCGGGCTCGCCGCGTGACGCCGTACCGGCCTCCGGTGCCGGCGGGGTCGGGCGGTCAGCGCGCCGAGACGGGGACGCGGGTGTCGGTGTGGAGCGGCGGCGACGCGGGCGGCGGGGTCGAATCGGCCCGGCGGAGGAAGGGCAGCCGGAGCCAGGGCAGCCCGTGCCGCAGGGTGATCGCCGCCGCGAGGCAGGCGAGCGGCACCGCGGGCAGGACGTAGCGGTAGTCGAACTCCGCGGTCGCGGCAGGGGCGAGCAGCAGCCCGACGGCGGCGAGCCAGGGCAGCAGCACCGGGCCGCCGAGCTTGCGCCAGCGGACGACGATCCCGGCGAGGCCGATCAGCAGGATCCCGCCGAGCAGCGTCCCGCGGAGGAAGAAGATCCCCTGATAGGTCTGCATGATGCCCGCCCACGGGGCCACGACCTGGGTCTCGGGGTTGCCGGCCTCGTAGCGTGCGGCGTCCTCCGCCGCAGTGCCGCCCCGCCGGTCCACCCGCCACTTGGGCAGGTGCTTCTCCTCGGCCCCCAGCGGGCGGAACTGATATCGCGCCCAGGTCTTGCGGTCCGGGAAGATCGGGCGGTCCCATTGGAAGGTGCGCATGAAGTCCCGCGCCACGACGGCGAGGTAGTCGCCCGGCTGTTTGAGGATCGCCTCCCGCGCAAACCGTCCGGCGACCTCGTTCTGGTAGGCGTTGAACTTGTAGCCGCCCAGCCGGTGCAGCGGGCTCTCGTAGTCGTTCCAGAGGTAGCGCTGGGACTCGGTGCGTTTGTCGACCGGCTCCTTGATGCACAGCGGCACCAGCTCGGGCTCGGGGTTCATCTTGGCGCAGTCGGCGAAGATGGCGGTCCGCATGTAGAGGATCACCCCGTCGCTGTTGGTCATGGCGAACCTGCCGTCGAAGACCGAGGCGAACCAGGCCATGTAGGCGAGGACGGGGGCGGCGCACACGACGACGACCGCGGTGATCGGCCGCCAGCCGACCCGCTTCACGATCAGGTAGGCGACCACCAGGGCGAGGATCGGCAGGCCGATCGTCCGGGTGAGGGCGGCGAGCGCGAGCAGGAGCCCGATCCAGGTGGCGATCATAAGTGAGGGCTTGCGGTGCCAGAGCAGAAGGGTGATCAGGGCCACCACGATCAGGGTGAACATGGCGTCGGAGAGGATCAGGTGCTCAAGCTGGATCTGGTAGCCGTCGAACAGGACGGGTGCCGCGGCCAGCGTCGCCCCCCAGGCGGGGAGGCCGAACCTGCGCCGGAGCAGGAGATAGATGAGTACGGCCGTCGCCAGCCCCATCAGGTGCTGGGTGAACACCACGAGGCTGAAGCTGTGGAAGGGCTTCAGCAGCAGCAGCCAGAACGAGTAGCCGTCGGGACGGATCTGGTGCGGCCGGGGGTTGAGCGCCACCGATACGTATTCGTAAGAATCGGTGAACCACATCGCCGGCGTGTACCCGAGCATCGCGATGATCCGCAACACGGACGCCACAGCGAAGGCGGCGGCGAAGAGGGGGTGGCGTCGCGGCACGGCGAGTGCTCTCGCGCCCACATCGCGAAGGTTCGCGCTGGTCACCCTGATCTTTCCTCCTTGGTTCGTCCCCGACGTCGCCGATCCGCTAACGTCGACGCGGGGTCGGCATCCCCGCCACATCGATGGCCTCACAAGCTTTTCAGCGATCGACATGACCACGTCACTAACTGAAATGTAGGGTCTCTGAACCGTTTCGTTTGGCGGAGCGGACCCGATCAGCACATGATGCCGTGCATCATGGGTGGTCTGAAAACGACATTGTGAGGGTATCCGTAGGCCTTACATCCAGGATGCATCCGGCGAAACTCGGGGACGCCGATACGGGTGTGCCGGAGAGATCGAGGAGCTGGACGTGGAACTGACCGTGGTGATGCCCTGCCTCAATGAGGCGGAGACCGTCGAGATATGCGTGCGCAAGGCGCTGGACTGCATGCGTGAGCACGGGATCGACGGCGAGGTCGTGATTGCCGACAACGGCAGCACGGACGGATCTCAGCAGTTGGCCCGGGACGCGGGCGCGCGTGTCGT
Source organism: Rhizohabitans arisaemae (assembly GCF_025996515.1). Classification (GTDB taxonomy): domain Bacteria; phylum Actinomycetota; class Actinomycetes; order Streptosporangiales; family Streptosporangiaceae; genus Rhizohabitans; species Rhizohabitans arisaemae. The sequence goes on from NZ_BLRH01000029.1 coordinate 470,752, forward strand.
CCACATTCAGGAGAAGGGGTACGGCAACGCGCTGATCGGGGGTATCCGCGCGGCTCGCGGCAAGTTCGTGATGATGGGCGACGCGGACGACTCCTACGATTTCACCGGATTGCTGCCGTTCGTCGAGGAGCTCCGGGCCGGCGCCGAGCTGGTGATGGGAAACCGCTTCAAGGGCGGGATCGCGCCGGGCGCCATGCCCCCGCTCCACAAGTACCTCGGGAACCCCGTCCTCTCCTTCGTCGGGCGGCTCTTCTTCCGGAGCAAGATCGGAGACTTCCACTGCGGCCTGCGGGGGTTCCGCCGTGACTCGATCCTGAAGCTGGGACTGCAGACCGGGGGGATGGAGTTCGCCAGCGAGATGGTGGTCAAGGCCACCCTGGCCAAGCTCGACATCCGCGAGGTCCCCACCACGCTCTCCCCGGACGGCCGCTCCCGTCCCCCGCACCTGCGGTCGTGGCGGGACGGCTGGCGCCACCTGCGCTTCCTCCTGCTCTACAGCCCCCGCTGGCTGTTCTTCATCCCCGGCCTGCTCATGATGGCGGTCGGCCTGCTGGCGAGCGCGATCCTGGTCACCGGGCCGGTCCGGATCGGGGATCTCGCGTTCGACGTCGACACCCTCGTCGGGACCTCGGCGCTTGTGGTGATCGGTTTCCAGGCGGCGCTGTTCGCCCTCTTCACCAAGGTCTACGCGGCGGAGGAGGGGTTTCTGCCGGAGTCGCGGCGGATCCGCAAGCTCATCGACTTCATGAGCCTGGAGAAAGGGCTGGTCATCGGGGGCGTGCTCGCCGTGGCCGGCCTCGCCGGGTTGATCGCGTCGCTGGTGCACTGGCAGGTCAACAACTTCGGCGAGCTCGATCCGCGGCAGTCGCTCCGGATCGTGGTGCCGGCCGCGACCGCCCTGATCATGAGCTTCCAGGCGATCTTCGCGACGCTTTTCATCAGCATCCTCGGTATCCGGCGGACCAAAGAGACCCCTTTCGACGTGGCGGCCTCTGCGGCTGAGGAGGCCGCGGAAGCGGTGAACCGCGAGAAGGCCTCCAGCCACTGACCCTCGATCGCCGTAGTTGCCTCATGGCCTGTGGCCTGGGAAAAATACGGTGACTATGAGGGCAGTCCGGAGGTGGGCCGCGCGCCATGGCGCGTTCCTCGTCGTGCTCGCCCTTGCGGTGGCCCTGCGGATCACGGTCATGATCGGCTATCGGCCGATCATGTGGTTCAACGACTCGTACGGATACGTCGCCGACGCCTTCGAGCTCAACCCCTCACCGATCCGGCCGAGCGGTTACTCGTTCCTGCTCAAGCTGCTCGATCCGCTCGGCGGGTTCACGCTGGTGGCGGTGGTCCAGCATCTGATGGGCCTGACCGTCGGGGTGCTCTGCTACCAGGTGGTCCGCCGCCTCGGCGCCCCGGCCTGGGCCGCGGTGCTCGCCGCCGTCCCGGTGCTCTTCGACGCGTATCAGGTTCAGCTTGAACACCTGGTGATGTCGGACACGCTCTTCACCGTCCTGGTGGTGGGGGCGGTCGTCCTCGTGGTACGGGCGCGCCCGACGGTCGCGGTGGGGGCCGTGGCCGGGGTTCTGCTCGGGCTGGCGACCGTGACCCGGAGCATCGGGCAGCCACTTCTGATTCTCTTGATCGGATATTTGCTGATACGGCAGGTGGGCTGGCGGGTCGTCACCACCACCGCCCTAGCCGGTGCGATCCCGATATTTGCGTACATGTCGTGGTTTCACGAGGTGCACGGCCGGTACTCCCTGTCGGACAGCTCGGGGATCTTCCTCTACAGCCGGACGATGGCCTTCGCCGACTGCGGGAAGATCAAGCCGCCTCCCCGGCTGGCACCCCTCTGCGACGATCTTCCGGCCGAACGGCGACCGCTCTCCCAGCTGTACATCTGGTCCGCGTCCTCGCCGCTCTACCGGCTGGGCGGCGAGGTCTTCACCGAGCAGACCAACCGGCTCGCGGGGGAGTTCGCCCGCAGGGCCGTACTGGCACAGCCCTTGGACTATCTCTCGGTGGTCCTCAAGGACGTGGCCAGGACCTTCGCCTGGGAGCGGACCCCGTTTCCCGACGAACCGACCTACGCGCAGTACCGGTTCGACAAGGTGATCGAGTCCCTCCCCAACTGGGAGCCGCCGTACCTCACGGCCTACGACCCCGGCTGGCGAACCGTGATCTCCGAACCCCAGGCCGGCCTCCTCGGCGGCTACCAGGACCGGGTCTATCTACGGGGCTCGATGTTCGGCGTGGTCCTGCTCGTGGGCCTGGCCGGGCTCTTCCGCCGCCCGGTCCGGGGTTCACCGGCGTGGTACCTGCGGTGGTTGCGCGCACCGGGCCTGCTGCCGTGGCTGGTCGCCGTCGTCCTCGTCGTCGTCCCCGCCGCCACCGCCGAGTTCAGCTACCGCTACGTCTTGGCGGCGGTACCCCTCGCGATGATCGCCGCCGCCCTCGCCTTCCGCCGATCCCGGGCCCCGTCATGAGGTGCTTTGGGGGCATGCGCCGGCGCCGCGATAGGTTGGCGCGGTGACCAGTGTGAAGATCCCGCCGGCGCCCGAGCCGTTGCCCGTAGAGGTGTTCGACAGCCACTGTCATCTCGACATCATGGTCGGGGAGCGGGCGGGACCGTCCGCCGGTCCGCGGACGGTCGCCGAGATCGTCCGGGAGGCGCAGGCGGTGGGGGTCCGCCGCTTGGTGACCATCGGGTACGACGTGGACTCCTCCCGCTGGTGCGCGCGGGCGGCCGAGGAGCACCCCGATGTCTACGCGGGGGTGGCGATCCACCCCAACGAGGCACACCGGGCGTCGGAGGAGGCGCTCCGCGAGATCGAGCGGCTGGCGAACCTGCCCAGGGTGCGGGCGGTGGGCGAGACGGGTCTGGACTACTTCCGGGACACGGCGTCCCGTGCGGATCAGCTGGCGAGTTTCCGGGCGCACATCGGCATCGCCAAGCGCTCCGGCAAGGCGCTGGTGATCCACGACCGGGACGCGCACGACGACGTGCTCCGGGTGCTCGCGGAGGAGGGACCGCCCGAGCGGGTCGTCTTCCACTGCTTCTCGGGTGACGAGAAGATGGCCGACGCCTGCGCCGAGGCCGGATACTTCATGTCGTTCGCGGGGACCGTCACCTACAAGAACGCGGAGAACCTCCGTGCGGCCGCACTGGTCGCGCCGAGTGAGCTGATCCTCGTCGAGACGGACGCGCCCTATCTGCCGCCGGTTCCGCACCGGGGCAAGCCGAACGCCCCGTACCTCATCCCGCTCACGGTCCGGTTCCTGGCCGAGGTGAAGGGCGTCCCGGTGGAGGAGCTGTGTACGGCGATCGCGCGCAACGGCGAACGGGTGTTCGGCTCCTTCGGGTAAGCCCGGTTCCTGTTAGGTCACCGGGTACGCGAGACTGATTGGGTGACTCGGGAAACGGGGCTGTTGGGCGCGGGCGACATCCGCAGGCTCGCCGGCGAGCTGGGTGTGCGTCCGACGAAGAAGCTGGGCCAGAACTTCGTCCTGGACGCGGGGACGGTTCAGCGGATCGTCCGCGCCGCCGCGGTGGGCTCGGACGACGTCGTGCTCGAAGTCGGCCCGGGGCTCGGCTCGCTGACGCTGGCGCTCCTGCCCGTGGTGGGGGGGGTGATCGCCGTGGAGATCGATCCGGTGCTCGCCGGACGGCTCCCGGAGACCGCGGCCGAGTTCGCTCCGGCGGTGGCGGACCGGCTGGCCGTGGTCCGGGCGGATGCGATGGCGGTCGGACGGGAGGATCTCCCCGGCCCCGCCCCGACGGCGTTGGTGGCCAACCTGCCCTACAACGTCGCGGTGCCGGTTGTGCTCCACCTGCTGGAGGAGCTGCCGTCCCTCGACCGTGTGCTGATCATGGTTCAGGCCGAGGTCGCGGAGCGGCTGGCCGCGCGTCCGGGCTCCAAGGTGTACGGCGTCCCGTCGGTGAAGGCGTCCTGGTACGCGCAGGTCCGCCGGGCCGGTTCGGTGGGGCGCGCCGTGTTCTGGCCGGTCCCCAACGTCGACTCGGGGCTGGTCTCGCTGGTGCGCCGGGAGCCGCCGCAGACCTCGGCCTCGCGCCGGGAGGTCTTCGCCGTGGTGGACGCGGCGTTCGCGCAGCGCCGCAAGACCCTGCGGGCGGCGCTCGCCTCCTGGGCGGGTACGGCGGCGCGGGCCGAGGAGATTCTGCGCGCCGCGGGGATTGATCCCTCGTTACGTGGAGAGCAGCTGGACGTCGAGGATTTCGCGAAGATCGCGGAGAACGCCGGGTGAAGGAGTGATGTGCGGAGCCGCATACGATCGGGAGACGTGAACGCCGTCACCGTACGAGTCCCCGCCAAGGTCAATCTGCAGCTCTCCGTCGGCCCGTGCCGGGACGACGGCTATCACGACCTGATCAACGTCTTCCACGCGGTGTCGCTCTTCGACGAGGTCACCGCGGTCGAGGCGGACGGGTTCCGCGTCACCGTGGCGGGCGAGTCGATCGCCGACGTTCCGCTCGACGGGGACAATCTGGCGATCCGGGCCGCGCAGGCCCTCGCGGCGTACGCCGGTTGCGATCGGCGGGCCGAGCTGCGCATCCGCAAGGACATCCCGGTCGCGGGCGGGATGGCCGGGGGGAGCGCGGACGCGGCCGCGGCGCTGGTCGCCTGCGACGCGCTGTGGGGGCTGGGGCTGGATCGGGCGGAGCTGAGCGAGATCGCCGCCGGCATCGGCAGCGACGTGCCGTTCGCGCTCCTGGGCGGGACCGCCGTGGGCGTGGGGCGGGGGGAGACGCTCACCCCTGCGCTCTCCCAGGGACGTTTCCACTGGGTTTTCGCATTCGCCGACGGAGGGCTCTCCACCGCCCGCGTCTACGCCGAGTGCGATCGCCTCCGTATGGTCATGGGCGTCGAGGCCGGCTGGCCGCACGTGGACGAGACCCTCATGGCGGCGCTGCGCGCCGGGGACGCCAAGGCGCTCGGGGCCGCACTCCACAACGATCTGCAGCCCGCGGCGCTGAGCCTGCGCGGGAGTCTCGCCCTGACCTTGGCGGCCGGCCGGGAGCACCACGCGCTCGGCGCGATCGTCTCCGGGTCCGGGCCCACCTGCGCCTTCCTCGCGGCCTCCGAGGAGGAGGCGCTCGATCTGGCGGTCGCGCTGCGGGGGGCCGGGGTCTGCCGGTCGGTGGTACGGGCCTACGGCCCCGTTCCTGGCGCTACGATCGTTTAACGCGATGAACCTCGTCAATCTAGAGGCCGTCAGCTTGGCATACGGCCCGAACGTGCTCCTGGACGGCGTCTCCCTCGGTGTGACCGCGGGTGAACGCATCGGGGTGGTCGGCCGCAACGGCGGCGGCAAGACCTCCCTCATCTCGGTGATCTCCGGTGCGCTCAAGCCCGACGCCGGGCGGGTCACCCACACCCGGGGCACCCGGATCGCCGTGCTCACCCAGCACGACGACCTGGACCCCGCGACGGCCGTACAGGATCTGGTGCTGACGGATCGGGCCGAGCACGAGTGGGCGGGCCAGGCCCGGGTCCGTGAGATCGTCGGCGCGCTCCTCGGCGGGGTCGACCTCACCGCCGCGGTGGGCACCCTCTCGGGTGGTGAGCGGCGGCGTGCCGCGCTCGCCCGGCTGCTCATCGACGAGCACGACCTGATCGTCTTGGACGAGCCCACCAACCATCTGGACATCGAGGCGATCGCCTGGCTGGCGGCCCACCTGACCCAGCTCAAGAGCGCTCTGCTCGTCGTCACGCACGACCGGTGGTTCCTGGACGCGGTCACCGTGCGGACCTGGGAGGTGGTGGACGGCCAGGTCCAGCGGTACGAGGGCGGATACGCCGCCTACGTGCTGGCGAAGGCGGAGCGGGCCCGGCAGGCCGCCTCCGCCGAGGAGCGCCGCCAGAACCTGATGCGCAAGGAGCTCGCCTGGCTCCGCCGGGGCCCGCCCGCCCGTACCTCCAAGCCCAAGTTCCGGATCGAGGCGGCTCAAGCGCTCATCGCGAACGAGCCCCCGGTGCGGGAGAAGGTCGAACTGGTCAAGTTCGCCACCGCCCGGCTGGGCCGGACCGTCTACGACCTGGAGGACGTGACCCTCAAGGCCGGGGACACCACGATCCTGGACCACTGCACCTGGCACTTCGGCCCGGGTGACCGGATCGGCCTGATCGGGGTCAACGGATCGGGCAAGACGACCCTGCTCCGGCTGCTCGGCGGGACGATCCCGCCCGCGGCGGGGCGGCTCGTCACCGGGAAGACCGTCCGGCTCGCCTACCTCTCCCAGGAACTGGCCGAGCTCGACCCGAGCCGCCGGGTCCTGGAGTCGGTGGAGGAGATCCGCCGGGTCATCCGGGTCGGCAAGCGGGATTGGACCGCCTCGCAGATGCTGGAGCGGCTGGGGTTCCGGGGCGAGGCGCAGTGGAAGATGGTCGGGGACCTCTCCGGCGGGGAACGGCGTCGGTTGCAGCTGCTCCGCCGGCTGATGGACGATCCCAACGTGCTCATGCTCGACGAGCCCACCAACGACCTCGACATCGAGACCCTCACCGAGCTTGAGGACATGCTCGACGGCTGGCCCGGAACCCTGATCGTGGTCAGCCACGACCGGTACTTCCTGGAGCGGGTCACCGACGTCTGCGTCGCCCTGCTCGGCGATCGGCGGCTCTCGATGCTCCCCGGGGGCGTCGACGAGTACCTGGAGCGCCGGGCCGCCGCCGCCGAGCGGGCCGAGCCGCCCGGCCCGCGGGTCGTCGCCGAGGCCGCCCCCGCCGTTCCCGCGTCCGGTCTGTCGGGCAAGGACGAGCGGGAGGCGCGCAAGGAGCTCGCCCGGATCGAACGGCGCCTCGGCAAGATCTCCGCCAGGGAGGGTGAGCTGCACGCCGCGCTCGCCGCCGGCGCCGACGACTACGAGCGGCTCATCGCGCTCGACGGCGAGCTGAAGGAACTCCTCGGCGAGCGGGACTCCCTGGAGGCCGAGTGGCTGGAGCTCGCGGAGCGGCTGGGCGACTGACCGGGCCCCGCCTCCTTCGGTACGGCCTTCGACGGCGCGGAGCCCGTACCGAAGCGGGAGGTCAGGTGTCGAAAGGCACCAGGAGCGCCCTGAGCAGGCTCGCCAGGGTGGCCTGGTCGTCTTCGTCGAGGGAGGCGAGCAGCTCCCGTTCGCGCCGGAGCAGGTCGGTGAACGCCGCGTCGACGCGCTCGCGACCGGTCTCCGTCAGGCGGACCAGCACCCCGCGCTTGTCCTGCTGGTCGGGCCGGCGCACCACGAGTTTGGCGGCGGCCAGCCGGTCGATGCGGTTGGTCATGGTCCCCGAGGTGACCAGGGTCGCCTTCAGGAGCGATCCGGGGCTGAGCTCGTACGGCGTGCCGGCGCGCCGGAGCGCCGTGAGCACGTCGAACTCCCAGGACTCCAGGTGGTGGGCCGCGAAGGTGGCCCGGCGGGCGCGGTCGAGGTGCCGGGCGAGCCGGGAGACCCGGCTCAGGATCTGGAGCGGCCTGACGTCGAGGTCGGGTCGTTGCTGGCGCCAGGCGGCGACGAGGCGGTCGACCTCGTCCTCCTGGTGTCCGCTCCCGGCCGACATGGGGTGGTCCGGCCCGAGGTCTTGACTGATCCCGACACCGTTCCGACCCTCCGGCCGGGCATCGTGTGTCGTCATGACGAGGAGTCTATCTTTCTCGACATCGAGATATCTGGTCTCCGCTCCGCGGCCGTGTCCTCGTCGGCCAGGACTCGGATGGACCTTATCGCCCCGATTTCGGGGGAAATCGGCGGGGTACCCGGACGGCCAAGACCGTCAACCTCATGCGCGGTCCCCAGGGAGTCGCCATGAGGCCGACGGTGCGACGCCCGTTCAGCGCTTGGCCTCGGGCTCGGGTGACTTCGCGGCGTCGCCCTTGGCGAGTTTGGCCTCCTTGGCCGCGGCGCGCTCCCGCTCCTTCAGCTCGCGGGCGAGGGCCTTCTCCTGCTCGCGGAGCTCCTTGGCCCGGACCTTCTCCTGCTCCCGCTGCTCGCGCGCGTGCGCCTTCTCCAGTTCCCGCCTGGCCTTCTCGCGTTCGCGCTGGGCCTTCTCCTGCTCCTTCTGCTCGCGGGCGCGGGCCTTCTCCTGTTCGCGGAGCTCCTTGGGGCTGAGCCGCTCGGCGGGCGGGGTCAGGAGCGCCGTGGGCGGCTGCAGGGACACGACCAGCGAGGGCTTGGCCTCCAGGCCGGTGAGCCCGTTCCAGGCGAGGTTGACCAGGTGCGCGGCGACCTCTTCCCGCTTGGGCTTGCGGACGTCCAGCCACCACTGGCCGGTGAGGGCGACCATGCCCACGAGCATCTGGGCGTACATGGAGGAGTATTTCGGATCTATCTTCCGATTCTTAAACTCCTCGGTAAGGATGTGCTCGACTTGGCTCGCGATGTCGTTGAGCAGGCTGGCGAACCCGCCGGCACCGGTGGTGCCCTGGGAGTCGCGGACGAGGATGCGGAAGCCTTCGCTGCTCTCCTCGATGTACTGCAGGAGCGCCAAGGCGGCGCGCTCCAGCCGTACCCGCGGATGCGCGGCGGTCAGTGAGGTGGTCATCATGCTGAGCAGGCGGTCCATTTCGCGGTCGACGACGACGGCATACAACCCCTCCTTCCCGCCGAAGTGTTCGTAAACCACAGGCTTGGACACCTTGGCGACCGCGGCGATCTCCTCGATGGAGGTGCCGTCGAAGCCCTTGTCGGCGAAGAGCATGCGCCCGATGTTCAGGAGCTGCTCCCTGCGCTCCTTACCGGTCATGCGCTTTCGGGAGCGCTGCGGGGGATCGTTCACAGATCTCATCATGACCTGTCGCGACCGCCCGGGGTCGGTCGGCGACGTGCTCGCCGCGTCTTCGAGACCCGGCGGAGACACGTGATCGGGGGTACCCCCGCCCCCGGGGACGCCGGGAGCGGTGATGGTGGCCTGCTTAGCCAATGCGCTTCGCCGCCAGTCGTTCGGGGGTGGGCCAGCGCACGTCGGTGGCCCAGCCGAGCTGCTCGAACCAGCGGATCACGCGGGCGCTGGGGTCGAGCTGGCCCTTGAGGACGCCGTGCCGGGCGCAGGTCGGGTCGGCGTGGTGCAGGTTGTGCCAGGACTCCCCGAAGGAGGGGATCGCCAGCCACCAGACGTTGCGGGACTTGTCCCGGGCCTGGAACGGCTCGTCGCCGAACATGTGGCAGATGGAGTTGATGGACCAGGTGACGTGGTGCAGGAGCGAGATCCGGACGAGGGTTCCCCAGAAGAAGCCGGTCACCGCCCCCCAGAGCGACATGGTCAGCAGACCGCCGAGCAAGGCCGGCAGCGCCAAGGAGGTGATGGCGATCACCGGGAAGAGCCGGTGCATGCGCTGAATGTCGGGGTCTTTGACCAGGTCCGGGGCGTACCTCGCCCGATTGACCCGCTCGGGCTCGAAGAGCCAGCCCATGTGGGCGTAGAGGGCGCCCTTGCTGAGCGCCTTGAACCCGGTCCCGAAGCGCCAGGGCGAGTGCGGGTCGCCCTCCTTGTCGGAGAACTTGTGGTGCTTGCGGTGGGTCGCCACCCAGTCCAGCACGGACATCTCCAGGGAGAGGCTCCCCATCACGGCAAGGGTGATCTTCAGCGGGCGCTTGGCCTTGAAGGAGCCGTGGGTGAAGTAGCGGTGGAACCCCACGGTCACCCCGAGGCCCGACACGATGTACATCACCAAGGTGATGACCACGTCGGTCCAGCCGAGTCCCCATCCCCAGGCGAAGGGCACGGCGGCGAGCACCGCCAGGAACGGGACCGTGACGAAGACGGCGAAGAGGATGAGGTCTACCCTGCTCTTCGGCTTGTCCTCGTATTCGGGCAGCGGCGGTCGTGGTACGGGACGGTCGGTGGCGACGGTCATGGGCTTCCTCGCGCTCGATGGGTGCCTACGGCTACGCAACCGTAACCTACGCCATCGTAGGTTGATTGTCGCCAAGTGGGAAATGTGGGGAAGCTGACTCTCTCGCGGCGGGGGAGTTGTGGCCCTCAGCCTTGTCCGGAGCTATTTGATCTGATATGGGAGCCTGGCGGGTGGAAGGGCGCCTGGCCCCGGATTGCCCGGACCATAGCGGGAGATCTACGCTGTGACGTGAAAGCCGCGTACGCGGAAGTGTGATTATCGCTGCCGGAATCCCATCCAGCCCCGGTATCGTATGCGTAGGCGCGTGGTGGCGGATGAATCCGTCGAACCACCTATCCCGGGTCGTCTAGGGGCAAGACTACTGATTTTGGTTCAGTCAACGGAGGTTCGAATCCTTCCCCGGGAGCGTAGGACAGCTTTGCGGCTTGGTGGGGTAACTCTCCCACCACGGGGGGATTCGTCTGGATGACCAGGCGGTATTCTCACGGTGTCGGGTCGGCGGCCTGAGGGCCTCAGGCGGTAGCCGTACCCGACGTGACCCAGCAGCGAAGCCAGGGAGCCACCGTCCGTGAACGTGACCCGCCCGGCCGCCGTCATCGTCCTCGCCGCCGGTGAGGGCACCCGGATGAAATCACGAATACCCAAGGTTCTGCACGAAATCTGCGGTCGGCCGCTCGTCGGCCACATGCTCGCCGCCGCACGGGATCTCCGACCAGACAGACTCTTCGTGGTGATCGGCCACGGAAGGGAACAGGTGGGCGCGCATCTGGCGCAGAGCGCCCCCGACGCCCAGCCGATCGTTCAAGCCGAGCAGAACGGCACCGGCCACGCCGTGCGCATGGTGCTCGAAGCGGTGGGCACCATCCCCGGCACCGTCCTGGTGACGTACGGGGACACCCCGCTCCTGCGCACCGAGACCCTCGCCGAGCTGCTGCGAACCCATGCGGAGCAGGGCAACGCGGCCACCGTGCTCACCGCGGTCGTCGCCGATCCGACCGGGTACGGCAGGATCGTGCGGGACGAGGCGGGCGCCGTACTGGAGATCGTCGAGCATCGGGACGCCGGTCCGGAACAGCTGACGATCAGGGAGATGAACTCCGGGGTCTACGCCTTCGACGGCTCGCTGCTCGCCGACGCGATCAAGCGGGTGTCCACCGCCAACGATCAGGGTGAGGAATATCTCACCGACGTCCTGGCCATCCTCCGGGCGGACGGCCACCGCATCGGGGCCCACGTCGCGGACGACGCCCTCGAAGTCGAGGGGGTCAACGACCGCGTCCAGCTCGCCTGGCTCCGGCGGATCCTCAACGACCGGGTCCTCGTCGGGCTCATGCGGGCGGGTGTGACGATCGTGGACCCGGCCTCGACCTTCGTCGACGTGGGCGTGACGGTCGAGGCGGACGCCGTGATCCATCCGGGGACCCAGCTGCGCGGCCGTACCGTCGTCGCCGCCGGAGCCGAAATCGGCCCCGGGTGCACGCTCACCGACACCGTGGTCGGGGAGGGCGCCCTGGTGCGGAACTCCATCTGCGACGGGGCCGAGATCGGGCCGGAGGCGATCGTGGGCCCGTTCGCATATCTTCGTCCCGGTGCCAAGTTGGCGCGTAAGGCCAAAGCCGGGACGTGCGTCGAGGTCAAGAGCGCCGTGATCGGTGCGGGCTCGAAGGTGCCGCACCTCACCTACGTCGGCGACGCGACCATCGGCGAGGGCGTCAACATCGGGGCGTCGTCCGTCTTCGTCAACTACGACGGGGTCGAAAAGCACCACACCGTCATCGGAGACCACGTCCGGATCGGGAGCGACACCATGCTCATCGCACCGGTGACGATCGGGGACGGCGCCTATACGGCGGCGGGGTCCGTGATCGTCAACGACGTTCCCCCGGGGGCGATGGGAGTCGCCCGAGAGCGACAGCGCACCATTGAAGGGTGGGTCGAACGCCGTCGGGCGGGGACCACATCGGCAGAGGCAGCGAAACGCGCGAAAGGGCTGGAGAACAAGTGAGCGGCATCAAGGCGACCGGTGAGAAGAACCTGATGGTCTTCTCCGGGCGGTCCTACCCGGAGCTTGCGCGCGAGGTGGCGGATTGCCTGGGAATCGAGTTGACCCCGACCAAGTTGCACGACTTCGCGAACGGGGAGATCTACGCCCGCTACCTGGAGTCCGTCCGCGGGTGCGACGCCTTCGTGATCCAGAGCCACACGGCTCCCATCAATAAGTGGATCATGGAGCAGTTGATCATGGTGGACGCGTTGAAGCGGGCCTCCGCCACGAGGATCACCGTGGTCATGCCGTTCTTCGGCTACGCCCGGCAGGACAAGAAGGGCCGCGGGCGGGAACCGATCACCGCCAGGCTCATGGCGGACCTGTTCCGCACCGCGGGCGCGGACCGGCTGATGTCGGTCGACCTGCACACCTCGCAGATCCAGGGCTTTTTCGACGGTCCGGTCGACCATCTCTTCGCCCTCTCCATCCTCGCCGACTACCTCGAGGACAAGCTCGCCATGGACCGGGTCACCGTGGTCGCGCCGGATGCGGGCCGGGTCCGGGTCGCCGAGCGGTGGACCGACAAGCTCGGCACCCCCATGGCGATCATCCACAAGCGGCGCGATCCGGACGTCGCCAACGAGGTGAAGGTCCACGAGGTCGTGGGTGAAGTCCGCGGCCGGACCTGTGTGCTGATCGACGACATGATCGACACGGGTGGGACGATCTGCAAGGCGGCGGACGCGCTGTTCGAGCAGGGTGCGTCCAAGGTCGTGGTCGCCGCGACCCACGCGGTGCTCTCCGGCCCCGCCGTGGACAGGTTGAAGAACTCCCGCATCTCCGAGGTCGTGGTCACCAACACCCTCCCCATCCCGGAGGAGGCCAGATTCGACAAGCTGACGGTGCTCTCCATCGCCCCGCTGATCGCCCGGGCGATCAGTGAGGTGTTCAGCGACGGCTCCGTGACCAGCCTCTTCGAAGGCGACAGCTGACGACACGCGTTCCCTGAGGGGCGTCCGGGCCAGGCTCGGGCGCCCCTCACCGGTATGCGCGTATCGCCGGAACGAGACGGTATGCTGCACAGGTTGCGCTCGTAACGCCTTCCGCTAGGGCGGATAAGGGTGAGCGTCCTCAAAAGACCTACAACCCCTAGGAGACTCGCCGTGTCCGAAGTAGCCATCCCCGTCGAGCCGCGCAACGAGTTCGGCAAGGGCGCCGCCAGGAAGATCCGCCGCGCCGACAAGGTGCCGGCCGTCCTGTACGGCCACGGCACCGACTCGCGCCACCTCACCCTCCCGGGCCACGCGCTGATGATCGCGCTCCGTACCCCGAACGTGCTGATCAAGCTGAAGGGCCTCGAGGGCGGCGACGAGCTCGCCATCCCCAAGGGCGTGCAGCGGGACCCGATCAAGGGCTTCATCGAGCACATCGACCTGCTCCTGGTCAAGCGGGGCGAGAAGGTCAACGTGGAGATCCCGGTCACCGTCACCGGTGACGTCGTCGCCGGGGGCCTGCTCGACCAGCAGCTCATCCAGGTGGCCGTCGAGGCCGAGGCCACGCACATCCCGTCCGGTGTCGAGGTCGACATCACCGGGCTGGAGGTCGGCACCGCCGTCCTCGCGGGCGACCTGAAGCTGGCCCGCGGCGTGTCGCTCGTCGCCGACGCCGAGACCCTGGTGCTGCACGTGATCGCCGCGCCGACCGCCGAGCAGATGGAGGGCGAGGTCGCCGTCGCCGAGGAGGCCGAGGAGGCCGAGACCGCCGGCGAGGAAGCCGCGGAGGAGCAGCCCTCCGCCTGACGACCGTGAGATGGACGGGGCGGCTCCGCGGGGCCGTCCCGTCTATCGTTTGGTACAGAGGTTGAGCCGAGGAGGGGACGTCGTCGTGGAGAGGTGGCTCGTCATCGGGCTCGGCAACCCCGGGCCTCAGTACGCCGGCAATCGCCACAACGCCGGCTTCTTCGTGCTGGACGAGCTCGCGGGCCGGGCCGGCGGCCGGTTCAAGGCGCACAAGGCCCACGCCGAGGTGGTGGAGGGCAGGCTCGCGGACTCCCCGGTGGTGCTGGGGAAGCCCCGCTCGTACATGAACCTGTCGGGTGGGCCGACCAAGGCGCTGGCCGACTTCTACAAGGTGCAGCCCGACCATCTGATCGTGGTCCACGACGAGCTGGACATCCCGTACGGCGCGTTGCGCGTGAAGCTGGGCGGCGGCGACAACGGGCACAACGGCTTGCGCTCGATCACCAAGGCGCTGGGCACGCGCGACTACGCACGCGTCCGGTTCGGGGTGGGGCGCCCGCCCGGCCGGATGGACCCGGCGGAGTTCGTGCTCCGGGATTTCGCCACTGCGGAGCGCAGAGACCTCCCTCTCCTGGTCGATCGCGCGGCGGACGTCGTCGAATCGCTCATCGGCCGGGGCTTGGCGGCGACGCAGAACGATTTCCACGCTGTGGACCTCTCGCCGGCCCGCCCGCCGCGCTGATTTTCTTCCAGCGCATGATGTTTTGAAATAGCTCCGCCTGCTCGACGGCGTCGTCGAGGGCATTGTGCGTGTGTTTATATGTTGATCGGATCTCCTCGGGCATCTGGCGTTTCGTGGCCCATCCGATGGGGACGTCGGCTTTTGCGGCGTAGAGCGTCTTGATATCCAGGCAGCGGGAATGGCCGAACGGTGATCCGGACTCGTTGAACGTGATGAAGTACCAGTACATCCACATCCAGTCGAACGCCAGCGGATAGGCGACGAAGACGGGCTGCCGCTCCCGTCCCACGAGCCTGATCCAGGAGGCCGCGGCCGTCATGGCCTGCCGGGGGTCCTGGCCTTCGGCGATGAGCCGGTCCCGGTCCAGGCCGCTCACCGCGAGCGCCTCGGGGACGTAGTTCTCGCTGATGGGCTTGAGTTCCGCGTAGAAGGTCTGGGCGAGCGGATCCGAGGGGATGAACCGGGTCCCCTCCCGGGATCCCGCGACGGAGAGGCCGAAGCTGACCATCGAGTAGGGGCCGGGAATGGGACCGTCCGCCTCAATATCGGCGGAGATGTAGATTTCTGACTTCACCGAACCAACCTACCGTGTCCCCATCTTTCATACTCCCAAGTCCCGTGCTTAAGCGGTCCATGCCATGCCACGACGGCGTTCTATGTGGTGTTAAGTCGATATTGCGATGGAGAAGGCCGCGGAGGTTTCTCGAATTCGCCGAGACCGGCGTTAAGCGCATCGTTAGTATTCCCAGGCCGCTGTGCGCAATCGCCGCCACCGGTGAATGGGAGGAGACGTGTCCGGGAACCCGGGTGGGCTCGCGCCGCCGTGCGCGTGGCCGGAGGGACAGGTCAGGGGGGCGCGCCGCCGTACCGGATCCGTCCGCCGCCGCCCGCCCGACCTGCCGGACTGGGTCCGCCGATACCGGGCCGGAGCGCTCGCCGCGGACTTCGGCGCCGCGCTGGCCGGCGGAGTCGCCGCCCTCCTGCTGCGATTCGGCCCGGCCAACCACCTGTACGCGGTGACCACGCTGGCCCTGCCCTTCCTGTGGATCGGCGCCGTCGCGCTCAACCGCGCCTACGAGGTGCGGCTCATCGGCATCGGCTCCGATGAGTTCCGGCGCGTGGCGCACGCCGGGTTCATGCTCACCGCCGCCGTCGCGATCGGCGCCTACGTCACCAAGACCGACGTCGCCCGCGGCTACGTCGTCCTCGCCCTTCCGCTCACCGCCACGCTCACCCTCGGCGTCCGGTACGGCCTGCGGCGGCGTCTGCACCGGCGCCGGGCCCGCGGGCACTGCATGCGCCGGGTCGTGGCGGTCGGGCATCGCGCGGCGGTGGCGGACCTCGTCCGCCAGCTGCTGCGGGAGCGGTACCACGGAATGGAGGTCGTCGCGGTCTGCCTGCCCGCCGTCTCGGCCGCCGAGGACCCGGTGGCGGACGTCGAGGTGCTCGGCGACTTCTCCGAGGTCCCCCTCGTGGCCG
The DNA here is from genome assembly GCF_025996515.1 of Rhizohabitans arisaemae. Taxonomy (GTDB): domain Bacteria; phylum Actinomycetota; class Actinomycetes; order Streptosporangiales; family Streptosporangiaceae; genus Rhizohabitans; species Rhizohabitans arisaemae. Next base: position 486,545 of record NZ_BLRH01000029.1, read on the forward strand.
GCCAGGCGGCCGCCGACACGGTCGCGGTGCTGGCCTGCCCGGAGATGGACGGGCTGGCGCTGCGCCGGCTCGCCTGGCGACTGGAGAAGACCGGTACCGACCTGGTCGTGGCACCGGCGCTGATGGACGTCGCCGGTCCGCGGACCACGATCCGGGCGGTGGCCGGGCTTCCGCTGCTCCACGTCGAGCATCCCGAGCTCTCCGGCACCCGGCAACTGATCAAGACCCTCTTCGACCGCTGTACGGCCGCGCTCGCGCTGCTCGCACTGAGCCCGCTCCTGCTCGTCCTGGCGGTTGCCGTTCGGCTCTCCGGTCCGGGGTCGGTGCTCTTCCGCCAGGTCCGGGTGGGGCGGGACGGCGCCGAGTTCACGATCTACAAGTTCCGGACCATGGTCGCCGACGCGGAGTCCTGGCGGGACGGGCTCCGCAGCGAGGGGGACGGTCCGCTGTTCAAGATCCGCTATGACCCGCGGATCACCCCGCTCGGCCGGTTTCTCCGGCGCTGCTCCCTCGACGAGCTGCCGCAGCTGATCAACGTGCTGCGGGGGGACATGTCCCTGGTCGGGCCGAGGCCGCCGCTCCCGGAGGAGGTCGCCGGCTACGGGGACGACGTACGGAGAAGACTCGTGGTGCGACCCGGGATGACCGGGCTGTGGCAGGTCAGCGGCCGATCGGACCTCTCCTGGGAGGAGTCTGTACGGTTGGACCTGCGTTATGTTGAAAACTGGTCGCTCATGCTCGACCTCCAGATCTTGTGGAAGACCTGGTCGGCGGTCGCGCGTGGCGCGGGAGCATACTGAAGGGCTACCGGCGTGCACACTCCTGACGATCACACCCTCGCCCGGGACCTGGCCGAGGAAGCCGGACGGCGACTGCTCCGGCTGCGCGAGGAACGGGGCTTCGGCGATCCGGGGACTTTGAAGGACACCGGCGACCTGACCTCGCACGAGTTCCTCATGGAGTCCTTGGCCCGGCTCCGGCCGGACGACCGCGTCCTGTCCGAGGAGTCCGACCGGGCGGAGCGCATGGATCCCCGGCGCCTGACCGCGGACCGGGTCTGGATCGTGGACCCGCTCGACGGGACCCGGGAGTTCGCCGAGGAGGGCCGGAGCGACTGGGCGGTCCACGTCGCGCTCTGGGAACGGGGTCGGCTTACCGCGGGCGCGGTCGCGCTGCCCGCCCAGGGCCGTACCCTCACCACCGCCGATCCGCCCAAGACACGTCCGATTCCGGACGGACCGGTACGGATCACGGTGAGCCGGAGCCGTCCGCCGGAGTTCGTCCGGCGGCTCGCCGAGTCGATCGGGGCGGAGCTGGTCCCCATCGGTTCCGCCGGAGCGAAGATCGCTGCGGTGCTCACCGGGGAAGTCGACGCGTACGTCCACGCGGGCGGGCAGTATGAGTGGGATTCCGCGGCCCCGGTCGCCGTGGCACAGGCCGGGGGATTCCACGCGAGCCGCGTCGACGGCGCGGCGCTCACCTACAACGAGGGTGACCCTTGGCTACCGGATATTCTGGTATCCCTACCCGGACTGGCGCCAATGTTGCTCGCCGGTATCCGTGACCTGAACGACTAGCGGCGCACCCCCGGAGGAAACCCCATGCTTCAGCGCGACTACACCACGTCGCAGCTCGATGTCCTCGAGGCCGAGGCGATCCACATCATGCGGGAGGTCGCGGCCGAGTTCGAACGGCCGGTCCTCCTCTTCTCCGGCGGCAAGGACTCGATCGTCATGTTGCGGGTGGCGGAGAAGGCGTTCTGGCCGGCGCCGATCCCGTTTCCGCTGATGCATGTGGACACCGGGCACAACTTCCCCGAAGTGATCGAGTATCGGGATCACCGGGTGGCCGAGCTCGGGGTGCGGCTCGTGGTGGCGAGCGTGCAGGACTCCATCGACTCGGGCCGGGTCGTCGAGGAGACCGGCAGGCGGGCGTCGCGGAACCGCCTGCAGACCACGACGCTGCTCGACGCGATCGAGGAGCACGAGTTCGACGCGGTCTTCGGCGGGGCGCGCCGGGACGAGGAGAAGGCGCGGGCCAAGGAGCGGGTGTTCTCGTTCCGGGACGACTTCGGCCAGTGGGACCCGAAGAACCAGCGGCCTGAGCTGTGGAACCTCTACAACGCGCGGATCCGCAAGGGCGAGCACATCCGCGTCTTCCCCCTGTCCAACTGGACAGAGCTGGATATTTGGGACTATATCCGGCGGGAAAAGATTGAGATCCCGTCGATCTACTTCTCCCACACCCGCAAGGTTTTCGACCGGGACGGAATGCTTCTCGCCGATTGCGAGTTCGTACAGCGCAGAGAGGACGAACCGCTGCGGGAGGCCGTCGTGCGTTACCGGACGGTGGGCGACATGACCTGCACCGGGGCCGTCGCCTCGCGGGCGGGCACGATCGAAGAGATCATCGCTGAGATCGCCGCCACCCGGATCACCGAGCGCGGGGCCACCCGCGCGGACGACCGCGCCTCCGAGGCCGCCATGGAAGACCGTAAGAAGGAAGGCTACTTCTAAATGGACATCTTACGATTCGCCACGGCGGGCTCGGTCGACGACGGCAAGTCCACCCTGATCGGGCGGCTGCTGTACGACTCCAAGGCGATCTTCGAGGACCAGCTTGAGGCGGTCGAGCGGACCTCGCGGGACCGGGGCACCGAGTACACCGACCTGTCGCTCCTCACCGACGGCCTGCGCGCCGAGCGGGAGCAGGGGATCACGATCGACGTGGCGTACCGCTACTTCGCCACGCCCCGGCGGAAGTTCATCATCGCCGACACCCCCGGGCACATCCAGTACACCCGCAACATGGTCACCGGAGCCTCGACCGCGGACCTGGCGATCGTGTTGATCGACGCACGCAAGGGCGTCCTGGAGCAGTCGCGGCGGCACGCCTTCCTCACCACGCTGCTGCGGGTTCCGCATCTGGTGCTCGCGGTGAACAAGATGGACCTGGTCGACTACTCCTCCGAGCGGTTCGAGGAGATCCGCGAGGAGTTCACCTCGTTCGCGGCCAAGCTGAACGCCCCCGACCTGACGTTCATCCCCATTTCCGCCCTGCACGGTGACAACGTGGTCTCCCGGTCGGAGAACATGCCGTGGTACAACGGCTCATCCCTCCTGCACCACCTGGAGAACGTGCACATCGCCTCGGACCGGAACCTGGTGGACGTCCGGTTTCCCGTGCAGTACGTCATCCGCCCGCAGAAGGCGACCAGCCCGGAGCTGCACGACTACCGCGGCTACGCCGGTCAGATCGCCGGAGGCGTGCTCAAGCCCGGCGACGAGGTGATGCACCTGCCCTCCGGCCTGACCACGCGGATCGCCGCCATCGACACCTTCAACGGCTCGGTGCAGGAGGCGTTCGCCCCGATGTCGGTGACGCTCCGCCTCGAAGACGAGATCGACATCTCCCGCGGCGACATGATCTGCCGGCCGAACAACCGGCCGGAGACCGCCCAGGAGCTGGAGGCGATGGTCTGCTGGATGAGCGACACCGCACGGCTCGCCCCCCGGTCCAAGCTGGTCATCAAGCACACCACCCGGACGGCCCGCGCGCTTGTACGCGACCTCCACTACCGGCTGGACGTGAACACGCTCCACCGGGACGAGGCGGCGCCCTCGCTGGGCCTGAACGAGATCGGGCGGGTATCCCTGCGGGTGACCCAGCCGCTCTTCGTCGACGACTACGCCAGAAACCGGCTTACCGGCGGCTTCATCCTCATCGACGAGGCCACCAACGGGACCGTCGGCGCCGGCATGATCGTCGAGGCCCGCTAGCCCCGACGCGGCGTGGCGGCTCCGCTGTCGAAGATCGGTAGACACGAGCACGTCGCTGACGAAGTGGCCAGTCGATCGGCGAAGCCTCACCCCTGATGGTGGAGAAGGCGTGTGGGGGCGAGTGCGGGTACGGCGAGCCGGCATCGTGTGGGCCGGATTCGGCGGCCGAGCCTGCACACCGCCCCTACAACGGTCAACGGAGCCCCGCTGAACAGTGATCTTGCCCGACACTGTTCCGGCGGGAGCTCCGTCGCCGTCTCGGCTGAGACGCATTCGCCTGATTGCTTCAGACGACATGGGCGTTGCCCGCGCTCAGCCTCCGCACGCCCGGTAGCCGAAGACGTTGTCGCGGAACTCGTACCGTTCGCGGGTCGTGATCTTCCCGGTGGTGAGGTTGATCTCGAGGACGCGGATGGGACTCGGCGTGGTCAGCAACTCCTCTTGGATGTGCACGGTCAGCTTGTCGGCGGTGATCCAGTCGGTTGCGAAGACCGCTTGGTAGCCGTACTCAGGCACCTTGACCTTGACGTTCCTGATGCGCCTGCCTGTGGTCAGGTCGATGATCTCGACGGCGTCTTTACCTGCGGTTGCGGTGAGGTGCGCCACTGAGCGGCCGTCGGCGCCGAGTGCTAAGGGGGCGTAGCCGAGAAAGCTCGGTGGGATTTCGCTTTTCAGTGTCGCGCGTGCGAGCACCTCGCCGCGCAGTGAGTAGGAGATCAGCTCCAGCCGGTCGCCTTTGAGCGACCTCACGGTCAGGGCCTCGTCACCGTCGCCGCTGAACCCTTCGAACGAGGCTTTTCCGTCGGTGGGCGCTCTGTCGAGGACGCCGGTTGTGCCGGTCCCCGGTAGTTTGGCCAGCTTGACGGCCCGGTCGACGTTGAAGATCTGGGTGTTGACCGCCAGGTGGGTCCCGTTGTCCGAAAGTTGGAGGGCTACGTTGTCCGCCCGGGTGGGCAGTGCCTCTCTCGGCATGACGTACACGTCGCCGCCCAGGTCTCTGACAACGATGCGGTGGTCGTTCGCCCGGATGTAGGCCACCCGTCGGCCGTTCCCGCTGATCGCGATCGCGGCCATCTCGGTGCGGATCGGCTTGCCCTTCTTGCTGCGGGCGTTGACCTGGGCGTCGTGGAGAATGATCTGCTTTCCGTTGCGCAGGGTGAGACGCCACGGCCCGCACGCGTGCTGGGTGAGGACCTTGCAGCGGTCGAGCGTGGCGTGACGGATGGTGTTCTTTGTGTGGGGGTGGGTTTCCGCCCGCGTGGTGAGGGGTGTCGCGACGGTCGCGACAAGGGTGAGTGCCACCGTGGTGAGAACGGTGGCCAGACGATCGAAGATCTTTGTCATGCTGCCTCCCTGCACGCTTTGATGCGAACGGAGGGCTATTTGTTCGGCCCAAAAATCGGCGAGTCGCGGCCTGCCGGATGCTGCAGGCAATGCGGATCTAGAGCCGATGTCTTTTGGCTAGGTATAGCAATCACAGTGCTCATTCGGATGCTTTTATCCTCTTTGGTGGCTTTGTTCAGTGTTGAGGCTGAGCCCGAGTGGCCACAGGTCTGCTGATAGGAGGGGTACGGGCTGTGCTCGGCCCATCGGGGTTGCCGCCTTCCCTGGCTCACTCGCACCGGGACTCCTTGAAACCTGGGGGCCGCGGCCCCCAGGCCGTATCAGACAGTCGTGAGAGCGATTTTGGTGGGACCGAAAAGGAAGATCAAGATTGGGGTTGGCGATTGGACGGATGTGTGCCGGGGGCGTCCTGGTCGCATCGTCGATGGAAAATGTCTCCCCTTTAGCTGATATATCGGATTTGTCGAAGTGGTCTCCCGGTCGGAGAACAGGCCGTGGTACAACGGCTCCTCCCTCCTGCACCATCTGGAGAACGTGCACATCGCCTCCGACCGGAACCTGGTGGACGTCCGGTTTCCCGTGCAGTACGTCATCCGCCCGCAGAAGGCGACCAGCCCGGAGCTGCACGACTACCGCGGCTACGCCGGTCAGATCGCCGGAGGCGTGCTCAAGCCCGGCGACGAGGTGATGCACCTGCCCTCCGGCCTGACCACGCGGATCGCCGCCATCGACACCTTCAACGGCTCGGTGCAGGAGGCGTTCGCCCCGATGTCGGTGACGCTCCGCCTGGAGGACGAGATCGACATCTCCCGCGGCGACATGATCTGCCGGCCGAACAACCGGCCGGACAATGATCCTTGTGCTGTGCGTTCCCTCTAGGGGTACAGACAGTACAACGATCAGAGGCCGGTCCAGCCCACCACCTCGATGGGTCCACGGAGCTCCCGGTGAACGGTGATCTTGCTCGACACTGTTCTCGCAGAAACCCCGTTGCCGTTTCGACTGCTGAGGCATTCGCCCGCTCAACCGGCCGACGTCGGGTGTTGGCCGCGCTCAGCCTCCGCATGCCTCGTAGCCGAAGACGTTGTCGCGGAACTTGTAGCGTTCGCGCGTCGTGATCTTCCCGGTGGTGAGGTTGATCTCGAGGACGCGGATGGGACTTGGCGTGGTCGGCCCTTCCTCTTCGAGGTACACGGTCAGCTCATCGGCGGTGATCCAGTCGGCTATGAAGACCAGCTGGAGACGACCGCTGTAAAAGATACCCATCTTGACCTTGACGTTCCTGACGATCTCACCCGTGATCAGGTCGATGATCTCGACGGAGCCTCCCCCGGTGTTCGTGGTGAGATGCGCTACTGTGTGGCCGTCGGTGCCAAGTGCGTACGGAACATAGCTGTAGGCGGTCGGCTCGTCATCGCTTTTCAGCGTCGCGCGTGCGAGTAACTCGCCGCGCAGTGAGTAGGAGGTCAACTCCAGCCGCTCGTCCTTGAGCGGTTTCACGGTCAGGACCTCGTTGCCGTCGCCGCTGAATCCTTCGATCGTGGCCTCCCACGGGAGCTCGGCCAGCTTGACGCCCCGGTTGACGTCGAAGATCTGGTTGTCGATCGCCAGGTAGGTGCCGTCGAGCGACAGTCGGAGGGTGACATCGTCCCCCCGTGTGGGCAGTGACTTCCTCGGCATGACGTGCACGTCACCGCCCAGGTCTCTGACGACGATGCGGTGGTCGGCGGCGCGGATGTAGGCCACCTGCCGACCCTGTCCGCTGATCGCCATCGCGGCCATCCGTTCCAGGATCGGCTTGCCGCGCTTGTCACGCGGGTGGACCTGGGCATCGGCGAGAGTTATCCGCTTGCCATTACGCAAGGAAAGCCGCCAGGGCCCGCATGCGTGCTGGGTGAGGACCTTGCAGCGGTCGAGCGTGGCGTGACGGATGGTGTTCTTTGTGTGGGGGCGGGTTTCCGCCCGCGTGGTGAGGGGTGTCGCGACGGTCGCGACAAGGGTGAGTGCCACCGTGGTGAGAACGGTGGCCAGGCGATCGAAGATCTTTTCCATGGTGCCTCCCTGCACGCTTTGATGCGAACGGAGGGCTATTTGTTCGGCCCAAAAATCGGCGAGTCACGGCCTGTCGGATGCTGCCGGGCAATGTGGAGCCAGAGCCGATGCCTTTTGGTTTGGTATGGCAATCTCAGTGCTTATTCAGCTGCTTCTGTCCTCTTTGGGAGTGCTGTTTAGTGTTGAGGCTGAGCGCAAGTGGCCCCAGGTCCGCTGATAGAGGAGGTGCGGGCTGCGTGCGGCCAGTCGGGGTCGCCGCCTTCCCCGGCTCGCTCGCTGGATTCTTCGAAGCCCGGGGGCCGCCGCCCCGGGCTGTATCAGACAGTCGTGAGACTATTTTTGGTAGGGCCGAAAAGGGAGATCAAGATCCGGCTGGGGATCGGGCGGACGTGCCAGGGGTTCCCTTGTCGCGTCGTCGATGGAAAATGTCTCACCTTTAGCTGACATATCGGATTTGTCGAATTGGTGTTTCGGATTAATACCCTCAGATGTGGCCAATTTCGCATGGTTCATTAATGGCGATGATTGGTCGAGCTGCTGACTCCCGGGCCCGGTTCCAATAACGTTCATTGAGTAATGCGGATATCCCGATTCGGTAAACGGGATTTGCGTGGCCGACCCTGGAGGTGGGCATCGATGGACGCTGGTCGGGTCGTGTTCCTCGGCGGGCTGGGGCGGAGCGGCACCACGTTGCTGGAGCGCCTCCTCGCCCAGTTGCCCGGGGTGGTGGCACTGGGCGAGGTGGTCCACCTCTGGGAGCGGGGGTTGCGGCGGAACGAGCCGTGCGGCTGTGGTGTGGCGTTTCTGGATTGCCAATTCTGGCGAAATGTCGGAGATCGGGCTTTCGGCGGCTGGGATCGGCTGGACGTCGCGGAAATCCTCCGGCGAAAACGGCGGGTGGATCGCATCCGCAGGATTCCCTGGCTGGCCTGCGCGGCGGTTCCGGCTGCCCGGATCGGCGGCCGACGGTCCGCCGTGGCCGACTACGCCCACTTATATCTCCGGCTATACGCAGCGGCCTCCGCGGTGAGCGGCCGTCCCGTGGTGATCGACTCCAGCAAGCACGCCTCACTCGCCTTCTGCCTGCGCACCGCCGATCCGGCCTTCCGGGTGGCGCACGTCGTCCGGGACAGCCGGGGCGTCGCCCACTCCTGGGCCAAGCGCGTCGAACGCCCGGAGGACGGCGCCCCGATGACCCGGTGGCCGCCGCTCCGCACCGGGATCCACTGGCTCGTCGAGAACCTCGCCTTCGAGCTGCTCTCCCGCCGAGGTGTGCCGGTGACGCCCGTCCGGTACGAGGAGCTCCTCCGTGCTCCCCGTGCCACGCTGGCACACCTCGCAGGGAAACTCGGACTCCGGTGCGACGACGGGGCCCTGGACTTCGTCGGCACCGGCCACGCCGAGCTCTCCGTCGCCCACACCGTCTCCGGCAATCCGCTGCGCTTCCGCACCGGCCGGGTCGATCTCCGCTCCGATCAGGCGTGGCGGAGCCGGCTGCCCCGCCTTCAGCGGGCGACGGTCACCGTGCTGACCTGGCCGCTGCTCAGCCGGTACGGCTACCGCGGGAGCCCACTGTGACCTGGCCGGCCGTCGGTGTGGTGGTGCCGACCCGGGGAAACCGGCCCGAGCTGCTCCGCCGTACCCTAGACGCGATCTCGGCGCAGGACTACCCCGGTCCGGTACGGACCCTGGTCGTCGCGGATCGGGGCCATCCGGGGACGGTCCCGGCCGAGGTGATCGAGAACCGGCGGTCCCCCGGCCTGCCCGGCGCGCGGAACACGGGGATCCTGGCCCTCGGCACCGAGCTGGTGGCTTTCTGCGACGACGACGACGCCTGGCTTCCCGGGAAGCTGACCGCGCAGGTCAGGGCGTTACGGGCGGCCCATGGGGCGGAGTTCGCCAGCTGCTCGATCACCGTCGAGTCGGCGGGTCGCTCCGTCCACCGGCTGGCGGGCCGGGCCGAGGTGACCCACGCCGACCTGCTCCGCTCCCGCATGGTCATGGTTCACTCCTCGACGTTTCTCATCGACCGGCAGGCCCTCATCCACCGGATCGGGCTGCCGGACGAGTCGATTCCGGCCGGTCAGAACGAGGACTGGGATCTGGCGTTGCGTGCCGCGAAGCGGCATCCGATCACCCATGTGGACGTGCCGCTGGTCCGGGTGACCTGGGGCCGGACCTCGATGTTCGCCCAGGTCTGGCAGGACCGCATCGCGGGGCTGGAGTGGATGCTGCGGTGCCACCCGGAGCTGAGCGGGAGCCGGGCCGGCGCCGCGCGCGTCTACGGCCAGCTGGCGTTCCACAATGCGGCGCTCCGGCGCCGCCGAGCCGCGATCCGATGGGCCTGGCGCGCTCTCACCACCAATGCCACCGAACGCCGGGTGCCGATCGCGCTCGCCGTCGCTCTCGGCGTGATCCCGGCGTCGACCGTCTTGCGGATGTCGCACATGTGGGGGCGAGGGATCTAGCCATGGCAGCGGAGAGATCAGACCGGGTACGGATCGCCGGGATCGCCCTGGACGCGATGACGGAATACGACGTCGTCGAACACCTGGTCGCCGCGGTGCGGGGCGGGCGGGGAGGCCATATCGTCACCCCCAACGTCGACATCTGCCGGAGGGCGCGACGCGACGCGCGCCTCGGCGAGCTGCTCGCCCGGGCGGACATCGCCGTTCCCGACGGGATGCCGCTCGTCTGGGCCGCCCGGCTTGGCGGGCAGCCGCTGCCAGAACGGGTCACCGGGTCCGCGTTGATCTGGTCCCTCAGCGCGGCCGCGGCGGGGAACGGCCTCTCCGTCTACCTGCTCGGGGGCGCGCCCGGGGTTCCCGAACAGGCGGCCCGGGCCTTGGCGGCGAGACATCCCGGATTGGTCGTCGCCGGGGTCCACGCCCCTCCGTTCGGCTTCGACCGGATCGGTGCGGAGGGGATCGAGGAGGTCCGGGGCCGCCTGCTGGAGGCCCGGCCGGACATCGTCTTCGTGGGGCTCGGCTTCCCCCGGCAGGATCTCTTGATCGACCGCCTCCGGCCGGTGCTGCCCAAGGCCTGGTTCCTCGGCTGCGGGTCCGCGATCTCCTTCGCCGCGGGAGAGGTACGGCGTGCGCCGCTCTGGATGCAGCAGGCCGGCCTCGAGTGGTTGTGGCGGCTCGGCAGCGAGCCGCGTCGCCTGGCCCGCCGCTACCTCGTCGACGACCTGCCCTTCGCGGTGCACCTGCTCGCCACAAGCTGGCTGGCCCGCCTGACCCGGTAAGCCCGAAGCGGGTTCTCTGCTGCGCCGGCCCGGCTTTCGCGGTGCACCTGCTGGTCGCGAGTCGGCCGACCCGCTTGTCACGGCAAGCGGGTTCGCCAGTCCTTCAGCGGGGGGTGGTGAGGCGGGTGCCGGTCAGCTCCTGGATTCTGGTGATTTCCTCGGTGCTGAGGCGGTTCAGGTACGAGGTGAGGGTGAGGTTGGCGTTCATCGGGCGGAACGCCGTACGGGACAGTCCGTGCCAGGCGAACGGGCGCCGGTCGCCGTCACCGGAGCACGCGGCCGCGATCCGGGCGCGGGCCCGTGCCGTCCATTCCAGACCGCACCAGTCGTAGAGATCCCGGAAGCCTTCGAGGGGGGCGCGGACCAGGTCCTCGTAGCGGACCAGGCGGACCCCGGGGATCGGCCGGACCACCGCCCGCGCCGTCCGCCACAGCAGGGCGGCCTTGGCGATCCGGTCCTGGGATCCGACGTGGGCCCGCAGCTCAGGTGCCCAGGGGCCGAGCAGGTCGCGGACGAGCAGCGGCTGCTCCAGGAGCTCGTGGAAGTAGACCGTCCAGCCGAGCCGCTGCCAGCTTCCGACGAAGGCCACCGGGTTGCGGATGAGGACGACCACCCGGCAGCCCAGCCGTTCGGTGAACCACCGGGTGGAGAAGAGGGCGAACGGGTCGTCCAGGAGTGCCTGGCGGCCGCGGAGGCGTCCGGTGAGGAACGCGGTCCCGTCCCGCAGGGACCGGGCGAGGGCGCCGGGTGACCGGTTCCGCCGGAGGTCGGCGCGGAGCCCGTACCGGAGTGCGAGGGTCCGCTGGAAGGCGGGGAGCCAGAGTTCGTCGTTGTCATCGCAGATGTACTGGAATCGGTGGGTCACCGAGGCGTTGAGCACGCCGGGACGGCGGCCGGGGGGATGCTGGGGGTTGAGCGGTTCGTTGACGTAGACGAGCCGTCCGCCGGCGTGGAGCATTCTGCCCACCCAGCTTGTCCCGCTTCGGGGGAGTCCGGTGACCAGGATCGGGCTCATCGCGGCTCCGTGGGCCGGAGGCCGTACCAGCGGCAGACCTGCAGCAGGGGGAGGAGGTTTTTCACGACGACGCCCGCGGACCAGCCGAGGGCGGCGCCGAGGAGGCCGTGGCCGGGGGTGAGCAGCAGGTTCGTCCCGACCGTGGTGATCAGCGCGATCAGGACGTTCAGCAGGTTCCAGCCGGTGCGCCCCGCTGAGATCAGCACGATGTCGATCATGCCGCAGCCTCCGGCGAACATCATGGTCGCGGCGAGTATCCAGGTCACCGAGGCGGCGCTCCGGTACTCGGCGCCGAGGATCCCGAGCAGCCAGGGCGCCAGCGCGGCGAACCCCAGCCACATCGGCCAGGTCAGCAGGATCAGCCGCCGGGTGGTCCGCCGGTAGAGGTCGCGGGCGAGTTCCAGGTTCCCCTCGGCGAAGGCGCGGACGAGCATGGGCTGCGCCGGCTGGGTGAGCGCCTGGTTGACCAGTTGCCCCACCACTTTGAAGCGGGTCGCGGCGGTGTAGAGGGCGGCGGTCTCGGCTCCGGCCAGCGCCGCGACGAGGAGGATGTCGGCCCGTTGGAAGCCGGCCTGGAGCGCGGAGGCGACGGACCGCGGCCAGGTGTGGCGCCAGAAACCCGTGGCCGCCACGGCCTGGGTGGATCGTGCGGCCCGGTGCAGCCGGACGACGGCGAGCACGGTCGCGGGGAGGTAGGGCAGGCTCCAGGCGATCAGCAGGAGGTCGGCGGAGGTGGTCGCGGCGACGAGGCCCAGCTGGGCGAGGGGCCTGCCGATCCCGCCGACGAGCGCGGTGGTGGCCAGGTCACCGTAGCCCCGGCTGGCGGCGAGCACCACGTCCAGGAAGACGATGAACGGCAGGGCGCAGCAGACCGGTGGCGGGAGCCGGAGGGTGAGCGCGGCGGCGGCGAGGGCGGACAGGCCGAGCACCGGGAGCAGAACGGCGTGCGGGTGCCGGTATCCGCCGGTGCCGGCGATGAAGTGGAGCAGTCCGGTGCCCGCGTCCAGCCGTACGATTGCGGCGACCAGCAGGATCAGCGAAGTCGAGGTGAAGAAGTCGCCCGCGACGGCGGGCGGGAAGCCGCGTGCCACGATCACCACGACCAGCAGCTGGCAGCCGGCCCCGGTGGCCGCCCCCACCAGGGTCAGGCGGAGGTTCTCCCGGACGGGGGCTTCGGCGTCGGTCTGATCCTGGGTCACGGGTCGGTCCTGCGCCAGGACGGGACGCCGCCCAGCCAGGCGCAGAGCCGCTCGTCGGAGGGTTGGAAGTGCGCCGACAGGGCGACCCGGAGCCAGGGGGGCATGGCGACCCGGGATCGCGCGTTGAGCCGGGGGAGGACCGGGTCGCAGAGCCGGGGCAGGCCGAGGAACTCCAGGATCCGGTCGTAGACGGGTTCGGGATCGTGGAAGAGTCTCCCGCTGTCGACGACGTGGATCCGTTCCTCGCCGAAGTGGGGGAGGAGCCGGTCGAGCTGGTCGGCGTACCGGCCGCGGGCGAGGTAGGCCTGATGCCGGTGCGCGTGGCTGACGTATCCGGCGTCGGCGGAGATCCGGGCGACCTGGCCGCTCAGCCGTTCCGCCTCAAGGTCCAGCGCCCGGACGAACGTCTCGCTCTCGAATCCGCGGGCGACTTCGTGCGCGTGGGCGGAGTACGCCCGCTCCACCGGGTCGCGGACCAAGACGATGAGCTTGACGCCGGGCAGGTCGGCGGCGATCCGGGCCGGGGCGAGGGGATGGAAGAGATAGTACGGGCTCGCCTCGAACGCCAGCGGGCGGGCGCCGTACCGTCGTTCGATCCGGCGGCCGGTCGCCGTCAGCGGGAAGTGCGCCCGATACCAGCTCATCCCCCGCGTGTAGTCGACGTCGAAGTAGTGGATTCCCTTGTGCAGCACCGGCTTTAAGATCATCGGATGCCGGCTCAGGGTCCGGTACAGCGAGGTCGTCCCGGAGCGCTGCGCTCCGATGATCATGAAGCTCGGCAGGAGCCGGCCGTGGTGGCTCGCCCTGCCGACCGTCCGGGACACCGAGTGCGCGACCCGCTTCACCTCCGGCCTCACAGCAGGGCCTCGGCCTGGTCGACCACGGGGTTCAGCCAGCGCTGCGGCGGGCCGAAGGGCTCGTGCCCGTCGCACGCGTGCCGGTCGGCCAGTGCGATGAGGTAGTGCAGCGCGGTACGGCGGGCCTCGTGCCCGTCCAGACCGAGGGGCGCGAGGATCCGTACGGCTTGCGCCAGGCAGGCCCGCGCGGCGGTCTTCGGCTTCATCGTCCGCAGCGCCGAGGCGAAGAAGTGGTGCACGAGGTCGAAGCCGAGGGGCACCCCGGTCGCGAAACGCTCCCAATCCCAGACGAGGAGGCGCCCGCCGTCCCCCGCGACGTTCCAGGGGGTGAGGTCGCCGTGCCAGGCGTGCTCACCCAGGTCGGCGATCTCCCGGACCGCGGCGACCAGGAGATCCTCGTCCGTCCGGCGCCGGGTTCGACGCACCGGGAGCGGGGAGAGCACCAGGACCTCCAGGTCCCGCCATACGCCGTGGTGCAGGACCCGCGGGGGGACGACCACCTTCAGCGGGGTGCGTGCCAGCTCTTCCAGGACCGTGTGTTCGTGCCGGACCAGCCGCCGGGCGAGGTCGCTGTCGCCGATCTTGACGAAGCCGAGGAGTCGCCCGTCGCGGGTGAGCGCCTGGAGCACCGGCTTGCGGTTGGCCCGCAGGGCCGGACGGGCGGAGACCGCCACGACCACCTCGGTGCCGAGCGCGGCGCTGAGATAGGTCTGGATCGTGTCCGCGCCCGCCGGGGTGTGGATCCGTTCGGCGAAGAGCCCGAGGCGTACGGCCCAGGAGAGCCGATGCGGCCGTACGGCGCGTTCGGCGGCCCGGGGCGCCGAGACGGGAACGAGCAGCCGAGGCGCGAACCTGCCGGGGACCACGGTGAACGTCTCGCTGCGCTCCCCGGGCGGGAAGAGCTTGGCGATCACCTCGTGGAGATAGCGCAGTCTGACCTGTGCGTCGTTCATATGTCCGTCGTTTCCATAGCGTTGCGCCATAAAAGGGCGAAGGAGATCAGATAGAGGATGAGCGGCGTGACGAGCCCGTCGTAGACGAACATGTAGAAGAGAACCAAGATCATGATTAGCGTGCCCGCGACGCCGACCGGGCTGGTGTCCCGCCGGTACCTGCGGACCGCGCCCGCGAAGAAGGCGACGTAGAGCCCCGCCCCGATGAAGCCCTGCGTCATCAGCAGCAGCCACAGCTGACCGTCGCTGCCGAGCGGCGGATGGCCGCACTCGGCACACCACGACGTCTTGGCCGTGGTCGCCGAGCGGTGGTTGCCGACCGCGTTCCGGGTGTTCCCGTACCCCAGAACGGGTGAGGCCAAGGCGGCCTCCAGGGTCCGCGTCACGGTGTGGCCGCGGACCTCGTTGCTGTGCGGGCTCTCGATCCGCTGGGCGACGATGGCGTGTAGCGGGGTGATCAGGAAGACCGCGCCGCCCAAGGTCAGGCAGGCGGTGAGCACCGCCACGCCCAGCGCCTTGCGCTGCCTGGCCAGCCGGAGCACGAGGTAGACCGCGCTGAAGGCCAGGGCGATCCACAGGCCGCGATTGAGCGAGTGGACGACGGGGATCGCGGCGAGGGCGACGACGGCGACGGCGATCACCCTGCGCCGCGTGCCGCCGTACACCCACCAGCCCACCGTGAACCACACCAGCAGCACCGAGACGTTGCTCCCCCAGGCGTTCGCCCACTCGAACGGGGCCTCCGGCCGGGGCGCGGCGTAGCCGAGCACGTACTGCGTCTGCGCGGCGGTGGGGTGGATCAGGTTCCGGACGAACGAGTTGCCGCCTATCCAGTCGGGGAGGAGCCGCTCGATCGGCGCGGTGTACTCGAAACCCGGCGCCAGCACGCCGAGCAGGCCCCCGGCCACGGTGACCAGGAAAAGCACCCCGAGCATCCGGATGAGCGCCAGCCTCGGCAGTTCCCGTTCGGTGAGGTTGCCGATGTAGAGCACGACGATCAGCAGCGCCAGGTAGAGGGCGAGCCGCATGAGGTAGCCGGCGATCCGGCCCGCCCGGAGGTCTCCGTGGGTCCCCGCCGGGGTCGCGCCGAGCATCGTGGCGCTCGCCAGGTAGCCGACGAGGATCAGGCTCCACAGGCCGAAGCCGCGGGGGAGCAGCAGGGGGCGGCGTCGCCAGAGGATCACGGCCATCGGCACCGCGAGCACGACGACGATCAGCCCGCCGAAGCCGAGGGCCCACCACAGCGGGTAGCCGACGAGCAGGATGCCGATCGGCAGGCTCACGGCCGCCGGAGACCGGGGGATCACGACGTCGCGGTACGGATCACGTCGCCGGGCCGGGCGGCGGGACGCCTGGCGGGTCGGCCGCGCTCCGGGAGCCGGTGTTCCCGTCCCCGATCGGCGAGGAACGCGACGCCGACGCCGCCGAAGAGGCCGAGCACCAGCCCCGAGCCGAGGAACAGGAGCGGGTCGGGGAAACTCGGCGAGGCCGGTTCCACGGCGTCGCTGATCACCGAACCCGAGGTCGTCGCCGTGGTGCGCAGCGCGTTGTACCGGGTGGTCAGCGCCGAGATCTGCCGTCCGAGCATCGACTGCTCCCACCGGAGCAGGACCGGGCCGTCCTTGGCGGCGGAGGTCCGGGCGAGTTTGGCGAGCCGGGCGTTCAGCTCGCCGATGCGGGCCTCGACGGTCTTCAGCTGGCCGGCGATCGCCTGCTTGGCGCTGTTCGCCCGATGGTTGAGGTAGGCGCGGGCGACGGCGCGCGACCCGGAGGCGGCCGAGAGCGGGTCGCCCGCCGTGTAGGTGATCGCCAGGATCGCGGAGTTGGGCGGCACCTGAACGGTGACCGCGCGCCGGACGCGATCGGGGTCGCCGGTGACGCCGACACCCCGCAGGGCCCCGGCCGCCACCACGGCCGACCCGGCGACCTTGGCCTCGGTGTCCAGGTTGAGCACTTCGCGCTGGCGGGGGGTGAGCGTGTTGACCGGTTCCTGCACTCCGGTGGAGGTGACCAGGACCTCGGTCGTGGCGGTGTAGGAGCCGGGGACGACGATGGCCGTGAGGCCGGCCAGGACCAGACCGGCGAGGGCGAACGAGGCGATGAGCAGGCGTCGGCGCCTGAGCATTCCGGTGTACGCCGAGAAATCGGTGGAGACCGGATGCGGCCCGGTGGGTTCCCCTCTGCTCGACGCCACGGTGAACAACCCTTCGACATGGACGGCCGACGATTCCGGCGCTCGTCAAGGGCCGAGCGCGGTCGGATACTCGGCAACTATAGGCTGAGTCATGATTTCATCCGTTGATTACCGGAGAACGACCTTGAATTCGCGGTGACGGTCCCGGAATGGTGGACTATCACAAAGCAATAAAGTGGATAAATCCGGACTTATTCTTGAGGCTGACTCGGAGGATTGGCACGGCTAGAATCCCTCCCAGCCCGGTTCTTTCGTCTAATGCCGAATGACGAGGTGGGTCTGGTGCGTTTTGTGGGGATCGCCGTGATATTGGCGTTGGTCGGTCTCGGCTGTTCGGCCGCCGAAGGCCACACCCCCGCCCCGGGGGAATCGGCGTGCGAGGTCTCGGCGATCCTGGTCCCCTCCTGCGGCGCGTGGTGGGGGATCGCCCCCGCCGTCTTCACCCGGACGCCGCCGGGGCGGGCGCTCGCCGTCGCCGAGGAGCTGATGGGGCGGCCCGCCGACATCCTGCACGTCTACCACCGAGGCGATCGGCTCTTTCCGACCGAGGCCGAGATCCGGCTCGCCCGGGAGCCCGGCCGGCGCAGGATCCTGCTCGTCAACTGGAAGCCGTCGTTCCACCGGAGCTGGGCGGAGATCGCGGCCGGAGCGCTCGATGACCGAATTGATAAATTGGCCGCTCATATCACCAAGGTCTTTCCCGAGCGATTCTTCCTTACTGTGCATCATGAGCCGGAAAACGAGGTGGTGGACCGGCCCGGGTCCGGCTACACCGCCGACGACTACCGGGCGATGTTCCGGCGGGTGATCGAGCGGCTGCGGACTCGGGGGGTGACCAACGCGATCACCGTGATGACGTATATGGGTGCGCCGAATTGGAGCTCGAAGCCATGGTTCGACGCGCTTTATCCAGGTGATGAGGTGGTGGACTGGATCGGGATGGATCCCTACGCGGACGGGCGGGTCGCCGACTTTGCCGGACTTGTCGATAAGACCAGAGATGACTATCCGAATTGGCCGGGTTTCTATAGCTGGGCGGTCCGCCGATTTCCCGAAAAGCCACTGATGCTCGCCGAATGGGGTGTCTTCTCACGAAGAGCCGATCCGGGGTTCAAGGAACGGTTCTTCGACTCGGTCCACCGGCAGCTCCCCGGGTTCCCCCGGCTCAAGGCGCTGGCCTACTTCGAGTCGCCCCGGGCGCCCCGGGGCGACACCCGGTTCGACGCGACCGGCGGCGAGCTCGGCGCGTTCCGCCGGCTGGCGCGGTCGCCCCACCTCACGAGCGCGAGAATCCCCGAACCGAGGTGAGCAGCTTGAGCACGCCGTGCACCGCCTCCTCGACGGTCATCCGGGTGGTGTCCAGGGTCAGCTCCGCGTCGTCCGGGACCTCGTAGGGGTCGGAGACACCGGTGAACTCGGGGATGAGCCCGGCGCGCGCCTTGGCGTAGAGCCCCTTGCGGTCCCGCCGTTCGCACTCTTCCAGTGGCGCGGAGACGTGCACCAGCAGGAAGTCTCCCCCCACCTCCGTGACCATCTCCCGGACGGCCTTCCGGGTCTGCGCGTACGGGGCGATGGGGGCGCAGATCGCGATCCCGCCGTGCCGGGAGACCTCGGCGGCGACGTAGCCGATCCGCCGGATGTTGAGGTCCCGGTCGGCCTTGGAGAAGGTCAACCCGGAGGAGAGCACCTGCCGCACCACGTCGCCGTCCAGGTAGGTGACGCTCTTGCCCTCCTCCAGCAGGGCGTCGTAGACGCCCCGGGCGATCGTCGACTTGCCGGAGCCGGACAGGCCGGTGAAGAAGAGCGTGAGCCCGCGCCTGGCCGCCGGAGGCCGCGGACGCGGCAGATCGGGGGTCGCCACGTGCATCGTCGCCCCGTGCGCGGCGGCGAGGTGGGTGCGCAGGTCGAGGTCGCGCTCGGCGGGCACGTCCCGGGGAGGCAGCGGCAACGGCACCACCACCGCCTGGGGAAACGCGTCCAGCACCCGGCGGATGAGGGCGGCGTCGTCGGAGCCGAGGATCAGCGGCATCACCAGCAGGTCGGCTTTGTGCTGTTCGGCGAGCCCCTTGACCTGCGTGATCGAGGACTCGTCGAGCCACCCCCGGATCGTGACCCCGAGGACGGGGCCGTCGAGCAGCTCTTCGCGTACGGCGTGCGGCGGTCTGCGCAGCCGCCGGAACGGGCCGTGCTCGGGGTGGTTCAGCGGCTCGACCGGTCCCGCGAGGGCCACGCGGTCACCGTGGGCCGTCCGCTCCTCGACCGTGAGGACGGCGAGCGGCACCCCTTCGGGGTCCTGCAGGACGAGCCGGTCCGCCGCCGCGACCGAGGCGGGAACGGTCAGGGTGACCGGGACGGGCCAGGGGGTGCCGTCCAGGAGGGTGCCGCGGGTGTGGATCTCCGCGATCTCGGCGGCGGGCAGGAAACCGCTGAGCGGATGAAACGCGCCGGAGAGCAGCAGTTCCAGGTCGGCGAGCTCGCGTGCGTCGGGAGTCCAGGAGGGCAGGTCCGTTGTCACGCGGTCACTTTAGTTCACCCGGCGCGGTCTAGATGATGCGGGCGAAGTGGTTCTGCGGCTTGCGGACGACGAGGGTCACCTCGTCGTGGGCGGCCGGAAGCTGACCCCGGGACGCCTTCTCGATCAGCTTGCACATCCCGCCGACAAGCGGCCCGAACCGGCCGCGGTGCGCCGGCCCGGAGACCCCGACGTACTCCTCGGCGATCATCAGTCCGCGCATCAGGCAGTAGGACTGGACCCCCTCGCGGGAGACGATGGGTTCGTAGACGGCGGGGAGCGGTCCGACCTCCCCGGCCGGCGCGAATCGCGGCCAGAGCAGCCTCCGGGCCCGTCTGGGCAGGACCCGCGAGCAGAAGCCGTAGGCCGAACCCCGGTCGCGGAGCCGGAGGAACATCAGCCCGCCGGGTCGCAGCGCGGAGGAGAGCCGGTCCAGGACCAGCTCGGTGTGGCGGATCCGCTCCAGTAGGAACTCGCAGCGGATCACGTCGAAGGAGCGGTGCGGCAGCGGCACGGAACGCAGGTCGCCGAGGCTCCAGGCGTGGAGGTCGGCGCGGGCCTCGGTCCGGGCCCGCAGCGCCGGCAGGTCTTCGTCCACACCGGTCAGCCGGGCGGCGACCCGCCCCATGTCGATCTCGGTGCCGCCTCCGCAACCCGCGACCAGGACGTCGAGGCGGCGGCCGAGTCGCTCGGTCCACTGCTCCCTGATCCGCTGGGAGAAGACGTCACCCTGAGAGTATGACGGCCATCGTATCTCGGACATACTTCGAAGAGTATCCAGATGGATGCGTTGTGTAACGGATTTTGCCACGGCAGATCCGGGAGAGCTCAGGGGTCGCAGGCAAGTAGCCTTGTCCTTAGTGACCCCGGGCTTGGGGCATGTGGTCTGCCGACGTGGGGCGTTGGGCGTCTGATGAGCCTTTCTGGACTTCTTGATCTTGTTGTTGCCGATCCCGCCTTGAGTGCCGCGCTCGAGGCGGCCAAGAGCGGTTCACCGGACGGGGATCGGGTCGATCTCATCGCCCCGCCCGCGCTCCGCCCGTTCGCGGTGGCCGCGCTCGCCGACGGGGAGCGCGGGGCGGACCGCCCGGTGCTGGTCGTCACCGCCACGGGCCGGGAGGCGGAGGATCTCGTCGCGGCGCTGACCAGCTTGCTCGACCCGGACCGGGTGGCCTTGTTCCCGGCTTGGGAGATCCTGCCGCATGAGCGGCTCTCCCCCCGATCGGACACGGTCGGGCAGCGTCTGGCGGTCTTGCGCAGACTCGCCCATCCGGAGCAGGACGACCCGGCGGCCGGGCCGGTCCGCGTGATCGTCGCACCGGTGCGCGCGCTGCTGCAGCCCATCGTCGCGGGCCTGGGCGACCTGGTGCCGGCCCGGCTGCGCGCGGGGGACGAGGCCGATCTGGACGACACGGTCCGCCGGCTGGTGGACACCGGGTACCACCGGGTCGACATGGTGGAGCGGCGTGGCGAGGTCGCGGTCCGCGGCGGGCTGCTCGACGTCTTCCCGCCCACCGAGGAGCACCCGCTCCGGGTGGAGTTCTGGGGCGATGTGGTGGAGGAGATCCGCTGGTTCAAGGTCGCGGATCAGCGCAGCCTGGAGGTGGCGGAGAACGGGTTGTTCGCGCCGCCCTGCCGTGAGCTGCTGCTCACCCCCGAGGTCCGGGACCGGGCGCGCAAACTGGCGGAGGAGCACCCGTCGCTCGCCGACATCCTGGAGCAGCTGGCGGAGGGGACGCCGGTCGAGGGCATGGAGGCGCTCGCGCCGGTGCTCACCGACGACATGGAGCTCCTTCTCGATCATCTGCCGATCCGCTCCTGTGTCCTGGTCTGCGATCCGGAGCGGATCCGCGGCCGTGCGGAGGAGCTGGTACGGACCAGTCAGGAGTTCCTGGAGGCGTCCTGGGTGAACGCGGCGGCCGGCGGGGAGGCCCCGATCGATCTGGGTGCCGCGGCCTTCCGGGAGCTGGACGAGGTCCGCGCGCACGCGGGCGAGCTCGGCGTCCCCTGGTGGACGATCTCGCCGCTGGATCCGGGTACGGCGGACGCGGGCCACGTGGTGCTGGACGCGACGGGTGTGCAGTCGTATCGGGGGGACACGGCCAGGGCCCTCGCCGACGTGAAGGGCTGGCTGGGGGAGGATCGGCGGGTCGTCCTGCTCACCGAGGGGCACGGCTCGGCGGAACGCCTCCTCGAAGTCCTGAAAAACGAGGACATCGCGACGAGGCTGGGCGGGCTGGACCGGCCGCTTGAGCCCGGGGTCGCCCACGTGGCCACCGGGCGCATCGACCACGGGTTCCTCCTCGGCGGGGTCCGCGAGCCGGGTCAGGCGGGCCGGACCCTCCGGCTCGCCGTGCTCACCGAGGGCGACCTGGTCGGTCAGCGCTCGTCGACCAAGGACATGCGGCGCCTGCCCAGCCGCCGGCGGAACATGGTCGACCCGCTTCAGCTCCGGGCCGGCGACTACGTCGTGCACGAACAGCATGGTGTGGGCAGGTTCGTGGAGATGGCGCAGCGGACCGTCCAGGGGGCGACCCGCGAGTACCTCGTCATCGAGTACGCCAAGGGCGACCGCCTCTACGTCCCCACCGACCAGCTCGACGAGGTCACCCGGTACGTCGGGGGCGAGTCGCCCACGCTCAACCGGATGGGCGGCACCGACTGGGCCAAGGCCAAGACCAAGGCCCGCAAGGCCGTACGGCAGATCGCGGGTGAGCTGATCAGGCTCTACTCCGCGCGGATGGCCTCACCGGGGTACGCGTTCGGGGCCGACACCCCGTGGCAGCGCGAGCTGGAGGACGCCTTCCCGTACGCGGAGACCGCCGATCAGCTCGCCGCCATCGACGAGGTCAAGCAGGACATGGAGAAAGCGATCCCGATGGATCGGCTGATCTGCGGGGACGTCGGCTACGGCAAGACCGAGATCGCGGTCCGGGCCGCCTTCAAGGCCGTACAGGACGGGAAGCAGGTCGCGGTGCTCGTGCCGACGACCCTGCTGGTCCAGCAGCACATGTCCACCTTCGGGGAGCGGTTCGGGTCGTTTCCGGTGGTCGTCAAGCCGCTGAGCCGGTTCCAGAGCGACGGGGAGGCCAAGCAGACCGTCGAGGGGCTGCGGGAGGGCAGCGTCGACGTGGTCATCGGCACCCACCGGCTCCTGTCCAACGAGACCCGGTTCAAGGACCTCGGCCTGATCATCGTGGACGAGGAGCAGCGGTTCGGCGTGGAGCACAAGGAGGCCATGAAGCACCTGCGGACGCAGGTCGACGTGCTGGCCATGTCGGCCACCCCGATTCCGCGGACCCTGGAGATGGGTCTGACCGGGATCCGGGAGATGTCCACGATCCTCACCCCGCCGGAGGAGCGGCATCCGATCCTCACCTTCGTCGGCCCCTACGACGAGAAGCAGATCGCCGCGGCCATCCGCCGGGAGCTCATGCGGGACGGACAGGTCTTCTTCGTGCACAACCGGGTCTCCTCCATCAACCGGGTCGCGGCGCGGATCAAGGAGATCGTCCCGGAGGCGAACATCGCCGTCGCCCACGGGCAGATGAACGAGTCCCAGCTTGAGAAGATCATGGTGGACTTCTGGGAGGGCTCCTTCGACGTCCTGGTCTGCACCACGATCGTGGAGTCCGGGCTGGACGTCCCGAACGCGAACACCCTCATCGTGGACCGTGCGGACACCTACGGCCTCTCCCAGCTCCACCAGCTGCGCGGACGGGTCGGGCGTGGGCGGGAGCGCGGCTACGCGTACTTCCTCTACCCGCCGGAGAAGCCGCTCACCGAGACGGCGCACGAGCGGCTGGCCACGATCGCGCAGCACACCGAGATGGGCGCGGGCATGTTCGTGGCGATGAAGGACCTGGAGATCCGGGGGGCCGGCAACGTCCTCGGCGCGGAGCAGTCCGGGCACATCGCCGGGGTGGGTTTCGATCTCTATGTGCGGATGGTCAGCGAAGCCGTACGCGAGCTCAAGGGAGAGGGACCCGCGGAGCAGTCCGAGGTCAAGGTGGAGCTGCCGGTCAACGCGCACATCCCGCACGACTACGCGCCGGGGGAGCGGCTCCGCCTGGAGGCGTACCGGCGGATCGCGTCGGTCGCCTCCGACGACGACATCGCCGCGGTCCGGGACGAGCTGGCGGACCGGTACGGCAAACTGCCCGAGCCGGTGGACAACCTGCTGGAGGTGGCGCGGTTCCGGCTCCGGGCCCGGCAGGCCGGACTTACCGATGTCACCCTCCAAGGGACGAACATCCGCTTTGCCCCGGTAGAGTTGCGTGACTCACAGCAGGTACGGCTGTCGCGGCTCTATCCCAAGGCTCTCGTCAAGTCCGCGACGAAGATGCTGCTCGTCCCGGTACCCAAGACCAAGCCGCTGGGTGGCCAGCCACTGCGCGATATGGATCTGCTCAAATGGTGCAGTGATCTGGTGGAGGCGCTCTTCTTGGAACCCGCGAGAGCGGCCGCAGTGACAACGAAGGGACTCAAGTGAAGTCGAAGGGCATTCGCGTCGCCCTGCTGGCCGTGGCGGCCACCGTGGCACTCACCGCCTGCAACCCGATTCAGGCGGGTTCCGCGGCGATCGTGGGGAACGAGCGCATCAGCCAGGAGGAGCTCAACACCGACGTCCGCGACTACACGGCGGCGCTGGTCAAGCTGAAGGTCCCGGAGGACCAGATCTCGGCGATCGCGATCCCCGGCTATGTGCTTCAGTCGCTGATCCCCGTACGGGCCTACGAGCAGGTCGGCCGGGCCAACGGCGTCACCGTGACCGACGGGGAGATCGACGCCTTCATCGCGTCCAAGGGCGGCCTGCAGCAGGCCGAGGTGGAGGCCCTGCAGGCCGGGGTGCCCCCGCAGGAGATGCGGGGCCTCGCCAGAGCCCAGCTGATCCAGCAGAAGCTGCTGGTCAAGTTCGGCGGCGGGACCGACAAGGCCGCCCTCAAGCGTGCCCAGGGGCTGCTCAGCAAGGAGATCACCAAGCTCAAGCTGGTGGTGAACCCCCGCTACGAGCTCAAGCCCAACCCGGAGGCGCAGATGAACCCGGGGGCGAACCCCTGGCTGGGGAACGACCGGTTCGGCGCGCCCGCAGGCCAGGAAGCGGCGGCGGGTGGCTGATCGATGACGTTCACGGTCGTCGCCACCACCCATCGGGTCGCCCCGGGCCTGCTCAGCCGGCAGGCCTGGGACGCGCTGCGCGCGGGCAGGGTGCTGACCGACACCCCGGATCACCCGCAGGCGCCGTACCTGGCCGAGGCGGGGATCCTCGTCGAGGTCGTGGCACCCGACGCCCGCCGGCTGGTGGAGCAGGCGCAGGTCGGCCCCGTGGTGTGGCTGGCGGCGCCCGAGGGCGCGGAGGAGCTGATGCGGGCGGTCGGCGAGGCGATGCTGTCCGTCGCCGACCCGCCCGCCATGGAGTTCGTGCACGGCTCCTACGACCTGCCCGGGGCGCGGCTGCTCGACCTGGTCACCGTGATGGACCGGCTGCGGCGGGACTGCCCGTGGGACGCCAAGCAGACCCACGAGTCGCTGGCGCCGCATCTGCTGGAGGAGCCGTACGAGGCGCTGGAATCCATCGAGCAGGGGGATTACGCCGCGTTACGGGAGGAACTCGGCGACGTCCTGCTGCAGGTGCTGTTCCACGCCCGGATCGCCGAGGAGCGCCTGCCCGCCGAGGACGGGTTCGACATCGACGACGTGGCCGGGGACATCGTGGACAAGCTGGTCCGGCGGCATCCGCACGTCTTCGCCGGCGTCGAGGTGGCGGACGCGGACGAGGTCAAGGCCAACTGGGACGCGATCAAGGCCGATGAACGGGCGCGGAAGGGCGACGGATCCGCGGGTTCGGTCCTGGACGGGGTGCCGATGGGCCAGGCGGCCCTGGCCCTCGCCGCGCAGCTGCAGAAGCGGGCGGAGCGGGCCGGGGTCCCGCAGGAGCTGGTGACCGATCCGGGTTCCGGGATCGGCGCGGAGCTGTTCGAGCTGGTACGGCGGGCGCGGGCCGAAGGGTTGGACCCCGAGTCCGAGCTCCGGGCCGCCTCCCGGGCTTTCCGTGAGCGCGTTCAAGAGTGGGAGAGCGGCACCCACCGGCCCTGATTCCGGGGACGTGTGGCGGCAGCCGTACCCACAAGGAAGCTCGATAGGCTCTGGAGGCAAACCGTCCAAACCTGAAAGAGGAGCGTTTTGTGGCTTCCATCGAGGCTGTCGCCGCACGCGAGATCCTAGACTCCCGGGGCAATCCCACGGTAGAGGTCGAGGTCCAGCTGGAGGACGGCAGCCAAGGGCGCGCCGCGGTGCCCAGCGGCGCCTCCACCGGCCGGTTCGAGGCCGTCGAGCTGCGCGACGGAGGTGAGCGCTACGGCGGCAAGGGCGTCGAGAAGGCCGTGCTGGGGATCACCGACGAGATCGCCGAAGAGCTGATCGGCTACGACGCCCAGGAGCAGCGGCTCATCGACCAGGTCCTGATCGACCTGGACCGCAGCGCCGACAAGTCCCGCCTCGGCGCCAACGCCATCCTCGGCGTCTCCCTCGCCGTCGCCAAGGCCGCCGCGGCCTCTGCGGACTTGGAGCTCTACCACTACGTCGGCGGGCCCAACGCCCACATCCTGCCGGTCCCCATGCTGAACATCCTCAACGGCGGTGCCCACGCCGACACCAACGTCGACATCCAGGAGTTCATGATCGCTCCGATCGGGGCGGCGAGCTTCTCCGAGGCCCTGCGGATGGGCACCGAGACCTACCACGCGCTCAAGTCGGTGCTGAAGTCCAAAGGGTACGCCACGGGCCTCGGCGACGAGGGCGGCTTCGCCCCCAGCCTGCCCTCGAACCGGGACGCCCTCGACCTGATCCTGGAAGCGATCGACAAGGCGGGCTACGCGGCGGGCGAGGACATCGCGCTCGCGCTCGACGTGGCGGCCTCGGAGTTCCACAGCGACGGCGTCTACACCCTGGAGGGCGCCAAGCGCTCCGCCGAGGACATGATCGCTTACTACACCGACCTGGTCGGGGCGTACCCGCTGGTCTCCATCGAGGACCCGCTGAACGAGGACGACTGGGACGGCTGGCAGGCCATGACCGCCGCCCTGGGGTCCAAGGTGCAGATCGTCGGAGACGACCTGTTCGTCACCAACCCCGAGCGACTCGGGCGGGGGATCGCCGAAGGCGCGGCCAACGCTTTGCTCGTCAAGGTCAATCAGATTGGTACGCTTTCCGAGACCCTGGACGCCGTCGATCTGGCGCACCGCAGCGGATACCGCTGCATGATGAGCCACCGTTCGGGCGAGACCGAAGACACCACGATCGCCGATCTCGCGGTTGCGACGAACTGCGGGCAGATCAAGACCGGTGCTCCCGCGCGGAGCGACCGTGTGGCGAAGTACAACCAGTTGCTGCGGATCGAGGAATACCTCGACGATGCCGCTCGATACGCAGGCAAGGGCGCATTCCCTCGCTTCCGCGGCTGATCCCCCACGGGGGCTTGGCTTCGACGGGGTGAACGGGGCGAGCCCGCCGCGGACCGGGACATGTTGGAGGGGGAGATGGTCAAGCGACCGCAGTTGACCGGACGTGCCGCGATCCTGGCGGTGGTCGTGTGCGTCATCGCCATGAGCTTGGCCTACCCCTTCCGCGAGTACGTCGCGCAGCGCCGGCAGATCGAGCAGCTCCAGCGGGAGCAGGAGACGGCGCTGGTGGAGCTCCGTGAATTGGAGCGACAGCGGCAGCAGCTGTCGGACCCGAACTACATCAAGGGCGAGGCCCGCAGACGGCTGCACATGTGCGACCCGGGCGAGAAGTGCTACGTCGTGCTCGACGACGAGCAGACCCCGGAGGATCAGCAAGCCGAGGTGGCGGTGAACCGGCTCCCCTGGTACCAGATGCTCTGGGAGTCGGTGGAGGCGGCACGTGACGGAACCGGTCGGAGGGCCGATGCTCAATCCCGATGATGTGACCGCGGTGGAGCGTCAGCTCGGCCGGGCTCCTCGCGGCCTGCGGGCCGTCGCGCATCGCTGCCCGTGCGGACTCCCCGACGTTGTGGAGACCGCACCCCGGCTGCCCGACGGTTCCCCGTTCCCGACCCTCTACTACCTGACCTGCCCCAAGGCCGCCTCGGCGATCGGCACGCTGGAGTCCGACGGCGTCATGCGGGAGATGACGGCTCGGCTCGGCGCCGACCCCGAGCTCGCCGCGGCCTATCGCGCGGCCCATCAGGACTACGTCAAACGCCGGGACGCGGTGGCGGCCGAAGCCGGCGTCGAACCCCTCCCGCCCGGGATGCAGAGCGCCGGCGGGATGCCCGACCGGGTGAAGTGCCTGCACGCGCTGGTCGGCCACGAGCTCGCGGTGCCCGGTTCGAACCCGTTCGGCCGTGAGGCGCTGGACCTGCTTCCGGACTGGTGGGCGGACGGGCCGTGCGTCGACATGCCGGCCGGGGAAGGGGATTCGAAATGACACGTGTCGCCGCCGTCGACTGCGGGACCAACTCGGTGCGTCTGCTCATCGCCGACGTCGCCGGGACGACCCTGACCTCGATCGAGCGCCGAATGGAGATCGTCCGGCTGGGACAGGGCGTGGACCGGACGGGCAGGCTCGCTCCCGAAGCGCTGACCAGGACGTTCGCCGCCATGCGCGGGTACGCCAAACTCATCGGCACCCATGGGGCGGAGCGGGTTCGCGTGGTGGCGACCAGCGCCACCCGGGACGCGGTGAACCGGGACGAGTTCGTCGACGGGGTCAAGGAGATCTTCGGGGTGGCCCCCGAGGTCGTCAGCGGGGCCGAGGAGGCCCAGCTCTCCTTCGAGGGCGCGACCCGCGACCTGACCGGGGAGGCCACGCCGTACCTCGTCGTGGACATCGGCGGCGGTTCGACGGAGTTCGTGGTCGGGACCGTGCACATGGACGGCGCGCTCTCGACGGACATCGGCTGTGTCCGGCTCACCGAGCGCCACCTGCACGCGGATCCGCCGACGGCCGCGCAGATCGCGGCCGTGGAGGCCGACGTCGACGCGGCGCTCGACCGGGTCGACGCCGCCGTTCCGGTACGGGCGCCGGGTCGTGAGGCGCGTACCCTGGTCGGGCTCGCCGGATCGGTGACGACGGTCGCCGGGATCGCCCTCGGCCTGCCGACCTACGATCCGGATCGCATCCATCGGTCCAGGATCCCCGCCGACGAGGTTCGCCGGGTCACCCGGAGCCTCCTTGCCATGACCCACGACGAGCGGGCCGCCTTGGAGATCGTGCACCCGGGCCGGGTGGACGTGATCGGCGCCGGCGCCCTGATCCTCGAACGTGTCGTCGATCGCTACTCGTTCGCCGAGGTGCTCGTCAGCGAGCACGACATCCTTGACGGAATCGCCTGGTCCATCGGATGAGTCCGGTCCCGCCCGGCTCCGGGTGGCCGGACGACCCGTCCTCGCCGGACACCCCGGTGGCACACGACGCCGCCGAGGTGGTGGAGCTGGCGCGCGCCAGCCGTACCCTGGCCGAGTTGACGGCCTGTGAGGCGGTGTGCCGGGCGTGTCCCCGGCTGGTGGAGTGGCGGGAGCGGGTCGCCGTGGAGCGGCGGCGGTCGTTCGCCGGGGAGACCTACTGGGGCCGGCCGATCGCGGGCTGGGGCGCCGAACACCCCCGGCTTCTCATCGTGGGTCTCGCCCCGGCGGCGCACGGGGGCAACCGCACCGGGCGGATCTTCACCGGGGACCGTAGCGGGGACTGGCTCTTCGCCTCGCTCCACCGGGTGGGGCTGGCGGCGATCCCCACGAGCACCCGGGCGGGGGACGGCCAGCGGCTGATCGACGCCCGGATGGTGGCCGCGGTCCGCTGCGCGCCCCCGGCGAACAAGCCCGAGCCCGCCGAGCGCGCGGCCTGCTCTCCATGGCTCTCCCGCGAGATCGCGCTGGTCGCGGGGTCCCTGCGGTCGATCGTGGCGCTCGGCGGGTTCGCCTGGCAGGCGCTGTGGCCGGCCTTGGCGGTGGCGGGGCTGGAGACGCCGCGGCGCAGGCCGCCGTTCGGCCACGGGGTCGAGGTTCCGTTGCGGTACGGCGATGCGGTGGTGACGTTGATCGGCTGCTATCACCCGAGCCCGCAGAACACGTTCACCGGGGTGCTCACCGAGGAGATGACCGACGAGGTCTTCAGGCGCGCGATGGGGGAGAAACCCTAGCCCGCTCGGCGGTCCTGTGCCCAAAGGATCATCGCATCAAGAATTTTCAGCGGACTTCACCGCGAAAGTCGCTTACATTCTTCCGTTTCCGGAAATTTCATCTGATTTTGTGTCCTGGCGGGCTGGTCCTTGCCGATGCGATGGTGATAGCTTGTGAATGGATTCACAAGGAATAATACCCCTTGTGAACGGGTTCACAAGAAGTGACACGCAGGTATCACCAGCAAGGCATGGGTAGGGCCCAGTTATGAAGGTCACGGCGGTCCAGAACGACACCAA
This sequence comes from Rhizohabitans arisaemae, assembly GCF_025996515.1. Taxonomy (GTDB): domain Bacteria; phylum Actinomycetota; class Actinomycetes; order Streptosporangiales; family Streptosporangiaceae; genus Rhizohabitans; species Rhizohabitans arisaemae. The sequence goes on from NZ_BLRH01000029.1 coordinate 516,135, forward strand.
GCACATCCTGATCGTCGGCGGAGGGTATGTCGGCCTGTACACGGCACTCCGCCTGCAGCGCAAACTCCGCAAGGAGCTGCGCCGCGGATCCGTCAAGATCACCATTATCGACCCGCAGTCCTACATGACCTATCAGCCGTTCCTGCCCGAAGCCGCGGCCGGCAACATCTCCCCGCGCCACGTGGTCGTCCCGCTGCGCACGGTCCTGCCCAAGGTGGAGATCCTCACAGGCCGGGTGACCCGGATCGACCACGGCAAGCGCAAGGTGATGTTCAAGCCGGTGGCGGGCGATCTCCGGCAGATCGACTACGACACGGTCGTGGTCGCCGCCGGCTCGATCAGCCGCCTCCTGCCCGTCCCCGGGCTCGCCGAGAACGGCACCGGCTTCAAGACCATCGGCGAGGCGATCTCGCTGCGCAACCACGTGATCTCCCAGCTGGACATCGCCGAGTCCACCGACGATCCCGAGATCCGCCGCAAGGCCCTCACCTTCGTGGTGGTCGGTGCCGGATTCGCCGGTGTCGAGGCGCTCGGTGAGATGGAGGACATGGCCGAGTACTCCACCCGGTACTACCCGGGCATCGACCGCACGGACATGCGGTGGATCCTCGTCGAGGCCACCGACCGGATCCTGCCCGAGGTCGGGCCGGAGATGGGCCGCTGGACCGTGGAGTCGCTGCGGTCGCGCAACATCGAGGTCAAGCTGGAGACCCGGCTGGAGAGCGCGGATAAGGGGCACATCGTCCTCTCCGACGGGGAGGAGTTCGAGGCGGGCACCCTCGTCTGGACCGCCGGTGTGAAGGCCAACCCGGTGGTGCGGCACGGCAGCCTTCCCGTCGACGACCGCGGCCGGGTGAAGGCCACCGAGTTCCTCACCGTGCACGGCGTCGCCGACGCGTTCACCGCGGGAGACGTCGCGGCCGTACCCGACCTCACCAACCCCGGCGAGTTCTGCGCCCCCAACGCGCAGCACGCCGTACGGCAGGCGAAGGTCCTGGCGGACAACCTGGTACGGCGGATGCGCGGCAAGCCGCTGAAGGCGTATGAGCACAAGTACGCGGGCTCCGTGGCGAGTCTCGGCCTGCACAAGGGCGTCGCCAACGTCTATGGCGTTAAGCTCCGAGGTGTCGCCGCGTGGTTCATGCACCGGACGTACCATCTGTCCAAGGTGCCGACGCTCAACCGGAAGGTGCGGGTGATGGCAGACTGGACGTTGGCCCTGTTCTTCCGGCGGGACATCGTCTCGCTGGGTGAGCTCCAGCATCCGCGGGAAGAGTTCAAGCTGGCCGCACGGAGCGACAACGCGCACGCCGCGTAGCGGCACCCATCGGGTGGGTCACCGGGTGGGAGCCCGACTCGGTGACCCCAGGGGCGCGATCACATCGTCTTTGCTGAGATGATGTATCCCTGGAGTCGGGGACCGCGCCTTACGAGAGGCGCGGCCGGCGACAACTGGATATGATCTTGTACGCCCCTGTAGCCCAACGGCAGAGGCAGGCCTCTTAAAAGGGCTGTAGTGCGGGTTCGAATCCCGCCGGGGGCACGCGAAAGGCCCGAACCCGGCTCAATGGCTGGGGTTCGGGCCTTAATCGTGCGCCCCGGGGCGGGGCCAGGGTCGGTTCCGGTGCCTGCGCGGCGGCCGGGCCGCGTCGTCGGCGCAGATGTCGCGGTGGAGGCGCGGCGCCGCGGTGCGCAGCCCGCCCGGCGAACCGGTGGGGACCCCGGGTTCCGCGGCGGGTCGGCGCGGCGTCGATCACTCGATCCGGGTCGCCCACGCCGTCGGCTCGGCCCGCCTCCTCGCCGCCGGGAAATGGCCGAATAGGGACCCGTGAAAATTAATAAATGTATAAGTGCATATACGCTTGTCGTCCCTTGACATGAATCTTACGCTCTTTACAGGCGCTAAGAGGAGGCTCGCCATACATGGACCCCCACCAGGCACCAGCCCGCATGCCGCTCCCGATGCCCGCACCGGGCGTCCTGACCGCCGGCGAATTCAGCTACGACGTCCTCCAAGGGAAATCGCCCTCGCGGCATATGGAGGATCTCAAGACCGATTACACCTATGACAACGCCTCGCAGACGTCAACAGGTCCACTCCGGTCGAATGCGCCGATCAGTACCGTGACACACTCCTATTACACGGTTTCGCAGTGGAACTGCGGGTGGGATCAGAAGGTTCTTGTGTTCGGAACCGACGACCGAGTAATCGACTAGGCACATGGATCGCTGTTCGTCCTTGTCTATCTCTTCAGGTAGCGGAGTATAGGCAAGGGCGTACCCATTTTCACGGTAGGAATGCAGGGAAAGCTCTTATCTTCGGGAGTGCTGTGCGGCGAGACGAAGTCATCCTCATCGTGACCGAACCGCTGGACCTGCATGCCGACGCGGTGATCCGTTTGCTGAACACCCGGGGCGTCCCGGTTGTCAGGGTTCACCCGGAGGATCTGCCCCACTCGATGGGCGTCACCGTACGCGCAGGTGGTGAGGGGTCTGTCCGGGCCGAGGTGAGCTTCGGAGGCCGTTCCGTCCGATTCGACGAGATCAGGGCGGCCTGGTTCAGGAAGCCCAATCTCCCCGACTACAGCGGACACACTCACACGAGCGCCGAACGCTACTGTCGAATACAGGCGAAATGTGTGCTCGAAGCGCTCTGGCAATTGATCCCCGACTCGAAGTGGATCTGCAGTCCGCAGAGCCTTACCCTCGCCGAGAACAAGGTTCTTCAACTCATGGCCGCCCGGGACGCCGGGCTGACGACGCCGGAGACCATCCTCACCAATAACCCCGAGGAGGCCAGGCGATTCTTTGCGGATGTCGGTGGCGACATGGCCGTCAAAGCGTACACCCCTGAGATAATGAACGATTCCGAGCGGAAGGTCTACAAGGTCCCGCTCACCAGCAGGTGGACGTCGTCAAGTGATCTGGCGGACGAGTCGATCGCGATCTCGCCCACGATTTATCAGCCTTACATCAAGAAGTCCGTCGAAATCAGAGCGGTCGTCATCGGCGAGCGCGTCTATGCCGCCGAGATGCATACGCAGACGAACGACCTTACCGAGATCGACAGCCGTGGAACCATCGATATCCGCCATGAGCGGCATATACTGCCGCGCCATGTCGAAGACTCCCTGCGGAAGTTGGTCACGCATTTCGATCTGCGATTCTCCTCGGCCGATCTCATCCTGACACCGGACAACCGCTACGTGTTCCTCGATCTGAACCCCAACGGCCAGTGGCTCTGGCTGGAGCACGCGCTGGGGATCCCCCTGAGCGAGACGATGGCGGATCTGCTGTGCGGGGTTCCCCGCGGCGAGACATGAGCCGGGAGGACACGGCGGAACGGGTCTACCGGCTCGCGCTGGCCGAGGCGAGATCCTTCGGCGTCACACGTGTCGCACGGCTGACCGCCCTGGACACCATCGGTATCCCCGTGTACCAGGCCATCCGGCCCAGGGGGCTGAGCCTCGCGGTCTCCCAGGGCAAAGGGCGAAGCGATCACGCGGCGATCATGTCCGCGCTCATGGAGTGCCTCGAGATGTCGTACGCGGAAACCATCGCCCCGGACCTGACGGGCGTGTCGGCCGCCGAACTCTCTTCGGAGCTCCCCTACCGGCTTGAGGCACTGCGTCACTACGGCGACGACCGGCTCGCCGAGTCCACTCCCACCTCGTGGGTGCGCGGGCGGACCTTGTCGGACGGGCGTGCCACCTGGCTTCCCTGGGATGGAATCAGTCTCGACTCCACGATCCGGCCCTTGTTCCGGCCGGTGTTCGCGCCGTCGAGCGCCGGCCAGGCCGCAGGGGTCTGCAGGACCCGGGCGATCTCCCACGCCCTGCTGGAGCTCCTGGAGAGACACTCGGTGCATCTTCTTGGACAAAGCTCAAGAATGCCCCGCAGGCTTTCCGCCGAGGAGCTGATCGACAACGAGCTCGGCGGCCGTCTCGCCGGGAGCGACGTCGAGATACGTCTGTACGACGCGACACAGATCTCTCGGTTTCCCTGCGTGATGGCGTTCCTTCGCTCGCCCGAGCTGGCCTCGGTGGTGGCCGGGTCCGCATGCAGGCCCACGTACGCGGAGGCGGCGACGGACGCGCTCATGGAAGCGATCCAGTGCCGGGCGACCGTCGTCGCCGGGAGCCGCGACGATCTTCACCTGCGAAATCCGCCCGGTCCTCCGCCGGAGATGTGGGACGCGCCGCCATTGAGCCGGGCCGAACCGCCGTCGGCCGTGCAGGTCCTGAGCGATCTCGTACGCACCTTGGAGGAGCTCGCCGCCGGACCGGTCGTCGCCGTGGATCTCCGGCGCCAGGACGAGGAGCTGTACGTGGTCAAATGCGTGGTTCCGGGCTTGGAGCACTAGTCGTGATACACGTTTACGCGGGCCCCAGCCTCGCCGAGAACCGGGCGTCGTTGCCCGGCCCGTTCTGCATCCATCCACCTGCGGCGGCAGGCGATCTCCTGGACTGCGCGGTTCCCGGCGACAGAGTGGTGCTCATCGACGGATACCTGGCCAACCGGCGATCCGTCCGGCACAAGGAGATCCTTTCGCTGATCGGCTCCGGTGTGGACGTGTGGGGAGCGGCGAGTATCGGTGCGTTGCGCGCCGCGGAGCTGGCCGTACATGGGATGAAAGGGGTCGGCTGTGTTTTCAGCTGGTATCGGCACGGCCTGCTCGACGGGGACGACGAAGTCGCCGTGCTGCATTCAGCCGATGGAAGGTATGAGCAGCTCACCATCGCGATGGTCGACCTCCGCGCCACGATCCACCGGCTCCTCGCGGAGAAACGGCTGACCGTTCGGGAGGCCCGGCGGCTGCTGACCCGTTGCGCGACCTTGGCCTTCTCCGAGCGCACCCCGGACGCCGTCTTCGCGGAGCTTCCCGACGTCCTTCGCGAGGAGGTGGAGAAGAACTGGGTCGGCGTCAAGAGCCAAGACGCCCGCCACTGCGTCGAGCTGGCCTCACGCACGCCGTTGTCGGCCAAGTGGTGCGGACACGACACCAGGCCGACCGCACTCCAGTGGTACTGGGAGCGCAGCGCTCGCCCGGGTTCGAGGATCTCCGATATCGATCTCGCCACCGTGCTCGGTGTGGGTGCGGTGGACTGGCCCCGCGTGCGTTTCTCCGCCTTTCTCGACGAACTCGCCGGTGGGCAGGGGGCGGCGTTGAAGTGGGAGGATCTCGCGGAGCGGGTGATCTCTCTCGGGCTCGTGTCGAAGAACGATCACCTGGTGCCGTGGACCACGCCACTCGAACGTGATACCTGCACATTCGAACAGCTCATGTGCCTGACGGCGAGCCGCCGGATCTCGAGTGTGCCCGGTGCGCCGTGGATGGATCCGGTCCTCGCCTGGCTTGACCGGGAAGGGCTGCTCGGTCCGCTGCGCGACCGGGTCGCGGCGCTGATCGACCATGGCGGCGGTGCCTCCGGCGGAGGCATTGAAAGGTGGCTCGGCGAGATGTTCGACGTGCCGGTTCCCGAGGGGTTGCCGGTCGAAGGCCGTCGGCGTGGATTCAAGACCTGGCAGGAGCTTCTCACCTTCGGCGATCGGGCGAGAAGCCGTGGGCTTGGCGAACGCCTCCGGATCGTGGCGGATCCGGAAATGGTGACCATGTGGTCCTGGCGGCTGTCATCGGTCGTCCGCTGACCCGCGGCGTGGTACCCGATGCCGGTAAGGTCCGCGAAGTCGCCGCCGGACTCGGGGCGGATCGCCTTCCCGTTCACAGGTGGTAGGCGTACTCGCGGAGTTCCCAGTCGGTGACGAATCTGGAGAAGCGTTCGACCTCATCGCGTTTGTAGGCGAGGTAGGCCTCGGCGAACTGTTTGCCGAGGACGTCCGCGAGGTCGGTGTCGGCTTGGAAGGCGTCGAGCGCGGCCGGGAGCGTCATCGGCAGGACGGCGGCTTCGGCGGGGCGGTAGCCGTACCCCTCCAGCGGCGGCGGCGGGGTGAGGCGGTCCCGGATGCCGAGGTGTACGGCGGCGAGGACGCCGGCGATGCCGAGGTAGGGGTTGGCGGCGGCGTCGCCGAGCCGGATTTCGAAGCGGGTGGCGGAGCCCCGCTCGGGCGGGATACGGAGCATGGCGCTGGGAAACGGCCTGTCACCAGCGTCAATGGGGTGACGGGCGGACTTCGTCCGTCCAATTGTTTACGGCGGTAGTCGACCGTGTACGGCTGGATCTGTCGAGGTTGGCCGCCCTGCGGGCATTCGAGGCCGCCGCTGAGATTTCCCTGTGGATCGTAGGCTTTGCGAATGGCGACAACCGCACAGCCCCGGTACCGTGGCTTGATCTTCGACTTCTTTGGGGTCCTGACCTTCAACATGGTCGAGGTGATCTCGTATTTTGAGGACCGGGAGAAGCTCGCCCGGGGAACCTTCCTTCGCGGTTGGGCCGACCCAAGAGGGCAGGAGCTGTTTCGTCGGCTCGAACTCGGTGAGATCACCCAGACTGACTGGAACAGCGCGTTTGCTGCCCTGATCGGCGTCGCGCCCGACAACCTGATGGCCCGCTATCTGCACGATGCCTTCCCGGCCCACCATGTGCTCAATGTTGCGCGGCAGGCACGGGCGGCTGGAATCAAAACTGCGGTGCTGTCCAACAGCCTCGGACGGGAGCCATACGACCCCTACGCGGGGTTCGACTTGCACGGCACCTTCGATGAAGTTGTGTTTTCCGCAGAGCACGGAGTGCGCAAGCCCGATCCCGCCATCTTTCGCCTGGTGCTCAGCAAGCTTGGTGTCCCGGCCGAGCGGTGCCTGTTCGTCGATGACAGCGAAGAGAATCTCGCTGCCGCTCACAGACTCGGCCTCACGCCGCTCCTGGCACTGGATGAGGAGGTTGTGGCCGCCAGCCTCCGTGCAGTGCTTGGCCTACCCAACCTGTAGAAACTCGCGCACGGCCGCGTATGAGGTATGTGCCGCCAGCTTCTGGCGAAGTCCCTTCAGCTCGGACGCTGAGCGTGTGGAGTCCACTGATCCGAGGCATCTGGCCGCGTGGCGGGCGTTGGCGACAGCGGCGTCCAGGTCGTGCATGGCGAGATGTGCTTCGGCAGCGCGGGCCAGGTAGATCGCGTGGCTGCGCGGGTATTCGTCGTCGCCGGGGTACGACGCTTTCATGGCGGCTTCGAAACGACATATCGCCTCGGCCGGGTCTCCGAGCTGTAAAGCGGCCGAACCCGCGATCATCTCGATCTCGCCGTAGTCCACCCAGTACAAGGTCTTCGGGTCGTCGTCATGCCGTCCTTTGTCCAGCGCAGCGCGGGCAATGTCAAGGTAGTGAGCGCACTCCCTCTTCGTGCCGGTCTTCGACAGTGCGCGGGCGGTGCGAGCGGCAAGCATGGCGTGCATGCGTGGAGTCGCCTTTCGTCTCACCTGTTCTTGTGCCGTCTCCAGGAGCGATATCGCTCTGCCTGCCTGACCCGGAGTGGAGTAGCACTGGATCGCGGCGAACGACAGAGCGTAGGCTCCGCTGATCGCATCGCCTACCTCAGCGGAGGCCCGGAGGGAACCGTCGAAGAAGCGCTGGGCGATGCCCGGGCGCCCTTGATCGAAGGCTGCCCACGCGACCTGTCGAGCCGCTTCGGCCGCCATCGAATGCAAATGGTCCACGGTTCGGCTGTCGCAGCGACGCGACCTGATCAGCTTCACGATCAGGGACAGCTCGCTGCGAGCCAGTAGGTACACCTCCCTGCTGCCGAGTTCGTCATCGAGATGTCTGAGGTGATCAAGCCGATCGTTCACGTGGGCGACCAGGGCAGGACCACCGGGGAGGGAAACTGGCGTCCTGGCCGCCCGGTTCGGCCCCAGGGCCTTGGCCCAGCTGCTCGCTGAGGCGGAGAATGCAGCCCCGGCCGAGAGGAAACTCCTGCGATCCACGCTGCTCCCCGTTAACAGATCGGCGAGGACCGTGAGGCTCCCCGGCCGTTCCCACAACCCCTTCTCGGCGACTGTTGAATCGGTGTCGTGCAGCGCAGCCATGAAGGTTCCGCCGGTTTGCAGCACCCTGTCATAGGCCGCAGCGACGCCGGTGGTCACCGACCTGTTCCCGTTCTCGACATTGCGCAGGTACGCCTCACCGAACCCGGCCTCACGTGCGAACCTTGCCCACATCATGCCGGATGACCTTCGCGCCTCCCGCATCTCGTCGCGGAGCTGATCGGACATCAGGGACGGCCTCCCTGCTTGGGATCGGTGCTGGATCGGGCCACGCCATTGTCCCCCGCCCCTGGGCGGTGTGTGCTCGACTCGACACATGAAGCGAGGGTCTTCGCTCAGCCGCAGATCGAGTGCGCGCGGCCGATCGCGATTCCGTAGTCGGGTGCTGTGCCAGGCCACGTGATAGCACCAGGCCACCAGCTGCACGTTGGACGTCAGGCCCCTCCGACCATGATTGGGAGTACAGATGAGCATGCAGGCCATCGCGCGGAGAGTAGAGCCGCACCAGCACGTTGCCGACGACGCCGACGATCCGTTCCATCTCGATATCACCTTTATTGAGAACACGCCGGCGGCCGAGACGGTGTTGATGTGCAGCACCGGGGACAACTGCGGGAGCTCTTGCCCGAGCGCCTGCACCACCTCGTAGCCAAGGTCAGCCCCGGCGGTGTGGGCCGGAGAAGGCGTTCGTCCGGCCCGCTCCTCTTCCGGCAGAGAACAGAGAACGGAGTGTGGGTGATGACGCGCTCGCGACACAGCCTGTACCAAGGCGTCGGCATGGGGATGCTGCGCGCTGCGGTGAACATCCACGGGCCGGACATGCCACCGTGGCCGGGGGCCTCAGCTCCGATCCAACACTGGCGTTCGTGGCTGGCCACAGTGTGGGCCGATGACGTCTTTCGGCAGGCTGTGTCCCACGCCAGCCCGGACCTGGACCGTCGGGTCCGGGCGATCCTCAACGGACGATCGACGAAGGTGCGCCGGGTACGCCGGGCGGCACTGGCCACCGCCCGGTACGCGATCAGGTATACACGCCGCTCCACTCCGTTCGGCCTGTTCGCGGGTGTCACTCTGATCGAGTTCGGTGACGTGGCCGAGGCAAGCTTCGGGAACAGGCACCATGCCGTTGCCCGGCCGGATCCGGTGGTGCTGGACGCGGCGATCAGCGCCTGGGAAGCGGATGCCGAGTGGATGGCCGACATCGAGATCTGCGTCAACAACCTGGTCCGGCAGAGAGACGGGCGCGTCCACGTCCCGTCCGACGGCGCCTCGGAGTTCTCGCTGGCGCTGACGCCTGCAGTCGAGCTGGTGCTCGACGTGGCCCGATCCCCGATCCGGTACTCGGACCTGGCGGACAAGATCGGCGCTGAGTTCCCGGAGGCGGAAGAACGCCACCGAGCTGGGCTGATCGCGCAGTTACTGCAGGTGCGGCTGCTGCGGTCCGCGCTGCGGGCGCCGGCGACCATTGTGGATCCCGTCGTCCCCCTGCCGCTCGCCCTGCGAGAGAGCCATAACAGCACGGTGGCGCCGGATTTGCGACTGGATGCCACGGTGCAGCTGCCCGAGGTGATAGCGGCGGAGGTGGAGACCGCTGCGACTGTCTTGACCCGCCTCGCCACGCATCCGAGGGGAACATCGGCCTGGTGCCGCTACGCCGTGCAGTTCGCCGACCGCTACGGTGAGGACGTCGAGGTGCCGCTGGAACTGGTGACGGATGCCGACAGAGGCTTAGGTTTTCCCGAGGGGTTCGGCGAGGTCTCCGAGCCACCCCGCCCGATGACCCTACGGGACCGGCTGCTTCTGGAGTTGGCCGGCGCCGCGGCCGCCGAGGGCAGCAGGTCGGTGGTGCTGTCCGGCGCGACGATCGAGCGGTTGGAAGCCGCCGCAGGCAAGCCCGCGCTCACCCCGCCTCACCTCGAACTGTGTGCGCAGATCCAGGCCGCCTCGATGCGTGCTCTGGACAGCGGGGACTTCCGTCTTCGGGTGTCCACCGTCTCCCGTGCGGCCGGCTCGATGACAGGCCGCTTCTGGCACCTGTTCCCACACGTCGGCGCGAGCCATGCCGATCTGCCCACGGTCGAGCGCGGCGCGGAGCTGGCCCAGCTGTCTTTCCACGCTGGCCGCGTCCCAGCCGACCTGCTCACGCGAGCCCCGCAGGTGCTCCCTCGGGTGGTCAGCGTCGGGGAGTTCCGGCACCCCGGGCCGGGGGTGCTGTTCCCGCCCGATCTCGCCGTCGGTGTCCGCAACGGGCGTCTCTACCTTACCGAGGCCGCCACCGGCACCCACTTGGAGGTGCTTGCGCCGACCGCGATCAACTTCCTGTGGAACAACTACACCCCTCCCCTGGCCCGGTTCCTGGCCGAGATCAGCCGGGCAGCGGCTCCGCAGGTGACGTGGTTCGACTGGGGTGCAGCTTGGACTCTCCCGTTTACCCCGGCGTTGCACTACCGGCGTTCGATCCTGGTGTCCGCACGATGGAAGCTGTGGGCCCGGGCACTGCCCGGTCGCACCGCGACGCTCGACGAGTGGGCCGGACAACTGCATGCCTGGATGGGTCGGTTCGGCGTGCCAGACCACGTCCTTCTTACCGAGGACGACCAGCAGCTGCCCCTCAATCTGGGCCAAGACATGCACCTAGACCTGCTGCGTACCCACCTTGCCGCCAGCCTCCCCGGTGTCGCGGTTCTATATGACGCGCCCCCAGCGGATGCCGACGGCTGGATCGGCGAGCGGGCACACAGCCTCGTCGTCCCGTTGAGGGCACGCTCATGAAAGCGACGGCGACCCTGCCTAGGACGCAGGACCTGTCCGAGGGAGCGCTCGGGGTGGCGCTGTTGCACATTGAGCGCGGGGATCTCGCCACCGCCCGAAGCAGCCTGGCGCAGGCGATCGCAAATGGCGTCAGTGCCGGAGGTAACGCGTCGTTGTTCCACGGCGCCCCAGCGCTGGAGTTCGTACTCGGCCGTGCTGAGCGCACCGACCGCGACGTCCGGGATGCCGTTGATCGCGTCGTGGCCGCCCGCCTGGCCGCAGCGTGTCGGAGGCAGGCTTCCGGGGCATTGCCGCATCTCGCGGAGTTCGATCTCATCCGAGGCCTGACCGGGCTTGGCGCGCTACTGCTGACCCGCGACGGCGTCTCGTCACTGCTGAAGGATGTTCTGGCCTACCTGGTCTCTCTGGCACGGCCAGTCCGCATCGAGGGCTGGGAGCTGCCGGGTTGGTGGTCGGAGGCCGGACCTGCCGGCGGGAAAGTGGACGGCGGACACGGAAACAATGGTGTCGCACACGGTATCGCCGGCCCTTTGGCGGTGTTGTCCCTCGCCGCCCGGCGCGACATTCGGGTGCCGGGACAGCACGATGCCATCGGGGTGTTCTCGCGCTGGCTGGACAGGTACGGCTCCTTCTACTGGGTCACCGGTAACCAGCTCTTCGAGGCAGAGCCGCCCAGGCCGGCGCCGGCGCGTCCGTCCTGGTGCTACGGCAGGCTCGGCATCGCCCGCACCCAGCAGCTGGCCGCGAGGGCCTTGAACGACCCCGCCCGTCGACTCGCGGCAGAGGATACCGCCGTGCGCGTGCTTGCCGATCCAGCTCATCTCGACCGAGTCACCGACGCCTCCCTGTGCCACGGCTGGGCTGGTCTGCTGACCGTCACTCGCGCCGTCGCCGACGACAGCTCCGCACCGGACCGATTCAGGCCACTCATCGAAGACCTGAACAAGCGCCTGGCCGCTGACGTGGACCGGCTGGCCAAGCCCGGATTCATGGAAGGCCGTGCTGGCGCGCATCTGGCGCTGGACGGCACGAGTACCACGGGCTGGAGTCGCGCCCTGTTGATCTCCTGACCTCCGCCTGCCATTCGACTCAGACCCGAGCCCGCCGACGAGGAGCACCAACAACATGAACGTCGACGACGAAGACCTTCCGATCATCGCCGAGATGCACTGGTGGCATGCCAGCGTCTCCTTTCCTGGCGATGCCGGGATGAGCCCGGAGGCTGCTCAGGTGCTGTCATCCGCGCTGAACGACCAGCGGTTCCACTTTCTGCGTAAGGACGCCGGGCTTCGGCTGCGCACCGAGCGTTCCGTGGCTGCGCTACTGGACGACCTTGTCGCCGAACATCTGGCCAGTGGCTGGGTGCAAGGCGTCTACGAGCCGGAGACCGAAGCGTTCGGCGGCCCCGAGGGTATGGACGTCGCCCACGACGTATTCTGCGCGGACAGCCGTGCTGCCCTGGTCGAGACCGGTATCTCAGGGGCAACGGAACGCTGCGTCCTGCTGCTCTCCACCATGAACCGGGCGGCTGGCCTGGATCCGTTCGAGGTTGGCGATGTCTGGGCCAAACTCGGTTCCCTCCGGCCACCGATCGACCCACCCACGGGTGCCCCACGCGACACGGCGGTCACGGCCATGCGTCGCTTGATGAACTCCGATGCCGTCCGGCGGCCGGACGCCGAGCCCGGCTGGACCGAGCGCGTCGCCACGTTCGAGGCCGCCGGGTACCAGCTGAGGCAGTTGGCTGCCGATGGGCGGTTGACCAGGGGGTTGCGCGCGGTGCTCGCTCACCACGCGGTGTTCGCCCTCAATCGTGCCGGGGTGTCTGCCGACAAGCAGGCCGCAACCGCATGGCTGGGGCGCCACGTCGCTTTCTCCGGAGGAGAAGCAGCCGACGTGTCCGCTCGCAAGTCCACCGTCCCGGCCCATACCTTCACTCGAATGGAGACCACCCTGACCGGCAACACCGACCCCGCCGCCCTGCGCGAAGCGCTCGTAAGCCGCCTCATCGACGGCGGACACCTGCGCACCCCCGCCGTCATCGCCGCCTTCCGGGAAACCGAGCGCCACCGCTTTCTTCCAGGAGTCGAACGGAAAACGGCGTACGTCGAGGACGCCGTGTCCGTCAAGCACGACGAGACGGGCGAGATGATCTCCTGCATCTCCGCGCCCTCGATCGTCGCCACTCAGCTGGAGCAGCTGGGCGCCGAGCCCGGCCACAGGATTCTGGAAGCCGGGGCCGCCACCGGCTACAACGCTGGACTGCTTGGCAAACTCGTAGCGCCCGGAGGCCATGTATGGACCGTGGACGTAGACCAGGACCTCGTCGACCGCGCCGCGAAGAACCTGGCCCAGAACGGTGCGTCGAACGTGTCGGCGGTGCTGGGCGACGGTGCGGTCGGGCTCCCCGAACACGCACCCTTCGACCGCATCCAGTTCACTGTCGGCACTGGCGACATTCCGTTGAGGATCCTAGACCAGCTCGCTCCTGACGGACGCCTGGTCATTCCGATGCGGATCCGCGGCAGTATCTCCCGAAGCTTCGCCTTCGAACGCGACGGCGACATCTGGAAGACCGTCTCGTGCGAGATGGCCACGTTTGTGCCCCTGCGCAAGGGCGTCTGCGATGACATCTACACCCTCGTCCCCATAGCTGGTGAGGGCAACGTCCGCTTGGAGATCTTCAGTGAGCAGAATGTCGACCTGGACGCGATGCGCACCGTCCTGGACCAACGCTCGGCCAAGGCCTACTCTGGCGTGAAGTTCCGCCAAGGGGACCCCTGGCAGTGGCTGTACCTGTATCTGGCGTCGGTGCTGCCCAATGGCCTGTCCCGTATGCTCGGGTCTCGCCCCGGCTTTTCCCCACACTTCGGCTGGGGTTCCATGGCCGCGCTCGACGGCGACACCCTGGCCTACATCACCGTACGTGAAGGCGAAGACAAGCAGGGCAAATTCTGGGAGATCGGCGTCATTGGCCACGGCCCGCGCGCTCCCGTCCTCGCCGACCAGGTCGCTGCCGAGATTGGCGAGTGGGCTCACAGCTGGGGCAACGACGCGTCCGAACCCAGCTTTCGTATGGCCGTGGGCGACGCCCGTGATCAGTTGACGACCGCCGACCCGCGCTTCGTCATCGACAAAACCTACAGCCGCCTGATCGTCGACTGGCCGCGCAGGAGCTGAGCCGATGCCCTCCGCGATAGCCTGCCGCATCCCACTGGTGAGACGGCCCAAAGCGCCCGCATTGCCGCTGGACGAACGCATCAATCACCTCACCACGCTTGCCGGCCACCCTGACGGAGCGAGCCACCATGATCTGGTGGCACGCGCCAGTGGTGTCCTCAACTACGCTGCACTGATCGCTTCCGACGTTGGGAATCCCGACCTGGCTGCCCAGCTGTGTTGGCGCCAACACCGGGTCTTCGCCAAAGCCGGTAGCCTTCCGCAGGACATCGCCGTGATGTCACTCATGCCCCTGATCAATATCTCCCGGCTGTTGACCCGCGAGGGCGACGGCGACGGAGCGTACGACGTTCTCAGGCGGCTGTATCGGGCCGCTCAGAGGCGCGGGACAACCACGATCTGCGATCATGAAGTCGATCTGTCCGCGATAATTCGCACCGAGGCGACTCACCGGAAGATCTGCGAAGAACTGTGGATGAGCATCCTCATCGACGGCGCCAGAGCCCTGGCGCGTGGTGGACACTGGACCAAGGCCGCTGAAGCCATGACCGCCTATCGAGGCATCGGTAACCGGCTCCTCGACGGACGCCAAATCAAGATCATGTCGTTGATCGAGCGCGGCCTCGACCAGCAAGCCCACGCCATGATCGACTCCACCACCCCCGCAGAGCCGTGGGAGAACACCGTGGCGGCCCTCCTGCGCGCCAGTTGCCTGCCCCAGACCCAAGTAACACGGCAGCCAGAACTGGACCTTGCTCTACAGTCGGTACTCGATTTGATCGCCCCGCCCGACTCCGCGACTCCGGTGTTCCAGGCCCGTATCGGGTTGACCGCACTTGACCTGACCTGCGACCAGACCAGCCCCTACGCTGTTCTCCTGCGGAACACCATCGTCGAGGTGGCCATCCTCGATGCTTATGCTGCTCGCGACGTCCTGAACCACCACTTGACGCGCTCCCACATGACCAATGGGCAAACACAGAGACTCGACGCAGTACTCACCGCATCAGGGCTCGGCGTGGGAAACCTCTCAACTAGCCACATGCAAGCTCTAAACGCAGCTGTGGATAAGGCCGAAGTCGCGCTCCGCATGCTTCTGTGATCCGCTCAGTGGACAACAGCCGTCCGACACGGCCGAAGTCCCGGATTTGGAGCCCGCCGTAGAGGACTTGGCCGCACGACCACGGTCCTGGCACGGGGCTTCAAGGCCAAGCATCCTTCCCGATCACACCTGGATGATTGGGTTCGTGTGAGGATCACGTCTGTGTTCACAGGTGGTAGGCGTACTCGCGGAGTTCCCAGTCGGTGACGAATCTGGAGAAGCGTTCGACCTCATCGCGTTTGTAGGCGAGGTAGGCCTCGGCGAACTGTTTGCCGAGGACGTCCGCGAGGTCGGTGTCGGCTTGGAAGGCGTCGAGCGCGGCCGGGAGCGTCATCGGCAGGACGGCGGCTTCGGCGGGGCGGTAGCCGTACCCCTCCAGCGGCGGCGGCGGGGTGAGGCGGTCCCGGATGCCGAGGTGTACGGCGGCGAGGACGCCGGCGATGCCGAGGTAGGGGTTGGCGCCGGCGTCGCCGAGCCGGATCTCGAAGCGGGTGGCGGAGCCCCGCTCGGGCGGGATGCGGAGCATGGCGCTGCGGTTGTCCAGGCCCCAGTCGACGAGCCAGGGGGCGAGGGTGTCGGGGCCGAGGCGCTTGTAGGAGTTGATCGTGGGGTTGAGCAGTGCGGCGAGGGCGGGGGCGTGTGCGAGGACACCGCCGATGGCGTGCGCGGCGACGCCGGAGAGCCCGTACGGCGCCGCGGGGTCGGCGAAGACGCCGTGCCCGTTCCGGTCGGTGCAGGAGACGTGGAGGTGGAAGCCCGATCCGCCTTCGTCGTTGAACGGTTTGGCCATGAAGGTGGCGCGGTGTCCGTCGCGGCGGGCGAGTTCCTTGATCGCGGTTTTGAAGCGGAACGCCCGGTCGGCCGCGTCGAGTGGCCCGGAGTGGGTGAGGTTGATCTCGAACTGGCCGCCGGAGAATTCGTGGTTGCCCATGGTGGCGCCGATGCCGAGCCGGTCGAGCATCCGGAGCGTCCGGAGCAGGTGTGAGGTCTTGTCCCCTTTGTAGCCGGTGACGTAGACGTTGCCGGGGGCGTCCTCGTAGCGCCGCCAGCCGGTTCCGTCCGGCTCCGGTTCCAGGAGGAAGTACTCGAGTTCGGGGCCGATCGCGGCGGTGAGTCCTTGTTCGTCCAGCTTTGCGACGGCGGCGCGGAGCACCGCACGGGGTGACTCGGGGAAGGGGATGTCGGTCCCGGGGAGGACGGCGTCCCCGAGGCAGTGGGCGACGCCCTGCTCCCAGGGAAGCCGGGTCAGGGTGGTCAGGTCGGGCCGGATCCGGATGTCGGGGAGGCCGAGGTCGAGGCCGCCGGGTACCGCGACGGTGTCCCCTTGGGGAGAGGTGTAGTAGATGGCCCGGCAGAAGCCGAGGCCGTCGCCGACGACGTCGGTGAGCTGGGAGACGAGCACGTCTTTGCCGCGTTCGGTGCCGATGAGGTCGGGGAATCCGATCCGGAGGACGTCGATCTCCCGCTCGGCCAGCCACTGGAGGAGCTCTTGCACCGGACCTCCCACAATTCGTTTGGGGGCAAAAGATACGCCCGCCGAGGCCGGGTGGCAAGACTTGACAGCCTGTGTTTGGATGGTCGTATGGAGCCAAATGATTCCTGGAAATCCGCCGATCCGTCGTGATCTTGGCTGGGGGGTGCAGGCGACTCCACACTCGTCCTTCCTGAATAATCGCCCTCTAGCTCCCTCAAAAGCACAAACCCAGCAAAGGCAGCACTTATGGATCTTCGGCGTGCGCTCGATCAGGTACTGGCCAACCACCGCAAGTGGACCGAGGGCTTCGGTGAGTACGCCGTACACGAATCGCTTGCCGTACCGGCGGAGCAGGTCGAGGAAAGCCTCGACGAACTGGCCGAAAGGCTGCGGGACAACTACCCCTTCTTCCACCCGCGCTACGCCGGTCAGATGCTCAAGCCGCCCCACCCGGCCGCGGTCGCGGGCTACCTCGCCGCCATGCTGATCAACCCCAACAATCACGCCCTCGACGGCGGTCCGGCCACCGCGAAGATGGAGCGCGAGGTCGTCGCGGACCTGGCCGCAATGTTCGGCTACGACACCCACCTCGGCCACCTCACCTCCAGCGGCACGATCGCCAACCTGGAGGCCCTCTACGTGGCCCGCGAACTTCACCCCGATCGCGGTGTGGCCTACAGCGCCGACAGCCACTACACCCACGCCAGGATGTGCCGGGTACTCGGCGTGGCGGGCACCTCGGTGGCGGTGGACGGCGCGGGCCGGATGGATCTCGACGCGCTGCGGGAGACCCTCGCCGACGGGCGGATCGGCACCGTCGTGGTCACCGCCGGCACCACCGGGCTCGGCGCGGTGGACCCGGTGCACGAGATCCTGGCGCTCTGCCGGGAGTACGGCGTCCGCGTCCACATGGACGCCGCCTACGGCGGGTTCTTCACCCTGCTGGCCGGTACCGAGGGGCTGGATCCGGCGCCGTGGGCGGCGATCGCCGAATGCGACTCGGTGGTGGTGGACCCGCACAAGCACGGGCTGCAGCCGTACGGGTGCGGGGCCGTGCTCTTCCGCGACCCGGCGGTCGGCCGGTTCTACGTGCACGACTCGCCGTACACCTACTTCACCTCCGAGGACCTGCACTTCGGCGAGATCAGCCTGGAGTGCTCCCGCCCGGGTGCCGCGGCGGCGGCGCTGTGGCTGACGTTCCGGCTGCTGCCGCCCACCCGTGACGGCTTGGGCGCCGTGCTCGCCGCGGGCCGCCGGGCCGCCCTGCGCTGGGCCGACCTGATCGCCGAAAGCGAGCATCTCCGTCTCTACCAGCGCCCAGAGCTGGACATCGTCACGTACTACCCCGCCGTCTCGCCGGCGAGCCTGTCCGCGATCGACGCCGCCTCCGAGCGGGTGATGCGCGAGGGGATGACCGACCGCCACAACCCGGTCTACCTCAGCGTGCTGCGCGCCGACGTCCGGAGCTTCGCCCGCAGGCACCCCGAGGTCCTCGCCGACCGCGCCGACGCCCGGGTCCTGCGCAGCGTCCTGATGAAGCCCGAATCCGAAACCCACCTCGACCCACTCCACGCCAGAGTCGAGCGCCTGGCCGCCGACAACTGAGCGGCCGTACGGCCTGCGGCTCCGGAATGGCCGTACCACTCCTTCAGAGAAGCGCTTGGGGCAGGCTCAGCCACATGTCGGCCTGGCCGCCGGCCGATCGGGCGTCGGTCGGGTGCCGCTTGAAGAGCGGCACCTTCTCAGCTCGAACTTCGATCCCGAGCGTATGGGCCCGGCCGGAATCATGATCGGTGACGTTGGATCGACCCATCTCTTCATCTGCCCGCAGTGCCCTGAAGTGCCGGTCCGAGGTGTCAGCCAGTGGTCCTAGCGGTCTCTGCGAGTCCCCGGTGCCGTATGCAGCCGGACATCGATCTCCTGTTCGGGCCTCGGATGAAGTGACGGCAACCTACAAGAGTTTTGTAGTTCTGCGTTGACCCTCGCACGAACCTACAAAAGTTTTGTAGGTTCTTGTAGGGTCCTGCATCAACCTACAAAAGTTTTGTAGGTTCGCGTTGGTACCCTGAACCCATGCGGGCTGATTCGCGTGACCTTCGCAGCCGGCTCTGGGACATCGCAGCCGAGCAGCGGGGCTACTTCACGGCGGCTCAGGCGCTGCGGATCGGCTACTCCTACCAGGGACAGTGGTTCCACACTCAACGCGGTGACTGGGTTCGCGTCGATCGTGGGCTCTTCAGGTTTCAGGAGTTTGACGCACTTTCTGACGGAGAGCATGATCACCTGGTTCGATGGTCGCTGTGGAGCCAAGGCCAAGGGGTCGTGTCTCACGTCAGCGCCCTAGCTGTGCATGATCTTGGGATCGCCAATCCGGCAAAGATCCATCTGACTGTGCCACAAGGATTCAGGCGGCGGCATCCGGCCGTGGTGCTCCATTTCGGTCAGCCCGTACCCGAGGAGATCCAGGCACGAGAAGGGTTCCTGGTGAGCAGCCCGGTTCGAGCTGTTGTGGAGTCAGCCGCGGAGGGGGTGGATCAGGAGTTGATCGACTCAGCTGTCACGGATCTGCTGGAGCGGGGCATGACAACAAAGCGTCAGCTGCTCATGGCTGCACAACACCATGGTTCCCGGGCGGAACTTGGCATCGACCGTGCACTGACTGGAGAGCCGCATGATGAGCCGCTACCCCAACGCGGTGGCGCTGCGTCGCGCCATTGAAGATCGCCTGAAGGCTAAGGCCAATGAGAGTGGCATGGACCTGATGAGGCTTCGACGGCTGTTGATCTTCGATCGGATTTGTGCGCGTTTCGCAATGACTGTTCCCGGCAGATGGGTGTTCAAAGGCGGAACGGTGTTGGAGTTCCGCATGCCGAATCGTGCTCGGACCACGAAGGACATCGACCTCGCGCTGAGGGACGGCGATCTGGGAGACGGTGAACTCCGTGATGAGCTTATCGAGACCCTGGGAGCCGACCCCGACGAGGATCGGTTTGTTTTTCTGGTGGGTACTCCCACGGCACTGCACCCTGATTCGGGTGGCCGACCGGGATGGCGCTTCGGGGTTCAGGCGGAACTAGCCGGGAAGCCGTTCGGCGGGGTGAAGCTGGATATCGTGGCCAGGCCCGAGGAGTTGACGGAGACCGAGGAGCTCCGGCTACCGGGCTTCCTCGACTTCGCGGGCGTACCACCACGATTTGTGGAAGTCGTTCACCCGCGTCAGCACTTCGCGGAGAAGCTGCACGCGCTGACCCGTGACTACGGTGATCGTCCCAATACGCGGGTCAAGGATCTTCTGGATCTCGTCCTGCTGATTGAGGATGGCTTGGTGCCGGATGCTGCACTGGTCACGGCCTGTCGGCATGTGTTCACCGTACGGGCGACGCATGATCTGCCCGTACAAATCGGAGAGCCCCCGCCGGCTTGGGCGGGAGCGTATCCAGGGTTGGCCGAAGGTCTTACCTCGATCGTTCTCCTGCCGAAGGCCCTGGATCTGGTGCGCGGCTACTGGGAGACGGCTCTCGATTCCGCTGGTGGGGCAGGGGCGGTCAGCGGGCGAGGTGGCGGCTGATGACGAGGCGCGCCGTCTCGCCGGCGAGCCTGTCCGCGATCGACGCCGCCTCCGAGCGGGTGATGCGCGAGGGCATGACCGACCGCCACAACCCGGTCTACCTCAGCGTGCTGCGCGCCGACGCCCGGAGCTTCGTCCGCAGGCACCCCGAGGTCGTCGCCGACCGCGCCGACGCCCGGGTCCTGCGCAGCGTCCTGATGAAGCCCGAATCCGAAACCCACCTCGGCCCGCTCCACGCCAGAGTCGAGCGCCTGGCCGCCGGCGGCAACTGAGCGGCTGTACGGCCTGCGGCTCCGGCACAGCGCCCGGATGGCCGTACCTCTCCTTCAGAGAAGCGCTTGGGGCAGGCTCAGCCACATGTCGGCCTGGCCGCCGGCCACTGCCGTCAAGCGCGCCCCGCTGGACCGGTATGTCGTCGGCGAACGTGGTGATCAGGCGGCCTGACCGCACTGCACGCGCTGGTCAGCGGGTGAGTTCGGCCAGGGCGCGTAGCCCGTCGAGGATCTCGCCGGCCGTGGGAGCGGTGGCCGGGTGGCTGAGGTGCTGGATCATCACGCCTTGCATGAGGGCGAGCTGGACGCTGCCGAGGGTGCGTACCGAGTCTTCCGGGACCTCATCCTCCGGCACGCTCTTGAGGAGCGCCGCCATGCCGCGGCGGCCTTGGACGGTGCCGTCGGCGAGCGGGGCGCGCAGCCCGGGCTGGCGCTGGGCCTGCATGAACAGTTCCATCGAGGCCAGCCACAGGTCGGGGTGTGCGCTGAAACTGTCGATCAGGCTCTGCCACAGCCGCTCGAAGTGGTCCTTGGTCGAGCCGTCGGCGCCCGGGACCAGGGCCCGTCCCATCGCGTCGCCCCATTCGTCGAGGATCTCGAAAAGGGCCTGGGTGAGAAGGGCCTCCCGGGAGCCGTAGTGGTAGCCGATGGCGGCCATGCTCACGCCGGCCGCAGTGGCGATGTCCCGGACACTGGTGCGGTCGTACCCCTTCTGCCGCAGGCATTCCTTGGCGCCGATGAGGAGGACTTCACGGTTTCCCATGCGCTGGAGGATATCACCATTTAGATCGATCGTCTTAGGCGATCGTATTAGGCGATCGTCTTGCGCGATCGCCCAAATCTGTCTACCGTCCTCCTCATGACGAACGCCAAGAACCTCTCCATGCGGTCCATCGCCGTCCTGTCGCTGGGGTTGGGGCTCACGCTCACCTCTCCCGGCCCGGC
This sequence comes from Rhizohabitans arisaemae, assembly GCF_025996515.1. GTDB lineage: Bacteria > Actinomycetota > Actinomycetes > Streptosporangiales > Streptosporangiaceae > Rhizohabitans > Rhizohabitans arisaemae. Next base: position 537,384 of record NZ_BLRH01000029.1, read on the forward strand.
CCAGGCCGCAACCGACCCGACGGTGGTCGCCACGGCAGGCGGTCAGGTGCGCGGCACGGCGAACGGCCGGGTGCTCAGCTTCCAGGGGATCCCCTACGCCGCACCGCCCGTCGGCGAACTGCGCTGGAAGTCACCCCGGCCAGCCGCGACCTGGAGCGGGATCCGTGCCGCGAAGATCCCGGGTGCCCCCTGCGCGCAACCCAAGGGCCTGCCGATCGGGATCCCCAGCACGACCGAGGACTGCCTCTACCTGAACGTCACCACACCCGCCGAGCAGACCGGCGGCAAGCGGCCGGTGATCGTGTGGATCCACGGCGGCAGCCTGATGTACGGCACCGGCGACATGTACGGCCCCGACAGCTTGGTCGCCAACGGCGCGGTCGTGGTGTCGATGAACTACCGCCTGGGCGTGATGGGCTTCCTCAGCGACCCGTCCCAGCCCGGCGCCGACGGCCTCGGACTGGAGGACCAGCAGGCCGCCCTGCGCTGGGTCCGCGCCAACGTCGACGCCTTCGGCGGCGACCCGGACAACGTCACGATCATGGGCCAGTCCGGCGGCGGCTACAGCGTCTGCGGCCACCTCGTCTCACCATCCTCCGCCGGACTGTTCCAGAAAGCCATCGTGCAGAGCGCGCCGTGCGCCACCGGCGGCTCCCGTACCCGGGCCGAAGCCGAGGCCGATGCCAAGCGGGTCATCGCGGCCGTCGGCTGCGAGAAGGACACAGCGGACTGTCTGCGCGCCACCCCGGTCGCCAAGCTCCTCGACGCCTATGGCCCGTTCGCCGAACCTCGCCCCGCGGCCGGGACGAAGCTGATGCCGCTCTCACCGGCCGACGCGCTGCGCACGGGCAGGTTCAACCGCGTCCCTGTACTGATCGGCGTGAACCACGACGAGGAGCGCGGGAGAATCCTGGGCATGGAGCTCGCACCCGGCGCCACGCCCATGAAACCCGAGGACTATGCGCCCGCCGTCCGGGACCGGTTCGGCAAGAAGGCCGACGCGGTGCTCAAGCGTTACCCGCTCACCGGGCACGGCTCGGCGGGCGAGGCCCTGGCCGCCGTCCTCACCGACGCGACTTGGTCGGTCCCCACGCTCGACACCGCGCGACTGCTGTCGAAGTGGACCCGGACCCGGATGTATGAGTTCAGCGAGCCCGACACGTCCTGGTTCCGGGGGTACCCGGCACCCAGCTTCGAGCAGCGCGCCGCACACATGACCGAGCTGCCCTACCTCTTCGACGGCCTGACCCTCTTCGAGGACATCGCGCCCGGACAGGGTGCGTTCCGCGACCGCATGCTCCGCACCTGGACCGGCTTCGCCGCCTCAGGCAAGACCGGCTGGCCCGCTTTCCACGGCAGGCGCGGCCATGTGCAGCAGCTCGCCTCCACTGCCTGGAAGCGCACGGACTTCACCGCCGACCACAACTACGGTTTCTGGAAGAACATCCGTTAGTCCCGACAGTCCGGAACGTCCCATAACCGGTTTTCTAGAGCAGGTGTTCTGGCAGTCTCAGCCACATGTCGGGCTTGCCGCTGATCGATCGGGGGTCGGTCGGCCGCAGGCTCGCTCCGGCATAGCAGTAGGCCACGGCCTCGCCGTGGTAGAGGTAGGTGGTGAGGATCTCCTCCGCGGGTTGTTCGGGGTAGACGCTCCCGCCGCCGGGATGGGTGTCCCATTCCTCGATGACGCCATCGCGGGCTTCGGCCCCCTGGTTTCCGCTCTTGGGATTGGCGAACAGTCCGTAGCAGACAGTGCCCACCGACAAGCGCTTTATGACGCCGGGGTTGGACGCGGCGAAATACCACGGCTGGAAGACGACACATCCGCCGGGCACATCCGTGACTCCGATGACGGATTCGCCAGGCACGTCCGTGCCGACGACGGCCAGGTTGTAGTCGTGGTTCGACCAGGGATCCTCCATGAACTTCTCTACGTCGGCGTGATCGACCGGTACGGCTTCCAGGCGCTGTGCCGCCTCGGCCGCGGTGATGCCGGCCGTGCAGGCGAGGCTGAAGCCGTCGTCGTCAAAGCGACCCAGCGCGGCGATCAGACGTCTGGCCTCTGCCACGGCGGCGGCCTCGGCGGTGGACAGGCCGGCCTCGCCGTCGGGAAGGGAGAACAGGTCAGGGGTGGGAGTGGCCAGGCTGAGCCGTCCGGGGGACCAGCCGGTCATCATCGGTCGCCACGGGTCCGCCCCGGCGGCGACCAAGGCGCGGGCGTTGCCGGGGCGGTTGGCGAAGACGGCTTCCCAGAGCGCGGTATGACCTTCACGCTCCGCGTCGATGTCGTCGACATGCCGAGCCAGCTCCGCGACCACCTCGGGCGAGCCGCGCTCGGCCGCCGCATGGAGCGGCCGTTCGTGGAAGTACACCCCTGAATTCGGGTCGGCTCCCGCGTCGAGTCGGGCGCGGATCAGGCTGAGGTCCGTCCAGCCATCCCAGCCGATACCGGACCACCCGGATCCATCGTTGACAGCCATGGCACTCCTTGAACGGATGTGTGGGATCTTCGAGGGCCGATCATGGCCTACGAGGCCGACAGATTCCGTCCCACCTGTTCAGAGCTGCTTTGCAAGCCCTCGCGCGATTGCCCGCCGCCATCCCTCGGAGATCCACATGATCTTGGCTTCCCGCTGTGGCGCTCGGAAGTCATGCGTGTAGCCGTACCCCGAGCGCTGTACGTCAGGAAGCCAAGCCCAGTCCGCGACCTCCACTGAAGTGACGCCAACCTAAAGGTTTTGTAGTTCGCGTAGCGGCTCGCACCAACCTACAGAGGATTTGTAGTTTCACGTTGGGCGTGGTGCGGGCGCACCGGGAGGCGGCTCTCGGTTCCCCGGTGGGGTGGGGTTGTCAGCGGGCGAGGTGGCGGCTGATGACGAGGCGCTGGATTTGGTTGGTGCCTTCGAAGATTTGCATGATCTTGGCTTCGCGCATGTAGCGCTCGACGGGGAAGTCGCGGGTGTAGCCGTAGCCGCCGAGGACCTGGACGGCGTCGGTGGTGACCTTCATGGCGGCGTCGGTGGCGGTGAGCTTGGCGATGCTCGCCTCCAGGCTGTACGGCCTGCCGGCGTCGCGGCGGCGGGCGGCGTCGAGGTAGACGGCGCGGGCGGAGCCGACGGCGGCGGCCATGTCGGCGAGGAGGAAGCCGAGGCCCTGGTGGTCGATGATCCGCTTGCCGAAGGTGGTGCGCTCCTTGGCGTAGGCGACCGCGGTGTCCAGCGCGGCTTGGGCGAGCCCGGTGGCGCAGGCGGCGATGCCGAGCCGTCCGGCGTCGAGCGCGCTGTAGGCGATCTCCAGGCCCTGGCCTTCGGCGCCGATCAGCCGGTCGGCTTCGAGGACGACGCCGTCCCAGTGCGCGGTTGTGGTGGGGATGGCGTGCAGCCCCATTTTGGCCTCGGGGCGGCCGAAGGTGAGCCCGTCGGCGTGACCCGGCGCGAGGAAGCAGGAGACGCCGCGGCGGCCTTCGCCGGTCCGGGCGAACAGCGCGTAGAAGTCGGCGATGCCGCCGTGTGTGACCCACGCTTTGGTCCCGGTGACGCGGTACCCGTCAGAGACCTTCTCCGCCCGGCAGGTGAGGGCGGCGGCGTCGGATCCGGCCTGCGGTTCGGAGAGGCTGTAGCCGCCGACGACGTTCCCGGCGAGCATGTCGGGCAGGAGTCGTTCCACCTGCTCGGGGGTGCCGTAGGCGGCGACGGGGGAGCAGGCGAGACCGTGCACGCTGACGGCGACGGCGACGGCGGCCCACCGGGCGGCCAGCTCCTCCAGGACCTGGAGGTAGACCTCGTACGGCTGGCCGCCGCCGCCGAGCTCCTCGGGGTAGGGCAGTCCGAGCAGGCCGATCTCGCCGAGGGTGCCGAACAGCCCTTCGGGGTAGGTCTCCGTGCGCTCGTGCTCGTCGACCCGCGAGGCCAGTTCCTTGTCGGCGAAGTCGCGGACAAGGTCGAGGAGGTCCTCTGCCTCCTGGCTGGGCAGCAGACGGGAGACGGCCACGTTCTCTCCTGGAGGGGGCGAAACCGGTCCGGGTGAACCGGGTCAGGCGGGCTGGTGGGTGCGTCCGGCCAGTTTGGCGAGTGCCGCTGTGGCGCGTTCGCGGAATTCGGCGATTCGGCGGAGCTTGATTTCCTCGTACCCACGAATGGTCTCAGGTAGCGCGGCGATCTCGGCGACGGTGTCGGCGGTGTCCGGGGTCAGATGGGTGAACGCGTCCCGGACCAGTTTGCGGTATTCGGGGATGAGTTCCCGTTCGGTACGGCGGAGCGCGGCGTAGCCGAAGACGTCGAGGGGGGTGCCGCGGAGCGCGCGGGCGGCCCGCAGGGTCCGGAAGGCGACCCCGGCCGACCGGCGGAGTTTGATCTTACGCTTCATGCCCATGGCGCGCAGGATCGGCGGGTGGAGCAGGACCGAGACCTTGGCGTCGGGCCCGAACTCCTCCTTGCGCCGGGCCTGCTCGACCGGGTCGAGGTGCAGCCGGGCCACCTCGTACTCGTCCTTGTACGCCATCAGCTTGTGCAGCCCCTTGGCGTAGGCGACGGCGATCCGGGTGCCGTCTTCGTCTCCCGCGCGCTTCACGGCGAGGGCGGCGGCACACCGTACGTCTTCGGCGTAGCGGTTGGCGTAGGCCGGGTTCTGGTACTCGGAGAGGTCGGCGACGCGGGTGGCGAGCACGTCGCGCAGCGTCTCCTCGGTCGCGGCCGCCGAGCCGCCGGCCTGCGTCGCGGGCACGGTGGGGCGGGCGAGGGCGGCGTGTACGGCCGCGTGGTCCACCACGGCGGCGCGTCCCCACCGGAACGCGGCGAGGTTGGTCTGGACGGCGGCGCCGTTGAGCCGGATGGCGGCTTCCACGGATTCGGCGCCGATCGGCAGGCAGCCGTGCTGGTACGCGGCGCCGACAAGCAGCATGTTGGCGGGCATGTGGTCGTCGAAGAGCGCTTCGGCGAGGCCTTGGGCGTCGAGGTAGAGCTTGTCGGCTCCGGGGCTCTGCGCCTCGATCCGCCGGATCGCGTCGTCGGGGGTGCCGGGTGCGGCGATCCGGCCGGTCACCATGGCGGCGGTCGGCACCAGCGCGGTGTTGACCACGACGACGGCGTTTTCGGCGGCGAGGGCGGCCAGGTTGGCGTCGGCGGCGGCGCCGAGCAGGTCGAAGCCGAGCAGCACGTCGGTGGTGCCCCGTACGGCCTTCAGCGAGCCGATCACCGGGTCGGGGGAGATGCGGACGTCGCTGACGACGGGGCCGCCCTTCTGCGCCAGGCCGGTCTGCTCCAGCCCGGCCGCGTGCAGTCCGTCCAGGTACGCGGCCATCTGCAGGATCTGGGAGACGGTGACGACGCCGGTGCCGCCGATGCCGGGCATCCGCAGCAGCACCTGCCGGCCGGTGTACCGGGAGACCGGTTCGGGGAGTTCCACCGGCAGGGCCGGGGGTTCGCGCCGCCGCCGGGTGCCGGGTTCGACGAGGAGGAAGGACGGGCAGTCGCCTTTCAGGCAGCTGAAGTCGGAGTTGCAGGACGCCTGGTGGATGCGGGTCTTCCGCCCGTATTCGGTCTCCACCGGCTGGACGGAGAGGCACGTCGACACGTCCCCGCAGTCTCCGCAGCCTTCGCAGACCCGCTCGTTGATCACGACCTTTTCGGCGGGGGTGGGGAGTTTGCCGCGCTTGCGGAGTCGGCGCTCCTCCGCGGCGCAGCGGTCGTCGTGGATCAGCACCGTCACCCCGTCCACGGCGGCGAGATCCGCCGCCGCCTCCGCGAGCTCGTCGCGGTGCCGTACGGACACGGTCGGCGCAAGCCGTACACCGCGGTACGTCTCCGGCTCGGCGGTGGTGATCACGATCCGCCGTACCCCCTCGACGGTGAGCAGGCGGGTCACCTCCGTGACGTCCAGGCGGCCCTCGGCCTTCTGGCCGCCGGTCATGGCCACGGCGTCGTTGTAGAGCAGCTTGTAGGTCATGGTGACCCCGGCGGCGACCGCGGCGCGGATGGCCAGGGAACCCGAGTGGTGGAAGGTGCCGTCCCCGAGGTTCTGCACGAAGTGCCGGTCGTCGGTGAACGGCGCCAGCCCGATCCACTGCGCGCCCTCCCCGCCCATCTGGGTGATCCCGAGCCGGGTCCCGCGCCCCGCCCCGTCCAGCGCGATCATGGCGTGGCAGCCGATGCCCACCCCGACGAGGGTGTCGTCCGGGGCGCGGGTGGAGGCGTTGTGCGGGCATCCGGAGCAGAAGTACGGCGTCCGCGCGGCCACCATCGGCAGCGCGCGGCGGGCGGCCCGGGCCGGTTTGGCGGCGAGCAGCGCGACGGCCTGCCGGGGGAGCCGGTCGGTCCCGATTCGCCCGGCGAGCGCCCGTGCCACGTCCTCGGCGCCGAGGGTGCTCCGGGCGGTGAGCAGCTCGCGGCCGTCCTCGTCCCGGCGGCCGACGACCAAGGGGGCGTGGCCGCTTCGGTAGAGCGCCTCCTTGAGGCCGCCCTCCAGGAACGGGACCTTGTCCTCGACCACGAGGACCTGGTCGAGGTCGCCGGTCATCGACACGAGCTCGCCGTGGTCGAGCGGGAACGGCATGCCGAGCCGGATGAGCCGGATCCCGAGCTCCTCCAGCGCGGTCTCGTCGATTCCGAGGTCGGCCAGGGCGCGCAGGACGACGGCGTGGGCCGTCCCGGAGGCGAGGACGCCGAGGGTGGCGCGGCTCGCGCCGAAGGTGATCCGGTTGAGCCCGTTGGCGCGGGCGTAGGCCCTGGCGAGGTCGAGTCTGCGGGTGAGCATGTCGTGCTCGGAGTCGAGGGCCGCCGGGCCCACCAGGAGCGGCGAGGGGCCCCGCCCGTCCCGCACCGGGAGCGGGATTCCGTCGCGGAGCGGACCGAGGTCGACCACCGCGGAGGCGTCCGCGATGTCCGCGACGATCTTCAGGCCGGCCCAGAGGCCGCTCGCCCGGGAGAGGGCGACCGCGTGCAGCCCGAACTCGATGATCTCGGCGATGGAGCCGGGGGCGAGCAGCGGCATGGACAGGCTCTGGCACATCGGCTCACAGGAGCTGGGTACGGTCGAGGACTTGCAGCCCGGGTCGTCCCCGATCCAGGCGACGGCCCCGCCGAGTTCGGCCGTACCGGCCATGCTGGAGTGCCGGATGGCGTCCGCGGCCCGGTCCAGGCCGGGGTTCTTGCCGTACCAGAAACCGGTCACCCCGTCGTGCCGCCGCCCGGGCGCCTGGCCCAGCAGTTGCGTGCCGGCGACCGCGGTGGCGGCGAGTTCCTCGTTGAGCCCGGGGCGGAAGACCACGCCCGCCGGGTCGAGGAAGCGGGCCGCGCGGCCCAGCTCCAGGTCGACCCCGCCGAGGGGCGACCCCGGGTAGCCGCTGACGAAGACCCGGGTGTCCAGTCCGCGTGCGGTGTCCAGGCGGCGCTGTTCCAAGGTCAGCCGGACCAGGGCCTGGATGCCTGAGATGAGGACCCGGCCTTCGTCGGAGGTGTACTTGTCGTCGAGTGACACCGCGGCGGGGTGGGCGCTCACGAGAGCCTCCTCGGCTTTGCATCCTGTGGTGGGTGGCCCAAGCACAGCAACGGCCTAAGGTGGTGAGCAAGTATCTGGCGCCAGAAAGCGACAAAGACGCAAATAGTTTGCGACATATGCTGCTAGCGGTCGTATTGTTTGCGGAGTCCTGAGGAGTTTTCGATGGTCGAGATCGACGATATCGATCATCGGGTGCTGGAGCTGCTGCGGGAGGACGGGCGCCGGACGTTCTCCGAGATGGCGGAGCGGGTCGGGCTCTCGGTGGCGGCGGTCAAACGCCGGGTGGATCGGCTGCGGGAGCTCGGCGTGATCACCGGGTTCACCGCCCGGATCGACTACGCCAAGCTCGGCTGGGGCATCGAGGCGTTCACCGAGTTGCGGTACGCCGGCTCGACCCCGGTCAGCGAGATCGTCCGGACCGCCACCGGGGCGCCGGAGGTGCAGGCGGTCTTCACCATCGCCGGCGACCCCGACGCGCTGATCCACATCCGGGTCCGGGACCTCGACCACCTGCAGCAGGTGATCGACGGCCTGCGGCGGACCGGAAACGTCACCGGCACCAAGACCCTGCTGGTGATGGGCTCGTGGACCCGGGAGGCGGGGGTCGCGCTCCGCGGGCGGTCGGCGGAGGCCCGCGGCCGTACCCGGCGCTGACCGGGTCGTCGGCGGTCTCGCGGCTTGACTGTGACGTAGCGTCATAGTTCAGGATCGAGCCATGAGGATCAGCGACCTCGCCGAGGCCGCGGAGACGACACCGCGAGCGGTCCGGCACTACCACCGACTTGGCCTGCTGCCCGAACCGGTGCGGTTCGCCAACGGCTACCGGGACTACGGCCTGGAGCATCTGCTCCGGCTGATGCGGATCCGCTGGCTGGCCGCCGCGGGAGTCCCGCTGGGGGCGATCGCCGGCATCCTCGCCGAACAGGGGTCCTCCGGCGACACCAAGGACGACGTCATCGCCGATCTCGACGCTCTGCTTGTACGTGCCCGGTCGGAGCTGGCCAAGGTCACCGAGCAACTGGCACGCCTGGAGAACCTGAGGGACTCCTACGCCAGTGGGGGGATCGTCTCGCCGTTGCCGCCGGAGATGGCCAGGGCACTCCAGAACCTCCACGACGAGGTGGATGACGACCGGGTCCGGTCCGTGATCAGGCATGAGCGGGAGATGATCGAGCTTATGGCGTTGCGGGGCAGAGTGCCCGGTGTCTTCGCCGATCTCTACGTCCATCTGAAGGATGACGAGCGTGGGCAGGTCATGGACTTCTTTCACCGGTTCGCCGCGCTCGCGGGCAGGCCGGTCCGTCTTGCGACGAAAGAGATCGACGAGCTTGTCGCCACGTTGGCGAACTCTCCGGTGCTTCAGTCGCTGGCGTCTTCCGTCGACTTCTCCGCCGCGGCGGGGGACCCGGATTGGGGCCGGTTCTCGGTGGATGTTCTCTTTCCGGATCCGGCGCAGCGGGAGGTGGCACTGCGGGTCGCAGCGGCGTTCGCGGTGGAGACCCCGGCAGAAGGTGAGGGGCGGTGAAGACGGCGGTGTCGCATCGGATCCTGCTGCCGATCACCGTGGCCGTGATCCTCGTCGACCTCGTCCTCCTGCGGATGGAGGTGATCACGTGGAGTGTCGCCGTCGCCCTGTTCTTCGGGATGGAGCTACCGCTTGGACTGTTCGTCCTCTTCCTGGTGTTCCGCCAGGTTCGTCAGGGGCGGGTGGACGGGCACGGGTGGCGGCGAATCGGTGACGAGGTGGGCGGGTCCAATCCGATGATCCGGCTGGTCGTCTCCGAACTCGTCACCCTGCACAGTGCCTGGCTGCTGATTCGCCGCCGACGCCACGGTGTCGGCGCAGATGTGCGGGGCTTCGGTTACGTCAAGGGCTCGATGACGGTGCCGATGCTGCTCGTCGTCGCCGTGCTGATCGAGGCGGCCCTCATGCACTTCCTGATCCCCTGGGCGTGGCTCTCAGCCGTCCTGCTCCTGCTCTCGGTGTACACACTCGTCCTGATCTTCGGTTTGATCGCCCGGCAGATCGTCCACCCGCACCTCCTCGATTCCCGGACCCTCACCCTCAGATCGGGGGATCACGTGGTGGCATGCGTCGACGTCTCCCTGATCGGTGAGGTGACGTCGCTCAAACGGGCGCAGCACACCTGGGTCGCCGAGGAGGACGGGCATCTGCACCTGGCGTCCTCGGAGGGCAGCAACCTGGACATCCGGCTCACCCAGCCGGTCGAGGCGGTCCTTCCCGCGTACTTCGCGCGGAACTGCCGACGGGTCGTCGCCGATCGGCTCAGCCTGTACCTGGAGGATCCCACGGCGTTGCGGCAGGCGCTCGCCGAGCCGGCGACGGCTGAGTGACGGCCCTCTCCCCTGCGGTGCAGGGAGCCCGTGACGCTGGGGCGAGCGGCCACGGGGTGCGGAGCGGACCGGCTGGTCCCGTACCAGCCCAAATCCCGTAATTTCCCAGCTCAAAGGTACTTGTGGACGATCACCGAATGGTGTTCGGTGTCGGATAACATCCGGATCGCCTGGAGGTATCGGGTGCCCCCCGTCGAGTCAGCGCTTCGCATCCTTGTATCGGTGGATATGGAAGGTGTCGCGGGGATCGTTCATGCCACGGAGACCAACCCGGAGGGACACGACTACGCGCGGGGGCGGCGGCTGATGACCGCGGAGGCGAACGCCGTCGTCGCCGGGGTGCTCGCCGCGGCACCGGGCGCCCGGGTCACCGTGGCCGACTCGCACGGCCCGTTCCGCAACATCCACCCCGAGGAGCTGGACCCCCGTGCCCGGCTGATCCGGGGCAAACCCCGGGCGCTCGGCATGCTCGCCGGGGTGCGGGACGGCTGCGACGGGGTGATCTTCGTCGGCTACCACGGCCGGGCGGGCGGGCCCGGGGTACTCGCCCACACGATCAACGACACGGTGCTCGACGTCCGGGTGGACGGCCGCCCGTTCGGTGAGATCGGGCTCAACGCCGCCCTGGCCGGGGCGTACGGGGTTCCGGTGCTGATGCTCGGCGGAGACGACGTGGCCTGCGCCGAGTTCGCCGAGCTGGTCCCGGAAGGGGTGGCCGTGGCCACGAAACGGGCGCTTGGCCAAAGCGCCGCCGAGTCCCTTCACCCGGACGAGGCGTGCGGGCTGCTGCGACGGAACGCGGAACTGGCCGTCAGAGTGCGCGACCGGGTGGCGCCGGTCCCGAGCGCCGGGCCGGTTCAGGTGGAGATCGACCTGTTCCGTCCCGCCTCGGTGGAGCTGGCGCTGCTCATCCCCGGAGTATCCCGAGGTACGGGGGCACGAACGGTGACCTACACCTCGCCCGACTTCGCCGAGGCCTACCGGATCGTCCAGCTGGTGGCGCACCTGGGGCGGACCACGCCATGATTCCGGTGTGGAGGGGCGCATGGGAGAGACGGTGGCATTCGGGCGGATGTCCACACCGCTGGGGGAGATGCTGATCGGCGTCACCGAGGACGGGGTGGTGAGCACCGGCTGGGGAGACCCGGACCGGCTGCGGGCCAGAGCCCTCGACTCGCTCGGACTCCCCGAGGCCGACGACCCGGCGCGGACCGCCCCCGTGCTGACGGAGCTCGCCGCCTACTACGCGGGCGAGCTGAAGATCTTCGGCGTTCCGCTGGACTGGCGGCTCTTCACCCCGATACAGCACCGAGTGCTCGGCACCCTCTACGAGCGCGTCGCCTACGGCAAGGCGGTGACGTACGGCGAACTCGCCGCGATGAGCGGGACCGGGGTTCCGGCGCGGGCGATCGGCTCGATCATGGGCGCCAATCCGATCCCGGTCATCGTGCCCTGCCATCGGGTGGTGGCCGGGAACGGCCTCGGCGGGTTCAGCGGGGGCGAGGGAGTGGCGGGCAAGCGCCGGCTGCTCACCCTGGAGGGCTACCTGCAGCCCACCCTCGACTGGGACGAGCCCATCGGCCTGACCTGATCGGGTCCCGGACGGGTGCCGCCCGCCGGGTCTCTCGCCTGAAACCGGGTAAGCAGGCGATCTGGCGACCGGCTGATAACGCGACGTCGCCCAGCTTGGAGATCAAGCTGGGCGACGGTTGCGCAGTGGTCATCAGGAGCCCTGGGGTACACCTCCGCTTCCATGGCCTCGATGGAGATGGTCGTGACCGGGGTGTCCCAGTCGCCGTTGACATTGGTGACGACCATGTGTCTGCCGTCCCGGGTGCCCATCGCGTAGATCCAGGAGCCGTGGATCCTGCCGCCGTCGGCGGCATGTCGCGGCTAGCGGCTGCCGGCGAGGCGGTGGAGCAGGATGTCGCCGTGGCCGACGTGGGCGCGGAGCTTGACGCTGTCGGCGGTGTCCACCGTGGCGACCAGGGCGCCGGAATCGATCAGCTCCTCGGCGGAGCCGGCGGCCCGCTCGGCGCCGAGCTCCCGTGCGGCGGCCCGGGCCCGGTCGGGCCGGGAACCCGCCACCGCCACGAGCCTGGCGCCGGCCAGCCGGGCCGCTCGGGCGTGCACCGTACCCATGAAGCCGGTACCGACGACGCCCACCCGGATCGGCGGGTCGGTATCTGATGATTTCCGACCGATGTCCTCCATATTTTTGGATGTTAGGGATCACTTATGGCGATGGTCAAGCAAAAGTTCGCCGATTGGTGTCATAATCGAGGGCAGAGAGAGGAGACGTGATTGACTGAGCGCATGCGTGAGCCGAGCGGCCAGACGGTCGGCGCGGGTGCCCTGCTGACCATCCTCCGGCACGGCCAGGCGCGTACCCGGGCTGAGTTGGTGCAGTTGACAGGCCTGGCCCGATCCACCGTGTCGCAGCGACTGGACGCGCTGCTCGACCAGCGGTGGATCGTCCCGGCGGAGGAGGCGATCTCCTCCGGGGGGCGGCCCGCGATCGCGTTCGCCTTCAATAGGAACGCCCGGCTCGTCCTGGCCGCCGATCTCGGCGCCACGCACGCCCGGCTCGCCGTCACGGACCTGGCGTCCACCGTTCTTGTCGAGCGTGCGTTCGATCTGGCGATCGATCGCGGGCCGGAGGAGACCCTCGGCTGGCTCGTCGCCACCTTCCGGGAGATGCTGGCGGAGATCGGCCACTCGGTCGCCGAGGTGTGCGGGGTCGGTCTCGGCCTCCCCGGCCCCGTCGAGCACGCCTCCGGGCGCCCGGTCAACCCGCCGATCATGCCCGGTTGGGACGCCTTTCCGGTGCCCGACTGGCTCGGCGCCCGGCTCGGCGCCCCGGTCCTCGTCGACAACGACGTCAACATCATGGCCCTCGGCGAGCACTGGGCCGTCCGTCCCGAGACCGACCACCTCATCTTCGTCAAGGTCGGCACGGGGATCGGCTGCGGCATCATCACCGAACGGCACCTGCACCGGGGGGCGCAAGGCGCCGCGGGGGACATCGGGCACATCCGGGTCACCTCCGCCGACGACGTGGTCTGCCGGTGCGGCAACGTCGGCTGCCTGGAGGCCGTGGCCGGGGGCGCCGCGATGGCCGTACGGCTCCGCCAGGCCGGCGAGACGGCCGAGAACAGCAGGGACGTGGTCCGGCTCGTGCGGGCCGGCAACACCCAGGCGGTCCAGCTCATCAGGCAGGCGGGCCGGGAGATCGGCGACGTGCTGGCGTCGATCGTCAACTTCTTCAACCCCGGTGTGATCGTCATCGGCGGGGACGTCGCCGAGGCCGGGGAGCACATCCTCGCCGGCGTCCGTGAGGTGATCTACAGCCGTTCGCTGCCGCTCGCCACCCAGCACCTGGGCATCCGGGCGAGCGTCCTCGGGGACCGGGCCGGGGTCGTCGGCGCGGCCGTCATGGTGATCGAGCACGTTCTCGCCCCCGAGGCGGTCGACCTCTCGGTGGCGGGCTGAAGTCCGAGCGTGGCTATCCCGGGGCCGCGCCGGGCGCTGTGATCAGATTGTCACCTGGGACAACGCCCTTCGTGGAACAATCAAGGGCCGTTAAACGTCGAGTCAATTTAGGACTGCTGACTGCCGTTATATGGAATAGGCTGATCACAGAGCCTGTGGAGGAGCGATGGAGAGCAAAAATCCGGTATTCAGCCGACGGGGTTCGGCGGGCAAGCAGGCCTGGTCGACACCGACCCCCGGGCAGCTTCAGGAGATGTACGACACGCCGTCGTACGCCCCGGTTGCCGCCGGGCGGACGATGACGATTGACGACGTCGTCATCCGCGGCTTCCTCACCCTGGGCACCCTCGTCGCGTCGGCCGCCGTAGCCTGGTGGCTCGACTTGGGCCTCGGCGTCGCCATCGGCGCGATGATCGTCGGTGTCATCCTCGGCCTGATCGTCTCGTTCAAGCAGAGCACCAACCCGGTGTTGATTCTGGGTTACGCACTGAGCTACGGCGTCGTCGTCGGTGTGGTCAGCAACATTTTCAACGATCTCTACAACGGCATCGTGATGCAGGCCGTGCTCGGCACCGCGTTCGCCTTCGCCGGCACGCTCGCCGCTTACACCCTCCGGGTCGTCCGGGTCACGCCCAAGTTCGTCCGCTTCGTGGTCGCCGCGAGCATCGCCGCACTCGGCCTGGTCCTTGTCAACCTCCTGGTCGGCCTCACCAACGAAGGTGTCGGGTTCGGCCTGCGCACCGACAGCTGGCTCGGCTGGGTCTTCAGCGCGGCCATGATCCTGCTCGGCTGCTTCTTCCTCCTTCTCGACTTCGCGATGATCGAGGACGGTGTCCGCGAGGGGGCTCCCGAGAAGTTCGCCTGGCTCTGCGCCTTCGGCCTCACGGTGAGCCTGGTCTGGATCTACCTTGAGGTGCTCCGCCTGCTCAGCTACTTCAGCAGTAGCGACTAGTGAGATTCTTGCCAAAACCCTCCACAAACGTGGGGGGTTTTTGCATGAGTAGGGGGGACTACGGGTATCCATGGCGCAAGCCGTACATTGCGCTATGGGCCGTCCGCATCGCGTCACAGGGCTAGGCGTCAGGGTCTTGTCTTGTGCGAGGTCCTGATGCAGTCTCAAGCGCAAGAGGAGCTCACCCGTGGAGGTGCCCATGTCCTTGAACCACTCACCGGAGACGCATAGCAAGCTCATCGCTCGTGTTCCCACCATCACCGGACGCGAACTCCCAGAGTGGTTCCAAGCAATCGAGAACGGCCCTGCTTTTCTCCGCTGTGAGGAGAGAGCCAACTGGCTCGCGGACGAGCACGGGCTGACCCACGGCTACGCATCGGCGATCGTGCACGAGCACGTTCGGCGTCGCCGTATTCGCCTGAACTCCCTGTAGCGGGGTTCATCGGACTTCGATCTCGGCGTTCGCGTGTGGCTGCGCGGACGCCGAGCCTTGTTCATCGGGTTGGATGGGTCGTGCAAGACTCGATGATGAGGAGTGGTCCATGGATCTCGACCAGGCTCGGGAGTTCATCCGGAACAACCATCGTGCGGTGATGCTCACCTGGCACGCCGACGGGCGCCCGCAGATGTCGCCGGTGACGGTGGGTCTGGACGGGAAGGGCCGGATGGTGGTGAGCAGCCGGGAGACGGCGGTGAAGGTCCGCAACGTCCTGCGGGATCCCCGGGTGGCCGTCTGTGTGCAGAGCGACGCGTTCTTCGGTCCGTGGATCCAGATCGAGGGCACCGCTGAGATCGTGTACCTGCCGGAGGCGATGGAGATCCTGGTGGACTACTACCGGGACATCTCCGGCGAGCACCCGGACTGGGCGGACTACCGCAAGGTGATGGTGGAGGACCGGCGGGTCATCATGCGGATCGAGCTGACCCGCGCCGGTCCGGACGTTCACGGCTGACCGGGACCGGGTGCCCGGACGTCCGGGCACCCGGTTCGGATCAGCTCAGCCGCTCCAGGATCATCGCCATGCCCTGGCCGCCGCCCACGCACATGGTCTCCAGGCCGATCGCCTTGTCGTGGAAGTTCAGGCTGTTGATCAGGGTTCCGGTGATCCTCGCACCCGTCATGCCGAACGGGTGTCCCACCGCGATGGCGCCGCCGTTGACGTTGAGCCGGTCGAGGTCGATTCCGAGGTCCCGGTAGGAGGGGATGACCTGCGCCGCGAACGCCTCGTTGATCTCCACCAGGTCCACGTCGTCGATCGACATCCCGGCTCGGGCCAGCGCCTGCCGGGACGCCTCGACCGGCCCGAGGCCCATGATCTCGGGGGAGAGGGCGGAGACACCGGTCGCGACGACGCGGGCGAGCGGGGTGATGCCCAGCTCGGCCGCCTTGACGTCGCTCATGACGATCACGGCGGCGGCGCCGTCGTTGAGCGGGCAGCAGTTGCCCGCGGTCACCGTGCCGTCGGGGCGGAAGACCGGCCCCAGCCGGGCGACGGCCTCGTAGGTGGTGCCGGCGCGCGGCCCGTCGTCGGCGGAGACCACCGCCCCCCAGGGGAGCGTCACCGGGGTGATCTCGCGCTCCCAGAAGCCGGCGGCGATGGCCTTCTCCGCGAGGTTCTGCGAACGTACCCCGAACTCGTCCTGGTCCCGGCGGGTCACGCCCTTGACGGAGGCGAGGTTCTCCGCGGTCTGCCCCATGGCGATGTAGACGTCGGGGATCAGGTTGTCCGCACGCGGGTCGTGCCACACCCCGGCTCCGCCTTCCGCGCTCTTGGCGGTACGGGCGGTCGCCTCGGTGAAGAGCGGGTTCTGGGTGCCGGGCCAGGAGTCGGAGCTTCCGGTGGCGAACCGGGAGACGCATTCGACCCCGGCGGACACGAAGACGTCCCCCTCGCCGGCCTTGATCGCGTGGAACGCCATCCGGGTGGTCTGGAGGGAGGACGCGCAGTACCGGGTGACGGTCGCGCCGGGGACCCCGTCGAGCCCGAGCATGACCGCCACCACCCGGGCGAGGTTGAACCCCTGCTCGCCGCCCGGCAGGCCGCATCCGAGCAGGAGGTCTTCGATGTCGGCCGGGTTGAGCTGCGGAACCTTGTCCAGGGCGGCGCGGATGATCTGGACGGTGAGGTCGTCGGCGCGGATGTCCTTGAGGGATCCTTTGACCGCGCGTCCGATCGGTGACCGCGCGGTCGCGACGATGACTGCTTCGGGCATGTGGCTCTCCGTTCTCCCCGGTGCGGCGGGATCGGCCGGGGTTTGAGCGCTGGCTCCTGCTAGCACGTTACCCGCCGGTATCTCGCACGCGGCACGGGGGATACCGTTTGACCGATCGCTTGTGCAAGCACCGTCCCGGATCGGTGCGACCAACCGATCCGCCCGGTCGCACCGACCGCGGTGAGCCGGGTACGGGCTTTCGCCGGCCTCGCCCGTACCCGATGGCGACGTCAGGCCGGCTTGCGCCCGGTCCGACCCCGCCCCTTGACCGTCGGAACCTCCGGTACGGGCCGGCGCCGGGTCACCCGTACATGCCGGGGGAGGGGGCGGAGGCGTCCTTGATCGCATGGAGGCCGCCCTTCTCGTCCCGCCAGAGCCGCCACTCGCCGTCGCTGCCGGTGAACCACGCGGGCGGCGCGCCCCCGCCGGCGGTGCGCTTGCCGGTGGCGAGGTCGTACTCGCACAGGGCCGCGGGCGGATAGAAGCCGGGGCTCGCCCCGACGATCTGGAGCGGCTTGGGGTCGGTCACGCAGAACGACCAGCCCCGCTGATCCTTGACCGGGGCCGCCTGGCCGGAGGCGAGGTCGTAGGTGTTCCCGGCCGCGCCGTGCCGGAGGAACCCGAGCCGGTCCAGGTTGTGCGGGAACGCGAGCCACCAGCCGGTCTCGGCGGGGACCTGCTGGGCGGTGATCTGGCCGAGGACCCGGCCGGACCGGGCGTCGAGCCGGGCGAATCCGCCGTACTGTCCCTGCCGGTCGACGGGGCGCACGATCGGGGCGACGGCCGGGCTCCCGCTCGGGTAGACCCGGACCACCGCGGGCCGCATCCAGTTGATCCCGCCGTCGGCGAGCCGGGCGGAGAAGAGGCCGAAGGTGGAGACCCTCCTGGTCCGGGGGTTGGTGTACGGGGCGATGTAGCCGATGAGGTCGTCCCCCACCGCGCCGAAGGCCCAGCCTCCGGCGAGGTTGACCCCCGCCCCGACGGCCTGCTCCACCGGCAGCCGCCAGATCGTCTTGCCGTCGGTGAGCCGGTGCGCCGCCAGGACCGGGTGCTTGGCGAGGCGGAACACCACGACCCGGGTGGGGTCCGCCCACTGGACCTCGGCGATTCCGGGGAGCCGCCACAGGGCCTTTCCGGTCAGCGGGTCGAGGGCGACGAACCGGGCCGCGGACAGGGCGGTGTGCTCGGAGAGGCACAGCAGGGCGCCGCAGCGCTGCGGGCCGAAGGTGGAGTGCACCGGGCGGCTCCACAGCCGGCGTCCGGTCCTCGCCTCGCGCGTGATCAGCATCGCCCGCCATTTGCCCTGTTTGATCGGCTCCACGGCGGAGACGATCGTCTGGCCCTTGCTCTCAAGGACGGCGGGCGCCTGCACACCCATCCCGGGGAGCCGGCCGGCCATGCCCGCGGGGGCGGTCCACAGCCGCTTTCCGGTGGCGGTCTCCAGCGCCACCGTCTCCAGGGCGCCGTCGGGGCGCATCGAGGTGGCCGCGGTGACCCCGCCTGCGCCGTACGTCTTGCTGACCAGGTTGACTTCGCTGTTCTGCCAGGTGGGAACGGGTTTGGTCGTCACAGCGCCCGCCGAGCAGCCGGTGACGGCGAGCGCGGTGAGGGCGAGGACGGTTGCACGAGGCCGGATCACGATGATTCGCCACATCCTTATGAGGGTCCGGGGGGAGCGCCCGGCCTGGCCGGTCGCGGTTCGCTGCTCTCCGTGGCGATTCGGGCGCGAAGGGTGGTCGGATCCGGGCGTGCGTCACGCCCCGCGCGGCATGACCTCCGGGTCGTCCTGGTCGACCGGACCCTCGGCGCCTCGCCCGCGGCGCAACAGCATGGCCCACCTGCCTCGCGGGCCGATCGCTCGGCCGCCGAGGCGGGTGGCGGCCACCTCCGAGCCGGGTTCCTTCGCGGCCTCGCTCGCCGCGAGGTACAGCGGAAGTACACCTTCGCCGCGTTCCGGGTCCGGCTGGGTGTCAGACTCCGGCCATAGCCCGAGTGCGGCGCATACAGACGGTAGCACCACGTAAGCGGCCTGTAGGTAGCCTCGGGCAGATGGGTGGAATCGATCGGGTCCGAACATTTCGCGGGGGTACGTCCGGAATTCTGGGCCCAGCAGGTCGGCGAAGGCGACCGTACGGCCGCCGGCCTCCACCACCGCCATGGTCTGCGCGGCGGCGAGCGCCCTGCTCCACCGCCGGGTGAGCCAGCGGAGCGGCTGGGCGATCGGCTCGACCGTGCTGAGATCGGGACAGGTGCCCACCACGACCTCGACGCCGCCGTCGCGCAGGCGCCGTACGGCCTGACGGAGCCCGGACACCGCCAGAGGCGTTTTCTGCTGGGTCGTCACGTCGTTCGCCCCGATGAAGATGACGGCGATCTCCGGCCGGGCCCGCAACGCCAGGTCGACCTGCTCCGCGAGGTCGGCGGAGACCGACCCGGATTTGGCGACGTTCGTCAGGTGGACCGGGCGTTCCGCCACCGCGGCGAGGCCGTGCGCGATCCGCACCGCCGGGGTGTTGGACGCGTCGATCATGCCGAGTCCCACCGCGAGGGAGTCCCCGAGCATCGCCAGCCGGATCGGCTCGGCGTTCCCGGGGGTGCTGTAGACGGTGCCGTAGACTCCATCCGCATAGGGTCCGTCGAGACCGTGGGGGCTGCCGACCGTCTTGCGGGCCAGGACCGCCTCGGCGAGAAGGAGACCGTAGGTGGCCAGACCGAGCAGGGTGAGTCCGCCCCCGCCGTAGGCCGCCGCGGTGGCGATCCGCCTGAATGGTCCTGTCCCTGTCACCTCGCGACTCGCCCCCGTAGCGTCTCCGATAGGGATACGTTGAGTGATGGAAGTAACCGAGTTCTACCCATCCATAAGGGCTCGGTTAGGGGCTAAGGCTGACAAAGCTCTAGCAAAAATAAGGCGGTTGTTTCAGTGCGCGTATATGACTCGTTGATCGAGCTGATGGGCGACACCCCGCTGGTCCGGCTCCGCAGAGTAACCGCGGGGCTCTCCCCGCAGGTGCTCGCCAAAGTGGAGTATTTCAACCCAGGTGGCTCGGTGAAGGACCGCATCGCCCTGCGCATGATCGATGCGGCGGAGCGCTCCGGCGAACTCCGGCCCGGTGGGACGATCGTGGAGCCGACCTCCGGAAACACCGGGGTCGGGCTCGCCATCGTGGCGCAGGAACGCGGCTACCACTGCGTCTTCGTCGTGCCCGACAAGGTGGCGGCGGACAAGGTCTCGGTGTTGCGGGCCTACGGCGCCGATGTGGTGGTCTGCCCGACGGCGGTCTCGCCCGACCACCCCGACTCCTACTACAGCGTCTCCGACCGGCTCGCCCGGGAGATCGACGGAGCCTGGAAGCCCGACCAGTACTCCAACCCGGAGAACCCCGCCTCGCACTACCACTCGACCGGCCCGGAGATCTGGGAGCAGACCGAGGGACGGATCACCCACTTCGTCGCGGGCATCGGCACCGGGGGCACGATCAGCGGCACCGGCCGCTACCTCAAGGAGGTCAGCGGGGGCCGGGTCCAGATCATCGGCGCCGACCCGGTGGGCTCGGTCTACTCCGGGGGCACCGGCCGGCCGTACCTGGTGGAGGGGGTTGGCGAGGACATCTGGCCCGCCACCTACGACACCACGGTCTGCGACCGGATCGTCGCCGTCGCCGACAAGGACTCCTTCGGCATGACCCGCAGGCTCGCGCGGGAGGAGGCCCTGCTCGTCGGCGGCTCCTGCGGGATGGCGGTGGTGGCGGCGCTGGAGGTCGCGGCCACGGCCGGCCCCGAGGACGTGGTCGTGGTGCTGCTGCCCGACGGCGGGCGCGGCTACCTTTCGAAGATCTTCAACGACGAGTGGATGTCCGACTACGGCTTCCTCACCGCCTCCTCGGAGGAGGGGCACGTGGGCGACGTGCTGGCCCGCAAGGGCGCGACCCTGCCGGAGTTCGTGCACGCCCACCCGTACGAGAGCGTGAGCCAGGCGGTCGCCATCATGCGCGAGTACAACGTCTCCCAGCTCCCGGTGATGAAGGAGGAGCCGCCGGTCATGGCGGCCGAGGTGATCGGATCCATCGTCGAGCGCGACCTGCTTGAGCTGCTCTACCGGGGCAAGGTGTCGCCGGACGAGCCGCTTGAGGGACATATGTCCGCACCGCTGCCCATGATCGGTTCCGGTGAGCCGGTGAGCCGGGCGGTGGAGGCGCTGGAGAAGGCCGACGCCGCCGTCGTCCTCTTCGACGGGAAGCCGGCGGGCGTGATCACCCGGCAGGACCTCATCGCCTTCCTGGCGGCGCCGTCCCGCGCCTGAGCTAGCCGACGGGTCGTAGCGGGAAGAAGGCGCAGACTTCCCAGACCCCGGTGCCGTTCGGGCCCGCGCTGAGGACGCCGCCGAGCGCTTCGACCCGCTCGGCCATGCCCACCAGGCCGAAGCCGCCGCCGAGCCGGGAGACCTTGTGCGGCACCGCCGAGCCGTAGTTGCACACACGCAGCCGTAGCCCGTGGTCGACGAGGCGGAGATCGGCCTCGACCCAGGTGGCGGTGTGCGCGTGCCGCCGGACGTTGGTCAAGGACTCCTGCAGCACCCGATGGAGTGTGGTCAGCACCTCGGGGGCGAGATCCGCCTCCGAGATGCCGGGTCCCACGTCGAAGGCGACCAGGGGTCCGGTGGCGGCGAACCGCTCGACCAGGATCCGCAGGTCGGCGAGGCTGGTGCCCGGCCGGCGCGCCGCCTCGTCCTCGGAGCGCAGGACCCCGACCAGCCGCCGCATGGCGGTCAGCGCCTCACCCCCGGCCCCGGCGATCGCGTCCAGCGCGGGAAGCGTCGCCTCCGGCCGCTGCTCGGCGACGACCCTGGCGGCCTGCGCCTGGACCACGATCCCGGTGATGTGGTGAGCGACCAGGTCGTGGAGCTCCCGGGCGAGTTCCAGGCGTTCGGCCCGGCGCACCGCCTCCACCGAGTCGAGCCGTCGCTCCTCGTGATAGCGCTGGTAGGCGCCGATCGCCGCGGCGACGACCCAGGCGACGAAGACGACGAAACCGAGGACGATGTCGTAATTGTCGGCAACGCGGACCCCGACGGCGGCGAGCAGCGCGGCGGCGGTGGCGATGATCATGATGACGGCGTTGCGCAGCGGGTAGACGACGCGGGCCACCGTGATCGTCATGATCAACAGGGCGCCGGTCTCGCCGAGGCAGGGGTAGCCGCGGTTGACCAGGAAGGCGGAGACCAGGATCGACACGGCGACGGCGACCCAGGTCGCCGCGACGGGGTACCTACGCCGGTAGAGGACCGCGACGACCCCGACCACACTGCCGAGCAGGCCGTTCAGCTGGTTCTCACTCGTGCTGACGGCGACGGCGAGGTCGACGAACGTCAGCAGGCAGAGCCAGCCGATCAAGGCGATGTTCGCCAGCCGTCTGACCCAAAGAGTGAATTTTTGCCATTCCGCCACGATTAATCAGACTAAGCCGACCGGCCGATTACCTGGATCGACCTTTCGGCCGAGGTCGGCCCGGCGGAGTGGACGTTCTGTCGAGGCGCCGAGCCGCCCCCGGCGGCGATTCTGGAGATATGTGAACCACATGGATCACCTCTGATCGCTTTTGGGGGAACGATGAACATTCTGGGAATCGCACTGCTGGTGGCCGGAGTCGTGGTGGTCTTCGCCTGTGCCCTTGCCGAGCCCGAGATCATTTCGCGGCTGGGCCGTCAGCCGGCCGACGACAGCCGCGGCCGGCGCAGCACGCCCGAGGCGCCGGAGGCGGCGGGGCCGGTGTCCCTCCACGGCCTGGTACCCCCGGCCAGGCGGGCGCGGACCGATCGGCCGGAGAGGGCGACGAGTGCCGGAACGAGCAGGGTGGTGACCACGGCGGTCGGCAGGAACACCCCGGCCGCGACCGCGAGGCCGTAGCCCTCGAACGCCGGCACGCCGGCCGCGAGCGAGACCGCCGCGACCGTGGTGAGCAGCAGGCCGGCGACCACCGGCCCGGCGGTGTACCGTACGGCGAGCGCGGAGGCCGTGCGCTGCTCCAGCCCCGCCCCGACCCCTTCCCGCACCCGCGTCACCATCAGGACGGTCCAGCCCACGCCGACCGCGGCGGAGAGGATGAGAACCACCGCGGGGAGCGGCCAGGGCAGGGTCAGGCCCCCGATCAACGAGGTCACCCCGAGTGACGCCCCCGCCCCAAGCAGGACCGCCGCCCCGGTGAGGAGCGCCACGACCATGCCGCGCAGGATGAACCCGAGGGTGAGCAGCACGAGCAGCGCGACGAGCGGCAGCAGCGTGGTGAGATCGTCTCCCGTCGCCGTACGCAGCTCCGCCAGCCGTACCGCGGTCCCGTCCACCACGGCCTCCGTGCCGTCGGGGGCCGCCCGGGCCGCCTCGACCCGGATCGGGCCGTTGATCAGATCGAGGACGTCGGTGCCCGGGCGCGGGGCGAGCCGGAGCTCGATCCGGTCGCCGCTCGGCACGATCTCCCCGACACCGTCGATCAGGCGGAGCCGGGCCGCGAACCCCGTCAGCTCCGCACCGGTCGGCACGGCCCCGTCCGCTCCGCGGAGCGAGGCGTGCAGGGTGGTGGATCCGGCGTCGTAGTCGGCGTGGGTGACCAACGCCGGCGCGCCGAGCCCGGCCAGGAGGACCGCGGAGGCCAGCGCCACCGTCACGGGCCGGGCGGCGACCTGGTTGCTCAGCCGGGTGGCGGCCGGCCTGCGTCCGCCGCGGCGCCAGGGCTTGGCCGGCCAGAAGACGGCGGTGCCGAGGTGGTGGAGGGCGAGGGGGAGCACGGTCAGGCACACCAGGCTGAGCAGGGCGACGCCCACCGCCAGGGCGACGCCCAAGGCGGCGAGCGCCGGGGTGTTGGCGAGGGCGAGCGCACCGGAGCCGACGACCAGCACGATCTCCGTGCCGACCAGGGACGTCCGGGCCCGCCTGATCGCCTCGCCGGCCGCCCGGGCCCGGTCGTCGCCGATTCGCAGCCGCTCCCGGAAGCGGGACAGGAGGGTGAGGACGTGGCCGCACGCCAGGCTGAGCAGGACCGCGGCGAGCACGGTGCGCATGTTCTGGTCGAGGTGGACCAGGGCGACGGACACGTACCAGGCCGGAGCCGCGAGGGCGACGGGTAGCAGAGCGGCGAGCGGGCCGCGCAGGATGAGGAGAGCTGCGGCGGCCACCGCGACGACTATGATCTCCACTCTCCGCACGCTAGGTGGTGAGCTGCGGGAAAACATCGGCCATATGGGCATATCGCGGCTACTTCAAAAGACGGGTCTCCTCCTTCCGGAGTCGTAGATCGCACGGGGACCACGTCGGTTCGGCGGGTCGATCCACGGGTAGCCTCGAAGCTATGACCGATGGGTTCGAAACGCTTGCCATTCACGCGGGCCAGGAGGCGGACGCGCGTACCGGCGCCGTCGTGCCGCCGATCTACGCGACGTCCACCTACAAGCAGGACGGCGTCGGCGGTCGGCGATCAGGATATGAGTACAGCCGCACCGCCAACCCTACCCGGACGGCGCTGGAGGAGTGCCTCGCCGCGCTGGAGGACGGGACGCGCGCCTTCGCCTTCGCCTCGGGGATGGCCGCGGAGGACACGTTGCTCCGGACGGTCTGCGGGCCGGGCGACCACGTGGTGATCCCGAACGACGCCTACGGCGGGACGTACCGGCTCTTCGCCAAGGTGTACGGGCGGTGGGGCCTGGACTGGGACGCGGCCCCGCTCACCTCGGTCGAGGCGGTCCGTGCCGCGATCCGGCCGGGGACGACCAAGGCCGTCTGGGTGGAGACCCCGACCAATCCGCTCCTTTCGGTGGCCGACATCGGCGCCCTGGCGGGGGTCGCCCACGACGCGGGGGCGCTCCTGATCGTCGACAACACCTTCGCCACCCCCTACCTGCAGCAGCCGCTCGCCCTCGGCGCGGACGTGGTCGTCCACTCGACGACCAAGTACGCGGGCGGGCACTCCGACGTGGTCGGGGGCGCGCTGGTCGTGGCCGACGCCGAGCTGGGGGAGCGGATCGCCTTCCACCAGAACGCGATGGGCGCCGTGGCGGGGCCGTTCGACGCCTGGCTGACGCTCCGCGGCCTGAAGACCCTCGCCGTCCGGATGGACCGGCACTGCGACAACGCCGAGCGGGTGGCCGAGCTGCTGGTACGGCATCCGCGGGTTGTGGAGGTGTTCTACCCGGGGCTGCCCGGCCATCCGGGCCACGAGGCGGCGAGCAAGCAGATGCGACGCTACGGGGGAATGGTGTCGTTCCGCGTCGAGGGCGGGGAGCAGGCCGCGCTGCGGGTCTGCGATCGAACCCGGCTCTTCACCCTCGCCGAGTCGCTCGGCGGGGTCGAGTCCTTGATCGAGCACCCGGGCCGGATGACCCACGCCTCGGTGGCGGGTTCCGCGCTGGAGGTCCCGGCCGATCTGGTCCGGCTCTCGGTGGGCATCGAGTCGGCGGACGACCTGCTTGAGGATCTCCGGCAGGCGCTGGGCTGATCGAGGGGATGCCGCCCCGGCGCCGGGGCGGCATCCGTCAGAACCAGATCATCAGCACCAAAATGATCAGTAGGAGCAGGCTGAACACGCCCGAGAGCGCGGCGATCCGGCCGACCTGCACCTGTGCGTCGCCCTTGCCGCCGGAGAGCGCGGCGATCGCCGCCTTCTGGTCTCGGAGGATGAGCAGCCAGATGATCGCGGCCACGATGAACAGCGTCATCGAGGCCGAGAGGTACGGCTTGCCGAGCTCGCTCCGGCCGAGCAGCAGCCCGAAGAGGAAGACGCCGAGCGAGAGGACACCGAAGATCCGCGTCGTCCGGTTGAGGTAGCGCAACACGTTGACGTCGCGGGCGCGGATGTAACGCGGCGTGGCCATGGTGACCGCGGCGACCGGCCCGAGGGCGAAGATCGCGAACGCGATGTGCAGCCAGAGGAAGAGATTGTCGAGGAACGACATGGAATGACCTTAGCGGTTCGCCGTCCCGGTCGGCGGGCAGCCCCGTCGCCGGGGTCAGCCCGCGTGTCGGCGGGTCGCCCGGCGTGACCGGAGGAAGTCGTTCACCACGTACTCGCCGAGCCGGTCGGCCGATGGTGCGAAGACCCGCCCCCCGTTCCGCCGTGCCACCTCGTCCACGAAATCGCGCAGCCGCTCGTCCTCGGCGAGCATGAAGACGTTGATCGTCGCCCGCCGCCGGGTCATCTTGTCCACCTCGGCCAGGGTGAGCTCCAGCGTCTCGGGCGCGGGCGGGTAGTCGAAGATCGGGCGCCCGTCGCGGTGCAGGCGCGCGGTGGGCTCACCGTCGGTCACGACCAGCACCACCGGCTCGAAGGCGGGATGGCGGTCCAGGTGCCGTCCCGCGATCAGCAGGGCGTGGTGCAGGTTGGTGCCCTGGACCATGTCCCAGTCAAGGGAGGCCAGCTCGCCCGGCTGGAGTACCCGCGCGTAGTTGGAGAACCCGATGATCTGCAGCGCGTCCTGCGGGAACTTCTGCGCCACCAGCGCCGCGAGCGCCAGCGCCGTCTGCTTGGCCACGGCCCAGGTGCCGCGGATCGCCATCGAGTACGACAGGTCGACCAGGAGGCAGACGGCGGCGGCCGAGCGCTGTTCGGTCTCGGCCACCTCGAAGTCGTCCACCCGCAGGGTGATCGGCCCCGGCCGCTGCGCCGCGTTGAGGACGGTACGGACGACGTCGATCGGCTGCTCGTCGGCGAACCGCCACGGCCGGGTCGCCCCGGTGAGCTCGCCCGCGGCGCCCGCGTCCGGCTGGTCGTGCTCCCCGGGCCGCCCGGCGGCCATGGCGGTGAAGACCCGCCGGAGCGCGGTCTGCCCGATCCGCCGTACGGCCTTGGGCGTCAGCTCCAGCTTGCCCCGCTGCCGCCGGAGATAGCCCTGCCGCTCCAGCTCCCGCTCGATCCGCTTCAGCGCGGCCAGGTCGTCGACGGCCTGGCGTCCGAAGGCCCGCCGGACGGCCGTCTCGTCCACATCGTCCAGGCGGGCGCCCGGATAGTCCTGGAGCAGGGCGTTCTCCAGCTCGGCCAGGTCGGCCAGCTCCTCCAGCACGGTGGTCGCGTCGGCAATGCCGAGCGCCTGGTCACCGGAGACCCGGTCGCCGGCCGTCCAGGCCAGGTCGGGACGGCGGGCCCGCAGCGCCTGACCGAGCAGGCGCATCTGCTCGGTGAGCCCCGCCTGGGCGAGCGTCTGATCGATCAGCCGCTCCAGTTCGGTCCGCTGCTCCGGCGTCATCCCGGCGAGCATGCGCTCGGACGCGGCGGCCCGCCTGGCGAGGGAGTTGACGAGCTCCTCCAGCGTCTCGGGCCGGTCCTTGAACAGGTCGCCGTGCTCGCGCATGAAGGCGTCGAAGTCGGTCTGGGTGTGCTCCCCCCGCTCGTCCCGGCGGAGCATCTCGTTGAGGTCGACGGTCATCCGCCGGACCCGGCGCAGCACCGCCGGGTCGGGGTAGGCCAGCGCGTCCCGCATCCCGCGGAACTGCGTCTCCAACACTTCGCCGCGGAGCAGGTCGCGCAGCTCGTCGAAGGTCCGCCGCGCGGCGGGGGACAGCCAGTCGTAGCCGGAGAGCCGGATCACCGCCGCGGCGGTGTCCTCGGGCAGGGTGTCGAGCTCGGTCCGGCGCAGGGTGAGGCCGGGGCCGGGGCCGGTGCGGGAGTGCGACTCCTCGATCGCGGCGCGCTCCTGCCCGACCGCGCGGTCCAGAAGCTCCCTCACCCGCTCCAGGGTGCCGCCGAGCCGGCCCTGCTCACGCAGTTCGCGTCTGCGGCGCCGTACCGACTTCAGCAGGTCGTCGAGGCCCCGCTGCCGGGGCGCGCCGCCGGTGGCGGGCAGGCCGCGGCGCAGCAGGTCCCGCAGCGCCTCCAGGGGGCCGGAGCCGGTGAGCATCGCGTCGCTCATCTCGTCGAGCGCGGCTCTGATGTCGTACGGCGGAGCCAGCGGGTCCGGGCCGTCGTGGTACTCCCCGTAGCGGTATCCGCTCATGTCCGTCTCTCCCGTCGATCAGGTGCGATAGACGGCTCCACCGTCGACCTCGTCCTTGGAGAGCCTGCGCATCAGGTACAGCCCCTCCAGGGTGAACTCCAGCGCGGCGGCGGCGTGGCCGGGGGACTCGTTCCCGTCCATGCCGAGCCTCTCCATGATCTTGGAGAGCCCGGGCACCTGGCCGATCCGGTGGAGCAGCTCGGGTGCGGACACGCCGTCCCCGGACTCCACGCTCACCCCCGCGGAGAACCGGTCCAGGAGCGCGGTGAGATCGGCGCCCCCCAGGGTCTCCCGGAAGGTCTCCGCGGTGGCCCGCCGGAGCAGGTGGGAGAGGACCTCGGTCTCCCGGCCCTCCTCGCTCACCTCGAACTCGACCTTGCCGCGCAGCGTGTGCACCACCCCGGGCAGGTCGCAGATCCGGGCCACGGCCTGCTCCTCGCCGGTACGGGCGGCACGCCGTACGGCCGCCGCGGCGACCGTCTCGGCGGCCGCGATGGCGAACCGGGCGGACACCCCGGAGCGGGCGTCGGCCGCCGGGGACTCGCGGACGAGCCGGGTGAATCTCGCGATGACCTCGAACAGATGGTCGGGGAGGTCGGCGCCCACCTCGGCCAGGCGGGCCTCCTGCCGGATCAGCTCCAGCTCCAGCTCCAGGCTGGGCGGGTAGTGCGTGCGGATCTCGGCGCCGAACCGGTCCTTGAGCGGGGTGATGATGCGCCCGCGGTTGGTGTAGTCCTCCGGGTTGGCGCTGGCGATCAGCAGCAGGTCCAGCGGCATGCGGATCGCGTATCCCCGGATCTGGATGTCGCGCTCCTCCAGCACGTTGAGCAGCGCGACCTGGATGCGCTCGGCGAGGTCGGGGAGTTCGTTCACCGAGAAGATCCCGCGGTTGGTCCGCGGAATCAGCCCGAAGTGCACGGTCTCCGGATCGCCGAGGGAGCGCCCTTCAGCGATCTTGATGGGGTCGACGTCGCCGATCAGGTCGCCCACGCTCGTGTCCGGGGTCGCGAGCTTCTCGCCGTACCGCTGCCCGCGGCTCAGCCAGGAGACGGGCAGGTCATCTCCCTGCTCGGCGACGGCGCGGCGGCAGCCCAGGCAGGCCGGGGCGTACGGGTGATCGTTGATCTCGCAGCCCTTGACCGTGGGGGTCCATTCGTCCAGCAGCCCGGCGACCGTCCGGATGAGGCGGGTCTTGCCCTGGCCGCGCTCGCCGAGCAGCACCAGGTCGTGCCCCGCGAGCAGCGCGCGTTCCAGGTGCGGTAGGACCGTGCCGGAGAAGCCGACGATGCCGGGGAACGCCGGCTCGCCTTTCCGCAGCCGCTGGAGCAGGTTCTCCCTGATCTCGGCTTTGACTCCGCGGTGGACGTGGCCGCTCTCCCGCAACTCGCGCAGGGTGGCGGGTCTCGGCTGTGACACAGGCGAATCATGCACGGGTCGAGACTACGGGCACCGGGCCGGTTCCGGCAGCCCGCTTGTGATCTGATTCGTTCCACTTAATCGGTGTACGGCAAGCCTTGCCGGGCCGGGGATCCGGGACTGCGCGCAGCTGTACCCGACTAGTCTGGATCCGAGGGGAAGACTGACTTGCATTATGGGGATAGCCGTCCCTTGAGAGGGGACAATCCGGGATATGGCGCGCTTCGCAGACGGCATCGCCGTCGGACTGGATCTGGTTGACGCCGCTCAGTCGGCGGTCCACCAGGCCATCGCCGGGCTGTCCGGTCCGCCGGATCTGGTCTGCTTCTTCATCTGCGGAGACGATCCCGACATGATCGCGCGCGCGGGTGAGCGTGCCATGGCCTCCGCCGGCGGCGCCGTGGTGATCGGATGCAGCGCGACCGGCGTGATCGGCGGCGGGAAGGGGATCGAGCTGACACCGGCGGTGAGCGCGTGGGCGGCCACCATCCCCGGCGGCCGGGCCTCGGTGTTCAGCCTGGAGACCCTCCGCGCCGCGGATCGGTTCGTCGTCGTCGGCCTCCCCGAACGGCAGCCCGACGACCGGGTCGCCGTGATCCTCGCCGATCCGTACAGCTTTCCCGCCGACGCCTTCGTCGAGCGCTCGGAGGAGGTGCTCGGCGACCTGCCGCTCGTCGGCGGGCTCGCCAACGGGCTGCTCGGCCGGGGCTCGGTCCGCCTGTTCGCGGGCGACAAGGTGTACGCCGAGGGCGCGGTCGGCGTGCTGATCGGCGGGGACGTCGACGTCGCCACGATGGTCAGCCAGGGATGCCGCCCCATCGGCCCGAGCATGGTGGTCACCGGGGTCGAGGAGAACATGCTGCTCGAACTGGCCGGTCAGCCCGCACTCGCCCGCCTGGAGGAGATCGTGAGCGGGCTGGGGGAGGCCGACCGCGAACTCGTCGCCTCCGGGCTGCAGATCGGTGTGGCCATGGACGAGTACGCCGAACGCCACGAACGCGGGGATTTCCTCATCCGCGGCGTGCTCGGCATCGACCCCGACCGGGAGGCCGTGGCGATCGGCGACGTGGTCGAGATCGGGCAGACCGTGCGCTTCCAGGTCCGGGACGCGACGAGCGCCAACGACGACTTCAACGACCTCCTCGCCGCGCATGTGGCCGGGCTCGGCCCGGTCGAGGGGGCCCTGCTCTTCTGCTGCAACGGGCGGGGGGCGGCGATGTTCGACGGATCCGACCACGACGTCCTGGCGGTGCGCGGCGTGCTCGGCCCCATCGGGGTGGCCGGGTTCTTCGCGGCGGGTGAGATCGGCCCGGTGGCCGGGCACAACCACGTGCACGGCTTCAGCGCGTCGGTGCTCACCTTTGGCAGAGGCCGGTGAGCGTTCTTGCGATCGACATCGGCGGTACCAAGCTCGCCCTCGCCGTGGTCGACTCCGGCGGCCGGCTGACCACCTCCGTCCGGATCCCCACCCCGCACGGCGACGACGTCGAGGCGGAGACGATCTGGCGGACGCTCGTGACCATGGTGGACCGGGTGCTGCACTCGGCCGGGATCTTGTCCGGCGAGCTGGTCGGGGTGGGCGTCGGCTGCGGCGGCCCGATGAGCTGGCCGAGCGGTGAGGTGTCGCCGCTCAACATCCCCGCCTGGCGCGGGTTCCCGCTCCGGGATCGGCTGGTCAAACGGTTTCCCGGAGTTCCGGTACGGCTGCACAACGACGCGATCTGCGTGGCGGTGGGGGAGCACTGGCGTGGCGCCGGCCGGGGCTGGGACAACGTGCTCGGCATGGTGGTCTCCACCGGGGTGGGCGGCGGCCTGATCCTCGGCGGCCACCTGGTGGACGGGGCGAGCGGGAACGCCGGTCACATCGGTCACGTCGTGGTGGACCCCGAGGGCCCCATGTGCAAGTGCGGCGGGCGGGGCTGTCTGGAGGCGATCGCCCGTGGCCCTGCGCTCGCCGAGTGGGCCGTGGCGCAGGGCTGGCAGGGATCGGGCGAGCCGACCGCGGTGAACCTGGCGGCGGACGCGGCCCGGGGGCACCCGGTGGCCTGTGCCGCGATGCGCAGGGCAGGCCGGGCCCTCGGCATCGCCATCGCCTCGGCCACCCACCTGTGCGACCTGGACGTGGTCTGCCTCGGCGGGGGGCTCTCCCAGGCCGGGCCGCTCCTGTTCGATCCGCTGGAGGAGGCGTTCCGGGCGCACGCCCGGATGGACTTCGCCAGGGAGGTACGGGTGGTGCCCGCCGCGCTCGGTCAGGACGCGGGGATGGTCGGTGCGGCCGCCTTGGTACTCGCGGGGGAGCGGTACTGGAGTGCCGGCTAGCGTATTAGTCGGCTAAGTCCCTTAACTCTCCCCTATAGTGCGGCTTCGTGAAGCTTGCCGGGCTGAGAGCTCCCACACCCCACACCCTGTTGATCGTTGTGGCACTCGGCTACGGCGCGCTCGTCGCCCTCCACGCCTTCCACGCCGTCACCCTCACCTGGGACGAGGTCGTCTACGCCAGCCAGGTCGTGACCGGGGCGGAGCCGGCGGACATGTCGGCCCCCAGGGCCTGGGGGATGCCGCTGCTCCTGGCCCCCGTCGGCTTCTTCACCGACGCCGTTCCGGTCATCCGCGCCTACCTCACCGTCCTCGCCGTGGCCGGGCTCTACCTCGCCTTCCGGCCGTGGTTGCGGATCGGCCCGCGGTATCTCGCGCCCGTCGCGGCCTTCCTGTTCTGCACGCTGTGGACGACCGTCCTGTTCGGCGCCATGGCCTACCCCAACGTCTGGCTCGCCTTCGCGCTCACCGCGGGCGTCGGCTACTTCTGCCGGATGGCCGGGGGTGAGGCGGGTGTCCGGCCCTGGGCGGGCGCGGCCCTCGCGTTCGCCCTGGCGTCGCTGCTCCGCCCCACCGACAGCGCGGCTGTGGCGATCCCGCTGCTGCTCGCGCCCCTGCTGCCGAGCGTGTTCGGCGGCCGACCGGCCCGGACGCCGGTGTGGTCGCGGCCCGCCTGGACACCGCCCGCCGCGGTGGCGGCGGGTCTGGGGATCGGCTGGGGCGCCTGGACGGTGGAGGCGTTCTGGCGGTTCGGCGGGCCCGTCGCCCGGCTCAGGGCCGGAGCCGAGGTCAACGAGCCCGGGATGGGATTCAGCCTGCTCCGGCACCTGGAGGCCGTGGACGGCTCCTACCTGCTGTGCCGCCCGATCAAGAACTGCGCGGACATCCACTGGTTCGAGGTCGGCTGGTGGCTGCTGCTCCTCCCCGTGGCGGCGGCCGGTCTCGCCGTGGCGCGGACCCGGGGGCCGTACCTGCTGATCTTCGCCTCGACGGCCGCCTTCACCCTGCCCTACCTGCTGCTCTTCACCTACGCCAACTCCCGCTTCCTCCAGCCCGCCTACGCGCTGCTGATGCTCCCGGTGGCCGGAGTCCTGATCGCGGGGATCCGGCGGCACAGGTACGCGGTCGTCCCCATCGCGCTCGTGCTCGCCGTCCACTCCTACGCGCAGAGCCTCAGCTTCGACCGGACCCTCACCCGGCATGTGAACAACACCCTGGTCCAGCGGACCTCGGCGGACTTCCTCCGCGACGAGCTGGGGGTGGCACCGCGGTGCGCGCTCTTCGGCCCGGGGGCGATCGAGCTCGCCTACCTCACCGGCTGCCGATCCGCCTGGACCCCCACCAACCCCACGGTGAACGAGCCCCGGATCCGCGCGGCCCGGGCGGCGGGTGAGCGGGTGGTGCTGCTGGTCAGAGCGGTGGACAGGGTTCCTTCGGAGATCCCGCGGTGGCGGCTGGCCAAGCTTCCCGGAAAACGCGACACCTACGCCTACATCATTGATCGATAGACTTTCTGTGACAGAGTGGTCACGGTGAGCACTCTGCTGGCCGGTGCGGCCGTCGCCCTCGGGGCGCTGATGTCCGCCACCCCCGTGGTCCCGCAGGACGGAGACCCCGGGCCGTACCACGGTTCGTATTCGTACGCCTCGGCGCCGACCTTCCGGATCTTCGCCACCCGGGTGGGGCTCGTCGGCCAGCGGACGGCAAACGGCTACCGCATCCGGTACCGGGACCACTTCGTCGCGCTCCCGTCCCGCCGGGGGCTCTCGGTTCCCGGAAACCGGGACCGGGCGGTACGGGTCTGCAACGGGGAGCTCTGCGCGTACGTTCCGGTCATGGACGTGGGGCCTTGGAACACCCGGGACGACTACTGGAACTACGACAGACGTTCGTGGCGGGACCTGGGCCGGGGCGTCCCGCAGGCGCAGGCCGCCTACTTCTCCCGCCACAACGACGGGCGGGACGAGCGCGGCCGGCGGGTCCGGAACCCGGCCGGGATCGACCTCGGCGACGGCACGTTCTGGGACGGGCTGGGGATGCGCAGGAACAGCTGGGTCCGGGTCACCTTCCTGTGGCTCGGCAGCCGGATCAACCCGGCCCGGGTCAACGGCGGCTCGGGGCGGGCGATCACCGTCTGGTCGAGCCCGGGTCGCGGCCGGCAGGTCGGCGTGGCGGCCGACCACGTCCTGCTGGACGTGCTCTGCAAGACGAACAACTGGTATCGGATCGCCTACCGGAACTGGGTGCCGAGGTATCAGATGAGCGGTGGGGAGAGCGCCCGCAGATGCCGTCGCTGACGCCGTGCCGGCCATGCGGCAGGGGGATCGGGAGGCGGCCGGGTGGGAGGATACGGGCATGGCCCCGCATCCTGTGACGTACGACGATGTCGTCAACGCCCGTAAGTTGCTGTCGTCGGTGATCCTGCCGACCCCGGTGCTCCACTCCCGCGTCCTGTCGGAGTCGGTCGGCGGGCCGGTCCACCTGAAGTGCGAGAACATCCAGCGGGCGGGCTCGTTCAAGATCCGGGGAGCCTATGTGCGGATCGCCGGGCTGACGGAGCGGGAACGGGAGCGGGGCGTCGTGGCGGCCTCGGCGGGCAACCACGCCCAGGGGGTGGCCCTGGCGGCCGGGCTGCTCGGCACCAAGGCCACCGTGTTCATGCCCCAGGGGGCGCCGCTGCCCAAGGTGGCCGCGACCCGCTCCTACGGTGCCGATGTGATCTCCACCGGGGAGACGGTGGACGACGCGCTCGCCGCCGCGCAGGACTGGGCGGAGCAGACCGGCGCGGTCTTCATCCACCCCTTCGACCACCCCGACATCGTGGCCGGCCAGGGCACGATCGGGCTGGAGATCGTGGAGCAGCTGCCGGAGGTCGGCACGATCGTGGTGGCGATCGGCGGCGGTGGCCTGGCGGCCGGGGTGGCGCTCGCCGCCAAGACCCTGCGACCCGGGGTCCGGATCGTCGGGGTGCAGGCGGAACGGGCGGCGGCCTACCCCGCGTCCCTCGCCTCGGGGCACCCGGTGCTGGTGGAGCCGTCGTCCACGATGGCCGACGGGATCGCGGTCGGCAAGCCGGGCAGCCTGCCGTTCGAGCTGATCAACTATCTGGTGGACAGCGTGATCACGGTCTCCGAGGAGTCCCTCTCCCGGGCCCTGCTGCTCTGCCTTGAGCGATCCAAGCTGCTGGTGGAACCGGCCGGGGTGGCCGGGGTGGCGGCGTTGCTCGACCACCCGCACGCCTTCGAGCCGCCGGTGGTCGCCGTGCTGTCCGGCGGGAACATCGACCCGCTGCTGCTGGCCAAGGTGCTGCGGCACGGCCTGGCCGCGGCCGGGCGGTACCTCGCCTTCCGGATCCGGCTCTCGGACCGTCCTGGCGCGCTCGCCACGCTGCTCAGGGAGCTCGCCGCACTCGGGGCGAACGTCTTGGACGTGGTGCACGAGCGGATGGCGGCCCGGCTCCACCTGGACGAGGTCGAGGTCCTCCTCCAGGTGGAGACCAAGGGCCCCACCCACAGCGACGAGATGCTCAACGCCCTCCGCCGGAGCGGCTACACGCTGATCTTCGGATGAGTGGGAAACACGGGAATCAGGGGCGGGCGGGTTTGCCGGAGGTGTACAGCCAGGCGGTGAACAGGGCGTCGAGCTCCTTCCCCGAGACCTTCTCGGCCAAGGCGAGCAGGTCGGCGGTACTCGCGGTGCGGTGTCTGAACTCGGCCGCCCACCTCTTGAGCAGCGTGAAGAAGCGCTCGTCCCCGATGGTCTGCCGGAGCGCGTGCAGCGTCATGGCTCCCCGGCTGTAGACCGCACCGGTGAACAGGTCGTCGCGGCCCGGGTCGCCGGGCGGCCGCCGCCAGAGCGGATCGGTGTCCGGCCTGGCGTGGATCCGATCGAAGCGGGCCTGGGCGCTGTCACCGCCGTGCTGCTCGGACCAGAGCCACTCGGCGTAGGTGGCGAATCCTTCGTTCAGCCAGATCTCCCGCCAGGTGGCGGGTGAGACGCTGTTGCCGTACCACTGGTGCGCCATCTCGTGGACGATCAGCGACGTGGACGGCAGCCGGCCGTCGTAGATCGGGCGGGTCTGGGTCTCCAGGGCGTAGCCGACCCCCACCTTGTCGACGATCCCGCCGATGGAGGAGAACGGGTACCGGCCGAAGAGCCCGGCCGCCCAATCCGTCACGGTGGCCGTGGTCTGGTGCAACCCCCCGTCGGTCGCGCTCACCTTGGGATCGATCGCGGTGATGTTGAGCAGGGACTTGGTACGGCTCCGCTCGACGGTGAACTCCCCGATCGCGACGGTCACCAGATAGCTCGCCGTCGGCTCGCGGGAGACCCACGTGGAGGTGGTGCGGCCGCCCCGCGAGACGGCCCGGCCGAGCGGTTCACCGCTCGCCAGCGCGGTGACCCCGTCGGGGACGGTGAGCCTGATGCTGTACGAGGCCTTGTCGGTGGGATGGTCGTTCACCGGATACCAGGAGCGGGCCCCGTCCGGCTCGGAGAGGACGGCCGCGCCGTCGTCGGTCGGCACCCAGCCGTACACGCCCAGCGCTGGGTCGTCGATGGCCTGCGGGCTCCCCGCGTAGGACACCTCCACCAGGAACGGCACCCGCTTGCGCAGGGCGGAGCGCGGACTGATCACCAGTTCCCCGCCCTCGTGGACGTACGGCGCGCGCCGGCCGTTCACCGAGACCGAGGTGATCGGCGGTCCCTGGTAGTCGAGGTTGAAGCGGGAGAGGTTCTCGGTCGCCTTGGCGAGGATGCGGGCGGTGGCCTTCAGCTGCCGGGTGGCCGGGGTGTAGTCGAGGTCGAGATCGTAGTGGACGACGTCGTACCCGCCGTTTCCGGCGAGCGGGAGGTAGGGGTCGCCGACCCCGGAGGCCCCGGGGACGGCGTCGGGCGGCCCCGCGGAGGCGTCCGCGGCGGCCGGGGCGAGCAGGAGGGAACCGATGAGAGCCGTGATCAGTAGTGGTCGGGTTCGTCGCATTGCCATGGCTCCGTTTTCGACGTGCACTTGATCGTCGAAGTTATCACCGGCACCGCCGCCGTCACCGGGTGAGCGGCTTGGGTTTCCTGGTTCCGTAGAGCCACTCGCCGAAGAGGTCGTCGAGCTGGAGCGAGGACATCCGCTCGGCCAGTTCGATGAACTGCTCCGTGGAGACCGAACCGTACCGGTGGTCGTGCGCCCAGGTCTTGAGGAGGTCGAAGAAGGTCCTGTCCCCGACCTTCTTGCGCAGGGCGTGCAGCGTCATCGCGCCGCGCACGTACACCGAGGTGTTGAAGAGGTCCTTCGCCCTGGCCTTGCCGGGTGGGTAGGACCAGATCGGGGACTTCTCGTCCTGGGCCTTGTAGGCGGAGTCGAAGAGCTCCTGCGCCGTGCCCTTCCCGCGGTGCTCGCTCCACAGCCACTCGGAGTAGGTGGCGAATCCCTCGTTCAGCCAGAGGTCCTTCCACCGGGCGATGCTGACGCTGTTGCCGAACCACTGGTGCGCCAGCTCGTGGGCGACGATGCCCTCGTCGGGGCTGAAGCCCCCGTACATCGGCTTGGTCTGGTTCTCCAGCGCGTATCCCGCGTCGAAGTCGTCGACCACGGCGCCGGTCGAGGAGAACGGGTAGGGGCCGAAGACCGTCGTCCAGTAGTCGGTGATCTGGCCGTTGACCCGGTGGAGCCGTTGGAGGTCGTCCCGGTAGGCGGGGTCGACGGCGGCGATGTTGGGGATGCCGGACTTGGTCTTCCCGGTGAGGGTCTCGAACTTGCCCAGGGTCATCGTGGCGAGGTAGGTGGCCATGGGGTGCCTCTCCCGCCAGGTGAAGACGGTCTTGTTCCCCTCGGTGCGGGGTGCCCCCTCCATCTCGCCGTTGGCCAGTGCGGTCAGGCCTCGCGGCACGGAGATCGTGAAGTCGAAGGTCGCCTTGTCGGACGGGTGGTCGTTGCCCGGGAACCAGGTCTTCGCTCCGTTCGGCTGGCAGGTGACGAACGCCCCGTCCTTGGTGGGAATGAACCCGTAAGTCCCGAGATTTGAGGAGTTGCGAACGGGCTGGGGCCGCCCCTTGTAATCCACCTTGACGGTGAACTCCGCCGAGTTCTTGAGCAGGGATTTCGGGGTGACGATCAGCTCGGTGCCCGCACGGTCGAAGGAGGCCTCCACGTTGTCGACGGTCACCTTGCGCACGTCGAAGCCGGACAGGTCGAGGTTGAAGCGGGACAGGTTCTGCAGGGCGAGCGCCCGGATCGTCGCCTCGCCCGTGAGGTGGACGCGCTCCGGGTCGTAGTCGAGCCGGAGCGAGTAGTGCTTGACGTCGTAACCGCCGTTGCCGTCCTTGGGGAAGTCGGTGTCGCCGATCCCCTCCGCGCCCGCGGTGCCGACGTCGGCGAGCCGGGCCGACGCGGGAGGCGTGGGCACGGTGTCGGCGGGGGAGGGAGAGCAGCCGACGGCGGACACCCCCACGAGCACACCGGTGAACAGAGCCGGGAGACGGCCGGACCGGGTCGTGCGAGACCGGTGAGCGGTCATGGGTGAGAGGCCCCCTTTCACGGTGTTGACGCCTCCCACCTCGTGGTCGGGCGACCGGCACAGCGTAGTCGACACATCGCTCACCGCACTTGGGTATCCGCCACCAGGGTCCGCGCGACTTTGTCGTGCAGGGCCTGCTTGCGCGGATCGAAGAGGATCCAGGCGACGTCGATGATCGAGATGCAGCACACCAGGCTCAGCAGGATCGAGAAGGCGATCCTCCCGGCGGCCTGACCGCTGCTGATCTTGCCGCCGTCGACCTCCCGGACGACCCGCATGCCGAACACGCGCTTGCCCGGCGTCTGGCCGTTCCAGTACGCGTGGAAAAGCCAGTAGTACAGGAAGACGATGGCCATCGCCGCCAGCCAGGATCCGGTGCTGACCCGCTCGAAATGCCAGCTCCCGGTCTTCATGTCGAAGGCGTTGCCCGCCCCCGTCCTGAGCGTGAAGGGCGAGGCGATGACGTTCACGATCACGCCGTCGAGGATTCCGGCGAACAGACGTCGCCAGCGGCCCGCCAGCCTGACCCCCTCGGGCACCCCGCGGTGGCCGTACGGCGTTCCGCCGTAGGGCGGCGCCGAGTAGAGGGGCGGCGGTGGGTACCCCTCGTGCGGCGGCGGTGTTTCGTGGGACGGCCGTCCGTACGGGGGCTGCTCTTCACGGGGTGCCGGCCCGGACGGCGGTTGCCCGTACGGCTCCCGCGGGGCCGGTTCGGCCGGCGGGATCGGCGCGGTCGGCTCCGGCTCGTCTGGCGGCTGCCCGGGGCCGGGCGGCTCGTGCGGTGGTTGCATGGGGCAATGCTCAACCGGTGACGGTCTTGAGATCATCAAGACTCGCCTGTCCGCCGGTGAAGAGCTTGTCCGGATTGTCGCCAACTATGGCAGTAGCGATGAATGCCGAGGCTCATCGGTCCTTGAGAGCAGAAGCGACATAGGACCGATGAGCCATGGTTTAGGGGATTAGAGGTTGCCGCGAAGGTCCTGCTCGCGCTCGATCGCCTCGAAGAGCGCCTTGAAGTTGCCCTTGCCGAAACCGAGCGAGCCGTGCCGTTCGATCAGCTCGAAGAAGACCGTCGGGCGGTCCTGGACCGGCTTGGTGAAGATCTGGAGGAGGTAGCCGTCCTCATCCCGGTCGACGAGGATCCGGCGCTTCTTCAGCTCCTCGATCGGCGCGCGGACCTTGCCGATCCGGGCACGCAGCTCGGGGTCGTCGTAGTAGGAGTCCGGGGTGGCCAGGAACTCCACCCCCACGGCGCGCATGTGGTCCACCGCGGTGAGGATGTCGTTCGTCGCCAGCGCGATGTGCTGGACCCCCGGCCCGCCGTAGAACTCCAGGTACTCGTCGATCTGCGACTTCTTCTTGCTGACGGCGGGCTCGTTCAGCGGGAACTTGACCTTGCGCGTCCCGTCGGCGACCACCTTGGACATGAGCGCCGAGTATTCGGTGGCGATGTCGTCGCCGATGAACTCGGCCATGTTCGTGAAGCCCATGACCCGGCGGTAGAACTCCACCCACTCGTCCATCTTGCCGAGCTCGACGTTGCCCACGCAGTGGTCGACCGCCTGGAAAATCCGGCCGTTGCGGACCTCGGGGGCGGGCACGATGGGGTCGGCCTTGACATACCCCGGCAGGTAGGGGCCGTTGTAGTTGGAACGGTCCACGAGAGTGTGGCGGGTCTCGCCGTAGGTCGCGACGGCGGCGAGCATGACCTTGCCGTGCTCGTCCTCCAGGGAGTACGGCTCCTCGAGCCCCCGCGCGCCGGCGCCGATCGCCTGCCGGTAGGCGGCCTCCACGTCGGGGACCTCGATGGCGAGGTCGATCACGCCGTCGCTGTGCTCCGCGACGTGCCGGGCCAGGTCGGTCCCCGCGCGGACCGCACCCTTGATGACAAACCTCGCGGAACCCGATTCCAGGACGTAGGCGACCTCGTCCCGGCTGCCGGTCTCCGGCCCCTTGTACGCCACACGCCGCATGCCGAACGCGGTGGAGTAGTAGTGGGCGGCCTGCTTGGCGTTGCCCACCGCGAACACGACCGCGTCCATGCCGTTTACGGGGAAGACGTCTGTCATCACCAACACTCCTTTGTGCGCATATCTGATGCCCATACTCTGATTCGGCTAGATTTCCTGCGCAACAGAGCTGTGAATCGCTAGACAATTTGTCTACTCTGAGGGGAAGTGGTGCCGCGTTTGCTGCACACGCTGCTCAGCGTGTCATGCCTGGGTTATGCGTGGCCTTAGGAGGGTAATGGCGATCGATGAGCTTGACGCCCGGTTGATCACCCTGCTGGACGCGGAGCCCAGGCTGGGTGTCCTGGAGTGCTCCCGACGGCTCGGCGTGGCCCGGGGGACCGTGCAGGCCCGCCTCGACCGGCTGGTCGCCCGGGGCGTGGTCCGCGGGTTCGGACCGGACGTGGACCCCGCGGCCCTCGGCTACGACGTCACCGGATTCGTGACCATGCAGATCAAACAGGTCGGCGGGCACGACCCGGTGGCCGAGCGGCTCGCCGGCATCCCCGAGGTGCTCGAAGTCCACACGATCACCGGGAGCGGCGACATGCTCTGCCGGGTGGTCGCCCGGAGCAACGCCGACCTCCAGCGGGTGATCGACCTCATCGTCGCGGTCGAGGGCATCGTCCGGGCCTCGACGGTCATCTCCCTCGCCACGCAGGTTCCCTACCGGGTCCTCCCCCTGGTCGTCGCGGCGTCACAGCCCAATCCGTGACAGGGAACCTCGGAGAGGTAAAAGAGCGGTTGATCTTCCGACCCGCCCGACGTGGGGCCCGTGCCCGGCGGCGTTCCCGTGATAGACCAGTGCCGCCGGCACCGCCGGACGACCGTTCGCCGAGCCCGATGGGGGTCCCGAGCACCGTTCTGCCTCGTTTACCCTGAGCATTCGCCCAGCTTAAGGGCTATTTGCTGCGAAGACTGATCGGGGGATCACGTGCAGGGCAGCGGCGGAGACCAGGATTCGCCCGGATCGGACTCAGGCGAGACGCGGAACGTCCACGATGTCGCGGACCAGGGCCGTCAGTCGCAGGAGGACGGGAATGGACTCAAGGCTCACCACGAGCCCGGCCACACCACGGCAGCGGAAGACGAGCCACGGGACGACCACTCCACCCAGGTGCTGCCCGTCGCCGCAGGACCCCCGGACGAGCCCGCGGCGGCCGTACCCGATCCAGGCCGGCCGGGCGAATCCACCGGATCGCCGGACGTGCCCGACCCCGAGGCCACCCAGGTTCTTTCCGCGGTCGATCCTCATCCGGAACCCGATGAGGCCACTCGGCTTCTCCCCGCGGTCGCCGTACCGGCCGATTCCCGGCCCGGTCCCGCAGGGGAGCCCCTTACGGGCGACGCCCGGCCGGGTTCCGGTGGGGCGGCGCCGACGAAGGGCCGCAAACCCGCGGCGAAGAAGAGCCGTAAGCGGCGCATGCTGAAGTCGTTCTTCCTCACCGTCACGGTCTTCGGCGGTGCGCTGTTCGGGATGTTCGTCTTGGTCTGGGTGCGGACGCCCATCCCCGACTCGACGCAGCCGATGGCCACGGCGCAGGGCTCGGTGTACTACTACCGGGACGGCAAGACCGTGCTGGCCCGCGAGGGCGTCGACCGCAAGCCCGTCAAGCTGGACAAGGTCCCGAAGGCCGTACGACAGGCGGTGATCGCCGCGGAGAACCGGGACTTCTACAAGGACGCCGGGGTCTCGGTCTCCGGTACGCTCCGCGCGGTCTGGTCCACGATCACCGGCAAGCGGATCGAGGGCGGCTCGACGATCACCCAGCAGATGGTGCGCAACTACTACAGCGGCCTCAGCCAGGAGCGGACCCTGTCCCGCAAGCTCAAAGAGGTCATGGTCGCCATCAAGGTCGACCAGTCCAAGTCCAAGGACTGGGTGTTCGAGCAGTACCTGAACACCATCTACTTCGGCCGCGGCGCCTACGGCATCCAGTCCGCCGCCCAGGCCTACTTCCGCAAGGACGTCGGCGCCCTCACGGTCTCCGAGGGCGCGTACCTCGCCGCGGTGATCCAGCAGCCGAGCTACTTCTCCGACCCCAAGGGTGACGCGCTCCGGCAGGTCCGGCAGCGCTGGGAGTTCGTGATCGACGGCATGCAGAAGATTGGAGCGCTCCAAAAATCTGAGGCGCAACAACTCGTCTTCCCCGTCCTCAAGAAGCCGAAAGCCCCCCTGTCGCTCAGCGGGCAGAAGGGGTACATGCTCGCCGAGGTCCGCAAAGAGCTCAACACGCTCGGTTACAGCGACGAACAGATCAACCAGGGCAACCTCAAGGTCACCACGACCTTCGACAAAGACCTCATGGAAGCCGCCGAACGGGCCGTCAAGGCCGTACGTCCCGAGAACACCCCGGCCGGGGTGCGGACCGGGCTCGCCGCCGTCGACCCCGGCACCGGAGAGGTCGTCGCCTTCTACGGCGGCCGCGACTACACCCAGAACCAGTACGACGCGGCGTTCTCCGCGCAGGTCCAGGCCGGATCGACCTTCAAGACCTACGCGCTGGCCGCCGCCCTCGACCACGGGCTCGACCTCGGCACCCGCCTCGAGGGCAACTCGCCGCTGATGATCGGTTCAACCCCGATCCGGAACTCCGGCAACATGAGCTACGGCAGCGTCGACCTGGTCCAGGCGACCCGGAGCTCGATCAACACCGCCTACGTGGACCTGGGGCGCAAGGTCGGGCTGAGCAAGATAGTCGCCGCGGCCAAAGCCGCCGGCATCCCCGCCGACCAGCTCGCCCGGCACGCCCGCGCGGCCACGCTCC
Source organism: Rhizohabitans arisaemae (assembly GCF_025996515.1). Lineage (GTDB taxonomy): Bacteria > Actinomycetota > Actinomycetes > Streptosporangiales > Streptosporangiaceae > Rhizohabitans > Rhizohabitans arisaemae. The sequence continues at coordinate 579,881 of NZ_BLRH01000029.1, forward strand.
CCCTCGGCGTCGCCTCCGTCAGCGCCGTCCAGCAAGCCGCCGCCTACGGCACCTTCGCCGCCGAAGGGATCCACCGCACCCCACACGTGATCCGTTCCGTCACCGACGCGACCGGCAAGACCACCAAGACCTCGGTGGCCGGCAAGCGGGCCTTCCCCGCCCAGGTCGCGGCCGACACCACCTACGCCCTGCGGCAGGTCGTCGAGGCCGGTACGGGCACGTCCGCGCGACTCTACGACCGCCCCGCGGCGGGCAAGACCGGGACCGCGAGCGATACCAAGTCCCTCTGGTTCGTCGGCTACACCCCCCAGCTCTCCGTCGCCGTCACCATGTTCCGCGACGACTTCAAGACCGTGAGCATCCCCGGCTACGGCGACCTCTACGGCGGTCAGATCCCGGCCAGGACCTGGCGGTCCTTCATGGCCGAGGCGATGAAGGGCGAGCCCGTGGAGGACTTCCCGGAGCACTCCGCCTACTCCGTCTACGTCCCGCCGGACCCGAGCGAGGAGCCCTCCGCCCCCGGGTTCGACGACCCGTCCGGCGAGAGCACCCCCTGGGAGAGCGAGACCGGCACCCCGGGCGACGGCACCCAGCCGAACACCCCGCCCACCGGCCCCGGCTCCGGCGAGGACGGCACCGAGCCCGGTGTGCCCGACGCCCGCCCGCCCGGCACGGAACGGACCGCACCGGCCAGACGCTGAGTCGACCGGTCGCTTACCGGCATCGTCGAAGAGCCGCCCCACCGGGCGTGACGAGTCGGTGAGCGGGCTCGGCGTGGTGGCCTCGCGGGCACCGTACCGGGCGGTGGGGAGCCCTAAGGCCGTACGGATGCCGGGTTTTCGCGGAGGTCAGGCGGTGATCTCGGCGGCCAGGTCGGCGGGGGTGGTCACCGGGAGGCGGCAGGTGAAGCCCCGGCAGACGTAGGCGGCGGGTTCGCCGTCGCGCGGGGTCCGGTGGGCGAGGAGCGGGACCGCGGGTTCGGCGCCGGGTTCGCCCAGCGCGATCACCAGGCCGGGGGAGTCGCTGAGCAGGGCGGCGCGGTGCAGGGCGAGGGTACGGGCGTCGCCGGGCGGGCCGACGACGGCGACCTCGACCGGTCCGGCGAGCGCGGCTTCCGCGACGACCAGCCCCCATCCGGCGAATCGGGCGTGTCGCTCGCCGAGCACCGGGACGGTCCGCAGCGCGGCCTCCGCGGCCTCGCGGTGCCGGGCCGATCCGGTGAGCGCCGCGTAGGACAGCAGCGCGCCCGCGGCGGCGAACTGCCCGGACGGGGTGGCGTTGTCGGTGGGGTCCTGGGGCCGGCGGAAGAGCCGTTCGGCGTCGTCGGCGGTGTCGAAGAATCCGCCTTCGCCGTCGGGGAAGCGGGTGAGGACGGTGTCCAGGAGCATGCCGGCCGACTCAATCCAGCGGGCTTCGCCGGTCACGCCGTAGAGGGCGATGAATCCCTCGGCCACGTCGCCGTAGTCGTCGAGCACCCCGGCGTTGGTTCCGACCCGGCCGTCCTTGGAGGTCCGCTGGAGCCGGCCGTCGGCGAGGTGCAGGTCGGCGAGGAGTTGCGCCGCGTCGCGGGCCGCTTCGATCAGGTCGGGCCGTTCGAACACCGCCCCGGTCTCGGCGAGCGCGGCGACGGCCAGGCCGTTCCACGCGGCGACGATCTTGTCGTCCCGCCCGGGGCGTACGCGTTCGGCTCGGGCGGTGAGCAGCGACTCCTTGACCCGCTCAAATCTCGAAATATCGGCTTCTGTTGGGTCGGAGGGGAGCTGCAGGACCGACTGGCCGTGCTCGAACGTCCCGTCGTCGGTCACCGAGAAGAGGGAGGCGGCGTACGCGCCGTCCTCGGCGCCCAGCACCGTGGTCAGCTGCTCGGGCGTCCACACGTAGAACTTGCCCTCCACGCCCTCGCTGTCCGCGTCGAGCGCGGAGGCGAAGCCGCCTTCGGCCGTACGCATCTCCGCGATCAGCCAATCGGCTGTCTCCAGCGCGACGCGGCGGGCGAGCGGAGCACCCGTCGTCCGCCACCAATGGGTGTAGACGCGAAGGAGCAGGGCGTTGTCGTACAGCATTTTCTCGAAGTGCGGCACCACCCACGACGCGTCCACGCTGTACCGGGCGAAGCCGCCCGCGAGCTGGTCGTATATCCCGCCCCGGGCCATGGCCGCCAGGGTCTGCTCCACCATGTCCAGCGAGGCCCGGTCCCCCGTACGGGCGTACCGCCGGAGCAGGAACTCCAGCACCATCGACGGAGGGAACTTGGGTGCGGCGCCGAATCCGCCGTTCACCGGGTCGAAGAGGTCGACCAGCCCCGTCACGGCCAGTGCCTGGCTCGCCTCGTCCGGCCGCGGACCGCTCGCCACGGCACCGCGCTCGGCCAGCGCGGATACGATCTTGGCACCCTGCGCGACGACCTCCTGGCGCTCGTTCCGCCACGCTTGCGCCACGCCGTGCAGCAGCCGCTGGAAATGCGGCCGGGGATAGTAGGTGCCGGTGAAGAAGGGGTGCCCGTCCGGGGTGGCGAAGACCGTCATCGGCCAGCCTCCGTGGCCGGTCAGCGCCTGGGTCGCCTCCATGTAGATCGCGTCGATGTCGGGCCGTTCCTCCCGGTCCACCTTCACGTTGACGAAGTGCTCGTTCATCAACGCCGCCGTCTCCGGGTCCTCGAACGACTCATGCGCCATCACATGGCACCAGTGGCAGGCCGAATACCCCACCGAGATGAGCAGCGGCAGCTGCCGTACCCGCGCCTCGGCGAGGGCTTCGGCTCCCCAAGGCCACCACGCGACCGGGTTGTCCGCATGCTGGAGCAGGTATGGGCTGGTGGCGTCCTTCAGCCGGTTCATCGGCGTTCTCCCCATGCGCAACGGTGCTACCCCTTGTCACCTCCCACCCTAGACCTGGGCACCGCAACCCCTACGCGGTACGGCCGATCACCGGGGGCCGCCCAGGTTGATCGAACCGTACACATTGCCCGCCTGGATGACCGATCCGTGGATTTGGGCGCCGCCGGAGACGGTGTTGACGACACTCTGGCTCTGCTGCACGAGCCGGGCCGTCTGCTCGGTCCACGAGCCGAGGGCCCGCCCGAACTCCGGATCGGCCTGCGCCCGGTCCACCAGGACCCCGGCGGTCGCGGCCGCGTCGGCGGCGGTGGTCTCCTCCACGGTCGCGAGCTCCGCGGAGCCGCCGCCGAAACGATCCCGGACGAGTGTGGTCAGCGAGGTCCACGCGCCCCGCCCGGCCTCCCCGGCGGCGCCGCCGATCAACGCGGAGATCATCGCTGTGAGTACGGACGGATCCATGGCACACCCCTGCTCTCTCGACCGGATACCCCGGCTGAGAATCGCACGGGCGCGACCGGCACGACAACGGATCGCCCCTAGCCGGTCGGTGAGGTTGCCTTAACCGCAGGGGGCGTACGGCCTAAGGCGCGGTCCGGCGCTCAGCGGAAGCCGTCGGCGTGGTCGACGACCCACTCGGCGAACGTACGGCCCTTGCGGCCGGTCACTTCCTCGATCTCGTGCACGTTCCCGCCGGACATGTCCTGGTTCTTGCCCAGCTCAAGGAACCACTCGATGACCTCGGGCGGATAGCCCATCTCCGTCCACTGGGCGCGGGCCCCGTCCGGGGTGAGTTCAAGAAACCGGACGTCGCGGCCGAGAGCCTCGCCGATCATCCGGACGGCGTCCCTGCGGCGCACCGGCAGCGGTCCCACCGGACGGTACGTCCTGCCCATGTGCCCCTCCTCAAGCAGCGCCGCCATCGCCATCGCCGCGATATCCGCCTCGTGGATCATGTTGCTGGTCCAGTCTCCGAAAGGCGCGCGGACCACACCCTCGGCCTGGATGGACGCGGCCCATTCATAGGTGTTGGCCATGAACTCGCCGGGAAAGAAGTGGGTCCACTCCAGGCCCGAGTTCTCCACGGCCCGCTTGACCCCCCGCCCGGTCGCGTAGGGATCGTCGTCGTCGCGGCTCTCGTCGTCGTGGCCGAGGTGGACGACCCGGCGGACCCCCGCCTTCCCGGCGAGCCCCAGGATCTGCGCCGTGACGGCCGGCTCGGCGGCTTCCTCCACCGAAACCAGGAACATCCGCTCGACCCCCGCGAACGTGGGTACCAGGCTCTCCGGGCGGCTGTAGTCCCCCCGGACGACCTCGACCTCCTTCGGCAGCGCCGCCGCCGCCGTCGAACCGGGGTTTCGGGTGATCGCCCGCACGGCCTGACCGGCCTGGACCAGCTGCCGGACCAGACTGCCCCCGACGGTTCCGGTCGCCCCGGTCACCAAAATCGACATCGTTCCTCCTAGCGTCGTTCGGGCATGACAAACAACCCCGGCCGGGAGTTGAACTGTGAATGCTCCATCATGACCGACGCCCAGGCCGCCAAGCAAACATGAAAAGTACATTCACATTTACTCTGACCTGCGAAAACACTGCTTCAGTGGATCTAGCCGGAGGCAGGCGAACCCGCAAGACGGCATCGCTGACCTGGGATTTCGCAACTCACCACAAATACCCAGAAAATCCGACCACCCGCACCTCCACCGACCCCACCCGGCAAGCTGGGGCGGCGTGCTGCGGAGCCGTCCCGCCACGGACGATCTCGATACCGGCGAAGGTGAGGGCGAAGGCGACGACGATTTGGCGTTGCTATCCCTGCAGGGATGATCCGTGGACCCTTAGGTGAAGGCGCGGTCGGCGGGGTTGTGCGTGAGTGGTTCTCGGGGTGTTCGGCGGCGATGTGTCATCGCAGGTCAGACCCTGCTCGAGTTTTCGGTGGCGGACAGGGTCGCCTCCATCGTCGCAGCCTCAAGGGTGGATCGCGGGTGAATCCTCGGATTGGGGAAGTCGCGGGTGAGCTGAGGCGGGCATCCGGATTCCCCGTTTCGGTACTCACGGTCCGCAAAACCTGAATAATCCTCACCAATTATCGCGAAGTGGTTGACGGGTCGCCGCGGAGGCCACGAGGATGACCGGCACTGAAAGATAGGAAGCTTTACTAACTAAGTCGCCGGTGGGCTGTGGACCAGGCCGGATCGGCCTCGGCTCCGTCGGCTCGATGAGGAGAGATGGGTCTGTGAGCAGGAGAACGACCCGCAGAGGAGTCCACGCCGGACTCGGCCTTTCGCTGGGTGCCGCGCTGGTGGTCGCCGCGATCGCTCCGGGAACCACGGTGGACGCCACGTCCGCCCGTACCGTGTCGGCGGCGGTCACCGTGGCGCCGAGCACCTTCAAGCATCCCGGTGTGCTGGTGAGCGGTGCGCAGCTCGACTTCGTCCGGCAGAAGGTGAAGGCGGGCGCCGAGCCGTGGACGTCGGCTTTCGACGCGATGCGCCGGAGTGGTCTCGCATCTCTGGCATACCGCGCGAAGCCCCGGGCGGTGGTCGAGTGCGGCTCCGGCTCGAACCCCAACCTGGGGTGCACCGATGAACGCAACGACGCCTTGGCGGCCTACACCCACGCCCTGATGTGGTCGATCACCAAGGACGCCCGGCACGCCCGGAAGGCCGCCGAGATCATGGACGCCTGGTCCGCGGTGATCAGGGACCACACCAACGGCAACGCCCCGCTGCAGACCGGCTGGGCGGGCGCCTCGTGGGCCCGCGCGGCGGAGCTGATCCGGCACACCTCCACGGTCTGGCCCGCCGCCCGATCCGCCCGGTTCGGCGCGATGCTCCGCCGCGTCTACCTGCCGGAGATCGAGAACGGCGCCCCGGACAAGAACGGCAACTGGGAACTGATCATGATGGACGCCGTGATCGGCATCGCGGTGTTCCTGGAGGATCGGGCCCGCTTCGACAAGGCCGTACAGATCTGGCGGGGCAGGGTCCCGGCCTACGTCTACCTCAAATCCGACGGTGTCACCCCCAAGTCGCCGCCGAACAGCAGGTGGAACACTCCCGAGCGGCTGGTCCGGTACTGGCAGGGCCAGTCGACCTACGTGGACGGCCTCGCCCAGGAGACCTGCCGCGACTTCGGCCACTCCGGCTGGGGCCTGGCCGCGATGGCGCACGTCGCGGAGACCGCCCATCACCAGGGGATCGACCTCTACTCCGAGGTACGCGGCCGTCTCGACAAGGCGTTCGGATTCCACACCAGATATGAGAACGGCACCGCCGTTCCGGACTGGCTCTGCGGCGGCCGGGTTCAGCTCGGCCTGGGCGCGGTGACCGAGGTCGCCTACAACCACTACGCGGGCCGGCTCGGCATGAACATGCCGCAGACCAAGCGCTTCACCGAGGCCGCCCGCCCGGCCGGACCCAGCCACTTCCTCGCGTGGGAAACCCTCACCCACGCCGGCACCCCCTGACCCCTCCTCCCGATCACGACGCGATGAGCGATGTACGGGCTGCGTACACCTGGTGGTGGGCCCGTTCGTCAGTGGATGTACCCATGCGGGCCTGATTCCGGATGTCGGTGCACGTTCGGGGAGGATCCGGCGCAGCCCGTACCCGCATGAATTGGGTCACCCGTGGTTGCATGTCCGGGTGGCTGAGATCGGCGGTGGCTACCCTCGGGAGGGTATCGAGATTGGGGTGGTGGATGGAGTCGGGCGGTGACCGCCTGGCCGGTCCGGTGTTCGCCGGGCTGCGGCCGGAGGCTCCGGATCGGATGGCGCGGGCGCTGGCGGACGTCGCCGGGATCAACGCCTACTTCGAGATCTCCGTCGGCGAGCCGGTCGGCCCCGGCTGGTCGCCGCTGACGACGCTCTGCACCGACGGCGCGGTCCTCGCCGCCCTGATCTCGGACATGGGGGAACGGCTCGGCACCGGCGAGACCAGGGTCGCCGCGTCCATCTGGTTTCAGGGGCTGGCCGCACGGGTGTGGTCGCCCGTGCTCGGGGCGGTTCTCGCCCACGATCTGCTGATCCGCTGCGGCCCGGCGGATCTGCACTGGCGTGCCGCGGAGTCGGGTCCCATGCCGTTGCGGCTCGCGGCCCCGCAGGGGTGGCGGTTCGACGAGACGGGCCAGGTCGCCGAACCGCTCCACCGCGTCGTGGTGACCGGGATTCTGGAACCGCTGGTGCGGGCGGTCCGGGAGATCGTCCCGATCGCGCCCGGCCTGCTGTGGGGGAACGCCGCCTCCGCGCTCGCCGGGACGCTCGGCACGCTCGCCGGCGCGCGGCCTGGGACGGCGGCCCGTGCGGTTCCGCTCGGCAGGGAGCTGCTCTCCCGGGGTGTGCTCCGGGACACGGGTGTCTTCGGGGAAGGCCCTCCTTTCGTCCGGCGGAGTTGCTGTCTCTACTACCGGGTGCCCGGCGGAGGCCTGTGCGGGGACTGTGTGCTGCTGCGCCGGTAGGTGGCCGGGACTCCGTGCCTACCGTGCGGCCGGCTCCGGGCGGGTGGCTCACGCATCGCGAAGCACCCGGTAGCTGAGCTGAGGACTGATTCTGTGCAGGGCATGGAGAAGCTTGATTTTTCCGACATGGACTTCGTCGCGGTTCTCGTCGACGGCACGGGCGATCGCCCTGGCGGCGTCCTGAGAGCTGATCTTGTTTGTGCCCCGGCCGGTGGTCATGTCGGTGTCGACCAGCGGAAGTACGACCTCGGTGACGCCGACCCCTGACCGGGCGGCCTCCTCTTGATATCGCAGGCTCCGGGTGAACGTGCGCAGGCCCGACTTGGTGGCGCAGTAGACCGCCGCCCCGCGTTTGGGGGCCAGGGCGAGACCGGAGGTGATGTTGACGATCCGGGCGCCCGGCTGTGCGCGCAGCATCGGCAGGCAGTGCGCGGTCAGCTGGAGCGGACCGGTCAGGTTGACGGCGATCTCCTCGTCGATCGCCCGGCAGGCCTGGTCCGGCAGAAGATCGCCGAGCTGGTAGACGTGCTGGATCGCGGCGTTGTTGACCAGCAGGGCGAGGTTGCCGAGTCTGGACGCGGTCTCGGCGAGCATCCGTACCTGGGAGAGGTCGCCGAGGTCGCAGGGGAGGCCGACGGCCTGGGGGTACTTGGCGGCGACCCGGTGCAGGGCCGCGGCGTCCCGGCCGCACAGCAGCAGCCGGTAGCCACGCCCGGCCAGCTCCGCCGCGAGGGCGGCGCCCACCCCCCGGGACCCGCCGGTGATCAAAGCCAACGCCACGTCGTTCTCCTCTCATCGAGATACGTTACGTCTGTCCAATGTAACGTATCTCGATGAGAGAATCATCGGCATGGACGACATCCGACGGTCACGCGGCGGCCGGCCCCGGGACGAGGGCGCCTCGCAGCGCATCCTGACGGCCACCCTTGAGGTCGTCGCGGAGTACGGGCTCGCCAAGACCACCGTCGAGGCCGTCGCACGCCGTGCCGGGGTGGGCCGTCCCACGGTTTACCGGCGGTGGCCGGAGCTCGGCCCACTCGTCTCAGACGCGGTAAGCATGGCCTTCGCCCAGGTCGGGGCCGGTGTCCGGGAGTCCGACGACGTCGCCGACGTGCTGGAGACCCTGCTGCGCGACAAGCTGACCGTGCTGACCACCACGGTCGCCGGTGATCTGATCAAGCAGCTCGCGCCGTACTTCGCCGCCCGGGACGCCCTGGGGACGGCCCTGTCGCAGGCGCAGCGGCACCAGCGGGAATCCTTGACGCCGACGCTGCGACGGGCCCAGCAGGAGGGGCGGCTGATCCTCCCGAGCGTCCCGCTGGCCGCGGAATCGGTGCTCGGCATCATCTATCTGCGGCTGCTGACCGGCGATCCCGAACTCCACCCCGACCAGGCACCCGAGTTGGTCGCGATCACCGTACGCCCGCGTGACGGGGAATATGTCGAGCCGAATTTCGAGTAAGGAACCTGCGCGTAAATCAGGGCGAAACGGGTTTTTGTGGGGACCGGCTATTCCTCTGAGCCTCGCGAGTGCTGGTCGACTTGGTGCCTCCGGCATCCTGGTCAAGAGGGGACGAGCCGCAGAAACCCGTGGCGTCGGCATGGGTCGATTGGGGTCCACTGTTGTTTGGGCCACTGGAGAGCCCAATGTATTTTATTGGGGTTAGATATCAGGAGAGGTAGGGTAAACCAGGCGAATCGACTTGCCAGACAACTTTCCGATTAGGATTATGTATATCCGGGCCTGATCGGGCGGGGGGCCGGTTTCGCTCATTCTGCTGGTCTTTAGGATTCGTCGAACAGGTAGTGGACTTCATGACCGGTCCGGCGCAACCCCCAACCGACGACGGCTCGCGATCATCCACCGAGGACCCCCCTAAGGACATCTGGGTGGAGATCAAGAAATATATGATCTTCACTCTAATCGGCGGAACCGGTACGTACCTTGCCACGGCGCTGGCGAACATCAGTGATGATTTGGGGCCCGTCACCACGGTGCTGATCTGTGCGGGGGTCGGGCTCGCGCTGGGCGCGTTTCTCACCTTCGGACGTGTGGCCGCATTCCTGGGTAAGCGACTGAAGTCGCTACGGCTGTCTCTCAAGGATCTACGTGACAAGGTCCTGCCTCAGCTGGGCGGGCTCGGGCAGCGGCTTGCCGCCGGGCTTCTTGGCGCGCTGCTAGGCGCCTCGATCATTGTGGTCCCGTGGGGGGTGATCAAGGTCGGCGGCCTGGTTGGAGCCGGATTGTCTGCTCCGGCCTGTTCCCGGCCGCTGGTACTGCGGTTGATAACCGCCCCGGAGAACGTGAGGGTGCTACGGGAGAGCGTCGCGCGGTTCGCCAGGACCAGGCTTGTGGACGGGTGTGCCCCGTACGCCATCACGGTGGGGATCGCTCCGTCGATCGGTGAGCTGCAGTACGCCTTCGGCAACAACTGGTATCGCAACGACGTGAATCAGGAGCGGAAGAAGCCGTTTCGCCGTCTTTTCGGCCCGCGGCCCGACGCCTGGATCGCCACCAGCACCGGTGAGGCCCGGCTCGCCGGCGTGCAGCTGGTGACCCAGGAGTCGGCCGTACTCCGCATCGGCCCGTCGGTCGCCTCGGACCGCTTGGTGATCGGAATGCTCGGCGGATCCGCGGAGACCGTCAAATCGCGACTGGGAAGGACGCCGGCGAAGGGATACCCCCTCGCCAAACTCTGGCGGATGATCTCGACCGACCTCAAGATGTCGGTGAACTATCCGCAGCCGGAGCTGTCCACCGCCGGCCTGGTCGCGATCTCCGACCTGCTCGGGCACAAAGGTGTGGTGGATCCGGAACAGCGGGGGGTCGTCGCGGAGAGCGTCAGCTCGCTGCTCTGCGACTTCATGCTGATGAACACGCCGAAAAGCAGGGGTGCGGCGGAGAGCCTCGCCTTGGTGATCCCGCACCACAGTTTGACGGACTACAACGAAGGAAGATACGACGACGACCGGTGCATGGGGGGAAGACCCACCGGAGAGGACAGGCTGGGTGAGCTTATCTCGCCTGATCTGTCCACATTGGACTATCCGTTCGTCACCGTCGACTGGCCGGGTGAGACCAGCGCGGAACGCACGACCGGCCTCAACCTGCTCCGAGACTGGCTGGTCGAGAATCCGCTCTTCGACACACATGTTCCGGGGCAGTCGGAGTTCGAGCAGGCCGTGCGGGACTCCGGGGTCCTGGCCGAGGCAAGGTACCAATTCTCGCTGCTCATCCCCAGAATCGATGCTGAGATCGTGCTCGATGTCTCGGGGTCGATGGCCACGAAACCACGCTCGTTGTTGATCAAGCTGCGGGAGGCCCTCCCCGGTGTCACGCAGGTAATCACGCCACGGGACGATCTCCGGCTGAGCGCGTTCAATCGTCCGACGGAAAACTCGGCGACCCAGGTATGGCGCCTTCGGACGACCCCGGCCAATCGCTCCGAATTCGACGACCTCATCAACCGCGTCGGAAACGTGATCGCGGGTGGCTTCGACGCCCCGATCTCCGATGCGATCAAGGGCGTGGACCGGCGTAATCCGAGGTCGGGCCGGGCTCTGATCGTCGTGACCGACGGAGGACCCTTCGACAAGGAACAGGACAGGATGAAGAGCGTCGGCCAGACGCTCCGGCAAGCCGAGAAGGTCACGGACCTCTACGTCCTTGCCCTGGGGTACGACGGCTGTCGCCGTTCCTCTCCGGTAGGCGGCAAATACCGCACCTGCCTTACGGGAGGTGCCGAGTCTTCGGAGATCTCCGAAGCGCTTAGGCGGCTGATCGCCGAGATCCGAACGGTGAACCGGGATCGTCAGGATGGGCGGAGATGAGTGCGGTGGAAACAGGCCGAGGAGAACCCCCGCCACCCGGCTTCAGCCCGCGCCGCTGGGGTGGTGCCGGGTTCGTGATCGGGCTCGTCCTCGCCGGCGTACTCCTCATCACCCTGGGAAGGGGCGCCGCGCCGCCAAGTCCTTCCGGTACCCGGTGCGACGGTGGGGAGAACGTGCTCACCGTGGCGACGGGTGACGACATCAGTGAGGGAAGCTACCGGCGCGATCTCGTCGAGGAGTGGAACAAGACCCGATCCACCAAGGTCGTGCTGGTGGAGATAGCCGCCCCCACCGATGAGGAACGGGTCGAGACGGTGGGGCGCGCTCAGCTGATGAGCTGCACCTACGACATCTTCTCGGTGGACGTCGCCTGGGTGGCGGAGTTCGCGAGAAACGGTTACATCATCCCGAACCCGCTCGATCCCGAGCGGGCGGCGCTCTTCGTGGACAACGTCCTGGAAGCCGGCAAGGTGGATGGCGTTCAGTACGCGATACCGCACGTCACCGACGTTCCGTTGCTCTACTATCGCCGGGGCTTGCCGGTTCCCACCACCAGGGAGCAGCTCTGGGACTACGCCGGGAGGTACGGCGGATACGCCGTACAGCTCGGCGACTTCGAGGGCGGGACGGTCAACCTCATCGAAGCAGTGCGGTCTTTCGGCGGGAGAATCACCGACGGCGACCGGGTCGTGCTCGATGAATCCGACCTCGGAGAACTCATGCGGAAGGCCTTCGCGACCTGGAAATCCGGACTGAACAGTGTGCTGACCCCCGGAGCCTACGAATACTCCAAAGCCGAGACCTTCGACACTTTCCGGGAAGGGCTGCGGAACGAATCCGCCGGCTATATGCGCAACTGGCCGTACGCCTATCACCGGCTCGGCGCGGACCACTCGATGTATGACGCCAAAGGCGAAATGCTGTTCGACGTGGCGCCGCTCCCGGGGGTGGGGATACTCGGTGGCTTCAACCTGGCGATCTCGGCGACCTCGGACAACCCTCAGCAGGCCCGGGAGTTCATCGACTATCTGACCGGTCACGACGCCCAGATGAAACTGTTCGCGTGCAGTGGATATCCACCCGTCCTCAAGTCGGTGTACGAGGAGTACCGCACGGACAAGGATGGGCGGACCTGCAAGACTTTGATCGGCGCCCCGACGGGCAATCTGGATGGTTCGGCGAAGAAGAGCGACGAGAACGACGTCGAAATCACCGGGAAGATGCTCAAGCATCTGGCGGGGATACTGCAGCGGTCACTGGTCAAGGCGGAGACCCGGCCGAAGTACGAGTACTACGCGATGTTCAGTGCGGTGTTCCGGTCCTGCGCACGAGCGGTGGTGACCGGGAACCTCGCCGCCGAGGCGCTGGACGTCGGGCGATTCGCCGACGCGTTGCGGGACGCGCGGGAGGGCAGATGGCCGGAGGCCCCGCTGGCCTCCTTGGCGCACTGCTCCAAGCCGGTGGCCAGGCTGGGTCCGTGACATCTCCTCGACGGCGCGCGGGCGGGGCAAACGGCGCGGAACCGCGACGCCACCCGTCCGCTCTCTACTCATGACCTGGTGGGGACGCGTAGGCTCACAGCCGTGGACATGGATCTGGATCTGGTGTGCGGGCTGGCCGGTAGGGACGCGAAGGACTTGACCCGGCGTGACGTGGCCAAGGCCCTGCTCTGTGTGCCTTCGGGGCGGGCGCTGGTCGCCGTGCCGACGCTGCGCCGTGAGCTGCTGGCGGTCGGCAATCCGCTTTCCGCGGCGTTCTGGGATTCGACGCGGACGATTCTGGCGGGGATCGAGTCCGGGGTGGCGACGGTCGGCGAGGTGCATCGCTGGCTGGAGGCGACCGGGACGGAGCCGATCACCCTCGTCGGCATGTTCGTCTGGCCGGACGAGGGGGAGCGCGGCCCGGTGGCCACCGAGTTCCACGCGCTGCTCGTGGAGCACCTGGAAGGTCTGGTCCGCGACGGGGTGGTCGATCCGGACCGGCTGGCCGTCGACGATCCGGTGGCCAAGCACGAGTATTTCCGGCTGCAGGACGAGTGGCTGCAGAATCCGCTGCCCGACGGCCGGGTGCCCGCGCACAAGGTGATGGACGAGCAGGACGAGGAGCTGCTGGCCGCCTACGACGAGGAGGAGTCCTTCGCCCTCGCCGAATTGCGGCGGATCCTCGCCGAGCTGCCCGGACGGCTGTGTCCCCGGCAGGAGCTGGACGCCGCGGCGGTACGGCTGCGCGCGCTCTTCCTGCAGGACGTCTATCCGAGCCGGGTCCTGCTCGCGGCGGCGGGGCTGACCGCCGACGAGCTCCCGGAGGACAACGAGGCATTCTGGCTCGCGCTGGTGAGCGGTTTGATCTCTCCGATCGACGACATCCCCGAGGACGAGGACACCTTGCTGGAGTTCGTCGACCTTGAGGGGGAGCTGAGTCTCGACGATCAGGCCATGGCGACGCTCTGCTCGATCCAGCACGCCAACTGGCTGGGCGCGGTGGCGGCACTGACCCGGAACGGGCCGGGCACCCCCGCCTCCCCGGCCGAGATCGCCCGCATGATCGGCGAGTCGGAGGACATCGAGGGCTTCTACGAGGGGGTGGAGGACGAGGCGGCCGAGGCCGATCTCTTCACCGATGTGGTCTTCCTCTGGGAGGTCCTCGGCGTGGTCGACCGGTCGGAGCGGCTCACCCCGCTCGGCTGGTGGGGCCTGCCGGAGGCGGCTCAGCGGGCATGGACCGGCGGCGAGCTGTAGGCGGTCGCCGGGTTTCCCGGTTCCGCGGGGTTCAGGCGACCAGGTCCTGGTATTCGGGGTTCCGCCGGATGTAGTCGGCGATGAACGGGCAGAGCGGGGTGACCTTCAGTTCGGACCGCCGGATGTCGTCCAGGGCCGCTCGGGCGAGCCGGCTGCCCAGCCCTTTGCCTTCGAACTCCGGGTCGATCTCGGTGTGGGGGATCACCACCCGGCCCGGCCGGAGGCGGTAGTTCGCGAAACCGGCGAGCCGTCCTTCGACCCAGATCTCGTATCGGGTGTCGGACTCGTTCTTGACGACGTCACTGGTCATGGTCAGGTCGTCTGCTTGGGGGAGGCGGCCGGGTGGTCCTCCCGGTCGTCGCCGTCCTCGTCCTTGTGCGGGACCTCGATCTTGGAGATCTGCTTGTTCATCGACTTGATGAGGAAGACCAGCGCCAAGGCGAGGGCGGCCACGATGAGAAAGGCCACGATCCCGGGCTCGACACGGCCCTCCGTCGTCACCAGCTGTACTGCTAAGACTCTCACTTGTCCATTCTCCCATGTGGGGTGGCCGCCCCCTTGAGCGCGTCCGGCCCGGCGGCCACCGCCCGCGCGACGGCGGTCGGGCAGGCGAGCGGAGGCCGTACCGGGTGCGGGATCAGGTGGTGCAGGCGTGCTCCCTGATCCCGGCGAACAGGTCGTCCTCGGGGCCTTCCACGTCGACGAGGGACCTGGCCAGGTGGTAGTCCTCGGTCGGCCAGACCTCCTCCTGGATCTCGCGCGGGCAGACGAACCAGAAACCGTCCGGGTCCACCTGGGTGGCGTGGGCGAGGAGCGCCTGGTCCCGGGTCGCGAAGAACTCGGCGCACGGCACCCGGGTGGTCACCGCCCACTTCTCCGGCCGGTCCTCCCACCGGGAGATCCAGTCGCCGTAGGGGGAGCCGATCTCCGACGCCGTCATCGCCTCGTGCAGGGCCTCGAAACGGGCCTTGGTGAAGGAGAGGTGGTAGTAGAGCTTGAGCGGCTGCCACGGCTGGCCGGTCCCGTGATAGCGGTCCGGGTCGCCCGCGGCGTCGAACGCCTCGACCGAGACGCGGTTGGTCATGATGTGGTCGGGGTGCGGGTAGCCGCCGTCTTCGTCGTAGGTGAGGATCACATGGGGCCGGAACTCCCGTACGGCCTGGACGAGGGGAGCGGAGGCCGTCTCCAGGTCCTGCAACGCGAAGCAACCTTCGGGCAGCGGGGGCAGCGGATCGCCCTCGGGCAGCCCCGAGTCCACAAAGCCGAGAAACCTCTGCTGCACGCCAAGGATCTCGCGCGCGCGTTCCATCTCCTGGCGGCGCACCTCGGTGATGTTGGCGACGATCTCCGGTCTGTCCATCTTCGGGTTGAGCACGGAGCCGCGTTCACCTCCGGTGAGGGTACAGACCAGCACCTCCACGCCCTCGGACACGTATCGAGCCATGGTCGCCGCGCCCTTGCTCGACTCGTCGTCGGGGTGGGCGTGGACGGCCATCAACCTCAATGGTTCGCTCACGGTCAGCCGTCTCCTCAAGTGGTTTGTCAGGGCCCTGGGCGGACCGCCCGCCGGGCAAGAGACAATTGTTTCGGACAACGTCGAAGACATGCAGGGAGATTCCACGATGGCCGCCCCCACCGAGACCCAGGTTCCCCGTAAAACCATGGGCGTCGCGGCATTTGTCGTTCTCGGCGTGTTGACCGCCCTGCTCGCCGGCGGCTGGGGTTACGTGATGTGGGCGTCCAAGGGGCAGACCGAGGTCATCGATCAGGTGGTGGCGTTCAAGGTCGTCGACGACGACACGATCTCGGTAACCTTTGACGTGGTGAAACCCGCCGAGAGCGCCGCGGTGTGCCGGTTGGGGGCGATGGACCGGCGGCGTTCGGAGGTGGGCAGCCGCGAGGTGGTCGTCCCTGCGGGTGAGGGTTCCGTACGGCTCACCGAGGCGTTGCAGACCAGTGCACCTGCGACTTCTGGTTATGTTGTGTACTGCCATCTCAAATAGTGAGACAATAGGGGAAGCGTACGCCGACCGAACTTGTTAGCCTTTCGAAATTCACAATCGCTCAACACGCAGCCCCCGAGAAGGAGTACCCGTGGCCGACTCCCACGCCGAGAACGTCACCTGGTTGACCCAGGAGGCGTATGACCGCCTGAAGGCGGAGTATGAGTACCTCTCGGGCCCGGGACGCATCGACATCGCCAAAAAGATCGAAGCGGCCAGGGAAGAGGGTGACCTCCGCGAGAACGGCGGCTACCACGCAGCCAAGGAGGAGCAGGGCAAGCAGGAGGGCCGGATCCTCCAGCTGCGGCACATCCTCGACAACGCCAAGGTGGGGGAGGCGCCCCGCACCGAAGGTGTGGTGGGCCCGGGGATGACGGTCACCATCCGGTTCGAGGGTGACGACGAAGAGGTGACCTTCCTGCTCGCGTCCCGCGAGGAGAGCGGCGCGCCCATCGACGTCTACTCCCCCAAGTCCCCGCTCGGATCCGCCATCAACGGCAAGAAGATCGGCGAGCGGGCGAGCTACACGATGCCCAACGGGCGGACCAACACGGTGGAGATCCTGGAGGCCGTGCCCTACGTCGGCAACTAGCTCCCGGCTTCCGGGACGCCGGGACACGGCGGGACACCGTCGTCCCGGCAGCACTCATTGGCGCGGTGGCTCGCCGTGCCAATGAGCCTGCGCCGGTCATCCGGCGCCCTCGCCGCAGCCGACTCCGGATCGCCCCTGCCTGAACCGGTTTCGGGGGCCGGCCCATCAAGACCAGGAGCCTTGGCTACCCTCGGCCCGATCGGGTAAACCCCGACGTCTCCGGTACGGGCTGCGCCGGGTCCGCCGGCCAAACCCCTCTTCTCGGTGCTTCCCCGGCCTCGGCGACGGCCGGATCGCGGGCCGCGCGGCCGTACCGGACGGGTCACCGACCGATTCCAGACCCGCAAAATTGGCCATTCCAGGATCTCAGCGGGCTTACGGTATTCACTGGACAGCCGGAAAGCGGTGGGCCGGGAAGGGAGTGGTCTCGTGCGCCATGGGAGACCCGTCCTTCCGGACACCCGAGTGGATCTCGCCTCCCTGGTGTACGGGCCGGACGGCGGCCTCGCCTGGCGCAGGCTGGTGCGGCGCCGCCGGCGCATGATCGGAGTCATCGCGGTCGCCCTGGTGGCGACGATCGCGGCCGACCTGGCGGTACTGGCCGAGTTCGACCGGCGCAAGAGCACGGTCCGGACCCAGGCCGCGCAGGTCCGCGTCCAGGCACCCGCCGCTCCGCGGGAGGCCGCGCCCACCCCGGCCATCCCGGCGGTCGACCCGCTGGTGCTCCCGAGCGCGGTGGCGCCGCTCAAGGCCGTACGGAAGGCGCATCTGATCGTGGCCGGTCCGGCGAGCCTCCCGGCGAACCTGATCACGAGAATCCGGCGCTGGAAGGCCGTCACGTCGCTGGAGGTCGTCGAGGCGGCCGAGGTGACGATCGAGGGCAAGCGGGTGGGGACCATGGGGGTCGACCCGTCCACGTTCCGGGGTTTCACGCCGCGGCTCACGGCCTCCTCCGACGCGCTCTGGCGCAGCGTGGCCGCGGGGGAGATGGCCGTCTCGTTCCTGCTGGGCACCGACGGGGGGCTGAAGCTCGGCCGTACCGTGCACAGCGGTGCGGAGCGGTTGCGGGTCGGGGCGATGGCCACGGTGGGGATGGGCTCGGTCGACGCGGTCGTCTCCCGGGAGGTCGCCCGGCGGCTGGGGATCCCCAAGGGCAACGCCTTCGTGCTCAGCGCGCCCAAGGCGGACTCCGGGAAGCTGCGGGAGACCCTGCTGAAGGTTCTGCCGCGCGGAACCCAGGTCGGGCTGATCAATCCCGTCTACACCGAGCGGAAGGCGGTGCCTCCCGCGGCGCCTCCCGCCGCACCCCCCGCGGGGCCGGCTGTGGACAGCGGATCCCTGGTGACCCCGGAGCAGGTCAAGACGGCGCTGCTCGCCGCGGGGAGCAAACTCGGGCGCCCCTACGTCTGGGGTGCCGAGGGCCCGGACTCCTTCGACTGCTCGGGGTTGGTGCAGTGGGCGTACGCGCAGGCCGGGGTGACCGTGCCGCGGGTCACCCACCAGCAGTGGGCGGCGGGTCCGCAGGTGCCGTTCGATCAGCTGCAGCCCGGTGATCTGATCTTCTGGCGGCACGATCCCACGAATCCGGGCTACATCTCGCACGTCGCGATCTACTGGGGTGAGGGAATGATGATCGTGGCGCCCCGTTCCGGCGACGTGGTCAAGATGAGTCCCGTGACGACCCGGAATCTGGCGGGTGTGGTGCGGATCAGCCCGGCGGTCGCCGCCCAGGTGCGTTAGCGGCACGTTGAGCGGGGGCGTGATGTTGGTCACGCTGCGCTGAACTGAGGTGACGACCCGCCGTACGTTCGAACGGCGATTTTCCCCCCATCACCCCAGGGTGCGGCATCGCGCGGACACATTCTGTTTCACAGAATTGGCCTATACCAATCGCAATGGTATAGGCCAATTTTTCACCATGCCGGTTTCGGCTTTCTTTGCAGGTCAAACAGGTGGGTACACTCCTCGGCATCCTCTGCCGCCGTACGGGCGAAGCGGTATCCCCGCTGGTCAGGTATAGCTTTGTGGAAGGGGTAGTGGAATGTCCCAGATATCCCACTTGGGGTATTTGGGGAGGGTATTGGTATACGCCAATTGGCATAACTGTAGAACCCCGCCGATGATGCTTAAGTCCGAGGGATGTAAGGAGTTCGTCGTGTCCGACCAGGTCGTCGACCTTGAACAGGCCCCGACCAGCAACGCCGAATTGATTGCCTGGGTTCGTGAGATCGCCGAGCTGACCCAGCCCGACCGGGTCGAGTGGTGCGACGGATCCGAGGCCGAATGGTCACGCCTGACGGACCTTCTGGTCGAGCAGGGGACGTTCCGGCGGCTGGCCAAGCGGCCCAACAGCTTCTACGCGGCGTCCGACCCCAGCGACGTGGCCCGCGTCGAAGACCGCACCTACATCTGCTCCGAGCGGGAGGAGGACGCCGGCCCCACGAACAACTGGATCGCGCCGGGCGAGATGCGCCAGACCTTCGCGGGTCTCTTCCGCGGCTCGATGCGGGGCCGGACGATGTACGTCGTCCCGTTCTGCATGGGCCCGCTGGGCGGTTCCATCTCCCAGCTCGGCGTGGAGATCACCGACTCCCCGTACGTCGTGGTGTCGATGCGGATCATGACCCGGATGGGCGCCCCGGCGCTCCGGCTGATCGAGGAGCGCGGCGAGTTCGTCAAGGCCGTGCACTCCGTCGGCGCGCCGCTGGAGCCGGGCCGGGCCGACGTCCCCTGGCCGTGCAACGAGACCAAGTACATCTCCCACTTCCCCGAGACCAGGGAGATCTGGTCCTACGGATCGGGGTACGGCGGCAACGCGCTGCTGGGCAAGAAGTGCTACGCCCTCCGCATCGCCTCCACCATGGCCCGGGACGAGGGCTGGCTCGCCGAGCACATGCTCATCCTCAAGGTCACCCCGCCGGACGCCGAGCCCCGCTACGTCGCCGCGGCCTTCCCCTCGGCCTGCGGCAAGACCAACCTCGCCATGCTCCAGCCCACCATCCCGGGCTGGAAGGTCGAGACCATCGGGGACGACATCGCCTGGATGCGCTTCGGCGAGGACGGCCGCCTGTACGCGATCAACCCCGAGGCCGGCTTCTTCGGCGTCGCGCCGGGCACCGGTGAGTCCACCAACGCCAACGCGATCAAGACGCTCTGGGGCAACAGCATCTTCACCAACGTCGGGCTCACCGACGACGGCGACGTGTGGTGGGAGGGTCTCACCGACGAGCCTCCGGCGCATCTGACCGACTGGAAGGGCAACGACTGGACCCCCGAGTCCGGCACCCCGGCCGCCCACCCCAACGCCCGCTTCACCACCCCGGCCGCGCAGTGCCCGACCATCGCGCCCGAGTGGGAGGACCCGGCCGGCGTGCCGATCTCGGCGATCCTGTTCGGCGGCCGCCGGGCGACGGCCGTACCGCTGGTCACCGAGGCGTTCAGCTGGCAGCACGGCGTCTTCCTGGGGGCCAACGTCTCCTCCGAGACCACGGCCGCGGCGGCCGGGGCCATCGGGCAGCTGCGGCGGGACCCGTTCGCGATGCTGCCGTTCTGCGGCTACAACATGGGCGACTACTTCGGGAACTGGCTGGCGGTCGGCGGCAGGACCGAGCCGGAGAAGCTGCCGCGCCTCTACTACGTCAACTGGTTCCGCAAGGACGAGGACGGCAGGTGGCTCTGGCCGGGCTTCGGCGAGAACAGCCGGGTGCTCAAGTGGATCGTGCAGCGGCTGGCCGGCGAGGCCGAGGCGGTGGAGACCCCGATCGGCCGGGTGCCGACCAAGGAGTCGCTCGACACCGAGGGCCTTGTCCTGGACGACCGTGACCTGGAGACCCTGCTCTCGGTCGACCCCGAGATCTGGCGGCAGGAGGCGGCGCTCATCCCCGAGCACTTCAACACCTTCGGCAGCCACCTGCCCAAGGAGCTGTGGGACGAGTACAACGCCCTGCACGACCGGTTGAGCTGACCGTCTGATCGCGAGAACCACCGGATTTCCAGGAATCCGGTGGTTCTGTGCTGCTCCTACCACATTTAGCAGTTTCCTAACATGGCAGACCTCTCCAAAGGCGCTTCGGGCATGCACCCTTGGGGTGGGAGGGGATTCCATGGCAGGTTTTTTGCTCATCAGTGGCGCTTTCGGACTCGGCGCCGCGGCGGCGACCGGTGTGATCTTGACGGTACGGGCCAAGGCGCGGCCCAAGGGCGGGCCCCGCTCCGGCTCCCGCCGGTCCGGCTCCGACTCCGGGAGCGCCTGGGTCACCCACGGCGGTGATTCCGGCGGTGGCGGCGATTTCAGCTGTGGCGGTGGAGGCGGCGGGGGCGGAGGTTGCGGCGGTGGCGGAGGGTGACCCCGGCCCCGCGGTGTCGCAACGGAGTTAAGCGATCGATAACATCCCGGCCCTCTTGTTTCCTGTGATTTCCCGGCAAGCTCTCTCAGGGAGGTCTCCATGAACACGGTATTGCTGATCATCTCGCTCGTTCTGCTCACCGCGATGGTGTGGGCGAGCGCGGCCAGGCGGGCTCACCGGCGGGTCGATTCCCGGGGCGGGACGGGACTCGACGCCTACGGGCTCGCCTATCTCGCCGGGGGGCCGCTCCGTGTGGTGAACACGGCCGTCGCCGTGCTCAGCACGAAAGGGGTCATCCGCGTCTCCCGTGGCCAGGTGGCCCGGGTGGCGGGGTCGCGCATTAAGATCGTCAATCCCATCGAGGGGGAGATCCTCTCCGTCGTCACCAGGGAGCACGCCCCCGAGCCGGGGCGGATACGGCGACAGGTCGCGGACGGTTCGGCGATGAAGGGGCTGGCCGACGACCTGGTCAGGCGGGGATTGATCCATCCGCCGCTCCGAGGCCAGCAGCGACGCGAGGCGATCATCCCCGGTGTGACGCTGTTCACGCTGCTTACCGCGATCCTGTCGATAGTCCTGGGCGATGGGGATTCCGAGGACTCCAGGACGTTCATCACGCGAGTGATCTGCGCCGTCACGGTGGTCGTCGGGGTGGCGGCGCTGGTGCGGTACCGCAGATATCGGAAGAAGAAGCTGACCGTCCTGGGGCGCCGCACGCTCGCGTCGGCCCAGATAAGCCGGCCGCGGACGACCGCCGGGCGGATGACACCCGCGACCGGCAGGGTCGCCGCGGGCGCCATGGCGACCTCGATCGCCCTGTACGGCCTGAGCGAGGTCGGGGACCCGGCGCTCGCGTCCGAACTGGAGATCCAGCGCTCGGCGGGCCCCGGCGCCGGCGGCTGCGCCGCGGGGGCCTGCGGCAGCACATCCCCGGACACCTCCTCGGGCGGTGATTGGGGGAGCTCCGGCGGTTCGGGGGGCTCCGGCGGCGGCGACTTCGGCGGAGGCGGCTCCGGAAGCAGCTGCGGCGGCGGGAGCGGTTCGAGCGGTTGCGGCGGCGGCGGAGGCGGCTGCGGCGGCGGTGGTGGCGGCTGACCCAAGCGGCCTGAAACCGATGGAGTTCACTCGATCGCTTCACCGCCTCCGCCTTTCGCCTACGCGGCAAGGTCCACACCGGATGAGGTGGCGTGCGGTGATCGCGGAGATCACACTGGTGTTTGTCGGTTTTGTGGTCTTCTTCGCTCTCGCGGCCTGTTAGGCGATCGATACCATCTCCACCCCTCTCAAACGCTTTGCTGTCAGGGCAGACTGTCCATGGAGGGTTCCATGAACACGATCATGTTGATCGTCGCGATCCTCGCCTTAGGCGGGGTGTTGTGGGCGGGCAGGATCCTAGAGGACAAGTGGCGCTTCGATTCGCGAGGTGGACAGGGGCTCGACCACTATGAGCTCGCCTACCTGGCCGGGGGGCCCGGCCGGGTGGTGGACACGGCCATCTCGGTGCTCAGCGTGAACGAGATCGTTCGAGTCTCCCGCGGCCAGGTGACCAAGGTCGCGGGCGCACAGTCCCGGGCGAACCATCCCATCGAGCGGGCGGTGCTCGACGTGCTCACCTACGAGCTGCTCGTCAGCCGGCGCTTTACCGGTCCGGCACGGATACGGCAGGGTGTCGCGAACGGTCCGGCGATGGCGAAGCTCGCCACCGGCCTCGTCAACCGGGAGTTGATTTTTCCCGCCCTCGCCCAGGGGCGCCGTGTCATCGTCACCGTGATCGTGCTGCTCGCCTGCCTCTTCTCGTCCGTGGCCGTATTCGTCGACTACGACGGAGGTCTCATCTTCGGCATAACCCGATTCGTCGCAGCGGCCACGATAGGGGCCGGGGCTGTCACGCTCGCCCGGTCCCGAAAGGCCAGGGCCTGGACGCCGACCGCCTTGGGGCAGCGGACGCTCCAAGCCGCTCGCGTACTGCATCGGCCACGCACGACCGCGGGCGGGGGCTCACCCTTGGCGGGCAATGCGGACGTGATCACACTGGCGACCCCGATCGCGCTGTACGGCCTGACGGAGCTGGACGATCCGGCGCTCGCGGCCGAGATCCAGCGCTCGGCGGATCCCGCCGGCGGGAGCGGCTGGGGAGGCTCCGGCGGTTCGGGTGGCTTCGCCGGCGGGGATTTCGGCGGCTCGCAAAGCTCCGGTGGATCGGGTGGTTCCGGCGGTGGCGATTTCGGCGGCTCGGAAAGCTCAAGCGGCGGCTGCGGAGGTGGTTGCGGTGGCGGAGGATGCAGCTGACCGGGTTAGCCCGGAAACAGGCGCCGGTGGGAGATTCTTCGCAGGCGCTGAAAAGGCAAGCCCGCATGGCTCGGTATCCGGGCACATGACGGGTTCGGGAGTCTCGGGTGTGAGGTGAATCCGTGCACGCATTGCTGTTGGTGGCCGCGTCCGCGCTCGCCGTCGTCCTGATCCTGCTGGGCATGGCGGTGAGCTGGGTGGACAAACGGTTCAGAACACGGCCGAGCGCGTTCGACCCCGCCGCCCTCGACCGGTACGACCACGCCTACCTCGCGGGGGGCCCGCTCCGTGTGGTGAACACGGCGCTCGCCGTACTCTCCGGCGACGGATACATCAGGGTGTCCCGAGCCGGGGTCACCAAGGTCGTCGGCGAGCAGGCGCCGCCGGAATCCCCCATCGAGCGGACGGTGCTCGAGGTCGTCGAGATGCGGCGGGGTCCGGACCCCGGGGCGATCCGGAACTATGTGGCGAACAGCCCCGCGATGAACGGCCTGCGGCAGCGGCTCGTCTCGCTGGGTCTGCTGCTCCCCGGCCGCCAAGGGCGCGGCTCCGCCATGCTCCGTTTTGTGATCGTCGCCATCGCGCTGGCGGAGTCGGCGATCGCGGTGGCGTCGGGCTACCGGTTCTTCACCGGGTCGGGGGACGCCGTCGTCACCATAGCGATCTCGGTGGTCTTCGCGATCGTGGGGCGGAAACTCGGCGCCGACATGCGGCGTCAGTCCGCCAACGTGGTGACGACCACAGGGCATCGGCTGCTCAAAGATCTGCGGAGCACCCATCGGCCAAAGGGTGAACGTTCCGGTGCCCTCGCCGCCGCGGGGGTCCTCGCGGTCGCGACACCGCTGGCGCTGTACGGGCTGAGCGAGCTCGACGACCCGGCGCTCGCCGAGGGGCTGCAGGACAGGAGCGGCTCGGGCGGCTGTGCCGCGGGCGGGTGCGGCGGCGGGGCGACCGGCTCGGGCACGGAGAGCTTCGGCGGAAGTGACTTCGGCGGCTGCGGTGGCTGCGGCGGAGGAAGTGGCGGCGGCGGTGGCTGCGGCGGTGGTGGCGGCTGTGGTGGCTGCGGCGGCTGTGGCGGTTGACGGGCGGGGCCCCTACATCACGACGAGGTTGAACCAAAGGGAGGGGGAGGGCGATGTCGTCCATTCCGCGGCTCGGGGTCGGTATCGGCTGGCGGCCGGAGATCGATCTCACGGTGGAGCGGATGGCCGGGGTGGACTTCGTGGAGGTCGTCGCGGAGCAGCTCGCGCCGCGTCACGGGCTCCCCGAGTCGCTGCGGATTCTCCGGGAACGCGGCATGCCGGTGATCCCGCACGGGGTGGGCCTGAGCCTCGGCGGGGCCGAGCCGCCCCGGCCGGAGCGGCTTGAGCATCTGGCGGCGTGCGCGGAGCTGGTGGACGCTCCGCTGGTGAGCGAGCATGTGGCGTTCGTTCGCGCGGGGGATCTGGATGCGGGGCACCTCATGCCGGTCCCGCGGACCTGGGAGGCGCTGGAGGTGGTCGCCGAGAACGTGGCGCGGGCCCAGGCCGCCCTTCCCGTCCCGCTCGCCTTGGAGAACGTGTCGGCGCTGCTCGAATGGCCGGGCGACGAGCTGACCGAGGAGCGGTTCCTCGCCGAGCTCGTGGCGCGGACCGGGGTGCTGCTGCTGGTGGACGTGGCGAACGTCTACAACAACCAGGTCAACTTCGGGCTCTCCCCCGAGGCCTTCCTGGACGGGCTGCCGCTGGAGTCGCTCGCCTACGTGCACGTGGCGGGGGGTTACGCCAAGGACGGCGTCTGGCATGACACCCACACCCGTGCGGTCCCCGCGCAGGTGCACGGGGTCCTGGCGGAGCTGTGCGCGAGGGTCGACCCGCCCGGGGTGCTGCTCGAATGGGACGGCGACTACCCGAGCGACGCGGCGCTCGCCGCCGAGCTGGGCCGGATCCGCGAGACGACCGGGCGGGCCCGTGTCGGCTGACCGCGCGCTGCGCGCCGTACGGCATCGGCGGTTTGTCCCGGGCGGTACGGCGGAGTCGGTGTGAGTGAGGAGGGGCGGCCGTGACGGACGGTGGGGCGGGCTCGGCGCGGGAGCGGCTGGCGGCGCGTCAGGCGGAGCTGCTGACGGCGCTGGTGGCGGGCGGTCCGCCGCCCGAAGGGTTCGATCCGGTGCGGCTGCGGGTGCAGCGGGACAGTCTGATCGCCAAACGCCGTGGTCTGGTGGCGCGGGCCGCGCCGCTGCTGGTGCACGCGCTGGACGGGGAGTTCGTCCCGTTGTTCGCCGGGTATGCGGACGGGCGGCCCAAGCCTGCCGGCGGGTCGGCGGCGGACGCCCGGGCGTTCACGGCGTGGCTGGAGGCGGCGGGGCGGCTGCCCGAGCGCGCACCGGCGCCGGCGGAGGAGGCGCGCCCCCGGTGGTGGAAGCGCCGGCTGCGTCGGGGCCGGGTAGGGTGAAGGTATGTTTTGCCAGGTCGGGCAGGGGATACCCTCTTTGACGTGGCAAGACTGCATTGCGTGGATGGTTCGCAATTGACCGTCACGCCGGTGGCTTGCCGTGATCGCATGGGCGTGGCCTACGAGGTCACCCTAGAGCTGACCCGCGACGGCGAGCCGTACGGCGCGATCGGCGTGTGCTGCGGTTGGTCCCTCGCCGCGGTCGCCTGCGAGGTGCGGGCGGCCCGGAGCGACGCCGGGCAGCGATGGGCGGATCCGGACGACCGATTCCCGGACCCGGGGAACGGTGAGTTGTTCGCGTTCCGGCGTCGGGATCGCTTCGATCGGCCGGGCGAGGGCGAGCTCCGCTGCCGCCTCCGCACCAAGGCGTGCTGGATCGCCGGGCCCGGGACGGGCGGCGCGTGGCGGCTGAGCCGGCACGCGTTCGTCGAGGCGTGGGGGGCCGCCGGGGTCGGGGTCCGGGCGATTCTGACGTCGTCCCAGTTGGAGAGTTTTCTCCGTGAGATGGCGACTGAGGCGGAATGCCTGCTTGGAGGCGGTTCCATGGTTTGCGCACCGAACGGCTCCGGCATTCCGGCGGCGCCGACTCGGCCGGGCGGGCGATAATTGCATGCCAGGCGAGGAAGGGGCTCCATAGGTATGGGCATGCGTGATCTCGTTTACCGGCTCTACGAACGCCGGATCGAGGCGAGCCTTTCTCCAGATCAGATTCCGCGGCACGTCGGTGTCATCGTGGACGGGAACCGGCGCTGGGCCCGCGGCATGGGCATGCGGGACGTCAAACGTGGCTACCGCAAGGGCGCCGACAAGATCACCGAGCTGGTGGGGTGGTGCAAGGAGACCGGGGTGGAGCTGGTCACCCTCTGGCTGCTCTCCACCGACAACCTCTCCCGGCCCAAGGAGGAGCTGGAGCCGCTCCTCGCGGTCATCGAGGACCTGGTCCAGCAGCTGGTGGAGGAGGGCTGGCACGTCAAGCCGGTGGGTGCGC
This sequence comes from Rhizohabitans arisaemae, assembly GCF_025996515.1. Classification (GTDB taxonomy): domain Bacteria; phylum Actinomycetota; class Actinomycetes; order Streptosporangiales; family Streptosporangiaceae; genus Rhizohabitans; species Rhizohabitans arisaemae. Next base: position 606,393 of record NZ_BLRH01000029.1, read on the forward strand.
TGGATCTTCTGCCCGACCACACCGCACATGTGCTTAAAGAGGCCAAAGAGGTCACATCCCACCGAACCGGTCTGATTGTGAACGTTGCGGTTGGGTATGGAGGTAGGCGTGAGATCGCTGATGCGGTGCGCTCCCTCCTCACGGAGCACGCCAGCAAGGGCGCGAGTATCGAGGAACTCGTGGAGGTCCTCGATGTCGAGCACATCGCCGAGCATCTCTACACGCGCGGTCAGCCCGACCCGGATCTCGTCATCCGCACGTCGGGCGAGCAGCGGCTCTCCGGATTCCTGCTCTGGCAGAGCGCCCACTCCGAGTTCTACTTCTGTGAGGCCTACTGGCCTGCTTTCCGGAAGGTCGACTTCTTGCGGGCGATCCGCTCGTACGCCGCGCGGCACCGACGGTACGGCTACTAGTCCCGTCCATGGTTCTCAACCGGAAGATGAACACCGACTTTCGGTCAGGTATGAGAACTATGGGAATGGGAAAATAGGACGTACCGTAGGTGTCAGGCGGACATCTGGAGGTACCAGACCGCCGCACCTGGGAGAGGGCCCGCCCTTGACGTGCCGGAGGCGCGCGCTGAGAGCACAGCTTGACACGCTGGGATGGAGTCCGGATCCCGGTCTCCGTTTCGGCGGGGCCCGATCCGGTTCGTTCACCACCAGCCAGTGCAGGGCGCCCACCCCTGGCGCCCGGGGGAGAACGCGTGGCCACATCCTCGTCGTCCCGTCCGTCCCGCCGCCGCTCCGTCAAGCGGCGCACCTACGTCCTCGATACCTCGGTCCTGCTCGCGGACCCGGCGGCGCTGACCCGCTTCGCCGAACACGAGGTCGTCGTCCCGATCGTCGTCATCACCGAGCTGGAGGCGAAGCGTCACCATCCTGAGCTTGGCTACTTCGCCAGAAAGGCGCTCCGGTACCTCGACGATCTGCGGCTGGAACACGGGCGTCTGGATGAGTTCATCTCCATCGGACAGGGATTGATCAGGGTCGAGCTCAACCACAGCGACCCGTCGATCCTTCCGGCGGGGTTCCGCCTGGGCGACAACGACACCAGAATCCTCACGGTGGCGCGCGCGCTCGCCGCGGAGGGATCCGATGTCGTCCTCGTCTCCAAGGATCTCCCGATGCGGGTGAAGGCCGCCTCGATCGGCCTGACGGCCGAGGAGTACCGGGCCGAGCTCGTCGTGGAGTCCGGGTGGACGGGCATGGCCGAGCTCAACGTCTCCGCCGAGGACATCGAGACCCTGTTCGAGTCCGGTTCCGCCGAACTGGACGAGGCACGTGACCTCCCCTGCCACACCGGCCTGCGCCTGCTGTCCAGCCGGGGTTCCGCGCTGGGCCGGGTGATGCCCGACAAGTCCGTACGGCTGGTGCGGGGCGATCGCGAGATCTTCGGGCTGCACGGCCGCTCGGCCGAGCAGCGGATCGCCCTGGACCTGCTCATGGACCCCGAGGTGGGGATCGTGTCGATGGGAGGACGCGCGGGCACCGGTAAGTCCGCCCTCGCCCTCTGCGCCGGTCTGGAGGCGGTGCTCGAACGCCGGAGGCACCGCAAGGTCGTCGTCTTCCGGCCGCTGTACGCGGTCGGCGGGCAAGACCTCGGCTACCTGCCCGGCTCGGAGAACGACAAGATGAGCCCGTGGTCCCAGGCGGTCTTCGACACGCTCGGCGCGGTGACCTCGCCCGAGGTCATCGAGGAGGTCCTGGACCGCGGGATGCTGGAGGTGCTCCCGCTCACCCACATCCGCGGACGCTCCCTCCACGACGCGTTCGTCATCGTGGACGAGGCGCAGTCGCTGGAGCGCGGGGTGCTGCTGACCGTTCTCTCCAGGATCGGGGCGAACTCCCGGGTCGTCCTCACCCATGACATCGCCCAGCGCGACAACCTCCGGGTCGGGCGGCACGACGGGGTGGTCGCCGTGGTGGAGAAGCTCAAGGGCCATCCGCTCTTCGCGCATGTCACGCTCACCCGGTCGGAGCGTTCGCCGATCGCGGCCCTGGTGACCGAGATGCTGGAGGATCTCACCCTCTGAGGCGCCGGCTGTCGGGCCGCCGCCACCACGACAGCGGCCCGACAAGCCCCGTATTCTCCGATATTTCGTGAGAAATCTGTGAAGTGTGAGGAAAATCACAACCGAGCGGCGTTGGGGGATTAAACCCCACGTAGCAGGGCTCTTGGTCCATCAGCCGGTCTAGCCACCTTCCGCTGGCAACCAAGCGAATCCCAAGATTCGGTTGCGAACCACCCCCCTGGTTGCAGCAAGCTCAGGGGGCGTGAGCGCACGTCGACGGCAGGAATCCAGGAGAGGCGAGGACCACGGGTATCCGGTGGTGCGGAAACCCGGCTGGTCCATGGCCCGCAAGATCTCGATGGGGCTCGGTCTGGCGGGGGTCGCCGCCCTCGCCGTGGTCACCACGATCACCGCGATCGAGAACGAGAACCGGCCGCCGACCAAAGAGCTGGCCTTCACCCCCGAGGACATGGCGCGGATCCTCGACGATCCGTTCTCCGCGGACCCCAAGATCGACACCCTCAAGGCCGCGGCGGTGCAGGCGTACCGCGCCGACCAGCTGAAGAGCGGCCGGGACCAGCGACCCTTCGACCTCGTCGACCGTCCGGAGCCGCCCAAGAAGGAGGGGGAGAGCGGCTTCCCCATCCCCAACGTCCCGCCCGGCCCGCCGCCGGACCCCGGCAGCAACAAGGGGATCGGCAAGGCGATGAACGCCGCCCAGGGCTGGGACGGCGAATGGGGCTGCCTGGAGAAGCTCTGGACCAAGGAGAGCGGGTGGAACCACCGCGCCCAGAACCGGTACAGCGGGGCGTACGGCATCCCCCAGGCGCTGCCCGGCCGGAAGATGGCCAGCGCGGGCGCCGACTGGATGACCAACCCCGCCACGCAGATCAAGTGGGGGCTCGGGTACATCAAGGGGCGCTACGGGAGCCCGTGCAAGGCGTGGGGCTTCTTCCTGAGCAAGAACTGGTACTGACCACCGGTCTATTTCCCGGTGCGAACTCGTTCAGTTTTCGGCAAGACGGCTGATCGGCTCGCCTTCTAGCCCCACTCTGGGCGCATGGGTGTGAAGCTCACCGTGATCGTGGCAGCGCGTGACCCCGGTCCCGCCGGGCAGGCCTGCGTGCGATCGCTGCAGGAACAGTCGATGCGGGCGATCGATTACGACGTGGTCTTCATCGATCGGGGCTCGGTGGACGGGACGGCCGAGCATCTGGACGCCGTCGTCGCGACGAGCCCCAACGTCCGCCTGTTCCGGGTGGAGCCCGAGGTCGACCCGGGGCGGTGCTGGAACCTGGGGATCGCCGAGGCCGAGGGCGAGTACGTCTACCTGATCGACGGGGAGGACCGGCTCCGGCCCGACGCCCTGCGGCGGATGCACGCGGTGGCGACCGCCGGGGACGCGGACGTCCTGGTGGGCAAGGTCTCCAGCGCCGGGCGGCCCCGGGAGGTCTTCCGCAAGAACCGGGAGCGCGCCGACATCCTCCGCGACCACCTGCTGCAGGACCTCACCGCGCGCAAGCTCTTCCGCCGCGGCTTTCTGCGGGCCGAGGGGATCGAGTTCACCGAGCGGGGCGGGGAGCAGGTCTTCGTCCTGGAGGCGTACCTCAAGGCCAAAGTGGTCAGCGTGCTCGCCGACTACCTCTGCTGCGAGCGGGGCGACGCCAGGCCGGGGCTGACCGAGATCGACGCGGTCCTGGACGTGATCGACGCCTGCACCGAGCCCGGCCCCCAGCGCGACCGCCTCTACGCACACTGGCAGCGGGTCGCGCTGCGGCGCGGCGAGTCGCTGGAGCGGTTCCCCGTCGACGTCGACAGATACCTTCCCCTCGCGCTCAGAAACCGGGCGACCCTCACCAGGGAGGGGCATCTGGCCACGCTCGCGGAGCTGGCCCGGGCCGAGCACCCGATGGGCCTGCGCTGCGCCGTACAGGACCTGTCCTGGGACGCCGGGGTGGTGGTGATGGACCTCACCGCGGAGCTCGTCTATCCGGGGGGCGAGAGCGTACGGCTGACCCGGGAGGGCGACCGGCTCCTGCTCCGCCCGCCGGTGGAGTCGGTGGAGGCGCTGGACGTCACCGACGCGGTGGAGGCCACCCGGCTCGACGTCTTCGTCCAGGGGCGGGAGGATCGGGAGGAGTACTTCCTGCCCGCGATCCGCAAGGTCGAGGTGGATGAGACCGGCCGGATCCTGGTGACCGCGCAGGCCCGGCTGGACGTCGGCTCGGCGGGGCTGGGCCGGCCGCTCGCCGAGGGCACCTGGGACGTCCACGTCCGGATGCGCTGCGGTGGGTACGGCGCGCAGGCGCCGCTGGGGCCGCCCGGCTCCGAACAGGCCGGGCGGACCCGTCCCGGCGCGCTCGCCGGCTACCCCAAACGTCTCGTCGTCCCCTACTGGACCCCGGAGCGGACGCTGAGCCTGCGGGTGCAACCGGGCTCCTTCATCGAGTCGATCGCCCTGGTCTCGGAGGAGACCCGGGTGGCCCGGCGGGACGGCCACGTCTACGTGGGGCTCCCGGTGCCGTACGTCCCGCCGAGCGGCGGCCCTGCGGTGGAGCTGGTGCTGCGCTCCGGGGACCGCGCGGTCCTCGCCCCCGCCCTGGTCGAGCCGGGCCCGTCGGGGCGGCTGCCGGGTCAGCTGATGGCGAAGGTGCCGATCGGGATGTTCCAGGTCGCGGGCTCGCTGGGGCCGGGAAGCTGGACCGCCGCGCTCTGCGCCGAAGGGGAGGAGACGGAGCTGCGCTGGGGCCTTCAGGTGGCCGTGACGGGGCGGGTGACGGTATGCGTCGAGTCCCCGGCACCGGGTGTCGCCCACCGCCTGGGCGAGCTCTCCCTCGGCGTGGTCCAGCGGATGCCCCGCGTCCTGCGCCTGGTACGAGCCCTGCGCGCCGCCCACCGCAGGTGACCGGACCGCCGCACCGCCGGTACGGGCTCCGCGTGCCACGTCTCCGGCGTTCGGCGGTACGTGACCGGGGCGGACGTCGTACCGGACGCTTGTCGCGGGCGGCGGGCATGGGAGCACCGCCGTGTGGCGGTGGGGACACGGCGGTCTCGGGATATGGCGGGATCAGGGAGGTTGTCGGAAGGTGGGGCGGCGGGTGCCGATCATGCGGATCACCAGGCCGGCGTAGAGCTCGCCGATCTCCTCGGGTTTCCTGGGCTCGCCGTCGGAGTACCAGCGGACCACGTCGACGCCGAGGGACAGGATCGCGAGCGCGGTTCCGGCGAGGTCGTCGATCTCGAATTCCCCGGTCGCCACGCCCCAGTCCAGGAGTCCTCGCAGCATCGCCTCGAACTCCCAGCGGAGCGCGGTGATCTCCCGGTACTCGTCCCGCGACAGCGAGCCGAGTTCGTACTGCATGACGCGTGCGGCCTCGCGGTGGCGGGCGTGCCAGGCGGTGAACGCCCGGATGAGGAGACAGATCGACTCGGTGGGCGTCATCGCCCCGCCGACCGCCCGGCGGACCTCGTCCAGCAGGTGGAGGTGCCCGGATCGGGTGATCGTGTAGAGCAGGGCGGCTTTGGCGGGCTGGGCGTCGTGGAGCTCGGCCGGGCGGAGCCCCGCGCGTCGGATGATCGCCTGCGTCGAGGTGCCGTGGTAGCCGCGCTCCGCCATGACCGCGGTCGCCGCGGTGAGCAGGCGGCGTACGGTCTCCGTCGGAGTGGGGGTCCAGAAGTCGGAATCGGGTGTAACGTGCTCGTCCACGTGAACCTCTCGTTGGCCGGCCGTTACTCCGATATCGTACGCAACTGGGTTAAATGACGTATCTCCGGCCTCCCTGTTTACTCCGCCACCGCGAAATCCGGATCAGGCCCGGGGCGGCCGGGTCATCGCCAGGACGTCCAGCACCCGATCCAGCCGCTCCTCGGTGAGCGTGCCGTTCGCGACGTGCCCTCGCTCGATCACGACGTCACGGATCGTCTTGCGCTCGGCGAGCGCCTGTTTGGCGATCCTGGCGGCCTCCTCGTAGCCGAGGTAGGGGTTGAGCGCCGTCACGATCGCGGGCGAGGACTCCGCGTACCGCAGGTTCTCCTCGACGTTGGCGGTGACACCGGCGACACAGCGGTCGGCGAACAGGCGGGAGACGCTGGCGAGGAGCCGGATCGACTCCAGCAGGTTCCCGGCGATGACCGGCAGCATCACGTTGAGCTCGAAGTTCCCGGAGGCGCCCGCGAACGTGACGCAGGCGTCGTTCCCGATCACTTGGGCGGCGACCATGCAGACCGCCTCGGGGATGACCGGGTTCACCTTGCCCGGCATGATCGACGATCCCGGCTGGAGGTCGGGGATCACGATCTCGGCCAGACCGGCGCGCGGCCCCGAACCCATCCACCGGATGTCATTGGCGATCTTGTTCAGCCCGACGGCGATCGTCTTCAGCTGCCCGGAGAGCTCGACGAGGGCATCCCTGGCGCCCTGGGCCTCGAAGTGGTCACGCGCCTCGGTGAAGGGGAGCCCGGTGCTCTCCCCCAGCTCGGCGACGACCCGCTCGGCGAAGCCCGGCGGGGTGTTGAGCCCCGTCCCCACGGCGGTCCCGCCCAGCGGCAGCTCGGCGACGCGGGGCAGCGAGGCCTGGAGCCGCTCGATGCCGAGCTCGACCTGGGTCGCGTAGCCCCCGAACTCCTGGCCCAGCGTCACCGGGACGGCGTCCATCAGATGGGTGCGCCCGGCCTTGACGACGGAGGCGAACTCGGCCGACTTGGCCTCCAGCGCGGTCGCCAGATGCTCCAGCGCGGGCGTGAGGTCCTCGGCCACCGCCACCACGGCCGCGACGTGGATCGAGGACGGGAAGACGTCGTTGGACGACTGGGAGGCGTTGACGTGGTCGTTGGGGTGCACGGGACGGCCCAGCCGCTCGGCGGCGAGCGTGGCGATCACCTCGTTGGCGTTCATGTTGCTGGAGGTGCCGGAGCCGGTCTGGAACACGTCGACCGGGAAGTGCTCGTCCCAGATCCCCGCGACGATCTCGTTCGCCGCGGCCTCGATCGCCGCGGCCAGCTCCGTGTCGATCACGCCGAGCTCTCCGTTGACCTTCGCGCACGCGGCCTTGATCCGGCTCAGCGCGGCGATGTGCGCCCGCTCAAGACCCCGTCCGGAGATGGGGAAGTTCTCCACCGCCCGCTGGGTCTGAGCCCGCCATTTGGCGTGGCCGGGCACCCGGACCTCGCCCATGGAGTCGTACTCGATACGGAATTCTGTGGTCATGTGTCCAGTCTGCCAAGAGGCGGACGGGAAGTACCCGGCGGCACGAGAACGCGGGGCCCGTGCCGCCGGGCGGTCTTCAGGACCCGCCGACGCCCTTGGGCACGGCGGGGCGGAACGAGGCGAGCACGGCGTCCAGCGGGCCGGCCTGCCACCGGCTCTCGGGGGCGGTCCAGGAGAGGGCGTAGTGGGGGCCTTCACCCGGCGCGAGCACGATCCTGGTGAGCACGCGGAAACGTTCACCGCCGTCGGTGTAGACGAACTCCCAGTCCAGTGAGTCCGTGCCCGGGTAGGGGTTGGGGTTCAGGGCGGCGGTCCGGGTCCGCTCGTAGCCGGGGTAGCGCGGCTTGTAGCGCTTCTCCAGCTCGGCCAGCGCGGCGTCCAGGTCCCGCGCCTCCAGCTTGACCCGGCTGACGCGGAGGAATCCGTCGTCGTGGGGGGAGCGGAATTCGACGTCGTCCCCGGAGCCGTCCGGGGTCATGGTGTCGGGCACGTCGATCGTGAACCCCATCGGGTCCTTGTGCCGCTTGAATCCCTGGGGGACACCGTCCTCGGGATTCCCCGTCGGTGCCGGCTTGGTGGCGGTCGACGCGGGGGACTTGGTCGGCTGCGGCTCGGTGGGAGTGGACTCGGGGGACTTGGTCGGCGCGGAGCCGCTCGCGGTCGGGGTCGAGGGCGCCGGTACCCGGTTCGCGGTGTTCTCCCGGCCGGAGCCGCTGAGCGCGCTCGTCACCACGAAGGCGATCACGACCAGACCCATCACCCCGGCGAAGATCAGGAGGATGAGGCCCGCCCCGGACTTCTGCTTGCCCGTCTTGGCCGGGGGCGGCGGAGGGGAGGACGATCCGAAGACGTCGTGGAAGGCGCCGCCGTCCCGCCGTACGACCGTGGTCGCCGGGTCGGCCGGCGCGGACCCCGCGCCCGGCGTCCACGGGCCGGGCTCGGGACCGGCGGCACCGGGCTGGAACGCGGGCGGGGACCCCGCGCCCGGCGTCCACCCGGGCTCGGGTCCGGCGGCGGCCCCGGGCGGGGACCCGGCCGTGAAGGTGGGGGTGAAGGAGGGGGTGAACCCCGGGGAAGGGTTCTGTGCGACGCCGGGCGCCGGGGGCGGCGCGGCGGGGAGATCCGCCGGGGATCCGGGACGGTTCGGCGAAGCACCCCAGATCGGCGAGGGGACCACCGGTGGCGGCGGAGCGGTTCTGGGCGGACGGGAGATCGCCCGGGTGCGGTCCAGGTCCGGCCGGTCGCCGTCCCCGGCCACGGGGGCGTCCGACGTGAAGTTCGCGGCGTTGTCGTAGGAGCCGGTGGCGGGGAGGTCGGCGACGACCGGGCCCACCGGTTCGGGTACGGGCCGCGCCGGGACCGGCGTAGGCGTGACCTCGGCGGCCGGGGCCGACTCCGGGGTGGCGCCGCGGGCCACGGAACGGAGCAGGGTGGCCGCTTCCTTGGCCGAGAGCCGGGCGGCCGGCTCCTTGCGGAGCAGCCCTTCCAGCAGCGGGCGGAGCGGCCCGGCCTGGCGCGGCGTGTCGGCCTCCTCCTGGAGGAGCGCGTTGATCGTCGCCATGACGGAGCGGCGTTCGAAGGCGGCCCGGCCCTCGACCGCGAAGTAGAGGGTCGCGCCGAGCGACCAGAAGTCGGACTCAGGCCCGGTGTACTCACCGCGCGCCCGTTCCGGCGCGGTGTAACCGGGGGAGCCGATCACCATCCCGGTCTTGGTCAGATCGGGGTCGGAGTGGAACTTGGCGATGCCGAAGTCGGTGAGGACGACCCTGCCGCCTTCGGTGAGCAGGACGTTGCCCGGCTTGACGTCCCGGTGCAGCACGCCCTTGGCGTGCGCGACCCGGAGCGCCTCGAGCAGGTCCTCGCCGATCTCCGCCACGACCCGGGGGGAGAGGGGGCCGTCCTGCTCGATGATCTGTTCCAGCGAGCGCGCGTCGACCAGCTCCATGACGATCCAGGGACGGTCGTCCTCGGTGACCACGTCGAAGACGGTGATGACGGACGGGTGCTGGACCTGGGCCGCCGCCCGTGCCTCGCGGACGGTTCGCTCGCAGAGCTCGACCTGCTGTTCCCGGTCGAGTCCCTTGGGGAGGGTCACCTCTTTGACGGCGACCGTACGGTTCAGGAGCTGGTCGCGAGCCCGCCAGACCGTGCCCATACTGCCTCGGCCCACGGGATCGACCAGCTCGTAACGCCCAGCGAGCAAACGCTTCTCAGGCATGCCTCGACGATAGCGGCAAGACTTGACGCCCGCTTTACCCTGACTTGCACGCGTGCCCGGATCCGCAGTGCGCGACGTCCACGGCCCGGTTCGCCCGCGCGATGTTGCTGAAGATCAAAATCATGAGCAGCGCGGAGACCACCACCCCCGCCATCAAGGTGAACCTCCGCCAGTCCCGGGACGGCTTCGGCTCCGGTTTCCGGTGCGCGGCCCTGGAGGTCGGCCGCGGCGGACGGGAGGAGGCGAGCCTTCTCGGCACCCCCCACCGGGACTCGTTGATCTTCCTGGGCAGGACGTTCCACGGGAAAGCCGGTGCGTCGGCCGCCACGGGCGGTGGCGACGCCCGATGCGCTCCGCCCCGGTGCCTGGGGGCGGGAACCTGCGTCCGGTACGCCTGCGACCCCTGATCAGGCGGCCCGTACGCCTGCGACCCCGGATCCATCGACCCGTACGACGGCGGCCCGTACTGCTGCGGTCCTCGCGCGAGGTCGCCGTGGCGGTGGGTATCCGTGACGGGCTCGGACACGTGGGGGCCGTGGGACAACCCGTGGACCGGGCGGATCGGGGTCTCGGCGGCACGTGCCGGACGGATCTGCGGATACGGCGGGCGCACCTGGAACGGGCCCCAGGCGGGGCGCTCCTCGGCCTCGCGGCCCGCCGCGACCCGGGCCAGCATCAGGGCCGCGGCGGCCCCGTCCAGCCGGGTGTTCGGGTCGATGCGGAGCAGTCCGTTGAGCACGGGCGCGAGCGGCCCGGCGAGGCTCATCGGGATGGGCTCCCCGCTGGTCAGCGCGGCCAGCGCCGCGGCGGCCGTACGGCGGCCGTGCAGCCCGCGACCCTCCACCGCCGTGTACAGCGTGGCACCGAGGGACCACAGGTCCGCCGCGGAGCCCGCCTGGGCGCCGAGGACCCGCTCGGGGGCGATGTAGCCGGCGGAGCCGAGGACGATCCCCGCCTGGGTGATCGGGACGTCGCCTTCGAGGAGCGCCAGGCCGAAGTCGGTGAGGACGACGCGGTCGTGCTCGGCCAGGAGCACGTTGCTCGGCTTCACGTCCCGGTGGAGGATCCCCTTCGCGTGCGCGGCGCGGAGCGCGCTGAGCACCTGCCTGCCGATCTCGGCGACCCGGCGGGCCGGGATCGGGCCGTCCTGGCGGACGACCTCCTCCAGCGAGCGGGCTTTGAGGAACTCCATGACGATCCAGGGACGGTTGTCCTCCAGGACGACGTCGAAGACCGTGATGACGGAAGGGTGGGCGACCCGAGCGGTCGCCCGCCCTTCGCGTTCGGTCCGTGCGCAGAGTTCCTTGCGCAGATCCTCGTCCAGCACGAGTGGAAGGCGCATCTCCTTGACCGCGACATCACGGTCGAGGAACTCGTCTTTCGCCCGCCAGACAGTACCCATACCGCCACGACCGACTGGATCAACGAGCCGATACCGCGCAGCGAGCAGATATCCGGGCGGGGCACGCATGGCTGTGAGGATACCTATAGGTGCGTTCCGGTCTGTACCCGATCGAGTAGCGGACCGGGAACGTGTCGCGATTCGTCAGCTGACGCCACGGGCCGCGTCGAAGCGGGCCTTGACGTCATTCCAGTTGATCAGATCCCAGAGCTTTTGCACATAGTCCGGGCGGACATTCTTGTACTGCAGGTAGTAAGCGTGCTCCCACGCGTCGAAGACCAGCAGCGGAGTGGTGCTCATGCCCACGTTGCCGTGGTGGTCGTAGACCTGCTCGACGATGAGCCTCTTGCCCAGCGGCTCCCAGGCCAGCACGCCCCATCCCGAACCCTGGACGGTCGCGGTGGCGGTGGTGAGCTGCTTGCTGAAGGCGTCGAACGAGCCGAAGTGCTCGTCGATGGCGGACGCGAGGTCGCCGTCGGGGCGGTCGCCGCCGTCCGGGGAGAGGTTCTGCCAGAAGATCGTGTGCAGCACGTGGCCGGAGAGGTTGAACGCGAAGGTCTTCTCCAGACCGACCAGGCCGCCGAACTCCTGCTTGTCCCTCGCCTCGGCCAGCTTCTCAAGGGTGTCGTTGGCACCCTTGACGTAGGCCGCGTGGTGCTTGGCGTGGTGCAGCTCCAGGATCTGCCCGGTGATGGCGGGCTCCAGAGCGGCGTAGTCGTAGGGCATATCGGGAAGCGTGTACGAACCCATAACCTTCCTCGGTTTCGTATTGAGAGCAAGGTGTAACCAAAGGCCATCCTGCACCATGGCATCGGGCGATCCTGCGGCATCCCCCCATACGGGAGGGGAAAAAGCGCCCTGGCCTCCGCGGTCTTCCTGGGTCGTCTACCCGCGGCGATCCCGGCCAACCATCCGATCAACGATCTTCGCACGGTACGGGTCACGCCCGGCTCACCGGGCGTGACCTGTGGAAACCGTCAGCGCCGGCCGATCCGCAGCGGGGCCGGGCCGGGGTCTTTGAAGAAGTCGTTGCCCTTGTCGTCGACGACGATGAAGGCCGGGAAGTCCTCCACCTCGATTTTCCAGACGGCCTCCATGCCCAGCTCCGGATACTCCAGGAGCTCCACCTTGCGGATGCAGTCCTGGGCGAGCCGGGCCGCGGGACCGCCGATGGAGCCGAGATAGAAGCCGCCGAACCGCGCGCAGGCCTCGGTCACCTGCTTGGACCGGTTACCTTTGGCGAGCATCACGAAGGAGCCGCCGGCTTCCTGGAAGCGCTCCACGTAGGAGTCCATCCGCCCGGCGGTGGTGGGGCCGAAGGAGCCGCTGGCGTAGCCTTCCGGGGTCTTGGCGGGGCCCGCGTAGTAGACCGCGTGGTCCTTGAGGTACCGGGGCATCGGCGCACCCGAGTCCAGCAGCTCGGCGATCTTGGCGTGGGCGATGTCCCGGGCGACCACCAGCGACCCGTTGAGGGAGAGCCGGGTCTTCACCGGGTGCTTGGCGAGCTCGGCGCGGATCTCGTCCATGGGCCGGTTGAGGTCGATCCGGACCACTTCGTCGGTGAGCTGGTCGTCGGTCGTCTCCGGCAGGTATCGCGCCGGGTCGGTCTCCAGCCGCTCCAGGAAGACCCCGTCCCGGGTGATCTTGGCCAGTGCCTGCCGGTCGGCCGAGCAGGACACCGCGACGGCGACCGGGAGCGAGGCGCCGTGCCGGGGCAGCCGGATCACCCGGACGTCGTGGCAGAAGTACTTCCCGCCGAACTGCGCGCCGATGCCGAGCTTCTGGGTGAGCTCGAAGACCTTCTCCTCCAGCTCGCGGTCGCGGAAGCCGTGCCCGGTGATCCCGCCTTCGGCCGGGAGGGAGTCCAGGTACCGGGCGGAGGCGTACTTGGCGGTCTTCAGCGCGAACTCGGCGGAGGTGCCGCCGATGACGATCGCCAGGTGGTACGGCGGGCAGGCCGCCGTACCGAGGGAACGGATCTTCTCCTCCAGGAAGGCCAGCATGCGCCCCTCGTTCAGGATCGCCTTGGTCTCCTGGTAGAGGAAGGACTTGTTGGCCGAGCCGCCGCCCTTGGCCATGACCAGGAGCTTGTAGGCGTCGTCGCCCTCGGCGTAGAGCTCGACCTGGGCGGGGAGGTTGTTCCCGGTGTTCTTCTCCTCCCAGGTGGTCAGCGGTGCCATCTGGGAGTACCGCAGGTTGAGCCGGGTGTAGGCGTCGTAGACCCCCCGGGAGAGGTGCTCGGCGTCCCGGCCGTCGGTGAGGACGTGCCGGCCCCGCTTGCCCATGATGATCGCCGTACCGGTGTCCTGGCACATCGGCAGGACACCGCCGGAGGAGATGGCCGCGTTCTTGAGCAGGTCGAGCGCGACGAACCGGTCGTTGGGCGAGGACTCGGGGTCGTCCAGGATCTTCCGGAGCTGGGCGAGGTGGGTGGGGCGCAGCAGGTGGGAGATGTCGTGGATCGCCGTCTCGGCGAGCAGGCTGAGGGCCCCGGGGTCGACTTCCAGGAAGGTACGGCCCGCGGCCTCGACCGTTCTGACCCCCTCAGTGGTGATCAATCGGTACTCGGTCTCGTCGGGGCCGAGCGGGAGCAGGTCGGTATAGGCGAACTCGGGCATCGCGTCTTCCTCGTCACGACATACGGGTCGCCCCCAGGGTACGGCCCGTCACCGGCGGATCTCATCCGGGAGGGTCGTCGCCCCCGTGACCTTGGGCTTTTCCGGGGAGAGCCCGATGAGAACGCCCAGGATGACCAGGAACGCGCCGCCGAGGTCCCCCGGGGTCGGCGTGCCCAGCCCCAGCAGCAGTGTGCCGATGATCGCCCCCACGGGCATCATCCCGGCGAACAGCCCGGCCCGGTCCACGCCGAGTAGGGGGAGCGCGGTGTACCAGAGGAAGAAGGCGCCCGCGCTCACCACCGTGCCGAGATAGATCAGGGAGAGGGCCTCGGCCATGCTCGGGATCCGGAACGCCCCCGTGCCGTCGAAGGCCAAGCCGACCACGATGAACATCGGGATCGAGGTCACCGTCGTGTAGGCGGAGATGCGTACCGCCCCGAGCTTGGGCAGGAGCGGGATGGCCAGCAGGGAGAAGCACACCTCGCAGGCGAGCGCGCCGAGGGAGTAGAGCAGGCCGGGGAGGTTCCCGCTGCCGAGACCGGTGCTGAGCGTGGCGCCCGCCACGACGATCGAGGCGGCGGTGACCACGCGGACGGAGGGCCGGCGTCCGGCGGCGAGCGGTCCGGCGATGGCCAGGATCAGCGGGACCGAGCCCACGATCGTGCCGAGCAGGGTCGGGCTGGAGTGCCGGGCCGCCTCGATGACGAAGACGTTGAACAGGACGAGCCCGGTGGCCGAGAGCGCCAGCAGGTACAGCGTCTCGCGCCGCGTCAGCCGTACCCAGCCCAGGCCCATGGCTCCGGCGATGCCGATCAGCAGCACGGCGGCGAGGGTGTACCGCAGCGCCTGGCCGCCATAGATCGGATAAGTGCCGACCAAGGCGGACACGGCGGCGAGCGTGCCCACGAGAAACATGGCGGAGGTGGCGCAGAGCGCGCCTCTCACTGTTCTGGTCATGAGGAAGAATCTAGATAGCTATTGGTCCAAAGTATTGGTCCAATGCATGGCAAATCTAGTGGTCCATTCCTGAGTCGCCGATCCGGATGATCACTGTGTCGTGTGCACGTCGGCGGGTGCGTCCAGCGCGACGATCACGGGAATGCGGGGGCGATTGGGCCTCTTTGTCGAAAATGAGTTAGATTCGCGTCGCGGTGAGGTTTGGCCGTCTTTGGGTCAACGGCGGCCGTGGCCGATCCGTCCGCTCGTGATCACCGTGTCTTCCGTGTTCTGGCACTGGGGAGGACGCGGTGATCACGGCGGGCTTCGGCCGCGCACGACCGGAGGCGCCCTCGGCGGTTTTCGAGCGGACTCCCGGGGCCTCGCTCAGGGATTCGCCGGATGTCATCCACCCACGCGGGATATATCGTCGAAGGGTGGACCAACGATCTCCGTCCCCCTGGGACCCGCGTCGGATCGCCGAGCAGGTCGGCTTGCCGGTGACCGCGCGGGGCGACGCGCCACGGCCCGAGGAGCTGCGCGCCTCCGACGCCGATCGGGAACGCGTCGTCGACGTGCTCCGCGAAGCCGCCGCGGACGGGCGGATCACCGCCGTCGAGCACGAGGAGCGGATCGAACGCGTCTACCGGGCCCGCACCCTGGGAGAGCTGGTCGTCGTCACCGCGGATCTGCTCGCCCCCGACGAGCAGCCGCTGCAAATGGACACCCGGCCGGTGTCGGTCTTCTTCCGCTCCGACGAGCGCAAGGGACGGTTCGTGGTCCCGCCCCGGTACCCGGTCACCGCCTTCTTCGGCAACGTCACGCTGGACCTGCGCGAGGCGCTCCTCCAGACGCACCACGTCAGCCTCAACCTGTCGGTGATCTGCGGCAAGGTCACGTTGATCGTGCCGCAGGGGGTGCGGATCGAGATGTCGGCCTCGGTCGTGGTGGGGGGGCGGAACAACAAGGTCCCGCCCCCGGCCGACCCGGGGGCGCCCACGATCGAGATCGACGGATTCGTGCTGCTGGGCGAGGTGACGGCGAAGTCGCCCAAGCCGCCTAAGGCACGGTGGTTCGGCCGGCGCAGACCGGCCTGACCGTCACTGGGCGCTGTCGAAGTTGATCGCGCTGTAGGCGCGGAGCTTCCAGAGCTGGTGCTCGCTTTCGATCTTGCGGATGGTGCCGCTGCGCCCCCGCATCACCAGCGAGCCGGTCACCGCGCCGCCGCCGCGATACCGGACCCCGTGCATCAGCTCGCCGTCGGTGATCCCGGTCGCCGCGAAGAAGACGTCGTCGGAGCGGACCAGGTCGTCGGTGAGCAGCACCCGGTCGAGGTCGTGTCCGGCCTCCACCGCCTTCCGGCGCTCCTCCTCGTCCCGCGGCCAGAGCCGGCCCTGGATCACCCCGCCCAGGCACTTGATCGCGCAGGCCGCGATGATGCCCTCCGGGGTGCCGCCGATGCCGAGCAGCATGTCCACCCCGGTCCCGTCCCGGGCCGCCATGATCGCGCCGGCCACGTCGCCGTCGGTGATGAACTTGATCCGGGCGCCCGCCTCCCGGACCTCCTTGACGATCCGGTCGTGCCGCGGCCGGTCCAGGATCACCACGGTGACGTCGGAGGCGGAGCAGCCTTTGGCACGTGCCACAGCCGCGACGTTGTCGGCGACCGGGGCGTTGATGTCCACCGCGGAGGCGGCGTCGGGGCCGGTGACCAGCTTCTCCATGTAGAAAACCGCGGAGGGGTCGTACATCGAGCCCCGGGAGGAGACCGCGATGACCGAGATCGCGTTGGGCATGCCGAGCGCGGTGAGCCGGGTGCCGTCGATCGGGTCCACGGCGACGTCGCAGTCCGGCCCGTTGCCGTCCCCGACCTGCTCGCCGTTGTAGAGCATGGGGGCGTTGTCCTTCTCGCCCTCGCCGATCACCACCACACCGTTCATCGACACCGTGTTGATCAACTGGCGCATCGCGTTCACCGCGGCTCCGTCGGCGCCGTTCTTGTCGCCTCGCCCCACCCAGCGGGCGGCGGCCATCGCCGCGGCCTCGGTGACCCGGGTGAGCTCAAGCGCGAGGTTGCGATCGGGGGCGTGTTCGCCGGCGGCGAGGGCGGCGGGCACCGCCGTCGTCGTCGTGGACGTGTGGTCGGACATGTTGATCAGCCCCTCTGTCATGTGCGGTTGTGGTCGGAGTGCTCAAAACGACATCGGACGATAATGTCAGCCACCATGAGGAGTGATACCCAGCAGCCCACGGTGGCCGACCCCCGGCCCCGGCACTCGGAGCGGGGTGCTGCGACGCGAGGCGCGATCCTGGCGGCGGCGCGGGAGATCTTTATCGCGAGCGGCTTCGCCGAGACGAGCGTCAACGAGGTGGTATCCCAGGCCAAAGCCAGTGTCGGCAGTCTTTATCATCACTTCTCCGGAAAAGCCGATCTCTATCACACCCTCTACGAGGAATTTCAGCGCCGGCAGGTCCAGCGCACCCGGCAGGCCCTCCACGACGCCCGTGCCGAGGGCGAGACCGACCCGATGCGCCTGTTCATCGCGGGTGCCCGGGCCTACCTCGAAGGCTGCTTCGCGGAGCGCGACCTGTCCGCCCTCTTCCTCAGAGGCGACGGCCCGCCCGGCTTCGAGCTGGTCATGCAGGATCGGCTCAGGCAGTGGGCCAAGCGTAACGCCGCCCTCTTCGACGACGACGAACCGGCCCTGGTGGTCGTCATCACCGGTGCACTCTCCTCCGTCGTCTCCGAGATCTCCCTCTCCGAGGACGAGGAGGCCTCCCGTCGCCTGGCCGAGGACGCCCTGGCCATAATCGCGGCCATCCGGCGGCCCGGGTAGCCTCATGTCCGTGCGCTTCGCCCAAGGTTTCTCCGGATACATCGTCGCCATGCTGGTCTGCCTGGCGGCGGTGGCGGTCTTTCTGGTGATCACGCCGCAGCGGGACACCCAGCACATCCCGAAGATCGACTACCAGCCGGCCGTCTGGGAACTCCGCCGCCAGGCGCCGTATCCCGTCCACGTGCCCGAGGGACTGCCCGCAGGCTGGATCCCCACCAGTTCCCGGGTGGAGACCACCGAGATCGAGACCAAGTCCGTGAAGGGTGTCGAGCACGAGACCGAGACCGTCACGGTCGACACCATCACGACCGAGCCCGACCCCGCCGAGGGAAGCGAGACCGCGTCCCCTGACGCCGAGGCCGGCTCCGAAGACGGGGCGAAGGGCGAAGCGGTGACTTGGCGGCTCGGCTTCACCACCCCGCTCCTTGAGCACGCCATGCTCGCGCAGAGCAACGAGGACCCGACCGAGTTCGCCAACCGGATGGCCAACAGCGACAAACCGGTCGGCACCCAGCAGGTCGGCTCAGTGACCTGGGAGCAGCGGTTCCGCGAGGACAAGAAGCAGCGCACCCTGATCCTCAAGCGACCCGGGGTCACCCTCGTCGTCACCGGCACCGCCGGCTGGGAGGAACTCGGCCGCCTCGCCGTCTCCCTCCGTGCCGAAACCCCCGTCACACCCACCCCGGTCCCATCCGCGAGCTGATCCCCGCACGGCCGCGCCGTCTCCGAGCAGGGGGCCGTCCCCGCACCGGGGTCGGAGCGCACGCTCGTTCTCAAACGACCCGAGGCCACCCTCGTCATCACCGGCACCGCGAGCTGGGAGGAACCCGGGCTGCTCGCCGCCTCCCTTCGCCCTCAGACCCTGTCAAGCCCGTCACCGCCCCAAGCGGCCGACCGTACGGGCCTGAGCCGTACGGCGTGAGTGCTCACCGCCCGTGCCTGCGGCGGCAGCGCCGAGCCCGAGCTCGGCGGGTGTGGGAGAGGCTGGGCCGCCGGCCTGAGGCCGTACGGGGTCAGAAGGGGGCTTTGGCGCCGGGGGATGGTTCTTCGCGCTCGGCCATGGCGGCGGCGAGCTTGACGCGGGCGCCTTGGAGCCATTCCTCGCACAGGGCGGCGAGTTTCTCGCCCCGTTCCCAGAGCTCCAGGGACTGCTCCAAGGTGAGCCCGCCCGCCTCCAGGCGGCGGACGACCTCGGTCAGCTCTTCGCGCGCCTTTTCGTAGGGGAGTTTCTCCTCGGCCATGACATCACTCTAGAGGTTGCGGCGGACCTTCCGGCCGGTTCTCGTCGCCGGACTCGGCCCGGGCGCCGACCCTGCCGTCGGTGAAACGCAGGCTGAGCGCCTCGCCGGGCGCGACGTCGTGCGCAAGCCGTACGACATGTCCGGACTCGTTCTGCACGATGGCGTAGCCCCGTTCCAGCGTCGCCGCAGGGGAGAGCGTCACCAGCCGGGCGCGGGTGTGGCCCAGGCCGTCCTCGGCCCGGTCCAGTGCGCCTCGCAGGCTGCGGCGGGCGCGGTCGCGGAGCCCGGTCACCTGCTCGGCCCGGCGTTCGATCTCCCTGATCGGATCGGCGAGCGCGGGCCGGGTCCGTACCGCCGACAGCCATGCCCACTCGCGCTGCAGCCAGCCGCCGATGTGGCGCCGCCCCCGGTCGCGGAGCTGATGCACCAAGGCCAGCTGTTCCCCCACATCGGGCACCACGCGCTTGGCCGCGTCGGTCGGGGTGGAGGCGCGCAGGTCGGCGACGTAGTCCAGCAGCGGGTTGTCCTGCTCGTGGCCGATCGCGCTGACCAGCGGGGTCCGGCAGGCGCTCGCGGCCCGGACCAGCGCCTCGTCGGAGAAGGGCAGCAGGTCCTCCAGCGACCCACCGCCCCGGGTGATGACGATCACGTCCACCTCGGGGTCGGCGTCGAGCCGCTTCAGCGCGTCGATCACCTCGCCGACCGCATACGGGCCCTGGACGGCCACCGCCTCCACCTGGAACCGCACCGCGGGCCAGCGGCGGCGGGCGTTCTCCACCACGTCGCGCTCGGCGGCTGAGTCACGGCCGCAGATCAGCCCGACGGTGCCCGGCAGGAAGGGCAGCCGCCGCTTGCGTTCGGGCTTGAACAGCCCTTCGGCGGCGAGCACCCCCTTCAGGCGTTCGAGCCTGGCGAGCAGCTCTCCGACGCCCACCGGCCGGATCTCCAGCGCGGTGAAGGCGAAGGTGCCCTTGTTGACCCAGAAGTCGGGTTTGACGTGCACGACGACGCGGGCGCCGTCGACCGGCCGGGGCAACGTCGCCTCGTAGACCTGCCTGGGGCAGGTCACCCGGGCGGAGACGTTGGCCACGGGATCGCGCAGCGTCAGGAAGACCGTGCCGCCGCGGACGGCAAGCTCGGTGATCTGGCCCTCCACCCAGATCCGGCCGAGCTTGGCGATCCAGCCGCCGACCATCTGGAGCACGGTCCTGACCGGTACCGGCGCTTCGGGTGAGGATTGCTGGGTCACCCCGCCAACCCTATTGCCCGCGGGCGCCCGCGGCACCGCCGCTTAGTGTGACTTCAGCTTCGCCAGGCGCTTCTCGTACATCTGGAGCACGTCCGGGCGCGCCGCGTGCCCCTTCTCGTAGGTGATGAGCGCGGTCATCCGGGCCGCCGTGGTCCCCCGCAGCCGGGCGCGGAGCGAGTTCAAGGAGAGC
This sequence comes from Rhizohabitans arisaemae, assembly GCF_025996515.1. Lineage (GTDB taxonomy): Bacteria > Actinomycetota > Actinomycetes > Streptosporangiales > Streptosporangiaceae > Rhizohabitans > Rhizohabitans arisaemae. Next base: position 626,304 of record NZ_BLRH01000029.1, read on the forward strand.
TTGGCGTACCCCTCGAAGGGCTCGCCCGGGATCGCCTTGGACTCCACCACGGTCCCCTTGGCGGCCGCGGCGGGCTTCACGGGCTTGGCGGCCCTCGCCGGCTTGGCGGCCGGCCGGCCGGCGGCTCGGGGCTTGGCCGCTTTGGCCGCCTTGGCGGCGGCCGGGGCCTTGGAAGCGGCCGGGGCCTTGGCGGCGGGCTTGCGGCCCTTGGCCGCGGTGGTGGCCGTGGCCCTGGTCCGCTTGGGCTTCTCGGCCGCCTTGGCCGCGGTCTTCGCGCCGGCCCGGGGCCGGAACACGGCGGGCTCCTCACGCCGCCGCTCCGCGCCGTCGCTCGCCGGCCGGGGCGCGAAGATCATCGGCTCCCGGCGGGTGGACGGCCTCTCCTCGGCCTCCCGCTCCTCGGCGCCCAGGTCGCCGGTGAGCTGCTTGAGGGCGGTCCTGATCTGATCGCCCACGAGCAGGGCCTGACCCACGCCGCTGAGCGCGGTCTGGAAGAGGAACAGCGGAAGGTCTCTGGCCCGGTCCCGGAGTTCGGACGGGTCCTCCATCACCTCGCGCACCGTCTTGGTCACCGTGCTCACCAGGTCACGGATCATCGCGGTGGCTCCTTCTGGAGGAGTTTCGTGGTATTCATCACGTTTATTGCGGTGGCTGGTGGACCCCGCACTGGACACTGTGTCGGACATAGGATCACTCTGCCTCATAGCTGGCTCATCTCCCCGTCAGACTCCACGTGTACCCCGAATACCATGGACTCATGACCTCGATGAACCGGCGGCGTGTCCTGGTGGCCAAACCACGCGGCTACTGTGCGGGGGTCGACCGCGCGGTACAGGCCGTGGAGAAGGCGCTTGAGCAGTACGGCGCGCCGATTTACGTCCGTAAGCAGATCGTGCACAACACGCATGTCGTGCAGACCCTGGAAGAGCGTGGAGCGATCTTCGTCGAGGAAACCGAGCAGGTGCCGGAGGACGCCATCGTCGTCTTCTCCGCCCACGGCGTGTCCCCCGCGGTGCACGTGGAGGCGGCCCAGCGGGGCCTGCGGACCATCGACGCCACCTGCCCTCTCGTCACCAAGGTGCACAACGAGGCCAAGCGTTTCGCCGCGCAGGACTACGACATCCTGCTGATCGGCCACGAAGGGCACGAGGAGGTCGAGGGCACCGCGGGTGAGGCGCCCGACCGCATCCACCTCGTGGACGGCCTCGCCGGTGTCAACCAGGTCCAGGTCAAGGACCCGGAGCGGGTCGCCTGGCTCTCCCAGACCACGCTCTCGGTGGACGAGACCAACGAGACCGTCGCCGCGCTCAAAGGACGGTTCCCCAACCTGCTCGACCCGCCGAGCGACGACATCTGCTACGCCACCCAGAACCGCCAGGTCGCGGTGAAGGAGATCGCCAAGCAGGCTCAGCTCGTCATCGTCGTCGGCTCGGACAACTCCTCCAACTCCGTCCGCCTGGTGGAGGTGGCCGTGGACGCCGGAGCGGACGCCGCCTACCTGGTGGACAACGCGTCCTTCATCCAGGAGGCGTGGCTGGAGGGCGTGGACACGGTCGGGCTGACCAGCGGGGCGTCGGTCCCGGACGAGCTGGTCGCCGGGGTGCTGGCCAAACTCGCCGCACACGGCTTCGACGAGGTCGAAGAGGTTTCCTCCATCGAGGAGAACGTCCGGTTCGCCCTCCCGCACGAGCTTCGCCGCGACCTCAGGGCCGCCATCTAACCGGTGCGGCTCTCCCGATCCTCACGGGTCATGCCGTAGGTGCGCGGCTCGTAGTACCCCTCGGGTTCCGGCGCGAACTCGGGGGGTTTGGGGGCCTCGGGCTGCTCCCCGCCGCGCAGAGCCTCCCGGAGATCCCGGACGTTCCCCGCCAGGCCCCGGACCAGGGCGATCACCAGGACCAGCGCCGACCCGCCGAACATCCACGGGGCGCCGCCCGACAGGGCGGTGAAAAGCCCGATTCCCAGCCCCTGCAGGAGTGACCCGCCCAGCGCCTTGACGAACTCGGCGGCGAACGTGGCCAGGAAGAACATCAGCGGAGGGGTCACGACGAGGGAGAGCAGGTCGGCGGAGCGGACCAGGAAGGCGACGCCCAGGCACACCGCGACGAAGCAGAGGCCGCCCAGGAACGGCACGGCGAAGGGCCCGGCCGTCAGCTGCCCGGCCAGGGTGACGGCCACGATGAGCAGGGTCGCCCCGCGGGCGGTGAGCCGGACGCCCGGCTCCCTCCCCGACCGGCCCGCGACCGGGGCCGTGGGCCCCGGCCGTACCGAAGACAGCTGATCGGTCACCGTCGTCCCCCTCCCGAGTATGCGGCGGGTCGGCGAAGACCCACACCAGGACGCCTACGACAAGTCTCGCGCCAACCTACCGTTTGCGGGAGGTGGAAGAGCGATGTTTGCCGCCGGGTCGACCTGCGCGGACGGCTCGATCAGCTCGGCGGCGGAGAGGGATCGGGGCGTCTGATCGACCGGGTCCGGCGTGTCGAGAGCCGCGTCCACCACCCCCAGATCCTGGAGTTTCCTGGCGGTCACCAGGACCCGGCTCTCCATCGAGCCGACCGTCCGGTTGTAGGACTCCACGGCCTTGCCGAGCGCCTTGCCCAGGCCGTCGAGCGACCGGCCCATCCCGCCGAGCCGCTCGTAGAGCTCCTTGCCCAGCTCGAACACCGCCTGGGCGTTCTCGCTCAGCGCCGCCTGCTGCCACGCGTAGTGCGCCGTACGGAGCATCGTGATCAACGTGGTCGGGGTGGCGATGTGCACCCGGCGGCGCATCGCGTGCTCCAGCAGCTCCGGGTCGTGCTCCAGCGCCGGCGCCAGGAACGCCTCGCCCGGGATGAACAGCACCACGAACTCCGGCGCCGGACTGAACGCCTGCCAGTACGGCTTCGCGGCCAGCCGGTCCACATGCTCGCGCAGATGCCGCGCGTGCGCCTGCAGGCGGAGCGCCCCCGCCTTGGCGTCCTCGGTCTCGGCGGCCTCCAGGTACGCCGCGAGCGAGACCTTGGAGTCGACCACCACGTTCTTGCCGCCCGCCAGCCGGATCACCATGTCGGGCCGGACCGTCCCGTCCGCGGTCGAGGCGACGGCCTGTTCGTCGAAGTCGCAGAACCTCGCCATCCCGGCGAGTTCGGCCACCCGGCGCAGCTGCAGTTCCCCCCACCGACCCCGGGCCTCGGGCCGCTGCAGCGCGCGGACCAGCGACTGGGTCTGGGCGCGGAGCTGATCCGAGCTTTTCCGGACGAACTCCACCTGCTGGGCGAGCTCGGCGTGGGAGGTCCGCCGCCCCGAGTCCGACTCGCGGATCTGGGCCTCCAGCCGCTCCAGCGCCTCCCGCAGCGGCGTGACCAGGTGCTCGACCGCCTGTCTGCGCTGCTCCAGATCGCCGGAGGCCTCGGCGCGCGAGGCGGCCAGCCGACTCTCGGCGAGTTCCAGGAAACGCAGGTTGTTGACGTCCAGCGCCCGGGTGGACAGCGCCTGGAAACGTTCGGTGAGGCGCCCCTCCGCATGCTCCTCGGCCGCGTGAGCCCGGGCCTCCGCCGCGGCGGCGCGGGTGGCCGACTCCACGATCGCGGCCGAGGTCCTCGCCCGGCCGAGCGCCAGCCCGATCGCGACACCCGTGCCGAGCCCGATGAACAGTCCGAGGAGGAGAGCCGTGACGTCCATGCCCGGCATGCTCGCAGGACATCCCGGGCGTTCGACGCCCGACACGCCCGGGATCCGGTACGGGCCGCAGGCCGTACACGCGGAGCGGGCCGGGGGAAAGGCCAGTAAACTCACCGAACGTGAGCCTGTCCATCGGTATCGTCGGCCTGCCCAACGTCGGTAAGTCCACGGTGTTCAACGCCCTGACCAAGAGCGCCCACGCGCTCGCCGCGAACTACCCCTTCGCCACCATCGAGCCCAACGTCGGCGAGGTCGGCGTGCCCGACCCCCGCCTCGACGCACTGGCGAAGATGTTCGGCTCGGCGAAGATCCTCCCGGCCCGGGTGAAGTTCGTGGACATCGCGGGGCTCGTCCGGGGCGCCTCCGAAGGCCAGGGGCGGGGCAACCAGTTCCTCGCCAACATCCGGGAGACCGACGCCATCTGCCAGGTAATCCGCGTGTTCACCGACCCCGACGTGACCCATGTGGACGGCGGCGTGGACCCGGGGCGGGACATCGAGACGATCAACACCGAGTTGATCCTCGCCGACCTGCAGACCCTGGAGAAGGTCATCCCCCGGCTCACCCGGGAGGTGCGCGGCTCCAAGGAGAAGAAGGCGCTGCTGGACGCGGCCGAGGCGGCCTCCAGGCTGCTCGACTCCGGGCAGACCCTCTTCGCCGGCGCGGCGGGCGCGGGGATCGACCTGGCGGAACTGCGGGAGTTCCACCTGCTTACCGCCAAGCCGTTCCTGTACGTCTTCAACCTCGACGCAGACGAGCTGGTGGACGAGGCCCTCCGGGCCAAGCTCTCCGCCCTCGTCGCCCCCGCCGAGGCGGTCTTCCTCGACGCCAAGATCGAGTCTGAGCTGGTGGAGCTCCCCGACGACGAGGCGCTGGAGCTGCTCCAGTCGGTCGGCCAGGAGGAGTCCGGCTTCGCACAGCTCGCCCGGGTCGGCTTCAACGTCCTCGGCCTGCAGACCTACCTGACCGCGGGCCCCAAGGAGGCCCGGGCCTGGACGATCAAGCAGGGGGCCACGGCGCCGGAGGCCGCGGGCGTCATCCACACCGACTTCCAGCGCGGCTTCATCAAGGCCGAGATCGTCTCCTTCGACGAGCTGACGGCCGCCGGTTCCATGGCCGCCGCCCGCTCCGGCGGCAAGGCCAGGATCGAAGGCAAGGACTACGTCATGCGCGACGGCGACGTCGTGGAGTTCCGCTTCAACGTGTAGCGGCCGGTCGGCGCGGACCGTGCACAAGCACGCGCCGATTCGTGTGAGTGCTTGACTGCGGAGCGTTACTTTCATTGGACGCTTGATATCCTGCGCCCAATGAAAGAATCGCCGAGCCTGCTCCCCCTCCTGCGATCCCGCCTGCAAGTGAGTTCTCCGAGCGTGCACGGTGACTGAACACCCCGCCATCCTGAATGACCTGGCCGGACGGTGGGGGTTGAGCGGCCTGGAGTTGATCGGCAGGGGACTGGAGTTCTCCGCGTACCGGGCCCGGCGGCAAGACGGGGAACCCGTTGTGGTTCGGCTCGCCCCTCGGCGGTACGACTCGAACGCCAATGATCCTCATGTGGACACCCGCGCCCTGCTTGCCCAGGAATACGAGCTCACTCGGTATCTGGCGGCCTACGGCTTGCCGGTGGCACAGCCGATGGAGCTGATCCTGGCGGACGAGTCGTCATCCTCCGACGCGTTGCTGACCACATATGTCCACGACGACGGTTCGGATCTCGACTCCTTTGCCCTGGGGCGGCTCCTCGCCCGCCTTCACAGTGTGCCACCGCCACGCCTGAGGCCGGTCGCGTCCGAGGGAATGCCCACAGCCGGGGCGATCGCCGCACGCATTCGGCGCCGGTGGGGTGAGATCGGCCGGTACATCGGCGACTGGTCGGAACCGCCAGATCCGTCACTCATCAGCAGACACCTCAGCGGCGTTACCGAGGACAGTCTCATCCACCTCGATATCCGCAGCGACAACACTCGGCGGCGGCGTGGCAACGTCGTCGCCCTGCTGGACTGGTCGAACGCCCTGCTCGGCTGTTCCGCCGTGGAGTTCGGGCGACTGACGGAATACGCCCGATACCCCGAAAACGGGCTTGATTTGGCAGCGATCCGCAGCGGATATGCGGAGACGACTGCGGTTCCCCCCGACAATGATCCCGCGCTGTCGGTGTGCCGACTGGACGCCGCGTTGATGCTTGCTCTCGTCTTCCTGGCCGAGGCGCCCGATCCGATCCGCGGCCCCGCAGCGGCGGACCATGCACGGGAGATCGCACACACTGTGACCACACTCCGCATGTGAAAGCCGGTGGGGCCATGGTTCGGTGGGTTTGGTGCGTCTCACCACCTCAGGACTACGTCTTCGCCCCAAGAACTTCACTGTTGGGGAACCGCCCTATCGGTACTCGGCGATGTCGATCGTGTTGGACGACTCGTATCTGAACCATGGGAGGTCAGGCGGTGGGTGGTGGTTTCGGTGCGGAGCCAGGTGAGGTAGGCGTCGTCGCCGGTGGTGACTGGGATAGCGATGATCTCGGGGTGTCGTCGCAATCGTACTGCTGCACCCGGAGCATGCGCGATGGCGCACGTCGTGGAGTTCCGCTTCACGTCTGACCCGCTGCTCTCACCGCGTGGCCCCCGAACCGTGCCACCGACTCACGAAGGGTGACACAGTTCGGTGCGTTCCACCGCCCTGGGATTACGTCTTCGCCCCATGGGTTTCACCGATCCCATTACTGTGGTGATACCCAACATCATGGGAGTGAGCCGCCTTGTATGTCATGCGTCGAGCCGCTCCCTCGGACCGGGATCACGTTGAGAGATTCGTCGCGAGCCGCTTCACGTGGATGGCCGATCAGGGTGTCATTCTGTGGCCTCAGACACCCGGCGAGATCGCTGACAGGAGTCTCTCCGCACACGCGCCCATGTGGGTCCTGGTCGGCGACGACAGTCTGCCCATCGGCATGACGATGCTCCTTGAACAGACCGGCACCGCCATCTTTACCGAGGAAGAGCGAGCTGAGAGCTGCTTCCTCTTGGCAAACACGGTCACCGATCCGGCATATGCGGGCAAGGGACTGGGGACCAGGATCGCCCATTGGGCCGTCGACCGAGCTGCGCGGGAGGGCAAGCGGTGGGTCCGGCGCGTAACCACCGAGGATCGACTGGTCAAGTACTACGAGACCCAGGGGTTCACTCTGCTCCGGACACGGGAGTACAAGGGGAACATGATCAATGCCCTTCAGCGGCCTGCTGAGCAGCTCGATGCGCTGGCCACTCAGGATTAGGAATGAGCGAGCGCGGGGCCGGTAGACACCCGCGCTCTACCTGCTAGGTCGCAGTTGGCGACCTAGTAGGGGTTGTCGTCACCCGCGTTACATGAGCACTTCTCGGACTCGACGACAGCCTCAAGATCGCTGACGAACTCGATCTCCGTGAGTTCGCAAGGGCGAGTTGTGATCTTAATGGCGACGGGTCCGGGACCCGCTGGCCGTTCCATGATGAGCGCGGTCATGCGACTACCTCCTAGGCGTGCTGGCAGTACATCTTCAGTGGTGCCTTCGCCTCTTGGTAGAGCTTGGCCAACGGTCTGCACACCATGCAGGAGCCCGATAGAGCACAGCCGGAGCAGCCACCAGTGCGAAGCATGAGGGAATCCGCGATGGCGGGAAGTTTGGACAGCCCGTTCACACCCTCCGATACGAGGTCAATGGGGTGTTCCCGGCCCACCTTGCAGATGGTGACTCTGCCGTGAGGGTCAGAGTGGAAGAACGTATGGCCCGCGTGGCAGCCGGTAAACACTCGCCGCTTTGTGAGGTGCTCTTCTGACTGGGCGGGCAGGGAGTCGGCGCCCCCGTAGATGGTCGGACTCATGTTGCTGAAGACGTGGTAGGGAAGTCCCCAACTTTCGGCCATATCGATCATCTGTTGGCGTTCTTGGGCGCAGCTCCCGGTGATGATCAAGTTGAGGTTGATCGGCAGACCAGCCTCCATGCCCGCCCTCATGCCCTTGTTGAAGTTCTTCCACGACCCGCGGCGCCTAGTCAGCCCGTCGAATGACTCTTCGCTTCCGCCGTACACGCTGATCGTCACGCGATAGGGGCGTCTGGAGGTGAGGAGGTCAATGTTCTTTGGCTTCCACAATGTGGATGCATTTGTGGATATGGAGAGCATCATGCCCAGCCCGTAGGCGTAGATGTATGTCTCAGCGAACTGTCCATCGATCAGCGGTTCGCCGCCCGTTAGTTGGAGCCACACAACGCCCGCGTCACGCATCGCGTTCAGGAGCTTTTCGCGATCAGACCACTTCAGCCCGGCGAACCTTTTCTGGGCGAGATAGCAGTGCGAGCAGTCGAAGTTGCAGCCGAGATTTAGCTCGTACGATGCTCGGCAGTAGCCGTGGGGGGATGGCTGACGTACCAGAACGGTCTCGGCCATCGGTCGGGTCCTTAGCTCCAGCCCCCACGACTTCGCAGCCGCATCGGCCAGCCACGGTGGGACTCTGCTGTTTGAGCCGGCCAGCTGCCTGAGCTCCTCATACATACCTCGCGGTAACCTCGCGCCGTTTGCTGCACCCGGCCGAAGCAACAAGTAGTCGTCGAGAAATGGAGTTGCGATAACCAAGTGCATCAGAGTCCTCCCGGGTCACTGGTGGTTCCCTTAATATCCCTTCGGGATGGATGCCCGACCGCGTTTCGGAGCGGGCTCTTGTTTAAGCCGCCTGACCTGAACCGGGGGAGCTTGTCCGGCGGTAAGTCCAGCCAACAGTCCCGGATCGATGTGAACCACGGCAACCGTGCGGCATTCTTGACGCTTTTCTGATGCACGGAGTGCACCGTATGGGTAAGACAATGATCAATTGGGGAAAGAGGCCGATATGGGCCTAGCCAAGCGGCGGAAAGCCATGGGCTACAGTCAAGAGCGGCTCGCCCATGCCCTCGGTGTCGATCGCACAACGGTTGGCCGCTGGGAGCGGGGGGAAACAACCCCCGAGGGTGTTCACCGGCCGAAAATGGCCATGTTGCTACACCTGGATCTCGCCGAACTCGACGTAATGCTAACCTTGCCACGAACTGCCTGCCTGGAGTCCGTAGCGTCGCCGTCTGGTGATTGTCATGGTTCAGGGCATAACAACGACGTGATCCGACGTGAGTTTCTACGCCTCATGGCGACGACCGGGGCTCTGACGGCCCTCGCGCATGATGAGGCTGAGGCGATTGCGGATGCGGTCGAGCGAGGCTCGATCGACGACTTCCACCAGATGAACGACCACCTTTGGCGGGTTTACCTGCTGGCCCGTTCAAAAGGCTCCATCACGTTGATCGTTCGCGAACAGCTTGGTGTGTTGAACGACGCACTGAGGAAATCACACCAGACCAGTGCCTTGTGTGAGGTCGCAGGAGATCTCCTTCAGCTCTCGGGTGAGCTGGCATTTGATGCCAACCGATACACGGACGCTGCAGCGGACTACACGTTGGCCACTTCAGCCAGTGGCAACGCTCACGCTTTCGATCTGTGGGCCTGCGCGCTTGTCCGGCACGCGTACTTGGACGTTTTCGAGGGACGTTTTGCGCAGGCCGCCGAGACTCTCGAAGTTGCGTGGAGGATCGCCATACGTGGTGACAGCGCACGGTCCACAAGGCATTGGGTGGCATCAGTGCAGGCTGCGGCATACGCGGGCTTGGGAACTGTCGGTTCTTGCGAGCGGGCCCTCGACGAGGCTCAGCAGGTCGCAGACTTGAATGGACCTGTCGACAACGGCGGGTGGCTACGCTTCGACGGTTCACGTCTCGATGAGGAGCGGGGGGCCTGTTACGTCCGGCTTGGGCGACTCGACCCTGCCGAGACAGCGCTTAAGAGGGCGCTGGTCTCTGACGCTTTGACCAAGGGGCAGTCTATTCGCCGCCGGGGTGCCGCCCTAGCCGACCTCGCAGTAATCGGGATGAAACGCCGTGACGTCGAGCAGCTTCTGACCTATGGTGGTGAGGCTCTCCGGCTGGCTCAGCAATCGGGCTCTGGATACATCGCCCGTAAACTCCAGGCTTTGCGGGCGGATTTCGGTTCCTGGGGCCGGGATCGCCGTGTGGCGGAGTTGGACGCCGAGATCGGTGTCTTGGGTGTGATGTGACGAGAGGGGTCGTCGTGCCGGAGATTGAGGGCGCCCGGTTGTTCAGGGAGGCGTGGATCGCGGGAGTGCGGAAGCACTTTCCGGGTGAGCCGAAGCCGGGCTACGTGACTCCTTGGGAGGACACGCCCGAGTGGGAACGTGCGGCTGCAGGGGTCGTGTACGAACAGGTACGTCAATTCCTCGATCTGAGCGATGGCCACGCGGTGCGGCTGACACGGGAGCAGAAGGGCCGCTTCGTCGCGACGTGCTGGGTAGCTCAGATGTACAAGCACTTCGAGGATCCGAAGCCGGGCTACGTTGCTGACTGGCCGGACCTGCCGGACTGGCAGAAGGAGACCGACTCGGACATTTTCGAGGCCATCGAAGACAGGGCCAGGTGACACCGGACCGGTCGTCTGAGGCCGTCGGATCCGCCGTTGGGCGGAGGCCGCGGCGTGATCGGTTTCGTGAATTGGGTGTCGCCTCGATGCCGGGTTGGGCGTTTACTCGTTCCGGCACGGCTGACGGCAGGGTCTTCGGCTACCGAGGCGCCGTTTCGGTGTGGAGCCAGGTGAGGTAGGCGTCGTTGCCGGCGGTTATGGGGGTGGCGATGATCTCGGGGGTGTCGTAGGTGTGGACGCTCTTGATGTGGGCTTCGAGGTCGGGGTAGCGGTCGGCGGTGGTCTTGTAGAGGACACGCCACTCGGTGTCGTCTTGGATGGTGTCCTGCCAGCGGTAGACGCTGCGGATCGGGCCGTCGATCTGGGCACAGGCGGCCAGGCGGCGTTCGACGGCCGTGGCGGCGAGCTCCCTGGCGCGTTCGGCGCTGTCGGTGGTGGTGAGAACGGCCAGGTACTCGGCCTGGGACATGGTCGCCTTCCTTCCTCGGCCGACGTGACGACGTGACGCCGACGTGACGACACCGACTGTCGCACAGGATGCGGGTCGACGGGGTGAGGGACGGGTGGGATCATGGATGCCGTCGGTTCCGGTTGTGCCGCCAGGACCGGAAAAGGCCCGTCGGTTGTTGAGTCGGGTGGGTTCCGGGGGATTTGACGCGCTGGTCAGGCGTGGTGCTTCGTCATGTCTGACTCTGGTGACAAATTCCTGGCTGCCAGGTAATAGCAAACTCGTGCGTGGTTTGGCCGCCTACTCGCGCCGGTCTGTGTGACCCTCGTGTTGTGGATGCAGACGTTGGGGTCAGATGCGGCTTTCGATGGTGTAGGTGAGTCATGCCCGGAAGATTTGGTAAGCACCGTTATGGTGAATACTTCACCGTGGATAACGAGAGTATGACGATACCGCGCCCACCGGGAGGAACGGCGCGAGCGGAGGCGTGATGGCTCGCAAGTCGACCGTCCAGCACGGTTCGCGGGGTGGCCGCGGCTCGGGGCAGGCGCCGCTGCGCCGGCTCGACGGGCAGGCCCCGTTCAGGCGCGCGTCATACGAACCCGACGCGGGCGACGCATGGGCCGAAGAGGATGATCGCGGCCGGGCCGCCCGGCGGAGGCCGGGCTGGAGCGGCGGGGGCGGACGCTGGCTGGTCTGGATCGGCCGGACGATTCTCTGGGCCGTTCTCATCGTCATATTGATTAACGGGGTGACCGCACTCGTCGCCCGCTATACCGAATCGCCTTCCGCTCCGGTCGGTCAAATTGTTCAGCCGGAGGCGGGATTTCCGACGGTCGCCGGTACCGCTTTCGCCGAACAATTCGCCGCAGCCTATTTGAATTTCGATTCCACCAGGCCGGCCGAACGGGAGGCGCGGCTCGCCCCGTTCCTGCCCGCGGGCGCGGATCGGCAGTTCGGCTGGGACGGGACCGGAAAACTGGTAGCGGGTGCCTTCGAGGCCTACGACGTCGACGTCCGTGACGCCAAGAACGCCGTGATCACCATCGTCGTCCAATCCGCGTCGCAGCGGTATCTCCTCTCGGTGCCCGTTCATTACTCGGGCACGGGATTCGTCGTGGCGGATCGTCCGGGGCTGCTTCCCGCGCCCGCCGTCGCCGCACTGCCCCAGCAGGAGGACGTGGATCGGGACGTGGCGACGGAGAGTGAGCTCACCGGTCAGCTCGACGGGTTCTTCCGGGCCTACGGCGGGACGGACGCGGTCGCCCTTCAGCGCTACCTGGCGCAGGGGGTGAGCTTGAAGGGTTTTGAGGGTGCCCTGGAGCTGGACAGACTTCAGCAGGTGGTCGTGCCGGTCGGCGGGCCGACCCGGGAGATCAACGCGACCGTGGTGTGGAGAGTGCGTGGGGCGGGGACTACTTCAGGCGGGGCAGGCCAGGGAACCTCCAAACTCACCCAGTCCTATCGGCTCACTGTAGAGCAGCAAGGCGACAAGTGGTTCGTAAAGGACATACGCGGCACAAGTCGGTCCGCGGGGTAGCGAATGACCTAGATTGGCGTCACTCGTCGCGGTTTGCTGATCGAGACCCCTGGAGGACCGGAATTGATTATCGAGACCGTGCTGTCGGCCGCGGTCGATCTCGCGTCACCGACCACACCCCCTGCTGAGGTCGACACCGAGGGGCTGGCCAACTTTCTGCGTGGATTCTTCGGCCCGCTCTTCCTCGTGATCGTATCCGTGGTGGCGATTTTCTTCCTTTTCACCCGTGAGATCACCAGGTTTGTGCAGTTCATCATTCTGGCCATCGGAATCGGTGTGATCTTCTACGTTCCGAACATCATCGAGGCGATCGCGAGGGCTCTGGCGGGGGCACTCGGTATTAAGTAGGGAAGTGACAGGAATCAGGCCGGGCGGTGAAGGGAGGCACGTAAGTGGATCTGCCTACATACACAAATATCTGGCGAATCGAGAAGCGGTTATACAAACTGTATGACCTGCGGCTCCCCGTGCCGCTGCCCATGGTCTGGATCGGTGTCTTCATCGGCGTGCTCGCCCCCTGGAGCCTCCTGCTCTACCTGATCGGGCTTCCGTTCGACGCCCCGTGGCACGTCGTCTACCTCGTACCCCCCGGAGTGGTCACCTGGCTGGCCACCCGCCCCGTGATCGAGAGCAAGCGCCTCACCGAGCTGCTCCAATCCCAGCTCCGCTACATGGGCGAGCCGCGGACCTGGTGCCGGCTCGCCCCCGTGGAGGAGCCCTCAGAGATCGTTCTCACCGCGCGGGTCTGGCGCGATCCGCAGCGGGTCGCCCTCGGCTCCGCGCCCGAGCTCGTCTTGGACCGGGTCGCCGACGAGGCGCCGCCGCGCGCCCTTCCCGAGCCGGCGACGGCACCCGATCCGGTGCCCGAGCGGCCCGCCGCCCGCCGGCGGCCCGCGCCGCGGCCGCGGGAACGCGCCCTTCCGGCGGAACGGGTGCCGGAGGCACCGCCGCGGCCCGAGCCCGTCCGGGCGTCCACTCCCCCCGCACAGGGGTCGGCGCTCCCGGCGGAGCGGATCCGCGGTGGCGTCCCGCGCATCTCGGCCGAAGCCCTGGGCAAGCTCCGCAGGCACATGGCGGCCGACCCGCCCGGCGAATCCGGCCGCCGCGACGCCCCGAAGACCGCGGACACCGCGGCGGTGGAGCCGCGGCCGGTGCCTTCGGCGGAGGCACGGCCGGAGGCCGAGCGGGAGCGGCTGAGCGCGGACCGGCTCCGCGCCGAGGTGGCCCGCGCCGAGGCCGGGCTCGCGGCCGAGCCGGTGGGCCGCCACGCGAAAGGCCCGGCCGAGCCGCCCCCGGATGCGCTCGTCGCACCGCACGACCTCGGTGAGCCCGCGCAGGAGGCCGACCCGGCGGCTCCGCCCGTACCCGTGCCGTCGTCACGTCATTCTCGGTCTGAGGCACCCGCGGTGGAGGTCGCCCTCGACGAGGAAGGGACGGGATCCGACGCGTCTGGGACGGAGTCCGGGGAGCAGGCGGAGCCCGCGCGACCCCGCCCGTCTCGCGTTCCCGAGGTGGCGGTCCCGGAGACGGTGGACCACCCACGGGAGCAGGATCCGCCCGTACCGGCGCGTCCCGTCCGGCCCTCTCGTCCGGATGTGCTGCTGGTGTCCGCCAAGCGATCGGAGCCGGAAGACGAGCCCGTTTGGGTGCCGGAGCCGGTTGCACAGCCCCAGGATCGGCGGGTTCCCCAGGTCGGGGACCCGGGGGAGGCCGATGCGGTGGAGCCGGTCCACGCGGAGCCGCAGGTACGGCCGCCGGCGCCGCGTCCGCGCCGGGAGGCGCCCGCGGTGGTTCCGCCTCGCCCGCGCCACCCCGAGTCTCCGGCGCCCGCCGGGGGGCGGACGCCCGGCCGGGCTCGGCCGGGTCAGGGCGCGGTGTCGATCAGCATGTCGAACCAGCCGCCTCCGTCACGTTCGGGTGACGCCAGGTCGGGTGCGGTCCCCGCCGTTCCGTTGCCGGGGCCGTCGCGGGAGCCGGATCCGGCCAGGGTGGAGCCCAGGGTTCGCCGGGTGGAGTCGGTGGTCCGCCGGGCGGATCAGCCGGGGGGCTGGCGCAGGCTGGCCCAGGTCGTGATCGGCGGCGCGGGGCGGGGTGACGGGCAGGGCGCCGAGGAGGCGCGGGTCCGCACCGAGTTCACCGGGAGCCGACGGGTGGTGGTCCTCGGCTGTACGGGCGGGGCGGGGCAGACGACGACGGCGTTGATGCTGGGTCACTCGCTCGCCCACCATCGCGACGATCGGATCCTCGCCGTGGACGCCAACGTCGGTGATCAGACGTTGACGAGCCGGATCAAGCCGGAGTCGCCGGAGACGCTGGGTTCCCTCCTCCGCGGCCTCGAAGGCATATCCGGATATATGAGCATGCGTGCCTACACCAATCTCACCAAGTCCGGCCTGGAGGTGATCGCGGGTGGCGAAGGCGGCTCCAACCTCGACGACCAGGACTTCGACCGGGCCGTCCGGGTGCTGGACCGGCACTACAAGCTGATCGTCGTCGACCCCGCGGCGGCGGTGGCGGCGCGCGCCCTGCCGTACGCGGATCAGCTCGTCCTCGTCGCCCCCGCCAGCGAGGACGCCCCGGACGCCGTGGCCATGACCTACGAGTGGCTGGACGGCCACGGCTGTGCGGAACTGCGCAGAAGGTCCGTCATGGTGGTCAACGGGGTGAGCAAACGCAGCATCTCCGACGTCGAGCAGGCCGAGATGGTGGCCCGGGGCCGCTGCCGGGCGATCGTCCGGGTGCCGTGGGACGACGCGCTCGCGCCCGGGAAGGAGCCGCGGGTGGAGCTGGGCTACCTCAGGATGCCCGCACGGCGCGCGTATCTGGCCCTCGCCGGCGTGGTGACCTCGGGATTCAAGGCCACCTCGGTGACCGAACAGGAGCTGACCCGATGAGAGCCGCCCGGTGAGCCCGGACAGCCGCGGACCGAGCGGGGTGACGACGGCGCCGGCCGGGATGGCCGAGGGGCGCGCGAGGAGGGGGAATCATCGATGAGCAGGGCTTCCCGGAACCGGAGCCGACTCGCCGTCCGATACTTCGACGACCGGATTCTGCTCACGGACACGGCCGCCTGGGTGTACTTCCGGCTGCCCACGGTCTCCTACGAGTTCGTCACCCCCGAGGAGCGCGAAGCCCTCGCCACCAACGTCACGATAGCCCTGTCGGCGATCCGGATGCCCGACGCGGAGGTGCATCTGCGGGTGGCCAACCGCACCTACCCGGCCGCCGCGTGGGCGATGGAACTCGACCGGACCTCCGACGAGGGGCCCGGCTGGCGGGACTACCTGGAGGAGATGTACCGGCACGTCTGGGCGAAGGACTTCTGGACCAAGGAGGTCTATCTCGGCGTCCGGCTCGGCCTGCGGGGGACCCAGCTCGGCACCGGCGTGCTCTCCCAGTTCTTCGGGGCGTACCAGCGTTCGGAGCGGATGCTCGGCCTCGACGACGACTCGATCCCCGACGACGAGATCACCAAGTGGACCGAGCAGGCGGAACGGCTCGGGCGGGCGCTCTCGGCGAGCGCCCTCTACGCCCGGCACGCCACGTCGGCCGAGATCGCCTGGCTCTTCCAGCACGCGGTGAGCGGCTCGCTCATCGACCCCGCGCCCTCGGCCAGCCCGAACCGGCGCTGGGGCAGGGGGGAGATCGAGTCCCTGGTCGAGGGGCAGATCCACAATGGGCGATCCATGCTGCGGATCGTCCAGGTAAACGGGGAGTCCTGGGCCGCGCACCTGTCGTTCGCCCGGTTTCCCGACCTGATGCCGTTCCCGGACGGCGAACCGTGGCTGCACTTCGCCGACGCGCTGCCCTTCCCCGTCGAGGTGTCCAGCCGGATGCGGCTGATCACCCCGGTGAAGGCGTCGCGGGACGTTGCCCGCAAGCTCGCCCACGCCCGGGACATGGACATCCACATCCGGGAGGCCGGGGCGGAGGCGCCCATCGCCCTCGCCGAGCAGATCGACGCGGCCCGGATGCTGGAGCACGGGATCACCAAGGAGCGGCTGCCGTTCGTGTACGGGTGGCACCGGCTCATCGTGACGGCGCCGACCGAGGAGATCTGCGTCCAGCGGGTCGAGGCGGTGGTCGAGCACTACCGCGACCTCGGCATCGACATCGTCAACTCCACCGGGGACCAGTTCTCCCTCTTCTGCGAGGCGCTTCCCGGCGAGCGGGTCCGGGTGCAGGCCTACGCCCAGCGTCAGCCGCTGCGGACGATCGCGGGCGGGATGGCGATGGCCACGGTCGAGCTGGGGGACCGGGCGGCCCGGGGGGACTCGGGCTGGGTGGGGCCCTACATCGGCGAGACGATGGGCCGGGCCCGGTCCATCGTCCACTTCGACCCGCTGGTCGCGGCGGCGCGGAACCGTCCCACCGCCATCGCGATCACCGGTGAGCCCGGCGGCGGGAAGACCACGCTCGCCCTGCTGCTCATCTACCAGATGGCCCTGCGCGGGACCACGATCGCGGTCATCGACCCCAAGGGGGACGCCGAGTCCCTCGTCCGGCTGCTGCAGCGCCGCGGCCGCCGCGCCCGGATCCTGCCGCTCGGGTCGGCGGCCCCGGGGCTGCTCGACCCGTTCTCCTTCGGGGACGATCTCGCCGCGAAGAAGACGATGGCCACCGAGACTTTGCGGCTGCTGCTGCCCCGAATGTCGGAGGAGCGGGAGTCGGCGATGATCCAGGCGGTGACGGCCGTCGCCAATCAGCCGTCCCCGTCGCTCGGGCGGGTCGTGGAGTATTTGGAGGCTTCCGAGGATCCGGCTTCCAAAAACCTCGGCGCCGTGCTTCGCTCAATGTCGGAGATGCGTCTCGCTCGGCTCTGCTTCGACCCGTCAGGTGGTGACCAGATCGACTCGGAGGGCTGGACCACGGTCTTCACGCTGGGCGGCTTGACCCTGCCCGACGCCGCGTTCGCCCGGGAGGACTACTCCTACGAACAGCGGCTCTCCGTGGCTCTGCTCTACCTGGTCTCCCAGTTCGCCCGGCGGCTGATGAACGGTCTGGACCGGCGCGCGCCCAAGGCGATCTTCCTGGACGAGGCGTGGGCGATCACCTCCACGCCGGAGGGGGCCAAGCTCGTCCCGGAGGTGAGCCGGATGGGCCGCTCCCGGAACACCGCACTCGTACTCGTCTCCCAGAACGCCGGTGACCTTCTCAACGAGCAGGTCACCAACTGTCTCTCCTCGGTCTTCGCCTTCCGGTCGACCGAGCGGGTGGAGGTGGAGCACGTCATGTCGCTTCTCGGCGTGGACGCGTCGGAGGAGCACAAGGCGGTTCTTCGCGCGCTCGGCAACGGTGAATGTGTCTTCAGGGATCTCGATGGGCGTGCCGGTCGAATCGGCGTGGATCTGATGTCGGAGGAACTGTTGCGGTGGCTCGATACCAACCCGACGCGCGACAAGCCGGAGGAGTCCCAGCAGATCGCCGGGGAGGTCGGGGCGTGAAGCGGCGAATGAGGCGGATCGGGAGGAGAACTCGCTGGTCCGCCTTTCTCTTGATGCTCCTCGGCACGTTCGTCGTCGTTCCCGCCGCGCTGCCGTTCAGTACGGCCACGGCGGCGGTGCCCATCTGCGATCTCTCCGCCGACCTCGCCCCCGAGGTGGTCGGCGGCGCCATCGACGGGCTGATCCAGGCTCCGGCCCCCGCGGGCGCCGCGGCGGCCGTACCGGACGCGCCGGCCACGTCCGGCGGGGCGACTCCGCCGACGACGCCGGCGACCGGCACCCCGGCGGATCCGAACGCCCCGCAGCCGGCGAACACCAACTACGCCAGGTACGGCATGCAGGGGCTGTTCTGGCACACCCACCAGCTGGGCTGCTCGGACGTCGCCGCCGTGCTCGGCAACACCTGGGCCAACGCCATCTTCACCTGGGCGAAGGCGGTCGACCGGCTGACGATCACGACCTATGAGGCGGCGGCCACCGAGGGGCCGCTCGACACGATCAAGGATGTCGTCGACGACATCGTGACCCGGCTCGCCGACGCGCTGTACTGGCCCTTCCTGCGGCCCATCGTCATCCTCGGCGCCATCTGGCTCGCCTGGTACGGACTGATCCGCAAGCGGGCGACGACGACGGCGGAGGGCGTCATCTGGATGGTGCTCGCCGTGTCGGTGGCGGTCTGGTTCTTCAGCCGGCCCGGTGACTTCACGGGCTTGGGGACGACGGTCACCAGCAAGACGAGCGAGGTCGTCAACTCGGCGCTGGCCGGGCTGCCCGGAGCGGAGGGGACGTCCTGCCTGCCCCCGAAGGGCGAGACGGCCACGACGCCGGAGTTCGGCAAGACCGGGGTGAGCGGGGTGGATCAGAACACCGACGCGCTCTGGTCGACCCTGGTCTGCAAACCGTGGCTGATGGGTGTCTTCGGCACCGCGGACCCGAACGCCCCGGTGATCAAGACCTTCGGGCAGAAACTCCTCGACATCCAGGCCGTCGACCGCGAGGAACAGGCGGCGAACCAGCAGCCGGGCGCGAGCGCGCATCAGGAGCGGTTCGAACAGGAGGTCGCCGATCCGCTGGAGCGGACCCCGATCTTCTTCCTCTTCCAGGGCAAGGACTGGACCTCCCGGCTCGGGATCGCGATCGGGGCGTTCATCGCGGCGATGGTGGCGGGGCTGCTCATCTTCCTCGTGGCGGTCTCCCTGCTCGTGCTGAAGATCGGCTTCCTCATGCTGCTGATCCTCGCCCCGATCTTCCTGATCATCGGGGTGCACCCGGGCACCGGGCGGATCATCGCCATGCGATGGCTGGAGATGCTGGTGGGGACGTTGCTCAGACAGGCGGTGCTCGCCGTCGTGCTCGGCATTCTGGTGTACGGCTACGCGCTGATCATCTCCACCCCGCTCCCGTGGGGGATGCAGATCATGTTCATCGCGCTGCTGACCATCGCGGTGTTCTTCTACCGAAGACCGTTCCAGCACCTGTTCTCCTCCATGGACGGGCACAACTTCACCACCCGGGTGCTCGGCGAGGCCACGTCCGCGCCGACGCTCTCCCGCGCCGCCTCGGTCCTGCCCCCCGTGGCCGGGTTCCGGGTCGCCCGCTGGGGGCTGCGCAAGGCCGAACCCGCCCTGCAGGCCGCGGCCGTCGTCGGGGCGAGCGGCGCGGCGATCAGCGCGGCGGGTGCAGCCCGGGCTCGCGGCGGCCCCGAGGACGCGGCGAACGCCCAGGCCGGCGCGGCCGCACCGCCCATGGCGGGCGCGGAGCCCGGCACCCCCGGCCGCCGCCAGATCGGGGGACGCGGCGTCGCGGTCTCCCGAGCCGGCTCGGCCCCGCCCCTCAACCTGTCCGGCCGTACGCCGTCGGCTCGCACCCCCGGCGCCCCGCCGGTGGCCTCCCGCGGCGGCGCGCCGCTGACCAGGGGCGGTACGGCGCCCGGCGCGGCTCCGGCGGCTCCGCCGAGGGCCTCCGGGGGAACCCCCGCGCCCAGAGCGGCTTCCGGAGGGACCCCGCCGCGGCCCGCGGCGGGCGCCCCCTCCGGGAGCGTGCCGTCGACCCCGAGCGGGGCTCCCGGGCCCCGCGGCTCGGGCGGCTGGTTCGGCGGCGGCTCCCGATCGTCTGCTCCGTCGCGGTCCTCGGGCGGCTCCGGTTCCGGAGGTTCCGGCGGAGGCGGCTGGTTCGGCGGTGGCCGGGGTGGCTCCCGTACGGGCGGCGGCTGGTTCGGCGGAGGCTCCGCGGGCGGCGGGTCCGCAGGTGGCGGCTCCCGGCCGTCGGCTCCGGCGCGACGGCCCCAGCAGGACCCCACGCCGCGCCCGCGCCGGAGCGAGGAGGGCGACCGCGCGAGCCGTACCCGGCGCAGCGAACCCCCGCCGCTCTGGCTGCCCGGACCCCGCTCCGGTCAGGCCGACGACGGTGAGCCGTCCGCCCCGTTCTGGCTGAGGCCCTCCAACCGCGAGAAGGATTAGCGTTCAGTGCGTTCCCGAGAGATCGACGATCGGCCGCCGGGCCAATCCCCCGTCGGCCGGTCTCCCGGCGCAGAGGGGTACCGGTGACCGAGGGGAGACGCAGGTGGGTCTTCATCTGCGTCGTGCTCGGGCTGGCCGCGATCGGTGTCTATCTGACCGTGCTCGCCCCTCCCACCGGCACGTCGTCCGACGGCGCCGTACCGCCGGTCCAAGACGTCGGCCGGACGGCACCGGCTCCGCCTCCGGTCCCGGCGACGCCGAGCCCACCGCCTTCGGCCGAGTCGTTCGACATCTACCGGCTGCTGCCGCTCTCCAAGGAGGAGTTCGCCGCCTCCGCCGATGTCGCGTACCGGTTCGCGACGGCGTACGGGGGATACCGCCACGACGAGGACCCGGCCGTCCACGCGCGGCGGATCTCGGTGTTCACCACCCCCGATCTCGGCCGCATCCTGGCCCGGGGGGTGCTGTCCCCGGGTGAGCTGGAGCAGAACCGGGCGGATCAGGTGGTCTCCCAGGCGTCGGCCGAGATCCGCGAGATCCGCGACGTCAAGGAGCGTTCGGTGGTCTACGTGGTGGGGATCACCCAGCGGATCACCGCGAAGTCGGGCTCCGATCAGCGAACCGAGGAGTACGCCATCACGGTCTCCCAGGTGGGGGCGGACTGGAAGGTTCACGACATCCAGCAGGCGAACGCGGGGCAGGAGGGAGACCCCCACTGATGTCCAGGTTCCGGATCGTCATCGTCGCCGGTACGGCCGGTCTCCTGCTGATGAGCTTCATCATCGCCCCGATGCTGATGACCGTGCCCTCGTTCCTCGGCGGGCTCGGCGGCACGACCGACCTGTGCACGGAGTACAAGCCCGGCGAGGCGGCGCTCTCCACGGTGGCGCAGCGCGACATCCCCGCGGACTATCTGGAACTCTACAAGCGGCACGGCGCCAAGATCGGCGTGCAGTGGAACGTCCTCGCCGCCGTCGGCAAACGGGAGACCGATCACGGCCGCTCCCGGCTGCCGGGGGTGAGCGACGGGACCAACCACGCGGGTGCCGCCGGTCCCATGCAGTTCCTGATCAGCACGTGGGGAGGGAAGCCCCGGATCAAGGAGGGGAGCAAGTTCAACGGCTACGCCTCCGACGGCGACGGCGACGGCTGGATGGACGTCTACAACCCCGCCGACGCGATCCTCGGGGCCGCGCGGATGCTCAAGCGCAACGGCGCCCCCGAGAACCTGGAGCGGGCGCTCTTCGTCTACAACCGCGCGATGTGGTACGTCCGCCAGGTCCTGGAGATCGCCCGCAGGTACGCGGGGGACGGGACGGTCCCGGTGCCCCGCGACGCCGCTCCCGAGTGCGATCTGGACTCGGTCGAGGCCGCACCGAACAACGTGGTCCGCGGGATCCTGCGGTATGCGCTCGCCCAGCAGGGTAAGCCGTACATCTGGGGCGGTACCGGACCGGAAGGGTTCGACTGCTCCGGCATCATCTACATGGCCTACCGCGATGTGGGTCTGTCGATCCCCAGGACGACCTTCGTGCAGTGGCCTTTCGGGGTGCGCATCCCGGAAGGCTCCGAGCAACCCGGTGACCTGGTCTTCTTCAACGCCGGGCCGGGGACCGGACCCAACAATCCCGGCCATGTGGGCATGGTGGTGGCCAAAGGCAAGATGATCGAGGCACGCTGCCGGCTCTGCGGCCCGATCAAGATCACCACCTACTCGAATCGGACTAGTTTGATGGGATTCACCCGGCCGCTTGACCATCCCAGTGTCAAGGAGCAGTTGCGGCGCCTCGAACAGGCGTAGCCGGAATGTTCTAATGGGTGATCGTGGACAACGTCGTCGTGGGTGCCGCCATCATCTCCGAAGGTCGCCTGCTCGCGGCCCAGCGGGCCGAGCCGTCCGAGCTCGCCGGGGGCTGGGAGTTTCCCGGGGGAAAGGTCGATCCCGGGGAGAGTGACGAGGAAGCCCTGGTCCGGGAGTGCCGCGAAGAGCTCGGCGTGGAGATCGTCCTCGACGGGCGGGTCGGCGGCGACTGGCGCCTGACCGATACGGCGGTGCTCCGGGTCTGGCTCGCCAGGGTCGTCTCCGGCGTCCCCCAGCCCAAGGAGCACCGCGAGCTGCGCTGGCTGACCGAGTCGGAGTTGTACGACGTGCCGTGGCTCCCGGCGGACCTGCCGATCGTCGGATCCGTACGGAGCTGCCTCGGCGGTGTCGACCGGTACTGACCCTCGCCCGGGGGCCGGCTCGGCGCGAGGTCGCCGGTACCGGGTGACCTCGGTGGACGTTCGTACGGACACGGTCGGCCACCGCCGGTGACGGAGTGGCTCTCAGCTGAGGGTGCCCCGTGCCGACAAAGGCCGATATGTGGTTCTTTGTGATACCCATATGCGACCACGAGTTGTCATGCTGCGATCACGGAGAGTATTGTCGGTCTGACTTGTGCTTGCTCGTGGCTGACCGGCCGCGGCGACCGTATCGGGGGAAACGGGGGGCGCGTCGTGAGGCGATTCCGTGCGCGCACGATGGCTGTGGTGAGCGTCGGCGTGCTCATCACGAGTGGGGGTGCCTCCACCGCGTCGGCGCTCGGAGCCGAGGGCTTCACCGTCCCCTGGAGCGAGCCGCCCGCGGTCGAGATCTCGCCGACCCCCTCGCCGCTCTCGCGGCCGGAGGCGGGCGCGCCGGTGAGCATGGCGCTGGACGTGGTCTCCGACGGGTTGCCGCCGTTCGACAAGGCCGACGACGGGCCGCACAACGGTCTGGTCCGGGCCGGGGACGAGATGCTCTACCGGATCAGGGTCATCGCCGGCCGGCAGGTCGCCGCCGGGGCCTTCCTGGTCGTCGAGGCGGAGCCGCGCACCTCGACCGGCACCGTCGGCTGCGGGCAGCAGACCGTCCGGTTCACCGACGGAGAGGCCCGCTGCCCGATCGGCCGGGCCGACGTGGAAGAGGGCTTCGACGTCAAGCTGGTCGTCCCGGTGGAGACCTCGCTCAACGACGCGGTCACCCTGACCGCCTCGGTGGAGTCGCCTGCGCTCGGGCCGCTCGGCACCCGGTCGGTGAGCACCGTCGTGGTCGGGACCGTCTCCCCGATCGGGACGGCGATGTCCGGTCCGGTGCCCCCGGCCTCGTCGGCGACGCTCACCGCGTTCGGGCAGCAGGCCACGGGTGAGCCGTCCGGGCCGGCCGCGGAGCCGTACGTCCAGCTGCATCAGACCCGACCGGCCGAGGGCGCCGCACCGGCCAAGCAGACCGGGCTCGCCGGTCCGGGTTCCTCGATCGCGGCCGACGTAGAGGAACACCCGCGGACGGTTCCCCGGCAGCGGAGGGCGCCACGGGCCGGTGCCCCCGGGTCGGGCGGGCGAGGTCACCGCGAGGTGGGCGTCGGCCGAACCCCCAGGCGGGCCCCGGCGCTGCCCCGGCCGGTGCCGGTCACCGCACCGATTCAGATTCCGTCCACACCCGGGGGCACCGGGCCAGTCCCGGCCATGGCACGGCCCCCGGTCGGGGGAGCCGCCTCGGTCCCGGAGGCCCGGGTGGGGTTGCCCCCGGTGCCGCCACCGCCGCCGGCCCCACCGGCGGGTCCGGGGACGCTGCCCACCGTCGAAGGCGCGGGGGAAGGCGGGGTGACCACGCTGATCGAGCCGATGCGGCTGACCGGGGTGCGGAGCCTGCCCGCCGTCGTCGGCGCGATCCTGGTCCTGCTGGTCCTGCTCGCCGTACAGCTGCGGATGCACCGGCGCAGGACGCTCAAGCGACAGGTCCCCGTGTCCGAGTAGATCTGGCCCGCTGCCAAAGTCCTCGGCTTTGTATTGGATATCAGACTTTGCCGTTACTTTTCCTCGCCTAGGATGTCGCTATTGACTCCACGACATAGCGGATCGGGTGGGTGAAACCCCCGAATCCGGTCAGTGGGAGCGGGGAGCCGAGCGCCTGCGGGCAGTGGCGGAGGACTGTGGTGGCCGATCGGGGACGTTCCAAGGCGGTGTTTGCCCTCGTAGGCACACTCATGCTGTCCGCACTGGGCACCGTGGTGGCGGCTTCGGCCTTCGGCGCGACCGGAAGCGGGCAGACGCTTCAAGCCGGGGCGACCGTCACGGTCACCGCCAGCGGGCCGAAGGTCACGGTTACCGCGCCGACCCCCACCGTCACCCGGACGAAGACCGTGGAGCCGAAGATCACCGAGGCTCCGCTGCCCACGAACCCGGCGACGTCCAAGCCGCCCAAGCGGACCACGACCACTCCGGCCCCCCGGTCGAGTGAGCCCGCGACGACCCCCAATCTGCCCGCCTACACCCCGCCGGCGACGACCCCGACCGGAGCCGGCGACGCCACCCCGCCGGGCTCGACCCCGGGCGAGTCCACACCGGTGGTGTCCAGCCCGTCGACCCCGGGCACGACCCCCGGAGTGGTCGTCCCCGAGCTGACGCCGACGCCGACGGCGCCCGAGCCGTCCTCCCAGCCGGTGGTGCTCCGCAACGCCGACCACCCGAACGGCATGAGCGACATCTGGCTGACCGGCCGGATGGCCTGGTCCGCCCTGGCGATCGCGATCTTCGTCATCGTCTGCCTGTACTTCGTGGACAGCAAGCTCCGGCCGAAGGCGTTCGCGGCCGCGATCCGGATCGCCGGGCCGCGGCGGCCCAGCAAGCATCGCCGGGGCGCGGACCAGACCGCGACGTATCCCACCGAGGCGGCCGACACGACCGCGGTGTACCCGCAGAACCCCGTCTACCCCGGGGCCGCGGGAGCCTACCCGGCCGGCTATCCGATGTACCCGACCGGCATGACCTACCCGGCTCCCATGCCCATGCCGATGCCCCCGGCCGCCTACCCCGTGCCCGGCATGGTCTACCCGGGCATGCCCACCATGCCGTACCCGGTGCAGTTCCCGCCCGGCATGGTCATGCCCGGCTACCCACCCCAGCAGCCCCCACCCCAGACCCCCGGAGCGCCCACCTCGTAGGCGCGAGGTTTCTTAGGCGGTTCCCGGGGCCAGGGTTGTAACCACGGCTGGATCCTAGAGTCGGACACGCTACGTCCGCACTTCTCGCGCCGCGTACTTTGCGGTGCGAGAATGCGCGCAACGGTTCGTGCCGGATGCTCTTTATCCGGCACGAACCGTTGCGGTCGATGTCAGAAAATACAGGCTTTTGAGGGTGGGTTCCTTAAGGCGGTGAGCAGGTCCGGGCTTTCTCACCCCCCCTCTCATGCACGAAGGCCCGCCCCTCATCGGGGCGGGCCTTCGCCGGTTCAGGCTTTCGGGGTCTTCTCCTTGGTTCGGCGGAAGATTTTGTTGCCGAGCCAGACGAGTGGGTCGTAGCGGCGGTCGACGACGCGCTCCTTCATGGGGATGAGCGCGTTATCGGTGATCTTGATGTGCTCGGGGCAGACCTCGGTGCAGCACTTGGTGATGTTGCAGTAGCCCAGGCCGTGCTCGTCCTGGGCGGAGTTCTGCCGGTCCTCGACGTCGTAGGGGTGCATGTCGAGCTCGGCGATTCGCATGAGGAAGCGCGGTCCCGCGAACGCCTGCTTGTTCTCCTCGTGGTCCCGGATGACGTGGCAGACGTTGTTGCACATGAAGCACTCGATGCACTTGCGGAACTCCTGTGAGCGTTCCACGTCGACCTGCTGCATCCGGTACTCGCCGGGCGCCACACCCTTGGGCGGGGTGAACGAGGGGATCTCCCGCGCCTTCTCGTAGTTGAAGGACACGTCCGTGACCAGGTCCTTGATCACGGGGAAGGTCCGCATGGGCGTGACGGTGATCGTCTCTTCCTCGGTGAACGTGGACATCCGTGCCATGCAGCCCAGACGGGGCTTTCCGTTGATCTCCATCGAGCAGGAGCCGCACTTGCCGGCCTTGCAGTTCCAGCGGACCGCCAGGTCGGGCGCCTGGGTCGCCTGCAGCCGGTGGATCACGTCGAGGACCACTTCGCCCTCGTTCACCTCGACGACGAAGTCCTCCAGGGCACCTTCGCCGGCCTCCCCGCGCCAGACGCGGAACTTCGCCTTGTAGCCCATCAGGCCTCCTTCACGGTCGTGGCGCCGCCCTCGGCCAGCTCGGCCTCGGTGTAGTACTTTTCCAGCTCGGCGAGGTCGAAGAGATCGCGCAGGTCGGGCCTGAGCGGGAGCTGGACCTGCTCCTCGATCTCCACGGCGCCCGCGTCGTCGAGTGAGCAGACCAGGAGCTTGCGCCGCCAGTCCGAGGACATGCCGGGGTAGTCGTCCCGGGTGTGCCCGCCCCGGCTCTCCTCGCGGAGCAGCGCGGCCTTGGCCACGCACTCGGAGACGAGGAGCATGTTGCGCAGGTCGAGGGCGAGGTGCCAGCCCGGGTTGTAGATCCGGGTGCCGGGCGATCCGGCGTTCGCGGCCCGGTGCTTGAGTTTCTCGATGACCTCCAGCGCCTCGGTGATCTCCTCGGCCTTCCGGATGATCCCGACCAGGGAGTTCATGGACTGCTGGAGCTCGTGGTGGACGGTGTAGGGGTTCTCCCCGCCGGTCCGGTCCAGCGGGGCCAGCGCCTCCGCTTCGGCGGCGCGCAGGTCGCCCGCGGCGGCCTCCGGCCGGTCGCTCAGGCCGTCGACGTACGAGGCGGCGCCGAGTCCGGCCCGCCGGCCGAACACCAGCAGGTCGGAGAGGGAGTTGCCGCCGAGCCGGTTGGATCCGTGCAGCCCGCCGCCGACCTCACCCGCGGCGAACAGGCCGGGTACGGACGAGGCCTGGGTGTCGGGGTCGACCTCGACGCCGCCCATGATGTAGTGGCAGGTCGGGCCGACCTGCATCGGCTCCTTGGTGATGTCGACGTCGGCCAGCTCCTTGAACTGGTGGTGCATCGACGGAAGGCGCTTGACGATCTCGGCGGCCGGGAGCCGGGTGGAGACGTCCAGGAAGACACCGCCCTGGGGCGAGCCGCGGCCCGCCTTCACCTCGGAGTTGATCGCCCGGGCGACCTCGTCCCGGGGGAGCAGCTCGGGGGGACGGCGGTTGTTGGCCTGGTCGGTGTACCAGCGGTCGCCCTCCTCCTCGGTGGTGGCGTACTTGTCCTTGAACACGTCGGGGATGTAGTTGAACATGAAGCGCTCGCCGGCGGAGTTGCGCAGGACGCCTCCGTCACCCCGGACCGATTCGGTGACCAGGATCCCCCGGACCGACGGCGGCCAGACCATGCCGGTGGGGTGGAACTGGATGAACTCCATGTTGATCAGGCTGGCGCCCGCGAGCAGGGCGAGGGCGTGGCCGTCCCCGGTGTACTCCCAGGAGTTGGAGGTGACGGTGTAGGACTTGCCGATTCCGCCGGTGGCCAGGACCACGGCCGGGGCGTCGAATCGGATGAACCTGCCGTTCTCCCGCCAGTAGCCGAACGCGCCGGCGATGGCTCCGTGCGGGCCGTGCCCGGGGCTGTCGTCCTTGAGCAGCCGGGTGATCGTGCACTCGGCGAAGACCTTGATGTACGCCTCGGGGTCGCCGTGCAGCTTCTCGTCCTCCTGCTGGAGGGCGACGACGCGCTGCTGGAGGGTCCGGATCAGCTCCAGCCCGGTCCGGTCGCCGACGTGGGCGAGGCGCGGGTACTCGTGACCGCCGAAGTTGCGCTGGCTGATCTTGCCGTCTTTGGTGCGGTCGAAGAGGGCGCCCCAGGCTTCCAGTTCCCAGACCCGGTCGGGGGATTCCTGGGCGTGCAGCTCGGCCATCCGCCAGTTGTTCAGGAACTTCCCGCCGCGCATGGTGTCGCGGAAGTGAACCTTCCAGTTGTCCGACGGGTTGACGTTGCCCATGGCCGCGGCGGCGCCGCCTTCCGCCATGACCGTGTGGGCCTTGCCGAACAGAGACTTGCACACGATCGCGGTCCGCTTGCCCTGCTGCCGGGCTTCGATCGCCGCTCGGAGCCCGGCCCCGCCTGCTCCGATGACCACGACGTCGTATTCGTGACGTTCGATGTCCACTGTGGTTCCTTAACGATCCTGTTAGGCGAAGGGGAAGGCGATGATGCCCTTGGCGACCAGCCGGACGTAGAGGTCGGCGATCATGACGGAGAACATCGAGACCCACGCCAGCTGCTGGTGCTTCGCGTTGAGCTTGGACACGAAGGTCCACATCTTGTACCGCAGCGGGTGCCGCGAGAAGTGGTTCAGGCGTCCTGCGGTGATGTGCCGGCAGGAGTGGCAGGAGATCGTGTAAGCCATGATCAGAATGGCGTTGACCAGCAGAATGATCGCCCCGAGCCCGACATGTCCCCAGTTCCCGTCCTTGTCGCGGAATGCCAGGACCGCGTCATAGGTAAGGATGAGACCGATCAGAATGGCGCCGTAGAAGAAGTACCGGTGCACGTTCTGCATGATCAGCGGGAAACGGGTCTCGCCGGAGTACTTCTTGTGGGGCTCGCCGACCCCGCAGGCCGGAGGCGACAGCCAGAACGAGCGGTAGTACGACTTCCGGTAGTAGTAGCAGGTGAGCCGGAAGCCCGCGGGCAGCCCCAGGATGAGCAGCCCGGGTGGAAGCGTGTACCAGTCGCCGAACGGGGCGAGTCCGAGGAATCGCGCCCCCTCGGGACAGCTCGTCGCCAGACACGGCGCCGAGAACGGCGCGATGTACGGGTCGGCGAAGTAGCTTTGATCGAAAATCGCCCAAAAGCCGTAGACGAGGAAGGACATGAGCGCGGCGAAGGTCAGCGCCGGGTTCAGCCACCATCGATCTGTTCTGAGCGTTCTGGCCTTGATGTCGGCTCGTTGCCTTCTGGGGGTCGGTTCATTGACCGGCCGCTCAGCCGCTGTCTGGGTCATCGGAGACCTCTCCACCTCCCGCCGGGCCCTGCGAGTCACGTGGGCCCGGGACGAATGCGCTCCTCGCGCGCATCGCCTTAGTTTTCCGCGCCAAACAACCGGTCCGGTGCGCGTGTTAGGGGACTACGGTACGACAGGTGCAAACCCTCGATGTGACAAGGGTCACCGGTTGTTCCGCAGCCGCTGTGTGATTGTTGTCACGTGTCGCCGAGGGGCCCGTTGTCCCGGTGTGCGCGAGTGCCGGTGGGGCCGGTCGGCGAAGCCGTCTGGCATGTCCTCTGATTCTAATTGAACTAGCAGGTCAGAGGTGCATTACCGGCTCCGTTGAGGGTGTCGCGGACCGGCCGGGGGCCGCCCTCGCGCCCGGTGTCGCATCAGATCGATCACATTTTCGCCGGGTCCCGGCCTTCGGTCCGGGCCGTCCCGCCGGACCGGGAGTTTCCCGTGGGCGATGTCATTCCGTAAAACACTCACAATCAGCCACTCGCCTTAGTGGCTCGCCGCCCGATTGCCGGAAGACTCTCCGTTACCCGGACGTCTTCCCCACCGGGGGGTTTCTAGTGTCTTATTGTTTAAGTTCTCCCCCTTTAATGGGATCTGTCGTGCAGGAGTGGGTCGGTTACCTTTTCGTGCTCTGGTTTTCGGAAATACGCAGCGATGTTCGATGACGTTCGGCCCCGCGACGCCAGGTCCGGTGGTGAGGAGAGGCGATGACCGCGGATATCCGGACGGCCGCGGGTCGGCCGCACCACGACGGCTCCGAACTCCATCTTCCCGAGCAGAATCCCTCGCCGGGAGACGTGATCCCGGTCTTCGTCCGGCTGCCGCGGACCTATCTGGCGACCTCGGTCCACCTCCGCTCGGTGACCGACGGTGAATCCGCGTACACCCCGGCGGTCCTCGACCGCAGGGACGCCCACGACTTCTGGTGGCGGGCCGATCTGCGGATCGGCAATCCGGTGACGAACTACCGTTTTCTCATCGACCGGGGTGGCATGGGCCGGGTATGGCTGCATGCCGCAGGAATCGCCGAGCACGATATTCCCGACGCCACCGATTTCCGGGTCACCACTTTCTCCCCACCCCCCGACTGGATCCGAACCGGCCTGATTTATCAGATATTTCCGGATCGATTCGCCAGGTCGGCCCGGGCACCCGAGCAGAGCCCGCCCTGGGCCGTACCGGCCGCGTGGGACGACCCGGTGATCGGCCGCGGTCCCGACTGCCCGCTCCAGTTCTACGGCGGCGACCTGTACGGGATCGCCGAACGCCTCGACTACGTCCAGCGGCTCGGCGCCGATGTGCTCTATCTGACCCCGGTCTTCCCCGCCGAGTCCAACCACCGCTACAACGCGTCCTCGTTCCACGAGGTCGACCCGCTCCTCGGGGGCGACCGGGCGCTCGGTCTCCTCACCGCGCAAGCGCATCGCCGGGGCATGCGGGTCATCGGGGACCTCACCACCAACCACTCGGGCGACACCCACGACTGGTTCCGTCGCGCGGTGGCCGACCCCACCAGCGAGCAGGCCGGTTACTACTACTTCCGGTCCCATCCCGAGGACTACGTGAGCTGGCTCGGCGTGCCCACCCTCCCCAAGTTCAACTGGGGGTCGGCCGCGCTGCGCACCGAGATGCTCGCCGTGGTCGGCAAGTGGCTGCGCCCGCCGTACGGTCTGGACGGCTGGCGCATCGACGTCGCCAACATGAGCGGCCGGTGCGGCGACGACGACTACAACCAGGAGATCGCCCGCATGATCCGGGCGCACATGCCGCCCGACACGTTCCTGCTGGCGGAGCACTTCCACGACTACACCGCCGACATGCCGGGCGACGGCTGGCACGCGACGATGAACTACTCCGGCTTCGCCAGGCCGGTGTGGTCCTGGCTCACCCGGCGCCGTGTCGGCCCGGTCTTCCCGGGCATGCCGCTGCCGCTGCGGCAGAGCACGGCGACCGAGGCGGTGGGCACGATGCGGGCGTTCGCCGCGGCGGTCCCCTGGTCGGTGAGCTCGGCGAGCGTGAACCTGCTCGGTTCGCACGACACCCCCCGGATCCGGACGATCCTCGGCTCGGCCGACCACGTCGCGGTCGCCGCCGGTCTGCTGTTCACCTATCCGGGGACCCCGATGGTGTTCATGGGCGACGAACTCGGCTTGGAGGGGGAGAACGGCGAGCATTCCCGCACCCCCATGCCCTGGGGGGCGACGGGCGGACCCGTCTACGAGGTCTACCGCGACCTGATCACCCTCCGCCGGACGCAGCCGGCCCTGCAGGGCGGTGGCCTGCGGTGGCTGCACACCGGGGGTGAGGCCCTGGCCTACCTGCGGGAGAACGCCGAGGACCGGCTGTTGATCCTGGCCTCCCGGGCGGCGCACGAAGGGGTTCGGCTCCCGGGCACCCTGGCCCGGTTCAGCCCGCGCAACCTATACGGCGGCGCGGCCGCGAAGCTGCTCGGCGACACGCTGGAGCTCCCCGGCGACGGCCCGACCTTCCAGGTCTGGTCGATCTAGCCTCTTTTGTTCAAGGCGTGTCCGGTACGGCGTCCGCGGCGCGAGCCGTACGGGACCTGCGGTCGCCGTTTCGCGGGGCCGCGCCCTTCGACCGGTCGCGGCGGAGCGTTCTCGCGAGCAGGTCACCGAGGTGCCGGTGGCCGGGACAGGCCTGATCGTTGTGGTGTGTGCACCCGGTGGGGTGCGTACAGCGCAATGATCACGGGGACCGGTGTTTCAAGTTGCTGGTCCGGTCCGGGGCTGTGTGATCGTTGTGGTCTGTGCACCTTGGGGGGTGCGGACAGCGCAACGATCATGGGCGGGTACGGCACGGCGGTTCGCGGCGCGAAGCCGTACCGGATCCGCCGAAGCTAGCGGGGGGTCCGGCCGATCAGTTCGACGCCGTGGGGAAGGCTCTTCCGTTCGGCGGCTTCGGCGAGGAAGGTGAGCAGGCAGGTCCGGAAGGCGCGGGCCGCGTGGGTGGGCTCCACGTCGGGCCGACGGGCGATGGCGATCGTCCGGCGCAGGCCGGGCGGGGCGAGCGGGGTGCCCCGCAGGAGGGGGCGGCTCTGCAGGACCATGCTCGGGACGACCGCGACGCCGAGCCCGGCTTCGACGAAGCGGAGCACCGCGTCCATCTCCCCGCCCTCGACGGCGAACCGGGGTTCGAAACCGGCTTTCCGGCAGGCGGCCAGGGTGGCCTCCCGCAGGTCGTACCCGCGCCGGAACATCGCCAGGGGACGCCGGCGCAGGTCTTCGATGCGCATGTACGACTTGCCCCTGGTCAGCCCGGGTTCGCTCGCGGGGGCGGCGACCACCAGGCTCTCCCGCAGGATCGCCTCGGTGACCAGCGCGGGGTCGCCCCCGTGCAGCGGGAGGATGATCAACGCCAGGTCGAGCTGCCCGCGGGCCAGGTCCCGGACGAGGTCGCGCGAGCCGCTCTCCTCGACCAGCAGGTCGATCCCCGGGTACTCCCCGTGGAACCGGGCGAGGGTGTCGGCGAGCAGTCCGGCGCAGAGCGAGGGGGTGGCGCCGAGGCGGACCCGGCCGCGGCGGAGTCCGGCGAGTTCGGCGACTTCGCGCCGGGCGGTCTCGGCGTCGGCGAGGATGCGCCGGGCGAGCGGGAGCAGGGCCTCCCCGGCGGCGGTGAGCGTGACGTTGCCCCGGGCCCGGCTGAACAGCGGGGCGCCGAGTTCCTGTTCCAGGGTCTTGATCTGCTTGCTCAGGGAGGGCTGGGTGACCCCGGCCCGCTCCGCCGCCTGTGTGAAATGCCTCGCATCTGCGACGGCGACGAAGTAGGTGAGTTGCTGTAGTTGCACGCTTCATAGCGTATGGCTATGGAAACCAGTCGCATCATGACTTTGTCTCCCAGCTAAACTCGGACATAACTTAATTTGATGTGACATTGATGATCGATCGGGGTGCGGCCACCGCGCCCGTCCAAGCGCCCGATCAGGGGGCCGGCCGCGCCAGGACGGAGCGGACGACGGCCACCAAGGGTTCCCGCGCCACCACGCGGTATCGCGGTGCCGTCGGGAAAAAGGCCGTCATGGCGGTCACCGGCGCCCTGATGATCGGCTTCCTCGTCCTGCACATGATCGGCAACCTCAAGGTGTTCGCCGGGCGGGACTCGTTCAACGACTACGCGGCCTGGCTCCGGACCGTCGGCGAGCCGATGCTTCCACCGAGCGGGTTCCTGTGGATTCAGCGGATCGGGCTGCTGGTGATCCTCGCCCTGCACATCACCGCGGCGGTCCAGCTCACCGTGCAGGCGAAACGGGCACGTCCCGTCAAGTACCACGTGAAGCGCCGGGTCCAGCAGAGCTACGCCTCGCGGACCATGCGCTGGGGTGGCGTGATCATCGCCGCGTTCGTCGTCTACCACATCCTCGACCTCACCGTCGGGGTGGCCAACCCGGCGGGTACCGCGGCGGACCCCTACACCCGGCTCGTGGCCGACTTCCAGCGGTGGTACCTCGTGGTCGCGTACGCCGTACCGCTGCTCCTGCTCGGTCTGCATCTGCGGCACGGGGTGTGGAGCGCGGCGCAGTCCCTCGGGCGGGGCGGCACCGCGCGGGAGCGGCCGATCAAGCTCTTCGCGACGGGGTTCGCCGTCGTCCTGGTGGCCGGTTTCCTGCTCGCGCCGGTCGGTGTCCTCGTCGGAGTGGTGAAATGAGTACCGAGTTCTATCGAACAGGCGCACCCATCGAGGATGGGAAAGCCCCGGACGGCGTGATCGCCGAGCGCTGGGACAACCGCCGGTTCGCCGCCAAATTGGTCAACCCGGCCAACAAGCGCAAGCTCACCGTGATCGTCGTGGGCACCGGGCTCGCCGGAGGCAGCGCCGCCGCGACCCTCGCCGAGCTCGGCTACGACGTCAAGTCGTTCTGCTACCAGGACTCGCCGCGGCGGGCGCACTCCATCGCCGCCCAGGGCGGGATCAACGCGGCCAAGAACTACCGGGGGGACGGCGACAGCGTCCACCGGCTCTTCTACGACACCGTCAAGGGTGGCGACTTCCGTTCCCGGGAGTCCAACGTCTACCGGCTCGCCCAGGTCAGCGTGGAGATCATCGACCAGTGCGTGGCCCAGGGCGTGCCGTTCGCCCGGGAGTACGGGGGGCTCCTGGACACCAGGTCCTTCGGCGGGGCCCAGGTCTCGCGGACCTTCTACGCACGGGGGCAGACCGGTCAGCAGCTCCTGCTCGGCGCCTATCAGGCGATGGCCCGGCAGATCCAGGCGGGCAAGATCGAGATGCATCCGCGCACCGAGATGCTCGACCTGATCCTCGTGGACGGCCGCGCGCGGGGCGTCGTCACCCGTGACCTGGTCACCGGGGAGGTCCGCAACCACTTCGCCGACGCGGTGGTGCTCGCCTCGGGCGGGTACGGGAACGTCTTCTTCCTCTCCACCAACGCCAAGGGCTGCAACGTCACCGCCATCTGGCGGGCGCATCGCAAGGGTGCGCTCTTCGCCAACCCCTGCTACACCCAGATCCACCCGACCTGCATCCCGGTGAGCGGCGACCACCAGTCCAAGCTCACCCTGATGTCGGAGTCGCTGCGCAACGACGGCCGGGTGTGGGTGCCGTTGACCGGGGGGGACACCCGCGCGCCCGCCGACATCCCCGAGGCGGAGCGGGACTACTACCTGGAGCGGATCTACCCGTCCTTCGGCAACCTGGTGCCCAGGGACATCGCCTCCCGTGCGGCCAAGAACGTCTGCGACGAGGGCCGCGGGGTGGGACCGGGCGGGCTCGGCGTCTACCTCGACTTCGCCGACGCCATCGCGCGCCTGGGCCGGGACGCCGTCGCCGCCAAGTACGGCAACCTCTTCGAGATGTATGAGCGGATCACCGGCGAGGACCCGTTCGAGACGCCGATGCGGATCTACCCGGCGGTCCACTACACCATGGGCGGGCTCTGGGTGGACTACGACCTGCAGGCCACGATCCCGGGCCTCTTCGTCATCGGCGAGGCGAACTTCTCCGACCACGGGGCGAACCGGCTCGGCGCCTCGGCGCTCATGCAGGGCCTGGCCGACGGCTACTTCGTCCTGCCGAACACCATCGGCGACTATCTGGCGGCCGGGCCGTTCGAACCCCTCGACGACGCCCACCCCGAGGTCGCCGACGCCGCCGAGGCGGTACGGACCAGGGTCGCCAAGCTGCTGGCCGTGAACGGTTCCCGGACCCCCGACTCCTTCCACCGGGAGCTCGGCCGGATCATGTGGGACTACTGCGGGATGGAGCGGACCGACGCGGGGCTGCGGAAGGCGGTCGGGCTGATCCAGGCGCTGCGGGAGGAGTTCTGGCGCGATGTGCTGGTTTCCGGGGAGAGCGAGGAGCTCAATCAGCAGCTGGAGAAGGCGGGCCGGATCGCCGACTTCTTCGAGCTGGCCGAGCTGATGTGCATCGACGCCCTGCATCGCACCGAGTCCTGCGGCGGGCATTTCCGCGGGGAGTCCCAGACGCCCGACGGTGAGGCGCTCAGGGACGACGAGACCTTCTCCTATGTGGCCGCCTGGGAGTACACCGGGGACCGGCCGGTTCTCCATCGAGAGCATCTGACCTTCGAGTACGTCAAACCCAGCCAGAGGTCGTACAAGTGAATCTAACCCTGAAGGTATGGCGGCAGAAGAACGCCACATCTCGCGGACATCTCACGACATATCGGGTTAAAGAAATATCGCCGGATATGTCATTTCTCGAGATGCTGGACGTCCTCAACGAGCGGCTCATTCTCGACGGGGACGACCCCATCGCGTTCGACCACGACTGCCGTGAGGGCATCTGCGGCATGTGCGGGCTGGTCATCAACGGCGTCCCGCACGGCGAGCAGCGGGCCACCACCACCTGCCAGCTGCACATGCGCCACTTCAAGGACGGGGACACGATCGTCATCGAGCCGTGGCGGGCGGCGCCGTTCCCCGTGGTGAAGGACCTGGTGGTCGACCGGTCCGCCTTCGACCGGATCATCGAGGCGGGCGGCTACGTCTCGGTTCCGACGGGCTCGGCCCCCGACGCGCACGCCGTACCGGTGCCCAAGGCGAGCGCGGACACCGCGTTCGACGCGGCCACCTGCATCGGCTGCGGCGCGTGTGTCGCGGCCTGCCCGAACGGGTCCGCCTCGCTCTTCACCGCAGCCAAGATCACCCATCTGGGGCTGCTGCCGCAGGGTCAGCCCGAGCGGGCCCGGCGGGCCCGGGCCATGGTGGAGACGGCGGACGAGCTCGGCTTCGGCGGGTGCACGAACATCGGCGAGTGCACGGCGGTCTGCCCCAAGGGAATTCCGCTTGCGACGATCGCCCGGATGAACGCCGATTATCTGGGGTTGGCCGCCACAGGCGACTGACCTGGGACGATGGAGGTGGAGCGGTGGCTTGACCCGCTCCACCTATGAGTCATTTCCGACTTGATTTGATATTTCGTGATCTGTCAGAGGGCTGTCAGATCAATAGCGATAATTCATTTGCCGGGCCATGGGCGGGTGTGTCTAATCTTGGCTGGCTATGCTCCAGCTGCCTGTCGCCGATCCCGGTACCCCTGACGCCCGTGGACCACTCCGCTACCTCTTATGGCTCACCAGAGCTCAAGCCCTGACGATCGCCGGCGGAGTCACCTTCGCAACCCTGTGGTGGCTCGGCCAGGCCTTCGTCCCCGCCGTGCTCGGCAAGGCGATCGACGCCGGAATCACCCTGAAGGACCCAAAGGCCCTGCTGTACTGGTCGGCGATCCTGCTCGGCCTCGGCCTCACCCAGGCCGGCGCCGGTATCGTCCGGCATCGGTTCGCCGTGTTCAACTGGCTCTCCGCGGCGTACCGCACGGTCCAGGTCACCGCCCGCAAGGCCACCGGGCTCGGCGCGACGCTGCCCAAACGCCTCTCCACCGGAGAGGTGATCAGCGTCGGCAGCTCCGACATCGCCCACATCGGCGACGGGATGGACATCATCGCCCGGGGCTCGGGGGCGATCGTCGCCATCGGCACCGTCACCTTCATCATGATCGACACCTCGCTCCGGCTGGGGCTGCTCGTGCTGATCGGGGTACCGCTGATGGCCCTGGCCGTCGGCCCGCTGCTCGTCCCGCTCCACCGGCGGCAGCACCGCCACCGCGATCTTCAGGCCGAGCTCGCCACCCGGGCCGGGGACATCGTGGAGGGCCTGCGCGTCCTGCGGGGCATCGGCGGCGAGCAGGTGTTCGCCCAGAAGTACCGGGTCGAGTCACAGCGGGTACGGCGGGCGGGCCTGCGGGTGGCCGGGGTCGAGTCGATCCTGGAGGGCGCCCAGATCCTCCTGCCCGGCCTGCTCATCGCCTTCATCACCTGGCTCGGCGCCCGGAGCGCGCTGGCGGGGGAGATCACCGCCGGCCAGCTGGTGACGTTCTACGGCTACGCGGTCTTCCTGATCGCCCCGCTCCGCACCCTCACCGAGGCCGCCGACAAGCTCACCAAGGCGCACGTCTCCGCCCGTCGCGTGGTGGGCATCCTCCGGATCCAACCGGAGATCGTCGACGAGGCGCCGGCCGGCGGAGCGCCCCCGGCCGGCGGTGAACTCGCCGACCCGGTCTCGGGGCTGGTCCTGCGGCCCGGACGGCTGACCGCGCTCGCCGCGGCCGTCCCCGAGGAGGCCGTCGGGATCGTCGAGCGGCTCGGCAGGTACGCCGAGTCGGAGGTCACCTACGGCGGCGTGCGCCTGCGCGACCTGCCGCTCGCCGAGGTCCGCCGGCGAATCCTCGTCGCCGACAACGAGGCGCGGCTCTTCACCGGCACGCTCCGCGACGAACTCCAGGGCGTCGACGGAACCGCGGACCAGGCCGAGATCGGCCGGGCGCTCCGGGCCGCCTGCGCGGAGGACGTCGTGGAGGCCCTCCCCGACGGGCTCGATCAGCACATCGCCGAGGCCGGCCGGGAGTTCTCCGGCGGCCAGCAGCAGCGGCTGCGGCTGGTCCGGGCCCTCCTCGCCGACCCGGAGGTGCTGATCCTGGTCGAGCCGACCAGTGCCGTGGACGCGCACACCGAGGCGCGGATCGCCGCCCGGCTGGGCGCGGCCCGAGCGGGCCGTACCACGCTGGTCTGCACCACCAGCCCGCTCGTCCTCGACCAGGCCGACCACGTGGTCTACGTGGACGGCGGTACGGTCCGGGCGGAGGGCGGCCACCGGGAGCTCCTCGAAACCGACCCCGGCTACCACTCCACCGTCACCCGAGGGGAAGACTGATGGCGTCCTTCGCTTGCCCGTTCGCCCCGCCCGGTCGGGGGGAGGGCCGATGAGCCGCGAGATTCTGCCGGTCGCCGACCAGGCGCAGGTACGGGCCTACGCCCGGCGGCTCACGCTGAGACACCCCCGTGCCCTCGGCCTCGCGGTCGGTCTGCACGGGCTCGCGGCCGTCGCGGGACTGGCCGCGCCCTGGCTCCTCGGCGACCTGGTGCAGGCCGTGCAGCGGGGCACCGGAATCGACGTCAACCTGGTGGCCCTCCTCATCGGGGGGTTCGTCGTGGTACAGGCGGTGCTGATCAGATTCGCCGTCTACGCGTCCTCCAAGCTGGGGGAGATGGTCCTCGCCGAGCTGCGGGAGGAGTTCGTGGACCGGGTGCTCGCGCTCCCGCTCGCCACGGTCGAGCGGGCCGGCCACGGTGACCTGGTCACCCGGACCTCCCGGGACGTCGACGCGCTCTCCAGGACCGTGCGGCACGCCGTACCCGAGACCTTGATCGCGATCGTCGGCAGCCTCTTCACCGTCGGCGCGCTGCTGCTGGTCGGCCCACTCCTGATGCTTCCCTCGCTGATCGCGGTGCCGATCCTGTGGATCTCGACCCGCTGGTATCTCAAGCGCGCCCCGGCGGGGTACCTCCGGGAGAACGCGAGCTACGCCGAGATGACCGAGGGACTCGCCGAGACCGTGGACGGCGCCAGGACCGTGGAGGCGCTCCGCCTCGCCGAGCGCCGCCACCGCCGTACCGACACCGACATCGCCGGGTCCTGGGCGGCCGAGCGCTACACCCTGTTCCTGCGGACCGTCTGGTTCCCGCTGGCCGAGATCGGCTACGTGGTCCCGGTGGTGGCGACCCTGCTCTTCGGCGGGCTGTTCCACCTCAACGGGCTCGTCACCATCGCCCAGGTCACCGCGGCCGTCCTCTACGTCCAGCAGCTCATCGACCCGCTGGACCGGCTGCTCTCCTGGATGGACGAACTCCAGGTGGGCGGCGCCTCACTCGCGCGGCTGCTCGGCGTCGCCACGGTGTCGTCCGCGCCGGCGGCGGTGGACGGACCCGTTCCGGCGGGAGAAACGATCAAGGCCGACCGGGTCCGGTACGCCTACCGGGAGGGGCGGGACGTCCTGCACGGGGTCTCGCTCACCGTCACCCCGGGGGAGCGCCTGGCCATGGTCGGTCCCTCCGGGGCGGGCAAGTCCACCCTCGGCCGGCTCCTGGCGGGCATCGACGGACCGCGGACCGGCTCGGTCACCGTCGGGGGCGTGCCCATGACCGACCTGTCGCCGGACGAGCTCCGTCGGCACGTCGCCCTGGTCACCCAGGAGCACCACGTGTTCCGGGGGACGCTGATGGACAACATGGTGATCGCCGCTCAGGAGGCCGGGCCGGAACGGGTCCGGGCGGCGCTCGAAGCCGTCGACGCCTGGGACTGGGTGGCGGCGCTGCCGGACGGCCTGGAGACCCAGGTGGGTTCCGGCGGCCAGGCGCTCTCCCCCGCGCAGGCCCAGCAGCTCGCGCTGGCCCGGCTCGTCCTCAGCGACCCGAGCACCCTCGTGCTGGACGAGGCGACCTCCCTGCTGGACCCGCGTGCGGCGCGGCACCTGGAGCGCTCCCTCGCCGCGGTCCTGCAGGGCCGGACCGTGATCGCCATCGCGCACCGCCTGCACACCGCGCACGACGCCGACCGGGTCGCGGTGGTGGAGGACGGGCGCATCGCCGAGCTGGGCTCCCACGATCGGCTGGTCGCCGCCGACGGCGCCTATGCGGCGCTCTGGCGGAGCTGGCACGGGGGAGCCCCCGCTCGAACCGGCAAGGCCGCCTCAGCCGCCCCGGACCAGGGCGAACGCGAGACGTCCCAGGTGGGCGTGGGCGAGCACGGCGGAGTCTGACCTGATCCGCTCCCACGCCCGGCCCATCCCGGCCGAGTAGTCGATGTCGTCGAAGACGAGCAGCGCCTTCGGCCGGAGGTGGGCGCGGATCAGCTCGTAGTACGCGACCGTGGCGTCCTCGTGGTGGTGGCCGTCCACGTAGGCGTAGTCGATCGGCTCCTCGGCGAGCGCCGGGGCGAGGGTGGCGGCGAACCGCCCCACCCGGACCTCGGCGTTCGCCAGCCCGAGGTTGGCGAAGACCTTCCTGGCCTGGGCGGCCAGGCCCTCGTACCCCTCCAGGGTGACGAGCCGGCCCGCCCCGTTGTCGGCCAGCGCCGCGGCCTGGTACGCGGCCGAGATCCCCACACAGGTGCCCATCTCCACGCACACCTCAGGCCGGAACGCGCGCACCGCGCCGTAAAGGATCATGGCGCTGCGCCACGGCTGGGAGGCGTTCCGG
Organism: Rhizohabitans arisaemae; assembly: GCF_025996515.1. Lineage (GTDB taxonomy): Bacteria > Actinomycetota > Actinomycetes > Streptosporangiales > Streptosporangiaceae > Rhizohabitans > Rhizohabitans arisaemae. The sequence continues at coordinate 666,654 of NZ_BLRH01000029.1, forward strand.
GTGATCCGGGCGACCGAGGTGTCGGCCTGCCCGGGCCCGGTGACGGTCTCCGTGGAGGCGCTCAGCCGCCTCCGCTCCGCCTCGATCAGCTCCACCCAGCGCCGTTCGCCCGCGGAGAGCTCCGGCCGGACGCCCCGCTCCACGACCTCCGCCAGGAGGAGCGCGTCGGCGTCGCCCGTACCGCGCAGCCGTGCGGCCTCCGCGCGGGCCCGGCTCCGGACCCGCGAGTGCCGCAGCGCGTGCAGCAGCGGCCGGAGCGGATCAGGCACCGAACGCCCCGCGGAGGAAGTCCACCTGGAACAGCAGCAGGTTTTCCGCGACGGATTCCTGCGGCGTCATGTGGGTCACGCCGGAGAGCGGGAGCACGGTGTGCGATCGGCCGGCCGCCAGCAGCGCGGAGGAGAGCCGGAGCGTGTGCGCGGCGACGACGTTGTCGTCGGCGAGCCCGTGGATGAGCAGGAGCGGACGGGACAGCTTCTCCGCGTCGGGCAGGAGGGAGGACGCGGCGTACCTGCCCTCGCTCGGCAGCCCCAGGTAGCGCTCGGTGTAGGCGGTGTCGTAGAGCTCCCAGTCGGTGACCGGGGCCCCGGCGATCGCCGCGTGGAAGACGTCGGGGCGGCGCAGGACGGCCAGCGCGGCGAGGTATCCGCCGAAGGACCAGCCGCGGATCGCCACCCGGTCCAGGTCGAGGTCGGGGTAACGGCCCGCCGCGTCGTGCAGGGCGTCGATCTGGTCTTCCAGGACGGGCGCCGCGAGGTCCCCGTGGACGGCCCGGTCGAAGGCCCGGCCCCGGCCCGGCGTGCCGCGGCCGTCCACGACGACCACCGCGAACCCCTGGTCGGCGAGCCACTGGCTGGTCTGGAAGCCCCCCTGCGCGGCGAGGACCCGCTGCACGTGCGGCCCGGCGTAGGGGTCGAGCAGGACGGGAAGCTTGCCGGAGGAGTGCCAGGACGGGAGGAGTACGGCGGTGCGCAGCCGTCGCTCACCGGCCTGGATGAGCTCGATCCGCAGGTCGAGGCCGGGCCGTTCGGCGTAGGAGGGGATCACCGGTCCGCCGAGCACCCGCACGGCGGCCCCCTCGGTGTCGAGCGTCTGGGCGCTGATCACCGTGGTGCCGCCCGCCCGCCAGCCCTGGTACACCCCGGCCGTCTGCGGGCTGACCATCGACAGGGTCCCGGCGGACCAGGTCCACAGGTTGATCTCCGTCGGCTCGGTGCTCGCCCGGAACAGCACGGTGTCGCCGTCCACCGAGCAGACCTCGCGGACCTGCAGGGAAGGCGGGGTGACGGGCACGCCGTCGATCATCAAACGGCGGCCGTCCTCGACGTCGGCCAGCCAGACCAGCCGACCGTCGTCCAGGTGGGCGGGGACGCCGGAGGGCACCTCCACCCAGGTGGGATCGGTGTCGGCGTGGAGCTGCTCGGTTTCGCCCGTGGCGGGGTCGGCGCGCAGGATGCGCAGGGTGCGCTGGTCGCGGGGGGCCGTGACGAGCAGCAGGCCGTGCGCGGTCCAGGAGACGTCGGCCAGGTATTCGTCGTCGAAGGGCACCGGGGTCCGGGAGCCGTCCAGGCCGAGGACGAAGAGCTCGACCCGGGCGTTGGGCGTCCCGGCCGCAGGGTAGCGCTGCTCCGCCGGGGGTCGGTCCGGGTTGGCGGGGTCGGCGATGAACCACCGCCGGACCGGCTCCTCGTCCACCCGGGCGACCAGGATCGAGTCGCCGTCGGGGGACCACCAGAAGCCGCGGTGCCGGTGCAGTTCCTCGGCCGCGATGAAGTCGGCGAGACCGTAGGCGACCGTGGGGCTCTCGGGTACCGCGAGGGCCCGGTCCTCGTCGGTGGCGAGGTGGTAGACGCGGAGCGAGCCCTGGCAGACGTAGGCGACGGCGGAGCCGGTCGGGTCGGGCCGCGGGTCGATCACCCCGGCGGGGGTGTTCAGGCGCCGGACCGCGCCGAGCGTGAGGTCGGCCTGGTAGGCGAAGCCGGAGAGGGCGAACGCGGCGGTGCCGGCGCCCCGGTCGACGGCGTAGGCGACGACGCCCCCGGCCTGTTCGCGGCTCCGTTCCCGCCGGGCCCGCTCCTCGGCGGGGAGCTCCTCGTCGGGGTCGGCGACGGCCCGGGGGTCTGCGATCAGGGTTTCCGCGCCGGTCGCGACGTTGAGAGACCACAGGCAGTTGACCGGGTCGAGGCCGGATCGGCTGCGCAGGAACACCACGCGTGCACCGTCGGGCGAGATCGTGAAGCCACGCGGCGCGCCGAGCGTGAACCGCCGGGTCCGCGCCTGCCGCTTGGGGAAACTATCGCTCATCCGCGCTCTCCACGTCGTGGTCCCGGGAGCTTGCCCAGGCCGCCGGGTGCGCTCCGGCAGATCGTGCCCGAGGCGCGGGCGTCGACACGGCCGGGTCGGCGGTGTGTCTCCTGGCTCGCTCGTGTGTGGCGTCCCATCCTGCCACCAGATGAGGTCGGGAATCTTCCCCGCGAAGATCTTTGCCGGGTGCCTCCGGGATCCGCGGACCCGTACCCGCCCCCTGGCGTCCCGCGCCGATCCGAGTAGGCTCCCGCTCATGAGCGCGCGAACGGGCGACGACCGCCGGCTGCTCCTGGTCCACGCGCACCCCGACGACGAGTCGATCGGGACCGGGGCGACCATGGCCAAGTACGCGGCCGAGGGGGCTCATGTCACCTTGGTGACCTGCACCTTGGGGGAGGAGGGTGAGGTCATCCCCCCAGATCTCCGGCATCTGGCGGTGGACCGCGAGGACCGTCTGGGCGAGCACCGTGTCGGTGAGCTGGCCGCCGCGTGCCGGGCGCTCGGCGTGTCCGACCACCGGTTTCTCGGCGGTGCGGGCCGCTGGCGGGACTCGGGGATGATGGGGCTGGCGAGCAACGACCGGGTGGACTGCTTCTGGCAAGCGGACGTGGACGAGGCGGCGGGCGAGCTGGTGCGGGTGATCCGCGAGGTGCGCCCGCAGGTGCTGGTGACCTACGACGCGAACGGCTTCTACGGCCATCCCGACCACATCCAGGCGCACCGGGTCTCGCGGTGGGCTCGGGAGCTCGCCGCGGATCCTTCGTTCGGTACGGGCGAGCCCTGGTCGATCGCCAAGTTCTATCTCACCGCGGTGCCCCGCTCGGAGCTGGTCGCGTCGGCGGGGCGGCTCAAACGGAGCGGGTCCGCCTTCGCGCTTCCCCCGGAGGATCCGGGGCCGGGCTGCGCGGACGAGGCGGTGACGACCGAGGTCGACGCGACGGGCCTGCTCGGCGCCAAGCTGGACGCCCTGCGCGCGCACGCGACCCAGGTGAGCGTGGACGCGCCGTGGTACGCGCTCTCGGACGGGGTCGGGCAGGAGGCGCTCGGCCGGGAGTTCTACATCCTGGCCGAGGGGGAGCGGGGACTCGCCGACGGCGTGGGACGGGAGCGCGATCTGTTCGCGGGTGTGCCCGTCGTGAGCGGATAGCCTGGCGTTCATGGGGGAGTCTCAGGAGCCCGAAGTGCCGGATCACACCGTGGGTCGGGAGTCGGCCGATTCGGTGGAGGAGCCGTCGGCACCTCCGGCGCGATCTCGCAGAAATGAGGCGTTCCTTACCGGCGCCGTTTACGGCATGCTCTTCATGTTGGGCGTCATGACAGGATTTGTCGGAGGATTTCAGCATGGCTGGTATCTCGGTGGGGTTCCGGCGTCCGCGGTGGGTTTGGTGCTTTTCCTGTTTACCGTCCTGCTCTGGGCGGGATGGTCGATGCGGTCGAAACTCGCCGCGTTCACCCCGGCGGCCGGTTGGCTCATCGTCTCCTTCCTGTTCTCCACCCCGCGTGGCGAGGGTGACCTGGTGATCGCCGCCAATCTCGCGGGCTACGTCTACCTGTACGGCGGCGCCCTCATGGTCCTGGCGGCGGTGCTGCTTACCAAGAGCGCCCGGCCGTGGACGACCCGGCAGCTGCCCGGCTCCGACCCACTGCCCGATTGACCGCCGGATGGACGTCGACCCCTCCGTTTACCGTCGCGTGGTCGGGCGTTTCGCCACCGGCATCGCCGTGGTGACCACCGTGCACGAAAACGTCGACCACGCCATGACGGTCAACTCCTTCACCTCGGTCTCCCTGCACCCGCTCCTCGTGCTGTTCTGCGCGAACCGGGTCGGCCGCTTCCACGACGTCGTGCTGCGGAGCCGGTTCTTCGGCGTCTCCATCCTGGGGGCGGGCGGCGAAGGCGACTCCCGGGCGTTCGCCGTACGGGGCCGGTCGCCGGAGAACCAGCTCGACGGCCGGGCGTTTCACCGCGGGCCGCACACCGGGGCGGCGTTGCTGGACAGCGCCCTGGCCACCCTCGAATGCCGGATCCGGACGGTCCACGACGCGGGTGACCACTCGATCGTGGTGGGCGAGGTCGCCGACGTCATTCTCCGCGACCCGGCCGAGCCGCCGCTGCTCTACTTCGCGGGGGACTACCACACGGGGTACGCGCCGGAGGCCGCCACGAGCGGCTGAGGCCGGGCCGCGCTTGTCGCCGTACGGACATATGGGCCTGCAGGCCGGATCGGGGTGACAATTGGTGATATGCGGGCACGTCGGATCGTCAACTACCTCAATCTGTCGACGCCGCTCGGGCTGCTGGTGGCCAGGCTCGGCGGAGCCGCGGTGAGCCGCGGCCCCGACGGACTGCTCCTCGCCCACGGCTACCGCCTCTCCGTGCCGCCGGCGGCCGCGTTCACCGTCGGCAACGTGGTGCTCACCCGGTTCCCGCACGGCTGGTTCGACGACCGCCGTGCCCTCCTCGCCCACGAGGCCCGGCACGCGACGCAGTACGCGGCGTGCCTGGGACCCGTGCTGCTGCCCTGCTACCTCCTGGCGGCCGGGGTCTCCTGGCTGCTCTGCCGGGACTTCGCCACCTGGAACCCGTTCGAGCGCCTGGCCGGCCTTGACGACGGGGGGTACGTGCGCGGCACCCTGCGCTGGCGCCGGGTCAAGGGGTGAGGGTGAGGGTGTGTACGGCTTCGCGGCGGACGCTCTCCTCGCGGGCGCGCATCGGCGTGGTCTTCCCGTCCCGCCAGAGCAGCGCCTGATCCCAGTAGTTGTCGTGGAAGGCGTGCCCGGACGCGCCGGTGAGGTTGATCCACCGCGACCGGTCCGGGTCCGCCAGGTCGATCAGCATGCGCATCGAGGGAAGCGAGTCGATCGCGTAGCCCTGCTGGACGTTCCAGCCGGTCGCGTTCACCGCGTCGTCGTTCCCGCCGACCTGGATCGGCCCCCGGTTGAACAGCCACTCGACCGGCCCGATACCCGAGGTGCCGAACGTGTCGTTGACCAGGGTCAGCGTGTGCAGGTCACCCCAGCGCCAGTGCGCCGGGTCGCCGCCCAGCTCCCGCCGGGCCTTGTCGAGGGCGGCCTTCAGCACGTCGTCCCTGGTCTCCGTGCGGCCCGCGGTGGTGACGTCGTCCCACCACGGGTCGTCGGGCTTGCCCAGCAGCGACCGGACCACCTGGAACCACCGGTCGCCCCCGGTGGGCCGGGCGTCCTCGGGCAGCTCGTCGTTGAAGGTGTCGACGAGCAGGTTCCGCCAGACCGCGTTGAAGTAGGCGGCGGGCGCCGAGTCCAGCTCCTGGGAGAAGTCCCAGCCGCTCAGGAGCCCGGTCGGGTCGCCGATCCGGAGCAGGTAGGGGACGAGGACCGGGCCGAGCGCGTTCTCGCTGTCCAGCTGGATGCGGCCCATCGTCTCCAAGTCGACCTTGCCCGCCGCGAACGCCTCCTCCAGCCGGTCGACGATCCGCTGGGCCCGGGAGCCGTACGCCCAGTCCTTGGTGAGCAGGAGCGGATGGTCGGCTCCGACGGCCGCGTTGTTCGCGGTGACGATGTACCCCTTGGCCGGGTTGTAGACCGTGGGGAGCTTGTCGAAGGGGATGTAGCCCGACCAGTCGTGTTCGCCGGTCCAGCCGGGCACCGGCCAGCGGCCGTCGCCCTTGGTCCGGACCGGGATCCTGCCGGGGGCCTGGTAGCCGATGTTGCCTTGCAGATCCGCGTAGAGGAGGTTCTGCGCCGGAACCTCGAACAGCTTGGCGGCCTCCCGGAAGCCCTTCCAGTCCTGCGCCTTGGCCAGCCGCAGGATCGCGTCGGCGGTACGCCCGGGCTCCAGCGCGGTCCACCGGAGCGTGACGCCGTACGCCGTCTCGGCGGCCCCGCCCGGCGCGGGGCCGGACGGGCCGGGTGGGGCCGGAGTGGCCGTCGCGTCGGGGACCTGGAGGATGCGTCCCGCGCCGGGGACCGCCCGGCGCGCGTCCCCGATGACGTCGGAGATCAGCGGCCCGTGCCGGGTGGACCGGACCTCGACGCGGACCGGGGGCCCGCCCGCGACCTTGATCTCCTCGGTCCGGGTCTCCACGGGGAGCCACTCGCCCTTGTACTCGTACCGGCCGTCCCGCAGTCGCTCCAGGTAGACGTCGGAGACGTCGGGGGCGAGGTTGGTGAAGCCCCAGGCGATGTTGTGGTTGCGTCCGATGATCACGCCCGGCACGCCGGCGAAGGTGAACCCGCTCAGGTCGTACGGGCACTCGGCCGACCTGCTCCGGCAGTGCAGTCCGGCCTGGTACCACAGGGAAGGCATGTGCGGGGCGAGGTGGGGGTCGTTGGCGAGCAGCGGCTTTCCGGTCGTGGTACGGGCGCCGCCGACCACCCAGGAGTTGGAGCCGATGCCGCCCGAGCCGCCCGCGCCGTCGCCGAGCAGGCTCGGCGCCCGCCGGATCGCGCGGATCGCCCCGGCCAGCGCCGGCTCGGCGACGGCGGGGACGCCGGGGGTGAGGGCTTCGGTCACGGCGCGTGCCGGTGAACCCGTCCGCTCCCCGTCGACGATCGTCGCGTGGCGGTCGTACGGGTACTCCGGCCACAGCTGGTCGACCCGGTCCTTGGGCACGGCCGTTGCGGCCACGGCGCGGGCCAGCTCCTGCTCCATGTTGGAGCGCAGGTCCCACGCCATCGCCTTGAGCCAGGCCACCGAGTCGGCCGGGGTCCACGGCTCGGGGGCGTAGTCGCCGTTGGTGAGCTTCAGCACCGTGTACTCCAGGCTCCGCCCGAACGCGTCGCGCCGTTCGGCCATCCAGGCGTTGACGCCCTTGGCGTAGGCGTCCAGGACCCGGCGGGTCTCGGGGTCGAGGAGCTCCAGCTCCCGTTCGGCGGTCCGGCGCCAGCCCAGGGTGCGGATCACCTTGTCGGTGTCGAGGGTGCTCGCGCCGAAGAGCTCGGACAGGCGCCCCGCGGTGGTCTTGCGGCGGAAGTCCATCTCCCAGAAGCGGTCCTGGGCGTGGATGTAGCCCTGGGCGAGGAAGAGGTCGTCGGGGGTGTCGGCGTAGAGCTGCGGGATGCCGTACCGGTCCCGGATCACGGTGACGGGACCCGAGAGGCCCTTGACGGTGAGCGAACCCTCCAGCTGGGGGAAGGACTCCCGGACGGTCCACACCGCGAACGCCGCGACCAGGGCGGTGAGCACCAGCAGGGTCACGAGGACCCGGGCGAGCCACCGCAGAGGCCAAGGCAGACGGGCGAACGGGCGTAGCTTCACCGGGACTCTCCAGGGGCGGCGTCGGGGCGGTTCATCAGTATGTTCCACCCCAAAACCATTTCCAGTCACATTACCCAGCGCCCGTCTCCCTTGCCGGGGCGGCGTTTCCGGCTCGAACCCGATGAGGGATCGAGTGCGGCTTGGTGGTGTTTATCCCTAGAACCGGGTTTTACCAGGCATTTTGCGGAAAGGCCGGAAGAAAAGGGGGACTCATGACATCACCACTGGCTCCAAAGTTCGCCGCGATTCCGGCGGACGCACAGACGATCGCGTCCTACGCCTCCTACGCCGAGGCACAGCGCTCCGTGGACTATCTCTCGGACAACAGGTTCCCGGTGGAGAACCTCGCGATCGTCGGCGCCGACCTGCGGTCGATCGAGCGGGTCACCGGGCGCTTGAACTGGGCCAAGTCGGCTCTGTACGGCGCACTCACCGGTGTGTGGATCGGTCTGTTCGTCGGCCTGCTGCTCGCCCTGTTCACCCCCGGCATCGGGGCGTGGCTCAGGATCGTGGTCTACTGCGCCATCTGGGGTGCGATCTTCGGGGTCGTCTTCGGGCTCATCAGATACGCGTTCACCGGCGGGCAGCGGGACTTCACCTCGGTGCAGACCATTCTGGCCGGCCGGTACGACGTGCTCTGCGCGGCGCCGCTGGTACCGCAGGCACGGCAGATGCTGGAGCACGTCTCCGCGGCGACGGCGCAGGTTCCCCAGCAGCCGGCCGCCCCCTCCGTGCCGCAGCACCCGTCCACGGCCGGGGCACCGCAGACACCGCCCGCCGCCCGATCGGACTACCAGCCGCCGCAGCCGCCGCAGTCACCGCGGCCCGACCAGGGCCGTGACCTGTAGCCCGACCTGCTAACCCGGCGCCGCCCGGCCCACCTGGAGCGCCAGATCGAGTCCGAGGATCCGGTCCAGGTGGATGAAGGCCTCGAACCGGGCACCCGGGGCGATGCCCCGATCACGGCCGAGACCGTCCAGCAGGCGCAGCGCCCGCGGCGTGTCGAGGTCGTTCTCCAGGGCCTCGACCACGGCGGCGACCGGCTCGGCGGGCAGGGGCGCGCTCGGGGACTCCGCCCACGCGGCGACCCGCGAGCGCCAGTCGTCGAGTCCGGCGCCGGCCGCCCGGAGCACGTCCCAGGTGAGGTCCGCCGGGTGCCGGTGGTGCCGCTCAAGCAGCGCGAGCCGTACGGCGAGCGGGTCCAGGCCGGCGTCCACGACCCGCCGGAGCCCGGCACTCGGCTCCGGCGGGGACACCGGTGCGGTGTGCGCCCAGTGGCCCACCGTCTCCCGGCCCGTCGCCGCGTTCGACTGGGCCCGCACGTTCTCGTGGTGCGGGAAGCTCAGGCTCGCGTCGCCCACGTGGACGTCGATCCGGGTGCCGAGGTGGTCCAGCGGCAGGGCCGAGCACTCCACGTGCGCGCCGGGCAGGCCCCGTCCCCACGGCGCCAGGTGGCACGGTCCGGTCGAGCGCGGTTCCCAGAGCACCCAGTCCGCGTGGCCTCGCTTGCGGGGGTCGCCGACCTCGATTCGGTCGTCTTCCCGTCCGCCGTGCACCCGGCCGCCCGACATCGCGCCGTAGCCGGGGAAGGACTCCGCCGAGAAGAACACCGACCCGTCCTGGACGATGTAGGCGTGCCCGCGCTCGACCAGCGCGGCGATCAGGTCGACCACCAGGTCGACGGATCCGAGCCCGGCGGCGGGGCAGCCGGGCGGGTGGATGTTGAGCGCCAAGGTGTCGGCGTCGAAGGCGGCCAGGTGGGACCGGACGTCCTCCTCGGCCCCGGTCACCTCCCCCTCGGCGCGGTTGCGGCAGGTCAGCACCCGTCGCCCCCGGCACTCGGCGACCCGGCGGATCAGGTCGGCGAGCAGATACGGACGGAGGTCACCGAGGCCGGCCGGTCGCCCGGCGGCGGGGCCGCAGGTGTAGACGCGCAGGAACCCCGATGCGGCCACCGGCTCGATTCGGTCGGTCCGGGAGTCATGCAACCGGAGCATATGATCGAGCCTAGCGTTCAAGACCCCCGTTCCTGTGGATAACGTTCGGTCCTTTCCACAGAAGCCCGTTCGGCTCCCCACAGCACCCCCCTCCCCGGTGACCCTGGTGACGTGACCCACCGCACCACCCGAGGAGACGCCATGGCCGGTCAGATCGCACTGGAAATGCCCCCCTACGTCGCATCCCACTTCATCGTCGCCACCTGTGACCCACCGGAAGACCCCATGGCCCTGGTGCGGGCCCGGCTGCCGGAACCCTGGGCGGGGGTGGTCGCCGACCTGACGGCTTCCGACGCGCTGCGGATCCGGTCCGCCACGGCGGGCGCCTCGGGGTGGTATCTCCGACTTCTCGCCATGGCCTGCGGCACCCAGTCCGAGTCCGAGCGGCTCCTCGGCGCCGGGCACCACCTGCTCGTCTCACTTCGGGCCGAGCCGGAGCGCCAGCCCGAGCAGGCGCAGGCGGCGAGGGCGGTGGCGCGGCTGCTGGCCGCGGCGACCGACGGGGTGATCGCCGACGACCGGACCAACCAGGTGGTCTCGCTCGCGGGCGGCCTGGCCGAACGGCGTGAGTTCCGGCTCTCCGACGACTGGCTGGCGGTCTTCGTCGTCCCCGACGACGGGCGGACCCCGCCGTTACCGGGCGGGGTGCCCTGTCCCGCCGTGCCGCAGGCCGTCGCCCGGGACCCGCTTCGGATTCCGGAGCCCGTCGGGGTGTCCTCCGGGGCCGCGCCGCCGGTGCTGGGGCGGTCCCCGCTCATCCCCGCGATCGTGTCGACGCGCTCACCCGCGCCGGAGGCCGGTCCCCGGACGTCCGCGGATCCGGCGGAGGAGCGCGTGCGGGGTCGCGGCGGGCCGTGGGAGGATCCCCCTCCGGGGCCGGTGACCTCCCGTGACTGGGTTCCGGGGGAGTTGCTGCTGGACCTGCTGGAACGACCCGGGCGGACGCCGACCGTGCGGCTCGTCACGGCGGGCCTGCACCGGTTCGGGCTGCCGGAGCTGCTCCTGCCCGGAGTGCCGCCCGACTCGGTGCCGCACACCATCAACCTGCTCCGGGCGCTCGCCACCCGGCTCCTCCACGGCTACTGGAACCGGACGGCCGGCCGGCGGGGTGGGGACCGGCACCGCGTCCCCGCGTCCTCGGAGGTGACCGTGAGCGATCTGCGCCGATACTGGGGATCCCCGTGGACCTGGTGTTACGGCGCCTCGGTCCGGCTGCGGATGGAGGAGCCGTCGGGGGACCTCCCCGTGGTCGCCCCCTACCTCACGGTCGGTCCGCAGCGGAGCTTCCGCCGGGGCCAGTCCGCGTGGATCAGCAACGCGGTCGTGCCCGTCATGCCCGCCCTGGCGGACTCCCCGGGCCCGGGTTCCGGCGGGCCGTGGTGAGCTCCGGCGCACGGTGGGGGAGCCGGCCCGCGTCCGCCGGCTCCCCCGGCGCCGTCACAGGGGCAGCTCCCCGTTGCGGAAGAGGTCGACGAAGATCTGGTGGTCGAGGCGGGTGCGCGCCCCGTAGGTGTGGGCGAAGTCCACCAGGAGCCCGACGAAGCCGTCACGGTCCGCGCCGATCACCGAGGTGATGGCGGCCTCGGTGCAGAAGTCCACCAGGGTGTGGCTTGACTCGTCGTCGGCGACCGAGTGCATGCGGGCCACGGCACGGCCGAGGTCGTGCACCGTCGAGTGGAGCTCGTCGGGCTCGTTCACGTCGTCCCAGCTGAGGTCCTCGCTGTAGGGCGAGACCTCGGCCACCAGCTGACCCACCCCGTCCAGCTCGGTGTAGCCGACCCAGGGGTCGGCGTTGAACTGAAGCGCCCGCTGGGACTCGGCGGTCCGATGGCCCTGGTGGAGGAAGTAGGCGCGCACCCGCTCGTCGGTGACGTACCGGGAGACCGCGGGTGTCTGCGCCTGCTTGATGTAGAGGACGACGTCGTTCTCCAGCGCCTGGGTGTGCCCTTCGAGCAGCACGCTGTAGGACGGCAGACCGGCGGAGCCGATGCCGACCCCCTTGCGCAGGACGACGTCCTTGACGGTGTGGGCGATCGGGCGGTGCATGGCGGCGCTCGACGGGGAGAGCGTGGGCAGGTAGGCGTGGAAGGCCTCCTCGACGGCGGCCCGGGTGGGCGCGTCGATCAGGTGGACGCCGTCCCCGGCGGCGAAGCGCCGGTCGTGGTTCTGCACGGTGGTGATCTTGTCGAGCAGCGCCACCCGCGTGCTCAGCCGTGCCTGCTGGAGTACCCGGTGGATCACCCCGCTCGTGGTCTCCAGGGTGAGCGAACCGACGACGTCGTCCCCTTCGGTGGCGATGGCCCACAGCGCGTCGAGGTAGGACTCGGCGAACGCGGTGATCAGGTCGCTGATGGCCAGGTCGGAGAGGGCCTTGGCGTACCCGATTAGGGCGAGGCTGGCGACGAGCCGCTTCAGGTCCCACAGGTAGGGGCCGACGTACGCCTCGTCGAAGTCGTTGACGTTGAAGACGAGAACGCCGGACGAGTTCATGTACGTCCCGAAGTTCTCGGCGTGCAGATCACCGTGGATCCAGACGCGGCGCGTCCTCTCATCGAGAAACGCATCATCCGCGTAAGAACTAGTCATATCCGCATAAAACAGGCAGGCGGAGCCGCGGTAGAAGGCGAACGGTGAGGCCGCCATCTTGCGGAACTTGCGGCGGAAAGCGGCGGGGTCCCGCTTCATGGACTCCCCGAATTCGGCGACCAGGATGTCCACTATCAACGCCGCACGTGGGTCATTTTTCACCCACGGCACATTAGCGACACACCCCGGCAGATGCCATCTTGCGGGTTTATGTCCAGAAACGGAAAAGGCGGTCGCCGACGTAGACCAGATGCGGGTCGATCCGCAGCACCTCAAGGATCGCGAAGACGCCGGTGAAGAACACCCGGTTCACCGCCGGGATCCAGAGCAGCGCGATCAGCGCCAGGAAGCCGAACGCGCCGACCTTGGCCGCGGCCTGGGCCCAGCGGGCGGGCAGGTAGGGCTCGACGATGCCGAACCCGTCCAGTCCGGGCACCGGGAGCAGGTTGAGCACCGCGGCGGTCACCTGGAGAAAGGCCAGAAACGCCAGTGCGGCCCAGAAGGCGGGCCGGTCCGAGGTGAGGTTGACCACGATCGCGGCGAGAGCCACCGCGAACACCAGGTTCGCTGCCGGCCCCGCCGCGGAGATCAGGCTGTGCCTGAGCCGGCCCGGGATCGCACCCCGGTTGACGTACACCGCCCCGCCGGGCAGTCCGATCCCGCCGATCAGCACGAACAGGATCGGCAGCACGAAGGAGAGACCGATGTCGCTGTACTTCAGCGGGTTGAGGGTGAGGTAGCCCTTCGACGCCACGCTGTGGTCGCCGCCGCGATAGGCGAGGTACGCGTGCCCGAACTCGTGCAGGGAGAGGGAGACGACCCATCCGGTGATGACGAAGACGAAGACCGCGAGCCGGGCCACCCACTCCGCCTGTCCCCCGGACTGCCAGGCCAGGACTCCGCTCCCGAGGAAGACGGCGAGGATGGCCAGGAAGACGGGGCTCGGGCGGGCTTCACGCATCCGGGGCGCCCCCGAGCAGGGCGTGGATGTCACGGTCGCCGCGTTCCCGGAGCCGGAGCAGCACCGCGTCGAGGTCGAGTGGTTCGTCGAGCCCGATGCGGGAGGAGATGAGGCGGATGGCCTCGGCGTCGGAGCCGACGGGCGCGGTGTATCCGGACAGGTGCAGCGCCCGGACCGCGGGCGGCAGGTGCGGACCGGCCGCCGAGGCGGGGAGGTGGCGCAGAAGCAGCTCGCCCCCGTCGGAGACGGTGAGGAAGATGTGGTCGCCTTCCGCGGCGTTGTACTCCTGCAGGATCGGCCGGATCGAGCCCATGGTCGGCTGGTTGTGCCAGCTGATCAGCACGTCGCCGGCGGCGGCCGAGGCGGTGAGCTGCCCGCCCGGGGCCATGCCGAGGTAGGCGGCGAACCCGGTGGGCAGGGGTGAGCCGGATCCGCGCAGGTGCTCGGCGTTGAGGTCGACCCGGTGCCACCAGCGCCCGTCCGGCCCGCGGAAGCACCGGCGGGTCGCGGCGACGTCCCTGCGGGGCTGGTACGGCTGCGCCGGGCCGCCCGCGGCCACCCGGATCCACCCGCGCTGGGTCCGTTCGAACCCGGGCCCGCCGGCGTAGGCCCGTACCGAGCTCTCGCTGACGTCGAACCGTTCGGTCAGCCGGGCCACGATCGCGTTGACCTCGGCCTCGCCGCCGGCTCGCTCGATCTCACGGACGATCATCTCGCGGATGCCGAGGTACTCCTCGCCGCCCCAGCGGCTGAGCCCGTACTTGTTGCGGTCGAGGCGGATGAAGCGGTTGTCGGCCGTGAGCTGGTTGCGGATGCCGACCAGGCTGTAGTCCTCGCCGATCCGCTCCTGGATCTCCTCGGGGGAGAGCGGGTGACCGGCCAGGCTGAGCACGGCGTCGGCCTTTTCGCTCACGCTCCGCGGCCATGGGGCGACGTGATCGCCGAGGATCTTGATCTGCGGCACCGAGCCGAGCCAGCGTTCGGCGACGTCGGGGCGGATCCCGATCTGGGCGATCAGCTCCAGGGCCTCCGGGATGGGGCGTGGGCCGTCGGTGATGAGCTGCCGGGTCTTCTCCCGGAGGGTCTCGGCGCCGCCGAGGACGAGCCAGCCGTCGGAGGGCTCGTAGCCCAGCACGGACTGGACGACCCGCCAGGCGGGCACCCCGATGCTGGGCAGCTCGGCGGTGTGCCAGGGCGCGGCGGCGACGAGTACGTCCAGGGGGAAGGCGACCCCGAGGGCCTCGCGGAGCCGGTTGAGATGGGTGACGACCGGGGCGGCGGTGTTCCCCTGCAGCCAGGTGTCGACGTGTTCGCGCAGGTCGCGTTCGAGTTGCCGGACCCGTTCCCGGGTGACGTCGAACCGCTGGGCGAGTTCGTCGAGGGTGAGCCGCTCGTCGCCGTACGTCCGGCTGCGCGCGATGACGCGCTGGCGTTCGTCGATGTCGTAGAAGGCGCTGTCGAGGATCTCGGGCAGGGTGGTGGGCGTGGCGACCCGCTTGACCGGCGGCGTGGGTTCGGGTTCCGCGGAGGGCTCGGGTTCACCGGCGATCGAGGCCGCCAGGCGGTTCAGCGTCTCGGCGAACAGGGTCCGCAGGACTTCGGGGGGGAGCCCTTCGGCGGTTCCGGTGAGGAGGCGGTGCCGGTCGCCGGCGAGCGCCTCGAAGTCGATTCCGGTGCCTTGGGGGATGAAGTGCAACGCCGGGAGGATGTCGCCGACGAGGACGTGACCCCAGCTCCCACGCGTGATCTCCGCCAGATAGATGCTGATCTGCGGGATGCCGATGAGGTCGATGGCGCGTGCCAGGGGTAGCGCCTGCCACCACGCATCAGGGAGGCGCGGGTCAGTCGCGACGGATGCGACCTGGCTGGCCGGTGTCCAGCGCAGGGGCGGCACGATGTCGCTCAGGCTGAGGTTCATGTGGATCCAGACGACACAGGGGATATATCCGCAGTTCAGAGTATGTAATCACGATGGCAGGAACGGACTTGGACTCTCCGAGTACGACAGGTAAAGCATTTCCCGAGCGCGGGTGCACGCCATGAACAGCAAAGCACGCTCCCGGGTGAGTTCCTGAGCGCGCACGATCGGGTCCGGGGAGTCCGTGGTCACGGGAACGAGATCCGCGCCGATCACGGCCACCCGATGGAACTCCAGACCCTTCATGCTCTGCATCATGCCGACAGCCACCCTCGGTGTGGAACCCGGGAGCGATGTCACAGGGATCTCGGCGGCCTCCAGCACGGTCCGGACCTCGCGGACGAGATCGCTTGTTCGGGCTGTGACGGCGATGCCCGCTGGGTCAACCCCGTCGTCAAGCCATTCTTGTAGCCGGGCGACCAAGCCGTCTAGTTCGTTGGCCCGGTTGCTGAAAGCGACGATCATCGGACGTTCGCCGCGGTGCGCCGAACGGTAGCCGTGCAGGCTGTCCGCCCCGTCGACCAGGCCGTCCACCGGGCCGCCGCCGCGGAGCCGTACCGCCCAGGAGGCGATCTCCTCCGGCATCCGGTGGGAGCGGGTCAGCCGGTGGGTCCGCGCCGCGATCCCGATGGCCGAGAGCGAGGTGGGATGCCCGCCGATCCGCTGATAGGGGTCGCCGACCGCGAACAGGTCGTCGGGTCCGGTGGGAACCACGACCCGCAGCAGGCGCCACTGCGCCGGATGCAGGTCCTGGGCCTCGTCCACGATGACGTGCCGGTACGGGCGACTCGCCGGGGGGTCCGGGGCGAGCAGGTCGCCGGTGCTCCGCGCCATCAGGTCGGCGGCGCGAGCCGCGAGCTGGAGCCAGGTGCAGCGCCCGCGTTCCCCCAGCCGCTCCACGACGTAGCCGATCGCCCGCCAGACGCGTGCCCGCCGACCCGGGTCGAGCGGGACCCCGAACCGCCGGGCCCGGAGGTATTCGTCCTCGGTCCGCAGGTTCTGGGCGAGCACCACCTGCTCCCACTCGTGCCGGAGGAAGGCTGGCCCCTGGCCGCTCTCGGGGGCCTCGGCGAAGAGCCCCTCCACCTCGGCACTGCTGGCGAGCCGGGCCGCGGCGCCGTCGGCCTGGGTGACGATGCGCTGGGCCAGGCGGTCCGCGTTGAGCACCTCGATCCGCTTGCGGATCTCCTCGTCCTTGATCAGCACCTCCAGGGTGCCCTCCAGCCGGGAGGCGAGGCTCCGGTTGTAGGTGGCGATGAGGATGGGGCCTTCCCGTGCGGCGCGGTGGCCCTCGGTGGCGAGGTGGGCCGCCCGGTGGAGCGCGACGAGGGTTTTGCCCGTGCCCGGCCCCCCGGTCACCAGGACGGGGGTGTCGTAGGGGTCGTGGCGGGCGAGGTCGCGCTGCTCGGGGGTGAGGAAGGTCCGCCAGTCCGGGGAGGTCAGGATCGGCAGGAGCTCGTCCTCGTTCTCGGCGAAGGCGGCCAGGTGCGGTGAGCGTTCCAGCGCCGCCACCAGGTCGTCGTCGTAGGCGGCGTCGGGGACCGGGTCTCCGCTCACCTTCTTGCCCCGCGCGATCTCGTCGAGCGGCCGGAACTGAGACTCCGGCAGGATCGGCTCGATCGCCCGCAGGTGGGATTCGGAGCCGAGCAGCCGGATCAGCGGGATCACCTGTTCGTCGACGCCGAGGCGGACCAGCACCGGATCGCTCACATGGTCGAACAGACGGGCCGAGGTCCGTTCGGCCGCCCGCTTGAGGGCCGGGATCACCTTGGCGAGGAGCTCGGTGTCCCAGATCTCCACCGTCCCCACGGTCCGGCTGATGGTGATCCGGTGCCGCCGGGCGTACGCGTGCGCCTCGTCGTCCGTCAGGACCGAGAGCAGCCAGTGGACGTCCCCCTGGGGCGGGACGACCACGACGCCGCGCAGCAGCGCGCCGAGGCGGATCGTGTGCAGGCGGGCGTCGGGTGAGTTCCGCACCCGTTCGGGGTACGGCGCCGCGGGGTCGCCGCGGAGGACGGCCGTCAGCGCGTCGACGACGGCCTGTCCGGCTTGGGGGGTCAGCCTCTCCAGCTCCGCGAGGAAGTCCGGGGAGATCGCGATTCTGGGCATCAGTGGGTGGTCAGCAGGGCGAGGATGTCGCGGTCACCGCGTTCGTTCAGCCGGGCCAGGAGACCATCCGGATCGAGATGACCCGCCATGCCGATTCTGGCGGCGACGATCCGCATGGCTTGTTCCTTGTCTTCGATGGGCGCCGTGTACCCGACGAGGTACAGGGCTTGGTCCGGCGGAGGCATCCGCGGGTCGGGGCCCGGCAGGTGGCGGGTCCGCAGGATGCCGTCGTCGGACAACGTCCAGAAGAGGTGGTCCCCTTCGCGGCCGCCGCACTCCAGCAGGAGCCGCTGGAGGGAGTTGAGCGTCGGCTGCTCCCCCCAGGTGAGGGTGAGGCCGCCCGCGGTCCCTGCCACGGTCCGGCTGTCCCCGGGGGCCAGGCCCAGGTACGCCGCGAAACCGCCGGGCAGCGGGCATTCCGCGCCGTGCAGATGGCCGTCCTCGACGTCGATGCGCATCCACCACCGGCCGTCCGGCTGGCGGAAGCAGCGCCGGGTGAGAGAGACGTCTTTGTGGGGCATCGGCCCGGCGGCCTCGGGCGGCGGGGCGTACGGCACACCGGCGCCGGGGAATCCGTGACCCGGCGTATCCGGGTACGCCTGCCGCGGCGGCAGGCCGAGGGGGTCGGCGGGCGGCCCGGCCGGGGCGACCGGCAGGCCGAGCGGGTCGAGCCGCGGACCCGCCGGAGCGCCGACCGGGACGGGGACCGCGTGCCCGACGGGTACGGGCGTCGCCTGCGGCGCAGGCGCGCCCGTCGGGGCCGGGACGGGGACAAGTGGGGCAGGCGCACCCGGAGGGGTCGCGACGGGGACAAGTGGGGCGGGCGCACCCGGATGGGCCGGGACGGGCACGGGCGGGGCGGGCGGCGGAAGGGGGAGCGCGGTGGGGGGCGCCGGCGCCGGCATCGGCGAGGCGGCGCCCGCGGACGGTACGGCGCCCACGGCGACGGGCACCGGGAACGGCTGGTCCGCGGGGACGGGCGGGACCGCGCCGGCGGGCGGTGGGGCGTTCGCGGGGGCCTGCGGCGACAACTCGTCCGCGCCGAGGATGCGCAGCTGCGGCACGCTCTGCAGCCACTCCTTGGCGTGTTCGGGATGGATGCCCAGCGTCGAGACGAGCGCCAGGGCCTGGCTGACCGTCGGCGGCTCCTTCGCACTGATGATCACTTGCCGGGTCCTGTCGTGCAGCTGGGTGATGTCCCCGGTGACCAGCCATCGGTTCTGCAGGCTGTGCCCGGGAAGCGTGGCGAGCACGAACTGCCAGGCGGGAACCCCCAGCGCCTGGACCTCCTCCTGATGCCAGTCGGCGAAGGCGGCGAGGCGGGTGAGCGGCGCGGCGACGCCGAGCGAGGCGGTGATCGCGGACAGGTGCGCCGCGTAGGCGGTCGTGGCCGGGTCGGTCAGCCAGGCGGAGAGCTGGGCCCTGAGCTCGGCTTCGAGGTGGTGGATCTCCTCCACGGGGACGGCGAAGAGTTTGGCGAGTTGCTCGGGTGCCCCGGGGGCGTCGGTGAAGAGGCGGTTCTGGGCGACGGCCCACTGCAGGTCGCTGAGGTTGGCGAAGGACGCGTCGATCAGCGGGACGAGCGAGGTGGCCGATCCTCGGACGGCGACGAGTTCGCCGCCGCGGCGCTCCGGCTGCGGCGCGGCCTGGGCGGTCTCCGGACGCCCCGCCGGGTTCGCCGGTACGGGGGCCGCCGGGGCGCCCGCGGCCACCGGGGTGCCGCCCGGTCGCGCGGCGGCGGGGGCGGCTCCGGCCGCGGCGACGGCGGCGGCCAGCTCGTCGAGCGCGTCGCGGATCTGCTGCGGCGCCCACTCGGGGAGCCAGTCGAGCAGGACCCCGACCGGGGAGGCGATGGCGGGGCCGGCGGCGGTGAGCGCGGTGGGGAAGAGGCCGACGGCCTCCCAGTAGACGGCGCGGATCAACGCCGTGGAGCGGTCCGGGGTCAGATCCCGGAGCGCCTGCGGGGTGAGCGAGACGAGATTCTGCCAGGAGCCGACCCGCTCCAGCGCTCCCCGGGCGGCGTCGGACCAGGTCTGCGTCCGGGGTGTCGTGGCGTACAGGGCGGGCAGGATGTCGCCGACCGCGGTCGAGGGCCATCGGGTCAGCGAGAGGTCGGTGAGCAGGTCGCAGACGGGACCGGGACCGACCCTGGTGAAGACCTCGGTCAGCGGCAGTGACCGCCACCACGCGGGCGGAAGTCCACCGAAGCCGGTGAGCTCGATGAACTGCGTGGAATCCCCCCAGCGCAGGGGAGGCACGAGATCACTCAGACAGAAGTTCATCGGTGTTCTCCGCCTCTCACGGTTCGAGTCCTGAGGGGGACATTAGTATGCGTGCCGCTTAAAAATCAGTGTGAGGCATCGCAAAGAACACCGCTATCGGCGAACCGCGGCGAACCGGAGCCGGACATAGTCGGCCATCCAGCCGCTCTCCCGCCGGAGCGCGGGCGCGGCCAGCTCGTTAAGCCGGAGCAGAAGCGGGTCGACCGCCTCGGCGGCCACCCCTTCCAGCAGGGTTCCGGCGAACATGCGCACCCAGTCGGCGGCGCCGCCGGGGCATTCGTCCAGGGGCGTGGGCCGGTCGAAGTACTCCAGGAGCCGGACGGTGAAGCCTGCGGCCTCCAGCCGTGCGGCGTACTCGGCGGGGGTGGGGAAGTACCACGGCAGCTCCGGCTCGGGCAGGCCGTACTCCCGCCAGGCGGTGTGCATGGCGGCGATGAGCGCCGCGCAGTTGCCCGCGCCGCCCATCTCGGCGACGAATCGCCCGCCGGGCCGTAGCGCGGCGTGGACCCGTGAGATCACCCGGTCGGGGTCGCGTGCCATCCAGTGCAGCGCGGCGTTCGAGAAGACCGCGTCGTACGGCTCCGCGACGGTGAAGTCGTATCCGTCGGCGACGACGAAGTCGATTCCCGGGTAATGCGACATGGCCGCCTCGATCATCGAAGGGGCTCCGTCGATCCCCAGGACCCGGGCATCCCGGGCCGCGATCTCCGCGGTCAGCACGCCGGTGCCGCAGCCCAGGTCCACGATGCGCTCGCCGGGGCCGGGGTCGAGCAGTTCCACGAGCGGGGCTCCGTGCGCGGAGACGTAGCCGAAGGAGCTGTCGTACGCGCGGGAGTTCCACCGCGTCGTACCGCCCATAGATTCAAATCGCAAGATAATCAAGCTCACATTCCGATACGACGTGCCCCCCACGTCAGCTGTAGGACAGATTAGGGCCTGTAGGACAGGTGGGGCATAAGTGTGGTCGTATCGTGGACAACCATGCCGGAGACCGGACAGATCGGCAGGTCAGGCACCTTGGGCGTGCGTGCCGGGCTCGGTACGGCGTGTCCGTGGAGCGGCGGATCGACGGGTCAGTTTCCGGCCCAGTGGGCGGAGACGTATTCCTTGGCGGTGTCGGCCTGGGGGATGGTGAGCGAGACCGGCGACCCGGCGGTGGGCAGCAGCGCCAGCGCGGCCTTGTCCACGGTGCCCGCCTTCTGCATCGCCTCCAGGCGGATCGGCCGGGTACGGCCCTTCAGGAAGAGGTTCTGGCCCTCGTCGGAGTAGAGGAACTCCTGCCAGAGCCGGGCCGCCGCCGGATGCGGCGCCGTCTTGTTGACGGCCTGCGCGTAGTACGTCCCGGTCGTGGCGTCCTTGGGGATCACGACTTTCCAGGTGACCCCTTCCTTGGCCGGGAAGGAGTTGCGGTAGTCCCAGTCCAGGACGACCGGGGTCCGGCCGCTCTCGATCGTCGCCTTCGTGGGGTGGACGGACGTCAGGTTCCCGGCCTTGGCGAGCCGGTTGAAGAACTCCACGCCCGGCTTGACGTTGTCGGCGGAGCCGCCGTTGCCCAGCGCCGCGGCGACGACCCCGTAGAAGGCCGAGTCCGAGGCCCTGGGGTCGCCGTTGAGCGCGATCTTGCCCTTCAGGTCCGGGCGCGTCAGGTCCTTGATCGAGGCGATGGGCGGGATCTTGGCGCTGTCGTAGCCGATCGACAGGTAGCCGCCGTAGTCGCCGAACCAGGCGCCGTCGGGCGCCTTCCGCTCGTCCGGGATGTCGTGCCAGGTGCGGACCTTGTACGGGGCGAAGAGCCCGGAGTTGCCGATCGCGACGTCCGTCGCCAGGTCGAACACGTCGGGCGCCCGGTTGCTCCCCTTGAGCCTGGCCGCGGTGTCGATCTCCCCCTGGCTTCCGGCGTTCGGTTCGGCCGAGTTGACCTTGATCCCGTACTTGTCGGAGAAGGTGTCGATGATCTCGGCGTAGTTGGCCCAGTCGGGGGCGAGGGCGACGACGTTGAGCTCACCCTCCTTCCGCGCGGCCTCGATCAGGCCGTCCATCCCGCCGAAGTCGGCGACGGAGGTCGCCGTGGCCGGTTTGACGGCGATGCCGGGCTTTGCGGGTGCCGACGGCGAACCGCACGCGGTCACCGCGGTCAGCGCCCCCACCGCTCCGAGTGCCACAGCCGAACGACGCGTCCAAGTCCGCCTCACTGCTTACCCCCGTAGCAGGTCTGGTCACACTACGCTCTTATAGTGGGGTCTATGAGCGGTTGCGTCGAGGAGGCGCGCTCATCGGCACCACCTTGCCGGCCACAAGCGTGACCTGGAGGACTTCGGTGAGTGAGCCGTCGCGTCGGCGGACCGAGAGCACCCCGTTCTCCCAGGATTCCAGCACCCCGACGACGTCGCCGAAACCGCCGGTGACCCGTCTGCGAAGACTGACGCGGCTTCCCACGTCGGAAGGGGTGACGGAGACGGCGAAACGGGCGGAGAATTGTGGGGTCATGCCGTATTCGCCCCCTCGGGTTCAAGCCACTGGCCTGGCACGGCAATACTAGGGCGTGACAAGCCCCACGGTAGTCATACGAAGGCCGGGAGAAAGAGGAGTCCGAGGTGACCTACGTCATCGCGCAGCCGTGCGTGGATGTGCTGGACAAGGCGTGCATCGAAGAGTGCCCTGTCGACTGCATCTACGAAGGTGCCCGTATGCTCTACATCCACCCCGACGAGTGTGTGGACTGCGGGGCGTGCGAGCCGGTGTGCCCCGTTGAAGCGATCTTCTATGAGGACGACGTGCCCGAGCAGTGGAAGGACTACTACCGGGCGAACGTGGACTTCTTTGACGACCTCGGTTCGCCGGGTGGCGCCTCCAAGGTAGGCAAGATCGACAAGGACCACCCGGTCGTCGCCGCGCTTCCGCCGCAGGGGGAAGATCACTGATAGGCCCGTACCGCCGCAGGAGGGTGGTCCGGGCCCTGGGAAGGACGTGGCCGCGGCGGAGGCTGACTCGGCGGCCACGTGCGACATGGGAAGGAGCCACCTGATCATGGCGTTCGGCGCAGGGGCGGACCAGGGTTCCGCCGACCGATACGGACTACCCGATTTCCCGTGGGACCGGCTGGCGCCGTACAAAGCACTCGCGCAGGCCCATCCGGACGGGATCGTCGACCTGTCGGTCGGTACCCCGGTGGACCCGGTTCCCGCCGTCGCCCAGGCCGCGCTCGCCGCGGCGGCCGACAGCCCGGGCTATCCGCTCACCCACGGGACCGCTCCGCTGCGGGAGGCCGTGGCCGGCTGGCTCGCCCGTCGGCACGGGGTCGCGGTCGATCCCAAGGACGTCCTGCCGACCATCGGCTCCAAGGAGCTGGTCGCCTGGCTGCCGACGCTGCTCGGGGTCGGCCCCGGCGACACCGTGGTCATCCCCGAGCTCGCCTATCCCACCTACGACGTGGGGGTACGGCTGGCGCGGGCCCGCGCGCACGCCACCGACGGCCTGCTCGCGCTGGGACCGGAGCGCACGCCCCTGGTCTGGGTGAACTCCCCGTCCAACCCCACCGGCCGGGTCCTGCCCGTCGAGCACCTGAGGAAGGTCGTCGCGTGGGCCCGGGAGCGGGGCGCCGTCGTCGCCTCGGACGAGTGCTACATCTCGCTCGGCTGGGATATCGAACCGGTCTCGATTCTGCATCCCGATGTCTGCGAAGGCTCGCACGAGGGACTGCTGGCCGTTCACTCTCTGTCAAAGCGGTCCAACCTCGCGGGCTACCGCGCGGGGTTCGTCACCGGCGACCCGGCGGTGGTCTCCCGGCTGCTGGAGCTCCGCAAGCACCTGGGCATGATCGTGCCCGCCCCGGTTCAGGCGGCCGTGGTCGCCGCCCTCTCCGACGACGAGCACGAGCGGGAGCAGCGGGAACGCTACTTCGCCCGCCGCGCGCGCCTGTGGCCCGCGGTGGAGGCGGCGGGGTGGCGGATCGAGCACTCAAGCGCCGGGCTCTACCTCTGGGCCACCCGGACGGGACCCGATGGGGAGCACTGCGACTCCTGGGAGCAGGTCCGGATGCTCGCCGAGCGCGGTGTTCTGGTGGCTCCGGGGGACTTCTACGGGCCGGCCGGACACGGGCATATTCGGATAGCCCTTACCGCGAGCGACGAACGGGTCGATGCGGCTGTTACCCGGCTCCGCTAATATCCCCGGGCATGACCATCGCGGTCGTACTTGGCTTGAGCATAGTCACGATTATCGTCATTATGTTCGCACTCGTGGCTGTGGCGCGGCAAGACCGGAAGGGCGGGTCCGAGGGGACCGCACCTCCGGATCCCATCCATGCCACCACCAATGCGATCACGGGTCCGCACCGGCTGCCCGCCGAGGTGACCCAGCCCACGATCCTGTCCGCGCCCCCCGACTTCGTCGACCCGCGTACCATCAAGGTGGGCGACGTCATCGACTGCCAGGGCGTGCGGTACCGGGCCATCGGGGCGCTCTACCTCACCCGTAAGGGGAGCCAATGGGTGGAGTACCTCATGGACGACGGGAAGCGCGGATATCGGTGGCTCTCGGTCGAGGAACGACCCGGGCTGGTCTCCACCGATCCATCCTATCTGGAGGTCCTCGTCTGGACTCCGGTGCCCACGCAGGGGATGGTCCCCGCCAAGCACACCCTCCTCGTCGAAGGGGTGGAGTACTTCCCGGTGGAACGGGGCACCGCGGCCTTCCGGTCCGACGGCACCACCGGGCACCCCGAACGCGGCCTCCTCGATTTCGCCGACTATCAGGCGGAGGACGGCCGCTCCCTCTCCTTCCAGCGCGTCCAGGGGGAGATGTGGCGGTCGGCCTACGCGACCCCGGTCTCGCCGGGGTCGCTGCGGATCCACCCGCGGAGCTGATCCGCCCGGTCAGCGGAGCTCGACGGCCGTCTTGCCCGCGGTCGTGTCCGCCTGCCAGCCGTCCAGGCCCGTAAGGGCGGTCCAGCGCTCGCCGGAGTAGCCGACCGAGCGGAGGTTGTACCGCTGGGCGTGCGTCACCGACCAGGAGGCGATGAGCCACCCCTGCTGCTCGGACGCGGGGCTGGTCCCC
Organism: Rhizohabitans arisaemae; assembly: GCF_025996515.1. Classification (GTDB taxonomy): domain Bacteria; phylum Actinomycetota; class Actinomycetes; order Streptosporangiales; family Streptosporangiaceae; genus Rhizohabitans; species Rhizohabitans arisaemae. Next base: position 691,105 of record NZ_BLRH01000029.1, read on the forward strand.
GATCCGAGCGCCCGCTTGAGCTCGGCCCGCGCCTCGTCGAGGTGCGTGTGCGGGGTCGGGGTCGCCTTGGGGGCGGCGAACCAGCAGTTGACCGCTTTGGGGATCCGGCCGGTGAAGGCCGCGGCCAGGATTTTGGCGTCCGGCTCGTGCTGGGCGTAGGCGTTGCCGTCCGCGGAGCGCTGTACGGCTTGCGCGGCGATGTGCAGGGGAAGTTTCCGGTAGTCCTTTACCCTCACCAAGGCGGAAAAGAACCGCTCCGTCGTATACACCGGATCAAGTAGTTGGTCAGGCTTTCCCCATCCTTGAGAGGGTCGTTGTTGAAAGATCCCAATTGAGTCGCGGTCACCGAACGGGAGGTTGCGGAGTTTGGACTCCTGGATCCCCGTCGCATATGCGATCACCACAGCCCGTTCCGGCAACTTCCGTCGCGCGGCCACCGCGGCGATTGTGGCCGTGACCTGGGCTTGGTCGATGTCAAGGGACAGGCTGCCCTCAGGGGTGGTCACCTCGCAGCGCTGGCTCGCGACAAACGGCCTGGCTCGGTTGAGCAGAAGGTACACCCCGGCCGCGATCGCCACGGCCAGGACCAGAACGATGATCGCGATGGTGGTGACTCCGCGGGAAAGTCTCCGTCGCACGCCCTTGAACCTACCTGTCCTTGCGGCTCTCTTGGCGCGCTATAGGCTCGCCTGCCATGAGCAAGCCTTTTGACAGCCCGTTGTCGGCTGATATCGATGATCTTTGGGAGCGTCGCGCGGAGCTGACCCCCGAGGACCTCGACGCCCGCAAGGTCGTGACCGCCGCGGTGGACGCCCTCGACACCGGGGCGGCCCGGGTCGCCTTCGTCGACCCGGCCGACGGCGGGGTGGTCGTGGACGAGCGGGCGAAGCGGGCGATTCTGCTGAGCTTCCGGGTACTCGGGATGTCCCGGGCCCAGGTCGGCGACTTCCACTACCACGACCGGATCCCGCTCAAGACCCACCTGGAGGGGGTCCGGGTGGTGCCGGGGGCCATCGCGCGCTGGGGCGCGCACCTGGCCCCGGGCGTCGTGCTGATGCCGTCCTTCGTGAACATCGGCGCCTACGTCGACTCCGGCACCATGGTGGACACCTGGGCGACGGTCGGGTCGTGCGCCCAGATCGGGAAGAACGTCCACCTGTCCGGCGGCGTGGGCATCGGCGGGGTGCTGGAGCCCCCGAACGCCGTACCGGTCGTCGTGGAGGACGAGGCGCTCATCGGCTCCCGAAGCATGATCGTCGAAGGGGCCCGGGTCGGCCGGGGCGCCGTCGTCGGGGCCGGCACGATCCTGTCCGCCACGATGCCGGTCATCGACACCCAGACCGGCGAGGAGATCGGCCGGGGCCACATCCCCGACTGGTGCGTCGCGGTGGGCGGGACCCGGCCCAAGGAGTTCCCCGGCGGAACCTTCGGTCTCCCCTGCGTCCTGGTGCTCAAGCGCCTGGAGGCCGGGCAGCGGCACGACAAGGCCGAGCTCAACGACGTCCTCCGGCAGCACGGGGTGAACGCCTAGCCGATAGTGTGCTTGCCCATGCGGCTGGATTTGGCACAGGACGTGGGCGGGCTCACCGCGGCGATCGTGGACGTTGAGTCGGTGAGCGGCGACGAGGGGCCCCTCGCCGACGCGATCGAGGCGGCGCTACGCCCGTACGGGCACCTCACCGTGCTGCGGGACGGCGCCGCGGTCGTCGCCCGGACCGGCCTCGGGCGCGCCGAGCGCGTCGTGGTGGCGGGGCACATCGACACCGTCCCGATCGCCGGCAACCTGCCGTCGCGGCTGGAGGGGGACCGGCTGTACGGCTGCGGCACCTCCGACATGAAGGCGGGCGTCGCGGTGGCGCTCAAGCTCGCGGCGACGGTCCCCGAGCCGTCCAGGGACGTCACCTACGTCTTCTACGACTGCGAGGAGGTCGAGGCCGAGCGGAACGGCCTGCGCCGCCTCAGCCGTACCCATCCCGACTGGCTCGCGGGCGACTTCGCCGTGCTGATGGAGCCGACGGGCGGCCTGATCGAGGGGGGCTGCCAGGGCACCCTCCGGGCCGAGGTGACGGTCAGGGGCAAGCGCGCGCACAGCGCGCGCTCCTGGTTCGGGCTCAACGCGATCCACGGGGCCTCCCGCGTGCTGGACCTGCTCAACTCCTATACGGCGCGGCAGCCCGTCGTGGACGGGCTCGAGTACCACGAGGGATTGAACGCCGTGTCCGTCCGGGGCGGGGTCGCGGGCAACGTGATCCCGGACGAGTGCACGGTCGAGGTCAACTACCGGTTCGCCCCCGACCTCTCCCTGGAGCGGGCGCGCGACTACGTCGCCACGCTCTTCGACGCCTTCGAGGTGCGGTTCACCGACGGTGTCGGCGGGGCGCGCCCCGGCCTGGACCACCCGGTCGCCGCCGCGTTCGTCAAGGCGATCGGCGAGACCCCGCGGGCCAAGCTGGGGTGGACCGACGTCGCGTTCTTCTCGGCGCTCGGGGTGCCCGCGGTCAACTACGGTCCGGGGGATCCGAACCTGGCGCACACCCGGGACGAGTACGCGGAGCTGCCGTTGATCGAGGAGTGCGAGCGCCGGATGCGCGACTGGCTGAGCTGACGCCGGCATGAAAATGACTCTCCGCGCCGGCCATGTGGCGTGGAGAGCCATTTTTTTCAATCCCGAGCAGCACCCTCGGCCCTTAGACGCGACCCGGCGAGCGGCCGGTTCCGTTAAGTTCAAGATTCTTTGTACGGCGCGGACCCCGGCGGAAGATGTCGCCGAATCGCGTGCCCCGGCGGGTGCGGGGCCGGTCGGCTGGCTACGGTGACGTCCATGAACGATTCGCAGTCGACGGACGAGATCGACGCCCGGGAACACCGCCAGGGGCCCGTGTTCGCCAAAGGGGATCTCGTCCCGGACACGACACATGACCAGCGGCTGCTGGACCGGCGGGGTCCGGTCGAGTGGCTCCACATGGATCCGTGGCGGGTGCTGCGTATCCAGGCCGAGTTCGTCGACGGCTTCGGCTCCCTCGCCGAGGTCGGGCCGGCCGTCAGCGTCTTCGGATCGGCGCGCAGCAGGCCTGGTTCGCCGGAGTACGACATGGCCGAACAACTCGGCGCCGCCCTCGTCGCCAACGGCTACGCGGTGATCACGGGGGGTGGCCCCGGCTGCATGGAGGCGGCCAACAAGGGTGCACTCCTGGCCGGCGGCGTCTCGGTGGGCCTGGGGATCGAGCTCCCGTTCGAGCAGCGCATGAACGACTACGTCAACCTCGGCGTCGAGTTCCGCTACTTCTTCGTGCGCAAGACCATGTTCGTGAAGTACGCCTGCGGCTTCGTCGTGCTGCCCGGCGGGTTCGGCACCATGGACGAGACGTTCGAGGCGCTCACCCTGGTCCAGACCGGGAAGGTCACCTCGTTCCCGGTCGTCCTGATCGGCTCGGCGTTCTGGGGCGGACTGGTGGAGTGGATCCGCGAGACCCTCGTCGCGACCGGGAAGATCGCTTCCGCCGATCTCGCCCTGATCCAGGTCGTGGACGACGTGGAGCGCGCCGTCGAGATCATCCGGAGGACCGATCCGCAGAGGAGAAACGGCACCGAGCTATAGGGTTGTGGAAAAAGCACGACTTCAGGAGGCCTTGGTGGGCTTGGCGATCTGCGTGTTCTGCGCGTCGAATCAGCGGATCGACCCCAAGTACCTCAACCTGGCGGCCGAGGTCGGCACCGAGATCGGCCGCCGTGGCCACACCCTGGTGAGCGGCGGGGGCCGGGTCTCCTGCATGGGCGCGGTGGCGCGGGCGGCCAGGGAGGCCGGCGCCCGCACCGTCGGGGTGCTGCCGCGGGCCCTGACCGGGATCGAGGTCGCCGACGAGGACGCGGACGAGCTGATCGTCACGGCGGACATGCGGGAGCGCAAAGGCGTCATGGACGCCCGCTCCGACGCCTTCCTGGTGCTGCCCGGCGGGATCGGCACCCTGGAGGAGCTCTTCGAGATCTGGACCGCGCGGGTGCTCGGCTTCCACGCCAAACCCCTGGTCCTGCTGGACCCGTGGGGACTGTACGAACCGCTCCGGGAGCTGGTCGCCGGCATGTCCGAGCAGGGTTTCACCAGGCCGCACGTGTTCGACGCGATCAGCTGGACGACCGCGGTACCCGAGGCGTTCGACCGGCTGGAGCGGCCCGTCCCGCGTATCCCGCCCAGTTCGGCCGAGATGCTGGAGTCGGCACCCTGACCTGCCCGTCCGCGGGCGGTACGGCCGGATGCGATTCGCCGTCGCCGGCCCGGGACCGACCCGGCGTCGCCCGTACGGCGGGCGGGTTCCGGCCGGCTACCCGAGGCCGGGGCGCGGCCGGGAACGGCTGGGCCGCGCGCCGTACCGGGTCAGGCCAGGCCGCGCCTGGTGAGGGCGGGGGGACGGTCGCCGCGGATCGCGGCCGTCATGTCCAGCGCCTGCCGTACCGCTGTGACCCGGCGGGTACGGAAGATCCGGGCCCCGGCCCAGGCGCAGATCGCCGCGGCGGCCGTCTCGGCGGTCTCGTCGCAGCCGGGACCCGCGAAGGCGGCGGGGCTCACCAGGACGGTACGGCCCGCGGCGGCGCAGGCCTCGATCTCGGCCACGGTGTGCGCCTCGACGATCGAGCCGGGCGGGCCCCACTCCGGCGGGAGGCCGGTGAGCGGTCCCGGGGCGAAGCTGACGTGGTCGGCCCCGTCGGCCTCGGCGGCGCGGCGAGCCTCGCCGGCCCGATCGGGGTCGGTCGGATCGGCCAGATCGGTCAGATCGGCGATGACCAGGTGCGTACCCATGCCGTGGATCGTGCCACATCGTCAGGGGTGGACGCGCTCCGGTATAGGTGTGGCACGATTTGACGTGTGCCGGTCGTACTCGCAATAGCCGCGTTAGCCGTACTCGCGGCCGTCGTGGTCGTTTCGCTGGGCCATGGCGGTGAGCTGACGGAGTCAACCCCGGACCTCCCGCCGCTGGCCCTCCCGGAGTCGCCGAACGCGGTGGACGTGGTGACCCTCCGGCTGCCCGTCGGGCTCATCGGATATCACACCCAAAGCGTGGAGGAGACCCTGCGCCGGGTCGCCACCGCGATCAGCGAGCGCGACACCAAGATCGCCGTGCTGGAGCAGCAGATCTCCGAGCTCGGTTCCCGGAGCGTCTACGCCCGCCAGGACTCCTTCGCGGCCCAGGGCCTCACCCCGGTCACCGAGCATGAGCCGGTGGTGGAACCCGAGGTCATCCGGGAGATCGCGCCGGGCAACGAGCTGCGGATCGGGCATGAGCCGCCGAGCCCGCGCGCGCCGGCGAAGGAGGTCGACGCCCCATGACGGCGGAACCCGTCCGCTGCCCGTGGGCGATCTCGACCCCGCTGTACGTGCAGTACCACGACGAGGAGTGGGGGCGTCCGGTCCGGACGGATCAGGGGGTCTTCGAGAGAATGTGCCTGGAAGCCTTTCAGTCGGGGCTGTCCTGGCTCGTCATCCTGCGCAAACGGGAGAACTTCCGCGCTGCGTTCAACGGGTTCGACATCGAGAAGGTCGCCGGGTTCGGCCCGGACGACGTGGACCGGCTCATGTCGGACGCCGGGATCGTCCGGAATCGGGCGAAGATCGAGGCGACGATCGGCAACGCCAGGGCCGCGCTGGAGCTGCCGACGGGGATGGCCGAGCTGGTCTGGCGGTACGCCGACCCCGGGGCGCCCGCACCGGTCACGGTGGCGGACGTCCCCGCGGTCACCCCCGGGTCGAAGGCGCTGTCCAAGGAGCTGAAGGCCTCCGGCTTCCGGTTCGTCGGCCCGGTCACCGTCTACGCCCTCATGCAGGCGATCGGGCTCGTCGACGACCATCTGGCCGGCTGTTTCCGGCGGGGGGCCTGGGTCAGCGACCGGTGAAGACCGGCTTCTCCTTGTTGACGAACGCGAGCGTCGCGTTCAGGTGGTCCTCGGTCGCGCCGCAGCGGTCCTGCAGCTCCGCCTCCAGCTCCAGCGCCTGCCGGAGCGGGTGGGCGGAGGCGAAACCGATCGCCCGCTTGATCGCCCCGTAGGAGGTGGTCGGCCCCTGCGCCAGCCGCAGGGCGAGCTCGCGGGCGTTCTCCAGGGCGTCGGGGACGACCCGGTGGACGAGTCCCAGCTCAAGGGCCCGCCGCGCGTCGACGGGTTCGGCGAGCAGCATCAGCTCCATCGCCCGCCCGGCGCCGATCAGCCGCTGGAGCGTCCAGGAGACCCCGGTGTCCGGGGCGAGGCCGACCCGGGCGAAGGCCATGAGGAACGAGGCGCCCTCGGCGGCCACCCGCAGGTCGCAGGCGAAGGCGAGCGAGGCGCCGGCCCCCGCGGCGACGCCGTTCACCGCGGCCACCACCGGCTTCTCCATGTCGGTGAGCGCTTCCACGATGGGGTTGTAGAACCGCCGGACGACGTCGTCCATCCCGCGCCCGGACTGCAGGTTCTCCAGGTGCTCGCGCAGGTCCTGCCCCGCGGAGAAGGCCCGCCCCGCCCCGGTGATCAGGACGGACCGGACCGAGTCGTCCCGCCTCGCCTCCTGGAGGACCTTGAGCAGTTCGGCCTTGAGCCCGTGGGTCATCGAGTTCATCGCCTCGGGCCGGTTGAGCGTGATGGTCGCGACGCCTTCGCCGACGTCGTAGAGCACGGTCATGTAGGACATCTTTCTCTTCAGGGAAGGTTCGCATCGACGAAGGCCGACGCGGCGGGGAGCAGGCGCGAGGCCTCCTCCTCGAAGTACACGGCGGCCTTCGCACCGGGCCATCCGGCCGGAAGGAGTTCCGGGGGCAGGCCCGGGTCTTGGAACAGGAAGTTACGCCATCCGTTTACCAGACGGCTGCGGACGGCGAACACCCGGTCGTCGGGTGCGCCGGCGGGGAGCGCGTCGACCATCGCGACGGCTTCGGTGAGCCAGTGCTCGTAGGCGCGGCCGATCGCGTCCAGGTCCCACGCCCGGCTCACCAGGGCCCGGGGGTCCCCGTCGAGCACGGATTCGAAGCGGACGGCGCGTACCTGCTCGCCCATGAGGAGCGAGTCGAGTTCGGGGGAGGGCCGGGGGCCGATCCAGGTGGTCTCGGAGAGGGGCGCGTACCCGAGGTAGCCGAGGGCGGAGCGGAGCCGTTCGCGGCGGGAGCGTTCCCGGATCGGGTCGAAGACCACCAGGTGCCAGCGGCAGTCCCATTTGACGGCGTCGACGCGGTAGATCCGGAGCGCGGCCTCGTCGAGGCGGCGTACCGCCTTCGGAGTGAGCGCGTACCCGGGCAGGGGCGGCCCCGACGGGTGGGTGAGCCGGATGGGGGTGAGCCATCCCTGTCGGACCATCCGCGAAACGGCGGTTCTGACGGCCGGTGAGGCGATCTCCAGCGGCGCGAGCAGCCGGACCAATGCCGCCACCGACACGCGCCCGCCACGCGGGCGTAGATGATCTCCGTAGAGGTCGAAAAGTGCGGCACGGGCGTTCATTTGTCCCAGTGTGGTAGCCCCTGCCCCGCAGGACAACGAACAATGTGGCTGGAGATCGTTACCATTTTGGCCTCCGGAGGCGGGATAATAGGACATCACAAGTCACGCGAAGGCGGCGGGAGACCAACTTTGCTCCACGGGCTCCGCGGGCCAAGGCAGGAAGGGATACACGCATGGCGGCGATGAAGCCGCGGACCGGCGACGGTCCGCTGGAGGTCACCAAGGAAGGACGGGGCATTGTCATGCGGGTCCCCCTGGAGGGTGGCGGACGGCTTGTCGTCGAGCTTTCGGCGAGTGAGGCGAGCGCCCTCGGTGACGCTCTGAAGAACGTGGTCGGCTGACGCGCCTACGCGTAAGACGCCTGCGCATCAGCGACCTGGTGCGCGGGCCGGCCGCCCCCTGAGGAATTGGAACCCTGTGCCGATCAAGACGTCGGTTTCCGTTACCGATCACCCCCCGACCGAGTTCACCGGGCTGGACGCCCTGGCGGTGCCCTTCGGCACGCACGAGGAGATCCCGGCACTCGCCGGGCTTCTGCCGCTGCCGTGGGAGACCCTGCGCGCGCACTACGAGGTCGAGGGCGACGCCGGTGAGATCGTCGACCTCCCCGTCGCCTCGGGTGACGGCGTGCTCCGCGTGCTCTTCTACGGCGTAGGCGACGCCGGGCCCGAGGCGATGCGCAAGACGGGCGCGACCCTGGCCCGCCGGGCCAAGGGCAGGGGGTCCCTCGGCGTGGTCCTGCCCGCCGGGCTCACCGAGGAGTCCGGTACGGCGTTCGCGACGGCCGCGCTGCTCGCCTCCTACCGCTACGCCCTCACCACCGGGGACCAGGGCCGGAACGGTCCCGTGGGTGAGATCACGCTCTTCGGCGGGGCGGTGGATCTGCGGAAGGCGAAGGCCCTCGCCGACGCCACCGCGCTGGCCAGGGACCTCACCAACACCCCCGCGTCGGTGAAGTCGCCCGAGTGGCTCGCCGAGCGCGCGGTCGAGACGGCGCGGGACTCGGGTCTCACCGCACGGGTTCGGTCCGGGGAGGAGCTCGCCGAGTTCGGCGGGGTCCGGGCGGTGGGGATGGGTTCGGCCCGGCCACCCCGGTTCATCGAGCTCTCCTACACCCCGGAGGGGACCCCGGAGCGGCACGTCGTCCTGGTCGGCAAGGGGATCACCTTCGACTCCGGCGGCCTCTCCCTCAAGCCCACCGAGGGCATGAAGACCATGAAGACCGACATGGCGGGTGGCGCGGCGATCATCGCGGTCATGGGCGGGCTCGCCGAGCTGGGGGTCCGGGCCAAGGTCACCGGACTGATCGCCGTGGCGGAGAACCTCCCCTCGGGTTCGGCGCTCCGCCCCGGCGACGTGATCGTCCACTACGGCGGGCGGACGGTCGAGGTGCTCAACACCGACGCCGAGGGACGCCTGGTCCTCGCCGACGCCCTCGCCTACGCCGACGAACGGCTCGCCCCCGACGTCGTGGTGGACATGGCGACGCTCACCGGCGCGGCGCGGGTGGCGCTCGGCGGCAGGTACGCCGCGCTCTACGCCAACGACGACGGCCTCGCCGCCGAGCTGGCCGCCGCCGCGGAGACGAGCGGCGACCGGGTGTGGCGGATGCCGCTGGTGGAGGACTACCTCCCCGCGCTGGACTCCTCCGTCGCGGACCTCACCAACGTGGAGGCCGGGTCGGCCTACAGCGGCGGCTCGATCACTGCGGCGCTCTTCCTGCGTGAGTTCGCCGGGAAGCGGGCCTGGGCCCATCTCGACATCGCCGGTCCGGCGCGCTCCGCCGCGGACGAGGGCGAGAACGCCAAGGGCGCGACGGGGTACGGGACCCGGCTTCTGCTGGAGTGGCTGATCAGCCCGTCTTGACCGCGGCGAGCAGCCCGTCGCCGAGCGGGATCAGGAGCGGGGTGAGCCGTTCGTCGTCGCGGACGAGCTTGCCCAGCTCGCGCACGGCGACGGTGTCGGGGTCCCGGCGGCTCGGATCGGCCACCTTGTCCCCCCAGAGCGCGTTGTCGAAGGCGACGATGCCGCCGGGCCGGAGCAGGCGCAGCGACTCGACGTAGTAGTCGGTGTACTCCCGCTTGGCGGCGTCGCAGAAGACCAGGTCGTACCCGCCGTCGGCGAGCCGGGGCAGCACGTCGAGGGCGCGCCCGCTGATAAGCCGTACCCGGCCTCCGGTGAAGCCGGCCTCGTTGAAGGCCTGGCGGGCCAGCCGCTGGTGTTCGGGCTCGACGTCGACGCTGGTCAGCGTGCCGTCGGGTCGCATCCCACGGAGCAGCCAGACGCCGGAGACACCGCATCCGGTGCCGATCTCCACGACCGCTCGGGCGCTGATCGCGCTGGCCAGGAAACGCAGCGCCGCCCCGCCACCGGGCTGGATCGGGGGCGCGCCCACCTCCGAACCGCGTCGCCGCGCGTTCTGCAGAATCTCGTCCTCCGGGAGGAACGTTTCGGCGTAGGCGCGACCTGCCGGGGCGTCGTTCACAGCCCTTCCTCCCTTCGTTGTGGGAAGCCTAGCGCGCCTGATCCCACACGTCGCGTAGCGCCAACCGGTGATTTCCGAGTGATCCTCGCGGTATGTCGGGTAGCCGGGAACTCATCCGGGACGGGGGACGTTGGAGGCATTGAGCCGAATGAGTACGCCCCGGGTAGGCGGGAAGGGACGAAAGCAGGCACTATGGCTGTAGCGGTGGTCCCTCTGAAAGGAGCTCCGGTGGAGGAGCACGACCACCAGGTCGACGCGTCCCTGGGGTGGACGCCTCCGACCTGGGATGAGGTCGTTCGCACGCATTCGGCGCGCGTCTATCGTCTCGCATACCGGCTGACCGGCAACGTTCACGACGCCGAGGACCTGACCCAGGAGGTCTTCGTCCGGGTGTTCCGATCGTTGTCGAGCTACACCCCGGGGACGTTCGAAGGCTGGCTGCACCGGATCACGACCAACCTGTTCCTCGACATGGCGAGGCGCCGTCAGCGCATTCGTTTCGAGGGCCTGGCGGACGACGCGGCCGACCGGCTGCGCGGGCGCGAGCCGAGTCCGGCGCAGGCCTACGAGGAGAGATACCTCGACGGCGACATCCAGGACGCTCTCGACGGACTCGCCCCCGAGTTCCGCGCGGCCGTGGTGCTGTGCGACATCGAGGGGCTGTCATACGAGGAGATCGCCGCCACGCTGGGCGTCAAGCTCGGCACGGTTCGCAGTCGGATTCACCGTGGCCGCAGCCAGCTGCGTGCGGCCTTGGAGCATCGTGCGCCCGGAAACGACGAGCTCCCCCCGATCCGAAGGGAGGAGTCGGCATGAGCCATCTAGGAGAACGTGTCTCCGCGCTGATCGACGGCGAGCTGGGGCACACGGAACGAGAGAAGGCGTTCGCCCACCTGGCCGGGTGTGACGACTGCCGGGCCGAGGTGGACGCGCTGCGTTCCCTCAAGAACCGGCTGCGGTCGCTCGCCCCGACCGGGATCCCGGCGGACCTGACGATGTCCCTGCTGCGGATGGGGGAGCCCGGCGGGCCCATCCCGCCGCGGGCCAGACCGCTTCCCTCGCTGCGGGGTTACGGTCCGGCGGACAACCGTCCCCCGCGGGCCGCGGCGTTCACCGCCCCGGCCAAGCGGAAGCCCGGCGGGGGGCGGGCCAGGCGCGTCCGCTACGTCGCGGTCGGTGTGGCTTCGGCGGCCGTCGCGCTCGGCACCCTGTTCGCCATCGGCGGCGTGGACAACACACCGGGCGTCGTCCCGCCGGTGGAGATGTTCGCCAACCAGCACAAGATCTCCGTGCAGGAGCCTGCCACCACGGTCCGGCCCGCGCCGTGATAGCCCCGCGCCTCACTGGGGCCGGGGTTGTCGCTGCAATGGTTCTGCTCTGCCTGTTCGTGAGCAATCCCGCCCACGCGGTCGTCCCCGTCGATCCGGGGGAGGGCGAGGACACCGGTCTTCCGCTGCTGCGGTCGGCGGCCGGTGCGGGGCGCGACCGCGGGTACACGGGCGTTCAGTTCGTGACCAGCTGGGGTCGTGGCGGTTCCCGCGCGTCCCTGGTCGAGATCACCCACGTGCCGGGCCGGGGAAGCACGCTGCGCACGCCGGCGACCGGCACCTCCGGCTCGACCGAGGTGCTCGCCGCCGACCCCGGTGACCAGCTGCCCTCCGGCGGGCTGACCGCGCCGAGCGAGGGCATGCTCGACATTCTTTCGCGCAACTACCGGGTCGCCGACGTCGGCCGGGGTTCGGTCTGCGGCCGGGCGAGCCGGATCGTCGAGGCGCGCCGGGGGGACGGTACGGCTGCCGCCCGCTTCTGGATCGACGAGAAGACCAGCCTGCTCCTCCGGCGCGAGATCATCGATTCGAGTGGCAGGATCGCGCACGCCGGGGCGTTCATCGATCTCCGGATCGACGGGACGGCGGCGAAGAACATCGTGGTCGCCACGCCGTTCACCCCGCTGGAGACCACGCGGCTGGCCGACCTCCGGAACAAGGGATGGTCCTTCCCCGGCACGCTGCCGGGGCGGCTGGAGCTGTTCGCGGCGGCCGACGGCCTGGCCCCTTCCGGCCCCTACCTGCACTTGAGCTACTCCGACGGACTCTCGGTGCTGTCGGTCTTCGTTCAGCGCGGCCGCCTGGACGAGAGCCGTCTGGTGGGGTGGCACTCACAGCGGCTGCGGGACCATACCATTTGGGTGCGGAACGCGGCTACCCAGGAGACCGTTTGGGCCGGTGGAGGGCATATCTACACCGTGTTGGCGAACGCTCCGGGGGATACCGTGGACGCGGCGATCCAGGCGCTGCCCCATGAGCCTCCCCCGGGCGTATGGGATCAGCTCGTCCGTGGGTTCGGCAGGGTCGTCGCTTGGGTGAACCCGTTCGAGTAGCCGGGCGGATGTGAACTTACGTCGCTCGTATGCCGCTAAGTGCAGTATTTACAGCGTAGACAGCCGTGCGGGCAAGGAGTGAGATTCGATGACCGACGAGGCTCGTACCCCTGAGCCGGAAGCCGCGGACGTCAGGGAAAGTCAGGGCCTGGAGAAGACGGATCCCGAGGCGGCGCAGGCATCGGAGCCGACCCACGTCCGGCCGAGCTTCCTCCCCGCCGACGAGGCACCGCCCCCGGGGTGGGGCTCGCCGACCCCCGCGCTCTCGGGTGGACCGACGCTTGATTTCGGACGACCGGACGATCGTCCCTCCGGTACGCCCCCCTTCGCCCCCTCCCACCAGACCGACTCCCCGTTCCACGGGCCGGGGAACGCCACGCCCCAAGGGGGAACCGGGGCTTTCCCCGTTCCCGGCGGCCCGGCCGGCGGCTCGGCGCCTCCGCCACCACCTCCGCCGCCACCCCCGCCGAGCGCTCCGCCCCTGCCTCCCGGCGCGGCTCCGCCGCCGCCCCCGCCGCCGCCCCCGCCGCAGGGGACGCCGTTCGGCTCGGGACCCATGTGGCCGAACCCGATGGAGCCGCCGCGGGTCCGTGAGCGGCGTTTCCCGTCCATCGGACCACTGATCGTGATCGCCCTGGTGGTCGCCCTGGTCGCGGGGGCGGCGGGCAGCGCCGGGACCTACCTCCTCACCCGGGCGAACGACTCGGGATCGAACCCCGGGTACAACCTGGAGCCGCCGCCGAGCGGGAACGTGAACCGCGCCCCGGACTCGATCGCGGGCGTCGCCCAGCAGGTCATCCCCAGCGTGGTCTCCATCCAGGTGGCCGACGGGGCCGGCTCGGGCTTCCTGATCAAGGGTGGCTACGTCATCACCAACAACCACGTCGTCGCGGACGCGCGTGGCGAGATCACGATCCAGTACAGCAACCGGAAGAAGACCAGTGCCCAGCTGGTCGGCCGGAGCATCTCCTCCGACCTGGCCGTGCTCAAGCCCGACGAGACGTTCGCCATGCCGGAGATGCAGCTCGGCAACTCCGACCAGGTGGTCGTGGGCGACCCCGTCATCGCGATCGGCTCGCCGCTCGGCCTGGCCGGGACGGTCACCACGGGGATCGTGAGCGCGCTGAACCGGCCGGTGACCGCGGGCGGTGAGCGCGGATCGGTGGAGTCGTTCATCAGCGCCATCCAGACCGACGCGGCCATCAACCCGGGGAACTCCGGCGGACCCCTCGTGGACTCCGGCGGCCGGGTGGTCGGGGTGAACTCGGCGATCGCCTCCCTCGGCCGCGGCACGGTCGGCGGCGGTCAGGTCGGGAGCATCGGCCTCGGCTTCGCCATCCCCATCAACCAGGCCCGCCGGGTGATCGAGGAGATCATCACCACCGGGAAGTCGCAGACCGCTCGGATCGGGGCGAGCCTGGACCTCCAGTACCAGGGGCAGGGGGTGCGGATCGCCTCCACTCCGCAGCAGAGCGGCCAGCCGCCGATCGTGGCCGGCGGTCCCGCGGACAAGGCCGGGCTGAAGCCGGGGGACGTGGTGATCGAGTTCGACGGCAAGCCGGTCGACGACCCCACCGAGCTCATCGTGGCGATCCGCAGCAAGGCGCCCGGCACCAAGGTGCCGGTGAAGTTCCAGCGGGGTGGCCAGGAGCAGAGCACGACCGTTACCTTGGAGTCGGCTCCCGAGGAGTGAGCCGCACGGATGACCCCGCAGCTTTCCCGTGTGACGTGGAGGGTGCGGGGTTTTTCCGGTGTGACCGTGCCGCCGACGGGAATCGGCGGGCCTGCATGGCGCCGATTACTCCGATATCGGCGTTAGTCTGAGACGGTCGGACACTCCCATGCGGTATCGGCGCGTCGGTAGGAGATCAGGTGTTCAACCTCGGCTGGGCGGAGATCGCGATGCTCGTGGCCGTCGCGCTCCTTGTCTTTGGACCCGAACGTCTCCCCAAGGCCGCCGCGTCGGCCGGGCGCCAGCTCCGGCAGCTCCGCCGCCTGGCCAACAGCGCGCGGGACGACCTGCGTTCCGGCCTCGGCCCCGAGTTCTCCAACTTCGACGTGGGCGACCTGAACCCCAAGAACTTCGTCCGCAGGCATCTGATGGAGGACGACGACGACCTGCGCGACTTCCCCCAGCCCGCCTACGCCGCCACCTACCCGGCCGACCCGGACCCCGAACTCCCCCCCGGCGTCATCCCGCCGTTCGACCCCGAGGCGACGTGACTTCTGGCCATCGCACGTCCGTCGTCGCCATTCGGACGGCTCCTACTCGACCGGCCCCGGTTGTGCTCACCCTGTAGGTCTGAACCGGCAGGGGCCACGGCGGGTAGACCCAGGGTCTTGTACGAGGTTCCCAGGTCGGGTTGTAGGTGTGTGGCTGGATCTTAGGTGCTGGTCGCGCCACGTCCGCACTTCTCGCGCCGCGTACTTTGCGGCGCGAGAATGCGCGCAAGGGTTTGCGCCGGATGTTCTTAATCCGGCACAAACCCTTGCGGTCAATATCAAAAAACACTGTTCTTGTAAGCCCGACTTCCCCTAACGGGGTACCGCACGTCCGTGGTTGGGACCGTGGGTCAGCGGGCGGTGGGGGCCAGGCCCAGGGGGCGGCCGACGAGGCTGGCGGATTTCTTGCCGAGGCGGTTCGCCACGGCGATCAGTTCGACCGAGGCCGCCGCGTCGGGGTCGGTGAGGACGAGCGGCTTGCCGCTGTCCCCGCCTTCGCGGAGCCGGACGTCGATCGGGATCTGGCCGAGGAGGGGAACCCTGGTGCCCAGGGTCCGGGCGAGGGCGTCCGCCACGGTCTGGCCGCCGCCTTCGCCGAACACCGAGACCCGCTCGTCGCAGTGCGGGCAGGGCAGCCAGGACATGTTCTCGATCACACCGGCGATCTGCTGGTGGGTCTGGGCGGCGATGGAGCCGGCCCGTTCGGCCACTTCGGCCGCGGCCTGCTGGGGCGTGGTGACGATCAGCAGTTCCGCGGAGGGCAGCCGCTGGGCGACCGAGATCGCGATGTCGCCGGTGCCGGGGGGCAGGTCCAGGAGCAGGACGTCCAGGTCGCCCCAGAACACGTCGGCGAGGAACTGGTGGAGGGCGCGGTCGAGCATGGGGCCGCGCCAGACCACGGCGCTGTTGCCCGGGGGTTTGAACATGCCGACCGAGATCACCTTGATCCCGTGGGAGACCGGCGGCATGATCATGTCCTCGACCTTGGTCGGGCGGCCTTCGACGCCGAGCATGCGGGGCACCGAGTGCCCGTAGATGTCGGCGTCGACGATGCCCACCTTGAGGCCGTTCGCGGTCATCGCGGCGGCGAGGTTGACGGTCACCGAGGATTTGCCGACGCCGCCCTTGCCGCTGGCGACCGCGAAGACCCGGGTGAGGGAGCCCGGCCGGGCGAACGGGATCTCCTTCTCGGGACCTCGGTTGCCGCGGAGTTTGGTCTGGAGGTTCTTTCGCTGCTCGGTGCTCATGACGTCCAACTCCACGCGGACGCCACGGACGCCGTCGAGCGCGCCGACGGCTCGGGTGACGTCCCGTGTGATGGTGTCGCGCATCGGACAGCCTGCAACGGTGAGATATATGTCAACGCGAACATCGCCGGCGGCGGAGATTTCCACGCCTTTAACCATGTCGAGCTCGGTGATCGGACGGCGGATCTCTGGGTCGTTGACAGTCGCCAGCGCTGCCGTCACCTGTGCCGGGGTGGGAGCCATGCCCTCATGGTATGAACCCCGAGGCGTCCAGGGCGAATGCGGTCTCCCCCAGCCCGCGTGTCAGGCCTCCTGGATCTTCTAGGATTGCGCGGTGACCATGCTCGGGAGCCCCGTCGCCACGCCCCTGGACGAACTCGCGGTCTGGAAGATGCTCCAGCGGGTGCAGGTACGCATCACCCGGCGGCTGGAGATCCGGCTGATCGCGGCACACGGTCTGGCGCTCGCCTCGTACGACGTGCTGACCGAGCTCTCCGAGGCGCCGGGGCGCCGCCTGCGGATGAACGATCTGGCGGATCGGGTGCTGCTGTCCCGCAGCGGTCTCACCCGGCTGATCGATCGGCTGCAGCGGGACGGGCTGGTCGACCGGCAGGCCTGCTCCAGCGATGCCCGGGGCCTGTTCGCGGTGCTGACCGACGCGGGCCTGGAGCGTCTGGTCGAGGCGACCCCCACCTACCTGGTGGGAGTCCGCGCGCATGTGCTGGACGCGCTGGACGAGTCCGACCTGGCGGCCTGCCGCTCGGTGCTCGTCAAGCTGCTCGACGCCTGAGTCAGACCCCCGAGTCCCGGGGGGCGGTGATCTCGTCGCTGAGCCGCTGGAGTTCGCCGCGGAGGAAGTCCCGGGTGGCGACCTCGCCGAGCGCGCTCCGCAGGGCGGCGATCTCCCGGACCAGGTACTCGATCTCCGCCTGGTTGCGTTCGGCGGCCTGCCGGTCGTGTTCCCCCTGGACCTGGTCCCGGTCGGTCTGCCGGTTTTCCGCGAGCAGGATCAGCGGCGCGGCGTAGGACGCCTGAAGGGAGAGCATGAGGGTGAGGAAGATGAACGGGTACGAGTCGAACTTCCACGGCGTCAGCACGTTCCAGATGAGCCAGACCAGGATGAAGACGGTCATGTAGACGAGGAACCGCGCGGTGCCGATGAAGCGGGCTATCCGTTCGGCCATCCGGCCGAACGTCTCCTGGTCGTAGTGGGGCCGGGGCAGCGTACGGCGCCGCTCGCGCGGTTGGTCGAGCCGGTCACGGGGTGCCATCGGCACCGCCTTCGCGGTCTTCGGCACGCCAGTCCTCGGGGAGCATGTGGTCGAGGACGTCGTCCACGGTGACCGCGCCGAGCAGGCGGCCGTCGTCGTCGATCACCGGGGCGGCGACCAGGTTGTAGGTGGCGAAGTAGGAGGCCACCCCGGGGAGCCGGATCCCGGCGCGCAGCGGGTCGACGGTCCGGTCGACGACCCCGCCGACCAGGGTGGATGGGGGTTCCCGGAGGAGGCGCTGGAAGTGGGCGACGCCGAGGAACCGGCCGGTCGGGGTCTCGGCGGGGGGCCTGGACACGTAGACCTGGGCGGCGAGCGCCGGGGTGAGGTCGGGGTTGCGGACGGCGGCGAGCGCGTCGGCGACGGTGGCGTCCGGGGTGAGGATCACCGGGTCGGTGGTCATGAGGCCACCCGCGGTGTCCTCGGGGTAGGTGAGGAGCCGGCGTACCGGGTCGGCTTCGTCGGGCTCCATGAGCTGGAGCAGGCGTTCGGCCCGGTCGGGCGGGAGTTCGTGGAGCAGGTCGGCCGCGTCGTCGGGGTTCATCGCTTCGAGCACGTCGGCGGCGCGTTCGGCGTCGAGGGTGTCGAGGATCTCCACCTGTTCGTCTTCGGGGAGTTCTTCCAGCAGGTCGGCGAGGCGTTCGTCCACGAGCGCGGCCGCGACCTGGGCGCGTCTGCGGAGGGGCAGGGAGCGGAGCGCGTTGGCCAGGTCGGCCGCTCTCAGCGTCTCGAAGGCGGCCAGCAGGTTGGCCGTGCCCTGGTCGGCCTGGAGTTCGCCGAAGCCGGTGACGTCGGCCCAGTCGACGATCTTCGTTTCCTGTCTTCGCCGGGACCGGCGCCGGAACCCGATCCCGGTTTCGACGGGCACGACGGCGACTTTGGAGATCACCCAGTCGGGTGGCCGCAGCCGCTCCATGGCCAGGTCGAGAACGGTCACGGTCTTCGTGCCGACGGCGACCCGGAGGTCGAGGAGTTCGGCGATCGCCAGGGTCTCGGACGCGCGCTGCTCGAAGCGGCGCATGTTGATCTGACCGGTGAAGATGACGGCGCCCACCTGGATAGCGGTGACCCTGGTGATGGGGAGGAACACCCGGCGGCGGGGCTGGACTTCGACGACGAGCCCGTGGACGCGGGGCGGCTGGCCGGGGGCGCGCAGCCCGACCACGATGTCCCGTACCCGCCCGATCTGGTCGCCCGCGGGGTCGAAGACGGCGACGCCGGCCAGCCGGGCGATAAAGATCCTGCCCATAGAGGCAGCGTAGCGAGCGGGGTTCCCCTGCCGGTGCTCCGGGACACGGGTTCGGGTCCGCGCGGGCGACAGCACCAAAGTTACTTGACACTCATTACGGATAATTGGGACAGTTTCCCGGGAGGTGTGGTGGATGCGGCGGGTAGGGCTTGTTCTGGCATTGGTGTCGGTGGTGTGCTTCGCGTTCTCCGGACCGGCGGCCAAGCTGCTCAACCAGGCCGGGCTCACCTCGCTCCAGGCCGTGTGGATCCGGGTCCTGTTCGCCGCGGTCCTGATGTTCGCCGGGGTGGCGGCGCTAAAGCCGCAGGCGCTGCGCATCCCCCCGGGACGCCTCCGACACCTCGTCGGATACTGCCTCGTGGGCGTCGCCGGGACCCAGCTTCTGTTTTTCGCGGCGATCACCCGGCTCCCCGTCGGGATCGCCCTGCTGATCGAGTACACCGGGCCCGTCCTGGTGGTGCTCTGGGTCAGGTTCGTGCGCCGGACGCGGCTGTCGGTCGGTGCCTACCTCGGTTCGGTCGTCGTCCTGATCGGCCTCGCCGTCGTCGTGGAGGCGTGGCAGGGGATCACCCTGGACGTCGTCGGCATTCTGCTCGCCCTGGGCGCCGCCGCGGGTCTGGCCGGGTACTTCCTGCTCAGCGACGGCCACGGCAACGACATGGACCCACTGGGGCTGATCTCCTGGGGGTTCGTCGGCGGAGCGTTCGTCCTGGCGCCGCTCGCCACCCCGTGGTCCCTGCCGTGGGCCGCGTTCGGGGATTCGGTCTCACTCGGCGACCTGTCGATTCCGGTGGCGTTCGCGGCGGGCTGGCTCGTCGTGGTGGGCACGGTGGTCGCCTACACCACGGGGGTCATGGCCGTCCGGCGGTTGTCGGCGGCCGTCGGGGCGACCGTCGCCTCCCTGGAGGTGGTGGCCGCCTCCGTCGTGGCCTTCCTCGTCCTCGGCGAGCGGCTCGGCCCGTTCCAGATCCTCGGCGGCCTGATCGTGCTCGTCGGGGTCTTCTTCGCCCAGCGGGCGACGGTACGGCTGCCGCAGGCCGGGCCCGTACCCGATCACGAGTCCGTTGAAGTGGACCCGTCCCCGGGCGCCCGGCCCGCCCTCCGCGGCGCGAGCGGCTAGACCGCCGGCCCGCGGAGCCCGTACGGCATGGGGGTCAGGTGCCTGTGGGGCGGAGTTTGAGGACGGTGGACTCGGCGGCCCAGCGCGCGGGCATGGACTCGGTGTCGGGGGCGTTGAGGCGCTCTTTGGCGAGGACGGGGACCGCGGCGTCCCACTCCTTCGTCCCCGGGGCCACCACGGTGACCTCGGCCTCGAAGGTGATGAGCGCACCCCCGGAGTCCTTGCTCCGCAGTGTCACCGGTGTCCGGGGCGTCGTGGCGAGGCCGGGCAGTCGCTGCTCGGCCCCGCCGGTGACCAGGTAGATCGCGCCGTCATGCCAGACGTGCCAGGCGAGGCGCGATCCGACCCACAGCACACCCGATTTCTTGGCTGCTTCTTCGATCAGCGGCAGGCTCACCGCTCCAGCTTGCCACGCCCTCCGGCCAGCTTCCAGGCGGCGGGGAGCAGGCCCGCGGCAAGAGCGATCTTGATGCCGTCGCCGATGAGGAACGGGACGACGCCCTTGGCGAGCGCGGTGGACAGGTCCATGCCGGTCGAGCTCATCAGCCACGGCACGCCGACCGCGTAGATGAGCAGGGTGCCCAGCGCCATCGTCACCACGGTGCGCACGACCGTGCGGTCCCCGCCGCGCCGGGCGAGCGCGCCGACCACGACGGCGGCGAGGAGGAACCCGAACACGTAGCCGAGGGTCGGCACCGCCCATCCGGAGTTGCCTCCGGCGAACCACGGAACCCCGGCCACGCCGGCGGCGAGATAGAGGACCATGCTGAGCGCGGCGCGGTGGAAGCCGAGCGCGGCGCCGGAGAGCAGCACGACGAGGGTCTGGAAGCTGAAGGGCACGACCGTGCCGGGTATGGGGAAGGTGAGCTGCGCGGAAATGCCGGTGAGCACGGCTGCGCCGACCACCAGGCCGACGTCCCTGACGAGCTTGCCGGGCACAAGATCCGACAAAACCGGGACAGTCTGCGTATTTGCCATGATTTCCTCCTAATCCACACCTATTCTTCGGGTAAGGGGTCGCTTACCGGTACGCCACCCCGGTCAACAACCGCGAGATCCCTTTGTGGGTCTTCTACAGGCGACCGCCGGAGTCCCGATCGAGCGGGCGCCGAGTCGACCACAGCGTGCCGTCCGGCCTCGGCTAGCGTGGACGTCACCCGGCAACTCTGGAGAAAGGACCGCCTAGATGGGGTCGAGCCCGCGTTCCCGCCGTTCGTGCCTGGCCGTGCCCGGAAGCAACCCGCGCTTTCTGGAGAAGGCGCAGGGGCTCGCGGTGGACGAGGTCTTCCTCGACCTGGAGGACGCGGTCGCCCCCCTCGCCAAGGAGCAGGCCCGCAAGAACGTCGTCGCCGCCCTCCGCGAGGGCGACTGGAGCGGCAAGATCCGTGCCGTACGGGTCAACGACCTCGCCACCCGGTGGACCTACCGGGACGTCATCGAGGTGGTCGAGGGCGCGGGCGACCGCCTGGACTGCCTCATCCTGCCGAAGGTGCAGGACCCGGCCCAGGTGCGGTGGCTGGACATCCTGCTCACCCAGATCGAGAAGACGGTCGGCCTGCCCGTGGGCCGGATCGGGGTGGAGGCGCAGATCGAGGACGCCCGGGGTCTGGTCAACGTGGACGCGATCGCCGCGAGCAGCCCCCGCCTGGAGGCGCTCGTCTTCGGCCCCGCCGACTTCATGGCCTCGATCAACATGCGCACGCTCGTCGTCGGCGAGCAGCCTCCCGGATACACCGAGGGCGACGCGTACCACTACATCCTGATGCGGATCCTGCTGGCGGCGCGTACCTGTGATCTCCAGGCCGTGGACGGTCCCTATCTCAAGATCCACGATGTGGAGGGCTACCGGCGGGCGGCCCGGCGCTCGGCGGCGCTCGGCTTCGACGGGAAGTGGGTGCTCCACCCCGCCCAGGTGGCGGCGGCCAACGAGGTGTTCTCCCCGGACCAGGACGCCTTCGACCAGGCCGAACTGATCCTCGCCGCCTACGAGCACGCCACGGGCCACCGGCTGCGCGGCGCGGTGATGCTCGGCGACGAGATGATCGACGAAGCCTCCAGGAAGATGGCCCTGGTCGTCTCGGCCAAGGGCCGGGCCGCCGGCATGACCCCCACCAAGACCTTCGAACCCCCGCCGGAGTGAGGGGCCTTTGGTCCGGACGTCTGCGACGCGTCCGGCCCGCCGATTCGGGCGCGCGTCACGCGCGTCGGTCCGCACGTCCCCATGCCGGAGACGGTAGGACGGAACACCGCGGACCCCCGGCCGCGACATACAACCGATCAAGAAAGACCACATATGCAGGAGTCGCAGATGTCCGGACCCGACCGTGAGCCCGATTCGAATCCTCCGGACGGGCGCGCTTCGGAGCCGGCCGTGCCCGAGGGCACCGGGGGCTTGAGCGGAGGACCGGAGGGTACGGGCGTGCCGCTGGGGTACGGTCCGCCCCCCGGCCCGCCCGCCATGCGTCCGGCGCCCCAGGTGCGCACGTCCTGGACGGTGTCCGCGCCGCCCGGGACGCCCTACCACCGGCTCGGCCGCACCCCGCTGCACCGCTGGTGGCGTCCGGTCCTCGGCACCGGGCTGGTGGTCGGCGGCGCACTGGTCACCACCATGCTGACGATCTTCGTCGGAATACTGATCGCCTATGCGGGAGGGATCTCGGTCTTCCCCGGGGGCAGGCTGTTCGGGGAGCCCCTGCTGGAGCTGGGCGTCACCCTGGCCGGGCTGGCGCTCGTGCTCCCGGTGGTGTTCTTCACGGTCTGGTTCGTGGGGCGCCGGCCACCCGGCACCGTCTCCTCGGTGGCCGGGCGGCTGCGCTGGCGGTGGATGCTGCTGTGCTCGGCGGTCGCGGTGGTGGCGGTGGTCCTCGCCCAGCTCGCGGTGCTGCTGACCCTCACCCTCTCCGGCGGCCGGTCCGAGACCGTGTTCGGCTGGGTGGGCTGGGAGCGGTTCCTGCCCGCGTTGATCGTGACGCTCCTGCTGGTGCCGTTCCAGGCGGCCGCCGAGGAGTACGCGATCCGGGGCTGGCTGCTTCAGGCGTTCGGGTCCTTCTTCCGCAACCCCTGGCCGGGCATCCTGCTGGGGTCCGTGGCGTTCACCTACCTGCACGCGTACACCGACTGGGGCATCGTGGACGTCTTCACCTTCGGGGTGGTGGCCGCCTGGCTCACGGTCCGCACCGGCGGGCTGGAGGCGGCGATCGCGCTGCACGTGGTGAACAACGTGGTGGCGTTCGGGGTGACCGCCGCCGCGGGACAGCTGGAGTCGGCGCTGAAGCAGGGGGCGGTGCCGTGGCAGTCGATCGTGGGCACGGTCGTCCAAATGGCGATCTTCACGATCTGCGTGGTCGTTCTGGCTCGGCGCAAAGGGGTGCGCACGACGTCCTGAACGGCCGGGAGAGGAGGGCCATGTCGGCGAAGGTGTTGTCGGAGCGCCTGCTCAGGCAGGCACGGGCGTGTGCGTCGCTGGGTTCGCCGATGTACGCGAACCTGCTGGAGCGGGCCGCCGAGGACGTCGTACGGGACGGGATCACCGCCGAGGTGCTCGCCGGTCACGAGCATGAGCACGATCGGTCCGCGCTGGAACTGCGGCTGCTCGGGGTGGTGCATCGGATGGTGCTGGAGGGCAGGCTGCCCGAGCTGGCGGCCCACTATCCGAGCGCCGGGGGCGCACGCGATCCGCTGCTGGCCTGGCCGGTGTTCGCCGGGGTGCTGGCCGAGTACCGCGACGAGATCCGGTCCGGGCTCGGCGCGCCGCCGCAGACCAACGAGATCGGCCGTTCGGTACCGCTGATCGGCGGGCTTCGGCACGTGGCGGCCGCGACCGGGCTGCCCATCCGGCTGCTGGAGATCGGCAGCAGCGCCGGTCTGAACCTCCGGGCCGACCGGTTCCGCTACCGGGACGGTCCGTGGTCCTTGGGCCCCGAGGGTTCTCCGGTGGTGTTCGAGGAGGTCTGGGAGCCCGGGCGGGGGCCGCAGGGGGAGACCCCGGTGGTGGTGGACCGGGTGGGGTGCGACGTCGCCCCCATCGACCCCACGACCCGGCAGGGCCGGTTGCGGCTGCTCTCCTACGTCTGGCCCGACCAGCCTGACCGGATCGCCCGGCTTCGCGCGGCCTGCGAGGTGGCGGAGGAGACCCCCGCGCGTCTGGTCAGGGCGGGCGCCGCGGACTTCCTCGCCGGGATCGTCCTCAAGGGAGGTCAGGCCACCGTGGTCTGGCATTCGGTGATGCGGCAGTACGTCTCCGACGGAGAGTGGGCGCGGACCGAGGGGGAGCTCGCCAGGCTCGCCGCCGCGGCCGAGGTGGACCGCCCCTTCGGGTACGTCACCTTCGAGCCTCGCTCGAACCGGGATCGTCGTCTGGTCTACGCGGTCGCCGTCCGGTTGTGGCCGGGTGGCGAGGAGCGCATCATCGGCGAGGCCGCCGCGCACGGGATCCCCGCGACCTGGTACTGACCGCTCCGGCGCCTTGAGATAGCGGACAACCAATGTCAATGCCGACAATCGGTGTGCCTTAGATATGTCGTGTCCTAAAACTCAACAATTCCCCGCTAATCACCTTGAGTTCGGTGGAGAAGACAACCGGGAAAGATGCCAGAAAGGAGGGCAAGTTGATCTTGTGGTGGCGCGGGAACCCCGTCCCGGTCTAGCTTCTTGGCTCCGGGAAGTGAGCACGCATGGCGATCTGGGTATCAGTATGATCATGCGTAATTTGCCACAAGCGAGGGTCAATGTGGCAGATGCGCGGTGCTGCTGGCGTACGGTCCAAAATTGCGGCGTATAGGCGGCAATTCCGGGCCACGGTACGCTGCCGACAAGGAGGTGCTACGCGTGGCCTCGGACCCCCAGGATCCGCGCTCGCCGTGGTCGTCGCCGAGTGAGTCCGGCGACCGCGCCGGTCCGCCGCAGGGCCGATCCCGTGGCCTCCCCGAGACACCGCCGGCGCTGGAGCACGCGCCACCGGGCCCGGAGGGCGAGCGGGCGCCGGCGGGCGGTGACCGCGAATCGCCGTGGACCCTGCCGCCCTTCACCCCGTCGCCGGAGCCGAGCCGGGTCCGGCCCTACATCCAAGGTGAGTCCGCACCCCCGGTGATGTGGGCCGGCGAACCCCTGGCCGCCCCCGACGGGACGGGCGATCCGCCGGTCGCCGGACCCCCGGAGGAGAGGGACGGCGCCACCCGGGAAGGCCGGAGAGGCCGCCCGTACTCCCGGCCCTACGCGGCGGCGCCGACCGAGCCCGACGAGGACCTCGCCCCCTGGGGCCCGTGGGACAGGCGGGTGGCCTCGGGGCCTCCCGCCGGATCGCACCACGCGACCGCGGAGCCCGTACCGGAGGTCCTCCCCGGCGCGGCGGCCGCGCCCGGGCGTCCCGAGGACGGGGCCGGACCGCCCGAGGTGCTCCCGCCCGCCCTGCCCGAGCTGTCCCGCCGCCGCAGCGGCCCGACCCCGCCCAAAGGCCCCGGCAGGGGCGCCCGGCGGTTCGGCCCGCCCGAGCTCGACGACGAGGACTGGCTCGATCCGGCGGAAGACGACGACGGGGTGCCCGTCGAGGGCGGGTTCGACCCGGTGCCGGAGGACGTCCTCGCCGCCGACGGAACCCGCCGCAGGCCCACGGGCAGGCACAAGCGGCGCGGCTTCGGCGACATACCGCCGGAACGGCGCAGGCTGCTCGTCCCGATCGTCGTCGTCGCCGGTGTCGCGGCGCTGGCCGGGGCCGGGGCGCTGGTGCTGAACGCCTGGAGCACCCCGCCGGAGAAGTCCCTGATCGCCTTGGCGGCCGGGGAGGCGCGGCTCGGCGACGCTCAGTTCAAACCGCCGCCGGACGTCCGGGGCGACGGCGCCCGGCAGGTGCTCAACGGCGCCGCGGCGTGGGGGTCGACCGTCGTGGTCGTGGGCAGCGACTCCACGGCACCGGTGCCGCGGCCCCTGTTCATCGTCTCCGTCGACGGGGGGAAGCGGTGGCGGCTCGGCCAGGTGACCGGTTCCTCCGGGTCCGGCCTGGTCGGGCGGGTGGTGGGCGGAGCCGGCGGCTGGCTGGCGATCAGCACGGACGCGGGCGGCCCGGGGCCGCGCGGAATGTGGGTGAGCAAGGACGGGCAGAGCTGGGCCGGCGTGGACTCGGCCCGCCTGACGGCGTTCGGCCCGAACGAGCTCGTCCACGACGTCGTCCGTACCCAGAGCGGATATCTCGTGGTCGGGGCCTCGGCCCCCGGGGCCGACGGGCGCCGGGGACCGGCGGCCTGGACCTCGCCCGACGGAATCGGCTGGAAGCGCGTGGATCCCTCGCAGATCGGCGCGTCGAGTGTGCTCGGCGGAATCCGGGCGGTCGTGGCGCGGGGGGACTCGGTGGTCGCCCTCGCCGAGGCCGCGGGCGATCCGCGGTCCTCGATCCTGATGATGTCCCCGGACGGGGGACAGCGGTGGCAGCGGGTCGGCGGACGGTTCGGCCGGCTCCGCCCGGAGTCCGGCGGTCTGGCGCTCGCCCGCGGCGGCTTCGTCCTCCTGCCCGCCTTTCAACGGCCCGCCGGATCCCGTAAACCCGTGCCGGTCTACTGCTCGCGGGGCGGGGTGGAGTGGAAGGAATGCGGCGGCCTGGACGGACTCGCCGCCGACGGCCTGGGCGTCCGCGACCTGACCACCTCCAAGGCGGGGATGGCCGCGCTGGTGGAGACCGGGCTGCGCCGCTTCGCCGTCTACACCAGCACCGACGGCAGGCGCTGGCGCCGGTCGACGGACCTGGGCTCGGTCTCCGGACGCCTGCGCGGCCTGGCGCTGACCGACGGCGGCACCGTCGTGGTGGGCGGGGACGAGAAGGTCGGGGACCTGGACAACCGCCCGGTCCTGCTCACCGCGGCGAAGGGCCGCCGGACCGCCGTACGGGTCCCACCGCAGCGGATCCCCGGGTTGCGCCTCGCCTCCCGCGGGATCTACCGGCTCGCGGTGGGGGCACAGGACCGGATGGCGGTGGTCGGCGGATCCGCCGGCGACGCGGCGGTGTGGACGAGCCCGAACGGGAACACCTGGTCCAGGGCACGCGGCGGCCGCGCGGTGTTCGGCGGGGACAACCGCCAGGAGCTGCTGGACGTCGTCTCCGGGCCGCACGGCTGGCTGGCGGTGGGGAGCACGCAGACGACCCCCTCCAGGACCGAGCCGCTGCTGGTCGCCTCCGCGGACGGCGTCACCTGGCGCAAGGTCTCGGTCCGCGGGGATCAGCCCGCCGACCATCCCGCGCTCCGGGCGTTCGCCGTGGCGGCGGGCCCCAAGGGCTACGTCGTCGCCGGGGAGGACCAGAGCACGACCGCGACCGTCGCCGCGCTCTGGCATTCGCCCGACGGCAAGCGGTTCACCCGGGTAACTCCCCCCAATGGGGGACAGGGCGTCCGCATCCACGACGTCGCCGCCACCCCCGGTGGTTTCGCCGCCGTGGGCGGCACCGGCTCCGGCGACCGGGAGAAGGGCGTGGCCTGGGTCTCAGCCGACGGGGTGACCTGGAGTCCGGCTCCGTGGATCGTCCCGGAGGAGGCCGCCGGCGCCGGGCTCCGGCACGTGGTCGCGCGGGGTCCGGAGCTGGTCGCGGTCGGCACGGCGCTGCAGGACGGGCGCAGCCGCCCGTTCGCCGCGCTCTCGGCGGACGGCGGGCGGGAGTGGAGCACCCACTTGCTGCCGGCCGACGAGCCCGCGAACGTCGACGATCTCGCGGCGGGGCCGGACGGGCTGGTCGCCGTGGGGTCCGCGGGCCCGCCCGGTGCCGAGGACAGTGCGGCGTGGGTGTCGGTGGACGGCCGGACCTGGGAGAGCCAGACCTTCGCCGCGGTCGACCTGATGGGGGCCGGTGTGCAGCGACTCGGCACCGTCGCGGTGAGCGGCAACCAGGTGGTGGCGATCGGCCGGAGCACCACCTATTCGGCGGACCACCTGACGGTGTGGCGGACGAGCCTCAACCGATGAGATCCCATTCCCGGAGCGCGTCCAGCAGGCCGGGGACGAGCGGCATCCGGACCAGGTCGTCGTCGGGGAACCAGCCCGCGTCGACGGCGTCGTCCCCGGCGCGGAGCCGCCCCGCCGTCACCGAGGCGAGATAGTCGTAGATCTCGTAGACGCCGTGCTCGGCGGGTCGCTCGACCCGCCCGGCCAGCCGTCCCACGGTGACGGTGAGCCCGGTCTCCTCGCGGAGCTCGCGGATCACGGCGGCCGTGTCGGACTCGCCCGGCGCGACCTTCCCGCCGGGGAGTGACCAGAGCCCGGCTCCCGGCGGGTTGGCACGGCGAATGAGCAGCAGCCGGTCCTCGCCGTCCCGGACCACCGCGCCGACACATCGAACACGCACGGAACCAAGATTACGGGGAAGTAAGCTTGAGAGGGGAGGCGAGAGGGCACTGTCAGAAATCATGAGAGCCGCGCCCAGGTGTCCGCGGTGTTTCCGCCCGCTGCACGCGCCGGATCTGTGGTCCAGCGCGTGGCGCTGTGATGCGCACGGGGAGGTTCTCCCGTACCGGCCCGCACGCCCCTCGCCGGAGGCGATGGCCGAGCTCCGGCGATTCACCCGGGTTCCGCTGTGGTTGCCGTGGCCGCTCCCGACGGCGTGGCTGGTGACGGGGTTCGGCACCGCGGGGGACGAGCGTACCGGCGGCCGGGCGGGTGTGGTGGCGCTCTCCGGTCCCTCCTTCTCCGACGGCCCCGCCGACCTGCTCCTCATCGCGGAGGAGCCGGGGACGGGTTTGGGGGCCGCGTTCGCCGGTTTGGAGGGGCCCGACCCCGGGGCCGGCTTCGATCAGGGGCCGCCCCACGCGAAGGTGGACGTCTTCGGTCGCCCGACGCCGCTGTGGTGCGTGGATTCGGCGGAGGACCGGGCCGTCTACGTGGGGGAGGCACTGGGCAACTGGCTGTGGGCCGTGGCCTGGCCGGCCGACGCGGGGTGCCTGGTGGCCATCGAGCGTCTCGCCCTTTCCGATCTCCGGGAATACGACCCGGACGTCCCGTTCGGCGCGACCACCCCACGGATAGGAGAGCTTTGACCGGACCCCGCATCGATCTGCACAGCCACAGCAACGCCTCCGACGGCACGGAGCCGCCCGCCGGCGTGGCCCGGCGGGCGAAGGCCGCCGGGCTCGACGTTTTCGCCCTCACCGATCACGATACGGTCTCCGGGCTCGCCGAGGCGGGCGCCGAGGCGGCGCGGCTGGGCATCACCCTGATCCCGGGGATGGAGTTGTCCTGCCGACGCGACGGCCGCGCCATCCACCTTCTGGTCTACCTCTTCGATCCCGGCCACCCCGAGCTGGCCGCCGAGTGCGCGCGGATCAGGGACGCCCGGGTCGGCCGGGCCAGGGACATCGTGGACCGGCTGATCGGGCTCGACGTCCCGATCACCTGGGATCGGGTCGCCGCGCTGGCCGGCGGCGGGGTGGTGGGCCGGGCGCACATCGCCAGGGCGATGGTCGAGGTCGGCGTGATCGACACCGTCCAGGACGCGTTCACCCCGGAGTGGATCGGTACGGGCGGGCGCGCCCACGTGACGCGCTACGCGCTCGACCCCGCACCCGCCGTACGACTCGCGCGGGCCGCGGGCGGTGTGCCGGTGCTCGCGCACGCGTGGGCGCCGACCAGGGGCGGCGCGATGCCGGCCGAGTGGCTCGCCGAGCTGGCGGAGGCGGGGCTGTTCGGCGTGGAGGCGGACCATCCGCAGCACGATCCGGCCGCCCGGGCCGAACTGCGCGGCCTGGCCAAGGAGCTGGGGCTGGCCGTCACCGGCTCCAGCGACGACCACGGGGAGTTCACCGGCCACCGCCTCGGCTGCGAGACCACCTCCCCCGAGACGCTGGAGAGGCTGATCGCCGAGGCTCGGGGAGCGTCGGGCCCAACGACGCCGGAGCGCTTATCGTGAGCCGCCCGCGCCGGTAAGGTCTCATGGCGTGACAGCGCGCATTGAGAAAGTCGTGACCACCGGAACCGTGAGCATCGACGACGTCGAGCACGAGGTGGAGAACAACACCTGGATCATCGGGGACGACGACGAGGTCATCGTCGTCGACCCGGGCCGGGACCACGAAGCGATCCTGAAGCAGGTGGGTGAGCGGGTCGTGCTCGCCGTGATCTGTACACACGGGTTCGCCGATCATGTCGGCGCGGCCCTGGAGGTGGCCGAGCGTGACGAGGCCATGGTGGCGCTCCACCCCAAGGACCGGATCCTGTGGCGCGAGACCTGGGCGGACACCACCCCGGACATCGACATGGAGGAGGAGGGCCGCTTCCAGGTGGCCGACGTGGAGCTGGAGGTGCTGCACACCCCGGGGGTCAGCGCCGGCGGCACCGCGCTCCTGTGCGAGGGCCTGCAGGCGGTCTTCACCGGCAAGACGTTGAACGCAGACGGCCCCGGCCGTCTCGGCGGGGTCTTTCCCGACCTGTCCCTGGAGCTCACCACGATCGGGGAGAAGCTCTTCACCCTCTCCGGCGACACCCGCGTCCTGCCGGCGCACGGCGAGGAGACGACCATCGCCGACCAGGAGCGTCACTTCGACGACTGGATCGCCGGCCGGCTCGAGTCCAAGGATCAGGACGACCCGGACGACGAGGATGAGGACGACGACGAGGACGAGGACGAGCAGGAGGAAGCCGACGGCAAGTGAGGCGGCCGCGCCCGGGAACCCCCGGCCTGGGCGTGCGCCGCGGCTGAGAGCGGAGCGAGCATGACGCAGCTGGGACTGGAGGGGATGCCGAGCAGGCTCTACCCCTGTACTCCGGCACGCCTGAACACCTGGCTGGACTGCCGGAGACGTTACCGGTTCACCTACCTTGACCGGCCCACGCCGCCCAAGGGCCCCCGGTGGGCGCACAACAGCGTCGGCTCCTCGGTGCACAACGCGCTCGCGGGCTGGTGGCGGCTGCCTCCGGCCCGGCGCGACCCCGCCGCGGCGGAGCGGCTCGTGTTCACCGGCTGGATCTCCGAGGGTTTCCGGGACGAGCGGCAGTCGGCGGCCTGGCGGTCCCGGGCGCAGGGGATGGTGTCGGCCTACGTGTCCGGGCTGGATCCGGCCGACGAACCGGTGGGCGTGGAACGCACGGTGGCCGCCAAGACCGCGGTGATCGCGGTCTCCGGCCGGGTCGACCGGCTGGACCGGCGCGGTGACGAGCTGGTGGTGGTCGACTACAAGACGGGCCGGCGTGCGCTCACGGTCGACGACGCCCGGTCCTCCCTCGCGCTGGCGATCTACGCGATGGCCTCCGCGCGGATGATGCACCGGGTCTGCCGCCGGGTCGAACTCCACCATCTCCCCTCCGGGTCGGTACTCGCCTGGGAGCACACGCCGGAGTCGCTGGCCCGGCACGTGGAGCGGGCCGAGCAGGTGGCCGTGGAGGCGTCGGCCGCGGACGAGGCATATCGGGACGGAGCGGGTACGGAAGGGCTGTTCGCCCCGAATCCCGGACCGCTCTGCGGGTGGTGTGACTTCCGGCAGAGCTGTCCGGAGGGGATGCGGGCCGCGCCCGCCCACCGGCCGTGGGCGGGCCTGCCGGAGGACGACGGCCCGGCGGCCTGATCAGCCGGCCGCCGACCGCCGCACGGTGGGGGCGGAGGCGATCGCGCTGCGCTCGGCTTCGCTCCAGAACCGGTTGAGCGCGGCGGCCGTGGTCTCGGGGGCCTCCACACAGGGCGAGTGGGCGGCACTCGGCACGACCACGCATTCGGCGTTCAGGCGCTGGGCCATCTCGGCTTGGACCAGGGGGGACCAGACGTCGTCGCGCTCGCCGCACAGCACGAGTTTGGGCACCTGGTGCTCGGCCAGCTCGTCGCAGCGGTCCGGGGCGGAGAGCAGCTCCCGGCACATGCCGATCAGGCCGGCGGTGGAGTTGGCGAGCATGCGCTTGCGGAGGAAGTCGATGACGTCGTCCGGGGTTCCGGAGGCGATGGCGTCGGGCTCCATCCGGGTGTTCCAGATCGTCTCGATCCCCTCGACGGGCAGTCGCTCGATGAGCATCCGGGCGCCCCCTCGCCGGCTGCCGGTGAGGGCCGCGGGACCGGAGCTCATCAGGGTGAACGAGGCGACGCCGACCTTGCCGGCCAGGACGGTTTCCCGGCAGACCAGGCCGCCGAAGGAGTGCCCGACCAGGTGGACCGGCTCGCCGAGCGAGGCGATGATCGATTCGATGTCCTCGCCGAGTGCCGCACAGCTGTAGGCGAGGGGGTCGTCGGGGCCGATGGTCTCGTACTGCCCGCGCATGTCGATCGTGAGGATCCGGCGCCCGGCCTGGGCGAGGGTCTGGAGCACGGAGATGAAGTCCTCCTTGCTCCCGGTGAGGCCGGGGACGAGCAGGGCGGGCCATCTCTCCGCGACACCGTTGACCGGCAACGCCTCCAGGGCTGCGAAGGTGCCGGTCTCGGTGCGAACCGCGTACGGGCTCACGCCCGGCGGCAGGGTAAGGAATCGCGGCGTACTCACGTGGCACCACGATACCCAGCGTCCTGGGGGAGGACACCGGCTAAATATCTTTGTTGGTTACCTTGGTGGTGGTCCGGTCCGGGACGGCACGCGATGGCCTGCACGGGCTGTCATCCCCTCAGACACGGCGACCGGTCCGTGCCCTACGCCGTACGGGGCGTGCCGTGGGCGACGGGGGGAAGTCGTCGAAGTCGAAGTCGTCGTCCGGATGGTCGGTGTCCTGGGGGGCCTGGTTCGGCGGGGCCAGGAAGGTGATGGTGAACGGTGAGGTGGGGGCCGCGATCGGGAGCACCTGCCGGGCCACGGTCACGGTCACCGTCTCCTCGGGGGCCGGAGCGGCCTCCTCGGCGATGGGGGCCTCCACGGCGATGGGGGCCTCCACGGTCGCCGGCTCAAGGCTCTGGCCACCCCGGGTACGGCGCCGCTCGCGCGGGGTCCGCGGCGGCCGGTCGGCCGGTCGCTCCTCGGCCGATCGGGAACCCCGGCCACGGGCGGACCGGGTGCGGCCGGTCTCGCCGAGATCCTCGATCTTCTCGGCGTCGAGCCCGGCCCGGGAACGCCGGGCGTGCGGCAGCACCCCGCGGGTTCCGTCCGGGATCCCGAGTACGGAGAACAGGTGCGGCGACGTCGAATACGTCTCCTCCGGGTCGGCGAAGTCCAGGTCGAGCATCTTGTTGATGAGCTTCCAGCGGGTCAGCTCGTCCCACTCGACGAAGGTCACCGCGACGCCGGTGCGCCCGGCCCGGCCGGTACGGCCGATCCGGTGGACGTAGGTCTTGTCGTCCTGGGGCGAGTCGTAGTTGACCACATGGGTGACGTCGTCGATGTCGATGCCCCGCGCGGCCACGTCCGTGGCGACCAGGACGTCCACCTTGCCGGCCCGGAACGCGCGGAGCGCCTGCTCCCGCTGTCCCTGACCGAGGTCGCCGTGGACCGCCGCCGCGGCGAACCCGCGGACGTGCAGCTCGTCGGCGACCATGTCGACGGCGCGTTTGGTCTCGCAGAAGACCATGGTCAGACCCCGGCTCTCCGCCTGCAGGGCTCGGCTGAGAATCTCGATCTTGTCCATGCGGTGGGTCCGCCAGACGTGCTGAACCGTCTTCGACGTGTCCTCGGCCTCCGCCGAGGTCTCGGCGCGCACGTGCATGGGACGGGTGAGGTACCGCTTGGAGAGCGCGACGATCTCACCGGGCATCGTGGCCGAGAACAGCATGGTCTGGCGCTTGGCCGGGACCGCCGCGACGATCCGCTCGATGTCCGGGAGGAAGCCCAGGTCGAGCATGCGGTCCGCCTCGTCGAGGACGAGCACGGCCACCGAGGCGAGGTCCAGGTGGCGCTGCTGGAGCAGGTCGAGCAGTCGGCCGGGGGTGCCCACGACGACGTCGACCCCCTCGTTCAACGCGGCGATCTGCGGTTCGTAGGCGCGTCCGCCGTAGACGCTGAGCACCCGGGTGCCGAGCTTGCCACCGGCGAGCACCAGGTCCTCGGTGACCTGAATGGCGAGCTCACGGGTGGGGACTACGACCAATCCGCGCGGCGGGACGCCAACTCCCTTGGGTTGGGAGGAGGAACGGCCACGTCTGCGGCCTCCCGCGACCTCCGGTTCCACGGGGGTCGGGAGGCTGGGCGCGATGCCGTTGATGCGCTGGAGCATGGCCACACCGAAGGCATAGGTCTTGCCGGTTCCGGTGCGGGCCTGCCCGATGACGTCGTGACCGCTGATCGCGATCGGCAGCGCCATCTCCTGGATTGGGAACGGGTGGATGATGCCTTCGGTCTCAAGGGCATCGGCGATCTCTGGAATGACTCCGAGGTCTCGGAAACTCGTCAGCGTGTCCTGCCTAGGTTTCGAGCGGAGATCGGCTTCCGGGGCCTGCGGTGGCGCTGATCCCCCCAATGCCCGCCGGGCCCGCGCGGAAACGTCACTCCGATGCGGAAGCGACCTACCGATGTCACCTAGCCGGCTGACGCCTGAACGCGAGTTTTTCCCCGGGGTTAACACTACGCGGTCGCACTTTCACACAGTAGTGTACTCGATAGCACAAGAGACAATCGATTTCCGCATGTTTGCGATAGCCGACAGTGCGTAGTCGCTCGTCGTACCCTGCACTCATGACTGAGAAATCCTCCGGCGTCGTTGATCTCTTAGGTGTGCTCACCTACGCTGAGCTGACCGGATTCCTAAGAATGGCGCAGGATGCCACCCTTGCGCCGACGCTGGCCGACTGCGCGGCGCTCAGTGATCTGGCCGCCGCCGAGTACGCCCACTTCCGGCTCCTGCGTGATCATCTTTCCTCGCTCGGGGTGAACCCCGAGGAGGCGATGGCTCCCTTCACCGAGGCGCTGGACGCGTTTCACGCGCAGACCGCGCCGGGGGACTGGCTGGAGGCGTTGGTCAAGGCCTATGTGGGTACGGGCATCGCCGGCGACTTCTACCGGGAGGCGGCGAGCCGGGTCGACGAGAAGGTGTCCGACCTCGTCGACGAGGTGCTCGCGGACGCCGACCGATCGGAGTTCGTGGTGGAGCGGGTCCGGGCCGCGATCGAGGCGGACCCGAAGATCGCCGGACGGCTCGCGCTCTGGGCCCGGCGGCTGGTCGGCGAGGCACTCAGTCAGGCGCAGCAGGTGGCGGCCCAGCGGGAGTCCCTCGCCCTGCTCCTCACCTCCGACCCCGATCCCGCCGACATCGGGCGGATGTTCGCCCGGTTGACGGAAGGCCACAGCAAGCGCATGGCCTCGCTCGGCCTTTCCGCCACCGCGTAACGGGGGCGGTCTCCGCATCGAGCGGCGCGTGGCCGGGAAACGGTTGTACCGTTCGAGTATGAGGGCCTCGCGCCGCCACGGCAGTTTCCTGATGAGATGTGGGCCGAATCGCCGGTCTTCCCGCGCTGTCCTGCACAGAATGAGCGCGGGTTGTCCGGTGACCAGCCCGAGATTGCACGGGGTCAGGACCAGTGAGGAGCTCAGGCGTCCTTACGGTTGCACCTTCGAGGACGGTTTCGGGATCGGCCACGGGCACCCCGTCTGACACCCGGTTCCGCACACCACCCGGTTTCCGAACACCTTCGCTCCCGGCGCCGAGAGCGCGCGCCACGGCACGCATCCCCGGCGCCCGGCCGGAGGAGGGGGCAGGCTAGAGCATGCCGGCGAAGCCCGCCATGCGCGGCTCTTCCTTGCCCATCTCGATGTACCCCAGGGACGCGACCGGAACGACGATCCGCCGGCCGCCCGTGTCGGTGATGGCGAAGACGCCTCGCTCGACGGCGAGCGCGTTTCTGAGCGCGTCCTCCACCTGCTCCATGGTCATATCGGTCTCCACGATGAGTTCGTGGTGGACCGACTTCACGGCGATTTTGATTTCCACGTCGTTCCCTTCACCCGCCCGGCTCTGCCGGTTCCCATGCTCGCTTGTCGGGCGCCGCTCGCGCACCGGGAATCGCGGCGAGCGAACACCTCAGGTGGTCCTGGGGAAGTCTCCGATTCCACGCCAGGCCAGCCGGGCCATGAGCCCCTCGGCGGTGTCCCTGGGGATGGAGCCGTAGGTGGAGAGCCAGTAGCGGGCGCTCACCTCGCACATGCCGACGAGCCCCATGCCCAGCAGGTGGGCCTCGTCACTGGAGACCCCGGTGTCGACCTGGATGACCTGACTGACGAGCTCCGCGCACTCCTGCTGCATCCGTTCGACCCGCTCCCGGACGGCGGCGACGTGCCGGAGGTCGGTCTCGAACACCAGCCGGAACGCCTCGCCCTGCTCGGAGACGAAGTCGAAATAGGCCCCGAAGGTGGCGAGGACCCGCTGTTTGTTGTCGGTGGTCGAGGCCAGCGCGACCCGGCACCGGTTGACCAGCTCGTCGGCGTGCTCGTCGAGGAGGGCCAGATAGAGCTCCAGCTTCCCCGGGAAGTGCTGGTAGAGAACCGGCTTGCTGACGCCGGCCCGTTCGGCGATCTCGTCCATGGCCGCGGCGTGGTAGCCGTGCGCCACGAAGACCTCCTGCGCGGCGCCGAGGAGCTGACGGCGCCGGGCCAGACGCGGCAGCCGGGTGCCGCGGGGTCTGACATCCGGGGTAGTGGTCACGGCGTTCTCCGATGTCTCCTCGGCGCGGGAGGCGGCCCCCCCACGGCTTAGCCGTCATCCTACGCGTGAGTAGCGCAGGTCAGCGGTAGTCGTCCTCATCCTGCGGGACCGATCGCTTCTGATCCCCGGCGTCCGCCGGGTCCACCCCGAAGGGCACCTCCGCGGGCAGGTCGTCGTCCTCAAGGCGCAGGCTCCGCTGCTGCTCGACGGCGTCCGCCTCCGGAGTCTCGATCGCGATCTCGGCGGAGGAGGGCAGCTCTTCTCCCCGTACATCCATCTCCGACATCTTTGGCCTCCCTTGACGAAATGCTCCGGGTGAGCCTTGACCGCTGCTCTTCTCAATGTAGCCCCGCGAAGAGGTCCCCTTGGCCGGAGACCCTCTCCAGTACGTCGGGCGCGGTGAACCGCAGGCTCTCCGGACGGTCACAGCTCTCCACCTCTGCCCAGGCGATCGGGGTGGAAACCGTGGGTTCGGCGAGCCCGCGGAGCGAGTACGGGGCCACCGTGGTCTTGGCCGGGTTGTTCTGACTCCAGTCGATCAGCACCTTGCCGCCGCGCAGGCTCCTGGTCATCCGGCTGACGACGAGGCCGGGGTGCTCCCGTTCCAGCCGCTGCGCCAGCGTCTTGGCGTACCCTTCGGTACGGCCGCAGGCGGGGCCCCAGGGGACGTACAGCTGCATCCCCTTGCTCCCGCTGGTCTTGGGGTAGCCGCGGTGCCCGTCCTCCGTGAGGGTCTCGCGGAGCAGGAGGGCGACCCGGCAGCAGTCCACGATCGTGGCCGGCGGGCCCGGGTCGAGGTCGAAGACGAGGGTATCGGGGGGCTGCCCCACCCGCCACATCGGCACGTGGAGTTCGAGGGCGGCCAGGTTGGCGTAGTAGACCAGGGTCGGCAGGTCGTCCACGATCGAATAGTCGACGGTCTCCCGCCCGGAGCCGCGCGCCGAGACGGGCAGCCGCTCGGTGCGGACCCAGCCCGGGGTGTGCGCGGGGGCGTTCTTCTCGAAGAACGACGGGCCCTCGACCCCGTTCGGGTAGCGCTTGACGGTGAGCGGCCGGCCCGCCAGGTGCGGCAGGAGGACCGGGGCGATCCGCGTGTAGTAGTCGATCACTTCCCCCTTGGTGAACCCGGTCCGGGGGTAGAGCACCTTGCCGAGGTTGGACAGGCTGAGGACCCGGCCCTCGACCGTGACCCGGATCCGGGTCACGTCGCCTCCTCCGTGACCTCGCCGGGCTCCTTGTCCGGGCGCAGGCCCCGCCAGACCGGGTGGCGCAGGACGCCGGCGGTGGTCCACTCCGCGAATCCGACCTCGCCGACCAGGACGGGCTCCACCCATCGGGCGAGCGCCGCGTGCTCGCGGGGGACCCCCGCGGCGGCGGTGAAAGGGCTGGTGGCGCGGGGGATCGAGCGCATGAGGGCGGTGAGGTCGCGCAGCGTCGCGTCGGTGAACCCGGTTCCGACGTGCCCGCAGTACCGGAGTCCCGCGGGGTGGGGGATGCCCACCAGGAGCGATCCGAGGGTCTGGGATCGCCGTCCGGCGCCGGGTTTCCACCCGCCGACGACGACCTCCCGGGACTGGAGGATCTTGGTCTTGCGCCAGAGGCCGCTGCGCCGTCCCGGCAGGTAGGGGGAGTCCAGGCGTTTGCACACCACGCCTTCCAGCCGCCGGCTCCGGGCCGCGTGCAGGACGGCGCGGGCGGCGCCGGGGAACGACGGGGGGAGGCGCAGGAGCGGGTCGCCGGGGTCGAGTGCCTCCAGGGCGTGCCGCCGGTCGGTGTAGGGCATCCGCAGGGTGGACACCCCGTCCAGGTGGAGCAGGTCGAACGCGTAGTAGGCCACGGGAAACCGGGCGATCAGACGTCGGGACGGGGCGCGTACGTGCATGCGGTGCTGGAGGGCCGCGAAGTCGGGCCGGCCCTCGTCGTCGAAGGCCACGATCTCGCCGTCGAGTACGGCTTCCCGCCCGGTCAGCGTGGAGAGGGCGGCGAGTTCGGGGTATCCCTCGGTGATGTCCCGGTCACCGCGGGACATCAGGCGGACCGTCCCGCCGCGCAGGTAGGCGGGGGCCCGCACGCCGTCCCACTTGAACTCGGCGGCCCAGAGCGCCTCGTCCGCGGGCAGGTCGGCGGCGACCGCCAGCATCGGCCTGATCAAATACGGAAACTCCGCCATAAAAGCCCTTTACCCGGGCTTATGTCTTACTAAGGCGCAAATTTCCGCTTCTGCGGGTAAGGACCGGTCATGCGCAGCATCTGGAAGGGCGCCATCTCCTTCGGCTTGGTCATGATCCCCGTGAAGCTGTATTCGGCGACCGAGCAGCGAGACGTCTCCTTTCACCAGGTCCATCGGAAGGACGCGGGCAGGATCAAATACCGCAGGGTCTGCTCGGTCTGCGGGGAAGAGGTGTCCTACGGCGACATCGCGAAGGGCTTCGAGCTGCCCACCGGCGAGACCGTCGTGCTTGAGGACGAGGATTTCGCCAGGCTGCCGCTGACCACCTCGCGCCGTATCGACGTGCTGCAGTTCAGCCCGTTGGAGCAGGTCGACCCGATCTACTTCGCCAAGTCCTACTACCTGGAGCCCGAAGCCGTCGGCGTCAAGCCGTACGTCCTGCTCCGGGACGCGCTCGAGAACTCGGGCCAGGTGGCGATCGTGAAGGTGGCGCTGCGCCAGCGCGAGGCCCTGGCCACCCTCCGGGTGCGGGAGGGGGTCTTCGTCCTGGAGACGATGCTCTGGCCGGACGAGGTGCGCACCGCGGCGTTCGGGTTCCTGCAGGAGCCGGTGGACGTCCGGTCCCAGGAGCTGAAGATGGCCGAATCGCTGATCGACAGCATGGCCGCCGACTTCGATCCCGCCGAGTACAAGGACGCCTATCGGGAGGCCCTTGAGCAGGTCATCGAGGCTAAAGTGGAGGGCAAGGAAATCGTCGGACCGACTCCCGAGGGCGCGGAGGCCGGTGCCGGAGCCGACCTCATGGCGACCTTGCGCGCCAGCGTGGAGGCGGCCAAGCGGGAGCGCGCCGCGGCGGGGAAGGGCGAGGGGAAGGCGGAGAAGAAGGCCGCCGGTGGTTCCCCGGCGCGGGGCGGGCCGCGGAAGAAGGCCTCGGGAGAGCCGGATTCGGCGAAGGCGGAGGGAGAGCCGCGGCGGCGCCGTACGCGCAAGACGGCTTGATGGGAGGCGCAGATGGCCGAAACCATGGTGGACGGGGTGCTCCCGCAGTGGCCGGGGGAGCGGGTCGACCTGGGGGACCGGGTCGTCTTCGTCCGTTCGACGCCGGAGCTGGCGGGTGCGGAGCACGCAGTGTTCGTCCACGGTCTCGCCGGATCCTCGACCAACTGGACCGACCTCATGGGCGAGCTCGGCGACCTGGTCACCGGGCACGCGCTGGACATGCCGGGATTCGGTTCCTCACCGAGCACCGGCGACTACTCGGTGGACGCCCAGGTGTCGACGGTGGCGGGCTACATCCGGCGGCTCGGCGTTCCCATACACCTGTTCGGCAACTCGTTGGGGGGTGCCGTCTCCACCCGGCTCGCCGCCGAGCATCCCGACTTCGTCCGTACCCTCACGCTCGTCTCCCCGGCCCTGCCCGATCTGCTGCCGAGACCGGCACCGGTCCGTACGGCGGCCGCCGGGCTCCCCGGCATCGGCGCGTGGGCGGTCTCGCGGCTTCGCCGGCTGCCCCCCGAACGGCGGATCACCGCCACCCTCGCCATGATCTACGCGGACGCGCGGAGGGTGCACCCCCAGCGTTTCGCCGAGGCCGTCCAGGCGCTCGTCGACCGGGACGAGCTGGACTACTGCGACGAGGCCGTCGTCGGGGCGGTGCGGGGGGTGGTCACCGAGTACTTCCGCCGCGGCGAACGCAACCTGTGGCGCCAGGCCGCCCTGATCCAGGCGCCGACCCTGCTGATCCACGGGCGGCACGACCGGCTGGTCGACCCGCGGATGGCGACGCGGGCGTCCCGGGTGTTCCCCAGGGTCAAGGTCGTCCTGCTGCCCTACGCCGGGCACGTAGCCCAGATGGAGTATCCCGGGCTCGTGGCGCAAGAGGCCCGTGGGCTGATCACCTGCCCGAGTTGATTCCGGGCCACATGTGACGGATCGGGTGCATGATCATGCTCGTTCCGGGTAGGCCATACGCGTCGGGACCGGGTGAGCCCGTGTCCCCGGGTGTGTGCACGGCCTCGGTGACACCGATGGAAGCCCGGACGAGGCGAAGATCCGATGTCTTCCGATAGGTTTTCCCATTTGGGAATGGGACCGAGCCGGGCAGGGTTAGGACTCTTGAGCGAGCGATGAAAGTCACCCGCGACCCTCCACTGCAGGACGCCCTGCGGCCAAGCCTGAGAAGCCCCCGAGAAAGCGGAGTCAGAACCGTGTCGTTGCCACCGCTGGTCGAACCGGCAGCCGAGCTGACCGTCGACGAGGTCAAGCGCTATTCGCGTCACCTGATCATTCCTGACGTGGGGATGGCCGGGCAGAAGCGGTTGAAGAACGCCAAGGTGCTCTGTGTGGGCGCGGGCGGCCTCGGCTCACCGGCTCTGATGTATCTGGCCGCCGCCGGTGTGGGCACCCTCGGCATCATCGACTTCGACGTCGTGGACGAGTCCAACCTGCAGCGCCAGATCATCCACGGCCAGTCCGACGTGGGCAGGCTCAAGGCCGACTCGGCCGCGGCCTCGGTACGGGAGATCAACCCGCTCGTCAACGTGATCGTCCACAACGTCGCCCTCACCACGGACAACGTGATGGAGGTCTTCTCCGGCTACGACCTGATCGTGGACGGCACGGACAACTTCGCGACGCGCTACATGGTGAACGACGCCGCCGTGCTGCTGGGCAAGCCGTACGTCTGGGGCTCCATCTACCGCTTCGACGGCCAGGCGAGCGTCTTCTGGGCCGAGCACGGGCCGTGCTACCGGTGCCTCTACCCCGAGCCGCCCCCGCCGGGGATGGTGCCCTCGTGCGCCGAGGGCGGTGTGCTCGGCGTGCTCTGCGCCTCCATCGGCTCGATCCAGGTCAACGAGGCGATCAAGCTCCTCGCGGGCATCGGCGAGCCGCTGGTCGGGCGCCTTATGATCTACGACGCCCTGGAGATGACCTATCGCAGCGTCAAGGTGAAGAAGGACCCCGAGTGCGTGCTCTGCGGGAAGAACCCTTCCGTCACCGAGCTGATCGACTACGACTCCTGGTGCGGTGTGGTCTCCGACGAGGCCCAGCAGGCCGCGACCGGCTCGACGATCACCGCCGCGGAACTCCGCGACATGCAGGAGCGCGGTGACGACATCCTCGTCGTCGACGTCCGGGAGCCGAACGAGTACGAGATCGTCAGCATTCCCGGGGCGGTGCTCATTCCCAAGGGTGAGTTCCTCAACGGTTCGGCGCTGGAGCGGCTGCCGCAGGACAAGAAGGTCGTCCTGCACTGCAAGTCGGGCGCCCGGTCCGCCGAGTGCCTCGCCATCGTGAAGGCGGCCGGCTTCTCGGACGCGGTCCACGTCGGCGGAGGCGTCCTCAGCTGGGTCAAGACGGTGGACCCGAGCCTGCCGACCTACTGATCGGCGGGTTTGGCGGCCCTAGACGACCGATGGGTACGGCCGGTGGTACTTTCACCGGCCGTACCTTTCTTATTAGACCTTCGGCTATTCAATTACTTTATGGCCTCCAGGTAGGCTGAACAGCACAGCAACTCCCCATATCGGTATTAAGGTCAGTGGCGTGAATGAGCCCCCTGGTCAGCACGGTCGAATCTGGCCGACCGCGTCACCTGGATCGGCTCTTCCCGAAGGCGTGGCACCGCTCACCGACGACCTACCGGTTCACCAAGGCCCCTCGACGGTGTCGCCCCCGCACTTTTGGACCAGGAAGGGCAGCCCGGGGCACGGCGTCGAGCCGTACGCGATGCTCTTCCGCGACGAGGACCTGCCCGATGCCCTCGGCCGGCAGTCGGTACGGCGCGGCGGCCGCTGGCCGTGGTTTCTCGCCGCCGCCCTGGTCGCCGTGGTCTGCGCCGTGTCCGCCGTGGTCGCGGGGGTGCGGGTCTTCGCCGAAGTGCAGCGAAAGCCGACCCCCACCGAGGTGCTCCGAGCGGCCGACAAGGAGATCGGACGCCGGTGGCAGACCTGGCCGGCCGGAAAGATCTTCCCTGAGACGCTCGACTACGGCGTCCACCAGGGGGTGCGGGAGAAGGCGCGCCGGGTCGGCATCTCCCCGGACCAGGAGTGCTCGAAGGCGGTCGACCCCAGCTTGCTGAGCGATCTGCGGGAACGCGGCTGCTTGGGTATTCTCCGGGCCACCTACCTGGACGCGCTGCAAGGGCTGGTCGTCACCATCGGCGTCGCGGCCTTCCCCGACGACGAGTCCGCCGTGGCCGCCAGCGCGCTCTTCCCGGGCGGCCCGATCCCGGGGCTGCGTCCGCTGGCCTTTCCCGGGACGGTGACCGCCCGGTTCAAGCCCGAATCCCGGCAGGCCGCCTCGGTCTGGCAGCTCGGGCCCTACGTCGTCGCCTCGACGGTCGGTCCCGTGGACGGCCGCCCGGCGAGGGTGCCCGAGCGGCGGCCCACCCACTACCAGCTCGCCCCGGAGATGGCCCAGCAGGTCCTGCGGGTGCTGACCCACCGGGGCGTCCCCGACTGCGGCACGAAGGAGTGGACGTGTTAGGGCGACTCCGTTCGCGATCCCGTCGTGCCTCCGTCGCGCTGCTGGCCGTGTTCCTGCTCGTGTTCGCCGTTCCGACCCCCGCCCACGCCGACGAGGTGCGCGCCAGTCAGATCACCTTGCTCCGCGCGCTCGATGTGTACGAGGCGTGGGAGGTGACGAAGGGAAAGGGCGTCGTCGTCGCGGTGCTCGACTCGGGGGTCGACGCCCAGCATCAGGATCTTGCGAACGCGGTGATCACGGGAAGGGACTTCACCGCCGGGGCCAACCCTCCGGGCGTCCGGGCGAGTCGGCTGCACGGGACGTACATGGCCTCCTTGATCGCCGGACGCGGACACGGCCCGGGCCGCCGGGACGGCCTGGTGGGCGTCGCCCCGCACGCGAAGATTCTTTCTGTACGGGTCATCCTGGAGCGGAACGAGCCGGGATTCGCGACCTTCAACAACAGCCGGCACTACGAGAACACCGTCGCGGACGGGATCCGCTACGCCGTGAACCAGGGTGCCGACGTCATCAACATGTCGATCTCCAAGCAGTACCCCAAGGCGGCCGAGCGGAAGGCCATCCAGTACGCGATCGCCAAGGGGGTGGTGGTGGTCGCCGCCGCCGGGAACGACGGTCGGCGCCAGACCGGCAAACTCCGCCTCACCCCGTACTCCTACCCCGCGTCCTTCCCCGGCGTGATCTCCGTGGCGGCCGTCGACCAGGCCTATGTCCCCGCCTCGTTCTCGAATCGGAACAGCTCGGTGCTGGTCGCGGCGCCGGGGGTGGACGTGCTGGGCGCAGGCCCCGGCAACGACTACTGGGTTGGGAAGGGCACCTCGCAGGCGACTGCCTTCGTCTCCGGAGTTGCCGCACTAATAAAAGCGAAGTATCCGGATATGGCACCCGCCCTGGTTGCCCAGGCAATCACGGCCGGTGCGCAAAAACGACCTATATCGGGCTACGATCCTGGAGTTGGTTTCGGGGTCGTCAGCGCTTACGCCGCTCTCGCGGAGGCGAAGAAGATCTCTCGGTTCGGGCTCAGCGCCAGCGGCCACGACCCGGCTCAGCCGTTCGGCCCCCCGATGGGGCCGGTCCCGGTGGTCGAGCGGGAACACGGGCTCATCGCCTTGTACGGTGGGATCGCGGCGGCTGCTGCCCTGGGTGCGATTGGTAGCGTGGGGACAATTGTCGTCTTCGTTCGGCGGACGCGGAGAACTTCATGATCGTTTCGCTTGCGAAACGCTTGCGGACCACTTGAGACGCCCTATTTCGGCGTTGAATCGTGATAAATCCGGGTTAAGGTCGGCGGTATGAGTGAACCTACCGGGTGGCCGGAAGATTCCGCCTCCCGTGGGTCTGAGGAGACGGGGCGGATAGAGCCTTCAGCATCGCTACCGGGCGCGGCAGCCGTACCGGGCATGCAGTCCCTCAACCCCGGCGAGCCCCGTGCCATCGGTCGATACCAGGTGCTCGGTCGTCTCGGCCGAGGGGGAATGGGGACGGTCTACCTCGGGGAGGACACCTCGGGCCAGCGGGTGGCCATCAAGGTCATCAACCCGGATCTCGCCCAGGAGGAGAGCTTCCGGCTCCGGTTCCGGCACGAGGCCGAGGCCGCCCAGAAGGTCCGCCGGTTCTGCACCGCCGCGGTCCTGGAGGCGGCGCTCAACGGCGAGCAGCTCTACGTCGTCACCGAGTACGTCGCCGGGCCCAGCCTGGAGGAGTCGGTACGCGAGCAGGGTCCGCTCCGCGGCTCCAGCCTCGACGCCCTCGCGGTCGGCGTCGCCACCGCCCTGACGGCGATCCACGGGGCGGGGATCGTCCACCGCGACCTGAAGCCCTCCAACGTTCTCCTCGCGCCGGTCGGCCCGAGGGTCATCGACTTCGGCATCGC
The DNA here is from genome assembly GCF_025996515.1 of Rhizohabitans arisaemae. Lineage (GTDB taxonomy): Bacteria > Actinomycetota > Actinomycetes > Streptosporangiales > Streptosporangiaceae > Rhizohabitans > Rhizohabitans arisaemae. Next base: position 735,572 of record NZ_BLRH01000029.1, read on the forward strand.
CCGGACGATCGGGGCCGCCGGCGGCGGAACCCGGACCGGTCAGCTGATCGGGACACCGCACTACATGGCCCCCGAGGTGATCGCCGGCGAGCCGGTCACCCAGGCGTGCGACGTCTTCGCCTGGGGGTGCGTGGTCACCTTCGCCGGGACCGGGCGCACCCCGTTCGGCGGCGACAGCCTGCCCGCGGCGATCCATCAGCTGCTCAACGCCGAGCCCAATCTGGACGGACTGGATCCGGCCATGCGGGATCTGGTCGCCCACGCCCTGGTCAAGGACCCGCGGCGGCGGCCGACCGCCCAGGAACTGCTCCAGCGGATGATGGGCTCCACGTACACCCCCGGAGAGCCCACCACCCGGATCGTGGCCGGACGCCCGACACCGCCTCCGCCGCCCGCGTCGCATACGCCGCCGCCCGGTCAGGCGATCTGGCAGCCGCCGCCTCCGCCGCCCGCGCAGTCGGCCACGCCGCCCGGCCACGCCCTCTGGCAGCCGGCGCCCCAGGTGGCCACGCCGCCGCCTTACCCGCCGCACCAGCGGGTGCCGCACCAGCCACCCCAGCAGGGGATACCACACCAGCCACCCCGGCAAGGGGCGTACCAGAACGCTCCGATGCACCACGTCGGGCAAGGGCACCAGACGCCCGTACAGCAGCCGCACACCTTCCCGTCGCAGCCACCCGGTTTCCCCGGGCCCGGTGGGCCCACCCATCCGTCCGCCCCCTCGGGCCGGCGTTCAAGTGGCGGGCGCGTCGTCGCGGCGCTGGTCGCCGCGGTGCTGGGCCTGGCCGCGCTGGGGGTCGGGGCGGTCAACCTGGGCAGTGAGCTGTCCCGCGGGCCGACACCCGAGGAGCAGCAGGCCGCGGGGGCTCAGGAACTCGCGGGCCGCTGGAAGACCAGGAAGGCCGGGGAGATCTTCCCGGAGAGCGTCGAGTACCTGCCGTCGGGCTACCGGACCAACCAGAAGGCCCGGCGGATCGGCATCTCCGCGCAGACCGACTGCGCGGAGTCGGTGGACCAGTCCGTCGCCGGCCCGCTGACCCAGCAGGGCTGCATGGCGGTGCTGCGGTCGACCTACGTGGACGGCTCGGGCGTCGTGGCGACGACGCTGGGGGTCGCGGTGATGCCCGACGAGAACGCGGCGAAGAAGGCACGTGACGAGATCAACCAGGCGGCCGTACCCGGCGGGGTCAAGGCGGTCGGCTTCGAGCAGACCGCCACGGCCCTGTTCGGGGACGCGCAGCGGCAGTCGCTCACCCTGGAGGTGCACGGCCGGTACCTCGTCTTCGCCGCGGCCGGCTACACCGACGGGCGCCCGAAGATCGACTCCGACCGGCCGGGGCTGTTCGGCTTCGTGAAGGACGTCGTGGCGCAGGTGCAGAAGGGCCTGACCGAGGTGGTGCCGGCCTGTTCGGTCAAGGAGGTCGTACAGTGCTGACCGCGTTGCGCCGGTCGCTGACCGTGTTCGCCGCGTCGTCGCTCGCCGTCCTGGCCCTGGTCCAGCCCGTCCACGCCGAATCGATCAACGAGCAGCTCGGGCTGGACTTCAAGGCCGCTCAGGACATCTCCACCGGCAAGGGGACCACGATCGCGATCGTCGGGAGCGGCCTCGACGGCGCGGTCAACCGCCTTCAGTCCAGGCTGAAGGCGAGCACCGACCTGGCCGACTACGGCGGCGCGGGCAAGCGGGTGCTGGACACGCTGCTCGCCTCCTTCATTATCGGCGGAACCAAGGCGACGCCGGCGCTCAACGTCCGGGGCCTCGCCCCCGACGTGAGCTTCATCTCGGTGCGGGTCGAGCCGGAGGACCAGGACTTCACGGACGGGAGCACCGGCTGGAACCGCTGGTGGAACGACGGAAAGAGCGCCGACGACTTCCATCAGGGAATCCGCTACGCGGTCGACCAGGGCGCGGACGTCATCCTCGTCACGTGGCGCTGGATTCGCACCAGTACGGATCTGAACGAGGCGGTCGCCTACGCGGTGAGCAAGGGCGCCGTGGTCGTGGTGAACACCGTTCCCGTCTCCGACGCGAAGGACCGGGAGGTTATTTATCCCGCGGGCCTGCCCGGGGTGATCGGGGTCGCGGCGATCGACGCCTCGGGAAAGCCGGTCAAGGGCTCGACCTCGCGCAACAGCGGGGTCCTGGTGGCCGGCACCACCGCGGACCAGACGGTCGTCGGGCCGAAGGGTGAGGAGTGGACCGTACGGGGTGCCAGCGTCGCGGCCGCCCAGGTGGCGGCGGCCGTCGCCCTGGTCAAGTCCAGGTACCCCGACCTCGGTCCGTCCGTGGTCGCCCAGGCGATCGCCGGCTCGACCAGGCGCCGTCCCAAGGGCGGTTACAACGTCGACGTCGGCTTCGGGGTGGTGAACCCCGAGGGCGCGCTGCGGAAGGCCGGGGAGTTCGCCGCGCACGCGCAGGCCGCGACCCCCGGCGGTGCGGTGATCGACACCGCGGGCTATTTCGGGGGCGGCCCCGGGAGCCAGAAAATCAACGCGATCCAGCACGAAACGACCACCCTTGTCCTGTGGGGCGGGCTCGCGGGCGTGGGGGTCGTTCTGCTCGGAGTCGGAGCGGGGCTCCTGGCCACCAGGAGACGTTCCTCCTGACCGGCTCGGCGTCGGGCTTCACCGTCGGCGACCTGCCGGCGAATCGGACTGAGGGTGGGGACGGTGTGGTGGTGAACGCGGTGCGGCGTGTACTGCTGGCGGGTACGGGTGCGACGCTCGCCCTGGTGCTCGGGGCGCAGCCCGTACACGCCGAGTCGATCAACGAGCGGCTCGGGCTGGACTTCGGGGCCGCCCACGAGATCACCCGCGGCGAGGGGGCCACGATCGCGATCGTCGGAAGCGGCATCGACGGCGCGGTCAACGACCTTCGGTCCAGGCTGAAGGCGAGCACCGACCTGGCGAAGCACGGGGGTGCGGGCAAGCGGTTGATCGACACGGTACTCGCCTCCTTCATCATCGGCGGAACCAAGGCGACGCCGCCGCTCAACGTACGGGGCCTCGCCCCCGAGGTTGACTTCATCTCGGTGCGGGTCGAGCCGGAGGAGCAGGACTTCACCGACGGGAGCACCGGCTGGAACCGCTGGTGGAACGACGGAAAGAGCGCCGACGACTTCCATCAGGGAATCCGCTACGCGGTCGACCAGGGCGCGGACGTCATCCTCGTCACGTGGCGCTGGATTCTCACCAGTACGGATCTGAACGAGGCGGTCGCCTACGCGGTGAGCAAGGGCGCCGTGGTCGTGGTCGGCACCGAGCCCGTCTCCGATGCGAAGGCCGGGGACGTCGTCTACCCCGCGGGTCTGCCCGGCGTGATCGGGGTCGCGGCGGTCGACGCCTCAGGTAAGCCGGTCAAGGGCTCGACCGGGCGGCACAGCGGGGTCCTCGTCGCCGGCACCGCCACAGACCAGGATGCCATCGGGCAGGGTGGCACGTGGTCCGTTCGGGGGGCGGATGCCGCGATCTCTCAGGTGACGGCCGCCGTCGCCCTGGTCAAATCGAAGTACCCCGACCTCAGCCCGTCCGTGGTCGCCCAGGCGATCGCCGGCTCGACCAGGCGCCGTCCCAAGGGCGGTTACAACGTCGACGTCGGCTTCGGGGTGGTGAACCCCGAGGGCGCGCTGCGGAAGGCCGGGGAGTTCGCGGCGCACGCGCAGGCCGCGACCCCCGGCGGTGCGGTGATCGACACCGCGGGCTATTTCGGGGGCGGCCCCGGGAGCCAGAAAATCAACGCGATCCAGCACGAAACGACTACCCTCGTCGTGTCGGGCGGGCTCGCGGGCGTGGGGGTCGTTCTGCTCGGAGTCGGAGTGGGGCTCTTGGCCACCAGGAGGCGCTCCTCCTGATCGGCCCGGCGTCCGGACGCCACCGCTGACGACTGTCGGCGGATCGAAGGACTGTGGGGACGGTGTGGTGGTGAACGCGGTGCGGCGTGTACTGCTGGCGGGTACGGGTGCGACGCTCGCCCTGGCGCTTGGGGCGCAGCCCGTACACGCCGAATCGATCAACGAGCGGCTCGGGCTGGACTTCAAGGCCGCCCACGAGATCACCAGGGGTGACGGGGCGACGCTCGCCATCTTGGGCGGCGGGGTGGACACCGGCGTCCGGGTGCTGCGCGGGAAGGTGGAACGCGGCGAGGACTTCGCCGGCGTCGGCTCGCCGAAGTACTTCTACGACACGCTCTTCGCGACGCTCATTCTCGGCGGCGACAAGGCGGCGCCCCCGCTCGGCCTTCGGGGGCTCGCCCCGGATGCGAAGGTGCTCTCGGTTCGGGTGGAGGCCGAGGCGCGCGACTTCGCGGGTGGGCAGAAGGATTGGGACGCCTGGTTCAACGGGCAGAAGCTGGGGCCGGTCTACGCGCGGGCGATCCGATACGCCGTGGACCAGGGGGCCGGGGTCATCCTGGCGAACTGGTCGTGGATCGACACCGACGCCCGGCTCAACGATGCGATCGCCTACGCCGTGTCCAAGAAGACGGTGATCGTCACCAACATGGGCCGGTCGGAGTCGCGCCCCACCGAGCAGTTGGTCTACCCTTCCGCCACGCCCGGGGTGATCGGGGCGGCCGCGATCGGCGCCGACGGTCGTCCCCCCAAGGACGACCTCTCCGCGCGAAACAGCGGGGTCTTCATCGCGGCCCCGGACAGCAGGCATAGCGTCGTCGCCCCCGGTGACAAGGACTGGCTGGTGTGGGGGAGCCGGGTTTCGGCGGCACAGGTCGCGGCGGCGGCGTTGCTGGTGAAGGCGAAATACCCTGATATGTCTGCGGCGCTGGTTGCCCAGGCGCTGGCGACGAGTACCCGTCGTACCCCTAAAGGGGGATATGACTTTAATGTCGGTTTTGGAATTGTAAATCCCGTTGGTGCTTTGCAGAAAGCGGCAGATATGGCGGGTTATCCAGGATCGGCGACACCGGGTGGTGCGGTGGTTGACCCCAATGCCCGATTCGTTGGGGACGCGCCCGTCCACAAGATCAATGCCGTCCAGCGCAGCACTGGGAGGCTGGTGCTATTCGGGGGTTTGGTGGGCCTTGGAGCCGTACTTTCAGGGGTAGCCACGATTCTCCTGATCCGTCGGAGAAGGGTGCCTTCCTGATCCGTTCCGGGAATACGTAGCATCGGGGGTATGTCGCCTGAGGAGCCTTCTACCCGGCCGGAGTTTCTCCCGCCGGGACCGGCGCCTGGGGCACGCATTCCTCCCGACGCCGATCGGACCCAGGCCCCGGCCCGGACGTCCGATTCGGCCGTGGCGTGGTCCGGGCGCGCCGCCCAGTACAGATCGCACGGGACGTTCCGGCGGGCCGTTCCCCGGGCGGCGCCCCCACGCCGCCCGTTCGCCTGGACGGGATCCGCGGCCCTCCACGAGGAGCAGGAGCGGGAACGCGGGGTCCGCCGCCGCCGGATCCTGCTGGCGTTGAGCGGATTGATGCTCGCCGTCGGCTCGATCACCCTGCTCACCGGCGGATTCGGGTTGATCGAGCAGACCCGGGCCAGGCCGCTCACCCCGCAGGAGCGGGAGCGCTATATCCGGGAGGACGTCGCGTTGCGCTGGCGCTCCTGGCCCGCCGCGATGGTCTTCCCCGACGGGGTCGAGTACGCGGGGCTGGAAGAGGTCCAGCAGTACGCGCGCCGGATCGGCATCGCCGACGCGGTTCCGTGCGGGACCGCGGTCGACGCGCGGGTCGGCGCCGTCCTCGATCGGCACGGCTGCACGGCGATGCTCCGCGCCACCTACGTCGATCAGTCCTCGTCGTTTGTGATCACGGTGGGCATCGCCGTGCTCCAGGACGAGCAGGCCCGGGCACGGCTGGTGCGCGAACTTCCGGTCGACGGCCGCAGCGGCGTCCTGCCGGTGGCGTTCCCCGGCACCGTGGCGTCCGGGTTCGGCCCCGCGCAGCGGCAGCGGACCGGATGGGTGAGCGCTGGCCCGTACGTCGTCTTCTCCACCGCCGGATACGCCGACGGGCGCAGGCGGGAGGCCGTCCCCCCGGAGGAGCTCCTGCACAGCGAACTCTGGCCGACGGCGCAGACCGTCGCCGGACGGATCGCACGACAGCTGAGCGAGCCACCGGAGGTGCCGCGGTGTACCCAGGGGAACGTGTGTTGAACAGGCCGGTACGGCTGGCGCTCGCCTCGCTCGCGGCCTGCCTTCCGACGCTCCTCGCCGGAGCGGCCCACGCCGACGAGGTGCGGGACGCCCAGCAGTGGGTGCTGCACTCGATCAACGTGGCGGAGGCGTGGCGGGTGACCAGGGGCGCCGGGGCCACCGTGGCGGTGATCGATTCCGGGGTCAATCCGCAGCTGGCGGAGCTCGCTGGCCGGGTCGAGGCCGGCCCCGAGCTGATTCCCCGCGAGGAGCGGACGGCCGGGCCGGGACTGCACGGTACGGCCATGGCCTCCCTCATCGCCGGCGCCGGCAAGGGCGGCGAGCGCGGCCTGCTCGGCGTGGCCCCCGAGGCCAGGATCCTCTCCATCCGGATGATGGACGACGACCACGAAGGCCGGCTCCGGGACACCTCGCGGAGCGCGCGCAACAACCCCCTCGCCCGGGCGATCAGGTACGCGGCGAACAACGGGGTCAAGGTGATCAACCTCTCGGTGGGCGCGTACGGCCCGCAGCAGGCCGAGCGGAGGGAGATCCGCGACGCCCTCGCCCGGGGGATCGTGATCGTGGCGGCGGTCGGGAACGACGGGGACACGGGCGACGCGCGGCGGAGCTCGTCCTCGTTCTGGCGGTTCCCCGCGGGCTACTCGGGCGTCATCGGCGTCGGCGCCGTCGACCGGGACGATCGGGCGGCCGCGTTCAGCAACGACAACCTCTCGGTGGCGGTGGCCGCGCCCGGGGTGGACGTCCCGGTGGCGCTGCCCGACGGGCGGTACGCCGCGGTGCGGGGGAGTAGTGCCGCTTCGGCGCTGGTGGCGGGAATCGCTGCCCTCATAAAGGCGAAATATCCGGATATGGCGCCGGAGTTGGTGGCGATGGCGATCACCAGCACCACCCGGGCGAAACCCGAGCGGGGCTACGACGACGAAGTCGGCTTCGGCATCGTCGACGCGGGGGCCGCCCTGGCCAAGGCCGCCACTCTCGCGGGCTACAAGAAGACGGTCCCGGTCGCCCAGGACCGGCACTTCGGTGCGGCCCCGCCGCCCGGGCCCCCCGCCCGGCCCGGGGCGGACCCCCTCAAGATGACGATCTACAGCGGTGGGGCGCTGGCCGGCCTGGCCGGGGTGATCGGGGGACTCCTCCTGCTCACCCGGCGCCGGACCACGGGCGGGCCCGCCGCGAACGGAGACCCCCGATGACCCACGCCGTGGCCGGACCCGGCCCGTACGCCGAACGCGTCCTGGACCTCGTCGAGCGCATCCCGCCGGGCCGGGTCATGACGTACGGCGACATCGCCGAGCACCTGGGGGAGGGCGGGCCCCGCCAGGTCGGCCGGGTCATGGCCCTGTGGGGCGGCGGAGTCCCCTGGTGGCGGGTGATCAGGTCCGACGGGTCCCCGGTGCGCGGACACGAGCGAAAGTGCCGCGCGCAATGGACGACGGAGGGGACGCCGATGCGTGGGGAGCGCGCGGACCTGCCCCGGGCCCGGTGGGACGGCGTGGAGATCGGCACTACGATTTCCTGAACCCCGCCATGGAAGGCCGTGAACCTATGCCGAGCGATGCCCTGCGCGAGCTGCAAGCCATCTGCGATCGGGAGGAATCCGTCGCGGGGGTCGCCGCGGCCGTCACGGCCGCGGCCGAGCGGGCCGGCCGCCCCCGCGATCGGCGAAGCTTCGACCTCGGTGTGCTCGGCGAGATCCTCCCCCGCCACGTCGAGCACGCCGTCGAGGGCGGCGTGGAGCGCTGCCGGGAGCTGATCGTGCTCCTGCGGCCCTATCTGCTGACCGTCTCGGCCCCCGTGAAACGGGAGCTTCCCACCCTGGCCCGCCTCAAGTACCACCTCATCGAGCAGGACATGGCCGAGCGACTCGCCGGACTGGCCGGGTTCACCGGCCCGGCGGCCCGGGTACGCAAGCGGATGCGCTGGTACGCCCGGCTGCCCTACCTGGGGGAGCTGCCCGATCACGTGTACCGGCTGTCACCCGCCGAGCTCACCCCGGCGACCCGGGTGGACGAGATCGACTGGCGGGACGGGCGCCTGCGCATCGCCGGTTGGGCCTACCTGCCGCGGATGTCGATCAGGACCGCCCGATTCCAGCGGGCCACCGTGGTGCTCCGCGGTCCGCGCGGGACCCCCGCGGTACGGCTGCGCGCCCGCCGTACCCACCGTCCCGAGGCCACCCGCGCGGCGGGACACCAGGGCTGCAACTACGACTGGTCCGGGTTCGTCGCCGAACTCGACCCGTCCGCGCTGACCTGGCGGGCCGCCCTCCACCGGGCGCTGCATCGCGCGCTGGGCCTCCTTCGCGCCCGCCGGAGGGGATCGCCCGACGTCACCTGGCGGGCCGAGATCCGGATCTGGAGCCGGGGCGCCACCGGGTCGGCCCTCCTCGGCGGCCCCGCGGCGGGCCGGGTCCAGCGGCCGAAAGGGCGGGAGGCGGCCCCCGGGCAGTGGATCCGTCCGGTCTGGTCGGGAGGGAAGCTGCGGATCGTCTCCCGGATGACGGGGGCGGTGCTGGAGCGGTCGGACGTCAAGGACGGCCTGCTCCACCTCTCCGGGCTGCTGCCGGGGCCGGCGGCGCCGACCGGCCGGCTCCGCCTGGGCTCGGGCGACTCGGCGCTGCTCCTCCCCGCCGAGTTCACCAGCGCCGAGGGGGGTACGGCGTTCACCGCGTCGTTCCCCGTCCCCGAACGGGCCGGCGAGTGGCGGCTCTGGGCCGAACCGAAGGGCCACGCCGCGGTGGCCGTCCACCTGATCGGCCCGTCGGAGGCCGCGGACCGGCGGTTCTCGGTGGACGACGACCGTGAGCTGAGCGTGACCCGGGACTTCCAGGACCGGGTGGTCGTGGGCGTCCACCCCTACCGCGCGTCCCTCGGCGGGGCGCACTGGGGGGACGGCGCCTCGGGCGAGCTCGTGCTGTCCGGGAGCTGTGCCGCGCCCGGTGCCCGGCGGCTCGTGCTGCGCCACCCTTCGGGGCTTTTGCAGGCGTTCCCGGTGGAGCGGGCGGGGAACCGGTTCGAGGTCCGGTTCGCCCCCACGCGCACCCCGCTGTTCGGCACGCCCGTTCCGCTGGCGAGCGGAACCTGGGAGCTGGAGATCGGCGGCGAGCCCGTCCGGTACGACCATCGGGCGATCGACGACCTCACCGAGGCGCCCGTCGTGGTGGACGGGCGACGGCACACCCTCCGGGTGAAGGGCGCCGACACGGCGGTGCTGACGGTGGCGGAGGAGAAGCCGGACGAGGAACGGGACAAGGCCGGTCGGCGGGCGTTGCTGGAGGAGTTCTACCCCGAGTGGCGGGAACGGCCGCTCCGCGACGCGGTCGCCTACGTCTGCTGGAACGGGCAGCAGTACAGCGACAGCGTGCGGGCGGTCTACGAGGAGCTGGTCCGGCGGGACATCCCCCTGGAGCATCTGTGGATCGTCAAGGACGGCGCGTTCACCCCGCCCGGTCCCGCCGAACTCGGCGGGGCCGCGGGGCACCGGCTGGTCGTGGTACGGGCAGGGAGCCGGGAACACTACGCCGCGATGGCGACCTCCCGCTATGTCGTGGCGAACACCTATCTGCCGAAGTGGGTGCGGATCCGGGAGGACCAGCTCTGCGTGCAGACCTGGCACGGGACCCCGCTCAAGCGCATCGGCAACGACATGCCGGCCATGTCCGGGGAGCCGAAGCCGGAGTTCTGGCACCGGCAGCGGGCGGAGGTGGTCAACTGGGACCTGCTCGTCTCGCAGACCCCCTGGGCCTCGCCGATCCTGGCGCGGGCGTTCGGCTATGAGGGGCCGATCCTGGAGTGCGGTTACCCCCGCAACGACCTGCTCTTCCGGGACCGGGACGGGAGCCTCAAGGCGCGGATCCGGGAGCGGCTCGGCGTGCCCGACGGGAAGCGGGTGGTCCTCTACGCGCCGACCTGGCGGGACTCGGGGGAGACCCTGGACCTGCGGTTCGACGTGGCCGACGCCCGGCGTGTCCTGGGCGACTGCGTCATGCTCGTCCGCGGCCATCTCATGCAGCGCAGGCCGGGCCTGGACGATCCCACCGGCCTTCTCCTCGACGTCACCACATATCCCGATATTGGGGATTTGTTGTTGGTGGCGGACGCGCTCGTCACCGACTATTCCTCGGTCATGTTCGACTTCGCCTCCACCGACAGGCCGATGGTTTTCTTCACCTACGATTTCGAGCGGTATCGAACAGGAAAGCGCGGCTTTTATTTTGATTTCGAGGCCGAGGCTCCCGGCCCGCTCACCTCGACCTCCGATGAGCTGCTCGCGGCCCTGCGAAACTGCCTCGACTCCCCGGACGCCTTCTCCATCTCCTTCGCCGGCCGCCGTATCGCGTTCCGCGAGAAATACTGCCCCTTCGACGACGGCCAAGCCGCCACCCGCCTCGTCAACCACATCTGGGACCCGTCCACCTAGCCGCCGGGTGCCGAGTTGGTCGGCATTGGCGTGTCCATCCGGCGACGGGCTCGAGGGTTAGGCGAAAGGGTCCACGCCCAGGTAGCGGATCACAACGGTATCAACCTGACCAGGGTCTTGTTCCCAGATGATGAGCCAATCCTCGGCGCGGTCGCGTACGGGGATCCCCCATAGTCCGTCGCGGAAGGAGCGTCGTCTGACCCGTGCATCCCCTGAGTCGTTTTCGAGCAGGTCCAAGGCATCGTCGATGGCATCAAGAAGCTGCGTTCCCGCTGAGGTCTTCTCCAGCAAGGCGTAGGCGTCACGAGGCTGCGGGTCGAACTCGATGTCGGCCACTACGCGGTCATCCTGCGCCCGGCACGTCGCGGTCGAGGACTCCGCCGCTCGGGGTGGCGACGCCCCTCGTCAATCTGGGCCTGAATCTCCGCAGGCAGATCATATGTGGGCACATCAGCGGTGCCCTGCGTTAGCTTCTGATACGTCTCTATAGAGATCACAACCGCTACGGGCTGCCCGTAGTGAGTCAGCACGGTCTCTTCCTTGGCGTAACGCGCCCGGCCTACCACCTCGGCAAGGTGTTCGCGGGCCTCGCTGATCGGCATCATCTCAGTCATACTCCAAATCGTACAACTCTTACAACTTGTCGGCACGTGGTCGGCTCTGCTGCCGAGGTCAACGTGTTTCACCATGAGACCGAGCTCAAGCCGGAGGAGCGCTGTGGGTGGCTGCGTAGCCGATCGGAGCGCACTCACCGATGACTTGCGCGTGTTCGTTCATGTTCCATCTGTATGTAGACACGCTGGAAGACTAGTCAGTCACAGTCGGTTACGATGCGGATTCGGCTCACATCGTAAGATCGTTCGCTCTCGCCGGACAACCCAATCCGGTAAGGCTTCCGCGGCTTTCCCGATCGTCGCCGTGCCCGGCTGAGGCGGATGATCGCCGGTTCGGGGAGTCGGTGATTTTGATCGCGATCCTCGATGTGGTGTTCGAGTGATGGGTGTATAGTCCTGTGACACGCTCCAGGGGTAGCAGGAGCGTGGGATTACCCAAGTTGGCCCGAACGACTCGTGTGATCTGGTGAAATCGAGTGTTGTGAGAGCTCAGGGCTATCAGTTGGTGCGGCGGGGTGCCGCGGGACGAGCTGTGCCCCCTGTGCTCGATGAGTATCAGCGTGCGGTTGTGGACCACCCCGGCGGTCCGCTGCTCGTCCTCGCCGGTCCGGGGACGGGGAAGACCACCACGATCGTCGAGACGATCGTGGACCGGGTGGAGAACCGCGGCGTGGATCCGGACCGGGTCCTCGTCCTCACCTTCAGCCGCAAGGCGGCCGGTGAGCTCCGGGAGCGTATCAGCGCCCGGCTCCGCCGCACGACGCGGACCCCGCTCGCGCTGACCTTTCACAGCTACGCCAACGCGCTGCTCAGGCGGGAGGCCGTACTCTCCGACGAGATGCCGCCGCGGCTGCTGAGCGGCCCCGAGCAGCTTCTTGAGGTCCGGCGGCTGCTGCAGGGGGAGCTTTCCGACGGCGGCGGGTACTGGCCGGAGCGGCTCCGCCCCGCCCTCGCCACCCGGGGTTTCGCCGAGGAACTGCGGGATTTCCTGCTCCGGGCGGCCGAGCGCGGCATCGACGGGCCCGAGCTGGTCCGGCTGGGCCGCGACTGGGACCGGGACGACTGGGAGGCGGCCGGGCGTTTCTCCGAGCGGTACTACCAGCGGTTCGATCTGGACCTGGTGCCCGCGGTGGACTACGGGGAGCTGATCAGGGAGGCCGCGGGGCTGCTGAGCGACGGCGAGGTCCGGCGGCGGGAACGCGCGGCGTACGACGTGGTGCTGGTCGACGAGTACCAGGACACCGACCCGGCGCAGGAGTATCTGCTCCGGCAGCTCGCCGGGGAGGGCCGGGACCTGATCGTGGTCGGCGACCCGGATCAGTCGATCTACGGCTTCCGCGGGGCGGACGTCAACGGGATCATGAGATTTCCGGAGCGGTTCCGGACGCGTGACGGCGCGGAGGCGGCGGTCATCGCCCTCCGGGTGTGCCGGCGGAGCGGGCCGGCGCTGCTGGAGGCGTCCCGGCGGGTCGCCCGGCGGCTTCCGCAGGGTCCGGGCAGGCATCGGGACATCGCCCCCTTCGGCGACGGGGAGCCGGGGGAGGTCCGGATCGTCGTCGCGGACAGCGTGAGCCAGGAGGCGCAGGTCGTGGCGGACGCGCTCCGCCGGGCCCACCTGCTCGACGGCGTCCCCTGGTCGCGGATGGTGGTGCTCGTCCGCTCGGCCACCCGGCAGATCCCGCTGCTGCGCCGGGCGCTGGCCTCCGCGGGGGTGCCGGTCGTCCTGGCGGGCGACGAGGTGCCGCTCTCCGCCGAACCCGGGGTGCGCCCGCTGATCACCACCCTGCGGGTCGCGGTCCGGCCGGAGACCCTGGACGAGGCGACGGCGGAGGAACTGCTGACCGGGCCGCTCGGCGGCACCGACGCGATCGGGGTACGGCGGCTGCGGCGCGCGCTGCGGAACGCGGAGCGGGAAGCGGAGGCGGAGGCGGACGGGGAGTACGTTCCGCGCCGGGCGGGGGGTGAACTGCTCGTGGCGGCGGTGACCGACCCCCGTGAGCTGCTGCGGATCGAGGAGGTCGTGGCCGCGCCCGCGGCGAGGATCGCCCACCTCGTCGCCGGGGTGCGCGACCTGGCCCGGCAGGGCAAGGGCGCGGAGGAGCTGCTGTGGGCGCTGTGGCAGGAGAGCGGGCTGGCCGAGCGCTGGACCGAGGTGAGTCTGGCCGGGGGCGCCCGGGGCGCTCAGGCCGACCGCGACCTGGACGCGGTCGTCGCCCTCTTCGACCATGTGGCCAGGTTCGTGGACCGGCTTCCCAAGGCGGGTGCGGGTGTCTTCCTCGACGACCTGGTGTCGCGGGAGATCTCGGGGGACACGCTCGCCAAGCAGGCGCCCGACGGCGAGGCCGTGCGGATTCTGAGCGCGCACAAGTCCAAGGGCCTGGAGTGGGATCTGGTGGTCGTGGCGGGGGTGCAGGAGGGGGTCTGGCCGGATCTGCGGCTGCGGGGGTCGCTGCTCGGGGTGGACGAGCTGATCGAGCGGAGCACGATGCCGCCGGGTGACGGCGATCTGCCGAGCGAGGCGGTGAGTTCGGCGACGCTCGCCTCCAAGATGCTGGCCGAGGAGCGCAGGCTGTTCTACGTGGCGGTGACCCGGGCGCGGAGCAGGCTCCTGGTGACGGCGGTGGACGGGGAGGACACCGACGACCGCCCGTCCAGGTTCCTGACCGAGCTGCTGCCGCCGGGGACCAAGCCGGAGCAGGCCGAGGGGCTGTCCCGCTGGCTGAGCATGAACTCGCTCGTCGCGGATCTGCGCGCGACGGTCGCCGATCCGTCGGGGTCGGCGCCGATGCGCCGGGCCGCGGCCGCGCACCTGGCCAGGCTGGCCAGGTCGGGGGTGCAGGGGGCGCACCCGGACACCTGGTACGCCCTCACCCCCCTTTCGGACGAGAGCCCGCTTCCCTGGCCGGACGGGGTCATCCAGATCTCCCCGTCCACGGTGGAGGGCTTCACCAAGTGCGGGTTGCGATGGCTGCTGGAGACGGCGGTGGGCGCGGGCAGCGGGGACGTGGTCCGGCATCTGGGCACGGTGATCCACGCGATCGCCGTACTCGCCGCGACGGAGGAGCCGACCGAGGAGGGGCTGTTCAAACGGCTGGACGACATCTGGGAGTCGCTGGACTTCGGCGGGGTCTGGTTCAACCGCAAGCAGCGGGACGTGGCCAAACAGATGATCCGCCGTTTCCTCGCCTGGCAGGCCGCGAATCCGCGGCAGCTGGTGGATGTGGAGAAGGGGTTCACCGCCGAGCTCCCCGGCGCGGACGACACCCAGATCTTGATCAAGGGCCGGGTGGACCGGGTGGAGCGGGACGAGGAGGGCCGCGCGTTCATCGTCGACCTCAAGACCGGCGCGGGCAAGCCCGGCCAGGACGAGCTCACCCGCCATCCCCAGCTGGGGGTGTATCAGCTGGCGACGGAGCTGGGGGCGTTCCGTAAGCGGGGGCTGACCGTTCCGGGCGGGGCGGCGCTGGTCCAGGTGGGCAAGGCGGCGTCGCGGGAGGGCGCGGTGGAGCAGGGCCAGCGCCCGCTCGGGGACGATCCGGAGCCGGCTTGGGCACGTGAGCTGGTGGAGACCGTCGCCTCGGGCATGCTGGGGCCGGAGTTCTCGGCGATGGTGAACGACGGCTGCCGGTCGTGCGCGGTCCGGGGTTGCTGCCCGGTGAACGAGCAGGGGGGACAGGTGTGCTGAGGAGGGGTGCGCGGGAGCTGGCGGAGGCCCTCGGCGCCCTGCCGCCGACCGCGGAGCAGACCGCGGTGATCGAGGCCGAGATGAAGCCGATGGTCGTCATCGCCGGGGCCGGGTCGGGGAAGAGCGAGACCATGGCGGCCCGGGTCGTCTACCTGGTGGCGAACGGGATGGTACGGCCGGAGCGGATCCTCGGCCTGACCTTCACCCGGAAGGCGGCGGGCGAGCTCGCCCAGCGGGTGCACGAGCGGCTCGCCACGCTGGGGGAGAAGGGGCAGATCGACCTCGCCCTCCTGGACGGGGAGCCGACGGTGTCGACGTATCACGCCTACGCCGCGCGCCTGGTCACCGATCACGCGCTCCGTGAGGCGCTGGAGCCGACGATGCAGCTGGTGACCCCGGCGGTCTCCTGGCAGATCGCCGACCGGGTGGTCCGTGCCTACGACGGCGAGATGGACGCGATCGACCTGAACCCCCCGGCGGTGACGGCGGCTGTCCTGGAACTTGCAGGCGACATATCCGAACATCTCCGTACATCGCGGGACGTACGGGCCATCGGCCATTGGCTCACGACGAGACTCGGCGAACTCCCCAAGAAGCCCACCCTCGCGCAGCAGAAGCCCGGCGCGGTCCAGCGGGCCCGGGAGCAGCTGCTGCCCATGGTGGAGGCGTACGCCAAGGCGAAGGCCGATCGGGAGGTGATCGACTTTGGCGACCAGATGGCGCTGGCGGCGCGGATCGCCTCCCGGCACCCCGAGGTCGGTCAGATCGAGCGGTCGCGCTACCACGTCGTGCTGCTCGACGAGTACCAGGACACCAGCCACGCCCAGCTCATTTTGCTCCGCGCCCTGTTCGGGAACGGCCACCCGGTGACCGCGGTCGGCGACCCCTGCCAGTCCATCTACGGCTGGCGGGGCGCCTCGGCGGGCAACCTGTTGCGGTTCGTCACCGACTTCCGCGAACGCGGCGGCGCCCCGGCGCCCGTACGG
Source organism: Rhizohabitans arisaemae (assembly GCF_025996515.1). Taxonomy (GTDB): domain Bacteria; phylum Actinomycetota; class Actinomycetes; order Streptosporangiales; family Streptosporangiaceae; genus Rhizohabitans; species Rhizohabitans arisaemae. The sequence continues at coordinate 751,390 of NZ_BLRH01000029.1, forward strand.
CGGCTCTCGATCAGTTTCCGCAACGGTGAGCACGTCCTCACCGCGGCGGCCCGGGTGCAGGCCGAACTCCGGGCCGAGGCGAGCGAGGTGCCGGTGCTCCGCCCTGGCGAGAACCGGGCGGCCCGCGGCCGGGTGGTCTGCGCGCTCCACCGGACGGCCCTGGACGAGGCGGAGTGGATCGCCGAGCGGATCGAAGCCCTGATCAAGGGGGATCCCCGGTTTGCCCCCGACGGGCTGCCGCTCTCCGCCGAGGAACGGACGAAACGCCAGAAGGAGGCGGTGGAGAAGGGACGCGACCCCGCGCTCGCCGTACAGCCGGCCGAGGTGGCGATCCTGGCCCGCAAACGGGCCCAGTTCCCGCTGATCCGCCGGGCGCTGGAGGAGCGCGGCATCCCGGTGGAGATCGTGGGGCTCGGCGGGCTGCTCGCCGTGCCCGAGGTCGCCGACGTGGTGGCGACGCTCCGGGTGCTCTACGAGCCGACGGCGGGGGACGCGCTGGTCCGCCTGCTGGGCGGTCCGAGGTGGCGGATCGGCCCGGCCGATCTCATGACCCTCGGGCAGCTCGCCCGGGAGCTCTCCCGCTCCCCCGACCGCGCCCCCGGGGCGGATCCGCTGGAGCAGGTGATCGTCGACATCCACGAGGAGCGGGGCAGCCTGATCGACGCCCTCGACGACCTCAACGACCGGCCCGAGCTGCTGGAGCGGTTCTCACCCGTCGCCGCGGTACGGCTGGCCGCGCTCGCCCGCGAGCTCCGTACCCTGCGCCGGCACACCGGGCAGCCGCTGCCCGACCTGATCGGCGAGGTCGAGCACCGGCTGGGGCTGGACATCGAGGTGGCGGCGCGGAGCGGGCTGATCGGCCACGGCGCGGCCCGGGCCGACCTGGACGCGTTCCAGGACGCCGCCGCCCAGTTCGCCACGGATCTGGACGCCCCGGGGCTGGGTGCGTTCCTCGCCTACCTGCGGGTCGCCGAGGACGAGGAGTTCGGCCTGAAGACCGGCAAGGTGAGCGGGACCAACGCGGTGAAGCTGATGACCGTGCACGCGTCCAAGGGGCTGGAGTGGCCGGTGGTGTTCGTGCCCGGCCTCGCCGAGGTCCGGACCAAGAACGACAAGATCGCCAAGGGGAGCGTCTTCCCGGCCATGCCGATGGCGAACACGCGGTGGACCGAGAACTTCCGCAAGCTGCCGTACCCGCTCCGCGGGGACCACGCCGACCTTCCCGCGCTGCCCGGTCTGGACAAGGACCTGCTCGCCGCCTTCGACGCCGAATGCGGGCGGCGGGACCTTCAGGAGGAGCGTCGGCTCGCGTACGTGGCGGTGACCCGGGCCCACTTCCTGCTGATCGCCTCCGGATACCGGTGGGGGACCGGCTCCAAGCCGCTCTCCCCGTCGGTCTTCCTGGAGGAGGTCAAGGACCACTGCGACGAGGTGGCCCGCTGGGTCGACCCCCCCGAGGGGGACGCGGCCAACCCGCTCTACGCCGAGCCGGCCACCTCGATGTGGCCGTCGAGCGGGCCCGCCGCGGACGGGGTGGCCGAAGGCGGGCTCATGGTGGAGCAGGCGATCACCGAGAGCGGGTACGCCACGCCGGAGTCCGAGCTGTCGCTGCTGACGCCGGTGGATCGCATGCACCTGGACGACTGGGAGCGGGACACCGAGCTCCTCCTCGCCGAGCGGCGGCGGATTCGCCGCCGGGGCCGTTCCCTGGTCGAACTCCCCGCGCAGCTGTCGGTCTCCGAGCTGGTCGCGCTGGCCAAGGACTCGGCGGCGCTGGCCCGGCAGATCAGGCGTCCGCTGCCGCGCCCGCCCGAGCCGTACGCGCGCCGGGGCACCGACTTCCACCGCTGGCTGGAGTCCCGCTGGGGGCAGCAGCGGCTCATCGACGACCTGGACCTGCCGGGCGCCTCCGACTCCCCGTCGGAGGACGACGTGGCGCTGGACGATCTGCGATCCGCCTTCGAGCTCTCCGTCTGGGCGGACCGGGAGCCGGTCGACGTCGAGGTCTCCTTCGAGACCATGATCGGAGACCGGGTGGTGCGCGGGCGGATGGACGCGGTGTTCCGCTCGCCGGACGGCTCCTTCGACGTGGTCGACTGGAAGACCGGCCGCCGTCCCCGGGAGCTGGAGGCGAAGTCGGCCGCGGTCCAGCTCGCCGCCTACCGGCTCGCCTGGGCGGGACTGGCCGGGGTGCCGGCCAGCCGGGTGCACGCAGCCTTCCACTATGTCCGCACCGGGGAGACGATTCGACCCGTCGACCTCCTCGACGAGGAGGGCCTGATCGCCCTCCTGGAGTCCGTCCCCCAGGTCAACTGACCACCGTCCTGGGCCCCAGACCGTTGTGCCTACCTGGTCGGGCGGGTAGGCGCCGTCCGGGTGACGACCTTGGACGTGCGATACCCCGTTAAGAGAACTCACGCTTACAAGAACAGTATTTTTCAACATAGACCGCAGTCGGTTCGCGCCGGACAGAGAACGTCCGGCGCGAACCGCCGCGCGCATTCTCGCGCCGCCAAGAACGCGGCGCGAGAAGTGCGGACGTAGCGCCTTGGGCACCTAAGATCCAGCCGCACTTACAACCATGACTCCTCTGTCATGTAGTGGACCGAGGGCTTGGGGTGCATGAGGAAGTCGTGGTGGGAGATGTTCCACGCGTAGGCGCCCGCCATGGCGAAGGCGACGACGTCCCCCACGGCGAGCCGGTCCACGGGGACGTCGCGGGCGAGGACGTCCTTCGGCGTGCACAACTGCCCGGCCACGGTCACCGTCGAGCCGTGGGCGGCCGGGGCGCCCGGGTGGGGTTCGGCGCCGGGGAAGACGACGAACGGCTGGCTGTGTCCCTTGGCGGCCGGGGTCCGCAGGTGGTGGGTGCCGCCGGACACGATCGCGAAGAGTTCGCCGTGGACCCGTTTGACGTCCAGGACCCGGGCGAGGTACCAGCCGCAGTACGCGGTGACGGCCCGGCCGGGCTCGACCCGGAGCGTCTCCCCCGGAAGACGGGAGGCGGCGAGCCCTTGGCCGTACGCCGTCCAGTCGAAGCGCCGGCCGGGCTCGTCGTGGTCGTGGGTGTAGTCGACCGCCATCCCGCCGCCGAGGTTGATCTCCGGCTCGGGCACGCCGTGGGCCGCGCACCAGGGCCGGGCCCAGTCCAGGACGGATCGCGCCACCGACAGCAGGGCGTCGGCGTCCAAGCCGCTGGCGAGATGGGCGTGGATGCCCCGCAGCCGCAGCCCCGGCGCTTCGCGGAGGAGGCCGGCGCAGACCTCCAGATCCACCGGGTCCATCCCGAACGGGGTCGCACCGCCGCCCATCGCGAGGACGGCCCCGGGGATCGGGACGGTCAGGTTGGCGCGCAGCAGCACGTTCACCGGACGGTCGCCGGGGCCGTTCCGGGCCAGTTCGGCGAGACGGCGCAGCTCGTGCACGCTCTCCACGTGGATCCGCTCCACCCCCAGGCGGAGGGCGAGGGCGAGTTCGCCGTCGGTCTTGCCGGGCCCGCCGAACGCGAGCCGGGCGCCGGGCACCGCCTCGTGCACATGGGCGAGTTCGCCGCCCGAGGCGACCTCGAAGCCGTCCACATGGTCGGCGAGCACCCGGAGCAGGGCGGGGTCGGGGTTGGCCTTGGCCGCGTAGAACAGCTCGACGCCGGGGAGGGCAGCCCGGATCGCGGCGGCGTGCCCGGCGAGCCCGTACAGGTCGTAGACGTAGGCGGGCAGGCTGATCGGGGCCGGGTGGGGGGAGGCGAGCAGCCGGGAGATCGACCGCAGTTCCCGGCTGAACGGCTTCATCGGGCGCTCCGCAGGGCCGTGGCGTCGTGGTCGCCGAGGTGGAAGGGGTTGGCGACGGGGACGTACCCGGCGGCGCGGTCGGCGGAGCGGGCCCAGCGGACCACGAGGTTCGCCTTGGCGGGGAGCGGCTCGCCGGTGAGCAGCGCGGTCAGCCGGTCGTGCCGGTCGTGCCGGTCGGCGTACCGGGCGAGCCGGTCGCGGGCGATCGCCCACAGCCGGCGGTGGAGGTCGGCGCCGTCCGCCGCCTGCGGCCCCGCGAGGGTCGCGGCGATCTCGGCCAGATGGTTGACGATCAGGCAGTAGACGACCCGCGACCAGCCCCGGTCGGCGTCGTAGGTGAGCGGTCCGGCCACGCCGTCCGGGAGCCCGGTGAGGTCGTGGCGGCCGGCGACCAGTTTGGTGCCCTCCATGTCGCGGAAGACCGCTTCGACGGGGAACCCCTCGGGGTCGATCCCGATGAGCACGTTCTGCAGGTGGGGTTCGAGGACGACGCCGTGGACGAGGTACGCGTCGAACACCGGCGGGGCCACCCGGTCGAGGTAGGCCGCCCACCAGGCGAGCGGGTCGCCGCAGGCGGCGGCCAGCGCGGCGGCGCTCCGGTCCCCCGGGGCGGCGACGGACCCGGCGAGCAGCGGGGTCACCCCCGGGCCGACGACCTGCCACGGATCCTGCCGGACGATCACCCCGAGACCCTCCAGGAGTCTGAGCCCGAGGTCGGCGGAGCGGTAGCCGGGCTCGGCGAGCCACCGGGTGCCGGGGTGGTCGCGGGCGACGGACTCCAAGACCGGACCGAGTCTGCGGCTGAGTTCGACCGCGCCCGCCAGCTCGTACCAGGAGTTCTTCCGGACGCAGTTGGTGATCCGCACGTCGAGGCTGAACTTCAGGCAGACCCGGCCGCCGGGGTCGTAGACGGTCCGCACCGAGGAGGTGGGGTGGACGGGGCCGTGGCCGTACCCGAGGTCGATCAGACGTCCGTCCGCCAGCGGTTCCGCGAGCTCGTCGTGGAGGAGCTCCAGCTGCCAGGGGTGGACGGGGAGGGGCAGATACCCCTCGGGGGCGGCCGGTCCGAGCCGGTCCAGGGCGGAGGCGTCGCCCGCGGAGGCGGCCAGCTCCCGCCGTACCGCCACGAAACGCAGCGGGAACCGGGCGAAGCTCTCCGGCGCGTACCGCAGCCAGCCGGGGCCGCCCGGCGCCTTCGGGCTCGGATGGCAGGGGTGGCCGAGGACGAGCGACTGCTCGGAGGCGAGCCACGGATCCTCGGGCGGGACGGCCCGCTCCCGGGCGTGCAGCAGCGCGGCGACGGCGTCCCGGCTTTCGGCCACCTGCCGGGCGAACTCCCCGTTGGCCGTCCCGGTCCGCCGGGTCATCTCGGTCTCGGTCAGCTCCGCGAGCCGGTCTACGGTGAGCCGCCGCCAGGTCCCTCCGCACAGCTCCTGCGCCGCACCGTCGAACCGCAGGGCGATCCCGCCGTGGGAGCGGACCCGGAGCAGGTGGTCGGCGACGCGGAGGAAGAGGTACGGCTCGGCGGGCCAGACCTCCTCGCGGGGCGCGGCGACCTCACGGATGAGGCAGCGCAGGAGCGCGTGGACGGCCGCGAGCTCGGCGGTGTCGGCGGGGGAGCTCTGGCGAAGGGAGGCGAGCATGCTTAAGCGGGCTTCCTTTCTCGGAAGGCGCGAAGGTAGTTGGGTCCTGAGGTCCCGTAGAACTTGTTGACGTCCCGGGCGCCGCTACGCGTCTTGTCGACCAGCGTCCCGGCGATCACCATCGATTTGCCGACCAGCCGGGCGGCGTCGAGGGTACGGGCGCGCAGCAGCCGGGCCAGCGGATGGGATCCGTGCTCGTCGAGGGCTTCGGCGAGCCGCCGCCGGAGCAGGTGCCCGGCCGTGTCCACGGCGAGCAGACCGGTCTGCGCGGCGCCGAAGACGACCGCCGCGCAGGCGAGGTGAAGCGTGATCGTCACGAACACGTCGGCGAGGGAGTGCGGGTCGTCGGTGAGCATCCGCCGGTCGGTGAACCGCGGGGCGGGAAGGCCCGCGCCGCGGAGCGTCTCGGGGGAGGCGAGCAGTCCGTCGTTGTCCTTGACGAGCAGCTTGAGCGGCCCGTCCCCGAGGATCATGGCGAGGTTCTGCTGGTGGGCTTCGAGGGCCACGCCGTACGCCACGAAGAGCCGGACGTTCCAGCGGAGCAGGACGCCCAGGTATTCGTCGAGCAGCGCGACCGGGTCGCCCCCGCCGTGCCGGCCGGCCGTCTCGGCGAGGACCGTGGCGCCGCCCGGCGCGGGGGCGAGCAGCGAGGCGACCGAGACGATCTCCGCCGCCGGGCCGACCTCGGGCAGCCGCCGGAGCATCCAGGCGGCGTACTCGTGGCCGGTGTGCCGATGGGTCTGCTCGTCCGCGACGAGGATCCGCGCCCCGGGTTCGCGGGCGAGGATCCGCCGGAGCAGCCCTTCGGCGCGGGCGCCGTCGTCGAGGGTGCCGGGTTTGATGGAGCGCCGGTTGCGCAGGCCGAGGGTGCTGGTGGCGAGCGGCAGTTTGAGGTGGCTGCCCGGGTCGTCCCGGACGGCCACGGTCCGCATGGACAGGGTCGGGACGACCGGCAGGTACGGCGTGTGCCCGAGGACGGCGCCGAGTTCGGTGAGCGGGAGGTGGGGCACGGTCAGCGGGTGTACCGGGTAGAGGGTGTGGCCGGTTTCGAACGCGGGGGGCAGCCCGACGTCGCCCGGCCCCGGCCACCAGGACGGCAGGCCGGCGGGCGCCGGCTGGGGGACGGCGATCCAGCGGAGCGGGAAGACCGGGTGGAACTCCGGCGCGTACGCCAGCAGCTCGGCCTGGCTGAGCCCGAGCCTGCACCGTCCGGTGGGGTAGACCGGGTGGTCGGTGTAGGCGGCGAGGGTGTCGTAGTAGAGCGCGCCGGCCGGGCCGTGCCGGTCGGCCGGGCGGAGGCGGTCCAGGGTTTGCCGGTGGTGGGCGTCGTGGAGGGCGATCGTGGCCAGGGTTTCCTCGCATTCCCGGCGGAACGCCGCGACCCCGTCGCGGTCGGCGGGGTCGGCGAGACGGTCGAGGGCGCCGAGCACCTCCGCCACGGTGAGGCCGTGGGCGGCCCGGGCGACGGTGAAGTCCTGGAAGAGGCCGCCGGGGGTGAGGGGGACCCGCCGTCCGGTGGGCAGGTGGAGTGCGACGCCTTCCTTGCTCCGGTGGACCAGGTGGGAGAAGCCCGCGTAGTCCTCGCGGAGCAGCGTGTCCAGGATCCGGGCGGCGAGCCGGCCGTCCCGGTCGCCGGGGGCGGTCATTCGATGGTCCAGGGGTTGGCGTCCCGGAATCCGGCGACGGCTGCGTCGGTCGCCGCTTGATCGGGACCGATCGCACGAATGATCCCGAGATAGTCACGGTTTGTGCGATTTATCGTGATCTGGTCGCCAGGGGCGCGCAGGGGGCGATGCCACAGCCGGACGTCCCCCGCCGGTGAGCGCGCGTCCGCGACCGGCGGCGGCGCCGCGACGACCGTCCCGGGCCGGCTTGCCACGACGCTCTCCACCACCGCGTGCCCGCGGGGCGCGGGCGGCCCCTCGGCGGGGAGCGGCTCGCCCAGGTAGAGCCGGAGGTCCCGCTCGAACACCGAAAGGCCCAGCAGGTCGCCGAGGAGGAAATCGCAGTGGTCGCCGATCATCCGGTAGTTCACCTCGACGATCCGGGGGCCGGCGCCGGTCATCGCGTACTCGGTGTGGCAGGCGCCGAAGCCGACGCCGAGCGCCCGGAGCGCCGCCAGCACGTGCTCCTGCGGTTCCTCGTTCCGCCAGTCCAGCCGCTCCTCGATGAAGTGGGGCGGTGGGCTGAGGGTGGTCCGGAACCCGCCGAGGGCCCACATGGTCCGGCCGTCGCCCAGCGTCTCCAGCGTGTGCAGCTCCCCGGGGAGGTACTCCTCCACCACGAGGGCGTCCGCCGGCCGCCGGGCCCTGATCGCGGTGACGGCGGCCCGGAGTTCGTCGTCCCCGCCGACCAGCAGGACGTCCTCGCTCGCCACCCCCTCGCGCGGTTTGACCACCGCGGGGTAGGGACCGGGGTAGGTGACCGGATCGTCCGGCGCCAGCCGTACCGCATGCACCGATTCGACCCCGGCAGCCGCGAGCCGGCGCCGGGTGAGCGCCTTGTTCTTACAGGTTGTCGCGGCCCGCCAGTCCTTGCCGGGCAGCCCGAGGTACTCGGCGGCGAGCGCGGTCGGCGCCTGGAGGTGGTCGGAGTTGGTGAAGACGGCGTCGGCCGGATGGTGGTGGGCGATCACATCGATGACCGCCCGAAAGTCCCGGGGCCGGCAGGACAGCACCTCGACGTCGCCGAAGAGGTCGTACGCTGTCATATGCGCCCATGGCTGATCGGTGAGGACCGTCACCTGACATCCCAGTGCGCGGGCCGCGGGGATGAAGCCGTCGGTGACCGAGTCGGTGGGGTTGAGCGCGGTGATGTACAGCCGCAACGCGAGTCAACTTCCTGATGAGGTAAGGCTAACCTAACCCTAGACATCTTAGCCGCTTAACGATCACCGTGCGGGACGACGGGACAATGACCGTGGCATCGGCTGGTGGGAATGTCGCGCTAGGGTGCCCTGGGTGGGGAAACGGGAAGGGGCGGAAGTGGAGTTCGATCTGGAGGAGAGCCTGCTGGGACCGCTTCTCCTGTCGCGATCGACGGTGAACCGCTCAAGCGCGCTCCGCGCCGACACGACCTGGCTGGAAAGAGTGTGGCGCGACCCGCGCACCCGCGTCGTCCCCATCGAGAACGGGCGGACGCTGGTACGGCGGAACGCCGGCTCGACCGCCCTGGTGCTCCTCACGCCCGAGCAGGCCCCCGAGGGTGAGCGCTACCTCCTCGGCGTCGACGACGACGGCACCGCCTACTACGCGGTCAGCGCACCGCTCAGCCCTGTGGACGACGCCGAACCGGCCGACCTGCGGCAGGTCGGCGCGCTCCTCGGCGACCGCGACGCCGGACTCCTCGTCTACGCCGTGGCGCTGGAGGCCTGGCACGCCACCCACGAGTACTGCCCGCGCTGCGGCAGCCGTACCGAGGTCGGCCTGGAGGGGCACACCCGGATCTGCCCCCGGGACGACAGTCAGCACTTCCCCCGGATCGACCCCGCGGTGATCATGCTGATCCACGACGCCGACGACCGCTGCCTGCTCGCCCGGGGACGGGGCTGGCCCGAGCGGCGCTTCTCCATCCTCGCCGGGTTCGTCGAGCCGGGCGAATCCCTCGAACAGGCGGTGATCAGGGAGGTCGCCGAGGAGGTCGGCGTCGCCGTCACCGCCCCGCAGTACCTCGGCAGCCAGCCCTGGCCCTTCCCGCGGAGCCTGATGCTGGGCTTCTTCGCCCGAGCCGTCTCCACCGAGCTGAACTGCGACCCGGCCGAGATCGCCGAAGCCCGCTGGGTAAGCCGGGCCGACCTGAAAGCCCAGGTGGGGAACGGGGAGATCATCCTTCCCGGCGAACTCTCCATCGCCCACCGGCTCATCGAGAGGTGGTACGGCGAGCGGCTCCCATGACGAACCCCACCCGGCGCTTGGCGGAGTGGGGTTCACGGCGGTGACCCGTCAGGCGGGTGGGGTCGCGCTATGCCAGCGCCGCCAGATGTGCCTTGACCTGCGCCACGGACGGGTTGGTCAGCGCGGTCCCATCGGACAGGAGAACGGTGGGGACCACCTGGTTGCCGTTGTTCACGCTCATGACGAAGGCCGCGGCTTCAGGGTGGCGCTCGATGTCGATCTCGCGGTAGGCGATGCCCTCCCTGGTCAGCTGGCTCTTCAGCCGCTTGCAGGGGCCACACCACGTGGTGGAGTACACCGTGAGCTCAGCGGGTTTCGTCATGTGTTCCTCCGATTCCGACGACTGCCATCCTGTGACAACACACAGCGAGCGGACGCTATTTCTTCGTGTCGGACTTACCTTTTCCACCGGCGGGCGGGCTCGGGAACCGGGTCTTCAGCCAGGCTGCGATCTTGTCGACCTCGCCGGAGCTGTACAGGGGTGCGTGCTTGTCCCCGGGGAGGACCCGCAGGGTCACCGGCACGCCGAACGCCTTGAGCTTGAGGGCGAGCTGCTCACCGTGGGTGGGCGGGACGAACTCCTCCGCCGAGTAGACCAGGTAGTGGGCGGCGTCCCCGGCGCTCACCTGCTGGGGGATCTCCATGTCGTTCCAGACCTCGGGGCAGGCGTCCGGCGGACAGCCCCCGGCGAGCAGCTCGGCGGAGACGCGGAGCTTGAACGTCTCGTCGTCCACGAGCGACTCGCCGTCGTCGTAGGCGGTGATCGGGGACATGATCCCGGAGACCGACGCCACTCCGCGCAGCTTGGCGGCGCCGTTGCCGTAGGTGCCCGCGGCCGCGGCGATGTGGCCGCCGGCCGAGACGCCGAGGACGGCGATCTGGTCGGGGTTGAGGTTGAACTTGGCGGCGTTGGTCCGGGCCCAGGAGATCGCGGCCAGCACGTCGTCGCGCTGGGCCGGCCACGAGGCCTCGCCGGACAGCCGGTAGTTGACGTTGTAGACGACCCAGCCGTTCTTGACCAAGGAGCGGGCGGCGGTCTCCAGCGAGGACTTGTCCCCGCCCGACCACCAGCCGCCGTGCACCAGGACCACGCCCGGCTGCTTGACGGTGCTCTTCCGCCAGTAGACATCCGTCTGCTGAGCGGGGTTGGATCCGTAGCCGAAACTCTTCTTCTCGGTGGTCACCGGCGCCGGGGCGGAAGACTTGGGTTTGGGCGGAGCCGAGACGACGGTCCGGCTCGCCGCCGCCTGCGTCCCCCCGATCAGCACCAAACCGGTTGTCAATGCCGTGGCCAGGCCAATGCCGCGCCGCATTACACGGTCCTCTCAGTGGACAGACAGTAAGCAGCCATTCTGATGGACAAACGCAGCGTAGCCCACCCCACGCGCCTACCTGTGTCTCACTCGTATCATGTGACCCGTTGTCAACCCCCGTGGCGGGCCGTGCGGTGGGAGGATGGGCGGATGCAAGCCGACGACGTCCTGGGCAGTCTCGATCCGGAGCAGCGCGCGGTCGCCGAATCAGTCCGCGGACCCGTCTGCGTGCTGGCCGGCGCGGGGACCGGCAAGACCCGCGCCATCACCCATCGGATCGCGCACGCGGTGCGCACCGGCGTCGTCGAGCCCGGGAGCGTGCTCGCCGTGACCTTCACGACCCGGGCGGCGGGGGAGTTGCGCCAGCGGCTTCGCACCCTCGGCGCGCCCGGCGTGCAGGCCAAGACGTTCCACGCGGCGGCGCTCCGTCAGCTCACCTACTTCTGGCCGAAGGTGATCGGCGGCGACACACCCAAGATCATCGAATCCAAGATCCCTCTCTTGGTGGACGCGTGCCGCCTGGTCAGACGGGCCCCGGACAGCGGCGAGCTCCGCGACGTCGCCGCCGAGATCGAGTGGGCGAAGGTCTCCCAGATCGGCCCGGAGGAGTACGCCGCCCAGGCCGCCAAACACCGCCGTGCCCCGTCGGTCGAGGTGACCGAGCTGGTCCGGCTCTACGACGCCTACGAGCGGCTCCGCCGGGAACGGCACCTGCTCGACTTCGAGACGATCCTGGAGCTGACCGCCGCGATCCTCACCGAGCACCGCGAGGTGGCCGCCGAGGTCAGGCAGCGGTACCGCTACTTCACGGTGGACGAGTACCAGGACGTCAACCCGCTGCAGAAGCTGCTCCTGGACACCTGGCTGGGCGGGCGGGACGACCTCTGCGTGGTCGGGGACCCCAATCAGACGATCTACTCGTTCACCGGCGCCACCCCGCACTACCTGACCGCCTTCCCGGTCGAGCATCCCGGTGCCGTCGTGGTCAACCTGGTGCGGACCTACCGCTCCACCCCGCAGGTGGTGGAGCTGGCCAACCAGGTCATCGGCCGGGCCGCCGGGCCCGTCCGCGCCCGGCGCCCGGCGCTCGTCGCGCAGCGCCCCGACGGCCCGAAGCCGATCATGAAGGAGTACGCCGACGAGCCGGCCGAGGCCGCGGGCGTCGCCGGCCGGGTCCGCGAACTGCTCGCCGCGGGCACCCCCGCCCGCGAGATCGCGGTGCTCTACCGGATCAACGCCCAGTCCGAGGCGTACGAGCAGGCGTTCACCGCCGAGGGCATCCCCTACCTGGTCCGGGGCGCGGAGCGGTTCTTCGAGCGGCCCGAGGTCCGCAAGGCCGTGGTCCTGCTCCGCGGGGCCGCCCGCGCCGCCGACCCCGCCGACCCGCTCGTCCCGGTCGTCCGCCACATCCTGCACGGCGTCGGCCTCACCCCCGAGCCACCCGGGCCCGGCGTCGCCCGCGAGCGGTGGGAGTCGCTCAACGCCCTGGCCGAGCTGGCCCAAAGCCTCGAGGGCGGCGGCACGACCCTGCCCGGCTTCGTGGCCGAACTGGAGCGGCGGGCCGCCGAGCAGCACGCCCCGCCCATCGAGGGCGTGACCCTGGCCAGCCTGCACGCCGCCAAGGGCCTGGAGTGGGACGCGGTCTTCCTCGTCGGCCTCGCCGACGGGACGCTCCCCATCGTCTACGCCGAGACCCCCGACCAGCTTGAGGAGGAGCGCCGGCTGCTCTACGTCGGCATCACCCGGGCCAGGGAGCACCTCCACCTCTCCTGGGCTCTCTCCCGGGCCCCGGGCGGTCGGCGGTCCCGGCGCGCCTGCCGCTTCCTCACCGGGCTCACCGGCGGCGCGGACGACGACCGCGGCGCGGAACGCGGAGCCGGTACGGCCAAGGCGGCGCGCCCGGCGCCCGCGACGGTGCGCTGCCGCGTCTGCGGACGGTCCCTGGCCGCGGCGGCCGAGCAGAAGCTCGGGCGGTGCACCGGCTGCCCGTCCCACTACGACGAGGAGCTCCTGGAGAGCCTGCGGGCCTGGCGGCGGGTCGCCGCCGAGCAGGCCAAAATACCGCCTTACGTGGTTTTCACCGACCTCACCCTCCAGGCGATCGCCGAGCGCGTACCGGCGTCGGAACGGGACCTGCTGGCGATCGCCGGGGTGGGACGGGTCAAACTGGAGCGGTACGGCGCCGCGGTGCTCCAGATCCTGCGCGAGCACGGGACGGCCAACCGGATGGGCGGCGGTCACCCCCGACAAGTGCCCTAAGGGTTGAATGAGGACGGATGAACGAAGCACTGAAGAACCTGCTCGACCTCCTCGATCTCGAACAGATCGAACTCGACATCTTCCGCGGCCGGAGCCCCAAGGAGCGGATCCAGCGGGTCTTCGGCGGACAGGTGGCCGCGCAAGCCCTCGTCGCCGCGGCCCGTACCGTCCCCTCGGACAGGTTCGTCCACTCGCTGCACGCCTACTTCATCCGCCCCGGCGACCCCTCGATACCGATCGTCTACAACGTCGACCGCGTGCGGGACGGCCGGTCCTTCACCACCCGCCGCGTCGTCGGGGTCCAGCACGGCAAGGCCATCTTCACGATGTCGGCCTCCTTCCACCACGCCGAGGCGGGGATCGAGCACCAGGCGGCCGTCATGCCGGTCGTGCCCGGCCCCGAGAACCTGCCGGAGTTCCACGAGCAGGCGCGCGGCATCATCGGCGACAACCCGCTCTGGGAGCAGTGGTTCACCCAGCCCCGGCCGTTCGACTCCCGGTACGTCACCCCGCTCACCTGGGAGGCGCGCAGAGACCCGGCCCTGCGCGGCGCGGAGACCCGGGTCTGGCTCCGCACCGAGGGCCGGCTCCCCGACGATCCGGTGCTCCACGTCGTGCTCATGGCCTACGCCTCCGACTTCACCCTGGTGGACACCGTCCTGCTCGCCCACGGCCTGGCCTGGGGGGAGTCGGAACTGATCGGCGCCTCCCTGGACCACGCGATGTGGTTCCACCGCCCGTTCCGCGCCGACGAGTGGCTTCTCTACGCCCAGGAGTCCCCGATCTCGACGGGGGCGCGCGGGCTCGCGCGGGGACAGGTGTTCACGGAGACCGGCGAACTCGCGGTCTCGGTGGTCCAGGAGGCTATGATCCGGGTTCGCGATGAACCGCGCGTGTGACAGAAATCGCAGGTAGAAAATAGGTTGTGCGCAGTTTAGTCTGTCCGTAGGGTCTTGTTCAGCTCAGTGATAGAGCGCCCGTGTGCCATGGAGAGGGAGGTGAGTTCCACGTGAAGACGATAGAAGCGAATTTCATGCTGGGACTGCTCCCTGTGCGCGGCGGAGACGTGCCACACGTTTCCGGCGATCTTGGCAGTCCTCGGGGAATCGGCGATCTCGTCGTCTCGGCGAGCGCCCCGGCCTATCCCTTGGGCAAACTCCCCGAGCCCGAGACCGCCCGCATCAGCGGTGCCGTCCGGCTGGGCTCCGTCCTGCCGATTAACGACGCCCAGCAGGCCATGCACGCCGCCATGCGCGGCACGTGGGGTCCGCAACCCTGGAGGCTACCGGTCAGCCGTTGACCGGCCCGCCTTCAGGCCGCGGATCCTCCCAGGATCCGCGGCCTTCTTGTTTCATTCGCCGCGATCCACTCCGCTACCCCCAAGACCAGAAGTGTCAAACCCAACAGAGAGGTGACGCAGATGGCGGCCCCGGCGATCGACCTGGTCGAAGTTGCCGAGATTATCCCCTGTCGTCGAGACCCCGACCTTTGGTTCGCAGAGTCCCCGGAAGAGGTGGAGTTCGCGAAGGCGCTCTGCGGGAGCTGCCCGATCCGGCGCACCTGCCTCGCGCTCGCGCTTGAGCGGGCCGAGCCCTGGGGCGTCTGGGGCGGCGAGCTCATCCTCCGCGGGGTGATCGTGCCGAGGAAGCGGCCCAGGGGACGTCCCCGGAAGACCGACGTCGCAGCTTAGATCAGGTCAGAACCCCGACCAGAAGATTGGACACCTCACAATGAGCAACTTCCCCGCGAACGGATTCCACGAAGTGTTGTTTATTCATGAAGAACTCGCCCGAAGCCGAATACAGAGCCTCCTGCAGGAGGCCGAGGACAGGCGACGGATATCCGAGGCCCTGGCGTCCAGGCGCGCCGAGCGCAAGGCCGCCAAGGCCGCATCACACCCAAACCGCGCGGCCCAGCGGGTTCCGTAACCGGACCCGACCCGGTCACGCCCCCGCCCGGGGAGGAGCACACGGCTCCTCCCCGGGCCTTTTCCTGGGTACATGGCGTACATGATGAACGCCTGGACGGTGACCCGGCCCGGTCCGATCGAGGGGCGGCCGCTGGAGTTCGTGCGGTTGCCGGTGCCCGAGCCGGGGCCCGGCGAGGTCCTGATCAAGGTTGAGGTGTGCGCGGTCTGCCGTACCGATCTGCATTTGGCGGAGGGCGACCTGGCGCCGAGACGGCCCGGGACGGTGCCCGGACATGAGGCGGTCGGCCGGGTGGCCGGTCACGGCGCGGGGGCGGGGCGGCTCGCCACGGGCACCCGGGTGGGGGTGGCGTGGCTCCGCTCCACCTGCGGACGGTGCGCCTACTGCCTGCGCGGTGCGGAGAACCTCTGCCCGTACTCCACCTACACCGGCTGGGACGCCGACGGCGGCTACGCCGAGTACGTCGTGGCACCGGAGGATTTCGTCTACGTCCTTCCCGAGGAGTATCCGGCCCAGGAGCTCGCCCCGCTGCTGTGCGCGGGGATCATCGGCTTTCGGGCGCTTTCGCGGGCGGAGCTTCCGCCGGGTGGCCGGTTGGGGCTGTACGGGTTCGGCGCCTCGGCTCATCTGACCTTGCAGGTCGCCTTGGCGGACGGGGCGCGGGTGCATGTGCTGACCCGGTCGGCGCAGGCGCGGCGGCTCGCCGTGGAGCTGGGCGCGGCGTCGGCGGACGACGCCTACGCCGAACCGCCGGAGCCGCTCGACGCGGCGATCCTGTTCGCCCCGGTGGGGGATCTGGTGCCGACGGCGCTGGCGGCGCTGGACCGGGGCGGCACACTCGCCGTCGCCGGGATCCATCTCACCGACGTCCCGGTGCTCGGTTATGAGCGGCACCTGTTCTACGAGCGCACGCTGCGCAGCGTCACCGCCAACACCCGGGCGGACGGCCACGCCTACCTTGAACACGTGGCGCGGCGTCCGCCGCGGATCACGACGGTCCGCTACGACTTCGACCAGGCCGATCTGGCCTTGACCGATCTGGCCGCGGACCGGGTCACCGGGGTGGCGGTGCTGATGGTCGGGGATTCGGCCTGAGGACCGCCGGTCAGCCCGTCTCCAGTTCGAGCTCCGGCTCGGGGGCGAACCCGGGGATCCATCGGATGATCTCCCCGCGGAAGGGAGCCTCGGTCTCCAGCTGGCAGAAGACGCCGACGGCCGCCGCGTGCACCCGGTGGATGAGGACGTAGGAGGCCGGCAGGTTGAGCTGCCTGATCACGTTGGTGGGGCGCAGATCGGCCGCGGTGGCGGCCTGGGCCTGCAGCCACTCCCGGCTGAACTTGAAGGTCTCCACCTGAGAGGGCTGCAGGTAGGGGGCGAGGAATCGGCTGAGGGACTCGACGTCCACCTCGATGTGCGAGCGGATGAAACCCTCGGCGCGGAGTCCGGCCACCACCGTGTCGATGTCCCCGCTGTTGAAGATGCGGGAGAGCCTGCCGAACATCACCGGGTAGCCCTCGGGGAGGCGGCTGACCGCGCCGAAGTCGAGCACGCCGAGTCTGCCGTCGGGGAGCACCCGGAAGTTGCCGGGGTGGGGGTCGGCGTGGAGCATGCCGACGCGGGCGGGCGAGCTGTAGATGAGGCGGGCCAGGAGCAGCCCCGACCGGTTCCGCTCCTCCTGACTCCCCGACTCGATGATCTTGGAGAGCGGTTTGCCGTCGATCCACTCGGTGACGAGCACGTGCTCGTTGCAGGCGATGACCCGGGGGACCAGGAAGTCGGGGTCGCCGGAGAACTCCGCGGCGAAGGCCTGCTGCGCCTCGGCTTCGCGGAAGTAGTCGAGCTCCTCGACGACCCGCTCTCTGAGCTCGGAGAGGACGGCCTTGACGTCCAGGCCGGGGAGCAGTCCGCCGAAGAGCTTGCCGAGCCGGGCGAGCTGGTTGAAGTCGGAGAGGAGCGCCTTACCCGCGCCCGGATACTGGATCTTCACGGCGACCTCGCGGCCGTCGTGCCAGATCGCCTTGTGCACCTGCCCGATCGACGCGGCCGCGGCCGGCATGTCGGCGAACTCCAGGAAGTTCTCCCGCCAGTCGCCGCCCAGCTCCTCGGCGAGCACCCGGTGCACCGTCGAGGCGGGGAGTGGGGGAGCGGAGTCCTGGAGTTTGGTGAGGGTTGCCCGGTAAGGTCCGACGACCTCAGGAGGCAGCGCGGCCTCGAAGATCGACAGGGCTTGGCCGAGCTTCATCGCGCCGCCCTTGAGCTCACCCAGGACTTTGAAGACCTGTTCGGCGGTCCGTTGCCGGATGTCGGCCGCGACGGCCTCGGCCGAGGAGCCTCCGATACGCTTTCCCAGGCCCAGGGCCGTACGCCCCGCATAGCCGAGCGGGAGGGTCGCTAGCTTGGCGGACCGCGTCACGGCGCGGCGAGGGAGGTCGCTCACGCGACCATTCTGAGCCATTTGAAGTCGTTTCGACTACAACGACATTGCGGGTTGACCGACCAGGAGCGACGCCTCAGCTGGTAATCAGGCATGACATCCACTGTGCCGTTCATCACACTCGATTGACCTCCGTCGATGTAGGTCAGGGCGTGAGCGGCCGTGTGCGCCGCCACCAGGGTTGACATCACGCTATCGCACGCAGTCTCCCCGTAGGGGAATCCGCCGAGCTGCGCGGCGATCAACGGCCACTCCGGGTCGCGGTCCCGGCGGGTGAGCTCAAGGCAGTGCAGGCAGGCGGTCCGGCCCGGTGTCACCAGCGGCCCGAACGAGCCGACACCCTCGGCCGCCGAGGCGAGAAGGTGGGGAATCTCACGTGCCATGAGGTCTCCGATGAGGACGCCGTCGAGCGGGCCCACCGGGCAGAGGATCACCAGGTCGGGGCAGGGCGCGCCGTCGAGCGGGCTGGACGCCTGGTCCCCGGCCCACGCGTTGAGGCTGGGCATGAGCCGTACCGCGGCGGCGATCGCCCCGTGCTGGCGCTGCGTGCCGAGGTCCGGCCAGGACAGGCCGCCGGGGACCACGTCCTGCGGGCGGGTGCGGCCGGGGTCCACCACGCACAGGTGCCCGACCCCGGCGGCGGCGAGGTGGACGATGGTCTGCGCCCCGATCCGCCCGGCCCCGTAGACCCGGATCTGCGCGTCACGGCGTCTGCGCAGGGTGGCGAGGCCGCCGTCGGTGGTGGTGGGGGTGGCGGAGAGGGCGTCCAGGTCGGGCCCGAGCCGGTCCCGTTCGGGGATGGTCAGGGTACGGAGCACGGCCCGGTCGGCGGCGACGTCCTCAAGCAGGCCGAGGCGGGCCAGGAGCCCGAGCAGGCGGTCCGCGGCGGCTCCGCCGAGGCCGAGTCGGGCGGCGTGGGTGCGGAGCTCGGCCAGGACGCGGGAGCCGTCCAGGCTCGTCACGAACCGGTGGACCAAGGGGTGCAGCTCGGTGAGCATGATCGCACGATGGGCGTGCGCGCCGATCTGCATTCTCGCTCCGTCACGGCGCAGCACCGGGAAGATCGGCTTGAGTCGGGGGCGGACCGGCAGGTCGGGGCGGGGGGCCGCCGGTGTCTCCGATGGCGGGGTCGGGGGCATGGGCAGCGACGGTGCCATGGATCGGCGCCGGGCGGGCCTGGTTCTCCCCAGCCTGTGGATAACTCGGTCGGATCCCCCCTCTCCTGGGGTGGTTACCGGGAGATGGCGCGCTCGTCACCGTGTGTCTTTCGTCACTGATCGACGGCGGATGCCTGTGGATAAGTCTGTGGACAACGCTGGGGAAAACCTTGTGGACTATGGGCGGCGTCTCCGCCGATCGCCGGTCCCAGGCCCGGAAAACCACCGTGGCCCACGGATGAGATTATGGCGCCTGACCAGCAAAAACACGGCTCACCCCCTGTGGAATTCGAGTGGTCTCGGATACCGTGCATATGTGCCCCCCGAGAGTGTCGAGGTCCGTCGTAGCTCACGCAGGCGGCGAACCGTTTCCGCGTATCGCGATGGCGACAAGACGGTCGTCTTGATTCCGGCTGGGCTGAGCCGGTCCGACGAAGAGCAGTGGGTGCGCCGAATGCTGGACCGGCTGGCCGCCAAGGAGAAGCGCCGCAGGCCCAGCGACGACGATCTGGTGCTCCGCGCGAAAGACCTGTCCCACCGGTACCTCGACGGCAGGGCTCACCCCGACAGCGTGCGCTGGGTGGACAACCAAAACCATCGCTGGGGGTCCTGTACCCCGGACCAGGGGACGATTCGGCTCTCCACCAGGCTGCGGGGCATGCCCTCGTGGGTCGTCGACTACGTCCTGATCCACGAGCTCGCCCACCTGATCGTGCCGAGCCACGGCCCCCGGTTCTGGGCGCTGGTGGAGCGCTACCCCAAGGCCGAGCGGGCCCGCGGCTTCCTGGAGGGTTTCTCCCTCGCCGCACACGTGGACCAGCAGTGACGACACGCTTCGCCGGAGTGCTCGTCACCCCCGGGATGGCGGCGGCCGCCCCCGTCGGCACGGATCGGTCCGCATTCCTGTCCGCGGTCGCCGAAGACGTCTACGAGCTCCTCGCCGGGCTGGAGTCCGTCACCCCGGTGCTGGTCACCGCGGTCCCCGGGCTTGAGGAGATCACCTGGCCGGGCACCCCGGTGATCGACGTGGCGGGCGAACCGGATCCGGTGCGGGCCGGCTTCGCCGGAATGGCCGGGCTCGGGGCGGCGGACGCGGACCCCCAGGCGGTCCTCGTCGCGGCGGACGCCCCCGACCTGCCGGCGCTGCTGATCGGCAAGCTCTTCCGCGGACTGGGCGGCAGGGAGGTGGCGATCTGCCCCGACCAGCGAGGTGCCCCCGTCGCCCTCGCCGCCAGGCTTCCGCTGCCCGGCTGGGTGGAGGTCGGCTTCGAGACCGATCAAGCGCTGGTACGGCTGCGCGCCGCCGCCCCCGGGCCGCGCCGCGTCTACGCGGGCCCGGGGTGGCATCGGCTGCGCGAACCGGCCGACCTGCGCCGTCTCGACGTCGGTCTGGAGGGGTGGGAGCAGACCCGCGCCCTGCTCGGCGGGGCTCCGCTGAGCAGGTGACGCCCCGGGCTCAGCGCACCCGCAGATCGGCGAAGACGGCCCGGTGATCTGAACCGGGGATGGGGTGGATTTCGGCTCCGGAGATCGAGAAGCGCCGGTCGACGAGGATGTGGTCGATCATGAACAGCGCGGGGAGCCCGCCCACCGGCCAGGTGGGGGTCAGCCCGCTCCCCACCGCGTCGGCGGCGTCGGTGTACCCGGTGGCGAGGATGTCGCGGAAGATGCGGTGGTCCTCCGTGGCGTTGAAGTCCCCGGCGAGGATCCGGTACCCGCCGGTCGCCGGGGGGAGCGCGCGCAGCCCGGCCGCCCAGACGTCCACGGTGCCGGGGACCGGCGCGTAGGGGTGCACCGCGACGATCTCCACGGTTCGGCCGCCCTCCGTCCGCAGCTGCGCGACCGGCATGTTGTGGCCGACGGGCGTGAACAGCCCGGTGCGCTTGGTGAGCTGCCGGGTGGCGTAGACCCCGGTTCCGGACGCCCCCCAGGTCGCCTCCATGACCCGGTACGGCAGCAGCGTCTTCAGCCCGGCGGTGTCGAGTCTCTCCTCCAGCTCCGGGGTGATCTCCTGCACGCTCAGCACATCGGGCCGCAGCCGCCGTACCAGCTCCACGACCCCCGCCGGGTCGGCCTGGCCGAACTTCAGGTTCGCGGTGAGGATCCGCAGCGGCTCACCGGTGCCCGGATTTCCCTCGGGCAGCAGGCGGGGCGTGATCGCGAAGCCGAACGCGAGCACGGTCGCGAGCGCGACGGCGATCGGCGCCTTGCCGCGGGACCTGAGCACGATCGCCAGGACGATCAGCGAGCCGAGTCCCGCGTAGGGGGTGAAGGCCATGATGAAGGCGATGACGTCCAGATCGACGCCGAACGTCCGTACGACGGCCCACAGGGCGAAGGGGGCCAGGATCGCCCAGTACACGAGGACGCCCCGGCGCGCCCGTCGCCCGGGGGCCTGATCCGATGCCGTGACGTCGTCGGTGAGCACGCCTCGACCCTAACCGGAGGACGGGGTGCCGGGCCTGGGGAACCGATGCGGATCAGCCGGGAACCCCGGCGGGTCACCTGCCCGCCGACCGGTTCAGGGTCAGGCTCGCGTCGGCGACGAGTCCCCGGACCGCGTCGTCGGTCGGGTGGGGAAGGTCCGTCACCGGGAACCACCGGAGGTCGTTCGACTCGTCGCTCATGACCGGCAGGCCACCCTCCGGGGCGACCGCCGCGTACTGCACGTCCAGGTGCCAGCACTCCGGAGGGTGGCACCGGACCCGGTGGCGGTCCAGCCGGACCGGGCCGCCGGGCAGCAGCCGCAAGCCGGGCATCCCCGACTCTTCGCCGGCCTCCCGCAGCGCCGCCTCGGCCAGAGTGCGGTCGTCCTCCTCACAATGCCCGCCCAGCTGCAGCCAGAGCTGGGCGATCTTGTGGAGGGTGAGCAGCACCCGGGCGCCGTCGTGGGACAGGACCGCGACGCTGGCCGTGACGTGGCCCGGCACACAGGAGCGCCACATCCCGTCCTCGTTCTCGGTCAGATGGCGCAGGAACTCCAGCCGGAGCCGCTCCTGCGCGGGGTCCGGGGCGGTCCACCCGGTGAGTACGGCGAGCGCGTCGGAACGCAGGCCCACCGTCAATCGTCCTCGTCCGGCTTCTCCCCGGTCAGTTCGGAGATGTCGAAGGTGCGCTGGCTCCGCTGCACGAAGCCGTGCGGGTCGTCCAGATCCTCCGCGCGCGGCATGAGGTCCGGGTGCGACCAGATCGCGTCCCGCCCTTCGACCCCCTTGGCCTCGCGGAGCGCCTCCCACAGGACGGCCGCCTCGCGGAGTCGCCGCGGCCGGAGTTCCAGTCCGACGAGGGTTTCGAAGGTGCGCTCGGCCGGTCCGCCGGAGGCGCGGCGACGCCGTACCGTCTCGGCGAGCGCGGCCGAGGCGGGGAGCTTGTTTCCGGCCGCGGCGTTCACGATCGTCCCGACCCACCCCTCCACCAGGGCGAGCGCGGTCTCCAGCCGGGCCAGCGCGGCCTTCTGCCGCTCGGTCTCCTCGGGCTTGAGCAGCGAGCCGCCGGCCAGGGCCTCCTGCAGCTGCTGCGGGTTGGTGAGATCCATCTGCGTGATGGACTGCTCCAGGCCGGACAGGTCGATCACGATGCCCTTGGCGTACTCCTCCACCAGGCCGAGCAGATGGGCCCGCAGCCACGGCACGTGCTGGAACAGCCGGTGGTGGGCCGCCTCGCGCAGCGCCGCGTACAGCCGTACCTCCTCCGCGGGCACCTCCAGCCCCTCGCCGAACGCGGCGACCCCCGGGGGCACCAGGGCGGCGTTCGGGGTGAGCGGGAGGCCGATGTCGGCGGAGCCGAGCACCTCGCGGGCGAGCGAACCGAGCGCCTGCCCGATCTGCGTGCCGACCATCATCCCGCCCATCTGGCGCATGACGCCGAAGAGCGGACCGGCCATCGCCTGCGCCTCGGCCGGCAGGGCGCCGCCGCCCAGCGACCCGCCCATGGTCTCGACCATGCGCGCGGCGATCGGGTCGCAGAGCTGCTTCCAGACCGGGACGGTCTTCTCGATCCACTCGGATCTGCTCCACGCCTCGGGGCGCACCAGACCGCTGGGGAGCACGGTGGCCTCGCCGAGCCACAGATCCGCCAGGTTGAGCGCCTCGACGACGGCGCGCCGTTCGTTGTCGGTCAGGGACGGATCCCCCTCGGCGACGACGGCCTGCCGGGCGATGTTCGTCGCCATGTCCCAGTTGACCGGGCCGGATCCCGCGGGAGCGGAGAGCATGTCGGCAAACTGTCTCATGGCGGCCGCCATCTGTGCGGGGTCACCAAACACCGCGAAAGGGTTGTCCTCGGGGCCTTGGCCCTCGGGATCGTTCACTCTGTCGTCACTCACTGGTTGACCTCGTGCAGGATGGAGGAGTCCACAGTGCCACGTTATCCGTCCCACAGCGAAGTGAGTGCAGGTGCCTACGTCGAAACGCCGCCGAGCGCCCGTCGTCGCCGTCACAGGCGCGGCCACAGGGTTGGGCCGTGCGTTTCTCGCGCGGGTCGCGATTTCCGGTGATTTCCGCAGGGTGGTGGCCATCGACGATCACCGCGGGGACGTCGCCGACGTCACCTGGCGGGTGATCGACGTCAGAGATCCGCTCTTGGCGAACCGCATCTCCGACATCGACGTCCTCGTCCATCTCGCCGGGGACTACGCCCTGGACGCCGACCCCGAGGAGCGGCGCGCCTACAACCTGCGCAGCGCCCAGACCGTGCTGACCGCGTGCGCGGCGGCCAGGGTCCGGCGTGTCGTGCTGGTGACCAGCGCGATGGTGTACGGCGCGGCGGCCGACAACGAGGTGCCGCTCCCCGAGGACGCCCCGCTGGCCGCGGAGCCCGACTCCGGGGTTGTCGGCGACCACCTGGAGATCGAGGCGCTGGCCCGCAGGTCGCTCCGGGCGCACCCGGGGGTCGCGCTCACCGTGCTGCGGCCCGCCGCGCTCGTCGGGCCCGGGATCGACACCGTCGTGACCAGGCACTTCGAGGCGCCTCGCCTGCTCACCGTGAAGGGCTGCCTGCCCCGGTGGCAGTTCTGCCATGTGGACGACCTGGTCTCCGCGCTGGAGCTCGCCGCCCAGGACCGGGTGAGCGGGGTGGTGGCGGTCGGCTCGGAGGGATGGCTGGAGCAGTCCTCGGTGGAGGAGCTCTCCGGGCTGCGCCGGTTCGAGCTCCCCGCCGGCCTCACGTTCGGTACGGCGCAGCGGCTCCATCGCCTCGGCATCACCCCGGCTCCGGCGACCGACCTGCACTACGTGGTCTATCCCTGGGTGGTCGACTGCGCGGTGCTGCGCGCGGCCGGGTGGAAGCCGGCCTGGACCAACGAGGCGGCCCTGACCGAGCTGCTGAGCCTGCGGGAAGGCAAGCACGCGGTGGTCGGCCGTCGGCTCACCGGCAAGGAGGCGACCCTCACCGCGGCGGGCGCCACGGTCGCGGTCATCGGCACCGCGGCGATCGTCCGGCGTGCCCGGCGCAGGCGGAAATTCTGAGTTCGCACGATATTTCGGGTTATCGGGGTGGAATCGAGTGTTCCGGTGGCGCGGCGCGCGGGGCATACGCCAGGATCATCCAGGTTGATCAGCGATCGGATGATGTCTAGGGGATGCGATGCACCTCAGCAGGTTCGGTGGTGCACTCGCTCTGGCGGCACTGCTCCTGGCCGGTACGGCGTGCGCGGGGGAACCCGAGAAGGAGCGCGGCGCCGCGGCGCCCACGTCGGTGCCGGTCACCCCGCAGAGCGCGGCCCTGACCGCCACGGAGGACACCGTCGCCCTCGGCACGGTGGTGAAGAGCGGCGCCCCGCTCGGCGGCGCCCAGGTCGAGCTGATCGCGCACGCCGGTGAGCGCCGGACGCCGGTGGTGAAGACCACGGCGGACGCCCAGGGGAGGTTCCGGCTCGACCTGGCCTTCGACGGGCTGGACAAGGCCCTGGTGAGCGAGGAGGACGACGTCCTGCTGGAGATCGTCGTGGCGGGCGCCGCCCCGGGGTGGACCTTCACCGCGACCCGCGCCGAGTCGGAGGGCAAGGCGACGTGGTCGACGAACGAGTCCGACTCGCTGGAGGAGCCCCGGCCGCTCGACGTGGAGATCGATTCGGGGGTCAGCCCCGCCAAGATCACCCGTCGCGACATCCCCGACAAGTAGCCGGCGGCGCGGACCGGGAAGAACCCGAGTCGCATCATGAGGCTCCCGGCGGGGAAAGGTAGTGTCGTGGCGTGGATGTAGTCCGGCTTCTCGCCATTCGCGACACCCCGCTCTCCGTCGACGAGGTCATGACGGCCGTCGCCGACCAGGCCGCGGGTGGCACGACCGTGTTCGTGGGCACCGTGCGCGACCACGACCACGGCAAGCCCGTCGGCGCGCTCGCCTATTCGGCCCATCCGAGCGCGGAGCGGGAGCTGAGGCGGGTCGCGGAGAAGGTGGCGGCGGACTTCCCCGTCACCGCGCTCGCCGCCGTACACCGCATCGGTGAGCTGCGCCTCGGCGATATCGCAGTGATCGTGGCGGTTGCGGCGGCCCATCGGGACGAGGCGTTCGCGGCGAGCCGCAGACTTATCGACGACCTCAAGCGCGAGGTGCCCATCTGGAAGCACCAGGTCTTCTCGGACGGGACGACCGAATGGGTCGGGGCCGGTGAGTGACGTCGTCCCGTCGACCACCACATAGGCTGCCAACCATGTCCCGGCGACCGCTGACCCTGATTGTCGCGACCCTGCTCGTGCTCGCACTCGGCGTCGCAGGCGCGTGGCTGCCCGTACCCTACGTGGTGCTCAGCCCGGGCCCGACGGAGAACACCCTCGGCACCCTGAAGGGCAAGCCGCTGATCGCCATCAGCGGCCGGCAGACCTACCCGACCGACGGCAAGCTCAGCCTGGTGACGGTCGCCTACCAAGGCGGGCCCGGCGCCCGGGTCGACCTGTTCATGGCGCTCCGCGGCTGGCTCGACCCCACCGTCGCCGTCGTTCCCGAGGAGACCATCTTCCCCAAGGCGACGACCGTGAAAGAGGTCGAAGAGCAGAACACCCAGGAGATGACCGACTCCCAGCAGCTCGCCACGGCCGCCGCGCTCAACGAGCTGAAGATCCCGATCGGGTCCGGCGTCATGGTGGCGGGCACCCAGAAGGGCAAGCCCGCGGAGGGCAAGCTGAAGGCCGGCGACGAGATCGTCGACGTGGACGGTCAGCCGGTGAAGGACCTGGAGCAGGTCAGGAAGCTGGTGGGCGCGCACAAGGTCGGCGACGAGGTCAGGTTCACCGTGAAGCGGACCGAGCAGGGCAAGGGCGCGCCCTCGGGAACCCCCACCACCCTCACTGTGACATTGACCACGGTGGCGGGCGCCGACAAGCAGCCGGTGGTGGGCGTCGTCATGTCCCCGATGTTCAAATTCCCGTTCGACGTCCGGATCAGCGTCGGCGAGGTCGGCGGGCCCAGCGCCGGTCTGATGTTCGCGCTCGGTATCGTCGACAAGCTCACCCCCGGCGATCTGACCGGTGGAAAGTCCGTCGCGGGCACCGGGACCATCACCCCGGAGGGCGCGGTCGGGCCGATCGGCGGCATCCAGCAGAAGATGGTGGGGGCCCGCGACGCCGGGGCCACGGTGTTCCTCACCCCCGCCGCCAATTGCGCGGACGCGCTCCGGGCGGTGCCGGACAACCTCCGTCTGGTGAAGGTCGAGACTCTGCACGGAGCCATCCAGGCGATGGACGCGCTCCGCACCGGTTCGGGCAAGGTCCCGTCGTGCTCCGCCCAGTGATCTGTGTAGGGGTGTAGGTTTCCAGGCAAAGTAGTTGTCGTTTGAGATGAGGGGGAGGCGTGAGCTTCCGGACCTCCGGAGCCGGTCGGCCCAGGTTGAATCGGCGATCCAAGCTGTTCATCCCGGTATTGATCGCCCTTGCGGTGCTTGTTGGGTTGTTCCTGATATTCGCCAACATCTGGACAGACTTGCTCTGGTTCCGATCGGTTGACTATCAGTCTGTCTTCTCCACCATGCTCCTGACCCAGGTCGTCCTGTTCCTCCTGGGTGGGTTGCTCATGGCTGGAGTCGTCGGCGGCAACATGCTGCTGGCCTACCGGCTGAGGCCCATGTTCGGCACAGCCATGTTCGGCCAGCAGGGTGTCGAACGCTACCGGCTTGCGCTGGACCCCCATCGCAAGCTGATCCTCTACGCCGTCATGGGCGCACTCGCCTTCTTCGCGGGCACCTCGGCCGCCGGGCAGTGGACGACCTGGCTGCAGTTCGTGAACAGGACGCCGTTCGGGGTCAAGGACCAGCAGTTCGGTCTGGACATCTCGTTCTTCACCTTCACCTACCCGTTCATCCGGATGGTGCTGGGCTTCCTGTTCGCCGCGGTCATCGTCTCGGCGATCATGGCGACGATCATCCACTACGTCTACGGCGGATTCCGCCTGCAGAACCCCGGTGCCTCCGCCAGCCGGGCCGCCCGGGTGCACCTGTCCGTGCTGCTCGGCACCTTCGTCCTGCTCAAGGCGATCGCCTACTGGGTCGACCGGTACGGACTGGCCTTCTCCGAGGCAGGACGGGTGCACGGCCCCTCCTACACCGACGTCAACGCGGTGCTTCCGGCCAAGACCATCCTCGCCTTCATCGCCCTGCTCTGCGCCGCGCTCTTCTTCGCGGGTGTGGTACGGCGCGGCGGCATGATCCCCGGCGTCTCGTTCGGGCTTCTGGTGCTGTCCGCGGTGCTGGTCGGCGGGGTCTACCCCGCGCTCGTCGAGCAGTTCCAGGTCAAGCCGAACCAGCAGAGCAAGGAGGCGCCGTTCATCAAACGCAACATCGACGCCACCCGGGCCGCGTACGGCATCGACAAGGCCCAGGTCACCAACTACTCGGCCAAGACCGAGGCGAGCGAGTCCGAACTGCAGAGCGAGGCCGCGACCATCCCCGGCGTCCGGCTCCTCGACCCCAGCCGGCTCTCCCCGACCTTCCAGCAGCTCCAGCAGATCCGTGGCTACTACCGGTTCCCCGACCAGCTCGACATCGACCGGTACAACATCGACGGTCAGGTACGGGACACCGTGGTCTCGGTGCGGGAGATCGGGACGCCGCCCACCGCCCAGCAGAACTGGATCAACAGCCACCTCGTCTACACTCACGGATTCGGGTTCGTGGCCGCGCCGGGCAACCAGGTCGACGCCAACGGGCGGCCCAACTTCGTGGAGAAGGACATCCCGCCGGCCGGGCAGCTCGGCAAGTTCGAGCCCCGGATCTACTTCGGGGAGAACTCCCCGGTGTACTCCGTCGTGGGCGCGCCCAAGTCCGCCAAGCCGATCGAGCTCGACTACCCCGACGACGCGGCGCCCAACGGTCAGGTGAACTACACCTACACCGGCAAGGGCGGCGTGCCCATGGGGTCGTTCTTCAACCAGCTGCTGTACGCGATCAAGTTCGGCGAGAAGAACATGCTGCTCTCCTCGGACATCAACGAGCAGTCGCGGATCATGTACACCCGCCAGCCCAGGGAGCGGATCAAGAAGGTCGCGCCGTTCCTGACCCTGGACAGCGATCCCTACCCGGCCATCGTCGGCGGGCGGATCGTGTGGATCGTCGACGCGTACACCACCTCCGACGCCTACCCGTACTCCCAGCGCAAGAGCCTGCGGGAGCTGATCGAGGACGTCACCACCGACCGCCGGCCCGGGGTCCAGCTGCCGAACGACAACGTCAACTACATCCGCAACGCGGTCAAAGCCACCGTGGACGCCTACGACGGGACCGTCTCGCTCTACCAGTGGGATGAGAAGGACGCCGTCCTGAAGACGTGGATGAGTGCCTTCCCGGGCGTCGTCAAGCCCTTCAACGAGATCTCCGCCGAGCTCAAGCAGCACCTTCGCTACCCGGAGGACCTGTTCAAGGCGCAGCGCGAGATGCTGGCGAACTACCACGTGACCGACCCGAACGCCTTCTACATCGGTCAGGACTTCTGGAAGGTCCCGGCCGACCCCTCCTCCAACAAGAGCAAGCAGCCGCCGTACTACATCACGCTGCGGATGCCGGGGAGCACCACCCCGACCTTCTCGCTGACGTCGACGTTCGTGCCGAACGGCCGGCAGAACATGGCCGCCTTCATGGCCGTGGACGCCACCGCCCAGACGCCGGACGCCAAGCTGCAGATCCTGCAGTTGCCGAGCGCCACCACGATCCAGGGTCCGGAACAGGCGCAGAACACGTTCCTGTCCGACCCCCGGGTCTCCAGTGAGCTGAACCTGCTGCGTGGGCAGCAGGGAGCGGCCACGGGCACCGATGTGCTCTACGGCAACCTGCTGACCCTGCCGTTCGGCGGGGGGCTGCTCTACGTGGAGCCGATCTACGTCCAGCCGAAGGCCGAGACCTCGGGGCGTTATCCGACGCTCCAGCGGGTCCTGGTGCTCTTCGGGAGCAAGGTCGGTTTCGGGCCCACCTTCCAGGACGCGCTCGCCCAGGTCTTCGGGACGAACGTTGAGAAACCGCCCACCACGGGCCAGCCGAATCAGCCGCCGACGACGAACACCCCGCCGTCCACCGGACAGGCCCCTGCGGTCCAGGCGGCGCTGCAGAAGGCCCAGGCCGCCTACACCGCGGGTCAGGAAGCCCTGAAGAAGGGGGACTTCACCGCCTACGGCAAGGCCCAGGCGGATCTGAAGGCGGCGCTGGACGAGCTGGACAAGGCGCTGAAGGCGCAGGGCACCCCGGCGCCGAGCCCGACCGGCTCACCCGGACCGACCCCGACCGGTTCGCCGAGTCCCACCCCGGGGGCGGCGGGCACCCCGAGTCCGTCCCCGACCACCGGTTAGCCGAACCCGTCGACCGCCGCCCGCTCAGCTGAGCGGGCGGCGGTTCGGTTTTCCGGCTCAACCCGATTCGCCGAGCCGCCGGCCGTACCCGGCACGGTCGGAGAGCCCGTGACGGAACGCGGCGTCAGACTCCGGGAGGCGGGGGCGGGTCGTCGGTGAAGGAGGCTTCGATCGGGAGGCGGCGGACCTCGGGGAGGTGGTCGTCGAGTTCGCCGGGCTCGAAGCGGCGGGTGCCGACGGCGTGCCAGAAGTGGCCGCTCACCATGCCGTCGGTCTTGTACCTGCCGTCGGGGGCGATGGCGGCCCAGCCTTCGGGGAGGCCGAGCAGGGTGAGCCGCAGCCGGGGTTCCCCGGTCATGTCCCACAGGCGGGTGGTGCCGTCGTCGCTCCCGCTCGCCAGCAGGCTCCCGTCGGGGCTGAAGGCCACCGACCAGATGCTCCGGGTGTGCCCGGCGACGGTGTGGACCAGCCGGCCGGTCTCCGGGTCCCAGATCCGGATGGTCAGATCGTCTCCGGCGGTCGCGAGCAGGGTGCCGTCGGGGTTGAACGCGATCGTCCACACCCGCCCGCCGTGCGTGATCGGCTCGGCGACGGGGCGGCCGGATCTGGCGTCCCACAGCCTGACGGTGCCGTCCCACGAGCCGCTGGCGAGCCGCTCGCCGTGGAACGCGATGGAGTAGACCCGATCGGTGTGGCCGGTCATGGTGGTCAGCAGCCGGCCGGACTCGGCGTCGAACAGCCGGAGCCTGCGGTCGTCGCATCCGGTCGCCAGGACGGTGCCCGAGGGGTGGTAGGCGATGGACCTGACCCGTCCCCGGTGTTCGGTGAGGGTGCGCAGGAGACGTCCGGTGGACCGGGTCCACAGGCAGACCGTGTCGTCGTCGTTCGCGGTGGCGACGACCTCCCCGTCGGGGCTGAACTCGACCGCCCAGACCGACGGCGTGCCGAGCTCCAGATAGCGTTCGTAGTATCCGGTGGTCACGTTGAGCAGGTTGACCCGGCCGTCGTTGCTGACGGTGGCGAGCCGGGGGGCGGTCGGGCTGAACACCGCGGTCTGCAGGACGACCAGCCGGTCCTCGGTGCCGCGGAGCGACCGTTTCAGGTTTCCGGAGGCGGGGTCCCAGATCCGGACTATCCCGTCGTTGCAGCTGGTGGCGAGGGATCGGCCGCTGGCGCTGAAGCGGACCGAGGTGACCTGGCGGCCGTGTCCGCGCAGGATATGACGGCACTGGCCGGTCGCGGTGTCCCAGAGCCGGGTGGTGAACTGGTCGTCGCTCACCGCCAGCTGGGCGCCGTCCGGCCGGAAGGCGAACGGCCAGATGGAGCCGGTGTGGCCGCGCAGGCTGTGCCGCGGCTCCCCGGTCCGCACGTCCCAGAGGTGGACTCCTCCCGCGTTGTCCCCGCTGGCCAGGAGCTTGCCGGAGGGGTCGAAGACGACCCAGTAGACGGCGGCCTCATGCACGGCCAGCGTATGCCGTACCTGCCCGGTGTCGGTGTCCCAGATGCGGATGCTTCCCCCGGTGTCCCCCACGGCGATCAACGGTTCACGCGGGTGGTGGTTGAGGGTGTAGATGTGCCCGGTCCGGCCGCTCAACGTGTGGCGGAGCCGGTCGCCCTGCCACAGCCGTACGCTTCCGTCCTGTCCGCCGACCGCGAGGAGCTCGCCGTCCGGCCGGAAGGCGACCCGGTAGATCGTCCCCGGCTCGGCCGGGGGACCGACCTGGGCTTCGCCGGTGACCGGGTCGCGGATCAGGATCGCCCCGCTCCGATGCCCGGTGGCGAGCGAGCGGCCGTCCGGGTGGAACGAGGCGGTGAAGATGGGCCCGTGGCCGCCGGGCTCCGCGGAGACCAGGTCGCCGGTGGCGGTGTCCCACAGGCGCAGCACCCCCGCCGCGTCCCCGGTGGCGATCAACGACGCGTCCGGGCTGAACAGCACCGGCCAGGTCCACCTCTCGTGGCCGGCGAGCACGTGCAGCGGTTCGCCGGTGGCGGCGTCCCACAGCCGGACCGTGCCGTCGGAGGACCCGGTGGCCAGCCGGAGACCCGCGGGCCCGAAGACGACCGCGAAGACCCGGCCCCGGTGTCCCTGCAAGGTGCGCAGCGGCTGCCCGGTGAAGCTGTCGCACATCATCACCCCGCCGTCGCGGCTCCCGATCGCCAGTGTGCCGCCGTCCCGGCTGTAGGAGAGCGGGAGGGGGAGCCGGCCCAGCTCGGCGTCGAAGCCGTGCGGCACCCCGATCTCGGCGGGGGAGAACTCCATGTGGATCGGCCGCCCCGGGGCGACCGACGCACCCCGGAACTCCGGGCCGTTCAGGGAGCCCTTGACGTTGATCAACGCGGCTCTGGTCCACCGGCTCCCCGCGGTGATCGCGTCCCGGAGGTCGGCGCGGGGGAGCTGGGCCCGGGTGAAGTCGGCGCCGGTCAGGTCCGCGCCGACCAGGATCGCCTCGTCCAGCCGGGCGCCGGTCAGGTTGGCCTTGCGCAGGGTGGCGCCGGTCAGGTTGGTCCCGACCAGCCGGGCGCCGGTGAGGTCCGCCCCGGTCAGGTCGACGGCCTGCCACCGGCGATGCGAGAGGTCCTGACCCTGGAGGGAGGCGCCCCGCAGCGCGGCCGAGGGCGGGGTGCGGAGCCGGGTGCTGATCTTTATCGCGTTCTCCCGCGCCACCTCGTCCGCCTCGGCGTCGCCCAGCACCCGGTCGATCCAGTCCTGGCAGAGCCGGCTGTCGGCCAGGTCGCAGAGGAAGTCGATCGTGAGCTGGGTGAGGGGGCGGCGGATCAGCTGCGGCGGGCTGGCGACCCCTTCGCGGAGCTGCTGCGCCACCGCGTTGGCCACCAGCCATTCGGCCACCGAGCTGTGGATGAAGCCGAACAGGCCCTCGTCGGTTCTGACCAGCAGGCTCCCGGCGCCCATGGCGTGCGCGCGCTGCTCCGGGGAGAGCCGGTCGGCCAGCTCGTGCAGGGTGCCCGCGATCTCGTTCAGCTCCGCGGCGCGGAGATAGGGTTCACCGCCGTCCCACAGGCGGAGCGCGAGCGTGGTGACCGCCTGCCACAGGTCCGGGAGGCGCAGCCCACCGGCGGCGCCGGGGACCCCCGAGGTCCGATGCTCCTCGAACCGCAGCCAGGCGGTGAGGATCTCCTCGTACAGCAGGGCCGCGCTGATCGTGTGGGTGGCCTGGGCCGCGGAGCGGAGCCGGGATTCGCTCAGTTGCGCGATGAAGCTGAGCATGCGGGGGTTCCTGGCCAGCCCGAGCAGGTCCTCCACGCTCTTGATCAGATCGAGCCGGGCGTCGGCCTGGGACTCCCGGCCGTAGAGGTTGACCAGGTAGCTCCGGATCTGTATCGGACTGAACTCCTCGACGCTGAGGATCCGCCGATGGGGGAGGAGACCGACCCGTTCGCCGAGCGCGGTGAAGACCTGGGCGTCGGAACGGAAATGCTGGGTACGGCTCGCCACCACGATCTTGGCCCGGCCCTGGGCGGCCTGGAGCAGCGTGTCCAGGTGGTCGGCCGCCCGATCGTAGGTCACCCGGGTGACGAGCTCGTCGAAGCCGTCGAAGAGCAGGACGATCCGCCCCTGCCCCAGCATGTACTGGAACGCCTTGAGGTCGATCAGCTCCTCGTGGTGGTTGGCCAGATGCGCAGCGACCAGCCCCTCCACCGAATGCGCCTTGTCCAGGGCGCGGAGCTCGATGAGGATCGGGATGAGGTCGTGCCGCTGCTCGCCGAGGCGCCGGGCCACCTCGCGGAGCGAGTAGGTCTTGCCCCGGCCGAAGTCCCCGAGCACGAGGACGAACCTGCCGTGCTCGGCGGTGACCAGGTCAACCAGCTCCGCGACGAGGTCCTCTCGGACGGGGGCGCCGGGGTCGTCGAGCCGGCGGAAACGCTGGGGCACGTACAGGCCGGGCGGGTAGCGGCGGTCGGTGCGCAGCCGTACCGTCTGCTTCGTCACGTAGTCCCGCATGTCGAGCAGGCCTTGGAACTCGGTGAAGCTGCGCAGCCGTACCCCACGCCGCACCGCTTCCTCCCGGAGCGCCTCGGAGGCCCGGCTCGCCGCCTGGTAGACCAGCTCGCCCTCGCCCTCGGCGTGCCGGGCGAACGCCTCGATCACCTCCCGGGTCGGGTCGCCGACGTGCGCGCCGATCCGCCACTGCGGGTTGAACCCGTCGTCCTGGCGGGTGACCAGCAGATGCGGGGGATCTGTGGCGACATGGCGGATCTTCACCCGATCGTGGCGGGTCCGGCACACTTCGGCCACCCGGTCCAGCAGGAGGCTGGTCGGATCGGAGAGCCGGATCGGCTCGGCCTGCTCCACCGGATCGGCGAGCTCGGGGGAGTCCTCGTCCTGCGGCGCGGAGAACGTGCCGCCCGCGGCGGCCCACGGGCGGTCCAGGTGTTCCCGCCGCCCGTCGTAGACCGACCACCGGGTCAGCCCGTCCGCGGTGAGATGGATGATCTCGTCCCGCCCCGCCTTGGCCCCGGGCAGCACCGGCAGGTCGGAACCGAGGTAGTCGACGTCCGTGGTGCCCGGTCCGGGTCCGTGCAGCAGCAGGTTGAGCCGGCGGCCGAGCAGCCGGTCGAGGGTGCCCGCGTCCCGCAGCAGCGCCGGATGGGAGCCGACCGGCCCCGAGCCCGGGGCCGGATCGTGCCGGACCGCCCCGATCCGCAGCCAGCCCGCCTGCTCGTACGGGCGCAGCTGCTCGGCGAACCAGGTGGCCTGCGCCTCCCCGATCCAGCCGTAGTCGTCTTTGGAGAGGTGGGTCACCGCCATCGTCGAGTTGAGCCCGGCGACGACGAGCCGCAGGTCCGGCATGGCGAACAGGCTCCACGGCTGCGCGCTGTCAAAGATCACATTGTCCAGGCCGGCGTAGAGCTCGTGGAAGAGCCGCGCGTAGTGTTCGAGCTTGCGATAGTACGGCGGCAGCGGCGCGACCTCCCGGGCCTCGCAGTCGGCGAAGTACGACAGGCAGGCCGCCTTGGACACGTCGTGGCTGCCCGGCACCACGACCAGCCGATGCGGCTCCAGCCCCAGCAGCGCGCGGAGCCCGGTGAGGAAGGCGATCGCCTCGTCGATCTCGCTCGGGCGGCCCGACTCGGTGAGGTCGCCGCTCACCACGAGCAGATCCGGCCGCGGCGCGCCCACGTCGACCAGCTGGGAGAGGTTGGCCCAGATCCGGGCCTGCAGACCACCCGCGTCCAGGGGCTCGTCCTCGTCGACGAGGCCGCGTCCGAACCGCGGACCCGCCACGTGCAGGATGCTCACCTCGGCGCGCGGGGAGCCGGAGTCGTCCAGGTCGTGGGGGTAGCCGGGGGCCATGGCGGGGGTACGGCGGGCGCGGGTCACCCGGCCGCGGGGCGATTCCGGCGCCGGTGTCCCCTGGTGCGGATCACCCGGGAAGCCGGGCTGGGCGGGTGGCTTGGCCCGGCCGCGGAGCGCGTGGGTGAGCCGGTCCAGCAGGAGCACGCGGGCGTGCTCGGCGTCGTCGGCGCGGAGCAGGTCCAGGTAGGTGATCGTGGAGAGGAGGCCGCCGAGCCGGCACTCCTCGATCCGGACGGTCAGGAGCTTGCCCGGATCCGTGCCCATGACCGCGCGCCATTCGCGTTCGCAGTTGGGGGAGGCGAGGTAGCTCGGGGACAGGAGGGCGAGGACCAGGGTGGACTCCCTGACCCCTCGGTCCATGAAGTGCACCCAGTCGGTGCCGGGGACGAAGTCCCACGCCTGGATCAGCGTGCGGTATCCGGCACTCTCCAGTTGCCAGGCGATCCAGGTGGCCCACCGCTCGTTGACCACCGAATAGCTGATGAAGAAGTCGATTCCACCTTCGAGTTCCGGGAGCCCCCCTCGGCGTGTCATTCCTTCAGTATCCCGGCTGCGGTAGACGTTGCGTAGATTTCTCCAATCCCACTGAGTGCTGCGGGCAGCCGGGCGAATGAGGGATTTAGGGGATTCCTCGGGTTTTGTGCTGGTGGCAGTAACCACGTAGTTCGGATATTTCAGGATTTTGTGGGTGGTGGGGAGAGTGGAGAGCCCCACGGTGACATGCGATCATGTCGGATGTGCCGAAGGAGGGCGGGGAACGGTGGACGGCGAGCAGGCGGCGGAACGCGCCGACCTCCCGGGCCGGGTTTCACCCCGGCTCAGGCTCCCGGCGTTCGGCGTCCTGGACTGGATCCGCGTCGGCCTGCTCGCCGCCGGGATCGGATGCGTCGTCACCGGCTTGCTTCCGGCGCGTGAGGCGGGGGAGAACCTCGGCCGGATCGCGCCGTTGCTGCTTTTCCTGGCCGCGATTATCGTCCTGGCCAAACTGACCAAGGAGGCACAGGTCTTCGACCTGATCGCCACCCGTGTCGCGATCCTCGGTCGCGGTAACTATGCCACCCTTTTTCTCCTATGCGTGGCATTCGCATCGTTAGTCACGATATTTCTGAATTTAGATACCACGGCGGTGCTGCTCACCCCGGTCATGCTCGCCCTCGCGCAGACCGCGCGCATCGCCGCGCTGCCCCTGGCCATGACCACGGTCTGGCTCGCCAACACCGCGAGCCTGCTCCTGCCCGTCTCCAACCTCACCAACCTCCTCGCCGCCGACCGGATCGACCTCGGCCCCACCGCGTTCGCCGCGCGGATGTGGGCAGCGCAGATCGCCGCCATCGCGGTGACCATGGTCTTCCTCTGGGTCTGCTACTGGCGGCGCGGGCGGCGCGGGGTGAGCCGTTACGAGCCGCCGGCCCCCGTCGCCGTCAAGGATCCGCTGCTGCTCTGGCCGGCCGCCGTGGCCTGCCTGGGCTTCATCGTCGCGATCCTCGCCGGGGTGGAGATCCATTGGGCGTCGGCCGCGGCGGCGCTGATCGTGGTGGCCTTCTTCGCCTGGCGGGGACGGGAGCGCCTCCGGCTCGACCTCGTCCCCTGGCAGCTGCTCATCTTCGTGACCGGGCTGTTCCTGGTCGTGCCGACGCTGAGCCGCCACGGCCTGGCCGAGGCGATGATCGCGCTGATCGGCACCGAGGGGAACGTCGCGGGGGAGTACCGTGCGGCCGCGGCCGGGGCGGGGCTCGCGAATCTGATCAACAACCTGCCCGCGTACACGGCCGGTGAGGCGGCGATCCCTCCGGCCAACGGAGACCAGCTGGTCGCGCTGCTGATCGGCACGAACGTCGGCTCCCTCGTCACCCCGTGGGCCTCGCTCGCCACGCTGCTCTGGTTCGAGTCCTGCGCGATCTACGGCGTCCGGGTCCCCCTCCGCCGCTTCATGCTCACCGGCGCGGCCCTCGCCCTGTGCGCCCTGGCCCTCACCGTGGCCGTGCTCCCGCTCACCGCGTGATCGTCTCGCCCCGAGTCGTCGTACGGCGCAAGCGTCGCCGTGAGCCTCGAACCGGGCCGCGACACTCCCGCACATCGTCCATCTGATCGTTTCGTCCATCTGATCGTTGTGATGTGTGGTCCGTGGCGGGTGCGGACAGCGCGACGATCATGAGCTGTCGGGGGTACGGGCTGCGCCGGGTCGGTCGTGGTGGTGTTCTTCGGGTTTGGGCGGTGGCGTTCCGGCCCTGGTGTCGTCGGGTGATCGTTGTGATGTGTGGTCCGTGGGGGGTGCGGACAGCGCGACGATCATGAGCTGTCGGGGGTACGGGCTGCGCCGGGTTGGTCGTGGTGGTGTTCTTCGGGTTTGGGCGGTGGCGTTCCGGCCCTGGTGTCGTCGGGTGATCGTTGTGATGTGTGGTCCGTGGGGGGTGCGGACAGCGCGACGATCACCCGGCGGGGGCGCGGGACCGTACCGCGTGCGCGTCGGCGTGGCCTTGACCGGGTTTGTGGTGTTTCGCCTACGGCGTGGAGTCGGGGCCGCCAGGCCGTGCACACGTCAGGGGCTGAAAAGTTCCTCAAGCCGGCCCTGTACGGCGTGCGCGGTCTTGACCTGGGTGAGGAGGTCGTCGATGAGCTCGGGGTGACCGGCGACGAAGCTTCGCTCCGCCGAGGTGGGGTCGAGCCACTCGTCGTAGGGGGTGCCGTCGAGGTTGCGGACGGCCATCCCGGCTTCCTGGGCGATGAGCATCCCGGCCGGCAGGTCCACGATGCCGGCCCGATATCCGATGAATCCGTCGATGTCGCCACGGGCGAGCATGGCCCAGGACATCAGCGGCGCCCAGAGCTGGTAGAGCCGCCGGGAGCCCTGCATCAAGATCATTTTAAGGGCGCGGGCCGTGCCGTCGTCCTTGTGCACGGTGTGCCCCTGGGTCCAGGCGATGTTGGGGCCGTGCCGCGCCGGGACGTAGGGGGCACGGCGGGCGGTTCCCGTCGGGCCGAGCGCCCCCTCGCCCCGGACGGCCGACCAGGTCTCGCCGTTCTCCGGGTCGTACACGACCCCGACGATCGGGACGCCGTCCTCGCAGAGGCAGATCCCCACAACGTAGATCGGGAGTTTCACCGCGAAGTTGTTGGTGCCGTCCAGGGGGTCGACCAGCCAGGTCCACCGGTCGTCGGCGGCGTCCAGGACGCCCGACTCCTCGGCGACGATCCGATGGCCGGGGAAGTCGCGGCGGATCCGCGAGATGATCAGGTCTTCCGACCTGCGGTCCAGGTCGGTGACGAGGTCTCCCGCCGTGCCCTTGGCCTGGATGTCGAAGTGTTTGCGGCGTCCTTCGAGGAGGAGGTGCCCTGCCGCCTCGGCGGCCTCCACCGCCACCTGTCGTGCGTGTCCGGTGTCCAACCGCATCCCCGTGCCTCCTAGTTCACTGCTTCCGGAGCCATCTCATGATCATTTTTATGGTGACGAGGGTTTCCTCGGGATGATCGCGCAGGCGCCGTACCCGATGCGGTGAAACGTCGGGATCGCCGAGCGACAGATCCACCGTGCCCGGCCGACCCTGGCCCAAGGCGAGGGTGACCGCGGTCCCCTCGACCTCAGTGGTATGAAATCTCCCGGTGGGGAGGGAATATGTGTCGCCCGCTCGATGGATCTCCGATCCGGCGAGCCGACATGACACCAAGCGCTCGGTGGGGCGGATTTCGTCCTCGTCGGCGCCACTGATCACCTCGAAGAGACGGTACGGCCCCTCCGGGGCGTCGACGATGTGGAAGAGGTTGTTGCGGAGCTCTCCGTACAGCACGTGACTGAGCAGGTCCCAGCTGTGCGCGTGCACCGGGGAGGTGGTCGGCTCGATCTCGGGGAGCGACGGGCTCCACAGATGCACACAGACCCCGTCCTCGCCGGAACGTTCGATCGGCAGGCAGAGAAAGCCCAGCGGATGCCGTACCGCGGCGATCTCCAGGCGCTTGCCCAGCACGATCTCCTCCAGCACGGCCGTCGTCCACTGCGACGCGGTGCCCCGGCGGATCGCCTCCTCGGCGCGGGTGAGATCCATTATCGGTAGGGGTTTCTGGGATGCCGGGCCTTTCGGATGATCTCGGTGATGTCCCGGTTCGTCATGGTCGCAGGGAGATCGAGGTTGACGGCGGCGAAGAGCTTGCGCGTCTCCTCGACCGTCGGCTCCTCGCTGAGCGGTACGGCGTCCGCCTGGTCGAGCGGGATCCGGCGGGCCTGCTTGAAGCTGGCCACCAGCTCCCGGCTGTACGCCCGGAAGTGTGGTTTGCCCGCCTCGAACATGAGCGAGGGGCTCGTCCCGTCCTCCTGGGTCATGATGATCCGGGAGGCCGACATGTCCCAGCGGAACGTCGTCATCACCGTGGAGAGACCCACCTCCACCTCCAGAAAGGTGAAACGTCGGCGATACCAGCACGCCGCCAGGACCGTGGCGTACGACTCCTTGCGGGTCCGGTCGAAGGTCCACGGCTCGCCCGTGCCGTCCGGCCCCGGTGCCAGCGAGGACCGGAACTGGGCGTACGCGTTGCACAGCACCTCGTTGGCCGGATCGATGATCTCGATCTGCATGCGGAGCGGACGCTTCTCCGACTGGGCGATTTTGATGCACTCCGGGAAGGTGACCGCGCGGAGATAAGTGCCGGTTCCGCCCTTGAAATTCCAGTAGTGCGTGTCGTTTCGCCCCTCGGCGAGAGCCCGTCCCACCTCGGACCCGTTCAACAACCGGACCGCCGCCGTGGCGTTCACCGCCCGCGCCGTGGCGTTCCGATCCCGCAGGACCGCCACCGCCAGGAGGGCGAGCACCAGCAGCGTCGCCTCCTCCATGTAGTCCATCTTGAGGTCGACGGCGTTGCTGAACACGTCGATAAGGGAGATGAGAGCCGCCGCGACCGCGGCCACCAAGGCGAGCGCACCGTCGGCGTTGCGGATGACCCATCGTGTGAAGCGCGCCACACGATCAGGGTAACCAAAAGGTAATAGGCCGACCATCCCTACCGCGGTGAGGTCGCCGGACACGGCGGTGCGCGATTTGATTTGCCAGCCGGGCATGGAGCGGGATAATCTTGGGGAACACAAGCGACGCGGGGTGGAGCAGTTCGGTAGCTCGCTGGGCTCATAACCCAGAGGTCGCAGGTTCAAATCCTGCCCCCGCTACCAAGTTGGTTTTGCTACTCAAAAGCCGCCCTTCGGGGCGGCTTTTTTCGCTTCTTACTTGTTCGCAATTTTTTTCCAGGGGGCGACCCCTGGAACCCCGGTGCGACGGCTTCGCCGTCGCCGGGGAGGTGGTTTCGGTTCGGGGGCGACCCCTGGGATCCCGGTATGGCGGTTTCGCCGTCGCCGGGGAGGTGGTTTCGGTTCGGGGGCGGTTCCTGGGATCCCGGTATGGCGGTTTCGCCGTCGCCGGGGAGGTGGTTTCGGTTCGGGGGCGGTTCCTGGAGTCCCCGGTGCGGCGGTTTCGCCGCAGAGGGCCTGAGGCTTAGGGGTTATCAGCTTCTTGTGGCTCCCTCCGCCCACGATGTCACGGTACAGGCTGGGATCTTGGAGCTCCTGCGCGGCCTCCGGCGGCGACTCGACTTGGCGGATGTGTTCGTCACCCACGACCCCGGGGTCGTACGTCAGATCGCGGAGCGGGCGGCGGTGATGTGCCTGGGACGGATCGTCAAGATCGGCATGGTCGGCGAGGTCCTGTCCCGGCCGGCGCATCCCTATGCGTAGGCACCTGTCTCGGGGGCCGTACCGGACCCGGCGGTGGAGCGCATGCGCAATCGGATCTTCCTGGACGGAGAGAGCCCGGCCGGCCTCGGTCCCGCCGCCCGGCTGCCGCTTCCAGGTCCCGTGTCCGCTGCGACGGACGCTCGGTGAGTCTGACCAGGCCCGGTGCCGTGAGGGGCAGGAGTCCGAGCGGAGCGAGAGTGGCATGCCATCTCTCTGCTCTGGGGTGGAAGGTGCAAACGATTGTGACACCATTAGTACGTGCTTGACGTGGGTATTTGCAAGACCGTACAGTTTGCACACTGCAAAGGTTTGCACATCCGGGAGGCCTGATGTACCTGAGGATTCGGCTCGCTGACGTATTCGATCATCGAATCCTCGACGTCAACGCCGTCGACCTCCTGGGGCTCAGCCGGAGCTGATCCGCGCCGTCCGGACCGGCGTTCGATGGTCCGGATTTTTTTCAGACAAGAGAGCAAACGATTGCAAAGGAATGGACCAGTGACCGACATGTCGCTGAACGTCGGCTGGATCGGATGCGGTCGCATGGGCGCCGCGATGGCCGGACGGCTACTGGAGGCCGGGTTCCCGCTCACCGCTTGGAACCGCACGCGGTCGAAGGCCGAGGCGCTGGTGCCGCGTGGCGCAGCCGTCGCGGACACCATCGCCGACCTGCGAGGCCAGGACGTCGTGTTCACGATGGTCTCCACGTCGGCGGACCTCACCCAGGTGCTGCTGGGCGAGGACGGATTGCTCGTCGCCGGCGAGAACGTTCCCTCCGTCGTCGTCGACTGTTCCACGGTGTCGATCGAGGCCTCGGCGGAGGTCCGAGCGGCTTGCGAGAAGCGGGGCGTGGCGTTTCTTGCCGCCCCGGTCAGCGGCAACGGAAAGGTCGCCGAGACGGGGGGACT
This sequence comes from Rhizohabitans arisaemae, assembly GCF_025996515.1. Classification (GTDB taxonomy): domain Bacteria; phylum Actinomycetota; class Actinomycetes; order Streptosporangiales; family Streptosporangiaceae; genus Rhizohabitans; species Rhizohabitans arisaemae. The sequence continues at coordinate 792,510 of NZ_BLRH01000029.1, forward strand.
GACCCTGGTCGCCTCCGGCCCGCGGGCCACCTACGACCGGGTTGAGGCACTGCTGGCGGCCATCGGCAAGGGTGTCACCTACGCCGGCGAGGGGGAGTGCGCCCGACTGGTCAAGATCGCGCACAATCTGTTCCTCGGTGTCGTGACGCAGTCGCTGGCCGAGATCACGGTTCTCGCGGAGAAGGGCGGAGTCTCGCGCGCCGCTTTCTTGGAGTTCCTCAACGAGAGCGTGCTGGGCTCGGTCTTCACCCGCTACAAGACGCCGGCATTCGTCAATCTTGACTACACCCCCACGTTCACGCCCGTCTTGCTGCGCAAGGACTTCGATCTCGGTCTCGCGGCTGCCCGGAGCCTTGACGTGCCGATGCCGCTCGCGGCCCAGACCGCGCAGCTGGTGCAGGCCTCGGTGGGCAGCGGCCGGATCGACGAGGACTTCGCGATCTTGCTCGATCTGCAGGCCGCGGCCTCCGGGATGGTCCTGGAGTCGGAGAACGCCGACGTCACCGACGGCCTCGGTCCGGCTGGGGAGTGAACCGGTGACCATGCAATCGCTCCCCGCGCCCGGGCATCGGGGCGTCGACTTCGAGACCCGGGTCGACTTCGACCGGCTCCGGTCCTACCGGCTGGCCCGGGCCCGGCAGGTGCTTGAGGCCGGTGAGTGCGGTGCCTTCCTGCTCTTCGACGCCTACAACATCCGCTACACGACGCAGACGTGGATCGGCGGTGCGCTGCCGGACAAGATGACCCGCTATGCGCTGCTGACCCGGGGCGGTGACCCGATGTTGTGGGACTTCGGCTCCGCCGCGCGACACCACCGGCTCTTCGCGCCCTGGCTCAAGCCGGAGGACTGCCATGCCGGGATGCTCGGCCTGCGTGGGGCGATCGCTCCGTCTGCCGGTCTGATGGAGGACGCGGTCCGCCAGATCAAGGGCCTGCTGGTCGACGTCGGCCTCGCCGACGCCCCGGTGGGCGTCGACATCGTCGAACCGCCGTTCCTCTTCGAGATGCAGCGGCAGGGACTGCATGTGGTCGACGCCCAGCAGCTGATGCTGGACGCGCGGCAGATCAAGTCGACCGACGAGATCATGCTGCTGACCCAGGCCGCCGCGATGGTGGACGGTGTCTACCAGGACATCGTCGAGGCGCTCAAGCCAGGTGTGCGGGAGAACGAGATCGTCGCGCTCGCCAACAAGCGGCTCTACGAGATGGGGTCGGAGCAGGTTGAGGCGATCAACGCCGTCTCCGGCGAGCGGTGCAATCCGCATCCGCACAACTTCACGGACCGGATCATCCGGCCAGGCGACCAGGCGTTCTTCGACGTCATCCACGCTTTCAACGGCTATCGGACCTGCTACTACCGCACCTTCAGTGTCGGGAGCGCCACCGACGCCCAGCGCGGCGCCTACACCCGGGCCCGGGAGTGGATGGATGCGGCCATCGAGATGATCAGGCCGGGTGTGGGGACCGACGAGGTCGCCCTCGTCTGGCCGGCCGCGACCGACTTCGGGTTCGCCGACGAGATGGCCGCCTTCGGGCTGCAGTTCGGCCACGGGCTCGGCCTGGGCCTGCACGAGCGCCCGATCATCTCCAGGCTGAACAGTCTTCGAGAGCCGGTGGAGCTCCAGCCGGGCATGGTGTTCGCGCTGGAGACGTACTGCCCGGCCGATGACGGACACTCGGCGGCCCGCATCGAGGAGGAGGTCGTGGTGACCGAAGACGGGTGCCGTCTCCTCACCCTGTTCCCGGCGCAGGAACTCTTCATCGCCAATCCATACTGACCCACCCACACCTGTCTCAGTCAGGGAGCTCGACGTGAACCCGCCCACTGACCTCTTCATCAACGGCATGTTCCGACCGGCCCGCAGTGGGAGCCGGTTCGACGTGCTCGACCCCGCGACGATCGATGTCATCGCCTCGGTCGCCGACGCATCGGTCGATGACGCGATGCTCGCGGTGGATGCCGCGGAGGCGGCGGCCGCAGCGTGGGCGGCGGCGCCGCCACGGGAGCGCAGCCGCATCCTCCTACGCGCCTACGACCTGTTGACCGCGAGATCGGAGGAGATCGCCCGACTGATCTCATTGGAGAACGGGAAGGCGATGGCGGATGCGCGAGGCGAGGTCGCCTACGCGGCGGAGTTCTTCCGGTGGTACGGCGAGGAGGCCGTCCGCGGTTCCGGAACGGTGTCCACGGCTCCTTCCGGTGGCAACAAGATCCTGGTTCTTCGCCGGCCTGTCGGCATCTGCGTCCTGGTGACACCGTGGAACTTCCCGGCCGCGATGGCGACCCGCAAGATCGGGCCCGCGCTGGCCGCGGGATGCACGGTGGTGCTCAAGCCGGCCGGCGACACTCCCCTGACCGCGCTGGCGATCGCCGAGATTCTGGCCGAGGCCGGGATTCCGGCCGGCGTCGTCAACGTGCTGCCCTCACGGAGCTCAGGTCGCATCGTCTCGGCGATGCTCCATGATCCGCGGGTGCGGAAGGTGTCCTTCACCGGTTCCACCGAGGTCGGTCGGATCCTGCTCCACGAGGCCGCCGACAACGTCCTCAACACCTCGATGGAACTCGGCGGCAACGCGCCTTTCCTGGTCTTCGCCGATGCCGATCTGGAGGCGGCCGTCGACGGGGCGATGGTCGCCAAGATGCGCAACGCCGGATCGGCGTGCACCGCGGCCAATCGGTTCTACGTCGAGCAGTCGGTCGCCGACGACTTCGCCACCCGGCTCGCCGCACGGATGAAGGCGCTCCGGGTCGGCCCCGGAACCGATGACGCCTCCGAGGTGGGACCGCTCGTCAACGAGGAGACCGTGCGCAAGGTCGAGGAGCTGGTGCGGGACGCCGTGGCCAGCGGCGCCAGGGTGGTCACCGGCGGCGCCAGGCCGGACCGGGTGGGCTGCTACTACGAGCCGACCGTGCTGACCGACGTCCGCGCCGATGCGCCCATCCTCCGTGAGGAGATCTTCGGGCCGGTCGCACCCATCGTCACCTTCACCGACGAGGCGGAGGCGATCGCCTGGGCGAACGACACCGAGTACGGACTCGTCTCCTACGTCTTCACCGGCGACCTCGCCCGCGGCCTGCGGGTCGGCGAGGCATTGGAGTCCGGAATGGTCGGCCTCAACCGAGGCATCGTCAGCGACCCGGCCGCGCCGTTCGGCGGCGTCAAGCAGAGCGGCATCGGGCGCGAGGGCGGCCACGAGGGGATGCTCGACTACCTGGAGTCCAAGTACGTGGCGGTGCAGTGGTGAGCGGGTCCGGTCTGCCCGGCCTGCGGGGCGTCGACCACATCGGGATCACGGTGCCCGACCTCGACGCGGCGTGCGGTTGGCTGATCGAGGTGCTCGGGTGCGAACACCTCTACACGCTGGGCCCGTACCGGGACGACACGGGGAACTGGATGAACGACCATCTCGGTGTGCATCCCCGGGCGGTGATGGAGCAGCTGCGGTTGCTGCGCTGCGGCGACGTCACCCTGGAGGTGTTCCGGTACGCCGCGCCGGACCAGCGCCGCGAGGTGCCCCGCAACAGCGACATGGGTGGCCACCACATCGCACTGTACGTCGAGGACCTCGACCTGGCCCTCGCCCACCTGCACGCTCACGGCGTCGAGGTCCTCGGGGAACCGACCGCGAGCAGCGGACCGAGCGAGGGGCAGCGGTGGGTGTACTTCCGCGCGCCGTGGGGGCTGCAGATGGAACTCGTGTCCTACCCCAACGGCAAGGCGTTCGAGCGCGAGGAGCGGCGATGACCACGCGGGAACAGCTCACTCCGGCGGTGGAGTGGGTCCGGCTGTCGACGACCCAGGCCGACTGGGACGCCGCCGATGCGGGACTCCTCCGCCGGATGCTCGACCAGATGGTGCTGATCCGCACGTTCGAGGAGTACGTCCTCGACCTCTCCGCCGTCGGCCTGACCCACGGTCCGGTGCACTCCAGCATCGGCCAGGAGGCCGGAGCGGTGGGCAGCGTCCTCGCGCTGCGGAGCACCGACACCGTCAACGGGTCGCACCGCGGCCACCACCAGTTCCTGGCCAAGGTCGTCAACCACCTCTCGCCCGATCTCGACCTGCTCCAGCCGATCGGCGAGGACCTCCGTGAGGCCCTGCTGCGGACGCTGGCCGAGATCTGCGGACTCGCCCGCGGCTTCAGCGGCGGTCGCGGAGGCTCCATGCACCTCCAGTGGCTTCCGGCCGGTGCCACCGGCACCAATGCGATCGTCGGCGGCGGTGTGCCGATCGCCGGCGGCTACGCCTGGGCGCACCGCTTCGCCGCCACGACCGATGTGTCCGTGACCTACTTCGGGGACGGGGCCGTCAACATCGGTTCCACGCTGGAGACGATGAACCTGGCCGGTGCCTGGCGCCTCCCCTTGTGCTTCTTCATCGAGAACAACCGGTACGCCGTCTCGACCCACGTCGACGAGGCCACCGCGGAGCCACGCCTGTCGGCGCGGGGGCTCGGATTCGGTGTGGCCAGCTGGAAGGTCGACGGGATGGACCCGCTGGCGGTGTACCTGACCACCCGCGCAGCGGTCGAGCACATGCGTGGCGGAGCGGGTCCGACGGTCATCGAGGCCGACGTCTACCGCTACTTCCACCAGAACGGCGGCTTCCCCGGCAGCGCGTTCGGCTACCGCTCGAAGGACGAGGAGGCGGCCTGGCGGGCCCGGGACCCGATCGCCGCCGTATCCCGTCACCTCATCCGTCGCGGCATCCTGTCGCAGGAAGAGGTCTCGTCCGTGACCGCGGCAGCCAAGGTCCTGATGGCCGAGGTGGGCGACGTGCTCCTCGAGCCGGTCCCCGGGGGCAAGCCCGGTCAGAAGCGGATCAAGCCATCTGAATGGCCTGACGCCGCCTTCGCCGAGGTCGGCATCCGCGGTGACCTGTCCGAATTCGCCGACGCCCGCATCGAAGACACCGACACCTTCGCCGGACCGGTCGAGGACCAGAAGTTCATCACCGCGGTAGCCCGGGTGATGCATCGGCGGATGACGACCGATCCCGGCATCGTGGTGATGGGCGAGGACGTCCACCGCCTCAACGGCGGCACGAACGGTGCCACCCGGGGGCTCCCCGAGGACTTTCCCGATCGCGTGCTCGGCACCCCCATCAGCGAGAACGCCTTCGCCGGACTCGGCGGCGGGATCGCCCTGGACGGCCGGTTCCGCCCCGTCGTGGAGTTCATGTACGCCGACTTCATGTGGGTCGCGGCAGATCAGTTGTTCAACCAGATCGGCAAGGCCAGGCACATGTTCGGCGGCCGGTCGGACGTGCCGTTCGTGCTGCGCAGCAAGGTCGCCATGGGTACCGGCTACGGTTCCCAGCACTCGATGGACCCGGCCGGCGTCTTCGCGACCAATCCCGGCTGGCGGATCGTGGCGCCGTCGACTCCGTTCGACTACGTCGGCCTCATGAACGCGGCACTGCGCTGCAAGGACCCGGTGGTCGTCCTTGAGCACGTCGACCTTTACACCAGCATCGGTCCGGCACCGGTCGACGATCTCGACTACTGCCTGCCGGTGGGAAAGGCGGCGGTGCGGCGTCCTGGATCGGACCTGACGATTCTCACCTACCTCCAGATGACCAACTTCGTCCTCGACGCCGTTGAACGGACCGGGGTGGACGCGGAGGTGATCGATCTGCGCTGGCTCGACCGCGCCAGCATCGACTGGGACACCATCGGCCGCAGTGTCGAGAAGACGAACCACGTGCTGATCGCCGAGCAGGGACCCCGCGGAACCTCTTACGGCGGCTGGCTCGCCGACGAGATCCAACGCAGGTTCTTCGACCACCTCGACGCGCCGATCGAGCGAGTCACCGGGGGCGAGGCCTCGCCCAGCATCAGCAAGGTGCTGGAGCGAGCCGCGATCGCCCAGACCGCCGAGGTCGTCGCGGCGATTGAGGCACTGACCGCTGAGGAGTCGTCCGATGGCTGAGCTGATGCGGATGCCGGAGGTGTTCGCGAACTCCACCGAGGCGGTTCTCGCCTCCTGGTTGGTGGAGGTCGGGGTGGCCTTCGACGCCGGTGACGCCATCGCGACGGTCGAGACGGAGAAGGCCGTCGTCGACGTGGAGGCGGAGCGGGGCGGCTGCCTGCTCAGGCTGCTGGTCGCCGGTGGCACGTCCGTGGACGTCGGCGCCCCGATCGCGGTCGTCGGCTCACCGGGTGAGGACGTTCCGGACCTGGCGTCGCTCGGCCTGGACGGCGGGGCGCTCCCGGCGGAGCCGACCGAGTCCGTGTCCGGGCCGCAGGAGATGACCACGGGGCGGACCGCACCGGAGCCGCCCCGACGGGTGTTCGCGAGTCCGCTCGCACGCCGGCTCGCGGCCGAGCACGGGCTTGGCATCGAGGAGATTTCCGGCACGGGTCCACGGGGTCGGATCCGTCGCCGCGATGTCGATGCGGCGATCGCGACCAGGGCGCTCGCCGCCGGGCCGCCCGCGTCGGCACCGGTCCAGGGCGACGCCCGCGACGCCGGCGACGAGGTGGGCAACGGTGTGCAGGACCACGCCGGCGACTACGTGGACGAGCCCCACACGCGGGTACGGCGCGTGATCGCACGGCGGCTGACCGAGAGCAAGCGGCAGGTGCCCCACTTCTACCTGCGTGCCTCATGCCGCGTCGACCGACTCCTCGCGCTCCGCGCCGACATCAATCGGCACGCCTCCACGCGGGTGTCGGTCAACGACCTCGTGATCAAGGCGGCGGCGCGGGCGCACATCCTGGTTCCGGAGCAGAATGTGATCTGGACCGACGCCGCGCTCCGGCGCTTCTCGAGTGTCGACATCGCCGTCGCGATCGCCTCATCGCGAGGCCTGGTGACTCCCGTCGTCCGATCCGTCGAAAGTCTCTCCGTCGCAGGGGTGGCGGCCGCCGTACGGGACCTGCGCAAGCGAGCCGACTCGGGTGCCCTGCGCCAACACGAGCTTGAGGGAGGCACGATGAGCGTCTCCAACCTCGGTATGTTCGGCACCGAGGAGTTCGCCGCCATCCTCAATCCGCCGCAGGCCGGCATCCTGGCGGTCGGCGCGATCCGGGATGAGCCCGTGGCCCAGGACGGCACGGTGCGGGTCGCCTCGGTGATGACGGTGACGCTCTCGGCCGACCATCGTGCCGTGGACGGCGCGGACGCGGCGAGATGGCTCTCGGCTTTCGTGCGGGTGATCGAGGATCCGATCCAGTTGCTCATCTGAGCGGACCTTGGCGTGGCAGCCCGTTCCAGGTGGCAACCTTCGGGAGAACAGAACCAATCACACCAAGGGGGCAGGAGCCATCCGGACACCTTCCCCCGGTGCGCGGACGGCAAGTGGCGGGTCGCAAGCCGTATCATCGAGGTCGAGTCGCGGGCAGTCCCGGTCAAGCGCGACGATGAATGAAGAGCTCGGATCCGCCGGCACTCGGGACGTCGATCAAGGATCGCACCACGGTCCCGACTGGAGTTGAAGACGTGTCTGCCACGCTACGAGACGTCGCTCGGGCGGCGGGCGTCCACGTCGGGACCGCCTCGCGTGCTCTGAACCCCGAGACGGTCGGCATGGTCAACTCCGTCACCGCCAAACGGGTGCGGGACGCGGCCGACCGGCTGGGCTATGTGCCCAACCCGATCGCGCGGAGTCTGAAGACGAACCGCACCCTGACCCTCGGCGCGGTGGTTCCCGACATCACCAACCCGGTGTTCGCGCCGATCATCAGGGGTATCGAGGACGTCGCCGCCGCGGCCGGGTACAACGTGCTCATCGCCAACACCGACGACGAGCCTCGGCGTGAACAGGAGCAGGTCGCGAGCTTGCGCGCCCGCCAGGTCGACGGTCTGATCCTCGCCTCGGCAAGACTCGACGACCCTGTCGTTTCCGCGTTGTCGGCGGCTGAGGTGCCCACCGTCCTCGTCAACCGAGTCGAACCCGAGCATCCGGTCTCCAGCGTCGCGGGAGACGATGCCGGCGGCATCCGCCAGGGCTTTCGGCACCTGTACGACCTGGGGCACCGGCGGATCGCCCACATCGCCGGACCGTCGTCCACGTCCACGGGCGTCACACGCCGCCGCACCTTCCGGCTGGAAATCGGCGAGTTCGGCTTGAACCCCGCACAGTGCCCGGTGGTCGAGGCGGAGGCCTATCGGGTGGAGGCCGGGAGCGAGTGCACGGCCACCCTGCTCGACGCGCATCCCGGAGTCACGGCGGTGATGGCGGCCAACGACCTGCTCGCGATCGGCTGCTACGAGGAACTGGCCGGACGTGGGCTGTCGTGTCCCGCCGACATCAGCGTGGTCGGCTTCAACGACATGCCGTTCGTCGACAAGGTGTGGCCACCCTTGACCACGATCCATGTCCGGCACTACGACGCCGGCGCGGAGGCGGCACGACTGATGATCGATCGGTTGCGGGATCCGTCGTTGCCGTGTAAGTCGGTCCTGCTGCCGGTCTCCCTCGTCGTCCGAGGGTCGACGGCTCCTCCGGCGGCCTGACGCCGTCTGCGCCCGGGGTTTGGTTGGGGGCCGGGCGGATGGCTGGAACATGTGGGTGACCGGCGCCGTGGCGATGCAGGTTTCCCCGGTTGGGGTGTTTTCCGGGACGGATCGGTACACCGAGGTTTAGAAAGCCTCTTCGGGCACGTCCATCAGTGCGTTGTCGGTGGTTTCGACGATCAGGCGTTGGGCGGTGAGCCGGGGCAGCACAGTCGTGGCGAAGAACCGTGCGACCGCGAGTTTCCCGGCGTGGAAAGCCTGATCGGCGGAAGAAAGGCCTCCGGTGTCCAGTCGCGTCCTGCTCACCGACGCCTGACGGAGGAGCAGGTAGCCAACCATCAGGTCGCCCGCGGACATCAGCAGGCGGGTGGTGTTCTGACCCGCCTTGTAGATTTCGCGGGGGTCGTCCCCCGCGCAGTGCCGCGTCATCGCGTCGACCATGCCGTGCACCGATGCCAAGGCCTCCCGTACGGCGGATCGCTCCCGGCGCAATCGGTCGTCGCCCGCGAGAGAGTCCAGGAACCCGCCGATCTCCGCCGACAGGGCGTCGAGCGCGACGCGGTCGTTCCTGACGATCTTGCGGAAGAACAGGTCCTGGCCCTGGATCGCGGTGGTGCCCTCGTACAGGCTGTCGACCTTGGTGTCCCTGAGGTACTGCTCCAGCGGGTAGTCCTGCAGGTAGCCGGAACCGCCGAGGGTCTGCAGAGCCTGGGCGAGCTGTTCGTAGGCTCGCTCGGATCCCACCCCCTTGACGATCGGGAGCAGCAGGTCGTTGACGGCCCTGGCCAGGGAGACGTCGGTGCCGTGGTGTTCGCCGAGCAGGATCCGGTCCTGCCGGCTCGCGGTGTAGAGGACGAGCGAGCGCAGCCCTTCGGCGTAGGCCTTGTTCAGCATCAGACTGCGGCGGACGTCGGGATGGTTGATGATCGTGACCCGTGGCGCGGTCTTGGCGGCCGTTCGCGTGAGGTCCGCGGACTGGACACGGGTCCGGGCGAAGTCGAGTGCGTGGAGGTAGCCCGACGACAGCGCCGAGATGGACTTCACCCCGACCAGCATGCGCGCGTGCTCGATGACGTGGAACATCTGGGCGATGCCGTTGTGGGTGTCGCCGAGCAGGTAGCCGACCGCGGGCTTCTTCTCGCCGAATCGCAGCTCGCAGGTGGTGGACGCCTTGATCCCCATCTTGTGCTCGACGTTGGTGGCCCGGACGCCGTTCCGTCCGCCCGGCTCGCCGGTCTCGAGGTCGAACAGGAACTTCGGCACGAGGAACAGCGACAGGCCCTTGGTGCCCGGCGCCGCTCCGGCCGGGCGGGCCAGCACCAGGTGCACGATGTTCTCGGTGAGGTCGTGCTCGCCGGAGGTGATGAAGCGCTTGACCCCCTCGATGTGCCAGGTGCCGTCCTGCTGCCGCATGGCCCCGGTCCGTCCGGCGCCGACGTCGGAACCGGCGTCGTCCTCGGTGAGCGCCATGGTGGCGCCCCAGCCTCGGTGCACGATGTGGCGGGCGATCTTCCGCTGCTCCGCGGTGCCTTCGCGATGGATGATGCCGGCGAAGGGCACGCCGGTGCCGTACATGAGCATCACCGGGTTGGCGCCGAGGATGAGCTCCGCCACCGCCCAGACCAGCGCGCGCGGCGCGGCCACGCCGCCCAGTTCCGGCGGAATCTCCAAGCGCCACCACTCGGCGTCGCGCAGCGCGGCGTAGGACTTCTTGAGCGAGGCGGGCAGCGTCACCGTGCCGGTCTCCGGGTCGAACTCCGGCGGGTTCCGGTCGGCGTCGGCGAAGGACTCGGCCAGCGGACCTTCGGCCAGCCGCGCGACCTCGGACAGAATGTCGCGGCACGTCTCCGGGTCCAGGTCCGTGAAGGGACCGGCCGGGCCCATCACGCTGTCGGTGCCGAGAACCTCGAAGAGGTTGAACTCGATATCGCGTACATGACTCTTGTAGTGGCTCATGTCCGGCCGTCAGCGGTAGTACCGGAAGACCGGCTGGGCCACGCACACGGGCTTGCCGGACCCGGCCGACCGGATGGCCACGTCGATGACGAGCTGGAAACCGCCGTCGATCCCGGTCACCTCGGCGATCGTCGCCTGGAGGCGAAGCCGGGACCCGACGGGCACGGGGGCGGGGAAGCGGACCTTGTTCAGCCCGTAGTTGACGATGGCGCGGGCGTCCCGGACCCGGAGCAGCTCGCTCCAGAGCGGGACGACCAGCGCCAGGGTCAGGTAGCCGTGCGCGACGGTCGTACCGAACGGTCCGTCCGCCGCGGCCACGGGATCCACATGGATCCACTGATGGTCGCCGGTGGTCTCGGCGAAGCCGTCGATGCGCTTCTGGTCGACGGTGAGTTCCGAGCTGTTCCCCAAATCCACACCGACGAGGCCGGGGAGGTCGTCGAGGGTCACCGTTCTGGTCATGAGGTTTCTCCCATCACTTCGACAGGCCGAGGAGCCGGACGGCGTTGTCCTTGAGGATCTTGGGGCGGACTTCGGGCTTGATGTCGAGCTTGTCGAATTCGGCGATCCACCGATCCGGCGTGATCAGCGGGAAGTCGGATCCGAACAGCACCTTGTCCTGCAGGAGGGTGCCCGCGTACCGGACCAGGTTGGGAGGGAAGTACTTGGGGGCCCATCCGGACAGGTCGATCCAGACGTTCGCCTTGTGCGTCGCGACCGCGAGAGCCTCGTCCTGCCAGGGGAAGGACGGGTGCGCCATCACGATCGTCAGGGAGGGGAAGTCCGCGGCCACCTCGTCGAGCAGCATCGGGTTGGACAGCCCCAGCCGGATGCCGCCGCCACCGTCCAGCCCCGCGCCGATCCCCGTCTGGCCGGTGTGGAAGACGGCGGGGACACCGAGCGAGGCGATCGTCGCGTACAGGGGGTAGACGGCCCGGTCGGTCGGGTTGAAGCCCTGCAGGCTGGGGTGGAACTTGAAGCCGCGGACCCCGTGCTCGTTCACCAGCCGCACCGCGGCGTCGACCGCGGACCGGCCGCGTGCGGGGTCGACGCTCGCGAACGGGATGAGCACATCGGGATGGCGGGCGGCGGCCTGGGCGACGAACTCGTTGCCGATCGGGGGGTGGCCGGTCGCCGCCTGGTGGTCGACCGTGAAGACGACCGCCATCATGTTCCGCTCGCGGTAGGTCTGGGCGATTTCGTCCACGGTCGGCGTGCGGTGCCCGGCCTTGAAGTACGCGGCCGAGGCCTCCATCAGCTTGCCGCCCATGGACGGATGGCCGTTGTCGTCCACCTCCACGTGCACATGCACGTCGATGGCCGTCAGGGAGTCTGTGTCGATCGCCGGTGTCACGGCCGTCACCCCTTGGATTCCGGAAGCGGCTCGCCGACGGTCTGCACGTGCGGCTGGAGAGCGGTGGCCCACGTCTCGGCGAGTTCGTCGGCTCCCCAGCCGCCGTCGGCGTACGCGGCGGCGATCTGGGTGGGATGAGACCAGAGGCTGACCCGGTCCCCGCCGATGCCGATGGCTTGGCCGGTGATGTCCGAGGCCGCGTCTGAAGCGAGGAATGTCACCAGGCCGGCGGCGTCCTCGGGGGACCCCAGCGCCAGTGACCGCCGTACGAACGGGGGCAGTTCCCCGCCGCGCTCCAGCGTCTCGACGTGATCACGAAGGAAGGGCACCGTCTTGGTCATCTCGGTGGCGGCCACCGGGATGACGGCGTTGACCGTCACGCGTGCCCGGGCGAGTTCCATCGCCCAGGTGCGTACCATCCCGACGATGCCGGCCTTGGCGGCGGCGTAGTTGGTCTGGCCGAAGGTGCCGCGCTGGCCGGTCGGCGAGCCGACGCAGATGATCCGGCCGCCTTCGCCCTGTTCCCGCATCCGTACGGCGGCCGCGCGGGCACAGGTGAACGTGCCGCGGAGGTGGACGTGCACGACGGTGTCGAAGTCGTCGTCGCTCATCTTCCACAGCACGGTGTCACGCAGGACCCCGGCGTTGGCGACCATGACGTCCAGCCGCCCGAACTCGGAGACGGCGCGGTCGACGAGCGCCTGCGCGGCCGCGCCGCTCCCCACAGGCGCCACCTCGGAGACGGCGCTGCCGCCCGCCGCACGGATCGCCGCCACGGCGTCACCGGCGGCCGACGCGTCGATGTCGTTGACCACCACACGTGCCCCCGCTGCGGCGAGACCGCGGGCGTAGGCCAGCCCGAGCCCGCGCCCGGCGCCGGTGACGACGGCCACCTTCCCGCTGAGATCCACTGCTTCCCCTTCCGGTGCTTCGGTTGCTGGACACTACGTCGATATAATTGATAATGTCAATTATTGAGTGCATCCATCAACTAGTCGGCTCGGAAGAGAGATCGCGGTGAACAGCAAGGACGTGGAGCTTGCCGGCAACACCGGATTCCTGTTGACCTGTGCCAGCGGGATGATCGTGCGGATGACCAATGCCCACCTCGCCCACCTCGGTCTGCGAGTCAGGCACTTCTCGGCGCTGTCGTATGTGTGCGACACCGGAGGCGCCTCACAGCGTGAGATCGCCGACTTTCTCAAACTCGATCCCAGCCCGGTGGTGGCCATCGTCGACTCCCTGGAAGCCGACGGTCTGGTGGAGCGGTTGCCCGATCCCAGAGACCGGCGGGCCCGCCAGGTGGCACCGACGCCCCAAGGGCGCGCCGTCCGGGATCAGGGGCAGGCGGACATCGTCGCGGCGCGCGAGGTGTTCCTGTCGGGATTGGCCGCGCATGAGCGGGAACTCCTGCTCGACATGCTGCAGCGCCTCGTCTTCGCCGACGCCGGCGGGAACCGCGTGGACGGGGAAGGAGGCGCGGATGCGTAATCAGGGGCTGGGATCATGGCCCGCGCGGAGCGCGCGGACCCATCCGCACCGGCGCGCCCTCGTTTCCGGCGAAGCCGAGCTCACGTACGCCGAGCTCCTGGAGCGGACCACCCGGCTCGCGCACGCGCTGCGGGCGCTCGGGGTCGCACGCGGTGACCGTGTCGCCTACCTCGGCCCCAATCTGCCCTCGCTCGTGGAGACCCTGTTCGCCACGCACCTGCTGGGCGCGGTGTTCGTCCCGCTCAACACCCGGCTTACGGCGGCCGAGGTGGGGTACCAGCTCGACGACTGCGGTGCGTCCGTCCTGGTCTACGCCGCCTCGCACACCCCTGTGGTGGAAGACCTGGCGGTACGCGCGGAACCGATCCCGGTGGCGGTGGGCGACACGGCGGGGAAGGCCCTCGACTACGAGGAACTGCTCCGGGCCGCGGCGGCCGATCCGATCGACGAACCGGTGGCGCACGACGACCCCGCGCTGATCCTCTACACCTCCGGAACCACGGGGCGGCCCAAGGGGGCGACCCTGACGCACGGGAACGTCATCTGGAACTGCGTGAACCTCCTCGTCGAGCTCGATCTGGCCAGGGACGAGGTCACCCTGATCAGCGCCCCGCTGTTTCATGTCGCGGCGCTGAACATGACGCTCATGCCGACGCTGCTCAAGGGCGGCTGCGCCGTGCTCATGGCCGAGTGGGACGCCGAGACGTGCCTCGACCTCGTTGAGCGGCACCAGGTCACCTGGATGTTCGGCGTCCCCACGATGTTCGCGGACCTGACCCGGTCCGCACGCTGGGAGACCGCCGATCTGAGCTCCGTGCGCTCCCTCCTGACGGGTGGGGCGCCCGCGCCGACGCAGTTGATCCACACCTGTCAGCAGCGCGGGCTGCGGTTCCTCCAGGGGTACGGGCTGACCGAGACGGCGCCCGGCGCGCTGATCGTCAGTGCGGAGATGAGCACGGCCAAGGTCGGCTCCGCCGGCGTCGCGTGCTTCTTCACCGATGTCCGCGTCGTGCGCCCCGACCTGAGCCTCGCGGCGGCCGGCGAACCCGGTGAGATCGTCATCCAGGGGCCGAACGTCATGGCGGGCTACTGGGGCCGCCCCGATGCCACGGCCAAGGCGATCCGGGACGGCTGGTTTCACTCCGGCGATGTGGGCGAAGCCGACGAGGACGGCTACATCTCCATCGTCGACCGCCTGAAGGACATGTACATCTCCGGCGGTGAGAACGTCTATCCCGCCGAGGTGGAGTCGGCGCTGCTTCGGCATCCGGCCGTCGCGGAGTGCGCCGTCGTGGGCGTGCCCGACGAGCGGTGGGGCGAGGTGGGCCGGGCCTTCGTCCGCCTGCGCCCCGGTTCCGGCGTCGAGGAGCGGGAGCTCCTCGCGTTCCTGAACGGCCAGGTGGCGAGGTACAAGATCCCGAAATCAATCCGATTCATGGACAGCCTCCCCAGAACCGGATCCGGGAAGATCCAGCGCGAAATGCTGCGGGAACGGGCTTTTCCTCCCAGACAGGACAGTGGCTTGTCGGTGTGACCGTCGGCCTCCGGATCGAGTCGCGTCGTCGTCCTGTGCCCGAAAACGCCAGAAAGGAAAGACAATGTCGGACGTTTTGATCGTTGGTGGCGGGTTTGCCGGAGTGTGGAGCGCCGCCGCCGCGGCACGGGTTCGCGGCGAGAGCGACCTGCGCGTCACGCTGGTCTCGCCCAATGAGGACATGGTGCTGCGTCCGCGTCTGCATAAGCTCGACCCCGATTGGACTCGCGTCCCGTTGAAGCGGGTATTGGAGCCGATCGGCGTCACCCATGTGCGCGCGGCGGTGACCGGAATCGACACGACCGCGCGACGGGTCGATCTGGGGGACCGTTCGATCGGCTACGACCGGCTCGTGCTGGCCGCGGGCAGCCACCTCGTCCGCGCCAGCGTTCCGGGCGCCGACCACCTGTTCGACATCGACAGCGTCGAGGGTGTGGCCCGGCTCGCCGGTCGTCTGCACGATCGTTCCGGCTTCACCGCGGTGGTCATCGGGTCCGGCTTCACCGGTCTGGAGCTCGCCACCGAGCTGGCCGAGCGCGGTCGGGTGATCCTGATCGAGCGCGCCGACGTCGTCGGGCCCGACCTCGGGCCCGGTCCCCGTCCCGTGATCGAGGCCGCCCTGGCCGAACTGGGCGTCGAGGTACGTCTCGGGGTGACCGTGGCCTCGGTCGGCGAGAAGGGCGTCGTCCTCAGCGACGGCGGCGAGATCACCTCGGACGTCGTCGTCTGGACCGCGGGGATGCAGGCCAGTTCGCTCACCGCGCAGATCCCGGCGGAGCGGGACCGGCTCGGCCGGCTGAAGGTCGATCGGCGCCTGCGTGTCTTCGGCGACGTGTTCGCCGCGGGTGACGTCGCCGCGGCCCTGGCCGACCCGGACCACCATGTCGTGCAGAGTTGCCAGTTCGCCACGCCCATGGGGAAGGCCGCCGGGCACAACGCCGCCGCCGACCTGCTCGGTCTCCCGCTGGTGGACTTCACCCCCGACCCGTACGTCACCTGCCTGGACCTCGGCGCCGCCGGCGCCGTCTTCACGACGGGCTGGGACCGTGCGGTGGAGCTGACCGGCAGGGAGGGGAAGGATCTGAAGAACGAGATCCTGGAAGTGATCCACCCGCCGCTTGACGACGCCGCCGAGATCCTCAGGGCGGCCGGCGAGCAGAGCAACGGGGTCAGAGGCTGATAATTCGAGCCGGTACGGCGGAGGCGCGATGGGGTTCCCATCGCGCCTCCGCCGTACGCTACGTCCTGGCGAGGCCGGCGGAACCGGCGCCGCGGCGGGCCCGGCTGATCCCGGCGACGCCCACGGCTACGAGGAGCGCGGCGCCGTTGAAGACCTGGCTCACCCAGGCGGGCGCGCCGACCAGGGTGAGACCGCTGATGCTGACGGCGACGAACAGGACGCCGATGACGGTTCCCAGGACGGACGGCCGTCCCACGTCGATGACGATCGTGCTGAGGAAGACCGCCGTCAGCGCGGGGAACAGCATGTTCATGCCGTTGTCCGACGTGGCCGCGCCCTGCCGCGCGAGCAGCAGCACCCCGGCGACGCCCGACACCAGGCCCGACAGCGCGAAGGAGAGGAACCTGACCCGGGCCACGTCCAGGCCGACCAGGCGCGCCGCGCTCGCGTTGGAGCCCACCGCGAACAGATGACGGCCGAGCGGCGTGTGGCTCATGACGAACCAGACCACCACGGCGATCAGCGCGGCCGCCAGCACGATCAGCGGGACGCCGAACCAGGAGAGCGACCCCAGGTCGGTGAGCGTCGCGGGGATGTCCTTGCTGATCTGCAGCCCGTTCGTGTACGCGAAGACGGCGCCGCCCAGCAAGGTGGCCATGCCGAGCGTGGCGATGAACGGGTTCATCGCGTAGCGGGCCACCAGAATCCCGAGCACGGAGCCGACGAGGGCCCCGGACGCCGTGGCGAGCACCAGGGCCAGCGGGAGCGGCAGGCCGAAGTGGGACACCGAGGCCGCCGCCACGACCGACGACGTCGCGGTGACGGCCCCCACCGAGAAGTCGAAGGAGCCGGCCGCCATGGGGAAGAGCAGCGCCAAGGCGACCGTGAGTCCGACCGCCTGGCTGGCCAGGACGGCCTGGATGTTCGCCGTACTGCGGAACGCCTCACCCGAGGCCGGCAGGCTCGCGAAGACCAGGGTCATGGCCACCAGGAGGAGCAGGAGGCCGTAGCGTTCGGCGATTCCGGAGAGGGAAAGGGCGCGGGACGATCCCCGCCGCCGCTCCCCGGGCGGAGCCGGGAGCCGCTCGGGCGCCACGTCGGTGTCCACGGAGGTGCCGGTCACGTCAGAGGTCCTTTCGAGCGATCGATCTGAGTCAGTCCCGCGACGGCGGCCTCGGTCAGCTCCGCGCCGGCGAGTTCGGCGACGCATGAGCCGTCGCGGATGACGACCACGCGGTGGCAGAGGGCTTCGAGCTCCTCGAAGTCCGACGACACCACCAGCGCGGCGTTCCCCTTCGCCACGTGCTCCCGGATGGCCGCGTGGAGGTCCGCCCGGGCCATCGCGTCGACGCCCTGCGTGGGTTCGTCCAGGAGAAGCAGGCGTGGATCCAGCCGTAGCCACCTCGCCAGCACGGCCTTCTGCTGGTTGCCCCCGGAAAGGGTGGCGAAGGGCACGTCGGGGGAGGCGGCGCGGACGTCGAAGGTCCGCATGAGGCGCGCGGAGTCCCGCCGTTCGGTCGTGCGCGCCATCCGCCAGCCCGCCCAGTACCTCCCGATGACCGTCGCCGAGATGTTCTCCCACAGCGGGAGGTCGGGGAACGCCGCGTCCGCGCCGCGGTCCTCGGGCACCAGGGCGATGCCGCATCGCATGGCGGCGGCGGCCGACCGGTGCGCCACCGGGACGCCGCCGACCTGGATGCCGCCGCCTTCGACGCCCGCCTGCCCGAAGATCGCGCGGAGCAGTGTGGAGCGGCCCGACCCCAGCAGTCCCGCGACCCCGACGATCTCGCCTTGCCGTACGTGCAGGCTGACGTCGCGCACGGGGCCGGCGGTGAGCCGGTCGACCTTCAGGACGGTCTCGCCGACGGCGGTCCGGCGCGCTTCACCGCCGCGGGTCGCGGGCGTCTGCCCCGCCATCAGCGTGACGATCCCGGCCTCGTCCAGATCCGCGGCCGGCGAGTCCGCGACGAGGACGCCGTCGCGCAGCACGGAGATCCGATCGGCGATGCTGAGCACCTCCGACAGGCGGTGGCCGACGTAGACGATGGTCTGGCCTCGGGCCTGGCAACCGCGGATCGCCTCCAGGAGAATCTCGGCCTCGTGCCGGGGGAGGCTCGCGGTGGGCTCGTCCAGCACAAGCGTCATATGGCTGCCCCCGTCGCTGTCCCGCAGCGCCCTAGCGATGGCCACCAGCGTCCGGTCGCTCGGCCGCAGGTCGCGAACCAGGCTCCGCGGATCCACGTCGACGTGCGCCCGGTCAAGGTGCTGCCGGGTCGATCGGTGCAGCCTGCGCCACGAGACGGCCGGTCCGGCCAGCCGGGGGTAGCCGCCCTCCAGGGCGAAGTTCTCGCTGACCGTCAGGTCCGGGACCAATCCCAGGTCCTGGTGGACGAAGCGCAGGCCGGATCTGCGGGCGGTCGACGCCGTGTAGGAGTCCGTCGCGTGCAGCCTGCCGTGCACGGCGATCGTCCCGCCCCGGTCCGCGGCGTAAACACCGGCGAGGATTTTCAGCGTGGTCGACTTGCCGGAGCCGTTGCCGCCGAGCAGGGCGTGCACCGACCCCCGCGCCACGCTGAAGTCCAGATTCCGCAGCACCCGCACGCCGTCGAAGGTCTTGCCGACGTTCATCAGCTGTACGGCCGCCGCCGGCGATCGCGGTTCCGCGGAGCGGGGCTCCTCCGTCACGGCTACCCGTTCCACAGCTTCTCGTACAGGCCGGTGTAGTCGACGGGACCGACGTACTCGGCGCCGGGCGCGGGAAGGTTGTGGTCCTTGTCCACGATCTGCAGACCGACGCCGGCCGGCACCGGCCGCTCGCCGTTGAAGACGCGGTTCAACGCGTCGATCGTCGTGTAGGCGCGGTAGGCGTTGGAGGCGCCGAAGCAGTACTGCTGCCCCCTGCCGCTGCGGATGTAGTCCAGGTTGTCGATCTGGCACTCGTTGCCGATCACGATCAGGTCCTTGCGGGGACCCGACACCAGCGCCGGCTGGATCCCCGCCACGAAGAAGTGGTCGACGTCGACCGCGACGACGTTCGCCTGCGGCACCTGCACGAGGGCGGTCTCAAACTTCTGCCGGACGTTCGGGACGTCGGCCGGCGCGATCTTCACCGTGCCGACGATCTCGCAGCCGCCGCAGGCGGCGATCCCCTCCTGGAAGCCCTTGGCGACGTAGTCGCCGAAGGCGATGCCGTGGAACGCGACGTGCAGGACCTTGGCCTTGCCGTTCGCCTTCGCGACGGCTAGATCCGCCCGCAGCCTGCCCAGCCGGGTGTAGAAGTCGGCCAGCTTCGGCATGTCCGCGCTGTAGCTCGCCGGAGCGTCGAACAGGGGGGAGCTGCCGTCCTGCGTCGGGTCGTCGCAGTCGAAGCCGCTGAAGGAGGCGATCTTCACGTTCGCCTTCCTGGCCTCCACGAGCGCCTGCCGTACGGGCGCGCAGTCGACGGAGACCAGCACGATCCCGTCGGCTCCGGCCGCGGTCGCCTGGCGGACGCAGTTGGCCATGCCGCCGTTCGCGTTGTTCAGGCCGTCGCACGTCTGTGCCTTCCACCCGAGCTTGGCCGCCGCCTCGGAGAGCTGCTCGGCCTGGTAGGCCAGGGCCCGGACCTGCTGCCAAGCCGTGATCACCCAGATGTTCTTGCCCTTGGCGGGCCCCGGGCCGGACGTCGGGGGATCGGAGTAGTCGCCGGCGTAGCCGCCGTCGACGGCCTTCACGGCCGCCGCCAGTGCCTCGGCGGACGTACCGGATGCCGGTTTCGAGCCGTTCGCCGGTCCGGAGGACGTACACGCCGTCAACGCGAGGCAGGCGGCGATCAGGAGTGTGCCGACGAATGAGATGGGGGAGGTTCTGGGCTTGGCGACCATCATCGATGATTTCCTTGATCTGGTCATACCCTCGTGCGAGAGCCGGTTGAGCACCGGTGGGAACCGGTTATGAGCGGTAGCGGGCGGGGATGACGCCGGGCCAGCCGGCCAGGGACTCCATCGCACTCGCCAGGCGGATCAGGGTGGCCTCGCCGAACGGGGCGCCGATGAGCTGCGCGCCGATGGGAAGGCCGGTCTCAGAGGTGTGGACGGGGAGGCTGACGGCCGGTAGGCCGGTGACGCTGGCGATCGAGGTGAAGGCGACCATCAGCAGCGCGCTCGGCTGAGCGCTCTCGGGATGCCGGTTGGCGTCTTCGACGACGGTGCCGAGAAGGGGTGGCCGGCACGCCATCGTGGGGGTGAGCAGCACGTCGAAGTCGCGTCGCCACTGCGCGACGATCCGCCGCGATTCGGTCTGCAGCAGCGCCGACGCCTGCACGTACTCACCGGAATGGGTCTGCTGGGCGCGCTCCCACCGATGCCGGTTGTACGGCTCGGCGAGGTGCGGGAACTCGAACGGGTAGGTGTAGAGGGACGCGGGGATGACGATGTCCACATAGGCCCGCGCGCCTTCCGGGCTCAGCAGTACCGGAGACACGGGGAAGACGTCGTGCCCCAGCTCCTCCAGGAGAGCGGCCGCGGCCAGCGCGCCGTCGGCGCACTCCGGGTCGACCGGCAGGCCCATGGGTGTTTCGAGCAGGAGGCCGACCCGCAGGCGGCCGGTTTCCCGCCCGAGCTCCGCGGCGAAGGGCCGTTCGGGGGAAGGCGCCTGGAACCAGACATGCGGGTCGGGCTCCGACATGACGTCCAGGATGGCGGCGGCGTCCTCGACGTACCGGGTGATCACACCTTCGGTGGTGCAGTGCTCCCACCACGACTGGACGGGCTGCGGAACCCGCGCGCGACTCGGCTTCAGGCCGACCAGGCCGCAGGCGGACGCGGGCATCCGCAGCGAACCGCCGCCGTCGTTGCCGTGCGCCACGGGGGCCATCCCCGCGGCCACCGCGGCGGCGGCCCCGCCGCTGGAGCCCCCGGGGGAACGGCTGAGGTCCCACGGGTTGGCGGTCCGCCCGTACCGGGAGTTCTCCGTCACGGTCATCGTGCCCATCTCCGGGGTGTTGGACCTCCCCATGAGGATGAAGCCGGCGTTGAGGAACCGGTCGACGACCGGATCGTTCCCGGCCCTCGGCGTGTCGGAGACGGCGAGCGAGCCCATCGTGTTGGGCTGCCCGGCGACGGAGGTCAGATCCTTGATCGGCAGCGGCACCCCGTGGAAGGGGCCGAGTCGGCGGCCCGACGTCACCGCCCGCTCGGCGGCCCTGGCCGCGGCCATGACCGCGTCGTCGTCACGCCAGACGATGGCGTTGATCTCGCCGTCGAACCTGTCCGTCCGGGCCAGGTAGACGGTGGCGACCTCGACGGGGCTCACGTCCCGTGCGCGAATGGCGTGTGCGAGCTGTGTCGCGGAAGCGAATGGATCCATGCCGGTCACGATTCCGCCCCCAGAGCTTCGCCGTAAATCCAGTCGATGTGCCGGTAGTCGTCCGGGGACCGTGTCATGAGGAGTTCGTTACGGAGCAGCCGGGTGAGCCCGGAGGCGTGCCAGGTCTCGCCCCAGACCCGGGCCGCCCGCTGCAGGCGCGCGGTACGCGGGGCGCGGACGTGCTGGGCGGCCAGGAGCGTCACCGGCCAGTCCACCCGCCGGGCGCCGGTCTCGGTGCCGGGGTGCCGGTCGGCCAGTTCGGCGAGGACATGGGCGTCCTCGATCGCCTGGCACGCGCCCTGGGCCAGATACTGGAGCATGGGATGCGCCGCGTCGCCCAGCAGGCCGAGCCGTCCGTCCGCCCAGCGGCCGACCGGTGGCCGGTCGTACATCAGCCATTGACGGTCGCGCCACAGATGGGGCAGCGCCCCGCGAACGTGGTCGCAGCACTGCGCGAATCCTCTTTCCAGTTCGGAAAGGCCGTCGCCCTCGGCTGAAGCGGTCTGAACGACCGCGACCAGGTTGACCAGTTCGCGCTGGCGTAGCGGATACTGCACCATATGGCAGCCCGGACCGATCCAGGCGACGACCGCGTCCAAGTCGACCGACGTGGCGGAGCCCACCGGCACGACGCCGCGGTAGGCGACGTAGCCGGAGTCCACGGGCTCGTCGCCGACGAGTTCGGCCCGCAGCCCGGACATCAGCCCGTCCAAGCCGAGCACGACCGAGCTTTCGTAGACGACGCCGTCCGTACAGTAGGTGAACGCCGTGTCGCCGACGGCGTCCACCCGTTCGACCTCGCGGTCCGTCTCCAGCGAAACGCCGGCCGCCCGGCAGGCCTCGACCAGGATGCGGTGCAGGTCGCTGCGGTGCACCACGACATAGGGGGCCCGGTAGCGCTCGCGGAACCCCTCGCCCAGTTCCAGGCGGGTCAGCTCGACTCCGGTGAGGGCGTCCTTCAGGATGATGCGGCTGGGCAGAACCCCTGCCGCGACGACATGCTCAAGCAGCCCCCACCGGTCCAGCAGCCGGGTGGCGTTCGGGGCGAGCTGCAACCCCGCCCCCACCTCACCGAATTCGGGGGCCCGTTCCAGGACGTGGACCCGGTGCCCTTTGCGGGCGAGCGCGAAGGCGGTGGTCAGCCCACCGATACCCCCTCCGACGACCAGCACCTCGTGGTGCGGGACCTCGTTCGATTCCATGTGGCTCATCGCGCCACTCTCCTTGTCGCCATCAAAGCCACCGGCCCAGATCCGGCGGGGAATCGCCGTCGAATGTGATCTCGCCGAGGTTCCGGCCGGAAAGCCCGGCCACGATCCCCGCCGTCGAACCGATCAGACGCGTCGGCGGCCGTCCGTCGAGGGGAACGTCCCAGGTGGCGGCCCGGTCGGTCGGCGTCAGGAGGAGCGGTGGTTCCTGCCGGCCGCGACGCCGGCTTTCCACCATGTCGGACAGGAGGGCGTCCAGCAGAGGCGCGGGGAACCGGTGGAAGGACATCCCGTTGTCGAGATCGACCGCGTGTATCCACACCTCCCGTACGCGCATCCAGAGAACCTCCACCGCCGGTACCGTCCGTCCCCCCGACGTGACGACCTCGGCGGTCCACCGCTCGTGCGGCAGGGCCCGTACGGCATCCGCCAGCTCCGCCCCGGTACGTGCCACCAGGTCCCGCAGCGCGGCCGGTGCGAGTCGCGCTCCGTCCTCGATGTCGCGCTCCCGGGTGGCCGCATCCGGGTACATCCGCCGTTCCCTCCCCGTCCGCGCCCAGGAGAGGAGCCGCACGAGGGCCTGCGCGTTGCCGGCCACATGGGCCGCCACGTGGGCCCGGGTCCACCCGGGCAGGAGGCTGGGGACGTCCAGCTCCTCGTCGGCCAGCGAGGTCAGGTGCTCGTCGAAGACGGCGGTGCCCTGGTTCGTCCATTCCAGCCACCCGGTGTATCGGTCATCCATGAATGTCATGGCGAAGACCGTGCCACGTTGGTCGTCTCGCCGATACCGGATATCCGCGTCGTCAGCCTAGCGCCGTCGCCGAGGTAGCGGGGAGGCGTGCGGGCGTGCCCCACCCCGCCCGGAGTGCCGGTGGCGATGACGTCGCCGGGACGCAAGGTCAGAATTCCCGAGATGTAGCGCACCAGGTCGACGGGGTCGAAAAGCAGATCGGCGGTGTTGGCCCGCTGAACGATCTCGCCGTCCAGCTCCGCCACCAGCTCCAGGCCCTGCTCCAGGTCGAGCTCGTCCGGGGTGACCAGCACCGGGCCGAACGGCGTGGTGCCCTCGAAGGTCTTGCCTTGGAGCCACTGCGTCGTACGGAACTGCCAGTCCCTGGCGGTGACGTCGTTGAGCACCGAGTATCCGGCGATCGCCGCGGCGGCCTCGTCGGCGTCGGCGTGCCGCACATGGTCGCCGATCACCACGGCCAGCTCGGCTTCCCAGTCCATGGCGGCGGATTGCGGGGGAAGCGTGATGTCGTCGCCGGCGCCGAGCAGCGATTCGGGGTACTTGGTGAAGACGGTGGGGTACCGCGGCGGCTCCCGGCCCATCTCCCCGATGTGCGCCCGGTAGTTGAGCCCGATGCAAAGGATCTTGCCCGGCCACGGGATCACGGGCGCGTACACGGCGCCGGCCAGCGGATGGCGATCGCCGCTCGCGGCGGCGGCCCGTGCACGCCAGCCGGGCCGGGCCAGCAGGGCTCCCACATCGGGCACACCCAGATCCACGCCGCTGTCGCCGTCCACCCGGACGGCGGCGGTACGGCCGTCGAGGCGCAACGTCGCGAGTCTCATGCGTCCACCTCGACCCGATGGAGGCTCAGCCGCTCGAAGATCGGTGTGTCGCTGAACCGGAACAGGTCCAGCTCGGTGTCCGCCGACACCGAGAAGCCGGTCCATGAGGGGACGACCAGCACGTCGCCGCGGCTCACCCGCCGCTCGGCACCGTCGAGGGTCACCCGTCCGTCTCCGTCGAAGACCTGCCAGACCGCGGAGCCGACCTCGCGGCGCGGTACGGTCCCGGCGCCGGCGCGAACGCGGTGGAACTCCGCCCGGATCGTCGGAAGGACGTCGCCCCCGGTGGCGGGGTTGATGTAGCGCACCGCGGCGTGGCCGGGCGCGACCGTCGCCGGGTGTCCCTCGTCCTCCAGCGCCAGCTGCTCGGACAGGGCGCGGTCGGTGTGCTCCCAGCGGTAGGCGGCGACGGGGGAGTGCGGGTGCCGTCCGAGCGCGGAGACCGGCCGCAGACCCGGGTGCGCCCACAACCGTTCGGACCGGGAGATCCGCGGGGTCTCCCGGCGGGTGATCTCATCCGGGCCGAATTCGAAGAACCCGGTGTCGTTGTGGTGGGCGAAGGGGATGTCCAGGCCGTCGAGCCAGACCATCGGCGCGTCCGACGCGTTGTGGTGGCCGTGGAAGCGCCAGCCGGGGGTGAGGAGGAAGTCGCCGCGGCGCATGGCGACCGGATCTCCGTCGACGACGGTCCAGACGCCTTCGCCCTCCAGGACGAACCGGAAGGCGTTCTGGGTGTGCCGGTGTTCGGGGGCGTCCTCACGTGGGCCGAGGTACTGGATCGCCGCCCACAGGGTCGCGGTGGCGTACGGCCGCCCGCCGAGCCCCGGATTCGCCAGCGCGATCGCGCGCCGTTCGCCGCCCCTGCCGATTGCGACCAGGTCGCCGGCCCGCCGGGCCAGCGGATACAGCTCCGCCCACGTCCAGACGTACGGTACGGCCTTGGGGCTCGGCCGCATGGGCATCAGATCGTCGCGCTGAGTCCACAACGGCGCCATATGACGTGCGTGGAAGTCGGCCAGCAATCTGCGCCGTTCCGGAGATTCCCACTCTTCATCCACATTGTCCAACGGGATGCCCGCTTGTGGAGATTTACGTGACATGGGAACACGGTAAGCTGCGGATTCCAGATAGGCGTACACTATTCTGCTATGGAGAATCGACCTCCCTACCCCCTCAACTCCGTCGACAACGCCCTGCGACTCCTCCAGATGCTGCGAGACCAGGAAAGCCTGCGGGTGAGTGAGGCCGCGGAGGAGCTCGGAACCGCCCGGTCGACCGCCCACCGGCTGCTGGCGATGCTGGTCTACCGCGGCTTCGCGGTTCAGGACGAGAGCCGCGGCTACCTCCCGGGCCCCGCCCTCTCCGCGCCGCGCATCCCCGCCGCGCCACCGCTGCGGCGGTTGCGCCGGGCGCTGCTCCCGCACATGGACGCCCTGTGCGACCGGGTGGGCGAAACCGTGAACTTCATGGTTCGCGTCGGCACTCAGACCAGGTTTCTGGCCACGGTGGAATCCCCCCAGGTCCTCCACGTGGGGGATCGGCAGGGCACCATCCTGCCCGCCAGCCTGTCCTCCGGCGGGCTCGCGCTGCTGGCCGAGCTGAGCGACGCGGAACTGGCCGAGCTGTACCTGGCCGACGAGGCCGAGCCGCCGGCCGGCAGGTTGGCCTCCGCGAAAACGGATGCCTCGCCCAAGATGCCGGCGGCCGACTTCCAGCGGTTCCGCGACTCACTGCGCGCGGTGCGCCGGCGTGGGTACGCGCTCAACCTGGAGGCCACCGAGGCGGGGATCTGCGCCGTCGGCATGTGCGTGGCGGATCGGTCGGGCCAGGTCGTCGGAGCGCTGTCCATCGCGGTGCCCACTCCGCGGTTCGCCAAGGACCGCATCGTCGCCCTGGCGGCCGAGCTTCGCTTCACGATCGATCGAGCCAAGGCCGACCTCGACGCCCTCGCGCCGTGACCGGGCGGCGGGCGATCCGCCCGTACGGCCATCGGACGGCGGCGTCCGCCACCGGTCAGTCGAGCCCGCGCCCGGGTTCGGGGGTCCGGCTGAGGCAGGCCAGGGTGACGGCACCGGCGAGGAACAGCCCGGCCGCGGCGAACACCGGCAACCGCCCGGTTCCGCCACTGGTCGCGTTCACCAGGGTCGGCACCAGACCGGCGAGCGCGAACCCGATGTTGACCGACAGCGCGGTGCCCGACGCGCGGACGCCCGTCGCGAAGCGCTCGTTCAAGAAGATCGGCAGCGGCCCGAAGGCGGCGACGGTCAGGCAGGACGCCAGCAGGGTGATCCCGATGACCAACGGGGACGGACCGTCGCCCCGCAGCCCGGCCAGCCACAGATACAGGAGCGGCAGCGCGAACACGTTGATCGAGGAGAGCGCGAACATCACCCGCCGCCGGCCGTACCGCTCGCTCAGGTGGCCGCTGAGGGGGGCGAAGACGAAGGCGGCGAGGTTCACCCAGATCAGGATCGTGCTCACCACATCGCTCGGCAGGCCGACCACCACCTGCAGGTAGGTGGGCAGGAAGCCCAGGGTGAGCAGGAAGCTGGTGCCGATGCCGAACACGACGGCGACGTTTACCGCCAGCACCCGCCGACGGCCCGGAGCGAGAAGCGCGCGCAGCGGACGGCGTGCGCCCGCCGCCGGAGCCTTCCAGACGGGGGACTCCTCGACGTAGCGCATCACGAAGAAGCTCAGCACGATGGGCAGCCCGCCGGCGAGGAACATCGCCCGCCATCCCCAGTCGTCGAAGCCGGGGCCAGGGAACACGCGCAGCGCGGCGAACAGCGCCAGGGAGGCGAGCACGCTGCCCGCCGCCGTACCGCCTCCGCCGACCAGGCCGGACGCCAGGCCCCGTCGGCGCGGGGACACCGACTCGGTCGCCAGCGTGAGTGTCGAGGCGAACACCCCGCCCACGAAGAGACCCTGCACGAGCCGGAGCAGCAGGAGGAGGATCGGCGCGAGCACCCCGATCTGGTGTGTGGTGGGCAGAAGGCCCATCAACGCCGTCACCGTACCGACACCGGCCAACGCCACGACCATGGAGCGCTTACGTCCGTGGCGGTCAGCGACGCCCCCGAGCAGAACCGCCCCCACCGGCCGCATGATCAGGGTGGCCGCCAGGGTGACGTAGGCGCCCGCGAGGGAAAGGGTCCGCTCCGCGGACGGGAAGAACACCGAGGCGATCACCGGGGCGATGAACACGATGACGTAAAGGTCGTAGAAATCGAGTGCGAAGCCGATCGCGGATGAAGCGGTGGCTTTGAAGCCTTGACGAGGAACCTCGGTGGTCAACTCCGGCGCGGCCGGCTTTGTCAGCATGGCTGCCCGCCTCCCTGAAATCGTTCTTGAACGCCGATCGGGTGTGCCGCGCGGTCTCCGAGAAGGCGCACCGCTTGGCAATCCCGAAAATCGCCGTGAACGTAGCCGGGCTCGGTTAAGGCCCGGTTGCTCAAAGACGACGAGGCCGCACGCGGGGTGCGTGCGGCCTCGTGGGGGCGGGGGTTATCGGGCGGAGTCCACCGCCTCCGGCTCGGACTTCTCCGTCTCGGTCGCGGCGCCGGAGTTCCGGGTGCTGTACCAGCTGGCGCCGATGGAGACGGCGAGGATCGCGGCGACGACCGCCAGGGAGATCCCGGTCGGGATGTGGTAGACGTCCAGCAGGAGCATCTTGACACCCACCCAGACCAGCACCAGTGCCAGGCCCAGCTTGAGGTAGACGAAGCGGTGCATGAGCCCGGCGAGCATGAAGTACATCGCGCGCAGACCCAGGATGGCGAAGGCGTTGGAGGTGAAGACCAGGAACGGCTCGGAGGTGACGGCGAAGATGGCCGGGATCGAGTCGACGGCGAAGATGACGTCGGTGACCTCGACGAGGACCAGCACCGCCAGGAGCGGGGTGGCGACCCAGCGGCCGGCCTGCCGGATGAGGAACTTGTTCCCGTGGTACTCCTCGGTGACCGGGATCACTTTCCGGAGCAGCCGGAGGGAACGACTCTTGGCGGGGTCCATGTGCTCGTTGCGCTGCATGGCCATCCGGATACCGGTGAGCACCAGGAACGCGCCGAACACGTACAGGATCCAGGCGAAGCTCGCGATCAGCAGCGATCCGGCGGCGATGAACGCGCCGCGGAAGACCAGGGCGCCGAGCACGCCGTAGAACAGCACCCGGTGCTGGTACTGCGGAGGCACCGCGAAGTAGCTGAAAATGATCGCGAAGATGAAGACGTTGTCGACCGCGAGCGACTTCTCGATCACATAGCCGGCGAAGTACTGACCGGCGAATTCGGCGCCGGACGTCCACCAGATCACCGCGCCGAACGCGACGCCAAGGGCGATCCAGATCCCGGACCACAGGGCGGCCTCGCGCATGGTGACCACGTGGGCCTTGCGGTGACTGAACAAGTCGACGGCGAGCATGGCGACGATCACGCCGAGAACGGCGAACCATGCCCACATGGGAACGTTCATGGGAGTTGTCTCCTCCGGTCTGTGAAGTGACCGGAGGTCTCCCCGCCGCCGTCGACCTCATACATGGCCGAAGGCGGGCCAGGACCGGGTGGCTGCTGAGCGCACCGTACTGTCGATCCTGATCAGGATGGGTACTCCCCTCCGCACTTCCACTATGTACGAAGTAGACTTCGTATGTCAAGCCAGACGGCATCCCCCTATGTCTGGAAATAGAGGAGAGTGGGCGAATCTGTGAGCACCGCCACACCTGAGCGGCATCTGTGGACGTTCCTCAGCAACCATGCCCACGTCCTGGTCTGCCTCGATCGCAACCCGGACGTCACCATGAAGGAGGTCGCCGACCAGGTCGGCATCACCCTCCGTGCGGTGCAGACCATCGTCGCCCACCTTGTCGCCGAGGGCTACTTGCAAGTGGAGCGGAAAGGCCGCCGCAACCACTACACCCTCGACCACTCCCGCCCCCTCCGCCACCACCTGGAACACCACACCACCGTCGGCGACCTCCTCCGCGCCCTCTTCCCAACCTCCACGCCGTCCCCTTGATCACAGGTCCTCGACACGACCCTGACCCCGGATGCCGTACGGGCACAGCCTGCGACCCCGATCCCGCCCCGTTCACCGGATCCCTCACCTACGGGCGCCGGTGAGGGCTTCATTCCCCGGGGCCGAATTGGAGGTCGGAGCCGGCGATTTGCTCGGTGGCGGTTTCTTTCATCTGGAGGAGCCGGTCGATGATTTTGCCGATGACGTAGGTGACGACGAAGGAATAGACGCCGACGACGATGATGGCTGCTATCTGCTTGCCGAGGAGAGCCGGCGATCCGCCGTACAGGAGTCCTTTGGTCGTGGTCGCGGTGATGCCGGTGGAGAGCAGGCCGATGAGGACCACGCCGACGATGCCGCCGGCGCCGTGGACGCCGACGACGTCGAGGGTGTCGTCGTAGCCGAGGACGAGTTTCCAGGTCACGGCGTAGGAGACGACGATCGCGGCGACGATGCCGACGATGAGGGCGCCTTCGGCGTTGACGTAGGCGCAGGACGGGGTGATGGCGACCAGTCCGGCGAGTGCGCCGGTGGCGGAGCCCAGTTTGGTGAAATGCCGGTACCGGAGCCATTCGATGACGAGCCAGGTGAGCATTCCGGCGGCGCCGGCGATCATCGTGCTGAGGAAGGCGTTGACGGCGATTCTGCCGTCGGCCAAGGCGGAGCCGCCGTTGAACCCGAACCAGCCGAACCAGAGGAGGCCGAGGCCGAGCATGACGAAGGGAATGTTGCTGGGCTGAGGGGGCTCTTTCTTGCGGTATCTGATGCCGGGCCCGAGCGCGATGGCGAGGGCGAGACCGGCCATTCCGGAGTTGAGTTCGACGACGAGGCCGCCGGCGAAGTCGAGGACGCCCCATTTGTGGATCCAGCCGCCGGGGGAGAAGACCCAGTGCGCGATCGGGAAGTACACCAGTGTCACCCAGACGACGGAGAAGACGATCCACGGGACGAGCCGGGTGCGTCCGGCGACCGATCCGCTGATGAGCGCCACGGTGATGATGGCGAAGGTGAGCTGGAACAGGGCGAACGCGTAGACGGGGACTTGGCCGTGGAGCGTGCTCGGCAGGATGTCGGCGAAGCGGAAATCGCCGAAGCCGATCAGCCCGGCACCGCCGAGGTCGCGCCCGAAGACCAGGCCGTAGCCGTACGCGAACCAGAGGATCGTCACCAGGGCGATTGAGACGAAGCTCATGAAGAGCATGCTGAGCACGTTCTGCGCCCGGACCATGCCGCCGTAGAAGAAGGCCAGGCCGGGGGTCATGAGCAGCACCATGGCGGTGCTGACGAGAACCCAGGCGGAGTCTCCGGTGTTCAGCCCTGGCGGCATCATTCGACCTCGTTTCGCTGCTCCTTGCAGATTGGTCGTCCGGGCGGGTGGCAAAACCCGAGATGCCAGAGCTTTAGCCGGATATTTCACACATAGGGCTGAAGTTCTCGTTCGGAGGCCGTGTTTAAAGGCTTTTCCTGTAAATGGCGGTTTTCGTCTGGATAGGTAGCTCCCAGGGAAGGTTCTCGCCGATCGGCCGTATCGACTGAAGGAGTCGGCACACGTGCGTGCCACCGCCCCCGACCTACCGCTCGCGATCCTGCGCGGGGTCGGTCAGGTCGATTTCCAGAGCAGTTTCGGCACCGCGGTGTGCTTTGTCGTCGCGCTGTTCGTCGGGGGTTGGCAGTTCGGCGTCTTCGGGCTGCTCGGGACGGCTGTGGCCACGCTGACCGCGTGGATTCTCGGTGCTTCCCGGGATCGCATCCTGGGCGGGCTCGAAGGGTTCAACGGCACCCTGATCGGCGTCGCGCTCGTGCTGTACCTCGGCGTTCACTGGATCACCGTGCTGTTGGTGATCGTCGGGGCGGTCATGGGCAGTGTGCTGACCTCGGCGCTGCACGCCATGCTCACGCCGTACCGGGTACCGACCTTCACCGCGCCGTTCTGCGCGATCACCACGTTCATCGTGATCGGCGCGCCGACGTTCGGCCGGGTCTGGCGAGGCCGGACCCTGGCCACACCGCCGTCGGCGGCGCGTCCCGGTACCGCGCTGACCTTCACCGATCTCTGGCAGGGGCTGCTCAACGGGATCGGCCAGGTGTTCTTCCAGAACCGCTGGTACGTCGGGCTGATCTTCCTGATCGGCCTGCTGTTCGCCGACCGGATCGTCGCACTGGCCGCCGTGGTCTCCAGCGCGATCGGCATCGCGGTGGCGTGGATCCTCGGCGCGGCCGCGGCGGACATCGGCGCCGGCCTGTACGGCTACAACGCGGTGCTGATCGGAATCGCGCTGTGCGGCACGTTCGTGGCGTTGACCCCGCTCGGTGTGCTGTTCGCCGCCTTCGGGGTGATCGCGGCGACCGTGTTGACCGCTTTCGTCGGCAACCTCTTCGCTCCGGTCGGGGGCCACACCCTGACCTGGCCGTTCGTCCTGGTGACCTGGATCTTCTTGGCGGCCGTCCCGGTGCTTTCCGGTGTTCGCCGGAGCGACCCTAAGGAGAACTCATGAATCTCGCACCGCGGGAAATCGACAAGCTGATGGTCTATGTGGTCGCGGATATCGCGACCAAACGGATGTATCGCGGTCTCAAGCTCAACTACAGCGAAGCCGTGGCGATGATCAGTGTCGCGATCCTGGAGGCCGCCCGGGAGGGCAAGACCGTGGCCGACTGCATGGAACTGGGCAAACAGGTCCTCAACGGGGACGACGTGATGCCCGGCGTGCGGGAGATGCTCAAGCTGATGCAGGTCGAGGCGTCGTTCAAGGACGGTTCCAAGCTGGTCTCCTGCCATGACCCGATCGGCGTCTGAAGCCCGGCACGAAAGGAGTCGACCGTCATGAAGCACACCGACAGGATCATCTACGCCAGCCAACCGATCGAGATCAACGCCGGCCGGGCCACGGTCACCTTGACCGTGCGCAACACCGGGGACCGGGCCATCCAGGTCGGCTCGCATTTCCACTTCTTCGAAGCGAACCGGGCGCTCCGCTTCGACCGGGCCAAGGCGTACGGCATGCGCCTGGACATCCCCGCGGGCACCGCCGTACGCATCGAGCCGGGTGACACGCGCAGAGTCACCCTCGTCGAGTACGGCGGCGGCATGCGCGTCGTCGGCTTCGCAGGCCTGCTGAACGGCGGAATCCGGGCCCGGGACGCCAAAGCCCACGCCCTCAGGAAGCTGGCCGAACTGGGGTACGCCGACAAACCGGAACCTGCGGCCAAGGTGATCCAGCCCGGTATGGCCCCCGCGGCGAAGAAGGCCGCGGCAGCCCCGAGGAAGGCCGCCGCCGCGCCAAGGAAAGTCGCCGCCGCCCCGGCGAAGGCAGCGACAGCGCCCAAGAAGGCCGCACCGAAGAAAGCAGCGACCGCGGCGAAGAAGGTCGCTGCGGCTGCGTCAAGGAAAGTCGCGACGGCGGCTCCGGTGAAGGCCGCTCCGGCTGCTCCGAAGAAGGTCGCGGCTGCCACGGCGAAGGCCACGACAGCGCCGAAGAAGGCTGCACCGAAGAAGGCCGCCGCCACTGCACCAAGGAAGGTCACGGCGGCTGCCGCGGCGAAGGCCACGACAGCGCCGAAGAAGACCGTCCAGGCGAAGGCCACAGTTGCGCCGAAGAAGGCCGCGACCGTCACAAGGAAGGCAACGGCTGCGCCGAAGAAGGCCGCCGCCACTGCGCCGGGGAAGGTCACGGCGGCTGCGCCGGCGAAGGCCGCGACAGTGACCAAGAAGGCCGCGCCGAAGAAGGACACGGCCAAGGTCAGGCCGGCCACCACGGCACCCGCCACGCGGAAGGCCCCGGCGAAGGCCAAGCAGCCCGGCGCGGCACCCGCCACCCGGAAGGCCGCGGCCAAACGCGTTCCCGCGAAGAAGAAAGGCTGATCGCCGATGGGCACCATGACCCGCAAACAGTATGTGGACATGTTCGGCCCCACCGTGGGGGACCGGGTCCGGCTGGCGGACACCAACCTGGTGATCGAGATCGAGAAGGACCACACGGAAGGTCATTACGGCGAGGAGGCCGTCTACGGCGGCGGGAAGACCGCCCGGGACGGCATGGCGGCCGACCCCGGCTCGCAGAACGCCACGATCGCCCTCGATCTGGTCATCACCAATGCGGTTGTGCTCGACCCGGTGCTCGGTGTCGTCAAGGGCGACATCGGTATCAAGGACGGCAGGATCGTGGGGATCGGCAAGGCGGGGAACCCGCACACCCAGAGCGGGGTGGACCGCCGGTTGGTCATCGGGGTCGGGACCGAGGTGCTGGCCGGTGAGAACATGATCGCCACCCCGGGCGCCATCGACCCGCACGTCCACCTGATCTCCCCGCAGCAGGCCAGGAACGCGCTGAGCAACGGAATCACCACGCTGATCGGCGGCGGAACGGGCCCCACGGACGGCACGCGTGGCACCACCTGCACCCCGGGCCCGTGGAACATCGGCAGGATGCTGCAGGCGGTGGAAGCGCTGCCGGTCAACATCGGCCTCATGGCCAAGGGGAACTGCAGCATGCCGGCCGCGCTAGCCGAGCAGATCGAAGCCGGGGCGTGCGTCCTGAAGGTCCATGAGGACTGGGGTTCGACCCCGTCGGTGGTGGACTGCGCACTTCGGGTGGCCGACGAGTACGACATCCAGGTGGCCTTGCACGCCGACAGCCTCAACGAGGCCTCCTACCTGGAGGACACGATCAGCGCGATCAACGGCCGCGCGATCCACACCTTCCACACCGAGGGCGCGGGCGGCGGGCACGCGCCCGACATGATCCGCATCGCCGGGGAGCCGAACGCCCTGCCCTCGTCCACCAACCCCACCCTGCCGTACACGATCAACTCGGTGGACGAATTGCTGGACATGGTGATGGTCTGCCACCACCTCAGCCATGACATTCCAGAGGAT
Organism: Rhizohabitans arisaemae; assembly: GCF_025996515.1. Lineage (GTDB taxonomy): Bacteria > Actinomycetota > Actinomycetes > Streptosporangiales > Streptosporangiaceae > Rhizohabitans > Rhizohabitans arisaemae. The sequence goes on from NZ_BLRH01000029.1 coordinate 826,507, forward strand.
GTCTCGTTCGCCGACAGCCGGGTCCGGGCGGAGACCATCGCCGCCGAGACCGTGCTTCAGGACATGGGTGTGATCAGCATGTTCTCCTCCGACTCCCAGGCCATGGGGCGGATCGGGGAGACCTTCACCCGGGCGTTCCAGACCGCGCACCACTGCAAGGACCAGCGGGGCAAACTACCGGAGGACTCCGCGCGCAACGACAACGCGCGGGTCCTGCGCTACCTGGCCAAACTCACCATCAACCCGGCGCGGACCACGGGCATCGCCGAGACCGTTGGTTCGCTGGAGGACGGCAAACTGGCCGACATCGTGCTGTGGCCGTTCACCTCGTTCGCCGCCAAACCGGCCGTGGTCGTCAAAGGCGGAATGATCAACTGGGCGCAGATGGGTGACCCGAACGCCTCGCTGCCCACCCCGCAGCCGGTCTACTACCGGCCGATGTACGGGTCGATGGGGATGGCCCAGCGCAAGACGCACGTGACGTTCCTGCCGGACGCGGCCATCGCGGCCGGGGTGCCGGAGAAACTCGGTTTGCAGCGGCTGATCGCCAGGACCCGCCACGCCCGTACTGTGGACAAACGCCACATGATCCGCAACTCCGCACTACCCAAGATCACGGTGGATCCGGAGACGTTCAAGGTCACCGTGGACGGCGAGCACGCCACCATCAAACCGGCCGAGGAACTGCCGCTGAACCATCTGTTCTTCCTCGCGTGAACCTGCTCGCGCAGCTTCAGCTGACCGATTCGGCTTTCCCGAGCGGCCTGTACACGCTCTCCCATGGTTTGGAGGGCTATGCCCAGGCCGGGCCCGTCGACGTGGCAGCGCTGCTGGAGGACACGCTGCTGAACTCGGCCGGGCCGGGCGACGCCGCCGCCCTGGCCCTCACCCATCGGGCCGTGGCGGCGGACGACTGGGACACCGTGGTGGAGGTGGACCGCAGGCTCCACGCCGTCAAACTCAATCGCGAGATCCGCGCCGCCGCCGTCAGGACCGGCAGACAGGTCCTGCAGACCGCGAGCCAGGTCTTCGCCACGCCCGAACTGTCCACGCTGGCAGACCTTGTCGCAGCTCGGGCCACGCCAGGCAACCACGCCGTGGTCCTCGGCACCGCTTACGCCGGACTCGGTGTGCCGGTGTCCGCCGCGGTCACGAGCGACCTGTTCGCGTACGCCACGAGCTGGGTCGGCGCAGCCGTACGCCTGCGCAGGCTCGACTTCCGACAAGCACAGATCGTCCTGTACGGCGCTGCGGCGGCGATCAAGAAGGCGGCCGGCGGCGCTCTGGCCGCGCGGACCCCGCGGGACCTGCACGCCTCGACCCCGATCGCGGACACCATGAGCGCCGCCCACGAACGGGCGGAAGCCCGGCTCTTCACCACTTGAAAGGCGGACCCATGGAGAACATCCTCAAAATCGGTATCGGCGGTCCGGTCGGCTCCGGCAAGACCGCCCTCATCGAGGCCCTCGCCCCCATCCTGATCGAACGGGGTCACAGCCTCGGCATCATCACCAACGACATCTACACCAAGGAAGACGCCGACCACATCAAACGCACCCTGAAAGGGGTGATCGCCCCCGAGCGCATCGTCGGCATCGAGACCGGCTCCTGCCCGCACACCGCGGTTCGGGACGATCCCAGCATGAACCTCGCGGCCGGGGCGGAAATGGTGGAACGCTTCGCCGACATCGACACCCTGCTGTACGAAAGCGGCGGCGACAACCTCACCCTCACCTTCAGCCCGCTGCTCGCCGACGTCTACATCTTCGTGCTGGACACCGCGGAAGGGGAGAAGATGCCGCGTAAGCGCGGCCCCGGTGTCACCGACTCCGACCTGCTTGTCATCAACAAGGTGGACATCGCCAAGTACGTCCGTACCGACATCGGCGTGATGGAGAGCGACGCCCACCGAGTCCGGGAGGGGCGGCCGGTGATCCTCACCAACTCCCTGACCGGTGACGGCGTGTCCGAGGTCGCCGACTTCATCAACAGCCGCAGGCCGCTCGCATGGTCGCCTGCGTAGGGGACCGGCTGGCCCCGGGCCACTACACGGTCGACGACATTCCCGAGGATGTGGCCCGGTTCGCCCATATCCCGGACATGCTCCCGGTCGGCAGCCCCGGCAAGGTCGGCCTCCTCGACCTGACCTTCGAGAGACGCAGTGATCGTACGGAGTTGGTCGGCCACTACCAGAAGACGCCGCTGCAGATCACGCGGCCGCTCTACTACGACCCGGCACGCCCCGACCTGCCGTACGTCATCCTCATGTCCACCGGCGGAGGCATCCTCCAGGGAGATCGCCACCGTCTTGACTTCACCTGTGCCGCCGGCGCTTCCGTCCATCTCACCACGCAGGCCGCAACCAAGATCTATCGGATGGAACAGGACTACGCCACCCAGCTGGTGTCCATCACCGTCGGCCCCGGCGGCTACCTCGAGTATCTGCCCGACCCGGTCATCCCGTTCGCGGAGTCCCGTTTCTACCAGCGAACCCGGGTAAGCCTCGATCCCACCGCCACCGCGATCCTCGGCGAGACCGTCCTCGCCGGACGACTGGCCCGCGGCGAACGGCACGCCTACACCGCGTACTGCACCGACCTGGAGGTCCACGCCCCCGACGGCACCCTGCTCATGGCCGATCCGATCCGCCTCATCCCGGCCAAATCCCCAGTCACCGGCCCAGCCGTCTTCAGCGACTACGGCGCCATGGCTACCTTGTATGTGCTCACCTCCGCTGTCCCCGCAGCCGACCTGGCCGACGCACTCCACGAAACCGCGCAGGTCAGCGGCCTCCCAGCCGGAGCCAGCACCCTCCCCGGCGACGTTGGCGCCTGGGCGCGCCTCCTCGCCCCCGAATCCCCCGAGGCCACCGCCACCCTGAACCACCTCTGGGACACCGCCCGCCGCCTAATCACCGGCACCCCCGCCCCAGACCGCCGCAAACCCTGACCCCGCTGTTTCGTGCTTAGCAAACGAAGCACTGGAATCCACTGAGTTCCCCACGATCTACCACGCAGCTTGAGACCATTGACCCAGTCCCAGCAGCACCCTGATGATTTATTTGATCAAGGCCTGACCTGCGAACTCCCCGCTGTTCTGCGACTTTACCCTCGGGTCGCAGATCCCTGGAGGGATAGAAACATGATCGGGATTGTCATTACGAGGATGCCAGCAGAGTCACAGATCAGCCCTTGAGGGATCGCAACTGGCCTGGAAATCCCACATAGTTTGATGTGGGTCCGGTCACAGATCATCCCTGGAGGGATTGCAGCCCGTAGTGCTACACCACGCCTCCGAAGAGGGGTCACAGATATCCCTGGAGGGATAGCAGCTCCATTTCGCCGGACCACATCTGGTGAATCATGAGTGCCCAATCGGTCCCCTGGGAGTTAGTCACTCCTGGGGACTGGTGAAGCGGGTGACGATGTCTTCTTGGGCGGCGCGGCGGAGGGCGCTGAAGATGACGTCGCCGAGGGCGGTCCAGATGACGGCGCTTTCTACGAAGGCGTCGGGGTCGGTTTCGCCGGCGAGGTGGGCGAGTTCGGCTTCGGCGGCTTGGCGGGCGACTTTGGCGTAGTCGTCGAGGAGTTTGAGCTGGGGGGTCTGGCCGAGGCGATACAGGGTGGCGATGGCGGAGGCGAGGCTCTGCCGGGCGGGGTTGGTGGCGCGGACCTGCCAGCCGAGGCGGTCGAGGAGGGCGTCGGTCTCTTTGACGGCTCGTTCCCAGGTTTCGTCTTCGATGACGGGGCGCTGGGTGACCATGGCGAACTGGGCTTTGCCCGCCGAGTCGACGGCGCTCATGCCGGGCGCGTACATCTTTTCCAGGACTTCACGGGTGGCGGCGATGCTGAGTCCGCCCACCTCGATCAGTGCTCTGATCACCTTGAGCCGGCGGACGTGGGCCTCGGTGTACTGCGCCTGGTTGTGGCTGGTGCGTTCGCCGGGGAAGAGGAGTTCCGTCCGCAGATAGAACTTGATCGTCGGCACCGGTACCTCGCTGCGCCGACTCAGTTCTGCGATCCGCATGAACCCTCCCTCGCGATCGGATCAGTCTAACAATGCGATAACAGATAGTTCTACTATCCATTATCGCCAAGAATGCTCGTCACCTGGCCAATTGGCGGTACGGGTGCCGTGTGCGGCACTGTAAGGCTGATCAGCACAGCGCAGGTCGGTGTCTGCGTGGACCGTGCTGAGGACCTGCGGCGCCGGTTCACGCAGCAGGTCCCTGATCCGTGCGGCCACGGTCACAGGTCGCCCTGCGGCCACGTCGCCGGGTCTCATCCCGACATCAGCCTCGCACCGGCATCGTCGCCGTACCTGGTCAGCAGGATGTACTCGGCCGCCGCCCGCTCCTTTCTCTCCTCTGCCCGCTGTGGTCGTCGGCCGTGGGCTGTCCGCCGTGCCGGTCCTGATCGGCGGTCGCCGGTCATCCGCCCGCAAGGCCGCTCACCGGCGTGCCGCCAGCAGGTCCTCCACGGCCTTGGGCAGGGTGGTATCGAAGTCCAGCAGCTTTGCCCAGTCCGGCTCCACCGTGATCACGACCATCCGCTCGTACAGGGCCCGCACCCCCCGCTCCCAGTCCTCGAAGTACGCGGGCGGGATCACCTTCCGCGACCCCTCGACGTAGGAGTCCGGTATCCCCTCGACCTGCTCCACCCGCGCCGCCCCCCGGATCTGCAGCACCCGAGGCGGCCACTCGTCCTGGGTGTCCACGGTCAGCGCCACCCGCGGGCGCACCCGCAACGCCTGCACCTTCGCCGCCCCCGGCACGGTCGCCATCAGCACGTGCTCCCCGGACCACCGGAACCCCATCGGGACCACCCGCGGCGCGCCGTCGAGGCCGACGTAGGCCAGCCGCGCCGGGATCGAGGATCCCAGCAGCCTCCGCGAGATCGGCCGGGCCAGCACCTCGGCGACGTCTCTGGCATCCATGTCCATCCCCCTGGTCGGTTGGCACACCCCTGCGGTGTGCTCACGGGTTAGACGGAGCCGATCGTGCGTTCTCGACATGCGCCCCGCCGCGACCTAAGCGCTCGGGGTCGGCCGCAGGCCCGTACGGCATGGGTTGAATATAGATAGTGGACATCTCTACTATCAATCCTGAACGGAGGGAGAACGGGGATGTTCGCTGCGCTTGGGCGGTTCTGCGCGAGACGCAGAATCTGGGTGTTCGTCGGGGCGGTGCTGTTCGTCGTGCTCGGCGGGGTGTGGGGTTCGGGGGCGGGTGGGATTCTCGGGGGCGGCGCCGGTCTGGACAACCCGCACGGGGAGTCCGCGGAGGCGAACCGGTTGCTGGCGGGCACGCTCGGCCGGCACGTCGCCGATGTGGTCGTCATCTATGAGAGCGCCGACAAAACGGTGGACGACCCCGAATTCCGGCAGGAAGTCGAAGAGGTGGTCGCCAAGCTGCCCAAGGACAGTTACACCTGGCTGGAGACCCGCTGGTCCACCGGATCCGCCGACTTCGTGTCCGAGGACCGGCGTAAGACCTACGTCACCATCCAGCTCCCCGGCGCGATCGAGGAAGAGCAGGTCGGCATTTATCAGCAGATCGTGCCGCTGCTGGACGCGCCGAACCTGACCGAGCGGTTCGGCGGGCTGACCGCGGTGGGGGTCCAGTTCAACCAGATCAGCAACCGGGACCTCGTCCGAGCGGAGATCATTTCCTTCCCGCTCCTGCTGATCCTGTTGCTGCTGGTGTTCCGCAGCGTCGTCGCGGCGGCCGTGCCGCTGGCCATCGCGATTCTGGTGGCGGTCGGTTCGCTCGGGGTGCTGCGGGTGGTCGGGGGTCTGGTCGATCTGTCCACCGCGGCGATCAACGTGGTGGTGATCCTCGGGCTGGGTCTCGCCACCGACTACGCACTGCTGATCGTGAGCCGATTCCGGGAGGAACTCGCCTCCGGGCGCCTGGTCGAGGAGGCCGTGGTCCGCTCCACCGCCACCGCGGGGCGCACCGTGGTGGTCTCCGGGATCACCGTCGCGGTCACCTTGGGCGGATTGCTGGTGTTCCCGTCCAGGTTCCTGACCTCACTGGCCTACGCCGGGGTCAGTGTCGTGCTGTTCGCGGTACTCAGTTCGCTGACCGTGCTGCCCGCGCTGCTGCGCCAGGTCGGACATCGGATCGACGCGCTGCCCATCCCGGTGCCGTGGGGTCGGCGGGGAATCGGAACCCGCTGGTACCGCACCGCGCACGCGGTCATGCGCCGCCCGATCGCGGTCACCCTGACGATCGGTGCGCTGCTGCTCGCGCTGGGGTTGCCGCTGCTGGGCGCCGTCTGGTCGCGTCCCGCCGAGTGGGCGTTGCCGTCGGACACCGAGAGCGTGGTGGTGACCGAGACACTTGCCGAGGAGTTCCGGTACGACCCCACCAAGGTGATCACCGCGGTGGTCCGGACCTCCGGCCCCGCCGAGCGGGACCGGGCCGCCGTGGAGGATTTCGCCCGGCGGCTCGACCGGATCGAGGGGGTGGACCGCGCCGCGGTGACCGGGACGAAGGACGATCTGACCCGGATCACGCTGGGCTACTCGCTCAGCCCGTACGGCGCCGAGATCAGGGAGGTGGTGGCGAAGCTCCGGGCCGAGCCTCCGCCGCCGGGGGCCGAGGCCCTGTTCGCCAACCGGCCGGCGGCGATCGTGGACATGCTCGACATGTTCGCCGCGGGGCTGCCGTGGATGTTGCTGATCATCGCGGTGGTGACGTTCGCGGTGCTCTTCCTGGCCTTCGGCTCGGTGATGCTGCCGATCAAGACCGTGCTCACCAACCTGCTGTCGCTGTCGGCCGCCTTCGGGGCGATGGTGTTGATCTTCCAGGACGGTTTCCTCTCCGGGCTGCTCGGCTTCACCGCCCCGGGTTTCCTGGACGCCAACATGCCGCTGATGATCGCGGCAATCACGTTCGGGCTCGCCATGGACTACGAGGTGTTCATGCTGGCCAGAATGCGGGAGCACTACCTGCGCAGCGGCGACCCGGTGGAGTCGGTGGCGGTCGGCGTCCAGCACACCGCCAGGATCGTCACCGCTGCGGCGCTCCTTCTGGGCGTGGTCGTCGGGGCGTTCGTCACCATCGACGTGACCGTGCTGAAGATGGTCGGGGTGGGCGTCGTGGTGGCCCTGGTGGTCGACGCCACGATCGTCCGCGGTCTGCTGGTCCCGGCCACGATGCGGTTGCTCGGTCACCGGGCCTGGTGGTCTCCTGCCCCGCTTGCCCGCTGGTGGCGGCGGTACGGCCTTCCGGAGGAGAGCGCGGAGCCCGTTCCGGTCGTCGGCCCCGAGTCGCGGGGGCTTCGGGTCCGACCGTGAAGAACGCCGGTCCGGGGATCGGTCGTGATCCCCGGACCGGCTTGCGCAGGATCACGGCCTGGATCGGTTGTGCTTGAACGCGCAGCCGTGGTGACGTCTCCACCACGCCGGAACCCGTCGCCTTTCAGATGGAGCGCCGGGTACGGCGTCTCCTCCCAGTGGGCCCCAAGTCGCGGCCCCTAGCGTGCCGCCATGATCTCGAATTCGCGGGCGACACCGGCTGGTGTCCATTTCCGCTTGGGCGTGATGGCCGTTGTGCTCGCCCTGGTGGGTGCCGTTGAGAACTACGTGTTCCTCGCTCAGCCGGTTGTGATCGGGGTGGGGGCGCTCCTGATCGCCCGGGCCGGGTGGCTCCGATACGGCAGGGATTCTCTCGCGCTCACCGTCGGGCTCGCGATGGTCTGGGTGTTCGTGTGGGTGGGCGCTGAACTGAACTCCCGCGAAGTCAGTGAGGTGATTCGCGGCCCGGCCGGCTCAGGTTTGACGATGAGGATCGAGGTTGGGTACTGGGACTGGTACTCGGAGTGGATTCTCGTGGTCCGCAAGGACGCCGGATTGTGGACGCGCGAGTGGGACGTGGGGTGCAGTGCGGAGCGTTGGTCCGACATTCCCAAAGTGACCTGGACCGATCCCGCGCGCCCGCGACTAAACAACCGCGTGCTCGTCCTGGACCCCGGCACCGGCCGGCCGCGCGAGTCGGCGGCATCTTTCGATTTCTGCTGATCGGACAGGCTTCCGGTCAGGAGCCCACCGCGGTGTGGGAACAGGTCCTCGCGACGGCTCAGAACTCCTCGACGAGGGTGAGGTCCTGCCATCGGCGCCGGTCGGGGTCGGCCGAGCTCCATTCCCGGAGCAGGGCCGCCGCCTGTTCGATCGGTCCGGCGAGCAGGACGGTCTGGCTTCCGCTCTCGATATGACGCTTCTGCTCGACGCCGCCCTCGTCGCAGCAGGTGCAGATCGGCTGCAGGCCCGTGTGCGGCTCGGCGCCCAGCCCGTTGTCGTGGAAGAGGGTGAGCAGCTTCACCAGGTCGCCGGAGTCGTCGGCGCCGATCGTGACCACCAGCGTCGGCAGGGATGAGGCCGCCCAGATCATGAGCTCGTTGAAGACCGGGTAGTGGGTGTCGTCGACGACCCGTTCGCCTTTGGGCTCCCCGTCGTGGAGGACGATGTCGCCGAAGCGGCGGCCGGAGAGGACCGGGACGCTGATCACCCGGGCGCGGGTGGGGCAGATCCGTTCGACCCAGACGACCTCCGAGCCGTCGTCCTGCTGGAGGCGGACGCAGGCGTGGCCGAAGTTCTCGACGATCTCCCCGTCGCCCGGCTTGAGCGTGATCCCGTAGCCGGTCCAGGCGTCTCTGGCCGTGGGCCAGTCTCGCATCACGGTGGCGGCGATGCCGAGGTTCCAGAACGCGGGGTCCTCTTCGCCGCGGTTCGCGCGGGCGGCGGCTTGCTTACCGATCTGGTACGCCTTGGGCCAGTCGCCGAGGAATTTGTGGGCGAGGGCGAGGTCGAACCACCACGCCGGGCTCTTGGGGCCGTCGGGCTCGGCGGTGACCAGCTCCGCCAGGCGCGCGGCGGCGTTCGGCCAGTCGTCCCGCCGCCAGGCCGCATAGGCTGCCCGTTCCACCTGCATCAGATCCACGCCCGCTCCTCTCGATTGGCGGCACCGTATCGCCAGGCTCGGACAGTTCTCCGTGGCCGTTTCCGGCCGACCACGCTTTCATTCAACCCGGTCCACCCCAAATAAACGGATAAGTCTGGAAATGGTCAGCCCTCCAATCTGGTGATCAAGTTGGCGGGCGGCGGCCCGCGAACATCACCCGCTCTGGGACGAGGGACCGGCCTCGGGCATCACCAGGTCGGCCGCGTTGAGGTACGGCAAAGCGTGCGGAGATTGCGGCCCCGACCCGCGAGCCCGTTCAGGGCCGGGGATGTACCCCGGTCGATGCGCGTGGACGGGCTGCGGGAGCCGGGCGGCGACGGCCGGAGGGAGACGTGCCTCCTGGGGCAATCCATGCCGATGCGCTATCGGCACCTGGGTGAAACTTGCAGGTCAGTGGGGTAGGAGGGGGTTGTCTGCCGTCATTGGCTGGGGGGGCCATGGTGCACTTTGGGTTAGTTCGCATTGGTTTGGCGGCGGTCTGTGCCGTGGCCGTGTCGGGATGTATGCCATGGGCAGGCGATGAGGCGAAGAAGGCGGCCCCGCCCGCGAAACGGGTCGCCGCGGACGCCGAGGCGACGAAGGCGGTCAGGCTCGCCGCGGCGAAGAAGGCGGGGGCCAACGAGCTGGGCCAGATCCCGGTGCTCATGTACCACCGCATCGTGGACCGCCCGACCACCGTCGACGACCTCACTCCGCAGCAGTTCCGCGCCGAGCTGGAGCTGCTCGCGAAGGAGAACTACGTGCCGATCACCGCGGCCGAGTACGTCACCGGACGCATCGGGATCCCGGCCGGGAAGCACCCGGTCGTGCTGACCTTCGATGATTCGTCCCCGTCCCAGGTGACCTTGGATGGTACGGGCACGCCCAAGGCCGGCACCGCGCTCGCCATCCTGCTCGACGTGGCGCGTCGCCACCCCGGGTTCCGGCCGGTGGGCACCTTCTACGTGACCAAGGACATGTTCGGACTGGCCACCCCGGAGGAGCACGCCCAGGTGCTCAACTGGCTGCACGGCAACGGGTTCGACATCGGTAACCACACCCGTGACCACCTCAATCTCCGGGGCCGGGACAAGAAGGCCGTCTTCGCGGAGGTCATGGCCGGCCACAAGCTCATCACCGACCTGGTGAAGGAGGCTCCGCCGGTCACTCTTGCCCTGCCGTACGGAAACCAGCCGAACCAGCCGGAATGGGCACGCAAGGGCACGGTCGGCGGCCAGACCTACAACTACGGCGGTGTGTTCCTCGCCGGTTACACCCCGGCCGCCTCGCCGTTCGCCAAGGACTTCAACCCGCTCGCCATCCCGCGCATCCGCTCGGGGGAGAAGAAGGGCGACTGTAAGCGGTTCTGCTCGATCGCCTGGCTGGACTGGCTCAAGGCCAACCCCGACAAGCGGTTCACCTCGGACGGCGACGCCACCAGCGTGGCGTATCCCAAGTTCAAGGAGTCTTTCATGGCGCCGCGGTTCAACTCCTACGCGCTCGCCTACTGATCGTCACCTGCCGACGCGCCCGGCTCCGCACGCAAGGAGCCGGGCGCGTCGGCGTGATGTCAGGATTCGCCGTCCACGTAGACGACCCGGGCCTTGATCGACTTGGCGGGGTAGGCCACCCGGAGGATCCAGATCACCTTCCCGCCGTAGGGCCTGGCGGCGGGGCCGGCCTCCCGCCGGGTGACCTTCGGGTCGTCCCCCTTGGTGTCCTGAGACGACCAGTCGACGCGTTCCGCGGGGATGAAGTAGGCGGTTCCGCCGGTTTTGCCGAGCCGCTCGTTGAGGGTCCTGGTCCGCTCGTCCCACCAGCTTCCGGGTTCCCGTAACGGGAGCGGGACCAGGGCTCGGAGCGTCTCGTCGACTTGGTGCAGGGCGACGAGTTCGTCCTTGGAGCCGGGCCGGGTGGCGGCGAGGCCGTCGAAGGCCCGCTTCAACGCCCCGAGATAGAGCTGGAAGTTGCCCGGATCGTCGCTTCTGCCGAGCGCGGTCGCGCAGACGGCTTCAAGCCCCTGCCGTACGCCCGAGTCGTGGCGTGCGAGCCAGAGGGAGTGCGCGGCCATCCTCAGCAGGTCTGCCTGGCCGCGCGGCTCCAGCGTCTTGGCGTACTCCGCGAGCTCACCCGGGAGCGGGACCCCGTCGGAGAGAAAACCACCGGGGTAGCCGACGGACGCGAGCCCGGGCAGCGGGTCGCCGTCCGCCCGGAACTCCGGTGGCGGAGCCGCGGTTCCCCCGCGTCGCACGTACTCCTCCGCCGCGGCCGACACCGCGGCGAACGCGTGTCGCCGCCACGTCTGGGCGGTGTCCGCGGAGAGCCGCAGGCACAGGACGTGGATTCGCTCCCACAGCCGGGCCGGGTCGCCGGTGTGGGTCCCGGGATAGGCCGCGGTGAAGTGCCGGGTCGTCTCGTCGGCGGTCATCGCCTCCCAGAGCCGCCCCAGCGAGGTCGTGATCAGATCCCGGAGGTCCGGCGGCTCCGGAACGGGATCCGGAGCCGGCACCGGTTCCGGGAGGGCCGCGGTCTCCACCGCGGGTTCCGGTGGGGGAGGAGGGGGTTGCGAGCGTCGGCGGCGCGCCAGATCGGCGTTGTCGATCACGGTTTCCAGCGCCTGGCGGGCCTGTCGGCACACCTCCTTCACCGTGGGGTCCTCGACCCGCAGCCCGGTGGTGGTGAGCTTGCCGACCAGCTCCTCCAGATCGGCCTGTACGGCTCGCGCCAGGTGTTCGGGGAGTTCGATGAGCACCCGCGCCATCGCGCTGCCCAGGGACTGTTCGTCGCGCGACATGGTCAGTGCTTTCCGGTGAAAGGGTTCCAGTGGGGGTTGAGGTCGGGCACACCCTCGTCCATCGGGACCTTGTGTACCGATCCGATGTACCGTTCGACGTCGCGCAGCGATTTCGCCGCCCAGTACGGCGGTTCGCCGCGGTGGATCCGCAGTCGCCCGGCGCAGTCGAGGGTGGCCGTGTATCGGGCTCGGGGTCCGCTGTGGCCGGTGGTGCGGAGGGTGCCGATCCGCTGCTCGCGATCCTTCCAGGCCAGGAAGAACGTGTACTCGCCGTTCTTGGCGGGATGGGGCAGCGCCCCGGAGATCCGGCCGACGATGTGGGCGCTGTCCAGCGCCGCGCTCTCGTGGAAGAACTCGGGGAAGTACCGGCCCTCCCGCTCCCGCTCCGGTGACCAGGCGGGAAAGACCTGCTCGCGGGCGATCTCCGAACCGTCGTCGGCGTGCGTGGCGACCCAGATCTGCGCGGGGAGGTCTCTGAGCCGGGAGGAGTTCTCATCCCAGTGCTGCGGTTCCAGCTCCTGCTTGAGATCGATGACCTCGGCCTCGGTGAGGTTCACGTGGTAGTGCGGGGAGCCGTGGCAGAGGCGGAGGTAGGGGACGAGCGCCGGATCGACCTCCAGCTGTGCCTTGATCTTGGAGTCGCTCGATCCGTCCGCGCTCGGCATCCAGATCTGCGGATCCGGGGCGAAGCCCTCCTCCTTTCTCGTGAAATATCGGAACACGCCCCATTGGATGGTCCGGAGCTTGTCGGCCGGCCGGTGCACCTCGTGGGTGGGCAGGAGCGACCGCCACGAGCTCCGGACGGCGATCGTGCCCGCGTCGTCCACCTCGACCATGGGGGTGCCCGCCTTCAGCAGCGGGATGTTCTGGCTGCTGCCGTGCTGCTTCAGCTCGAAACCGCAGGGGAGCGTGTGGAAAAGGTTGTCCACGGCGATCCGCACCTGGGTCTTCCCCTTGGCCAGCTCCGACTCGGCGTCCTCCACCCCCATGCCGCGTTCCCGGATCGACTGCGCCCAGCAGGCGCCGAGGGAGGCGGCCTGCTTGGCGTAGGCGGCCTCGATCGTCACCGCGCTCGGATTCCACAGCAGACTCGCCCCGGACTCGTCGTCGCCGCCCAGTTCGTCGGCGACCACCTGCCGCATCAACGCCATCTTGCTGGTCTGCCCCGACAGCATGACCCGGTCCAGGCGCTCGGTCGGATCGTCCCGGAAACTGGTTCTGACCAGCCAGCCGCCGATCCCCACCGCCCGGTTGAGCACCTTGTACGCGAGGGTGTCGAATTCGGCTCGGCTGAGCCGGACGCCCTCCTTGGGCAGCAGGTCGAGCAGGGACGGCTCCCGGCCCCGGTTGTGCTGGTCGACCGCGGCGATCACCGGCTGGAGATCGGCGAGCGGGATGACGTGGTAGTCGTCCACGGCCTTGCCGAGCTCGATCTTGGCGGCCTCGGCCAGCTTCCAGAGCAGGTGGAACGCCTGCTTGTCGGCCGACGACGCGTCGTCCTCCCAATGCGTCGGCAGCAGCAGGCGCATGAGCGTCCCCAGCTTGGCCGGGACGGGCTCGGTCATCCCCGACTCGGCGACCTGCGGGGCGAGGGGCTCTTCGTGTGCCCCGGACACCCCCATCAACTGATCGATCCGATGGGCCAGGGTGTTCCGCCGATCGCCGAGATCCTCCCCGCGCACCATCGCGTCGAGGACGGCGGCCTTGAGCCAGTAGAAGATCCGCAGGGTCAGGTAGTCCCCGCCGAGCTGGGGGTGGCCGGTGGAGTTGAGCACCTCCGGCCTGATCACGTAGAACCTGCCCCGGACCAGCGGGTCGCCCGCGGGGTCGCGCGGCGCGGGGGTGACGTCGGTCAGGGTGAGCCTGATCAGCGCGATGTCCGTGGTGCCCGCGCCGATGTCGATGACGAGCATGTTCTGCCGCCAGCTGGGCGGGTTGTCGGAGACCCGGCGGGATCGGGCGATCAACGCCTCCGCCCCGAACTCGCCGCGGTCGCTGCCGAAGTCCCGCATCAGGAAGAAGAGCCCCGCGGCCACCCCTTCGTCGTACTCCACCACGACCCGGTCGAGGTCCAGCGATTCCCCGAGCATCCGCTCCAGTTCGGCCCGGGCCGGCGGCGGGGTCGTCGTCGGATATGTCACGACAAGTTGGACGATGGATTCGAGCGGCGTCTCCGGATCGCGCCGGGCGAACCGTTCCGTACGGTCGATCAGCTGCTTGTAGACGTGGACGATCAGATCGTTGGTGGTGGCCTCCCGCCCGTCGATCCAGGTCATCCCCGGGAGCCGCTCCGGCTTGAGCAGCGCGGCCTTGAGACCCCGGCGGATGTCCGGGCCGTCGTTGCCCAGCCTGATCTCGATGGGGTTCTCCTCGACGATCTCGACGGTGCTGGGGACCGCGTACTGCTTGCGGTTGGTGTCGAGGATCACCTGGAAGATGGAGAGCTCGAAGAGGTTCGGGACCGCGAACGCCTTGTCATAGCAGTTCAGGAGCTGCGGCGCCAGCCAGCGGGCCAGCTCCGGGCCGCACTCGGCGACCCGCTCGTCGAACGCCACGCACACCCCGTCCAGCAGCGGATCCCGGGGCGACTCGGTGTCCCGGTCGATCGCGGCCGTCTTCTCCAGCCGGTCCGCGAGCTCGGCCGCGCCGCCTCCGGTGAACTCGACGGCCCGCAGCTTGACCGCGTCGACCAGTTTGCCCAGGTGATCCTGCCACTCGGCGGCCAGATGGGCGGGTGGGCGCCGCCGCAGCAGCTCCGCGAACTCGCTTCGCAGCCGGGTCAGCTGCGCGGGATCGAGGGCGAGTTTGGTGGAGTACCGCGTGTCCAGCAGCGCCACGGTCGAGGAGGAGGTGCCGAAGTCCACGGAGGCGAATCCGTTGTAGAGCGACCCGGTCCGAGACCGTACCCGGGCTTTCTCCGGTTTCGTGTTCCTGTCGGCTCCGCCGAGGGAAACGTCCGCGCCGATCGGGGGCGTCTCAGCGGACGGCGCGGTAGAGGGCTGCGCCCGTACCCTCTCTGGTTCTCCGAGCCTATCGACCAGGCGGTGGAACACGTTCGCCCCGGCCCGCGGCTCCTCGGCGGGCGGAGGGGTACGGGGCTGAACCGGCACTTGCGTGGGTCCGCCGGGAACCGTTTCCGTAAATTCGCGATACGGCTGCGCCCGGGTCTCCTGAGCGGCGGGTTGCGCCGTCGGGGTCGCGCCCTGGTGCGGCGCCGGCTTCGCGCCGGGCGGTGCGAAGATCAGCCGTACTCGGGCCTCCCGGGTGGCGGGGGCGCCGGAGCTGTCGGTGAAGACGTAATGCCAGATGACCGCGGTCTGGATCGAATCCCCCGACGGCCACGACCAGCCGACCTTGGCCGTCGGCAGCTCCAGCTCCTTGGCGAGCACCATGCGGGCCACGACCCAGGTCCGGGTACGGCCTGCGGCGTGGTTCCAGGAGCCGGCCAGCTCGTGGACCAGGCGGCTGTGCTCGGCCGGGAGCACCCGGATCTCCTGAAGCTCCACGGTGTGGATGCCGGGATCGGTCTGCAGGACCGCGTCCGGCAGCCGGTAGAACCCGTTCTGCTCGTAGAGATGGAACATGTACGGAGAGATCTCGCGAACGTGGTCGTCCGAGGACTCGAAGATCAGTCTGAGCATCAGGTGGCACTCCATTCCCGGAGCAGATCGCGGAGGGGGGACTGGTCGGGTGGGGAGTCACCGGGTGGTTCGTCCTCACCGCCCTCCGCCGAAGGCGGCTCCGGCGGAAACATCAGACGGAGATCGGCGGGCCCCAGGATGTACTGGTGGAGCTCCTGCAGCTCGTCCCGGAGCGACTCGTAGACCTTCTCGATCTCCCGGCTCACCGCGGACGACACGGCGTCGGCCACCCCGTTGGCGAGTTCCCGCCGGAGCCGGAAAAGGTAGCTCTGATGCCGTACCAGCCGCTGCATCACATCGTCGTCGGGCAGCGGGAAACGGGAGTGCCACGGCATCGCCCGGTCCACATAGGCGGGAAAACTCTGCTGGATCTCCGCGTCCGTGGAGCCTTCCGGCTCGTCCTCCTCCGGCTCCGCCAGCCACGACAGGTCGGTGAGCAGATCCAGGGCGGCCAGCACGTCCCGGTCGCCGAACTTCGCCCGGAGCTGTGGCAGACCGACCTGGAGCAGCCGCTGCACGTCGTCGTCGAAGAGCTGCCGCCGGACCGAGGTCAGCTGGCTGTTCTGTACGTCGGTCCAGTCCACCAGGGCGGCGTTGATCTCCTCGCGGCCCATCCTGAGCGCTTCCCGGTAGGTGCTCACATAAGGCCCGAGGAACTTGCCCGTCGTGTCGTCGCCGGGGGTGCTCCCGCCGCCGATCATCCGTTCCACCCGGGTCCGCCCGCGCTTGGCCTCGGTCTTGCGGATCAGACCGTCCTCGGCGCGCTGCAGGATCTCCTGCCAGAGGGACCAGCGCATCGCCTCGGTGACCGCCTCGTCCCGTACCCTGCCCAGCACCGCTTCCCCGTCGGCGGCCCGCAGCCCCGCCGGATCGCGGAAGACCCGGCTCGCGCTGATCAGCCGCTGGTGCTGGACCCGCAGCTCGTCGAAGAGCGATCCCAGGCGGAGCCGCGCCGAGGCGTTCTCACCCGCGGCGATGCGGACGGGCTGCAGCAACCGGCCGAGCTTGGGCAGCGACTCGCTCATCCGCTGGTTCTGGCGGCGCATCCCGCGCAGCTTGTTGGCCAGGCCGTGGGTCCGGGCGTGGTCCTCGATCAGCCGGCGGAGCGCGGCGAAGCCGCCGTCCTCGGCGAACGCCGCCAGGGTGTGCCCCCACGGGCTGCCCGGTTCGGTCTGGACCAGCCGGGTGGCCAGCTGCTTCCACAGGTCGGCGCGCTCACCGGCCTTCTCCTTGGCCGCCAGGATCTGCTCGCCCTCCTCCCCGTGGAACACCGCGGGCAGGTCGGAGTTGTTCATCGCGACGATCGAGGAGACGAAACGGACCCGCTCCTCCTGCTTGCGCACCAGATCGCATGCGCCGTTGTACAACCCGAGGAGCTTTTGCGAGCCGCCGGTGAGGTCGGCCATGGTGAGCGGCCCGGATTCCGGGACCGACGGCGGCTTGATCAGGTCGAACCGGTTGCCGACCGCGAGGATGGACTCGCGCAGCTCGGCCCGGTCCCGGCCGTGCCGTTCCAGCATCGTGTAGAACGTGTCGGGGACGTTGGTCTCCGGCTCGTTCGCGTCGAAGACCGTGATGATCGTGTGGATGTCGCGCAGCTCGCTCTGGCTGAGGAACTCGTCGCGTTTGGCCGAGCGCCGGGCGGTGAGCCCGGGAAAGTCCAGGAGAACCACCTCGTTGCGGTCGCGCAGGCCGGTCAGGGACCAGACGCGCGGATCGACGCTGACCCGGTAGTCGGCCCGGCGGATCAGCGGGAAGGTGTCCCGGAGGGCGTCCACGTCGTCCGCGACGTCGCGGGCGGTGACGCCGTGCCGGAGCCGCCGTTCCGGGAACCGATCGGGGACTCCGGTGCTGCTGCCGAGGTCGAGCGCCCCGACGATGTGTTCCTGCGAAACCGGGACGTTGCCGCCGAGGATGTCGCCCGCCGACAGGTGCGCGTCGCGCAGGGTCAGGAGCTCGGTCCCGATCTTGCGGAGCTCCAGGTTCTCGACGGCCCCCTCCCACAGCTGCTTCCGGCACCAGGTCTCCAGCCGGCTCCAGCCCTGCTCCACCGGGTCGTAGTCCCGGAGCGACTCGACGTCGCCGATCGCCGGGATGAGCACCGCCGCCCGGGCCAGCTCGTCGAGCATGTACCGGACGCAGTCGCTGAGCTGGGGCCTGGTCAGGTAGTGCAGGATGACGGGTCCGTCGACCCGGGTCCGCTCGCCGGGCTCCCCGGGGGAGAGATAGATCGCGGTCACGTTCCCCGTGGTCGGGCGCTGCTCGGTGGGGAGGAGATCCGGGCGTCCGAGGAGTGTGCCGAGCATCAGCGACTTGCCCACGCTGAACTTGCCGACCACCCCGATGGTGATGGGTTCGCGGGCGAGCCGCAGCAGGTCCAGAGCGTGCTGCTCCACCCGCTCCCGGACGCTCCGCACCCCGGGATCGTCGGAGAACGACTCGGCGTTCAGCGCGGCGAGCACCCGCTCCGCCCGCTCCCGCAGCTCGGCGATCTCCTGCAGGGTGTTGTCCGGACTCTGGTCGACCACCGTTTTTCCTCCCACCGCACCAGCGTTACTCACCAGACTGGCGAAAGTACGGCGATTTCGCGCAACCGACTTCGTCATACGACGCGATATCGGGACCGACGCATCCGCCGCACCGGACGTACGGTGTGGGGAACGGCGCCGAACGGAGAGGACCGAGTGCCGGTGGAGATTGCTCTCGTGGTAATTCTGGCGATCATCAGTTCCGTGCTCGGCGTGTGGTCGATGCAGATGCGCGCCCAGCTCAAACGCCTCCCGCAGGTGGTCAAGGAGCCGGTCTACATCGACCGGCCGGTCCGCGTGGAGATTCCCGTCCAGACGGAGGACCGGGTCGTCTACCAGGAGGCCGCGGAACCGGAGATCCCGATCGGGCATCCAGGTGAGGCCGAGCATCTCCTCGACCCGCAGGTCCTGCCCGACGTGCCGGACTCGGTTCCCGACAGCGTCGCCGACGCGGCCCGGCTCGGCGCGCTGGCCGCCCGGGCCGTCTCCGTTCGCGGACACGCCGCCAGGGTCGCCGCCAAGGTACGCCGGCAGACCGTCGCGCTGGCCGTACTCGACCGGTTCCAGCCTCCGGTCCTGCTCTCCGCCGTCGCCGCGGGACGGCCCACCGGGCGTCATACGCAGGTCGGAGCGGCCCAGGCCTGCCGCAGCATCCAGCACAAGCTCACCGATCGGGCGTATGAGATCGACGCGGCGTGGAAGGACCTGGAGTCGGGCGATCGGGGAGCCGAGGCGCGGCTGGCCGAGCTGTTCGCGTCCGCGTGCGCCTCGCTCTACGACCCGCTGGCGGAGGCGGCCCGGCGCAGGGACCTGCCCAGCGACGCGCTCGCCACCGAGCTGACCTGCGTACTCACCCGTCTGGGTGACGGGCCGAGCCGCCGGCACCTGGCGTTCGGGGTGGGTTCGGGGCCGGTTGCCGTGCTTCAACCGGACGGGGAGTGGACGACGGTCTTCTCACCGCGTACGGACAACGCCGTGGTACTTCCCGCCGAATCCCCCACGACCCGCTGGGGGAGCTTCGCGGTCGCACCGGGAGGCGTCGTCTTCGTGAGTACGGCGAGTACCGCGCTGTTCCTGGAACGGGCCCGTGCGTCCATGACCGAGGAGTGGCTGCAGGCACCGCCGCACCTCACCCGGTTCCTCTGGCAGATCAATCAGCCTGACCAGGCCAACCGTGACGACAGGAGCGTCGTCGCGCTCTGGGAGCTCCGGGGGTAGACCTCACCCGGGAGGGGGCGGGCCCTCCAGCTCGTCGAGGACCTCGGTGACACAGGAGATGAAGCGATCCTTGGCCTCGCCGTACCGGCGGACGTCCCCCTGGGTGAGTTCGGCCAGCAGCAGTTTGAAGTGCGAGTAGGAGCGGGCCAGATCCTCGTGGCGTCGCAGCCGCCGGTAGAAGATCAGCTCCGGGCAGAGCTCCCAGTCGTCCTCGCCGACCAGATGGATGTGGAGATCGGGGTTGCCGTCCGCGTCCCGGCGCCGGAAGAAGGTCCGCCCGTCCGCCTCGTCGAGGGTCAGCTCCCGCAGGCCCATCGCCTCGAACACGGCCTTCGCCCGGGGGCGGTTCTCCGGGGAGACCGTCACCATGACGTCCAAAATGGGCTTCGCCACCATTGCCGGGACAAGCCGGCTGCCCATCGGTTCTATCCGGTGGACGGCGTCACCGAGCTCCTCGGCGATGCGCGTGGAGATCTCGTGGAACCGCGACGTCCATGTGTCGGAGAACTCGGTCAGGTTCACCCGGTAGCCGTAGCGGCTCTCATCGTCCAAGGCAGGCGCCTATCTCGGTCGCTGACATCGCCTTACGCCCTATGAAGGGTGCCGCAGGGAACCGGTACGCGCAAGGGACCCTTGGGCCGGTCAGGCGGCTGACACGCAGGTGCCGTCGACCAGCGCGAGGTTGGCCCGGGCGTCGGCGAGGATCCGGTGCGGAGGGCCGTCGGGCGGGAGCTGGCCGTGCCGGGCGAGCTCGTGGGTGAGGAAGGTGAGCGGGTCGGCTGCCTCGCCCCGCTGGGCGGCGACGCTCGCCCGGGCGGCCGAGAGCAGGCCGACGTAGTGCGAACGAAGGGTGGCCTCGCGCATGCGGGCGCGCTCCAGCTCCATCAGGAGCAGCTGGGCGATCTCCAGCAGGGTGTCGGTCGAGGTCTCTGTGGCGTGACGGATGCTCTCTCGGATGTCGTCGAGCTCGGAACGGGTCATGGTCACCATCTCCTTCAACCCATTGATAGCGCACAGCGGTTACGGATCGACTGAAGACGCCTTGCAACCCACTTGAGGCGCTCTGGAGCTCGGGGTCCAGGGCTTCCGTCCGGCTGGAACGTTAAGGAGAACTCGTGTGAAAACCGGTGCTACAGTTGCTTTACGCAGTCCGGCTAAACCAACTCGTTCCAGAGAGTTGGGAGGTCCTGGGGCCAGCAAGGTTCCAGGACTGTTAGGCTGTTCGCGTACCCCCCGATGGACACGCCCAAACCGAGGCTGGTTTGACCCGCCGAAGTGAAGTGAGTACCTTAGAGGGGTTGCCCCGAGAGGGGCAGAGGCGTAAAGTTGATCGTTCGCCCACCGGAAGCCGGTTTGACTGGCAGGTGGGAAAATGGTAAACTTGAAGTCACAACAGAACGGAAGACGCTCCGGGCGGTCGAGACTCCGGTGGAGACCGAGCGGTGTGCGTGCGTTCCTTGAGAACTCAACAGTGTGCTAAAAGCCAGTGCATTTGTGATGTATTGAACCCCTGTCCTGGCCCGGCATCCCTTCGGGGGTGCGTGCGGTCGGGTGGGATTCCTTTGGTGAACACCCCGGATTTTCCTTGGGGTGGTTTGCCGGGATTGTTTCCAGACATTGTTTGGAGAGTTTGATCCTGGCTCAGGACGAACGCTGGCGGCGTGCTTAACAC
>NZ_BLRH01000030.1 GCF_025996515.1 Rhizohabitans arisaemae
CTCATTCACCCCATGATTGACGGCGGGGGTGGGGGTCGGCCGCGCGACTGAGTTCCCGGCTCCCGGGTGATCGTTGCGTTGTGCGCCCGTCCCGGGGCACGCACAACAGGTCGGTTGTCGTCTCCGGGTCGGCGGTGCCGTACGTCTGTGCCCGGGTCCGGTGGTTGGCGGGGATGTGAGGTGATGGCCGCCAAGCTCATTCACCCCATGATTGACGGCGGGGGTGGGGGTCGGCCGCGCGACTGAGTTCCCGGCTCCCGGGTGATCGTTGCGTTGTGCGCCCGTCCCG
>NZ_BLRH01000031.1 GCF_025996515.1 Rhizohabitans arisaemae
ACCAGATCAAGATCCGCGGCATGCGCGTCGAACTCGGCGAGATCGAGCACGCCCTGGCCACCCACCCCGCCATCCGCACCGCCACCCTCACCGCCACGGACTCGATCAACGCGTATCTCGTCCCGGCCGACCCCGACCGGCCACCGCCGGTGCAGGCCGTCCGCGACCACCTCCGGGCTCGCCTGCCCGAGCACATGATCCCCACCACCTTCACCTTCCTGCCCGAGCTGCCGCTCACCGCGACCGGCAAGATCCGGCGGAACGCCCTGCCGGTTCCGCAGCGGCAGGAGGAGTCACCGTTCGAGGCGCCGGCCACCCCGGCCGAACACGCCGTGACCGAGATCTGGCAAAGCGTCCTCGGCGCCGAGGCGATCGGGATCCACGACAACTTCTTCGCGCTCGGCGGCGACTCGATCCGCAGCCTCAACGTGGTCGCCCGGCTCCGCGGCCGGGGCTACGCGGTGACCCTTGAGCAGATCTTCCAGCACCAGACCGTGCGGGAGCTGGCCGGCGTTCTCACGCCCCTGGAGACCCCGGCCGCGGACACGGCGGAGAACGCCCCGGAGCGGCAGGCGTTCGGCCTGCTCGACCCCGCGGACCTCGCCCGCCTGACGAAGCGATACGGAGGACCGAGCAGATGACCGCGCAGCCTGAGGCCACCGAGGTCGAGGACGCCTATCCGCTGACGGCGCTCCAGGCGGGCATGCTGTTCCACAGCGCCTACGAGACCGGGTCGGCGACCTACCACGACGTCTTCACCCTGACCCTGCGTGCGCCGTACGATTCCGTCGCCCTCCGCGGCGTCCTCGACGAGCTCAGCGTCCGCCACCCGGTGCTCCGCACCTCCTTCGACCTCACCGGGTTCAGCGAGCCCCTCCAGCTCGTCTGGTCCCGGGCGCAGGCCCCGATCGAGGTCCACGACCTGCGCGGGCTCGACGCCGGCACGGTCGCGCAGCGGATCCGCGCCTTCCGGGACGAGGAGAAGACCAAGCCCTTCGACTGGGGTTCCGCACCGCTCCTGCGGGTCGTCGTGCACCTGCGCGACGACGCCGAGTTCGCGCTCACCCTCAGCTTCCACCACGCCATCCTCGACGGCTGGAGCGTCGCCTCGCTCACCACCGAGCTGGTCGGCCGCTACTCGCTGCGGGTCACCGGCGGCGCGACCCCGCCCCTGACCGGGCCCGACCTGTCGTTCCGGGACCACGTGGCGCGGGAGCGGGCCGCGGTCGCCTCGCCCGAGGCCGGCGCCTTCTGGGAGCGGACGCTGGAGGACGCGCCGGTGAGCGCGCTCCCCCGGCTCCCCGGCTACCGCAGCGGCGACGCCGAGGACGTGACCGCCTCCCTGACCCCGCTCGACCCCGAGACGGTCGCCGGGCTCGAACGGACCGCCCGCGAGCGCCGGGTCCCGCTGCGCACCGTCTTCCTCGCCTGCCACCTGCGGGTGCTGGGACTGCTCACCGGTGAGCGGGAGGTGATCAGCGGGATGGTGACGCACGGCCGCCCCGAACACGAGGCGGCCGAGGAGGTGCTCGGCCTGTTCCTCAACAGCGTGCCGGTCCGGGCCGACCTGAACACGCCCAGCTGGAACGAGCTCATCGACCAGGTCTTCGCCACCGAGCTCGCGATCCTGCCGCACCGCCTGTACCCCCTGTTCGAGATGCAGCGCCTCACCGGCCGGTCGCCGCTGTTCGACGTGCTCTTCGACTACCGCGACTTCCACGTCTACAAGGGCCTGAACACCGCCGACGGGATCGCGCTCGGCCCGAGCGAGTTCTTCGAACAGACCAACATCGCGCTCACCACGGGCGTCATCCGCTTCCCGGCCACCGGCGAGCTCGCCCTGCAGATCCGGTACGACCGGACCCAGTTCCCCGCCGACTGGATCGCCGGCATGGCCGGGCACTACCTGAAGGCGTTCGCCGAGGTGGCCAAGGATCCGGCGATGGACCCCCGGGCCTTCACCGACCACCTGGCCGAGGACTCGGCGTCGATCGAGCGGTGGAACTCCACCGCCGTCGACCACCCCGGCGGCACCCTGCCCGCCCTCGTCGCCGCCCAAGCCGCCGCG
>NZ_BLRH01000032.1 GCF_025996515.1 Rhizohabitans arisaemae
ACGAGTACCGTGAGGGAAAGGTGAAAAGTGCCCCGGTGAGGGGTCGTGAAACAGTACCTGAAACCGTGTGCCTACAAGCCGTCAGAGCCGCGCCTGCATCTCATTCATGGGGTGTGGGTGGTGATGGCGTGCCTTTTGAAGAATGAGCCTGCGAGTCATGGTGTGTGGCGAGGTTAACCCGTGTGGGGGAGCCGTAGGGAAACCGAGTCT
>NZ_BLRH01000033.1 GCF_025996515.1 Rhizohabitans arisaemae
TGGCCTTCCAGAACCGCACGTTGGGTACCGTCGGCATTCCACAACCGAATCGTATGGTCATATGAGCCGCTGGCCAGCCAGGAACCGTCGGCAGCAATCGCCACCGCATGCACCTCGTTGGTGTGGCCTTCCAGAACCGCACGTTGGGTACCGTCGGCATTCCACAACCGTACTGTCCCATCATGGGAACCACTTGCCAGCCACGAGCCGTCGG